>CBDCQL010000001.1:0-687255 GCA_965220615.1 Phototrophicaceae bacterium
TGGGCTACGGCCTGCCGGCGGCCATCGGGGCCAGCCTGGCGCTGGGTCGCGCCCCGTCGCTCTGCATCACGGGTGACGCGGGCATGGCGATGGTGACCGGCGAACTGGAACTCGTCACCCGTCTGGGCGCACCGGTGGTCACGGTCGTCATGAATGACGGCGCGCTGGACCTCATTCGTCTGGCACAAGTGCGCGCCGGCGCCCCGGCCTGGGGAACAGAATTCAGCAACCCGGACTTCGCGCAGATCGCCGCGGCCTACGGCATCCCCGCCCTGCGCAGCGGGGACCTGGAGGCCTGCGAGTCAGCCGTGCGCGAGGCCCTGGGCGAGGGGCAAGCCTTGCTGGTCGACGCCCTGATCGACCCGGCCGCCTACTGCCTGCCGAGCGAAGATTGAGAGTCCGTCGATCAACGGCGGCGGACGATTCGTCGCTGGGTCTGGCGCAACTTGATAATGTGGTCCGCCGGATAGCAGCCCGGAGCCAGCGACGTCAGCGCATAGACCAGCGTGCGCGGCCCGATGAGCACGCCGGGGTTGGTGACGCAGTTGCAGCCCGTTTCCACGTCGTCTCCGATGATGGCGCCCAGCTTGGTCAGGCCGCTGTCATGGGTCACGCCGTCGCAATGCAGCAGAATGTGACGCCGCGGCGCGTCCGCCCCCGCGCGCGAGGTGATGCCAACGTTGGAGAGCTTGGTCCCGGCGCCGAGGTTGACGCGCTGGCCGAGGATGCTGTCGCCGACGTAGGCGAAATGCGGCGCGGCGGCGTGTTCCAGCAGCAAGGCGTTCTTTGTCTCGCTGGCGTGGCCTACGACAGCGCCGTCGCCGAGGATGGTGTTGGGCCGCAGCAATGCGCCGTGGCGAATTTCGCAGTCAGCGCCGATGATGGCCGGACCCTCGATGCAAGCCCCCGGGCCCACGACCGTGCCCGGCCCGATGTAGACGGGACCGGGGCCGATGACCGCCGACCCGGCAACGCTCGCGCCGTCGTGACCTGGACGCAGGCCCTCTGCGAAGCGCCGCTCGATCCAGGGCTCGATGCGCGCCACCGCCTCCCAGACGTAGTCCGTGTCGGCGAAGAGGCCGGCCAGCGCCGTAGTCTTCAGATTGAAATAGTCCGCGGCAGTGAGCATGGGGGTCGTCCCGCCCGGTACGCTTGCGCTTCGTGCGCGAAACTGTAGTCTATGACGCTGCGCGCCGCAATTGCCCCGGGAGGAAGGCTCCCTTGTGATTTCCCGCCCGCTGCATCCGCCGCTGCCGCAACAGCCGTCGGTGCACTGCGCCACGCTCAGCGAGCTGTCGGACGGGACCCTGCTGGCCGCCTGGTTTGGCGGGACGCGCGAACTGGCCAGGGACGTCGTGATTCTGGGTGCGCGTCTCGATTCTGGCGCGCAGGACTGGAGCGCGGCGCAGGTGCTGGTCGCCGTGCCGGGCCAGGCCCTCGGACAGCCCGTGTTTTTGCCTCTTGCGGACGGGCGTCTGCGTCTCTTCTGCAACGTGGTGCCGCCCGGCGAGCGCTGGACCAGCGCGCAACCGCACTTTCAGGACTCGGCGGATGGCGGTCTCAGCTGGGGTCCGCTGCAGGCCCTGATGGTCTACCCCGGCCTGATGTTCCGCAGTGCAGCGCTGCATTTGCCCGGGCGCATCCTGCTGCCGGCCTACGACGAGCGGGAGTGGTGTTCGCGCATGCTGATCTCAGAGGACGGCGGGGAAAACTGGCGCCTGGGCGAGCCGATCGTCTCGCCGTCGGGCAACATCCACGCCTGCCTCGTCGCGCTGGACGACGGGCGCGTACTCGCGTATCTGCGGACGGGCGGGCAGGGCGGTTTCCTCTGGCGCACGGAGTCCCGCGACGCCGGCGAGAGCTGGAAGCCGCCGCAGTCGACATCGATTCCCAACCCCAACTCGGGCCTCGACCTCATTCGTCTGGGCAGCGGGGATCTGCTGCTGGCCTGCAACCCCGTCCTGCGCGGACGCTCGCCGCTGGCCCTCCTGCTGGCATCGCATGTCGAAAACTGGGGCAAACCCCTGCTGCTGGAAGAGGAGGTGGGCGAGTACTCCTACCCGACCCTGCTCCAAACGCGCGACGGGACGATTCACATGGTCTACACCTGGCGCCGCGAGCGCATCCAGTACGTCCGCTTCAGCGAGACCTGGTTGCGTCGGCGCCTGACGCCATCCGCCTGACCGGAGCGCATCAACCGGCGAGTCGCTCCAGGCGCTGCACGTCCAGAAATTCCACCTGCTCGTCGCGCAGGCGAACGATCCCCTCCGCTTCCCAGTCCGCCAGCAGATGCTCGATGACGTCCACGTCGGTGGCGGTGGCGCGGGCCATGCGGTTGACGCGATAGGGCTGCAGCAGCGGGCTGTCCGGCATGTCGTCGGCCATCAGCAGCAACAGGCTGGCCACGCGCGCCGCGGCGTCGCCGATGGCATTCTCGCGCACCAGCAGATTCATGCGATACAGGCGCAACGCGAGCCGCTCCTGCACGGCGCGCAACAGGCTGTGGTGGCGGTCGCACAGGACCAGCCAGGTCGAGCGCTTCAGCACGATCAGGGTGCAGTCGGACACGGCGACCACGGTGCCCGTGCGCGGCTGGGCCGCCAGCATGGAGAGATTGCCGATCGGATAAAAAGGGATTTCCGTCGCCAGGATCACCTGCTCGCCGTCCTCGTACTGGCGCAGGATGTGAATCTGGCCGTACTCCAGCACGTAGAGCGCATCGCCCGGCGCGTCCTGCTCGAAGAGCGTGGCGCCGGCCAGCAACTCGATGCGCGAGCAGTGTAGCGCCATGTCCTGCAAGGCGTCCTCGTCCGCCGCGCGAAAGAGGTCGACGTCCCGGAGATGTTCTGCCTCAACAACCATCATGTCCCTCGCTTCCCGGCGCGCGGCCCGGATTTCCTGTTCCCCGAGTCTACAATGACCGATTGCCGGTCGCAAAGCCCCGCGCGTTTGTGGCAGGCGCCAAAGGCGCTACACTTCGCCGCGGGAGGAGAGCCCATGTTCAACGAGAGGCAGTTGCAGACCCTGCACGCCGCCATCGACCGCGTCATTCCGGAGGACGAATTCCCCGGCGGCGTCGAGGCCGGCGTCGCCGACTATCTGCTGAAGCAACTGGGGCGGGACCTGACGCACCTGGCGCAGGACTACCCGCGTTTCACGGACGCGCTGGAGGCGGAAGCGCAGGCCGCCCACGGCCAGGCCTTCGCCGCCCTGGAGGACGAGCAGCAGGACGCCCTGCTGACGTGGGTGGAGCAGGGCAAGGTGCAGGCGGACTGGCCGCTGGACCCGGCCGCCTTCTTCGCCGATTTCGTCGAGCACTGCGCGGAAGGTTTCTACAGTGACCCGGGCAACGGCGGCAACCGCGACGGCGTCGCCTGGCGCATGATCGGCTATGAGGTGAATGGATGACCCACTACGACGCCATCATCGTCGGCGCCGGCGCGGGCGGCGGCGTGGCCGCCGGTGTGCTGGCCGGGGCGGGCAAGCGCATTCTGATGCTGGAACGCGGCCCCCGTTCCGAATTTGCGCAGGTACCGCGCGACCACCTGCGCAGCCAGCGCGGTTCCTTCTACGGCCACAACGCCGGCCCCGACATTGAGGGCAACCCGCGCACCCTGGAGGACAGCAGCATCGTGCTGCCGCACCAGCGAGGTTACCAGAACAACGCCGCCATGGTCGGCGGCGGCACGCGAGTCTTCGGCGCCCAGGCCTGGCGCTTCATGCCGCAGGACTTCCGCATGGCCAGCATCTACGGCGTGCCGGAAGGCAGTTCGCTGGCGGACTGGCCCATCGACTACGAGGAGCTCGAACCCTGGTACGAGCGGGTGGAGTGGGAGATCGGCGTCTCCGGCACGGACTCGGCCATGACCCATCTGCCGCCCTACAAGCGTCCCTATCCCATGCCCTCGCTGAAGCCGAACACGGCCATGCGTACGCATATGAAAGGTCTGGAGAATCTCGGCTGGCAGTCCCTGCCGATGCCGCAGTTCATCAACAGCGTGGACTATGGCGGTCGCCAGGCCTGTATCCGCTGCCAGCAATGCGTCGGCTTCGCCTGCCCGGTGGAGGCCAAGAACGGCACGCACAACACGACGATCGCCGCCGCCCTGCGCAGCGGCAACTGCGAACTCAAACCCGGCGTGATGGTCGAGCGCATCGACTGCGACAATGGCGGCCGCGTGCGCGGCGTGAACTGGATCGACAACGCGGGACTGCGGGACAGCGCGACGGCCGAGATCGTGATCGTCAGCGCCGGCGCCGTGGAAAGCGCGCGCCTGTTGTTCAATTCCGCGACGAAGCGCGAGCCCAATGGCCTCGGCAACCACAGCGACCAGGTCGGACGGCATCTGCAGGGCCATTACTATCCCCTGGCCATCGGCCTCTTCCCCGAGCGCATGATGGACAACCTGGGGCCGGGCGGCGGCGTGGCCACCTGTGAGTTCAACCACGACAATCCGGACGTCATCGGCGGCGGCATGCTGGCGGATGACTTCATCGTACTGCCGATTATCTCCTGGAAAATCTACGTGCCGCGCGACATCAGGCGCTGGGGACTGTCGGCCAAGCAGTTCATGCGCGACAGGTATCGCTGTCTGGGCGACATCAAGGGGCCCGTACACGAGATCCCCAGCCCCGACGGCCGCGTCACGCTGGACCCGAAGGTGCGCGACAAATTCGGCATCCCGGTCGCCCATTTGTCCGGCACGACGCACCCCGAAACCGTGCGTACGGCATCGTTCATCTATGACCGCGCCGAGGAGTGGCTGCGTGCCTCGGGCGCGGAAAAGGTCTGGGGTTACCGCCCCGACCTGCGCCTCAGTGGCGGCCAGCACCAGGCGGGCACCTGTCGCATGGGCGAGGACCCGGCGGAGTCGGTGGTGGACCCCTGGCAACGCGTGCACGGCCACGACAACCTCTTCGTGCTGGATGGCTCGGTACACGTGACCAACGGCGGCTTCAACCCGGTGCTGACGATCATGGCCACGTCCTGGCGCGCGGCCGAACACATCGTCGAGCAGTGGTGAGCGGCCCTCACGCCAAACCTTTTCCCGTCCCGGTGGACGGGAAGAGGGGGTCGGGGGGTGAGGGCTGCCCGGTCAGCGTTTGCCATCCATGACCCGCTACGACGCCATCATCGTCGGCGCGGGGGCGGGCGGCGGCGTGGCGGGCGGCCTGCTGGCCGAGGCGGGGAAGCGCGTCCTCCTGCTGGAACGCGGCCCGGACCTGAGTTACGCGCAACTGGGACGCGACCATCTGCGCAACCAGCGTCTTTCGCTCTACGGTCACAACGCCGGCCCCGACGTCGAGGGCAACCCGCGCAGCCTGGAGGACGGCCGTGTCGTCCGGCCGCACGAAGGCGGCTACCAGAACAACGCCGCCATGGTCGGCAGCGGCACGCGAGTCTTCGGCGCCCGCGCCTGGCGCTTCATGCCGCAGGACTTCCGCATGGCCAGCATCTACGGCGCGCCCGAGGGCAGTTCCCTGGCCGACTGGCCGATCAGCTACGAGGATCTCGAGCCCTGGTACGAGAAGGTGGAGTGGGAGATCGGCGTCAGCGGCGACCACCGCGCCATGGCACACCTGCCGCCCTACCGCCGTCCCTATCCCATGCCGCCCCTGCCGCACAACGCCCAGGCCGAGGCCGGCCTCGCCGGGCTGCAGGCGCTGGGCTGGAACGCGCTGCCTGTTCCCCAGTTCATCAACAGCATCAATTACCTGGGCCGGCCCGCCTGCATCCGCTGCCAGCACTGCGTCGGTTTCGCCTGCCCGGTGGACGCCAAGAACGGCACCCGCAACACCCTGATCGAGCGCGCCCTGCGCTCCGGCAACTGCGAGATGCGCGCCGGCGTGATGGTGGAGCGCATCGACTGCGACAGCGGCGGGCGTGTGAAGGGCGTACGCTGGATCGATGCGGCGGGCGTCGCCGGGTCGGCGGAAGCGGAGATCGTCATCGTCAGCGCCGGCGCGGTGGAAAGCGCGCGCCTGCTGCTCAACTCGGCGACCGCGCGGGAGCCTTCCGGTCTCGGCAACCAGGGCGACCAGGTCGGGCGCCACCTGCAGGGGCACACGAACGCCAATGTCAGGGGCATCTTCCCGCAACCCGTCATGGACAATCTGGGGCCGGGCGGCGGCATCGGCACCTGTGACTTCAACCACGGCAACCCGGACGTCATCGGCGGCGGCATCATCATCGACAACCTGATCGTGCTGCCGGTCATCTTCTGGAAGCGCTTCACACCGCCGGACCTGCCGCGCTGGGGCCAGGCCGCCAAGGATTTCATGCGCGAGAGCTACCGCTTCGTCGGCGAGGCCAAGGCCACCATCCATGAGATTCCCAACCCCGACGCCCGCGTCACGCTGGACGCGAAAGTGCGCGACCGTTACGGCATTCCGGTGGCGCATCTTTCCGGCGCCCTGCACCCGGAGACGTTGCGCACAGCGGACTTCATGTACGGGCGCGCCGAAGCATGGTGGCGGGCCGCGGGCGTGACCGAAATCTGGGGCAGCCGCCCTTCAGGGGGCCTCAGCGGCGGCCAGCACCAGGCGGGCACCTGTCGCATGGGCGACGACCCGGCGCACTCGGTCGTGGACCGCTGGCAGCGCGTCCACGGTCACGACAATCTCTTCGTGCTGGATGGCTCGGTACACGTGACCAACGGCGGCTTCAACCCGGTGCTGACCATCAAGGCCCTCGCCTGGCGCGCCGCGGACCGCATCCTGGCGCGGTGGTGAGCCCTTAATCGACCGGCGCGGCCGCCAGCGCCGACAACAGGGATTCCAGCGACTCGCAGCGTTGCCTTGAACTGCCGACACGCAGTTCCCAGCCGCGCGGCAGTACCTTGACCTCGGCCTCTGCCTCGCGCCTGCCTCCTGACTCACAGACACGGTAACCGCCGCGCTCCAGGGCCCGCCGGGTCCAGCTGGCGGCCACGCCCGCGCCCTGCAGCGCCACCTCCCGCCCGCCCGGACGCGACTGAAGGGATACGAATTTCCCTTCGAGCGGGTCGTAGTGCTGGCCGGCGCTGCGGAAGGCCGCGGAAAGCTCCCCGCGGAGCGCAAGGTCCTCGGGCGCGCCGGCGCGCAGGTTCCCGTCGCCGCTCATCAGCCACAGGCGGTCGGCGTGGCGCAGCGCCAGCTCCAGATCGTGTGAACTAAGCAGGACGGCACAGCCCTGCTCGCGCGCCAGACGCTGCAACAGGGCCATGATTTCGGCCCGCCGCGCCAGGTCCAGCCAGGCGGTCGGTTCATCCAGCAGCAGGAGCAGGGGCTCCTGCGCCAGCGCCCGCGCGATGTTGATTTTCTGCCGCTGGCCGTCGCTGAGGCGGTCCACCGGCCGCCAGGCGAGTTGCGTCGCATCCACCGCCGCCAGCGCGGCGTCGATCGCCGTTTCGTCCTCCGCGCGCAGGCGTCCGCTCCAGCCGGTGTGCGGGTGCCGCCCCAGGGCGACCAGTTCGCGAGCGGCCAGCAGACCGACCTCGACCGGATCCGTCCACACTGTCGCCAGAGAGCGCGACCGCTCGCGCGGGTCCATGGCGTGCAGGTCCGCGCCGGCCAGCGTCACCCTGCCGGCGAGCGGCCCTTGCAGACCGGCCAGGGTACGCAGCAGGGTGGACTTGCCGGCGCCATTGGGCCCGATCAGGCAGACCAGTTCGCCCGCCGCCAGCGACAGGTCCGCGTCCGTCACCAGCGTCAGCGGCGTCCGCCGCCCGCGCCGGTAGCCGACGGCCAGTCCACTGGCTTGCAGCAGGCTCATGACGCAAAGACGCGCCGCAGGTTACGGCGTCGCAACAACACGTGAATGACCACCGGCGCGCCCAGCAGGGCCATCACGGCATTCAGGGGCAGCACCAGATTGCTGCCCGGCAACTCGGCGACCAGCGCGGCCACCAGCGCCAGCGCCGCGCCGCCCAGCATGCAGGCGGGCAAGAGCGTGCGATGACCGGAAGTGCCCGCCAGGCTGCGGCAGAGATGCGGCACGGCGATGCCCAGAAAGCCGACCGGGCCGCAGAAAGCCGTCACGGTGCCGGCCAGCACGGCTGTTGCCAGCATGATTTGCAGCCGCGCCCGCCGGACGTTCAGCCCCAGGCCCTGCGCCAGGGATTCGCCGGGCAGCAGGGCGTCCAGCGGCTTGGCCAGCAGCGCCGCCAGCGTCAGACCGGCCAGCAGCAGCGGCGCCATCACGCGCAACTCTCGCCAGCTGACCGTGCCAAAGCTGCCGAAGCTCCAGTTGACGTAGGCCTGGATTTGTTCCGGCACGCTGAAATATAGCAACATACTGACCAGCGCACTGGTCAGGGAGCCCAGCATGACTCCCAGGACCAGCAGGGTCATGTTGCTGCCCACGGCCCGTGCCACCAACAAGACCAGCGCCAGCACCAGCGCCGCGCCGCCCATGGCCGCGCCGGCCAGCGCCAGGCTGCCGCCCGGCCCGAGACCCGTCAGCAGGGTCAGACCCAGTGTTCCGCCGGCGCCGAGCAGCACCAGCGCCACCCCCAGGCTGGCGCCGGAACTGATGCCCAGCACGTAGGGCCCGGCCAGGGGATTGCGGAAGAGCGTTTGCATCAACAGACCGCTGACACCCAGCGCCGCCCCCGCAAGCAGGGCCGTCAGGGCCTTCGGCAGGCGAATCAGCAGCACAATACTTTCCCAGGCGTTCTCGCTGGCGCCCGCGCCCGACAGCGCGCGCAATACCTCCCCTGGCGGGATGGTGACCGAACCCATCATCAGGGACAGCAGGAAGAGCGACAGGACAAGGCAAAGCAGACCGCCCTGCAGCAGCCAGCGTCGCAGGCGCCGCCACTGCAGGGGGTCGCTCTGTTGCCGGCCAGGCAGCAGTGCCGCGCCCGGCCAGCGCCATAACGCGCGATTCAAGAGAGCTTCCGGTGGAACATCAGCTCGTACTCCGGCAGGAGCTCCGGATAGAAGATTTTTACGAGGTCCTGCAGCAGGAGGTGCGGCCGCGCCAGACCCGTCTCCCAGTAGTCGTTGCCGCCGTGCTCATTGGTGCGGGCATCGGTGTTGTAGACGGCGTCGTTGCCGTAGGCGGCGAAGCCGGCGTAGCGCTCGTCGTCGGCCAGCAGCGCCTCCAGCGAGCCCATGAGGAAGCGGTTGAGAATCCAGACGGGCGCTTCAAGACCGGCCTCGTAGACGGTCTCGAAATCGAAGGGCTGGTTGACCGCGCCGGTGACTTCGTCCATCAGCACGTAGTTGACGCCGGCGTCGCGCATCAACTGGCCCACCCAGCTCTCCTGCCCGGGGATGATCCAGGCGTCGCTGTAGGGCGAAAAGGTGTTAAGCAACACGGTGAGTCGGTCCTCTTCCGGCACAGCAGCGGCGAGGGCGGCGGCTTCGTCGTATTCGGCCATCAGTCGCCCGTAGAGCGTTTCCGCAGCCGCTTCCTCGTTGAAGAAGGCGGCGACGAACTTGAGCCACTCGGCGCGCGCGGGCAGGCTCGGCTCCAGCCAGTCGGCGTTGATGGCGGTGAAGACGCCGGCCTCCAGCAGCACAGGATGGGCATCCGTCTCCGGGTTGAAGCCATTGGCCAGCACGAGGTCCGGCGCCAGTTCCAGCACGCGCTCAACGTTGATCGAGGCGCCGTTGCCGACCTCGGCCAGGTCGCCCGCCTGCAGCATGGCCACCACTTCGGCCGTGTTGACGTAGTTGCCGTTGTCCACTGCGACCAGCTTGTCCAGTTGACCGAGGTCCAGCAGATTGGGCAGTTGCGTGGTCGACAGCGAGATGACGCTGTTCACCGGTACCTCGACCACCAGGGCGTCCTCATGGCCCTCCGGCAGCGGTGTGCCGCACTGCAGCAAGAGGTACTCGACCGCGGACTCCGCGCCCGGCCAGGGTTGCAGCGTGCGCAGCAGTTTGTAATGCCCGTGATACTCGATCTCGAGCCCACTGGCGTTGACCAGGGCCGCCTTGTCCGGGAAGTAATCGACGGCGGGGTCGAAATTCTCGACGCAGTCCTGGGTCAGGTTGCCATCCTGGCCGGCCAGCGGCGCCGTCAACAGCAACAGCAGGGCCGCAACGAGCAGCGGTCGGGCGACCCCCCTCAACAGAAAACCCGCCAGGTGGCGGGTCGCAGAACGTGAAAAGTCTTTCACAGTGCTCCCCTTTCTCCACGAAGGTTCATCACTCCGGCGCGGACGGGCATTCGGACTTTCCCGATCGCTGTCGGGATCACCGCTGCGGGACAGTGCCGGCTTCTCACCGGCTTCCCCCGTTTGACGTCGGGCCAAGGGCCACGACGACTCCGCGCTGGCGTATGCGGTTGTTGGCAGCAGTGTATCCCCTCCCGACGAAAATGCAAGGGATTGCCGCCACTTTGGGTAAACTCTTGACGGCCGTCGGCGCCGCGTCCAGAATGCGCCTGCGACAATTCCGCCGCGACCACCCGGGAGAGACAGTCCGCCCATGCTCGTCATCGGCCTCATATCCGGCACTTCCGCGGACGCCATCGACGCCGTCCTCTGTGAAATCCATGGCGCGGCGCCCGCGCTTTCGCTGGAGTTGCGCGCGACGCGCACCCATCCCTTCCCGCCGGACATGCAGCCACGCATCCTTGACGCCGGCACGCGCAAGGGCAGCACCGACGAACTGGCCGCGTTGCATTTTGAACTGGGCGAACTCTTCTCCGAATCAGTCCTGGCGCTGGTCGAGGAGGCAGGCCTGCAACCCGCCGACGTGGACCTGATCGGTTCGCACGGACAGAACTTCTGGCACAACGTCAACGTACGCGGCGAGGTCACCGCCTCGCTGCAACTGACCGAGGCCGCGCTCATCGCCGAGCGCAGCGGCATCACGACCGTCAGCAACTTTCGCCCGCGCGATATCGCCGCCGGTGGTCAGGGCGCGCCACTGGCCGCCACGCTGGACTGGTTGCTGCTGCGCCATCCGGAACACTGGCGGGCCGTGCAAAACATCGGCGGCATCGCCAACGTCACCTTTCTGCCGCCACTCAACGACAATGAGAGTCAGCCCCTGGCCTTCGATACCGGCCCCGGCAATTCCCTGCTGGACTGCGCCGTGAACATCCTGTCGGACGGCCGTCGTCACTATGATCGCCACGGCCTGCTGGCGCGCGCCGGGGCGGTCGAGGAAGCCTGGTTGAAGATGCGACTGGCGCATCCCTATTTCAATCGCAAGCCGCCCAAGTCCACCGGCCGCGAGACCTTCGGCATGAGCATGACCACCAGCCTGGTCACCAGCGCGCAGCGCCGCGGCATGAGCGCGCCCGACATCCTCGCCTCCCTCACCGCGTTGACGGCGCGTTCCATCGCCCGCGCCTACGAACGTTACGCGCCGCAGCCCGTGCAGGAGGTCATCCTCGGCGGCGGCGGACGCCACAATCCGGCCATCGTGGGCATGCTGCGCGAGGCCGTCGCGCCGGCGCAGTTGCTCACGCATGAAGACCTGGGCTACCCGAGCGACCACAAGGAAGCGCTGGTCTTCGCCCTGCTGGCCCACGAGACCTGGCACAACCGGCCTGGCAGTTTGCCGGCGCTCAGCGGCGCCAGTCACCCCTGCGTGCTGGGGCAGATCACACCCGGCGCCAACTACGAGGCCCTGGCGCGGGCGACCTGGGGCGCCACAAGCGGCAACAATGGAGGGCACGAGGCATGAGCGAAAGCGGAAGAATTGCGTTGATCACCGGCGCGGGCAGTGGCATCGGCCGACGCACGGCCTTCGCCCTCTGGAACGCGGGCTGGTCCGTGGCGCTGGCCGGTCGTCGCGAGCACCTGTTGCACGAGACCCTGGCCGAAAGCGGCGTGGCAGCGGATCGCGGCCTGGTGCAAGCCTGCGACGTCAGCGACGAGCACTCGGTGGCCGCGCTCTTCGCCCGGGTGGAAGAGACTTACGGCCGTCTCGATCTGCTCTTCAACAACGCCGGCATCAGCGCCCTGGGCCTGCCTCTGGACGAACTCGACGCGGGGGCCTGGCGCCGCGTACTCGATATCAACGTGACCGGCGTCTTTCTTTGTACCCAGGCCGCCTTCCGTCTGATGAAACGTCAGCGGCCGCGCGGCGGTCGCATCATCAACAACGGTTCGCTCTCCGCCCAGCGGCCGCGCCCCATGAGCGCGCCCTACACCGCCAGCAAGCACGCCCTGACCGGCCTGACGCGCTCCACGTCCCTTGACGGCCGTGAATGGGACATCGTTTGCGGCCAGATTGACATCGGCAACGCCGCCACCGAGATGACCCGCCGCATGGAGGAGGGAGTCATCCAGGCGGACGGCCAGATGCGCGTCGAGCCCACCATGGACGCCGACCACGTGGCCAATGCCGTGCGCCACATGGCGGAACTGCCGCTGGACGTCAACGTGCCCTTCATCACCGTGATGGCCAACGGCATGCCCTTCACGGGGCGGGGATAGGCCTGGTGAGCCCTGAGCTGACGGCGAAGGTCCAGGCCCTGCAACCCAGCCTGATTCGCGAACTGGCCAACGAGGCCAACGCGTCCGCGAAATTCAGCGATCTGATCCAGCTCTGGTACGGCGAACCGGACCTGCCGACGGCGGAAGTCGTGCGCCGCGCCTGCCAGCGGGCGCTCGACAGCGGCGAGACCTTCTACACCCCAAACGCGGGTATCCCGCCCCTGCGCCAGGCGCTGGCGGACTACATAAACGCTCTCTACGGGACGGACTTCGGCGTGGAGCGCATCCTCGTCACCGGCTCCGGCACCCTGGCGCTGACCATCGCCGCCCAGGCCCTGCTCGCGCCGGGTGACGACCTGGTCACCCACGCGCCGGCCTGGCCCAACCTCGACTCCATCCAGCAGTTGCGGGGCGCCCGGGTGGTGCGCGTGCCGCTGGAACTGCATGATGGTCGCTGGCGACTGGACCTGCAGCGCTTTTTCGATGCCTGCGGACCCGATACCCGCGCCATACTGGTCAATTCACCGGCCAACCCGACCGGCTGGGTGCTGGACGACGACGGGCAACGCGAGATTCTGGACTTCTGCCGCCGTCGCGGCATCTGGCTCGTCGCCGACGAGGTCTACAACCGCATCGTTTACGATCGCCCCTGCGCGCCGACTTTCGCCGACAAGATCAAGCCCGACGACCCCGTCCTGATCGTCAACAGTTTCTCCAAGACCTGGGCCATGACCGGCTGGCGACTCGGCTGGCTGACGATCCCCGCCGGCACGCTGGGTCGCTTCGAGATGCTGACCGAATACACCAATTCCTGCACCTCGGCCGCCACGCAATTGGCCGGCGTCTGCGCCATCCGGGAGGGCGAACCCTACCTGCGCGAGTCGCTGACGCGCTGGGACCGTTCGCGTCGCCTACTGCGGGAGGCCTTCGGGCAAATGCCCCGGGTACATTGTCCCCCTGCCGACGGGGCCTTCTACGCCTGGTTCGCCTGCGAGGGCGTCACGGACAGCTACGCCCTCGCCAGCGACATCCTGCACGAGGCGCGCGTGGGTCTGGCGCCGGGCGTGGCCTTCGGGCCGGAAGGGGAGGGCTGGCTGCGCCTCTGCCACGCCGTCGCGCCGGAACTGATGGCGCGCGCGCTGGAGCGCCTGTACCCCGCGCTGAAGTAGCGTCGCAGCGCATACCCCTGAATTAGGGGTCACATGGGGGCCTGTTAACTTGACCGGGAGTCAGGATTGCCTGGATGTTTCTCTATCCGGCATTGCGCAGGGCCAGAGCCACCAGCGTACTGATCCCTGCGCTGACAATCGCCTGGATGATGGCCGCAAAAATGATCCAGGCCTTCGCCGACTGAATGTCGGCTTTGGTGGCCAGATGCTCGTAGGCACCTTCAAGTCGAGCTACGCGTTCCATGACGTTGGCTTCAGTGTTCACGTTCGTCCACCTGACGTTGATGAATGTGCATCAGCCACAGTATAGCACCGAAATCGCGGTTTATTCTACCTGACGCAATCGTTCTCTCCCTGTCCCTGTCCCTGAGAAGGGCTCCCGTCCCTCTGGACGGAAAAAGGGGACGGGGGTGAGGGCCCGCCTGATGGACATGCCAGCAGAATGATTCTGCATCCTGGCCCTCACCCTAAATCCTCTCCCGCTCAGTCGCGGGAGCCCTTCCCTCAGGGAGAGGGACTTTCCCTTGCAGGAATGGTCCCCTTTGCTCCTGAGGCACATTCCTTCGACTGAGTCGAAGTGTTGCCGCGTCCTGGCGGGAAGGCGACAGCGGGAGGGCGTAAAGGCACGCTTACCGCCCGCCCAGCGCCATGGCCAGGCAGTAGTGGAAGAACCAGCGGCCCTGCAGCCAGGCCTCGCCGCCGGCCTGCCAGTTCAACAGCCCGACCTCCAGGTAACGCAGGCCCATGAAGAGTCCCGCCTCCCGGTAGCGCTGCATGAAGGCCGCCGTCGTGATGGCGCAACCGGCCTCGGCCAGGGCGTCGCGATAGAGCATGGCGGTCTCCAGCGTGAAGTAGTTCACCAGGTCCAGGTAAAGCGGGCCGAAGCAGGCCTGCTCCCAGTCGATGAAGACCGGCCGGCCGCCGTAAAGCCGGATGTGGTCCGGGTGCAGATCGCTGTTGAGCAGGGTAGAGCAGCTGCCCTCATCGTCCAGGGCTGCCACGAAATCCATCAGCCGCGCCAGCGACTCGCGCAGCGGCCCGTCGTACTGCCCGTAATCGCGGCGAAAGGCGGGCACGTCCATGCAACGCGCCCATTCGTCCTGCGTGGCCTGCAGGTAGAGGCGGGCCATGTAGTCATCGGCGGCGCGGGGCAACCAGTCCGGACAGTGCCCAAGGTTGGCAGCGTGCAGCCGCGCCAGACCCCGCGCCACCTGCTGCGTCATGGGGACGTAGGGGTCCCCCAAGATGCGGTCCATGGGCCGGCTGCGCGCAAAGGGCATCAGCAGCGGTGCGCGATCGGCGGAATGCCCGGTGGATGCCGGCGACAGCGCAGGCGGCACCGCCTGGCCCTGGTCGTTCAGCAATTGCAGGATGCGCCGTTCCTTCAGGCTGGCGTGCTTGATCGCCAGGTCTTCCTCGCCCTGCGCGCCCCCGCCGCCATGCCAGCGCACCCGCACCAGACGCACCTCGGCGCCGGACGCGCCCTGGTGCGGCAGCGGAAGGTCGCGGACGCTGTCGATCCGCAGGACGGCCAGTTGATGGATATGCGCCAGCAGCTGCCTGCAGGCGTCGCGCAGGGTCTGCCCCGTGAATTCTTCCCTCACCGCAGGGAACGGATGTATTCGGCGCTGTCCGGGATATGCACCGGCAGATGACGGTAGAAGGGTCGCGGTGGCGTGACGATGATCTCCTCCACCATGCCGCCCAGGTCCAGCGGCTCGCGCTCGGGCCAGGGCGCAGATTGACGCCACTCGTCCTCGTCCAGCTCGGCGATGGCGTCCTCAAGACCGGCGTGGCAACGTTCCCATTCGTCCAGCACCTGCGCCAGACTGTGCTCGCTGCGATCGGCAATGCCGCTGTAATGCAGGGAATGGCTGCGCGCCGGACTGCGCATGATGTCGATGACCTGGTGCCGTTCGCCGCGCTGCCAGGCCTCCATGGCCGCCTGCGCCAGCGCCTCGTAACAGATCAAATGCGCCAGCAGGTCCTTGAAGGAGAGGCGCTGGTCGGCATACATACCGTAGCGGATGGTGTCCGGGCGCGTCATTTCCTCTTCGTTCAGTTCGTCGATGAGTTCGCGAATGGCGGCGTGTTCAACGCGCAGCAGTTCCACGGCCCCTTGCGGGCCCACAGTAGCCTTCATGGTCAACTTTTCCCCTCATCTTCTTCTTCACGCTCCAGCACGTCGCGCAGGATGTAGACCGGGTGACCGCGCATTTCGTGCCAGTTGCGTACCAGAATCTCCGCCACCAGGCCGATGCTGACGAGCTGTACGCCGGCGATGACCAGCAACACCGCCAGAATCAACAGCGGCCGATTGCCGATGTCCACGTTGAATGCCAGCTTCTCGAAGCTCAGTATCAGCCCGATCACCACACCCAGGCCGCCGGTCAGCAGGCCAAGACCGCCGAAGACCTGCAGGGGCCGCGTGCTGTAGCCCAGGATGAAACGCACGGTGACCAGGTCCAGAAACACGCGGATCGTGCGACTGATGCCGTATTTGCTGCTGCCGTAGCGGCGCGGCCGGTCGTTGACGGCGATCTCGGTCACCTGCACCCCGATCTGCGAAGCGACGGCCGGGATGAAGCGGTGCAGTTCGCCGTAGAGTTGAATGTTCTTGACCACCACGCTGCGGTAGGCTTTGAGCGTGCAACCGTAGTCGTGCAGATGCACACCGGTCACGCGCGAGATCAGGCGATTGGCCAGCATGGAGGGCAATCGCCGCGTCAGGAAGGGTTCCTTGCGGTCCCGGCGCCAGCCGCTGACGATATCGTAGCCCTCGTCCAGGGTCGCCAGCAGGCGCGGAATGTCTTGCGGGTCATTCTGCAGGTCGGCATCCAGGGTGATGACCACGTCGCCCCGCGCCTTCTGGAAGCCGGCGCTGAGCGCGGTAGTCTGGCCGTGGTTGCGACGGAAACGCAGGATGGTCCAGCGCGGGTCGCGTTCATGGAGGGCTTGCAACGCGGCGAAGCTGCCGTCGCGGCTGCCATCATCGACCACAATGACCTCGCTGTCGATTTCCAGCCCATCCAGCGCGGCCGTCAGTTCCTCATGCAGCGCCGGGACCGATTCCGCCTCGTTGTAAAGCGGAATGACGATCGACAGGTACGGTTTGCTCACAGGGCCGGCTCCACGCGCGGCAGTCGTCGCAGCCACAGCCAGCCCCCGAGCCCGCAGAGCGTCGCCGCCAACAATTGACAGGCATGCAGGAAAAAGCCGGTTGCCACGGCTGCACCGGGCTCCAGACCGGCCAGACTGACCAGGCCGAAGGTCCAGCCGCCTTCAATCACCCCCAGGCCGCTGATGCTGGCCACCGGCATGGCCTCCACCAGCATGGTGATGCTGATCACGCCCACCAGCAGGGGCAGGCCATGGATGCCGAGGCCGGCCAGCAACACCAGGTTGAAACACACGCTCGAGCCCCAGGTCAGGCAGGATAGCAGCAGGGTCAGCAGGAAGACGCGGGGCAGACGCAGGCGCGCCACATTGCTTTCCAGCGGGGGCAGGGCCGCTGCCAGGCGCCGGCTGAAGTTTCCCTGGGCCGGCAGGCGCAGGCGCAACTGGCGCAGCAACCAGCCGGCGCTGAACAGCCCGGCCAGGCAAAGCAGGAAAAGGGCCGCCAGCAAGAGAGTCAGGACGCCGCGGTTTTCGTCAAAGCGGTCGCTGCCCTGCACCAGGGCTGCGCCTCCGACCAGCAACACGATCAGCAACTCAAACAGACGCGCGCCAAGCAGGCTGCCGAGGCCGGCGCCGACGCTCTGGCCGAAGTGCCGGCGCAACAGAAGCAGCCAGGCGAATTCGCCGGTCTTGAAAGGCATCAGACGCACCATCAGGTTGTGCACCAATACGACCGGCCAGAGGGCATTCAGCGCCGGCGCGCCGGCGTCAAGCAGGACCTGAAAGCGCAGCGTGCGAAAGAAATTGAGACAAAGGTAAATCAGCAAGGCCAGCAGCAGGCTGAGAGGCGGGATGCCCGCCGCAAGATTTCGAAAAGTGTCCAGGTCCAGTGCGTCCAGCAACAGGACCAGCAACGCCAGCGAGAAGAACAGCCCGACCAGGCGCCAGAGCCGTGCGGTGAGGGACATGGAAGACACGTTGCCAAGGCGCTGCATGCGTGGCAGTGTAGCCTTAAGGGCGGCGGCAGTCTACACTCCACCGGCAGTACGCAAGGGGATCGATGTTCAGGAATGCAAATCCCGGCTGAAAGGGCCCACTGGTCCTGGGTCCTGCCCCTCCTTCTGCTGGCGGCGGCGCTGTCCGGCAGTTTGCTGGGTTCGCGCGGCTACGATCTCGACGAGGCCGCTACCCTGCTGCGCACCGGCGGATACAAGCCCGTCCCCTACAACCTGGCGGAGATTCAACAGGCAATTCTCGACAAGTCTCCCGACCAGGCAATCGGCTGGCCGCTGCTGGTCGCCGCTTGGGGGCGCATGGCCGGCTGGAGCGAGGTGGCGCTTCGCTCGCTGTCCTGGTTCGCCGGGTTGCTGGCGCTGGCCCTGCTCTGGCGCGCCGGGCGGGCCATGCTCGGCGCCCGTGCAGGACTGGTCGCCACGGCGCTGCTGGCGACCTCGGTGCTGTTCGTCACCTATATGGCCGTCGCACGCACCTATACCCTGGTCGTGCTTTTCTCGGTGATGGCGCTGTACGGCTACTGGCATGCCGCCCTGCGGCAGGGACAGACGGGCCGGGCCGGGCCGCTGCTTCTGTTTGCAGGAACGTCGGGTCTGCTGTACACGCATTATTTTGGCGCGCTACTGGCGCCCTCTCTGGGGTTGTTCCATTTGCTGATGGTCCGGCGTGACCGGCGCTGGCTGCAGACGCTGGCCGTGTTTCTGCTGGCCGGGCTGGCTTTCCTGCCGCAACTGGAATTCCTGCTGTTCGGCATCGCCTACAACAGGGATGTGCTGGGGTCGGACCTGGCCCTGGCGCCTCACGTAGTCCTGAGCCGAATCGTCGAAATATTCAGCAACGGCCTGATCACCCTTCTGCCCAAGGTGGCCCTGGCGTTGTACGGTCTCGCTCTGGCGCTGTTGCTGCTTGAGGCGCGACGTCGCCGTCGCCTGAGGCGCGCGCCGGATGCCCGGTGGCTGCTGGTGATCGTGACGCCGGTTTCGCTGGCACTGTTTCTGGCGGCCAACGAAATCGCCGGTGTGCTGGTACCGGGACGTTTTCGTTACAGCCTCGGATTGTGGCCCCTGCTGGCGCTGCTGACCGGTCTGTACCTGCGGCGCCCTGCGCCGGCGCAACGGCCCCGCGTGTCTCTCCAGTTTCTCCTGTTGGCGCTGCTGCTCGTTACAGGCCTGGTCGGCAACATCCGCTCCAGTCTGCGCATCCGCTACGTCAATCCCTTCGCCGCCGCGCCCCTGCATCTCGCCATGCGGGACCTTGAGCCCTACTGGCAAGACGGCGACCGGCTGGTTGTCGACCAGACGCTCACCACTCACCATCGCCAGATCTGGATCTACACCTATGACCTTGCAGACAGCCGCCTGATCCTGCGGCTGGACACGGTGGATCCCTGTGACCCCGCCTGTCTCTCCGCCATGGTGCGGGACCTGAATCAACACGCAAACGTCTGGTTGCTGTTTGCCAACCCGGCGGGGAATGTACAGGAAAGCCTTGTGGATGGACTGCAATCCACCGGCATGGTTTCCTGCCGATCCTTCAACTATCCGCAAGAATTCGCCCTGACCCTCTCGCACTTCGCCCGGGACATCGAAGGCTGCACCTGAATGCCACGCCCGCAACCAGCGACGTCCAGGCAGATTCCGGAGCGCAGACCTCTCTGTGCAGCGGCACTATTTCCGGGCCATGCTCGCTCCCGGTACGAGAGGACGCCGTGCCCTTGACATTGAAGAGAAGCGCCTGGCTGTGGATGGTACCGGTGCTGCTGCTGGCCGTCATTCTGGGCGGCCGGCGCTTAAACTCCCTGACTTTTACCCGGGATGAGACCTGGACCCTGATGACCGCCGGGGCGCGAAATTACGGCCCCCACACGCTGTCACAGGTGCTGGCGGTCCAACAGACCCTGGCTCCCGATCAGGCCTTTGGCTGGGACCTGTTGATGAATCGCTGGGGCGCAGTGGCCGGCTGGAATACGGTGTCGATGCGGGCCTGGTCGTTTTTCTTCGGTCTGCTGACGCTGGCCGTTGTCTATCGGGCGGGCAGGCATATGTTCGGGCGGCAGACTGGGGTATCCGCCTGCCTGTTGTTCCTGGGTTCTTCGCTCTTCATTCAGTATTTCCACATCTCGCGGGCTTTCACTCCAGTTGCCTTCTTTTCTTCCCTGCTCCTGTTTTGTTACTGGAGGGTTGCCACCGGACGGCGCGCGACGGACCGCGCTGGCCAGGCAGGTATGCTGGCAGGAGGTATTGGCCTGCTCTACAGCCATTACTTTGCCGCCCTGTTAATCCCTGCGCTGGGGCTGTTTCACCTGTTGTTTGTGCGCAAGGACCGCCGCTGGTGGGTGACGTCGCTGCTTTTCCTGCTGATCTTTCTCGCTGCCACGCCTGAATTCGCTGTTCTGCACAGGGGCGTGGAACACAATGTCAGTCGCTATGGCGCGGCAGGGCCTCCCCTGCACCTGGCGGAGGTCCTTGATCGCCTCCTGTACACCATGACCAACGGTCTGTTCCGTTGGCCGGGGCCACTGAACGCAGTCCTGCTGGTCCTCTTACCGATCGCGGCCCTGGCACTGTTCAGGACCCGTTCCCGCCCCTCAATGCATCTGCGCCCGGCGTGGTACCTGGGCGTCAGCGCATTGTTCTTCTTTTTGCTGGTTGTGGGCGTCAATCATTTCGTGCCGGTCCTGTTCCACAGCCGCATGCGTTACCTGCTGGCCCTGTGGCCCCCTGTGGCCCTGATCGTCGCCTTCGCGCTGCACCGTCTTGGGCGGCGAAGGCAACGACTGGCCGACCGGTTGCTGGCGGGAATTGTCGCCAGCGGCATCGTTCTGATTTTCGCCACACCCTATTACAGACAACTCGATTATCACGAAGAATCCATCATCCACCTGGCCGACCAAGCGCTCCAGCAATTGGCGGGGCCCGACGACTTCCTCATCCTGCATGAAGAGGTCCTGCCGTCAGACAAGCTCAACAGGGACTATTACTTGCATGTCTGGGAGTTCCCGCGTGAAGTGATCACTGGCGAGACAGACCCCGAACAAGCCGTCCAGTCTGCGCGGGGACATTCGCGCGTCTGGCTGCTGGCGACGGAGCAGGGTGGCGTCACGGAAAAGCAAATCGCCGCGACCATGCAGTTCTGCCAGCGTCCCGTCAGGCGCGGCGACCTGGTGCTGGCCCTCTACGCCCGCAACGAGGCCGACTGCGCCTGAAGGCCGCGTTCAGAAGATTTGCACCTCCACCATCGTTCCGACTCGCAGACCGCCACAGGACCGGGGGAGGCTGCAGCGACCCCTGCGCGCCGGCCGGCAGCGGCATGTCAGCAAAGGCAAGAGACAAAATTGAGAGCTGTCAGGACTGCCATCTCTGGCAGGTTCAATGAACCCCGGAACCTCTTGCGAACACATGATTTGCAATCATAATCTGTCCACCAATTCCGGAAATCGCATCGAAGCCGCGCCAATGCCCAGGTTTGTTCAGAACAATCGCTGGTTGACGGTTGTACCGGTGATTTTGCTTGCCGCCTGGCTGGCCGGGCGGCAACTCAATACCTGGGCTTTTGCCCCTGACGAAAGTCACTCAATGATTACCGCGGGCGCGCGTGACTTTGGACCCCGCAGCATTGCGGATACCCTGCAGGTCGGAATCGTCAGGGAGTGGGACCAGGCCTTCGGTTGGATGCTGGCCATGAACTTGTGGGGAAAGGTCGTTGGCTGGAGCACAGTCGCAATCAGGGCGTTTTCCTGGCTTGCCGGTCTCCTGACCCTGGCGACGGTCTATCGCGCAGGCCGCAGTTTTTTCACTCATGAAGCGGGCCTCATTGCTGCATTGTTGCTGATGGTCTCGACGTTGTTTGTCAGTTACATGCACGTGGCGCGCGTGTATACCCTGGTCACCCTGTTTTCGACCTTGCTGCTGTGGAGTTACTGGCGCCTGGCAATCGATCCGCGACTTCCTTCCCGGAAACATCTGCCGGCCTTGCTGCTCGGTGGCGTGGGGCTGTTCTATACCCAGTTCCTTGCTGCCCTGATGGTACCGCTGGTCGGCGTGTTTCATTTGTTCTTTGCGCGCAGAGGTCGGTACTGGTGGCAGGTGACCACCCTCCTTGCGCTTGCGGGGCTCAGTTTTATTCCCCAGTTGACAGTCTTGTTGCGGGGGATGGAGAATTACTCCTCCGGGGCTTTCGTGCCCCAAACGGCAGCCCAAATGACGGTCCGGCTGCTCCACACGCTGACCAACAGCCTGGTCAGCCCGCCGCAACTGGCGGGCCCGCCCCTCCTGCTGGTGCTGATACTTTTGCTGGTTGTCCTGTTGTGGCGTCGACCGCGCGAGGGGCCGAACCTTGCCTGGTTCTTCGCCGGCATCGTGCTGCTGCATTTCCTGCTGATACTGGCCGTCAACGAGGTCATCGGCGTACTCAGATATCTGGACCGGGTGCGTTATTTCCTGGTCCTGTGGCCGCCGATTGCACTGCTGGCCGGTTACGGCATCTGGCAGCTGCGGCACAGATACCGGCGTCTGGCGGAGTGGTTGCTGGTCGCCCTTGTTGCCAGCGGCATCGCCCTGAACCTGAGGTCCGGCATTTATCTCTCATATGCCACCTACGACCATACGCTCATACATCTGGCGGACCAGGCCCTGCAGCAGCAGGCGCGCCCCGATGACCTGTTGCTGATGGAAGAAACAGACCTCAACGCCTTTTATCAGGGAAATCTGCACCAGCCGCGCGTTGTCTTCTCCCGGGGATCAGACCCCGACGTTGTGGCGCGCCAGGTCGCTGGCCATGAGCGGGTCTGGTTGCTTAAAAGGGGAGCAGACAGCGTTATCGAAGGGAGCCTGTCGGAGGACCTGCGCCCCTGCAATGTCGCTGTCCGTCGCAAGGACCTGGTGCTGACCCTGTACGCCCGCAGCGAAGCCGACTGCGACTGAAGGCCGGGTTCAGAAGAGCTGCACGTTCACCATCGTTCCGGCCCGCAGACCGCCGCTGTCCAGCGGGACCAGCACCAGCCCGTCCGCGCCCACCAGGGTGAAAATCAGCCCCGACTTGCCGAAGACCGGCTCCGCCAGCAACTGACCGTCACGCTCGCGCAGGCGCACCGGCACCGTGTCTTCGCGTCCGCTGGCCGAGGACAGGTTTGCGCCCAGCAGCGCGCGCACGCCCGCGGCCGGCGTCGTCGTCTCGCCGGACCAGTGGCGCAGCAGCGGCAGCAGGATTTGCCGCGCCACCAGCAGGGCCGAGACCGGGTTGCCCGGCAGACCGATGACCGCTTTCCCCTCACACACCGCCAGCAGAGTCGGCTTGCCCGGACGGACCGCCAGACCATGCTGCAGCACTCCCGGCGCGCCCAGGCGCTTGATGACCGTGCGCGTCAGGTCACGTGCCGAGACGGAACTGCCGGCCGTCAGCAGCAGCAGGTCCGCCGCCGCGTGACCCCGTCGCGCCCGGTCGAAATAATCGTCGAACTCGTCGCGGGCGATGCCGCAATGCAGCGGCTCGCCGCCCGCCTCACTGACCAGCGCCGCCAGGGTGTGGGCGTTGATGTCGCGGATCTGACCGGGCGCGGGCGTCCCCTCCGGCGGCAGCAGTTCGTCGCCGCTGCTGAGGATGGCCACCTGCGGGCGGACGCGCACGTTGACTCCTGTGACACCCGCCGCCAGCAGCCCGCCAATCTCCTGCGCGCGCAGGGTCCGACCGGCAGCGACGAGAAGCGCCCCGGCGGCGACGTCTTCGCCGGGTTGCAACACGTTCTCGCCGGGAGCGACCGGCGCCAGTAACTCAACGTCGTCACCCAGCGTCTGTGTGCGCTCCAGCATGATGACGGCGTCCGCGTCGGGGGGCAGCATGCCGCCGGTGTGAATCAGCACTGCGCTGCCAGGCGACAGTGACTGCTGCGCGGCTTCGCCCATGCGCAGTTCGCCGGCGACCCGCAGCAGCGCCGGCAGGGCGGGGGATGCGCCGAAGCTGTCGGTCGCGCGCAGGGCGTAGCCATCGACTGTGCTGCGGGGAAAGGCCGGCAATTCTTCCGGCGCGCGTACGTCCTGCGCCAGCGTGCGCCCCATGGCTTCGCGCGGGTCGAGCGATTCAGACGCGGGCGCCGGCCGCCAGTGCGCCAGCAATGTTTCCAGCGCCTGCGCAACCGGTTGCACGTTGAAGAATTCAGCGCTGTTCATGGGGAGAGTATAGCCGGGTGACCGATGGTCAGGTCTCCGCTTCACCCAGGCCCAGGCGCCAGGCGTGGGTATAGACGCGCAGACCGCCGCGCCGCACGTAGCCGACGACGCAAATCTGCCAGGCCTCGGCCAGGCGAATCGCCGTGCTGGTCGGCGCGGTGCGACTGGCCACCAGGGGGATGTCCATGCGCCGCGCCTTGGAGAGCATCTCCGAACTGATGCGCCCGCTGCTCAGGAGCAGCCGGTCGCGCGTGACGATGTCGCCCTGCAGGGCCAGTCCGGCGATCTTGTCGACGGCGTTATGGCGGCCCACGTCCTCGGCGCCCAGCAGCAGCTGGTCTTCGTCGGCCAGAACGGCCGTGTGCACGCCGCGCACCGCGTTGTAGAGCCGCGCCGCGCCCTGCAAATCGCGCATGCGCTTCAGAATCACGTCCGGCTGCGTGCGGAAGTCGCTGCAGAGCGGCGGATAGGACTCCGTGATGTGTTGCAGCGTCACACCACCGCCGCAGCCGCTCGTTAACACCATCCGTCGCGGCGGCTCGAAGTCGGACCGCGTCAGCAGCACGTCGACCACCGTGCGCGGCATGTTGGCCTGCACCAGCGCCACTTCGTCCAGCGCGTCGATCACGCCCTCGGTGTAGAGAAAGCCGAGCGCCAGCGCTTCCTGGTCGAGCGGGCTGCACATCACCGTCGCCAGCTCCTGACCGTTAACGTAGATGTCCAGCAGCGTCTCCTCGATGACGCCGCCATCGGTCAGTTGCGCGCGGTCCTGCTCGACGAGCCAGTAACTCTGCGGCAGCGCGCCGGGGGTGGGGTTCACCCTGAATCCATTCCCGGAGGGAAAGCCATCGCGTCGCGGGCGGCCCTCACCCCAAACCCCTCTCCCTCAGGGAGAGGGGCTTCAACTCCCCAAAATGGCTTCACTGTCCAATGCATTTCATTGTGATTGCGTGGCTGGATGTACAAGACTGGCTCCCCCTCTCCCTCGGGAGAGGGGATTGGGGGGTGAGGGGGCAAGGTCCGGCAGGCCCGTTCATTCCTCGCGGCGACGGCGCGGCGCCCGCGTCATGGAGCGGATGTCTTCCGGCGCCAGACCCTGTTCAAGGCCCCACTCGACCTTCGGCTTGAGCGCGCCAGTCGGACAAACGCCGACGCACTGGCCGCAGAAGACGCAGGGCGACTCGGTCATGGAGATATCGAAGGCCGTCGACACCTGCGTGTCATGGCCGCGGCCGTCGAGAGTCAGGGCGAAGGTGTATTGCGCGTCCTCTGCGCAGACCTGTACGCAGCGCCAGCAAAGCACGCACTGGCTGTAGTCGCGCAAATAGAAGGGGTTGTCGTCGATGAGTTCGTGCTCGCGCGCCTGCGCCTGAGGGAAACGAGCGGGGTCGGCCGCGCAGTCGGCCATGGCGGCCTCGATTTCCGGCGCCTCGCTGAGGTCGACCGAGGCGGCCAGCATCTCAAGGATGGTGCGGCGACTGCGCAGCGCGCGCTCGTTGCGCGTCTCGATGTTTGCGCCGTCGCGGCATTCGGCGATGCAGGCCGGTTGCAGCAGACGGCCGCCGTCCTCATCCACCACACAGACGCGGCAGAGGCCGTTGGCGGTGGTCGCCTCGTGCCAGCAGATGACGGGGATCTCGATGCCCAGGGTCGCCGCAGCCTCAAGGACCGTCGTGCCGGCGGGCACCGTCAGCTCCACGCCGTCGATGGTCAGGGTGACCGTGTCTTCAGCCATGCCGGCCTTCCGTTTCCCCAAACATCCCCGGCCACTGCTCCAGTGCGCTGAGCACCGCCGAGCCGGCCGTCTGGCCCAGGCCGCAGAGCGAGGCCTCGGTCATCGTCCAGCCCACGTCCTGCAACCGCTGCGCGTCGCCCGGCTGCGGCGCGCGCTCCAGCAGTTCCAGTTGCCGTTGCGTCCCCAGTTGACAGGGGAAGCACTTGCCGCAGCTTTCGTGCTGGAAGAAGCGCGCCAGGCGCAGCAGCACGTCGCGCAGGTCGACCGTCTCGTTGAAGACCATGATAGCGCCCGAGCCGAAGGTGCTGCCAGCCGCGCGCAGGTCCTCGAAGCTGAGCTTCACGTCGATCCGCTCCGGCCGCAGGAAGGTGCCCGCCGCGCCGCCCATCAACACGGCCTGCAGCTCGCCCTCCACGCCACCGCATGGGCCCTCAAGGAAGGCGCGCAGGCTGATGCCCGGCTCGATCTCGTAGACGCCCGCTTTACGCACGTGCCCGCTCACAGAGACCAGCTTGCTGCCGCTGCTGCCTTCCGTGCCCATCGCGCGGAACCAGTCCGCGCCGTGAACCAGGATGCCCGGCACCGCCGCCAGGGTCTCCACGTTGTTGACCGTCGTCGGCTCGCCGAAGAGCCCGACGTCGGTGGGGTAGGGCGGCTTGATGCGCGGGAAACCGCGTTTGCCCTCGATGGCCTCGAATAGCGCCGACTCCTCGCCGCAAATGTAGGCGCCCGCGCCGCGCCGGATCTCGATGTGGAAGTCGAAATCGCTGCCGCCAATGCCCTCGCCCAGCAGGTTGGCCGCCTCGGCTTCCGCGATGGCCGCCGCCAGACGCTGCGTCGCCAGCGGGTATTCGCCGCGGATGAAGAGGTAGCCGTGGCGCGCGCCGATGCAGCGGGCCGCGATGACCATGCCCTCCAGCAGGCGATGCGGACAGGCCTCCATCAACGCGCGGTCCTTGAAGGTGCCGGGTTCGCTTTCGTCGGCGTTGCAGACCAGCCAGCGCCGCGCCTCGGGGTCGCCGCGCGTGAAGTGCCACTTGCGGCCGGTGGGGAAGGCCGCGCCGCCGCGCCCGATCAGGCCAGAGTCGTCGAGCAGGCCCACGATCTCGTCGGGCGTCAGTTCCAGCGCGCGGCGCAGACCGGCATAGTCGCCGTATTCGGCCAGGGTCTGCGCGCGCTCCGGTTGCGCGCCCTCCAGCAGCACGGCGGGGGCCGCGTCGCAGACGACCGGATAGTCCGGCAGCGCGTCTGGATCAAGCAGTTGAGCGACGTCCCTCACCGGCGCGAGGCTGCGCTCGCCCACACCACGCAGGCTGAGCAGCGCCGCCGGCGCGTGCTCGCAGAGGCCCAGGCAGGGCGAATGCTCAATGGTGACGTCGGGGTCGTCATGCAGGGCGTCCAGCAGCGCGTCGCCGCCGCGCAGCCCGCAGACCGGATCGGTGCAGACGCGGACGATGCGGTCGCCGGTCGGCTCGGCGTGGAAGAGGCTGTAGAAGCCGATGACGCCGTAGATGTCGGCCTCCGGCACGCGCAGGCAGTGGGAGATGGCGTGCACGGCCTCCGGGCTGACGTAACCGGCGGCCGTCTGCACGTCCCAGAGGACGGGCAGCAGCACCTCGCGTCCCCGTCCCGCGTAGGGAGCGAGGAGGGCAGCCAGTTCACTTGGCGGCAACGCTGAACTCATCCAATTACCTGCGTCACCAGCAAAAGGGACACCTCGGAATCAGAACGCATCTCGAAGTTCAATGAACGCAGAGGACATGTAATACGGAAGGCAACGGCAGAATACACATCTAAAGCCCTAAAGCAACGGCCTGGAGTGGCATCCACTTCCAGATCTATACCCCTCCAGTCAGATCCCGTGTATGTGGTCACGTCACCGATATCGAGTCCTGTCGCAAGCAAAGACCATGACCCTTCTTCCAAATCGAGAGACCCGTCTGTGACATAATAGTCTGAACGAAATCTGAGTTCGACTTTCTCTCCTTCCAGCAGATAAGCGGCAATGACCTCAAGCGCTTCAGACTCTCCTCGTTTCAACGACAAAGCGGGTAATTCTTCTGTTTTCGGTTCGGAATCGTCCTGAGCCATGGTTGGAAAAAGCAGAAGCAGGGAAAGACCAAATGCAGACATCACGCGAAACATAGAGCAGACCTCCCCCTTCGTGAATTGGCGTTTCATTTACTTTATGTTGTTTCCTCTACGTTGTCTTGCATCACAATGTTCTCTATTGGCAGGATGTTCAGAAGGAAGTGCGGATAGCGCGATTCGACGGTCCACTCGACATCAGCCTTGCAGGCCAGCGCCAGGGCACCGGGCCATTCGCCATCAAGCACCTGCACACAACTGGATGGAATTACTGAATGTGAGACGGTCGCATCTCCGGCGCGCGTTGGGTCGTGCCCGCCGATGTCGCCGGCGACAAAGGCCCACACGCCTGCCTCCAACTCAATGGTACCGTTGGCGCGGTAGAAGGACGTGCCCGGAAAACTGCGTTCCTGCAGGTCGCCATAGAGAACAAGAGGGACATAGACTGCCGCCAATTGCGCCCGACAGGCGTTCAGGTCTGCCAGTGCCTTGTCAAGTTGCGCCTGGACATCATCAAGTTTGGTGTTGAGCGCAGTGATTTTTACGTTTGCATCGTTGAGATCCGTCTGCAACTCATTCCGTTCATTGGTGGCAGTTTCGAGTTCTCCACGAACCCCCTCCAGTTCCGTTTTTGCGTTGTCCAGTTGTGTCCGGACGTCTGAAAGTAGCTTCTCACTTTCCATGAGCGTTTCGCGGGCAAGGTTCAGATCCGCAAGAGCTTGATCCCGTTCGACGGTGACACTTTCCAACCTGGTGCGGACGCGTTCCAGTTCCGTGTTTGCACTGTCCAGTTGAGTCTGCACATCGGCCAGTTGGCTTTCACGTTCCTTCAGCGTTTCCCTTGTGGTATCGCGCTCCATCCGTGCTGCATCCCGCTCGCTGATTGCCGTGTCCCGTTCCCCGCGAACCCCTTGCAGTTCCGCTGTGATGTTGTCAAGTTGCATCTGGGTTTCGGTCAGATTGCTTTCGCTTTCCTCCAGGGCTGCAAGTGCCTTGTCCCTTTCAGATTCAAGTTCGTCTGCTTCCGTGTTGTCGAGGGCCTCTTCCAGCGCTTTCCGCGCCTCATCGCGTTCAGCGAGGGCCACATCACGTTCAGATTTTGTCGTTGCCAATTGCGTTTCCAACTGTTCGATGATCACATTGTCCTCTGCGACCTGCTCCCGTAGTTGCACAGTTTCCTCTGTGGCTGCAATCAACTTCTCCTGAGTGGATTCGAGATCATCCTGAGCATTTTGGAGATTCGTGCGTGTATCTTGCAGATCGTTTTCGAGTTCTTCGATGGTTCGAATCAGGTCGTCCCGGTCGCTCGTTGACCTTTCCAGTGACAAACAGGGCAGAATCCCGTTGACTAGCAGTCTGAAGCGAAAACACGGCGAGTACGACTGTAAGTATCAGCAAAACAGTCATCGTCACCGGGCTGCGACTCACGCTGCGGACCGTGATTCGACGATCATCCGGGGGTGAGGGAACAATCTCGCTCATGAAACCACCTGCTTTCTTGCCTCTGCCGCCGCCAGTTCTTCAGGTGTGTTGATGTTGTCCAGCGCCCGACCCGTCGGATCCAGCGGACGCCACTCGTCCTCGTCGAGGTAGCGTACGCACACCTGGTCGTAAAATCCGATGACCTTCAGTCGCCCGGCCTCGATTTGCGCGCGGATCGGTGCGACGCAGGCCTGACTGTAGACCGCGTGCAGGCCCTGCGGATAGCCCGCCACGCGCGGCACGATGACGTCGAACCCGCCTTCGCGCTGCGCCAGCATGGTGCGCAGCAGCGCCGGACTGAGGAAGGGCATGTCGCAGGCCACGACCAGGGTGTGGCAATACTCACTGTGCAACAATGCCGTGTAAATGCCGCCCAGAGAGCCGCCGGGCGAGCCTCCGTCGGGCAGTGAATCCGGGACCATCGGCAGGCCGAAACGAGCGTGCCCGGCATGGTCGTTGCTGACCAGCAGGGTCTGCGCCTGGCCGAGGCCACTGACGCGCTCGATGACGTGTTCCAGCATCGGCCGCCCGTGCAGTTCGACCAGGGCCTTGTCGCGGCCCATGCGCCGGCTCTGCCCGCCGGCGTTGATGGCGACGGTGAAGGGTTTCATGAGTGCGCCCTCACCCCCCAACCCCTTTCCCGTCCTGGGGGACGGGAGCCCTTCCCGCAGGGAGAGGGGGAGTTGCATTCGTTCATTGATGGGCGCCCTTCTTTTGGACGGTCTGAATGACGGGCCTTTCCGCATCTGACTACATTTAAAGTCCCTCTCCCTGAGGGAGAGGGATTTAGGGTGAGGGCCACAAAAGCTCTCCTTCTGGCGAGATTATTTCTCTCCCACAATGCACACGCTTCCTCGACTCGCGGATAGTGCCCCGCTGCGCCAGTCGGGAAGCGTCGCACACGTGCATCAGATGCAAGCGATCGCGATCAGGACTCCTGCGCATAGACAAGCTTCGCGCTTCCTGTAATTTCATCGCGAATATACGGGCTCAACCCATCCGGCGTACACAGGTCCACGCGACGCCCGATGATCTCGCTCAAATCGGTCAAATGCCCGCCCATGTCAAACAGGCTGACTGGCGCATCCGGCAGGTACTCGACCAGCAAATTGATATCGCTGTCCGGCGTCAATTCATTGCGCGTGGCGGAGCCAAACAGCGACAAACGCCGTATTGGCTGCCGGGCGCAGTATTCGCGGATTCTGTCTTCTGGAAGAGGAGTCTGTATCAACCTGCTCATGGCGGGATGCCTCCTGTCCACAGGATAACCCGCAAATGCGCCCGTCGGAAGATTCCGGAACGAAGCCGGACCTGCCCCTAATGCACGTACTTCGTCGGCTCGCGGATGGCGCCGCGCCCCTCCAGCGGCGCCTCCGTGCCGACGCGACCCTCCGGCGCGGCGCAGGGCTCAATGCGCACCGCCGCCATCTTGAAGTCCGGGATCTTGGCGCGCGGGTCGACCTTGTCGAGCGTCAGCAGGTTGGCCGCCGCCTCCACGAAGTGAAAGGGCAGAAAGACCGTCCCCGCCGGCGAGCGTCCGGTGACCAGCACGCGGCAAATCACGCTGCCGCGGCGCGAGGTCACCTCCGCCCAGTCGCCGGAGACCAGCGCCAGCTGCCGCGCGTCCTCCGGATGCATCTCGATCAGCGGCTCCGGGAAGGCCTCCTCCAGGCGCGAGTTGCGCGTCATGGTGCCGCCGTGCCAGTGGAAGAGCACGCGGCCGGTCGTCAGGTTGTATGGATAGTCCTCGTCCGGCAGTTCGCTCTCGGTACCGTATTCCAGCGGCCAGAACTTGCCCAGTCCGCGCGGGAACTCGTCCTCGAAGAGGTAGGGCGTGCCGGGGTGATCGGCGGCGGGGCAGGGCCAGTGGACGCCGCCCTCGCGCTCCAGGCGCTCCCAGGTGATGCCGGCGAAGTCCGGCGTCAGGGCGCGCATCTCCTCCCAGATTTCCTCGGGATGCGCGTAGTGGAAGCCGTTGCTCGCGCGCCCCTGCAGCCGCTGCATGCGCTGCGCCAGGTCGCAGACGATCTCCCAGTCCGCGCGCGACTCGCCGACCGGCGGCAGCGCTGTCCGCACGCGCTGGACGCGGCGGTCGCTGTTGGTGAAGGTACCGTCCTTCTCGGCGAAGCTGGCCGAAGGCAGGATCACGTCGGCCAACTCGCCGGTCTCGTTCATGAAGATGTCGATGCAGACGATGAAGTCCAGCGCTTCCAGCGCGTGCTGCGCATGGCTGAGGTTGGGCTCGCTCATCAGCGGATTCTCGCCCATCACCACCATGGCGCGGATCTGGCCGGTCAGGGCGCCGTCGACCATCTCGGTCACCGTCAGGCCGGGTTTGGGCGGCAGGGTCACGTCCCAGGCGCGCTCGAAGCGGCCGCGGATGGCGGGGTCGTCAACGCGCTGGTAGGCGGTGTAGACCGTGGGCAGGCCGCCGCTGTCGGAGCAGCCCTGCACGTTGTTCTGGCCGCGCAAGGGGTTGAGTCCGGTGCCCGGCTTGCCGACGTTGCCGGTCATCAGCGCCAGGTTGGTCAGCGACAGGGCGTTGTCGGTGCCGTGCGTACTCTGGCTGATGCCCATGCCCCAGTAGAAGGCGGCCCGCTCCGCGTTGGCGTACATACGCGCCGCGGCCCGGATGTCCTCCGCCGGAACGCCGCTGACGCCCTCGGCCCATTCCGGCGTGAAGCGTTCCAGTGACTCGACGTAATCATCGAAGTCCTCGGTGCGGCGGGCGATGAAGTCGGCGTCGTAGAGCCGTTCGCTGACGATAACGTGCGCCATCGCCTGAAAGACGGCCACGTCGCTGCCCGGCTCCTGCCGCAGCCAGAGCGTGGCGAAGTCGGTCAGTTCGATCTGGCGCGGGTCGATGACGATCAGCTTCGCGCCGTTCTGGCGCACGGCCTTCTTGAGGAAGAGGCTGATGACCGGGTGCGTTTCGGTGGTGTTGCTGCCAGTGACGATGAAGGTGTCCAGATTCTCCATCTCGCCGATGCTGTTGCTCATCGCGCTGGAGCCGATGGCCAGTTGCAGGCCGGTGACGCTGCCGGCGTGGCAGAGCCGCGCGCAGTGGTCGACGTTGTTGGTGCCCAGCACGGCGCGCACCCACTTCTGGAAGACGTAGTTGTCCTCGTTGGTGGCCTTGGCGCAGGCGTAGGTGGCGATGCTGTCGCCGCCGCTTTCGGCCACGATGGCCCCCAGGCGCTCGCTGACCAGGTTCAGGGCCTCGTCCCAGCTGGCCTCGCGGAATTCGCCCGGCCCACCATCACGTATGAGGGGCTTCGTCAGACGGCGCGGGTGCGTGGCGAAGTCGAGGCCAAAGCGGCCCTTGACACAGAGGTTGCCGTAGTTGGGGGCGCTGTCGAAGGGCGCCTCGACGCGGTAGATGAGGCCGTCGCGCAGGTGCAGGTCCATCTGGCAGCCCACGCCGCAGTAGGGGCAGGTGCTGCGCACCACGGATTCCGGCGCCACGCTCATGGTGTCCCTCCCTGCACTCTTCCCCAGTTTAGCGCAAATGCCGGATGACCGTAGCTTCAGAGTATTCCCCGCTGACGCAGTTCAGCGACGGTCGCCCTATCCAGGCCCAGGCGCTCGCGCAGGACTTCCGCGGTGTGCTGACCCAGGGTCGGCGGCGCCAGGCGGATGCGGGACGGGCTGGCGGAGAGCTGCGCCACCGGCCCCAGCATTGGCGCGGCACTGCCGTCTGCCAGCGTCACGTCCTGCACCAGGCTGCGGGCCCCCACCTGGGGGTCGGCCAGCGCCTCGCCGACGCCGTTGATCGGTCCGGCCGGGATGCCGGCCGCCAGTGCCGCGTCGATCCAGCGCTGTGCCGGCCCCTCGCGGAAGGCCGCCGCCAGCTGCGGGATCAGCGCTTCCCGATGCTTCACGCGCGAGGGGTTGTCGGTGAAGCGCGGGTCTGCCGCCAGTTCCGTGCGTCCGATAATGGCGCAGAGCCGCGCAAACTGGCGGTCGTTGCCGACGGCCAGGGAAAAGCTGCGATCGGCCGCCTCGAAAGTCTGGTAGGGCACGATGCTGGGGTGGGCGTTGCCGTAGCGGCCCGGCTCCTGGCCGTCGATCAGGGCGTTGCTGGCGATGTTGACCATGGCCGCCAACTGGGCATCGAATAGCGCCACGTCGACGTACTGGCCGCGGCCGCTCCGCTCGCGCTGCAGGAGGGCCGACTGGATGGCCGTGGTGGCGTAGAGGCCGGTGATCACGTCGCTCAGGGCCACGCCGATTTTCATGGGCGCGCCGTCGGCCTCGCCGGTGATGGCCATCAGCCCACTCTGCGCCTGAATCACCGAGTCGTAACCCGGTTCGCGCGCGCGCGGGCCGTCCTGACCGTAGCCACTGATGCTGCAGTACACCAGCACTGGATGGTCGCGGGCGAGCGTCTCATGGTCCAGGCCCCATGCGGCCATTTGCCCGACGCGGAAGTTCTCGATCAGCACGTCGCTACCCAGCGCCAGACGCCGCGCCAGGCCCCGCCCTTCAGCCTGCTGCAGATCAAGCGTCAGGCTGCGCTTGTTGCGGTTGACGCAGAAAAAGTAGGCGCTCAGACGGGCCGCGCCGCTGCCCGCCCAGGGCGGCCCCCAGTGCCGCGTATCGTCGCCGCGTACCGGTCGCTCCACCTTGATCACGTCCGCGCCGTAGTCGCCCAGCAGCATCGTGCAGACCGGCCCGGCCAGCACGCGGGTGAAGTCCAGCACCTTCAGGGGCTTCATGTCGTTCAATTCAGGCTCCGATCAGTCGCGGACGGTCCTCGCATAGTCTCATGTCCTCGCTGATTTCCAGCAAGCAACTGCGGCGGCCACGCTCTCCAGGACACTTGACCTCAGCTGTCCCTCGCTGATTTTTCCTTCACAGCAATCTCCTCGGCGGGATGCCGGCGAAGCCCGCCGCGCTCCAGCCGACCTCCGCGCCGTCCGCGCGCAACCGTTCATAAAGTCGCCTCGCCGGTCCGTCGTCGCGCCAGTGGTAACCCGCCCGCGCCGCAAAGGGGCTGCCGGCGGTTCGAGCGCCCTGGCTGCCATCGCCCGCGTTGAAGGTATCCACGACGAAACGCTGCGCGCCGCTGGCCAGTAGCAGATCGGCGAAGCCTTCACTGTGGGGCAGACAGGGCGCCACGGCCAGCTGCACACGCACACCGGCCGCTGCCAGATCCCGGATGGCCGACAGGCGCTGCCGGATCGCGCCGGCCGACGGCCCGCAATCGAGGTCGCCGCGGTCGGTCTCCAGCGTCATGCCCAGCCACGCGCCCGGCAGTGCGGCGATCGCCGCCGCGTCGTCCAGCACGGTCGGACTGCGGGTCTGCAGCAGCAACAGGTCGATATCCGGATAGCGCGCAAACACCTTCAGGCACTGACGGGTCAGTCGCAGCCTGCGTTCGACCGGCTGCCAGGGGTCGCTGACCGTACTCATGAACAGGCGCATGCGCCACCGGCCGGCCGACCCCGCGCGCCCCAGTTCCTCATCCAGCAGCCCTGCGGCGTTCTCCTTGACGATGACCGCCTCGCCCCAGTCTTCACCGTCCTCGCGACTGAAGATCCAGTTGGGCAGGTGCCGGGCATAGCAGTAACGGCCGCAGTAGGTCCGGCCCAGGCCACAACCGGCCGACCAACTCAGCGAGTGGGTGAAGGGCCAGGGCCCTGCGCGCAGGAAACCGCCGCGCTGCGGCGTGAGGATGCGTGTTGCCCTGCGGGTCGCCAGTCGCATAGCGCTCTCCCCGCCAAAGTATAGCGGAGGGTAACATCCCGAAGCATCCCGCAGGGGTAGCGGAGGGTAACATCCCGAAGTATCCCGTGGGATAGCAGAAAGGCCCTGCCCGAGACCAGCCCGGCGCCCGCGCTATACTACAGCCGCTTTCCACGACCCGGAGGAACGACCCATGTCCACCATGCCGGCGCAGATGCGCGCGCTCGACATCCAGCCCCGCAGCCTGGGGATTTGGGGACTGGGCCAAATGGGCCTGGCGATCAAGGGGCCGGACGCCCTGATCGTCATCGATCCCTGCCTCAGCGACGTGGTGCGCGAAAACGCCGGCGACTGGTGGACGCGCGCCTACCCGCCGCCCCTGCAGCCAGACGAGTTGACGGAGGTCGACTACTTCTTCGTCAGCCACGAGCACCTCGACCATCTCGATCCGCTGACGCTCGGGCCGGCGGCGAAAGCGTCGCCCGCCGCCATATTTGTCGCGCCGGGCTGGTGTCGCCAGCATTTACATGACCTGGATATCGCCGAAGACCGCATCATCTCGCCCCCGGCACTGGAACCGCTGCAACTGCGCAGCATGCGCGTGACCGCCGTGCCAGGCGCGCATTACGAGCGCGAATACGACGAGACCCTCGGTTATCGCTGGCTGGGCTTTCTCATTGAGTGGAACGACGTCACGATCTACCACGCCGGCGACACCGTCATCCATCCCGGCTACATCGAGACCCTGCAGTCCCTGCCCAGGCCGGACGTCGCCATCGTGCCGGTCAACGGCCGCGACTGGTACCGCGAGACCGAGGCGGCGGCCGTCGGCAACCTGCTGCCGATGGAGGCGGCCCGTCTGGCGCGCGACCTCGGCTGGGACACGCTCATCCCCGGCCACAACGATCTCTACGCCAACAACGCCATCCCGCAGGGCGAGATCATCGCCGCGCTGGAGGCCATCCATCCGCGGCAGAAGGTCAAACAGTTGCAGCCGGGCGAGTTGTTGTATTACGTGAAGTAGAGAAAGTGATTTCCTGGACTGTCGAATCCTGCCTTTTGTGGCCGGCCCTCACCCTAAATCCCTCTCCCTCAGGGAGAGGGACTTGACAGTCTGGCGAGAGAGTTCGTCTCTTTCTTCCACCAGGCAGGTCTCCCATCTCCAGGTGTGCTAACGGGGTTCGTCTGGTCCCCCTTTCCCTGAGAAGAGCTCCCGCAACTGGGCGGGAAAGGGCAGGGGGTGAGGGCGCACTACCTGATTTCCTCCACGGCCCAGTGGTCGCCCATTGAGCGACGCCCCTGCGCCAGACCCTCGCCCTCGCTGATCTCCCGCGTCAGATCGCCGCGCGTCAGCAGTTCCGGGCGCAGGTTGACGCCCAGGCCCGGCCCGGTCGGCAGGTTCAGGGCAGAGTCCTCGATCTGGACGTCCAGGTCCCCCATTTCCTGGAAGTAGCCGCGATAGAAGGCGCGTACCGATTCCACCATGAAGAGGTTGGGTATGTGCGCGCCCAGGTGCATGGCCGCCGCGTGCGAGACCGGGCCGGCGATGTTGTGCAGCACGAGCGGCACGTTGTATGCCTCGGCCATGGCGGCGATCTTGCGCGTCTCGGCGATGCCGCCGGTCCAGCTGGTATCGGTCATCAAAATCTGCGAGACGCCCTTTTCCAGCCAGTCGCGATACTGCCAGCGCGTCATCAGGAGCTCGGAGCCGACCACCGGGATTGAGGTGCACTGCGAGAAGGCGCGGATTTCGTCGGCATAAACGGCGTGCATCGGGTCCTCGATGAAGAGGATGTTGTGTGGCTCCAGCGCGCGGGCGATGCGCTCGATGCTGGCGCGGTTCCAGCGGAAGTGACACTCGATGCCGATTTCCATGGCGTCGCCGACCGTGTCGCGAATCTGACGGACCGGCCGCAGGCCGCGCTCGATATCCGCCAGGCTGATGTACTGGCCGAAGCTGCGCTCGCTGAAGGGGTCGAAGGGCCAGATCTTCATGGCGTTGATGCCGTCACCAAGCAGGCTGCGCGCCAGGCCGCCGGCGTCCTCCTGCCAACGGGCGTAGTCGTCGATAGCGCCGAAACCGACGCAGGTGTTGTAGGTGGGCACGCGCTCGCGCGTGCGGCCGCCCAGCAAATGATAGAGTGGCGCGTCGTAGTGCTTGCCCATCAGGTCCCACTGCGCCATCTCGAAGGCCGAGAGCGCGCGCAGCTCCGCGCCGGCGTAGCCATGGTACATGATATTGTCCATCACGAAGCGCCAGACGCCCTCAATATCAAGGGCGTCCTGACCCAGGGCGAGCGGCGCGACGGTGCCGTGCAGGGCGGCCACGGCCCCCGGCAACTTGTCCACCGTTTCGCCCAGCCCGATGAGGCCGCTGTCGCTGTGCACGCGCACGACGGCCAGGCGCGGCCAGGCCGCCCAGCGCAGACTCTCGATGGCGGTGATTTTCATGGCGCGCGCCTGCCCTGTGCCAGCCCCGCCTGTGTCACGCCAGGCGCTGGCCGCCACGCACGCGGGGCGATCCCCTCAATGTCCGTCTTTACATCGATGACAGCAGGACGATCCGCGGCGATCGCCTGTTCCAGCGCGCTTTCGATCTCGCTTGCGCGCCTGACCGTGAGGCCGAGGCAGCCCATCGATTCGGCGATCCTTGCGAAGTCGCTGTCTTCGAAGCGCCATAGTTCGTCCGAACCGGCGCTTTGTCCGCCGTAGATCGCTTCCACACCGTCGCGCTCCTGATTGAGCGAGTGATTGTTGTTGATTACGGTGACGGTATTGATGCTGCAGCGGACGGCGGTTTCCAACTCCGCAAGGTGATACCAGATTCCGCCATCGCCAGTGAAGCAGACAACGGATCGATCTGGCCGGGCGCATTTGGCGCCCATCGCGGCGGGAAGCCCCCAACCAAGCGACCCCGAGCAACGAATATAGGACTGTCCGGGATGACGAAGATCGAGCATGGTGCCGGTCCACACGCCGGAGTGGCCGGTATCGGAAACGAGAATGGTATCGGCGGGCAGGCCTTCGCTCAATGCCTTGCAGAGGCGCTCGGGACGGATGGGCTCGACATCCGGGTGATAGTAGTCTCCCACAGTTTCCCACCAGTCCCGCACCCGTTTCTGCACACTTTCGATCCACGTCGTGCGCGGCAAGGCGCCTGTCGAGGTCGCCAGCATCTGACGCAGGGTATTGCGGACATCGCCCTGCAAGCCGACCGTCACCGCATAGTTACGGCCGATCTCTGCCGGATTGATATCGAGTTGGATGACTTTGACACCTGGTGGCGGGATTGTGTAATTGTTGGTGAGCTGCCCGCCGGTGTGGCTGCCGATGAAGAAAACGAGATCGGCCTCGCAGAGGACCTGGTTGGAACAGGCGCGCGAGTAGGACCCGGGGACGCCAACGGCAAGCGGATGATCAGCCGGAAACATGGCTTTGGCATTCAGCGACGTCGCCACCGGGATGGAAAGTTTTTCCGCCAGGGCGATGAGCTCGGCGCGGGCATCAGATGCGGTGACACCGCCACCGGCGACGATAACAGGCTGCTGCGCTGCATTCAGCAGGCTGAGCGCGGCAGCGATCGAGTCCTGGTCGGCGACCGGACGGAAGGGCGGCGTCCAGGCAAATTGCGGCTCAATGATGACATCAAGATCAGCTTCGACATCAACGACCCCGCCACCGTCAATACCCTCAAAATCGAGGTGAGTCGGCTGCGGCGTACCGGTGGTTGCGGCGCGGAATGCCTGCCTCAGGTGCTGTGAGAGTTCTTCCGGACGGGTGACGCAGGCGCTGTATTTGGTGACTGCTGAAAAGGGTGCCCGGTGATCGACTTCCTGATAGGCGTGGCGCAACTGGTTGCGCTGATGCTCGCGCCCTGTAATGGCGACAACGGGGGAGCAGGAGAGCCAGGCATCCTGCAGGCCGGCGGCGAGGTTGACCGCACCGACGGCCTGTGCCATGCACAGGCCTGGGGCGCGCCTGACACGGGCGTAGGCATCGGCCATGTAGGCAGCGGCCTTTTCGCCGTGGGTCTGCACGCGCCTGATTCCCAGTTTCTCCATCTCCATCAGGGCGCGTGGCGCGATATAGGGCATGAAGAAGACGTGGGATATGCCATAGGCGTGGACGGTCTTCGCGAGCAGACTGGCGCCTGTCATCCTGGGCATATCGTTCTTTCTGTATTTCCGCGAACGCTGCGAAAGTATGACGCCCCATTGCGCAATCGACCAACTGAAATGCGGGCGCGCGTTCTGGCGCAGCACGAGGGCTGCGATGGTGCCATGCGGGTCGGCGTTCGTGCCCGGCAGCTTGTCCGCAGTCTCACCGGCCCGAACCGGCCCTTCCGGGAATGTGCGCGGACCACGGCATGGCTTTCCGGCGACAACACTCAATTCCTGTGCTCTTCACGGGGCGCCCCTTTCGTTTTGGAGTCGCACCGGTTCCCCGCTGCGGGCGGACTGCAGCGCCGCTTCGGCGATGGCGCTGGCCCGGACGCCGTCCTCGCCACTGATCGCGGGCGGGCGCCCCTGCAGCAGGGAGTCCACAAAATCGTCGATCAGTCCCTGGTTGGCGTCCGAACCCCAGTAGACCAGTTGCGCGCCGGGCGACCCGCGCCGAAAGACGGTGCTGGCCTGACGAAAGGCGTCCAGCGTCAGCAGGCCGCGTTCGCCGACGATCTCCAGTTTCACGTTGCCCCAGGTTGGATACTCTGGCGGGCGGCTCCAGCTGCAATCGATGCTGGCAAAGCTGCCGTCTTCGAAGTCCAGCAGGACGACGGCGCCGGTCTCCACCTGCGGCTCCAGTTCCGGGTAGAGGATTCGGTTGGCCAGGGCGTAGACCTCGCGCAGCTCGCAGCCGAAGAACCAGCACAGCAGGTCCGCCACGTGCACGACGTGGTCCATCAGCGCGCCACCGCCGGCCAGCTGCGGGTCGATGAACCAGGGCACGTGCGCCGGCAGCTGCCCCTGGTTGGTGGCGTTGCAGCCATAGACGCGCCCAAGGTTGCCGGCCAGCAGGGCCTCGCGGGCGGCGATCACCGGCGGACTGAAGCGCATCGGGAAGGCCGTCATCAGCGTGACGCCGGCGTCCTCACAGCGCGCGACCATCCGCCGCGCTTCATCGGCCGTCGTCGCCAGCGGCTTCTCGCAGAGAACGTGCGCGCCCGCATCGGCGGCCATTTCGACCAACGCCGCGTGGCGCGTGTTTTCGCTGTTGATGACCACGGCGTCGGGCGCTTCCGCCAGTGCCGCCGCGTATGAATCGAACCAGGTCAAGCCCTGCGCCGCAGCGAAGGCGCGGCCGCGGGCCTCGTCCTCGTCCGCCACGCCAAGCACCGTCACTTCGGGACGCTGGCGCAGACCCGCCAGCCAGGCCGCCGCGTGTACGTGCGCGCTGCTTAGCAGGGCCACCCGCAAGGCAGTCATCAGTCCGCCACCCCGCCGAGTTCGTCGGGTCTCACCGGGCGGCCGCATCGGGCGGATTTACGGGCGGCCAGGGCGATGCGCAACGCGGCCAGCGCCTCCACCGCGCTGCAGCGGGGAGTCGCGCCGTCGGCCAGCACGTCGTAAACGTTGCGCATCTGCGTGACGAAGGGGTCCTCCGCCAGGGGGCTGGTTGGCGCGACGATGTCCGCCCCTTCCGTGTCCTGACGCGCAAGCTGGATATCCAGCGGCGCAGTCGACTCCGCCGGCTGTTCAATGAGCCCCTCGCTGCCGGCGATCTCCAGCGCCGTGCGGAAGAGGGGCTGAGGATAGGCCCAGGCGCCCTCAACGTGGCTGATCGCACCGCTGCGATGCCGCAGCAGCGCCAGGCAGTAATCGCCCGGCGAGTCCGCTTCGCGGCTGCGGACGCTGCGCGCGTATACGCTCTCGACCGGGCCCGCAAGCCACTGCGCGTAGTCGAAATCGTGAATCATCAGGTCGAGGACCAGACCGCCGGAGCGGCTTTCGTCGGTCAACCAGTGCGAGGTCCCTGCCCAGGGCTGGAAGCTGCCGCGGGTCAGGCGCAGCACGGCCAGCTCACCGACATCGCCACGGGCCACGCTGGCCTGCGCCGCCGCGTACTCCGGGAAGAAGCGCAGCACGTGGCCTACCAGCAACTGCACCCCGGCCAACTCACAGGCGCGCAGCAACTCCTGACCTTCAGCGAGCTTGCGCGCCAGCGGTTTTTCCATCAACAGATGCCGGCCCGCGGCGGCGACCTGCAGCCCGATGGCGGCGTGCCGGTCCGTCGGCGCGCAGACGTCGACCACGTCGACCTGTTCGATCAGTTCCTGCAGCGAGCGGCAGGCGCTGGCGCCCACCAGCTGCGCCAGTTTGCGCGTGGGCGCCTCCCGCGGGGCGTAAACCGCGGCGACCCGCGCCGGCGTGGCGGCCCAGGCCCGCGCATGCGTCTCCCCCATGAAGCCCGCGCCGACGATGCCAACCCGCATGCCAACTCCCTGTCATCCAGTTCCAGCCGGCGAGTATAGCGCGCCCCTTGACCTGCCGTGTTCTGCTTGCCAATTGGGCAGGGCTGCCGCAGACAACAACGAAACAGAGACGAAAGGCAGGGCGGCCCTCACCCTAAATCCTTTCCCGCTGAGTCGCGGGAGCCCTTCCCTCAGGGAGAGGGACTTTAAAATGCAGTGAGTGGACTGCCCTTGTGTCCTTTCCATACGGGAGACCCTGGCGAAGAGGGGTCCAACAGCTGTGTTTGCCTCTTCTTCGGCGATGTGAAATGTTACTCCCCCTCTCCCTGAGGGAGAGGGGGCAGGGGGTGAGGGCAGCCTGCGAGAATTTTTACGCCGCCACGGAACGAGAGAGTACCTTTTAACGCGTGCGCGTCACCTTGCTCAGGCCGCGGGGCCGGTCGACGTCGAGGCCTTTCGACTGTGTCAGTCCCAGCGCGAAGAATTGCCCGGGAACCACCGCCGCCAGCGGCGAGGCCCACTCCGGCAGGACCGGCAGCGGCAGCTGCGCATGGGCCAGCGCCAGCGCCTCCGGCTGCGCCGAGATGACCAGCAGACGCGCGCCGCGTTCCCGCATTTCCCTTAGCCTGTCGGTCAGGATGGCCGCCAGCGGCCCCGGGGGCACGATCGTCAGCAGCGCAAAGCCCTGGTCGACCAGCGCGACCGGGCCATGCTGAAAGTCCGCCGAGGACCAGGGTTCGGCCAGCACGTAGCCCAGTTCCTTCAGCTTGAGGGCGATCTCAAAGGCGGTTGCATAGTTGTAGCCGCGGCTGAGGACCACGCAACTGTCCATGTCGCATTGCGCCGCGCCGACCTCGCGATAGTCCCCGGCGCGGTCGCAAAGGGCCTGAACCTGGCGCGGCAGGGTCGCCAGCAGTTCCAGTCGCTCTGTCGCGCCGGCCAGCTCCGCGTCCAGCAGGGCAATGGCCAGCAGCGAACTGCTGTAGGTCTTGGTGGCCGCCACGCTGCGCTCCGGACCGCAATGCAGCAGGATGCAATGTTCCGCCGTTTGCGCCAGCGGCGACCGGCCGTCGTTGGTGATCGCCAGGGTGAGCGCGCCCTGCTCGCGGCCGGCGCGAAGCACGGCCACGATGTCGGGGGACTGGCCGGACTGGGAAATACCGATGACCAGCGAGCGGGCGAGGCGCGGCGGACGCTCGTAGACGCTGAAGAGCGAGGGCGTGGCCAGGCCGACGGCCAGGCCGTTTTGCGCGCCGAGCAGGTACTGGGCATAGCGCGCCGCGTTGTCGGAGCTGCCGCGCGCCGCGATGGTGACGAAGGCGGGATCGTAATCGCGGATGGCCGCCGCCGCCGCGCGGATGCCTTCGCGTCCCTCGTCAAGCAAACGCTGCAGGGCGGCCGGCTGCTCCAGGATTTCCTGCAGCAAAAGCGATTCAGCCATCGACGCAGTATAGCGCAGGGGTAGCGGAGGGCCCCGGGCCATGCAGCAAATGGGCCTGAACTGTCGTCGTTCCGCGCCTGGAAGGGCGCTCAGTGAAGGGCGGAACTCCCGGCTGGATCCTGGCGCCAGGTGGACGCTCCGGCCAGCATCGCCGTCAACGCCAGGATGCCCGGGGCCAGCAAGGGGCTTCCACCGGAGAGCGCTTCGTACCAGACGTCACCGATAGCGGCGTTGGGGCGAATCTCAAGCGCAAAGGCGAGGTTTCCGCTGACGTGCAGCCAGATGCCGAGCAGGCTGTCTGCGGCCAGCAGTACAAGTGAGGCGCGCAAGGCGACCAGGGTCCTGCGCCCGGGGCGGCGAAAGTAGAGCAGGGTTGTGACCAGCGTCAGGCTGCAAAGGACGAAGGGAACAAGCTGCAGGTCCTCAATGTGCTCCTCCAGCCAGAGTTCGACCAGGGTCAGGGCGCACAGCCCGACAACGACCTGCAGCAGAAAGCGACGAAGCCGGCCCAGAATCTGGCTGTCACTCATGCCGGGTCTTCCTTCAGCCAATGCTGCGCGAGCGCCGCGTCCCTCGCCGCGAGTTGCTCTCCCAGCAGGTCCAGAAAGTCGGCGCGGGTGTCGAAGGGGCGCGCTCCGGCGAGCGCGGTGGCGATTGCTTCATCCACGCAGGGCAGTTGCATCAGCGTGGCGGTGTCGGCCTCGTTGACGTCGACCGGGACGTAGACGTGGGCCTCGTAAGCGGCGATTTGCGTCTCGTCGACGTACTTGCCCATTTCGCGACGGAACTGGCGAATGCTGAGGTAGGGGCGGTATTCGACGAACTCGTGCGCCATGCGCTCACCCACGCCGGGGATGGTCAGAAAGTCTTCCTCGGCCCTGCTGTTCAGATTGAAAAGTGTGAAAGGTGGCTGTGGCTCGTCCTCCTCTTCCATCAGCCAATGCTGCGCGAGCGCCGCGTCCCTCGCCGCGAGTTGCTCTCCCAGCAGGTCCAGAAAGTCGGCGCGGGTGTCGAAGGGGCGCGCTCCGGCGAGCGCGGTGGCGATTGCTTCATCCACGCAGGGCAGTTGCATCAGCGTGGCGGTGTCGGCCTCGTTGACGTCGACCGGGACGTAGACGTGGGCCTCGTAAGCGGCGATTTGCGTCTCGTCGACGTACTTGCCCATTTCGCGACGGAACTGGCGAATGCTGAGGTAGGGGCGGTACTCGACGAACTCGTGCGCCATACGCTCACCCACGCCGGGGATGGTCAGAAAGTCTTCCTCGGCCCTGCTGTTCAGATTGAAAAGGGTCGTTGCGGGGGGTTCATCCGAATCGTCGTCGGCCAGGGAAGAAGTCAGGGCGACGGCCAGTAGTATGAGCAGCCAGATTGATGTTACTTTCATGCGTGGCCCCCTTCCGACAGAGGCGGAAAGCGGAATTTTGCCGCCACAGTCTAACGCAGGGACTGACTGGCGACGAACATAGGTCAAGGTGGCGCTCCCCGCCAGAAATTTCGTATAGTCATTACATGGCAACCAAGCACTCCCTGCGTATCGGCACGCGCGGATCGCGCCTGGCGCTGTGGCAGGCACAGCATGCGCGCGCGCTTCTGCAACGCGCCTGGCCCGGCCTTGATACGGAACTGGTCGTCATCCGCAGCCAGGGCGACCGTCAGGCCGGGGCCATCAAGCCCCCGCCCGGCGGCGGATTCTTCACGGCCGCGCTCAGCGAAGCCCTGCGCGACGGCGACGTCGACCTTGCCGTGCACAGCCTCAAGGACCTGCCGACAGCCCCGCAGACGGGTCTGGCCATTGGCGCCATCCCGCGTCGCGGCGCCGTCGCCGACGTGCTGGTCAGTCGCGATGGCCTGCCGCTGGCGCGCCTGCCGATGGGCTCTGTCATCGGAACGGGCAGCCCGCGACGTGTCGCCCAGTTGCGTCATCATCGACCGGACCTGGAGTTCGTCCCCGTGCGCGGCAACGTCCATACCCGCGTCCGGCACCTGCAGGAGGCCGACAGCCCCTGCGATGCCCTGGTGCTGGCCGAGGCCGGCCTTGTGCGCCTCGGGCTGGAGTCCTGCATCAGCGAGCGTCTGTCGCTGGACCTCATGCTGCCGGCGCCGGGGCAGGGCGCGCTGGCGCTGCAGTGTCGCGAAGAGGACCCGCTGCTGCGCCTGCTCGCGCCGCTCGACCATGCGCCGACGCGTCAGGCCGTCAATACCGAGCGCAGTTTCCTCGCCAGCCTTGCGAGCGGCTGCAGCGCGCCGGTAGCATCCCTGGCGACCGTGGACGACGACCGGCTGCAACTCCGCGGCCGCGTACTTGCGTTGGAGGGATCGCGCATGATTGAACTGGTGCTTGAGGATTCCAAAGGAAACGGCCGGCTCCTGGGTAAGCGCATGGCGCAGCTTGCCCTGCAAGAGGGCGCCGCTTCACTGGTGACCGGGTCATGAGCCTGCAGGGCAAACGGGTGCTGGTCACACGCGCGGCGCATCAGGCCGGGCCGCTATGCGATCTGCTGCGCGAGCGAGGCGCACTGCCGCTGGAATATCCCTGCCTCGCCGTCGAGCCCGCGCCTGACCGCTATGCGCTGGACGCGGTCCTGTACGCCGCCATGGCCCGCCGCTTTGACTGGCTGCTGCTCACCAGCAGCAACAGCGTCGCCGCGCTGGCAGAGCGCCTGCAGCATCCGGAAATCCGTTTGACACGGATCAAACTAGCGCTGACGGGCGCCGCCATCGCGGCCGCGGCCGAGCTCTTGCCTGAGGTACGCCCCCGGGCCCAGGCGCCCGCCGGTGATCGGGCCGCGTTGCTGTCGGCGATGGGGGTGAAAGCGGGGACGCGGGTGCTGCTGCTGCAATCGGACGTCGCGCCGCCGGACACGGGGGACGCGTTGCGGGCGGGCGGCGCGCGAGTCACCAGCGTCGCCGCCTGGCGCAACGTACCGGGCCGGGGCGGCGTCGATCTGCCGGCCCTGCTGCGCGCCGATGAAGTCGACGGCCTGCTCTTCACCAGCGCTTCCATCCTGCGCAACGCCCTGACCCGCCTCCACGATGAAGGCGGGGACCTGACGCTGTTTCAGGAGCTTCCCGTCGCCTGCCTGGGGCGGCCAACGGCCGACGCCGCGCAGCAGGCCGGTTTCCGCGCCGTCGAACTGGCCGACGAGCACTCCATGGCTTCCCTGCTGGACGCGCTGGCGCGGCACTGGCATACTGACCCCTGACCGGCCACGGGAGCGTCGCCATGAGCGAAGGCCCTGATCTGCGGCGGCGGCCGCGGCGTCTGCGCAGCAGCCCCGCCCTGCGCCAACTGCTTGCGGAAACCGACCTGGTCCCTGCGGACCTCGTCTACCCGCTCTTCGTCATTCATGGCGCCGGCCAGCGCCGGCCGCTTCCCTCCCTGCCAGGCCAGGCGCAACTCAGCGTGGACCAACTGGCGGCCGAGGCGCGCGAGCTGCAGTCCCTCGGAATACCCGGCATCATGCTCTTTGGCGTTCCCGCGCGCAAGGATGACGAGGGCAGCGAAAACCACAATCCCGACGGCATCGCCGCCCGCGCCATCCGCGAACTCAAGGACGCCGCGCCGGACCTGCTGGTCTTTTCCGACCTTTGCTTTTGCAGTTATACCGGCCACGGCCACTGCGGCATCGTCAACCAGGCGGGCAGCGTTCACTACCGGCCGGAGTTGCCGCAAGGCCATCTGCTCAACGATGCCAGCCTCGACATTCTGGCGCGGGCCGCCGTGGTGCACGCCCGGGCCGGTGCGGACTTCATCTCCCCCTCCGGCATGCTGGATGGCATGGTGGCGGCCATCCGCGCCGCCCTCGATTCGCAGGACCTGGCCGGGACCGGCATTCTCAGTTACGCGGCCAAATTCGCCAGCGGCTTCTACGGCCCCTTCCAGCACGCCGCGGACAGCGCACCGGCCTTCGGCGACCGTCGCACGCACCAGTTGCCGCCCGCCAACCGGCGCGAGGCCCTGCTGGAACTTGAGCTCGACGAGGCCGAGGGCGCCGACATGTTGATGGTAAAGCCCGCGCTGGCCTACCTGGACGTGATCGCTGCCGCCCGCCTGCAAACGCGCCTGCCCCTGGCCGCCTACCAGGTCAGTGGCGAGTACGCCATGCTGCACGCCGCCGCCGCCAATGGCTGGCTCGACCTGCGCCGCACGGCCCTCGAGAGTCTGCTTGCCATCCGCCGCGCCGGCGCTGATTTTGTGCTTTCCTATTTTGCGAAGGACGCCGCCCGCTGGCTGGGTGGATGAGCGCCGTCCCGCCAGGGCCCTGCGTGACACTGGCTCCATGCTGCGCGGCGGACTGACCGCAAGATTCTTTCGTTGAACTCAATCCGCTTTCACGCCTGCCAGTCATGCTGGCGACAGGGACCAACCCTGTCTTCACCGAAGTCGAATTTTGAATTATGCTGACGATACTATGGCGAAATCGAGAGGAAGCGTTGTCATGATGAACTTCGCACGTGCACTTCTGCCCCTGTTGCTGCTCCTGTCGGCAGTCGTCGCTCCGCTTTCTGCCAATGGCGACGAGGACATGATGAATTGTGCGGCGCTGCGCCTCGCCGATCTGGGCGGGGACCTGTTCATTGGCGTTCGCCACTACCAGGGCGTCGACCCGGATGACTATGACACCATCAGCGAGCGTACGCGCGAGGGCTTCGTGCCCATCATCAGCAACTCTGCAGGCTACGTCCTTTACGCCCTGACGAGCGTTCTGCCCGACCAGTTGCTGGCGGTCAACATCTTCCAGAGCGAGGAGGCAATGCAGGCCGCCAACGAAAAGGCGGCGGACTTCGTCGCTGAAAATCTGGCGCCGTTGCTGCCCGAGGCCCCGCAGATCACGGCCGGTGACGTCACCGTACTCGCGCTCTCCGGCCACTGCGACGACGACATGCAGGACGGGGACGGCGAGGCCATGAGCGATGACGAGGGCGACGTGGATGACGAGGACGCCATGGAAGACATGCAGTCGCTCTTCCTCAGCTTCCGTCACTACAGCGACGTCGACCCGGCTGGCGTGCCGGCCATTGTCGACGCGGTCGCCGCGGGTTTCGTCCAGGTCATTTCGGAGGGATTCCGCCTTTACCTGAACCTTTCCGCCGCCGACGGCGAAGTCTATGGCGCGATCAACGTCTTCACCAGCGAGGAGGAAATGACGGCCTCCAACGAAAAGGCGGCTGAATTCGTCGCTGAAGCGCTGGCGGAATTGCTGCCGGAAGCGCCGACCATCATCGCCGGCGACACCTCCATCTTCCACGTTGCCGACCTTGAGGCCATCATGGCCATGGACGCTGAAGAGGAGTCCGACGGGTAGTTGCAGGTAGAGCGGCAACACTGAAAGGGGCTCACGGGCGCCCGTAAGGTGCGGGCGCCCGTGTCAATCGCGCAAAAGGGGTGTGAACGATGTTTGTCAGCGTGCCCCGCTATGAAGGCATCGATCCCGCAGACTTCGGAGCCATCAACACAATCATCCACACAATCATCCACGACAATTTTTTGCCCGTGCTGCGGGAATCTCCGGGGTTTCTGTTGTACGCCCTGGGTAATTGCGAACCGGACGTGGGGCTGGACATCAATGACGAAGAGTAGCCGCTGTTCTTCAATTTCCGACGCTACACGGGCTTCAATGCCCTGGATACCCCCATGATCACTCGCCTGGTGGTCGAAGACCTCATCCCCGTCTTCGTCGAGTCGTCTGGTTTCCGCCTCTACGTCACACTCAACGCCATGGACCGCGTGCTGTGTTCGCTCACCATTTTCACGACCCGGGAGGCGATGCACGCCTCCACCGAAAGCGCTGCGAATTTCGTCGCCGCAGAACTGGCGCCGCTGTTGCCACAGGCGCCAGTGGTCACCGAAGGCCGCCTGGGCATATTCTGGCATGCGCCCGGCATCGCGCGATGGCCGCTCTAAAAGGGACCCTGGCCAACTCACCTACCAGCACCGATGGACGAGAGCGCCAGTCTGTTGAGCGACGCCTGGGGCCTGCCGTCTCCCCAAATTGAACCTGCCCCCAGGGCGCCGACCGCGCTTCCCGCCTGTTCCTGGTTCGCGACTCCACCGGCGCCCGCTGGATCCTCAAGTAGCGCTCTGGTCCTGTCAACGCCGTCGCACTGCGACTGCCGCACATCATGCGCGACAGCGGCGCGCTGGCTTTTCTGCCGCCCGTTCCGACCCATGACGGAGAACTCCAGGCCGTGGTCAGCGACGGCTATCTGGCGCTGCTGCCCTGGATCGACGGCAACAATGGCTTCGAAGCTCCGCTCGATGCCGACGCCTGGCGCCAGCTGGGTCAGGCCCTGCGCGCCCTGCATGACGCGCACTTGCCCGACGACTTGCGCCGCAGCCTGCCACAGGAACCCTTCAGCACCCGGTCCTGCGCTGCGCTGCGGCTGTTGCTGCCGCAAATTCACGCGCCCGGCGATGATCCTCTGGTCAGGCGACTGTCCCGACTTCTGCGGGACGTTCACGGGTCGCTCTCGTGGCTGATGGACCGGAGCGACAGGCTCGCGCGCCAGTTGCGCCGGCGCGATCTGCCCTGCGTGCCCTGCCGCGGCGACATCCACGCAGGCAACGTGCTGGTCGACTCCGGCAAGCGCCTCTGGCTGGTGGACTTCGATACGCTGCAACTGGCCCCGCGCGAGCGTGACCTGATGTTCATTGGAGCGGGCGTGGCCGGGCGCTGGCAGTCCGACCGGGAGTGCGCCCTGTTCCATGAGGGCTACGGCCCGCTGCAGCCCGATGCGCCGGCCATCGCCTTCTTCCGCTGCGAGCGAATCGTCGCCGACGCGCTGGACTACTGCCGCCAGATTCTCGGGGGCGACGCAGGGTCGGATCGGGAATTCGCCCTGAGCGAACTTCAGCGCCAGCTGGCGCCTGGCCTGGAACTGCGCATCGCCCGCGCCTCGGTAAAGGCGCTGTGCTGACGCAATCGCCCACCATGTATCGCGGGCCCTTGCCGGGCATCGCAGGCCGCCGGACCCGAGACTAAAACAGCCCTTCCAGCAACGCGTCCAGTTCGGCCATGTCCTCCGCGTCCAGCGCTCCCATCGGATGACGGCAGGCGTTGCTGCGCAGGATACCGCGCCTGTGCAACACGGCCTTGTAAAGCGTGACGCCGTACTGCCGTTCGTAATTGATCAGCGGCAGGAGGCGATTGAAGAGCGCCCGCGCGCCCGCCTCGTCCCCCTCGTCAAGCAGGCGCCAGATTTCGCAATGCAGGTCGATGGCCTGGCAGGCCGGCATGTTGCCCACCGCGCCGCGACGGTGTTCGTCCAACATGTAGACGCCGCCCTGGCCGCCGAATACGCCCTTGCAGTTCGCCCCGGCCGCCGCGATCGTGCGACTTACCTGACGCGAGGCCGGTGTGGTCTCTTCCTTGATGTAGTCCACGTGCTCGATCTCGCGGCACATGCGGGCCATCAGCTCCGCGCTCATGGGCGTGCCGACGGGGGCAATGTAGTTTTGCACGATGACCGGCAGGTAGGTTGCGGCCGCCAGAGTCTCGTAAAATGCGTAACAACCGGCGGCATCCGGATGCACGACGTATGGCGGCAGCGCCATGATGCCCCCTGCGCCCAGGGCCTCCGCGCGCTGCGCCAGCCGCGCCGCGGGCAGCGCGTGGCCCGCGTTGACTGTGGCGACCACGGGGACGCGTCCGGCTGCCGTCGCGCAGACGATCTCCAGCCAGCGCAGTCGCTCCCCGTCGTCCAGCATGGTGAATTCGCTGGCGTTGGCCGGGCCCACCAGGCCTGTAGCGCCGTTGGCGATACAAAACTCGACGAGGTCTGCCAGGCCCTGCTCATCCAGTTCAAGGTTGTCGTCAAAGGGTGTCACCACAATGGGGAAAATGCCGCGCCAGCTCATGGACTGCCTCCTGTGATCCGGCGTCTTTCATACCACAGCCGGGTTGACAGGCACAAGGGACGCAAGTGTCCAGACGCAGCCACGCGGACCGCTCCAGACAGGCCGGTCTATTCTGGCGGGGCAGGGCGGCGAGGGCTATGCTGATGTCGTGAAATCGTCCCTTCTTTTCCTGCTGCTGCTGCTGACGGCCTGCCAGACTGCGGACAACAGTTCCGCCGTCTCCACCCGGGTGGCCGCCACGGTCAGCGCCATGCGCCAGGAGTTCTGGCAACCCACCTTGCTGGGGCCGGCGGATGGCGCCCGCTTTGCCTCACCGGCCGGCGTCACCCTGGAATGGGACTGGGGTCGCGCCCTGGGGGAAGACCAACACTTCGACCTGCGCGTCTGGCGGCCCGGCGCGCCGGAGCACGGCATCACCTGGACGCGCGAACGGAATTTCCCGCTGACGCACTGGCTGACACAGCAGGAGGCGGGCGAATTTCATTGGTCGGTGGCCGTGATTCAGGGGCGCGACGGTCAGGTAGAGGCCGAGGCAGGGCCTGCGCCGCCTGCGCGTCGATTCTTCCTTGAAAGCGCGCTCCTGCCCACACCCGCCCCCACGGCCACGCCGGCCGCCCCACACCCTGACGAGATCCTGACATTGCCTCCCGGTTTCACGCTGCAGGTCTTCGCCTGGCTGCGCGAGGCGCCGACCACGATCGCCGACATTGAATTCGCGCCGGAGGGCGACCTGATCGCCCTGGCTGTGGATGGCCGCATCTTCCGCCTGCGCGATGCCGACGGCGACGGCCACGCAGACTCGCAAGAGCAGATTTTTTTCAACGATGGAGTCATGACCCCGCCCCTCGACTGGGCCGTGGGCATGACCCTGCGCGGCGATGACATTTATATCTCGGATGAGGGCCGCGTCGGCCGCCTCAGCGACGGCGACAGCGACGGCTTGCCGGAGCGCTACCAGCTGCTGGTGACCGGCCTGCCGGGTCGTCAGTACCCCTTCCACTCCAACAACGGCATCGCCTTCGGCCCCGACGGCCTGCTCTATATCGCGGTCGGCTCGACCAGCGATCATGGCCCGCTGCGGGACCCCCTTGAAGCCAGCATCCTGCGCGTCGACCCGGATGGCGGCGCGCCGGAGATTTTCGCCAGCGGCTTTCGCAACCCCTTTGACCTGGCCTTTGCGCCGGACGGTCGCCTCTTCACCGCCGACAACAGCCCCGACGTGCTCGACGCGACCCTGCCTTTCTACCCGCCAGAAGAAATCAACCTCGTGCGCCAGGGCAGGGACTACGGCTTCCCGGATGTCTACGGCTTCGACATGCGCATCCGTCCCGGCCAGCGGGAGACCGAGCCGCCGCTGCTGCTCCTGCCGACCTCCTCCGTATCCTCCGGCCTGACCTGGTACGGCGCGCAACACTTCCCGGCGGACTGGCGCGACGGCCTGTACCTCGCCCAGTTTGGCGGCTTCAACAAAGAGGGCAAGAAAGTGGTCTTTGTGGCGCCCGACAACCCCTTTGCGGAGGGCCCGCCAGTCGCAAGGGTCTTCGCCGACTTCAGGCCCGCCTACCGGCCGGTTGACGTGGCCGTCGGGCCCGACGGCGCGCTTTACATCGTGGAATGGGACCACGGGTTGATTCTGCGCGTCTCCTGGACGGCCGACACGCCGTGACCACCCGCCGTCTGGCGCGCAGCCTGTGGCCGCTGCTCGTCATCATCCTGCTGGCCCTTGGCTATCGCCTGCTCATCATGGGGACCGCGCAGCCGCTCCGCCCGAAGTCGCCGCCTGGGACCCGCTGCCAGGCGGATCCGACCAGAAGGTCTATCTGGAACGCCTGCAGGCCCTGCAGCGCGGCGACTATCCGCCGCAGCGTTTCACCTACCAACCCGGCTTCGTTTACTTTCTCGGCCTCGTCAGCGCCATCACGGGTAGCAGCGACCTGCTTTCCCTGCGCCTTGTCCTGGTGGTCATCGCCTCACTCAACTGCGGCCTGATGGCCGGGATCACCTGGCTGGCGACGAAGCGGCGCGGCGCCGGCCTCGCCGCAGGCCTGCTGCTGACCTTCTACCCGCCCGCCGCCTTCTACGATACGGACTTCGTGATCACCTCGCAGGCGCTGATGCTGGCGACCCTGATGACCGGCGCAACGTGGCTCGCCTGGCGCCGGCCGCGCACCCTTGTCTGGCCCGCCCTGACCGGCCTGACGCTCGGCGCGGGCGCCGTCACCCGCTTTGAACTGGTGGCGCCCGGCCTTGCCAGCGCCTGCTGGCTGCTCGCCACACAGGGTCTGCGCCGCGCCTGGCGACAGGTCCTCGCAGTGGCGCTGGCGGCGCTGCTGTTAATCGCGCCCGTCGCCCTGCACAATCGGCGGGGCGGCGCGGACTATCTCATCACGCCGGCCGGCCCGCAGGAGATGTATCGTGGCAACAACCGCGATGCGGACGGCCTGCGCAGCCCTTCCAACGCCTCCGCCACCACTCACGACGACCATCTGCACTGGCTGCTGCAGGACATCGCGCTGGAGCCGGGGCGATTTGGGCAACTGGTCCTGCGCAAACTGGCCTTCTTTCTCAGTAGCCAGGAAGCGGGCAACAACCTGAATTTCGCCTTGTCCGGCCAGACCGTCTCGCCCTGGCTGGCGTACAACCCGCTCAACTTTTCCGTCCTGCTGGTCCTGACCATGGCAGGCCTGGTCATGCTATGGCGCGCCGGCCAGCGGCCTTTTGCCCTGCTGCTGCTGACCGGCGCCATTACCTACCTGGCGATGGTGCTGCTTCTCTGGGTGGAGTCGCGCCTCAAGACGCCGATCATCGCCTGGATGCTGCCGGCCGCCGGCTTCGCCATCGACCGCGGTCTCGCAGCCTTGCGTCAGGGCAGCCTGGCAGCAGGCCTGCTGCGCAACTGGCGCCTGGCACTGGCGATCGCCGCGGCCCTGCTGCTCATCGAGGCCGGCGTCCGCGAGTTGCCGCGCGACGTCACCCTGGCAGAATTGCCCCCGGGCGCCACGGCGGCCAACCTGATCTATGACGACAGGCTGGAGCTCGTCGGTTGGCAGGTGCGCGAGCAATACAGTCCGCGCAACAGCATCCGGCCCTTCCATCCCTGGGTGGTCAGCCTCTACTGGCGCCTCGCACAGGCCAGCGAGGTCGACTACAGCTTCTCGCTCAAGTACTTCATTGATGACAGGGCCGTCATCGCCTTCGACCGGCCGCTCGGCTACGTCGCCTTCCCGCGCGTTTACAGCAGCGAGTGGCGGGTCGGCTCTGTCTACGTGGAACACATTGGTCTGAGCTACAAAAAGTATGACGGCCCGCTGGAACGGACCGGCCGTGTCGTGCTGGACGTCTACCCGCAGCGCGACCCTGCGGCGGGCTTCGACCCCTATGACAGCGACGGCGCAAGGCAGGCGCGACCCGTCCTCGCGCGCCCGGCTATTTTGCTGCCGCCGGGCAGCGTTGAGGTCTCACGCGCCGACAAGGAGATCGCCTTTGGCGACGCGCTGCATTTGCTGGGCGTGGACCTGCCCTCCCGGGGCGCGCCGGGCCAGCGCGTGGCGATGCGAAGCGCCTGGCGCAGTGGCGCGCAACAAATCGATGCGTCTTACGCCATCGGCGTTTTCCTGTCTCGCGACGGGGAATACATCAGCAACGTCGACAGCCCGCCGGCCGGTGGCGCCCTGCGGACCTTCTCCCTGCTGCCGGGCTACCACTTCGACGACGAGAAGTGGCTGGACCTGCCGCCGGAGCCCGGCCTCTACGACGTCCACGTCGCCGTCTACGACCAAGGCAACCAGGCGCGCCTGCCGGTGGCCGGCGCCGCGGACAACCTGCACCTCATCGGCAGCATTGAAGTCGCCTGAATCAAAAACCCGCCACTCACAGAGCGGCGGGCCTGTTATAGAACCTGGGTGGGGTTCAGACCTGAATGACGGCGCTCGCCTGCTTGCCTTTCTTGCCATCTGTGATCTCAAACTCGACGGATGCGCCCTCGTCCAGTGAGCGGTAACCGCTTCCCTGGATTTCGGAATAGTGAACGAAGAGGTCCGGGCCATCTTCCTGGCTGATGAAGCCATAGCCCTTTTCGTTACTGAACCACTTCACGGTACCGCGCGTACGTTCTGACATTTCTACTGCTCTCCTGAATAGCTCCGGCGCCAAAATCACCCTGCAGGCGATTGCCTGCGAACTGCGGGCGGCGCCAAGGACAGCCTACACGATATGACGCGGATGTAAATACCGAAGCCGGTTCAGTGGCAAACTCGTCACAGTTGTTTCTGCGGCACGCGCGGGATCAGTTGCTGCGGCTGCACGATTTGACGGCGCTCCGGCGTCAGGCGCGCCAGCAACTCCGGCGAGGGCTGGTAGCCATGGCGGAAATTGCCCCAGGACGGCCCGTAGCGATAGACGATGGTGCGCCGCAAGCCCGGGTTTACGCGCCGGGCCGAGCCGTGCGAGATGGCGTCCACGAAAAGCAGGACGTCGCCCGCCGCCAGGTGCACCTCGATGGCGCCGGTGACGTTGTCGACCGAATCTTCCTCGCTGTACATCCGGTGCCGCTCAAATTCCGGATGGTCCAGATTGGCCTTGTGGCTGCCCGGGATGACCATCGTGGAGCCGTCGCCCGGGCCGATGTCCGTGAGCGCCATCAGGATATCGATCTGCCCGCAATGGAACTCACCGTTGTAGAAGCGGTATTGCGTTCGCTGCGTGCCGGTATGGCCGCCGGAGTGCAGGCCGATGGCCTCGCCCGGGCCGCGCAGGGTGACGAAGTTCTCGTCGATGAAAACCGGGCCGTGATGCCAGTCGAAGGTACCTTCACCGCCGACGAAGTGCTTGACGTGCCCGATCCACGAGGGATGGTCGATCAAGCGCTCGAAGGGTTCGCCGCCTTCATAGATCTGCTGCAGGTTGAAACCGTCGTCGTCGCCATAGTTGTGGCCGTGCACGTAGCCGTTCCACTCGCCGATTTCCAGCGGCAGCAGCGCGTCAATACCCTCGTTAAGCGCACGCAGGTGTTCCGCGTCGATCGCGTTGCGCAACACCAGATAGCCATTCAAATCAAAGAGATAGCGATCCATCGCGTCAGGCATGGTCCCGGGTTCCCCTGTCGCTCTTCAGCGGCGCCTACTATACCAGGCGCGCCAGGCGCGGCAAGATCGCTCAGGAGGATTGCGTCGGCTCCGCCTCAGGGCAAGGGGGCCACCGCGGTTGCCTCCGGCCCGGGCTGCGCCGGCGTGGGTTCCACCTCTGCAACGGGAGGGGCCCTGGTGGGGTCTGACTGTCGCGGCGGCGCGGAGACCGCGGCAGGTTCCACATGGCCGGGACGCGTCGCTTCGGGTTCCGGCAGGTCAGCCGTGGGCGCCACCGGCAACTCCTGGTCAAGCCCGATAATCAAGAAAGAGGACCAACGTCCTGTTTCCTCACCGAACAGCGCCCGGACGCGATACACATAAAGCAATTCGGGATTAACGGCGGTCGGGTCCGTCCAGGTCGTGCTCTCGCCGTCCGTAATTCCCGTCAGTTCCTGCACGATGCCGACGCCCCGCTGCACGTGCAGCGCCTCAATTTCGTAGCCGGTAACCTGGTCGCCATCCAGGGCCGGCACTTGCCAACTGAGCACCAGACCTTTTTCTGTCGCCTCGGCCGACAGCCTGGCGGGGACGCCGGCGCAGCCGTCATCCTGCGCCCGCGCAGCCAGAATCGGGGAGGCGCAAAGGGCAAGGAACATGGCGTAGCGGACGAACCGCCAACTTTAGAAGCAATGCGACTTGCAGAAGTCATAGTTTCTCACCTAATTCCAAATGTATTTAACATTATTCTACTATGAATCGAAGTCGCCGGCGCCCTACTCCTGATCAACGACGAACCCTTTGCCCCCAGGGCGCGCACGTTTCCGGTGTTGGAAATGGCCGGACCACCCGGTTCTGAACCTCATAGTTTTTGATTGTTGCGGTGAGGTCGTCAATTGCCGAAGCGGCCCTGGCATGGCGGGAAATGCCTGCTATACGGTCCCGGCGGACCCCGGTTCATGCAGGTAACAGGCGGCCCGCGTGTTCGCCGGCGTGGCGTAGAGGGGCGGCACCGCTGCCAGACAGCGCTCCATCCGCCGGGGGCAGCGGGAGTAAAAGGGGCAGCCGCCATCCGTTTCAGCGATTTCACCGCGCTGCCACTCGAGCGGCGCTTGCCAACGCTTCGTCGGGTCCGGCTGCGGGATAGCCTGAATCAGCAGTTGGGTGTAGGGGTGTTGCGGGGAGTCCAGCACCTGGTCCATCGCGCCGGCTTCCACGACGCGGCCGCGGTAGAGGATCAGGATGCTGTCGCTGATCTGCCGCGCCGTGGACAAATCGTGCGTGATGTAAAGCTGCGAAATACCGTGACGCTCCTTGAGCTCCAGCATATTGGCGAGCACCACCGCGCGCAGCGAGGCGTCAATCATCGAGACCGGCTCGTCGGCGATGATCAACTCCGGCCGCAGCAGGAAGGCGCGCGCCAGCATCACCCGTTGCAGTTGCCCGCCGCTCAACTGGTGCGGGTGCTTGCCGAGGATGGCGTCGGGATCAAGGTGCAGCGCGCTCAGTGCGTCGCTGATGCTGGCCTCTTCGCCGGCGCGGCCCCGACCCGGCGCGAAGTTGCGCAGGGTCAGGCGCAGGACATGGTCCACGGGATAGAAGGGGTTGAAGGCCGAGAAGGGATTCTGAAAGATCGCCTGCACCGAGCGCCGGAATTCGCGCAGGGAGCGGCCGCGCAATCGGCCCACGTCCCGGCCCCGAAAACGTACTTCGCCGCCATCCGGAGTCAGAAAGCCGAGCGCCAGCATCCCTAGGGTGGACTTGCCGCTGCCGCTCTCGCCGGCGATGGTAATGATCCGCGCCTCGCCGGCGCTGACGCGCAAATCGACACCCTGAAGGGCGTCCACCCGCTTGCGGAAGCCACGGCTGAAACTCTTGTAAATGCCGCGCAGTTCCAGCAGGTCCGCGCTCATGAGGCGGTCTCTCCCGCGGGCTGCCAGGGGCGCACAAAATGACCGGCCGCGACTTCCTGCAACGGAGCCTCCAGGGGCCAGTGTGCGTCAGCTTCCAGCGCGTCGCCGTCAAATGCGCGCCGGTCATGCAAATCAGGTATCGACGCAACGAGGCGCTGTGTGTAGGGATGTTGCGCATTGGCGAAGAGCTCGCCCGTCGCGCCCAACTCCACGATGCGACCGGCATACATGATGCCCAGACGATCGGTCACCTGCGCCAGCAGCGCCAGGTCGTGGCCGATCAGCAGCATGGAGGCGCCGATCGCCTGGCGGGCGGCGGCCAGGGTCTCCAGCACGACGCGCTGGGAGATGACGTCGAGGGCGCTGGTCGGTTCGTCGGCGATGATCAGGCGCGGCCCCAGCAGCAGGGCCAGCGCAATGCAGACCCGCTGCCTCATCCCGCCGCTCAGTTCATGCGGGTAACGCGGCAGGATATCCGCATCCAGCCCCACACCCTGCAGCACTTCCGTGAAACGCTGGTGCATGGCCGCCGGCTGGATGCGTTCGCCATGCGCCGCCAGGGTGTCCGCAAACTGGGAGCGCAGGCGCATCACCGGATTGAGCGCGCTCATCGAACCCTGGGGGATGTAGGCGAACTGACGCCAGCGCAGCGCGCGCAGGTCGCGTTCCTCCAGTTCAAGCAGTTCGACGTCGCCGAAGCGCACGCGCCCCGCCACCACCCGGCCGGGCGGACGCAACAGCCGCAGGACGCCCAGCGCGAGCGTACTCTTGCCGCTGCCACTCTCCCCGGCCAGGCCCAGCACTTCATTGCCGCGCACTTCCAGGTCCACCCCGTCGACGGCGCGAACGGTCGCTGCCTGCATCTCATAGTGAATGCGAAGCGCCTCGATCTCCAGCACGACCTCGCCCTGCAGCCCGTCACCCGACGCTTTCGCCATCAACCCTGCTCCAGACGCGGGTTCGCCAGCGAGTCCAGGGCCGTGCTGACGAAGAAAAGACCCATGAACAGGACGATGAAGATGACGATAGGTGGCAGCCACCACCACCACAGCCCCAGCCACATCGCGTTGCCGATGATGGCGAAGTAGATGAGGTTGCCGAGGGTGGGTGTCTGGAAGGAGCCGAGGCCGAGGACCTCCAGCCCGATGGAGGCCAGAAGGGCCGTCGCCACGGCGTTGACGAAGGTCGCGGCGAGGAAGGGGATCAGGTTGGGCAGGAGTTCGCGGAAGACGATGTGCAGCGGCGACGCGCCCGACAGGCGCAGCAAAAGCACGAATTCGCGTTCGCGCAGGCTCAACACCTGTGAGCGGATGACGCGGGTGGGATGCATCCAGGAGGTCAGGGCGATGACCAGACCCATGATCAGGGGGGTGACCACCGGGAAGGAGGCGGCGATCATGATCAGGATCGCCAGCGGCGGAATCGTCAGGCCGATATCGACCGTGTTGCGCACCAGCGAGTCCAGCGGGCCGCCGACGTAGCCGGCCAGCATGCCCAGTACGGTGCCCAGCAGCACGGCCGATCCGCCGCCCACCATGCCAATGAGCAGGGTATTGGGCATCCCTTTCAGGATATAGGTCAGCAGGTCGCGTCCTTCATTCTGTGTGCCCAGCGGATGGTCGGGCGTGGGCGGGGCGCTGATGCCGCCGGCCATCAGACGAAGCTGGTCCGGGTCGGCAAAAAATTGCCCGAACAGGCCCGGCACCAATACCAGCGCCAGCAGGACGAGCCCCAGCCACATGGTGGGCGAAAGGCGGGTGCGCAGGCGGCTGATCACAGGCGTCGCTAACTCTGGTAGCGGATCCGCGGATCCAGCAGGGGATAGACCAGGTCCAGCAGCAGCGTGGCCACCGCCACGGTGAAGACCATGAAGAGCGTCACGCCCTGGATCACGAAGAAATCGGCGGCGCGCAGGGCGTTGTAGAGCACCCAGCCGACGCCGGGATAATTGAAGATGATCTCCACCAGCACCTGGCCAGAGATCAGACGCCCGAAATCGATGGCCAGGGCCGTCACCTGCGGCAACATGGCATTGCGCATCGCGTAATGGCTGAAGATGCGGCGCGAGCGCAGACCGCGGGCCCGCGCGTAGATCAGGTAGTCATCGCCAAGCACCGTGGCCATAATGCCGCGCATGCTCAGGGCCCAGAAGCCGATGACCGCCAGGACCACCGAGAGCACCGGCAGCGCCGCGTGATGCAACAGGTCGACCAGGGTCTCGAGGTTGAGGCCGCGATCGCTGCCCACCGTGAAGGAGCCGCCGAGCGGAAAGAGCGACCAGTTCAGCGCGAAGAGATAAACGAGAATCAGGGCCAGCAGGTAATAGGGAATCGCGCTGAAGGGCATGGACAGATACACCAGCCAGCGAAAGCCGGCCGGTACGCGGGGCCAGACAGCCAGCGCGCCCAGCAGGTTGCCGATCACGAAGGCCAGCAGCGTGGCCAGCGAGAGCAGACCCAGGGTCCAGGGCAACGCGCGCAGGATGACGGCTTCCGCCTTGATGGGGAAGAAGGCCAGCGAATAGCCCAGGTCTCCCTGCAGCAGATCGCGCAGATAGCTCACATATTGTTGCGCCAGGGGGGCGTCCAGGCCCAGGCGCTCACGATACCGCGCGACGATTTCCCCGCCATCTTCGACCGTGCGGCCGCGGCTGGCCATGCGCCCCAGCAGCGCGGCAATCGGGTCCTGTGGCGTCAGGCGCGTGATGGCGAAATTCAGCGTCGAGGCGACGAAAATCGTCAGCAGAAAAGTCACCAGACGCCGCCCGAGATAGCGGGGATTCATGGTCGGTCCGGATTGTGGCGGGCGAAAGGGTGGGGCATGGCGCCGGCTGGCGCCATGCCCCACCTTGCATTGCTAACCGGCGGGCTGGATGTTATGGAGCATCACGGCACCGGTCACCCACCAGTGGCCGGGATGGATGTAGTTGTTGTCCGCAGACGGCCAGTTGGTCCAGTAGCTGTTGTTGAAGGGCGTGAGCAGACGCGCCTGCACCAGCGGGATGCCGGGCAGTTCGCGCAGCCAGATTTCCAGCGCCTGGTCCGCCAGGGCGTCGAAGCCTTCGTCGGAGGCGGCGAGGACGGCCATGGCGTCCACGACCTCATCATACTCGGCGTTCTCGAAGCGGCTGGCGTTCACGCCAGGCACGGATTCACCAATCGGCCCCGAGAAGCGGCTGTGGAACCGTGAGAAGGTCTCGTAAGGGTCGCTCACGCTGCCGCAGAGATCCGTGATCCATGCCTGCAACGAACCCTGGGAGACGTCGCCATAGAAGATGCCGTCTTCCAGCGGCTGGAAGCTGGCATCGAAACCGGCCGCGCGTACCTGCTCGGCCAGGATGTTGCCCATGCGCACCTTGTCGGTCTGGCTGGAGCGCGCGACGAGCGTGAAGGAGATGCGGGCGCCTTCACCATCGACCCAGAGGCCTTCGGCGTCGCGCGAGTAGCCCTTGCCTTCCATCACGCTGTTGATGAGCATGTCGTCACTGCCGAGCACGTCGTACTCTTCGAAGAGCGCGGCGTTGCGGTCGAGGAAGGCCTGCAGCGGCGCATAGGTGGGATAAAGCGTGGCGGCCGGGTCCGTCATGCCCTCATAGGCGATGGCCACGAGGACGTCGCGGTCGATGGCGGCATTGAGGGCCCAGCGCACTTCACGATCATCGAAGGGCGCAGCCTTGTTGTTCAGGCCCAGATAGCGCGGGCAGGGATCGAGATAGGCGTAAGGCAGATCCGACGTCCAGCCCACGATGTTGGGGTTGCGCGACTGCGCCTGCTCAAAGGTCGAGCGGCTGAAGGTCCAGCCGGCATCCAGCTCGTTGTTGGACATCAGGGCCGCGCGCAGGTCCTCGCCGGGAGCGCCCAGCCAGATGGCCCGTTCCGGCGCAGGCAGGTCGTGGAAGCCGGTCTCGGCGGCCCACCAGTCATCGCGGCGGTCGAAGACCGTCTCCGTCTCCGTCGAGCGCACCAGACGGTAAGCGCCGGTGCCCATCGGCAGGCCGGCCTCCAAATCGTAGTTGGTGAAGGTATTCGGATCGACGCCTTCCCAGATGTGTTGGGGCGCGATCAGGATCGTGTCCCAGATGCGCACGCCGAAGTAGGTTGCCACGAAACGGGGATTCGGTCGCGTCAGGGTCATGACGACCGTGCTGTCATCGGGCGCGCTGATGTCCGCCACCCACAGGTCCATATCGGCGGAATACTGCAAATCGGGGTTGGCCTTCAGCATATTGATGGTGAAGACGACGTCATTGGCCGTGAAGGAGGTGCCATCGGCCCATTTCACGCCATCGCGGATGCTGATGGTCACCTCGCTCTTGTCATCATTGAACGAGTAGCCGGACGCCTGCCAGGGCATCAACTCCCCGGTCTCGTAATTGAGATAGAAGAGCGATTCCTGGGTCGCCTGCCACATGCCCCAGTCGAGGTACTGGCCGGCGATATAGGGATTCATGTTGTCGGGAACGGCCACGCGGCCAAATTCGTTTTCGATGATGACCGTCGCCTCGCGCGGCACTTCACCGATATCGCCCTGGGCGGAGACCGAAGCCGCCACCAGCAACAGGGACAAAAGAACGAATGTTACGAGTTTCGCACGCATTACTGCCTCCAAGTATCAGATAAAAGCGGCCCGGATACGGGGTCTGGCAACCTCCTGTCCTCTATTTTCGCAAATGACCGGGAACCAGGGGCGCCAGGGTCTGGTAACCGAGCAGCAACCCCTTGCTGTCCCGCGTGAATGCCGGCACCATGGGCATTTCTTCCTGCGGCCGGTAATCGACGAGTTCGCTGAAGTCAAACAGGTCTTCCTCATGCTCAATATCGAGGTTGCCCTGATAGCCGACCTCAATCAGCGCGCTGATATAGGCCGGCCAGTCCACTTCACCCCAGCCCGGCGCGCGACCGCGCCACCAGCCGAGACCGAAGCCGCTCACCTCGCCGAGAGTCTGGCCGTAGATGCCCACCCGCGCCAGCACGTCGCGCCGCACTTCCGTATCCTTGGCGTGGGCGTGGTAGATGCGCTCGCCAAAGTCGCGCACGGCCTGAATGTAGTCGATGCCCAGCCAGACCAGATGCGAAGGGTCCATTTCGAGGCCCAGGGCGGGGGAGGGCACCAGTTCAAACATCCGCTCCCAGATTTCCGGGCTGAAGGCCAGGTTGGTGCAGTGGTTGGTCTGGCGCTCGATCATCGGGCAGTTTTCGACGGCGATGCGCAGGCCGCGCTCTTCGGCCTGCCGACAGAATTCGCTGAAGACCTCCTGGAAGGGTCCCAGATTGTCCTCGACCGTGCAGAAGGGATTGCAACCGGCAAAGGTGCTGACGACCGGCACCTGCATGCGCTGCGCCAGGTCGAGCAGGGCGAGGAAATAACGGCGGCACTCGGCGCGTTCCGCAGCGTCCGGCGCGAGGTAGTTTGGATAGTAGCCGAGGGCGGAGATTTCGATATCGCGGCGGCGCAGATCGTCGAGGATTTGCTCGAGGCGCGCCCCGCTGACGGTGTCGGGGTTGATGGCGGAATCGGGCCAGGCGGAAAGCTGCAGCGAGGTGAAGCCGGTCTCCGCGGCAAAGGCCGCCGTCTCTTCCGAATAGTCCGTGTAGAAGCCGAGGCGCATCGTCATCCCCTGTATGTTGGGAGCATCGAATTTAGCGCGCCGGGGGTGGGCTGGCAAATCAGGGCGGCAGTCCACTGATCACCCGATAAAAGGACTCTTACCCCCGTTGAGGCGGAAAATCATGCTGAAACCGGGTCCGCCGCATATGCATTCCCCGTCAGTACCGGCGCCCGGCCACTGCTTCAACCAGGGGCCTGACTGTCAGGGTTTGTGGCCGGGAATCAGCGGCGCGAGCGTCTGGTAACCCAGCAGCAGGCCCTTGTGTTCGCGTCCGTAGGCCATCACGATCGACGATTCCATGTCCGCCTTGAAGTCGCGTAGCTCGCTGAAGGCCAGCACGTCGTCCTCGTGCTCGATGTCGATATTGCCTTCATACCCGACTTCGATCAGCGCGCTGATGAAGGCCGGCCAGTCCACCTCGCCCCAGCCCGGCGCGCGCCCGCGCCACCAGCCATGGCCGAGGCCAAAGACCTCGCCGAAGCTCTGGCCGAGGATGCCGACCCGTTGCAGCACGTCGTGGCGGATCTCCATGTCCTTGGCGTGCACGTGGTAGATGCGCTCGCCGTAGTCGCGAATGGCCTTGATGTAATCGATGCCCTGCCAGACCATGTGCGAGGGGTCCATCTCGATGCCGAGGGCGGTCGAGGGTACCAGTTCAAACATGCGTTCCCAGATCTCCGGGCTGAAGGCGAGGTTGATGCTGTGGCCGGTCTTGAGTTCGACCATCGGGCAATTCTCGATGGCGATGCGCAGGCCACGCTCTTCGGCCTTCTGACAAAACTCCGTGAAGAGTTCCTGGAAGGGGCCCATGTTTTCCTCGACCGTGCAGTAGGGATTGCGCCCGACGAAGGTACAGACGACGGGCACTTCCATGCGCTGCGCGAGGTCCAGCACCTTCAGGAAGTAGCGTTTGCTTTCGGCGCGCTCTTCGGCCTCGGGCGCCAGGTAGTTGGGGTAGTAACCCAGCGCGGAGATTTCGATGTCGCGCCTCTGCAGGTCGGCGCGGATCTCCTCCAGCCGGGCCTCGCTGACCGTGTCGGGGTTAATGGCGGAATCGGGCCAGGCGGAGAGTTCCAGCGAGGTGAAGCCGGTCTCCGAAGCGAAGGCCGCCGTCTCTTCCGAATAGTCGGTGTAGTATCCGAGCCGCATGGCATTTCTCCCCCTCTTCACGTCAGGTCAGGTGTATAACGCGGGCAGCCTGAACTTGCAATCGCGGCGGGAACTGGTGGTATGCGGGCAGCCGCGGAACCAAAATTTGACAAGCGGGCAAGGCACGCTATGCTCTTATTGAACCGGTTCAATCCTTCAGGCGTCCATGATCACTATTCGCGAGGTCGCACGCGAGGCAGGGGTGTCGGTCGGCACGGTCAGCAACGTGCTGAATGACCCCACTATTGTCTCGCCCGAAACCTGCGAGCGGGTCCTGCAGGTGATGCGCCAGCTTAACTACCGCCCCAGCGCCATCGCCCGCAGCCTCGCCACGGGCCGTACGCGCAGCTTCGGTCTCGTCGTATCCAACATCTTCAACCCCTTCACCGCCGGCATCGTGCAGGGCGCCGGCGAGATCGCGCGCGAGGCCGGCTGCAGTTTGTTGATCGCCTGCGCCGAAGACGACTGCCAGGATGTGCCACAGCAAGTGCAGGTGCTGCAGCAACACTGGGTGGATGGCATCTTCCTCGCCACCCAGCCCCTGCCGGAATCTGTCTGGCGTGAATTGCGGTTTGGGCGCACGCCCGTCGTCATAATGGACCGCGACCAGCCGCCTGTAGAAGAACACGCCAGCATCATCGGCTTTGACTGGTTTATGGCCGGCCTGCAGGCTGCAGGACACCTCATCAGCCTCGGTCACCGCCGCATCGGCTTCGTGGGAGGCATTCCCGGTCGGTCCTCCAGCGTCCAGCGGGAAAGGGGATTTCGCAAAGCCCTGGCGGGCGCCGGCATCCACCTGGACGAGCATTTGCAGCGCGACGGCGACTATTCGACCGACAGCGGTCGGCGTTGCGCCGAAGGCCTGCTCGACCAGCCCCGCGACCGGCGGCCCACGGCCCTGGTGATGGGCAACGACATGATGGCCCTGGGCGCCTATGAAGCGGCCGACCTGCTGGGCCTCTCCGTCCCGCGCGACCTGTCCATTACGGGAATCGACGACAATTACTTCGTCACCCACATGGCGCCGCCCCTGACGACCGTGCACGTGCCCACCCGCGAACTGGGGCGCGAAGGCATGCGCATGCTCGTCAGTGGCGCCGCCGGCGCGCAGCGCGTTTCGCTGCCCACGCGCCTGGTGACGCGCCAGTCCACCGCAGCGCCGCCGCTGGAAACAGTGTGGCGCGACCAGTCATCGTCCATACACACGGTGTCGGCTGAACTGTCTGTCCCTGCCGATGCCGTGGCCCGCAGCCAGGGGAACGGGAGAAAGGAGCGCATGACGTCAAAAAGGACGGGAGCTGTCACTGTCCCCGGCAAAGAATGAGTTTCATGGAGGCAAGGAAAGGAAAAATGGACACCAAACACAGGATTTCCCGACGCGACATGCTCAAGATGAGCGCGGCCGGTGCAGCAGGCGCGGCGGCGACCGCGCTGCCGGCCGGCATGGTTGGCGCCTCGGCGCCTTCGCAGGACGAAATCGTCCTCAATATCGATTTCCGCGGTTATGGCCCGGACGCCACCGGGGAAAACGAAGTCCAGGGCCAGGCGCTGGCCAGTATCCTGGATTCCTACCATGCGATGCATCCCAACGTCACCATCAACCACGCGCCCATTGACCCGGGCGCCTGGGATGACATTCAGCAGTGGGCGGCACGCCGCCTGCAGGCAGCGGACGGTCCCGATTTGCTCTTCGGCAACTGGACCTACCTGATTGAGGAATGGATGACGGCCGATCTGGTCGGCTGGTGGGACCCCTACCTTGAGTCTCCCAATCCCTACGTAGAAGGGAACATGCAGTGGTCGGACCAGTTCATCAAGCCCGGTGAGCGTCAGTCCAACGGCCAGACCGCATGGCTGGGTCTCGACAACACGACGCTCTGGACCTATTACAACAAGGACATGTTCGCAGCCAACGGATGGGAAGCGCCGACCACCTGGGCGGAGCAGATCTCGCTCTACCAGGCCATCCAGGACTCGGGCATGGCCATTCCGGTGTCGGACTACTTCGGCCTGGCCTACGCGGTGTGGACTTTCGACATGGCCACGAATCAGGTGTTGCACAGCACCTTTGAAGAGATCGCCGCCGGCGATCTGCGCGAGCCTCTGCCGGCGCAGGTCTCCGAAGCCGTGCTGGACGGCCGCTACGGCATCGACCAGGGCCCCTACCAGGACTGCTTCCGACTCCTGACGGAGTGGTGGCAATACACGCCGGAAGGCGCCCACAGCGGCGGTGGCGACGGGCAGGATTACGGCCTGTTCCTTTCCGGTGAAGCCGCTACACGCTACGGCGGAATCTGGGAGAACAAGAGTCTCTTGCGCGACATGCCGACCAACGAGAATCCCTTCGATTGGGGCGCCTTCCCGATTCCGATCATCTCGACCATGGAATCCGAGTATGCGACCGGCAAACAGACGGCGGCAGTATTCATCGCCGGTAACACCCTGTTCACCTTGCCGGCCTACAACAGCGGCGCCAGGCGCGATGCCACCGCCGACTTCCTGATGTACCTGTCGGTGCCCGAGAACATTGGCGCGCTGCTGGCCGAAGACCAGGGGCTGGTACCCAACATCAAGAACGTTTCCCTGCCGCCTTCGCTGGCCGGCTTCCGCATCAATGAAGACGCCACCTACTGGTTCGTCAACAGCTGGGGCAACACCCACATCTCACCGGAAGCACGTGATGCCTGGGTGCGCAACTGGCAACTCGTGCTGCTGGGCGGCATGAGCGTCGACGAATACACCGAGGTCATGCAGGCCGAGCTGGTCAAGGCGGCCGAGGACGCCCTGAACATGTAACACGCAGTCCGTAACCTGCGCGGGGGGAGGGGCCTGGCGCCTCCTCCCGCGTTCTGTATCGCAGAACACGATGATCGTTATGTTGTGTATTGACAGAGAGATTCCCTGATGCGGGCCGTTACCACAGAGAGCAACCGACCCCGTTTCGCGTTCCGCGGGGAACAGGGGCGTTTGCTGAGGAATTCCCTTACCGCCTATGTGTTTTTGGTACCGACCTTTGCGTTAATCGTAGTCTTTTCCTACTATCCGGCCTTTTCAGCGCTCTATCATTCCTTTACAGACTGGAACGGCTTTGCCGCGCCCAGATTCATCATGTTCGACAACTTCGAGCAGATGGCCAGCGACCGGATCATGCTGGCGTCGCTGCGCAACATGCTCATTATCAGCGTCTGGTCCTTGCTGATGGCCCTGGTGCCGCCGTTGATCGTGGCTGAACTCATTGACTCACTGCGCAGCGATCGCGCGCAGTACTGGTATCGCCTGCTCTTCGTGGTGCCCATCGTTGTGCCGCTGGTCGTCACGCTCTACGTCTGGAATTTCATCTACGATCCTGACATCGGCCTGGTGAAATCCATTTTCGACGCCTTCGGCTGGGATTTGCAGACGCGCATGCTGGGCGATTTCAACAACGCCCTGTATTTCCTGATGCTCATCGGCTTTCCCTTCGCGTCGGGCGTCAACGTGCTCATTTATCTGGCCGGTCTGCAAAACATTGACCAGGAAGTGCGCGATTCAGCGGAACTGGATGGCGCCACTGCCCTGCGACGCGTGGTTTACATCGACCTTCCCCTGCTCAAGGGCCAGATCCGATTGCTGGGAATCCTCGCGCTGATCGGGGGCATCCAGGGCTTTCAGGCCCAGTACGTGCTCACGGACGGCGGCCCGGGTTACGCGACCATGGTGCCGGGACTGTGGATGTACCGGCAGGGCTACAACTACGCCGAGATGGGCTATGCCTCGGCTATTGGCACGGTCATGTTTATCCTTATTCTGATTCTGACCATTTTCTCCATGCATCGTTTCCGCTCGCAAACTGAATACGTGGCCGATTGATGCCTGCCCCAAAGGACCTTCAAACATGGCCCCGTTGACCAGGCGATTTAGCGAATCGGTCGACCTGAAGCGCGTCCAGTGGTTGTCTCACGCCGTATTGATCGTCCTGCTGTTGCTGACCATCATTCCGGTTATCCTGCTGTTGCTCTTTTCGTTCAAGAACAACACGCAGTTCTTTGCCCAGCGTTTTGAGATCACGCTGCCGCTTTACGTGAACAATTACACCAGGGCCTGGAACGCCGACATCGGCAAATACATGGTCAACTCGCTGATTTACACCGTGGGCTCCGTGACCCTGACCCTGGTGCCGGCCTCGCTCTCCGCCTACGTCTTCGCCCGCCTGCGTTTTTACGGCAAGGAAGTGCTGTTTTACATGGTGCTGGGTCTGCTGATGATTCCCGGCGTGCTGACGCTCATCCCTTCCTTCATCCTGATCATCGACCTGAAACTCTTGAGTACGCGCTGGGCTTTCTGGTTGCCCTACGCCGCCGGCGGCCAGGCCTTCGCCATCCTTGTACTGCGCACCTCCTTCGCCGGTCTGCCGGAAGACCTCTTCGAATCCGCCCGCGTGGACGGCGCCAGAGAGCTTCGCATCTTCTGGTCGATCGTGTTGCCGCTCTCGCTCCCCATCCTGGGCACGCTGGCGTTGTTGCAGGCAAACGTCATCTGGAACGATCTCATCTGGCCCCTGACCATCAACACAAACCCCGAATTGAAGCCGGTCATGGCGGGCCTGATGATCTTCACAGGCATCTTCCGCACCGAGTACGGGCCGCTCTTCGCCGGCTACGTTCTGGCGTCCTTGCCCATGATCGTGCTCTTCGCCTTTACCAGCCGCCTGTTCATTCGCGGCCTGATGTCCGGCGCCATCCGCATGTAGGGAGTTGCCATGCGCAAGGACCGCATCATCGAGTTGAGCCATCGCATGACGCCCGGCGAGGGCTACTTCGAACTCGCCGCCCAGGTGCAGGACGTCACCGAAGTCCTGCCCGAGGTCGTGCATCGCGACGACATCTGGTACGTCATCGGCAACGTGCAGTTCAGCACCCACACCTTCACCCACATCGAGGTGCCCTTCCACCACTGGGAAACGGGCGACGACCTCGCCGACTACCCCCTGCAGAACCTGATCGGCACGGCCGTGGTGCTGGACTTCTCGCACAAGGAACACCTGGAGGCGATCACGCTCGAGGAGGTGCAGGCCCACGCCGACCGCCTGCAGGACGTCGACATGATCTTCCTGCGCACCGACATGGACAAGAATTTCTTCGGCGAGCTTTGGAACGACCAGCCCTACCTGACCGAGGAAGCGCTCAACTGGCTGGTGGCACAGGGGCCGACGGTCATCGGCACGGACGCCGCAGGTTTCGAGGTGCCCGGCACGGACTACCAGCCCAACCACCTCAGCATGTTCAGGAACGGCCTCGCCATGGTCGAATCCTGCACCAACCTGGCCGCCGTCGGCGAGCAGCGCGTGACCGTCTTCATCCTGCCCTTGCCCATCGTCGGCGTCGAGGCCTGTCCGGTGCGCATCATCGCCTTCCCCGAAGGAGACATTTCGTGAGCGACAATGAACAGTTGATGGAACTCTATACGCAGCTGCTTGTGCTGCGTCACTTCGACGAGTTCTGTTACGACCTCAAGATGAAAGACCTCATCATGAACGGCTTCCACCCCTACAGCGGGCAGGAAGCCGTGGCCGTCGGCGTCTGTTCCCTGCTGCGCGAGGACGACGTGGTGTTTTCCACGCACCGTCCCCAGGGGCACTCGATCGCCAAGGGCAGCACGACGCGGGCGGTCTTCTGCGAGATGCTGGGGCGCCGCGGCGGCGTCAGCCAGGGCATTGGCGGCCCCATGCAGTGGATCGACAAGCCCCACAACTTCTTCTGCGGCAGCATCGTGGGCAGCGGGCTGCCCATCGCCGCCGGCGTGGCCCTCGCCTTCAAACGCCAGGCGCGCGACAGCGTCGCCGTCTGCTTCTTCGGCGACGGCGCTTCCAACACCGGCGCTTTCCACGAGGGGATGAACCTGGCCGCCATCTGGAAGCTGCCGGCGCTCTACATCTGCGAAAACAACCAGTATGGCGAGGCCATGCCGGTGCAGGAATTCGTGCCGGTCTCGCGCATCTCGCAGCGCGCCACCTCCTACGGCCTCAACGGCGTCTCCGTCGACGGCATGGACGTCGAGGCCGTCATGAACGCGACCGCCGACGCTCTCGAACAGCTGCGCGCCGGCCGCGGCCCGGTATTCATCGAGATGGTGACCTACCGCTTCCGCGGCCACTACGGCGGCGACCCCGAACACACCTATCGCAGCCGCGAGGAAATCGCCGTCTGGCGCAATCGCGATCCGCTCACCCTGGCGCGCACCCGTCTGCTGGCCCGCGGCTATACGGAAGAAACTCTCGACGACCTGGAGGCCAGCGTGCGGGCGGAAATCGAGGGTGACATGGAATGGGCGCTGGAGCAGCCCTTCCCCACGGTCGAGCAGGCCACCGACCACGTGATGATCCCGCTGGGACAGGACTGAACGCCATGGCACGCATGAGTTACCGGGACGCGATCCGCGAGACCACTGCGGAGGAACTGCGCCGCGACGACAGCGTCTATCTGATCGGCGAAGACGTGGGCCGCTGGGGTAACCTTTTCGGCGCGTCCGCCGGCCTGCTGGAGGAATTCGGGCCGGAGCGCATCTGCGACTCGCCGATATCCGAGGCCGCCATGACCGGCTGCGCGATTGGCAGCGCGCTCTACGGCATGCGGCCCATCGCCGAAATCATGTACATCGATTTCATCACCATCGCCATGGACCAGATGATCAACCACGGCGTGAAGTATCACCAGCTTTCCAACGGCCAGGTGCGCGTCCCGGTAGTCTTCCGCACCCAGGGCGGCGTGGGCATGCGCAACTCTTCGCAGCATTCGCAGAGCCTTGAGAACTGGTTCGTCAACGTGCCCGGCCTGATCGTCGTCATGCCCTCCACCCCCGCCGACCTCTGCGGCCTGCTGCGCTCCGCCGTGCGCAGCGACAACCCGGTGCTGCTCATCGAGCACAAGTCGCTCTATTTCACGCGCGGCGAGGTGCCGGAGGGCGATTACACCATCCCCTTTGGCGTGGCCGATATCAAGCGCGCCGGCGAGGACGTCACCATCATCGCAACCTCCTGGATGGTACTGCAAGCGCTCGCCGCCGCCAGAACCCTGACCGACGAGGGCATCTCCTGCGAAGTCATCGATCCGCGCACGCTTTGGCCGCTCGACAAACAGGCCCTGATCGACTCCGTGAAGCGCACGAAACATTGCGTCGTCGTCACCGAGGCGCCGGCCGAGGGCGGCTGGAGCGGCGAGGCCGCCAGCGTCGTTCATGAGCATTGCTTCGCGGAGCTGCGCAAGCCCGTTAGCCGCGTTTGCGGCATGCGCACCGGCATCCCCTACGGCACCGACCTGGAAAAGGCCGTGGTGCCCGACGCCTCCTGGATTTGCGACGCCGTGCGCGAAGTGCTCGCCTGACTGCGGAGGGCGTATGCCACAATTTATGATGCCCATGCTGGGCCATCTGATGGAGGAAGGCACCGTCGCTGAATGGCGCGTCCAGCCCGGAGATCAGGTGAGCCGCGGCGACATCCTCTGCGAGATCGAGACTGACAAAACCAACGTCGAGGTCGAATCACCCTTCACCGGCAGGGTGGGGCAGATCCTCGTCCCGGCCGGTGAAACGGTCGAGGTCGGTGCGCCCCTGGCCAACTACGAGGCGGACTGACCGTGGCCGCAATGCGCGTGCTCTCCATGGGCAACATGCTGGTCGAGATCATGCGCCCGCAGCTTGATGCGCCGCTCGACCAACCCGGCGCTTTCGAGGGCCCCTTTCCCAGCGGCGATACCGTCATCTACATCGGCCAGGTGGCCCGTCTCGGCCTGCCCGCCAGCTACATCGGCGCGGTCGGCGACGACGACTTCGGCGATTGTCTGTTGCGTCGTCTGCATGCCGATGGCGTCGACTGTTCGCAGGTGCGGGTCCTGCCGCAGCACAGCACTGGCGTGGCCTTCAACGCCCGCTTCAGCGATGGCGGACGACGTTTTCTGTTCCACTGGCGTCACGCCGCCGCCGGTCAACTGGCACCGGAGTACGTCGATACGGCAGCCCTGGCCGACGTGAGCTGGCTGCACCTCAGCGGCTGCAACCTGGCCATCTGCGATTCGGCGCGCGCGGCCTGCACCCGCGCCATGGACGGGCTGCCGGCCGATGCCCAACTCAGCTTCGACCCCAACATCCGCCCCGAAGTACTCAGCGTCGGGGAGATTCGCGCACTCTGTCAGCCGGTCATCGAGCGCGCCAACCTCATCCTGCCCAGCGCCGGAGAGGCGGTCATGCTCACCGGCGCGGCGGACGACGAAACCGGCTGTCGCCAGTGGGCGGGGCAGGGCAAGCTGGTGGCCCTGAAGCAGGGTGAGGCGGGCTGCACCCTGTACCAGGGCGATGAACGCCTTCAGGTGCCCGCCTTCCCCGCTGACGAAGTCGATGCCACCGGCGCCGGCGACAGTTTCGCCGCCGCGCTTACCGTCGCCTTGCTGGAGGGCATGCCCCTGGCGCAGGCCGGCCGCTTCGCCAACGCCGTCGGCTCTCTTGCCGTCACCCGCATGGGCCCCATGGAAGGGTCGCCAACGCGGGCCGAAGTCGAATCTTTCATTCGCGCGCAGGAGGTCATGGCATGACCTGGTACGAAAATGCCTGGCGCCGCGGCGTGCTCGACATGCACATCACCGAAGACAATCCGCGCTTCATGACGCAATTCGATCCGCAGCGCTTCGTCGATTTGATGCTGGAAGCGCGCTTGCAGTCCGTCGTGCTCTACGCACATTCCCACGTCGGCAGCTGTTTTTATCCCTCGCTGATCGCGCCGGTCCACGCCGGCCCCGACGGCCGCGACATCTTCGGCGAGACGGTGGAGCTGTGCCACGCCAACGACATCGCCGTCGTCGGTTACATGAGCCTGATCTACGACACGCTCACCTGGCGCAAACGCCCGGACTGGCGCATCACCCACTCCGATTACCTAGGCCACAGTAACCCGGGCCGTTACGGCGTCTGCTGCCCCAATTCGCCCTACCGCGATTACGCCGCGTCGCTGGCCACGGAACTGGCCGCCGGCTATCCGCTGGATGGCATTCGCTTCGACATGACCTTCTGGCCGGGCGTGTGTTATTGCCCCCATTGCCGCCAGCGCTTTATGGACGAGGTCGGCGGCGAGTTGCCCACGGTCATCGACTGGTTTGACCCGCGCTGGACCCGCTTCGCCCGCAAACGCGAGGAGTGGCTGGTCGAATTCGCGGCCCTCTGTACCGACGCCGTGCGCGCGGTCGACCCGGCCATAAGCGTGGAGCACCAGTCCTCGACTTTCGCCCATCCCTGGCGCTTTGGCGTCACAACGCCCCTCGCCGCCCAGACCGACTTCCTGCAGGGCGATTTCTACGGCGACATCCTGCAGGGCTCCTTCGTGCGCAAACTCTTCCATAACCTGTCACCCAACCGGCCCGGCGGCTTCGAGACCAGCGTCTCCGCCACGCTGAGTAATTACACGGCACTCAAGGACGAGGCCCTGCTGCGCTGCAAGGCCCACGCCGCCCTGGCCGACGGCTGCGCCTTCATTTTCATCGATTCCGTCGATCCCGTCGGCACCATCAATCCCCTCGTCTACCAGCGCATGGGTCGCATCTTCGAGGAAACACAGGCCTGCGAACCCTGGCTGGGCGGCGATCTGCAACAGGACGTCGGCATTTATCTCAGCACCCGCTCCAAGGGTAATTTCGCCGACAACGGCACGCCGGTCAGCGCAGCCGGGGACCTGCACAGCCGCGCCCCCCACGTTGAGGCCGCTCTCGGCGCCTGCGAGGCGCTCATTGAGCACAACATTCCCTGGGGCGTCATCACCAGGGCCGATCTCGACCGGCTCGACCGTCACAAGATCGTCGTGCTGCCCAACGTGTTGATGATGGACGCGGAGGAGTGCGCCGCCTTCCGCGAGTATGTGCGCAACGGCGGCAGGCTCTATGCCAGCCGCTACACTTCGCTGGTAACGAGCGACGGCCACTTCCTGGAAGACTTCATGCTGGCCGACGTCTTCGGCGCGCAGTTCGCCGGCGAATCGCTGGAGTCCTTCACCTATATCGCGCCGGCCCCGGGTCATGAGCCGCTCTTCGGAGAGGGCTATTCCCACAGCCATCCGCCCGGCCTGGAAGACTCGCAAATCCGCATCGTCGCCCGGCCGGAAGCGCAGGTCCCCGGTGAACTCGTCCTGCCCTGGACCGACCCGGCCGACCCCTGGCGCTTCGCCTCCATTCACAACAACCCGCCCGGACGCTACACCGGGCAGCCGGCCATCACGCACAATCGCTATGGCGCCGGCCAGGCCATCTACGTCGGCGGCGACATCGAGAGCAGCGAAAACTGCCGCGAAGTCTTCATCAATTTGCTGCAGCGCCTGGGCGCGACCTGGTCCTTCGGGTCCGACGCACCCAAGGCGGTGGAGATCACCCTGTTTCACCAGCCGGAGGAGTCGCGCTGGCTGATCAACCTGATCAACTTCCAGCAGGCACTACCCAACATCCCGGTGCGCGATATTGAGGTCCGTCTGCGCGTCCCGCAGCAGGCGCTGCGTCTGGTGCAGCGGCCCGCAGGCCGGGAACTGCCCTTCGAGCGCCATGACGACGGCGTCAGCTTCACCCTGCCTGAACTCGAGACCTTCGCCATGCTGACGCTGGAGTACGAGTAGCCATGGGTGAGGGCCGGAGACTTCAAGGTACGTGCAAAGAGTCGATTGCTTACAAAATTTCCTGAATTGAGGCCAAAATGACCGTACCCTGGTACCAGAACATTTACCGTCGCGCTGTTGTCGACCAGCACATCACCGACGTCAACGCGGACTTCCTCGCCAGCTTCGACGCCGAACACTACGTCGGCATGATTCGCAAGTCCAACGCCCAGGCCATGTTCATGTACGCCCAGTCGGTGGTCGGGCAGGCCTTTTACCCCTCGAAGGTCGCGCCCGTCCACGCCAACCTCAACGGCCGCAACCTGCCACAGGAGGTCATCGACGAGGCGCGCCGCCATGACCTCAAGGTCGTGCTCTACATGAGCCTCGTCTGGGATACCTGGGCCTGCCGCAACCACGATGACTGGAAGGTCAAGGACACCCATGGCCGCGGCATCGCCGACGACATCAGCAGCACGCAGACCGAACGCGCCGGCCTTTGCTGCGTCAACTCGCCCTATCGTGAATACACGCGCGACCTCACCCGCGAAATCTGCGAGACCTTCGACGTCGAGGGCATACGCATGGACATGACCTTCTGGCCGCGGCCCTGCTACTGTCGCCACTGCCGCCGCCGTTTCGCCGAGGAGGTCGGCGGCGAGATTCCCGAGATCATCAACTGGGAAAACCCGCGCTGGGTCGCCTTCCAGCGCTGCCGCGAACGCTGGATGGCCGAGTTCGCCGAACGCCAGACCCAAACCGCCCTCGCCGCCAACCCCAATCTCTCGGTCGAGCACCAGGCCTCTTCCATCCCCCACGAGGCCGGCTGGCGTTTCGGCGTGGACAGCCGCCTGGCGCTGCAAAACACCTACCTGCAGGGCGATTTCTACGGCGGCACCATTCAGGGCTCGCTGGTGCGCAAGCTTTTCTACAACCTCAGCCCCAACCGCCCCGTCGGCTTCGAGACCTGCGTCTCGATCTCGCTCGCCAACTACACGGCCATCAAGCCGCGCGGACTGCTGGAGGCCGCCGCCAGTTCCGCCATGGCCGACGGCTGCGCCTTCATCTACATCACAAGCATCGACCCGATCGGTACGCTTGAGCCCACTACCTACGAGCGCATGGGCGAGATCTGGGGACGGACCCAACGCTACGAGCCGCACATGGGCGGCGAACTGCAACAGGACGTGGCCGTCTACTACAGCCTCAATTCCAAATGCAATTTCGCCGACAACGGCAAACACGTGGAAGGCCCGGGACAATCGCCCTCCTCGCCCCACACCGACGCGGTGGTCGGCGCCTGCCGCGCCCTGCGCGACAGCCACGTTCCCTTCGGCGTCATCACCGATACCAGCCTCGACCAGCTCTCACGCCACAAGGTCATCATCCTGCCCGACGTGCTGATGATGAACGAGGAAGAGGTGACGGCCTTTCGCGACTACGTGCGCCGGGGCGGCAAACTCTACGCCAGCCGCAACACTTCGCTCATCACCCGCGACGGCCATCGTCAAAATGACTTCATGCTGGCCGATGTCTTCGGCGTTCACTTTTCCGGTGATACGAAGGAGACTTTCACCTACCTCGCGCCGGTAGAGGCGAGCGACGAACTCTTCGCCCCGGCCACGCGTCAGCACCCGGCCGGCATGCAGGAATCGCAACTCATTGTGAGGCCGGAAGCGGACACAGAGACCCTCGCCACCGTCACGCTGCCCTACACCGTGCCCGCCGACTCGATTACCTTCACCTCACTGCACAACGACCCGCCCGGTTTCCGCACCGACATGCCCGGCATCATCGGCAACGAATATGGCGAAGGCAGCGTCATCTACGTCACCAGCGGCATCGAGCGTTACGAGCACCTGCACGACATCTTCCTCAATCTGGTCCGTGAACTCTACGACGATTACTCCTTCGGGGCCGACGCGCCGCCGGTGGTCGAGGTCACGCTCTTCGACCAACCGGATCGCAGCCGACTGCTGGCCAACCTGGTCAATTTCCAGGAGGTCTTCCCGCAGGTGCCCATCCATGACGCGCGCCTGCGTCTCGCGCTCAACGGCCGTGAGGCAAACCGCGCCATCCTCCTGCCTGACGGGCACGAACTGGAATTCACAGTCGTCGACGGCATGGCCGAGATCTCCGTGCCGCCCTTCGAGACATTCGCCATGCTGGCGCTGGAGTATGCGTAGATGCCCGCCGTCACCCTGATTCCCTGTTCCCGTCTACAACGGGCTTCCGCGTCCGATCTGTACCGCAGGGACGCCATATCATGGCGCACGCCTTGTGCCACAAAACGACAGGGCGGGCGACTTGATAAATCGCCCCTTCGCGTCGGAGGGATTTAGGGTGAGGGCCACATGAAAGCAACTGAATTGGAGACGCCATGCCCGTACTGAGCGAGGCCGAACTGCGCCAGACCGTCGCCGATATCTGTGGGCCGCTCGGCGCCAGTGAACTGGAGATTGCGCGCCTGCAGGACCATCTCGTCGGCAGCAACCTGCGCGGCCACGATTCCCACGGCGTGCGCATGATGACGAACTACGTCGATCTGTGGCGCAAGGGGGACATCGTTTTCGGCGCCGAACTGGAGGTCCTGCGCGACAGTCCCTCCCACGCCGTGCTGGACGCCCATGGCGGACTCGGTCAACTGATGGCCTGGCGCGCCGCGGATGTCGCCATCGACAAGGCCCGCGCCGGCGCCATCGCCGCCGTCTCCATCCGCAACTGCAGCCACATTGGCCGCCTCGGTGAGTACGCCGAGCAGATCGCCGCCGCCGGCTTGATCGGCTTCGTCACGGTCAACGGGCAGGGCGGCGCGCAACTGGTGGCCCCCTGGGGCGGGGTGGAGCGGCGGCTATCGGTCAACCCCTTCGCCTGGGGCATCCCCGCGCCGGGGACGGACATCATGGTCGATATCTCGCCGACCGTCGTGGCCGGCGGCAAGGTCAACATCAAGCAGCTGCGCGACGAGCCGCTGCCTGTCGGCTGGGTCATCGACAGCGAGGGCCGGGACACGACCGACGCCGCCGACTTCGACGCCGGTTCCCTGCTTCCGGTGGGCGGCCACAAGGGCTTCGCGCTGGCCGTCGTCGTGGACGTGCTGGCCGGCGCCCTCAGCGGCGGCGGCACCAGCCAGCCGGACCCGCCCGACTGGCACAACGCCACGCTGATCATCGCCATCAACCCGACGGCCTTCGTCACGGCGGATGAATTCGAGACCGAGGTCAGCGACCTGCTGGACTACATCCGCAGCAGCCGCCTGCGACCAGGCTTCACAGAGATTCTCATCCCCGGCGAACCCGAGGCGCGGGAAATGGCGCGCCGCCAGCGCGAGGGCATCTTCGTCAGCGAACGCGCCTGGAGCCAGCTCCGCGCCCTGGCGGAGAGTGAGTCGCTCTCATGAGTCCAGCCCGCATCGGCCTGATCTGCAGCATGTCACCCGAACTGCACGACGTCTGGGGCGAGGAAGTGCGCGCGCCGGCCCGCGAAATGTTCAGTGAGGCGCAGCAAATTCTGGAGAGCTTCGGCGCCGAGGTCATCGCGCCCGACGAATTCACAACCTCCCTGCAGCAGGCGCGCGCCCACGGCCGCATGCTGCGTAACGCCGACGTCCACGTGCTCGTCGTCTACGTCGCCCGCTGGAGCTACGGCACCAGCGTTGTCGAGACTGCCCTCGAGTGCGAAGTGCCGGTCGTCGTCTGGACCAACACGGACATCGCCGCGGTCGGCATCGTCGGCGCCAGCGTGGTGCGCGGCTCGCTTGATGAGGCCGGCGTCACCAACTGTCTGGTCTACGGCGACTTCGACGACCCCGTCGCCCTGCAGGAACTGGAGGTGCGCTGCCTCGGTGCGGCCGCCGGCAGCCGTTTGCGCGGCCAGGTCTACGGCCTGATGGGCTCGCGTTCGCTGGGCATGCTGACCGCCGCCGTGGATGCCAACCAGTGGCGTCGCCAGTTCGGGGTCGAAATCGAATCCTGGGACCAGAGCGAAATCATCGACCTCGCGCAGAAGATGCCCGACGCCGAGGTGGAGTCACATCTCGCCTGGAGCCATGAAGTCTTCGGTTCAATTCAGGTGAAGGACGAGGTCATGCGCGCCGCAATGAAGATGTACCTCGCCTCGCGCCGTCTGATCGCCGAGCGCGGCTTCGACTTCGTCTCCGTGCGCTGCCTGCCGGAGACACCGGTACTATTCACCACCTTCTGTTACACCATCGCCCTGCTGAACGACAGTTCCGACGCCGACGGCGACAAGGAGGCCATCTGCTGCTCCTGCGAATCCGATTCCAACGGCGCCCTCACCATGCAGATCCTCAAGCACCTCGGCGGCGCGCCGGTCATGTTCGGCGACGTGCGCACGATTCGCCTCGTAGAGGGCGAGATCTGGATCTCCAACTGCGGCTCGCAAGCCACCACCCTGGCGAAGGACCGGAGTCAGGTGCACTGGGTCGAGCACGGCTTTCAGGAGTTCGAGTGGAAGCTGGGCGGCGCGGCGCCCCAGGCCGTCAACCGGCCCGGTCGCGTCACCCTGGCGCGCATCACCCGTCAGGCCGGCGAGCACGTCATGCTGATTACCGGCGGCGAGTGCCTCGACGTGCCGCACGAGAAACTGCAGGAAACGCACTGGGACTTTTCGCCACACGCCTTCGTCCGGCTGGACGCCGACCCGCGCGCCGTCGCCCGCGAACTGCGCAGCAACCACCTCAGCCTGGTGTATGGCGATTACATTCCGCATCTGGAGGAGACCTGCCGCGTGCTGGACATTCGTCCCATCGTCGTCCGCTAAGGCACGCGGCCTGAAAGGAGCAACCCGTGACCATTGACGTGGCAAGGTTTAAAGAGCAGGGATATCTCTGCCCGCTTCCGGTTTACGGCCCGGCCGAGGTCGAGCCCCTTCGTCAGCTCTACTGGCGTTTGCGGAAACTGCTGCCGCCGGGCGTCTCGACCCAGGAGATGGACTGGTGGCATGGCGAGGACCGCGAGCTCTGGGCCGTCGCCAGCGAGCCGCGCATCCTCGATCTCGTCGAGCCCATCCTCGGGCCAGACTTCTATATCTGGGGCTCGCAGTTCTTCAGCAAGGACCCTGGCGATTTGAAAACCACGCCCTGGCACCAGGACGCCTTCTTCTGGCCGCTGGCGCCGCACAATTCCGTCACCGTGTGGGTCGCCTTCGAGGACAGCGACGCGGCCAACGGCGCCATGAAGGTCATCCCCGGCACGCACCGCGCGCAGCACATCACGCACGAGGACACGGAAAGTGACAGCGACGTGCTGCCCTCGCGCGCCACGGGCGGGGACTTCTCTTTTGACGACGCCGTGCACCTGGAACTGAAAGCGGGGCAGGTCAGCCTGCACGACGACAACATCCTGCACGGCTCGGATGCCAACGACTCCGACCGGCTGCGCTGCGGCCTGACCCTGCGCTACTCCAGCACCGAGGTGAAGGCCGACCTTTCCGTCTGGCCCTTCTTCAAGGCCTTTCAGGTGCGCGGCGCCGACCGCTACAAGCACAACCCCGCGGGTTCGCCGCCGACCGACCTGATGCGCAGGTACCGCCAGGTCACGGCCGGCGAGGAGATGTAAGGGCGGCCCACTCCGGGAAGGTCTCGTGCCAGGAGTGGCCAGTGGAGCAGGGCAGCTGGGGCCTGAAAATCCGGCAGGTTGCAGGGCACCACAATCGGCGCCGATTGCTTTCGCCTAGAATAACTGCAGGTTCCGGCCGGAGCCGAGGCCACCCTGATCCTGGTCGACATGCAACCCGACATGCGCGGCATGGTTGGCCGGGATATAGTAGGCGCAGCCTGCACGAAGCAGGCTGAGAAAAAGTAGAGGGGATTGAAATGAACATTTCGTCGTTACGTCGGATTCGTTTTCTACGCACAGGTTTTCTTGCAGTATTGCTCCCCGTCCTGCTCCTGACCTCTTTGGGCATCGTCTCTACCGTTGCCCAGGATGCAGAGCCCGCCGGGCAACTGACCGTGTTCATGTGGGGCGGGCCGCCCGACATCAACACCTATGAGGCAGCCATCGCCCGTTACATGGATACTTTCCCGCAAGTTGAGATTGAACTGGTCGATGCCGGCGGTTGCGGCGCCGACTACGCCGCCTGCAAGACGCTGATTGCGGGTGGCACGATGGCCGACGTCTTCGTGCCTGGCAGCTGGAACTACAACGCCATGGCCAATGACGGAGTCCTGGAAGACCTGACGCCCTGGATCGAAGCCGACCCGGACGTCGATCTGGCGGATTTCAATTCGGTAACCATTGAAGCCGTGACCAGCCTGCGCGACGGTCAGGTTGTCGGGCTGCCAATGGGCTTCAACATCCAGAGCCTCTGGTACAACCGGGACATGTTCGACGCCGCTGGCCTTGAATACCCGCCGGCGGACGGAGACTACACCTGGAACGATGTTCGCGAGTGGGCGATCCAGCTAACCCTGGATAGTAATGGAAACACACCAGCTTCGGCGGATTTCGACCCGGCGGCGATCGAACAATGGGGCTATTACAATCACTTTGTCTGGCCCTGGGGCAATGGCTACGACCCGATCCTGTTTGCCTTTGGCGGCAGCGCGATGACCCTGCCGGACAGACAACGATGCAATCTGGAGCATTCCGACAGTATCCGCGCCTGGCAGTTCATCCAGGACCTCATGTGGACCGACCACTCCACCGTGAAGCCGAATGCCCATGCAGAGCAAATTGGCTTCCTGCGCTGGGTCGACGGCCAGGTGGCCATGCAGCACGGTTCATTTGAACAGGCCAAACTGGTGGACGACCAGAACCCCGGGCTGAACTATGACATTGCTCCGCTGCCGTCGGGTGAAGCCGGCAATGCAACAGTCATCCAGGTGCATATGTGGAGCATTTTCAATGGCTCGGCGAACAAGGACCTGGCCTGGCATCTCGTCAAGTGGCTGGCCACCGAGGGTTCGGTCGGGGACTACGGCTCGATCATGACGCTGATTCCGGCGTACAAGGACTTCGCCCTGGGCGAATACTTCGTCGACGCGCCCTACGCGCCCGAACACACCAAAGAGGCGCAACTTGATCCTCTCGATTGGGAACTGACCACCTATCCCAGCATGTACAACGACAAGACGGACCAGATTCAGGGTTCGGACGGATTCGGCGACGCCCTGAACGACATCCTCAACAACCGGAAATCGGCCGCAGAAGCGCTGGGCGGCATCTGCGCGCAGGTGGATACAGTGATGCAGGAGTAACGCCTGCCTCCGACAATTGCGTGTGGTGAGATACTGGCGGCATGCCTTCATGCCGCCAGTATGCTTGCCGGAGACGGACGATGGTGGTGCGACTGAAGCCTCTGTTCATCGTCCTCGTCTGCATTCTGCTGCTTGCCGGCCTTCCCGAATGGAGCGTTCACATGTCCGGTCTGCCAGGAAATGCGGCCGCAACGCCGGATTCCAGAGTCGTCGCTGACTTTAGCGTCGCCCACGATCCGCCCCTCGTGAAGAAATTCGACTTCATGAACTCCGGCATCGTGCCCATGCGACGCTATCGGCGAGATCTGGACCTGATCGTTGACCTGAAGGCGCAGACACTGCGCGTCGACCTGTTCTGGGGCAACCCGGAGATCAACGGCTGGACCAACGAGATCGTGAGCGGGACTCCGGACGATCTTCAGTTTGATTTCACAGAATTCGACGAATTGTCGCAGATGCTGAAGGACCGTGGTCTGGCCGGCTACTGGTCTTATTGCTACAACCCGCTCCCCTTGCAAACAGGAAATGGACACGCCACCCATCCCTCCAGTCTTGTTGCCTGGCGCGAGGTCATGTTTCAGGTCGCCCGCCATTTTCGCGAGGAGAATTTGCGACCGGCATACCATGCGATCTGGAACGAACCAGATCTCGACATCTTCTACAATCGCTCTGTGGATGATTACAACAAGCTCTACAAATATGGTGTGGAGGGTTTGCGCGACGGCGATCCGGATGCCTACGTCGGCGGGCCCGACCTGGCCTTCACGGATGAGTGGATCGATCCCTTTCTGGATTTCGTTGAAACAAATCGCCTGCCACTGGATTTCTTTGCCTTCCATGCCATTGGCGTCAGTCCAACCTACCGAATCAACACCGCCCGCCGGAAAATCAGCAAGCGCCCCTGGTTCGACAAAACGGAACTGGTGTTGAGTGAGTTGAATCCCTCCATGATTTACCATTCTCCGCAGGCCCCTACGGTGCGCTTCACCCAGGCAGCGATCATTCTTGATCACATCGCCATGCTGGTGGACCAGACCGATATCACGCGCGTGCACTGGGCCCAGTTCATGGAGAGTGGCTACGACACGCTGGGTGTGGTCGACATCGATGGCCACCGGCGCGCAGCTTACAATGCCTTCAAACTCTACGCCATGATGCCCGTGGACCGGCGCGCGCTTGACGTCATTTCCGGTTCGCTTTCGGGCCTGGCGTCCAGCGATGCCCACACTGCATCAGTCCTGCTGTGGAACCGCTCGCGTTCCGACAAGCATGTGCAGGTGGACCTGCGGGATATTCCCTTTGCGAAAGGGACCCTGCGTGTCTACAGGATCGACGAAAATCACGCGAGTTATTTTGAGAATCCTGCCAGCGAGGAATTGTCCGCGCTTGAGATTCTTGAGGACGTGAACACCGCCAACCTGAGCTGGAGCGGCGACATTCCGGACCACGGAGTCGTCTATCTGGAAGTGACGGACGGAAGCGGGTTGTCGGAACTCGCGGCGGCCCCGCCGGTCGGGGACATCATTCGGATTGACCGCTACTTTCCAGATCGCAGCAGGGACAATTATGCCGCGTTTGATCGCTCAACCTGGATCGCGCGGCTGGGAACGGGATCGCAGGATGAGGCCGACTCGAGAATCGGGGTCACGGTCGAGGGCCTGCCGGCCACCCTGGGCGTATCCTTCGCGGTGGACGGGTCGCTGCGGCAACTGAATTCGAACAGCGTGCTTGGCTTTCGGTTTGATTACCGGGGCGAAGGTGACTACAGCAAGGGCGTTCTCTTCCATGGCGGGCTCTACAGTTCGGATCGCCAGGCGCCCGAACCCTGGGGCACCGGGCGACCCGCCGATCAGGTGGTTGAACTTGAGAACCTGTCGGACATCCGCCTGTCACCGGCCATGTATGCACCCCCGGACTGGAGCGGTCGGGTCATCATGACCTTTATGATGCAAAACACCGGCGCCCGTACGCGGGCAAAGGTCATTGTACGGAGCCACACGTGATTCAGATGATCACCAGGCGGGTTTCCACGCCGACTGACCGAGGCCGGCGCAGCCCTGACCATTCACAACCTGGACAATCATTGACTTCAGTCAGATGGAACCGGAATTGATCAAACGGCCCTTCTGTTTTTCCCGAACAGGGCGGAGAAAGTGAGCGTCCCGTGACCCTACTTGCGCCGCTGAGGCGCGGCATCAACATGTGGCAGGAAGTCAATCCACGAGAACGCCGTCGCTGGCTCACCGCCTATGCATTCATGAGCCTGCAACTGATCGGCCTGTTTGTCTTTATTTTGGGACCGCTGGTCGTGTCGCTCTATTATACGTTCACGCGTTGGGACCTGATCGCCCCCGCTCCCAAATGGGTCGGTCTGTCAAACTGGGAACATGTTCTTGGAGACCCGCGCATCGGCCAGGTGCTGGGCAATACCGTCTGGTTTATCCTGTGGGCCACCAGCAGCTTTCTGATCCTCTCCCTGGCCCTGGCAGTCCTCCTGAATGTGCCCCGCCGTGGCACAACCCTGTTTCGCGCCCTGTTCTTCCTGCCCTACATTACGTCCCAGGTGGCCGTGGGCCTCGTCTGGAGCTGGATGTTTAACACACGCTCCGGCCCGATCCCGGTCTTCTTTCGTCACCTGGGAATCGAAGTTCCGAACCTGTTGCTGGACGAAAGTTACGCCATGATCGCCGTGGCAATCGTGGCGACCTGGCAAGCGCTGGGATACGGGATCACGATTTACCTGGCCGGGTTACAGGGCATTCCCGGCGAACTCTACGATGCCGCCAGTGTGGACGGCGCGACGAGTTGGCAGCGCTTTCGCTACGTGACCCTGTCCCTGCTTTCTCCTACCATTCTGTTTCTGACGGTCACGTCCTTCATCGCCGCCTTCCAGCTCTTTGATCTGGTGGTCATTCTGACCGGAGGCGCGACTGGAGTCCAGCCAGGTGGGCCGGGTGGCTCCACGCGCACCATCGTGCTTTATCTCTACGAACAGACCTTCCTGTTCTCCGAGCGCGTATCCGGCCTTGGCTACGGGGCGACCATTGGCTGGTTGCTGGCCGTACTGATATTCATCGTCACCATGACACAGTTTCGCTTTGCGCGCGGCACGGTGTTCTATCTGGGGGATGATGAACGATGAGGCTGCGAACAAGTCTGACTCTGTCATCAACGTTGTACTATGGACTGCTCACGCTGCTGGCGCTGACCTACCTGGTTCCTGTCGCCTGGGTGGTTTCCACGTCCCTTAGGACAAACGCCAACCTCCTGCGAGCCGACCAGTGGATTCCGGACCCGATTACGTTTGAACACTACACCAGCGGTTTGCAGGATGCCTTGCCCGACCTGGCGCGCTATACCTTCAACACCCTGCGCATTGCCGGCCTGTCCACACTGGGGTTGCTCCTGTCCTGTTCGCTGGCGGGTTATGCCCTGGCGCGCTGGCGCTTCCCCTTGCGCAAAGTCTGGTTCTACGGCCTGTTGGCCACCATGATGGTGCCGGGCCACGTGACCCTGATCCCGACCTATGTTCTGTTTCGCAAACTGGGGTGGCTGAATACGCCCAACCCGCTCATCATTCCTTTTTTCTTCGGCAGCCCCTTCGCCACATTTTTCTTTCGCCAGTTTTTCCTGAGCTTCCCGCGAGAGCTTGAGGACGCGGCCACCCTTGACGGGGCGGGAGCCTTGCGCACCTTCAGGAGTATTGTCGTACCCGTTTCCAAACCGGCCTTCGTTGCCCTTGGCGTTCTCCACTTCACGGGGATGTGGAACGGCTTCTTCCTGCCCATCATCTATCTGCAGCGCAAGGAGCAATGGGTGCTGACCCAGGCCATTCGAAGTCTGCTGGGCCGCTACGACAGCCCCTGGGGCGAAATCATGGCCGGTGTCGTGCTAATGACGGTGCCGATCGTTATTCTCTACATCCTGGTGCAGCGCCATTTCGTGCAGGGAATCACCTTCGGCGGCATTCACGGATAACATTGTCGAAAACGGTCCATCATGGAAGGATGGCAGCGATGTCCACTCCGGTTGTAGACGTCGAGCGCTTTCATCGCGACGGCTTCCTCTTTCCCTTCACCATTTACGAGAAGGATGCGGAACTGGCCTGGCTGCGCTCGATCTACTGGCGCCTGCGCGCCCTTCTGCCGCCCGACACCTCCACCCAGGAGATGAAGCAGTGGCACGACCTCGACCTCGAGCTCTGGCAACTGGGCACAAATACGCGCATCCTCGACCTCGTCGAGCCCATCCTCGGGCCGGACTTCTACCTCTGGGGCTCGCAGTTTTTCAGCAAGGACCCCGGTGACCGGAGCGTCGCCGGCTGGCACCAGGACGCCGCCTTTTGGCCGCTGACGCCGCATCGCACGGTCACGGTCTGGCTGGCCTTCGAGGACAGCGACGTCGAGAACGGCGCCATGCAGGTCATACCAGGCACGCACCGCGCCGGCATCCTGCAGCATGCCTGCGAGCATGACGAGCACGACGTACTCAACATGCGCCTCGAGCGCGGCAATTTCAGCCGCAGCGACGCCGTCCACCTTTGCCTGCGCGCCGGCCAGGTCAGCCTGCACGACGACAACCTCGTCCACGGTTCCGCGCCCAACGAGTCCGACCGGCTGCGTTGCGGCCTGACCCTGCGCTACTCCGCCAGTGAGGTGCGGGTCGAAGCGGAGCTTGCGCCGACATTCCGCGCCTGCTTCGTGCGCGGCCGGGACCGTCACGGCCACAACCCCCTCGGCCAGCCCCCGACCGACATCCTGCGTGAGTTCGTGCTGACCTGAGTGGCGGCGCCCCTCAACCCGTGAGTGAAGAGACGTCGATGACGTACATCTGGCGCGTCCCTTCGTGGATCGAGTCGATGCACACCAGGCTGCCGTCCCGGTTCCAGCGCGGATGAAGGTCGCAGCGGATTTCCCCGCCGATCGCCGGGTCGGAGTGGAAGCGCCCGACATCGAAGCGCGTGCCTGTCTCCAGGTGATAAAGCATCAGCAGGCGTTCATGGCGGGAGGGGTCTGGATAGCTGTCAGTCAGTAACCAGCGCCGGTCAGGGCTGAAGGAGTTGTGCCCGTCCCGGGTCAGCGTGTCGGCGCCGACCGCCCTGGCTTCGGCGGACGGGTCGCGGTAAAGATGAAAGTGACGCGCGCCCCGGTGCCCGGTCCAGGCCAGGATGTGTTCGTCGTCGCGCCAGTCGTAGTGGGAGACTACACCCGACCCCTCCAGCAAGGTGAGATTGCCGCCGTCCGGGTCAACGGCGAAGAGACGCGTATGGAAACCTTTCGGCGAGGGCCAGCGATGCAGGAAGGAGACCCGCCCGCCTCCGGGGTTCCACTCGAGATGGTTCACCCAGTGTTCGACACCCTGCATGGAGTCAACCATCTCAATCGCGGCCAGTTGCGCCAGGCTGACGATCAGTCGACACTCACGGTTAACGAGGTCCAGGTGCCAGATGCCGTCATCTGCCGGCGCGTATTGGCCGGCGCTGCGGTCCGGCAGGCCGACGTAGCCATAGCCGGGCCGGGTGCGCGCCAGGCGCGCGAAGTTTAGCGTCACGGCTGCCGCACCGTCCGCCGCAAGCGAATAGACGGGCCAGGGCCAGATTTCACGCCCACCAGTTTCGGGATCGAGGACGCAGGTCACGAAGGAGTCGCCGCTGCGGGCGTTGAAGAGGATGCGGCGCCGCGGATCAGAGGGCAGCCACTGCAACATGTTGCCCTGCTGCCAGCACCAGGCCTGGCTTTCCGCCAGCGTCCGCCAGCGAAAGTCGTCCTGGCTGTCCAGCAGGCCGATGGCGGCGCTGTCATCCGGCGTGGGCGGACGGTCCATGAAAGGCACGCGCAGCGCAAGGACGTGGCGGCCAGTCGCGTCCCAGGGTGACTTGTCGTAGTAGCCGAAAAAGTGATGGAAAGGACCACCCGTGATGCGCCTGACGGGGCAGGGGTGATCCACGATGGTCATGGGCGATTCCCGAGGCTCCCTGCATCCAGCTGATGCACAAGACCTTACCTCCCGGTAGGGCCAGGATGAAAGCACTCTTCGTGAGGGTCGTCAATTGCGGACACCGCTATACTCATCAGGGCTGCCGCACAGGTCCTGCCGGGCGGCGTTGGACGCAAGGAGGAACGCATCCTGTGAAAATCACTGACATTCATCTCTTTGAAATCAGCGTCGCATGGGAAGAAGCCGCGGAGCGCCAGCGGGTGTCGCTGCCGCTGGACCTCTACCCCGACCAGGTCCATCCCTATCCGCCCAACCAGCGCGTCAGGGAATTGAAACAGATCTTCGTCGAAATCCGGACCGACGAGGGCGCGACCGGCCACTTCGGAGCAATCGAGGGGCGGCAGGCCTACCTGATCGACACCCAGCTGCGCCCGCTGCTGCTGGGTCAGGATGCGCTGGCGACTGAACTGCTCTTCGACCTCATGCTGCGCCTCGACCGGCACGGGCGTTCCGGCGTATTTATGACCGCCATCAGCGCCATCGACTGCGCCCTGTGGGACCTGAAGGGGGTGGCCTGGGGCCAGCCCGTCTATCGTCTGCTGGGCGGACCGACTCGCGAGCGGGTGCCGGCCTACGCCAGTATGCTGGGCCATTCGGTCGAGCCTGAAGAGGCGGCGCAGGGCGCCAGGGACTGCCTGGAGCAGGGGTTCCCCGCACAAAAGTGGTTTTTCCGCCACGGACCCGGCGCCGGCCAGGAGGGGTTGGAGAAAAACATCACTCTGGCGCAGGCCCTGCGCGAGGCCGTCGGACCGCACTATCCGCTGATGTTCGACGCCTTCACCAGCTGGACGCTGCCCTACGCCCACAGGATGCTGCAGGCCCTGGAGCCGCTCAATCCCACCTGGATGGAAGAACCGATCCCACCGGAACGGGTCCGCGAGTTCCGCAAACTGCGTCAGGGGTCACGCGTGCCGATCGCCACCGGCGAGCACGTCTACACGCGCTGGCAGAGCAAGGAACTGCTGGTCAACGAGGCCGTCGACGTCCTGCAAAACGATCCGGACTGGACCGGCGGCATCTCCGAACTGGTGAAGATCTGCGCGCTGGCGTCATCCTTCGAGGTCCCTTTCATCGCCCACGGCCACTCGCTGCTGCCCGCGCTGCACGTCGCCGCTTCGCAATCGCCGGCCGCCGTGCCCTGGGTGGAGTATCTGGTCTATCACCAGCCGCCCAAACAACACTTTCACAACCCGAAGTACCTGCCGCAGAACGGCCATCTGGCATTGCCCACGCTGCCCGGTCTCGGTATTGTGCTGGACGAGAGCAAATACGACAGACGGGTGGAATTGAGTTTTTGACAAGACCGGGCCCCAGTCTGAAGGTGCAGGGGCTTCGTACGCCAGGACAGGCGTCTCACGAAACGACACGAGGACGGGCGATTACTAACGATAAGATCCGTTATCATTGGCTGTTCATTGGCTGAACGGTCGAATTTCTTTTTGTATGCCAGTTAAGACAACGTTATCATTGTCTTGAATTTTGTAAGGTGTTTGTTCGGAGGCAAGCCAATGAAGACTTGCACCCTGGCTATCGTCGCACTGCTCTTGCTACCCATGTTTGGCGTTTCCGCCCAGGACCGTTGCGCACAGTCCCTTTCTGCAGATAGCGGCGTGGGCAACGGCTGGATCGCAGGCCCGCCCAATTCCTGTGTCCTTTACATCTCCGCGTCCAATGAACCGGTCATGGGTACCAGGATCTATCGCTTCGATTCTTCCGGGCCAGACTCGGCGTCTTCCTCTTCAAGGGACGGACAACAGGCTGTCGTGGTCGACGGCCCCGCTCGCATCCGTAGCGGACCGGGCCTGGAACATCCACTCGTTCGCTGGTGCGCCCAGGGACGTTCCCTGACGGTCTGGCCCCCTGCCGCGGACGGCTGGCTTCTCGCCAGTTGCTACGGCGCCAACGGCTGGATTCATGAATCGCTGGTGCGATTTGGCGAAGGACTGACACACCCCGCGTATGAAAGGCCAGCTGAAAGCGCAGTGTCCCTTCCTTCCGGCGAACATCTGGCCGTGATAATAGCCGGGCCGGCGCGAATTCGCGGTGGGCCGGGGCTGGAGTTTCCTAACCTGCGATGGTGCCTGGAGGGCTGGCCCCTGACCGTTTGGGCCCCGGCTGAAAGGGGTTGGTTGCGCGCCAGCTGCTTCGGCGCCAACGGCTGGATTCATGAATCCCTGGTGGGCGCAGCCGAGACCAACTAATTGCCGGGGGCTGGCCTCGCCACTCCCCGACCTCTTGCGAAACAATGCGCAGCGCAAGGCAGGCTTCACGGGACAGTTGCCGATCCCTGAAATGCTGCTGCGCCGGCAACCAACCCTGTTGGACGAACCTTGCACGCAACCGTGAAGGACCGCAAGGGACTCCCGACATTACGGATTTACCAGAGCGTTGTCACCCTGTTTGACGGTGTTGAGACATCGGCATTGGGTTGAGGGCGAATCCAGACTGACGTAGAGAATTCAACCCTGGCGAACTGAAGTGTTTCCCGGCTTCATCGCTCGCGACGCGTGAAGCGGCAGTCTGGCGCCGCGCTGTGACTGCCCTGTAAAACGCCCTGTGCCCTGTTGGTCCAACCCAGGGCCTGGCGGGCGGCCGCAACGCAGGAGTCCGGCGCCGCTGACCGGCCGCAGCGGCGATTCAGCGCCAACTGCCGCAGAACTCCTGCCAAAGGCAAGGTCAAATTGTCATGGTTATCGTGAAAGTGTCCGATTTGTGTATTTGGCATTATGACGATAAGTTAATCTTCATACCGATAGTTAATATTGGGAGGCTTGGTGTTGCAAACTTACATTGTGGCGATCGCGGCCTTGCTTCTGTTCACCTTGCTTCCGGTTTCTGCGCAGGACCGTTGCGCACAAAACAAAAACCGATCGCTGAATGCAAGTGAAAAGCAGGAACTGGAGAGGTTGCTGGATATCCCTCCCCAAGATCGCTTTCCGACGGAGACGGCCGCCATTGAGTCGCTGCAAGAGAGGATGGGCTGGGACCAAAGAAACGGTGTCGGCAATGGCTGGATCACTGACCAGCCCGATTCCTGTGTCCTGTATATCTCCACATCCAACGAACCCGTATTGGGTACGCGCATTTATCGTCTGGAAAGCCGTCCGGAAAGCGTCGAGACCGTCCCTGTCCCTGAGGCGCTTCTCGCCAGGGTGAACAGAGGCCCGGCGCGCATCCGCAGTGGGCCCGGGCTGGAACATCTGCACCTGGGTTCCTGCGACTATGGCATGCCGCTGACCGTCTGGTCGCCGGCATCAGAGGGCTGGCTGCGCGCCAGCTGCTTCGGCGTCAATGGCTGGATTCATGAGTCCATGGTGCAACGTGACGAGGGTGCGGCCCGGTCCATTCCCACGCCACCCGCTGTGGTCGACGGCCCGCCTCCCGTCGGGGAGCATCAGGCCACGGTGACCCACGGCCCGGCGCACATCCGCGGCGGGCCGGGGCTGGAACATGCACACCTGGACTGGTGCGGGATTGGCTGGTCGTTGACCGTCTGGGAGCCGGCAACAGACGGCTGGCTGCGCGCCAGTTGCTACGGCGTCAACGGCTGGATTCACGAGTCCCTGGTGGCCATCAGCGAGTGAGTGATTTCAGAAAGCGGACAGGTCGAGGACCTGCCCCGTAATCCCGGTGGCGAAGCTGTCAATGGCGGGGGCGCGATTCCGCGAAAGTCCCTGCCAAACGGGTGTGGCCTGCCTTCAAGCCGGCGCTACAGGTCCGCCACCAGCGGATCGACGCCCCACTCTTCCGCCAGAGACTGCAACATTTCCCAGGTGCGTTCCGGCAGCGGGATGCCCTCGCGTTGACGCTGACGCCTGACCCGCTCCCCCGGCTCGCCGGGCAGCAGTACCAGGTCCTGCCCCTCCGCCGGCCGAATCCTGTGCGCATTCTCGCGCAGCTCGTCGGCCATGGCCATGAAGTCCTCAAGCTCGCCGAAATGCTCGATCGACAGCGCCAACATCAGCGTGGGGTTGCCATGCGGCTCGGCGCCCTTCGCGCCCGAGGGCAGGGTCCCGGCCAGCAACACCGGAATCAGCGCCATCATCAGGTTCAGGCCATAACCCTTGTAGCTGCCGAAAGGCGGCAGCATGCCACCTTCATAAAGCTTGTCGGGGTTGCGCGTCGGCTGCCCCTCCGAATCCAGCAGCCAGCCTTCCGGGACGGGCTCGCCCCGGTCGCTGTAGACGTTCAACTTGCCCGCCGCCACAATCGAGGTGGCGTAGTCCAGCACCATCGGCCCGCGCCCGGTCGGCACGCCCCAGGCCATTGGATTGGTGCCCGTAGCGGGTTCGCGCCCGCCCCAGGGCGCCACCTGGGTTCCGGGACAGCCGACCATCACCAGGCCCACCAGGCCCTCGTCCGCCAGCCAGGCGGCGTATTCGCCCAGGCGGCCGATGTGGTTGCAGTTGACCAGGGAGACGGCCGCCACCCCGTGCTCGCGCGCCAGACCGCGCAACTGCGCCATGCCAAAGCGCGCGCCGACCTGTCCGTAACCGCGGCGGCAGTCGATTACCGCAATGGCCCCGTGACGATGTTTAATGCGCGGTCGCATCGCAGGTTCGATGACGCCATCCTTCACCTGGCGCAGATAGCCCTCGTGGCGCAGCACGCCATGCGAGTCGTGACCGACGAGGTTGGCATTCACCAGAGTTTCCGCCACGTAGTCCGCGATATCCGGCGGCGCGCCGGTGGCCCGGTAAAGGCGACTGGAGAAGTCCGTCAGTTGCTCCGCGCTGACCCGTGGCATGGCTACCCTCTTTCCCCCTGCAGTTCCAGCGCCGCGCGCAACACACCGTCGCAGGCCTCCAGGCGCGCTCGCGCCGTCTCCGCGTCCAGGCCACAGCGCGCCATCAGCACCGCCGGTTTGACCGCCTGCCCCGTCCGTCCCAGCAATTCCGCCGCCCGCTCCTCGTTGACGCCGCCCAGTTGCGCCACCATGCGGCGCGCCCGCGCCGCCAGTTTCGCGTTGCTGACGCGCAGGTCCACCATCAGGTTGTCGTGCACCTTGCCCAGGCGAATCATGGCCGCCGTGCTCAGCATGTTGAGTACCATCTTCTGCGCCGTGCCGGCCTTGAGCCGCGTGGAGCCGGCGATCAACTCGGGCCCGGTGCTGAGCGCGATGCCGATCTCCGCCAGGTCCAGCAGCGGCGCCGGCGTGCTGCAACTGACGCCCGCCGTGAATGCGCCCGTCTCCCTTGCATACGCCAGGGCGCCCAGCACGAAGGGCGTGCGTCCGCTGGCGGCGATGCCGACCACTGCGTCGCGCGCCCTCAGATCCAGCCCCTGCAGGGCCTGCGCCCCGTCCTCTGCGCTGTCCTCCGCGCCTTCCACGGAGCGCATCATGGCGCTTGCGCCGCCCGCCAGTACGCCCTGCACCTGCTCCGCCGACGCGCTGAAAGTCGGGCCGCACTCCACGGCGTCCAGCACGCCGAGACGACCGCTGGTGCCCGCGCCGACGTAAATCAGCCGTCCACCGCCCCGCAGACGCGTGGCGATGCAGCCGGCCGCCCGCGCCACCTGGGGCAGCGCGTCTTGAACCGCCGCGGCGATCCCGGCGTCTTCCGCGTTCATCAGGGTGACGATGTCCAGCGTCGACATGCGGTCGAGACCGCGGCTGGCCGGGTTCTGCGCTTCGGTGTGCCTGGCCTGCCCAGGCGCGCTGTCCCTGACGGTTTCGGACCCCATGACGCGACGCTCAGCCCGTCGTTTTCATGCCGGCCGCGATGCCGCTGATGGTCGCCAGCACCTCGCGCAGCACGGCTTCCTGGCCGGGCCCCTCCGGGTCGGCGCGCAATTCCTGCAGCAGGGCCACCTGGACGAAATTCAGCGGGTCGACGTAGGGGTTGCGCCGTTCGATGGACAGGCGGATGACCGGGTTGCTGTCCAGCAAATTGTCCTGCTCGCTGACCGCGCAAAGCAGGCGTCGCGTGCGTTCGTGCTCCTCCTCAATACGCCGGAAATAACGCTGGCGCAGGGCGGCGTCCGACACCAGTTCACGCGCATAAAGCCCGGCGATGCCCAGGTCCGCCTTGGCCACGTCCAGCTGCGCGTTTTCGAGCACGGCGTTGAAGAAAGGCCAGCTGCGGTACATTTCGCGCAGCCGTTCCAGCCCGTCCGCTTCACGTGCGCACCAGGTCTCCAGGGCATGGCCCACGCCGAACCAGCTGGGCACAATGGCCCGGCTCTGCATCCAGGAAAAGGTCCAGGGGATGGCGCGAATCGAGCCGAATCCGCCGGCGGCGCTGCGTTTGGCGGGGCGCGAGCTGATGGGCAGGCGCGCCAGTTCGCCGATGGGCGTAGCCTGCTGCCAGAAGGTCAGAAAGTCCTCGCTGCCATAGACGAAATCGCGCCAGGCCTGACGACCCAGTTCCGCCAGTTCGTCCATGGCGGCCATCCAGGCCGCTTCCACCTGTGTCTCCTGCGGGTCGCCCAGCGCCAGCATCATGGCGTGCATTACCTGGTGCAGGTGCCGCCGACCAATGTCGCGATTGCCATAGCGGTATGCGATGACCTCGCCCTGCTCGGTGATCTTGGTGCCGTAGGTCAAGGACCCGGGCGGCAGGGCGCGAATCGCCAGATTGGTGGGGCCGCCGCCGCGGCTGATGCTGCCGCCGCGCCCGTGAAAGAGTTGCAGGGCGATGCCGTGTTCGGCGCAGGTCGCGGTCAACTCCTGCTGCGCGCGGTACAGATGCCAGTTGGAGGCCAGATAGCCGCCGTCCTTGCTGCTGTCGGAATAGCCGACCATCACCTGCTGGTGCAGGCCGCGGCGTCGGCCCCGCGCCTGCAGGTGACGCTGCCAGGCCTCGTTGGCGAAGAGCGCGCGCATGATCGCCGGGCCGTCACACAGGTCGTCGATGGTCTCGAAGAGCGGCACGAGTTCCAGGTCCTCGTCGACGCCGACCTCGCTGGCCAGCAGCAACATGGCCAGCATGTCGCTCGGCGCCTGGCTCATGCTGCCGATGAAGGTGTCGATGGCGATCGTGCCATAAAGCGCATGCGCCTGTGCCACCATGCGCCAGGCGCGAATGACGCGCTGCGTGTCTTCGGAAAAGGGGCGGTCGTCCACCGGGAAGAAGGGCCGCGGGTTGGCGATCTCGCGCGTCAACAGGGCCTGCTTCGCCGCCTCGTCCAGGCCCTCATAGTCACCCTCGATGCCATAGTGGCGGAGGAGCTCGGCCAGCGCGGCGCGCTGCAAGCCGGCGTCCTCGCGCAGTTCCAGCGGCACCAGATGCAGGCCAAAGAGCCGGATCTTGCGAATCAGGCGCAGCAGGGAGCCATTGGCGACGTGGCGGCTGTCATTGGCCAGCAGGCTGCTGCGGATGCCCTCCAGTTCGGCGATCAGTTCGCGGCTGTCGCGGTAGCCATCCGGCTTCTCGTCAAGCGTCGCCTGCAGACGGCGCCGGACTCCCTCCAGCAACTGTCGCCAGGGCTGGCCCGGCCAGAGCGCTTCCAGCGCCGCCGCGTCCGGCTGGCGGGCCAGCGCTTCCTGCAAGTCCTTCAGGTCATGGTCCGGTCTGACCGCCTGGGTCAGCTGCTCCTGCAGCAGCGCCACCTCGCGCAACCACACTTGCAGCGCCGTCCGACGCAGGGTCGCCAGGGTCTGCAGGGTGAGGTCGGCGGTGACGTTGGGGTTGCCATCGCGGTCGGCGCCGATCCAGGAGGCGAAGCGCAGCAAGCCCTGCGGCTGCGACCAGTCGGCCTCCGGAAACTCTTCATCGAGGCTGCGGATCAGGTCCTCGTAGACGTCCAGCACCACGTCCATGATGACGCTGGTCAGATAGTAAAGGCCGAAATCGACCTCGTCCATCACCGTCTTGCGGGTGCTGCGGTTGGCAGGCGTTTGCCACAGCGCCTCAATCTGTTCGCGCAGCGCTTCCAGGAAGACCGCGCGTTCGCGGGGCGGAAAGTCCTCGCGGTCATGGCGGTCCATCATCTCGGAGACAGCCCGCAGTTTGACCAGCATCTCCTTGCGTTTGGCCTCGGAGGGGTGCGCCGTCAGCACCAGACGCACGCGCAATTGATCGAAAATGGAGGCCATGTCACCCGCCTGCAGGCCGGCCCGGTGCAGGCTGCGCACAGCGTCGGCCAGCGACTCGCGCACGATGCTGCCGCGCGCCCGTTGCCGCAGGACGCGGGCGCGCTGGATGTCCTCGGCGATGTTGATCAACTGAAAGTAATTGCTGAAGGCCCGGACAAGAATCTCTCGCTCTTCCGGCTCCAGCGCCAGGACGCGTTGCCACAGTTCTTCCAGCAGGGCCGGATCATCCTCGTCCCGGCGCCGGATGGCCAGTTTGCGGATGGTCTCGACCAGGCGCAGGGCGTCCGCGCCGTGCTGCTCGACGATCACTTCGCCCAGCAGATTCCCCAGCAAATGGATGTCGCGACTCAGCGCACTTTGACTCTCGCCCGTGCGACTCATGGGCCTCCCGTCCTGTAGCCAGATGCACTGTCGTGGTCATTATCGCGGCAGGCTTGCCCGGTCGCAAGCGTCGGGCCTGGCCGGGCAGTGATGCGGGCCAGCCGCAATGCGCCCTCACCCTGAACAAGCCTCCCGCGCCTGGATAGAAAGAGGACATTTGTTTACGCACCCACTTTCAAAGGCGTTGCCGAAGGCTGCAGAATACGTTCATGTGCCAACGGCAGCCTGACCGCAATACACCTCGCGCAACTCGGCCTTGCGCACCTTGCCCAGTGCGTTCTGCGGCAGTGAGTCCACGCGGCGCCAGACGCGCGGCACCTTGTAGGACGCCAGACGGGCGCGGCACCAGGCCTCCAGGCCCCCCTGTCCCGCCACAGCGCCGGCTTCGACCACGACCAGCGCGACGACGCGCTCGCCCCATTCCTCGTCCGGGCAGCCGATGACCGCCACGGCGCGTACCTGAGGGTGCTCCAGCAGGGCCCGTTCCACCTCCGGCGGGTAGACGTTCATCCCGCCGCTGATAATCAGGTCCTTCGCCCGCCCCTGCAGCGTGAAGTAGCCGTCCGGCGCACGCTCCGCCAGATCGCCCGTGCGCAGCCAGCCATCCGCCGTGAAGGCCGCCGCCGTCTGCTCCGGCTGGTTGTGGTAACCGGCGCAGACGTGCGGCCCGCGGATTTGCAACTCCCCCACCACCCCGTCGGGCAGCGGCGCGCCCGTCCGCCGCTCCACGACCCGCGCCTCCACCCCCGGCAGCGGCAACCCCACCGAGCCGCGTCGCCGCTCGCCGCGCAGGGGGTTCGAGAGGTTCATGCCGGTCTCGGTCATGCCGTAACGTTCCAGGAGGGTCACGCCGAAACGCTGCCGCATGCCCTCGAAGAGGTCGTCCGGCAGGCGATCCGAGCCGGAGGTCATCAGGCGCAGATGACGCAGATCGTGGCTGCGGCCGGCCGCGGCCCGGTACAGGCGCCGGTGGATGGTCGGCACGCCCATGAAGACTGAAAAGCGCCGCGACTCCAGCAGGTCCAGCACGCTGCCGGCGTCGAAGCGCGGCAGGAGGACGGCCGTGGCGCCGGCGCGCAAGGCGCCGTGCAAGGCCACCGTCAGGCCATGCACGTGGAAGAGCGGCAAGACGTGCAGCAGCACGTCATCCTGACGCCAGCCCCAGGCCTCGTGCAAGGCCTCGATGTTGGCCGTCAGGTTGCCATGGGTGATGCGCGCGCCCTTCGGCCGGCTGGTCGTGCCGCTGGTGTAGAGCATCATGGCCACCTGCTGCGGGTCGCGCGGCGCTACAGGCGCTACAGGCTCGTAGCCGCTGATCCGCTGCGTGAAGGTCCTGTCGTCGCGCAGGGCGATGCAACACAGGTCCGGGTTTACTTCCGTGACAGATGCCGCGTCCGGATGGCCCCCCGCATGAAAAAACAGGGTAGCGCCGGAATCGGCCAGGAAATAGCGCAGTTCCGCGACCGGAAAGGCCGGGTTGAGCGGCAGATGCAACGCGCCGAGGCGGCAGATCGCCAGATGCAGTTGCACGAAGGCCAGACAGGTCGGCAACTGCGTTGCGACGCATGCGCCAGGCCGCAGACCGAGGGCCTGCAGCCAGGCCATGCAGCGTTGCACCTGCGCCTCAAGCTCACCATAGCGCAGGGACTGCGGGCCTGTGGCCGTCAGCAGTTCAATGGCGACCTTGTCCGGCTGCGAGAGGCTATGCTGCCGCAGCCTGTCGAGAAACAACATGGTCACAAGGCGACGGCCTCCGCGCCGACCACGGTCTGTGTCGCGCCGATCCTGGCGGATGATCCGGGCGACCTGCGCGACAGCTGGCTCAATTGTATACTCGGGTCCCTCTGCCCAGGAAGCGCGCCTGCCATTCTGTCAGGATGGCGTCGCAGTCAGGCGCGCAGGAGAAGCCATGAGTACAGCTCCGGTCATCGCGATCGCCATGGGCGACCCCGCCGGCATCGGCCCCGAACTCATCGTCAGGGTGCTGGCCGAAGAGGGCTGGCAGGGGCGTTGTCGGCCCTTCATCATCGGCGACCTGCAGATCATGCAGGAAACGGCCGCCAGCCTGGGCCCGGCGCTGCGCTTTCTCCCGATTGAGGACCTCAACACCGCCACTTTCGAACCCGGCCAGATCGCCGTGCTGAATCCGCCCGACCATGCCCTGGACGCGATTCCGCCGCCAGGGGTCCATCCCGCGCTCGGCGAGGCGGCGGCCCGCTACCTCGAACTGGCCTACCAGCTCGCCCTGCAGTCGCGCGTCGACGGCGTCGTGATGGCGCCGATGAACAAGGAGTCCTTCCGCGCCGCCGGTTACGACTATCTTGACGAACTGCAATATCTCGGCGCGATCACCGGCTGCGACGAGCCCTTCATTCTGGCGGCGGCGGGGCCCGTCCGGGCAGTGGCCGTCACCGAACACATCCCCTTCCGCGACATCGTCCATCACCTCACCCGCGACCGGGTGCGACGCTACATCGGCCATCTCCATCAGGTCCTGCGCCGGCTGGGCCATGCGACGCCGCGGATCGCCTGCGCGGCGCTGAACCCGCATGGCGGCGAGGGCGGCCTCCTGGGCCGGGAGGAAATCGACGTGATCGCGCCCGCCATCAGGGACGCGCTGGAGGTTGAAATCGACGTCAGCGGGCCGGTCCCCGCCGACGTCGTCTTCAAACGCGCGCTGGACGGCGACTTCGACGGCGTCGTCTGCATGTACCACGACCAGTTGAACATCGCCCGCAAACTGCTGGCGCGTTCGGACATCGCGACCCTGTGGATGGGCCTGCCGGTCATCGGCGCCACCACGGCCCACGGCACGGCCTTCGACATCGCCGGTCAGGGCGTCGCCGACCCGGGCAGTCTGCGCGCCGCCCTGGAGTATGTCATCCCGTTGGCAAGGCCGTAAATCGCTGGCGGCCCTGTCTGGCAGGATGCGCGTCAGACGGCGACGGCCTCCGCGCCGACGTGGGTCTCGATCCAGCCCTTCAGCGGCACGTCCACCTCCTGAGGTGAAGTGTAGCCGTAATTGCCGGTCGGTGAGGCGCCGAAGAGTTGCTGCCGGATCGGGTCCAGGCTGGCGTTCAGTCGCTCGTCCACGGTGACCTGGTCGCGCGGCCGCAGCCAGCGATAGCTGTAGCCGTAGAAAAGCACCTTGCGCGAGCTATGCCAGTGGTTGGCGCTGGTCGAGTGCCACAGACGCCGGTCGAAGAAGACCGCCGAGCCCGCAGGCACCAGCACAGGAACGCCGCCAGGCAGTTCGCAGCGGCGGTTGCCGCCGGGGAAGACCATGGTCTTCTGCAACTGGCTGCCCGGCACCACGTAAAAGTTGCCGCGTCCCGGCATCGAGCAGTCCGTCAGGAAAAAGCCGACCTTGAGCGAGATGCGCGGCTGCGGGTCGGTCTCCAGTTCCAGGTTGAGTCGGCCGCTGTCCTGGTGCCAGGCGAGGCCGTGGCCCTTGCCGGGGTCCTCGGGCGGCGAGAGGTTCAGGTGCGAATGGTAAAGCTGGATGTTCCAGCCCAGCAGGCCAAAGACGCGGGCGAAGGTCTTCGGCAGGTCGATCAGTTCCAGCAGAGCCTCGTCGCGGCCCGCAAAGTCGAACACAGCCACGCGGTCGCCCGGGCCCAGTTGCTGCTCCTCACGCCGCTCGTCCACCAGGCGATCGAAAGCCGCCTCGGCCCGCTCCCGCTGTTCCGGCGTCAGGGCATTCTCCACAATGAAATAGCCGTCCCGTTCGAAGGCCTCCCGTTCGGCCTCGCCCAGCATATAGTCCAGACAACGCGTATCCATTTTTCTCTCCAGAAGCTCCCCGCCGCAGGTAGATTGTATCCTGCCGCAACCGCAATCGCCGCCGGCAGACCAGAGCGTCCTTAGCAGAACTTCAGAAAGTGTGCCTGGCGGGCGGGCATTGCCAGACGCCTTGCAGGTCAGGGGGAAGCGAATGGGGAAACCGGCGGCGCAGCGCTTGTCGCGACCGCTCAGCCCTTGAGCGGGCCGGTCATCTGCACGAGGCGAAAGCCGATGGAGGCGTGGGCGCGCTCCGGCGCCAGGGCATAGCGAAAGTCGATCACGGCCCGCTCGGCCTCGCTGAGAAAGGAACCACCGTGGATCAGGCGTTTGCTGCCTGGCGATCCCTTTCCGCCGGGCTCTGCGTCGCGGCACCACTCCCAGACGTTGCCGGCCATGTCCTGCGCGCCGCAGGGGCTGGCCCCCTCGCGATAGCGACTCACCTGGGTGGTCATGCGGATGAAACTCTCGCGCACGTTGCAGCGCAGCAGGTCAAATTCATCGCCCCAGGGGAAGCGGCGCTGGTCGTCGCCGCGCGCCGCCCGCATCCACTGCAGGCTGGTCGGCAGGGAAACGCCCAGGCCCAGACGGTCGCCCAGCCAGTTGCAAAAGGCCATCGCCTCGTACCAGGTCACCTGCTCCCGCGGGCGCTGCGCGTTGCTGAAGGTGGCGGGACGCGGGCCGGGGTTTTGCCCGCGCCAGGCGCTGGCCGCCGGCGGCCACCAGCGTCCGTTGGCGTAACCCTGGGGGTCCTGCACGAAGGCCGCGAACTGCGCGTTGGTCACCGGAAAACGGCTGATGCGAAAGGCCGCCACCCGGCGCTGCTGCGGGCGCGAGCCACCGTTTTCTCCCGCCGCGCTCCAGTGGAGGTGACCCGCCGGCACCTCGCACCACTCCAGCAGGGGCAGGCTGAAGTGCTGCGTCCCGTCGCCACGGAGCTGCGCCGGGGCACCCGCTCCCTCTGCGGCTGCGCCGGACGACAACGCACCCCCAGCCACGCCCTGCAGAAAGAGATCGTCGTCGCGGGTCGAATCGCCCGCCTCCGGCGCTGACGAGGGAAACCCGACGACAGGCTCGTCTTTCCCGGTCAGCGGCTCGCCTGTTCCCTGCGGCGGCTCGCGTTCGCCGGGCAGCGGGAAGGACAGGGCCAGCAGGTCCGGGCCGCAAAGGTCGGCCAGGTCCTCCGGGTCGTGACCGGGATACTGCTCGCGGAAGGCCTGAAAGGCCTCGCAGCCCAGGCGACGCGTGCTGTCCAGTTGCACCAGCGCGGCGATCTGACGGTATTCGCGCCCGGCCTCGCGCTGCCGGCTCACCCGCTTCAGCCCGGCCTCGGCTTCGGCCAGCACGGCGTCGAGGTCCACGAAACGCGAGTGATGGCCGGCCGCGCGCGCGCGTCGCAGCAGGTAGACGGCTTCGTCAAACTGCCCCTGCTGCATCGCCTGCGTGGCCTCGCCAATGCTTTGCTCCAGGTCCTTGACCGGCGCGTCGAGGATGTCAACGCTGCGCGGTCCGCTGGCCGGCGGCTGAATGGCCAGGTGGTCCGCCGCCTCGATCGAGCGCAACAGCGTGTCCAGCGCATCCTGCTGCAGGCCACGGCTGAAGTCGACGTGGTGAATGTCGCGCAGGGCCTCCGGCAACTCGGTCTCCGGGTGTATGAGCAGGGGAAAGACGGTGCGGCCCAGACTGTGGGCCAGGTTGAACTCGCGCAGGCAGGCCGTCGAGCGGACGGAGTCCGGTGACAGCAGCCAGAGAAAGCCCTCGCACCACTCCAGTCGCCGGTAAATCTCGTGCCACCAGTTCGTGCCGGCGAAGAGCCGCTGATCGTACCAGATGTCGTGGTCGGTCAGGGCGCGCACGATCTGTACGCAATAGGGCTTGTCCACGCGCGCATAACTGACGAAGAGTTTCACGGGAGCGGACCGGCCTCCGCGCCCAGCTGTTGCAGCACGTGACGGGCCAGTTCGCCGGTCTCGCGCGGCTCCCAGTGCGGATGACTGTGCTCATCCAGCATGGCGCGCAGAGCGGGTACGCAGCGCCGCGTGCCAATGCGCCCCAGCGTCGCCACGGCGTACCAGCGCACGGTCGCGTCACTGTCCTGCAGGGCCGCGATGGCATAGGGCTCGCCCTCCCGCCGCCCGGCCTCGCCGAGGGCCACGACGGCCGCCAGGCGCACCAGCGCCTCGTCATCCTGACAGAGGGCGCCCAGCGCCCGGATGCCTGCCGGATGCACCAGACGCCCCAGCGCCTCGGCGACGGCTTCGCGCAGCAGGGGATCGGGATCGCGCGCCAGGGGCAGCAGGTGCCGCGCCGCGCCGGAATCGCCGCACTCCAGCAGGGCGCGCAGGGCGGCGACGCGCAGCGGCTGGTTTTCGTCCTGCAGCAGCGGCGCCAGGGATTCGCTGGCGGCCGGGTTGCCCAGGGCGGCCAGGGCCTCCACCGCCGCCCAGCGCAACATCCAGTCCGGCTCGCGCAGCACCTCGCAGAGGCGCGCGACGATGTGCCCGTTGCGCCTGCCACGAAAGTGCTGCGCCCAGGCCGTCAGGCTGCGCGCGGCTTCCTCACGTTCGCCCCAGGCGCAGTTGCGCAGGCGCCCCAGCAGCGCGTCCAGGGTATCGGGCGCCGCGGCGGCGGCGGCCTGCCCTGTCGCGGCCATTGGCGCCGACGTCGGGGCGGGGCGGGCGCCACCCCGCGCCCGCAGGGCCTCGCGTGCGGTCTTGCGCACCGCGTCGTCGGCATCGCGGCGCATACGGCGCAGGGCCGCCTCCGCTTCAGGCGCCTCGATGCGGGACAACGCAGCGGTCGCCAGACGCCGTACGTTGGCCTCGTCGCTCTCCAGCGCGGGGATGAGGCTGTCCAGGGCCGCGTCGCCCAGGGTCGCCAGCGACAGCGCCGCCGCCCGCCGGACGCGCCAGTTGTCGTGGCGCAGGTTGGCGACCAACGCCGGAGCGGCCATTGCGTCGCCGAGACTACCCAGCGCTGCGCTGGCCTCGATACACACCAGGTCGTCACTATCGTGCAGCAACTGCACGAGACCGGGCACGCCGGCGACGTCCTGCAACCAGGCCAGTCCCTGGCAAGCGCCCCGGCGCAGGCGCACGTCCTCGTTCATCAGCAACATCAGCAGGGTCGGCAGGCCCCGCTCGCGCAGATTGTGAATGGCCACGCGCGTGGCGTCCGTCAGCGCCGCCCCTGACGACGGCAGACTGTCCTGCAGGGAGGGCAGCAGCGGCACGTCCAGTTGCCAGAGCGCCAGCACGGCGGCGCGGCGCACGGCGGGAGTGCCCTCGCGCATGGCGGCCAGAAGCACGGGCAGCGCCAGCTCAAGGTCGATTTCCGCCAGGGCGCTGGCCGTGGCGACGCGGGCATCGTGCTGCGCGCTGTGCGCCACGCGGATCAGGTTGCCGATGATCGGTTCGACGCTGCGTTCCGGCACGTCGATGCCGTTGGCGATGCAGCGCAGGGCGAGGAAGGGATTGACGCGGTTGATGGCCAGCAGCGTCTCTTCCGGCCGCGCGCTGAGGCAGGCCGCCGTGATGATCATCGACTCACGGCTGTCCTGCTGGCGGTCGCCACCATCGCCCGTGACCGGCGGCCGCACCTGGCGCCAGAGCGCGCCATCCCGCTGCGTCAGCGCCGCGAAGTATTCCATCTGCGCCTGCCAGGTGAAGCGCAGGCGTTCGCCCCTTTGCTGCAGGAAGTTGGCGCGCAGGGCCGCCTCCAGCAGGTCGCGCCGGCCGACCTGCCCCAACGCTTCCCGCCGTGAGACGTAGACGCCCGTCTCCCCGGCCAGCATGGCGCCGGCCAGCGCGCCCAGTCCCGCCTCCACTTCCTGCAGTCTGAGGCTGGTGAAAAGGCTGTCGTCCGGCTGCCGCAGCCACATCTCGGCGGTGGCCCGCCGCAACAGGGCGCCGCGGTTTTCCACTGCTTCGCCGCCGGGTCGGCTCTTTTGCAGCAGGCAGAGCGCCCCCAGCAGAAACAGGTTGCGCGCCATCAGGCGCTGCGGCCGCAGGTCGTCGCCGAGAAGACCATCCAACATCGTGGGCGCGGCCTGCGGCCCCAACCAGCTGCGCACGAAGAAGCGGATGTTCTCCGCCGAGAGCGGACCGGTCTGCGCCAGGGGCAGGCCCAGGCTGACGTCAAAGCGATAGTCCTGCGCGCGGCAGGTAATCACGACCTGTTGCGGCGCCCTGGCCGACGCAAGCCACTTGCGCAGCAAGGAGATCTTGTGGTGATGGTGCCCGCCGATCTCGTTCAGCCCGTCCAGATAGAGCGCGATCTCTCCCCGCGCCAGCAGTCGTAGCGGGTCGCCAGGCAGGTCCCAGTGCGCATGGACCAGGTCCGCCACCGTCATGGGGTCTTCCCAGTCGACGAGGTCGATGAGCAGGGGCAGCGGCCCGTTGCGCAGCAATTGCCAATGATGGATGTCGTTCAGCACCAGATTGTGCAGGGTGGTCGTCTTGTCGCTGCCCGCGTCACCGACCAGCATCAGGCGCGGGTATCGTTCGCGAATCTGCGCCAGAGTCTGCGGCCGGCTGCGTCGCCCGGCAAGCGGCGCCCCTTCGGCCAGCGTCGGCTCGTGATCGATCACCACGCAGGTGGCCTGCTCCATCCAGGCGCGGATGCCGGGCGGTTCGGGCCGCACCTGGTCCTGGCTGATGACCCGATCTACCGGGCTGGCGTGCTCCAGATACTCCTGCAGGCCGCGTCGCGTATAGAGGTCGACCGCCAAGTCGGTCAATCGCGTATCGATGGCGTCGGGCTGATAGCGGATACGGTCGCCAAAGTGCTGCCGCAACACGGCCACCAGCTTCTCCGCACGGTGACGAAAACGGTTGGGGCTGCGCCAGTCACTGAAGTCGAAATACTGCGCCCGCTCCACCTCCATCGGCCATTGCGTCTCCTCGATGCTTTCCAGCAGCACCGGCACCAGCGGGCAGCCGATTCGGTCGGCGCGCGACAGTTCGCGCTGGCAGTAGCGCGACGCCACGTAGCCGCGGGAGATCACCGGAATGGCGGCGACGGCGCCGTGCAGGGCATCCTGCAGGACGCTGCGCCAGTCCTCGCCTGGCAGAATGTTGAGGCGGTCCATCCACAGCCGGATGCCGGCGCGACGCAGGGTCGCCGCCAGCAAGAGCGCAAACTCGCCGTCGTCCGCTGCGATAGCTGATGAAGACGTGACCGCCGCCGCGCAGATCGCGTTTGGGGGGCGCATTGGTCGCCGGATCGCCCTTCCAGGCGGATGCGGCGCTGAACTGCTCGGGATTCATGTAAAAGCGCTCGGGGACGGTTTCGCTACCCTCAAGGTATAACACGCCAGGCCAAGCGGGTCAATCAGGACGCTCCGGCGCAGGGTTTCCGTCAAGACAGCCAGGGATCGCGCGGCGAACCTGCGCATGACATACCCTGCTACGCGGCGGCTCCTCCCGCTGATGCCGTCGCCTTACTGCCGCAGCACTTCCTGACCGGTCGCGCGGGCGTCGTAGCCCGGCTCGCGCCCCAGCGCCGCGCGAAAGCGTCCGTCCGCCAGCAGATCCAGCAGGGCCTGCATGCCCGCCAACGCCAGATGCCGCTCCGGAATGCAAAGGTCGTAGCGTTCCTCGCCGACCGGCACGAAGTCCAGCTCCAGCACCTGCGCCGCGCGTCGCAGCCCGAGGCCGCAATCCGCTGCGCCCGAGGCCACCGCCGCCGCCACGGCCAAATGGGTATAGACCTCCCGGTCATGGCCCTCAACATCGTCGCTCGCGATGCCCAGGCGTTTCAACTCGTAGTCCAGCAGCACACGCGTGCCGGAGCCGCGCTGCCGGTTGACGAAGCGCAGGCGCGGCAGGTCCTGCAGACCGCGCACCGAGAGGGGGTTGCCGCGCGTTACGATCAGCCCCTGCTCGCGATGGGCGAAGGTCACCAGACGCAGCGCCTCCTGCGGCAACCACTGACGCACCGCCGCCACGTTGTACTCGCCGCTGGCCTCATCAAGCAAATGCGTGCCCGCCAGATGCGACTCCGCGCGGCGCAGGGCCACCAGCCCGCCCAGCGAGCCCACGTTGGCCGAGACCAGACGTTGGCCGCGTTCCGCCAGCCACTGCGCCAGCAGGTCCAGCAGAGGATCGTGACTGCCCTGGGCCAGCAGGCTGCGACGCAGCTCCGCCAGGGGCCGCAGGAGTTGCACGCTCGCCGGCGCGCCGCGGTTCAGCCCTTCGCTGAAGCGCGGCACCAGCGCCAGTCCGTCGGCGCGCAGCAGGGAACTGATCACGCCCGCGCCCTGCCCCAGCGGCGAGGCCAGCAGGCGCCCGTCCACCTGCGCCAGGGTGACACGCACGTAGTCGTCGTCGCCCGTCGGCGAGACCAGCTTGCGGGTCATGACGGCCTGCGCCGTTTCCCTCGTCGGCGCGGCAAGGCCCAGCCATTGACGCAGCAGCGGCTTCACAAAGAGTTCGCCGGTCAACGCGGCGCTGACCGGATAACCGGGCACGCCAATCACCGGCAGGTCCCGCAGCATGCCCATGATCACCGGGTGACCCGGCCGAACTGCCACGCCGTGTACCAGCAACTCCCCTTCCTCGCGCAGCACCGCCGCGCTGTAGTCGCGACTGCCCGCCGAGGAGCCCGAGAGCAGGAGGATGAGGTCCGGCTCCTGCGCCAGCGCCGCCAGCAAGGCCCCGCGGATCGCCTGAGGTTCATCCGCCACGACGTCCAGCACGAACGCCTCGCCACCGGCCTCCTGCACCTGCGCCGCCAGCACCAGACTGTTGCTTTCGATGACCTGTCCCTGTGCGGGATCGACGCCCGGCGCCACCAGTTCGCCGCCGGTCGGCAGAATCAGGACCCGTGGCCGCCGCCGTACCAGCACGCCGTCATGGCCGCAACCGGCCAGCGCACCGAGGTCCACCGGTCGCAACAGGTGATTGGGCGGCAGCACCAGCTCGCTGGCGACCATATCCTCGCCCATCGGCCTCAAATGCTGCCAGGGCGCGACCGCGCTGCGAATCGCGATGCGTCCCTCATCCAGTTCCTGCGTATGTTCGATCATGATGACGGCGTCCCGCTCCGCGGGCAGGGGATCGCCGGTGTTGACCGGTCGCGCCTCATCCGGCACGGCCAGGGTCAGTGGACGAGTCTCGGTCGCGCCCCGGGTCATGGCCGCCACCACGGCATAGCCGTCCATGGCGGACGCGTGATAGTGGGGCGCGGACAGGCGCGCGTAGACCGCCTCCGCCGTCACGCGCCCGCCTGCCTGCGCCAAGGGCACGCGCTCGCCCGGCAGCGGCCCGCCCAACCCGACCGCGCGCAGCGCTGACTCCAGCCTCGCCCGCGCCTGTTCCGCCGGGATATCCTCCAGGTAGACGTTGCGCTCGTCCATGGGTGGCAGTATAGCGTGGCGGGAATCCCGACAATTCTCCTCCCCCTGCGAATGCCTTATCCTGACAGGAAGGAACCGTCTGTCAGTTACCCCACAATGAAGTCCCTCTCCCTGAGGGAGAGGGACTTAGGGTGAGGGCGCAATTTGCCAGGGTAAACTCACGCCTGTCCTTCGGCATTTACACCGGGAGCATGCCCATGACCCTGCGCTTCGGCCTCAACCTGCCCGCCGGACCCATCATTGGCCCGCCTGGCAAGTTCATGGACGACCTCGACGTCGCCCTGCCGCAACTGGTCGGTCACTTCGACAGCCTGTGGATGACCGATCACTTCATCTGGGACCGCGATCCCTGTTACGAAGCCTGGACGGTCATCAGCTACTTCGCGGCCCGCTGGCCGCAGTTCAAGATCGGCCCCATGGTGCTGGGTCAGAGCTACCGCAACCCGGCCTTGCTGGCAAAGATGGCCGCCACGCTACAGCATTTATCCGGCGGACGCTTCATCATGGGCATCGGCGCCGGCTGGAAGGAAGACGAGTACCGCGCCTATGACTGGCCCTACCCGCGCGCCGGCATCCGCATCGAGCAGTTGCAGGACACCCTGGAGATCATGACCCGTATGTGGCGCGAGCCCGGCCCGCTCAGCTGGCAGGGGCGCCACTACCGCATCACGGACGCCATCTGCGAGCCGCGCCCCGACCCCATACCGCCCATCATCGTGGGCGGCGCCGGCCGCAAGACCATGCGCCTCGCCGCGCAGTACGCCGACGGCTGGAACCTGTCCGATTCCCCGATCGAACGCTTTCGCGAGCGTCACGTAATCCTGCAGCAGCACTGCGAGGAGCTGGGTCGCGACCCCGCCAGCATCGAACTCTCCTGGTTCGGCCGCCTCAGTATCGCGGAAAGCGAGCAGGCGGCCATCGCCCGCAGCCACGGCCGCTGGCAGCGCGACCGCGCCTTCGTCGGCACGGCGTCACAGTGCATCGAGATGATGCAGCCATTCGTGGAGGGTGGCGTGCGTTACTTCATGCTCGACATCATGGATTTCGCCGACGAGGAGGTCCTCGGCGCGCTGCTGGAGGAAGTCCTGCCTGCACTGCGCCGAACGTCCTGACCTTCGCATTCGGGAATCAAATGACATGACCTGCCACATCAGCCTGAGTCTGCCTCCGGGCCCCGACAAGGGAAGAATCAGCAAGTACATGGATGACCTCGACCTCGACCTGCCGCAACTGGCCGGTCACGTCGACAGCCTGTGGATGACCGATCACTTCATCCGGGACGACGATCCCTGTTACGAGGCCTGGACCGTTATGTGCTACCTGGCTGCCCGCTGGCCGCAGTACCGCATCGGCTCGATCGTGTCCTCTGCCAGAGTTACCGCAACCCCGCGTTGCTGGCCAAAATGGGCGCCACGCTGCAGTCCCTCTCGGGCGGCCGCTTCATCATGGGCATCGGCGCCGGCTGGAAGGAGGATGAATACCGCGCCTACGACTTCCCCTTCCCACGCGCCGGCGTCCGCATCGGGCAACTGCAGGACACGCTGGAGATCATTTCGCGTATGTGGCGCGAGCCCGGCCCGGTCAGTTGGCAGGGGCGCCACTTCCGCGTCCGCGACGCCATCTGCGAGCCGCGGCCGCAGCCCGTCCCACCCATCATCGTCGGCGCGGGAGGACGCAGGGCCATTCGTCTGGCCGTGCAGTACGCCGACGGCTGGAACCCGGCGGTCTTTGAGTTGCCTCTCTTCCGCGAACGCCTCGCCATCTTTTATCAGCACTGCGAGAAACTGGAGCGCGACTCCGCCAGCATGGAGATCTCCTGGTGCGGTCGCCTCAGCGTCGCCACCACGGAACGAGCCGCCCGCGAGCGCAACAGCCGCTCCTAGGAACGCGAAGGCGCATTCATCGGCTCTCCGGCACAGGTCATCGAGCAAATGCAGACCTTCATCGACCTGGGCGTCAGCCGCTTCATTCTGGAGATTCTCGAATTCAGCGACGAGGAGGTCATCGGCATCCTGAAGGAAGACATTCTGCCCGCCCTGCGCTGAACGCCTGGCCACCAGGCCCTCCCCGCGCTATGCTGACCGGCAGCGATTCGCCCCGAAGGAAAAGCCAATGAAACTCGTATCCATCGCCCCTGACATGCGCCTCGGCATCTGGCTTGACGACGCCGTGGTCGATACCTCCGCCGCCGGAATCGCCGGCATGCCCGGCACCATGGCCGACGCGCTCAGCGGCGGCGCGTCCGCCCTTGACTCGCTGCGCAACCTCGCCGTCGACCCGCCGGAAAGCGCCCTGCTGCCCGCCGACAAGGTGACGCTCGGCCCCTGCGTGCCGCAGCCGGGCAAGATCCTCTGCGTCGGCCTCAACTACGCCAAACACGCCGCCGAGGGCGGTCAGGCGATTCCAGAAACGCCGGTACTCTTCTCCAAGTTTAACAACAGCCTCGCCGGCCCGGACGAGGACGTCCCCCTGCCCGCCAGCGCCGTCGAATACGACTATGAGGTCGAATTGACGGCCGTCATCGGCAGGACGACGCGCGACGTCAGCGTGGAGGACGCCCTCGATTACGTCGCCGGTTATTGCTGCAGCAACGACGTCAGCGCGCGCGACCTGCAGATGCTCACCGGTCAATGGTTGCTGGGCAAAACGCTGGACAAGTTTCTGCCGCTCGGCCCCTGGCTGGTGACCAGCGACGAGGTGCCCGACCCTCAGGCGCTGGGTCTGCGCTGCTGGCTCAACGGCGACCTGCGCCAGGACTCCAACACGTCGGACATGATCTTCAGCGTGGCCGAGATCGTCAGCTACGCCAGCCGCTACATGACCTTCGAGGCCGGTGACGTCATTTCCACCGGCACGCCCGAGGGAGTCATCATGGGGATGGACCCCCGCGTCTGGATGAAGGCCGGCGACGTCGTCAGCGTCGAGGTCGACGGCCTGGGCCGGCTGAGCAACCGGCTGGTGGAGTTATAATGGGTGCAAATGGCTCAGGTGATCACCATGGAAAGCAATCAGCAGCTAAGTTACCTGACGGACACTCCAAAGCAACAGCAGGTTGATGGCCCTGGCAATGATGCAGAGAAGCAAAAGCCACGCCGTCGTGCGAACGATCTTGATGGGGCAGCCTGGACGCGCAATTCCATCAGCATCTGGTCTGACATTCGCAAGAGCAAGGAAGAACAAGAGCTAAATCACCCTGCGATTTTCCCCGCTCAGCTTGTGCAGCGAGTGATTGAGACTTTCACTCGCAGTGATGAAAAAGTGATTTTGGACCCCTTCTGTGGAAGTGGTTCAACAGTGGTAGTTGCTTCTCGATTGGGGAGAAGCGGTCTGGGATTCGAGACGAACCCGGATTATGTCCAGCTAGCGTTACGTAGATTGGCTTCAAAACAACTTTGGCAAGACGAGGAAGATGAAAGTCACGTCTACACAGCAGATGCCCGCGACGCCCTGGATTTTGTGGATCCAAACAGTGTCGACTTGATCTTTACTTCCCCACCCTATTGGGACATTTTGTCGCAAAAGCGGTCCGCTGACGGGAAAGAAGTCAGGGATTATGGAAATGTCCACAAGGACCTAGGGAAAATAAAGGACTATCAGGAATTCCTCAGTGAACTTGCAGCAGTTTTTTCCCTGATGCTTCAAATTCTGAAACCAGGCAAGTATTGCATCGTGAATGTCATGGACCTGAGAAAGAAGAGTGTTTTCTATCCATTGCATTCAGATCTTGCCGACAAAATGCAGTCCATTGGATTTATTTTCGATGACCTGTTTATTTGGGATCGAAGGCACGAATACAACAACATGAGGCCGCTCGGCTACCCATCAGTGTTTCGTGTCAACAAGTGCCACGAGTACCTTCTTGTCTTCCAGAAGCCACGCTAAGGAAATACTTTGAACGGCTTGATAATCGAAGACGACTATATCGATCCTGATGTTGCTTATCTCCTAGGTCTCATAGTCGCACGCGGTCAAATCATTCAGAATCCGTCCTTGTACAAAATCATCATAAGTTTCCCGATGGGTAATTTGCAAATCGAAGCCAAGGATTTAGAAGACCAGATTCAGCAATTTGACATCAAGACCAGCATCCAATTGGGAATGGGACAAATTAGAGAACGCCTGATTGAACTGATGGACTGTGACGTCAAAGTCAACTCCACAGACAACAACAATTCGATGGTTCTTACTTTGACTCGGCGAACGATGGCATGGCGGAATATCCTGATGCATCTGGAACAAAAGACAGACTTTAGACAGATGTCAGTGCCGAAAGTCCTGTTTCATGAGGCAGTCACTTCCGATGTTCGCCTTGAGTTTGTTCGCGGATTTGCCGACGTAGCCGCCAACATCAGGCGATCTAACAACCATTTCGGAGAGTTCAATCGAGTAAGATTGGATGTTCTCAATGAAAATTGGACTTTACCAATTCAAATCTGCTCACTAATGCAACAACATCTTGATATTCCAGTGCAAAGCATAATTTGGGGCCATCCAAGCTTGGGACGGGAATTTCGAGAGCACATGATCAACGTTTTCGTCTCACCATTCCAACGTGTAGGGTCAATCTTTACCCACAAGCAGCAAGTACTAGATATTCTCACGGAGCAGGACGATGAACGACCTCAGCGTCCTAGCCTGTATCTACCTTGTCCCGGAAGAAGAAGACTTAGGGGCCAAAAGGAAACGCACGCAGAAGAAAAATCCTTAAAACTGCCAGAAAACGTTCGGAAGCATTTTGATGCCTATTGGCAGATTTGCAAGGCAGCAGATTGCTTGGTCGAACCTGAGTCGGGTCCGTTGTTTGCCTCCGTCGAAGTTGATGAAAACTAAATGGCTTACTCTCGGGAAACTGAAATGTACCCTGACATTGTTAAGTGGCTGGATCGGTTCATCAGGGAAAGATATATCAAGCATTCGGTCAAAACCTTGGATTCTTCAAGAAGCCGTACAAGCAGCGTGCTTCAAAGTGAAAAGATTGTTCCCATTAACAAACCCGACTGGGCAAGTTATGACATTCGAGTTGACATCACAAGCCTGATCTCAACAGAAGAAACGGTCGAGTTTGCCTTTGTTGAGTGCAAGGTGAATCAAATTTCATTACGCGATGTATCTCAGTTGCTTGGCTACAGCCGCGTTGCCAATCCAGTCTTTGCCTGCATTCTTTCACCAAGAGATGTAAGTGGCGAAATGTCTTCCTTGCTGCGTACTTATGGACGAACCGAGATTCTGGAGTACGACTGGACAGATGGTCAGGTGCCTCGGTCAATCTGCATAGCAAAGTGGGACCAACGCAAACAGGATATCGATTACGCTACGCTTCTTCCTTCAGGTTATCACTTGCAGAGTTGACAACCGAGTCCGGCCTACACCCCCAGCGTCCCGAAGTAGTGCTCGAAGAAGCGCTCGACGTCCACTGAGGTCGCCACTTCGTGCGGGCCCTCGGCACTTTCCCGCCAGCCGGTCTTGCCCGGCGACTCGTCCAGATCGACCGACACCTGGCCGCGCGTGAAGCCGCAGATCGCCTCGTCAAACAGACAAGCCGCCGCCAGGGGATCGTGCAGCGTCATCACCGCGCGTTCCGTAAACCACACTTCCGCAAAGTCCATCACCGGCCGCAGCAGGCCTTTGCTGAAACGCTGCCGCACCTCGTCCGGCGACAGGCGCACCTGCGTCGTCACGTCCAGCCCGACGGAGCGATGGGGCTGCACCGGCGCACGGTACACCATGGCCGTCGCATGGGGGTCGAGAATGGCGTTCCACTCCTCGTGGTCGCGCACGCCGCTCCAGTAGGAACCGCCCATCAGCATCAGCCCGCCCAGCAGTGACGGGATTTCAGGGTCTGTGGCGAAAAGCAGCGCGACGTTGGTCAGCGGGCCGATGGGCAGGAGCCACACCTCGCCCGGATGCGCGCGAATCGTCTGCCGCATGAACTCAATGACCTCGCCACGCGGGAAGTCCGTCGCGTGCGACCAGTCGCCCAGCGCGTCGGCCTGCGGCGACATGGGTTGACGTTGCTCGACCAGGAAGGGCTGCTCCGCGCCGATGTAAATCGGGACGTCCACGCCCGCCTCGCGGCAGAGCGCGCTGGCCAGCATGCCCCGGCGCCGGCCCTCGCCGGTGACCGTCGTGATCCCCAGCAACTCGCAGTCCGGCTGCGCCAGCAGGTAGGCCAGGCAGGCCGCGTCGTCGATGTCCGAGCCAATGTCCGTATCCAGCAAGACCTTCATGTAGATTTCCTTTTCAGATTAGCAATTGAGCGTCCTGAAGAAAGCGGTCACCTTGCGAAGCTTTTTCGTACTTCATGTAAATGCCCAGCGATACGACTGAAGTTTTGCCCGTAAAGTGTTCTCAAATTCTGTTCGATTGACAGTTCTGGCTGCAAGCAGTTTATCTGTTGATGCTTCAAGTGATAGCGTCTCCCAATGCCAACGCCAGAAACGGCTCACCGTACCACTCGGCGATCTCGTACCGACTCATGCAAATAGCTGATCGCGTGTGATGACCAGTTCTTTCATTCTGTTGTGATGAGAGTTTTTCATCATCACAATCACTGCATTAAATCTATGGTGCTGTATCAGTTCAACGATTTCGGGCGCACTGTCGTAGGTCATCAGGAAATTGGCGTCAGTTCGCTTAAGGACTTCGAAGAGATGACTGTGGTCGATGTGGTTGTGCGAGTAAAGACGAACGCCAGCCCGTTTTCCACCGGCAGTGTATGGGGGGTCAACAAAGACTGCAGCTTTACTGCCCCATTTCTGGAGCATCGGTTCAAGCAGAGTCATCCCGTCTTCTTCGTAAAAGGTGATCCGATCAGAGACACTTGCGATTTTGCGCAAGCGGTTGGCAAGCGTCTCGGGGTACCAGCGGGACGCTATCCCTTTACCGTTTTCACCATGCCTGATCAGCGACGCACCACGTGCCAGAATGCCCGAGTTTCTTGTCCGGTTGAGGACCAAGGTCCGAAATCCATGTTCTGCTACGTTCTGTGGAGACTCGCTCTCCAGCCTGTTTACTGCGTCGCGAGTGAGCGCGAAATTCAGAACCATGTCGGCCAGGGATTCCTTGTAGTTCAAGGCTGCTTTCCAGAAGGCGGCAACATCCTGGTCAATTTCGATCATCACTGCCTGATCAACCAAATCTTCCATTACTGCGGTAAGCGAAACAATGCCCCCTCCTGCAAATGGCTCAATCAGCATTTGCGTGCCGGAGCCAACCAACCATCTGCGAATGTGGGGTACGAGCCAGGTCTTACCGCCCGGATAACGTAAGGGACTTCTCTGCGGCACTGAGGCAACATTTGCAGTTGGCAAGGCAGACACCGGGAACGAGAGTGTCTGCAACTCTGAAAATGTCGGGAGTGATTGCCGGGTCATGCTGCCAGTATCCATATGTGCTTGCCTTTCCCTTGCAGGGCAGGTGAGGAATGTCGGGCGGAGGGATTTGAGCAGCACATATGTGTGTGCTTGCAACTATTGGCTCCCAAAAGCATAACCTGACTTTGAAACAGACGCAAAACTCCTGAACTGGATTCCAAACCCTGGAACTTGCGCCAATTCGTGCCAGGCGCAAGACTCCCGGGTCGCAGCTGTCAAGAAAGGGGCCGACATGCGACTGGGAATGTGCAGCGCCTTCCTGCCGGAAAACATCAACGACTTCACGCCGGAGCTCTGCCGCCGCGTGCGCGATCTCGGCTTCAGCGGCATATTCATACGCACCCGTCAGAACGACCCGCACACGACCACGCGGGCGGAGGCGCAACGATTCCGTGACCTGCTGGCCGACGAGAACCTGCGCCTCTTTCAGGGCACCGGCTACTGGCAGAACCTCATCACCGGCGACGAGCAGCAGCGGCGCGAGGGCGTGCGCACGCTGCAGGCCGCCCTGCGTTTCGCGGGCTGGCTCGGCGCGCGCGGCATCGACACCGGCCCCGGCTCCATGAGTCCCCATGGCCCCTGGGCGCCACACCCCGACAACTGGACGCCCCTCGCCCGCCGCCAGCTGATCCGCAGCCTGCGCGAGGCCGCGCCCGCCGCCGAAGACGCCGGCGTCTATCTCAGCGTCGAGTGCCACCAGACCGTCACCCTCGAGTCGCCGGAAGTGGCCCTCGACGTGATCAACGCCGTCGACTCGCCCTGGGTGCGCATCGACTACGACTCGGCCAACTGGCTCAACCTGCGCACGGCCTGGGACAGCACCAGCGCCCTCAACCACCACTTTGACCTGCTGGGCGACTACATCGTCAGTTGTCACGCCAAGGACGTTTTCGTCGAACCGCGCCTGGTGATTCACGTCAGCGACGGCTGCGCCGGCCGCGGTCTGGTCGATTTCCGCACGCTCTGCCGCCGCATGCACGAGTTGTCGCCGGACTACCCCGTCATCATTGAGGGCGCGCAGACCGAAGACCTGCCCGAAGTCAGCGCCTTCTTCCACGGCATCGCCGCCGAACTGGAACTGCCCCTGCTTGACGCCCACGAGGAAGCGCCGACATGAGCGACCTGCGTTTCGCCGCGCCCGTCGAACGCCGCGTCGCCCTGGTCACCGGCGGCGCGCGCGGCATTGGCCGCGCCACGGCCCTGCGCATCGCCCGTGAGGGACGCGACGTCGCCCTGCTGGACCTTCTGGACGACGAGGGCAGGGAGACCGTCGCCGCTATCGAGGCCCTGGGTCAGCGCGCCTTCTATCTGCGCGTCGACGTGACCGACGAGGCCGCCGTACACGAGGCCGTGGCGCAGAGCGTCGCACAGCTGGGCCGCCTTGACATTCTCGTCTGTTGCGCCGGCGTGCTGGGCGCGGAAGTGCCCTTCATGGAACAGACGGCGGCCGGTTTCGACCGGGTCATGCGCATCAACGTGTACGGCGTCTTTTACGCCCATCAGGCCGCCGTGCCGCACATGCTGGAGCGCGGCTGGGGCCGCTGCGTGACCATCACGTCGGGCGCGCGCATGGGTGGCACCCACGTCGTGCCCTATTCCTGCTCCAAGGGCGCCGTCTGGTCGATGGTGCGGGCCCTGGGAAACGCCTGGCCGCGGCAGAACGTCTTCGTCAACGGCGTAGAGCCGGGCCGCGCGCTGACCGAAATGGTCGTGCCGCGCTTCTCACAGGAATTTCTGGACAACCCGCCGACCGCCATCGGCCGCTATTCCGACGCCGAGGAGGTCGCCGAGGTGATTGAGTTCCTCTGCTCCGAGCGCAACACCTACACCACGGGCTCGGTCTGGAGCGTCAAGGGGCAGAGCGGGTAGGGAGTGTCTGGATTACCGGATACAGGAACCCGGTGCGGTGAGCGTCATCCAGCGTTATTTGCATCTCTACAGCAGGGGTAGCGAGGGCCCCGTCCCGAAGCATCCCGCAGGGACGATTTATCAAATCGCCCGTCCTGTCGCGCAGGGGTGATGTGGTGCGTGCGCGGGCGACATGATATGTCGCCCCTACGGCGAATGATGCTGACGCTCCCACTATCCTACCCGTACCACTCCCTGAAGCGCCCCACCGAGGCGCGGAAGCCGTCCTCGAAGGTCCCGCCAGGGGGACGGTAGACGCTCTCCAGCGACACGACGCCCTCGTAGCCGTCGCGGCGCAGGGCCGCGGCGATCGTCGGCAGGCGCGGCCCGATGTCGCCGTGGCCGAAGGGCACGAAGTCCGCGCGGGCGTGGGCGATGTTGACGATCACGTCCTTGATGTGCAGATGGCCCAGCAGGCTACCGTCGGGCCCCTGCAGCGCCTCGTAGGCGTCGGGCCAGGCGGGCTCGTTGCAGTAGAGCCCGTTGCCGGGGTCCCACAGCAGCTTCAGACGCGTCGTGCCCAGTTCGCCGATCAGTTTGCGCGCCAGCCAGGCGGAGGTGATCATGGCGTTGTTGCCGTTTTCGACCACCAGGCTGGCGTCCATCTCTTCAGCGATTTCAACGGCCGGCGTCATCAGATGCAGCAGTTTGTCCCAGGCGCCGGCGGTGATGATCCACTGGTCCGCGCCGTTGGCGCCAAAGAGAATCATCTCCTTGCGGAAGCTCATCACGCGCACCAGCGGGCAGTCCAGCGCCCTTGCGAAGTCGATACAGCGCCGCAGCGCATCCAGCTGCTGCCGGTACACCGCCGAGTCGCGCTCCAGGTCGCCCGTCACCAGGCCGGCGAAAATGTGGCGCGAGATACAGGGGACTTTCAGCCCGTGCGCCTGCAGCAGATCCTGCAAACGTCCCGTCTGCGCGTCGTCGAGGTCGCCGACCTCAAGATCGTCAACGTACTGCAACTCAGCATATTCCAGGCCGAACTCGTTCATCACCGCGAAGGCATGTTCCGGATTGCGGCTGATGCCGTCCGTAATCACCCCGAGCTTCATCGCTGCACCTCCACGCCGGAAATCGACTCGAGAATCTTGACCACACTTGTGTTGCCCTCATCCGGGAAGCGTTTGATGCCGGCCTTGAACAGCTCCCAGGCCGCAGCGGTGGCGAAGAGTGGCGCGCCGGTCTCGCGCCCCAGCGCCATGGTGATGCCAAGGTCCTTGGTCATTGTCCCGATCTGGCTGCCGGTATCGACGAAGCGGCGCTCCAGCACCAGCTCTGCGTTTTCCCGATAGAAGGGAGAGTTGCCCGCGGCGGTGTTGCTGATGACGTCGTAGAGGACCTGGCCCGGGACGTCCGCGCTGGCGCCCAGGGCCAGCGACTCGAAGATGGCAACAAAGGTGAGCCCGATGAAGGACTGCAGGGCCGCCTTGACCGTCTGTCCCATGCCCGGCTCTTCACCGACGTGGAAAATCTTCTCGCCCACCGCCGCCAGCACGTCCCGTTGCGCCGCGAACACGGCGCCGGCGCCGGCGGCCATCAGGGTCAGCGTCCCGCCGTCCGCGCCGGAGCGGCCGCCACTGACCGGGCTGTCGATCAGTCCCAGGCCGCTGCCCTCCAGCAGCGCCGCCGCCTCGCGCATTTCACGTGGTTCGATGGTCGCGGTGACGATGATCGCCCCGCCCGGCGCCATGCCGGCCAGCAGGCCATCCTCGCCCTGCAGCAGGTCTTTCACCTGCTGCCCGTTCATCACCATGATGAAGACCGTGTCCGAGGCGCGCCCGACTTCCGCGGCGCTGACAGCGCCCGCACCGCCAGCCTCCTCAAGCATGGCCATGCGTTCCGCGCGCAGGTCCAGCCCCGTCACCGGAAAGCCGGCCGCCAGCAGGTTGCGCGCCATGCCCATGCCCATGTCACCCAGACCGATAAAGCCCACCCGTTTCGTCGCCATGTGTCATTGTCCATTTGCAAAGAAATAAAGGAGAAAGATACCCGCGCGAACTATCCTGCATCCGGCTGCCTGGCGCAAGGAATTGCGGGGGCAATGTTCGGGTGCGTACAGGGTTTGGAGTGAGGGCTGCGACCGGTCAGCGATTCAGTCGCCCGACAGGTCCTCCAGCACCACCAACACGCTCTGTTTGTCATCTTCGGGGAAGCGTTCCGCGGCGGCTTTCACCAGTTCGAAAGCGGCGTCGGCGACCCTGAGCGCCGCGCCGGTCTCCTGCCCCAGTTGCAGACAGAGTTCGAGGTCCTTGGCCGTGTAGCGGACCTGGTTGTCCGTGCCGCTGAAGCGGCGCACCAGCGCGTGGTCCGCCAGTTCGCGAAAGTGGGCCGTCTCATCATCTTCGTCTCCGCTGCCGAAGACTTCGTGCAGCGCCGGGTCGGGAACATGGGCGCGCCTGGCCAGGGACAGCGCCTCCATCAGGCCCACGCTGTTGACCGCGTAGTAGAGCAGCGAGGCCAGCTTCAGCGCCTGGCCCTGGCCTGACTCTTCACCAACGTGCAAAACGTGCTCGCCGATCGCGGCCAGTACGTCCCGCTGCGCTTCGACATCCGTCGCGGGCCCGGCTGCGTAAATCCCCAGCGCGCCGGCTTCGGCGACGCGTCGCCCGCCGCTAACCGGGCAATCCAGCCAGCGCAGGCCCTTCGACTCCAGCATTTCAGCGGCCGTCCGCATCGCGCTGACGCCCACCGTCGCGCAGACGATGACCGTCCCGCCCGGCTGCATCCCTGCCAGCAAGCCGTCGGCGCCCTGCAACAAATCCAGCAGTTGGTCAGCATCGAAGGGCATCAGCACCACGACGTCCGAGGCGCGCCCGACGCCCGCCGAACAGTAAGCGACGGCGCCTCCGGCCTGTTTCAGCATGGCCCTGCGTTCCTCGCGCAGGTCCAGCCCCGTCAGCGGGAAGCCGGCCGCCAGCAAGTTGCGCGCTATGCCCATCCCCATCTCGCCAAGGCCGATGAGTCCTGCGCGTTTTTTCTTCATGTCACCCGTTTCTTCACAGCCACTATCAGGCAAGATACTTGTGCTCGATTTGAAACGGGGATTATTCGGTGAGGAGTACTCTCCAATTGTACCCTCACCCCCCGACCCCTGTCCCGCTCAGTCACGGGAGCCCTTCCCTCAGGGAGAGGGGGAGAAAGATCGTCTCTAATGATCAGGAAACGCAGGTCTCCTTCAATAAGTCAATGGCGTGCCAAGAGCCAGAGATCCCAGGAAAGACAAGCTAACCAAAATCCGGCATCGGCGTCTGCCGCTCCACCGGCACGCCGGTGACAGCCTCCAGCATCTTGATCACGCTTTGCTTGTCCTCGTCCGGGTAACGCGCGAAGCCCGCCTTGATCATTTCGTAGGCCGCCGCAGTGGTGAAGAGCGGCGCGCCGCACTCGTGCCCCATGGCCACGCTGATGCCGACGTCCTTGGCCGTCACGCTGATCTGGCTGCCCGTATCGATGAAGTCGCGCGCAAAGACGACGTCGACGAGCTTGCGGAAGAAACCGGTCTCGCCGGACTGGATGGCGCTGCGGCGGAAGACGTCGTGCAGGACGTCGCCGGGGATGCCGGCGCTGGCGCCAAGGGCCAGAGCCTCCAGCATGGCGATGGAACTGGTGTACATGAAGGCCTGCAACGCCGCCTTGGCCGTCTGGCCCATACCCGGCTCCTCGCCGACGTGCTGCACCGTGTGCGCCAGGGTTTCCAGCACGTCGCGCTGCGCCTCGAGGTCCTCACTGGCCGCGCCAACCATCAGCGCCAGTTGGCCGATCGGCGCTGTCGTGCGTCCGCCACTGACCGAGCAGTCCATGGCGCGCAGGTCCTTCTGCGCCAGCAGGGCCGCTGCCGCCCGCACCTCGCGCGGCTCGATGGTCGAGGTGATGATGACCGTCCCGCCCGGCGCCATGCCGGCGGCCAGGCCGTCGTCGCCCTGCAGCGAGTCCAGCACCTGTTGGCCGTTGAAGACCATCACGATCACTGTGTCCGCCGCCTGTCCGACCGCTTTCGGGCTCGCCGCGCCGATACTGCCTTCCGCTTCCAGCAGCGTCGCCCGTTCCGGCCGCAGATCGTAACCCGTCACCGGATAGCCCGCCGTCAGCAGGCAACGCGCCATCGCCAGGCCCATGTCCCCCAGCCCGATTACACCCAGTCGTTTACTTTTCATGTCCACCCGTCTCTCATTCATGAGTCTGGTCAGCAGGACAGACTATCCTGCATCGCCGCCGGCCCTGCAAGCCGCGCGCCGTCCCGGCGGGATGCTATACTTGCGCGACGCGACTGGACCTACGACAGGATGCCCCATGTACCTCGGCCTGGAAATCATCGACTTTCACGTCCATTTTCCCACGCGCAAGCCCATGTTTGGCGGCCCGGGGGGACCGGGACCCGACCGGCGCAGCGAATACATTGAGCGCCGTGGCGAACGCCGGGCGAAGATCGCCCGCCAGCACGCCATGGACTACAATCGGCACTGGCGTCTGACTTGGGGCTTCGATCCGCCGGAAAGCGACCCACCGGACGACGAGACCCAGGCCGACCGCTGGGCCGCCGAACTGGAGCGCTACGGCCTGCGCGCCGTCGGCTTCGTCACCGGCGGCGGCAATGACCACCTCGCCGGCATCGTGGCGCGCCACCCGGACAAGTTCGTCGGCTTCGCCCACAACTACCTCTTCGGCGAGAACGCGGCGCAGGAAGTGAAGCGCGGCGTCGAGGAACTGGGCCTGCGCGGCTACAAGCTGCTGGCGCCGGCGCTTGACCGCCCCATTGAGGACGAGGCCGGCTACCCCGTCTGGGAAATGTGCGGCGAACTGGACATCCCGGTGCTGGTGCACTTCGGCATCCTCGGCAGCGGCGGCGGCGTCCCCTGGCACGAGAACATCAACCCACTCAAGCTTTACACCGTGGCGCGCGACTTTCCCGAGGTCACCTTCGTGGTGCCCCACTTCGGCTGCGCCTGGATCCGCGAGACCCTGCAACTCTGCTGGGGCTGTGGCAACGTCTGCATCGATACCTCCGGCTCCAACCAGTGGGTGCGCTGGGTCGATGGCGAGTGGAACACCAAGAAGCTTTTCCGCAAGTACGTCGAGACCATCGGCGCCGAACGGATCATTTTCGGCAGCGATTCCAGTTACTTCCCGCGCGGCTTCGCCATCCGGTACCTGCAGGACCAGATCCGCGACTGCCGCGAACTGGGCCTCACCGACGACCAGTTGCGCGCCATCTTCAGCGAGAATTCGGCGAGGTTGTTCAAACTGTAAAGGTCGCCCTCACCCCCCGGCCCCCTGGACGGGCAAGGCGTTTGGGGTGAGGACCCGGCACATGAGGGCCCCTGACATGCAGCGCCGTCTTTTTGCCCTGGTCCCCTCCGGACGCTAGACTTGCGGGAGACAAAGTGTCTCTTTTGCACAGAGAACAGGAGACTAAACATGAACAAGGTCCGTTTGCTATTGCTTTTCGGCATCCTGCTGGCGCTTTCCGGCGCCGCGCTCGCCGACGGGCACGTCGTCGAGATCGAGTACTGGCAATACAATTTTGCGCCCCGCGTGGACGCCATGAACGCGCTCATCGAGCAGTTCCACGAGGCCAACCCCGACGTGCGCGTCCTCCACAACAGCGACATCCCCTACGCCAACTTCCCCGACGAACTGGCCGCGTCGGCGCCCGCCGGCGTCGGCGCCCGCCGGCGTCGGCCCGGACGTCGTGACGCTCTTCTACGGCTGGATCCCGTCCTTCGTCGACGCCGGTTATCTGGTGCCGCTGCCGGCCGAGGACTTCCCCGAGGAATGGATCGAGAGTCACTTCTCGCCGATGGTCGCCAATTCAAAGTTTGAAGGTTCCTTCTGGGCCGTCCCGACCGCAGTGCGCTCGCTGGCCCTCTTCTGGAACAAGGACATCTTCGAGGCCGCCGGTCTGGACCCCGAGGCGCCGCCCACCACGCTGGATGAATTCATGGAGATCGCCATCGCCACCACCACCTACGACGGCGACGCCGAGATCATGAACATCACGCAGCAGGGCTACGCGCCGCAGCTTTCCGGCCAGGCGCATCACTGGTTCCGCGAGGTGCTTTCGCGGCAATTCGGAGCCGTGCCTTATAACGATGACACCACTGAGGTGCTCTTCAACAGCCCCGAGGGTTGCGAGGCCTTCGCCTGGCTGGCCAGCTTCGAGACCGAGCACAAGACCGGCAGCAACGATCTCTTCAACGGCGCGACCGATTCCTTCATCACCGGCACGGCCGCCCTGCACATCGACGGTTCCTTCCGCCTCGGCAGCATCGCGAGCAACAACCCTGACGCCGAGGCCGGCGCCCTGTGGGTGGACATGGTCGGCGAGTTGCCTGCCCAGCTCGAATCGATTGGGGATCCCGAATTGCTGGCCGATCCACGCCTTGGCCCCTTCACCGCCGGGCTGGAGTACGCCCACGCGACCTTCTTCATCGATGAACCGCAGCAGCGTCAGCACCTGATCGACGCCTTCGACCTCATCCGTCTCGGCGGCGTCGACGCCTGCGAGGCGCTGGACGAAGCGGCCGCGTTGGAGCAGGCCCTGCTCGACGACTTCTGGGCCGGACGCGGCTGATCGCAACTCCAAATGCTTCAGGCAGTCTGACCTTCGCGGTCGGGCTGCCTGAGGCCCACAAACCCGGCAGGAGACCTGGCCCTTGTTTCATTTGACGGTGGCGCGGCGCAAGATGCTCTGGGCCTATATCTTCCTCGCCATCCCCATCGTCTTCTTCGCCGTCATCCGCATCTATCCGGCCTTCTTCGCCTTCGCGATGAGCCTCTTCGAATACAACCCCCTGGCCATCGACCAGCCCTACGTCGGCCTCGAAAACTACGAGACCCTGCTGAATGAACTGAACAAGCCGCGCTCGGTCACGCGCGCGTCCTTTGTCAACACCGCGGGCTACATCGTGCTGGGCATGCCGCTGCAGTTGCTGATCGCCCTGTTGATCGCCCTGATGCTCAACGAAATACGTTCATTCGCCACGCTTTTCCGCCTGGCCTTCTTTTTGCCCTTCGTCACTTCCACGATCGCTATTTCCTGGGTCTTCCGCTGGCTCTACCAGCCCCAGTTCGGACTCTTCAACATTTTGCTCAAGGCCTTCGAACTGCCGCAGCAACGCTTCCTCAATCACCCGAACCAGGCCCTGGCCTCCATCCTCGCCGTCGTCATCTGGCAGGGCCTGGGCTTCGCCGTCGTCATCTTCCTCGCCGGCCTCAAGCACATCCCGCGCGTTTACTACGAGGCCGCCCGCGTCGATGGCGCCACCCGCTGGCAGACCTTCCGCAACATCACCCTGCCCCTGCTCAACCCCAGCATCGTCTACCTCGTCGTGCTGCAGTCGATCTCCTTCCTGCGCATGTTCGCGCCGGTGCTGGCCATGACCGACCAGGGCGACGGCGGCCCGCTCAACTCCACCACCACCGTCGTGCTGCGCGTCTACCGCGAGGCCTTCCAGCGCCTCAACATGGGCTACGCCGCCGCGCTGACGGTCGTACTCTTCTGCATCATCCTGCTCGTCACCATCTTCCAGCTGCGCGTCACCACGCGCCGCACCAATTGACGGAGATGAAACGATGAGCAGCGTCGAACGCGCGCGACCCGCCCTGCCACTGCAGCGGGCCAGTCCCCTTCGCGGCAGCGGCGACCTGGCCCTGCGCGTCCTGGTCTACGCCCTGCTCATCCTGCTGGCCATCACCATGGTCGTGCCCTTCCTGTGGATGATCGCGACGTCATTCAAGACCTCCGAGGAAATCCTCTTCCCGAACTTCCTGCCGAACAGCCCGACGCTGGAAAACTACACTTTCGTCCTGACCGAGACCGCCCTGCCGCGCTGGTACGTCAACTCCTTCATCGTCGCCATCCTGAGCACCGTCAGCGTGGCCTTCTTCGATTCGATCGCCGGCTTCGCTTTCGCCAAGTACCAGTTCCCTGGCAAGCGGGTGATTTTCATCGCCTTTCTCGGCTCGCTGATGGTGCCGACCGAGATGCTCATCATCCCCTGGTACATCATGTCGGTGAACCCACCGATCGGCACCACCTGGGTCGACACCTACTGGGGCATCGCCTTCCCCGGCGTCATCACCGCCGCCGGCATCTTCCTCATGCGCCAGTTCATGCAGGGCGTGCCCGACGAGTTGCTCGACGCCGGCCGCATCGACGGCGTGAGCGAGTTCGGCCTCTACTGGCGCATCGCCCTGCCGCTCAGCATGGCCGCCGTCGGCGCCCTGTGCATCTTCAACTTCCTCGGCAACTGGAACGCCTTCATCTGGCCGCTGATCGTCACCTCCGCGCTGGACATGTTCACCCTGCCGGTCGGCCTGCAGTTTTTCTCCAGCGAGTTCACCTCGGACTGGCACCTCGTCATGACCGGCGCCACGCTCTCGCTGCTGCCCCTGCTGACGATCGTCGTCATCTTCCAGCGCTACATCATCGAGGGCATCGCCCTCACCGGCGTCAAGGGCTAGGCGCCCACAGTCCCGCTTCCACTACGCGAAAAGCACAGGGCGGGAAAAGTCCCGGCCCTTCCTGTTCAACTGTATGTTGTTGAATCCGGGCTCTTGCCCTTTATGCGGGGGAGCGCAGCGACAGCGACACCAGCGCGCCGATGCCCGCCTGAACGATGGCAGCGATGATGATCCACACCTTGAAGGACCCGGCCAGCGCCCTGACTTCGCCGCGCAAGATCTCAATGTCCGCTTTCAGTTCGCCGCGTGTATCAATCAATTCACCCCGGACGCTTTCCAGGTCAGCCTTCGTCGCCAGATGCGTATAACCTTCTTCCAACCTCGCCAGGCGTTCTTCTGTTGTGCTCATGGGGAGTTCCTTTCTGCGCCGGACGCGTAAGCTACGCGCAGACACCAGCCTTGTTTGACCTTAGAGTAACACGTCTATTGCCGGAACTGTGAAATTCGTTGCGTCAGTTCGCGCTCACGTCGTCAGCGCCACCAGCGCGCTAAAGCTCCCCTGAACAATGGCGGCGATGATGATCCAGACCTTGAAGGACCCGGCCAGTGCCCTGACTTCGCCGCGCAGAATCTCGATTTCTTCCTTAAGTTCGCCTCTTGTTTCTTTCAGTTCACCTCGCACGGCGACGATATCCGCTTTCAATTCGCCGCGTACGCTCTCCAGGTCGGCCCTGGTTGCGACATGAGCGTAGCCCTCTTCCAGCCGGGCCAGGCGTTCTTCTGTTGTGCTCATGGGGAGTTCCCTTCTGCGCCGGGCGCGAAACCATCGCGCGGGCGCCTGCCTCGTATGGCTTCAGTGTATCACAACACCAGATGGCCCGGCCACTTACCTGACCAGCCCTTGTTCCTCACAAAGCGTCCGCAGGCCGGCGACGAATTCGCCGCTGCCGCCGTGCGCCGGATGCCGCAGCGCGTGATGCTCCTTCCCCAGGGCCGTCAGACTGCCCTGCGCCGAGCGACCCACGGCCACCAGCGTACGCGGCCTGAAGCGCGCCAGCACCTCGCGCAGAACGTCGCGGCCCTGCGCCAGTTCGGCGGCGCGCGGCGGGCGGTTGCTCAACATCCGCCCCGCCATGTGGGGGTGAAAAGGCACGCTGTTCCAGATCAGCGGCGCGACGCCCAGGTCGGCCAGCGCGCGCCAGAGGATCGTCGCGCTCTGTTCGCCCTGAATCCGCTCGAAGCCCGGCTCCGGCACGTCTGCATAGCCGCGTTCCCGACCGAACAGCCCCAGGCCCGGCACGCCCTCCAGCAGCACGCGCCGGCTGGTCACCGGGATGCCGGTCAGGCGGCAGCCACGGTAGCCCGGCGCTTCAAAAAGCAGCAGGGCCTCCGGCCGGCGCGCCTGCATGTCGCGCAGATAGCGCCGCAGGTTCGCCCGCCGCAATGCGTTGCTCGCCGACGTATCAGCGTACTGGTTGAACAGCTCCGCTCCGGTCGCGGTTCGCGCCAGAGACGCGACGAAGTCCTGGCTCCAGTCGCTCATGCGTAGCGCGTCAGCCAGGCGCGCAGCGTGGCCGCGTCACGCAGGAATTGCTCCGGCGAGTTGTCACGCACGAACTCCAGCGAGACCTGTCGCTCGCCTGGCAGCGCCGCCAGCCGGTCCAGATAAAGTCGCCAGTCCGCCTCGCCCTCCCGCAGCGACAGGCGGTCCCGCGACGTGGGCCACCAGTGAAAGCAATGCACGTTGCCCAGCCAGGGCGACACGGCTTCCAGCGCCAGCAGATTCTCCTGCGGCAGCCAGCCGTTGCGGGGTTGCCAGTAGACGCCCGCGGCGTCCACCCCCCGCAGCAGCAATGCGGCCATCGCGCTGGTCTCCGTCAGCGTGTTGCGATGAAACTCGAAGTCCACCCGGACTTGCCCGGCATTCGCCAGGGCGCAGACGCGCCGCGCCCGTTCCATAATGCGCCCACGCTCCTTCGGCGACGTCGCATCCGGCCCGGCGGCGCCGGCCCAGACGCGGATGACCGGCGCGCCCAGCGCCAGCGCGGTTGCCAGCACTGCCTCAAAGGATGCTTCTTCCTGCGCCTCGTCGCGCAGGCGATAGTACGATCCGTAGGCGCTCACTTGCAGACCGGCGTCGCGGGTCATCGCCGCCAGCTGACGCGCGCGCCGCTCGTCGCCTGGCGGCGCGTGCAGGTCCCCGCCCCACTCAATGCTCGTCAGCCGGGCCTCTTGCGCCAAAGCTACAATGCGCACCGGCTCCAGTTGCCGAAAGGTGATTGAGACCAGCCCGGCGTGCAACATCATCGCGCCTCAGGCCATACGCGCGTAACTGGCGCGCGTGAGGGCGTGTTGCAGGGGCTCGCCGCGCAGAAAGCGGCGCAGTTCGTCGACCATGCTGCGACCGAGGCGCCGGCACTCCACACCCTGCGCGCCGGCGATGTGGGGCGTCAGCACGGCGTTGGGCAGCGCGTACAAGGGCGACTCCGGCGGCGGCGGCTCCGGTGAGGTTACGTCCAGCAGTGCGAACAGGTCCGGCCGTTCGCGCAACACCTGCACGAGCTCATCCTCACGCACAAGGGCGCCGCGCGCCGTGTTGATGAAGACCGCACCGGGCTTCATCGCCCGCAACTGCACGCTGCCGATCAGCCCTCGCGTTTCGTCCAGCAGCGGCGTATGCAGCGAGACCACGTCCGCCTGGCGAAAGACCTCGTCCAGCGATTCCACCAACGTCACGCCCAGGCCACCGGCCACAGCCGGGTCGACGTAGGGGTCCCAGGCGATGACCTCCAGATCATGGCGACGCAGCAGGCTGGCGACCCGCTGCGCCACCGCGCCCAGCGATACCAGCCCGACGACCGAGCCACAGAGTCCGGCGGCGACGGGCTCTATTGACCAGACCCCCTGCTCCCGCAGGCGCAGTGCGTGACGCCAGGCCCCTTTCAAGCCCATCAGGACTTGCGCACAGGCAAAATCGCCAGTGATGACGGCGTTGGCCTCTGCCGCGCTGCTGATTTGTATGCCGCTGGCCCAGAACGCGTCGGTCACGACGCGGCGCAGTGACCCGGCGCCGTAGAGCACCAGCTTCAGATTCGGGGCCGCCTCCAGAAAGGCGGCGTCCAGGCGCGGCGCGCCCCAGCCGGACAACATGACCTCGACTGACGCCAGTAACTCCGGCGTTGCCGCGATGGACTCAGGCGTCTGCGGGTCCGCGTAGACGTCCACCAGGCCGGCGACGGCGGCGCGTTCCTGCGGGCCGTAAATGCGCCCGTAGCCTCTTTCACCCAGAATGTACAGCGCACGCAAGGTCAGCGAATCCCGGCCATCCAGGCGTCCTGTTCGCGGCGCAGCGCCCAGAGCGGGGCGTCCGGCGGCTCGGGCACCATGTCCATCGTCAATATCGTGCCCGCCGGTACGTCGCGCAACAGGGTCTTGCCCATGGCCATGTGGATGGGAAGCGGTGCGCCAGGCACGATCGGCTCCGCCGGCCGCATGCGCGCCAGCAGCTTCGGGCTGTGATCGTCCTCCACGGTCTCGCCACAGGCCAGGTCCACCGTCGCCTCGGCCAGCACGTCGAAGCGCTGCTCGAAGTCCAGCGCACCCGTCGGAATCTGCTGCAAGGCGGCCAGCAGCACGGTCAGTGGCGTTTCCACGCCGCACAAGTGATGGGGCCGGAAAATGAGCGCCGTCGTGTCCCCGGCGTTGGGGATCAGCCCCTTGGTCGTCAAAATGTAACGTGAATAGTCGTTCGCGCAGGCCACGATGATGAAGACGCCGCCGCCCATGCCGGCCTCGTGGGGCCCGCGCAACACCGTCACGCCGTCGATGACACCGCGCCGACCGAGGATGCCGCCATCCTCTTGCGGCGCCAGCACTTCCGGTATCTCCGGGACGCGCAGCAGGGGCCCGTGCAGCGTGTCCAGGTCCGGCGCCAGCCCGGTGGCGTTGGCCGCAATCACCAGTTCCCCCAGGTCGTAGCCCATCAGGCGCGACAGGTCCCAAGACAGTTCCATACGACTTGCCAGCTTGTCGCGCGCTTCCGTCGCCGGCGCGGGCGCGAAGAGCGCCTGCTGCGCGGCGCTGAGGTCGAGGGACTTGCGCCGCGTGCGTAATTGACCTGCGACCTCATCGAAGACAATTTCGACGTCGCGCGCCTTGCCGCCGCAGACCACGTCCAGCCCCAGCGCCCGGGCCCACTCCACCATGCCGATCAGCAGGCCGTGCTGGTCGCCATCCACGGCGCTGTAGACCAGGCCGGCCTCTGTGAATTTCTTGCGCAGCATGGGTCCCACCAGGGCGTCCGGCTCCTTGCTGACCATCGCCAGATGGGCGCCCTGCTCCAGGGCCAGCAGAGCATGCCTGGCCGCCACCTCCGGCACGCCGGTCGATTCCACCACGACGTCCAGCGGCAGGGCCTGAAGGAGCGACGCATCCGGCACGATGACGCGTTTGCCGCGTTCGTGCGCCGCCTTCACCGCCACAGGACTCTCGCAGATGACGCAGTCCTCCTCCGCCAAACCGGCCAGCATGCAGGCGCGCCAGGCCGCCTCCACGTCCACGTCGCAGACGATCGGCACCGCCAGCGCCGGGATGGCCTGTGCCTGGGTAATGATCGCCGTGGCGTAATGCCCCGTGCCGATGACGCCGGTCACGACCGGTCGCCCGTCACCCTGTTGCAACAGTTGTCGATAGACCATGGTCCCTCCTCCCGCGCCATTCTACCCGTGCGCCCCGGCTGCGCCATGACTGCGGCGGATGATGCAGGGGTAGCGAGGGCATCAGCCCGAAGCATCCCGCAGGGGCGACATATCATGTCGCCCGCGGGAACACCATATCGCCCGTGCACGACAGGACCACAGGACGGGCGATTTGATAAATCGCCCCTACAACGATTTGTCGGGGTGGGCGATTTGGTAAATCGTCCCTGCGGGATGCTTCGGGCTGGTGCCCTCGCTATAATGGCGCGGATTTCGCAGAGTATGGCAAGGAGTTCTCATGGACAGTCACTACGATGCAATCGTCATCGGACTGGGCGTGATGGGCAGCACTGCCGCCTGGCACCTGGCGCGCAGCGGCCAACGTGTGCTGGCGCTGGAGCAGTTCGAACTTGATCATCAGAACGGCAGTTCCTACGGCAGTTCGCGCATCATCCGTTACGCCTACGATCACCCTGCCTACATCCCCCTCGCCCACAACGCCTACGCCCTCTGGCGCGAACTGGAGGAGGACTCCGGGGAACAACTCCTGCGAGTCGTCGGCGGCCTCGATTTCGGCGCGGCCGACGAAGACACCCTGATCGCCACCCGCGACGTTCTGGAGGAGGCCGGCATGTCCTACGACTGGCTGACGCCGGAAGAAGTGAGCGCGCGCTTCCCCCAGTTCCGCCTCGACGAACACATGATGGGACTCTACCAGCCGGATGGCGGGGCGCTCCACGCCTCGCGCTGCGTCGTGGCCGCCGCCCGCATGGCGCTCCAGCACGGCGCAACCCTGCAGACCGGAGCCCGCGTCACGGCCATTGAGGTCCACAGCGACTCCGTCACGGTGCGCACTGCCGACGAAAGTTTCAGCGCGGCCCGGCTCGTGATCAGCGCCGGCGGCTGGTCCGGCCCGCTGCTACGCACCATCGGGCTCGAGTTGCCCCTGCAACCCACGCGCGAGCAACTCTTCTTTTTCGATACGCAGGACCCGGAGGCCTTTCTGCCCGGGCGCATGCCCTACTTCAGGGAGCACGGCTCGCGCCACAAACTCAATTCCCTGCTGCACTTTTACGGCATCCCGAACATCGATGGCTGCGGCTTCAAGGCCAGCATTCACACCAATGGCGAACCCACCGACCCCGACAACACCCTGCGCACTGTGGATGATTCCGTCTGCGAGACGCTGCGCGCCTTTTTCCGGCGTCACGTGCCGCTGGCGGACAGCCCGCTGAAGACCGGCCGCGTCTGTCTTTACACCATGACGCCGGACGAACACTTCATCATGGACTGCCACCCGGAGCACGCGCACGTGGCCATCGGCGCCGGCTTCAGCGGCCATGGCTTCAAGTTTGGCGCGGCCATCGGGAAAATCCTCGCCGACCTGGTCAGCAGGGGTGAATCGGACGTGGATATCAGCCTGTTTGCGCTGTCGCGTTTTGCCACAAACGAGGACTGAAGAGTTCGTTGGTCTGCAGGCGCTGCCCGGCGACGCGCAACAAGGCCAGCACCAGCGCCTCGCGCGGCAACAGAAACATCGCCAGGTAGAGCAGCGGCATCAGGGTCCAGGCCAGCCAGGACTCCGGCGCCAGGCGCGCCGTCAGGGGTTGCAGCAGGAACAGTTGCAGGACAAAGAGCATCCAGCTGCCGAGTTGAATCGCAGGAAAGAGCAGGGGCCCGTACCAGGGAGTTTCGCGCCCCTCGCCGCCTGCCAGCAGCAAGCCAGTCAGGGCCACCAGTACGACTGTCTGCAGCCAGTGCAGCCACAGCGCCGCAACGATGGCGGCAATGTCCAGCAGGGTGCGCAGCGCGAGTAGCAGTTCCTCTTGCGGCACAGCACTTAGCAACATGACGACGAATATCGCGGCCATCAGCAACAACGCGCCCAGACAAATTCCCAGCGCGATGAGCTGCAGCAGCTGAATGAAGGAAAACGCCCCGCCGCGCAAGAGGCAGCGACTGGTGATCACGTGGCTGGCGCCGGGCGTGCCAGGCGGCGCCGCGCAAATCAGGTCCCAGGTGCGCGCCGCGCGTTCACGCCGGATGTTGCGGCTGATATCCGCCGACCAGTAACTGCCGAGCACGATGCTCGCCAGGGGGAGCAGCACCGGCAGGCCCAGAAAGGCGAGAATGACCGCACCCGGCACGGCGAACAGGCCCAGAAACAGGCCGGCAATGCCCAGGCGCCAGGTCAGCAGCAGCAGCAACAGGGTCAGCAAGACTTTCGGCCAGCGGCCTCGTCGGAAAAAATGCCAGCTTGATGGCCACAGGGACTGCCGCGGCAGACGCGCCACGCGCAATCCCAGCAGGGGACTGACGGGGGGATAGCGCAGGGCGCGCCACAGCCGCCAGGAAAGCAAGGGAGGCCTCAGGGGGCAGGCGCCAGTTGCGCCTCGTCCTCGTACAGGTAGCAGGCGGCCTCATGGCCCTGGCCGTCGATGTCGTAGAGGGGTGGCAGCGCTTCCAGGCAACGGTCCATGCGCTTCGGGCAGCGCGGATAAAAACGGCAACCCGTCGACGTCGCCGAGCGCAGGACCTCCTCGTCGGGCAACTCAATCTCCGTATCCCACTTCTCGCCGGGGTCCGGCGCCGGCACGGATTCAACCAGCAGCTGCACGTAGGGGTGCTGCGGCTTGTCGATGACCTGCACCGTGGTGCCCGTCTCGGCAACCGAGCCCTGATAGAGGATGTTGATACGATCGCCCACCTGATAGGCGGTGCTCAGATCGTGCGTGATGTAAAGGAAGGAGACGCCCAGTTCGTCGCGCAGGCCGAGCATGGCCTCCAGAATGGCCGCGCGCAGCGAGGCATCCACCATCGAGACGGGCTCGTCGGCGACGATCACCTCCGGTTTGATGAGGTAGACCCGCGCCATCATGATGCGCTGACGCTGGCCGCCGCTCAACTGGTGCGGGTACTTGCGCAACACGTCCACGCCGTGGAGGCCAACCACGTTCAGCGCCTCCTCGATCATGTCGCGCATCTGGCTTTCGCTATCCGCCAGTTTGAAGTGGCGAATGACCGTGTGGAAGACGTGTTCGATGCGGTAGAAGGGGTTGTACACCCCGAAGGGGTCCTGAAAGACCGCCTGCACGTTGCGCCGGTAATGCAGCAGCTGACGCCGGTTCATCGTCGCCAGGTCCTGGCCGTGAAAGAAAATCTGGCCCGACGTCAGGGGCGTGAAACCCAGCACGACGTTGGCCAGGGTCGTCTTGCCGCTGCCGCTTTCGCCGGCGATCGTGGTGATGCTGGCCGGCTCCTTGTCGATCGTCAGGCTGTAGTCCTGCAGCGCGACGACTTCCTTTTTCGGGCTCAGAAAACCGCCGGACGTGCGGTAGACCTTGGTGGCATTGCGAATTTCCAGCACGGGCGGCGCCATGGTTCAGCTCCCTTTCACTTCAGCGCGAGGTTGCCCTCTCCGCTGCCGGATGCATCGCTGCCCCTGCCTGAAGCGAGGGTCTGAGTTCCTCACGACGCCGCCTCCATGGTGGCACCCTCGATCAGGCTGCCGTCGTCGTCGTAGAGATGGCAGGCCACCTCATGGCGCGCCAGCAGTTCCCGCAGGGGCGGGGCCTCGCTGCGGCAGCGCTCCATGACAAAGGGGCAGCGCAACTGAAAGATGCAGCCTGGCGGCGGGTTGCGCGGATCATGGGTGATGCCCTCGGTGATCTTTAGCGGCTTGCGTTCCTTAAGCGAGGGGATGGACTCAATCAGCACCTGCGAATAGGGGTGCATGGGCTCGTCGAAGATTGTCTCCACCGGCGCCACCTCGACCAGCTTGCCCGCGTACATCACGGCGATGCGGTCCACCATCTGGGCCATCAGGCCCATGTCGTGGCCGATCATGATCATGGAGACGCCCAGCGCCTGCTTGACGCGCAACATCGTTTGCGCGACCACGCGCTGCACCACCACGTCCAGCGCGCTGGTGGACTCGTCGGCGATGACCACAGTCGGATGCAGGGCGATGCCCATGGCGATGCACACGCGCTGTTTCATGCCGCCGCTCAGTTCGTGCGGGAACATGTTGTAGACGCGCTGCGGCAGGCCCACCATGCGGAACAACTCCAGCACCCGCTCGCGCAAGGCTTCCTTTTCCTGCTTGCCTTCGTGCGCCTCAATGGCGTCCGTGATCTGCCGGTGAACGCGCATCGTCGGGTTCAGTGAATTCATCGCGCCCTGCGGGATCAGGGCCAGCTTGGTCCAGCGGATCTGGCGAAAGCTGCTGTCGTTCATGTGGACCAGCTCGTCGCCATCCAGAGTCACATCGCCTTCCACGATGCGCCCTGGCGGCTGCACCAGCTTGAGGATTCCGTAGGCAGCCGTCGACTTGCCCGAACCGGATTCGCCGACCAGGCCCAGGGTCTCGCCGTCGTAGAGGTCAAAGTCGATGCCGGCCACGGCGATGACGTCGCCGGTCGGCGTTTCGTAATGGACGCGCAGGTTACGGACTTCCAGCACCTTGCGCTGGCGACGCTGAACCTGCTCCGCGCCTGTTTCGGCCATGTCGTCTCCCGTCCGCCCGCTACTGCCGCGTCGCCTTGCGCAGGCGCGGGTTGGCGACCTCGTCGAGCCCCAGATTGACGAGCAGCAGACCGATGAAAATCACGATCAGGATGATCGTTGGCAGGCCCCACCACCACCACATGTCGCGCAGAATGCCCGAGTTGTCGATCGCGTTCTGGATGGTGCGCCCGAGGGTCGGCAGTCGCTGCGGCCCCAGGCCCAGAATCTCAAGGCCGACCGCCGCAAGAATCGAACCGGTCGTGTTGCCGATGAAGCTGGCCGCCAGATAAGGCAGCAGGTTCGGCATCATCTCACGAAACATGATGCTGCTGGTCGGCACGCCGCTGAGTTGCGCCATCTTGACGTAGCCGCTCTCGCGCATACTCATCACCTGCGCCCGAATCAGGCGCGTCGGTTGCGGCCAGGCGAAGAGCGACAGCAAGACGGCCATCACCAGCAGGCTTTGCACCGGAATCAGGGACTGGATGACGATCAGCACCAGCAGGCTGGGAATCGTGATCGTGATGTCCGCGCTCAGGCGGATGACGTCGTCCACCATCCCGCCCAGAAAGCCGGAGGAGAACCCCAGGATGATGCCGCCCAGCATTCCAAAGCCGGCCGCCACAAACCCCACCAGCAGGGAGTTGGGCGCGCCGACAATGATCAGCGACAGCATGTCGCGGCCGCTGTTGTCCGTCCCCAGCGGATGCAGGGGGTCGCCTTCCTCACCGCGCATGTTTTCAAAGCCAACCGGCGGCAGGTTCAGCGGCGACCGGCCCACGTAGGCCAGGTCGATGTCGCGCAGCATGGGGCCGATGATGCCCATCAGAATGATGCTGCCGACCATGATGACGCCCACGACCAGCTTGATGTTGAGCCAGGGGTTGTCGAAGCGATTCAGGCGCCCCGCCTTGCGGGGAGCGGCGAGCGATGCAGTTTGTCCCGTGGCGGCGCCCATGTCAGTTGCCCTCCAGCGATATGCGCGGGTCGATGAGCGGGTAGATCAGGTCGATGATCAGCACCGACACCGCGGTAAACAGAATGACGACGAAGGAGGTGCCCTGGATGGTGTTGTAGTCCTGGTTGCGGATCGACGTGTAGATCAGGGTGCCGATGCCGCGGTAGGAGAAAATCGCCTCCACCAGAATCTGCCCGGCCACCAGCGTTCGCAGGGCGATCGCCAGGGCCGTCACCTGGGGCAGGATGGCGTTGCGCACCTGGTAGCGATAAAGCACGTAAAAGGGCGGCAGACCCTTGGCATCGGCCAGGGTCATGTAGTCCTCGCCCTCCGTGGTCACCATCATGCCGCGCATGCCCAGGGTCCAGAAGCCGAAGGACACGATCACCAGCGAGGCCACCGGCAGAATGCCGTGGTGAATCAGGCTGGAGATGAACTCGATGGTGAAGGAGGGTTGCATGCCGCGGCCAAAGGGCCCCGAAATGGGAAAGAGCTTCATGCGAAAGGCGAAGACGAAGATGAACACCAGCCCCGCCAGCACCGAAGGCAGCGAGGTGAAGATCATCGTCATGGGGATGAAGGCCTTCAGCGGGCCCGGCGTGCGCCGCCAGGCCAGCAGCGCGCCGAAGAGGTTGCCGATGAAGAAGATCAGCGGCAGCGTCACCAGGCCCAGGCCGATGGACCAGGGCAGCGCCCGCGCGATCAGTTCGTTCACCTGCGCCGGAAAGGCGATCAGCGAGGGCCCGAAATTGAAGGTGAGCAGGTTGCCCAGGAACTTGACGTACTGAACGGGGATCGGATCGTTAAGGCCGAAGTATTCCTTCCAGCCCTCAATGATGGCGTCCTGGTTTTCCACGACGCCCATGCTGGCCGACGCCTGGGCCACCATCGCCGAGATCGGGTCGCCCGGCGCAAGGCGCGCCACCAGAAAAATAATCGTAATGGACACCCAGACCGTCAGCAAAAAGATTATGACACGCCGAATAATGTAGTTGAGTGTCAGGCCGCCCATGTTGGCCTCCCTGCGCCTGCGTCTTCGCTGTGGCGGATCGGGGCGCTACTGCGCCCCGATCGCCGGGCCCGGGAAAGGGCCGCCGCCTGCTTGCGGTCACCCTCTCCCGGACAGATTATCGCATTTCAGCCGAATTACGAACCGGCCTTGCGCAGATTCTGGATGATCTGGTGCGTGGAGTGCCACCAGGTCGCCGGATGGTTGAAGTTGTTCTCGGCCGTCGGCCAGCCTTCCCAGTAGGTGGTGTTGAAGGGGATCAGCTTCTTGGCCTGGGTGATCGGCAGCGAGACCAGCTCGTTGTACCAGATCTCGTAGGCTTCCTCGAAGAGCGGCAGGATCGCCGGGTCGCCGAGCGGCATCACGCCGATCTGGTCCACCAGCTCACTGTAGCGGGCATTGCCCTCGCCCTGCCAGCGGTTCAGGAGGTTGTTGCCTACCACGCGCTCGCCAACCGGCGCGTACCACTTGCCGTTGTCGCGATCCATGGAAGCCCAGGGCTCGTTGACGCTACCGCACTGGTCCCAGTCACCGGTCGCCTCGAAGTTACCGAGGGCCTTGTTGTCGTTCCAGCTGCCACCGGCCACGTTGGTCTGGGTGGCGGCGATGCCGGCGGCACGCCACTGCTCGACGACGTTCTCGGCAATACGGCGCTTCTCGATGAAGCCCTCATGCGTCTGGATGTCGATGGCCAGCTCCTGGCCGTCCTTCTCGTAGATGCCGGCGTCGTTCAGGCTGTAGCCCGCGCCCTCAATAAGGGCCTGGGCGGCGGCCACGTCAGCATCGAAGTTCATGGTCATACCCAGCTCGGCCAGTCGGTTGATGTACGGGTCGATGATGCCGCCGTACTCAACGAACATGCTCTGCGAGGGGATGGTCGTGCCTTCGTAGGCGATGCGAACGACGTCGTTGCGGCTGGTGGCGTGGTTCAGCGCCCAGCGCATGTCGGCGCTGCCCCAGGGCTCGACGGCGTGGTTGACGGAGATGCGGCGCGGGCAGGGATCCAGCCATGCGAAGGGCATGCCGGCCTGCCAGGCGATCACCTTGTCGTTCTGGGCCTGGATGGCCTCAAAGGCGCCAAGAGTGATGTCCATCACACTGTCCAGCTCGTTGTTGATCGTCAGCAGCGAGCGGATGTCGTCGTTGCCGGTCTGCACCCAGATCAGGCGCTGCGGCTGGGGCAGCGGGAAGGTACCGCTGGCGGCGCCCCACCAGTTGTCATCGCGGTCGTAGACGAATTCGTTCTCGCTGGCGCTGACCATCTTGTAGGGGCCGCTGCCCAGCGGGTAACCCTTTTCGAGGTCAAAGTTGGAGAACTCGTAGACGTTCTCGACCATGCTCCAGATGTGCTCGGGCACCATCTGGAAACTGCCGCCGATGCGCACCGAGAAGAAGTCCAGCTGGAAGCGCGGGTTGGGACGGTTCAGGGTGACCTGCGCCGTCAGGTCGTCGATCTTCTCGACGCCCGAGACCCAGTCCTGGAAGGAGCCGGCGCGATACAGACGGGCGCTCTCGTCATCCAGCAGCAGCTGCAGCGTGAAGACGAAGTCATCGGCCGTCACGGCCTCGCCGTCCTGCCAGTAGGCGCCGTCGCGCAGCGTCAGCGTCCACACCGTCTGGCTCTCATCCGCCACGAAGCTCTCACCCAGCCAGGGCTGGATGACGCCGGTCTCGTAGTTCAGGATGAAGAGCGGCTCGTAGACCGACTGGCCGGTTCCGGTGTTGCCACCGGCCGCGCCGAGGCTGTGGCCGAAGAAGATGTTGTGGTTGAAGGGGTTCGGGTTGGTCGGGTTACTGCCGTCCACGTCGAAGATCACGGTGTCCTCACGCGGGACCTCCATCATCTGCGCGGAGACCATGCTGACGGTCAGGGTGACCAGCAGCGCAAGGGTCAGCAGCAGCAAAAGTGCACGATTGATTCTCATGATGGCTCTGTTCTCCTGCTATCTGATTCGGGATTTCTGCAACTCGGTCGATGTTTTCGGCAAATCACCTCCTTGCAACATCTAGACTGGGCGTTCAATCAGATCTTGATGATCTGCGAGTCTGGCAGTGGTGGCGCGTTCACGCAGCGCGACCGGGATGCGCAGCGTGCGCGGCGCCACGCTGATGCCATCCATGCGTTCCAGCAGCAACTCGAAGGAACTGCGGCCGATCGTCTGGAAGTCCTGCGCCACCGTCGTCAGCGGCGTCGCCATCAGGGCGCTGAATTCGACGTTGTCGAAACCCACGACGGAGAGGTCGTCGGGCACCTTGATGTGCAGCGCCTGCGCCGCCCGCAGGACAAGCAGGGCCAGCAGGTCGTTGATGGCGAAAACCGCCGTCGGGCGCTCTTCCCCAAGGCGCTCCATCAGATAACGCATGGGCGGGCTGGCAGGGTCGTTGCCCAACTGCAGCGCTCTCTCGGTCGAGAGTTCGACCCTGGTGGGCATGACCCATACATTTCCTTCAGTGGCGCAGGTCGCCTGCAGGGCATCGCGGTAACCCTGGATGCGCTCGGCCACCGTCGTCAGGCCGGCCATCTCATGCGTCACGCAGACGATGCGCCGGTGCCCCAGAGCCAGCAGGTGACCCAGCGCCAGCGAGGCGCCGCCATAGTTGTCGCTGGTGACGACGTCGCCCACCAGCGCCGGCGAGTCGCGGTCCATTAACACCAGGGGCGGCAGGCTGAGGTCGTCAAAGGTCCTGCTTCCACCCTCGTCCCGGGCAGCGACGCAGGACCAGAGCAGCGCGCCGCTGAATTTTTGCGCCGACAACTGGCCCAGCACGCGCCGTTCCTCGCGACAACTGTGACGCGTGTTGTAAAAGACGACGTGGCAACCGTTGCTGCTCGCCGACGCTTCAACGCCTTTCAGCAACTCCCATTCGCGTTCGCTTTCAAAGTCGCTGATGATGAAGGCCACCAGCCGTTTCTGGCGGCTTTCCGGCGCAGGTTCGGCCACGAAGGTGCCGCGCCCCGGTATGCGCTCGATCAGCCCCTCGTGACGGGCGTCGCTGAAGGCCTGTCGCACGGTGCTGCGGCTGATGTTCAGATTGCGATGCAACTGGTTTTCGGAAGGGAGGCGGGTGCCCGGTTTCCATTGCCCGGAGAAAACGAGATTGCGCAACTGAAGCAGCAACTGGGAATGCAGGGGAACCAGACTGTCGTGGTCGACCTGAAGTTCGTTGGTTTCGGCCATGAAAACCCGTTAAATCAAAAACAGCAGTATCAACCTGTAGGTACAACATCAGGTTAACCCGCAACATTAGGTCATGCAAGGGTGAATCCAGGTAGAGGCAAGGCCGCGACGCTCTCCCGGTTCATTGTTTTGACGTGGCATTTCACACGCGCCGGTGGCCGGCGCGCGCCAGGGCAGACAAGGGCCGGGACGCCTTAAGGCCTGTTTCGGGCGACGCGCTGCTGCAGAGCCACCTGCATGCGCCCCATCTCCTGGCGCGCCTCGGCGTACTGATCCAGCGTCAGGTCGTCCTGCGCCAGGGCGTCCAGCACGACCCGTTCGCAGGCCACAAACTCGTCACCGATATCGGCCGCCTCGACCGCGATCTCCCTGGGGATGCTGGTCACGCCGTTGAGGTCGCCGTGCAGCAGGTCGTTGGCATAGACCGCCAGGCCGCCCACCTGCACCGGCGCGTGCAGCGCGCTCATCGTGATGTAGCCGTGCGAACAGTTGGCGCCGTCGGTGAAAACCGGGAAGCCGATGTCGCGCACCTGGTCCAGGTCGCGCCCCGGCCCGCTGGTGATCAGCCCGACCGCGCCAAACTTCTGGTAGCTGGTGCACATCACCTCGCCGAAGGTCGCCGCCAGGGGCGGGTCGTCCAGGTCCTGGAAGACCACCACGGCGGGGCCGTCCAGTTCGCCAAAGACGCGGATCTGGTCATCCAGACCGGCGTAGGCGTCGCTGCCCATGCGCGGGTCGTAAGTGGTGCGACAACTGATGGTAGAGGCGAAGCCGACCATCGGTTTCATCTCCGGGAAGGCCGCTTTTATGCTGCGATCCATGAATCCCTGGTTGCGCGGCCGCACTTCAAAGAGCTCGATGATGTTGCAGATCGTGGGCGTGTCGAATTCCTGCAACCGGGCCAGCACCGCGGGCGTAATGCCACTCATGATTTTTCCTTTCACCGCCATCAGGAAGCGCGCCGCAGTGTAACCCGCCCGCGGCCGGGTAGCCACGTTTGCCGGCGAAGTCCGGCCTCTACGGCAGGCGTCACGGATTGCGACGACATTGGTTCCCGGGTTGCTTTCAAACAGGATGGGCGAGATGCAATGGGGCGGCATCGACGACGACCTGCTTGCGTCGGAACGCTGTCCCTTTGCCTGGTTGAGCGCTGTCAGTCGAGCGAGCCGGCCTCGGCCAGTACCTGCGCGGGAACCTGACGCAGATCGCGCGCGCCAACGCGTGACAGCGCGTGCAGCGCCAGCGCCAGGCCGGCCACTTCAATGAGGAAGACGGCGGCGTAGGCCAGCGACTCGCCGGCGCCGAAGAGCAGCGCCAGGTCGCGCAGCATGCCCCCGCCGGCGACTCCAGCGCCGCGCGAGAGCGTGACGACCAGGGTCCAGAAGCCGAGGAAAGTGCCGGCGCGGCCCTCCGGGCTCAGGTCCATCATCAGGCCCAGGGTGCCGATGTTCCACAGGCCCAGGCCCAAGCCCATCAGGACCAGGCCGGGCGTGACGAGATGGCGCATGCCGGTCAGCGACGCGACGGCGAAGAGCGCAAAGCTGAGGATCAGGACCAGGACGCCGCCGACGGACAGGCGCGTATTGTCAAAGGGACGAAAACGGCGCAGCAGGACCAGGGCCAGCAGGGAGCCGACGATCGACATGCCGCCCCACCAGGCGGCGAAGCGGGTCGTTTGCTCCACGCCCATGTCAAAGACCTCGGCGCCGAAGGGCTCCAGCACCAGGTCCTGGACGAAGGCGAAGGCCATGGACAGGACCAGGTAAATGAGGAACCAGCGCGTCTGCGCCTGGCGCCAGACCAGCTGCAGGTCCCCGCGCATGGAAGTCTGTGCAGCGGGTGTTGCAGAGCGTACAACGCCGTGCCGTTTCTCCTCCCCCAGCAGCGCGAAGAACCACAGCCCGCCCAGCAGCAGCGCCGCGACCACAAAGAGCCGCGCAAGGCCGTCCGGGTCCAGGCCGCTGGCGCGTTCGTCCGAGGGCAGCAAGACCGAAAACAACACACCGCCAATGGTGAAACCCAGCAACAGGAAGGTCCACACCAGACCGACGGCGCGGCCGCGTTGCGACGCGCTGGCGCGGTCATGGATGAGGGCGAGGAAGGTGCTGCCGGAAACCGAGATGCCGAAACTGAAGAGCAGCAGCGACAGCGCAATCACCAGCCACATGAGCGCCGCGTCCGCTGTCCCGCGGGCCAGCGAGGCCGTCGCCAGGCCGAGGGCGAAAAGGCTGAAGGCCATCAACATGCGGCCCGCCCAGATCCAGGTCAGACGGCGGTAACCACCCAGACGCTGCGCATCCGACATGCGCCCGGCCCACAGGCCCAGCGGGGCCAGAAAGTAGCGCAGGCCGAGCAGCAGCCCGACCGGCGTGGCGCTGTAGCCAAGGTCGCTGATCATGACGCGATTCCACAACCCGGTGGTCAGCACGTCGGCCATGCCCGAGCCCAGGTGGAAGAGGCCGTATTTGAGGTTTCGTAAGACGGAAAGGCCCATGCGATCTTCAGGGGGTGACTTGTGCAAAATAGTACAAAGAGCCGCCCTTCCTGTCAAGCGTGGCGGGACGCGCGCAATTCTTCAAATGGAGCAGTGCCCGCGGCCACCGCCGCGAGGAGTTCGGCGACGGCGCGCAGGGCCGCGGCCTCGTCGGCTGCGGGCAAGTCCAGGGCCGCGAATTCGTCTTCGTCCAGCAACTCTGTGGTCCCGTCGGGGGCGACGAAGAGGTCCAGTGCCAGGTCGTCGGCGCTGACAACTTCGTCGTCGATGCAGGCCGGACGCGTGATGTTGCAATACCAGCCCTTCAGCGCGCCGCTCTCGCCATCCTCAATGCGAAAGACGTTGTACCAGCGGTCGCTGTAAAACCATTCGGTGAAGACATCGCCGCGTTTGAAGGTGACGCAGCCGAACGCCACGTCGCCAAACTGGAAAACGGCGCGCAGACAAACGTAGCTGTCCTCCCGCTGCAGGACCTCCCCCTCATAGCGAAAGACCTCGCGGCCCTCGTGGTCCAGCTTGTGCACCACGATATTGTTCATGCCCGACCCCGCGTATGCACCAGCACGAGCAGGCCCTCGCGCAGGCGCAGGCGGGCGGGCACAGCGGTCAACAGGTTGCTGACGCCGCGCGCCGGGCCGGGCGCCAGGGTGTCGTCCTTCAATTCCCAGCGCAGGCCCTCGCTGCTGATGCCCCTGGCCGCTCCCTGCAGCGGCAGCAGCGAAATCGTGTCGCCGACCGCGCCGCAGATCTCGTGCGCGCCGGGGCGCAGCAGCCGGACGCGCTGCCGCCCGTCGAGCAATTGCAGGTCGCAGTTGCGCAGTTCCTCAAGGGCCAGCAACTGCACGTTCGCCAAGGTCTGGTCGAGCCGGTTGCCGAAGGCGCCGAACACCCGCAGACGCCGGTACTCGTGGGCGGCGGCCCACTTCAACGCCAGTTCGAGGTCGGTCTCGTCCTTGTCGGCAGGGTGACAAAGGACTTGCGCGCCAGCGGCCCGCAGCCCTTCCAGCTCGGCCCCTTTGATCGAGTCCATGTCGCCGATGACGACGTTGACGCGCAGGCCGCAGGCGCGCGCCAGACGGGCGCCGCCGTCCGCCGCGATGATGGTCGCCCGCGGTGATGCGACCAGGGTCTCCGACAGCAGCGGTTCCGCCGTCAGAACACCATTGGCGAAGATTAACGCGTCAGCGCCCGCGTTCATTCACATCCCGTCACCCTTAAGGCCAGTCGGATTACGGTACACTGCTGCCCTGGCACTCGCAAGGAAGGGACGTATGCGTCGACGCGCCGTTGCGCTGGCGGGGCTTTGCCTGTTACTGACGCTGCCACTGGCGGTCAGCCTCGCCCAGGAGGACGTGGCGACCGTCGCCACCAACCCCCTCACCGGCCTGCAGGTCGAGGAGCCCGCCAACCTGCAGCGCAACCCGGTGATCGCCAAAATCTCCAACGCGCCGGCCGAGGTCCGTCCGCAAGCAGGGCTGGCGGCCGCCGACCTCGTATTCGAGCACTACGCCGAGGGCGGCCTGACGCGCTTTTCGGCGGTGTATTACGGTCAGCGCCCGACACGGGTGGGCTCGATCCGCAGCGCGCGCCTGATCGACCTGGAACTGCTGCCCATGTTGGGGGGACTGCTGGCCTGGTCCGGCGCCAGTGACGGCGTGCTGGCCCTGCTCAACGCCAGCGCGCATCCGGAACGTCTGTACATGGGCGTGCAGTATGAATGGCCGGTCTACTGGCGCGAAGCCGATATTCCGTCACCACACAACCTCTTCGTCAACGTGGCGGCGCTGACCGAACTGGCAGTCAGCGAGGGCGTGACCGGCGCAGCGGCGCTGAAGGGGCCGCTCTTTCTGGCGCAGCCGCCAGCCGGCGAGACAGGCCCGGCCCAACTGATCGATTTGCACTACCTGGCCACCCGCGTGACCTGGGTCTACCATGATGGCAGCGGCCTCTATTACCGCTACGTCGACGGCGAGCCGCACCTCGATGCCGGCAGCGGACATCCCCTGCACGCCGCCAACGTCATCGCGCTCTACGCCGACCATCACTTCAGCAACATCGTCGAGAGCGTATGGCAGGGCATCACCCACTACAGCATCGCCATCGATCTGGGCGGCAGCGGCGCGGGGCTGCTCTTCCGCGATGGCCGCCAGTACCCCCTGCGCTGGGCCCGTCCCGCCGCGGACAGCATGCTGCGTTTCAGCGACGACCAGGGCGCGACCCTGGCCTTCAAGCCAGGCAACACCTGGCTGCAGGTGATGAGACCCCCGGCGCAGCAGGACGGCGTGGAAGGGCTGACCGTGCTGGGAGCGGCAGGGTGAGCGGGCCGTGAGAGTCGCTGGCGCGACGGCGGCGCGGCCTCTACACTGGCGGCCAGCGACGCGCCTCCCGGAGAGCCGCCGATGACCCTTGCCAGACGAATACTGTTCGGCTGTCTGGCCGCAGCGCTGCCCTTCGTCGGCCCGGTCGCTGCCCAGGAAGGCGGCATACGGGACCCCCTGCAACTGGCGCAGCGATTCGGCGACTACGAGGGCGAAAGTCTGCTGCCACCCCTGACGCCTCTTTATCGCGTCGGCCAGCGGGAGCAATTCTACGTCAGCCGCAACGACGCCATTGCGCCGGAGCGCATCACCGCCACCCTGGCGGCGGCCACGCCCCTGACCTACGTCTGGGTGGAGGAAGGCCTCGATTACAACGCCCCCGACCTGGCCGCGACATTCGAAGACCTGCAGTATTTTGCCCTGACCCTGCAGATGAGGGCCGTGCATGGCGATGCGACCAGCCTGCCGGGAATCGGGCCCGTCGCCGAACGATACAGCGTGTTGCCCCTGCCCGACGTCGATGACGACCCGCACCTCTTCCTGCTCTTCGCCGAAGGCACCGGCCTGGAGGCGGCCGCCATCAACCAGGCGGACCTGCTGCCGACAGCGCTGGCGCCTGGCAGCGCCACCAACCAGCGCGAACTGTTGCTGCTGGACGCGTCGGCCCTCGGCAACCAGCCGCTCTCGTCGCCGGCCTGGTTGACGCTGGCCACGGCGGCCCACTTTGAATTCCTGTCGCAGACCTACGCGCCGCAGCAGTCGCTGTGGCTGCGACGCGCCCAGGCGCACTACGTGGCCGCGCGTCTGCTCGGCCTGCAGCCCGTGCTGGATAGCGAAGCGCAGACCTGGCTGGAGGCGCGCGCCGTGCCGCTTACGCGGGCGGGCGGCCTGAACCAGCCTGAAGTCAGCAGCGGCCAGGCCCTCTTCCTCGAATACCTGCTGCAGCGCCACGGAATCCGACTGCTGCAGCAACTGTTCCTGCAGCCGGAGCCGGGGCTGGGCGCAGTGGACGCCGCCCTCGCCGACCTGGAGCTGACTGACGCGCTGACGGGGCGGCCGCTCAGCGGGCTGGACCTGTTCGCGGATTTCACCGTAGCCGTCGCCGGCGACCTGTTTCCGCCGGGCCCCCTGCTGGACGGGCGTTACACCCTGCTACTGGAGGACCTGCCTGAAGGGGAACTGCCGAACGGAATCGTCCTCGAAAACCGCCTCAACGCCGCCGTGCAGGACGTCCCGCTGGACCAGTTCGCCACGCATTACTTTTTCGTTTACAACGACCAGCCGGCCAGTTTCCGGTTGCAGTTTCATGGCGCTGACGAAAGCGCCCTGCTGGCGCTGCCTGAGGACGACGACCCGGGCAACCTCTTCTACTGGAGCGGCCAGGGCAGCAACCGCGATCACACGCTGACGCGCCGGGTGGACTTGCGCGACGTCGAGCGGGCCACACTGCATTTTGACAGCTGGCACCAGCTGGCCGAGCAGCGCAGTTACGTCTACGTCGCGGTCTCCGAAGACGGGGGCAACAGCTGGCAGATTCTCGACGGCGCTCACGCCGGTGGCAACCGCCACGGCCTCGCCTACGGGCCGGGTCTGACCGGCATCAGCAACCCGGAGCCGATACGGCCCTTCCCCTACATCGGGGTGATGCTGGGCGGCGAGGGCCAGACCGTCACCGAGATCATTGCCGCAGGCCCGGCGTTTGACAGCGCCTTGCGGCCCAATGACGTGATCGTCGGGCTCGACGGCGCGGACTGGGCGCAGGGCGATGGCATCTTCCCGATGCTGGAGCGTCACGAGCCCGGGGATACGGTAGACCTCAGCATCCTGCGCGGCGAGGAGCGCCTCGTCATCCCGCTCACCCTCGGCGAGCATCCGGCGCGGCAACGACCCCGGCCGCCCCTCTGGCTCCCGCACGAGATCGATCTGGGCGCCTGGGCCGGCCAGGAGATTCTGCTGCGTTTCGAATACGTCACGCCGCCCGACGTGCTGGACGAGGGCCTTGCGCTCGATAACCTGCGCATTCCAGAAATCGGCTTCCACGATGACGCCGGCGACGAGGCCGGCTGGACCCTGCTGGGCTGGCAACGGCGCGACAACTTCGTGCCGCAGCGCTTCCTGCTGCAATACATCTCCAGCGGTCACAGCGCCGGCCCGCCGCGCGTGCGACGACTCATCGGCCCGCAGGACATGACGAACCGAGCCGAGCACAGCTTCCGCATTCAGCCGGATGAACTCATCGTGTTCGCCGTCTCCGCCATCAACGAACAGACGCTGCAGCCGGCGTTCTATGACCTGCAACTGCAACCCCTTGACGGCGGCGTCTGACCCACACGGCCATGTGACGACTTGTACGACCATCCCGCCACCCGGCCCTATACTGGAGGGACGGGAGGGGCGCATGAGCCATTTGTTCCTGAGTTACAGCCACGCCGACAGCGCCATGGCAGAGCGCCTCGCGCAGGATCTGCAGGCGCAGGGCTTCGCGTTGTGGTATGACCGCCAGCTGCGGCCCGGCCAGCGCTGGTTGCAACGCCTCACCCGCGCGGCGCGGGACTGCGCGGCCCTGCTGCTGCTGATGTCCCCCGCGGCGGAGGCTTCTCCCTGGGTGGAGATGGAACTGTGCATCGCCCTGCGCTACCGGCGGCCGGTGCTGCCGCTGGCGTTGCAGGGGCATCAACTCGACGCCCTGGCGCATCTGCAGCACATCGACTTTGACGGCGAGGTCACAGAGCAGTTGCTGGACAGCCTGCCGCCCTCCTCCCGCGCGCCGGATACAACCAGCGGCGAGGGCCTGCCTCCGGCCACGCTCAGCGCCGAGGAACGGCAGATCTGTCTGGAGGTCGCCGCCGGCCGCAGTTACCGCGATATTGGCGCGGCGCTGGACCTCAGCGGGCGCACGGTGCGACGCCGGGTCGGCGCCCTGCGCGCGCGTCTGCTGCAGGGTCGGGGCTAATAGCCGACGGCGTCGAGGCCCTTCAGCCCGAGAAACTCGCGGACTTCGGCGGGCGTGGCCAGTTCGCGCTCGAACTCTTCAGCGATGTTGCGCATGCGCGTCACCAGCTCGACGTTGGTGGCCAGTTGCCGCCGTTTCACGAAGAGATTGTCCTCCAGACCCACGCGCACGTGGCCGCCGAGGAACATCGCGGTGGTGGCCAGTTCGAACTCCTGCGGATAGCCCACGCCGATCACGGACCAGTTGTAGTTCTCGCGGCCGATGACGCGGTCGGCGGTGTTGAGCATGTGCACCAGGTCGTAAATGGTGGCGCGGATGCCGCCGGTCACGCCCATGACGAACTGCAGCCAGATCGGCGTGCGCACGATGCCCTGGCGAATGAAGTACTCCAGATTGTAGATATGGCCGACGTCGTAGAGCTCGAATTCGGGGCGCGTGTCGTTGGCGTTCATGGTATCGATGAAATGGCGCATGCTGCGAAAGGTGTTGGGGAAGATGTGGTCCTCGGTGCCCTTCACGTAGTCCTCTTCCCAGTCGTAAATCCAGTCTTCACTCTTGTAGCGCCGCGCCACGCGATGAATCGAGAAGTTGATCGAGCCCATGTTGCAGGTGGCCATTTCCGGCCGCCAGGTGGAGACGACCTGCAGCCGCTGCTCCGGCGTCATGAGTACACCCCCGCCGGTGGTGGGGACGACCACCGCGTCGCAGCGTTCGCGGATCCCGCACAGTACCGCGCCGAAGACCTCCTGGTCGTGCGAGGGTCGCGCCGTCTGCGGGTCGCGCGCGTGAATGTGAATCGACGCGGCACCGGCCTCGGCGCAGGCGACGGCGTCGTCGATCAGTTGCTGTGGCGTCAGCGGTAAATGCGGCGTCTGCGTCGGCAGGGTCATGGCACCGGTGATGGCCGCCGTAAGAACCAGCTTGTCCATAATCTCACTCCACTCCCACACCGGCCGCCGTCATCAGGGCGCAGGCGCGCCCCAGCCACCGCCGCCGGGCGTCTCCACGATGACGACATCGCCGGCCTGCAATTCACCGACGTATTTGCCGCCCAGGTCATGCTCCTGGCCGTCGCGCAGCAAACGGTTGCTGCCGCAGGCACCCGCCTCGCCGCCCGCCAGACCCCAGGGCGGATAGATGCGCCGCTCGCTGTTGATGGTCAGCGTGGTCGGACACAGAAACTCGTAACGCCGGCGGATGCCCTCGCCGCCTGGATGGCGGCCCGCCCCGCCGGAACCCTCGCGCAGGCCGTATTCCAGCACGCGAAAGGGAAACTCCTGCTCCAGCGACTCGACGGGTGTGTTGAGCGTGTTGGTCATGTGCACGTGGCGCCCGCTGATGCCCGGGCCGGCCGGGCCGCCGCCGTGGCCGCCGCCGATTGTCTCGTAGTAGACGAATTGCTGGCCCTCCAGCAGGCCGCCGCAGAGGACGTTGCTCATCGTGCCGCAACTGGCCGCCGGCATGCGCCCGGGCAGGGCCTGCGCCAGGGCGCCCAGCACCGTGTCGGCGACGCGCTGGGTGGTCTCGGTGTTGCCCACGGCCACGCCCGCCGGAAAGTCCGGTTCCAGCAGGCTGTGCGCCGGCGTGGTCACGGCCACGGGCTGGAAGCAGCCATGGTTGACCGGCACGTCCTCGGCGGCCAGCAGACGGATGCAGTACCAGGTGGCGCTGCGCGCGATGGCGCTGACGGCGTTCAGGTTGCCGCGCACCTGGGACGCGCTGCCCGCAAAGTCGACGCTCATGCGCCGGCCACGCACCCGCAGCGTCACGCAGATGGGGATGCGGTACTCACGCTGGCCGTCGCCCTCCAGCGCGTCCTCGAATCGGTAGTCGCCGTCGGGGATCGAGCCAATGACGGCCTCGGTCATACGTTGCGAATAGGCCATCAGGGCGTCGGCATGCTCGCGCACGCGCTCCAGGCCCTGCTTGATCATCAGGTCCTGCATGCGCTCCGTACCCACGCGATGCGCGGCCAGTTGCGCCTCCAGGTCGCCGTTGCGCTCCTCGGGGTTGCGGCTGTTGGCGGTGATCAGCGCCAGCACGCCCTCGTTGAGCCAGCCTCCACTGTATTTCAGCTTGACCGGCGGGATGATGATGCCTTCCTGGTAGATTTCGGTGCTGAGCGGCAACGAGCCGGGCGTCATCCCGCCGACGTCGGCGTGGTGGGCGCGGCTGGCGACGAAGTACTCCAGGCGTCCCCCGGCGAAGACCGGCGAGACCATGGTGATGTCCGGCAAATGGGTGCCACCGCCCCAGGGGTCGTTGAGCACGATGACGTCGCCCTCGTGAATCTCCTCGAAGGCGCGCACGGCTGTCTCGACCGAGGCCGGCATGCTGCCCAGATGCACGGGGATGTGGGCCGCCTGGGCCACCATGCGCGCCCGGTCATCGAAGACCGCGCAACTGAAGTCGAGGCGTTCCTTGATATTGGGGCTGAAGCTGGCGCGGCGCAGCGTCTCGCCCATCTCGTCGGCGATGGAGGAAAAGAGGCTGCGAAAGACCTCCAGCGATATGGCGTCGACGCTCATCCGCCCGCGCCCGTGACTTCGTCCAGCTCGCCGGCGGAGGCCGCCAGCCCCGCGCGCAGCAGACCGGTATCCACGCCCCACAGCAACAAGCGCGCGCCCATGCCATGAAAGGCGCGCAGTTCCTCCACGCTGGCCGGGTTGGAGCCCCAGACCAGACCGTGGCGCCGGCAGGCCTCATCGAGCAGGCCCAGCGTGTCCATGTAGCTAACGCGGCGCTCCGCCGGTTCCAGACGCATGCGCAGGTCCAGGTCCGTCGGCCCGACGAAAAAGCCCTCGAAGCCGGGCACCGCCGCCATCTCGTCCAGATTGGCGAGGCCGGTCGGCGTTTCCAGTTGCACCAGCAGGAAAGTCTCGCGCAGGGCGTGGTCGGCCATGCGGACGTGGTCGCCGCCCTCGCCCAGACCGTAGCGCGCCTGCAGGTTGGGCTGACCCATGCCGCGATCGCCCAGGGGCGGGTATTTCACCCTGGACACCAGGTCACGGACCTCGTCGGCGGTGGAGACCTGAGGGATGGCCAGGCCGGCGGCGCCGTCCTCCAGGTAGCGGCCGAGGCTCATTTTCTCGCGCGTGTTGGGGCGCACCAGAACGTCGATGTCGAAGAGTTGCGCGAAGGCCAGCATGGTGCGCACCTCGCTGTCGTCCAGCGGGTGGTGCTCCATGTCGAGCCAGATGCAGTCGTAGCCACTGTGGGCGGCGTAGGCGAGGAAGGGCGGCAACACGTGCCCCGTCATGGCGATGCGGATCGCCTCGCCCGCGCGTATCTTCTCCATCACCCGACTTCTGCGCATGCTCTCCTCCCCTATTCCTGCCCCACGCGAGTATAGCGAGGGCCCCGTCCCGAAGCATCCAGCAGGACAGCGCCGCGGCGCTCAGTCGCGCCCGATGTGGTACTCCGGCGGCGTGAACTGCCAGACGTCCGCCGCCCGAAAGCGCGCCAGTGCCTCGGCATCCAGGGGCGACCCGGGACAGCAACGCCGACGCCACTGGTTAAAGGTATGCACCTGCAGGCGCGCCTGGCGGAACTCCTCGACGACCAGTTGCGCCGTGATGCCGTACTGCTCGACAAAGCGCTGCCGCTCGAATTCGGCGAAGAGCGGCGCCGGATCGTAGTGGACGCATTGCTGCTCGACGCGCCATCCACCCGGGCTGCCCTGCAGCAGCGCGTAACGCGCTATTCCCGGCCGGCCGTCCAGCGGCACGCCGACCGAACCCGGGTTGATCAGTTGCCAGGGCCCCGCGCGCCGGTCCAGCGGCAGATGCGAATGGGCCGCGGCGACGCAGGGCTCCTCCACGCCCTCCAGCAGCGCGACCAGTTCCGCCTCCGGCAGCAGCGGATGCAGGCTGCGCAGGTGGTCGCCTGGCGCGCCATGCAACACGCGCAGCGACGGCGCGTCCACGAAACGCAGCGACAGTTCGTCCGGCCAGCAGGCGACTTCCCGCCGCCAGCGCTCCCCGAGTTGGTCGAAGAGCCAGGGCAGCAGTTCGTAGTCGCTCCAGTGCGCCGGCATACGCGCCGTGCCATATTCCAGCAGGTAGTACTCGTTGTTGCCGCGGATGACGACGCAGCCGCGCTCCAGCACCCGCTCCAGCACGGCGGCCGAAAAGGGCCCCCAGTTGATGACGTCGCCGGCGACGACGATCCGGTCGACGGCCTGGGCGTCGATGCGCGCCAGCACCGCCTCCAGCGCCGGCAGGTTGCCGTGAATGTCGGCCAGCAGGGCCAGACGCGTCATGTACTCTGTGGTTCGGGTTGCAGAAACGCGGAACCGCGTCGAAAGGCCGCCAGACGCAATACATTGTCGTCAAAGGAGAACATTCGCGTTGAGTACGTCCTCCAATGGGGACACGACATGGTTTTGCCTACAGGATCAGTAAATCTATCATGTCAGCAATTCATCGGGTAAATCTCTGAGAGCCCTATGAATGCCTTCTGTATCCTCAGGAGGTCTTTGCAAGGTCTTTTGCACTCTATTTGCCAGGAAATCGTACAATTCCGTCAGGGGCCGATTGTTTCTGATTTGAATAAACTTCACCTGTTGATTCGCCGCAGTTTGCCACGCGTTCGACCTGGGACCCAATCTGTCGAAAAGGACAATGCCACCGGCGCCAACGCGGTTGATTTTGTCCTCAATGACCTCCTGGTTTCCCCGCTCGATCAACCCAACTTCCAGCCTAATTCTGCCACGACGACTTGCAATTTCAGCATCGACTTCACGTGCAACTTCAACATCTCTCTGCAAGTTAGTCCAATAGTCCTGGTCCTCAACCAATCCCAGAATCGAAAGGCCGGCACGAACAAATGCCTTTTCGAGCGATTTGCCAACTCTGGATTTGCGCGCTCCACGGACAGTTAAAGTGGCTGAGCCTGCCCAAATCATCAACATAGCATCATTGAAGTCTAAACCGGGTCGGTCTTCAGTCTCATTCTTGATGTGTTGGATTATCTCATCCAGAAAATCAAGTCGATTGTCTTTTGACGAAACTCCGAGATTCCGGGCAGTTTTATTCGTCAGGCCAAGCAACCACAAGGCCAAATCTCTCTCACTGTGCTTCAATTGTTCTTTGAGAGCAGTTGCCCAGATCTCGATGTCAGAATCTTCAGGCAGCGACTTGTTGACAGCAACGATTCGTTCATATGCGTCAAGTAGCTGTGTTCGGGTTTGTCCTTCCGTGTAGAGCCGGTAATTGTACCCCAGGAACAGCGCAGCAACGATCTGTCTGACGCCGTCAGGAGAGTCGAGACTGAAAATGTTCGGTATCAATATCCTAACTCCAGGCGTATTGAAGGTCGTCGAAATCTACCGGTGAAGACGAAAACATATCGATCAGTTGAAGACGGATTTCCTCAAAATAATCCGGGCACTTTTCTATGAGAACAAATCTCCTGCCAAGAGACGAGGCAACCTTGCCGACAGTTCCTATTCCGGCGAAAGGATCAAGTACACAGTCTCCCTGAAACGAATAATATTCTACGACTCTTTTCACAAGTTCATCGGGAAAAACTGCTGGATGCACACTATGGCTGGCGGGTGTGATCTCCCAAATGTTGGTTCTTTCATAATTCCCCAGAATCCTCGACCTGGCCACCGCAAGTGGGTCCGGGTGATTTCTTAAGTTCCAATCGATTAATCTGTCCGTTTGCTTGCGGTATACCATCACATATTCCGTGACAGTCACCGGTTTGTATTGCAAGGGTTGCCTGTCAGCCGCGAAGCGCCTGCCTCGTCCCAAATGCCAACCAGCCCCTTCTGGTTTACGCCAGATGATGTCATCAATGAATTCGAAACCCAGGTTGCTGAGGATGGGATGAAGGTCAAAAGGTATGGGCAACCGCTTACTTGAAGTGCTGCGGGATGTACGGCGAATCAGAACTGGTGAGAGATTTACGACAAGAAATCGCCCCTCTGCGAGCACATCGTGACATGCCGAAAACGCTTCTGCAAGAAAGGCCAAATAGGCATCGTAGTCCAGATATTCAGCGTACTCGGCTTTTGCATTGAAGTAGGGTGGTGACGTGAAAATCAACTGTGCACTTTCGGGTGGGAAATCCACAAGGACATCCCGACAGTCTCCCAAAATGACTTTGTTGGGTGTGGCGGGGAATGAGATTGAAGAATCCCTTTTCTGAAAAGTTTTGATCTTTTGGTCATTGGTGACGAACAGTCTCTTGCTGACGAGTGCTGGTGAGGGAAAGTGGCAAATCTTCCCATCGTTGCTGACTTGTAGTTCACCAATCGGCGCGCTCACATCTCGAGATGAAACAAGCGCGACACGCCAAAGACGCTTTCTGCCATCCCACTCTGGTAAACCAAGTGAGATATCTTTCCGTTGTCGTCCCGAAAAATGAACGTCCAACCACCCCTTTGCCACCCGGCGCACATCATCTGTAAACAGCTTCGTGTTGGTCATTTTCTGTTTCTTCATCCATGTAAGCTGCTGCGATATGTCATTGGCGCAACACTATACCTTTTCGAGAAGAGTCGCGCCGAAAGGCCGCAAGGCGCCGGACCTTCTCGTCCGCGCTGACCTGGGCGGCGAGGATGTCGTCCAGACGGCCGAGGTCGCGGCCGAGGGCGTCGCGCCGCTCCAGCAGATGGTTGAACTGCGCGTCGCAGGCGGGGATGGCCGGCGGGGTGGCGCGAATTTCCGCCAGCACCTCCTCGCGCGCTCGCAGCAGTTCCCGCCGCAGGCCTTCCCCCTGCCCGGAGACTGTGTCAGGTGCCGGCGTCATCGGCGTTGTGCTCCAGCAGTAAATTGCGCCAGGGGTCGACCCTGGCCGTCCAGTCGGGCGCGACCCACACCGTGCTGTCCAGTTGCATCACCAGCGCCGGCCCCTCCACCCGCATGCCGGGCAGCAGGCTGTCGCGTTCGTAATGCGCGATACCGTCCCGCTCGTGCAGCAGGGGCGCCGCCATCTCCGAGTCTTCGGGCTTCGCTTCCAGCAGCGGCTTGTCGACCAGGCCGATGGCCTGCAGGCGCAGGTTGACCACCTCGACCGCGCGTCGCGGCAGGGCATGGCCGTATTTCTGTCGGTGGGCCTCGTGAAAGGCCGCCGTCGGGTCGTCGCTGAAGGGCAAGGTCAGTTCCCAGGACTGGCCGGCGTAGCGCAGGTCGAGCAGGGCCTGGAAGCGCATGGCGGCCTCAGGGATACCTTCGCGGGCCAGTTGGGCCCGGGCGCGCTGCGTCATCTCCTCCAGGCCGTCGCGAAGGCCCTGCAGCGTGCCCGCCGTGGCCAGCGCCAGCACGGACCTGCTGCTCTCGCGCAACACGTCCGCCACCAGCAGGCCCAGGGCGCAGAGCACGCCTGGCCAGCGCGGCACGAGGATGCGGCGCATCTCCATGCGTTCGGCGACGTCGCAGGCGTGCAGCGGCCCGGCGCCGCCGAAGGCCATCAGGGTGAAGTCGCGCGGGTCGTGGCCGCGGGCGATGGACACCTGGCGCAGGGCGCGATCGATGTTGGCGGCCGCCACGTCAATGACGCCGCGGGCGGCCGCTTCCGGCGACAGTTGCATGGCGCGCGCCAGCTCTGCCATCGCCTGGCGCGCGCCCTCCAGTTCCAGACGCATGCCGCCGCCGAGGAAGTGGCCGGGATCGATGCGGCCCAGCAGGGCGTTGGCGTCGCTGACGGTGAGCTGGCGCCCGCCACGATTGTAGATCATGGGGCCGGGGTCGGCGCCGGCGCTTTGCGGCCCCACGCGCAGGGCGCCGCCGCTGTCGAGACGCACCAGCGACCCGCCGCCCGCGCCGATGGTCTCGATATCGAGCACACGCAGCCGCAGCGGCATGCCGTCGATCTCCGCGTCCGCCCGTCGCGTCGGCCCGCCAGGGCAGAGTGCCACGTCGGTTGAGGTGCCGCCCATGTCCAGCGTGATGATGTTTTCGCGGCCGGCCAGGCGGGCGACCCAGGAGGCGCCGATGACGCCCGCCGCCGGTCCGCTGAGCGCAGTCTGCAACGCCTGCTCGCGCACCTCGTCGGCCGCGCTGACGCCGCCATCGGACTTCATCACCAGCAGTCGCGATTCAGTTGGCAGGGCCTCTTCCAGGCGATGCAGATAGCGGTTCATCACCGGCCGCACCCAGGCCTCCAGCGCCACGGTGCTGGCCCGCTCGTACTCACGGAATTCCGGCAACACCTCGCTGGAGAGCGATATCTGCTGCGCCTGCAACAGCCCGCGTTGCAGGATGCGCGCGCGAATGGCCTCTTCGTGCTGCGCATTGACGAAACTGTAGAGCAGGCAGACCGCCACCGACTCGACTTCCTGTTCGACAAGGGTGTCGAGGACCGCGTCCAGCGCCCGCAGGTCCAGCGGCTGCAGCACCGCGCCGTGGTGGTCGAGCCGCTCGGGCACTTCATGGCAGCGCTCGCGCGGGATCAGGGGCGGCGGCAGGGTCGGCTGCAGGGCGTAGAGCACGGGTCGGCTCTGGCGGCCGATGAAGAGCAGGTCACCAAAGCCGCGGGTCGTGATGAGCGCCGTGCGGGCGCCCTTGCGTTCAAGGATGGCGTTGGTGGCGACGGTGGTGCCATGCGAAATGCGCGCGTCCAGCGCCACCCCCAGGGCGATCAGGCCCGCCAGCATGGCATCCGCAGGACTATCGGGCGTGCTGGGTCGTTTGTGGATTCGCAGACGGCCGTTTTCGGCCAGCACGAGGTCGGTGAAGGTGCCTCCGATGTCCACGCCGGCGAACATCGCGGGCCGCTGTGCTGCTTGCCGGCGTTTCACACCAGGGCAAACTCGTCTTCAGCGCAAACGCGCAGCACGCTCGCCAGTTCGGGGCCGATGAAACAGTCGCGCTCGCCCAGGCGCAGGTGCAGCGGCCCGCTGAAAGGCGCGCGCGCCACCAGGGTCAGCCGCACGCCGGGCCGCAAACCCAGGCTGTCGAGATACTGCAGCATGTGCCCGTCATGGCTGTGCACGCGGCTGAGGCGCAACTGGCGGCCGGTCTCAACCTCGTTGAGCGCCTGGTCGCGGATGCGCGGCATGTGTCCGTCGCGCGTGGGGATCGGTTCGCCATGAGGGCAACGACGCGGATGGCCGGCAAGCTGGTCCATGCGCTCCAGCACGACGTCGCTGACGACCGCGCCGAGTTCATCGGCCGAATCGTGGACCTCGTGCCAGCCCAGGGACATGACGTCGACCAGGAACACCTCCACCAGACGGTGACGGCGGATGTTTTGCAGGGCCACGCGCTCGCCGGCGGAGGTCAATTGAATGCCGCGCCCGGGACGCAGGTAACCGGCCTTCTTGAGGCGTTGCACCATACGCGTCACGGCCGGCGCGGAGACCTGCAGGACTTCGGCCAGGGCTGCGCCGGATACATTGGGGTCATCCTGCTGGTAGTGGGCCAGACGCCAGGCTTCCGCCAGGTATTCCTGCATGGTATTGCTGGGGTTCATGCTCGCACCACCACAGCGACATCCGTCGCTACCGCGACAGCTTGCAATCAGGCCGGAGGTGTATCATAGCCTGTTTTCGCCGGCATTGCCGCTATTCGGCGAGATTGTACGCGATTCCAGCCCAAGTTGCCGCAACAGGGAGTCCAGCGCGTCGGTCAGGGCAGCGGGCGTTCCGTCGTTGAGCAGGGTGTGGTCGGCAATGGCGATTGGTCCGCCCTTCTCCAGCGTGGTGATCTCCCGCAAGTCGCGCGCTTCGGCCGCCGCGGCATCCAGCGGACGCTGGGGGCGTTGGCCGAGGCGCCGATAGCGACGTTGTCGCGCGCTGACGATGGCGACCACCAGCAGACTGGCGTCCAGTTCGCGCCTGAGCAACTGATATTCGGAGAAGCTGTAAAGTCCGTCGATGAAAATGACGGGTGTGCCCTGCAAGAGTTGCCGCAGGACGGGCAGGGCCAGCCGGGCGATGGCCTCCCGTCCCTGCAGGGCGCGCAGGTCCTCGCGCACGATTCGTTCGCTCTCCTGCGTCCAGGGCATGCCACGGCGTTCCACTTCGTCGACGACGATCTGACCAAAGCGAAAGCCACGATAGCCGCGACAGCGCAAATGATCTGCGCAGAGGGTCTTGCCGGCGCCTGGCATCCCGACCAGCGCGATGGCGCAGGGGAGTTCGATGGCCTTCATACCTTCATCCACGCTTGCATGCGCAGGTCAGTATAGGCCTGCGCTGCAGCAATGTACAGCAGGCGCCGAATGGCGGAGGCATGAGAGATCAGGGGGACGCCTGGTGTACGCAGGCGCTGGCCCCCGGGCGCGGGGCGCAAATGGCCGGGCGTCAGCGCTCGCGTCATCCCGCGCAGAGCCCCGCCAAGGGAATATCGATGGCGTACTGCCAGGGACGGCCCTCGTCGTCGAGGGCATTCACCGGCACGAGCGAAGGGTATTCGTACATGCCGACGCGCCAGCTTTCTGCAGGCACGTCATCGAAGGAAAGACCGAAGTCCACCGTCGAGAGGATGACGTCGCCGGGGCGCCACTGCGAAGAGTCCCAGGCGGGAATGTCGCGCTGGGCCAGCAGATTTCCACCCGCATCCAGCAAATGGTTGAAGAAATGGAAACGGGCTTCGCCGGCCGGGCCGGGAATCCAGTGCAGGCGTATACGGCCGGCGCCGCAGTCCGGCGCATCGTGTCCGATCAGGTGCAGCTCATTGGCGAAACCCGGCTGGGCGGGCAGGGGATATTGCGGCGCGGGCGCGGCTCCGCCCGGCAGCAAATGGAGACGGTAGCGGGAGTTGCGCGCCCACTCCTGCGCTTCCCCGTAGCCCGGCGGCAGCGCCGTCTGATTCGTGTCCAGCAACAGCAGGCCGGATTGAGCCGGGTAAACCAGATGCGGCTCATCGGCATTCAGGATGCGTGTCGGAGCGTTGCGGGCGAGGAATGGCATGGCGTGGGCCAGCTGCTCGTACTCCACGCCGTAGACGGGGCGCAGCGCCACAATCAATTCAGCCGCGGTGCCTTCATCGATGGCCTCCTGCGCCGCCGTGGCAATCGCCAGTTGCGCGGACAGGGGCGCGCCGCCGCCGACCGCCCAGATCTCCGCGTCATCCCGCGCCACGCCCGCGCGCACAAAGTGGGCACTCTGCAAAACGGCGTTGGCGTTCAGCGCAGAGTAGACAAGCAGGGCCACCGCGACCAGCCTGCGCCAGCGGAGCCGCAGCCCGGACCAGCCCGCGGCCAGCGCGAGGAATGGCGCCGGCAAGAGCGGCAGGTAATAGATGCCGGGATAGGAAGCGTAGGACACGACAGGAAATGCCAGAGGCAGGAGCAACCAGGGCGCCAGCACACGCCAGGGGGCCCGCTGCGGCGCGCGCAGGGCCTTCCACAGCACGCGCAGGGCGGCGAGAGCGTAGCCTGTCATCGCGACGGGCACCAGCAGATCCAGCGGCGCGAAGTGCGCGCGCCGCTCCGCCAGACCCTCGCCGCGGAACCAGCGTCCCAGATGGCGCGACGCCAGGAAGTCCGCGAGCGGTTGCCAATTGTAAATCAGTTCACGTTTTCCCTCACCAAGGAAAGGGAGACGTTCCTGGTTGATCGCCGTCGTTCCGCCGAGCCAGGCCGCCAGCCAGGGCAGGGCCGGTATCAGGCCCAGCGCCAGACCGAGGGCGGCTGCCCGCCAGGAATACACCCCGGCCCTGATGCTGAAGCCGCTCAACAGGCCGGAGGTGATGAGGAAAATGGCGCCGCTGGGGTGCAGTTGAAAAAGCCAGGCGGCGGCGGCCCAACTCAGCGACCACCAGCGCCCCCGTCGCTCGTGGAAGGCCAGGGCCGTGCCCCAGGCCCAGATCATCACGAAGAGGGGCATCTGCGTGTTGCTCCAGATGCGGCTGGCGTAAAAGACGTCCCAGGGCGCCGTGGCCAGCAGCAGGGTGGCGATGGCCGCCGCCGGCCAGCCCCAGTAGCGGCGCGCGAATTGCCAGCACAGCGCCAGCCCCACCAGGTTCAGGCCGACGTTCCACAGCAGCATGGCGTGAACGTGCGAGAAAAACAGAAAGGGCGGCGCGTAAAGGTAGATGGAGAGGGGGAAGTTGTCGTAGCCGCCGGTCAGGGCGAAGAAATGGGTGCGGAACACGCCCTCGCGCGCCAGCTCCCAGGCATATTGGGCGATTCGCGCCTGGTCGAGCTGGAAATGGGCGATTTCCACATGGCTCAGGCGGAGAAGGGCCGCCAGCAGGAGGATGCCGCCGAAAATGACCGTCGGCCAGGACGGATCGGGTCGTATCGACCTGAGATATTTCATCCCCATCGCGGAAGAGCGGTCAGCTGCGAAGCGTCAGCGGACAACCCGGCCGCGCCACGCCGAAGCATGCAGCCAGGTCGGGCTTCCCCGCCAGGGCCAGGGCGCGGCGGAGCGAAAGCGTCGTCATGGCTTCTTCACTGCGGGTCATCGCCGACAGTATACAGCGGAGCTTTCGGCAAAGTACAATGGTGGGTCTGATCACAAGCCGGAAGAAGGACCCCTTGTCGCAAGGTAACGCCAGGGCCTGGACCGGATTCTGGCTGCTGGGATTGATCTGGGGTTCATCCTACCTCTTCATTCGCATCAGCATCACCGGCAGCGGCCTGTTCCCGGGCGACAACGCCGGCGGGTTCAATATCTTCGAGATTGTGTTCATCCGCACGCTGATCGGCGCGCTTGGCCTCGGCGCCATGGTCTTCAGGGGGCGTCACTCCCTGCCGCGGGATGCTGAGACAATTCGCGCGCTGATCCTCATTGGCCTGGGCAACGTGGTGCTGCCCTTCCTGCTGATTACCTGGGGTGAACAGTACATCAGCAGCAGTATGGCCGCAGTGCTGCAGGCCAGCACCGCACTCTTCGGTCTGGTTATTGCTCATTTTCTTTTCGCCGATGATCGCATCACCCTGCGCAAGGTCGTCGGTCTGATGACCGGCTTCGGCGGTGTCGTCCTGCTGTTTCAGGGCAACCTGGGCGGCGAGCAGAGTCTGGCGGGCATGGCGGCGCTGGTGGCGGCCTCGTTTTGTTACGCGGCCTTTACGTCCTGGGGCCGCAAGCTGATTCAGCGCGACATCGCGCCCGTTGTGGTGGCCACGGCCACGATGGTCGTTGGCGCCGTCGTCACCGGACCCATGGCCCTCTTCTATGGACTCACGCCGCTACAGGACGTCAGTCCGGACGCGCTGGTGGCCGTGCTCACGCTGGGTCTGCTGAACACCTTTGTCGGCTACAGCATTTACTATTTTCTGGTGCGGGAACTGGGCGTGGCGCGCACCACCATGGTCACCTATGTCTTCCCGGCGGTGGCGGTGGGGCTGGGCGCGCTGCTGCTGAAGGAGGAGATCAGTCTGGTGCTGGTGACGGGCGGCGCGCTGATCATCACCGGCATCGCCATCGTCAACCTTCGTTCGCGGCCCGCCTGGAATCCACGGGCGCGGCGTATGGCGTCCCCAACCGGTCCAGATTCCCCGGGCGACCCACCCTGAATCTGGCTCCCCGGCAGTCAGGATGAAGCCTGGCTGTGGGTGACGACGAAGGAATAACTTTCGTCCGCCACCCGCAACGCATATTCTCCATTCGGATAATGCGGATAAATGTCGAAGGAAAGGAGTTGCCACGAGTCGGTGCGCCTGGATTCCATGATAACCCCGGCGTGGACCAGATCTACCGCGGCGCCGGCAGGGACTCCGATCCGCACCTGGTCACCTGGCCGCGCTTCCCGTATCACGGGCGGGACAAGCGCCTGGACGTCGGGCAGCACCTCGTTTTCGTCTCTGCTGTAGTAACTGATGCCGTTGTGGGCGACAGGGATATGGTGAATCCGGCGGTAATGCTCGTCGATCCAGTTGATGCGGGCTCCCGGCGGGTTATCCAGATGCGCCTCGATCTCGATCAGCCAGAAGCGGGGAAAGGTAGCGAAGATCGTTGCCATCATGGCCGGCACGTCGTCCGCATAACCGGGTATTCCCGTAACATTCAGTGGCTCGGCGAAAGAGTCCTTTTGCCCGTCGTATCCGACCCGGTCCAGATTGTAGTAGACGACGGGCTTTCGACCGCCAGAGATAAAGAAAATCTTGTCGTCCACCGTGGTCAGGGCGGTGACGGCCGCCATCAGGCTGCGGTAATCATCCCTGAAATAGCGCATGTCGCGTCTTTCCAGAGTCCTGACACTGCCCAGGACAAGGAGTCCGGCCAATGCCAGTGCCCCCGGCAGGCGCAGCCAGCGATGCCGCCACATGGCCGCCAGGCTGATGCCGAGGCCTGCGAAAACAAAGGGGGCAAAGACGATGAAGTGACGTTCCTGCAGGTCACTGATATAGAAGGGAACGAAGGGCAGCCCCAGCGACGTGATCAACAAGGGATGCAATACACAGCCAAGGAGGACCAGCGAGGTGACGCGGCGATCGTTGCGCCAGTTCAGCGCCAGACCGAGAAGGAAGACCGCGCTGATGAGCAGCACCGGCAGTATCCAGTCGTCGATATGGACGGAAACTCCGGTTGCGAACAGCGTTGCCATCAGATGGTAGGCAAACAAGGGTTCAAATGTGGCGGGCCCCGGGTCCGTCCTGATCGTTCCAATGGTGAACGCGACCCAGGCAAGGATCACCGCGCCGGTAACCAGGTTGGCCATGATCCAACGCCGGTTGCGGCCGCGGAATTCGCGCCAGTGAAGGGCCCGGTGCAGCGCAAGGATGGCGAGGACGAAAACGCCAAATGGATGGCCAAGTGCCGCAGCGATTCCACTGATCACCTGCAAACGCGTCCATCCCCTGCAGTAAGCGTAAATCAGGAGGGCCGCGAACATCGTCACCAGCGGGTACATGCGCGCGTCCTGCGACCAGGTGATGTGGAAGGGGGACAATGCGATGAGCAGGACCGCCAGCGCTGCGGCAAGTTTTCGCCGGCTCAAATGCAGGGTTAGTTGCTATCGTTAGCAGTCCGAAAAATACCGACAGGGCGCGGATGGCAAACTCGCTGATGCCCGCCAGGCGCACCCATACGTGAAGAAGCCAAAAATAGAGGGGGGGGGTGAATGTCGTCGGCAGTCTTAATGGTGCCTTCAGCCAGACCCATTTGGGCGAACCAGACGGAAAACGTTTCATCCCAGCGCAGGGGCCAGTCGCCGACAGCGTCCATGCGCAAGTGGAACGCCAGCAACAGCGCCGGAAAGATGAACCTTTTCATTCGCCGAGCGTTGTATCGAGTTGCCGTTCGTTTGGTATCAGCCCGCACATGGCCGCAGTGTAGCACGGCCCTTGTAGAATCAAGGGCGCGTCAGCCTGGTGGCGACGCGCCCCAAAGGGGTTGGCAGCGGCGTACTCTCCCACCCCGTCGCCAGGGCAGTACCATCCGCGCTCACAGGCTTAACTGCCGGGTTCGATATGGGCCCGGGTGGACCCCCGTGGCTCCAGCCACCAACCCCCTCGCTTCACTGTGTCTTCTGTGCATGGCTCCAAAGAGCACCCGTCTCTCCGTACCTCATCCCAGGCTCTCGACCCTTAGTACCGGTCCGCTCCATCCATTACTGCACTTCCACGTCCGGCCTATCCAGCTGGTCGTCTCCCAGCGGTCTCCCTCCCTTTCAGGACCGGGAGTCTCATCCCGGGGCCGGCTTCGCGCTTAGATGCTTTCAGCGCTTATCCGCTCCGCAGCTCGCTACCCGGCCATGCCGCTGGCGCGACAACCGGTACACAAGCGCTGCGTCCGTTCCGGTCCTCTCGTACTGGGAACAGCTCCCCTCAAACTCCCCACGCCCGCAGCGGATAGAGACCGACCTGTCTCACGACGGTCTGAACCCAGCTCGCGTACCGCTTTAATGGGCGAACAGCCCAACCCTTGGGACCGGATCCAGCCCCAGGATGCGATGAGCCGACATCGAGGTGCCGAGCCTTGTCGTCGATGTGAACTCTTGGACAAGACCAGCCTGTTATCCCCGGGGTAGCTTTTATCCGTTATGCCACGGCCCTTCCACACGGTACCGTGGGATCACTAGGCCCGACTTTCGTCCCTGCCCGACCTGTTCGTCTCGCAGTCAGGCCGGCTTCTGCCCTTGCACTCTCCGGCTGGTTTCCATTCAGCCTGAGCCGACCTTTGGGCGCCTCCGTTACCCTTTCGGAGGCGACCGCCCCAGTCAAACTGCCCGCCTGCCACTGTCCCGTACGCCGCTCCCGACGCCACGGTTAGGACCAATGCGCATCCAGGCCGGTATTTCAACAGCGACTCCACGAAACCTGGCGGCCTCGCTTCCCAGTCTCCCGGCTATCCTGCACAACATGCGCCCTGACGCCATGACAGGCTGCAGTAAAGCTCCACGGGGTCTTTTTGTCCTGCTGCGGGTAACGCGCATCTTTACACGTACTTCAATTTCGCCGGGTCCCCCGTTGAGACAGTGCTCCGCTCGTTACACCTTTCGTGCGGGTCGGAACTTACCCGACAAGGAACTTCGCTACCTTAGGACCGTTATAGTTACGGCCGCCGTTCACCGGGGCTTCATTTCAGAGCTTCCGGTACGCTCCCGCATACCTTCACCCCTCCACTTAACCTTCCGGCACCGGGCAGGTGTCAGCCCCTATACGTCAGCTTGCGCTTTCGCAGAGACCTGTGTTTTTGCTAAACAGTCGGCAGAGCCTCTTCACTGCAACCACCCCTCACAGGGTGGCGTCCCTTCTCCCGAAGTTACGGGACCTTTTTGCCCAGTTCCTTAACGAGGGTTCTCCCGTTCGCCTGCGTATCCTCAACTCGCCTACCTGTGTCGGTTTGTGGTACGGGCAGATGACCTCACCGCTCACGCGCCTTTTCTCGCCCCGGAGTCCCGCCTGCTTCCTCCCCCGAAGGGGACGACATCGCGGGTGTGACCCGCTTGCCACCGCAATCCACTCAGCGGCCAGACTTTCCCCAGGTCTGCGCGCTCGCTCCGCCATCCGGTACCGGAATATTAACCGGTTGTCCATCGCCTGCGCCTTCCGGCCTCGGCTTAGGCCCGACTAACCCGACGCGGACTGACCTTCCGTCGGAAACCTCGAGCTTTCGGCGAACATGGTTCTCACATGTTTCTCGCTACTCATGCCAGCATTCGCACTTCCGCGCACTCCAGCACACCTCACAGTCTGCCTTCACCGTCCGCAGAACGCTCCCCTACCAGTCTACCCCTTCCGGGATCCACTCCCGGGCTTCGGTCGGTGACTTAAGCCCCGTTCCATTTTCCGCGCCACCGCGTTCGACCAGTGAGCTGTTACGCACTCTTTCAAGGATGGCTGCTTCTGGGCCAACCTCCTGGCTGTCTCGACACGACGACCTCGTTTCCCACTTAGTCACCCCTTTAGGACCTCAGCCGCGGGTCCGGGCTCTTTCCCTCTCGACCATGAAACTCATCTCCCATGGTCCAACTGCCACCCTCTCACTGACGGTATTCGTGGTTTGCCAGGGTTCGGTAAGCCTTGCGCCCCCTCCCCCATACAGTGCCCTACCCCCGCCAGTTACCAGGTGACGCCAGCCCCAAAGCTGTTTCGGGGAGAACAAGCTATCTCCAGGTTCGTTTGGCATTTCACCCCTACACACAGATCATCCCCGACTTTTGCAACAGCCGTGGGTTCGGCCCTCCCTCGCGTGTTACCGCGCCTTCGGCCTGTCCATGCGTAGCTCACCTGGTTTCGTGTCCAATCCCTGCCACTCTCTCGCCCTCTTCAGACTCGCTTTCGCTCCGCCTCCAGGTGTCCCACCCTTAGGCTCGCCACAGAAATTGACTCGCTGGCTCATTCTCCAAAAGGCACGCCATTACAGAATGTCCTCAGACACCCCGCTCTGACCGTTTGCAGGCATCCGGTTTCAGATTCTCTTTCACTCCCCTCGCCGGGGTTCTTTTCACCTTTCCCTCACGGTACTATCCGCTATCGGTCGTCAGATGTATTTAGCCTTGGAACGTGGTCGTCCCCGCTTCATGCAGGATTCCTCGTGTCCCGCACTACTCAGGATCCCGGCCACCTCGCTCCCCTTGCGCCTACGGGACTCTCACCCCCTCCGGCGGGCCTTCCCAGACCCTTCGGCTTCGGTTCGCAACGCTTCCGCCGGTCCTGCAACCCCGTCATCCGAAAACAACGGTTTGGGCTCTTCCGCTTTCGCTCGCCACTACTCGCAGAATCCTCTCCTCTCCTCGGGCTACTCAGATGTTTCACTTCGCCCGGTTCCCCCTGTGCCTCTTACAACACAGTGACACCCCGCTACGGGTGCCGGGTTTCCCCATTCGGATACCCCCGGCTAATTGCGGCTGCACACGCCTCACCAGGGTTTTTCGCAGTGTACCGCGTCCTTCGTCGGCATCTGACACCAAGGCATCCACCAAATGCCCTTTCGCGCCTGTCCATGTGATACGGAGAAATTGATGCTCTCTCGCGTTTACTCGCCATGCACCTGTCAAACAGCGCCCTCGCCCACATCCCCAATTCCCGGATGCAGGCGGGTCACGCATTATCCACCCGCCACCCACTCCCGTCAAGCCCCGCCTTCTCCCACCAACCAAAAAGAGGCGCCTCCCTGGCGCCTCTCCAGTCTTCACGAACTTCGGCGGTGTCGCCCTGCCTGCTGCGCTCCCGCAGCGGGTCGGCGCGGGGCCGGAAAGCCGGCAGACCGTCCTTCAACCGGCCCCGGTCACCGCGTCAATCTCCTCCGCGCAGGCCGCCAGACCCAGGCGCAGCAGGGCCGAGTCCACCCCCCACAAAATCAGGCGCGCGCCAAGATCATGGAATTCGCGCAGTTCCGCCACGTCGACAGCGAAAGAGCCCCACGCGAGACCGTGGCGCCGGCAGGCTGCGTCAAGGCGACGCAGCGTCTCCCCGTAGCTGACGCGCCGTTCCTCCGGCTCATATTGCATGCGCAGCCCAAGATCCGCCGGCCCCACGAAAAATCCCTCAAAGCCAGGCACGGCCGCCATCTCATCCAGATTGGCCAGACCTTCCGGCGTCTCCAGCTGCAGGAACAAAAAGGTCTCCCGCAAGGCGTGCTGCGCCAGGGCCCCGTGACCCTCAATGACCTCGTGGTCGCCAGTGGTTTCCAGTCCAAAGCGCGCCCACAGGTTGGGCGAGCGTGCCGCTATGCCACGCTCGCCGACCGGCGGAAACTTCACCTTTCCAACCAGATCCCGCACTTCCGCGGCGCTCGATACCCGCGGAATGGCCACGCCCGTCGCGCCATCTTCCAGAAAACGCCCCAGCCGCAACCCTTCACGGGTGCTCGGCCGTACCACACAGTCGATGTCGTAGAGCTGCGCGAAGGCCAGTACCGTTCGCACCTCACTCTCGTCCATCGGGTGGTGTTCCAGATCCAGCCAGATGCAATCGTAGCCGCTGTGGGCGGCGTAGGCCAGAAAGGGCGGCAATACATGGCCGAGTACGGCGATGCGCACCTCCCTGCCCCCGCGAATCTTCTCCATTACCCGACTTCTGCGCATGACCGGTCCCCTCTGCTGCCTGTCGCCGCCAAATGAAAGTCGAACCCGCGCAGGTTCCGTATGTTGCCCTGAAGTCGAAACCCTGGCAACGCCCGCTCCCAACCCTGCAATTCTAGCCACAGTGTCGCGCCCCTGCCAGGACGCCCGGTTCCCCCTGTCCCCCAACCTGAATCAAAAAAAGAGACGCCCCCCCGGCGCCTCCCCTGTGGAGATGAGGGGACTCGAACCCCTGCCCTGTGCCTTGCAAAGGCACCGCTCTCCCGTCTGAGCTACATCCCCCTCTCACCCCCTCCTGTGGGCCCGGGAAGACTCGAACTTCCGACCTCACGCTTATCAGGCGTGCGCTCTAACCAGCCTGAGCTACGGGCCCCTCCGCACCCCGACAACACGACAGCGGGAAAAACATCCACCGGTACCCCAACTCTCTTCCCAGAAAGGAGGTGATCCAGCCGCAGCTTCCGCTACAGCTACCTTGTTACGACTTCGTCCCGGTCACCAGCCCCGCCCCCGGCGGTAGCTCCCCCAAAAGGGTTGGCCTCCCGACTTCAGGCATGACCAGCTTCCATGACGTGACGGGCGGTGTGTACAAGGCCCGGGAACGTATTCACCGCCGTGTGCTGACCGGCGGTTACTAGCAACTCCAGCTTCATGCAGGCGGGTTGCAGCCTGCAATCCGAACTACGAAGAGCTTTGCAGGATTGGCTCCAGGTCGCCCCTTCGCTACCCGTTGTACCCCCCATTGTAGCGTGTGTGTAGCCCCGAATATCCAGACCATGCTGACTTGACGTCATCCCCACCTTCCTCCCGTTTGTCACGGGCAGTCGCGCCAGACACCTGTAACTGGCACCAGGGGTTGCGCTCGTTTTCGGACTTAACCGAACACCTCACGGCACGAGCTGACGACAGCCATGCAGCACCTGTCACGGCTCCCGAAGGTCGGTCACCTTTCGGCTCCCTACCACCATGATGTCAAACCCGGGTAAGGTTCTTCGCGTAGCCTCGAATTAAACCACACGCTCCGCTGCTTGTGCGGGCCCCCGTCAATTCCTTTGAGTTTTAGCCTTGCGACCGTACTCCCCAGGCGGTGCACTTACCGCGTTCACTGGGACACCCACCGGGCCGTAGCCCGACAAACATCGAGTGCACATCGTTTACGGCATGGACTACCGGGGTTTCTAATCCCGTTCGCTCCCCATGCTTTCGCGCCTCAGCGTCAGCCGTGAGCCAGGGTGCCGCCTTCGCCTCCGGTGTTCCTCCGCATCTCTACGCATTTCACCACTACACGCGGAATTCCACACCCCTCTCTCACGCTCAAGTTATACAGTCACCGACAGCCTCCCGGAGTTGAGCCCCAGGCTTTCATGTCCGTCTTGTATAACCGCCTGCGCGCCCTTTACGCCCAGTAATTCCGGATAACGTTCGTGTCCTACGTGTTACCGCGGCTGCTGGCACGTAGTTAGCCGACACTTCTTCCTGCGCTACCGTCATTATCGTCACGCAGAAAAGGGCTTTACGATCCGAAAACCTTCTTCACCCACGCGGCGTCGCTGCGTCAGACTTCCGTCCATTGCGCAATATCCCTCACTGCTGCCTCCCGCAGGAGTCCGGGCCGTGTCTCAGTCCCGGTGTGGAGGACCACCCTCTCAGATCCCCTACCCGTCCTTGCCATGGTGAGCCCTTACCCCACCATCCAGCTGATGGGCCGCAGTCCCCTCCCGGGGCAGACGCTCTCGCGCCCTTTCACCTGTTGCAGTCCCCCGCTTCAGGCCATACCCGGTATTAGCCGCCGTTTCCAGCGGTTGTCCCCGTCCCCAGGGCAGGTTAACCACGTGTTACGCACCCGTGCGCCACTCTCCGTCCACCCGTAAGTGAACCTCCCGTTCGACTTGCATGTGTTAGGCACGCCGCCAACGTTCATCCTGAGCCAGGATCAAACTCGCCGTTTGTATCCCACCTCTTCCATATCCGTATCTTTCCAGGGCCCGGATATGTTGGCCCCCCAGCCGGTCGCACCGGCTTCCTCTGTCTTTCCCGCTGTCCTGTTGTCAAACTGCGCCCGCGCTCTCCCCGGCGGGACATGCACTCTACCGCGGACGACAACCTGTGTCAAGATGCATAAGGGGCGATCAGTTGTCGTTGCTGCCTGTTCCCCGGTCAGTCACGCCGGAAGCGCTGCCATTCACCAAAAGCGACAAGGACAAATGCCAGGGCCATCAGCACAATACAGGAATACATGATCCTGTCATAGTTGATTCTGAACCCCGTGTTCGCCTCGACCGCCACTTCGCCAACCTTGCGGTCAAGCTCCACCAGGGGTTCCATCACCCTCGCCTTGGCGGCATGATATTCGGGGCCATACAAACGCAGGGTCGCCGCAAGCGCCTCGCCCTCCAGCGCGTAATTTCCATCCCCGGCCTCAACCTGCGCCGCGACGACGTCCATGACTTCGTTTTCGATCATCGCCAGGGCATTGGATGCGTCCTCAGCCCTTTCCAGTTCGGCAATCTCGGTCTCCAGCAGTCCGGCCTCATGGATCAGTGTCCGGATTGAAGCGGAATCGCCTTCCTGGCCGCCGTGTTCACCCGAAACCAGCGCAAGATCCCAGTAAGGAACGTCGAAATATCTATCCGGTCGCGGCGCCAGGCCATTGCGAATATCCAGAATCTCGTCAAACCAGGTCCTGTAATATGGATTTCCTGTGATGGCATACAGACGCGCCATGCGCGTCAGATCGTCCGAGGTTCGTCGCAGTCCGTCCGCGAAATAAAGCGCGCTCTGACGGGCGGCATTGAAGGCGGTCAGGCCGGGGCGGATCAGACGGTAACTCACGGCCAGAGTCAGGCACAGAAGCACCGCCGCCAGGGCCACAATTGACACAGTCCGGGTCCGCAGGGATCCAATCATCACACATCCTTGACTTACATTCCGAATGAACTGTCAGCGATCTCCGGCTTCCATACGATTTGACGAGGGCCGATCATGCCTGCTGACGCCTGCGTCGCCACATTCCGGCAAGAATCAAGAAGGCCGCAAGGGAGACCAGGGCCAGGGCATTGGCCATGTAATTGTTGTTGCGTCTCACGATCTCCTGGTGTCCCGCCGTGAGCGCCGTGTTTATCCGCGTATCGAGTTCTACCAGCGGCTCCATCACAGTCGCCTTGGCGGCATGATAGTCCATCCCGTGCAAGCGTTGTGCGGCCTCAAGGGCATCGCCATCAAGTACGTAATTCCCTCCGGCAGCCTCAATGCTCGCCGCGATGACGCCCATGACCTCGACTTCCAGTACGGCAAGCTCGTTGGACGCATCTTCCGCCTCTACAAACAAGGCGAGTTCATCCTCAAAGAGACCCGCATCGCGCGCGAGCTCGCGAACAGGCACGGCGTCTCCGTAGTCGACCTCGCGTACGCCGGTGTCAAGCACGATATCCCAGTAGGGAATTTCGAAATACTTCACGGGCCTCGGCGACTCGCCGTTTCGGATCGCGAGGATTTCATCGAAGTAATCCCTGTAGACCGGGTCTCCAGTCACGGCGTAGAGACGAATCATGCGCGTCAGGTCATCCGAGGTTTGCCGCAGTCCGTCGGCGAAAGCCAACGCCGCCCGACGCGACGAGAGGAAGCGGTGAATGTACTGACGGTAATCCTGAAACTCCATGAAGTTTATTGCGCCGGCAAGGATCACCAGCAAGGTCAACGCCGTTAGCCCTCTGGAAAAAACGCGGGAATTCACCATGTAATTCCTCACCGGGTGCGTATAAGTGATTGCGATTCGCCCACAATATTATCTCAATTTGTGGGCCTGCAAATCGACCGTGAAATTTGCCCTTCACATTCGCCCATGTCGCAACCACGTACCGAAGACCGGCAGACTGCTCTCCAGACCGCCAGGTGGCTCCGCGCAACCTCAGGTGGCCGGGAAACGGGATTTCCGGCGGGCAAAAGTCAGCCGCCGCGATGCAGGCAACTTTCGTGATGCATAGAGGCCGACAGCAACAACGCCGCCAGAAACAGCGAGGCCGCCAGTACCCGGCCCCGGTGAGGAGACTGGAGAATCTTGCATCCGAACGGGATCAATGCCTCACCGTTGCGGATGGCGAGGATTTCATCAAGATACTCACGGTAGACCGGATCGCCGTTGACACCATGGAGGCGAACCATGCGGGTCAGGTCGTCAAAGGTCTGTGTCATGCGCCTTGACGGCATCGCCGTCCATTGCGGAGCCCGACCCTGCCAGAGTTGGCGATCTGTCGGAGAACGTACGCCCAAATCACGCCGCGATGCCACCTGGCCGGCAGGGCATCGGGGAGCGAAGTGTCAGGCCTGCTGATTCCCGCGCAGTCTCTCAATCTCCGCTTCCAGTTCCTGAATGCGAGACAGATTCGTCCACTGACGGGAGCGGCCAAGGTAGTTGGCGATGACATTGGCCACAATGGCTATGATCATGGCAATCAGCGCCTGGCGGTAAAGCGCCCCGCGGGTCTCCTGGGCCTCGCGCATCGTCGCCGCGGCCTCGCCGACTGCCGGGTCGCTTTCAGCAGCCACGCCTTCCAGCCTGATGATTATTTCAGAAGCCTCGGCAATCAGGGTCCGCCCCTGATCCAACAGGGCGATGACCGAGAGAATCAACGCGACAATCGTAAGGACATTGTAGAGTACGGGTCTTTTCAGAATATCCATCATCTTTCATCCCCCCACGGCTGCAAGTGCAGCAATTATTGACAATCACCTGACTTTACCGCAACCAACCGTCATTAATCCCGATCCTGGCCAACGCGACCTGTCCTGCCGCTCCTGTTGACAGCCGGCACAACAGGCATCAATGGTCGCCAACAACGCGACGACCGTTTCCTCTGTGCCCGCTGCCACAACATGCGTCGGACAACACAGACCGGGAGGACCGACGCGCTTCAGAATCTCCCGGCATTGCAGGTGGCAGGGCCCATTCCAGGTCGCCGCCCACCGGCAGACCGCGCGCCAGCCGCGTGATACGCAGGCCGCGACCTGCGCACATCTACGGCGGGTTTGTAGCATGGCGGGAATGACCGCGCTGTCCGGCGGTCCGCTTTCCCGTGGCCCCTGGTCCTCGCTCAGCGCGCTTCGGAACGCCCCATCAGGGCGCGGGTCAGGGTCACCGGGTCGACGTATTCCAGGTCTCCGCCCACCGGCAAGCCGCGCGCCAGCCGCGTAATACGCAGGCCTCGGCCCGCCAGACTGCCTTCGATGTACATCGCGGTGGCATCGCCTTCCATACCCGGGTTGGTCGCGATGATTAACTCGCGCAGCTCCGGCGCTTCCGCGCGCCGAAGCAGTTCGCGAATGCGCAGCTCGTCGGGGCCGATGTTGTTGACCGGCGAGATGGCGCCGTGCAACACATGGTACAGGCCGCCGTAACTGCCGGTGCGCTCCAGCGCCAGGACGTCCAGCGGCTCCTCGACGACGGCGATGACGCTGCGGTCCCTTCCGCTGTCCGCGCAGAGCCCGCAGGGATCTTCCACCGTGATATTGAAACATTGAGAACAGAAGCGGGTTTCGGCCTTCAGGTCGCGCAGGGCCCCGGCCAGGGTCAGGCCGACTTCATCCGGGGCGCGCAAGAGGTAAAAGGTCAGGCGCGACGCAGTCTTGGGGCCCACGCCCGGCAGACGGGCGAAGGCCTCGGTCAGGCGGCTGACCGGCTCGGGGATGGCGGACTTCATGGCAGGGCCCGGAACGGGAAAACCGGCCTCAACCGAGCAGCCCGCCCATACCCGGCAACCCGCCCAGACCGCCGGTGATGGATTCCATCTTCTGCGCCGCCAGCAACTGACTCTGCTCCACGGCCTGGTTCACGGCCGCCACCAGCAGGTCCTGCAGGTCCTCCAGCCATTCCTCGTCCTCAAGGTCAATCCCTGAATGGTCGATGCCGACCGACTGCACGCGCTGATGACCGGTCATGACCACGGTCACCAGACCACCGCCCACCGAGACCTCCACGGTCTCGTGCTCGAGGGCCTGTTGCGCCGCGCTCATGTCATCCTGCATCTTCTGTATTTGCCGCAGCATGGCGGCCTGGCTGGGTCGTTTGGGCATTTCAGTCTCCCTTTTCTGCGGACCCTTGTACGCTCACCCGCGCGCCCATGGCCAGGGCGCTGGCGACCAGTGGGTCATCCGGGTCGATCTGCCCGTCTCCCGGGTCCGCTTCGATGGACTGCACGCGCACGCGCAGGGGACGGCCAAACAGGCCTTCCAGGGCCTGTTCGAGTTTCTCACGGGCGTCCGGCGTGTTCAAGCGAACGTGGAAGTTACGCCTGGTGCCGAGAATCACGAGGTCGCCGCGCAGGTCGTGGACCTGCACGTGCTCCAGCATCGCCGGGATGACGCTGCGTCCCTGCTGCGCCACCGTCTGGCGCACGTCGTCCCAGCGGTCCTGCAGCTGCTCCAGCGTAAGCGTTTGCGACGCGGGCGGCGCGGGAGCTTCGGCCGGGGCTTCGGTCGAAGGCCCGGACTCCGGTAACGGCGCTTTCGGCTGTCCTGCCGGCGGAGACGGGGCTGGCGACGTCGCGGCGGACGCGGGAGCCGGCAGATCCGGCTCTGACGCGGCCTGGGCGACGGGTGCGGCGGCCCTGGCCGTTTCATCGCCCGACACGGGCAAACTCTCCACCAGGGCCAGTTCAAGGGTCAGTTGCGGTTGCCAGCTGCCCAGGTCGTCGCCCAGGGCCTCGTTGAACTTGCGCAGGGCATGCAAGAGCAGGGCGAGACTGAGCCCGTCGGCCTGCGCCTGATAGTGCTGTCTTTCTTCCTCCGTACCCACCACCAGGTCGGCGCCGGAGGTCTTCGTCAGCAGCAGGTTGCGCAGTTGCTCCACGATTTGCTGGCCGAATTGCCGGGGGTCGCTGCCGGCATCGACGGCGCGGTTGATGATGTCCAGGCCGGCCGCCGCGTCCTGCGCCACCAGCGCGTCCAGCAGCGCGCGCACGGCCTCGCTGCTGGCGGTGCCCAGCACGTCCTGGGCCAGTTCCAGAGTGATTTCCTCGTCCAGGTCGGTGACGATCTGGTCCAGCAGGCTGATGCTGTCGCGTACGCTGCCGGTGCCCTGGCGCGCGATGAGTTCCAGCGCCTGGCGCTCAATACGCAGGTTCTCGGCATTGGCGATGGATTGCAGGTGGTCCGCCACGGCCTGAACCGCTACACGGCGGAACTCAAAGGGCAGACAACGGCTGCGGATGGTCGCCGGCACCTTGTCGATCTCGGTGGTGGCCAGCACGAAGACGGCGTGCGGCGGCGGTTCCTCAAGAGTCTTGAGCAGGGCATCGAAGGCGTTGCCGGTGAAGCGGTGCACCTCGTCGATGATATAGACCTTGTAGTTGCCCTCGCCGGGCGCGAAGGCGACCTTGTCGCGCAGGTCACGCACGTCGTCGACGCCGGTGTGCGTGGCCGCGTCAATCTCGATCAGGTCCAGATAACGGCCCTCGTTGACGGCGCGGCAGGCGGCACAACTGTTGCAGGGACGTTGGCCGGGGTCCGCATCCGCGCAATTAATGGCCTTGGCCAGCAAGCGCGCCGTGGTGGTCTTGCCGGTGCCGCGCGGCCCGCTAAACAGATAGGCATGGCGCACACGGCCGGATTTCAGGGAATTGCGCAGGGTGCGTGTGATGTGCTCCTGGCCGATGACATCCTCGAAGCGCATGGGGCGCCAGGCGAGGTAAAGGGCTTGTTCAGGCAAGGCCGGGGTCCCTCCTGCCGGGCAGGCCAGTGTAGCAGTCGCCGCGCGGGGCGGCAAACGAAGGGGGTGACGAACGCGTCGTCACCCCCTGTGCAGCGGCCTGCGTTTATTTGAAGCTGTCCGCTCAGGCCAACACCTTTTGCTCGTCCGCAATTTCGTCCATCAGGGCGTGCATCTCGGGGATGGTCAATTGCTGTTTGGCGTCGCTCATGGCAACCGGCGGGTTGGGGTGACATTCGAACATCAGGCCGTCCGCGCCCACCGCCTTCGAGGCCCGCGCCAGCGGGATGGCGATATCGCGCCGGCCGGCGGAGTGTGAGATGTCGACCACCACCGGCAGATGGGTTTCCAGCTTCAGCACAGCCACCCCGCTCAGGTCGAGCGTGTTACGCGTGCGCGTCTCGAAGGTGCGGATGCCGCGTTCCATCAGAATGACGTTGGGGTTGCCGCTGCTGACGATGTACTCGGCGGCGTAGAGGAATTCCTGAATGGTGGCGCCGAAGCTGCGCTTGAGGATCACGGGCTGCCGTACCTGGCCCATCGCTTTCAGCAGGAAGCTGTTGGACATGTTGCGCGCGCCAACCCAGAAGACGTCGACGTACTCGGACATCTCGGTGACAAGGCTCTTGTCCATCACCTCGCTGACGACGTACATGTTGTGGCGGTTGGCCACCTGGCGCGCGATGCGCAGCCCATCCATACCCAGGCCCTGGAAATCGTAGGGCGAGGTGCGCGGCTTCCAGCCCATGCCGCGCAGGAAGCGCACGCCGCGCACGGCCAGCGCTTCCGCCACCTCGTCGACCTGTTCCGGACTTTCGATGGCGCAGGGGCCGCTGATGACGGTGAAGTCACCGGCGCCCACCTCGGTGCCGTCGGCCATGGCGATGACCGTGCGCTCGTCCGGGTAATGACGTTGCACCAGGATCTTGGCCAGCGCTTCCTCCTCTTCCAGCGCCAGGGAGGCGCGGAAGATTTCGCTGAAAAGGGCGCTGATGGTCTCGTTGCTGAAGGGGCCTTCGTTGGCCTGTTGCAGGGCCGTCAGCATTTCGGCCTCGCGTTCGGGGTCATAAAACGAGGTGCCGAGGGTTTGCTGTACGCGCCCGATCGCCGAGACGATGCGCGCGCGCTGCGTCAGCAGCTCAAGGATTTGCAGGTTGATCACGTCGATCTCCCCGCGTAACTCCCGCAATCTGTCTTCGTGCATAATGTGCACTCCCTCACTGGACCCCGTATGGCGAGATTGCCGCCAACAGTATACACGCCGCCGTCCCTGACTTACAGGGTGGTCGTCAGCGCGGGGGAATGGCGAGTTTGGCAGATTTCAGAAATTATCCTAAAGCCGGATCGGGCGATTTGGTAAACCGTCCCTGCAGGATGCTTCGGGTCGGGGCCCTCGCTACCCCTGCCGCCAGCTGATGCAGGGGCGACATATCATGCCGCCCGCGGGCACAGCATGTCGCCGGGCGTGGCGAGACTGGTGGATTTCAGAAATTGTTCTGGAGGCGGGGCGCCTCAGGTCGCCGGATCCCCGTCGGTCCTTTGCTCCACCTCACGCGCCAGACGGTTCATGGTGCGCACCACCATGAACATGGCGAAGGCGATGATCACAAACTCGATGACCTGGGTGATGAATTTGCCGTAGCCAAGCGTGGCCACGCCGGCCTCCTGCGCCTGCTCAATGGTCGCGTACTGCGTCACGGAAAGGCTGAGGAAGAGATGATCGAAGTTCACGCCGCCGGTCAACGCGCCGATGACCGGTGTGATGATGTCCTTCACCAGTGAATTGGTGATCTCCTTGAAAGCCGTGCCCAATACCAGGCCCACGGCCAGGTCCATCACGTTGCCGCGCTCGGCAAACTCGCGGAACTCCAGCAGAATCTTGCGCATCGCCATCCTCCGTGCTGCGTGTCCTGTGCTCCGCGCCTACTGTAGCGCGAAGCGGCAGGCCATGCCGTTGCAGGCAGGGGCGTGTCGCGGCACAATGTCCCTGTCGTTACTGGACCCCGAGGCGCCTGTGGCCGGCCTCACCATAACTCACCTGCGGCGCGATCATCTGCTCTGGTTGGCACTGCTGCTCTTGCCCCTGCTCGGCATCGCCGGGGCGCTTTACGTGCAACAGCGCGACAGCGAGCCTGCCGGCGTCGCGCAGGTTCCGGCGCGTTCGGCCGCTTCAACCCTGGTCGGCAGGGCCGCGCCGGCGCTCGCGCTGCCGCGTCTTGGCGACGGCGCGCTACTCTCGACCGCATCGCTCCGGGGCCAACCCGTCATCGTCAACTTCTGGGCCAGCTGGTGTGAGCCCTGCGTGCGCGAACTGCCCGCGCTGGAGACCTTTGCGGCGCGACACGACGGGCCGACAGACCCGCAGGTACTGGCGGTCAACGTCGGCGAGGACGACGCGACGATTCGCAGCTTTCTGGGCGACAACGACGTCAGCAACCTGACGGTCCTGCTCGATCGCGACTTGGTCGCCAGCGACGCCTGGGGCGCAAGGGGTCTGCCCATGACCTTCCTGCTCAACCCGTCGGGTCAGGTCCTGGCCGCGCAGGCCGGCGAAATCACGCTGGCGGCCCTAGAATACTGGTTGTTTCTTGCGAAGTCCTGAACGCTGATGACTCCCCCGCCCGACGACGCCGGAGATCTGACGTGAAGCTGTCGCGCGCCTTTCAATTCTCCTTTGAAGACCCGCAATGGGGCGGCAAACTGGCCCTGGTGCTGCTCTGGGGCCTGGTGGCGATGGTTCCCGTGCTGGGCCTGGCGGGAATGGCCATGCTGGCCGGCTACGGGCTCGATCTGGTGCGCAACCAGCTGGCCGGCAAGCCGCGTCCGTTGCCGGAATGGACGGACTTCAACAGCCGCCTGGGCGACGGCTTCAACGCACTGGTCGCCATCTTCGTCTACAACATCCCCAATGCCCTGCCACTCTGCGGCCTGCTGTTGTTTGTCAGCAGCGGCGGCGAGGGCGGCATCCTGGCGCTGCTGTCGCTCTGTTGCCTGCTGCTCTTCCTGCTGTTATGGAACCTGTTCATCGGGCTGATGCTGGCGACCGGCGCGACGCGCTACGCGCAGACGCGACAGTTGACCGCCTGGTTTCAGCCGGGCGAACTGTGGGATACGCTGCGCAGCAACAGCGACCTCTTTCTGCAATGGCTTTTCTACAGCGTGCTCGCCAACCTGGTGCTGGGCCTGGTGGCCGGTCTGCCGCTCGTCGGCTGGCTGATTTCGCTGGCGCTCAGCGTCCCGGTGCAGGCGCATTTGCTGGGTCAACTGGCCGTCGCGCTGGCGGCCCGCGAGGACGTACAGTCCGCGGGCGCGACCTGAGCATGTCCCGCTGGCCCTTTCAGCGCCGCAGGCGCCGACGGCCGGATGCCCGGCGCGGCAACGGCGCTCGCGGGCGTGCGGGAGGGCGCGCGGGCGTGGCGGACTGGCCGCAACTGCTGGAGCGTGAGGACGTCCTGATTCTGGACACCGAGACGACCGGCCTCGATCGCAGGGCAGAAGTCATTGAGGTGGCGCTCATCAACACCCGGGGCGAGGACCTGCTGCATCGCCTGGCCCTGCCGCAGGACGGCATCCCGGCCAGCGCTTCCCGCGTCCACGGCCTGACCCTCGGCGTCCTCGAGCAGCTCGGCGCCGGCAGCTGGACGGACCTGCACGACGAACTGTCGCCCGCCCTGGACAGGGCCGCGCTGGTGCTCGTCTACAACGCCGCCTTCGACCGGCGTCTCTTGCAGCAGACCTGCGAGCGGCATGCGTTGCATCTGCCGGCCGTCAGCTGGCGCTGCGCGATGAACGACTACGCCGCCTGGCACCGGCTGCGGCGGGGCGCCAGGCGCGGCTACGGACTGGAGCAGGCCTTTAGACGCGAATGTGGCGCCGGCATCGATCAGCAGCACCGCGCCCTGTCCGATTGCCACATGGTGCTGGCGCTGATGAATGCGGTGGCCGGTCAGGACTAGCGGGAAGGAATGCGCGTGGACGACCTGTTGCAGGAACAAATCGCCTACTACCGGGCGCGGGCGACCGAATACGACCAGTGGGCCCTGCGCCAGGGCCGTTACGACCATGGCCCGGAACTGAACCAGCTGTGGCACGACCAGGTCGACGAGGTGCGTCAGGCCCTGCTGCGCTGCGGCACGGTCGAGTCCGCGCTGGAACTGGCCTGCGGCACGGGCATCTGGACGCAGCACCTGCTGCATATCAGCCAGCACGTCCACGCCATCGACGCCGCGCCGGAGATGCTGGCCATCAACCGCGCCAAACTGCAGTCCGACCGCGTCAGTTACGAGCAGGCCGATCTGTTCACCTGGGGCCCGCAGCGGCAGTATGACCTCGCCTTTTGCGGCTTCTGGCTCTCGCACGTGCCGCCGGAACACATGGCGCCCTTCCTGCAGCAGGTGGCGGGGGCCCTGCGTCCTGGCGGACGTTTCTTTCTGGTCGACTCGCGGCGCGCCATCTACTCCGGCCCCGGCGACCATTCCCTGCGCGACCCCGACAGCGACAGCATTCTTGACGAGCGCAAACTGAACGACGGGCGTCGCTTCACCATCGTGAAGGTGTTTCATGAGCCGGAGCAACTGGGCGCCAGCCTGAGGGATGCCGGCCTGCAGCCGGCGCTGCAGCTGACGGAGAGTTATTTCATCTACGGTTGGGCGGACAAGCCCTGAGCGCGACGCAGGCTATTTGCCGGGGACGGGCAGCATGTCACCGAGGCCGGCTGTTGGCGGGTCCTTGCGCGGGACGTCGCCGTCACCGGCGGAGTCTTCCGCGCCGCCGGCCTGCTCCCCGGCGTCCGGGCTGACGGCCAGGTCGGCCGGGTCCGCTGCTCCCTCCATCAGGCGCTCAAAGGACTCGCGGTCGAGCGTCTCGCGCTCCATTAATACTGCGACGAGTTCGTCCAGTTTTTCGCGATACTCCATCAGGATGTCGCGGCCGCGCTGCTCGCCGGTCTCCACCAGGCGCTTGATCTCCTGGTCGATTTGCTCGGCGGTCTTCTCACTGTAATCGCGCTGTTCACCGAATTCGCGCCCGAGGAAGACGGAGGTCTGGCTGTTGCCGAAGGTGCGCGGGCCCAGTAACTCGCTCATGCCGTACTGCGTGACCATGCTGCGGGCGATGCCGGTGGCCTGCTGCAGGTCCATCTGGGCGCCGGTGGAGAGTTGCTGGCTGGTGTAGGTGATCTTTTCGGCGATGCGCCCGCCCAGAGCCGCCGCGATGCGGTCCTCGAACTCCTCGCCGGTGACGAGGAACTGGTCCTCCTCCGGCAGAGGCATCACAAAGCCGCCGGCGCGGCCCCGCGGGATGATGGTGATCTTGTGCACCGGCCAGGCGTACTTCAACACGTGGAACAGAATGGCGTGGCCGGCCTCGTGGCAGGCGAGGCGACGTTTTTCCTTGTCGGAAATGACGCGCGTCTTGCGCTCCGGCCCCATCACCGCGCGTTCCATGCTCTCCTGCAGGTCCTGCATGTTGATGGTCTTGCGGTTGCCGCGCGCCGTGAGGATGGCGGCCTCGTTGATCAGGTTCTCCAGGTCCGCGCCGGAGAAGCCCGGCGTGATGCGGGACACGGCCTCCAGATCGGCGTCCGGCGCCAGCGGCTTGCCGCGCGCGTGCACCTTGAGGATCGCCAGGCGGCCGGCCACGTCCGGGTTGTCCATGGTGACCTTGCGGTCAAAGCGGCCGGGACGCAGCAGGGCCGGGTCGAGGATGTCCGGCCGGTTGGTAGCCGCGATGATGATGACGTTGGTGCCCTGCTCAAAGCCGTCCATTTCGACCAGGATCTGGTTGAGGGTCTGTTCGCGCTCGTCATGACCGCCGCCGAGGCCGGCGCCGCGATGGCGCCCGACGGCGTCAATCTCGTCGATGAAGACGATCGCCGGCGCCTCGGACTTGGCGCGTTCGAACAGGTCGCGCACGCGGCTGGCGCCCACGCCGACAAACATCTCGACGAATTCGGAGCCGGAAATGCTGAAGAAGGGCACGCCGGCCTCGCCGGCCACGGCGCGCGCCAGCAAGGTCTTGCCGGTGCCGGGCGGGCCGACCATCAGCACGCCCTTGGGGATGCGCGCGCCAAGGCGGATGAATTTCTCCGGTTCCTTGAGGAACTCGACGATTTCGGCCAGTTCTTCCTTGGATTCCTCGGCGCCGGCCACGTCGGAGAAGGTCACCTGGGGCCGCTCCACGTCCCGCGTGACTCGCGCCCGGCTGCGACCGAAGCTGATCGCCTGGTCCTGGCCGCTGCGTACCGAGCGCATCATGCGCCAGAGCAGCCAGATGATGATGACCGTCGGCACGATGGCGATGAGCAACTGGAAGAGCAGGCCGCCGGTGTTGTCGCCCGGCTGCTCGACGTAGGTGATGGACTGCAACTGCGTATCGCCGACGCCGAAGGTGCGCAGGTTTTCAAAGAGGTCGGACTCGCGTTCCTTGTAGTGGTAGGCGGTGATGCCGCTGAAGAACTGGACGTAGACGTCCTGGCCGCCGCGGACCACGAGACGCTCGACGTTGCCGCGCTGGATCTGCGTGGCCAGTTCGTTGAGCGGGATGCGGTTGCTGCTCTGGAAGTTGCTCTGCCCGCCCATGGCCAGCACGAACAGGATCAGCACGACCACGCCCATGCCGATCAGCAGGCGTTGGGCGTTGCGACCCGAAAAAGGTGAGTTGTCGTTGTTGTTGTCTTGCGGGGGACGATTGTTCACGTTGGTCTCCACCTTGCTGCCCTCATCATAATGAGGGAATGAGCGTGGGTCAAATGCCCTGCCACGATGGTACGGAAAGGCCCTTAATGCCCATGCTATACTGCCAGCATGGCGATGCTGGACAAGGTAGCGACGGACAGGACAGGACGCAGCAACGAAGAATGGCTGCAGTCGCTGGCCGGCGCGCCGGAGGACCAGGAAGCGGCCATCGCGGACCTGCGGACGCGGCTGCGGCGCGGCCTGCTCTGGTACCTGACCAGAGACCGCAGCGACCTGGCCAGCCGCCCCGTGGCGGAACTGGAACGCATGGCGGAGGACTACACCCAGGACGCCCTGCTGCGCATCCTGCAAAGGCTGGACAGCTTCCGCGGCGAAAGCCGCTTCACCACCTGGGCGACGCGCATCGCCCTGCGGGTCGCCATCAGCGACCTGCGTCGCGCCCGTTACCGCGATTTTCGCCTTGAAGACCTCACGCTGGACGGCGAGTTGCTGCCCCGACACGAACCCTCGAACGCGGGGGACAATGGCGCGTCAGCGCCCGAGGGGTCGGCGGAACGCCAGGACGTGCAGGAGCGAATCCTGCGGGCCCTGCAGGAATCACTGACGCCGCGCCAGCGCCAGGCGCTGGAAGCCGTCGTGCTGCAAGGCGTGCCGCTGGAGATCGTGGCGCAGCGGATGGGCAGCAACCGCAACGCGCTTTACAAACTGTTACATGATGCCCGGCGCAAGCTGCGCGCCAGGCTGGAGGACCAGGGCCTGGACGTCGCCTACATGCTGGAACTGTTCGCCGAGAGGTCCTGAGAACTTAAGTAAGATATGAGAGTTTGCCGGCGTCAATAGCGTCAATACAGGGGACGTGACCCGCGGACGCGGGACGGGTGGAGCACCATGGAATGATCAACGAGCGCATGCGCATGCTGCTGGATTGCCTTGCGGCCGTCCATCACGAGGGCGACATCGACTGTGCCGCGGCTGCGCGCCATTTCACCAGCCTCTGTGAAGCGGCCCTGAACGGGGCGGATATCCACGACATCCTGCCGCAGGTCGCCGCCCACATCGACCATTGCCCGGACTGTCGGGAGGAATACGAGGCCCTGCTGGCGGTAATGCGCGCCGAACAGTCCGGTGAGATCCATTTTCAACCTTGAGGACAGGGAAACCATGAACGAAGGAAAGAAACGCGTCGTCGTAATCGGCTCCGGACCCGCCGGGCTGACCGCCGCGCTATACACGGCGCGGGCCCAGTTGCCCACAACGGTCATCACCGGGCCCCTGCTGGGCGGGCAGATCGCCACCACGCACGAGGTCGAGAATTACCCCGGATTCCCGGATGGCACCACCGGCCCGGAGCTGGTGGAAGCCATGCGCGCCCAGGCCGAGCGCTTCGGCACCGAATTCGTCTACGACTCGGTGGCGCGGGCGCAGTTGACGGAGGGCCTGCCCTTCCGCATCGAGACCCAGGGCGGTGAGACCCACGAGGCGGACGCCGTCATCGTCACCATTGGCGCCAACCCGCGCGCCCTCGGCATCCCCGGCGAGGCCGAGTACGTCGGCCACGGCGTCAGCTACTGCGCCACCTGCGACGGCTTCTTCTTCCGCGGCAAGGACGTCGTCGTGGTCGGCGGCGGCGACTCGGCGCTGCAGGAAGCGCTCTTTCTGACGCGCTTCGCCAACCGGGTCGACGTCATTCACCGCCGCGACGAGTTGCGCGCCAGCGTCGCCCTGCAGACCCGCGCCTTCGCCCACGAGAAAATTCACTTCATCTGGGATACGGTCGTCGATGAAATCCGCGCCAACGGCAGCGGCTCGGTCCATGAAATCGTGACCCGCAACCTGAAGTCCGGCGAGCAGCAGGAGCGCCCGGTCGACGGCGTCTTCATCTTCATCGGCTACGACCCCAACAGCGACGTCTTCGAGGGCCAGCTGGCCACCGACGACGCCGGCTACGTGCTCATCGACCAGCGCTACCGCAGCAACATTGAGGGCGTCTTCGCCGCCGGCGAGATCCACGACCAGATCTTCCGCCAGGCGATCACCGCCGCCGGTGACGGCTGCGCCGCCGCCCTGACGGCCATCGACTGGCTGGATTCTGATGAATTCCCCGGCGCAGGTTAACGCGTACCTGACCAGCTGTCCCAGTAGGTGAACTCGCGCGCCGGGCGTCTGCCGGCGGGTCGGAAGTCGCTGCCCCTGTAATACGCCACCGGCAACAGCGCCGCCTGCGTCACCTCCGCCGGGATGCCCAGCAAGGCCGCCACCTCGTCGGCGTAACGCAGGTGCAGCGTCGTCCACGCCGAGCCGAGGCCGCGCGCCCGCAGCGCCATCATGAAGGACCAGACCGCCGGCAGGATCGAGCCGTAGTGGGCCGCCTGCGCCATCTGCCCCGCGTCCTCGACGCGGCCCTCGTAGCAAGGAATTACCAGCGCCGGCACCTCGTGCATGTGCTCCGCCAGGTGCAGCGCGCTGTCCAGCAGGCGGACGTGGCGCCGTCGTTCCTGGATGTCGCCGTCGCCCGTGTCGGCGTACTGCAGGAAGGAGTCCTTGTACCAGGCGCCGATTTTCGCCCGCTTGTCCGCGTCCGTCACGACCATGAAGTGCCATTTCTGCATGTTGCTGCCGGAAGGCGCCTGAATCGCGATCTGCAGGCACTCCTCGATGACCTCCGGCGGCACCGCGCGCCCCAGGTCCAGACGCTTGCGCACGCTGCGCGTGGTGGTCAAGAGTTTTTCGGCGGAAATGTCGCCCATGTCCCCGTCCTCTCCATGTTGCCAAACCTGGTGCCAGTATGCCGCGGCGCAGGCCGACCCTCAACCGCCGGCGCCATTCTGCGCTATCATGGGCGCCGTTAATAATGACCCGGCGGGAGGGCCTCCCCTTGAGCGACGACCTGCAAACCCTGGCGATCAACACCATCCGGACGCTGTCGATGGACGCGGTGCAGCGGGCCAACAGCGGCCATCCCGGCCTGCCGATGGGCGCCGCGCCGATGGCCTGGGCGCTCTGGACGAAAGTGCTGCGCCACAACCCGCGCAATCCGCACTGGCCCAACCGCGACCGCTTCGTGCTCAGCGCCGGGCACGGCTCGATGCTGCTCTACGCCCTGCTGCACCTGACCGGTTACGACCTGCCGCTGGAGGAACTGAAAAACTTCCGTCAGTGGGGCAGCCACACCCCCGGCCACCCGGAATATGGCGACACCGCCGGCGTCGAGACCACCACCGGGCCGCTCGGCCAGGGCGCGGCCAACGCCGTCGGCATGGCGCTGGCCGAGGCCTTCCTCGCCGGTCACTTCAACCGGCCGGGCCACGAGATCGTCGACCACCGCACCTGGGCCCTCGTCAGCGACGGCGACCTGCAGGAGGGCGTCTGCATGGAGGCCTGCGCCCTGGCCGGGCTCTGGGGCCTCGGCAAGCTGACCTTCCTCTACGACAGCAACGACATCCAGCTGGACGGACCCACCGACATGGTCTGGCGAGAAGACGTGCCGGGTCGCTTCCGGGCCATCGGCTGGCACACGCTTAGTGTCGGGGATGGCAACGACCCCGCCCAGGTCAGCGCCGCGCTGGCCGAGGCGCAGCAGGTCACGGACCGGCCGACCCTGATCTCCGTGCACACCACCATCGGCTACGGCAGCCCCAACAAGGCCGGCAGCAGCGACGCCCACGGCTCGCCGCTGGGCCCCGACGAGGTGCGCCTGACCAAGCAGGCCCTCGGCTGGCCCGACGAAGACTTCTACATCCCCGGTGATGCGCTGGAACACTTCCGCGAGGCGATTCCGCGCGGCGCGCAGCAAGAGAGCGAGTGGCGCTCGCTTTTCCGCGCCTGGGCGGCGGAGCATCCGGCGGCGGCCGCGGAGTGGGAGCAACTGCAACGCGGCGAGTTGCCCCCGGGCTGGGACGATGACCTGCCGCATTACACGGACGGGGCGATGGCCACGCGCAACGCCAACGGCGAGGCGCTCAACGCCATCGCTCGGCAGATCCCGACCATGATTGGCGGCGACGCCGACCTGGCGGGCAGCACCAAGACGCTGATTTCCGGCGCGGCCAGCAGCGGCGCCGACGTGGCCACGGCGCGCAACCTGCGCTTCGGCGTGCGCGAACACGCCATGGGCGCCATCGTCAACGGCCTCGCCCTGCACGGCGGCATCACCAAGCCCTACAGCGCCACCTTCCTCACCTTCAGCGACTACATGCGCGCGGCCATGCGTCTCGGCGCGCTGATGGGCGTGCCGGCGCTCTACATCTTCACCCACGACAGCATCGGCCTCGGCGAGGACGGCCCCACGCACCAGCCGATCGAACACTTCGCGGCCCTGCGCGCCATCCCCAACCTGACGGTGCTGCGCCCCGCCGACGCCAACGAGACCGTCGCCGCCTGGGCCGTCGCCATGGAGCAGCCCGGCCCCTGCGTGCTGATCTTCACGCGCCAGGACCTGCCGGTCATCGAGCAGGACGCGGCGCAGTTGCGCGCTGACGTCGGGCGCGGCGGCTACGTGCTGCAGGACTGCGAGGGGACGCCCGAGGTCATTCTGCTGGCGACCGGCAGCGAGGTACACGTCGCCCGCGACGCCTGGCGCGCCCTGAGCGACGAGGGCGTGGCGGCGCGGCTGGTGTCCATGCCCTGCCACGAACTCTTCGCGGCGCAGGACGCGGCTTACCGCGAGCAGGTGTTGCCCTCGTCAGTGACCGCGCGGGTCAGCGTGGAGGCCGGCGTGGCCCAGAGCTGGTACCGCTGGATCGGCAGTGAGGGCGCAGCCATCAGCCTGGAACGCTTCGGCGCCAGCGCGCCCTTCGAGGAAGTCTACGAGAACCTGGGCATCACCGCCGACGCCGTCGTGGCGGCGGCGAAGGGCCTGCTGGCGCGGGACTGAGCCCCGGCGAGTGGGCGGCGAAGGGAGGCCACCATGAGCATCGACTGGCGCGAGCAGGGCGTGCGCATCGTGCGCAGCGACGAACTGGACGACAACACGCCGCAGACGCCCGGCATGACGCGCGCCGCGGCCATCAACTTCGCGAAGGCCGGCGCCAGCAAGCTCTGGGCGGGCACCGTCGACATCCAGCCCGACGCGAAGACCGGCGCCCATCACCATGGCGAACTTGAGAGCGTGATCTACGTGCTGAGCGGGCGGGCGCGCATGCGCTGGGGCGACAGGCTGGAATACGTCGCCGAGGCGGGGGCGGGCGACTTCATCTACGTGCCGCCCTACGTGCCGCACCAGGAGATCAATGCCAGCCCGGAGGAGCCGCTGCACTGCATCCTCGTGCGTAGCGACCAGGAGGCGGTGGTGGTCAACCTGGACATCGCGCCCGCCGAGGAGTCCGAGACCGTCTGGATCGGCCCCAATCACCCGGCGCAGGGGTAAGGCGGCGCGCACGACCCTTCAAGAAAACGACGAAATCCTGGTCATCGACCAGTCCTTCAATCGCCGCCATGTCGGTAGAGGTCTTTTGCCAAAGCGACCGCGAGTGTGCCTGGAACCGCGGGCGACGTGGTATGTCGCCCCTACAATCTCGCACCGGACAGGCCGGGAGCCCTAGCCGCCCGTAGTTTAGACTTGAAACGGCGGGATAATCTTGATGAGTCCGAGCAATGCAGCGCTTATGACGATCATTCTGAATGTCAGATCGCCTTTCAGCTTTTCAAGGTCTGCTTTCGTTGCCAGATGCGGAACTTGCCGACTCATTTCAGGAAGACAGCGGCCAGCGCCAGTGTGCTGATGAGAAAGGGAAGACCGAAGACAAGCGCCTGGCCGATGCCCTTGAATCGCTGCTGGCGCTCGCTGATCTCCCGCAGGCGGGCGTCTATCAAGTCGAATTTGCCGTCGATGTGGTCGAATTTGCGGTCAATGGCGTCGAACTTGGCGTCGAACCTGTTGTTCAACTCGCGCGTCTGTTCCTCAACCACCTCGCGGACGTACTCCTTCGTCGCCAGCCCGTCCAGCTTGCCGCGCAACTCGCCAATTTCCCGATTGATCTGATCAGTTTCGGACATGTCAATATTCCGGCTGCGATGACGTTTTCTGACATCACCAGTTTACAAGATTTCACTCCCATTTGACAAATCGGGAATTCGGACGGCTGGCCGGCCGCCCTACGTACCGCACCAAGAGATCAACGCCAGCCCGGAGGAGCCGCTGAACTGCATCCTCGTGCGCAGCGACCAGGAGGCGGTGGTGGTCAACCTGGACATCGCGCCCGCCGAGGAGTCGGAGACCGTCTGGATCGGCCCCAACCACCCGCCGCAGGGGTGAGATGGCTCGATTTCTTTACCTGTCGCTTGTGTGGAGTTACAGACCTAGTTCTTCGATATAAGGGGAATCTGGCGCTGGTTTGTTTACCAGCATTGTGACCTGATTCTTTGCTCGTGTGAATGCAACGTAGAAGACACGCCTTTCTGCCTCCCGCTTTTTGTGGCCATCCGCATTTTTGTGCGGCCAGACGCCATCCAGCACGTCCAGAAGGACAACCCTTTCGAATTCCTTGCCTTTCGCACGCTGCGCGGTCATAAGATGAACCGGTGTTTTGGATAGGTCGTCAATGTCATCGTCATAGGGCGCTTTATAAAGCGTCGCTCGTGCCTCACTGATATCGTAAATGAAAGAGTCAAAGTCGGAATCGTACCGCATGGCATATTCAGCCAATTGCAAAAATGGTGGGTCCTTGAAGAAAATGTCATCTTCAGCCTTGAAGAAATCCTTTCGCAGTCCTGCAAAGTTATCACTCAGCGCGTATAACGCATCCGAGACCTTTTCCGAGTTGACAAAAGTTCGAATAGCGTCAGCCATTTCGATGTTGATTCTGCCGTCCTCATTTTTGACTCGTTTCAACTCTCCTCTGTAACCGGCCAGCGCATCAACACCGTTCAGGAATGAATTAGGACGTGATTTCTGAAGAACTTTTCTCAAACTTCCTTCGTCCTTCCTGCTCAGTTTGTATCGTTTGACGAAACCACACAAAAATAGAATGTCTTCTACCACTTGCCGGGTGCTTTGTCGCCCATATGCGCCTGCCTTGATATCAAGTAGAACTTGAAGATTCTTGTAGGTGTCACTCAAGTGAATGAGCAAGTCTTCCGCGGCACAAAAGGGAATGTCGGTTGACGCGAAGAGAATTTGGTACGGGATTATTTGACTCTTTAGGCGTCCGATCAAGGCAACCTGACTCCGACTTTTGCCCTGAGCGAACGAGGATTCTACAAGGTTGTGTACAAATTCCAGTGACTCAGAGAGATTGTGGACTCTCTTGATTTCAATCTTTGCCTTTTTTGTACCATGTGCGGCGATTTGCTTGGGCACACGGCGCTTGTTGTTTGCAATTAGACGTTGAGACATTTCAACTATGTTTTTGGGAGAGCGATAATTCTTGCCAAGCGTGAAGGTGACGAATGGTGAATTGAAATGCTCCTCAGGGTAAAGAATGTATTCAGGCGTGGCTCCCCGCCACTCATAAATCGCTTGATCATCGTCGCCGGTAATGGTCAAAGTTGCACGGCTGCGCTCGACTATCGTCCTGACCAGCGCCAGATCAAGAGGGTTGATGTCCTGAAACTCATCCACGAAGACATGATCATAGCTAGCCGCCCCCGACAACAAACTTTTATCTTCGATATTCTTGCGTTCAACTTGCCAAGCGAAATATTTTTGCCCGTCCAACGTTACAGTAGCGCTGTCAAATAGCAATTGGACAGCTTTGCACCAGAATCTATACCACGCGTCAAAAACCTCTCGACGCATTACCGCCGGGTTTGTATCGCTCATTTCTTCAAGAATTTCAAATTGAATCAACTGGTCGATTTGCTCTTGCAGCCACCACCCCAATCCATGGGCAATCAATCTTTCCCATTGCCCAGAAAAATCTGAAATAGATGTCAGACGCCTGTGATCGAACCCGAGCGACATAAACGAGTCAATCATCTTCATGAGTTCTTTGGGTGCCTGGTAATGCTTCTTAATTGCGTGTTCTATCCTCTCATGATCACGATTGATCCAGACCGGCTGTAATAGATTGTCCATTGTGGACTTATAGGAGTTTGATCTGATTATTTTAACACTGTGTTTCACATTTCGGAGACGGCGAAATCCCCAGGAGTTCAACGTTGTGATTTCAGTTTGGTCTCTAATTGGAGCGAATTGGCTTTCTTCATTGATCCTGCTACGAAGTTCATCTCGAGCGGCACGTGTAAAGGTGACAATCAAGAATCGCTGACGTGAACGGGAAGACTCTGCAAGGTGTTTGCACCTGTAAAGGAGGCAAAGCGTCTTCCCACACCCGGCAGGGGCCAACAGTCTTATGTTTCCTTCTGGCGCCCGGATGAATTTCAATTGGGATTCGTCGAGACTTACCATGTAAGTTCCCCTCGGTCACATCTTCCTGCGCGTGCGATCACAAAATCATGCCAAGGGTGTGCATTTTATCACAATTAATCACGAAGTTTGCTGTTTGTGCCCACTCATGCCCCCAACTCGCCCGCGACCAGCACTTGCGCCTGACCGCGCGAGGCGAGCTCGTCAATTAACTCGCCCTGGCGCCCGCGCCGGACCGGGCCTGATTCAGCCGGCCCGTGAGGCGGGCAACGGACCACCACAGGCCGTAGAAGACAAACACCAGGCCGTATTCGATCAGCGGGATGCGGATCACCTCGTTGACCTGGAAGGGCTCGCGTAGCAGCGTGTAGGTCAGCAGCACACAGAGCAGGAAAGCGGCCGTGAAGGCCTGTTGCTGCCAGCGCTTCAGGTTCAGGCCCTGCATCTGCGTGGCGATGAAGATGAAGATGAAGCCGTATAGAAACATGTAGACCAGGCCGCCGCCCTGGTTGATCGCCACCAGCGCCGCGTGCGGCAGCACCAGGATCTCCAGCAGGAAGGTCCAGCGCCGGTTGACGTGCGCGCGGGTGAACATCAGCGAGCCCTGCAGCATGACCAGCATGACGTGCGCGAAACCGATCAGATGGCCCCAGGTGTTCACCATCGGGTGGAACCAGAAGGTGTAGATCACGGCGAAGCTGAAGATGTAGCCGTGGTTGTCCGCGATCCAGCGGTAAAACTCTTTGCGCAGCTTCAGCTTGCGCCCGGCGAAGAGTCCGCGGCGGCGGTTCTCCAGCGCCAGGATGAAGACCAGCATCACGATAACCGCGTATTGCGCCGTCCAGCTGGGAATGTCCTGGGCGATGCCGTCGTAGAAGAAGGCCGTCTGCGCGTAATGCAGCAGGATGAAGACGGCGTTGATGCCCAGCGCCCACCAGTTGGCCGGGCGCAGGCGATCGCTGTACTTGCGGTAGTTGGCGCGCGCGTGGCGGATGGTGAGCCAGATGCCGACCTGGTGCAGCATGAAGCCCAGCCAGGGCGTGGCGCGCGTCCAGAAGTCGGGGTTGGCCAGTTTCCATTCGTAGAAAAAGCCGCTGTCATCGGCGGGCGGCGTGGCCAGTTCGAAGCGGATCAGCCAGAAGCCCAGCAGCACAATGCCGATGCAGACCGCCAGCGAGAACAACATGCCGATATCCAGCACGCGCCCGGCGTTCAGCGAGGAAAGTCTTCTCATGCCAGTACCCTGTTGATTGTCGTTCAACCCAACTCGCTGGCGGCGAGCTTCTGCGCCTGATCGCGGGTGGCGAGCTCGTCGATGAACTCGTCCAGGCGGCCGTTGAGTACGGCCGGCAGGTTGTGGCTGCTGAGCCCGATGCGATGGTCCGTGACGCGGTTCTGCGGGAAATTGTAGGTGCGGATCTTCTCCGAGCGGTCGCCGGTGCCGATCTGGCCGCGGCGTTCGTCCTCCTGCTCGCGCCGCTGCCGCTCCAGCTCCACTTCATAGAGGCGCGCGGCCAGCACCTGGCGCGCCCGCTCGCGGTTCTGCAGCTGACTGCGCTCATCCTGCATCTCGACCACGATGCCCGTCGGCTGATGCGTCATGCGCACGGCCGAGTCAGTGGTGTTGACCGACTGGCCGCCGGCGCCCTGGCTGCGGAAGACGTCGACGCGCACGTCGTTCATGTTGAGCTCGACGTCGACCGGGTCGACCTCCGCCAGCACGGCCACGGTGACGGTGCTGGTGTGGATGCGCCCCTGGCTCTCGGTCTCGGGGACGCGCTGGACGCGATGCACGCCGCTCTCGAACTTCAGGCGACTGTAGGCGCCCTGGCCGCGAACCTCGCAGGTGAGGCTGCGCAGGCCGCCGACGCCGGTGACGTTCTGGCCCAGCACGTCGACTTTCCAGCGCCGGTCCTCGGCGTAGAGGCTGTACATGCGGAAGAGGTCCGACGCGAAGAGGCCGGCCTCCTCGCCGCCCGCGCCGGCGCGGATCTCCATGATGACGTTGCGTTCGTCGCGGGGGTCCTTCGGCAGCAGCAGCAGGCGCAGCCGCTCCTCCAGTTCCGCCAGACTGCCCTGCAGCGACTCACTCTCCTCGGCGGCGAGGGCGCGCAGTTCGGCGTCCGTCTCCTCCTGCTGCATGGCGCGCGCCTCGTCGAGCTGCTGCGCGCAGTCGCGATGCGCGCGCGCCACCTCCACCAGCTCCTCAAGGCTGGCGCGCTCCTTCGAGAGCGTCGCCCCGCGCTGGTAATCGGCGAGCGTGGCCGGGTCGCCCAGCATGCGGCCGAGCTCCTCGTAGCGCGCTTCCACGTCCCGCAGCTTGTCGAGCATCCTGCTTCCTAAACAAATCCACGCAACTTCGCGAACTTGCGCCACTGCTCCAGGTTCATCCGCTCACTGATCTCCTGGCCGTCCTGTTCCAGGTGAACGGTCGTTTCCGGGTCACTCATGAACTGCTCCACCCGGTCAGCGTCCTGGAGCATGAAGCAACTCCCGTGGCCGCTGCTGAACCTGCAGTACGGTTCATCGTCATCCCAAGGCGGCCGTATTACGAACCACATGCTCATCTCTTCCTCCGGTGGTGGCAGTGGGCTATGGTAGCATGGCGACCCAATGGGGTACAGTGTCCCCGGTTTTGGGCGAGTATTTGCGGGAGGAACTCCATGCGCGATGCCATCAGCCAGGAACAGATCGATTTCTACCAGGAAAAGGGCTTCATCATCATTGAGGACTTTCTCTCGCCGGAGGAGCTGGAGGAGTGGCGCCGCTGCGTCGACGAGGCGGTCGAACAGCGCGAGGGTCACAAGCTGGCAAGGGACGAAGAGCGCTGGCTCGACAAGGGCGATACGTATTACAGCAACGTCTTCATCCAGCGCATCAACCTGTGGACCGACCATGAGGGGATGCGCAAGCTGATGTTCGATGCACGCATCGGGCGCATGGCGACCCTGCTCGCCGGCGCCGACGGTATGCGCATCTGGCACGACCAGGCGCTGATCAAGCCGCCCTGGGGCAACCCCACCGCCTGGCACCTCGACGTGCCCTACTGGTCCTTCACCTCGCGCCAGGCGATCAGCCTCTGGGTCGCGCTCGACGACTCCACCCGCGACAACGGCTGCCTCTATTTTCTGCCGGGCACCCACAAGACGGCCCGCTTCGACAACGTCAGCATCGGCGAGAACCAGGGCGACCTCTTCCGCGTTTACCCGCAGTGGGCGGAGATCAAGTCGGTGGCCGCGCCGATGCGCGCCGGTTCCTGCTCCTTCCACAACGGGCTCTGCGCCCACGGCGCCGCGGCCAACATGACGCCGGGCTGGCGCCGCGCCATGACCTGCGCCTACATGCCCGATGGCAGCGTTTTCAACGGCCAGGAGAACGTCCTGCCGCCGCACATGCTGGAGCGCCTGCAGATCGGCGACCTGCTCGACGAGGACGCGCAAAACCCCCTGCTCTGGCGTCGCGACTGAATTAAGGGGAGAGCGCCATGCCGGACCGCACGACCCTCGTAGGCGCCCTTGGCTCGATCGGCGCCCTGCTGCTGGTGCTGGAACTGGTGCGGCGGCGTCACCTGCGCGAGGAGTACGCGCTGCTCTGGCTGGCGACGGGCGCGGTGCTGCTGCTGCTCAGTCTCTCGCGTCCGCTGCTGGATACCCTGGCGGAACTGACGGGCATCTTCTACCCGCCCAGCGCGCTCTTTCTGGTGGCGCTGCTCTTCGTGCTGGCCATCCTGCTGCACTTCTCGATCATTTTGACGCGCCTGACGCAGCAAAACCGCGAACTGGCGCAGCAACTCGCCCTGCTGCGGCACGATCTGGAGCAGAAGACCTCAGTTGACGAGGGTCACCAGCACGACGACCAGGGCGACGTAGGCGATGGCGTAGAGTGAAGCCAGCCACCAGCCGGAACTGAAGGGGTTGCCGTCCCGCAACTGAAACACGCCGGCCAGCGTGGGGTGCGGCTGCGGCCGGTAGACCGGGCCGATGGCCCAGGCCAGCGCCAGACCGCCCGCCAGACCGCCGAGGTGGGCCCAGTTGTCGATGCGCATGGCGCCCGCGCCGGTCGAACTGAGCAGGCCGATCGCCAGGTTCAGGCCCAGTATCATCAGCAGGCTGCGCAACTGACGTCGGGCCGCCACGCCAGGCAGACCCCGATGCCGGTAGAGCCAGACCATCTCCGCGCCGAAAATGGCGAAGACCGCGCCCGACGCGCCCACCGAGGGCACGCTCGTCCAGGGGTTGGTCGAGCCCAGCGCCACGCTCAGCAGCGAGCCGGTCAGCCCGCCCAGCAGGTAGATGAGCAGGAAGCGCGCGTGGCCGAAGAGGCCTTCCACGCCGCGCCCGATGATGTAGAGCGCGTACATGTTGAAGAAGAGGTGCATCAGGCTGGCGTGCAGGAACATGGCGGTGAAGAGACGCTGCACCTCACCCTGCACCAGCACCTCGTAACTGCGGCTGGCCCCGGCGCGGAAGATCTGCTGTCCGGCAACGGGCAAGAGCGTGCCCAGCGCGAACACGGCCACGTTGATGGCCAGCAGCGCCAGGGTCAGGCGCGGCGGCTTCAGCGGCAGGCGCGGTCCCGGCCGTCGGGGCGGCTGTTGGCGTGCCGCCACCGTCACCGTGGAGGGCGGGTTGCGCCACTCCAGCGGGTGTCGGTCACGCTGCGGATCGGGACTGTCGCGCATTGATTCTCCTGCAAGCCTGCTGACCAGTATACGCCGGACGCGCCCGTTTCGCGGTATTCTGGCCGGAGTTGTTCAGCACACGCTCACATTCTCCGGGGGAACCCTGTGCCGGACTACGATTTCCGCTGCAAAGACTGTGACCGGCGCCTGCTGCTACGCTGGCGCAGCATTGAGGACTACGCCGCGGCCACACCCGTCTGCCCGCACTGCGGCAGCGACGCGCTCACGCGGCTGATCGGCGCGGTGGGCGTCGCCCGCGGCGAGCGCGACTACGCGTCCATGTCCAGCGGCGACATGCTCTCGGTACTGGAGGGCGAGGACCCCGGCGAGATGCAGGAATTGCAGCGCCAGGTGTACGAGGGCGCGGACCAGGACTAGTCATTCGATGCGAACGACGCCCAGCGACAGGACGTCGCCTGCCACGTCGGCGGGTTCGATCAGCGGCAGCCGCCTGATTTCCGGGTAGCGGTACCAGCCCAGCCAGACGCTGTACTCGCCGGCGGGCAAATCGTCAGGCAGTTGCAGCCTGGCTCGCTCAACGAATTCAGACCCCGGCGGCAGGGTGCCGGGAGACTCGTCAGACTGGGCGATAAGCACGCCCTCCTCGTCCAGCACGTGGACGAAGCGAACGTCAAAATCGTCGCGGCCCTGTTCCATGACCCAGTGCAGCCTGACCGTCAGTTCCTCGCCGGCCTGCGCCTGTACCGGCAGGGTCGCGGCCCGCAGTTCGACACCTTCGGCAAAGCGCGCCTGAACAAAGGGGGACTGAACAATCGGGGCGGGAACCACTTCCAGCCTTAGATTTTCCAGCGCCACCTCCGGACACGTCAGCACGGTGTTCGCCACTGTCGAGCATCGTGGTTCAGCCAGGAATGTCAGCATGTGCCAGGCGTTGGTTTGCAGGGGCAGACTGACGGCCCTTGCGCCGGACCCGCTTTTGGAGCGCGACCAGGTTGCCACAGGTATGTCATCCAGCAAGATCCGTAAATCACGCCCGCCCTTTGCCAGATCGGCGTTCACGTCCAGCCAGCTCGTCCGCGGGGAATACACGGGCACGTGAAATTCATTCCGGAATCGTTGCCTCGTTGCAGGTGAAATGTACTGAATGGGCAGGGCATTCGTCTCCGGCGTTTCGTAAACGGCGTAGTTGTCGTCCAGATAGATCGGCGGCCCCAGCCTGGCCTCAGCCCGTTCATATTGCTCTTGCGAGGCGTAGCGCAGGTGCAGGATCACAATGTCGGCGCCTGCCACCCGCAGCAGCGCCGGGTCCATTGTCTCCTGCAGCAAGCGCAGGCGCGCCGGGTTGACAGGCGAAGCGCGAATGACGTAACCGCCCAGTATTGGTTTCTGATGGGCCGTTTGCAGCCAGAGAGCTTCCTTGTGGTACCCCGTTCTTAGCGCGGGGATGTCAAGTACTGCACTTACATCGCTGCGATTCGCAAGACTGGCAATCTCGGCAGGAATATGCGCTTCCCGTGCAGGCAGGGGCCAGTACCACTGATAATCGAAAAGAATCAGGGCCAGCACGAGCGGCGTTGAGATTAGTCGTCTCCGCTGTCCCTGCAATGCCGGGCTTGCAGCGAGCAGGGCCATGCCCCTTGTGGCCAGGCAGGCTACCGCCAGCGCCAGCGCAAAGCTGAAACGGCCCGGTGTCCGGTTTATGTTCAGTACGGGCAGGCCCTCAAGGAAGCCCATGGGCATTGTCAGATAGCTGGAGTGGCCGTCCACGAGGGTGGTCAGGGGTTCACCCAGCAGTTTCAGGAACGGCCCCAGCGCAAGCACCCAGGAAAACAGCGCCAGACCCAGCCAGAAGCGGCCGCGCCCACGAACCAGCGCGAGCGAGGCCAGCAGGCCAGGTATGAACCCGATCCAGGCTGAACGTTCTGCAGGACGTTCCCCAAGCACAGCAAGGGCATGGTCCAGATGCCTGTAGAGCGGATGAAAGTGCGATGGAGTCACGATGCCAAGCAGATCAAGGCTGTAATTTACGTCCCCACCCGCGGCTGTGTAGACCGGGTTGGCAAGCGTATCGCCGATGACGGGAAACAGGAACAGAAGCTGCAACATGGCGCCCGCCAGACACAGCAGAACAAGCTGTACAAGCCCGGGCCAGTCCCGTTGCACCAGGCTCTGCAGGGCAAACAGGATTACAAGCGGCAACAAGGCATGGATCACATTCAGGGTGTACCCGTAAGTGACGAGTGCAAAGCACAGGGAACCAGCGACAAACCAGCGCCGGCGCGATCGACCGCCTGCGTCCCGCACGCGCAGCACCGCCAGCACAAAAAGCGGGGCGAAGGCCAGCGAAAGATGCATGTTGTGGCCGTCGCCCAGATGCGCCTGAAAGGTTGGCGCCGCCATGAACACCAGCCCGCCCACCAGCGCGGCAATGCGGCAACCGCGGGCCAGATGCAGCCCCAGGGCGTACATACCAAGGCCCATCAGCGCCATTTGCAGGAGCAGCGCCAGGTTGTCGGCCAGCAGCAGGGGCAGAACCAGGGCCAGCAGGACAAAGGGAAGATGCTGCAGGGGTTGTCCCACCAGGGAGATGCCCGCCATGCCATCGGGCCAGCCCAGGTTGGACAGCCAGAACAGGGGTTGACCCGTGCGCAGGGCGTGGACCAGCCACCAGACGTGATGCGCGCGCTCCAGGCTGTCGCTGTAATAATGGCCGAAGATATGCGTTCCCATGCGGGTGACCAGCGGCCAAGTGATCGCCGCGGCACAAATCAGATAGAAGAGGTAGACAGCGAACCAGTGCCTGCGCATGGGCGGCATTATAACGGTGTTCAGGCCAGCGATTTGAGGCCGCTGCCGGTCAGCGGGATGACGATGCGGCCTTCCAGAGGCAACTGCCCGCTCAACAGGGCCGCCACCGGGACTGCGCTGGTCGGCTCCACCAGCAGCCCCTTACGCCACAGGCGACGCTGCGCGGCCAGAATTTCACCATCTCTGACGCGCAGGGCCGCGCCATTCGTATCGCGCAGCGCGCACAGGATTTCCGCGCCATGCACGGGCTGCGCCACCGAGATGCCGTCCGCGACGCTGGCTGTGGGCGAAACGGCCGGCGTTGCGTCCAGGCCGCTCTCCCAGGCGCGCACCAGCGGGTCGCAGACCGCCGCCTGGGCGACCACCATGCGCGGCAGCCGTTCAATCAGACCGGCATTCTTCAGCGCCGCGAAGCCGCGCGCCAGGCCGGTGAAGAGACCGCCATGGCCCGCGCAGCAAAGCACGACGTCGGGCGCGCCGCCCTGCTCGAAGATCTCCCAGGCGCAGGTCATCTGACCGGCGACGAAGAAGGGGCTCCAGGCATGGCTGGCGTAGACCGCCGTCTCCGCTGCGGCCAGACAGGCGTCGGCGGCTGCCTGGCGCGGGCCAGGCACGGCCACGAGCTTGGCGCCGTAGGCGCGGATATGCGCCAGTTTGGCCGCGGGCGCGTCGGCGGGCGCGAAGATGCGCGCCCGGATGCCGGCCGCCGCCGCGTAGGCCGCCAGTGAAGCACCGGCGTTGCCCGAGGAGTCCTCGACGACCGCTTCGACGCCCTGCGCCAGAAAGTGGTTGATCATCAATTCCGTGCCGCGGTCCTTGAAGGAACCGGTCGGGTTGCAGTATTCCAGTTTGGCGTGGAAGGCGTGCGAATCGAGTTGCACCGGCACCAGCGGCGTGTCGCCCGCCCCCAGGGAAACGCGACGGCTCGCAGGCAACATGGCCGCGAAGCGCCACAGACCCCGGGCCTGCCGGTCGCGCGCTTCGTGATCGTAGCGCGGCAGATTGGCGATGCGCAGGCGCGCGCCCTCGCAGTGCCAGTCCAACGCGCCGCAGTCCTCGCCGCAGTCCTCGCAGACCAGTTCGGGTCTCACGTTGCCTCCTCAAGATGCTGGCGCAGTCCGCACAGATCGTGTCGCTGCTGCGCCTCACTCTGCTGTGTCAGTAGCGAGCGCCAGCCATAGTCCACCACCTCGCCGATGTCCCAGGCCAGCTGGTAGAGACGCAGCAGGTCGCCGTCCGGCTCCACATCAGGGAAGCGACGTCGATAAGCTTCCAGCGCGGCGGGCCACAGGCGCAAATGAAAGAGATCGCGCTCGCGCGGCGCCCAGGCGGGCGAGTCCAGGTCGACCAGCGTCAGGCTCCCGTCCGGCCTGACCATGGCGTTGCCGCTGGAGGGATCGCCGTGGCAGAAGACCTGTGGATGCCTGGCCGCCCGCACGCGACCCGCAAAATCATGATAGGCCTCGATCCAGCGCGCCATGCGCGGCTGCGCCTGCCGCACCAGGTCCGCCAGCGCCAGTTGCGCCGGGCTCCGGTCCGCCGCCGGCTGATCCAGGGCCTTTTGCAGTGTCGGCCAGTCGCGTAGTTCCGCCGCCGAATAGTCCTCGTCCAGCGGGCGCTGAGTCGGCGCAAAGCTGTGGATTTCCGCCACCAGCTCGCCCAGTCGGCGCTGCTGCCCTGCATCCGGTCCGCCGGGTAGGTCCATGAAGGCCACGCCCTTCACCCAGGGCTGCAGCCGCGCCTGATACGCGTCGACGGCCTCCAGGAAGCGTCCCCGGCGGGAACGCCAGGTGCTGACGATGTGCTCCGGGCCGAGCGCGCGCGACAGCCCGGCGGCGGCGGCCAGGTTCTGCTCGTGTAGCAGGGTGCCGCAGACGCGCGGCTGCGACAGCTTGAGGAACAGACGCTCTCCATCGGTCGTAGTCAGCTGGTAACCCCAGGAACACTCGCCACCGGGCGACAGAAACTCCAGCGCCACAACCTGCCGGTCCCAGAGGCGCCGAACGGCCTCGCCAATCTTGTCCTGCGTCAACGCGGGTTCGCTGAGCATGGCCCTCCGCAGGCGGTCGTCTTGCCAGACCCCCCGGCGTTCTGTACACTGAATTTGATACTGTACCCGAAAACGACCGGCGTGTTCATGCCCGAAGACCGATTCAACCGCCCCCTGCGCGACCTGCGCATCTCGGTCACCGACCGTTGCAACTTCCGTTGCGGCTACTGCATGCCGGCCGAGGTCTTTGGCGAGGGCTACCGCTTTCTGGCGCGCCAGGAACTGCTGGATTTCGAGGAAATCACGCGCCTGGTGGGCGTCATCGTGCGCCTCGGCGCGCTCAAGCTGCGCCTGACGGGCGGCGAGCCGCTGGTGCGCCCCGGCCTGACGGAACTGGTGCGGCTGCTGGCGCAGTACGACGCGGTCGAGGACTTCGCCATGACCACCAACGCCTGGCACCTGGCGGAGCACGCCCCGGCGCTGAAGGAAGCCGGTCTGCGCCGCGTGACGGTTAGCCTCGACACCCTCGATGAAGACATTTTCCTCCAGATGAGCGGAGGACGCGGCAGCGTCGGTCGCGTGCTGGAGGGAATCCGCGCCGCCGATGCGGTGGGCCTGGGCCCGGTCAAGATCAACGCCGTGGTGCAGCGCGGACTCAACGACCACACCCTGGTCGATCTGGCGCGTTACGGCCGCGAGCACGGTCACATCATCCGCTTCATCGAATACATGGACGTGGGCACGATGAACGGCTGGCGCATGGACGACGTCGTACCGGCGGCGGAAATCGTGGCCCGCATCGACGCCGAACTGCCGCTGGAGCCGCTGGGTCGCAACTACTTCGGCGAGGTGGCGCGTCGTTACCGTTACCGCGACGGCGGCGGCGAAATCGGCCTGATCACCTCGGTCACCCAACCTTTCTGCGGCGCCTGCACCCGCTTGCGACTTTCGCCGGAAGGGCAACTCTTCACCTGTCTTTTTGCCAGCGAGGGCATCGACCTGCGCGGTCCGCTGCGCGCCGGCGCCAGCGATGACGAGCTGGAGGCCATCGTGCGAGGCACCTGGCGGGTGCGCGAGGACCGCTACTCCGAAGAGCGCTTCGCGCTGGCGCAACCGCGCGAACACAAGGTGGAGATGTACCACATCGGTGGCTGAGCCGGCATGACCGTCCGCAACGAGGCCGAACTGGCCGCCCTGCTGCGCATCGGCCGCATCGTCGGCCTGACGCTGCAGCACATGGGCGCGGCCATAGAGATTGGTATGAGCACGGCCGAACTGGACGCCATCGGCGCGCGTTACCTGCAGCAGCAGGGCGCGCGTTCCGCGCCCATCCTGACCTACAACTTCCCCGGCCACACCTGCATCAGCATCAACGACGAGGCCGCCCACGGCATCCCCGGCCAGCGTCTCATCCAGGCCGGCGACCTGGTCAACATCGACGTCTCGGCCGAGATGGACGGCTTCTACGCCGATACGGGCAGCAGCTTTGGCGTGCCGCCTGTTTCCGACGCCAGGCGCAAAATGCTGGCGACGGGCCGTCAGGCGCTGGACGCCGCCATCGACGCGGCCCGCGCGGGACGGCGCCTCTCGGCCATCGGCAAGGCCGTCGAGCGCATCACGCGGCCCGCCGGCTACCGCATCATTCGCGAACTGGGCGGCCATGGCGTGGGCCGCGGCCTGCACGAGCCGCCGCATGCCATACCCCACTTCTTCAATCGCGGCGCGCGCGACAAACTGCGCGAAGGCATGGTGTTGACGCTCGAGCCCTTCCTGACCACCGGCAAACCGCACATCCGCAAGGCCGCCGACGGCTGGACCCTGCGTACCGTCGACGGCGCGCCTGCGGTGCAATTCGAGCACACGGTCGTCATCACCCGCGGCGCGCCCGTGCTGGTCACCGCTATCTGAAGCGCGCCGTGACTGCCCGGCGCTGGGACAGCGCGCTCTACGAGGCGCACCATGGCTACGTCTCGAGCCTGGGCGAGGGCCTGATCGACCTGCTGGCGCCGCAGCCCGGCGAACGCGTCCTCGACCTTGGCTGCGGCACGGGCCACCTGACGCAGCAGATCGCCGAATCGGGCGCCTGCGTCACGGGGCTGGACAGCGACGCGGCCATGCTGCGCCAGGCGCGCGCCAACTACCCGCAGCTGCAATTCATCCAGGCGGACGGCCAAGACTTCCAGGTAGACACGCCATTCGACGCCATTTTCTCCAACGCCGCCCTGCACTGGATGCCGGATGCGGACGGGGCGGCCGCCTGCATGGCCCGCGCGCTGCGGCCGGGCGGCCGCCTGGTCGCCGAGTTCGGCGGCGCGGGCAACGTGCGCAGGCTCTACGAGGGCTTTTGCGCGGCCCTGCGCGACCACGGCCAGCCGGTGCCGGAGCGTTTCCCCTGGTACTTTCCCGCAGCGACGGCCTACAGCACCCTGCTGGAAGCGCGGGACTTCCAGGTGCTGGCGGCGCAACTCTTTCCGCGCCCCACGCCGCTGGATGGCGAAGATGGCCTGCGCAACTGGTACGCCATGTTCCTGGGCGAGCAACTGGACCGGCTCGATGCGGCCGCGAAGGAGCGGGTGCTGGACGCTTGCGAGCGACGCCTGCGCCCGACGCAGTGGCAGGACGGACACTGGATCGCCGACTACGTGCGGCTGCGGGTCGTCGCGCAACTTCAGGAGAGCATGTGAACGAGTATCCGCTGGAACTGTTGGGCGGCCAGGCGTCATGCCCGACCCTGCTGCTGGCGCCGGCCAACGGCTTTCCGCCCCGCTGCTACGAGCCACTGCTGGCGCCACTCGCGCGCGACTGGCGCCTGTTGGCTCTGCCGCCGCGCGCCATGTGGCCCAACAGCGGGCCGCCGCCCGCGGAGTCCGGCAGTTGGGGTTCGCTGGCCGACGACCTGCTGGCCGGCATGGCGCAGCACGGCCTGGAAAGCGCTGTCGCGCTGGGTCATTCCATGGGCGCCGTCGTGCTGCTGCTGGCCGCCCTGCGCGAACCACAGCGTTTTCGCGCCCTGGCCCTGCTCGACCCCGCAATCCTGAGCGAAGAACGTCTGCAATTGCTGCGCGGCCTGCGCGAACGCGCTGAACTGGACCAGATGCCGCTGGCGCAGGGCGCGCTGGAGCGCAAACACCGCTTCGCCTCGCAGGAGGCCGCCTTCACCTACTGGCGTCCGAAGCCGCTCTTCGCCGACTGGAGCGACGCGGCGCTGTGGGCCTACACCCGCAGCATGACGCGCCCCGCCCGCGACGGCGCCGGCCTCGAACTCGGCTGGCGCAGGGATTGGGAAGCCTGGTACTACACGTCCGTGGAGCTGGAGCCATGGCCCGCGCTGGCGCGTCTGGGCGGGCAAATGCCGACGCTGCTGCTGCAGGGCGCGGACAGCGAGACCTTCCCGGCCGACTCCCTCGAGCGCGCCCGGACGCTGTTGCCCCCGGCAACGCTGGTCAGTCTGCCGGGCTGCGGGCACCTCTTCCCGCTGAGCCACCCGGACGAGACGCGGTCGGCCCTGTCCGGCTGGCTGGCGACCCTGCGCTAGAAGCCGATGGTGGCCGCCGGGTTCTGCGGCGTATCCAGATAGCGAATTTCAAAGTGCAGATGTGGGCCGGTGGAGTTGCCGCTGTTGCCCAGGCCACCGATCACCTGGCCGGCGCCGACCAGTTGGCGGCAGCGCACGGCGATGCTGCTCAGATGACCGTAGACCGTGGTGAAGGGCCCGTGCGAGAGCACGACGGTGTAGCCGTAGCCATAGCTGTTCCAACCGGAGAAAATGACCACGCCGCCGTTGGCCGCGCGCACCGGCGCGCCAACCACGCCGGCCAAATCGATCCCGCTGTGATAGATCGAAAAGCCCTGCGTGATGGTGTAGCTGCTCATGGGGTTGGTCCAGAAACTGCCGGTGGCGTTCTGGACGCGGCCGCAACTGCCAGGTTGGCCGGTAGCGAAGGATACGAAACTGCCTCCGCTGCGGCTGGTACCGCCCTCGCGCTGGACGCGCGGCGTCCAGGCGATCTGCTCCGCCTCGCCGCCGGGGATGAGGATGCGCGTTCCGCTGGGCAGCACCGTCTCCGGCGTCGCGCCGAAGAGCTGGTTGAACTCTGAATCGATCACCAGCCAGGGGTCTTCCACGTCGTAGGAACGGGCGATTTCGGCGATGTTGCGCGTGCCAATGACCGTGTGAAACACGCCATCCACCGGCGGGATGTTCAGCACCCGGCCCGGACGCAAACTCTGGATGATCGAGCGTTCGTTGGACCAGGCGATGGTATTCGGCTGCAGACCAAAGCGCTCGGCGATTTCGATGACCGTATCGCCCTTCTCGATGGTGTACTGGATGACCTCGCTGCGCTGGCGCTCGGGGATGACGGTGAAGGGATCGTATACGTTGCGTTCCAGCAGCAGGTCCTTCATGGGCGGACCGGGAACGATGGAGCGCTGCAAAAACACATCCAGTTGCGCCGGGCTGATAGTCGGCAAGTTGACGGTCGTGGCGGGCCGGACGGGCCGGTTGTCACTCCGCAGCGCCTGCCCTGCCGGCGGCGACTCGACCGTGGCCGGCGCCGGCGCCTCATCCGCCGGCAGCAGGTCGGTCAGCACCAGCGCGCCGGTCGCCAGGAAGAGCAGCACGGCGCCCAGCAGCAGCAGCCAGCCGGTCAGGCGACGCCAGAGGGGTGTCGCGCCCCTGCGTGTTGGCGGGCGTCTCATTCCTGGCTGCGGCGCCAGGCTTCGTATTCCTCGCGGGCATCATCCCGCAGCGGATAATACTTGCGCAGGTCGCCGCCCCCGGCCAGCTTCATGCGCGAAAAGACTTCCCAGTCGGCATGTTCGCCGGCGGTGCGGATCAGCTCTTCGGCCAGGGCGACGGGTACGTTGACCGCGCCGTCGTCGTCCGCGACGATGATGTCGCCGGGCATGACCAGGGTGTCGCCGCAGGCGATCGGCTGATTCACGGCGAAGGGCATGATGTTGGTCTGCGTGTGAAAGTTGGGCGTGGCGCCGCGCAACCACAGGCCCAGGTCCAGCGTGCGCGCGTGGCCGAAGTCGCGAATGCAGCCGTCGATGACCACGCCAATGCCGCCGCGGCCCTGGAAGTAGGTCAGCATCATCTCGCCGAAGACGCCGCTGGCCATGTCGCCCCGCGCGTCCACCACCACCACGTCGCCTGGCTGCGTGTGATAGAGCACGTGGCGATGCAACTGACGCTGCGGGTCCACATATTCGTCAGTGTCGATCATGTCCTCGCGCCGCGGCATGCACTGCAGCGTCAGCGCCGGCCCGACGACGGAGACTCCCGCAGTCATGGCCACGGGGCCGCGAATCTGCGCGTCACGGATGCCCAGCTTGCTGAGTTCGGCGGAGGCGGTGGCGCTGCCGATGTCTTTCAGTCCCTCGATGAGATGTGCCGGCGGCCTGCGAATGTCGTCGGTGACTACGGGCGGTTTCCGGTCGCTCATGATCGCATTTCATCCCTGTCGTTAGCCAAGATTGCCGTCATTCGCCGCGCAGTATGCCAGTTTGTCCTGGTCGATTGCCACACCCAGACCGGGCGCTTCCAGCGGCTCCAGCACCTGGGCCCCGGGCTCCGGTTCGTAGGGCTCGGCCAGCAGTGTGTCGGTCATGTCCGAAAAGCCGGCGCGCCACTTCGCGATGCGCGTGGAGGCGGCCAGATGGGCGGCGCCGGCGGCCATGATGTCGAAATAGGGCGCGACCGAGATCTCGAGGCCGGCGGCTTCGGCGACGGCGTTCATCTTGTGTCCTGGCAGGAGGCCGCCATACTTCTCCAGCTTGTAGTGCAGCACGTGCGCCGCGCCGGCATGCGCGATTTCGTAAATGCTGCGCGGGCCGAGCGTGATCTCGTCCGCCTGCAGCGGCGTGTTCAGACGGGCGGCCAGTACGGCCATCTCGTCGACATAGCGCACGGGCTGCTCAAACAGGCCCACGCCGCCGATCTGTTCCATCACCGGCAGCGCCCGCACCGCCTGCCCAAGGGTGTAGCCGGTGTTGCTGTCCAGCTGGAAGCGGGCGCGATCATCGCAGAGTTCGCGAATGCGAGCGTACATGGCGATGTCCTGGTCCACCTCAAAGCCGATCTTGGCCTTGAACCAGGTCCAGCCCTGCTCCACCTTCTGATTGACCTGCTCGGCCATCACCTCGGGATCGTCGTGGTCGGCGAGGGCGTGCAGGGGGGCGCCGGCGTTGCAACGTCCGCCCAGCAATTCGTAGACCGGCACGCCCAGCGCCTTGCCTTTCAGGTCCCACAAGGCCATCTCGACCGCGGTGATGGCGTAATCGCTCACGCTTAGCGCCTGCATCTCGGCGAAGCGTTGCTCGATGGCGAAGGGATCCTTGCCCACCATGGCGGGCGCCAGGTAGGCGTCGGTGGCCGCCTTGATGACTTCCACCGAATCGCCGTAGAAGGGCGCCGGCGCGATCGTCTGGCCGATGCCGGTGATGCCCTCGTCGGTCATCACCTCCGCCACCACGGTGGCCGTATCCGGCGATCCGCCGTAGTAGGTGAGCAACAGGCGGCGGCGTGGGATGCGGACGATGGTCGAACGTACTTCGGTGATTTTCATGGCCGTTCTCCCGCTTCTGTTTCGGTCAATTCGCGGACGTCAGCCGCAGCAGCCGGCCGACGTCGTCCAGTTCCTCAAGTCGTCCGCAGGCATCGATGAGCCTGGTAACCTGCGCGTCGGGCAGCAGGTCGCCCGCCAGATAGCGCAACTTGCTTTCAAACTGCGCCTCGTCCAGCATGTTCTCCGGTTCACCCAGGGCGTATTCGACGCGACCGCGATATTGCGCGCCGTCGCGCATGATGACCCGTACCTCGCAGCCATTGCCCTCCGCGGCGACCAGTTTCTCGTCCAGCCCGATCTTCACCAGGCGGCGCAGGCGGCGCGTCAGCGGCGCGTCCCAGCAGGCCTCGATGTCGGCCCGGTACCAGCTGCCGCGCTGCAGCACGACGGCGACCGTCACCGGCAGGCTGTAGCCGGCCAGTTCGGACGTCCCCGGCTCCGGATTGACGCGGTTTTCGGGGGTGATCGCCAGGGGGTAGCTATCGATCTCAATGGCGGCGACTGCGTCCAGGTCCAGCCTGCCATTGCTTTTCAGCAGGGCCTGGGTCGCGTCCACGCAGGAGTGCACGTGACGGCAACCGGCGTGCGGTTTGAAACCCGTCTCCGCCAGGCCCTGGTGATCCCCCAAGTTCTCCAGAAAGGAGGGGTCGTAGCCCGGACCGAAGGCGTGCAAATAGCCGTAGGGACCGTCCAGCGCGCCGGGCGGGCCCTGAAAACCGGACGCCGCCAGACTCGCGGCGAAGATGCCGTTGCGCGCGCCGAGGCCGGCCAGCAGGTCCTTGCTGTCGCAGTAACCGGCATCCGGGACGTACTGCTCGGTGCCGCTGGCCATGTCCATCGCCAGCGCCAGCGCGTTGCCGATCTCTTCCTCGTCCAGCCCCATGGCGACCGCCGCCGTCACCGCGGCGGCCATCGAGCCCACGTGGCTCTTGTGGTCCAGAGCGCGCTCGCGTTGCCAGTCCCAGACGGCCGGTTGAATGGCGTCGAAGACGTCGTAGCCGACCGCCAGCGCCGTGATCAGTTGGCGGCCATTCAATTGCAGATGCTCGCCCAGCGCCAGCACGACCGGCACCAGCTCGGAGGCCACGTGCCCCGAGAGACGGCTCGTGTCGTCCATCCCCAGAATCTTGCTCATGGTGCCGTTGGCCCAGGCCGCGCCCTCGAGCGTGCTGCCGCGGCCGTCTGCCACCAGCGTCGCCGCCTCACCCGGATAGCGGTATGCGGCGAAATCCGCCGTCAGCCGTCCCAGGCGAGTCTGGTAGCCGCCGAGGGTCGTGCCGAGCGTGTCAAGCAGCACCTGGCGCGCGCGGGTGACCGTCGCTTCGCGCAGGTCGGCAAAGCGCCGCTGCGCGGCATGCGCGGCGATGATGGCGACGGCGTTGCGGCCATTGTTCGCGCTCATTGCCCAACCTTTCTGTCTTCGCCCGCCGTCAGGCAAGCGCATGCCTGGGGATGCGCGGGCGACATGATATGTCGCCCCTACATTATCCACTGTCCGCTGTAGTGACGATTTATCAAATCGCCCGCCCCAGCTTCAAAACGATCTCTGAAATCCACCAAACTCGCCACGCCCATTCATGCGAATCCAAGAATTCAAACCCGGACGCCTGCGGTGGTCAGGCGCAGCAACTGGCCCACGTCCTCCAGTTCCTCCAGGTGGGCGCAGGCGTCGATGAGGGCGACGACGCCCTCTTCCGGCAGCAGATCGCCGGTCAGCTTGCGGAACTTGCCCTCGAACTCGGCAGCGCTCATCATGTTTTCCGGCTCGCCACGGGCATATTCCACCCGGCCGCGGTACTGCCGGCCATCGTCCATGGTGATCCGCACCTCGCAGCCGTTCCGGCCGGCCTTTTCCAGTTTCTCTTCCAGCCCCACCCTGACGCGGCGCCGCAGACGCCGCACCTGCGGGTCGTCCCAGGCCTGGATGTCCGCCTTGTAGAAGCTGCCGCGCTGCAGCGTAACGGCCACGGTCACCGGCAGGCTGTAACAGGCCTGGTAGGCGTTCTCCGGTTCCGGGTCGACGCGGAAGTGAGGCGTGATCGCGTTCAGGTAGCTGTCCACCTCGATGGCGGCGATGGCGTCCAGGTCGAGGTTGCCGTTGCTGTTGCGCAATGCCTGGGTGGCGTCCACGCAGGAGTGCACGTGGCGGCAACCGGCGTGCGGCTTGAAGCCCGTCTCGGCCAGCGCCTGGCGCGTCCCCAGCGACTCCAGGATGGCCGGATCATATCCCGGGCCATAGGCGTGGAAGTAACCGTAGGGGCCATCCAGCGCCCCGGGCGGCCCCCTGAAACCGAAGGCCGCCATGCGCGCCGCTTCAATGCCGTTGCGGGCCCCGATGCCGGAGAGCAGCGTGTCGCAAACGAAGCCGTCGTAGACGTACTGCTCGGTGCCGCTGGCCATGTCCGTCGCCAGCGCCAGCGCGTTGCCGATCTGCTCCTGATCCAGGCCCATGGCAACCGCGGCCGTCACTGCGCTGGCCATCGAGCCCACGTGACTCTTGTGGTCCAGCCCGCGCTCGCGTTGCCAGTCCTTCACCGTCGGCTGTATGGCTTCGAACACGTCGTAGCCGACCGCCAGGGCCGTGATCAACTCGCGTCCGCTGAGTCGCAATTGTTCGCCCAGCACCAGCAGCAGGGGCACCAGCTCCGCCGCCACGTGCCCTGCCAGCCGGCTGGTGTCGTCCATGCCCAAGGCGTGGGCCATGACGCCATTGGCCAGGGCGGCGCCCTCAAGCGTGCAGGCGCGGCCGTCCGCGATCAGCGTCGCCTCATCGCCCGGGTAATGGCGCGCGGCGAAGTCCGCCATCATCCGGCCCCGGCGCGTCCGGTAACCGCCCAGGGAGGTGCCCAAGGTGTCCAAAATCACCTGGCGGGCGCGCAGGATCGTCTTTTCGCCCAGGTCTTCGTAGCGCAGCGTCGCGGCGTGCGCAGCGATGACGTCCACAGCATTTTTCTTCGTGGCCACAGTCATGAGAGAGCCTTTCTGCCTCAAGCCACCTTGCGGCGGCGTCACGGGAGAGCGGCGGCGCGCCTGGCTTTCGTTGCCGCGCTTCAGACCCGGACCGGGGCCAGGGTCAGGCGCAGCAGGTCGCCGACGTCTTCAAGCTGTTCCAGACGCGCGCAGGCCTCCAGCAGCGCCATGATGCGCGCTTCCGGCAACAGGTCGGCCACCAGATAGCGGAACTTGCCTTCGAATTCCTCGTCCGTCAGCATGTTTTCGGGCTCACCGCGGGCGTATTCCACGCGACCCCGGTAGCTGCCGCCGTCGCGCGTGGTGATGCGCACCTCGCAGCCGTTCCTGCCGGCGTCCTCGATATCCTGCGCCAGACCGACCTTCACCAGCTGGCGCAACTGCCGGGTCTTCGGGTCGTCCCAGGTCTCGATGTCTTCGCGGTACCAACTGCCGCGCTGCAGCACGACGGCGACCGTCACCGGCAGGCTGAAGCCCGCCTGGCCGTAGGTCGCCGGGTCCGGGTTGACGCGAAAGTCGGGCGTCACGGCGCGCAGGTAACTGTCGACCTCAATGGAGGCGATGGCGTCCAGTTCCAGACCGCCGTTTTTGCTCATCAGGTCCTGCGTGGCGTCGACGCAGGCGTGCACGTGACGGCAGCCGGCGTGCGGCTTGAAGCCCGTGCCCGCCAGACCCGCGCCCGGAGACAAGTCCGCCAGGAAGGCCGGATCGTAGCCGGGACCGAAGGCGTGGAAGTAGCCATAGGGGCCGTCCAGCGCGCCGGGCGGGCCCTGAAAGCCGAACTCCGCCAGGCGCGCGGCGAAGATGCCGTTGCGCGCGCCGTAACCGGCCAGCAGGTCTTTCGTATCGCAGTGCCCGGCGTCGTAAACGTACTGTTCGGTGCCGCTGGCCATGTCCATCGACAGCGCCAGGGCGTTGCCGATCTGCTCCTGATTCAGACCCATGGCAACCGCCGCCGTGACGGCGCTGGCCATCGAGCCCACCTGACTCTTGTGGTCGAGGCCGCGCTCGCGCTGCCAGTTGCGCACCGCCGGTTGCATGGCATCGAAGACGTCGTAACCGGCGGCCAGGGCCGTGATCATCTGCCGCCCGTCCAGCTGCAGTTGCTCGCCCAAGGCCAGCACGACGGGCACCAGCTCCGCGGCCACGTGGCTGGCGCGGCGGCTCGAATCGTCCATGCCGAGGATCTTGCCCATGGTGCCGTTGGCCCAGGCGGCGCCCTCGGCCGTGCTGCCGCGGCCGTCGGCGACCAGCGTGGCCTCCTCACCCGGATAGCGTTGGGCGGCGTAGTCCGCCGTCAGGCGGCCCAAGGGCGTCTGGTAGCCGCCCAGGGTGGTGCCGATGGTATCCAGCAGCACCTGGCGGGCGCGCAGTACCGCGGTGGCGCCCAGGTCTTCATAACGCAGCTTCGCGGCGTGCGCCGCGACGATTTCAACGGCGCTGCGGCCATTGTTCGCGCTCATTGCCCAACCTTTCTGTCTTCGCTCGCCGTCAGGCAAGCGCATGCCTGGGGAGTGTGCGGGCGACATGATATGTCGCCCCTACATCATCAAACTCGCCACTCCCATTCCTGCGAAACGAAGAATTCAAACCCTGACGGCGACGGCGCTCAGGCGCAACAGTTCGCCGACGTCGTCCAGTTCCTCAAGGCGATTGCAGGCATCGATGAGAGCGCTGACGCGGGCTTCCGGCAGCAGGTCGCCGTTGAGGTAACGCAACTTGCCTTCAAACTGTGCGGCGCTCATCATGTTTTCCGGTTCGCCGAGGGCGTATTCCACCCTGCCGCTGAACTGGCGACCGTCCGTCGTGGTGACCCGCACCTCGCAGCCATTGCTGTCGGCGGTCACCAGTTTCTCGTCCAGGCCGATCTTCACCAGACGCCGCAGACGGCGCGTCTCGGCCTCGTCCCAGGTGTCGATGTCGTCGTTGTACCAGGTGCCACGCTGCAAAACGACGGCGACCGTGGTGGGCATGCTGAACTGGGCCTGCTCGGCAGACTCCGGCTCCGGATTGATGCGAAAGTCGGGCGTCATCGCCGAGGGATAGCTGCCGATTTCGATGGCGCTGATGGCTTCCAGTTGCAGACCCCCGTTGCTGTTACGCAGGGCCTGGGTGGCATCCACACAGGAGTGGACGTGACGGCAGCCGGCGTGCGGTTTGAAGCCCGTATCCGCCAGCCCCTGGCGCCGGCCCAGCCCTTCCAGTGCGGCCGCGTCGTAGCCCGGGCCAAAGGCGTGGAAGTAGCCGTAGGGCCCGTCCAGCGCCCCCGGCGGCCCCTGAAAGCCGAACTCCGCCAGGCGCGCCGCAAAGATGCCGTTGCGCGCGCCGATGCCGGCCAAGGTCGTGTCGCAATCCGCGCCGTCGTAGACGTACTGCTCGGTGCCGCTGGCCATGTCCATCGCCAGCGCCAGGGCGTTGCCGATCTGCCCCTCGTCGAGGCCCATCGCCACGGCCGCCGTCACGGCGGTGGCCATGGAACCCACGTGGCTCTTGTGGTCGAGGCCGCGCTCGCGCTGCCAGTCCCGAACCACGGGTTGAATGGCGTCGAAGACATCGTAACCGACGGCCAGCGCCGTGATCAGTTCCCGACCGCTGAGCTGCAGATGCTCACCCAGCGCCAGCACGGCCGGCACCAGCTGCGAGGCCACGTGCCCGGAAAGGCGGCTGGTGTCGTCCATCTCAAGCAGATGGCAGAGGACGCCGTTGGCCCAGGCCGCGCCCTCGACGCTGCTGCTACGGCCGTCGACGGCGATCGTCGCCTCCTCGCCCGGCATCCGCAGCGCGGCGTAGTCCGCCGTCATCCGACCCAGGTCCGTCTGGTAGCCGCCCAGCGAGGTGCCCAGGGTATCCAGAATCACCTGACGCGCGCGCGTGACGGTCGTCTCGCTGAGGTCCTCGTAGCGCAGCTTCGCGGCGTGCGCGGCAATAATCTCCACGGCATTTTTGTTTTTGCTCATCAGTCAATGACCCTCTCTGCCTGAATTTAGCTGGCAGGGCGCGCCGCCGCGGACAGCCCGCGACGGACGCGCTCTTTTGTCTCAAATGACCCTTCTCAAGCCCTGATCCTGGCGGAGGCCAGACTCAGCAACTCGCCGACGTCGTCCAGTTCCTCAAGGCGGGCACAGGAATCGAGCAGGCCGACGATTTGCTCCTCGGGCAGCAGGTCCCCGACGAGATAGCGGAACTTGCCCTCGAACTCCGCGTCGCTCAACATGTTTTCCGGCTCGCCGAGGGCGTAAGCCACCTCGCTGCTGTACTGTTTGCCATCGCGCGTGTTGATGCGCAGCTTGCAGCCGTTTCCGCCGGAGTTCTCCAGTTCCTCGTCCAGCTCAACCTTGACCAGACGCCGCAGATGGCGCGTCATGGGCTCGTCCCAGGTCTCGATATCCGTGCGGTACCAGGCGCCGCGCTGCAGGACGACGGCGACGGTCACCGGCAGGCTGAAACCCGCCTGGCCGGTTGTCTCCGGTTCGGGATCGATGCGGAAGAAGGGGTTGATCGCCTCGTAATAGCTGCCGATCTCGATCGAGGTGATGGCCTCAAGGTCCAGACCGCCGTTGCTGCGCACCAGCGCCTGGGTCGCATCGACGCAGGAGTGCACGTGGCGGCAACCGGCGTGCGGCTTGAAGCCCGTCTCCGCCAGGCCGCCGCGCTTCCCCAGGACCTCCAGGTAGGCCGGGTCGTAACCCGGGCCAAAGGCGTGGAAGTAACCATACTCACCGTCCAGGGCGCCGGGCGGGCCCTGGAAGCCGAATTCGGCCATGCGCGCCGCCATGATGCCGTTGCGCGCGCCCAGCCCGGCCAGCAGGTCCTTGGTGTCGCAGTAACCGGCGTCCCAGACGTACTGTTCGGTGCCGCTGGCCATGTCCATCGCAAGGGCCAGCGCCTGGCCGATCAGCTCCTCACTCAGCCCCATGGCGACCGCCGCCGTGACGGCGCTGGCCATCGAGCCCACCTGACTCTTGTGGTCCAGGCCGCGCTCGCGCTGCCAGTCCCGCACCCAGGGCTGAATGGCGTCGAAGACGTCGTAGCCCACGGCCATCGCAGTGATCAGGTCGCGACCGGCCAGATTCAGATGCTCGCCGAGGGCCAGCACGACCGGCGCCAGTTCCGAGGCCACGTGCCCCGAAAGACGGCTGGTGTCGTCCATGCCCAGGAACTTGCACATGGTGCCGTTGGCCCAGGCCGCGCCCTCGGCGTTGCTGCTGCGCCCGTCGGCGATGATCGTCGATTCCTCACCCGGCATGCGGTGCGCGGCGTATTCCGCCGCCAGCCGGCCCAGACGCGTCTGGTAGCCGCCCAGGGCGGTGCCGATCGTGTCCAGAATCACCTGACGGGCGCGGATGATCGCCGTCTCGCTCAGGTCCTCATAGCGCAGGTTGGCGGCGTGCGCGGCGATGACGTCCACGGCATTGCGACCATTACTCGTGCTCATAATCAAAACCTCTCTACTCTCGGCCCGCTGTCACTGGCGCAGCAGGGCACGTAACTCCCGGGTGACGTGATCGATATCCTCACGCGTAAATTCCTGCGTCACGGGCAGGGTCAACAAGCGGTCGGCCAGGCAGTCGGTGACCGGCAGCCTGGCGGCGTTGGGCAGGCCGTGGCGATAGACCTCGTAGTGGTGCACCGGGGGCGTGTAGTGCAGCGCCGCCTCGACGCCGGCGGCGCGCAAGCCATGGTAACACTCCTGCTGGTTGTCGACGCCGATAGTGAAGGAACGAAAAGTGGGTTCGGATTCGGGACGGAAGGTCGGCAAGGTCGCCGGGATGCCGGCCAGGCCCTCGCGGTACCACTGGACGATCTCCCGTCGCTGCTGCGTCCAATGGCGCAGATACGGCAACTTGACGTGCAAAACGGCGGCCTGCAGGCCATCCAGCGAGAGATTGTAGCCCTCGTCGATGGCGTACTGCCGGCCCGGAATCTCCGCTTCCCAGTCCTCGCTGCGGCCGGCGCCGTAGGCGGTCAGCAGGCGCAACTTCTCGTGCACCTGCGGCTCGCTGGTCGCCACCGCCGCGCCACTGCCGACGCCGCCGAAGGGCTTGTAGGGCGCGAAACTGAAGACGACGGCATCGGCGAACACGCCGACGCTGCGGCCATAATCGCGCGCGCCGGTGGCGAGGCAGGCATCCTCGACGATCATCAGGCCATGGCGGTCGGCGATCTCGCGCAGGCGCTTCACGTCGGCGGGGTGGCCGTGCATGTCGACCGGCAGCAGGGCGCGGCTGCGATCGCTGATCAGGGGCTCCACGAGGTCCGGGTCCATGTTGTAGTCGCTGGCGCGCAGGTCGCAGAGGACGGGCGTGGCGCCGCAGTTGCTGATCGCCGCCGTGGTGGAAATATCGGAATTGGCGACCGTGATGACCTCGTCGCCGGGGCCCACGCCGCAGGCGCGCAGGGCCAGAAAGAGGCCGCAGGTGCCGGAGTGCACGCCCACCGCCCAAGTCTGCTCCACTTCGGCAGCGAAGGCTTCCTCGAAGTCCTTGCGGGCGCGATAGCTGCTGTCGTTGGCGCTGAAGAGCATCGGTTCCAGCGCGGCCAGGATCTCCTCGCGCAGGGCCTGATGGGTGAGGTAGTTGCGCGAGCGCGGGATGGCGAAGCGGCCCTGTTCGGCGTAAATCCGTTCTTCCTGTGAAAGTGTGACCATGGGCGCCTCCTGTACCCGCTCAGTCGCGGCCACGCACGTTGGGGTCGAGCGAATCGCGCAGCCAGTCACCGAGGAAGACCACGCCCAGCACGGTGATGGTGATGGCGATGCCCGGGTAGGCCGTCATCCACCAGGCGCTGTTGATCACCGACTTGCCGTCCGCCAGCTGGATTCCCCAGGTCACCGTGGGCGGCTTGACGCCCAGGCCCAGGAAACTGAGTGAGGACTCGGCGAGCATGGTGATGCCGACCTGCAGCGCGGCCAGCACGATGGCCGAGGCGATCACGTTCGGCAGGATGTGATGCAGCACGACCCAAAGCGGCCGCTGGCCGATGGACCAGGCCGCCAGGACGTAATCGTTTTCGCGCGCCTTGAGCACCTCGCCACGGATCACGCGCGCGTAGGTCACCCAGCCCGAGAGGCCGAGAATCAGAATCAGCGTGACGAGGCCCGGCCCGACGATGCCCGAGATCGCCACGACGCGGATCACGAAGGGAATGCTGAGCATGGCGTCGCAGATGCGCATCATGAAGCCGTCGACGCGCCCGCCAAGAAAGCCGCTGGTCAGGCCATACAATACGCCGATGGTGCCGGCGATCATGACCGCCACCACGCCTACCAGCACCGACACGCGACTGCCGACCAGAATGCGGCTGAAGATATCGCGCCCCAGCTGGTCTGTGCCCAGCAGATGAGTCGCCCCGTCGTCGCCCGTGAAGCCGGGCGGTTTGTAGCGGGTGCGCAGGTTGCCGCGGATCGGATCGTGGGGAACGATGTAGGGACTGATCAGCGCCAACACAATGACCAGGGAAATGATGCCCGTCCCGATCAGTCCGATGGGACTGCGCCGCAGCAGCGACAGCAGCGAAGGCTGGCGCGAATGACCGGTGACCAGAGTCGCCACCTCGCCTTCGGACTGTGCGGAAGCGGCAGGCTCGCCGGGCCCTGTGCTCATATTGTCTGCCTCCACGTCAGTCGAAGCGAATGCGCGGATCAATCACCGCGTAAAGGATGTCAATAATGATGTTGATGGTGATGAAGGAGAGCGAGAAGAAGAGCAAGGCGGCCTGCACGACCGTGTTGTCGCGCACGCCGATCGAATCGATCATCAGGCGCCCCAGGCCAGGCCAGGAGAAGACGCTCTCGACCACCACCGAACCGCCCAGCAACCAGCCCAGTTGCAGGCCGAAGACGGTCATGATGGGAATGAGCGCGTTCTTCATCGCGTGGCGGAAGACCACGGTACGGGTGATCAGGCCCTTGCTGTAGGCCGTGCGGACGTAGTCCTCGTTGAGCACTTCCAGCATGGCCGATCGCGTCAGGCGGGAGAGATAGGCGGCCATGCCGACGCCCATGGTCAGCGAGGGCATGATGATCGCCGACGGGTCCCGGGCGCCAAAGGCCGGCAGGAGCCGTAATCGCACCGAAAAGAAAATGATCATCATGAGCCCCAGCCAGAACGACGGCATGGCCGTCCCGATTGAGGCCAGCATGGTACTGCCCAGATCAAAGTAACTGTTGCGGTTCAGTGAAGAGATAATGCCCAGTGGCAGGGCCACCGACAGACCGATCAGCGAGGCCACGCCGGCCAGCAACCAGGTGGCTCCCAGGCGCTCGATCACCAGTTCCATGGCCGGGCGCTTCGAGAGGTAGGCGATGCCGAAGTCGCCGGTCACCGCCCGGGTGATGAAGATGACGTACTGCTCGGCCAGCGGTTTGTCGAAGCCCCACAACTCCCGCAGGCGTTGTTTCTGGTCTTCGTTAAAGGTTGGCGGCGCAGTGATGTCCACCGGGTCGCCCTTGAGGCGCACCAGGAAAAAGGCGAGGAAGGACACGATGATGAGTGTGATGATTCCCTGGACAATTCGCGTCGCAATGAACTGTTGCATGGATTTCGCCGCCCTCGTTCGGGGAAAAGGTGCTGACGGGGACGGGCCGCAGCCGCGCCCCCGTCAGGGTGAATCACTTACATACCGTCGCCGGCTGGTTTCAGATTGTCACGGAAGGTGTACCAGCCGTCCTTGCGTGGCGTGAAGTCAAAGTCCGCGGAGTAGGCGATGTTGGCCTGCACCTCGTAGAGCGTCACGTTCTGCAGGACGCCGAACCAGTAGTCCCACCACTGGCCCCAGAGCTCCAGACGCCTGTCGGAGTCCATCTCGGACAGGATAGCGTTGGAAACTTCATCCCATTCCTCGACGCAGACGTCGTGGTGTGCGGCGGGCCAGACGCAGCGATAGAAGAGCGGCACCAGCGGCACCGAGCAGCCCAGCGTCACCATCATCATGTCGCGGTTGTTGCCTGGCGAGTTGACCTGTTCGCCGAAGGCCGCGGGATCGAGGACGTTGAGTTCAACGTTAAACCCGACTTCCTCCAGCATGGCAGCCACGACCTCGGCAACTTCCTTCTCGTTGCCGCCGCGGCTGACGGTCGGCGTATCGAAGTACACCGTCGGGCCGCCATCCGCATAGCCGGCATCGGCCAGCAATGAACGGGCGAGATCCTGGTCGTAGTGAGCGGTCACCGTCTCCGGGTTGTTGAAGCTGTCAGCGCCGCCCTCAGGGAAGTGCGGACAGATTCGACCGAGACGCGGGACGGCCGCACCGTGCACCTCGGCCAGCAGATCGCGGTCGATGGCGTGCGAGATGGCCTGACGCACGTTCAGGTCCAGCGTCGCCGGCTCAAAGTCCGGATAGGTCTCGGCCATGTTGCCAGCGGTGGTATCCACCCTCAGGTAGATATGCTGCATGACGGCCGCGGTCTCCTTCGTCAGCACGATGTCCTCGGCAGCTTCCAGTCCTGGCAATTCAACCGCCGGAACGTTGCTGACCATGTCCACCTGGCCCGCCAGCAGCGCGGCCACCTGGGCCGACTGCTCGGGGATCACCTGGTAGATGACGCGGTCCGGTGAGGGTCGTCCGCCCCAGTAGTCGTCCCAGGCCTCGAAGACGTAGCGGTCGCTCTCGGTGAACTCGCTGAGGACGTAGGGGCCGGAGCCGACCGGAGCGCGGGCGAACTCTTCCTCACCCACTTCCTCTATGTAGCCAGGCGGCAGCAGTTCACAGCCGTTGAAGCTGACGATGAACTCGAAGTAGGGGGTGGGACCGACCGTCACGATGTCGACGGTGGTCTCGTCCACCACGATCACCTCGGCCACGTCCACCCACTGCGGCTGCACCATGAAGTCCTCACGGGTGCGCACACGGTCGATGTTCCACTTGACGGCATTCGCGTCCAGCGGTTCGCCGTTGTGGAAGGTGATGCCGGGGCGCAGGTTGAAGCGCCAGGTGGTGGGGTCCACGTTCTCCCAGGATTCCGCCGCCTGGCCCACGTAACCGCTGCCATCGACAGTTCGCCAGATCAGACAGTCATAGAGCAGGTTGGCCAGCCAGTGAGTCGAAATAAACCAGGTGACCGGCGCGTCCAGGGTGCGAATCGGGCCCGGATGGGCAAAAACGAATTCCGTTTCTTCCATGTCCTGTGCCGCCAGCGGCACAGCCAGCAGGGCCAGTGCAGCAACCAGCACCAGCACCAGTATTCCCTTGCGTCTGAAACCAGACATTGCTTGCTCCTTGTTAAAGGCTTCCTTCATCGGGAATGGCTTTGGCGGTTGGCTATCTCTCCTTCTCCGTCTCATCGCTCACCTGCCCGTTGGCGGGGACGGGCCAGGGCCCGTCCCCGCCAGTTCGTACCTGCGCTAGCCGTCGGCCAGCCCGACGTTGCCGCGGAAGGTCATCCAGCCATCCTTGCGCGGGGTGAAGGTGAAGTTCTCCGAGTCATAGGCGTACACCGCCTGGATCTCGTAGAGCGTGATCGTCTGGGCCGTCTCGAACATGTACTCCCACCACTGGGCCCACAGGGCCATGCGGGAGTCGAAGTCGATCGTGCTCAGAATATCGTTGGAGACCACGTCCCAGTCTTCATTGCAGATTTTGGCGATGTTCGAAGGCCAGTTGCACTGGTAGAAGAGCGGCACCAGCGGGGCCGAGCAGCCCAGGTTGACCATCATCAGGTCGCGATGGCCGCCGGTGGTCTGCACCTGTTCGCGGTAGGCCGAAGGGTCGAGGACGTTCAGCTCGACGTCGAAGCCGACCTCTTCCAGCATGACCGATATCACTTCGGCGACTTCCTTCTCGCTGCCGCCGCGGGCGTCGGCCGTGGGCGAGTCGAGGTAGATCGTCACGCCGCCGTCAGCGTAGCCGGCCTCGGCCAGCAACTCACGGGCGCGGTCCGGGTCATAGTGCGCCGCCACGTTGTCCGGATGGTTGAAGCTGTCGGCGCCGCCCTCCGGGAAGTGGGCGCAGACGCGCCCCAGCCTCGCGATGGCCGCGCCATGCACCTCGGCCAGCAACTCGCGATCAAGGGCGTGGGAGACGGCGTAACGCACGCGCGGATCAAGCGTGACCGGCTGGTAGTCCGGATAGTTCTCCGGCATGATGCCGACCTCGGTGTCGATGCGCGCATAGAGGTGCTGCATACGGCCACCGGTGTCCGACACCAGGGAGATGCCCTCGGCCGCTTCAAGTTGATCGCGGTCCGCCGGCGGCACACCGCTGATCAGGTCCACCTGACCGGCCAGCAGCGCGGCCACCTGGGCGGCCGGCTCGGGGATCACCTGGTAGATGATGCGGTCGACTTCCGGCCGCCCACCCCAGTAGTCATCCCAGGCGTCGAAGGTGTAGCGGTCGCTCTCGCTGAACTCGGTCAGCATGTAGGGGCCGGAGCCGACCGGGTTGCGGGCGAATTCCTCTTCGCCGACCTCGGCCATGTAGTCCGGCGGCAGCAACTGGCAGCCATTGAAGCTGACCAGGTACTCGAAATAGGGATCGGGAGCGTGCGTCGTGATGTCCAGCGTCACGTCATCGACGATGATCACGTCCTTAACGAAGAGCCACTGCGGGTGCACCATGAAGTCCTCACGGGTGCGCACGCGGTCGATGTTCCACTTGACGGCCTCGGCGTCGAGCGGCTCACCATTGTGGAAGGTGATGCCCGGGCGCAGGTTGAAGCGCCAGGTGGTGTCGTCGGTGGCTTCCCAGGACGAGGCCGCCTGACCCACGTAGCCGGAGCCATCCAGCGTGCGCCAGATCAGGCACTCGTAGAGCAGGTTGGTCAGCCAGTGGGTGGAGCCGAACCAGGTGACCGGCGCGTCCATCGTGCGGATCGGGCCGGTATGGGCGAACACGAATTCGGTCATCCCGTCGTCCTGCGCCGTGGCGGGCACGCTGACCAGGGCCAGCACGACCATCAGCGCCAGGGTGACCAGGACCCCTCTGCGGGTGTTTCTCATCATCGTTTGCTCCTTGCCTCCAGTGTTAAACGAAAGTGGTCTGGTGTTTCGCCGGACAGCTCCTTGCCGGGAGCCGTCACCCGCGAAACCCGTCAGGCGTCCTCCAGGTCCATATGATAGCGACTGGCGTTGTGCGGAGAAAGCCGCACGCCGCCCTCCGGCGTCACCAGGAAATTGTCCGAGATCAGGAAGCCGCGATTGTTCGGCGTGATGCTGCCGGGGTGGAAGGACAGGGTCATGTTGGTCTTCAACTCGAAGTCCGGCGCCGCCTGGTCGCTGGGGCCGTCGCTGCCGTCGAGGCCGGTACTGTGGCAGTCCGGCGTGTGCTTGCCCACCACCTCGAAACCGAGGCTGCGAATGGCCTCGTCGTTGGCGTCGGCGATCATACCCAGGGTGTTGCCGGTCTTCGCCACGGCGGAAGAGCACTCGGCCGCATAGAGATAGGCATCCAGCAGGGCCTGCACGTCATCCGGCAGCGGCCCGAAGGAGCAGACGGTCGTCATCTCCAGCCAGTAGCCCCAGGGCGATTCGTAGACGATCTCGAAGTTGATGATGTCCTCGGCGCTGATGCGCTGGTCCTTGTCGGTGGGCACCGTCTCGGGCGAAAGGTCCGTCGACAGTTTGGTGCGACCCCAGAAAGCGCCAAAGGACTTGATGTAGCGTTCCACCTCGGCGCAGACGTCCCAGTAGCGCACGCCGGGCGCGGCGTACTCCGCGAAGACGTCCATCGCGGCGTCCAGAATGGCGCCATTCTGCTGCATGGCTTCCAGTTCGAAAGGCGTCTTGATCTGGCGAATGGCGTTGAAGTCATTGGTGACCTCGACCAGTTCGCAACCGGGCAGGGCCGCCTCGAACTGCCGCGCGGTCCCCAGGGACATCATCTTGTCCATGTTGACCATGCCGATGCGACCGCTGCCGCCAACGTACTCCATGGCCAGTTCCGCCGTGCGCCCCACGACGTCGGCGGGGCACTCCACGCGCTCCTTCAGGGTCGTGGTCTCGTTGCGGCTCCAGACCGCCTGGTAGGAACTCCAGATCTCCAGCCAGGGGTGTGGGTCGTCCACGCCGAGGATGACGTAGCCGACTCCGCCCCAGAGATGGGCGTGGCTGATATAGCGGATGGCGCCCATGCCGGAAGGCGAGGCCTGTCCGGCGATGATCAACGCGCCCACGTCGCGCTTGCGCATCATGTCTTGCAGGCGCGTGATGCGACGCGCCACGTCCCGTTTCAGTCCATCATGCGTCAGCATGCTTCCTCCTCTCGCTTGTGTACCGCACACTTGCCCGCTTCGCGCGGGTCTCAATCCGCTTCATGCGCTCGCCACCTGATCGCCCAGAATCACCAGCACGGTGTCCTCCGGCGGGACCGGCCAGGACAGACCGCCGTGCAGCATGATGCCGGCGCGCGGTGCGCGGATCGTTTCCAGGCGCTCGCCGGTGAAGGGGTGACGCACGTAGCCGACCTCCTCGCCCTCGGCGATCATCTGGCCGCGCTTGCCGGTATCGATGAAGGTGAAGCCGCGCTCACCGGTGGGCATCAGGGTCGTGTGCCCCTCGATCACGGCGACCTCGTCGCACTCACGTGTCACGTCGCCGTCCGTCATTCCCAAATGGGCCATGGCGTTCAAAATCGCGTTGCGGATGCGCGCCATGTCGTCCTCGCGATAGTCGCGCAGGCCCGGCCCGCCACCGATGTAGGCGGCCACCGACGCGACGCCGTCCTCGGCCGCGGCCTCCGCCATCGAGTCGTCGGAGGGCATGTTGTTCAGCACGTGCGGCAGCCCGAGGGACACCGCCAAAGCCTGGGACTTGCCGGCGTTGCCGGACTGCCAGCAACCCGCGTAGCGATGATAGCTGAACTGCGAACCGGTGCGAATGTCGATCAGCGCGTCCGCGCCGGCGATGGCGCCCTGGTACCAGGCGTGAATCATCTGCTCGCTGACGCTGCCGACGGCGGAACCGCGTCCGAGCCGGTTGAGGTGCTTCTCGTCCCAGGCGCTGGTGATTTGCTCAAAATCGAAACCGGAGGTGTTCATCAAGGGCACGATGACCACCGTCCCGCGGATGTTGGCCGGGTCCAGTTCCTGCGCGACCTTCGGCAAAATCAGCGCGGGCTCGATCTCCATGCCGCTGGTGCCCGACTGCACGATGAGCCGGGGACCGGGTTGCGCGCCATTAATGATGTGCAGCGGGATGTGCACCGGAAAGCGTCCGTGCGTCTCCCCTGTCTTGAAAAAGCCAAAGGTCTTTTCGCCCTGGCCGGCTTCCACTGTTCCAAGTTTCATGTTCAGGCCTCCTGCATCTGCCCCTGACGGGAGAAGTGACTAAAAGGAAACGTACATATCCATCGTGCGACGGTCCTCGACACGATCGATCGTGCCCAGGATGCCGATGGACGTTGACCCGACGGTTGGCCACTCCTGACCGCTGGGGATTACGATGCCGTCCTGCGGCGACTTCAGTTCGGCCACCAGTTCGCCCGTCCAGGGGCTCACCAGTTCGCCGTAAACGTCGCCGGCCTTCAGCTCTTCACGGAACTTGCGCTTGCGGATGAACAGGCCATCGGCGTTGGGCTTCCAGATGACCACGCCCGCGTTGTAGACCGTGCAGAGCGGGCCGTCGGTCTCGAACTCGCCCTCGATGATGCGCATGGCCTTCAACAGGTTCCAGATGCCGCGCTCGGCATCGCGCACGTTGGCCGCGCCGTTCTTGTGCCAGCCGGTGCCGCCGCCGAATTCCAGCGTGATCTGCACCACGCCCTGGTCCTCGACGGAGCGCTTGGTCTCGGTGCCGCCGAAGGTGCCGCGCGGGAAGTAGGCCGCCTGGTCGAGGCCAAAAGCGACCACGATCTTGCGCCGCCTCATCTGGACTTCCGTCAGGTTCTTCGGCGTATCTTCTTCCATGAAGAGCACGTAACGCTCGTAGGCCGTGCGCGCGCCGGCATGGAAGTCGACCATCACGTTGGCCTGACTGATGACTTCCTGAAAATAGATGTGGGCGATCTGGTCGCAGGCGCTGCCGTTGGGGTCGCCCGGGATCTGGCGGGTGATGTCCTTGCCGTCAATGCGCGAGCCGCGTTCGCCCAGCTCGAAGCCGGCGCGATTGGCCACCGGCACGGCGATGACGTTGCCGCTCATGGTTTCCGGATCGATCTTCTCAAGAAAGTTCAGAATGGCAATGGACCCGATGATTTCCGCGCCATGCATGGCGCCCTGCACCAGCAGCGTCGGCCCCGGTGACGCCCCCGCGACCAGATGCACCGGAATATCCGGCGCCATCCCGGCGCGGGTGTACATCGTTTCCAGATAGCCAAAGGCCCGCTCACCTGGTCTTGCCTTGATGTTGCCAACTTTCAACATGTCTTGCCTCCCTGCCTGAATCCGGCGCAAGAGGGGCGCCGTCTGCCCATGTTACCCTATGGAACCGGTGCCAGATACCTCAGAAACCAGTCCCGAATGCGGTGCAGGCGCTCGATGCGATTGCCCGGTCGCCCGCTGGTGGATAGCCCGTGGTTTTCTCCTTCAAAGATGACCAGTTCGACCGGCCGGCGGCGCCAGCGCAGCGCCCCGTAGAGCTGCTCGGCCTGTTCCAGACTGGTGCGATGGTCCTGGTCGCTGTGGATGATCAGCAGCGGCGTGTGGCAGTCGTCCATGTAGGCGATGGGCGACTGGCGCCAGTCGTCCTCCGGCGTCGTCCAGCGCTCCGGCCCGATGTCGGAGGTGCCGAAGTGGCTGAGGTTGTTGGTGATCGAGCGCTGGGCGACGGCCGCGGCGAAACGGTCCGTGTGGCCCACGATCCAGTTGGTCATGAAGCCGCCGCAGCTGCCGCCGGTCACGCCCATGCGCTCGCCGTCGATCCAGGGATGGCGCCGCAGCAGGTCGTCCACGCCCAGCATGGTCTCGCGGTAGTCCGCGCCGCCCTGGTCACCCTGGCTGGCCCAGGTCCACTCCTGACCGTAGCCGGCGGTCGTGCCACGCTGGTTGAAGTAGGCCACGGCGAAACCCGAGTTGGCGTAGATCTGGTGCTCGTGGTTGAAGTCCTGGCAGAACATCGAGCAGTGCACGTAGAGCACCAGGGGATAGCGGCGCTGAGGGTCGAAATCCAGCGGCCGAATCAACCAAGAATGAATCGGCACGCCATCCAGGCCTTCGTATTCGTAGCTTTCCGGCTGTGACAGCCGCAGGTCGCGCAGCCAGGGGTTGAGGTCGGTCAGACACTCGCTGCGGCCGGCGCGCCAGAGGACCAGTTCGCCCGGGCTGGACGGGCTGGCCACTCCGCAGGCGACGAGGTCGCCGACGGCCGGGCTGTACTGAAAGACCGTGCTCTCGCCACGGATCAGGCGCTCGCTGCGGCCGTCGACGTCACCGCGCCAGAGGTTGGCCGCGCCGCGCTCGGTCAACTGGAAGTAGAACCAGCGATCGCCGTGCGCCCATTTGACGGATACGTTGGCCAGCCCCGGCCGCTGGTCGGAGACACCGTAGTTGCCGACTTCCGCGTCGAGCGCCTCGTCCAGTTCGGCGGCGGTGCCGGCCTCCACATCGGCGACGCAGGGATGCCAGTGATTGCGACGGTTCACCGGCGGCGCATGGTTGTGGCCGGCGAAAGCGATGTGGCGGTCGTCGTTGCCCCAGGCCGGGCTGACGGCCGAGCCCTGCCAACCCGGCAGCAGGGGGCGCGGCGCCGGGCCGGGCGGCCAGTCGCAGAGGTAGATCTGGCCCTGACCCGCCGGGATGTCCTGCTCGCGCGCAGTGGCGACGAAGGCCAGACGCGTGCCGTCCAGGCTCCAGGCCGGTTCCGAGTAATCGCACTCGCTGTGCGTGACTTGCTGCAAGTCGCCCGTGACCGCGTTAATCACGACGATCTGCTGGTAGCGATCGTGCACCCAGCCGAGGCCGTCGCGCTTGTAACGCAGGCGCCGGATCACCTTGATGGTCGGCGCGGGCACGCCTGGTTGCGGACCGCGGCGTTCCAGCGGGTGCCGCATCGGGGTCCAGCGCGCCGCCGCCAGATGGATGCCATCCGGCGCCCAGTCCAACCCGCCGACCGGCTCGTCGCCCAGCGGAATGTTCCGCTCCGTTCCATCTGCGAGGCGCAGGATGCGCAGGGAGTTGCCATCGGCGTCCTGCTGATTCCAGGCGAGTTGCGCGCCGTCGCGGCTCCAGGCCAGGGAAGAGGCGCGGCTGGCGCCGGCCGTCAAACGTTGTGCGGCGCTATCCTCCAGGTGACGCAAATACAGGTGAATGCGGTAGCCGTTGGTCTCGCCGTCCGGCGCGCGCAGGCTGTAGGCGACGCGGCTGCCATCCGGCGCGAGGGCAATCTCCTCCAGCCAGCGGAAGTTCATCAGGTCTTCGGGGATGAGACCGCGTTGTCGTTCCGCCCCGCCTGCGATGTAAACCTCCCCCCTGCCTGGCCTGCAGTTACAGGTACTTCAGAAACCAGTCCTGAATGCGATGGATGCGCTCGATGCGGTTGCCCGGCCGGCCGCCGCGCGAAAGGCCGTGGTCCTCGCCCTCAAAGATGACCATCTCCACCGTCTTGCCGTACCAGCGCAGGGCGGCGAAGAGTTGCTCGGCCTGCTCCAGGTCGGTGCGATGGTCGGCGTCACTGTGGATGATCAGCATGGGCGCGTTGAAGTCCTTCGCGTAGGCCACGGGCGACTGGCGCCAGACCTCCATCAGGTCTTCCCAGGGTTCCGCGCCGGTCTCGCCGCTGCTGCACTCCGGGCCGATATCCGAGGTGCCGAACATGCTGATGTTGTTGACGATGGAGCGCTGGGCCACGGTAGCGGCGAAGCGCTCCGAATGGCCGGCGATCCAGTTGGTCAGGTAACCGCCGCAGCTGCCGCCGGTGGCGCCCATGCGTTCCCCGTCGATCCAGGGATGTTTGCGCAGCAGGTCGTCGACGCCCAACATGATTTCCTCGTAGTCCGCGCCGCCCTGGTCGCCCTCGGTGGCCTTCGTCCAGGCTTGGCCGTAACCGGCGGTGGTGCCGCGCTGGTTGAAGTAGGCCACGGCAAAGCCCGAGTTGGCGTAGACCTGGAACTCGTGGTTGAAGTCCCAGCAGAACATGGAGCAGTGCAGGTAGAGAATGAGGGGGTAACTGCCCTGCGGGTCGTAATCCAGCGGGCGAATGAGCCAGGCGTGCACCGGCACGCCGTCCACGCCCTCGAACTCGTAACTCTCCGGCAGCGAAAGACTGACGTCGCGCAGCCAGGGGTTGAGGTCGGTCAGGCGCTCGCTGTCGCCGTCGCGCCAAATATACAGGTCGCCCGGGCTGGAGGGATCGGCCATGCCGTAGGCTGCCAGGTCGCCGCAGGCGGGGCTGTATTCGAAATGCGTGCACTCGCCCCGCAGCAGCCGTTCGGACGCGCCTTGCGCGTCGATGCGCCAGAGGTTGGCCGCGCCGCGCTCGGTCAGCAGGAAGTAGATCCACCTGTCGCCCGGCGCCCACTTGACCGTGACGTTGGTCAGACTGACGCGCTGGTCGGCGACGCCGTAGTTGCCGACCTCCTCGTCGATGTCCTCGTCCAGCTTGACCGCCGTACCGGCGGCCACGTCGGCGAGGTGCGGCTGCCAGAAGTTGCGGCGATTGGTCGGCGGCGGATGGTTGTGGCCGGCGAAGGCGATGTAGCGATCATCGGCGCCCCAGGCCGGACTGACGGCCGTGCCCTGCCAGTCGGGCAGGAGCGGGCGCGGCCCTTCCCCGCCCGGCCAGTCACAGAGGTAGATGTGTCCCTGGCCCTCGGGGATGTTCTGTTCGCGCGCCGTGCCGACGAAGGCCAGGCGCGAGCCGTCTCCGCTCCATTTCGGCGTCTCGTAGTCGCTCTCGCTGTGGGTCACCTGGTCGAGGTCGCCGGTGACGGTATCCAGCACGAAAATCTGGGAATAACGATCGTGCACCCAGCCGATGCCGTCCCGCTTGTAACGCAGGCGCCGCACCACCTTGATGTGCGGCTGCGGCATGTCCGGCAGAGGTCCGCGGTCTTCATGCGGATGTCGCAACACGGTCCAGCGCGCGCCCGCCAGATGGACTCCGTCCGGCGACCAGTCGAGGCCGCCGAGGGGCTCGGCGCCCAGGGGGATGACGTGGCGTCGGGCCTCCGCCACCTGCCAGATGCACACAGAACAACCATCGGCCGTGCTGTGGCTCCAGGCCAGTTGCGCACTGTCGCGGCTCCAGGCCAGCGACGAGACGCGGCAGGCGCCACTGGTCAGGCGGCGCGCGCTGCCACCATCCAGGCGGCGCAGATAGAGGTGCGCGCGGTAGCCATCAGCCTCGCCGTCCGGTTCGCGCACGCTGTAGGCCACCATGTTGCCATCCGGCGCGAGGACAATTTCCTCCAGCCAGCGGAAGTTCATCAGATCTTCGGGGATGAGGCCGCGACGTCTTTCTGCCGTGTTTTCCATGTCAACCCCCATAGCCGATTGTTCCGCGCTCAGGTCAGGCTGGTGACTGTCTCCTCCACCACGCCGAAGAAACAACACCAGTGTCCTTCCAGCACCGAAGGACGTGAGCGCATGCCAAAGATGAGGCCATCCTGCGGCGCGTTGACTGTGGCGATGACATCGCCGTAGAGATCGTAGATCGAGCCAATGAGCGTCCCGGCGGGGACGAGGGTCTCAAAGGGCAGTTCCGGGTTGCCGACGTACATGCCGGTGGCCGGCGCCAGCAGGGGAATCTGGTAGCCCGTATGCCAGCGCTCCTCGTAGCTCGCTTCACCGTCGATCATGTCGTAGTGACGCAGGACGTTCAGGTAGCCCTCCGCCAGATCATTGGCGATGCCGTGGAAATCCGCGCCCAGCGTGCGGCAGTTGCCGCCCAGCTCGACGGTGATACCGGCGCGGCCGTCCGCCGCGATCTGCGAGGAGGGGTTGGCGCCGCCCGTGCCGCTGCGGAAGACCAGCGGCCAGCCGGAGCCCATGGCCGCCGCCAGTTCCATGCTGGCCGGGTTGTCCGAAGCGAAGATCATGTGCGCCAGGTAGGAATGCTCACCACCGGAATGGATGTTGATCTGCAGGTCGCAGCAATCCTTCATCGCCAGCCAGTGGGCGTAAGCGCCGCGCTCGGTCGGGTAGCCGTCGGGCTTGCCGGGATAGAGCCGATTCATGTCGTAGGCGAAGCCGTCCAGGGGATCGCCGCGGGTGCCGGCCGTGAAGGCCGGTACGTTCATCACCGGCACGGCGACAATCGTGCCGCGCAATTGCTGTGCGTCCACCTGCTCCAGCGTTCGAAAGATGGAGAAGGGGCCTTCGGGCTCGTCGCCGTGCGTCGCCCCGTTCAGCCAGAGCACCGGGCCGTCGCCGGCGCCGCGCATCACAATCAGGGGGATCTCCCGCTCGCGCGGGAACATGTCCGGGTTGACGGGAATGCCGCCACGCGCGGTCTCGCCCGGCATCACACTCACGTTGCCAAATTTCATTGCCTGTGTCACGAAGCTACTCCTGTTCGCATCCTGCTGCTAAAGCGGGAAATCCACGTCCAGTATTTGCGCCAGTTCACGCAATCCCTCGACGGTCTCGCGCGCGACCGGTACGCCGTCGCGCCGGCGTTCTTCCATCCGTTTGAACTCGATTTCGCCCGGCAGCAGGATCGGCCGTGCCGGGTCGATCGCCGGTGCCCCCTTGACCTCGGCGACCAGCTCCTCAAGCCGACCCTGAAACTCCGCCTCGCCCATGAAGGCCTGCGGTTCAATGGCGACCATGACGTGACCGACGTCGTAGTTTTGCTCATCCTGAAAGACGTTCATGCCGAAGAGCGCACCGGTCATCACGCCGGCCAGCACGTCGCTGACGAAACTGAGGCCGTAGCCCTTGTATTCGCCGATGGGCAGCATCGGGCCGTCCATGGCCGCGCCGGGGTCGGTGGTCTCGCGGCCGTCGGCGGTCAGGGCCCAGTTGGCGGGCATCGGCCGTCCCTCCTGCAGGTACCAGCGCATCATGCCCTTGCCGGACATCGTCAGGGCCATGTCCAGCACGATGGCGTGGGTGGCCGTGCGCGGGATGGCGAAGCCCCAGGGGTTGGTGCCCAGCACCGGCAGCGCCGAGCCCCAGGGCGCCATTTCGGCGGCGGCGTTGGTGAAGGCCCAGCCGACGAGGCCGGCCTTCGCCGCCTGCAAGGCGTGGTAGCCGGCGATGCCGAAGTGGTTGCTGTGGCGCACGCCGACGATGGCGATGCCGGTCTCGCGGGCCTTTTCGATGGCGCGTTTCATGGCGCGATGCGCGGCGACGTAGCCGAAACCCTTCGCCGCATCCAGCAGGGCGAAGGAGGGCCCCTCGCGCAGCCAGGTCATCTCCACGCCGGGCAGGATGCCGCCCTCGTGCACCCGTCGCCGGTAACGAAAGAACTTCTCCAGGCCCTGGCCCTGCCCCGGGTGCCACCACTGCGCCGCCGTCAGCACGCCATCGCTGACGCTGGCGGCTTCATCTGCCGTGGCCCCCAGCGCCTGCAGAAAGTCGAGCGCGAATCCCTGCAGCGTCTCCAGCGGGTAGTGGTTGACAAGGTCGCGATTGCGGATTTCGTAGGCCATGCTCAGTTGGCCGATCCGTTGCCGAGTTCCGCCCGGATGCCTTCCATGGCGATCTTCATGCGTTCCAGGCCCTCGCGCAGTTTGTCCTCCGGCTGCAGGAAGGTCATGCGAATGTATTGCTTGCGGGCTTCGGAGAAGGCCGAACCGGGATAGACCAGCACGTGTTGCTCGGTCAGCACGCGCTGGGCGAACTGCATGCTGTCCATGCCGGTGAAGCCGATGTCGGCAAAGATGAACTGGCCGCCTTCGGGCACGCCGTACTCAATGCCCATGTCGTCCAGCGCCTCCAGCACGGCGCGACGACGCCGCACGTAGGTATCGGCCATCATCTGGACGGGCTCCTGCGGCCCGGTCAGGGCGGCGATGCCGGCGTACTGCGAGATGATGGAGGTGGCGCCGGTGATGGCCGCCTTCAGTTCACGCAATCTTTCCATCAATGGCGCCGGCCCGGTCACCCAGCCGACGCGCCAGCCGGTCATGGAATAAGCCTTGGAAAGCGCGTTGAGGGTCAGCGTGCGCTCGCGTGCGCCCGGCATGGCGGCTGCGCTGGTATGCACGACGTCGTCGTAGACGAAGAGGTCGTAGATCTCGTCGGAGATGATGAAGAGGTCACGGTCGCAGGCGATTTGCACCAGGTCCCGCATGTCCTGCGGGGAGATGACGCTGGCGGCCGGGTTGTTGGGCGAAACCAGCAAGAGCGCTTTCGTCCGCTCGTTCACGGTGCGGCGCACGTCGGCGGGGTCGGCGCGGAAATTTTGCTGTGGAAAGGTGTCAACCTCGATCTGGCGTCCGCCGGCGAAGCGGGTGGAATCCAGATAGGTGTTGTAGTTCGGTTCCGGCACGACCATTTCGTCGCCGGGGCCGATGAGGGTAAGCACCATGAGGAACAGCGCTTCCTGCCCGCCGTTGGTCACCACGACTTCAGTGGCGGGATCGTAGGCTACGCCGCTGACGCGCTCGACGCGCGCCGCGATCGCCTCGCGCAGCACCGGCAAGCCTTCCGGCGGGGAGGTGTCGCTGTGGTTCTGCACCATGGCCTCTTTCGCGGCGGCGATGATGTGTTCGGGCGTGTCAAAGTCCGGGTCGCCACGTCCCATGATGACGGCGTCGTCATAACTGGCCGCCTCGGCCATCATGGAGTAGAGCAGGTTGGTACCGCTTTTCTTCCGTTCGGGCATGGCGCCTTCCTCCTCGTTCAGGCGTCGGCAAGCAGGTCAAGGGCGGCGCAAGCCGCATCGCAAACCGTCAGGCGCAACACGTCCGGCGCGCCGAAATCGCTGCCGTCCGCCACCTGATAGCCCGCTGCGGCCAGGCGAGACAGACCCTGCGCCTTCTGTGCATTGGGCAGGCGCAGCGCCAGCAAGCTGGCCGCCGCGCCCGCCAGCACGTCGAGGCCGGCGGCGCGGGCGCGTTCCTGCAGCCCTGTGCGCAGGGCCTGCATGTGCTCCAGACGCGCGGGCTGCTCCTCCTCGTAGAGGCTGCCCGCCTCCAGCGCGCCAAACTGCGCGGGCGTGGCCGTGCAGATGGCCATGATCTGTTTCTGCGACTGAATCGGCGGCAGCCAGTCTTCCGGCACGGCGATGTAACCGGCCAGCCAGCTGGCGATGCCAGCGCCGGGGAAGGCCTCGCCGATCAGCGCGACGTGCTCCGTCGGCGCAGGGACATTCCCCGCCGCCCAGGGCGCCAGGCCCCGGTCGATGATCACGCTGGCGTCATGGTCGGCCAGCAGGGCGGCGATGGCCGCCATCTCGTCCCCGTCCAGGGTCGCGCCGCTGAGACGCGAGGGCGATTCCACATATAGCAGGCGACTGCCGCCTTCCAGCGCTGCGCGAATGGCCTCCAGCCGCGGCAGACTACGTTCCGCATCAACCGCCAGCGAGACCGTCTCGCGCGGGCGGGCGCCGAGGGCCTTGCGCACACCGGGATGCACGACCTCCGGCAGGGCGATCGCCCCGTCGCCGGCGTCGATGAGTTGCAGGGTGAGGAAACGGGATTCCTGCATGCCGGCCGTGACCAGCAGGTTGGCCGCGCTCCAGTCCGCGCCAGTGGCCTCGCTGAGGTGCTGCGCCAGAGCCGCGCGCAGGTCGTCGATGCCCGGCACGGGTTCGTAATGGGTGTGGCCGGCGTCGAGCGCGGCGCCGGTGGCTTCGATGATGCGCTCGTCCAGGGGGCCGACGACGGCATCCGCGGCCAGGTCCAGCGCGTTGCGGGCGGCGGCGGGGATGACGGCGGCGTTCAGGTCTTCGTTGACGCGATGCCGCTGCAACAGGGCAGCGACGGAATCAGGGGGCATGGACAGGGTCCTCGCTTCACGCCATTAACAGCGTCACAGACTGCGCGGGACTGTCGATTGTCGACAATCACGGCAGGTGTGAATCCTAGCCAGTGCGCCCCTGCCTGTCAAAAAGTGGTCATGGCCAGCAAACAGGTAGAAATGTAGAATTGGGAAAGGTCCTTTGGTTCGGCATGGTGGAGGTGTGAAGATGATCGGCGCACGCATCCGTCAGGCGCGCCTGTTGGCGGGAATGTCACAACAGGACGTTGCCGATGCGCTTAATCGGGCAGACATTGCCGTACAGAAGGCTCTTGTTTCCGAGTTCGAACGAGGCAAGACAGTACCTGACACTTCTGTGTTGCTGGCCTTGTCTCGTTTCTTCGACGTGCCTCTCGTCTGGCTGTCACATGAACCGAATCTTGAGATGGAGTGGTTGGGTTACAGAAAACGCAAAGCGCTTCCAGCCAAAACACGTGAAGCCATCGAAAGTTACGCACGAGACGTAGCGGAACTGCATCTTAAACTTCGCGAGCTACTTTCACTCGAAACAGAAGTGAACTTTCCGGAACGTATAAATGTCACCAGTTTCGACGACGCAGAAAATGCAGCTGGAGCATTGCGCAGCGAATGGGAGTTGGGCGATGAGCCTATTCCCAGCCTGACGCAAATGGCAGAAGCAAATGGTGTGATCGTCATTGAATGGGATCGCCCCACAGCAAGGTTCGATGGTTTGTCCGGGTGGTGCGGAGACAATATTCCTGTCATTGTGACCAAGGCAGACGTTGACCTGGATCGGAAACGCTTTAATTTGGCTCACGAACTCGGCCACCTGATAATGAATGTGCCTGATGACATGCCTGATGAACAGGTTGAAAGACTTGCCAATCGATTCGCCGGCGCACTGTTAGTCCCGCAAGACGCTGCCAGGAGGGAACTGGGACAACGGCGAACTTCAGTATCCTTCGCTGAGTTTGGTGTTCTCAAGCGTCGCTACGGACTGAGCATGCAAGGATGGATGTATCGAGCCAGGGATCTCGCAATCGTCACACCAGCATTGGCTCATCTTTTTTGGCTTGAGGTGAGCAGACGTGGATGGAGGAAAAGCGAGCCTTACCCTATCTCCTGTGATGAAGAGTTAACTCAGCTTGATGAAATGATCCTTCAGGCTTCGAAGACTGAATTGGTGTCGGACGATCGCGTCCTGCAAGCGTTACCACATTACGAGTTTGCTGAACCCGTCGTTGAGACCGATGAATACCCAACTACTACAGAGTTCCTGGACATGTCAGAAGAGGAACAAGATTACTGGATGGAGCGATCATACGATCTGGCCGAAGACCTGGACATTGAGGAGTTTGAAGCGTTTGGCGAGGAAGAGTTCTAGTGCCAGTGAGTCGAGGGGAGATTTACTGGGTCAATTTTGGACCGCTCTATCCAGATGAAGATGAGAAAGGTCTGGTCGGAGAAGAAATAAGGAAAACAAGGCCGGCAGTTGTAGTTAGCCAAAGAGGTGTTGGACGACCAAAGCTTTTCGTAGTCGTGCCTCTCACGACAAAGAGTGAAAGCTACAGAAATGCACAATGGGTTGTTCCTGTTACCAGAACTGAGAGGAATGGTCTACGTGAGACCTCATGGGCGGACGCCTCGCAGGTAAAATCTGTTTCAGAAAAACGATTTGGTAACAGACTTGGTAAATTGGAAAGAAAGGCACTCGAAGAGATCGCGGAAATGATCGGTTATTGCGTAGGTCTTAGATCACGTCGCCAAGCCTAGTTTTTTCTCATTCCACATACGGCCGGTTCAACTGCAGCGGCGGCTTCTGCACCTTGCGCAGGCGCAGGTTGAGCATCTCCACGAAGATCGAGAAGGCGATGGCGAAGTAGATGTAGCCCTTGGGGATGTGCTGATCCAGGCCCTCGGCCACCAGCGTCAGGCCGATCAGCAGCAGGAAGCTCAGCGCCAGCATCTTGACCGTCGGGTGGCGGTTGACAAAGTCGCTGATGTGCGCGGCGGAGAGCAGCATGATGATCATGGCGACGGTGACGGCGATCACCATGATGCCGACCTCGCTCACCATGCCCACGGCCGTGATGACCGAATCGAGCGAAAAGACCGCGTCCAGCAGCACGATTTGCAGGATGACCGCGCCGAAGGAGGGCGGAATCCGCGCGCTGGCGTGGCCGCTGTCGCCTTCCAGCTTGTCGTGAATCTCGTGCGTGGCCTTGGCCAGCAGGAAAAGTCCGCCGACGATCAAAATCAGGTCGCGCCCGGAAATCTCCTGGCCCAGCAACATGAAGAGCGGCGCCGTCAGGCGAATGACCCAGGAGATGGCGAAGAGCATCAGGATGCGCATGACCAGCGCCAGGCCGAGACCGACCTGACGCGCGCGCGCCTGCTGTGCCTGCGGCAGCTTGCCGGCCAGAATCGATATGAAGACGACGTTGTCGATGCCCAGAATGATTTCCAGCACGACCAGGGTCAGCAGACCCGCCAGGGCGTCCGGGCTCGTGATCCAGTCCATCGTCGCGTCCTCCCCCGCTCAGCGCCGCGGCGATTGTGGCACGGGCGGGCCAAGACGTGCAAGGGAGGAAGAGCGTTGCGGGAAGTCAGTTGGCGCTGGTCAGCGGCGAAAGAATCGCGATGCGCTCACGGTAGCGCTGGAAGCCGGCGTCCAGGGTGCAGACGGCTTCAATGTCATGCGCCAGCATGGTAGCCACAATGTTGGCGTCATGGACCGCGATACCACGGACGTCGTACGCCTGAACGAGGGCCAACAAATGTTCGCGCACGGCCGGGGTCTCGTCGGCCACCTGCATGGCAGCCACTGCCCTATGGAGGGTCTGCGTTATTTCTTGTGAGGCCAACAGTCTCCCCTTCATTTTCAACAGGGAAGCGGACCTCCAAAATTCCCGGATCACCTGTCCGTTTATCCAGAGGCGTTTGTTTTCCTCCCTAAACCGGGAGAGTTGTTTCTTGCAGGCATCATGCTTTACACGTTTGATATCCAGAGGATCGCTTCCGACCTCCTGGTAACTGTAATGCAGCAGAACATTGGAATCCACGAAAACACTGCCATTTGCCATTATGTGTACCAGTCAGAGCGATGGGTGGATGGAGAATCACTGTACCAGTCAGCACGACGAGTGGAAACAGGATTGTCTACGGGTCTGGAATCCGGAATGGTCTGCAGCAGGCGCCATTTTTCATCGCTGCTCAACTCGCGCTGTTTGGCGACCTGGACCAGCAGGTTGCCTATCAGGTCTTCCACATCCAGCATGGCCAACGCCTGGATGCGTCCGACCAGCGCTTTCTGACGCCGCAACAACTGACCTGCCACGAGGGTCAGAGCGTCATCGCCGGCGCCAAGATCTTCCAGTCGATCCTGCAGTTTTGCCAACTGGTCTTCCCGCGCTTCCGTCACCTTCGCGGCCCAGGCGAAGAGTTCCTCCGTTACCTTGATCACGTTGGCGATGACTTCCTCGTCCGGCTGCGGCCCCCGATCCGGGACCAGTTCCAGTTGCGCCAGACCAGCGGCATATTGCTCCAGTTCCTGCGTATCTTGCTCAAGCGAGCCAAGTGCAACCATCGCCTCGTCAAGCACTCTCTTGCGCCCTTGAACGGAGGAAGGTGTGGCACATACCAGGCCGGCGACACCTTCCGGCAAACGCGGCGGCGGCTCCATCAATTGCGGCAAGGCGGCCATCATGCCCCTCCTGCTTTTCTTCCTGCCTGTCGCGTGTTCCTCATTATACACCCGCGCGCTATCCCCCCGGGATGCTCCGGCCCTGCGTCCCCGCTATACTCCCCGGCATCGAGCAGGCGGACGGGGGCCGTGGACCGCATCGTCAGGGGCTTTGACGTGGGCACCTACACCGACGCGCCGCTGCGCGCCGATTGCCTCGCCTTGCTGGAAGCGCCGCCGGCCCGCATCTTCGAGGTCATCAGCGACCACACGAAGCTCTTTCTGTGGCTGCCGCTGGTGTCGGACAGCACGGTCAGCCGGCGCCACGCCCTGCAGCGCGACGGCGTCAGCACGGTGCGCTGGCTGCACCTCGGCGCCTTCACCGTGCAGGAGTACATCGTCGCCTCGCATCCGCCGCATCTGCTGGCCAGCAGCATTGAGGAGAGCGAGTTCATCGTCGATCACGTGGCGCTGCAGTCCCTGTCAGCGGAGCGTCACGGCGGCACCTGGCTGCGCTGGCGCGCCTGGTTCCGCACGACGACGCTCGCGCCGCTCAGCGCCCCGCTGGCCGGCCTGGCGATGACGCTGCTCTTTCGCAGCGCCCTGAACAATCTGATTCGTGAATTCGGTGGCCGCCCCGTCGGTCACGGCGAGAAAGGACTGGAAACGTGAGCGACAGAAAGATCCGCTGGGGCATTCTCAGCACGGCCAACATCGGCACCGGACGCGTCATCCCGGCCATGCAACAAAGCCGCAACGGCGTGGTGCAGGCCATCGCCAGCCGCACGGCGGAGCGCGCGCAGCAAACCGCCGACGCGCTGGGCATCCCGCGCGCGCACGGCAGCTACGAGGCCCTGCTGGCCGACCCCGACGTCGACGCCATCTACAACCCCCTGCCCAACAGCATGCACGCCGAATGGAGCATCCGCTGCGCCGAAGCCGGTCTGCCGGTGCTCTGCGAAAAACCGCTGGCCGTCAACGCCGCCGAGGCCGAGGAGATGGTGGTGGCCTTCGCCAAACACGATCTGCCGCTGGCCGAAGGCTTCATGTACCGCTTCCACCCGCAGACGCAAAAGGTGCTGGACCTGCTGCGCGGCGGCGCCATCGGCGACCTGGTTATGGTCAACGCCAGCTTCAACTTCCCCATCGACCTGTCGGACCTGGGCAACATCCGCCTCAGTCGCGAACTGGAAGGCGGCGCGCTGATGGACATCGGCTGCTACTGCATCAGCGCCGCCCGTCTGATGACCGGCGAGGAGCCCCTGCAGGCCCGGGGCGTGGGTCGCAGCGGCGCGGTCAGCGAAGTCAACGAGGTGCTCGGCGCCGTGCTGGACTTCCCCTCGGGCGCCGTCGCCGTCATCGATTGCAGCCTGCGCAACCAGCGCGTGCAAAGCTACGACCTGCGCGGTACGCAGGGCCGCATCCGCGTGGAGACGGCCTACGTGACGCAACCTGACGAGGCGACGCTTGTCGAGACCTGGGGCACGAGCGGCGAATACAGCCGCATCACCATCCCGCCCGCCAACAGCTACACGCTGATGGCCGAGGACTTCGCTGACGCCCTGCTGCAGGGGCGTCCGCCGAAATACCCGCCCGGCGACGGCGTGGCCAACATGCGCGTGATCGACATGCTGCGCGGTTGACAGCGGCACAGGAAGGAGCCTGCCCTGACACACGCTCTCCTGTTGGGCAGCGACTGGCTTTGAACCACCCGTCAAACCTGCAATAATACTGCAAGGGAAGTTCTTTTTTTGTAGAGGTGTGATCATGCGCGCTCACCTGTTTTTGCTGTGTTTTCTTATTTTGATCGTGGCGGTTCCAGCCAGTCAGGCGCAGGAGGACCTGTGTCCGGCCGGCCTGCCGAAGCGTCCCGCGCTTTCAGGACATATTGAGCAAGCCGATATTCTGGACGGCACGCTGAGCTTCGATGAAGTTCTCGCTCATGGTGAAGAGTTGTTCACCGTCCTTTTCAACGTCTGCGACGGTCAGGGCCGCCCGGCGACCACCGGGGGCGTGGTCGCGCGGGAAGCGGACGAACCGGCCTTCAGCCGCGTCTCCGCGCCCGATTCCAACTCCTGCGCCGGTTGCCACATTCAGCCGCGCATCGGCGGTGGCGGCGAATTTGGTCTGAACGTGTTTGTGATCGCCCAGCACGCGGACCCCGTGCTAGAAACAACGTCCATGTCGATGAGCAATCATCGCAATCCCCTGGGAATGTTCGGCGCCGGCCCGATCGAGATGCTGGCGCGCGAAATGAGTACGGACCTGCAGGCCCTGCGAGCAGAAGCCGGGGCCAGGGCCAGGGAACAGGGCCAGGCCGTGACGGTGGAACTGGTGACCAAGGGCGTGAACTTCGGCCTGTTGACGATGCGGGCCGATGGCACGCAGGATTCCAGCGGCGTTGAAGGCATCGACCATGACCTGGTGGTCAAGCCATTCCACCAGGCCGGGACGAAGATTTCATTGCGCCAGTTTTCCGCCAGCGCCATGAACCATCACCACGGCATGCAGGCCGAGGAACGCTTCGATCTCAACCCCGACATCATGGACCCCGACTTCGACCGGGACGGCGTGCAGCGCGAACTGACCATCGGCGACATCACCGCCATCACGCTCTTCCAGGCGGCCCTGGCGACACCCGGGCGCGTCCTGCCGCAAGACCCGGACCTGCGGGCCGCCGCCATCCGCGGCGAGCAGGTCTTCGAAAGCATCGGCTGCACAGGTTGTCACATCCCTGAACTGCCTCTCGAGTCGCGCTTCTTTTCCGACCCGAACCCCTTCAATCCGACCAACACCATGACGGACATGTCACAGACCGTCCGTTTTGACATGACCGTGCAGGGCCGGCAGCCGCGACTGGAACGCAGCGGCGAAGGCGCCATCGTGCGCGCTTTCACCGACCTCAAACGTCACAGCCTCTGCGACCCGCCGGAGCAGCCGGACGCCATCCGCTTCTTCTGCAACGAGGTGCTGCTGGACAGTCGGCCGGACCAGAACGGCAGATCAGGCTCGGAGTTCTTCCTGACGCGCAAGCTGTGGGATGCCGGCAGTTCGGCACCCTACGGACATCGCGGCGACCTGACCACCCTGTCCGAGGCCATTCTAATGCACGGCGGTGAGGCGCGCGCGACGCGCGATGCCTTCACTGAACTTCCCTTCGCCGAGCAACGCGCGGTCGTGGAGTTCCTGCTGTCGCTGCAGATCCTGCCGGAGGGCCAAACCGGCGGGCCCGGCCTGACGGCCTCACAGGCGGTGATCGCCTTGCCTGGCGGATTGCTGCTGCTCGGCCTGCTGGGCGGCGTCCTGGCCCGGCGGCGACGCGGTGAAAACGGCGGGTAACGGCACGCCGGTTGTCGATCTGGCGGAGGCAGATCTGGCGCAGACGCCTGCGGTATGCAATTGACTGCGGATTGCCGCCGCGGCATGGCATCGCCGGCCATCAGTGCCAGTCATGGGCGGGCGGCATCGGCATGGCGGCCTCCAGGGCCTGCACCTCCGAGACGATGACGTTGGCGGTGCCGTCCCAGCGGTCCGCCACGCCCCGCAGCAGAATCAGGTCATTGGCCATTTCCCTGCGGTAACGCTCATAGACCCGCGGCCAGAGGATGAGTTGGACGTCCCCCTCTTCATCCTCGACGGTGACGAATACCGTGCCGTCCCTGCCCTTCGGGTGCTGCCGGGCGATGGCCCAGCCGGCGACGAGGACTTCCGCGCCTTCTTTCGCCCCCTCCACGGCCGTGATGGACAGCACGTCGGGGCCCAGCGTGGGCCGCAGGGTGAGCCCGGCAGCCCACAGGGCCTGGCGGCGGTTGTCCATGATCGCATCCAGCGAGCCGGCACGGACCAAGGGGGAGCGCGGGGAGCGGTCGATGATGACGACAGGTTGGTCTTTCAGTGCGGGCTGGCGCTGCAACTCGATTTCGGCCCTCAGGTGAAGGATGAGCAGGCAGGCGATCCTCAAGACGACTCCCCGGTCCGGCAATCCGAACAGTGCATGAGGCCAGCATATAGAATATATGTTCGGTTATCAACGGTTTGGCGGGAAACAGGGGACGGTGGCGGGTTGACACCAGGGAATGCGCCCAACGAGCGTCCGCCTGGAAAGTCCTGCTGTTCAAGCGAGCGCCGGTTCGTCAGCCCGTCAGGTCGCGACTGATGCTCAGCGGGGCTGGCACATCTGCGACCGACCGGCCTTCAGTCGCCGCCGGCCTCCGCCTCGATGCGCGCGATGGCCGCGCGGACCGCGGCGCGACGCTCCTCCGTCAGGGACGCCGCCAGCTGCTCCAGTGAGTCGCGCAGCACCTGCGGCACCTGGCTGGCCTCCTCCGGAATCGTGCGAAAGAAGGAGGTCAGGGCCTCCTCCGCCTGCCCCTTTTCCCCCAGCGCCAGGCTGGTCGTCACTAGGTCGGCGTAGCCCCAGTAGTTGTCGACGTCGGCGCGGGTTTCGGCGGCGGCCAGTTGCTGCGCCTGGCGCCATGTGTCGCGCATGGCGTCGGCGCCATCCTGCTGCATGCCCAGCAGCGCCAGGTTGACGTATGCGTAGGACGAGGCGGGGGTGACGCGCGCCGCCTCGCGGTAGGCGTGGACGGCTTCCTGCGTCTGGCCGCGACGACGGTAAAGGCCGCCCAGCGAGCCCCACCAGGACTCGCCGTCGTCGTCCACCAGGTTGGGCAACAGCGCCAGGGCCTGCGTCAGGTGACGCTCGGCCTCGTTGATGGCGCGCGCGCGTTCCACGCCCTGCGGCAACTGCTCGGCGCGGCGGCGATACACGTAGCCGAGGCTGGCCAGCGCGGGCGCGAAGTCGGGTTCGCTGGCCAGGGCCTGGCGCAGGAAGGACTCGGCCTCGTCGAGGGCGCCGGTCTGCGAGCAAGCGTAGCCCATGCGGTAGTTGATGACCGGGTTGCGCGGGTCCAGTTGCAGCGCGCGTTCGTAGATGGCGCGGGCGCCGCGCAGGTCGCCGGAGCGGTACTGCCGTTCGCCGAGGGGCAGGAAGGACAGGGCGCGGGTGGCGTCGCCGGTCGATTTCTCCAGCGCGCCTTGCAGACTGGCGAAGGCTTCTTCGCGCTGGCGCGTCTCTTCCTGCAGTAGACGGCGCGAACTCGCGATCTCTTCCTCGAATTTCTGCCGCGATTCGCGCAGCTGGTTCTGGGCGGCGATGAAGCGCGTGACGCCGAAAATCGCCGCCGCGCCGCCGACCACCGTCACCACGAAGCCGAAGGATTCCAGCAGACCCAACAGATTGAAGGCCTGGTCGAGGGCGCGGTCGGCGTCGGCCAGATCGCGCGCCACCTGGGTCGCCAGGGCGGGCACGTCGCCGGCCTCCGCCTGGGCCTGGAGGGCCAGGGGCGTGAGCAGCAGGAGGAAAAGGGGCGTAAGAACGCGCATGGGCGGTATTGTACACGCTATGAAACCCGCCACCGCCACTCCCGTCGACGCGCGACCCGACGGCCGCCTGCTGGATTGGTACGAGCGCGAGGCCGCCGACCTGCCCTGGCGCCGGACCAGCGACCCCTGGGCCATCTGGCTGGCCGAGATCATGCTTCAGCAGACGCAGGTCAGGACGGTCATCCCCTACTACGAACGCTTCCTGCGGCGCTTCCCGGATATCGCCTCGCTCGCCGCCGCCGACCTGGATGAAGTGCTCAAACTCTGGGAGGGGCTGGGTTACTACAGCCGCGCGCGCAACCTGCAGCGCGCCGCGCGCCAGGTCATGAGGGAGCACGATGGCTGCCTGCCGCGCAGCGCGGCCGGGCTGCAAAAACTGCCCGGCATCGGCCGCTACAGCGCCGGCGCCATCGCCAGCATCGCCTTCGGTGAGGCGGCGCCCGTGCTGGATGGCAACGTCATGCGCGTCTTCGCCCGCCTGACCGACCTTGACGAAGACATCACGCGTTCGGCGACGCAGCGGCGCCTGTGGGCGCTGGCGCAGGACTGGCTGCACCCCACGCGGCCCGGCGCCTGGAACCAGGCCCTGATGGAACTGGGGCGTCGCGTCTGCCGGCCCCGTCAGCCGGACTGTCCGCGCTGTCCGCTGCAGGCATCCTGCCTGGCCCAGGCCCGCGGCACCCAGGCGCAACGCCCGCGCCGACGTCCCCGCCCCGACAGGCCGCATCACGACCTAGTCGTCGCCCTGCTGCGCAACGCGCGGGGCGAGGTCCTGATTCAGCGGCGACCGGAGGAAGGGCTGCTGGGCGGCCTGTGGACCTTCCCCGGCGGTCGCGTGATGGCGGAGGACGCCAGCCTGGAGGCGGCGCTGCAACGCTGTCTGCGCGAGACCCTGGCGCTGGAGGTGCGGCCAGGGGCGACCCTGGCGCCGGTGCAACACGGCTTCACCCATTTTCGCATCACCTTGCACGCCCGGGAGTGCGCCCTGGTCCGCGGACCGGAGCTGTCACAGACGTCGGAGACCGCCTGGGTGCGGCCGGAGGAACTGGGCAGTTACAGCTTTGGCGGGGCCGAGCGCGCGCTCATCGCCAACTGGCTCAGAGCGGCGCATCGAGGAAGCGCGACTCCGCAATAATCCGCGCCGACGGCGCGCGCAGGGCATCGGCCAGGGTCGCGCCCGTCCGTGTCAGCCAGGTCTCGACGAGGCGGTTGCCGACCTCGAAGCCGGCCCAGGCGGGCATGCCGGCCGGCGGATGCCCGTTGAGCGCCAGCAATTCATCGCCGTAGAGCGCCCTGGCGTGGGTCAGCGGCCGGTCGTCTTCCAGCATGTCGGCGAGGATGGCGCTGCACAGCGCGAGGGTATCCGCATCCAGCGGGCGGGGCGGCGGCGGGCGGTCCCGGCCCATGACGACCCTGGCGCCGTAAACGTTGGTGACCAGATCGCTGTAGTCCGGGCAGTCGTACCAGCGGCGCGCGATGCGCGTCAGTTCCTTGTCCCAGTCAACGGGTCTGCGAAGGGTCGCCAGCCAGGGGTGCGGCAGGTCCGGTTGCAGACGGTGGGTCAGGGCCGCGGCGATGCCCTCCATCACCAGGAAGTCGGCCAGATTGCGCAGCGTCCCGCGGCCATGGACGAGGTGCCGCAGGGTCTGGGCCCAGGCGCGAGCCAGCGCCGCCGACAGACGCTCCAGGTTACCGCCGCCTGGCCAAAGCCGCAGCAGGACCAGGCCGGGCACGGCGCCGTACACGCTGAGCCCGTGACCGAAGAGCATCAGGGAGCGGTTGGCCGAATCGCAGGGCAGCAGCAGGCAGTCGACCTGCGCGTCAGGCAGGGCCAGCAGGCCTTGAAGCTGCCCGAGGACGGCCGTCACCTGAGCGCGACAGTCGAGCGTTTCATATTGAGCGAATTCCCAGGCGGAGGCCTCCAGGCTGCGCGCCGGATTGAACAGCCCCCAACCCTGGGTGCCCAGGCAGGCCTCCAGGCCGTCGCAACCCGCCAGTTCCATTACCTCCAGCGCCGGCCAGCGATTACCATGGACGCTGCGGGCGCGGTACAGGGGTTCGATGGCCGTGCCGGGATTGAGGAGGAGCGGGCCGGCGCGGCGGAAGGTCTCCCGCGGATGGCGCGACTCTGTGAAGAGTTCGCGCAGAATATCGAGCGTGGCGTGAACATTGACGCGCATGATGGTTGCATCATGCCGCCGGCCGCGGCGGTCGGCAAGGGGCGGGACCCAGGCGGCGCGATGGGCTGTTGTCGCCGGACTGCCGGTCAGTTATGATGGGACTGTTGTTCGCCAGTGAGGCCAACGAGGAGCGAAATTCCATGAGCCAGAATATCGAGGATCGGGGTTACGTCCACCCCGAGAAGCTCGTTTCCACAGAATGGGTCGCGGAGCACCTGGATGATCCGCAAGTCCGCATCGTTGAATCCAACGAGGACCCGCTGCTCTATCCCTCCAGCCACTTGCCCGGCGCCGTCCAGATCGACTGGACGGTGGACCTGAACGATCACCTCCGCCGCGACTACCTCGACCAGTCCGGTTTTGAGTCCCTGATGTCGCGCAACGGCATCACGCGGGATACGACCGTGGTGTTTTACGGCGACCGCAGCAACTGGTGGGCCTGCTACGCCCTGTGGGTCTTCCAGCTCTTCGGCCATGAAAACGCGCGCGTGATGGACGGCGGCCGCAAGAAGTGGGAACTGGAAGGCCGCCAGCTGGTGCGCGAGGTGCCCGTGTATCCCCACACCGATTACCGCGCGCCCGCTCGTGACGACCAGACCGAGCGCGCCTTCCGCGACGACGTACTGGCCCACGTCGAGGCCGGCAAGCACATGGTGGACGTGCGCAGCCCGGAGGAATTCAGCGGCGAACTGCTGCACATGCCCGGCTCGCCGCAGGAAGGCGCCCTGCGCGGCGGTCACATCCCGGGCGCGAGCAGCGTCCCCTGGAGCCGCGCCACCAATCCCGAGGATGGCACCTTCCTCAACGCGGCCGACCTGCGCGCGATCTATGAGGAGGAAAAGGGCCTGAGCCCGGACGACGACGTCATCACCTACTGCCGGATCGGCGAGCGCAGCAGCCACACCTGGTTCGCGCTGAAGTACCTGATGGGCTATGACCAGGTGCGCAACTACGACGGCAGCTGGACGGAATGGGGCAACCTGGTCAACGTTCCGATCGAGCGCTGAGCGCCAGACCATGATTCCGGCCAGGCTGGACGAACTGCTGGAGGACTTCTCCTTCATCAGCGACCGCAACGAACGCGCCGCGTGGCTGATTGACGCGGCCGATCGCTTCGACGAGGTGCGGGTGCCGCCGGAGGTGGCGGCACCCCCCTACGACGAGGCGCATCGTGTGCCGGCCTGTGAATCCGATGCCTTCGTCTGGGCCCTGCCAAAGGACGGGGGCAACCTGGATTTCCGCTTCGACGTACTTAATCCGCAGGGCCTCTCGGCCATGGCCCTGGCCGTCATCCTTAACGACTGTTGCTCCGGCGCGCCCCTGCAACAGGTGGCGGCAATCCCGCAGGACATCGTGCTGAAGATCTTCGGTCGTGAGGTCTCGATGGGCAAGGGTCAGGGGCTGATGGGGCTCGTGACCATGGTGACCCACGCGGCGCGCGAGGAACTCGGCTCGCAAGCGGCCGGCGCGTAAAAAAGGCCCGCCAGGAGTGGCGGGCGCGGGCGCGCAGAAAAGGCGACGACCGGAATCGAACCGGTGATAAAGGTTTTGCAGACCTCTGCCTTGCCACTTGGCTACGTCGCCGATGCCTCAGTATAGCGATTTGGGCACGCAGCGACAAGCGTCAGCGCCGACCGTCCGCGGCCCGCGGCAGCCGGGTCGCTGAGCATGCGCGTCGCCATCGACGCCAGCCGCGCCACCGTCGCGCGCGCCACCGGGACCGAACATTACAGCCGGGAACTCATTCGCGCCCTGCTGCAGGTTGGCGCGGAGCACGAGTACCACCTCTTCTTCCGCGACGAGCCACCCGCGGGGCTGTTCAGCGGGCGCAACGTCGTACAACACGTCATTCCCCTGCCGCGCCTGTGGACGCATCTGCGTCTGGCGGGGGCGCTTTGCGCGCTGCGCCCGGACGTCAGCTTCGTGCCGGCGCACAGCCTGCCGCTGTTCTTCCCCGGGCCGGCGCTGGTCACCGTGCACGACCTCGGCTTTCACCACTACCCCGCCGCGCACCCGCCGCGCGCGCGCCGCTACCTGGAGTGGTCGACGCGGCACAGCGCGCAGCGCGCCAGCCTGGTGCTGGCCGACAGCCACGCGACGGCGGACGATTTGCGTGGTTTCTGCCAGGTCGCGCCGGAGAAAATCCGCGTGGTCTATCCCGGCCTGACCCCGCTCCCGATCGGCGACGCGACCGCCCTGCGCCGCAAGTACGGCCTGCCGCCACACTACTATCTCTTTCTGGGCACGCTGCAGCCGCGCAAGAACCTGCCGACCATCGTCGCCGCCTGGCAGCGCTGGCGCGCGACCAACCCCGACGACAACGCGGCGCTGGTGCTGGCGGGCGGCCGCGGCTGGCTCTTTGACGGTGGAGATTACGCGGCGCTGGAAGACCTGTACCTGCCCGGTTACATCGACGATGAAGACCGCGGCGCGCTCTACGCCGGCGCGCGGGCGCTGCTCTTTCCCTCGCTGCACGAAGGCTTCGGCTTTCCGGTGCTGGAGGCCATGTACTGCGGCACGCCGGTCATCACCAGCGTGACTTCCAGTCTGCCGGAACTGGCCGGGGACGCCGCCCTGCTGGTGGAGCCGAGGGACGTGAAGGCAATCGCGCGGCAGATGACGCGCCTGCAGAAAGACAGGGCCCTGCGCAATCGCCTGGTCCGTTCCGGGCAGGCCCGGGCCGCCCGCTTCAGCTGGGAGCGGGCGGCGCGCGCGACGCTGCGGGCCCTGCAGGACGCGGCGGGCGTGGTCTGATGCGCATTCTGGTGGTGCAGCTGGCCGATGTGGGCGACCTGGTGCTGGCCACGCCGGCGCTGGCGGCCCTGCGCGCCGCCCGGCCCGACGCGCGTCTGACCCTCCTGACCAGCGCCCACGCCGCGCCGCTGCTGGCCGGCAGCGGCCTCGTGGATGACATCGTCACGCTGGAGCGCGCCAGCGGGAGCCACCCCTTTGGCTTTCTGCGACCGGAAAACCTGCGGCGCATGCTGGCGGCCGGCCCGCAGGACCTCGTGATTTTTTTGCACCATTTCACGCTGTGGCGCGGCACGCTCAAGTTCGCGCTGATCGCCCTGGCGGCCCGCGCGGGACGGCGCATCGGCCTCGACAATGGCAACGCCTGGTTCCTCACGGAAAAGGTGCAGGATGAGGGCTTCGGCGCCATGCATCAGGCGGAATACTGGCTGCAACTGGCCGCCCGGGCCGGCGCCGACCCTCGTCCTCGACCGGCGGTGGTGGCGCGAGGGGCCCTGCCGCAGCCCCTGCCACCGGGCCGTTACATCGCCCTGCACGCCGGCGGCGGCGCGTCCAACCCGGCCCGCCGCTGGGCGCCGGAGCGCTTCGCGCAGGTGGCGGACCGCCTGCGCGAGGAAAGCGGCGCGCAACTGATGCTGGTCGGGGGCCCCGGCGACGACAACCAGGCCCTGCGCGCGGCCCTGCGCAGCGCGGTCATCGACCTGACGGACCAGACGACCCTGCCCCAACTGGCGCAGGTGCTCGCCGGGGCGGCGCTGTTCATCGGCGCGGAGAGCGGCGTGATGCATTTGGCTGCGGCCGCCGGCGCGCCGGTGCTGGCCATCATGGGGCCGGGCAATGCCTCCGCCTGGGGGCCCTGGACGCCTGGCGGCCGCAGCGTCGTGTTGCGCAGCGCGCCGGTCTGCAGCCCATGCGGCTACGTCGGCCACAGCCTGGGCCTGCCGCGCGGCTGCGAAGCGCGCACCTGCATGCGCATGGTCACCGTGCCGCAGGCGCTGGAGGCGGCGCGCGCCCTGCTGCGCGGCGACTCGCCGGCGGCGGCGGCGGATGACCCTGATCCGCCTCCGCCAGGCCGCATCCACATTCTCGGCCTGCCGGTGGACGGGTTGGGTACGGCGCAATGGCTGGCGCTGGTCGAAGCCTGGATGACGGCGCGGCCACGGCGCGCGCGCCAGGTCTGCACCATGAATCCCGAATTCATGATGGCCGCACGCGGCGACGCGAATTTTCGTCACATCCTGCAGCGGGCGGACCTCTGCGTGGCGGACGGCGCGGGCCTGCTGTGGGCCGCGCGTCGCCAGGGAAGGACCCTGCCGGGTCGCATCACCGGCGCGGACGGCGTGCCCCTGCTGGCGCAGCGCGCCGCCTCGCGCGGCTGGCGCCTTTTTCTGCTGGGCGGGGCGCCGGGCGTGGCGGAACGGGCGGCCCAGGCCCTGCAGACCCGCTTCCCCGGCCTGCAAATTGCCGGCACCTTCAGCGGCAGCCCGGCGGCGGACGAGGAAGACGACATTGTGGCGCGCGTCAACGCCAGCCAGGCGGACCTGCTCTTCGTGGCCTGGGGCGCGCCGCGTCAGGACAAATGGATCGCGCGTAACCTGCCGCGCCTGCAGGTCGGCATGGCGATGGGCGTGGGGGGCACGCTCGATTATCTGGCCGGCGACGTGCGCCGCGCGCCACAGTGGCTGCGCCGGCGCGGGCTGGAGTGGCTCTTCCGTCTGGCGCTGCAGCCCTGGCGCCTGCGCCGCATGCTGCGCCTGCCGCGCTTTGTGCTGGCCGTGCTCATGGAGCGGCGTGTGCGGGCGCAGGCTTGATTCGCGCGCAATTTGTGCCAGACTCGAAACAAACGGGAACCAGAGGAGAATTTCATGATTGCAGCGACTGACATGACGACCATGCTGGCCCAAAACCTGTGGGTTGTGGGACTGCAGACCGAGGGCCTGACGCATGCCGACAGCATGCTGCAGTTGCCCTTCCGCGGCAATTGCCTCAACTGGGTGCTGGGCCACATGCTGGTCAGCCGCGACTACATGCTGCACATCGCCGGCGCGGAGACCCTTTGGGACGCCGACAAGTCCGCGCCCTACATGTTTGGCAGCGAGGCGATGACGGCGGATGCTGACTCCGTGCCGATGGAGAGCATCCTGGCCGATTTGCAAAGCTCGCAGGAACGCCTGGCGGAAGTCATGGCGTCGCTGGATGACGAAACGCTGGATTCGCCTTTTGACAACGAACGCGACGACACCCTGCGCAAGCGCCTGGCATTCATGACCTGGCACGACAGCTACCACACCGGCCAGACCGAGTATCTGCGTCAGTTGAGCGGCGTCAACGACAAGGTGATCTGAGCGACGCAGTCCTGCCCGAAGCAGAAAGAGGGGGTAGCGCCCGTGATTTCAACCGGGGAAATGATCCACCTGCTGGCGCGCAACCTGGAGGTCATTGAGGCCCAGACCGAAGGCCTGACGCATGCGGACAGCATGCTGCAACTGCCCTTCCGCGGCAACTGCCTCAACTGGGTGCTTGGCCACATTCTGGCCTACCGCGACGTCGCCCTGAAACTGGCGGGTGCGGAGCCGCTCGGGGACCAGCAGCGCGCCCGACGCTATACGTATGGCAGCGCGGCGATGCAGGCCGATGACGATGCCGTGCCCCTGACAACCCTCCTGGCCGACCTGCGCTGTTCACAGGAAAGGCTGGCTGAGGCGCTGGCTGCGCTCAGCGAGGAGCAGTTGAACGCCGAAGGTTGCGACTATGGTGACAACTTGCGTGAGTGCCTGCTCGAGTTGGTCTGGCATGACGGTTACCACGCCGGCCAGACGGAATATCTGCGGCAGTTGACCGGCGTCAACGACCAGGTGATGGTGATCTGATTGTCCCTGCATGGATGGGTCTCGCGCCTGGCGGGCCGGCGGGTGCTGGTCGTCGGCGACGTACTGCTGGACGAGTACCTCAGCGGCCGCCCGACGCGCATGAGCCGCGAAGCGCCGGTACCGGTGCTGGAGTTCGAGAGTCGGCGTCACATCCCTGGCGGCGCGGCCAACCCGGCGGTCACCATCGCGCGCCTTGGCAGCCAGGCGCTGCTGGCCGGCGTCACCGGCGATGACGACCAGGGGCGGCAACTGCGAGACCTGTTGCAGGCGCAGGACATCGACTGTGCGGGGCTGATTCGCGAGGCCGGGCGCGCCACCACGCTCAAGCTGCGCATCATGGCGCAGACGGGCCTGCGCTATCCGCAGCAAATGGCGCGCATCGACACGCTCTCACGGGCAGCCCCGTCGGAGAAGAGTCAGGACCGGCTGCTGGCCCAGGTGAAAGCGCTGGCCGACACGGTGAATGCCCTGCTGGTCTCCGACTATTGCATCGGTCTGCTGACGCCGGACCTGGTGGACGAGTTGCGCGCTGCGGGCGTATCCCTGCTGGCGGTTGACGCCCAGGGCGAGCTGGGCAAGTACCATGACTTCGGCCTGGTCAAGTGCAATGCGGAGGAGGCTGCCGCGTGGCTGGGAAGGCCGCTGGCGTGCGACGCGGACTTCACAGCCGCCGCGCGCGACCTCTGCCGGCGACTGCGCGTGACCGGCGCTGCGGTCATCACACGCGGGCCGCAGGGCGCCACGCTCGCCACGGCGACGGGTGAGGTCGAGCATTGCCCGGCGCCGGTCGTCAGCGACGTGTTCGACGTCACCGGCGCTGGCGACACGGCCATCGCGGTGATGACCCTGGCGCGAGCGGCCGGAGCAGACTGGCCGACAGCCGTCGCCCTGGCCAACGTCGCCAGCGGCCTGGTCGTGCAGCGGGTGGGGAATTACGCGCCGACGGCGGAGGAACTGCGCGCTTCCCTGCGGGCAGTGGCCAAGACGCCTTCCGGGCCTGACACGCCCTCGCCCCGTATGCCCTAACTGTCGCGGTCAACTCCGCCAGGGAGCCGCCCGCATCAATGGAATCAGGTTGTGCCTGGGGAACTGGCCGCGTTTCGCATCCGCCAGGCCGCGCATGGGGATGGCGGCCAGCCCCGTCGTCACGCTTGCCTGGCCGCTATCGTCGAGTCTTCGCTCCCAGGCGGGTCAATCGGCCTCGCTCCCGGCCGTCAGCCGCTCCTGGCGGCCTTCAAGGCGGCCTTCGATGCGCGCCAGGCGCTGGTTGCCATCATCGACTTTCGTTTCGACATCGTCGATTTTTGTCTCCAGACGATCGATTCTCGTTTCCAGGCGCTGGATGTCGCCCTTGAGTCCCGCGCGCGATTTAGCGATCTCGCCCCTGAGTTCAGCGCGCGACTCAAGGATCTTGTCCTTGAGTTCCCTGCTCATTTCGGCGATTCTGCTGTCCAGACGCCAGACGGCGTTCAATACCACCATTGTCGCCACAAACCCTGCGACGACTGCCAGCGACAGCGTTGCGTCCAGGTTCATCGGAATCGTCTTCTTGCCCTGCGTAAAGTCTAGCGACGTATTGCCCGTTTGCCAATGTCCCCAACCGGGCGGGAGCGGCACGTCGCCGGTGTGGATGATCAATGTCGGCGCCACTGTCGGCCTGGCAATTTCCTGCCGCTGAGTGGCCAGTTGGCGCCGTCCAGGTGTCGGCGGAGGAGCTTGAGCGCGCTGAAAAGGCCTCAGACCACGCGGATGCTGCGACGCTGCCAGTGGTTGGTCATGTAACCCTTGAAATTCCAGATTTCCTCGACCGTGGAGGGTTGTGTGTTGCCCGCCTGGTCGCGCGCACGCACGACCAGTTCGTAGTCGCCGGGCGTCAACTCCGTCTCCAGTTCCCAGAAGCACCAGCTCCAGCGGCCCGCTCCGGTGAGACCGGCCTCCTGCCAGCTCGCCCCGCCATCCAGCGAGAGCTCGACCACGGCAAGCGGCTGGCTGGCAATGGCGATGCCACGAAGCAGGAGCGGCCCGGCCGGTAATTCGGCGTCCGCCTCCGGCGTGATAAAGACCGAGTTGACATACAAATCGCCCAGAGGCCGCGCCGCGCCCCAGTCGGCCGTGTCGCTGCGGACGTCGGGCGGGAAGAGCTTGTAGGCGCGCTGCTGGTAATGATTGTCGGACTGGCCGGCCTGCAAGGTGAGGCGTCCCAGCCACTTGACGCTGCGCGCGCCGATATAACCCGGCACCACCAGACGCAGGGGGCGGCCATGGGCGGCCGGCAGCGGCGCGCCGTTCAGTTCGTCAGCCAGCAATACTTCCTCGGCAAGCGCCTTGTCAAGGGGGATCGAGCCGCCAAAGCCGATGGTCGCGCCGCCCTTCTCGATCTCGTCGAGGCCCAGCGCCGCCACGTGTTGCGCCTCCGCCTGGATGCCGGCGGCCTCCAGCACGTCGCCGAGGCGCACACCGCCCCAGCGCCCGTTACTGATGGCATCGCTGCACCACAAAAGCGCGCCGTCGGCATTCTCTTCGTTGAGCATCTCCTGGCGGCGAAAACCGGCGCATTGCAGGGTGGCCTCCTGCTCATGGCGCGGAAAGTCGCGTTGCAGTTCCGCCAGGCCCAGCGACAGCGGCCGCTGCACCAGGCCATCGACCTCAAGGCGCCAACTGTCGGCATCCGGCGCGGGCACGGGAGCGTGGTTGCGCAGGTAGAAGATGTCCGACGGCGTCTCGTGGGTGGCGCGCAGCGGCTCCAGCGGCGAGCCGGCGTTCAGGGGACTGGCGCGATAGACCGTCATGTCCTCATGCTTGCCAAGTTCGCGCAGGAGCGCCAGCAGCTCCTCGTCCTTCCCAACTTGCGCGACTGTGGCCGGCAAACCCGGCAGTTGGGACAGGGCCGCCAGCGCCACCAGGCGGCGCAGGAATTCACGTCGATCGATGGAGTCCATGCCATTCTTCCCGAATGCATGCCAGGAGCCGGTACAGCAAGAGCTTTTCTGCGCGCATGCCGGCCAGGGCTCGCATGCTAGAGTTGCACATAGCTGTTCTCGGCCAGAATCAGCCGATGGGCGGCGGGTACGTGCTCGGCCGAGGTGACCTGCGAATAGTCCGCCAGCAGACTGGAATCGATGCGGCCCGGCATGTTACGGATGACGCAGTCCTTCATGACGATGCTGTCCTCAATCTCGCTGCCCTCGACGACCACGTTGTTGCCGATCGCCGTGTAGGGGCCGACGTAGCTGTTGCGAATGCATACGTTGTCGCCGATGATGACCGGCCCGCGAACCACGCTGTTGATGATCTGGCTGTCACGGCCGATGAGTACGCGGTGCGAGACCTCGGAGTCGCCACAGACCTGGTCGCGGTTGGTCGGCGGCGGTGTGTAGGGCAGTTCGCCCAGCAGCACCTGGTTGGCGAGGATGATGGACTCAGGCTTGCCGGCGTCGATCCACCAGCCCTGAAGGATGTAGGGCTGGACCTGCCGGCCCTGGCTGATGAGCCACCCGATGGCGTCGGTGATCTCCAGTTCGTTGCGCCAGGAAGGCTGGATGTTGCCGATGGCCTCGTAGATCGAAGGGCGGAAAAGATAGACGCCGGAGATGGCGAGGTTGGAAACCGGGTTTTGCGGCTTTTCCACCACGCGCCGGATCTGGCTGCAATTGCTGTCCAGCTCGGCAATGCCGAAGCGTTCAGGGTCCGGCACCTCGGTCAGGGCCACGGCGGCCTCGGCCCCGGAGTCGGGGAAGTTGGCCAGCAGGTCGGTGAGGCGGTCCTTGAAGACGTTATCGCCGAGGAACATGCAGAAGGGCTCGTCGCCGGTGAAGGGCTGCGCCAGGCTGGCGGCATGGGCCAGACCCCGTTGCACTTCCTGCACGATGTATTCCAGGCGTACGCCCAGCTGGCGGCCATCGCCCAGTTGCTTCGGAATGGGCGAGCCCAGACTGTTGACGACGATGCCGATGTCGACCAGGCCGGCCTCGCGCAGCAGGTCGATGGCGTATTCGATGAGGGCCTTGTTGGCGACCGGCACCAGCGGTTTGGGCATGGTGAGGGTGACCGGGCGCAGGCGGGTCCCCTGACCCGCCGCGAGGATGACCGCCTTCATGCGTCAGCGCCTCCCGAAAAGATGGCAGGACGGGAAATGGTACACGGGAACCATGCGGGCTGCAATCAGGTTGCGCGCGCTGCAAGGCCAATGCGGTCCTGTCAGATTTGTGTCCGGGGACTGGTGAAGCGGCCGGTCAGGCCTGCTGGTCCTGATCCGTCCTTTTGCGAACCAGCGGTGGATACGGCTGGCTTACCCGTTCGCCCGGCACAAAGGGGGCGGACCGGGAGTAATTTTTGTCAGTGATGACTACAGATGAAACCGGGACGCCAGTGAACCTCACCTTGCCTACCGGGGGGTACTGCCGCACGTCAATTAACTCAGGCCCACTCATTCGTATCCTCCGGGATCCGGAATTCCGGCCTGCTTATCCACTGGAATCCCACTTCTTCTGATACTACAGCAACAAGGAATGCCCCGCCGCGAGGATGACCGCCTTCATACGTCAGCGCCTCCCGCGATGATGAACGATGCCTGCTCATGGCATGGAACGTGGGAACCATGCGGGCTGCAATCAGGTCGGGCGCGGTGCAACTTTCCTGAACAGCATGGCGATGAATGTGTCCGGAAGTGGTGATTTGGATTGAGCCAGGTCGTCTGCAATCAGTCCTTGTTTCTGCGTGGCGGCCATGTTTGGCTCACCCGCTCCTTGCCAGGAACGAAGGATGAGGGTTTTGGGTAATCCCCCATTTTGACCTTTACGGATGAGACCGGCACGGCGCCTGGTCTGACTTTGCCGGCCGGGGGATATGTCCAAAATTCAGGTTGCCTAGGCTCACTCATTCGCTTCCCTCCGGTAGATTGATCGCAAGGCAATAACCACGGCTCTTGAAATTCAAAAATGTGCAATTCACTTGGAATCTTTCAACTCACCTTCTTCTAAAATACTGTCAATATCTTGGATGAAACCAGCAAACATTTCATGATATTTCAGATCCGTTTCTATCGTTTCCGACATTCTTGCGGACTTCCAAAAGAAATTCTCCCATCACTTTGAGTGATTCAATTGACTTGCCCGTCTTTTGCAGGTCGCCGACATCTTTGTTCTTCGCGGCAAATTGAACAAAACTATTGAAGGCCCGCACGACACTGTCAGAGCCAAACAAGGCCAACCTAAAACCAGCCTCTCTGTACTCAACTGAGGTAACGATCTCATGTGCAAACGCGTCCTTGGACATGTTTCTGATTCTGTTTCTTATGGGCCTGTATCGCTGTGCCTCATAGAACTTCTCATCTTTAGATAGGGCCAAGATATATGGTTCTATTATTTTCCTGTAAATCTCAAGGCGATCCTCACGCAATTTTGCTTCCAGGTCTCGAGTGCGTTTTGCACGACGTTGAGATTGTTCCAGATTTCTATTGATGAAATAGCCTGCTACCGCAACAACAATTGGAGTGGCATAAGGAGCAAAGACATCAAGAGTCTCCCGAACAATTGGATCCATGCTGTTCTCCCAATTGAATTAATGCTTGAAAGAAGCGGGTTTTAGTCCCGCGCGCGGCGCAGGGTGGCCGCGGCCAGGTCCTCAATGCCGTGGCGCAGGGGTTTGCCGCGCGTGGCCTGCGGCCCCTGCTGCGCCTGGTGCCAGATGTCGGCGGCAATCTCGAAGACGGCGTTGGGACGGGCCTGGGCGCGCGCGCGCTGCGAGCGTCGCTGCAGGCCTTCCGGCCCCTCCGCCAGCCAGGCGAGCAGCGTGTCGCCGATCTCGCGCGGGTCGGGCGTGAAGACGCCGACGCCGTGCTCGATGACCCAGTCGACGTTGCCGCTCTCCTGACCCGGGATGGCATCGTAGAGCATGAGCGGGACGCCGGCGATACAGGCCTCGCTGATGGTGGCCGGCCCCGCCTTGGTGACGATGATGTCGGTCGCCGCCAGCACCACCGGTATGTCGCGGCGGAAGCCATAGATGCGGGTCGGCTGGTTCCAGACGACCGACTGCAGCCGCTGGCGCAGGGTCGCGTTGCGGCCGGTGATGACCAGCAACTGGCACTGCGGCCGCCGTTCGTTGATGGCCAGCGCCGTGCGGTAGACCGGACCCATGCCGTCCACGCCACCGACGAGCAGCACGACGGGTTGATGCGGATCGAGCCCCAGCCGCTCCCGCGCGCTGGCCCGGTCGGTCAGGCCGTCGATGAAGTTCGGATGCACCGGCAGGCCCGTGAGGCGCAACTGGTCCGGCGTCATGCCGTTTTCCAGGCCGCGGGCATAGGCCGCCGCGGTGGGCACCAGCGTGCGCTCGGCGCGGCGCTCGTACCACATGTGGTGGGTGGAGACGAGGTCCGTCACGACCACCACAAAGGAGGCGCGGCCCGGCAGGCTCTGCATGGCCTTCATGGTGGGGCGCGCCAAAGCCGAGTGCACGCAGACGATAACGTCCGCGGGGTGCTCCCGCAGCAGGCGCTTGAGGCCCAGTTCAAGGGTGTGAAAGATGGTGGTGGAGAGGATGCGGGCGCGCTGGCGGGTGTTGGAGAGCTTGTATCCGGCGCCCCAGGACTGCTTGCTGTTGTTCACCCACCAGGGGTAAATCTCCGGCAGGTACTTGAAGGGCGCCGGCGAGTAGTCGCGGAAGACGTCCACCAACTCGACAGCGACAGCTTCCGGCCCGGGCCGGCGATAAAGCGCGTCGCGGATGGCCTCGGCCGCGGCGCGGTGTCCGCCGCCGGTATCGGACATCAGGATCAGGATGCGTCTATTTTTGTCCGTCTGGAGCAACATGCCTCGTGTTTCCGCGCGTTTGCATCCCGGGCCGGGATCACAGCGGCCCACGCAGGAGCCGTTTCGCGCGTTTGCCGAACTCCCTGCGCGTCAGCAAAACCCTTCGCTGGCAACCGCTGCAACGCAGACCGATATCCGCCCCGATGCGGTAGACGACCCAGATGTCGCTGCCACAGGGATGTGGCTTGCGAAGCTGCACGCGGTCGTCGACCTGAACCTCCTGCACGTCGGCCATGGCTGCCTCCGCCCGCCAAAAAAGTATAGCGCAGTCATGCCGGACTGCACAGGGAGCATGCTATACTGCCTGGGTTGGCCAACCTGAAGCAGGGAGCATCCCGTGCTGTTGCTCGGCAACCTTTCGCTGGAAGGGATTCTGGGCGCCATCGTGGCCGTCGGCCTAGGCATGACGGTGCACGAATTCGCCCACAACTACGTCGCGCACCGGATGGGCGACCCGGTGCCGGCGCAACAGGGTCGTCTCACGCTGAACCCGCTGGTGCACATCAACTGGCTGGGCTGGCTGATGTTCGCGCTGCTTGGCTTCGGCATCCTCGGCTCCGCGCCAATCTCCCCGCAGCGCATGCGCAACCCGCGCTACGGCTTTCTGGCGGCGGTGGCGGCCGGCCCCCTGGCCAACCTGCTGCTGGCCCTGCTCTTCGGCCTGCTGTACCAGATGATGGAGCCGCTGCTACGCTCGGGCGCCTTGCCGCTTGTGCTGGTGCGGCCGGTGGCCACCATGATCTGGACCATCGTCTTCATCAACGTGCTGCTCTGCCTCTTCAACCTGCTGCCGCTCTTTCCGCTGGATGGCTGGCACGTGGTCTACGCCCTGCTGCCCGCTCAACAGGCCTGGACCTGGGGCAGCGCGCAATGGCGCCAGTACAGTCAGTACGCCTTCTTCGCCCTGATCCTGCTCAGTTTCAGCGGCATTTTCAATCTCTTCGGCATGTTGGTCAGCGGGCCGGCCTTCCGCTTCACGCGCCTGTTGCTGGGTTAAGGTGGGCGCCGGGCGTCGTCTGCGCCAGGGGCTGAACGCCCTGCTGGCCTTCGCGCAGCCGGTGGACAGGGCCCAGGCGGCGCGGCACCTTACGCCGGCGTTGCAGCAGTGCTTCACTCGCTTGCGACGCAGCGAACAACTGCACAGTTTGCGCGTGCTGCGCGCGTTGCAGGCCGAAAGCGCGGTAGGTCCGGACCTGGCGGTGGCCGCCCTGCTGCATGACGTGGGCAAGACGCGCTGGCCCTTCCCCCTGTGGCAACGGGTGCTGGTGGTGGTGGTGCCCGCGCTGGCGCCGACTCTGGCAAAACGGCTGGCCCGTGGTCGCGAAACCGACCTGCTGGCGCGGCCCTTTTTACTCTGTGAACAGCACCCCGCCTGGGGCGCGCGGATGGCGCGCGCGGCGGGCGCCAGCGAGCGCGCCGCCTGGCTGATCGAGAACCACGTGGGGGCAACGGGCGACGACGACGACCTGGCGCGGCTGCGCGCGGCGGACGAGCGCAGTTGACCGGGCGCAGCCAGCCAGTCGCTATAATGGAGCGCAGCAGGCAGGAGCAACCGCATGGCCAAAACCATCACCGTGACGATCATTGGTCTGGACCGCACGGGCAGTTCGGTCGCGTTGGCGCTGCGGCGCTGCAACTGCAACAACCGGGCGCCGCAGCATTTTGACGTCCGCGGCGCCGACCCGCGCCCGGGCATCCTTGAAACGGCGAAACGCGCCGGCATCTGCGACAAAACCGAGCGCAACCTGGCCGGCGCCGCGCGCGACCGCGATATCGTCGTGCTGGCCCTGCCACTGCCGGAGCAACTCCAGGCCTGGCAGGCCCTGGCGGACAGCCTGCAGCCAGGCGCGGTCGTACTCGACATGGCGCAACTGAAGGCACCTGCTTCGCGGCTGGCGCAGGAACACCTGCCCGAGGACGCGCATCTGGTGCAGGTGACGCCCGTCGTCAACGCCCGTTACCTCTTTGACGGCGTCGATGATGCCGACCACGCTGCGGAAGACCTCTTCGATGACGGCAACATGCTGCTGATGCCGGCGCCGGACTGCTCGCGCGCGGCCGTGGAACTGGCCAGCGACTTCAGCACCTTGCTGGGCGCGACGCCGCACTTCATGGACGCCCTGGAGCACGACATCCTGAGCGCCGCCACGGTCGATCTGCCCGCGCTGCTGGGCGTGGCCAGTTTTCACTGTCTGTCGCACAGCCCGGGCTGGAACGACCTGCAGCGCCTGACCAACCCGCCCTTCGGTCGCCTGACCCACCAGCTCTTCGACCGGCATCCGGACGACCTGCGCGACCAGTGGCTGCACAACCGCGTGCCCCTGCTGCGCTGGCTCGATGACCTGCTGGTCACCCTGCAACAGGCCCGTACGGCGCTGGACGACGGAGACCGCGATGCCCTGGAAGCCCTCCTGACCGGCGCCGAAGAGGAATACAGCGCCTGGATCAACCGTCGCGGCAACAACCGCTGGGACGCCGATGAACGCAAGTCCGACCTGCCCTCACCCTCCAGTATGCTGATGTCCGGTCTGATGGGCGACTTTCTCTCGCGCCGCATGCGCGGCAACAGCAACGAGGAAGAACGCTGACTCTCACCGGACGTTAAGCCGACGTTTACACAGTTCACAGGCTCCGCAGCCATGCTCGGCGACTGTAAGCATAGTTGCATCCGGAGGACAATCATGCGCATTCTTCATGTCCTGCTGGCCCTGACCCTGCTGACGGGCGGCGCAGTCATGGCCCAGGAGACGAACGAAAGACCCTTCCTTGGCATCGCCTTTTCGGTGGAAGACGGTGGCGCCCACGTGCGCGAGGTGCAGGCCGGGTCGCCGGCGGAAGACGCCGGGCTGCTGGTGGATGACCTCATCATTGGGGTCAACGGCGCTGACGTGGCGCCGGAGGAACTGGCGGCAAGCATCCAGGCGCTGGCCATCGGCGAGCAAATCTCCCTGACTGTGTTGCGTGACGGGGAAGAACTGGAACTCGACGCTACGCTGGGGAGCGCGACGACGCCGGTCATCCGCTGGCAGGCCTTCCGCGACAGCGCCTTCCTGGGCGTCAGCCTGGTGAGCGACGAGGCGGGCGTGCTGGTGCAGGACGTGGTGCCGGAATCGCCGGCGGCCCTCTCCGGGCTGCAGGCAGGTGACCTGTTGCGCAGCATCAACGGCGAAGATGTCGACACGCCCCGTAAGGCCGCCAACCTGATCCGCGCGCTGGAGCCGGGCGCCGACGTCACCCTGGGCGTCGAACGCGATGGTGAGACGCTGACGCTCGCAGCCACCATGGGCAGCCGCGAGCGCATCGCGCCGCGCGAGGGCATGCCGGCCCTGCCGGAAGACTTCGACTTCCGTATGGCAGCCGGGCGGCCCCTGCTGGGCGTTGAATACCTGGACCTGAACGCGGAAGTCGCCGCGGAACGCGAACTGACGCAGCAGGAGGGCGCCCTGATCCTGCGCGTGCTGCCGGAATCGCCGGCGGAGGTCGCCGGTCTGCTGGCGGAGGACATCGTCGTGGCGGTGGAAGGCGACCCGGTCGATGCCCGCCGCACCCTGCGTGAGCGGCTGCTGGCCTACGATCCGGGCGAGACCCTGCAGCTGGCATTGTTACGGGCCGGCGAGAGCATGGAACTCGACGTGACTCTCGGCGAGGGCAGCGCCATGCCGCGCTTTGGCTTTCGCGGGCGCATGCTGCCCCATGGCGGCATGATGGACCTGGAAGCCCTCCAGGAACGCCTTGGCGAGGACGTTGACGTCGAGGCCCTGATGGAAGCCATGATGGAACGCTTCCACGGCGACTTCGACATGGAGGCCTGGCTGGAGCAGTTCGGCCGGCAACTGCCGGAGGAGGCGCTGGCGCCCGCGCCCGACGTCTAGGGCGCCCCGGGCCCTGGCCGCCGCATTTCGTGTATACTGCGCGCGCGGCGGTCAGGGAATGACAACGTGAATCATCGCGAAGAGTTGCTGCAAAAACTCCAAGCCCGCAGCGCCCGAGTCGGCATTGTGGGCCTGGGCTATGTCGGGCTGCCGCTGGCGCTTGAGTTCGCCCGCGCCGGCTTTCGGGTCACCGGCCTGGACCTGGACGCGGACAAGGTGGCCCAACTCAATGACGGCCGCAGCTACATCCCTGGCGTCAGCGATGAAGCGGTCGCGCCGCTGGTCGCCGATGGCCTGCTTTGCGCCACAGACGACTACCAGGCGCTGTCCGCCGCCGACGCCATCAGCATCTGCGTGCCCACACCCTTGCGCAAGACGCGCGACCCCGACATGTCCTACATCCTGCACGCCCTGGACGCGCTCGTGGAGGTCTGCCGCGCCGGCCAGTTGATCGTGCTGGAGAGCACCACCTGGCCCGGCACAACGAGTGAGATCATCCTGCCGCGTTTGCAGGAACACGGTTTTACAGCCGGCGAGAGCATCTTCGTGGCCTTCTCACCCGAGCGCATCGACCCGGCCAATGCGGAGTTTGGCGTGCGCAACACGCCGCGCATCGTCGGCGGCATCACGGCGGCCTGCACCGAGGTCGCCGTCGCGCTCTACTCCACCGCCGTCGACCAGGTCCTGCCGGTCAGTTCGCCCACCGTGGCCGAGATGACCAAGCTGCTGGAAAACACCTTCCGCGCAGTCAACATCGGTCTCGTCAACGAGATGGCGCTGATGTGCAACCGCCTGAACATCGACGTGTGGGAGGTGATCGAGGCGGCGGCCAGCAAGCCCTTCGGTTTCATGCCCTTCTTCCCCGGGCCAGGCCTGGGCGGCCATTGCATCCCGGTCGACCCGCATTACCTCAGCTGGAAACTGAAGACCCTCAACTACAACGCCCGCTTCATCGAGGTGGCCAGCGAAATCAACACCGCCATGCCCCTGCACGTCGCGCAACGCATCAGCGACGCGCTCAACGACGAGGGCAAGGCCGTGCGCGGCGCGCGCGTCCTCGTGCTTGGCGTGGCCTTCAAGCGCGACGTGGACGACATCCGCGAAAGCCCCGCGCTGGACGTGCTGGCCCTGCTGATGGAGAAGGGCGCCGCCGTCCGCTACCACGACCCGCAGGTGCCGCAACTGCGCCTGCCGGATGGACAACGCCTGCACAGCCAGACCCTGGACGTAGCGGAGCTGGCTGCGGCGGATTGCGTAGTCGTCATCACCGACCACAGCGCCATTGACTGGCAGCAAGTGGCGGACCACAGCGCGTTGGTGGTGGATACGCGCCACGTGGTCGTCCCCCTGCCCGGTGCGGCGCGTGTGTTGTCGCTTTAGGGACTGGCCTGATCACCCGCTATTCTGCGGCGTCCGGCCCCGGCGGGGAACATGAGCGGGGAAAATGTCTACACCATCCCTTATCCGCGCCGGGTGCTGCTGCGCCGCGCGCTGCGGCCCCTGGGGCGACTCGCCCTGCGATTGCTGACTCGCACCCGCGTACACGGGCGCGCCAACCTGCCGGCCCGCGGCCCGCTGATTCTGGTGGGCAACCACGTGGCGCTGATGGAAGTGGTGCTGATGGTGCTGATGGCGCCCTGGGAGATCGAGATCATCGGCACCGGCGACATCCCCATGGACCGGCGCTACGCCTGGATCGTCAGACTCTGGGGTTTTCTGCCGGTGGACCGCGGCAACGCCCGGCGCCAGGAAATGCAGTTGCCGCTGGACATCCTGCGCCAGAACGGCGTGGTCGGCATTTTCCCGGAAGGCGGCATCTGGTCGCCGGTGCTGAAACGCGCCCACACCGGCGTTGCCTGGCTGAGCTATCACAGTGGCGCGCCGGTGCTGCCGATCGGATTCGGCGGGATGGAGGGTGCGCTGGGCGCCGTCCTCGCGCTGAAGCGGCCGCAACTTTCCATGAACATCGGTCAACCCCTGCCGCCCGTGCGCGTGGACCTGCCCGGTTTATCACGCAAACAGGCGCTGGGCGCGGCCGCAGGGCACATCATGGACCAGATCGCCGCTCTCATCCCCGAGGCGGAGCGCCGCGCCAGCCAGCGCATACAGGAAGAGCACTTCGATTGCGCGCTGGAGCTGGGCGCCGAAGAGGCCTCGTTGCAGACGGCCGGGCTGGAGCACGCCGCCGGATTGGGCCGCTTTTTTCATACGCCCGTGCTGCTGGACGTGATGGTGCGCAACATGCGCCTGCCGGTCCAGCCCCTGCTACAGGTCGGCCGGCCCCAGGCGACGGCAGAATTGCGGGCAGCCCTGGAGCATGCCCTCGCCTTTCTCGACGATCACCCGCATTTCCTGTCCTATCGCTTTGGCTATGCCGATGCGGCGGAGATGGATGCCGGCCTGCGCGAACTGCAGCTGCGGCTCAACCAGGCGGCGGGACACGAGCGTATGGTCCGACTTCGCCCCCTGCGACGTTACCGACCGGGTGAGACCGGTGAGTGGCGCGTGGAGGAGCCGGGAGACCGGCACCGACTGTAGCGGCTTCAGGCATCGGAAGCCGGCGGCAGCCAGCCAAAGGGGACGTCTTCCTCATCGTGCTCCGCCTCCGCTTCGGGCAGCGTTGGCGGCGCGTAATGTCGGGCTTCGCGATTGCTGTTGCGGCGGCGCAGGTCCCGGCGCCAGTACAGTTGCTGGCCGGGTTTCGGGCGCAGGGCGACGCGCGCCACACCCCGGGCGAAGATATCGAATTGCAGCGGCGCGCTGCGGCCGAAACCGAGCCAGGAGGTGGGTGGCACACTGCCGAGCAGGGTCATCAACCAGAAGATGGGTTGACGTCGCTGGCCGCGAATCCAGGTCAGCGGCGCGCGAATGATCAGGGTCTCCAGACCGACCCGCAGACAGTAGTCCTCGGCGGCGCGCTTGGCGCGCACATAGCCACGGTTGATCCATGGGGCGCGGGCGCAACTGAGCAACACAAGACGCGGACAGCCGTCGCTGACGCACATGTTGGCCACGTTGCGCGCGGAAACGAAGTTGAGCCAGTGGTGATTGAGGCCGCGCGCCGGGTCGGCGACCATGCTGCCAACGGTATGTATCGTCAGGTGATGGCCGCGGGCCCGCCCGCTCAGGCTGGCGGGGTTCCAGACGTCGGCGACGAGCGTGCTGACGTTGCTCGCCAGGGGTTCGGGCAGGGGGTAGTCGGCGTCCCGTCGCAGGAGGGAGACGCGGGCGCCTTCCGCCAACAGGGCTGCGGCGACGCCGGCGCCGGGGAAGCTGCTGCCGGTGACGAGCACGCGCGGGGCCTGCGGTACTTCAGCCATCGATTTCCCTAACCTGCAAGCGCCGGGAGCGAGAGCGGCCCGTCCATAGAATACCAATCGCCTGGCGAGCCACGGCATGTCGTGTTAATCTGAATAACAGTAACATAACAACGCGAGTTGTGGTCCTAACGTGAACGCAAGCCATCCGGCGTGCGTGAGGTGAAAGTTGTAAGCGGTCAAGGGAAACTGGCTGTCTGACAGAGAGGCCCATTCAGGCAGGCTTCCCCGAACGGACCGTAGCTACCAGCAACAACGAATCGCCCGACGCAACATTTCGCAACGTATTTTCAGGGACTGGTGCAGGCCACAACCGTGATGATTCCGGCCACGGCATTGTGCGTTCCCGGGCAACAGATTCATGGCGACAATCACCGCCTTGCAAGCCGACAAACGCAAACGCGATCGGGTTGATGTCTTTCTGGATGGCGACCGCGCCTTCAGTCTGCCGTTGACCCTGGCAGCCGGTCTGGGAGTCGGTCAGCCACTGGACGACAGGGCGATAGCCCGTCTGCGGCAGGAGGACGAGGTCGCGCGCGCTGTCGACCGGGCGGCCCGCTTCCTTGCTTACCGTCCGCGCAGCGCGGCGGAGGTGCGGCAATATCTGCGGCGCAAGGGCTTCGCGGACGGGGCCATCGCTGCCGCGCTGGAACGCATGACGCAACAGGGATGGCTCGATGACCTCGCCTTTGCCCGCTTTTGGGTGGAAGACCGGCTGCGATTTCGGCCCATGGGTCGCCGCGCCCTGACGTATGAGTTGAGTCAAAAGGGCGTGGCGGCGGAGACCATCGAAACAGCACTGGTCGACGTGGACAGTCTGGACGCGGCCCGGCGCGCGGCGCGCAAGAGTCTGCGTCGCTGGCGCAACGAGACCCCGGAGCAGCTGCGGCGCAAATTGTGGGACAGCCTGCAGCGGCGCGGCTTCGAAGCCGACCTGTGCCGCGAGGTTGTAGAAGAACTATTGACAGAAAACGGGGAGGGCGAAGCCGCCGTCCCCGTCAGCACCCATGAGGAGTATCCAACATGGAGGCCCTGATTGCCCTGGTGATGCTGGTCGTCGGCGTGGCCCTGGGCGCCATCGTCTCTCTTCTGCTGCTGCGACGGCACCAGAACGCCCAGGTGGAAAACTGGCGCACGCTGGCCGAAGCGCAAAACCAGGCCACACGCGATGAAGCCGCGCGCGACGCCGCGGCCAGCATCGCCGAGGCCACCGAAAAGGCCCGCGTCCTGCTGGAGGAATCCGAGCAGACGGCCAACCGGCGCCGGCGCGAACTGGACCGCGAGGCGGACCGTTTGCAGCAGCGCAGAACGCAACAGGACGCGCGCCTGGACCGACTGGAGCAGCGCGACCAGAATCTGAACAAGCGCCAGAGCCGGCTGGACAAGCGTGAAAACAGGTTGGGCAAACTGGAAGAAGAGCGGAAGACCGAACTTGAGCGAATCGCGCGCATGACGCAAGACGAAGCGCGCGAGGAACTGATGGCGGTCGTCGAAAACGATTCCCGCAACGACATGGCGCGCATCATCCGCCAGGTCGAGGCCAGCGCGCGCGAGGAAGCCGACACACGGGCGCGCAACATCATCTCGCTTGCGGTGCAACGCCTAGCCAGCGAGCACGTGAGCGAGATTTCGGTCAGTGTGGTGCCGCTGCCCTCGGACGACATGAAGGGGCGCATCATCGGGCGCAACGGACGCAACATTCGCGCCTTCGAGCTGGCCACCGGCGTTGACGTGGTGGTCGACGACACGCCCGAGGCCGTCACCATCAGCAGCTTCAACCCCGTGCGGCGCGAGGTGGCGCGGCAGGCGATGGGCAAACTGGTGACGGACGGACGCATCCATCCCGCCCGCATCGAGAAGCTGGTCGAGGACGCCACCGAGGAAGTGAACCAGACCATCCGTGAGGAAGGCGAGCGCGCCGCCTTCGAGGCCGGCGTCCCCGGCCTGCATCCGGAGATTATCAAACTGCTGGGCCGGCTGAAATTCCGCACCAGTTATGGGCAGAACATGCATGCCCACGCCATTGAGACCGCGCACATCGCCGGCATGATCGCCGGAGAACTGGGAGCGGACGTCGACGTGGCGCGCGCCGGCGGCCTGCTGCACGATATCGGCAAGGCCATCGACCACGAGGTGGAAGGCACGCACGCCCTGCTGGGCGCGGACTTCATCAAGCGTCATGGCGTGCGCGAAAACGTGGTCAACTGCGTCGCCAGCCACCATCACGAGGTCGAACCGGCCTACGTGGAGGCCTACATCGTCGAGGCCGCCGACGCCATTTCCGGCGCCCGGCCCGGCGCCCGGCGCGAGAGCCTCGAGTCCTACATCAAGCGCGTGAAGACCCTGGAGGAAATCGCCGCCAGCTTCGACGGCGTGGACCAGAGCTACGCCCTTCAGGCCGGTCGCGAAGTGCGCATCATCATCCGGCCGGACGACGTCGATGACCTGCAGGCCCTCCAACTCTCGCGTGACGTGGCGCGCAAGATCGAGGAGACCATGCAGTATCCCGGCCAGATCAAGGTGCAGGTCATTCGCGAGACACGGGCGGTCGATTTCGCCCGTTGAGGCGCACGCGCTTCAGGTGACGCGGCTGTGATCCGGCCCCTGCGCGTTATGGCTCCGCCAGCTGCCATCCGCGAGAATGTCGTCGACAGCCTGCATGACCCCGCGCACTTCTTCGTCACCGGTATAGAAGTGGGGTGCGATGCGGATGCCGGCGCCCTCGCGGAAGTCAATGACGTAACCGCGCGCCAGCAACTCCCGCGAGACTTCCCAGGCGTGGGCCGGCGTGACCGTGACCGTGCCGGCGCGGCGTTCCGCTTCCAGAGGCGAGCCGAGGGCATGTCCTGCGCGTCGGGCCAGGTCGACCAGCAGCGCCGTCTGGCGCCGCGACTTTTCGCGGATGGCCGCCACCCCCACCTCGCGGACAATGTCAATGCCCGGCCGAATGGCGTGGAGCGAGGCGATGCCGGGCGTGCCGTTCTGCAGCCGCCCGACGTCCTCGCGCAGCGGGAAGTGCTCACTGTCAAAGGCGAAGGGCTGTTGCAGGGCCAACCAGCCGCTGACTTTCGGCTGCAGCCCGGCCAGCAGGTCCGGCCGCACGTAGAGGAAGACCCCTCCCGACCCGCCACAGAGCCACTTGAGCGTGCCGCCGACGTAGAAATCCACTTCAAGCGCAGCCACGTCAACCGGGATGACGCCCACGCTGTGGTATCCATTGAACAGCACCTGAGCGCCGACCGTATGCGCCCTGGTGACGATCTCGCGCGCCGGCAGGATGCAGCCGGAGCGGAACAGGACGTGCGACAGGCTGACGAGGCGGGTGCGTTCGTCGATGGCGGCCAGCAACTCATCGATATCGAGGCCGATGCCGTCCGGCGAGCGAAGCATGCAGATTTCCGCGCCCGGCGGCAACCACTGCCGCAACGCGAAGCTGTCCGACGGGAAGTCCATGTCGCTGATGACGACGCGATTGCGCCGCGGATCGCTGAAATCGAGGGCGGAGAAGAGGATGCTGTTGGCGATGCTGGCGTTCTGTTGCAGCACGAGGCTGCCGGCCGGCGCGTTCAGCAGCGGCGCGATGCTGTCCGCCACCTCGCGCCCCAGCGACCACCAGGACTCGTTCCATGCCCGCACGCCGTGCCGGTCCCAGCTGTCGGCGTAGGCCGCCAGACTGGCGCGCACGCCGCGCGGCATGGCGCCCAGCGAATGGCTGACCAGATAGTGGCATCGCTCCAGGACGGGAAACTCAGGCCGCCAGGCCAGCAGGGGATCGTTCACCGGGGTCGCGGGGGCCACAGCCCGGGTTTACCCGGCGGTTTCGCGCCGCACGAAGACCACGGCCTCGACCAGCAACGGCCCGGCGGCCTCGAATCTCTCCGTCAGCAGCACCCATTCGCGCCATGCCCGGCCGGGCATGGGCTCGAAGGACTGCGCGGCGCCAGACTCGATCAGGGCGCGGCTTCGGGCTTCGCCCAGCTTGAGCACGATGCCGTCGCCAAAGACGCCCAGCGCCATCTTGCCGTTCACCTTGTAGCAGGGCGAACCGAACATCTTTCCGGGCTGCGCCGCCTGATCCGCCATGAGGGCGTGCATACGGGCGGCGACTTCCGCGTTGGGCCGGACCATGTTTGCCGCCATGAAAGGGCCTTCCTCACTGCTTCCCGTTCCGGCGCAAGCCTGCACCGGAAGAGACCCGCTGTCAACCGGCGCGGCGCTGACGGGCACGAGCCGTGCGTCTGAATGACAGGGCCGCCCTCACCTTCCTGCTGGCCACATACCTGCTGCTGGCCGCGCTCTTCGCTGCGCGGACGCCCGCCTGGCAAGCGCCCGACGAACCGGCGCACTACAACGTGCTCCGTCAGCTGCACGAGGCCCCGGCGCCCCGCTGCTGCCCCGTCATCGAGCCGGGCGACTGGGACCAGGCGCTGCTGGCCCGGCTGACGGGCGAGCGCTTCGCCGGCGCCACGCCGGAGACTCTCGCACCCCTGCAATACGAGGACCACCAGCCCCCGCTCTACTACCTGCTGGCGACCCTGGTCTACGAGTGGAGCGCCGGAAACCTGCTGGCGCTGCGCCTCTTTTCGGCGCTGCTGGGCGCGGGCGTGGTGTGGTGCGCCCACGCGCTGGCGCGGGCGGCCCTGCCCGGTCGACCCTGGCTGGCCTTGACGACGGCGGCCTTCGTCGCCTTTCTGCCGCAACACCTGGCGATGATGAGCGCCGTCAACAACGACAGTCTCAACGAAGCGCTGATCGGCCTGGCGCTGGTGGCGCTGGCGCGCTGGCTGCGCGGCGACCGCGCCGGCCTGCAGCGCCTGGCGCGCGCGCTGCTGGCGCCAGCCCTGCTGCTCTGCGTCCTGCTGACGCTGTACGGGCTCATCAGCGTCGCGGCGGCGCTGCTCTTCCTGGCGCTGACGGGCGTCGGGCTGTGGCTGTGGCGCAGCGGCCGACAGGCCCTCTGGCCGCTGTGGTTCATGGGGCTGCTGGCCGGGCTGCTGCTGGTCACCAAACCGGGCGGTTACTTTGTCGCCGGGCTCCTGCCCCTGGTCCTGCTGCTGCGCCTGCGGCCGGCAGGACTGCGGCGACGGCGGGCGGCGCGGCAACTGCTGGTCGGCGGGCTGGCCTGTCTGCTCGTGCCGGCGCTGTTGACCGGCGGGCTGTGGTGGGCGCGCAATCTGGCCGTTTATGGCTGGCCGGACCTGCTGGGCCTGGCCGCGCACGACCGGGTGGTGCTGGACCAGTTGCGCAGCGCCGACCTCGTCGCCGAACTGGGTGTCGCCGCCTGGGCGCAGCGCGCCCTGCGCGACACCTTCACCAGTTTCTGGGGTCAGTTTGGCTGGATGGCGCTGCCCCTGCAAGAACGCCTGCTGCTGCCCCCGCTGGCCCTGAGCCTGGCTGCCGTCAGCGGGTTACTGCTGTCCGGGCGGCCCTGCTCGCGGCGCGGGCTGCGCCTGTTGCAGGTCGCGCTGTGGCTGGTCATCGGCCTGACGGGGCTGGCCTACCTCTACTACAACCTCGAGTTCGTGCAACTGCAGGGCCGTTATCTGTATCCGGCCCTGTTGCCGCTGGCGCTGCTGCTGGCGCGAGGTCTGGATGCCTGGCGCGCGCGTCTGCTGGCCGATCGGCTGCCCTGGCTGACGCTGGCGCCGGTCACCCTGCTGGCGCCCTTCAGTCTCTGGCTGCTGTTGAGCGTCATCGAGCCACTCTTGTCCGCCTGATCACCGGCTGCAGGTCCGAAACGCTTTCGACGCGGCGGATGGATTCGGGCGGCCCGATGACGATGATGGTCTCGCCGTTGCGCAGCACGCGTTGCGGGCTGGGAATCAGGGTGATTTCGCCGTCCTCGTGACGGACGCCAAGCACGGTCACGGCGCTGGACTGGTAGAGACCGGCCTCGGCGACGCTGTGCCCGGCCAGTTGCGAATCTTCTTCGATCGGGATCTGCCCCAGTTCCCAGCCCGGTTGAAAGCCGGGTTCGAGCAGCAGATCCATAAACTCGTGTACGACCGGTCTGAGCAGGGCCATGGTCAGGCGGTGGCCGCCAGTCTGCCAGGGGCTGATGACGTGGTCCGCGCCGGCGCGTTGCAATTTGCTTTCGGCCTCCACGCTGGTTGCGCGCGTCACGATGTGCAGGCCAGGATTGAGGCCGCGGGCCGTCAGCACGGCCATCATGTTGTCGGGGTCGTTATCCAGCGCCGCCACCAGGCCCGCCGCCCTTTCGATACCGGCGTCGATCAGCACGTTGTCGTCCGTGGCGTCGCCGATGACGTGCAGGATGTTGTTTTCCAGAAACTGGTGATGGATCTCGCTGTCCATGTCGACCACCACGAAATCGTGACCGCGTTCCCCCAGTTCACGAACGACCTGGTCGCCCATGCGACCGAAACCGCAAATGATGTAGTGATTGCGCAAGGTTTCCAGTTCGGTGTTCATGCGACGCTCCCGTAAGGACTGCCAGAGGTGCTGGCCCAGCAGGATGCTGGCCATGTTGCCGAGGGCGTTGGTGGCGGTGACGATGCCGGTCAGGATCAACAGCGAGGTGAAGGCCCGTCCGGGCACGCTGAGAGGCGTGACCTCGCCAAAACCCACTGTCGTGACGGTGATGATGGTCATGTAGAGCGCGTCAATCGGCGTCATGCGCTCGATGATCATGTAACCGAAAGCGCCAAAAATGATCAGCAGCGCGATCATCAGGAGCGAGATCTGCAGACCCCGCACCGGGTCGTTCAGCATGCTGTGGAGATAACTTCTGAGGCCCATTGATTACGCCAGGGGCAATGTTTCGGCCGTTTATACCAGATGATCAACCAGGCGGGACCCTTGCGGGCACGCCTGGACTCAACGCTGTTCCCCGTTGTATGCCGGTTTCAGGAGGAAGACTGAGCCGCCTGCCAGGCCTGCCAGTCCTCGCGTTCGACGAAGCTGCCGCCGTGGGCCTCGCGGCGCTCGAGACGGCGACGGCGGTCGAAGTCCAGTTCCAGTTCGACCTGGTTACAGCGATAGTTGGCGCTGCTGGCCAGCTTGCGCACGTGGTAGCCGTCGCCGTCGTCGCGCTGGCTCAGATCATTCATCATGTCGATGCGCACCCGCAGAACATCGTCACAGCGCTGCGGCCGCACGTAGACCCAGAGAGCGCGTCCGTCGCGGTCCACACCGGGCTGGCCGCCCCCGCCGAACAGCGCGCGCAGGGAGTCGCCGAGCATGCGGATGACTGCGGTCATGAGAGGAACTCCATCGCCGTCGATAACGGCGATTATGACCGCGGGGGCCGGTCAGTCGCAAGTTGTCCTTGCCGCCCCCGCCCCGCCACGCTATGCTGCGTGCCAGCCTGTAAGGAGTGGACGGATGGATCGGCTCAATTCCCTGCAGACCCGCATTGAGGCCTGGCCCGTGACGCAACTGGCATTGCGTTACCCGCGGCTTTCGGCCTGGATCGTACTGGCCGGCGGGATGGACGCCATGCTCGCCTGGGAAGCGCGCGACGTCGGTCTGCTGCCGGGTCAGTGGATCGCCCTGATGACGGCATCCACCCTGGTGGCCGGCGCCTGCGTCTGGATCATTAGCTGGGAAGACCGGGACAAAGACGAAGAAAACGTCGAGGATGCCGCTACGGCCAGCGACCAGGGCGCCTGACGGGAGGGCATCCCGTGAGCAGCGAAATCTTCGAAATCCGCGAGTACATGGTCGTCCTGCGCCAACTGGAACGGATGGACGTCGACGGCCAGGAGATCCTGTTGCGCGGTATCGTGCGCTGCCTCGGCGGCGACGCCATGCTGGACGTCTACTTCCTCGAGGAAGGTTCGCCCTTCCCGCAGCCGCTGGTCGATCTGGAGGAACGCAAGGGCACCATTTATTTACCCTTCCGCGATATCTCCGTCCTGGTGGACCTGCTGCGCAACGAGAAGCCAGTCTACGCCCACCTGCGCAGCGACCGCCTCGCCTGGACCAGCATCACCACCAATCGCGAACCGGTCGGCGAAGGCGAGTAGCCGCACTCAGCCGGGGCGCAGGGCCCGCAACAGGCGACTCAGGCGCCCCTCCTGCAGCAAGCCACGCGCGCGGTACCAGTCGGTCGTATCCTGCAGACTCTGCAACATGTCAATTTGTGGCGGGCCCAGGTCGGCGTGCGCCTTGTCGTAGACGAAATGCAGGCGCCGCCCGCCCATGCGGATCTGCGAGGGGTCGGCGGGCGGCTGCATGCCCAGGTGCCGCGCCAGGGCCACCAGGCCGGCCAGCAGGGGCAGGGCCGCATCCGGCAGTTGCAGCAGCGGCGGCGCCACGCCGACGGCCTGCGCGCAAAGCGCGTACCACTCGCGCAGGCTGTAGTTGGCGTTGCCGAGGATGTAGCGCTCGCCGCTGCGGCCGCGCTCCGCCGCCGCCAGGTGCCAGCGCGCCACGTCGCGCACGTCGACCACGCCCACGCCGCCCGAACTGACCGGTATCAGCCATTGCAGGCGCTGCATCTCGGTGACGAAACGGCCGGAGATGAGGTTCAGGTCACCCGGGCCCATCACGATGACCGGGTTGACGATGACGACGTCCTGGCCCTGCTCCCTGACGGCGTGCTGCGCGCAGCGCTCGGCCAGGTATTTGCTGTGACCGTAGGGAAAGCGGTGCGGCAACAGGTTGAAGCGCGCCGATTCGTCGACGGGGCGGCCGTCGCGGCGCAGGCCGAGGGAGGCGGCGCTGCTGGTGACGACCACGCGGCGCACGCCGGCAGCGCGCGCGGAGGCCAGCACCCGCCGCGTGCCCTCAACGTTGATGGCGTACATCTGCGACCGTTCCGTGCGCCAGTAGGCCGCCACCGCCGCCACGTGGAAGACCAGTTCGCAGCCCCGACAGGCTTGCGCCAGGGCGTCGCTCTCCAGCACATCGCCGACGACCGTCTCACAGTCCAGGCCCTGCAGGGCGTCCAGGCGCGAATTGCGGCGGTGCAGCACGCGGACGTCATGGCCGGCCCCGACCAGGGCGCGCGCCACATGCGAGCCGACGAAGCCGGTCGCGCCGGTGACGAGGGCTTTCATTCGACCCGCCAGGCGGGGCTGCGTCGGCGCGGCTCTGCATTGCAGGAATGGCGGGGACGGGTCATCATGCCAGTATAGCGCGCAGCGTTGCCGTCCCGTTGTGGACGCAACACCTGTCACAATTGCGACTCGCCATTACAGGACCAGGAAATCGCATGCCCAGAACCCCCCGCCTTCTGATCACCTTTCTCCTGCTGGCGGCCTGCACCACCGGCCTGCCGAAGACCCCCACGCCGGAGGGGGCCGTCAACTGCGAGCAGCAGAAGATCATTCAGCAATACGACGCCCCGCCCGCCATGCAGATCGACGCCGCAAAGACCTACACGGCCGTTTTCGACACCGACCGCGGCTCCTTCGAGATTGAACTCTTCGCCGACGCCGCGCCCCTGACCGTCAACAACTTCGTCTTCCTGGCGCGCGAGGGATTCTACGACTGCACGGTCTTCCACCGCGTCATCAAGGACCCGCCCTTCATGGTCCAGGGCGGCGACCCCACGGCCAGCGGCGGGGGCGGGCCCGGCTACCGCTTCGAGGACGAGGAGTCGGCGCTGGCGCTGAAGCACGATCGCGCCGGCATCCTCAGCATGGCCAACGCCGGCCCCGATACCAACGGCTCGCAGTTCTTCATCACGCACGTCCCCACGCCCTGGCTGGACGGCCGCCATGCGGTCTTCGGCGCGGTCACGGGCGATGGGCAGCAGGTGGTTGACGCCATCGAGCAGGGCGACCAGTTGCGCTCCCTGCGCATCCGCGAAGGCTGAAAGCCGTGGGCCTGTGGCGGGCGATCTGATAAATCGCCCCCTGCCAACGCTGATGAACGGGCGACATATCATGTCGCCCGCGCACATTACCCGCACCATCGGGCGATTTGATAAATCGCCCCTACATGTGCCGTAAGGTCAGCCGTTGCCGAAAATTTCCTGGATCAGGGCGCGAATGGCCGCGTTGTCCGGGTAGAGCACGTGATCTCCGTTGGCGGTCGTGCCGAAGCGCACCACCTGGTTGTCGATCACGCCCTGGCGCAGGTTGTCGGGCGGAATGTCGCGCAACAGCAGGCCCAGCTGCAGAATCTCGTCCAGACTGAGGTCCGTGCGGAAGCTGTCGCCCAGTTCCTGCCACAGGGCCGGCGCCTGACTGATGAGGCGACCGATACCCTCCAGACTGGCGACGTGGCGCAGCATGGCGATCAAAACCTGTTGCTGGCGCCGGGCGCGGTCGAAGTCCGCGCCGCGGGTGGCGCGCGTGCGGGCATACTGCAGCAGGCGCTCCGCGTCCAGCAGCTGACAGCCGCGCTCGAAGGTCACCAGGATGGTGCCGTAATTGCCGTCGGGATAGTGGGGATCGTCGATGCGCTGCTCGATGCAGACTTCCACGCCCTCCGGCGCCAGCAGGTCCACGGCCGTGAGGAAGGCGTCGAAATTGACCAGCAGGTAGTTGTCGATGCGCAGGCCGAAACTGGCCTGCAGGGTGTCGGCGGTGAGGCCAGGGCCACCGGTGGGGTAGCCCTGGCTTTCGCCGCGGCTGTTGGCGCTGTTGATGCGCCCCGGCGGGCCGCCGTCGGCGAAGGACAGCCACAGGTCGCGCGGGATGGACAGCATCGCCAGGCTATGGCGCAGGGGTTCGATGCGAACGACCAGCAGGGTGTCGCTGCGGAAGTAGCGTTCGTCGCTAACCGTGCCGGCGCGCTGGTCGATGCCGAGCAGCAGGATGTTGCGCGCGCGCGGGTCCTCCAGGGCGGGAGGCATGACGGCGGGCAGGGTCGCGGCGGAGGGCGCCTCCGCGCGGGTCTGCACGGCGGGCGCGAGCGTGGGAAAGGGCGTGGCCGCCTGCTGCAGGTTGACGGTCAGCGGGGCCAGCTCGATGCCGGCCAGGGCGGCCTGCAGCGAGAGTTGGCGGATTCCGAAATAGGCGAGCCCGGCCAGCAGGGCCGTGGCCGCCATCGTGCCCAGTACGCCCGCGATGAACAACCAGACCGGTATGCGCATGGCCACCCTTCATGACCGCCCGGAAAGTACGCGCGCAGTATACGGGATTAACCTGCGGGGTCGCAGGGTCAGCCTGGCCGGGTCGGGGTGGGCAGGCGTCAGGTGTCCTGCTTGTTGAAGGCCAGCACCGAATTGCCGGAGAGCACGTACATCAGGTTGCGGTTCTCGTCCACGGCGATGCCCGCCAGACTGGCGAAGAGCGTTTCGTCGAAGGTGCGGTAGCTGTTGATGAAGGTACCCGCCAGCGAGGTCTCGAAGATGGTGCGGCTTTCGCGATCGACGATGTAGATGGCGGGGGCGACGGGGTCGGTGTTGAGGAACATCGCGTCAGCGTGGCGCATTTCCTGCCCGGGCGGGAAGCCGGCGTAGCCAAAGCGGATTTCCTCACCGGCGCGGAAGAGGGCGATGACACCGTCCGAGAAGAGCACGTAAACGCGACCGGAATCGTCGATGGCGAAGTCGACGGCCTGCGCCAGCAGGGGCCGGTTGGCGCCGGCGAAGTAGCCGATGGGTGCGCCGGCGAAAGCGCCGCTCAGCGGATCGTAGCGCCAGATCTGCTCGGCGCCGGGGTCGAGGATGTATATGCGGCCGCGCCACGAGGTCACGCGTTTCGGCGTGCGCCATTGCTCGGTACCCAGCAGGCCCTGCACGCCGCGCGCGAGGAAGGTGGGCGAATACTCGACCAGCACGCCGGCCTCGTCGAGGGCCAGCAGCACGTTGTTCTGGCTGAGCCCGCTGCCGTCCTCGGACCAGGTGAGGCCGACCAGGGTATCGATGGTGAAGAGGTCCACCTGCGCGCCGCGGCGCATGGTGGCGATGGGCTGGCGCGAGCCGGGCACGATGCCGAGCCCGCTTTCATTGAGCGTGATGCGGTAGACCTGCTGGTTGGCAGAATCGAGCACGTAGAGATCGTCGCCGCGCAGCACGATGTCGGTCAGGATGGCGTTGGGGAAGGCCTCCACGACGAAGATCTCACGTCGTTCGATGTCATTGAGGCGGTCGACAATCGCCTGACCTTCGCGCCGCAGTTCAACCAGCGCGACGTCGATTTCCTCGGGGCGCATGGCGGTGCAGCGCTCGACGGTGGTCTGGACGGCGGCCCAGCCGGAGAGCGTGCCACTTACGTCGGCGGAGGCGATGTTGCGCGCCAGACGGGCGCCCTGCCAGGCCTCCTCGACGCAACGCTCGTATTCGCTGCTGCCGGCGCCGCCCAGCCACATGACCAGCGCCAGTAGCACCACGGCGATCGGAATCAGGACGATGCTGCCGGTGTTGGCCAGGCGCGCCAGGCGACTGGACTCCGGGTCGCCTTCGCGGCCGGCGATGCGCTCGACCACGGTGCCGAGGCGGTCCATCCCGTCCGCCAGGCGCAGGGCGGCGCTGCCGGCGCTGCGGCGTACCTGCTCGCCAGCAATCCCGGCGGGCTGCTCCTCCGGCGCCTCCGGTCCCGCCGCCAGGGCCTCGCGCCGCGACGAGAGCGCCTCGCGCGCGGCAATGCCGGAGGGCGCGTCCGGCGGAACAAATTCGACGGCCATAAGGCTGAGGCTGTCGCGCGTCAGGCGGCGGAAGCCGAGGATCACCTGGGCCAGGTCGTCGCCATCCAGCGCGTCCATGGAGCCATCGTCCTCGACGCGCAACAGATCTTCAAAATTGCTGTCGCCCATCACGAGCCGGGCGCCGCTACTCAGGGTGTAGTGCGTCATGCGGACGTCCGGCTCCGCCTGGGCGCCGAGCGGCAGACCAGGCGGCGAGAAGCCTCCTTCCGCCTCGGCCGGGAAGGGGCTGATGTGATCATCCACCTGCAGCAGGGCCGCCCCGCCGCCAACGCGGGCGAGGAAGACGTCGCTGCCGTGCAGCACGGCGCAGAGCATCCAGGCCTCGAAGCGGGTTTCGTGCTGCAGGTTGTGGCGATACAGGTTGTCGTTGAGGTTGTTCAGCAAGGTGCGCAGGCCGGCGGTCACGCTGCCGCTGCTCTCGAAATAGTCTTCGGAGGCGACCTGCACCACGCGCTCGTAGAAGGCGGCCGGAGCGGGCCGGCCACCACCGGGCAGGACGAGACCGAAAAAGGTGTCCATTTCGCGGCCGCGCGCTGCGCGCTGCGGCGCCGATTCCACCAAGTAGCCGGGCGGGCCGGCGTTAATTACCCGTCCGCCCACGACATGCAGGTGCCCTGCCAGCGCCTCGAAATCGAAAGCCATGGTCTGTCCCGCATTCACCAGACTCGTGCATGGTACTGCATTTTGCGACGCATTCAAAATCTGCGGGTACAGGTGGTTAAGGTCGATCCCTCTGCAAACATTAATTCCGCCTGAACAGGAGCGGCAGGGGGCGGCGAAGCGAGGTGACATGGTGTACACTGGCTGCAGAGGTCCGGGAAGAAGGAAATGGCGATGGCGCTCATCCTGTTGTTGATCGGAATCGTCCTGATCGCGCGGCAACGGGTCGATTACGGGTCGCTCAGGACGGCAGGACGGCACGTGCGCGCGGCGGGAATCCTGTTAACCCTGCCCGCGCTGATGTCCCTGCTGTTGAACGGACTCTTTGTGCCGCTGGCCTTTGGCCGCAACGCCGACGCCATCTCCTTCGCCCAGGGCGTGATCGGTCTGCTTGAGTTTCTGGGCATGGTGCTGGTCGCCGTTCTCGCCTGGTTCCTGCTCGGCGACTCGCCGAATGCGCCGCGCCTGCCAGGCATATTGGGCGAGTTGCAGAATGAGGCGCGCGAACAGCGTGCGACGGGCCGGCCGGCCGCCCCTGCGAGAGCGGGCGGGCTCAACCTGCCCGGGCTGTCGATGCGTCCTGGCAACCGGCGCGAGACCTTCCCGAGCGTGATGTCGCTCAGCGAGGCGGCGCTTTACATGGAAGTCAGCGAGGACGACATCCTGCAATGGATCGAGGAAGGTCGTCTGACCGCCTCACGCGAGAACTACCATTATCGCATTGCGCGTTCGCAACTTGACGAACTGGAGTAGCGATGCGCTTCAGCAGGTGAAGTAGAAGCCCAGGGCCTGCAGGACGTCTGACAGCAGGGGGATCCTGCCCCACAGACAGGCCTGGTCGATCAACACCACGCCAGCCAGGGTAAAACAGCAACAGAGCAGCAACAACACGATGCAGCCAATGCCTATCCAGCGCATGGTGTTGCGACCCGGCTCTTCCTCCTCTTCCGGCAGGTCGTAGGGGTCGTAGTCGTAGGCGGGCGCCGGTTCTTCCAACACCTCGCGCGCCACCACCTGACGGGCGGGCGCGGGCACTTCCGCCGCTTCGGGGGCGGCCGGCAGGGGCGCCGCTTCGGCCTCGGGCTGCTCACTGCTCGCCGGGCCGCGCGACCAGGGGCCGGTCGCCACGGCGATTCCTTCGGTGCCCGGTACGCGCTCGTAGGCCAGGGTGACCGTTTCGCCCATGCCGATCATGTCGCCATTGTGCAGGGAGCGCGCTCCGCTCAGGCGCTGGCCGTTGACGAAGGTGCCATTGGTGGACCCAAGGTCCTCCAGCACGTAGCCACCGCCGCGGCGGCGGCGCAGACGCAGGTGCTGCCGGCTGGCTTCGGCGTCGTTGATGACAATGTCGTTGCTGACGTCGCGTCCGACAGTGACCAGTTCGCCTTCAAGGTCCCAACTGTGGCTGGGTGTGGGGCCCCTGCGAACAACCAGACGGAAACGGTCGCTCCCCTGTTGCATGGCGCTGATCCCCTGTGCGTTGCTGCGATTGGCGGGATGGTACCACGCGCCTCATGCCATTGCTACAGACCCTTTGCGACCGGTCATGACGGGGCGCTGTGCTATACTGGCGCCGGCGGCAGGGTCGGCAGGGTCGGCAGGGAACAACGCGCATGGCAGGCGACACGGGCAGGGAAGGCGCGGTGAGTCTGCTCTGGCCGCGGCGTGACGACCCGCCGGCGCCCGTCCCCGCCGGGCGCTGGCACACGGCAGACCTGAACCTGGACCCCCTGCTTTCGCTGCTGGTCATCGAACCCCGCTGGCGCCGCAGCACGCAGGATATTTTGCTGCAACCCCTGAAGGACCCGGCCCACATCAACTGGCGTCTCGACGTCATCGAGGACCTGCTGGATTGTCCGGCGCTGGCTGCCGGGCTGCAGTCTGCGCTCGCCATTCTGCAGACGCTGCAGGAATACATGGCTCGGCCGCAATGGAACCAGGACGAGTTGCAGAAGGTGACCTGGCGCCTCGGCGAACTGGAAAGCCTGGTCGACTGCGTGACATTGCTGAACGACGTGCTGGCCGAGGCCGGCCCGGCGCTACGCTCCGAAGCCTTGAGCGCCCTGCGTGAGCAGACGGCGGCCTTCGCCGCGGACCCGCTGTTTCAGGACCTGCAGGGGGAACTGCCCGACCTGCTGGAGCAGATTCGCAGCCTGCAGGCCATCACCATCGGCATCAACCTTGACGGTCAGTTGCGCCCGGTCGAGGCCACCCTGCTTGACGTTCACCAGCAACCCTTTCGCGGGGACACGCTCTCCCTCTTTCGGCGACTTGGCGGCGCGCGTCCCGGTCCGAAAGGCATCGGCCCGCTGCACCGCGCCGAGGACGGCGAGGGCCGCGGCGCGCGCCTGAAAGAGGGCGACAGCCCCCTGTTGGAGCCGCTGTTTCGTGACCTTAACGACGTACTGAACGAGATTTGCCGGCCACTGGCCGCCGCCCTGCGCCGTTACACGCGCATGAGCGGGCGGGCCCTGCTGCTGTTGCAGCCGGAGATCGCCTTTTGCCTCGGCGCCCTGCGCCTGATCGGGCACCTGCGCGCCTGCGACCTGCCCCTGTGCCGGCCGCAACCGGCCCCGGCGGAGGAGCGTGTCTGCGCCCTGCGCGGCCTGATCAACCTCAACCTGGCGCTGCAACTGGCGCCGGCGGGTCAGGCGCGCGCGCTGGACGGGGAGATCGTCGGCAACGACGCTGACTTCGGCGCCGCCGGTCGCATTTACATCCTGACCGGGCCCAACCGCGGCGGCAAGACCACCTGGACGCAGGCGCTGGGCCTGGCGCAGGTGCTCTTTCAGGCCGGCCTGTACCTGCCGGCCGAAGCGGCGCGCATGAGCCCCGTTGACGGGCTGTTCACGCACTTCGCCAGCGCCGAGAACCCGCAACTCGCCAGCGGACGCCTGGGCGAGGAGGCGCAACGCCTGGCGGCCATCTTTGGCCAGGCCACGCGTCACAGCCTGCTGCTCTTCAACGAATCGCTGGCCAGCACCAGCGCCGGCGAAAGCTTCTGGCTGGCGCGCGACATTCTGCGCGCGCTGCGCCTGCTGGGCGCGCGGGCCCTTTTCGCCACCCATTTGCACGAACTGGCGGCGGACGCAGAGAGCATCAACGCGGATACCGGGGGCGACAGCGAGGTGGTGAGCCTGGTGGCGCAGGTGCGCGAGGTCGACGATGACGGCGCCATGGCGCAACGCACGTTTCGCATCGTGCCGGGCCCGCCCCTGGGCCACAGCCACGCGCGTGAAATCGCGGCGCATTATGGCATCAGCTTCGAGCAACTGCGCGCGCAGTTGCTGGCGCGCAACGGGTTGACCCCGGAGGCGGAGCGCGGAGAGGCCGGCTGAGCCGGTGGCCGGTTCGCTGCCGCAGGTCGGCTTTCTGACCGGCGATATCGGCCAGCGCCATGGCTGGGCGCGTTACAGCCATGACCTGTTGCTGGCGTTGCAGCGCGCCGGGCTGCCACTCATCGTGGTCAGCGCCCGCAACAGCCCGCCCCATGAAACCCTGGAACAGCGTCGTTTGTTGCCCGACGTCGTGCCGGCCGGGCGGCAGATTCTGGCGCGCAGCCTGCTGGCGAGCCCCACCGTGGCGCGGGCCCTGCGGAGTTGCGACCTGCTGCACAGCATGATCGAGCCCTGCGCCGTCAGCGGGCTGCGGGTCGCGGGGCGACGCCCGCATCTGGTGACGGCGCACGGCAGTTACCTGCGCCTGCTGACTCAGCGCCGCTGGCCGGCCGGCGTGCTTTGGCGCCGGGCGCTGGCGCGGTCGCAACTGGTCTGCGTCAGCCGCTACACGGCGCAGGTCGCGCGGGAGTTGCTGCCGGGCGCGCAGCCTCTGGTGATCCCCAACGGTATCGACGCCACGCGCTTCGACCGGCCCGTCACGCCGCAGCCCACGGAAGGCCCGACGGTGCTCTCCGTGGGCGCGCCCAAGGCGCGCAAGGGCACGCTGGAACTTGTGCGGGCCATGGCGCGGGTAATCGACAACCTGCCCCAGGTGCGTTGCGTCATCGTCGGCAACCTGGACGACGCGCCGGGTTACGTCGAGCGGCTGCGCGGCGAAATCCGCCGGCTCGGCCTGGAACGGCGGGTGAAGCTGACGGGCCAGGTGGACGAGACGACCCTGCTCGGCTGGTACGCGGCGGCGCAGGTCTTCGCCCTGCCTGCGCTGAATATCGGGCCGCGCTTCGAGGGATTCGGCCTGGCGCATCTGGAGGCCAGCGCGGCCGGGCTGCCCGTCATCGGCACCCGTGACTGCGGCAGCGAGGACGCCATCGTGGAGGGCGAGACCGGCCTGCTGTTGCCTCAACAGAATGTGGAAAAGGCGTTGGCGGAGGCCATCACGGGCCTTCTGCGCGACCCGCAGCGGGCGCAGCGCATGGGCGCGGCCGGACGCGCGCGGGCGCGGCAGCAGACATGGGAGCGGGTCGCCGAGGGCCTGATCGCGCACTACCGGCGGCTGGCGGCGCGATGAAGTCCCTGGCGACGGTGCTGAGCAAGTTTCTGCGACGCAAGTTTGTGCGCGACACGCTGACCCTGCAGCTGGGGCGCCTGGCGGTGGTGGGCCTCGGGATGATCGCCTGGGTCTTCGTGCCGGCGCGTCTGGGCCCGGTCAACTACGGGCTCTTCGCTCTCGCGCTGACCTTTCTCAACATCTGGCGCACGCTGAACCTGAGCGGCATGGCGGTCAGCATCGACGCGCTCCTGCCGACGGCGGTGGCCCAGGGTGACCGGGAGGAAGTCCTCGATCTGCTGGCGATCGCCATCAAGGTCACCCTGGTCTGGGCACTGTTCAGCCTGGCGGTGCTGGCGGTCCTCGGGCCGGCACTGGCGGCGCTACTGTACCGCGACCCCGTCGCGCCGCTGCCGGGATACGGGCTCGATTTCGCCCTCATGGCCGGCTACAGGACCGTGGGCAACAGCGCGGTCGGTTCGCTGGCGGCCTGGCTGGCGTTGATTCTGGTCTTCGATCCACTCTACCTGCTGGCCCAGTCCTGTTTCCGCGCCCGCCGCGCCATGCGTCAGGCGGCCCTGCTGATGACCCTCAACCAGGTGGTACTGACCGCCCTGCAGGTGCTGGCCGCCCTGCTGTGGCCGACGGCCGCCGGCCAGGTGGCCGCGCGGGTGCTCTTCTCCGTCGTGGCGACGCTGCTGGGCCTGGCGCTATACCTGCGCCACCGGCACAACGACGAGGGATTGTGGCCGTCAGCGGGTGCCGTGCTGCGTCGCAGCGTCCGGGTTTCGCTACGCGGCTACTGGCGCTTCGGCCTGGCCAACGCCCTCGACAAGAATCTCTCCGGGTTGTTTCAGTTCCTGCCGGTGCAGCTGGTCGGCGTGCTGGCCGGTCAGGCCGCCGCCGGATACGTGCATCTGGGCCTGCGCCTGATCGACCGCAGCAGCATCCTTACCCAGGGGGTGCAGGACAATATGCAGGCGGTCGTCCCGCAAGCAGTGGGGCGCGGCAATTTCATACGGCTCTGGCACAATTTCCGGCGCGTTCTGCTGGCACTGCTGCTGGGCGGGGTGCTGGTCTACGCGGCCCTGTTACTGGTCGCTCCGCTGGTGATGGTGCCGCTGTTTGGCGAGAAGTGGCGTCCGGTGCTGCCGCTGATCCCGGCGCTGGCGGTCTTCGGCGTGGCGACCACGCTGGGCGGCATCTTCGGCCCGCTGTATCGCGCACTGGACCTGGTGATGCGCATGGTCTGGATGCGCGTGTTGTTGTTGCTGCTCATTTTGCCGCCGGGCACCTGGCTGGTCAGGGAGACCGGCGCGAACGGCGGCGTCTGGATCATCAACGCCCTGTATCTGATCTCCATCGGCCTGACGGCCATGCTGACCACGCCGACGCTCTACCGCCACATCCGCGCGGAGCGGGAAGCCGCCGCCAGTCAGGCCTGATGCCCTCCGCAACTCCAGGAAAGGTTGGGTAGCGCCCATGAACATCCTCGTTGTCGGAGGCAGGCGCAACCCGGGGCATCTGCCGGCCCGAGCCCGTCGCCTGTGAACCCCGACGCCATCGTCGGCGGCGCCGGCCCGAACGGCCTGGCGGCCGCCATCGCCCTGGCGCAGAAGGGCCTGCGGGTGCGCGTGTACGAAGCCCAGGCGGAGATCGGCGGCGGCCTGCGATCCGCCGAACTGACCCTGCCCGGCTTCACGCATGACCTTTGCTCGGCCGTCCACCCACTGACGCTGGCCTCGCCCTTTCTGCGCGCTCTGCCGCTGGCGCAGCATGGCCTGGAGTGGGTGCAGCCGACCCTGCCGCTGGCACACCCTCTGGATGGCGGCCGGGCGCTGACGCTGCAACGCTCGCTGGCGGCTACGGCGGTCGCCCTGGGCCGCGACGATACGACCTGGCGGCGGCTGTTCGCTCCGCTGGTGAGGCAACACGAAGCGCTCTTCGATGAAGTGCTGGCGCCGCTGCACCGGCCACGGCGACCGCTCTTGCTGGCCCGTTTCGGTCTGCCCGGTCTGCTGCCGGCTGCGACGCTGGCGCGGCGTCTGCTGCGGACGGAGGAAGCTCGCGCCCTGCTGGCCGGAAACGCCGCTCATGGCGTTCTGCCGCTGGAACGCGCGCCCTCCGGCGCCTTCGGCCTGGTGCTGGTGGCACTGGCACACAGCGTCGGCTGGCCCTCACCGCGGGGCGGCGCGCAGGCCCTGGCGCAGGCGTTGGGGTCGTTGTTGCGTTCACTGGGTGGCGAAATCTGCACCGGTCAGGAGGTGACTAACGTAGCTGAGCTGCCGCCGGCGCACGCGTATCTCTTCGACGTCACGCCGCGGCAGCTGACGCGCCTCGCCGGGAATCGCTTTCCGCCGCGTTACCGCCGCGCGCTGGCGCGTTACCGTCACGGCCCGGGAGTCTTCAAGCTCGATTACGCCCTGGCCGCGCCGATCCCCTGGGCGGCGGCCGACTGCCGACGGGCGGGCACCCTGCATCTGGGCGGTTCCAGCGACGAGATCGCGGAGTCGCTGCGTAGCGTATGGCGAGGCCAGGTCAGTGAACGGCCCTTCGTGATCATGGGTCAGCAAAGCCTCTTCGACGACAGGCGCGCGCCGGAGGGACAGCATACGGCCTGGGCCTACTGCCACGTGCCGCATGGCAGCGCGGTCGACATGACGGCGCGCATCGAGGCGCAGATCGAACGATTCGCGCCCGGCTTTCGCGAGCGGGTGCTGGCGCGGCACAGCCTGAACGCCCCGCAACTGGAAGCCCACAACCCCAACCTCGTCGGCGGCGACATCGGCGGGGGCGTGCAGGACCTGGCGCAGCACTTCGCCCGTCCGGTCAATCCACTGGCGCCCTACGCCACGCCGGCGCCGGATATCTGGCTCTGTTCCTCGTCGACGCCGCCGGGCGGCGGGGTGCACGGCATGTGCGGCTGGCACGCGGCCCAGGCGGTGCTGAAGAGTCTGGGGTGATGTAGGGGCGACATATCATGTCGCCCGGGGCTACACCATGTAGGTCCCGCGCAACATGACAACAGGGCGGGCGATCTAATAAATCACCCCTACAGTGTTGGGCGTTTGGTGCGTGGCGGGCGATTTGATGAATCGTCCCTGCGGTTGCCGGCCACCGTCCCGTCTGGACTCCTCCGGTACGCATCGCTACACTGACGCGCAGGCAACAGTGAGGACTGGTCATGCAGATCGAAGCCGTGGGCGTGGTGCGCTCGCCGGTCACGGAAGCCGTGGAGGAGAACTGGGGCGACGTCGTTGCCGAGATTCACCTGCGGCCGGAACTGGCGCCTGGGCTGCAGGGCATCGACCAGTGGTCGCACGTGATGGTGGTCTACTCCATGCACGAGGCCAGCTTCGACATAGAAAAGGACCTGGTGCATCGCCCGCGGGACCGCGCCGACATGCCCGAACTGGGCGTCTTCGCCCAGCGTGACCGCGTGCGCCCCAACGGCATCGGCGTCTCCGCCGCCGAGATCATCGCCGTGACCGACAACGTGCTGACCGTGCGTCGCCTCGATGCCATCGACGGCACGCCCGTGCTGGATATCAAGCCCTGGGCGGAAGTCTACGACAACGTCTCCGGCGCCCTGACGCCCTTCTGGTTCCTGCGCCTGATGCAGGGCTACTTCTAGCCTTCAGCTCCGTCTATACGATGGTCGACCTGGCCGACGTCACCTTCCTGGGCATAGGCGATACGCTGAAGCTGCTGCGTGAAGGGCAGCTCACCGCCGTGGAACTGACGCAGGCGTATCTCGAGCGCTCGGAGGCGCTGGACCCGCAGTTGCGGGCCTGGTTGAGCTTCACGCCGGAGCTGGCGCTGGCGGCCGCCGAACGCGCCGACCAGGCCTGGCGCGACGGCAGGGCCGGGCCGCTGGCCGGCATCCCCCTGGGGATCAAGGACGTCTTCTCCACCAATGGGATCGAGACCACCTGCGGCTCCAATATCCTGCGCGGCTATCGTCCGCCCTTTTCGGCCACGGTGGTGGAACGCCTGGAAGCGGCCGGCGCCGTCTTCCCGGGCAAGCTCAACATGGACGAATTCGCCATGGGCTCCACCACCGCCAATTCGGGGTTCTTCCCCACGCACAACCCCTGGGACCTCGCGCGCGTGCCCGGCGGCAGCAGCGGCGGCAGCGCGGCGGCCGTCGCGGCGGGCATGGTGGCCGGGGCGCTGGGCAGCGATACCGGCGGCAGCATCCGTCAGCCGGGCGCTTTCTGCGGCATCCCGGCGCTTAAGCCCTCCTACGGTCGCTGTTCGCGCCACGGTCTGATCGCCTTCGGCTCTTCGCTGGACTGTCCGGGACCGATGGCGCGCAGCGTGGAGGACCTGGCGCGCCTGCTGCAGGTCATCGCCGGCCACGACCCGCGCGACGCGACCAGTCTGCCGGCGGAGGTGCCGGACTATCTGGCGGCGCTGACGGGAGACATCCGCGGCCTGAAGATCGGCGTTCCGGAGGCCTACTTCGGTGAGGGCCTGCAGCCGGAGGTGGAGAAGGCCGTGCGCGCGGCCATCGCGCAGCTGGAAGACCTGGGGGCGGAGTTGCGACCGGTCGATCTGCCGCACAGCGAGCACAGCGTGGCGACCTACTACATCATTGCGCCGGCGGAGGCCAGCGCCAACCTGGCGCGCTACGACGGCGTACGTTACGGCCAGCGCGTGGAACGCGAGGGCATGTGGCCGACCTGGCGGGCCACCCGCGGCGAAGGCTTCGGCGCGGAGGTCAAGCGGCGCATCATGATCGGCACCTACGTGCTTTCGGCGGGCTACTACGACGCCTGGTACGGCAAGGCCCAGGCGGTGCGCACCCTGATCAAGCGCGATTTCGACGAGGCCTTTCGCGAGGTCGACCTGATCGCCGCACCGACGACGCCAACCACCGCCTTCCACCTCGGAGAAAACAGCGACGACCCGCTGCAGATGTACCTGCAGGACATCTTCACCCTGCCACCCAGCCTGGCGGGCATCGTCGGCCTGAACCTGCCCTGCGGTTTCGACAACGAGGGCCTGCCGATCGGTTTCCAGTTGATCGCGCCCTCCCTCGGCGAGGCGCTGGCCCTGCGCGTCGGCCACGCTTACGAGCAGGCCAGCGACTGGCAGCGGCGGCCTCCCCTGCACGCCTGAGCACAATGGACGCGGACGCGGCCCGCAGCTTCTATGTCAACGAGGTCTGGCCGCGCCTGGGCGACGGGCTGCGCGCCCGCCTGAGGGAACGCTGGCCCAACGTTCGCCTGGGGCCGGAAGCGGGCTTCACGCCACTGGCTGACCTGCCATTGCGCATGCTCTGCGGCCTGACCGGCAGCGGGAAGTCCACCACGCTGGCGGCCCTGCGCAAAGCCCGGCGCTGGCGGTATCGCGACGACCTGCCCGCGCGCCGCGACCTGGCCGACCTGATCATCATCCCGGCGGCCCAGGTCTACAGCGCCGCAGCCATCGCGCCGGTGCGCGACCGCGGCGAGCGCTTTCGCTGGACGCAGGTCTTCGCGCAGGAAATCTGTCACGGCGGCTCGGCGACGGCCTTCAGCTGGCTGCATTACCGCCATGACGGAGAAACGGCGCTGCTCAACGAAGGCCTGCGCGGCGAGAGAGAGATCGGCGAGGCCCTGCATCGCCATCCCCGCTGGCGCATCGCGGAACTGTGGCTGGACCCGCTCACGCGCCTGCAGCGTCTGAGCGGCCGCGACGACGCCTTCGACGCGCTGGCGACGGGTGACGCGGACCTCGGGCATCTGCCCGCCGAGCAACGCGAAGCCGCGCGGCAGCTGCTGGCCGCCGGGAAGATAAGCGCCCGCGCCCTGGGCATCGCCACCGCCGAGGCGCGCAACTACGGCGATCGCCCCTGGGGGGGCGAGGCCGCCAACTATCGCTGCCTGTTCATGGACGAACTCACGCCCGCGGCAGCGGCCCGCGCGGTCGGCGAGTTTCTCTTCGCCGGGGAAGCGCCATGACAACGGTCAAGCGCGTCCTGGTCCAGCCATATCCGCTGCGGCTGAAGCGCGCGCTGCACTGGGGCCGCGGCCAGAGCCTAGCGCAACCGGTACACGTGCTGGTCGCGGTCGAACTGGCGGATGGCGCGTACGGCGTCGCCGAGGCCCCGCCGCGGCCCGGCATCTACGGCGAGACGGTCGAGTCGATCACCGCCATCATCAAGCAGGAACTGGCGCCACGGCTGGTCGCCCAGCCCGTGCGGGATGTCGCGGATCTGGCGCGGCTGCAGGCCCAACTGGCGGCCATCCGCAACAACCACACGGCCCGCGGCGCGCTGGACCTGGCGCTGCACGGCGCCCTTGCGCGTTCGCGCGGCATCCCCCTGGCGCAATTGATCGAGGCGGCGCGGCCGACCATCCGCGTCAGCAGCATCGTCAGCAGCGGCGAGCGCGAGGCCGTGTTGCAGGAGGCGCAGGAAGCGGTCGTCGCCGGCATGGGCGTTCTGAAGATCAAGGTGGGCCGGGCCTTCGCGCGCGACCTAGAGACCCTGCGCCAACTGCGCGGCACAGTGGGCGACGCGGTGACGCTCTACGCCGACGTCAACGAGTGTTTCAGCGCGGAAAACGCCCGGGCGCGGCTGGCAGCGCTGGCGGCGCTGGACGTGCTCTGGTGTGAAGAGCCCTTGCCGGTGACGCAATTGCAGGAACGGGCGGCCCTGCGCGCGGACAGCCCGCTGCCACTGATCGCCGACGACTCGGCCTTCAGCCTGGCGGAACTGGAGCGTGAACTGGCCCAGGACAGCTTCGACATCCTCAATATCAAGACGGCGCGCAACGGCTTCAGCGAGGCGCGGGCGATGGAAGCGGCGGCGCTGGCGCGGGGCAAGGGCGTCATGGTCGGCTCGCAGGCGGGCTCGATGATCGGCTGCCTGCACGCCCTGCTCTTCGGCGCGCGCGAGGGCGTCGCCTACCCGGTGGAGGGCAGTTTTTACCTGCGCATCGAGGACCACTACGAGGGCCTGTTGCCGATTGAGGCCGGCCATGTGCAACTGGCGCAGGTGGAGGCGGCGCTGACGCAGGTGGAGGACGATTTGCTGGGTCGCCTTGATTGACACCACAGGCCGCCTTGCATGCGGGTCAGCGGGCGACATGGTATGTCGCCCCTACGTCATCCGTCTCACCGCGCCCCTTTCCCGTTGCGCAGCGGCAGAACTTGTGTAATATAGAACAATCCCTGCGCCCCGCCGCGGGCGAGCAGGGAGCGCCGTCCCGGAGAGACCACAGCGCATGAACCCAGGCAACAACCCCAACAACCTGATGACCGTGGTCTGGATCCTGGTGGCCTTCGTGCTGGTGGTGGTCGGCGGCCTGATCATTGCCGAGGCGACCCCGCTGGTGCTGCCGCCGGCGGCCTCCGCCGAGGCGGTCCAGGTGGACGAACTCTTCAAGATCCTGATGGCCCTGGGCGGGTCCATCTGGCTGCTGGTGCAGGGCGCGGTCATCTATTCCGTCATTCGCTTTCGCGCCCGCCCCGGCGACGACAGCGACGGCGCCGCCATGCACGGCAACAGCACGCTGGAATTCGTCTGGACGCTGATTCCTTCGATCACCGTGGTCATCCTGAGCATCATCAGCTTCCAGGTGTGGGTCAACATCACAACGGCGCAGGACAACCCGCAGGTGGTTGAGGCGCGCGGCGCCCGTTTCCTGTGGTCCTTCTCCTACGATATCCCGGGCGAGACGCAGAGGGTCAATTCGACCGTGCTGCACACCTGGGTCGGGCAACCGGTCGTTCTCCATCTGGAGACGGCCGACGTCAACCACGCCTTCTGGGTGCCCTCGATGCGCATCAAGCAGGACCTGCTGGCCGGACGCAGCACCGAGGCGCGTTTTACGCCGATTCTGGCCGGGGAGTATCCAGTGGTCTGCGCCGAACTTTGCGGCAGCGGCCACGGCGACATGCACGCCAGCATCGTGGTGCACGAGGACGAGGCCAGCTTCCTCGACTGGTTCGACGACGAGGCTTTCGTCATCCTCAACCCGCCGGATGACCCGGCCGAGGGCGGCGAGCTGTTGATGACCGCCGGTGGCGTGGCCGGGCTCTACGCCTGCGCCGGTTGCCACACCCTGGAGGCCCTGGGCTGGGACGCCATTGTCGCGCCCAACCTGGAGGGCGTGGCCGACCGCGCCGGCACGCGCGTGCCGGGCATGGAAGTCGAGCGTTACCTGCTGCGTTCCCTCTTTTTCCCCGGCGAGTTCCTTGTGCCGGGTTACGACAACCTTATGCCGCAACACCAGTATGAAGACCCTGAAGAAGCCAACTACATGCCGCTGGACGAGGCGCTGAACATCGTCGCCTACCTCTGTACCCTGACCGCCAGCGGCGAGTCCGCCTGCAACGTGGACATGCTGCCCGACATGATGACAGACATGGGAATGGGATAAGGGGACGCCATGGCCACCATAACCGCCACTCCCGGCCTCGGTACCCGCAGCGCGGAGGGCGCGGCCATTCGCGCCTCCGACCTGCTGCGCTGGTCCCTGGATCACAAGGTCATCGGCCTGCAGTACATGGCCTCGTCGCTCTTCTTCTTCATCGTGGGCGGCACGATGGCCATGCTCATCCGCTGGGAGTTGCTGACGCCGGCGCTGGACCTGATGGCCGACGGCACGCAATACAACGCCCTGATGACAATTCACGGCTCGGTGATGATCTTCCTGTGGATCATCCCGATGATGGCCGGCTTCGGTAATTACCTGGTGCCCCTGATGCTGGGCGCCAAGGACATGGCCTTCCCCTGGCTGAATGCCTTCGCCTTCTGGCTGATCCCGCCGGCGGGCGTGTTGATGATCGCCGGCTGGCTGGTGGGCCCGCCGGAAGCCGGCTGGACCGCCTATCCGCCGCTGAGCACGCTGTTCAGCCCGGACGGGCAGACGATGTGGGCCATGGCGTTGCACCTGCTGGGCGTTTCCTCGATTTTGGGCGCCATCAATTTTGTGGTCACGATCCGCAACATGCGGCCGGAGGGCATGACCCTCTGGAAAATGCCGCTCTTCGTGTGGGCGGTACTGGCGACGGCCATCATTCAGGTGCTGGCCACGCCCTTCCTCACCGGCGGCCTGACCCTGCTGATTCTCGACCGCACGGCGGGCACCAGCTTCTTCGACCCCGGCAGCGGCGGCGACGTTCTGCTGTGGCAGAACGTTTTCTGGTTCTACAGCCATCCGGCCGTCTACATCATGATCCTGCCCGGCTTCGGCATGGTCTCCGAGGTGCTCTCGGTGCACGCGCGCAAGCCGGTCTTCGGTTACCGCGCCATCGGTCTCTCCAGCATGTCGATCGCGCTGGTGGGCTTCACCGTCTGGGCGCATCACATGTTCACCAGCCTGCAGCCGGCGTTGCGCATCCCCTTCATGATCACCTCGATGATCATCGCCGTGCCGACGGGCATCAAGATATTCAGCTGGCTGGGCACCATCTGGGGCGGCAAGATCCGCTTCACTTCGGCCATGCTCTTCGCCCTGGGCTTCATCACGCTCTTCGTTTTCGGCGGCATCGGCGGCATATTTCTCGCGGCCGTGCCGATCGACATTCACCTGCACGACACCTACTTCGTGGTCGGCCACTTCCATTTCGTGCTCTTTGGCGGCAGCGTCTTCCTGATCTTCGCCGGCATCTACCACTGGTTCCCCAAGATGACCGGGCGGCGCATGAACGAGCGTCTGGGCCAGTTGCACTTCGTGACGACCTATGTCGGCACCTTCTTCACCTTCGTGCCGCAGCACATCGCCGGCGCTCTCGGGCTGCCGCGACGCGTGGCCATGTACGATCCCCAGTTCACCAACATCAACACCGTGATCAGCCTGGCCGCCTTCCTGCTGGGCATCTCCTCGCTGATATTCATGTACAACATCCTGCGCAGCCTGAATCACGGCGAACGCGTCGGCGGCAACCCCTGGCGCGCCCTGACCCTGGAGTGGGCCACGACCTCGCCGCCGCCGCCCTGGAACTTCCGCGGCGATCCGGTGCCCTTCGACGACCCCTACGGCTATGGTTCCGACGAGTCCGGCCCCTACCTTGACGCGGTCGACCGGCGCTTCCCGGCGCCTGAGGAAAGCGCCGGGGCGTGACGGAACGACCATGTCCCAGGAGTCACTGACGCCCGCGGAGCTGCTGCAACAACGCAACCGGCGCACCGGAATGACCATCTTTCAGATCTCCTGGATCCTGGTCTTCGTCTGCCTGGTCATCGTCAACTGGCAGTTGCGCGGCAACCACCCCAGCTGGCCGCCGCCGGGCGTGAGCGCGCCCTCTGCGCTGCTGCCCGGCCTGGTGACCCTGGGCCTGCTGGCCAGCGCCTGGCTGGCGCGGGCAGCGACGCGAAATCTGGCGGCGGGCAGGCGGGCCGCCTTCCGCAGGCAGTGGCGGGCAGCGCTGGGGCTGGGCGCGCTCTTCGTGCTGGTGATGGGTTACGAGTGGCTGAGCATTCCGACCTCAGGCATTTACAGCGACGTGTTTCGCATGATGACGGCCTTTCATCTGCTGCATGCGCTGGCAATCGGCCTGTTTATGAGTATGATTGCGCGGGGCGCAGACGCCGGCCGCGTCTCGGCGCAGAACCTGTGGCCGGCGGAGGGCGCGACCAGCCTGTGGTATTTCGTCGTGGTCGCGTGGCTGCTGTTCTTCCCGGTGCTGTATCTGATCTGAGCCGCGCCGCTGCGCCGCTGTAAGGAGGAATGAATGCAACCTGGACCGGGCCGCGCGCTGCCGATGGGCATCCTCGGCTTTCTGGCCGGTATGGGCCTCCTGGTGGTAATCCGCTACCTGCAGAGTCTGCAGCCCTACATGGAGCCGCAGCTGGGCATCGTGCTGGGCACGGCGCTGGCGGCCGCCGGCTTCATCTACGGCATGGGCGCCTTCGACCCGCTGATGAACACGCACGCCCACGAGCCGGAAGAGGGCGAGGAGGAACACGCCCACGAAGCGGCGGATGACGAAGCCGACGACGACCCGGACCGTGTGCTCGGCGGCTGGCTGTGGCTGAGCAGTTCGCTGCTGATCCTGCTGCTGGTCGTCATCGCCGCCTTCGCGCTGCTGCCCGATGGTCCTGGTCTGCGCATTTCCGGCGACCCGCTCGCCGACTTTGCCTCGATCGGCGTGGTGCAGTTGCACGTGGGTGACGCCACCTTCGAGATGACGCAACTGACCCTGCTGGTAGCCTTCACCCTCTTCATGTTTTTGTCGCTGGCCATCGCGGCCGGCGCCCTCGGCCTGCTGATGCACGCCCTGCACAACGGCGTGAAGACCGTCAGCGACACCGGGCACACGCCGCTGCAAAGGGAACTGCTTTCCGGCGATGCGACGGGCGGCACTCCCGCTCTGCTCCGCCAGGGGATCCTGGTCGCGGCGGTGGTGGCCGTCTTCGCCGCCCTGGACCGTCTGGTGGGCACGCCAGTCACCAACGAGTTTGTAACGCTGTCCTTCTTCGTCGGCGCGGCGGCCGTATTCACCTGGAGTCTGCTGCTGCTGGGCCTGGTCATTCGCGTCGTGGCGCGGCAGTTGCACTGGGCCTGGGTCATCCGCGCGCTGGTGATTTTGACGGTCGTGGGCCTGACGCTGAACGTCATCGATTTCGTCGTCATCTGGCTGATCGTGAGCCAGTTCAACCCGACGACGGCGGCCGTCTTCAACCTGGTGTTGTTGCTGGCGCTGGCGGCGACGGGCATGCGCGCCGCCCTCTGGTTCACTATTGTTTCCGGCATTTTGCTGCCGCTCTTCTACTTTGTACTGATCGGGCTGGTGGTGCCCTTCGCGCCGCCCCTGCTCTTCGGCATCTCGGCCGGCAATGCCCTGATGATTACGGCGCTGGTGCTGCGGCCGAAGTTCCTGAAGGACTGGCTGGGCCGGGGCGCCGGCTGGGCGGCCATTCAGTTGCGGCGTCTGCCCAATGCATTGCAGTAAGCGAGGAAGCGCATGAGCGAAGCGACCCTGGATCACGGGCCGGCGGCACCCTCGGCGGAGACTATCGACAACTACAAGCTGGGCATGTGGCTCTATCTTGCCTCGGAAGTGGTCATCTTCGGCACGCTGATCGCGGTCTACGCGGTCTACCGCCTGAACAACGCCGCGTCGGTGCAGCACGTGCAGGAGGAGCTGGGCCTGACGCTGGTGAGCATCAACACCTTCCTGCTGCTGGCCAGCAGCTGGGCGATGGTGCTGGGCCTACGCGAGGCGCAGAAGGACAACCCGAAGGGCACTGTCCGCTGGATCGGGCTGACGGCGCTGCTGGGGACGATCTTCGTCGCCCTGCAGGGCGTAGAATACACCGAGCTGGGCCACGCCGGCATTCATCTGGGCAACGAATACGGCATGCGCTTTTACGCGCCGACGGCCTTCCATGGCGCGCACGTCATCGTCGGCGTGCTCTGGGCGCTGTACGTCATGAAGCAGGCGCGCAAGGGCGTCTACAACGCGCGCAACTACCTCGGCATCGAGATCTTCGGCCTTTACTGGCACTTCGTCGATGTCGTCTGGATTTTCCTCTTCACCCTGATTTACCTGATCTGAGGGCGGCTGATGACGGACGAACAGCAGGGCTCACACGACGCGCACGACGCCTTCCTCAGCGACACCACCACCATCTTCGGTCGCGAGATCACGGTCCAGGGCGGCATCTATACGGTCGTATTCGGCCTGCTGGCCGTGGCGACGGTGATTGAGATCCTCATCGGCGGCCTGCCGGAGGGCGTACTGCTGATCCCGCTGCTGCTGGCCTTCGCGGTCATCAAGGCCACGCTGGTGGTGATGTATTACATGCACCTGAAGACGGACAGTCGCCTCTTCACCTGGGTGCTGATCCTGCCGCTGCTGATCGCGCTGGCGGCCATGCTATATCTGCTGGCGGCGCCGCCCACCGGCTACACATGACCCCGGCGCTGGCCGGCCAGGTCGCGCTGGTCACCGGCGGCGCCAAACGCGTCGGCGAGGCGATCGCGCTGGAACTGGCGGCCGGCGGCGCCGACGTCCTCATCCACTACCACAGCAGCGAACCCGCCAGCGTCGAGACGACGCTGGGCGCCATCCGCGCGCAGGGGGTGCGGGCGGCGGCGCAGCAGGCCGACCTCGGCGACGCGGCGGGCGTCGAGCGCCTTTTCGCGGGGCTGGAGCGTCACTTCGGCCAGCTCGATATCCTGGTCAACAGCGCCGCCCTTTTTCAGCAGCGCCGTCTACAGGAAGTCAGCCTGGAGGACTGGGAGCTCACCATGGCCGTCAACCTGCGCGCGCCCTTCCTCTGCACCCAGGCTGCGGCGCGGCGGATGCGGGCGCAACAGCCAGCGGGCGGCGTCATCATCAACATCCTCGATCGCGGCGTGGACGGCCCCTGGCAGGCCTACGCGCACCATGGCGTCAGCAAGGCCGCGCTGTGGGCCCTGACCCAGGTGAGCGCGTTGGAACTGGCGCCGGAGATACGCGTCAACGCCGTCATCCCGGGGCCGGTGTTGCCCTCGGCGGGCATGAGCGCGGAGCGCTGGCAGGCGGTGACGGCCGCGACGCCGCTGGGGCGCAGCGGTTCGGCGCAGGACGTGGCGCGGGCGGTGCGTTTTCTGGCCAGTGCCGATTACGTTAGCGGTGAGGCGATCCGCGTCAACGGCGGCGAGCACCTGGGCGTCAGACGCGCGTGACGTAACTGCCGTCCTCGGTTTTGACGCGGATGGTATCGCCGACGTTGACGAAGAGCGGCACCCGCACCTGCAGGCCGGTCTCAATGGTGACCAGTTTGGTGGGGTTGTTGGCGGTGTCGCCGGCGACGGCCACCTCGCTGTCGGCGACCTCGAAATCGACGCTGCCGGGCAACTCGTAATCAATGACTTCCTCGCCATAGCGCAGCAGCTTGACGGGCAGGTTTGCCTTGAGGAAGCGGACGTCGTCGCCGAAGATGGCGCGGTTCATCTGCGGCTGGTCCCAGGTCTGCGTGTCCATGAAGGTCAGAAACTCGCCGTCATCGTAGAGGTATTCGACCTCGAAGGCCTCGACGCGGATGTCATCGACGCGGCGGCCGGAATTGTAGGTGCGCTCGACCTGGGCGCCGCTGCGCAGGTTGCGCACCAGCACGCGGATGGTGGCGCCGCCGCGGCCGGTCTTGTTGTGTGAGTAGTTGAGGACCCGGTAGAGTTCGCCGTCCTCGTTGTAGGTAGTGCCCCTGCGGAGCTGGTTGACGTCAATCGCCATGGTGGTTCCCGCTGTTCCATCTGATTTGCGGCGCCCAGTATAGCAGAGTGACCGGAGGCGTTGGAGGGGCGCAAGGGCCGAGCCGGGCGTTCACGCGCCCTCACCCTAAATCCTGTCCCGCTCAGTCGCGGGAGCCCTTCCGCTCAGGGAGAGGGGGAGAAAATTGGGGCGACAAAAACTGGATTCCCTGTCTCTTCCGACGAGCAATTAACGCCCCTTTCCCCTGGGGAGAGGTTCATGCGTCCGACCCTTATCGTAGGGGCGACATATCATGTCGCCCGCATACCTTTGGCGCCCGCCGCGTCACCGGCGACGTGTGATCCGCAGGGGCCGGGGGGTGAGGGCGGGCAAACCCAACACACATGCGCCATACTGTTGCCATGGCACCCGACATCGACATTGCAGCTTACTGCGCAAGGATCGGAATCAGCGGCCCGCTGCCGGCGACGCTGGCCACGCTGAATCGCCTGCACCACGCCCACCTGCTGGCCATACCATTCGAAAACCTCGACATCCACTGCGGCCGGCCGATCCTGCTGGACGAGACGCGGCTCTTCGACAAGATTGTGACGCAGCGGCGCGGCGGCTTCTGCTACGAGCAGAACGGCCTGCTGGCGGCCGTGTTGCGCGCGCTGGGCTTTAAGGTCGACCTGCTGGAGGCGCGCGTGCATGCGAAAACCTGGGAATCCGGCAGGCCCTGGGACCATCTGACCCTGATGGTCACGCTGGAGCGGCGCTGGCTGCTGGACGTGGGCTTCGGCGAGGGTTTTCGCGAACCGCTATTGCTGGATGAAGCGGGGCCGCAGGAGCGACCGGAAGGGGTCTGGCGGGTGCAGCACGACGGCTGCGAGGGGGTCCACTCCAGCCGTACGGCAGCCGGTGACTGGCAGGCCGAGTACCGTTTCCGGCTTCAGCCGCGACAGTTGCGGGATTTCACACCGGGTTGCGAATACCACCAGCGCTCGCCGGATTCGAGTTTCACGCAGCAGCGCGTCTGTTCCCTGGCCACGCCGACGGGACGCATCACCCTGGGCGACCGACGCCTGATCGTGACTGAGAACGGCGTGCGCCAGGAACAGGACCTTGCCGACGAGGCCGAATTTCAACAGTTGTTGCAGAAGTACTTCGGAATAACCACGCCGCCGTCGGCTGTCAGGCGAAACGACGACTGCGGTTGTTGTTGACGGACGCGCCCGAGCCCGGCAGCGAATCGAGGAATTCCTCGTTGCTGTCGCTGCGGCGGAACTGGTTCAACAATTGCTCGTAGGCATTGGCGTAGGTGACGTTGTCGTCATCGGCGAGGTGCGAGATCATGCGGCGCAGCGTATAGACGCGCTGGGTCAGGTCGGGCCCGAGCAGCAGTTCCTCGCGACGCGTGGACGACTGTTCGATGTCGAAGGCGGGGAAGACGCGACGCTCCTGCAGCTTGCGGCTGAGGTGCAGTTCCATGTTGCCGGTGCCCTTGAATTCCTCGTAGATGACATCATCCATCTTGCTGCCGGTGTTAATCAGGCAGGTGGCAATGATGGTCAGGCTGCCGCCTTCCTCGACGTTGCGGGCGGCGCCGAAGATGCGCTTGGGCGGGTGTACCGCCGAGGGATCGAGACCGCCGGAGAGCGTACGGCCGCTGGTCGGCACGACCAGGTTGTAGGCGCGGGCCAGGCGGGTGATGCTGTCGAGCAGGATGACCACGTGGCGCTTGCTCTCCACCAGGCGGCGGGCGCGCGAGAGCGCCATCTCGGCCACCTTGACGTGATGTTGCACCGGGTCATCGAAGGTGGAGGCGATGACCTCCGCATCGACCGAGCGGTCCATGTCGGTGACTTCTTCCGGCCGCTCGCCGATGAGCACGGTCATCAGGTGAACGTCGGGATAGTTGTGGCTGATGGCGTTGGCCACTTCCTTCAGGACGGTGGTCTTGCCGGCCTTGGGCGGCGAGACGATGAGGCCGCGCTGGCCGCGACCGATGGGAGCGATGAGATTGATCAGGCGCGTGGAAAGGATGCGCGGGTTGGTCTCCAGATTGAAGCGCACTTCCGGAAAAATCGGCGTGAGGTGTTCGAAGCGGGCGCGATGGCGGGCCTTTTCCGGGTTCATGCCATTGACGGCCTCGACGCGCAGCAGGCTGTGATACTTCTCGTTGTCGCGCGGGGAACGCACCTGGCCGATGACCATGTCGCCGGCGCGGAGGCCGAAGCGACGGATCTGCGTCTGACTGACGTAGACGTCATTGGGGCCGGGCAGATACTTCTCGGCGCGCAGGAAGTTGATGCCGTCATCGACGCTGTCCAGCACGCCGCCGCGCAGACGGTGGCCGCGCTTTTCCGCCTCGTGGCGCAGCAGTGAAAGGATCAGGTCCGGTTTCTTCAGGCGGCTGAAGCCATTGATCTCCGAATTGCGCGCAATCTTGCGCAATTCGCCGAGGTTCTTCTTGTCAAGCTGTGCAATGTCCATGAGTCAACCTGTTCTGGCCCGCTCGCCGGCGGGAGCCATGACTTGGCAGTTAATTCGGGTCACGGGTACGGGTGCAGGCCCGTCATACGGGGTCATGCGTTGCGATCTGGCCTGATGAAAGTCGGTACGTCGTGGGGAACAAGGCAGGAACAACTGCCTGTCAACCATCATATACACAAGCCAGGCGAGGCGTCAAGCGGCAATTTTTGAAGACGCGCCTGGCGCTATGGTATGCAGGCGACATGATATGTCGCCCCTGCATCGCCCGTCACGGCCCCTGTGCTACAATGCCGGTGCTCACGCAGCGGGCGTCGGGATGATGCGGGTGATTTGATAAATCGTCCTTGCGGGATGCTTCGGGACGGGGCCTTCGCTACCCCTGCGGATGTCCACACCATGACGTAGGGGCGACATATCATGTCGCCCGCCACAATTGCGAGGTATTGATGGCCGGTCGGACCTGGCTGATCACGGGGGGCGCGGGCTTTCTGGGCATCAATCTGGCGCGCCTCCTGCTGGCGCGCGGCGAGCGCGTGACCACGCTGGACCTGCTGGACTTCGACTACCCGGAGCGCGATCGGGTACGACATGTGCGCGGCGATATCCGCGAGCGCGCGACGCTGGGCCGCGTCATGCAGGGCGTCGACGTCGTCGTGCACAGTGCGGCGGCCCTGCCACTCTACAGTCGGGAGGATATTTTTTCGACCGAGGTGGAGGGCACGCGTCAGGTCATAGCGGCCGCGCGCGCGGCCCGGGTCGCGCGCCTGATTCATATCTCCTCCACTGCGGTCTACGGCGTGCCGGACCACCATCCCCTGACGGAAGATGACAAACTGATCGGCGTGGGGCCCTACGGCGAGGCCAAGATCGAGGCCGAGCGCCTCTGCGAGCAGGCGCGCGGCGAGGGACTCTGCCTGCCCGTGCTGAGGCCCAAGTCATTCATCGGGCCGGAACGCCTGGGCGTGTTCGCCCTGCTCTACGACTGGGCGCGCGAGGGCCATCACTTTCCCATCCCCGGCCGCGGCGAGAACCTCTACCAGTATCTGGACGTCGAGGACCTCTGCGAGGCCATCTGGCTTTGCGCGACCCTGCCGCCGGAGCGGATCAACACGACCTTCAACATCGGCGCCGAGCGTTTCGGCACCTTTCGCGAAGACTTTCAGGCCGTGCTGGACCACGCCGGCCATGGCAAGCGCGTCATCCCGCTGCCGGTGGCGCCGGCCTTGTGGGCCCTGCGCCTGCTGGACCGCCTGGGCCTCTCCCCGCTTTACCCCTGGGTCTACGAGACCGCGGTGCGCGATTCCTTTGTCTCGATCGAGAAAGCGCAGGGCGTGCTGGGCTGGCAACCGCGTTACTCCAACCGCGAGTCGCTGATCCGCAACTACGACTGGTACGTGGCCAACCTGGAGCGCTTTGCCTCGTCTTCGGGCGTGACGCATCGCGTTCCCTGGAAGCAGGGCGCCCTCGGTCTGGCGAAGTATTTGTTTTAAAAATTATTGGGCTAATTGGGCTATAATTGAGGGAACAAGCATTCTGTTGGACAGTGTATTGTGTCTTGTGTGCCCCCCCCCGCACACGCTGCGTTCAATCGACCCTGGCCCTGCTGATCGGCGTCATTCTGCTCTGCGCCGGCCCGGCCGCCGCCCAAAACAACCCAACGCCCGCCGACTGTGGCCTGCCGGCCGCGGGCACGATTGTCGCCAGCGCGACCTGGACGCTGGGCGCCGACTGTGACCAGACGGGCGAGCTTTTACCGACGTCCCCCTCTGTCGAGGAGCCCGGCTTCACGATCACCATCAACGGCGCGGGGCACACGATCAGGCTCGGCGCGGGGAACTGGGCTTTCATCAGCAGCTCGGACGCGAGACACGAGATCAACCTGAACAACGTCACCATCGACGGACAATTCAATCAACGCCCGCTGATCCTGTCCGCCGACGGTACGCTGAACGCGCGCGAGGTGACCTTTACGCAAGGGCACACTGGCGTCCTTGTCATGGCCGGCACGCTCTCACTGAACGACGTCCTGTTTGACAACAACGTGTCCACCGGCGCGGGTTTTGGCACGAATGGCCTGCTGAACGTGTCCGCGAATTCCAGCGCCACCCTGAACGACGTCGTGTTTCGCCACAATCGCCTCGGTGGCGTGGTCGTGTATCAGGGCGGGACGCTGACGACCACCGGCTGCCTGGGCTTTTCCGGCAACTACGCCTACAACGTGGTCCACAGTGGCGTGTGGAGCGGCGGGGGCGTCTGGAACGACAGCAGCACGGGACCCTGCAGCGACGGGATTGGCAACAGGGGCCAGGCACAACTGCCGCCGCCGGCGCTGCTGTCCTGCGGCATGCCGCAGAGCGGGCTGATTGACAGCGACGCGACCTGGACGCTGCGGTCCGATTGCGAGGGCGTCGGCAGTACAAGACTGGCGGAAGGAGTGCACGTCAGGATAAACGGCAATGGCCATCGCATCGCCGGCCCGGCGGGCGGTCACGCCATCATCTCGGCAGGCGGAGGCGGCTCGCTCACGCTGGACAATCTCATCATGGAACGGGTGCGGCTGACAAATTTCGACGGCGAGTTGACGGTGACCCGCTCGGAGTTCCGCGGAGCGACGCAACTCGGGCTGATTAACTATGGCAGCGCCAGCTTCAGCAACATGCTGTTCGAGGGCAACAGCTCGCCCGCCTTCGCCAGTTTGCTGTACAGCCGCAAATTCTGGAACGACAGCGTGTCCAGCTTTCGCGACGTCATTTTTCGCAACAACACGGGCGGCAACGCCATGCTCAGGGTGCTCCTTGCCGACGCCACGCTGAACCTGGATGGCTGCATCATCCTTGAGGGCAACCAGCAGCCCGATATCGAGGTAGCGAGCGGCGCTACCCTGAATGATAATCGCACCAGTTGCGGCGACTCGCCCAACGTCGGCCCGACGACGCCGGAATCCGACAACCCGCATACGGACAATACCCCGGCAAGCAGCCTGCCCCCAAACTGCTTCCAGCGCCTGGGCGCCATCGGCCTCATCTGCCGCGTCATGAAGGAACCCGGCCCCACCATTGAGGTCTGGGGCGTGACGCCGGACAGTCGCGGCTTCTTCATCCTTGAGTTCAGGCAGTCGCAGGTCGACGCGGTACACCCCGAGGGCCTCGTCGCCTGCTCCGCTGACGGCCGCGTCGCCGCGCACGTCCACGCTGACCGCAACATCACCATTTCCATGGGTCCGAGCCCGGAGGGCAAGACCCACCACGTCACCCTGCGGAACAATCTCAACGACCACGTCATCGGCACCGTCGACACCTTCAGCGGCCGGCCCTGCGACCCCGCCTCCCTGCTGCCTCCAGGCCCCACGCCTACCACGCCGGCGTTGGCCCGCTTCGTCACGCCACAGGCGCCGCGCCCGGACGGCTCCCTCGTGCACGTCGTGCGGGAGGGCGATACGCTGTGGGCTATCGCCGAAGCCTACGACATCATGTATCCGCATGAGATCGTCGAGCGCAATGGCCTGGGCGATAATGGCCGCTGGCTGGTGCCGGGACAGGAGCTGCTGATCCACGACCGCGACGGGAACTGATGGGACACCGGCGCGGGTCGGAGACCGGGCCACAGCACGCGGCCTGATTCGATGCGCATTGCGCGCGCCCAGACTATAATGAAGGGTGCCGGCGTTGGCCCGCGCAGCAGGATCGGGCCACACGCCAAAAAGTGATGAGCCAGGAGGAATTCTCATGATTCGCAAGCTGATTTTTGTGCTGCTGACGGGCGCGCTCGTCCTCGCGCCGGCAGCGCTGGCCCAGGACGCGGTCGATATTTCGATTCTGCAGTGGAGCCATTTTGTGCCCCGTTACGACGAATGGTTTGACGGCTGGGCAGTGGACTGGGGTGGCGAGAACGGCGCCAACGTGACCGTCGACCACGTATCCGTCGGCGAGTTGCCGGCCGCTCTCTCCGCGGCCATCGACGCCGGTGAAGGCCACACCCTGATCGAGATGGCTTTCCCGCCCGCGGCTTTCATCGAAGGCCTGCACCCGCTCAACGACGTCAACGCAGCGGCCGCTGAAGCGCATGGCGAACGCACCTCCAACTGCCAGGCGACCAGCTATCTGCCGCTGGCCGACACCTACTACGGCTTTACCCACGGCTACATTCCGGACCCCGGCGACTACCAGGCCAGCCTGTGGGAGCAGGCGGGCTTGCCGGACGGCCCCTCCACCTGGCAGGAGCTGTATGACGGCGGGGTATACATCAAGGACAACCTCGGTGTGCCGCTCGGCCTCGGCCTGAGCCCCGAGCTGGACAGCCGCATGGCCACGCGCGCCGCCATCTGGTCCTGGGGCGGCAGTGTGCAGGACGAGAACGAAAACGTCGTGCTCAACTCGCCCGAGACCATTGAGGCCGTCAAGTTCTTCGCGCAGTTGCAAAACGACGCCATGACCGAGGAAGTCTTCGCCTGGACTCCTTCCTCCAACAACCAGGGTCTGATCGCCGGCGAGTTGAGCTACATCCTCAATTCCATTTCGGCCTTCCGCAGTCTGCAGAAGATCGACCCCGACGCCGCGGCGGACATCAAGTTTGTGCCGGCGCTGGAAGGACCGGCCGGCGCCTTCGCCAGCAGCCACGTGTGGCAGATTTACGTCATCCCGAAATACGTCGAGGGCGATGAGCTGGAACTGGCCAAGAAGTTCATTCTCGACCACACGGCCATTTACAACGACGCCGTCTACAACTCCGAACTCTACAACTTCCCCTGCTACCCGAGCACGGTGCCGGAACTGGACGGCTGGCTGGAGGAAGACCCCTTCGGCTCCAACCCGCCCGACAAGCTGGAAGTGCTGAAGACGGTCAATGACTGGTCGGTCTACATCGGTTACCCCGGAACGGCCAACCCGGCCGTCATGCAGCTCTTCGCCGAGAACGTCGTCGTCAACATGGTGGCCAGCGTGGCCCTGGGCGAAAAGAGCGCCGAGGACGCCGTGGCCGAGGCCCATGAATACGCCGAGGCGGTCTACGCCGAATGGCGCTCCAAGGGACTGGTTGGCGGCGGCGACGGCTAGACGGATGATGCAGGGGCGACATACCGTGTCGCCCCTGCGCGACATGACGACAGGGCGGGCGATTCGATAAATCGCCCCTGCAGTTGTGGTGTTACGTACGGCGCCACCAGACATAACCTGCGCAACGGCGGGGACGGGCCTTACTGCCCGTCCCCCTTTTTTCTTTTCCCTGGTCCCGGCTGCAGGCGCGGGACTCGCAATCATTGACCCCATGTTGTAAAGATTAAGTGTTGCTTGCAGATAAACCCGACCATCGTTCCCTGTGGCGTATGGCCGGTTCTGTAAGCGCTGCGACAGCGTTTATCGGGAGAGTCTCATGAATCGCTTTGGAATTCTGATGCTGGTGGCAAGTCTGTTGGTGGCGGCGCCGACCCTGGCCCAGGACGACGTGAATATCACCATCCTGCAATGGAGCCACTTTGTGCCCACTCATGATCAATGGTTTGACGCCTGGGCAGAAGAATGGGGCGAGGCCAACAACGTCGGCGTTCGCGTCGATCACGTCGACATCGAGCAGATTCCGCAGACCCTGTCGGCCTCCATCAGCGCCGGTGACGGCCACAGCATTTACGAGATGATCGTGCCGGCTTTCGCCTTCGTTCAGGGCCTGCACCCGCTGAACGACATCAACGCCGCGGCGGTGGAAGCCCATGGCGCGCCGGCGGAGACTTGCCCGGATGGCAGCTATCTGGCCATCGCCGACATGTATTTCGGTTTCGCCCACGGTTACCTGCCAGGGCCGGGACATTACGTGAAGAGCCTCTGGGAAGCGGCGGGCTACCCCGAGGGCCCCACCACCTGGCAGGACCTGCTGGAGGGCGGTCGGGCCATTTACGAAAGCAGCGGGGTGCCGGTCGGCATGGGTATCAGTCCCGAGCCGGACAGCCAGGCGGGCATTCTGGCGGCGATCTGGTCCTTTGGCGGCAGCATTCAGGACGAGGACGAGAACGTCGTGTTCAATTCGCCGGAGACGATCGAGGCAGTCAACTACTACGCGCAACTGTATCGCGAGGCCATGACCCCCGAAGTGCTGGCCTGGTCACCGGCCTCCGACAACCAGGCGCTCATCGCCGGTGAAGCCAGTTACATCCTGAACCCCATTTCAGCCTATCGCACCCTGCAGCACATCAACCCCGAGGCGGCGGCGGACATCGGGCTGGCGCCGGCGCTGGCCGGCCCGGCCGGCCCGATTGCCAGCACGCACGGCTGGCTGACCTACATCATCCCAACATACGTTCAGGGCGACGAACTGGAGGCCGCCAAACAATTCATCCTGGACCACACAGCCAACTATCGCGATGCCGTGCTGAATTCGGCGCTCTACAATTTCCCCTGTTTTCCCTCCACGGTGCCGGACCTGCAGACCCTGCTGGAGAACGACCCCTTCGGCTCGGTACCGGCGGACAAGCTGACCGTGCTGAGCCGCGCCGATGAGTGGTCCGTCTTCCCCGGCTATCCGGGCCCGTCGAACCCCGCCGTGCTGCAATTCTTCAGCGAGAACTGGCTGGCCAACGTCGTGGCCAGTGTGGCGCTGGGCGAGAGGACGGCGGAGGATGCCGTGGCCGAGGCCCACGCCCGCGCCGAAGTCATCTTTGAGGAGTGGCGCGCGCTGGGTCTGGTCGGCGGCGGCGAAAGCCAGTAGTACCCGCAGGCGACATGGTGTAGCTACGGGCGACATGATATGTCGCCCGTACAGCGCTGACGGGAGAATGCCGTGATTCACAGGACCGCCATCGCGCTGGCGACGTGTTTGTTGATGCTGGCGCCGACCGCCCTGGCCCAGGAGCAGGTGGAGCTCTCCATCCTGCAATGGAGCCATTTCGTGCCCGAACACGACCCCTGGTTCGACGCCTGGGCGGCGGACTGGGGCGCGCAGCACGGCGCGCGGGTGCGCGTCGACCACATCAACTTCCAGCAGATTCCGCAGGCGCTGGCGGGCGCCATCGATGCCGGCGAGGGTCACAGCCTGATCCAGTTGCTGACGCCCGGCGCCGCCTGGGTGGAGGGTCTCCACCCGCTCAACGACGTCAACGCCGCCGCCGCCGCGACGTTTGGCGAGCGTGTGTCGACCTGCGCCAGGGCCAGCTATTTGCCGGCGGTCGATACCTGGTTCAGCTTCGCGCTTGGCTACCTGCCGGGACCGGGCAACTATCAGCAGGGCCTGTGGGCCGCGGCGGGCCTGCCGCAGGGGCCGACCACCTGGCAGGAGCTATACGAGACCGGCAGGACGATATACGCAGAGGCGGGCGTGCCCCTGGGTCTGGGCCTGAGCCCGGAAGTGGACAGCCAGGCGGCCGTCTACTCGGCGCTCTGGTCCTTTGGCGGCAGCGTGCAGGACGAAGATGAGCAGGTGGTGTTGAACTCGCCGGAGACCGTCGCCGCCGTACGCTTTCTGGCGCAAATGCAGCGCGAGGCGATGAGCGCCGAAGTCTTCGGCTGGACGCCTGCCTCCAACAATCAGGCGCTCATCGCCGGCGAGGTCAGCTACATCATCAATCCGGTCTCAGCCTACCGCAGCCTGCAGAAGATCGACCCCGAGGCGGCGGCGGACATTCACTTCACGCCGGCGCTGGCGGGGCCTGGCGGCGCGTACGCCGGAACCAATGGCGTTCTGGCATACGTCATCCCGCGCTACGTCGAGGGCCGAGAACTGGAACTGGCCAGGAAGTTCCTGCTGGACCACGCCGGCGATTACGGCGACGCGGTCTGGCATTCCGAACTGTACAGCTTCCCCTGCTACCCGGCCACGGCGCCGCAACTGGACGCCTGGCTGGACAGTGATCCTTTCGGCTCGCAGCCGGCGGACAAGCTGGCCGTCCTGAAGGGGGCCGGCGAATGGACCGCCTACGTGGGTCATCCTGGCCCGGCCAACCCGGCGGTGGCCCAGTTCTTCGCGGAGAACCACCTGGTTAACATGGTGGCGCGCGTGGCGCTGGGTGAAGTGACGGCGGAACAGGCCGTCGCCGAAGCCCACGCCCGCGCCGAAGCGATCTTCGACGCATGGCGCGCGAAGGGTCTGGTCGGCAGCGGCGCAGGCCAGTAGTACCCGCGGGCGACGTAGCGGGCGACATGGTATGTCGCCCGTACATCACCGGTGGCAGGGGTAGCGAGGGCCCCGGCCCGAAGCATCCCGCAGGGACGATTTGTCAATTTCGCCCGCCCTGTCGTCACGTCGCCCCTGCTGGCAGCCGCGCCGGCGACGGGACTATAATGGGGCGCGTTGGGCACAGGAATTCAGCATGAGCGAAGTCAACCTGAAGGGCATCGTCAAGCGCTTTGGCGACGTGCAGGCCGTCGCCGGAGTGGACCTGCAAATCAACTCGGGCGAGTTTCTGGTGGTGCTGGGCCCTTCCGGATGTGGCAAGACGACCTTGATGCGCACCATCGCCGGCCTGGAAAAGCCCGAAGAAGGACAGATCAACATCGGCGCGCGCGACGTGACGGCCTTGCCGCCGCGCAAGCGCGGCATCGCGATGGTCTTCCAGTCCTACGCCCTGTATCCGCACATGTCGGTGGCGGGCAACATCGGTTTTCCGCTGAAGGCCCAGGGGCGCTGCCCCGACCGTGCGGAGCGCGAGCAGCGCGTCTACCAGGCGGCGCAGATGGTCTCGATCGAGCACCTGCTGGACCGGCGGCCGCGGCAGCTCAGCGGCGGCGAGCGGCAGCGGGTGGCGATCGCGCGCGCCATCGTCTCGCAGCCGGAGGTGCTGTTGCTCGACGAGCCGCTCTCCAACCTCGACGCCAAGTTGCGCGCCTATGCGCGCGACGAACTGAAGGGTTTCCAGCGCAAACTGGGGATCACGACCGTCTTCGTCACCCACGACCAGATCGAGGCCATGGGCCTGGGCGATCGCATCGTGGTGATGCGTGACGGCCTCGTGCAACAGGTTGGCCCGCCCCAGGCCATCTATGACCGGCCGCAAAACACCTTTGTGGCCACCTTCCTCGGCTCGCCGGGGATGAACCTGCAACTGGTATCGGACCAGGTGCAGCGCGGTTTCCGGCCGGAACATCTGTTGCCCGTCGCCGAGTTGCCGCCCGGCGCGGCCCACGAGCCCTTCTCCTGGCGCGTCACGCGCGTGGAGAACCTTGGCTCGGACCGGCTGCTCTACGGCCACATCGCGGACTATCGCGGCGAGATGCAGTTGACCGTCTCGCGCCTTCCCAGCAACGTGACGATCGAGATACCGCTGGACACGGTCTGCGAATTCGGCGTCGCGCAGGACCAGTTGCACTTCTTCGATGTCGCCAGCGGCGAGCGCCTGGCGGAAGGGGCCGCCGCATGAACGCGATCATGTCCCGCTGGATCGATGACAGCCGCCTGATGGGCATCGTGTTTCTGGCGCCCGCGACACTCTACATTGTGCTGCTGGTGGGCTTTCCATTCGTCACGGCGCTGCTCTTCAGCGTGAGCACGGCGACGGTCGGCGATGCCTCCTTCAACTACGTCGGCCTGCGCAACTTTGTCAACGTGTGGCAGACGCCCGCCTTTCGCGACGCGCTGGTCAACACCTTCTCCTTCACCGTGGTCGCCCAGATATGCACGATCATACTGGCCAACATTCTGGCGCAGTTGCTGACCACCCCGCTGCCGCAGCGCCGCAGCGGGCGCATTGGCATGTGGATCGCGCGGATGCTGCTCATTCTGCCCTGGGCCACGCCGCTGTCACTCTCGGTGGTCGGCTGGTTGTGGATGTTCGACTCCAAGTACAGCCCGATCGACTACATTTTTCGCGAACTCGCGCTGCTGGGCCCGGGCACGGTCTGGGGGCCGTCCAACAACCTGATCTGGCTGGGCAAGCCGCTGCTGGCCAAGGCCTCCATCATCTTCGTGCACGTCTGGCGCATGACGCCGCTGGCGACGGTCATCCTGATGGCCGGCCTGTCGTCCATCCCCACCGATTTGCTGGACCAGGCGGAGGTGGATGGCTCGCGTTACCTGCGCACGCTCTTTCAGGTGAAGCTGCCGCTGGTGATGCCGATCATGCTCATCTCGCTGCTTTTCGGCTTCATCTTCACCTTCGGCGATCTGACAGTGGTCTACATCCTCACGCGCGGCGGCCCGATCACCCACACGCTGACCCTGCCCATGTATTCCTTCCTGGTGGGCATCGACGGCGGCAACCTGGCCCAGGGCGCGGCGGTCTCGCTCTTCATCTTTCCGGTGCTGCTGCTGGTGGCGGTCGTGCTCTTGCGCACGGCCAGCCGGGCGGAGATCCGCTGATGGCGACCCTGACAGCCAGCCCGACTCCGGCCGGCGGCCCGCGCCTGCTGCGCGTCCTGCGCGGGACGCTTTACACGACAGCGGTGTTGTTCTTTTGTCTGCTGGCGGCCTCGCCCTTCCTGGTGATGGGCGTCGTCACTTTCCAGACGGACCAGGACCTCTACAAGCGCGGCGCCAGTCCCTTTGATTACGAGGACATGCCGACGCTGGAACACCTCGACAACCTCTTCAACGACACGCGCTATCTGTCCTTCGTGCGCAACTCCACGGTCACCGGCATCGCCGTCGTGGTCGTCACGCTGGTTTTGTCGTTGCCGGCCGCCTGGGCGCTGGCGCGCCTGACCGGGCGCTGGGGCGAGCGCGCCGGCATATTGATGTTTATCGTCTACCTGGTGCCGCCCACGCTGCTCTTCATCCCGCTCTTCCGCATCATCGTGCAGCTGGGTTTGCGGGACAGCCTGCTCTCACTGATTCTGGTCTACCCCAGCATATCGGTGCCTTTCAGCACCTGGTTGCTGATGGGCTTTTTCAAGTCCATCCCACCAGAACTGGAGGAAGCGGCGCTGGTGGACGGATTCACCCGTTATGAGGCTTTCTGGCGCGTGGTGTTGCCGCTGGCGCGGCCAGGAATCATCTCGGTGGTGGTCTTCACCTTCACGCTGACCCTGCACGAGTTCATTTACTCGCTGGTCTTCATCTCGGCTTCGGAGGTGCGCACACTGAGCACCGGCGTGCCGACCGAGTTGATTCGCGGCGACGTCTTTTTCTGGCAGCCCCTGCTGGCCTCGGCGCTGCTGGTAGCCATTCCGGTGGGGCTGGTCTACAACCTGTTTCTGGACCGCCTGGTGCAGGGATTCACACTGGGGGCCGTGAAAGGCTGATCACGGCCCCGCAGGTCTGATGGCGCGTCCGGCCGACGGGCGCGCTTTTGCTTCGTGTCGTCCCTATTCCTCGCTCATCAGCGCGTCGCGCATGACGATGAAGGCCAGCAGGTGGCCGAAGATGATGTGGCCGTAGAAGCTGGGGCCGATCGACAGTTGCAGCACGTCACCACCGGCGATGGCCGGCATGATGATGTTGCCGCCGACGATCCACCAGATCAGACCGTAAATCAGGCCGCCGACCACAATGTTCACCAGGGCGCTGCCGAGGTTCACGTTGTCAACAAAAACCGCCGTGTAAAGCGCGCCGGCGACGGCGCTGATGATGATGTGCAGAACGAAACCGATAAAGGCGTCGGCGCCGATCATGCCGCCGACCATATCCAGCATGCCATTGCCCATTTGCATACCGCTCATGGCGCCTTCGGCGTCCATGACAGGCACCATGCCCGCTCCAATGAAGGCGAGGAAGATGTACCCGGCGATGACGCCCGGGACGATTCCCTTTCTTAAGGCTTCGTTATTCATGACGTTCCTCCCTGGAATTAACTTCCTTGCTGACCCGTCACCCGCCACCAGTCCCTAATTTCAGCATATTCCCCCATATTTCTTTGGTCGCTTGTGCCAAGCCGGTTGCAGGGACTATACAGCGTTTTGCATGAAGGCGAAAGTGGAACCGTCACAAACCTGACGGGTTGATACTGATCACCTGACAATTTCTTACCCTGGCGGCCCCGTTGTCAGGACAGTGGGCTGTCGGTACCCCGAATATCAGGGCCTGTGCTCGAGCCAGGGATCGGGCTGGTCCAGTTGCATCACATAGCAGGACGCGCCCTGGGGATCGAAAAACAGCAACCAGCTTCCAACCCCACCCTCATCCTGCGGGCCCATGATGATCTTGCCGCCCAGTGCCTTCACCTGTGCCGCTGCGGCGGCGACGTCGGCGACCGAGAAATACGGTGCCCACATGGGCGGCACGTTGGCGGCCATGCCCTCATCCATCACCAGCATGCCGCCGTTGGCGCGTCCGCGATTGTAAATCGAGATATAGCCCGGTCTTCCGTCACTGCCGTCCCGGGCGTCCTGGAACTCCCAGCCCAGCAGGGCGCCATAAAAGGCCTTTGAGACTTCGGGATCGGCCGTGTAGAGCTCGTTCCAGCAGAGCGCCCCGGGCGTGTTGACCAGGCCGGCGCCGATGTTGCCGCGCGGCTGAAAGAGACCGAGAGCCGCGCCGGCGGTATCCTTGATCAAGGAGATGCGCGCGCCGCCCGGCACGTCGAAGGGCGGCTCGATGATCTGACCGCCGCCCTTCGTCACCGTCGGCATCAGCGCGTCGACGTCATCGACGCTGACGTAGTTGTTCCAGGCGGAGGGTATCTCGCTCATCTCCGGCGGCAGCCAGGCGAGCCCGGCGATGGCCTGCCCGTCCTGGCGCAACATGGTGTAGGACATGCCGAAACCGGAGTCCTGCGTCTTCGCCTGCCAGCCCATCAACTGAGTGTAGAAGTCCACGGCCGCCTGGCCGCCGTGGGTGCTCAGATCCGCCCAACAGAAGGTGCCATGGGGGTAACGTGTGACGCTGTACATGTTTACCTCCCGAACATGACGGGTGATTTGCATGTCGGGCGATTTGATAAATCGCACCTGCCGTGTGCGATGTACGGGCGACACATCATGTCGCCCGCGCGTCGCCCGCACCTCCGGGCGATTTGATAAATCGCCCCTACAGTGGGTGCTGTAGGGGCTACATGATATGTCGTCCCTGTGGGATGCTTCGGGCAGGGGCCCTCGCTACCCTTACGGCGGTTGATGCAGGGGCGACATGGTATATCGCCCCTACCAGCCGTAGGTGCCAATTGCCGGAATCAGGAGCAGTGCTCGATCCAGGCTTCCGGCTGCGCCAGCTGAATCATGTAACAGTGCGCGCCCTGGGGATCGCTAAACAGCACGAAGCGGCCGACCTCGCCGGCGGGCAGCGGGCCGATCTGCACGTTCCCGCCCAGCGCCGTCACGCGCTCCGCCGCGGCGTCGATATCCGCCACCGAGAAGTAGGCCATCCACACCGGCGGCATCCAGGCGGACATTTCTTCATCCATGGTGAAGATGCCGCCGTTCATGCGGCCGTTGTTCTGGATCATCTGGTAGGCGGGGGTGTTGGGGTCCTGCATAAAGGTCCAGCCCAGCAGCGCGCCGTAGAAGGCCTTCGAGACCTCGGGGTCCTTCGTGTAGAGCTCGTTCCAGCAGAGCGCGCCAGGCGTGTTGACCAGTTCGGCGCCGATGTGATTGCGCGGCTGCCACAGGGATACGTGCGCGCCGTCGGGACTCTGCAGGGTGATCATGCGGCCGCTGTCGAAGACCTCGATGGGGCCGGCGACGACCACCCCGCCCAGTTCCGCGATGCGCGGCTCCAGGGCGTCGACGTCGTCCACGGTGATGTAGCAGTTCCAGGCGGGCGGGACGCCTTCCATGTCCGGCAGCATGCCGCTCAATGCAGCGACGTTGCGGCCCTCCTGCTGGAACATGTAGTAACTGCCCATGCCCTCGCCCATGGGGATCTCGTTGATCTCCCAGCCCATGAGGTCAGCGTAGAACTGTTTTCCGGCGGCGGCATCGCTGGTCATGCAATCCACCCAGGAAAAGGTGCCGTGCGGGTATTTGGTGACGGTGAACATTGAACTCCTCGTTGTCTGTTTCGGCTACGGTGAAACACTAAACACATGTTCTATGCTAGGGATGGGCGCAGGGTTGTCAAGCGTGAATGTGCAGCGGCGCCGGGTTTTGTGGATGTGGGCGATTTGATGAATCGTCCCTGCGGGATGCTTCGGAACGGGACCCTCGCGATCCCTGCCAACGGCGATGTACGGGCGACATACCATGTCGCCCGCAGGTACACGATATCGCCCATGCGCGACATGCCGACGGGCCGGGCGATCTGATAGATCGCCCGTACAGTGGCGCTGTGTTTTTGTGGATGCGGGCGATTTGATGAATCGTCCCTGCGGGATGCTTCGGGACGGGACCCTCGCTACCCTTTCAGGATGCTCGGGGCAAGGCCCCTCGCTACCCCTGCCAACTGGCGCCGTAGGTAATGTGCGGTCCGATTCGATCAGGACTCCTCGTCGAGGTCGCGCAACGACACCTGAACGCCGGCTTCTGCCAGGGCGGCCTGCAAGGCCGGCCATTGCTCCGGCCGCACCAGCACGGCGGTGGGGCCCAGTTGCGCGCCGAGATAGCGGCGCAGGGCGGGCGTCTCGAAGATCTCCGTCAGCGCCTCCGCCGATTCCGCGCGCAGCAGGACCTGGCGCTCGAGCGTGACGCGGGCGAGGGGGCCTTCCAGCCAGTTTTGCAGCAGGCGGGCCACGCCGGGCGGCAAGGGGCGTTCGCCGGAGACGCGATGCAAAAAGGCCTGGATCTGGGCGGCATTGATGCCCTGGCGTTCGGCCTGGGCGATGCCCGCCCCGTCGAGCAGGTAGACGGCGGGGTCGCCAGGCTGGCTCCAGGAGGTAAATCGCGCGATCTGGAAGCGGTCCAGGCGGGAGAAACGGCGCGGCACGCGCAGGGCGCCGTCGAGGCCAATCTCAATGGCATCCTGCGGCTCCACGAGTTCCGGCCAGGCGCCCATATCGAGAAAGGCGCGGCCCCAGGCGGTCAGGCGCGCGGCGCCGTCGGCGAGGTCGGTCATGCCCAGCCAGTGCAGCGGCCCCTGGACAAGCCAGCGAATGAGCGCGCCCTCGACCTGGTCCCAGGTATCAAAGCCGCGCAAATACTCCCCGCGCGCATCACGAATGTACCAGCTGTCGTAGTCGCCGCCCGGACGCTGAAAATCAGGGTCGGCCAGCTTGACCGCCGCGACAAGGTCGGTCAGCGACCACCAGTCGTCCGCCGGCGTCAGTTCACCGATGAAGTTGAGCACGGCGCCGCGCGCCACGGTGGGGTCATGCCCGACCAGACCGTCCTCTTCCGGCGCCAGGCCCGGCACCTGCCACAGGTCGCGCAGGCTCTGGCTGTCCCGCCAGGCCCGGGCCAGTTGACGCAGCTGGGCGCTGCGCCCTTCGGCCAGCCAGGCCCGGGCCAGGTCGCGGCTGACCTGGGCCCGCCCCGCGGACGCGGCAATCAGGCCGGCGGCGAGGCCCACTCCCGTCAGAAATCGCAGGCGGGCGGGCTCCGGCGCCAGCAGCCAGGGCGTCAGCGCGGCGCCATCCGGCGGCGCCAGCTCGCCGTCCTGCAGGGCAGCGTCGTGCAATTGCAGCCAGGCGAGCAGGGTTGTCATGTCGTCGACGATGCGGGTGTCCGCCGGCTGTGGGTCTTCGACCGCGTCGAGCGTCGTCACGGTGGGCAGGGAGGCAGCGGCCGCGCCGAAATCCAGGGCCGTCAAATGCGTGGGCAGGACGTCAATGAGGTCCTCGGGCACGTAGACGACCTGGCGCGGACCGGTTTCCGCGCTCTCGAAGGCCAGGGCGATGAGTCCGCGGTAAAAGAGCGCCTCGGCAGGGCTGGCCGGTTGCTGCGCGATTTCGGCGACGCGGCCGGCGCCGGACTGGCGGATGTCGCCATGGATGCGGGTGAACATGTTGGCCGGCATGCGGCCGCCCGAGGCGAGCAAATGTTGCAGGGCGCCCCTTTGTCCCTCGTCCAGCGCCGTCCAGACGCTTTCCACCCGCTCCGCCACGCGCATGGCGCTGTTCAGTTCGGTGACCAGTTCGCCGGGCTCAAGGTCGCCCTGCGTCACGCCCCAGACCTGCGCCAGCAGGGGCAGGAGGCTGCGTTCGCTGTCCTCAAGCGTACGGTAGAGGGACTTCATGGCGCGTCTCAGCCTGGCAGCAGGTCCGGTTGTCGGTAGCGCTGCAGGGCCTCCTCGTCTACCTGGATGCCGAGGCCGGGCCCCTGAGGCACGGGCAAACAACCATCCACCAGGCGCGGCGGCGTCACCAGCAACTCGTCGCGCAGGGGGTTGGGGTTGCGGTCAAATTCGACCAGGGGCTCGTTCATCAGGGGTTGCGGCAGCGCCGTATAGGGAAAGGGCGGCGTGGCGGCGAGGGCGTGCAGGGCAGCGGCCAAGGCGACGCCGGACCCCCAGACGTGCGGGATGGTGGCGATGCCGAAGCTGGAGGCCAGGGCGTGAATCTTGACCCACTCGGAGAGGCCGCCGGCGGCGCAGAGGTCCGGCTGGGCGATGTCCACACAGCCCTGCTCGAAGAGACGACGGAAGCCGTAGCGCATGAACTCGCATTCGCCGCCGGCGACGGCGACGTCCAGCGAGCGCCGCAGCAGACGGTAGCCGTCGAGGTCCTCGGGCACCACGGGCTCCTCGAACCAGAGGACGTCCTGCGTTTCCAGGATGCGGCCCATGCGCAAGGCGCTGTAGCCGTTGTAGGCGTGGTTGGCGTCAGCCAGCAGGCGCGTGTGCGGCCCGATGGCCTGGCGCACACAGGCGACGCGCGCGGCGTCGTCCGCAATCGAAAGCAGTCCGACCTTCATCTTGATGGTGTCGAAACCGGCGTCGACGTAGGAGCGGGCCTCGTCGGCGAGGGCGGGCAACTGGCCGGCGGGGTCGTGTTGATGTTCGGGACGATAATAACAACCGGTGGCGTAGGCGTGGACGCGATCGCGAAAGGCGCCGCCCAGCAGGCGATGCACTGGCTCGCCCAGCGCCTGGCCCGTCAGGTCCCAGAGCGCGATGTCGATGGCGCTGATGGCCTCGACGTAGGCGCCCTTCTGGCCAAAGTCGCGCGTCAGGGCATAGAGCAATTCCTGGATGCGCACGGGCTGGCGCGGGTCGCGGCCGAGGATTTGCGGCGCCAGCACGGCCTGAATACAGGCCGCCACGGGTTCCGGCGGGCCGTACTGGCCGCCCTCGCCCCACCCGACCAGGCCGTCGTCGGTCTCGATTCGTACAAGCAGACTGTTGCGTTCCGGGAAGGCGCTTTGTGAGGAAAGGAAGCGCGCCGCGCCCAGCGGGGCACGCAGGATGAGAGGTTCAACGCCGGTGATGCGCATTCGAAGCTCCCGCTCGCGTCAGGGCAAGCATACCATCAGCAGGCACGTGACGGGCGATTTGATAAATCGTCCCTGCGGGATGCTTCGGGCCGCGGCCCTCGCTACCCCTACAGGGACTGTTGTACGGGCGACATATCATGTCGCCCGCACCGGCAGGAACGCAGCAGATCGCAGACCTGTTTGACATAGAACAAGTGTACCGCTATACTGGACTGGAATGGATGTTCTGTCAAATCGGATCGGGGCCGGCGCGATGACCAAACGAAAAGGGCTTTCAGCACGGCAACAGCACATCCTGCGCTACATGGACCAGTACATGGGCGAGCACGGTTACCCGCCCACGATTCGTGAAATTGGCGCCGCGACCCACATCAACTCCACGTCGGTGGTCAACTACAATCTGAACAAGCTGGTGCAGGCCGGCTACCTGGAACGGCGCGACAGGGTCTCGCGCGGGATGCGCCTGGTCAAGTGGGGCCGCGCCGCAGACAACCTGCTGCGCGTGCCGCTCGCCGGGCGCATCGTGGCCAGCGCGCCGGTCGAGGCCTACGCCGACGGCAGCGGCGACATGCTGGACGTGGCCCCGGCCACGCTGGGCAACAACCCGCCCGGGGAGGTCTTCGCGCTGACGGTGCAGGGCGATTCGATGATCGACGCGATGATCGCCGACGGCGACATCGTGCTGCTGCGCCGCGCCGACACCGCCCAAAACGGCGATCTGGTGGCCGTCTGGCTGGCGGACGAGGAAGCCACCACCCTCAAGCGCTTCTACCACGAGGGCCAGCGCGTACGGCTGCAACCTGAAAACCCGACCATGGACCCCATCTACGTCGACGCCGCCCAGTGTCGCGTACAGGGTGTGGTCGTCGCGGTCATCCGCCACAGCCACTGAATGTTGCAATTCCCCGTCTGATTCCTCACTTCAGGGATGGTGTGCCCGCGGGCGACATGGTATGTCGCCCGTACAGCGATCCGCGCAGGGGTCGCAAGGGCCCCTGCCCGAAGCATCCCGCAGGAGTAAAGAGAACTGCCGGGCCCATCCCGGCCAGGAGGTCGTCATCCGCGACGCAGCCTAAACCTTGCATCAAGCTTGCACAGTGACCTGGGACCCGGTTCCCTTGGGGAAGGGCTCCTGCGCGCTGGCCTGACGCGCGCCTTTCGTGTAAACTGCCCCGCGGCAAACGCAACACGCGGAGAACAACGGCATGGCAACCAGTTCGCGCACCTGGTTTTACAGCACCCCCGAAGCGCGACCCTATTACATTGAGGAACGCGTCAACCACACGCTGTGGAAGAACCGGCTGCAGACCCTCTTCATGCGCTGCGTGCAGGTCAGCGACCCGGTGCGCATGGAGGGCAACCAGGGCGGCAGCCGGGTGGTTTTCGAGTGGCAGCCGGGCGCCTGGTTCCGTCTGCGCATGCAGCAGGAAAGTCGCGAACTGATCGGCGTGATGCGCCAGATATTGATGCTGCGCCCCACGCTCTCCTATGACGACCCGCAGGGCATGCACGTCGTTGAGTGGCACTGCGACGGCGGCGAGGGCCGCTGGCGCGAAATCCAGGGCGACCCCCACTTCCAGGGTCTGCGCCTGCTGCGCGCGGGCTGAGGCCATGGGCAGCACCGTCATTCGCCTCGGCAAGGAAGGCCTGCGCACCACGGTCGATGCCGACGGTCACGTCTACCACGTCGATGAACCTGTGGACGCCGGCGGCAGCGACACGGCCGCCGACCCGGTGAAGCAATTGCTCGGTGCGCTGGGTTCCTGCATGGCGATCACCGCCCGGCTATACGCCCAGCGCAAGGGCTGGCCGCTGGAGGGCGTGGAGATCGCGCTCGATATCGAGCGCCGTCGCGGCGGGGACTACCCTGGCTACGCGGGCGACTCGGCTTTTGTGCACGAGGTTAGCCAGCAAATCACCCTGCAGGGGCCGCTGGATGAGTCACAGCGCCGCCGCATCCTCGAAATCGCCGGGCGCTGCCCGGTGCACCGCATCGTCGAAAGCCCGGCCTTCTTCGTCGACGCCGACAAGGACCCCTGACGCATCCGGCATGACAGGACAATACGACCTGGAAAGGGACCTGCGCGAGGCAGAGGCCATGGTCGCCGGTCTGGAAAACTACCTGCGCGGCGACTCACTGTATGGCAGCGTCGGTGGCGGCTTCAGCTTTCAACGCATGCCGGCCCTGACCGTGGGCGCACTGGAATTGCGCCTGCGGCGCCTGGCGCAACTGGCCGGCGCCAGGGTCGCGGGAACGCTGGCGCAACGCGACGCCGTCTGTGAAGAGTGGCCGCTGCATTACTGGCGCAAAGTGGAGCGGGAGGCGCATTCGCGCCTGGATACCATGGGGCGCTACCTGCAGGACATGGCGGGCGAGCCGGCCCAGGCCGCCCGCAACTGGCAGCCGGAACTCTTGCGGCGCAGCATCGTCGAGGAGTTGCGTCGGTTGATGGCGCGCGAAAAGCGTCATGACGAGACACTGGACGCCAAGGCGCGGCGGATCGATGCCCTGCTGCTGGCCATCGCCGACGATCCCTGCAGCTTCCTGTGGGACGCACAGTTGGAGACCAGTTACCCCCTCGCGGACTTCCCCTGGCTGTATCGTCGGCCACGGGCGCGGGACTGAGAAAGGAAAAGGCCATGGCGGACACCCTCGGCAAGGCGCGCGCTGCGCTGCGCGACGGGGATGCGCAAACTCGCGTCGGCGGCCTGCAGCTGGTGCAGTCGCTCTCGCTGCAGGCGGCGCTGCCGGAGGTGGGCGAACGGCTGCGCTCGGACGAGGACGTTGCCGTGCGCTACCAGGCGGCGCGCACCCTGGTGCAGTTCGCGGACCCCGCCTCGCTGTCCTCGCTGCTGCAGGGCCTGCGCGATGAGGACATGTACGTGCGCGTGCAGGTGACCTCCGCGTTGATCCACATCGGCGCGGCGGCGGTGGAGGGCTTGACGGAGGCGCTGGGCGACCGCCGCCCGGCGGTGCGGCGCGCGGCGGCCAAGGCCCTCGGCAAGATCGGGCATCGCGACGCGGCCGCCCTGCGGGCGCTGGCTTCGGCGCTGAAGGACGTCGATGCCGCGCAACGTCGATTCGCCGCCCAGGCGCTGGGACGACTGGGGGCGACGGAGGCGGTCGAGGCCCTCGGCGTCGCCCTGCGCGACCCCGACGCAAAGGTGCGCGACGCGGCGGCGAGCGCCCTGCAAGAGCTGGGCGACGCGGCACTGCCGACCTTGCGCGCCGCACTGGATGACCCCAACCCCGAAACCAGTTTCGTGGCGGCGCGGGCGCTGGCGGCAGGCAACTGACCCTTTCTCGCACAAGTTGTGATGCTCGTTAATTCCCGGAGGTATTGACCTGCTACAACGCGGTGCCGAATTTCGCAAGCATTAAACATCACTTGCGTTTATGCCGCAGCGCCTCACCCGTATCGCCTCCCGCCATTGAGGCAGCGATTGCGGTTATTGTTATGGTCGCCCGCCAGGCAACCTGGAAGGACCCTGAGTCATTTGCCATCGGTCACGGACAAGCGGAGAAATGAGAGCGATGCCGATCAGAAGAATGACGTTTCTGCCGATGCTGTTTTGTCTTTTGTTGGCGACACCCGCTGTGGCGCAGGACAATCCGCCGCCGACGGCCTGCGGCCTGCCGCTGACGGGGGCCATCGTCCAGTCGACCCTTTACACCCTCACATCTCATTGCGAGCGCTGGGAATCTCTGGTGGTCGACAACGGCGCCCACGTCACCATCCATCACAACGGCTATTCGTTCCACCTTGCCATAGGCGATGGCAAGGTGACCACCGTGACTCCGGCCGGTCTCCGCGTTGACCGGACCAGCGGCGTCATCCATTACATCGCCGGGCAGGTGATCGGCGACAATACCTGTGAGCGCATGCTGGGCGGCATCGCCTCTATCTGCGTCGTCGCTGCGCCGGAACGTGCGCTCGAGATCTGGGGGACCGGGCCTCTCGAGCGGAGCCATTACCTACTGCGCGTGACCCAGAGGGAGGTGGACGCCGTCGCACCCGGCCAACGCATCGCCAGCTCCGATGATGGCCGCATCGTCATGCGCGTCGAGCGCGATGGCCACATCACCCTTTCCATGGGCCCGGACCAGGAGGGCAAGGTCCACCACGTCACTCTCGAACACACGCTCTCCGGTCGCATCATCGCTTCCGCCGTCAGCTACGGCGGCCCGCCCGGTGGGCCCGCGGAAAAGGCCCGTCCCCGTCGCAGCGCCGCCGTCATCCCCCATGCCGCGCAGGAAGACGGTTCCATCGTTCACGTGGTGCAGTCGGGTCATACGCTCGGCGCCATCGCCCGCGCCTACGCCGTCCCCCTGCAGGAAATCATCGAGCGCAACGGGATCGCCAGTCGCAGTTTGATCCACGTCGGCCAGGAACTGCTGATTCGGGAAGCGCCGGCCGCCCAGGCGGCGCGCTGCGCCGCCTGGGAAGCGGTCGCGCACGTCGCAGGGGAGGGAGAAAACATCATCGGTATCGCGCGCGCGTATGACCTGAACCCGACTACGCTGGCCATACGCAACGGACTGCCCGACCTGGGCCGCCGGCTGTCCGTCGGGAAGCGCCTGATCATCCCGGAGCGCTGGACCCTGGACGGAGTGGCGGCCGTCCTGCCGGCGGACTGCGCCGACGCCGGCCCGGTGATCCACTTCGTGCGCTCCGGCGAAACGATCGAGGCCATCGCCATGGCCTACGCAGCGGACATGCAGTCCATTATCAAGGGCAACCAGTTGCCGGATGACGGCGTTCAGTTGCAGCCGGGTCAGGGGCTGATGATCCGCGACGCCCTGCCGTCCGCAGCGGACATGGAGGAAGGAGATTAACCCGGTGCAGGGGAACCCTGACTTCGACGATAGCGGGGCCCGGGGCCGGCGAGGGCCAGTGTACCGCGGCACGGACGATCGGCGCCGGTGATGATTATGAGACCACGCATCACCTCCCTGTTGGTCTGCCTGCTCATCCTGCTGGCGGCCGCGCCCGCGCAGGCGGGATCGGCCTGTTTCCAGCGCCTGGGCGCCATCGGCCTGATCTGCCGCTATTACGAGCCGGAACTGGGGATTGAAGTCCGCGGGCTCGCGCCGGAGGAAGAAGGCAGGCTGCTGCTGCGGGTGACGCAGACCCAGGTGGCGGCCGCCGGGGCGGGAAGCCAGGTCCTCGACACGGCGGACGGCCGCGTTGCCGTTCGCTTCCAGGCGGATGGCAACGTCCGCGTTTCCATGGGCCCCACGGACGAGGGCAAGGTCCATCACGTCCTTTTCAGACAACACCTGGGCGGCGCCGTCATCGCCACCTACGACAGCATCGTCGAGGCGCCAGTCATCCCGGTCAGGCCGGTCGCGCCGGAAACGGGCGGGGATAGCGGCGCCAAGTCCGGCCCGACCGGTTCTGCGAGGCGTGTTGCGCGTCAGCCCGCCCGCGAGGACGGCAGCATCATCCACGTGGTGCAACCGGGTCAGACGCTGCTGGCGATCACGCTGGCCTACGGCACCGGCTTGCAGGAGCTGGTTGCGCACAACGATTTGTCTGGCGACCTGCTGCAGGTCGGCGTGGAACTGTTGATTCCCCCGGCGCCGGAGGAGGAGCCGGAGCAACCCGCCCACTGCAGCTTCTACGGTCCGGTGCTGTACATGGTCCGGCCGGGAGACTCCCTCTACAGGATCGCCTGGGCCTATGACGTGGACCGGACATTGCTGACCATCCGCAACCAGTTGGCCGAGGGGGGAAATTTGTTGCATCCAGGCCAGAAACTGGTCATTCCTGGTGTGACGCGGCCCGAAACGCGCGGCAGGGAAGTGCCCGCCGAGTGCGTTGACGACAGCCCGGTCCTGCACGTTGTACGGGCGGGTCAAACCCTCGATATCATCGCCCTGGCCTACGACGTCGAGCCGCAAGCCATCATTGATCGCAACGATTTACCGCTTCGCGGCAGCCGGCTCCGCGTCGGCCAGACGCTGGTCATCCGCGAGGCGCAGGGTGCGGAAACGGCGAAAGACGAGACGCCGGCAGGCAACTGAGTCGGCGTCGCCGTCAACCTGGCCGGGCCACGCTACAGGCAAGGGCATGGTCCGGGGTGTAAGCATTTTATCCAACACGCGCCATCACAGGCCCAAAGCCCTTGCAGAGTTGGCGAAGGGTAAATTACCAGGTAAACTTTGGCCCATCGGGGTGATCCTGACGGGGGCGATTGCAGCTTCGCCAATCGCGTCCGGCCGGCATGGGCGAAAGGATGACCTGTGAACCTGAAGCGAGGAGTGTTTGCGCTACTGGCCTGCGTCCTTTTGGCCGGCGGCAGTCCGGCGCTGGTGCAGGACATTCTGATGACAGCTTCCTGCGGTCTGCCGGCGGCAGGTGTGTTCGCGGAGACCGTGACCTAAACGCTCACGGAAGACTGCGTGCAGGACGGCCAGTTTGAGGTCGGCGCGGACGCGATCATCACAATCAACGGCAACGGCTACAGCATCTCCGGCCCCGTGGACGGCAGCGCCATTTTCTCCGGTCTGGCCGGCAGCACCCTTAATCTGTCGCAACTGACCGTGAATGGCCTGAACATGGAGCACAGATCGCTTGGTCAGCACGAGCGGTACGCTGGCGGCGGCAGCGGTGATCTTCACCCGCAACCAGATCGCCAGCACGTCGGACGGCCGCGTCGCTGCCTTCGTGGAAGATGATGGCAACATCACCTTCGCGATGGGGCCCAACGATGAAGGCAAGGTGCATCACGTCACTGTGCAGGACGACCTGAACGCCGCTGTGGTCAGTACCATTGACCGCACAGGCGGTCCGCCAGGCACGGTTTCGAATTCATAGGGGAGAGGGAGCCTCTGGCGCAGCGCGCGCCAGATTGCTACACTGGCGACCGTTCAGCGCTTAATCATCGGGAGCGGACGTGGGTATCCTGATCGTCATCATAGTGGTCGACATTCTCGCGCTGGCGCTGGTGATGCGCCTGGTGCTTACCGAGCCGCCGCACCGTCCACCGTCGACGCACCCCTTCGTGCTGGCGGAGCAGGCGCAGAAGCGGGCGGACGAGGAACAGACCTGAAACCCCGAACGAAAAACGCCCGGTCTGCGCGGCCGGGCGTTGCAGTTAAACCAGGGGGCGCCGACTCAGGACCTGTCGTCGCTGCCGGGCGCAGCCTTCTCCGTCTTCGCGGCGGCAGAGGCGTCTTTTTTCTCCGCCTTCGCAGGGCTCTTCTCCTTTTTGTCCCTGCCACTTTCGCCCGTTTTGCCCGACTTGCCGTTGGCGGACTTCTTGCTGTCGTTGACGTAGAAACCGGAGCCCCTGAAAATGATACCGGCCGCCTGGACAAGGCGAGTCACCTTCTGCCCGGTCTCGGGACAGAGCTCCAGCGCGTCGTCGCTGAAACGCTGCCGGATATCAAAGGTGCTGCCGTCTTCACGACGGTAGGTGTAGACGGGCATCCTGCGTTACCTCATGGCTACCTGTTTCTCGTCCGCGCCCATGATAGCCTGGGAAGGGGCGGACTGTCTACGGACGCCAGGGCGTTGCGGACTGCGCGACAACGTTTGAGTTTCAGGCAGGTAGAGGCTAAAATGCGCCCGCCAATCTGTCAGGTTTGACCGCCCGAAATGACTGCCGACGAGGGGCCGGAACTTACTCCGGAAACCTGTACCAATCGCGAACTGAGCTGGATCGAATTCAACCGGCGGGTGCTGGCGCTGGCCCAGGACCCTGCCCTGCCCCTGCTGGAACGCGTGAAGTTTCTGGCGATTTTCAGCACCAATCTCGATGAATTTTACATGGTGCGGGTCGCCGGCTGGCACAACCGCATGCAACTGGGGCTGGGTACGCAGAGGCCGGACGGCATGCAGCCGCGCCCGCTCCTGCGCGAGATTCGTCGCCGCGTCACGGCACTGATGTTGCAACAGCGCGCGTCCCTGCGGGCGGTGCTGGCGGAACTGGCGGAAAACGGCGTGCGCATCCTGCAGACCAATGACCTGGACGAGAGCGAGCGCAGGGCGTTGCGGGCCTGGTTCAGCGAAGAGGTATTCCCGGTGCTGACTCCCCTGGCGGTCGATCACGCCCGGCCCTTTCCCTTCATTTCCAATCTCAGCCTGAACCTCGCCATCTGGGTGCAGCGCGACAACGAGAAGCGGCGTGAGCCGGAGTTCGTGCGGCTGAAGGTGCCGGACGTCCTGCCGCGACTGGTGGACCTGCGCCAGGTGAGCGGGGGACGGAGCAACACCCGGCGCGGTGGTGAGAACTTCCTGTGGCTGGAAGACATCATCTCGGACAATCTCGACCTGCTCTTTCCGGGCATGACGGTTGTGGGGCGACATCCCTTCCGCGTCACGCGCAACACGGACGTGGACTACGAGCACGAGCTGGAAGACCGCTTTCTGAACATCAGCACGCTGATTGAGGAAACGCTGCGCGAACGCGAATTCGGCGACGTGGTGCGTTTGAGCGTGAACATGGCCATCGACGATCGTACCTTGCGCCGGCTCGAACGCGAATTGCAGGTGGACCCGGAGCACGACGTCTACAAGGTGGATGGTTCGCTGGGCACGGCGGACCTGATGGAACTGCAACAGATCAACCGACCGGAGTTGCGCCATGCGCCCTGGGCGCCACGCATCCTGCCGGCGATTTCCGAGCCCGGCCACAACATATTCAGCAGCATCCGCCGCGGCGACATCCTGCTGCACCATCCCTACGATTCCTTCCTGCCGGTCGAGGAGTTTTTCCGCAGCGCGGCGAGCGACCCGCAAGTGCTGGCCATCAAGACCACGCTGTATCGGGTGGGGTCGAACTCGCCGGTGGTGCATGCCCTGGCCGAGGCGCGCGAGAATGACAAGCAGGTCACCGTTCTGGTGGAACTCAAGGCGCGTTTCGACGAGGAAAACAACATCGAGTGGGCCCGCATGCTCGAGCGCAAGGGCGTTCACGTAACCTATGGCGTGGAGGAACTGCCGCTTAAGACGCACGCCAAGGTCACACTGGTCGTGCGTCGCGAGGAAAACGGCGTGCGACACTACGTGCACCTGGGGACGGGCAACTACAACGCGGCCACGGCGCGCCTTTATACCGACCTGGGTCTGCTCAGCGGCGATCCGACCCTGGGCACCGACGCCCTCAACCTTTTCAATCGCCTGACCGGCTACGCGCCGGGCACACAGTACAGGCGTCTGCTGGTCGCGCCGGAATATCTGCGGGACCGCCTGTTGGCGCTGCTGGACGGGGAAATCGCGGCAGCGCGGGAGGGGCGGCCGGCACGCGTCATCTTCAAGATGAACCAGCTGGAAGAAGACGTCGTGATCCGCAAGCTGTATCAGGCCTCGCAGGCCGGCGTTCAGGTCGACCTGCTGGTGCGCGGCCTGTGCTGTCTGGTGCCCGGCCTGCCCGGCATCAGCGAAAACATCCGCGTGCACAGCATTGTGGGGCGTTTCCTGGAGCACAGCCGCATCTATTACTTCCGCAACGCGCCACCGGCCCAGCGCGTCTACCTGGGAAGCGCGGACCTCATGCGTCGCAATCTATACAACCGCGTGGAGGTGGTATTCCCGTTGTTGCAGGCCGCCCATCAGGAAAGCGTGTTGACCATGTTGATCACCTCAATGGCTGACAACTGCAACGGCTGGAGTCTGGGGACGGACGGACTCTACACGCGCATCCGGCCCGGCCCGGATGACCCCGACATCGACAGTCAGTCAATTTTTATGGAACACAGTTTCGGTGACCCGCGCCTGCTGGAGCGGGCTACAGACAAGGCTGCCCAGGGGGCTTAAGCAATGACGGAACTTTGCGTATTCGAGGGCGACGGCGTCGGCCATGAGGTCATTCCGGCGGCACTTCAGGTGCTGCAACGCGTGGCGCCGGACATTCACATACGACCGGCGGCCGGCGGCTGGTCCTGTTTTCAGGAACAGGGAACGCCCCTGCCGGAGGAGTCCCTCGCGCTTGCCCGGCAGTGTCGGGCGGTGCTGTTCGGAGCGGTGGACTCACCGTCGTGGCCGGTGGAGAACTATTTCTCCCCGGTGGTGCGTTTGCGTCGCGAATTGCAGGCCTTCGCCAACCTGCGGCCCACGCGCTACCTGCCGGTGCCGACAGCGCGCGCGGGCGTGGACCTGGTCATCGTGCGCGAGAACACCGAGGACCTCTACGTCGGCAACGAGACCACTGAAGACGAGGGGCAGACCGGCGTGGCGCAAAAGGTCATCACGCGCGGCGCTTCCGAACGGGTGGCGCGCCTGGCTTTTGAACTGGCCAGCCGCACCGGCCGTAAAAAGGTAACGATCGTACACAAGTCCAACGTCATGCCGCGCTCCGATGGTCTGTTTCGCCAGGCGGCGCTGGAGATCAGCGAGTACTTCACCAGCATTGAGACCGACGAGTTGCTGGTGGATACAGCGGCTTACTGGATGGTGAAGGAACCGATGCGTTTCGACGTGGTGCTGGCGCCTAATCTTTACGGGGACATCCTCTCGGACATGGCGGCCGCCTGGGGCGGCGGGCTGGGCATGGCGCCCTCGATCAGCGTGGGGGAGGACGTGGCCATCGCCGAGCCGGTGCACGGCACGGCGCCGGACATCGCCGGACGCGGCATCGCCAACCCAACGGCCAGCATCCTCAGCGTGGCGCTGCTGTTACGGCATCACTGGCAGCGACCGGAGGACGCCCGCCGCGTGGAACGGGCCGTTTATGAAACGCTGCGCCAGGGTGACCACACCGGCGACATTCACAGTGACGACGCGCTCTCGACCCAGGAGTTCACCGAACAGGTCTGCGCAAACGTTGACTGAGCACGGCGTCCGCTCCGGTATGAGTCAGGGGCCTGACAGACCATGAAGCAGGACGAGACACGAGACCGGCGGAGCTGTTTGCATCACCTGCTGGCCCTGGGGTTCGGCGCGCTGGCGCTGCTTTATCTGGTATTCCCGTCGCTGGGTCTCTTCGAATTACTTCCTGACGTCCTGCCGGGCGTGGGACATCTGGATGAGGCAACGGCCACGCTGCTTTTGAGCAACGTACTGGCCTGGTACGGCTTCCGGCCAGGCTACCGGGGCAGCACACTGGACAGCAGCCGGCGAAATCTGCTGTCGCAGTCGCTGGCGCTGTTTGCCGGTGTGGCGGCCGCGCTCTACCTGGTCTATCCCTCGCTGGGCATTTTTGAATTGCTGCCGGACGCCCTGCCCCTGGTCGGCAACCTGGACGAGGCCGGCGCTTCATTGTTGCTGATCAACGTGCTGGCCTTTTACGGGATTGATCTGAATCGTTTCGGCCGACGAAAGCGCAAACGCGACGAGTAGAGCGGGCGTGGCGGCGCCCTTCTGTCAGAAATCGACACCCTGAATTGGACAAGGCCAGCCCTGGCCGGCCTGTTTCGTCGCGATGGCAGGTTAATCCGGCCGGCGCGGCTCGTCCATCAGTTCTTCCAGCGTGGGCGGGTCACCCGGGCCGGCGGGCCGGCCCGGGCGCACTTCCAGTTCCGCGGCCCGCTGGCGCAGCGAGGGCGTCATGGTGAAGGGGAGAACGCCGAGCGGCGCGGCATCCAGGCTGACGCGCAATTCCCAGTCGCCGCTGCTGCGCGGCAGATCGTGGCTGCCCGCCAGGGGCAGGTGATTCTCCGAAAGGACATCGCGTTTGCCGGCGCGCAGCCAGACATCCTGTTCGTGGACGAGGCGCGCCGCGCCGCGCTGATCGCGGATCTCGAAGCGCAGGCGCGCGCTGCGCTCCGCCTCGTGTTCCGGCACCAGCAGGCAAAGGTAGGGGCGCAGGCCCTCATCGTCGCCGGAAAAGCGCAGGCCCTTGCGCATGGTCATGCCCTCCGGGCCGAGACGGGAGCCGATCAGCCCGATGTCCAGCAGCGTCAGGTCGGGCGTCAGGCCGCTGCCCGACAGAAGGCGCGCCCTTTCGCTGGCGGCGCGCGCCGACTCGCTGACCTCCGGCCGCTCCCGGGCAGATCTCTCTCGCCGCGGCAGGGCCGACAGGGATTCGCGCAGGCGGCCGGCATCCAGCGCGCCGGGTTTGAGCGTCAGTGAACTGCCCAGCGCCACTACGCCGCAGACCAGCAGGGCCGCGACCAGGGTGGGACCCGCCGCGCCGGGCAGCAGGGCCAGGCCCAGCGTGGCGGCAGTGACGACGAGCCAGGGGAGATTCTGACGCCGCAGACGCACGGGCGCCTCCTTGTCCATGAGCCTGACGGGAGTATACGCCAAAGGGTGCCTGCCCCGTAAGCGGCGGTGGGCGGGAGCGCGCCACTGCACACAGGAAAGCGTTGCGACGCGAGCCCCGGTCAGGCCTGGCGACCCTGGAATTCCAGCAAGTCGTCAAGGCTGACTTCCTCCTCCCGGCTGCTGGCCTCGAAGGCCCGGCGCAGGTCGTCGTTCATCTCCCCGTCTTCCTGCAGGTGGACCCGCGGGCGACGATCTTCCTCATCGACTTCCGCATCCACCCAAAAGAAGCTGTGCGCCGCCAGCAACCTGCCATCGGCATAGACGCAAAGTTGCCAGTCGCCTTCGGTGAGCAGGGCGTCATGCACGGGCATGCGGGCGGCAGGGCTGACGAGGTTCTCTCCGGCCTCCAGCTGCAGTCTGCGTTCGTGACGGAAGTGCAGCCGGTCGTCCATATCGCGAATTTCGAAGCCAATGGCGCCCTGGGCGGCGGTGGGCAGGCGCAGCCCGACCCAGGGCTGGATGTAGTCGACGTCATCGCGCACAGGTTGCAGACGGTGCACCAGCGTCTCCCGTTCGTGGCAAATGGCGAAGACGCCGATGTCGTCGACGCGCAGGGCCATGGCGGCGGGGTCGTGGCCCGCGTTGCGCACGGCGAGGTCGGCGTGGCCGGGCGTTTGGCGCCGGCCCCTGCGGCGCGACGCGCGACTGGATGGCGACCTTCGGGAACTGTCGGAGTGGGCGGCCTTTTGCTCCTCACGCTCCACACGGGCATCGTTCAACAGCTTGATGCCCAGGCCCAGCAGCGCCAGGGAAAAGAGGTTGCCGTCGCCCTCCAGCAGCGCCGAGGCGCCGGCGACGGTGAGGAACAGGCCGACAAGCAAGCGCGCCATCTGTCTATCCCTGCTACAGCTGCAATCCGGACTGTGCGCCAGCCGCCCTGCCGCCGGACGCGCACAATCCGTAGAGAGTATACGCCGGGCAGACCACCGGAGTCGCCTTCAGGCGTCGCGCAGGGCGCGGGCCAGCGCGGCCCACTCTTCCAGCGCCAGGGTCTGGGCGCGGCGGCGCGGATCGACGTTGGCGGCGGCCAGCAGATCGGCGGCGTCGCCGGCGGGTATCCCCAGGCCGCTGCCCAAGGCGTTGCGCAGTTGCTTGCGCCTCTGGCTGAAGCCGGCGCGCAGCACGCGGAAGAAGGTCGCCTCGTCGGGGACGTCCAGCGTGGGCTGCGGGTGTACGTCGATGCGGATGACGGCGCTGTCGACCTCCGGGCGCGGCCAGAAGGCGGCCGGTCTCAGGCGGCCCACGATACGCGGCTGCCCGTAAAACTGCACGCTGACCGCCAGCAGGCCCAGGTCGCCGGGTGCGGCGACGAGGCGCTGTGCAACTTCCAGTTGCAGGGTGAGTACGAGACAACGGGCCCTGTGACGGCACTGCAACAAATGGCGCAGGATGGCGCCGGTGATATAGTAAGGCAGGTTGGCGACGCACAGCCAGGGGCGCGGCGCCAGCAACTCCGCCAGGTCCAGCGTCAGGATGTCGGCATGCAGGAGGCGCAGTTGCGGCGTGTCCGGCAAGGTGGCGCGCAACAGCGGCAGCAAGCGCCCGTCGGTCTCGACGGCGATGACCGGCGCGCCGCTGGTTAGCAGGGCCTGCGTGAGCGTTCCCGTGCCGGCGCCGATTTCCAGCACGGTTTCCTGCGGCGCGATATCGGCGCAGGCGACAATTTTCTGCAGCGCGCCGGGGTCATGCAGGAAATTCTGGCCCAGCGCTCGACTGGGGTGAATGCCGTGCCGGTCAAACAGTTCGCGGGGATTCGTCGTCTGCCTCACGCAGCGCAGCATAACACAGCGGCACAGATTTCTGTCTCACAGCGCGCGGGAGGAAGCGGGTGAAGCCGGAAGTAACGTTGAGGAAAGGACTTCTGACAGCGGTTGACGCGCACGCGGCTCCTGTCAGTCCCTGCAAATTGTGTGGCAGCTTCAACAGTGAGCCTTTCGTCAGGGAAGACCTGGTACGCTGTCCTGATTGCGGACTGGTTGCTGTCAGTTCACATTCGGAACAGGATGAACTGAACGCGCTCTACGGAGAAAGTTACTACCGCAGCCAGAATTCGCGAGAGATTGGCTACACAAACTATATCGCCGACGAGGCCAATATCCGTCGCACCGCGCGCCGACGATTGCGACGCCTGCAGCGCCACGTGCGCACGGGGAAGTTGCTGGACGTGGGCTGCGCCACCGGCTTTTTCCTCGATGAAGCGCGGCGCGCGGGCTGGTCAACCGCCGGACTGGATGTGTCGGGCTACGCCGTGCAATACGCCCGGCAACAATTCGGGCTGGACGTGCAGTGCGGCATGCTGGAAAGCGTGGCACTGCCGCCGGAGTCCTTCGACCTGGTCACCATGTGGGACGTGATTGAGCACGTGGCGGACCCGGCAAGAACCATTCGCCGGGCCGGACGGCTCCTGCGCGAGGACGGCGTGATAACCCTGGCCACGCCCGACGTGGACAGCGTTCCTGCCCGCCTGGCCGGCAGTGGCTGGGTCGGGTACAAGCTGTCCGGTGAACACGTCACTTTCTTCTCGAAGCGCACGCTCAGTCAGATGCTGGAAGACGCCGGTTTCACGGTATTGCAGACCGGACATATCGGCAAGCACGTTCCCCTGGCGCTGTTTCGCGACAGGCTGGGAATGTATTTTCCGCTGATGGCGCGTCTGCTCAAGGTCGCTGAAGACCTGTCCGGCCTGTCCGCGCTGTCCCTGTACGTCAACCCCTTCGACATCATTCAGGTTACGGCGCGCAAACGGGCCATGCGCCCCTGAAGTCCATGCCTGGTCACATCCGACGCCACCCACTGAAGGCCATAGTGCTGCTGGCGCTGGCGCTGCGCCTGGCGGCCCTGCTGGCCCTGCCGGAGGTCTTCGCCTTCGAGCGCACGGGCGTCATCCAAGGAATCGGTACGCACGACGTCTACGCGCGAAACCTGTTGCAGACCGGCGTATATGGCTTCGAGCCAGGCGAGCCGGACGGCGTGTTGCCGCCGCTCTACAGTCTATTTCTGGCGGCCGTTTACGCCGTCGCGGGCCGCGGCGCGCTACAGCTGGTGCTGGCCCAGGCCCTGCTGGACGCGGCCTCCATCGCCCTGCTTTACGGGATCGCGCGGCGACTGCGGCCGGGCGAGCCGCGCGTCGCCCTGATCGGGGCCCTGCTGCACGCCCTCTATCCCTATCTGCTCTTCCAGAGTCTGACGATGATCGATACCTCCCTCTATATCACTGGGATGTATCTGCTGCTCTGGTTGTTGCTGCGACTGAATGACGCGAGCATGGCCGACAGGCGTCACCTGGCGCTGACCCTGACGGCGGGCGGCGCGACCCTGTGCCTGCTCCTGCTCTTGCGGCCCAACATCGTGGTGCTGCTGCCCTTCGCCGGGCTGTGGCTGGCCCTGCGTCACGGCTGGCGCGGCAGCGCGGCACGCCTGCTACCCGTGATTCTGCTGGGCGGGGTCCTGCTGCTGCCCTGGATTGCGCGCAGCGCGGGCATTTACGGCCAGCCGGTCTTCATCGCCCTGCACGGGGGGCGCAACTTCTGGCAGGGCAACAATCCCTGCACGCTGCCTTACCTGCGCGCCGGCTACGACACGCAATGGCAGCGGGGGGACTTCGCGGCGGACGCGGAGCTCACTTCCCTGGTGCAGCGGGACGCCCTGGCGATGCAGATCGCGCTCGACTGGCTGCGCGAGAACCCCGCCCGCATTCCCGAACTGCTGTGGACGAAATTCATCACGCACTGGAGCGTGGATATCCAGCCATCGCGCAACCCGCCCGTCAGCGCTGCGGGCGAGGCCACCGACGAGGACTGCGAGGCCGGCATCATCGCCATCACGACGATCGGCGCCGAGGACCCGGCGCGGGTCTATGACGAATCCGCCGCGGCCCATCTGTTTCGCCTGGTCCATCGCTACTGGTTCGGCAGCCTGCTGCTGCTGGCGCTGGCCGGTCTGGTCATCACGCGGCGCCACTGGCGGGAATTCTCCCTGCTCTGGCTGACGCTGCTCTCCATGACCCTGGTCTACGTGGTTTACCACCCGGGCACGCGCTATCGCGCACCCACGGACCCCCTGCTCTTTCTCTTCTCGGCCAGCGCCCTGCTGGCCTTCCGGCGCCGGTGGCTGGCCTGGCGCCGTACTGACGCACCCCGCTGAAGCGGCCCGATGGGTACACGCGTTACGAACAAATGTTCTATACTGTGCTAGTATCCCTTCACAGTTTGAAGGAGAAGGCACAGGGAATGTCCGACATCGACACCAGCGACGACGTCTACAACTTTATCCAGCGCTTCATCGCCGAACACGGTTTCTCCCCCACCCTGCGTGAAATCGCGCGGGCCTGTTACATGAGCACGACGACCGTCGTGCGCTACCTCGACAGGCTCTGCGCCGCCGGCCGCATCTCGCGCGAGCTGAACAAGCCGCGCAGCATCGCGCTGCTCGACCTGCAGCATGATCGCTGAAGGCGCGCAGGCGGCGCCCTGACCCGACACTGAACCGCGCAGCGCGGTCGGCCAAGCCCACGCGACAGCCAATGCCGAACCGCCTTCAGCCGGATGGTGAGCCTGCCGGTCAGCGTACCGGGAGCGGGCGCGAGCGCCCCTCCCGGTTTTACCGGTCGATGCCGGTCCCGTTCGGGGCAAATTGCAAGAGTCTGGAATGACGCGGGGGCAGCATGCCATATGACGCGGAAACGCGCCGCGCGGCCCTGGCCTGTCTGGCGGCGCAGGAGGGCAACTACCGCAAGGCCGGCGCGGCGACGGGGATTTCGATATCCACCCTGCGGCGCTGGGCGCGACAGGAAAAACAGGCAAACAGGCGCGACGCAGTGGCGCCGGGTGGCGCGACCGGACACCCGCCGGCGCCAGCCGGCGACGCGCAGCAGCAACTGGAGCGTCTGGTGCTGGTCAACATGCTGGAGGACGCGCGCCAGCTGGCCGGTTCGCTGCAGGAGGTCATCGACGACGCGCCGCTGGGGCAGCGGGCCACGGCATTGAACCAGTTGCTGGACAAGATCCTCAAAATTATGGCCCTGTTGCCACGGCAGGAGGAAGTGCTTGTACGCGTCGAATTCCAGGGTGAGGACGGTGCGGCTCATGAAGCCCCACCCTGGGCAGGAGCAGATTCTGGCCAGTAGGGCGCGCTTTCGCGTGGTGGCCTGCGGCCGGCGCTTCGGCAAGACCGAGCTGGGCAAGCTGGCGCTCGTCTGTCGCTTCCTGCAGGGCGCGCGTTGCTGGTGGCTGGCGCCGACGCTGCAAATGGCCGACCAGGTCTGGCGCGACCTGAAGCAGACCCTGGCGCCGCTGCCGGAGGCGCGGGTGAGCGAGTCCGCGCAGCGCATCGACCTGCCGGGCGGCGCCCTGCTGGCCATTCGCAGCACCCACCACGCCGACCATCTACGCGGCGCCGGGCTGGACTTCGCCGTGCTGGACGAGGCGGCCTTCATGGAGGACAGCGTCTGGCCGGAGGTCGTGCGCCCGATGCTGCTGGAGCGCCGCGGCGGCGCCCTGTTTCTCAGCAGCCCCAACGGCCGCAACTGGTTCTGGCAGCTTTATCAGCTGGGCCGGGAGCGAGAGCAGACGCAGTGGCAGTGGCGGTCCTTTCGCTACAGCTCGGTCGACAACCCCATGGTGGACGCGGAGGAACTGGCGGCGATCCGCCGCACGACGCCGGAGCGCGTCTTCCGCGAGGAGTACCTGGCCGAGTTCCTCGGCGACAGCGGCCAGGTATTCGACAACCTGCACGCGACGGCCAGGGCGCCCGCTGACGCGCGACCGCAGGCGCAGGGACACTACGTGGCCGGCGTCGACTGGGGTCGGGCGCGCGACTACACGGCGATCGTCATTCTGGATGGCGAACGACACGCGGTGGTGGCGCTGGACCGCTTCCGCCAACTGGGATGTGCGCGGCAACGCGGGCGGCTGCAGGCCCTGCACGCGCGCTGGAACCTGACGCGAATCGTCGCCGAGAGCAACAGCATGGGCGAGCCCAACATCGAGGCCCTGCAACAGGCAGGGCTGCCGGTGACCGGCTTCCAGACCACCGCGCCAACCAAGCGCGCCCTGATCGAGGCCTTGGCGCTGGCGATCGAGAGCGGTCAGCTGGCGCTGCTGCCGGACGAGGACCTGCTGAACGAACTGTCCAACTACACGCTGCGGCGGCGGCCGGACGGCAGTTACCGCTACGGCGCACCGCCGGGCCTGCACGACGACCTGGTGATGGCGCTGGCCCTGGCCTGGCACGCCCTGCAGCACAGCGGGACGGCGCTGGCGTTCGCCTGAGCGCGCATCCCTGACAACGGTCGTCGGCCCGTCGCGCCCGCCTCATGGAGAAAGGCGCGCGGGCCCGCGCCCTGCATGGCTGTCCGCGTCCGCACCATCCACGCCAACCGCGTGCGGACGGCTGCGCGAGGCAGCCACCACTTCACACCCCCGACGCCTCTGCTATGCTGCTGCCCCGGAAATACAGGAGCAAACCATGACCGACATGCAGGACAAGGTCGTCCTCATCACCGGCGCGACCAACGGCATCGGGCGCGCGGCGGTGCTGGCCCTGGCCAAAAAGGGCGCGACGGTCGCCGTCGCGGGGCGCAGCCAGCAGCGCCTGGACGACACCCTCGCCATGGTCCGCGCGGAAAGCGGCAACGAGGCGGTCAGCGGCCTGCTGGCGGATCTCTCCACGCAGGCCGGCGTGCGTCAGCTGGCGGCGGCCTTCCGCGAGCAACACACGCGCCTGGACGTCCTGCTGAACAACGCCGGCGCGAATTTCCGCGAGCGCGCCGACACGTCAGACGGCCTCGAGCGGACCTTCGCCGTCAACCACATGGCCTACTACCTGCTGACGCGTTTGCTGCTGGACATGCTGCAAGCCAGCGCGCCGGCGCGCATCGTCAATGTCTCGTCGGAGGCGCATCGCCAACTGAGGGCTTTCGACTTCGAGAACCTCGACGGGCGCAGGCGCTGGGGCATGTTCGGTTTCGGCGCCTACAGCCAGAGCAAACTGGCCAACGTCCTCTTCACGCGCGAACTGGCCCGGCGTCTGGCGGGGACGGAGGTCAAGGTCAACGCCATGCATCCCGGCGTGGTCAACACGGGGCTGTTCCAGAATGTCGGCGGCATTGGCGGTATGGTGCTCAGGGCCCTGGCGCCGATCTTCATGAAGACGCCCGAACAGGGCGCGGACACGTTGATATGGCTGGCCACGGCTGACGAGATGGAGGGCCAGAGCGGCGGCTACTATGACCGTCGCCGGCTGCGCGAGACTTCCAGGGCGGCGCAGGACGACGACGCGGCGCAACGTCTCTGGGCGCTCAGCGCGGAGTTGTGCGGCCTGCCGGTGGATTGAGACCTTCAGGGCAGCGGTAACCAGCCGCGCCTCAAACGTTTCATGCTACACTGAGCGAACACGTCCGGGACAGCTACGGGATGACCATGCGGACCTGCGAACGGACGCATCCATGGATTAACTTTAAACTCGACCCGGGCAGTCTGGATGCAGCGACATGCGCGCTGCTGGACGAGACCCGGGCGAAATGTTCTCAAATCAGGGGCACTGCCCTGGGACCGGCGACAACGCGGGAACTGGAACTGGTCTCTCTGGTCAGGGCCGTCCACGCCAGCGCGGCCATTGAGGGCAATCCGCTGAGCGAGGCCCAGGTGCGCGCACGGCTGACGGGCCGGCTCTTTTTGCCCAGGGACCGGGAGCATTTCGGCCAGGAAGTAGCCAACATTGCCCAGGCGTTGCAGGCCGTGGACCCGTCCAGGAAACCCGACGGGGACGCCAACCTGAGCGTGTCGGATATCCTGCACTACCATGAACGGGTACTGCGGGACCTGCCGCTGGAAGGCCATGTGATTCCGGGGCAGTTGCGCATGCCTGGCCAGCACGTGCGCGTGGGTGGCTACCTGGGCGCGCCACCGGAAGATCTCGCCTGCCTGTTGCAACACCTCTGCGACTGGTTAAACGGCGGTTTTCAGGCTTCAAACGCCGGTGACCGCCTGGCATTTGGCATCCTGAAAGCCATCATCGCCCACGTCTACGTCGCCTGGATTCATCCCTTTGGCGATGGCAACGGCCGCACGGCGCGTCTGCTGGAATCCCGCCTGTTGATTGAGGCCGGCCTGCCGCCCGCGACAGCGTACCTGCTGAGCCCGCACTACTACTGCACGCGGCCGGAGTATTACGGGAGACTGGAGCGTTCCAGCCAGCAGGAAGACGGCCTTCCGGCCTTCCTGCGCTACGCCCTGCAGGGCCTGGTCGAGGGCCTTGACGAGTGGCTCAAAGTGATCGAGTACCTGTCCCCAAACTGCGCCGGTGAATGGGACGAATCTGGCAAGCACCATCAACTGATTGAAATCGAGGTCGAACACGCCAGACGTGTTGCCGCCGGCGCTTTCGAGAATGCCACAAGCCTGGCGGGCACCATGGCCAAACCGGGCGTGAGCTACAGCGATGAGGAGCTGCGGCAAACCCTGAAAGAAATCCGGACAGAATGGGAAGCGGAACTTGACGAACTCCTCGCCGACGATTGAGGTTGCCTACATCCTCGATACCGTAGCCATCGTCTCCCATCTGGAAAACCGAAAGGGTCTCGGAAGCAGGGCAAGGGAAGTTTTCGCGGCGGCGGAGCGGGGCGAGGCCCGGCTGCTCGTTTCGCCCATTGTCGTCGCGGAACTGTTCTGGTACTTCAGCAAGCGCGCGCAACCTGATCGCTTCAGGCAAGTTTTCCGCGATATGCAAACGCGGCCCTGGTTCCAGTTCATCGACCTGACGGCGGAGCAGGTCAGTCAGTTCATGTCACTTGAGGCCGTCCCGGAGATGCACGATCGCATCATCGCTGGTCACGCAGGTCTGTTGAACCTGCCCCTGTGACCAACGACCTGCAGATTCGGGCCTCTGGCAGGGTGGAAACGGTCTGGTGACGGGCCCTGGTTGACCTTGGCGCCTCCGGGCGCCTAGTGCGGAGCTTTGCGACTTGCCGGTGGACTAGCCCACTTTTTCCCTCACAGGCACGATGTTCGTGGCGGCGCCGTCATCGGCCTGGGCCGCCGCTGGCTTTCGCCTGAGCGCGCATCCCTGACAACGGTCGTCGTCCCGCCGCGCCCGCCTCACGGAGAGAGGCGCGCGGGCCCCGCGCCCTGCATGGCTGTCCGCGTCCACACCATCCATGCCAGCTGCGTGCGGACTGCGACGCGAGGCAGCCACCACTTCACACCCCCGACGCCTCTGCTATGCTGCTGTCCCGAATACACAGGAGCAAACCATGAACGACATGCGGGACAAGGTGGTCCTCATCACCGGCGCGACCAACGGCATCGGACGGGCGGCGGCGCTGGCCCTGGCCAAAAGGGGCGCGACGGTCGTCGTGGCCGGGCGCAGCCAGCAGCGCCTGGACGACACGCTCGCCATGATCCGCGATGAAAGCGGCAACCCGGAGGTGCATGGCCTTTTGGCAGACCTCTCCACCCAGGCCGGTGTGCGCCAGCTGGCGGAACAGTTTCAACAGGGCTTCACGCGCCTGGACGTATTGCTCAACAACGCGGGCGCTGTGTTCGGCGAGCGCGCGGAGACTGCCGACGGCTTCGAGCGAACCTTCGCGCTCAACCACCTGGGGTACTACCTGCTGACGCGGCTGTTGCTGGACATGTTGCTGGAAAGCGCGCCGGCACGCATCGTCAACGTCTCCTCGGAAGGGCATCGACGGCAGCGGTCCTACGATTTCGACAACATCGACGGCCGGGACTGGAGCATCATGGGCTTCACCGCCTATGCCCAGTCCAAACTGGCGAATATTCTGTTCACGCGCGAGTTGGCACGCCGCCTGGCGGACAGCGACGTGACGGCCAACGCGATGCATCCCGGTGTGATCGCGACGGGATTCGGCAGCGGCATCGGCGGGCTAATGGGCCTCTTCGGCAGAGTAGTGCGGCCCTTCCTGAAGACACCCGAGCAAGGCGCGGACACGCTGATCTGGCTGGCGTCGACGCCGGAGGTCGCGGAGTCCAGCGGCGGCTACTATGACCGTCGCCGGCTGCGCGAGCCCTCTGCGGCGGCGCAGGATGACGAGGCGGCGCAGCGTCTCTGGGCGCTCAGCGCGGAGCTCTGCGGTCTGCCGGTGGACTAACGCACCTTTTCCCGCAGCGGCACGATGTTCGTCGCGGCGCCGTCGTCGGCCTGGGCCGCCGTGCGCGCGTACTTGGCCATCACGCCGGTCGTGAAGTGCGGCGCCGGCGCCTGCCACTCCGCCCGCCGCCGCGCCAGTTCAGCGTCGTCCAGCTCGACGTCAATGCTGCGCGCCTCGACGTCCACGGAGATGACGTCGCCCTCCTGCAGCAGGCCCAGCGGGCCGCCCAGCATGGCCTCCGGCGCCACGTGGCCGATCATCAGGCCGCGCGTGCCGCCGCTGAAACGCCCGTCGGTGACCATCATCACGTCCTGCCCCAGGCCCTGACCGACCAGCGCCGCCGTCGTCTGCAGCATCTCACGCATGCCCGGGCCGCCGACCGGCCCCTCGTAGCGGATGACGACCACGTCGCCGGGGCGGATTTCCTGGTTGTCGATGGCGACGAAAGCGTCCTCCTCGCTGTCGAAGACGCGCGCCGGGCCGCGATGCCGCAGCGGCTCGATGCCCTTGAGTTTGACCGCCGCGCCATCTGGCGCGAGGTTGCCGCGCAGCACGGTCAGGCCGCCGGTCTCTTTCAGCGGCTTGTCCAGCGACACAATGACGTCCTGGCCGGGCGTTTCCTGCGCCGCGGCCGCTTCCTCGCCGAGCGTGCGACCGGTCACCGTCGGCGTGCTGCCGTCGATCAGGCCGCCGTCGATGAGGCGCTGCGCCAGCAAACGCAGGCCGCCGGCGCGGTACATATCCAGCGCGACATAGCGACCGGTGGGACGCATGTCGGCGATGACCGGCGTGCGGCGGCTGATGGCCTCGATATCGTCCAGCGTGAACTCGATGCCGGCCTCGCGCGCGAAGGCCAGGGTGTGCAGGATGCTGTTGGTGCTGCCGACCGTGGAGGTCGAGGCGGCGATGGAGTTCTCAAGGCTCTTGCGCGTCACCAACTGGTCGGGCCGCAGGTCCTCGGCGACGAGGCGCAAGACGATCTCGCCCGCCTGGCGCGCGACCTCGTCCTTTTGCTCGTCGACCGCCGGGATGTCGGCGAAACCCATCGGGCAGAGGCCGAGAATCTGCGAGATGTTGGCCATGGTGTTGGCGGTGTACTGCCCGCCGCAGGCTCCCGGCCCCGGGCAGGCCACGTCCTCGACCTGCTTGAGCCGCTCGGCCGGGATCTTGCCGGCGCTGTAGGCGCCAATGGCCTCGTAGACGCTGACGATGTCCTGCGGCTCGCCGTCGAGGTCGCCGGGCAGGATGGTGCCGCCGTAAAGCACCAGGCCGGGGATGTTGAGGCGGATCAGGCCCATGATGGTGCCGGGGATGGTCTTGTCGCAGGAGCAGAGGGCGACGATGCCGTCGAAGTAGTTGGCGCGCGTGACCAGTTCGATCGAGTCGGCGATCATCTCGCGGCTGATGAGCGAGGCCTTCATGCCGGCCGTGCCCATGGTGATGCCGTCGTTGATGGTGACTGTGTTGAACTCCAGCGGCGTGCCGCCGGCGGCGCGGATGCCCTCCTTGACCTTCGTCGCCAGGCGGCGCAGGTGGATGTTGCAGGGCCCGACCTCGGTCCAGGTGTTGGCGATGGCGATCAGCGGCTTCTCGAGGTCCTCGTCGCCGAGACCGGTGGCCTTGAACATGGCGCGGGCGCCGGCGCGGCTGACGCCTCCTACCAGTGTGCGACTGTTGCGGTTCAGCGCGCGTCCATTGACGGCGGGCGACTCGGCCATGGCGACCATCCTTTGACAGGTTTGTTTACAGGGGCGCCATTGTAGCGCAGGAAGGGGTGGCGCTCACGCCCTGGCCCCCCAATCCATGGGTAGGGGCGATTTACCAAATCGCACGGGCGGGCGACATGATATGTCGCCCGTACATCATGCGCGGTGGGGGCGATGCGCGCGGGCGACATGGTATGTCGCCCCTGCTTCCGGGTCCTGCATTCGTCGCCGGGCGCGCTTACTCCCCGGCCCTTAATCCATCTGTAGGGGCGATTTATCAAATCGCCTGCCCCAACAAAGCGCGCCAGGGGTAGCGAGGGCCCGAGCCCGAAGCATCCTGCCAGGGGAAGCGAGGGCCCGGTGCCCGCGGGCGATTTTGTGTGCCTGCGGGCGACATGGTATGTCGCCCGTACATCGCCGTTGGCAAGGACGTTTTCCGAATCGCCCGCCCCCGAAATACGCTGTAGGGGCGATTTATCAAATCGCCCGTCCGGTCGTCCTGTCGCATGCGGGCGACAGGGTATGTCCCCCCTGCCACCGGATTGTGCTGTCGTCGCCGGGCGCCCTTCCCTCAGGGTGAGAGGGAGTACTACCTGGCTGCCAGGGACAGGCAGATTGGTCTTCAGCCGCGGATGGCGCCGCGCGTCAGGCCGGCGATGATCTGCCGCTGCATCAGCACGAAAATGACGAGGATGGGCACGGTGCTGAGGAAGGAGGCGGCCATAATCGCGCCGACCTCGACGTCGTAGGGCCCGTCCATGGTGGCGATGCCGATGGAGAGCAGGTACTTGCTTGAATCGTGCAACACGATCAGCGGCCAGAGGAAGTCGTTCCAGGTCTGCACGAAGGTCAGGATGGCGACCACGCCCAGACCCGGGCGCACCAGCGGCAGGACGATGCGGTGAAAAATACCGGCTTCGGAGGCGCCGTCAATGCGCGCGGCGTCCAGCAACTCGTCCGGCACCGACTCCGTATACTGGCGCATGAGAAAGATGTTAAAGGCGCTGACCAGACCGGGCACGATGATGGCGAGGTAGCTGTCCACCCAGCCGAAGTCCGCCATCATGACGAAGAGCGGGATCAACAGCACGTGGAAGGGCAGAATCAACGTGGCGAGCACGGTGAAGAAAAGGAAACGCTTGAAGCGGAAGTTGAACTTGGCGAAGGCATAACCGGCGGCGGCAGCAAAATATACGCCAAGCAGGGTGCGCAGCCCGGCCACCCAAATGGTGTTGCCGTACCAGCGCACGAATTCCGTGTCGTTGAAGAGCTTCAGGTAGTTGGCGTCGGTCCACTCGCGCGGGAAGATGGTAACGGGCAGCGAGTACAACTCGCCCTGGGTGCGAAAGGACGCCGTCACCATATAGATATAGGGAATAACAGTGAGCAGAACGCCAAAAATGACCAGGGCATTGAGCACGACGATCTTCGATGGAGAGTGCCGCTCGCCACCACTGGTGATGCGCGTTTCAGTCCGGAGGATGCGCGTCAGGGTGCCCATGGTCTCAACAGAACACTAGACCTTCCACAAGCGAATGAGCAGCAACTGGACGGCGGTGATGGCGAGGATGATGAGTGTCAGCAGGTAGCCGATGGCGGAGGCGTAGCCCATGCGCGTGTTGTCGCGGAAGCCCATGAAAAAGAGGTACATCAGGGGGAAGAGACCGGCATCCAGGGGGCCGGAACCGCTTTCGAAGAGCAGGTAAGGCTGCGAAAAGAGACTGAAGGAGCCGATTGAGCCGGTCAGAATGACGAAGATGAAAATCGGTCGCAGGAAAGGCAGGGTCACGTTGCGGAAGAGTTGCCAGCCGTTTGCGCCGTCGATGCGCGCGGCTTCCTTCAATTCCTCCGGCACCGCCTGCAAGCCGGCGAGGAAGTAGAGCGAATGATGCCCCACCCAGGTCCACAGACCAAGGACGATGAGCGAAGGCATGGCGAGGTCCTTGCTTAGCCAGAAGACCGGCTCCACGCCAAAATGGGCCAGCAGGCCATTTAGCAGACCGTAACTTTGTTTGAAATAGATGAGTGTAAAAATCCAGGCGACCACAATGGCCGAGGTGATGTAGGGCGCGAAGAAGGCGAGGCGCGCCATGGTCTTGAAGCGCACCACGGCCGAATTGAGCGCCAGGGCCACGGCCAGCGCCAGCGGCATCTGCAGGAAGGCGGTGCCAATGGCAAATTCGGCGCCATTGACAATGGCCGTACGAAAGCGTTTGTCCTTCGTCAGCAGGCGCTCGTAGTTGGCCAGGCCGACATATTCGCGCTCGGACTGCATGCCGCGCGCCTTGTGGAAACTGAGACGAAAGGAATCGATCGCCGGCCAGGCGGTGAAGACCACGAGGGTGATCAGAAAGGGGATGAGCAGCACGTAGGGGAACAAACGTCGTTCATGGCGTGACCACCAGCCACCGATGCGCGGCTGCCGCGTTTGGAGTGACGATAGTCCTGCGCTGGCTGTGCCCATGCCGGTCTCCCCGGACGAAGTCCGTTGTGGCAGGAGCGTTCGCCCCTGCCACAACGGACTGTGCGGCCTACTTGTTGAATTCGAAGTCGTCGACGGCGTCCACCAGTGCCGTGGCCGGGTCGGCGTCCTCCAGCATGACGCCCTGCACGGCGATGCGGGCCAGGGAGTCGATGAGCAGCGACCAGTAGTTGTCGATGATGGCCGGCGCCATGGCCTCGGCGGCTGTGGCGATGAACTCGGCGGGCTTTTGGCCACTGAAGTAATCGTCAGTACGATAGAGTTCTTCCGCATCCCAGGCCGGTTTGTAGGAGGGGAAGAGGTTCATGCGGCGGAAGGCCAGCAGCGAACCCTCGACGGTCAGGTTGGCCTCGCGGATGAAGTCCCAGGCGGTATCGGCAATTTCGCTGGCGGCGGTGATGCACATGCCGGTGCCGCCGCGCGGCACAGTCAAATGGCCGCCCTCCGCCCAGACGGGCAGGAAACGCATCTTCCACTTGCCGGCGAGATCGGGGGCGCGCTGTTTCATGAAGCCCTGGTACCAGGGGGCGCCCCAGATGGTGACGTAGGCGCCCTCGTTCATCAGCGCGTACTGGGCAACACCTGCGCCCTGTTCAACATAGACACCGCTGTCCAGTTGCGCCTTCTGCCAGGCAAGCACCTCCGCGGCAAGCGGGTCCTCGTGCACCAGGACGTTGCCTTCCGAATCGAAGAACTGGCCGCCGGCCTGATGGTACTGGATGAAGAAATCGGACCAGTTCTGCGTCTGGACCGGGAAGAGACCGGCACCGGCATCCCGTACGGCCGGGCCAAGCTGGTCTACAAAGTCCTGCCAGGTCTCGGGACCCTCGGCATCGAGACCCATTTCCTCGAAGAGATCGTGACGATAGTAGAGCAGCACCGGGTTGACCTCGTTGCCGATGCCAAAAATACGGTCCCGCACCGTCCAGGTCTTGGTGCCCGAGACGATGGTGAGGTCGTTGAGCTGGTCCCCGAGGCGGTCATCAAGGGGAACAAAGGGTTCATTATCGGGGTCGTGCATGAATTGACCAAGGCGGCCGGTGCCGACGTCGACGATATCCGGGATGCCGGTGCCGCCGGCGAAGACCGCATGCAGCTTGGGCCACAGATCGTTGTGGGGCGTGATTTCAACGTTGACGGCGACGTTGGGGTAGGCAGGAGACCAGAGTTCCTCAATGAAGTTGCCCATCCACTCGTGACGGTTGGTGGCGAAGTTCCACATGTTAAGGACGATCTCGTCCTGCTGAGGCGCGGAAGCCGAGACGGCCCCGGCCACAGGCGCCAGCGTCGCAGCGGCCGTGGCCCCGGCAGCGCCTCGCAGGAAATCACGACGACTTAGTTTTGCGGACATTTCTTGCTCCTTCCTGTAAGATTCGAACGTTTGCTGTCTTTCACGACCGACGACGAATGTAGCACAGTCGCTTGTTTCACCATACTCCGGGTGTCGTTCGCACGCATGCAGACGCTCAGCCGCTCACGGCGCCGGGCTGCGGCGCCGCTTGACGTTCCCCGTTGAGCAGCAGCGGAATGGCCTGGTTCCAGTAGTCGTCGCCGGACTTGTTCATGATCGGCTCGGCCGAGTACTGCGCCAGGTAGACGCGGCGCATGCGGTCCGTCGTGTTGGGGCCACTGCGATGGAAGGTGCGGCTGCTGAAGGCCACGATGCTGCCCGCCGGCACCAGCGCCGCGACGCCGGGATCATCGCCATGGTAGCCGACCTTGTCATTGGAGTTGTCCTCGACGCGGTGATCGAAGAGGTCGTCCGGCTGCATGCCGGCGCGCTCGTAGGGCAGTACGTACACCGTGCCGTTCTCGACCGTCATGTCGTCCAGCGAGCACCAGCAGGAGAGGTAGGGCCGGTGGTAGTGGCCGATGTAGCCGGAGTCCTGGTGCCAGGCGAACTTCATGCCGCGTTCCGCCGCCTTGACGACGTATTGCTCGTGAAAGAGATAGACGTCCTCGCCCAGCGTGGCCCGCCCGACTTCGGCCATCAGGTCGCCGAAGAGAAAGCCGCTGATGGCCGGGCTGGTACGCCATTCGTTACTGATGAAGTAACGCTGGCGGTAGTGGCTGATGCCGTCCGTCGTGATGCCTTTGGCCTCCATTCTTGCGTCCCGTTCGGCCAGCAGGCGGCCGCATTCCTCGCGCAGGCCATCCAGCACCGCTTCCGGGATCACCCCTTCGAGAATGAAGTAACCCTCGCGCCGGTATTGTTCGCGCTGTGCATCCGTGACCAACATGAAAGCAACATCTCCGTCTCTCGTGTTGACCCCTGAACAGGCACAAGAATAGCAGTTTTTGCCCGGGGCGCTACGGGTTGTTGGGCAGCTTCACGCCGGCTCCGGCACCCGCATGTGTCGCAGGGGAGCGCGCAGGTGGCCGGGCCAGATGCGCAGGAGGCCGAAGCAACTGCGCAGGGCCAGCCAGAGCAGGAGCGCCAGCCAGACCAGCAGGAAGGCCTGCGGCGCGGTGGTATCCGTCAGCAGCAACGCGGCCCCGGCGATCGCGGTGGAGACGAGCATGCCGTTGCGCAGCCAGGCGTAGTCGCCCGTGCCCCAGTGGATGCCGTCGGTGACGAAGGCCAGCGCGGCCAGGGGCAGGGTCAGCGCGGCGACCAGCCAGGCGGACATGAAGGCCGTCGTGGCTTCCGGCGGCACGAAGGCCTCCAGCACCAGGGAGGTCGCCAGCAGGCTGAGCAGGCAAAGCGCCACGCCGGTCGCCAGGCCCTGCAGAATGGTGACGGCGGCGGCCCGGCGCGCATGGCGCAGCTGCGCCGCGCCGAAGAAAAAGCCGACCAGGCTCTGGGCGCAGGTGCCGAAGGCGTCCGCCAGCCAGCTGCCGAAGAGCCACAGGGTGCGCATGGCCTGGTGGGCCGCGCCGGCCTCGGGGCCGATCTGGTTGGCGACGCGCGTCGAAAGCATCAGGAAGATGGTCAGCAGGCCGCTGCGCACCACGAGGTCGCGGCCGGCCCGCAGCAGGACCTGGATGTCGTGGCGGTCCAGATGCCAGCAGAGGCCGGGTCGCCGCCGCAAGTGGCGCAGCAGCATGGCCAGGCCCAGATACTGCGCGATGACGCTGGCCAGCGCCGCGCCGGTCACGCCCAGGGCCGGCAGCGGCCCGACGCCGTAGATGAGCGGCAGGTCCAGCACGATGTTGATCAGGTTGACCACCACGGCGATCCGCAGCGGCGTGCGCATGTCCTGCAGGCCGCGCAGCGCGCCGAAGCCGACCATCGTCAGCAGCACGGCCGGCGCGCCCAGCAGACGCAGCCGAATGTAATCGACGGCCAGGTCATGGACCTCGGGCGCCGCGCCCATGAATTGCGCCAGCAGGTCCGGGCCGATCAGACCGGCCAGCAGCATCAAGGTGCCGGCGATACCGGCCAGCAGCAGGCCCAGGCTGGCGATCTCGCGGGCGTGGAGCAGCTGGCCGCGCCCCAGGGCCTGCGCCACCTCGGTCATGGTGCTGATGCCGAGAAAGTAGAAGAGCCACAGCAGCAGTGAAATGGCCGCGCCGCCCACGCCCAGGGCCGCCAGCGGCGGCGCGCCGAGGCGCGCCACGAAGGCCGTATCGACCAGGCCGGTGAGGGGCTCGGCGATCTGCGAGATGACGACCGGCAGAGTCAGCGCGAGCACCGTGCGCCGGGGCCGGGTCAGAAAGGGATGTTGCGCAACTGCGTTCACAGGCAGGCCGGGTGTTGACACTGACGCGAGTTTTCAGCACTATCGCCCTTCTGTCAACAGCACCAATGCCCGCCGACAAGGGAGACCCCCATGGCCCTGCCCCCTCGCAGTGAAGTCCCCGTCGAAGAAACCTGGAACGCGGAGAGCGTTTACGCAACGGCCCAGGCCTGGGAAACGGAGCGCGAGTCCCTCGCCGCGGCGCTGGAAGGCATGCAGTCCTTCCCCGGCAGCCTGGGTCAGGGCGCCGCGCAACTGGCCGCCTGGCTGGCGCTGAAGAACGAACTGGGACGGCGCATGGAGAAGCTGGCCTTTTACGCCTTCATGTCCCAGGCGGTGGACACGGCCGATCAGGCCGCCGCCGCCATGGTCGGCCAGGTCGAGAGCCTCTACAGCCGCTTTCTGGCGGCCTCCTCCTTCGCCGAGCCGGAGATTCTGGCCCTGGGTGAGGAGCGGGTGGGGGCCATGATCGCCGAAGAGCCCGCGCTGCAGGCCTGGGCCCACTGGTTCGACAATCTCTTCCGCAAGGCCGCCCACGTGCGCTCGGCGGAGGTGGAGGAAGTGCTGGCGTTGACCAGCGAGCCCTTCTCCGCCATCGACACCACTGGCGAGGTGCTTTCCGGCGCCGACCTGCGTTTCGCCCCCGCCAGCGACAGCCAGGGCGAAGCGGTCGAGGTGGCCCAGGGCACGCTGCAGACCATCCTCGGCGAAGGCGACCGCGAGGCGCGGCGCAGCGCCTGGGAAAGCTACGCCGACGGCTACCTGTCGCTTAAGCACACCTTCGCCAGCAACTACAACGCCGTCGTGCGCCGCGACGTCTTCAACGCCCGCGCGCGCCGTTACGGCTCCTCGCTGGAAGCCGCGCTCTTCCCCGACAACATTCCGCCCGAGGTCTTTCACAGCCTGATCGACACCTGTCGCCGCCACATTCCGACCTGGCATCGCTACTGGGCCGTGCGCCGCCGCGCGCTGGGCGTCGAGACGCTGCAGCCCTACGACATCTGGGCGCCGATCGCCACTGACCTGCCGAAGATCCCCTTCGAAACGGCCGTCGACTGGATCGCCGAGGGCATGGCGCCGCTGGGCGAGGACTACGTGCGCGAGATGCGTCAGGGCTGCCTGGAGCAGCGCTGGGTGGACCGCGCGCCCAACCAGGGCAAGACCCAGGGGGCCTTCTCCTACGGCGCCTACGACACGCACCCCTTCATCCTGATGAGCTATGACGACAGCCTCGGCGCGTTGAGTACGCTGGCGCATGAACTGGGGCACTCGATGCATTCGCTGCTGGCGCGGCGGCATCAGACTTTTCATGACAGCCAGTACACGATTTTCGTCGCCGAAGTGGCCTCCAACCTGAATCAGGCGCTGGTACGCGACCACCTCTTCCGCCACCACGACGACCCGCAGTTTCAGATCGGCATCATTGAGGAGGCGATGGACAACCTGCATCGCTACTTCTTCATCATGCCGACCCTGGCGCGCTTCGAGCTGGAGGCGCACGAACGAGCGGAGCGCGGCCAGGCGCTAACCGCCGACGACCTCAACGAACTGATGGCCGACCTTTTCAGCGAGGGCTACGGCTCGGAGATGCACGTGGACCGCGAGCGAGTCGGCAGCACCTGGGCGCAGTTCCGCCACCTCTACATGAACTTCTACGTCTTCCAGTACGCGACCGGCATTTCTGCCGCGCACGCGCTCTCGCGCAAACTGCTGGACGGCGAGGCCGGAGCGGCGGAGGCCTGCCTCGAGTTTCTCAGGACGGGCGGGGCGGAGTATCCGGTGCCGGCGCTGCGCGCGGCGGGCGTGGACATGGCCGGCCCCGAGGCGGTCGAGACGACCTTCGGCATCCTCGCGGACTACGTAGACCGGTTGGATGCGCTGACGCGGTAGTCAGACGCGACGGTCAGTTTGCAGGCTCGTCCACGCGGCGGGCCTGTTTCGTTCGGGAGTCCAGTGTAATTTGCAACCTGGACGTTTCAATGGACCAAGGCTTTTTCGTCCCTTGGAACCGGAAACTCATCCCGCCACTCCGCCCACTCCAGATTGCCCTTGAAGAACACCGGGATGCCCTGGGCGTCCAGCAGTTCCAGCAGCGACTCCGTCCAGGCGGGCTCCGGCTGAAAGAGACGGCGGCCGTTCGACGCAGCGCCGATGATGGCCCACTCGAAGGGCAGGCGATCCCGCTCCTCCAGCCAGCGTTCGAACACCGGCGCGGCATCGAACCAGAGCGGCTCGATGCTCAGGAAACGGACGCTGGCCTCGATATCTACCATGTGGCGCAGGTAGGCCGACAGCGCGCGCGCCGCGCCTTTCGCGCTCATCGTATGTCCCGCCGGCAGGCTGACCCCCACCCACACGTTGGCCGGGAAGTCGAATTCCGGCAGGCGCAGCGGGTATTTGCTGAGCGTCTGGAAGGTATGCCAGTGCGCCTCGCGCATCACGTCGAGCACCTGGTCGATCTGCTCGCGCGGCACCCAGTGGCCGAAGAGGTCGGCCATGCTGCCGACGAAGATGCCGGCCGGGTCGCGCAGGCGCAGCGGTTCGCGCAGCGCGTTGGGGCGCCAGTAGTGGTGCTCAAAGCCATGGACGTAGGAGTTGCGGGCAATGCGCTCGGCGACGGTCTTCGCATAGCACTCGGTGACCGAGCCATCCGGCATCTGCCAGGTACAGCCATGGTAACAGCCGCCGGTCGGGTTCCAAGTGTAGCCGGGCAACACGCTGCCGCCCGCACGGCGGATGCGCGTCCACTCGATGCCCTTCGGCGGCTTCTGTTTGTTCATTTTTGCACCATTTTGGTGAATAGCACAATAGTTCTATATTGTCAAGTTTTAGTCAAGTCCTTTTTTGCTCATTTCTGAACTGTCGTCACCCGCCGCGGGCCCAGGCGGCGGCCATCTCCCTGAAGTCCTGCATCAGCGCGCGGGTGTGGGGGCCGGGCGGCCCGATGGTCGTATCGTCCACCTGGCGCACCGGACAGACCTCTTTACTTGAGGAGGTAATGAACACTTCATCGGCGCGCAGCACTTCCTCCAGCGGCAGCGGGCGTCGCTCGACCGGCATGCGCTGATCCGCCAGCTCCAGTACTGCCTGGCGCGTGACGCCGTAGAGGATCTCGTCGTCCGGGGTCACCAGGCGGCCATCGATGACCGCGAAGAGGTTGGTCGTGGTGCCCTCCAGCGCGTGGCCCTGGCGATTGACGTAGATCGCTTCCACGGCGCCGGCCTGTCGGGCGCGACGCTGGGCCAGGATGGCCGACACGTAGTCGATGGTCTTGGCTTCCGGCATGCGGCGCTCCTGGCGGTTGGTGACGAGCCTGACGCCTTCGCGGTAGCGTTCGGCGGGCTGGGCGGCGAAGGGCGTCACCAGCACCAGCAGGCGCGAGTTGCCGGCGGGCGTGATGTCGTCAGGGCTGTCGCCGCCGGTGACCACGAGGCGCAGCCGCGCCTCGCCCTTGCCTGGGTAGCCGTTGCGCGCCAGGGTCTCCAGGGTCACGTCGCGGATTTGCGGCAGCGGTAGCGGCAGGTCCAGCAGAATCAGTTCCGCCGAGCGTTGCAGGCGCTGCAGATGGGCGTCGAGGCGGAAAGGGTGGCCGCCATAGCTGCGGGTGAAATCGAAGATGCCGTAGCCGCGCAGCACGGCGAGGTCGGCGGCGGGCAACTGCGCCGCCTCGCTGTCCACGTATTCGCCGTCCACGTACCAGATGTTGCCCATGGCGCCGCCTTCCCCATTGATGCCGCGCCATTGTAGCGAGGGCGTAAGCCCGAAGCATCCTGCAAGGGTAGCGAGGGCTGCGGGCGACATGATATGTCGCCCGTACATCATCCATCACGCACCATTCGCCCAACACCGTCGTAGGGGCGATTTATCAAATCGCCCGCCCGTCGGCATTTCCCGCAGGGACGAAATCGTGTGCCCGCGGGCGACATGATATGTCGCCCGTACATCGCCGTTGGTAGGGGCAGGCACATCAGTCCGGCAGCAATTCCCAGCGCAGGTCGGGCGTCAGGGCCCGCAATTCGGCCTGCAAGCGCGCCACTTCCGTCTCGTCCGCGCGGTCGGCGACGAGCACGCGCAGCTCGCGCCGGTCGGGGGCGGCCTCGCGCGCGGCGGTGGCGACCTTCGCCTTGTAGCCCAGACGACCCGCCTGCGTGGCCGCGCGCAGGGTCTCCCAGAGCGCGTCAACCTCCGCCAGGTCGGCGCCGGCGTGAAATTCGGCGGCGCGGCGGGTCGGGCCAGGCCAAAGGCCGGGCGGCGCTTTCGCCTCCAGCCAGTAGGCGCCACGGATCTGCGAGGGTTTCGCCTGGTCGTCGTGCGCCATACGCGCCCGTTGCACCAGGTCAATGAGATCGAGTTCGGGGCGATCGCTCATCGGCCGTCCCGCCTTCCCTTCGCTGTCAACGGCCGGAGAGGGCCGTACAGAACCCACGTCATGCATCAGTCAGGAGAAAGGATGCACCATGCTGGACAGTCTTCGCAAGCGTTTGACGGGGCGGAAACGGCGTCAGGCCGTTTTGCAACCGCAGCCCCTGACGCAACTCAACACCGGTCTGTGGCCCGAAGGCGGCGACGAGGCGGCGCGCGCCCGCGTCTACCAGCAGTCGCCCTGGGTCTACATCGCCATCAACCGCATCGCCGAGGCGGCCGCGCTGGTGCCGCTGCAGGTCTTTCGTCTGGAGGGCGAGCGGCGCCTGGCGGTGGAGCGCCACCCGCTGGAACGCCTGCTCGACGCGCCCAACCCGCAGCTCAGCCGCTTCGCGCTGATGGAACAGACGGTGGGCATGCTGGAACTGACGGGCAACGCCTACTGGCTGTTGAACGGCACGGCAGCTGCGCCCGGGCAGATCTGGCCGCTGCGGCCGGACCGCATGCGCGTCGTGCCGGACGGCGCCGGCCTGGTGCGCGGCTACGTCTACGAGATTGACGGGCAACGCATCCCCCTGGAAGCGGCGGAGGTGCTGCACTTCCGCCGCTGGCACCCCGCCAACGACTACTACGGTCTGTCGGCGCTGGAGGCCGGACGCCTCGCCATCCGCAGCGACGGAGCCATGGCGCAGTGGAACCACAACGCCTTCGGCCAGGACAGCGGCGTGCCGGCCGGTATCGTCAGCATCCGCGACTTCGTCAGCGACACGGACTTCGAGCGCATCAAGCGCGAGTGGCGCCAGAGCTATGGCGGGCCGCAGCGACGCACGGCCTTTCTGCGCGGCGGCGGCATCAGCTGGCAGAACATCGGCCTGAGCCACAACGAACTCGACTTCCTCAAGGGGCGCGAGGCGCAGCGCAACGAGATTCTCAACCTCTTCGGCATCCCGGTCGGACTGGTCAGCGAAAACGCGACCGAGGCCAACGCGCGCGTGGCGGAGCGGCTCTTCATCGAGCGTACGCTGTGGCCGCGCCTGGTGCGCATCGCCAGCGTGATCACACAGCATTTGCTGCCCTTCTGGCCCGGCGAACACCTGGCGCAATTCGAGGACATCCGGCCGACGGACACGCACGCGCGCCTCGACGAGATTCGCACGGCCATGCCGGTGCTCAGCATCAACGAGCTGCGCGAGCGCTACTACCAGTTGCCGCCCGCCCCCTGGGGAGCGCTACCGGCGGGCATGGCCGCGTCGGAGTCAGGGGAAAAGGCCCCTGAAGAGACGCCTGCAAACGCGGCCCTGCAGGAACTGGGACGCTGGGAGCGTTTCACGCTGCGGCGTCAGGGTGAGAAGGGGACGCGTCCCTTCGAGGTGCGGGCGCTACCGGCGGAACTGGCCTTCGAGGTGGCGGCGCAGTTACAGGCGGCGGATGACGCTGACGAAATGAAGTCAATCTTTCGCGGGGCGCGCGCCAGGCTCCCTCAGGCCTGATCCGCCGCGTCGGGCCGGAGCTCCTGCAGCAGCGCTTCGTGCAGCTGGCCGTTGCTGGCCAGGAGTTCCGCGCCCGTCAGGGCTTCCTCGCAGCCGCTGTAGTCGCTGACGCGCCCGCCGGCCTCGCGCAGCAGCAAGAGTCCGCCCAGAAAGTCCCAGGGATTCAGGCCCGGTTCAAAGTAGCCGTCCAGCCGGCCGCAGGCGACCCAGGCCAGCTCCAGCGCCGAGGAACCCAGCCAGCGCAGTCCCCGCGTCTGCGGCAGCAAACGCAGAATCGGGGCGTTGCGCGCCGCGCCGTGGACGGGATGGCGCGAATAGCCGCAGGACAGGATTGCGTTTTGCAGGGAGGTCGTCTGCGACACCCGCACGGGCGCGCCGTTAAGCATTGTGCCGCCGCCGCGCCGGGCGCTGAAGAGCTCCTCCGCGACCGGGTTGAGAACCAGCCCCAGCAGGGGCCGCATCTCCCGGTCACACAGGGCCATGCTGACCGAGAAGAAGGGGAGCGACGCGGCGTAGTTGCTGGTGCCGTCGATGGGGTCAATGTACCAGTGATAGTCGGCGCTGGCCGGGGCGCCGGCGTGGCCGCCCTCCTCGCCGACGACGTGATGCAGCGGGAAGGCCTCCCCCAGCGCCGCGACCAGGTACGCCTCCACCTCGCGGTCCGCTTCCGTGGCGATGTCGAAAACGGAGGACTTGCTCACTTCCCGGTGCCGTTGCCCGAAACGTCGCAGCGCTTGCGCGCCGGCCTGGCGAATGATGACGCTGGCCACTTCCAGTGCGATTTCAGGATCCACTGCGCCTCCCCCTTACAGCGAACGCCATTGTAGGCCTGCCCTGTCTGATGCGCCATGCAGGGGATGCGCAGCCGGCCCGCTGCTGCTCGTCTTCGACGACCGCGACGCGACCGTGACGTCGCAACCCCACGCCGGTCAGGTCTTACTCGACTACCACGACGGCGCCGAAGCACTGGTCGTGACGGACGGCGACCACATCCTTGACGTACTGGCCGGGCGGCCCGAAACAGTCGACGAGGCGCTCGCCTGGAGGCTTGCCTGGCTGCAGGGCAATTGGAGGAAAAACCCTGCGGGCTGCTGGTTGAGAAATGTGTGTAATTTAGTGTAAGATCAAGGGAATTTTGACCTTGTGTCTCCACAATTGGCAAATGCGAGAGTAAGGCCCTGTGATTCTGCCGCAGTATGGAGGGAGACAACGTGACACGGATAACCCCATACGGATAACCATATTGATAGCACTGTTGCTGGCGGTAAATGTGCTTGAGGCACAGGACTTTTCAGGCAACACCTGTTTCGAGGAAGGGGCAAATTGCGGGGACGGCAGCACGCCGGAGAGCCAACACGCCTGGACCTGCGGCTGGTACAATGCGGCGGCGAACGAGGGTGTGATCAGCCGTGACCAGATCCCCGAGAACTGCCGCGGCGGTGACCGGTCGTCGGAAGAAGAACAGAATTCCAGGAACCAGGAGCCGCAGGACCGTTCAATGACTCCGAACGGCCCGGTCATGACGGTCTGCTGACAATCAGGGTTTCTGGCTGTGACGCGGGCATTGTGGCGAGGGCCCGGAGGCCGCATGGCAGTTGTACACCAGCGCCTGGAGCGGGACAGCCCGCCCGTCGGTCAGGTCTTCCTCGACTATCACCAGGGCGCGGAGGATCTGGTGGTGCTGGATGGCGACCATGTCTTTGACGTGCTGGCGGAGCGGTCGGAAGTGATCGACGAGGCGCTGGCCTACAGTCTGGCCTGGCTGCAGGGCAACTGGCAGGTACGCGCGTGAGCCGGCCTGCCGCGTGCTGGCCCTGACCTGATCGACTGCAGTTCAAGGTAAGCCTTCAGGCCCTGTTCCCGCCCGGGAGCGGGGCCTGTTTCACGTTTCGCCGCCCCTTCTCCGAACGGAACACACCAGTCTGCCGGCGCGCGCCATTGCAGGCGCCTCCGCGCCCGCGCTAGAATTTTTCCAGTGCCAATAAACGTTCGATTGGGGGACCAAATGCCTGTCAGAAGAACGTCACACCTTGCCCTGTCCTGCCTCACGCTGCTCCTGACACTTTCCCTGTTCGCGACCCCGTTGACGGCGCAGGACAGCCTCGCCGACGCCGCGGACGCCCTGGCCGGGTCGATGGCGGAGCACGACGTCAGCGAAAGCGACGTCAACATTGACAACATGGGCCACAACATCGTCGGCACCCTGGCGCTGCCCGATGGCGAAGGGCCCTTCCCGGTCGCCCTGCTGCTGCACGGCTTCACCGGCATGCGCCATGAACTGCCGGTACTCGGCACCGAAGACACGATGTTCAGCCGCGCCGCGCGCTGGCTGGGCGAGCGCGGCGTCGCCAGCCTGCGCATCGACTTCCGCGGCTCCGGTGAAAGCGACGGCGCCTGGGAGGACACGACCTTCAGCGGCCAGATCTCCGACGCCATCGCGGCGCTCGACTATCTCGAAATGCTGGAAGACATTGACGGCGACAGCATCAGCATCATCGGCCTGAGCCAGGGCGGCCTGGTCGGAGCGGCCGCCGCCGGGCGGGATGCGCGCGTCAGCAACCTCGTACTCTGGTCGGCGGTTTCGAACCCCGTGATGAGTTATGGCATCCTGCTGGGTTATGACACCCTGCTCTCCGGCGCGGCGGCCGGTGACGAGGTGACGACCATCGAATTGCCCTGGGGCGCGGAGACCTCGCTCAGGGGCCCCTTTTTCGAGGATATCTTTCTGGTAGACCCGGTGGCCGAAATCGCCGGCTACGACGGGCCGCTGCTGGTCATTGTCGGTGAGCGGGACACCACCGTCACGCCGATGCCGCAGGCCGGCCAGGTCTTCCTCGATTACCACCAGGGCGCGGAGGATCTGGTGGTGCTGGATGGCGACCACGTCTTCGACGTGCTGGCGGAGCGGTCGGAAGTGATCGACGAGGCGCTGGCCTACAGTCTGGCCTGGCTGCAGGGCAACCAGCAGGTACGCGCGTGAGCCGGCCTGCCGCGTGCTGGCCCTGACCTGATCGACTGCAGTTCAAGGTAAGCCTTCAGGCCCTGTTCCCGCCCGGGAGCGGGGCCTGTTTCACGTTTCGCCGCCCCTTCTCCGAATGCAGCACACCAGTGACCCACAGTGCTTAACAACGCTGCCAGGCTTAAGCGGTAGCAGCGCCCCCGGGACGGGCCGACGGGCCCCTACACAGACAACGGTGTCGCTGACGCGCGGTCGCGCCTGCGGGCGTCGGACGGCGCCGACCCCACACCCGCATGACCCCCGCCCCTGCACCATCGCTGCCAGCCGCGTGTGGACGGACCGAGGGGAAAGCCAGGCGTCGGACGGCCCCGGTCCGCGCGTCATGTCTGCCAGCAGGGGCCAACAGGGAGAAGGCATGCAAACAACACTCAAGGCCCTGGACGCCAGGGGCCGCATCGGCGGCTACCTGGTGGTCTGGGGCAGCCCCGAAGAACGCGACCTGCAGGGCGAGTACTTCACGGCGGAAACGGAACTGGGCCTGGGCTGGTATCCGCAACGCCCGCTGCTCTATCAGCACGGGCTGGACGGCGCCCTTAAGGCGGCCGTGATCGGCGCCATAGACACGCTGGCGCCGGACGAGACCGGCGTGTGGGCCGAGGCGCAGCTGGACCAGCGCCAGCGCTGGGCGCGCGCCGTGCAGCGCCTGATCGAGAAAGGCGTGCTCGGCTGGTCCTCGGGCAGCCTGGCGCATCTGGTCGAGGTGGCGGATGACGGCAAGATCCGCCGCTGGCCGATCGTCGAGGGCAGTCTGACGCCCACGCCGGCCCAGCCCCGCCGCAGCGACGCCCGTACCCTGAAGAGCGCCTGGGAGACGTTGGGCATGGACCCGTCGTTGCTCGACGAACCCGTCACCACAGAAGACAGCGAAACACAGGGAGAAAACATGACAGAAAACAGCACGACCACCCCGGCGCGCAAACGCCTGCCGCTGGCCAGCGCCGACGAAGCATTGAAACTGACGAAGGTCAGCAGCCCCTACGACTCGCTGGGGCCATGGACATGCTGCACGGCTACATGCTGCTGAGCGCGACGAAACAGTTCCGCGGCGTCAGCGAGCGCTACGGCAACGCGCTGGCGCACAAGCTGCAGCGCGAGGGGCTGAGCGCGGTCAAGGCCGACGAACTCAGCCACAGCACCCAGGCCGGCTTCGGCGACGAGTGGGTGCCGGACCTGTGGAGCAGCCAGATCTGGCAACAGGCGCGCCTGGAGAACGCCATTCTGCCGCTCTTCCAGTCGATCGAGATGCCTTCCAACCCCTTCGAGTTGCCGGTTGAAGGCGCGGACCCAAGCGTCTACTTCGTGCCGGAGACCAGCGACGAGGCGCATCTGACGCTCGGCAGCGGCAACCCCATTCCGGAGAGCAGAATCGGCAGCGGCAAGGTGCAACTGAACGCGAAGAAGCTGGCGCTGCGCGTCGGCTTCAGCGCGGAACTGGTGGAGGACTCCATCGTGCCGGTGCTGGCCGTCTACCGCGAGCAGGCCATGCGCGCCATCACCGACAGCATCGACCACGTGCTGCTCAACGGCGACACGGCCAGCAGCGGCAACGTCAACAGCAACGGCCAGACACCCGACGGCAACAGCCGCTACAAGGCCTTCGACGGCCTGCGCAAGCTGGCGCTGGTGAGCCACAGCGGCGGCCGCGTCAACGCCAATGGCGCGCCGACTCTGGCGCTGCTGCGCTCGGCGCGCTTCAAACTGGCCGCGCGTCACGCGGCCCGTCCGGCGGACCTTGCGTGGATCGTCGACAGCGGCAGCTACGCCAAATTGCTGGGTCTGGATGAATTCCTGACCATGGACAAGGCCGGGCCGCAGGCCACGGCGCGCAGCGGTCAGATCGGCTTCATGGACGGCGCGCCGGTGATCGTCAGCGCGGAGATGCCGCTGAGCGAGGGCGCCGGCGGCAAGGTCAACGCCACCACGACCAGCAACAACACGAAGGGCACGGCGCTCTGCGTGGCGCGGCCTGGCTGGTTCGTGGGCTACCGCCGTCGCATCGCGGTCAGCCTCGACTACCTGCCCTACTACGACAGTTACCAGTTGACGGCCACGGTGCGCCTGGCCTTCGTCAGCCGGGACAACGAAGTGGCCAGCGCCCTGACCAACATCACGGTCTGAACTGGCTGGCCGGTGAAATCATGCGCCGGGGGCGTGGCTTGCGCGTCCCCGGCGCGTATGGTTCAGGCCTGCGGCGCGTACCTGGCGATGAGTTCCCGCGCCAGGGCGCACAACTGCCCGCGGGTGGGCATTTCCGTGCCCAGATAGTTGCCGACAAGGACCATGAACATACCGACGATGCGCTCGTCGTCGTGGGCAAGTCGCAAATGAAGATGCGGATAATCCTCTACGCCGACGTTGTCGCTCCCCGATACGTCGTCTTCGAGATCGACGTACAGGGACTCCGAGAAGGGTTCGTAGCTCCAGGTGACGCCGGGGTAACCGTCAAGTTTGTGCGATGCCTTGTACTGGTGACGTGAAATCTCTTCGTGTTCCATCCGCCCGTACTGCAGGACGAGCTGGTCGGCCAGTTGTCGCATGGCGTCCTGTGTTGGCGTTGTTGTGCCGAGCCGCGCTGAAGCCGGCTTGACGGAAATGCCCTGGATTCCACTGTTCCATTGGTTGACCCGCAGGAAAACCTCAGGCTGTTCGATGAGACTGACAAAGGTGACAAAGCCGGAATTGTCTCTACTGCCATCCATAAATATGTGCAGAACGTCCTCGCCGGCATCATATTCAAAAATCAACGGGTCGTTGCGGAGGACTGGTTGCGTTGACATCAGCGTCTCCCCCTTCTGCGATCTGGATACGCAGTGCTGACCAGGCCGGTCCGCTTGTATCCTGTGACGGCTGGATGACGGTATTTTACCACGACCTTCATCCAGTGATCCGGAAAGAGACTGTGACGGCCCCGCGGAATTCTGTGATAGTAACGAATGATCTGACCCACCGGATCTTCAAACTCACGATCATCAGGATCGGTTATTGCGGGAACCACCAGGTCCTGAATGAAACGAATATGTTCGTGTCCGGGGAGGATATGACCTTCCCATCTTCTTCGCGACAAATAGACAAGAAAACCGTCCGGGTCCACAGCCAGCGGCTGGGGAATTCCGGGCGGAGCGGCGGCGAGGCGTTGCCAGAAGTCGGTCATGCGGGCGGCGTTGGACTGGCACTGTATTCAGGACGAAGGACGTTACCTTATCGCATCAGCGCTCGCTGTCGCCATCGTCGAACACGCCGGAGGGATGGCAGCCGCGCCCCTCTGCCTGCGCTTCCGCCTCCAGCGCGCGGAAATGGTCTGCGAAGCGGGTGTTCGGCTCCCAGACGAAGTTTTCGGCGAAACCGTCGCGCACCAGGGCCTCGTTGACGAAAATGCCGTCCGCGTAGATGTAGCGCAGCAGGCGTCCGTAGCGGTCGGTTTCTTCGGCGCCGCGCACGAGCGTTACCTTGCGGCCCCCGACGAGGCGTCGATTGGCGGCCGTCGCCGTATTCGAACAGGGCTCGTCGCGCTCCGGCGTGTTGATGCCGATGTAGCGCACGTTGTGAGTTCGTCTGCCAAGTGCCACCGTGATGGTGTCGCCATCGATGACGCGCAGGACGCGCGCCTCCTCACCGACGACGGCGGTCGGCGTCGGCGTAATGGGGGCGGGTACGCCGGCCTGTTCTTCCGTGGCGGTGAAAAGCCCCAGAAACACCAGCAGGACGAGCAGCAGAATCATGCCGTCAACGCTACCTCATGGCGCCGCAATTTGCCTGGTTCCGTTTTGCTCAAGTGCCGGGCGCAAACTGTGCGACGAGACGTTCGGCGAGGGCGGTCAACTGCGCGTCCGTGGGCCTGTCGGCATTCAGGCGCCGGCTGACGCCCTCGGCGCTGATGCCGGCCAGGCGGGTGGCAGGGACGTCGCAGGCCCGGGAGATACCCTGCTGCCCCTCGATTTCCTCATAAACGAGGTTGCGCGCGTCAGGTTCCAGAAAGATGTCCAGAACGTCCTGGAAGTCGCTGTATTCCCAGGTGACGTTCCGCCTGTCATTGAGCGTTCCCCGTGTGGTATTGATTTTGGGATACATCAGCGCAACTCCCTTGCGCGCGCGGCCCTGGGCGGCGATGGACTGGCTGAATAGTCAGGACGAAGGGCACTACCTTTTCGCATCAGCGCCCGCTGTCGCCAGCACAGGAAATGCATTCAGACTAGCTTTGGTTCACACTGCTCATAACCACAAGTTGCAGGAAGAGTCGACGGATTCTGAATTACGTTTCGCGAAGGCATTGTGTGTTCAAGGGGTTGGCAGTCGTGAATAAGTCACTTGGAGCGAATCATGATAGTAGCGAATGAATCGCATCCTTGACACGCCCCGAAAGTGTCGGTTCAAACAAAGAGGCAACGGCAAAGAAAACAAGCACCAGGCCAAATCCAATGATTAGTCTGTCCATTCGTTTGCGCACAGAGATTTCATCCCAAATTGCGCGTTCCAGTCTTCTGCGTGTCCTTTTTTCTTCGTGGACAGTTTGCTCCAGAAGTTTGCGAGACTGTGATTCTCTTCGGAGATCACGTTGGATATCTTCGCTGGCGTTGCTTTCATTCCCCTTCGGCAAATCGCTAATGCGGTGGCGATCAAGCTCGGAAAATAGTCTCTGTTCAAGACTCTTGCGTGCCACTCGCTCTGCCTGTAGTTCATTCTCCAAGCGTCCAATGATCGTGACGTGTTTTTGAATTTCCTGCATCAAGAGGTGACGTTCCTCGACTTGCTGTTGTGATCCGTCGACAACGGCATTCTCATTTGTCTCACTACTGACATCCTCAGGTTCTTCTTTGGGTTGATATTCTATAGTTTCTTGAGCCAAGTCTTCGGGCATTCTTGGTATGAAAGTTGCCTCTTTACCCGTTCTGAATCTGTTGAAGCTCGAATAAAGTGCAGAGAAAATCTCTTGGTCCCTTTCTGACAAAGACTCTCTTGCGGGAATGACAAGTTTGGTTTCGCCAGCCCGGAGAAATTTGCCAACCTCAATTTCCATTCTGTGTATTGCGGTCGCTTGTTCTTCATTGAAATGCGCCATTAGCTCAGAATACTGGTCCGCAGGCATCTCAAGAAGCTTTTTGCTTTTTCCACTCTCCCCTACAGCATATGGCCCTTTGCCCTGAAGAATTTTTCTCAAGGCTTGTACAACTGGTAAAGGAGTGGGTAAATGTATCTTCGGTGCCTTTGGCCCAGAGCGGTCCGATGGCATTTCAGGCGCAATGTGCTCCGAATTCTCTTTGTTTTCGCCTTTCTTGACTTCAAGAAATCCTTGCCAAGATTCGTAAACGCGTTGCCGCTCCTGACTCCAGAAATATTCTTGTTCTGTTTCTGTTGCTTCCCAAGGGATGCGCAGAAGATACCATGCATTGCGGAAGTAACCCTCGCCAGGCAGTTTCCCTTTTGCTAGTACGACTACTGAACTCAACATTGGCAAATCTTTCTGAGCCAAGTCGATGTTGATTTCTGACAGCAGGTAACCTAACTCAGGTGGGACTGGATTTGACTGCATCCCCACTGCCAATGCCAGTTCCTTGTAAGTAATAAATGCCTTCTCGCGTGCTACGTTGACTAACATTCTGAGCACTGGCTCGCGAAACCTGTCACGAAAATCAACTGAAACTCTGTTGTTGGGCATAAAGTCATGCTGTGCTGGTTCAATGAACCATTTGTCATAGGCTGCCATGACATTCAATGCTTCATTCTTATCGAATTCGTTTCCGGGACTTCCAGTTCCAACCAAGGGCAATACTTGAGACGAATAAAAAAGAGCACGGGCCACCCCTAAACGGGAAAATTTGCCGGCACGACTGATCAGTACACTATGTCTTTCGCCTTCATGTGGCTGAGGTAACTTTGCAAGTGCCTTGACAGCCAGCCGATGCCGCCACAGAGGAGCGGGTGATCTGTCTTCATCCTTTTTGTCATCCTCCCAAGAATGGTGTCCTAGACTGTTCGAAGACCTGAGTTTCGATCGAGGGAAGTCGGAACACGCCTGCAAGATCGCGTTCCATTGCTCGTGGGTAAGTTCAGGAATGTCAGTTTTTGCACCATCCACGAGAATCCAGTCTGCAGTAACAATCACCATGACAGGTGGGCCACCAGCTGAGAAAATCTCCGTTCTAATATCATCTTTTCTCAGATTTCGCTTGCCAGTGCCCCGCTGAGGCATAAGTACAAAGGCGTGAAGTGCTCCCCCAGAAACACTTCGTTCAAACAACGCGCCAAACTCCCGCAATAGAGGGATAGCTGGATGGACCGGTTTGCGAAAGCCATTTGGTTGTCCATCCAAACCAAACGAAAAAATGTCCTTTGGGTTTATCCCATCTGCTGTGTTGTCTATGTCGAATATCGCAAGCCGGGAATAAGTTGGGTCGTTTGCCAGATCAGCTCGTTTGTTCAAGGAAATTGCAATTGAATGATCTTGCCGAGAAAGCCAGCCAACCAAGCTGCGTCTTGGTGCGTGCGCCATGTTAGTCGCATGTGGTTTCGCGTGGTTGTAACCACCTGTTGGAGCCTTATTTCGGACAGGAAGCCAGACCGGCATTTCAGCCAAATGTTTTAATCGCGGACCAAGACCAAAGCTTTCATCAGGAAAGTTGCGTCTGTTAATTTCTCTCTCCAATCACTACAAATTGCAACGAAATTGCAATTCATTGGGAGAGTATAGCAATGATGAGGTTTTGTGTTGCTGAATTAACCTAGTATGCCCCCTGCAGACTCTCGTGGCGCAGGAAGTCGAAGTCGACGCCGAGCTGCGCCTGCTGCACCGACTCGCGGTAGAGACGCTCGTAGCCGCGGGAGGCAGGGGGCGTGGCCGGCGCAGCATGGCGCGCCTCTTCGCCGCGGCGCAGAAGTTCGCGCTCGTCGACCAGAAGGTCCAGGCGCCGTCGTTGCGCATCCAGGCGCAGGCGGTCGCCATTGCGCACCAGGCCCAGGGGGCCGCCGACTGCCGCCTCCGGCGACACGTGCAACACGATGGTGCCGAAGGCCGTGCCGCTCATGCGGGCATCGGAAATGCGCAGCATGTCGCGCTGGCCGGCCAGCTTGCGCGGGATCGGCAGATAGCCGGCCTCGGGCATGCCCGGCCCACCCAGGGGACCGGCGTTCTGCAGCAGCAGGCAGTCGTCCAGGCGCACGTCCAGCGCCGCGTCGTCGATGCGCGCGGCCAGATCGCCCAGCGAGGAAAAGACGACGGCGCGCGCCTCGCTCTGCAAGAGCGCGGGACTGGCCGCTGAGCGTTTGAGCACACTGCCGTCGGGCGCGAGGCTGCCGTGCAGGGCGATTAGCGCGCCCTGCTCCTGCAGGGGATCGTCCGGCGGGCGGATCACGTCCTGCCAGTCCGGCCATTCAAAGGGCCCCGCCAGTTGCTCGCCGAGGGTCGCGCCGGTCACGGTCAGGCAGTCCCCATGCAGTTGACCGCGCAGGGCCTGCAGCACGACCGGCAGCCCGCCGGCGCGGTGAAAGTCTTCCATATACGCCGCACCCGAGGGCTTCAGGCCCACCAGCACCGGCGTGCTGTCAGCCATGGCGTCCAGTCGCTCCAGCCCCAGTACAATGCCGAGCCGGCCGGCGATGGCGGTCAGGTGAATGACGGCGTTGGTCGAGCCGCCGATGGCCTGCAGTACGCGCAGGGCATTGTCGAAGGCCGCTTCCGTCATGATCTGCGAGGGTTTCAGGCGTTTGTGGGCGAGGGCCACGGCCTGGATGCCGCTGCGCTCGCCGTGGCGCAGGCGGTCGGCGTGCACGGCGGGGATGGCCGCCCCGCCCGGCAGCATCATGCCCATGGCCTCGCTGAGGCAGGCCATGGTGCTGGCCGTGCCCATCACGCCGCAGGTGCCGGCGGTCGGCGCCAGCTGCCCTTCGAGCCTGTCGATGGTCGCGCGCTCCAGGTCGCCGCGACGGTAGGCCGCCCAGAAGCGGCGGCAATCGGTGCAGGCGCCGATGCGTTCGCCCTCGTGGCTGCCGGTGAGCATGGGTCCGGCGGCCAGCACGATGGCCGGGATATCCGCGCTGGCGGCGCCCATCAGCAGGGCCGGCAGGGTCTTGTCGCAGCCGCCCATGAGCACGACCGCGTCCAGGGGCTGGGCGCGCAGCATGGCCTCCACGTCGAGCGCCATCAGGTTGCGCAGGAACATGCTGGTCGGGCTGAGAAAGATCTCGCCGAGAGAGATGACCGGGAATTCCAGCGGCAGACCGCCGGCCTGCCACACCCCGCGTTTGACCGCCTCGGCCAGTTCGCGCAGGCCGCGATGGCAGTTGTTCAGTTCGCTCCAGGTGTTGAGCACGCCGACGACGGGCTTGCCCAGGCTCTGCGGCGTATGGCCCATCGCGCCGGCGAAGGACCGTCGCAGATAGAGGGCGAACTCGCGGTCGCCGTATTCTGTCAGTCCGCCGGCGAGACCCGGCGGCCGCTTCTCCGCCATGGCCGCCTCAGAAGGACAGCGAGACGAAGCGCGTTTCCAGGTACTCCTGCAAGCCTTCCTGACCGCCCTCGCGACCGAAGCCGCTCTGCTTCATGCCGCCGAAGGGCGCCTGCGCCACCGCCGGCACCAGATCGTTGACGCCGACGATGCCAAACTCCAGTTCCTCGGCGACGCGCACCATGTTGCCGACGTCGCGCGTGATCGCGTAACCCGCCAGGCCGTAGGGCGTGCCGTTGGCCTGGGCGAGCGCGTCGTCCAGCGAGCGGTAGGAGGACACGGCCATCACCGGTCCGAAGACTTCGTCACAACTCAGACGCATGTCGTCGGTAATGTCGGTCAGAATCGTCGGCTTGTAGAACCAGCCATCGTCCATCCCTTCCGGCCGGCAGGCACCGGTGACCACTTTCGCGCCGCGCTGCAGGGCGTCCCCGACAAAGTCCTCGACCTTGTCGCGGCCGGCCTCGGTGACCATGGGGCCGACGGTGACGCCTTCATCCAGGCCGTTGCCGAGGACCAGTCGCTCGGCGGCGGCCTTGCTGGCCTCGAGGAAGTCCTCGTAGGCGGGCTGCTCGACGTAGAAACGCGAGGGCGAAATGCAGACCTGGCCGTTGTTACGGAACTTGGCCGTGACGGAGATCTCGGCGGCCTGTTCGATGTCGCTGTCGGCGAAGACGATCACCGGCGCGCTGCCGCCCAGTTCCAGCGAGAGGCGCTTGAAGTGCGGCGCGGCGTTGCGCATCAGGATGCGCCCCACCCGCTGCGAGCCGGTGAAACTGATCTTGTCGACCTCGGGGCTGTCGGTGAAGGCCTCGCCCATGCCGGCCGGGTCGCCGTTGACGAGGTTGAGCACGCCCGGCGGCAGGCCGGCCTCAACCAGCAGGCCGGCCAGCAGCATGGAACTGAGCGGCGTCAGTTCGCTGGGGCGACCGACCACGGTACAGCCGGCGGCCAGACCGGCGGCCCACTTGCGCGAGGGCAGGATGCCAGGGAAGTTCCAGGCGGTGATGGCGGCCGCCACGCCGACGGGCCGCACGATGGTCATCATGCGCTTGTTGGCCACGTGGGAGGGAATCAGACGGCCGTAGGCGCGCTTGCCTTCCTCGGCGAACCAGTCGAAGACGTCGGCGGCGGAGCCCCACTCGCCCTGCGCCTCGACCAGGGGCTTGCCGCATTCCTGCGTCATGGCCCGCGCCAGTTCGTCCACGCGCTCGCGGATCAGTTCACCCGTGCGGCGCAGTACGGCTCCACGTTCCCAGGCACTGGCCTCACGCCATTCCGGCAGGGCGCGGCGCGCGGCAGCGATGGCCGGCGCCACGTCCGCGGCGCTGCCGAAGGGCACTTCCATGACGACCTCGCCGGTAGCCGGGTTGTCCACCGGGAAGGTCCGGCCGTCCAGGGCGTCAACCCAGTCTCCGTCAATCAGCATTTTGCAGGGCATGGTCATCTCCAGCAATACAGGCTGTTCGAGTCGCTGGATTGTAGCACGCGCGTCTGCATTGTCGCGTCCTTGTCTGCCGACGGGGAGTGGCGAGTGGGGGTGGGCGAATTGATAAATCGCCCCTGCTGCAGACGATGTACGGGCGACATATCATGTCGCCCGCGCCCGCCCCGGCCACTGTTGCGCAGGTTGCGGCGGGCGATTTGATAAATCGCCCGTACAGTCGCGGGAGCCCTTCCCTCAGGGAGAGGGGGAGTCAGACAGGAGCGGCGCGTTCAGCCCGACGGGGACAGTTCGACCGTCCGACCCTCGCGCGCCGATTGCTGCGCGGCCAGGGCGAAGCGCAGCACCTCGCTGCCCTCGGCGCCGGTCAGCACGGGCGGATCGCCCGCGTGCAGCGCGTCGATGAAATGGCGCGTCGAGAGGATGAAACTCTGCTCCCAGCCGACGGGCATGTCCGAAAAGCTGCGCACCTGGCGGTCACGGTAGAGGATGACTGGCGGCCGGTCGAAGAGCTTGCCGTGGCCGCGCGTGACCTCAATGACGCCGCGCGTGCCGGTGATCTCGACGCGGTCGTCCTGAGCGTAGTAGGGCGACCAGATTTCCATGTCACGCGAATACACCACCTCGAGCGAGCCGTAGCGGCCGCCGGGGAACTTCCAGGAAATGATGGCGGGCGCGTCCAGGATGTTGCCGGGTTCGCGCTCGGTCTCGTCGATCCAGGCGTGCACGGCCTGCGCCTGGCCCATAAAATGCCAGCCGAGGGCGAACTTGTGGTGGCCGTCATCGAAGACCAGCGGCCCGCCGCCGCACTGCTCGGGGGTGAAGCGCCAGGCCTCCGCCGCCCGCGGGATGGGCCAGGAATCCGGGCTGGTGGCCGAGTTGCTCTTGATGCGGATGGTGAGCGGGTCGCCGATCTCCCCGGCGTCGATGAGCGCCTTCGCGCGCATCACCGGCGGGTAGAAGACGAAATTCTCGAAGACCTTGAAGACGATGTCCGCCTCCTGGGCGGCGCGGTTCATGGCGTCGGCGTCTTCCATGTTGAGCGCCATGGGCTTCTGCAGCGAGATGTTCACTCCGGCCGCGGCGGCGTCCAGCATGACCGCGCAGTGCAGGTGATGGGGCACGAGAATCTCGACCAGGTCGAGTTCGGCGCGCGCCAGCATTTCGCGGTGGTCGCTGTAGATCTGCGCCGCTTCCACGCCCCAGGCGGCGGCGCGCTCACGCGCCAGCTCCGGCACCGTGTCGCAGACGGCCACGATGCGCGCCCGCGGGTTCTGCAGATATTCCAGCGCGTGCAGGTCGGAGATGCGCCCGGTGCCGATGAAGCCAACCCGCAGCTCGCTCACGCGTCCTCCCCGCTGGCCTCATACTCCTCGTGCCGGTAGGAAAGACGGTCGCTCAGCGTCTGGCCGATACGCTGCACCACCTGGGCCAGATCGTGAATGCGCGACAGGGCCAGTCTGGCGCCGGGACCGGAGATGCCGATCGCGCCGACCAGTTCGCCTTCGAGACCATAGAGCGGCACGGCCACGCAGCGCACGTCGTAGCTGAATTCCTCGTCGTCGATGGCGTAGCCCTGGCGCCGCGCCTGCTCAAGGTGCATGCGCAGGGTGTCGGCGTCGGTGATGGTACGCGGCGTGTAGCGCTCCATTTGCTCCGGCAGGCGACTGTCACCGAAGGCCAGCAGGACCTTGCCCAGGGCCGTGCAGTGCAGCGGCGCCAGCGTTCCCACGCCGGTGGAGACGCGCAGGGAGGCGGCCGCCTCGACCTGGTCCAGATAGAGCACCTGGTCGTTGGCGCGCACGGCGACGTGCGCGCATTCCTGGGTCTGCGCCACCAGTTCGCGCAGGTAGGGCCGCGCCTGGTCGCGCAGCGGCGTACGGTTGAGCAGGCTCTGGCCCAGGCGCACCAGACGCGGGCCCAGGGTGTAGCGACGCGTCTCGCTGGACTGCTCCACGTAGCCATAAATGGCCAAGGTCTTCATGATGCGCGAGGCGGTGCTTTTGTCGATGTCGATGCGCCGCGCGAGCCCCGTCACACCCATGCCGTCCGTCTCCGCCTCAAGAATATCAAGGGCGCGCAGACCTCTGGCGAGGGACTGGATTTCGGCCATAACGACTTTTCTCCAGGTTAGCGTTTGTTGGGGATTGTACAATCAGGGTTGGAATACGTCAACAAAAGAAACAAATCCGGTGGATTGCTTGACAATTGATAAACCGGGTTGTATCCTGTGCAATCGTAGCGGTCGAGGGCCGCGCCGCCACGGGCGAGCGTGGGTCCCTGGCCAAATTAACAGATGGTTGCGAAAGGAATATGGACATGACCCGTTTGCACCGTGCTCTTGTTCTGTTGCTGGTGCCGCTGCTGACCTTCGGCGCGGTCGCCTCCGTCGTCGCCCAGGAGGAGGTCAACATCTCGCACTACTTCTCCGGCGAACTGAATCAGGAAAACCTCAATACCGTGATGGCCAACTTCACCGAGGCCACCGGCATCGGCGTGGTGGACAGCCCGATCGGCCATGAGGACTTCAAGGCCGGCATCCTCGCGGGCGTCGCCAGCGGCGTGCTGCCGGATGCCTTCTCCTACTGGGCCGGCGCGCGCGTCCAGTTCGTGGTCGACGCCGGCGCCCTGCAGCCCATCGATGCCATGTGGGACGCCGCCGGTCTGGATGACGTGGTGCCGGCCGGCGTGGCCGACGCCGCCACGCTCTACAACGGCGAGCGCTACCTGGTGCCCTTCAACATCCACTACGCCGCCTTCTTCTACAACCCGAAGGTCTGGGCCGGGGCCGGCATCGAGGTGCCCGACACCTGGGACGGCCTGATGGACGCCTTCGCCGAATTCGAGATGCAGGGCATCGACCCCATCGCGCTCGGCTCCAAGTTCCGCTGGCCGGGCCAGTTCTGGTTTGACTACCTGCTGCTGCGCACCGCCGGGCCGGACTATCGCGCCGCGCTGATGGCCGGCGACGCCTCCTACGAGGACGCCGAAGTCGTGCGCGCCATGGAGATGTGGCAGGAACTGATCGACGCCGGTTACTTCGTCGACGGCGCCAACGCCTACGACTGGGTCGACGCGGCGGACCAGGTCGCCAACGGCCAGGCGGCCGTCACCCTGATGGGCACCTGGATCGGCGGCTACTGGAAGGGCCAGGAACTCGTCCCCGGTGAAGACTACGACTTCTTCGACTTCCCCGAGATCGACATGGTGCCGCAGGCCGGCGTCGGCCCGATTGACGGCTGGGTGATGACGGCGGGCGCGGACGCGGCAAGCGCCGGCGCGCTGCTCGAGTACCTCGTCAACGACGTCGATACGCAGACCCTGTGGAACACCAGCTACGGTTCCATCTCGCCGAACGTCAACGTCGATCCGATGGCCTATGACGTGGTTGCGGCCAAGGCGGGCGCCAGCATCGCCAACGCCGCCGTCTACGCCTTCAACTACGACCTGGCCACCACCCCGCCCGTGGCGGAGTGCGGCCTCGACATGTTCTCGGCCTTCATGGACGACTCCAGCGACATTGCCGGTACCCTGGCGACGACCCAGGCCTGCGCTGAAGAAGGCTTCATGCAGTAGGAGCAGGTTATCGATTTTGCGTTCGTTCACACGAGCGCCACTCCAGGCGGGGCATGCAGTCTGTGTCCCGCCTGAACTTTTTCCGGTGGCCAGGACGCGGCCGCAAAGCTGCGTTACGACAGGATAGCCCCATGAAGCTTTCGCTCAAGGCTTCCCAACGACTCTGGACCTTCGCCTTTCTCGTCGTCCCGCTCAGCGTCTACTTCGTGGTGGTCATCGGCCCGCTGCTGGCCACCGCCTGGCTCAGCCTGACGAACTACACCTTCAGCGCCTTCGCCTCGCCGGAATTCGCCGGCCTGGTCAACTACGAACGCCTGACGGGCGACGATTACTTCCATACATCCCTGAAGAACACGCTGATCTGGATGGTGGCGGCGCTGATTCTGCCCACCGGCGGCGGGTTGATTCTGGCGCTGCTGCTGCACGGCAGGGTGCGCGGCGCCAACGTCTTCAAGTCGCTCTTCTACCTGCCCATCACCATCTCGATGATCGTCATCGCCCAGACCTGGCAGTGGATGTATCAACCGGACTGGGGCCTGCTTAACACCCTGCTCAAGACCATCGGGGTGGAGAAGTGGAAAGTCTTCTGGCTCAGTACGCGCGGTCTGGCGCTGGGCGCCATCATCTTCGCCTGGTCCTGGCAACAGGTGGGCCTGTCGATGGTGATCTTCCTCGCGGGGTTGACCTCCCTGCCCGGTGAAATGCTGGAGGCGGCGCAGATCGACGGCGCCAACTACCGGCAGTCGCTGCGGCGCATCGTGATCCCTTTGTTGTTGCCCTCCAGCGTGGTCGTCATCGCGCTGGCTGTGATCAACTCGTTGCGCAGCTTCGACCTCGTCTGGGTGCTCAACGAGGGAGGTTCGGGCTCCTCCACGCTGGCCGTGCAGATGTACCGCGAGACGTTCAAGTCGCTGCGCGCCGGCTACGGCAGCGCGGTCTCGATGGTGCTCTTCGCCATCGCCGCCATCATCATCGTCTTCTACTTCCGTCGCGTGCGCCGTCTGGAACACCTCTATGACTGAGCTTGCGCGCTCCGCTGTCTCCCTAACAGAGCGCGAGCGCGCCCAAAACTGGAGCCGTCGCGCGCTCTACGCCGCGCTCATCGCGCTGGTCGTCGTTTACTCGGTACCGACCTTCGGCGTGCTGCTCAGCTCGGTCCAGCGCGACCGCGAAATCTCGCGCCACGGCCTGTGGCGCATTCCGGACGAAATCACGCTGGAGAACTACGAACGCGCCCTCGGCGGCACCAACGTGCCCAACTACCTGCTCAACTCGGTGATCGTCACGGTCACGGCGACGGCCGTCTCAATCGCCTTCGGCGTGCTGACGGGCTACGTCTTCAGCCGCCTGGCCTTCCGCGGCAGCGAGGTCCTTTACCTGATCGTGGTGGCGGGCCTCTTCTTCCCGCCGCAGATCGTGATCATCCCGCTGCAACAGCTCTTCAGCCGCACGCCCATTAACGACACGATTCTGGTGCTCATCGTGGTGCACGTGGCCTTCGGCCTGCCGATCACCACCATGCTCCTGCGCAACTTCTTCTCGACCATCCCGGCAGCATTGCGCGAGGCCGCCATCATCGACGGCGCCAACGAGGGGCAGATCCTGCTGCGCGTGATGGTGCCGCTGATGCTGCCGGCGCTGGCCGTGCTGGCGACGCTGCAGTTCACCTGGATCTGGAACGACTTCCTCTGGCCCTTCATCCTGATCAAGAACGACGCGGCCAGGACCATCATGGCGGGCATCGTGCTGCTCAAGGGGCCCTACGACAAGGCCTGGGGCTTGCAGGGCGCGCTCTCGGTGATCGCCAGCCTGCCGACGCTGCTGATCTTCCTCTTCTTCCAGCGCTACTTCATCCGCGGCCTGACTTTCGGCGCGGTGAAGGGGTAGCGGGCCAATGTGGCGACCACGGAGCAACTAATGTTAGAGCATGCAAACAACAGGTGGCCGGAATTCGGCCATGGACTGGCCAGCGCTTTCGGTCTGAGTCGTTACAGGAACAGGTTTCAACTCCTGACGAACCGGTTCTCGCGACCAACATGGGTAGTTGTGGGCGAAGCGCTTGCCGACGCCATGAACGAGTATGGCGCCGACATCCGCAAGACGAACCCCGATGCAACACTTCCACGTCGTGCAGAGCCCCTCGCCGGTTCATTGCCGGATCCTGAAATTCTTGCCCACTATGATCGCGAATGGCCGGGAAGCGCCGAACAGATACTTTCGATGGCCGAAAACAGTCTGCACCAGCAAACCGGGGAACTGGCTGCACAGCGCCCGTTCTTCAAGCAGCCATACACACTGGGGTTTCTTGCCGGCACAGCCATTGTGCTGACCATCCTGTTGGTCGGCTTCTGGCTCGTCAGCCTGGGGCACTGGCTCCCTGGCATGGTTGGCATCCTACTGGTCCTGGTGATCTCTGCTGTGCAGTTTCGGGTCACCAAATTAGTGTAGCCAAGTTTCACAATTCAATGACAGAATATTCCCTCGCCAAAGATTGATTCCGCTGGCAACAGGAGGCGTTCCGCTGCCGATCTCTTTCTTCCATGACTGTTTCCATAATCGATTTGTGTGTGCGGCGGTAAAGGGGTGGCGACACGAGTTTGGGCCCGATAAATTACCGGGCCATTAGCATGGACGGAGTTCAAAGCATATTGAGTTATTATTTACGCCAAAGTGATCCGGATACTTGGGGAACATATGGAGTCTCCAGCATCAATGGGAAATGACCTGTCGCAGTTTCAATGGGATGCAGTCTCTTTGCGCATGACTGCCTTTCCTAGGCCCGGTTCAGAATTGACTGCCACAGATTGGTGGAGAAGTGTGGTAGGTGAAGTCTCTGAGCAACAAACAATGAATCCTCAGAGCGGCGAATTTCTAGAATCTGGCAAATTCGGACCAGGCATACTTGAGTTAAAGATTAGCCCTGTAAATGTAACTTGGGTCTACCGAATGGAGGATCGTCAACAAGAAACGGTTCGTGTATCCATTGGTGACTTTCGAACCAGGAGTAGGGAATTCCGCTCTTTGATGGACAAATGGTTCGATCTTGATGCGTTTTCAAATCCTATTCGGATGGCGTTTGGTGCCATATTGATTCAACCTGTACGAAATCAGGAAGAGGGATTTGTTCGTCTTTCAGATTACATTTCTGCAATTTCATTCAATCCGCCTCCTTCTTCCAGTTTTCTTTATCAGCTGAACAGGAGACGTGAATCAACACTTGATATTGAAGACTTGGTCATAAACAGGGTGATGAAATGGTCATTGGCTCAACAGCAACTCATGGTTCATCACCCTGATGGGAGAGTAGATTTCGCTTCTGCGGCACCTAATAGTCTTGTTCATCTTGAGATAGACATAAACACGATCCCGGAATTCGAGGGGGAATTTGACAAAGGCTGCTTGCCAAAGGTATTTGGAGAGCTTGTTGAACTTGGAATTGAAATTGCTGAGAAGGGCGACATTCCATGAGCTTGGCCGTTGCTGAAATGCTAACTCGGGAGTCCACATCCCCAACGGACGAACCTCGTTCAAATGAGGACCCTAATCAAGTCACGGATCACAAAGTAATTGTCGGCAACTTTCGCCCCGCTTCTCCTACCACTGCCGAAACCGAGAAGGAAAGTTCAGGCAAGGGAGATACCTCTTATCATGGAAAGCAATCTTATCATCTGGAAATCCTGGATTTATCACCATCCCGTTGGGTGCTGACTACCGTAGACAGATCGGCAAATTCGACTGCAGATACCGAGAGACCGGAATCACTAACTGAGGAATTGCAGCGGATCTTTACTGCTGCCAAGGAAGAAATATTCGAAGACGGGATGGATTCCGTCTTTTCCCGCCGACTTGTCAAATTCATGGAGAATTACAACAGACTGGCAATTGATATCTTGTCAGAATTGCTGATACCGGAGCGCGTCAACGCTGAGGTTGCTGGAGAAGCACTGAGGCATGTCGGTTATTCTGAGGACGTGTCAACACGAATTCCAAGACGCAGGTTGCTTGAGCATTGCCTGTTCGGCTCATCCGCAAGAATTCGAGATGGCGCGATTCTAGGCATTGCAGCCATGAATGACCCAAGAGCTATACCATTTGTTGAACAAGCCATTTGCCGAGAGTTAATCCCTGAACTAAGACGAGACATGTGTGCAGTCTTGGAACAGTTGCACGAAACTAACTCCAAGGCATGACGCCAAGTGGCGTTTGTAATGCGGAAAATACGGCAGTCAAAATGGTACCCTGACCCACGATCCGGTTGGACACCCGAACTCGGTTTGCAGGCTGACGCGCTTGGGGACCTTCGCACCCAAAGAAATGAGTTGTCAGTATTCATGGTCAATGAACAGCGATCTAACTTGAACCGCATCGCTACTGCGTTGGCCGCAAACGTCAAGAGTCTGGCCAATTTTGATTTCGTCCTTATTGATGCAAATGAATTGGCCGTCTTGAATATCAAACAAGAATCAACTCCTGGAGACACTCCAGATGAAGAAGTGAACTCGGCTCACGTGAACCTAGTAGAGTTAAGTGTTGCAAAGTTGGTACACCTTGCTCTCGTGTTCAAGAAAAAGGGTGAAAGTAACAGATTTCAACGGGAAATCGTCACGCAAATGATCCTGCAGGGAATAGAGGACGGCAATCTAGATCGCAACAAAATCAAAATTGAAACAGCATCCTTTTGGAAACTCGTGGATTAAGTCGAAATCGCCTTCTCCCAAACGCAGGGCTCTGCTCATCTCCATCCTGATGTAAACTCTCCCCTCTGACCCGCACAGCCACAGATCCGGAGTCCCGCCCATGAAGCTGCTGGTGACCGGCGGCGCAGGCTACATCGGCAGCCACGTGACCGATCTGCTCGTCGCGCGCGGCGACGAGGTCGTCGTCTGCGACAACCTCGTCAACGGCCACCGCCAGGCGGTGCATCCGCAGGCGCGCTTCGTCCATGGCGACCTGCTGCAGGCCGACACCCTGCGAGCGCTCTTTGAAGGCCAGCGCTACGACGGCATCCTGCACTTCGCCGCCTACACCCTGGTCAACGAGAGCATGGAGCGGCCCTGGCGCTACCTGCGCGACAACGTGCTGGCCGGCGGTAACCTGCTGCAGGCCGCCGCGGAGCACGGGGTGCCGCGCTTCATCCTCTCCTCCACCGCCAACCTCTATGACGAGCCGCAACGCCTGCCCATCGGCGAGGACGAGCCGGTGCAGCCCGGCAGCCCCTACGGCGAGGGCAAGCTCATGATCGAGCGCATGCTCGCCTGGATGAACCGCCTGGGGGGCATGGCGGGCTGCAGCCTGCGCTACTTCAACGCGGCCGGCGCGCATCCGAAGGGTCACATCGGCGAGGACCACCGGCCGGAGACGCACCTCATCCCGCTGGTGCTGCAGGTGGCGCTGGGACAGCGCGAGGCGATCACTGTCTTCGGCAACGACTACCCCACGCCCGACGGCAGCTGCGTCCGCGACTACATCCACGTGATGGACCTCGCCGCGGCCCACATCCTCGCGCTGGACGCCCTGGAAGAGGGCGAACTGCGCGCCTGCAACCTCGGCAGCGGCCACGGCTACTCCGTCCTTGAGGTGCTGGAATGCGCCCGCGAGGTCACTAGTCACCCAATTCCGGCCCGCATCGGGCCGCGCCGCGCCGGCGACCCCGCCGTGCTGGTGGCCGACAACAAGGCCCTGCGCGACTGGCTGGGGTGGACGCCGCAGCACACGGCCCTGCAGCCGATGATCGCCAGCGCCTGGAACTGGCGCCGCCGGCACCCCAACGGCTACCAAGGGTAAAACCCGCGTCTGCAGACCTGTACCTTGTCTCCGGCCTGGCCGTCTGTGTTTTGTAAAATAGTTAACATGTCTGAAATGTCAGATAATCCCTCCGCCAGAAGCTGTCGCTAATGTTCGGAAACCATTGCTCCAATTCCATTGGAATTGCCGAGGCCTCATTCGGAAAATGTTAAGCGCTCCGTCTCTCGCCGCCCCGCCACCAGGTTTACGCAAGGCCCTGAGACATGCGCTGCGGCCGACGATCCTCGCGCGCAGCGTGGCGGCCAGCATCATCATGTGGCTGATCATGGGCAGCGTGAGCCCGTCCTATTCCAGCCTGATTTTCCAGGATGAACTGGCCGTTTACTTTGCGGCGGGACTGGGGATCGCGCCGGTGAGCAACATCGTCGTCGTCGTCCTCACCTCGCTCTTCAGTTCGGACCACACGACCATTTCGCAGCCGCACGTCGCCGCGGCGATCCAGGTGCTGATCACACGCGTCCTCTCGGACCGGCTTTCCAACAGCAACCGCTTGATTGAGGAACTGATGGGCTAATCTCGCGATACACTGTCGCCAGCGCCAGTCTCCAGGAGCAATCCAGCGAGAGACCCTCCCATGAAACCAATCCCGGCCCATGGCCACATCCGGGGCTTCATTTGCAGGCCGGGCAGCGTCGTGCGCAGGGAAGACAACTTTACCGGAGCAAACGCTGACACCGGGGAGCAGCCCATGACGACAGCCAAGGCCCTACTCGATATCCTGCCCGACCACGTCGACGGCCGGCGCGATTTCAGGATCTTCGGCCACTTCCTCGAGCACTTCCACCGGCAGATCTACGGCGGCGTGTACGACCCGGGCAGCCGGCTCGCGGACGAAAGGGGCTTCCGCCGCGACGTCATTGAGGCGCTGCGGCGCATCAGGACACCGGTCATCCGCTGGCCCGGCGGCTGTTTCGTCTCCGCCTACCCCTGGAAAAAGGGCGTCGGGGAGCGCGTCCCCTACTACGACAAGGCATGGCGCGTCGAGGAGCCCAACAGCTTCGGCACGGACGAATTCATCGCCTTCTGCCGCGAGGTCGGCGCGGAGCCTTTCATCTGTACCAACGCCGGCACGGGCAAGCCAGAAGACATGTCCGACTGGGTGGAGTATTGCAATCTGGACGTCGGCGAGTGGGCAACGCTGCGCCGGGCCAACGGACATGACAGGCCTTTCGGCGTGCGCCACTGGAGTATCGGCAACGAAAACTACGGGTCCTGGGAGATGGGCGCCAAAAGCGCCGACGAATGGGCGCGCCTCGTGCGTGAGTCGGCCAAGATGATGAAACGCGTCGATCCCGATATCGAACTGGCCGTCGCCTCGATCGCCGACCTGGACTGGAACGTCCGGGTGCTGCGCGAGGCCGGCGACCTGCTGGATTGGGTATCGATCCACGGCTACTGGTCGGGCGCCAATGACGAGGGCGAGTTTGAAAGGGGCTACGACGCGCTCATCGCCCGCGCCTTCGAACCCGAGCAGCGCATCATCACCACCAAACACATCCTGGGTTCACTGGGCTATCTGGGAAAGCTGCGCATCGCCTTCGACGAATGGAACCTGCGCGGCTGGTGTCACCCCCGCTTCACGGATTTCGGCCACGTCGATCACAGCCTGATGGACCGGAACGACCTCAACATCAACTACAACATGGCCGACGCCGTCTTCACCGCCTGCTTCCTCAACGCCTGCCTGCGCCATTGTGACGTGGTCGGCATGGCCAACTTCTCGCCCGCGGTCAACACTGTCGGCGCCATCTTCACTCACGCTGACGGCATCGTGCTGCGCCCGACCTACCACGTCTTCGATCTCTACACCAACCACAGCCATGAGGAGATCGTGCACAGCGCGCTGTCAGCGCCCGACCGGGCGCCGCATGCGGAGGGCGCCCCGACCATACGCCAGATGGACGCGGTAGTCACGCGCGACCCCGCGTCCGGCGCCCTGGGCATCATCCTCGTCAACCTGCACGGCACGGACGCGATCACCTGCCGCATTCGCGGTCTGGCGCCAGGTGACGGCGCACCACCCATCATGCGCACGCTCGCCGGCCCTTCGGTCGACGCCTTCAACGACGTCGATCGGCCCGACGCCGTGGTCATCGAAACATGCCGGCTGAGCGTCGCAGACCGCAGCGATTTCAGCGTCGACTGTCCGGCCCATTCGGTATCGGTCCTGAGCCTGGAGTGAGCGCGCCATGAAGTACGACCTGCGGACATTCGGCCTGCAGCCGCATCTCGAGCAGCTCTACGCGACGCAGCCGCGGCGCATGGCCCTGCGCGCGGACACGCCGGAGGAATTGCGCCGCTGGCAGGGCGAGTTGCGCTCGGAGGTCCTGCGGCTGCTGGGCCTGGCGGGACGCCCGCCCCTGCCGCCGCCGGACGCGCAGCAACTGGCCGCGCGCGACTGCGGCGACTACGTCGAGGAGCTGCATGCGCTGGAGGTCGGTGAGGCGGCGAAGCTGCCCGTCTATCTGCTGCGGCCCAAAACGAAGCCGCCCTGGAAGCCGGTCATCGTCTTCCACGGCCACGATCCCTCGGTGCAGTACGTCCTGGGGAATTACCCGGACGCGCAGACGAAACGCGACCAGGTGGCGCTGGACAACAACTACGCCCAGGCGCTGGCGCGGCAGGGCTACCTCGTCTGCGCGCCGGAGCAGCGCGGCTTCGGCACGCGCCTCAGCGACCAGCACACGACGAAGAGTTGCCGCCATCTGTTCTTCTCGTACCTGATGGAGGGGCGCACACTGCTGGGGGAGCGTTGCCGCGACGCTCAGCAGGTCATCGACTGGCTGCTGGCCCGCGACGACGTGGCGCCGGGCGCGCTGGGCGCGACGGGCAATTCGGGCGGCGGCACCACGACGCTCTGGCTGGCGGCCATTGAGGAGCGCATCACGGTCGCCGTGCCCTCCTGCTACTTCTGTTCCTTCAAGGCCTCGATCCTCGACATCGTGCACTGCGAGTGCAACTACGTGCCGGGCATCCTCGAACTGGCGGAGATGGGCGAACTGGCCGCCCTGCTGGCGCCGCGCCCCATGCGCGTCATCGCCGGCGAGCGCGACCCCATCTTCCCGATCGCCGCCGTGCGCGAGCAGTACCGCACGGCCGAACGCGCCTGGGCGCTGGCCGGCGCGCGGGAGCGCCTGTCACTGGCCGTGCATCCGGGCGAACACGCCTACCACCATGCTTCCAGCCACGACTGGTTCCGCCGCTGGCTGTGACGCCGGGCCATCGCCCGCATGGTCATCCATGCGCGCAGGCTCTGGTATCAGACCATGATTCGCGTGACCACGGCGGCGATGATTGCCGCAAGCGTGGCCTGTATGATGGCTGCGACAATCAGGTCGGCTTTGGTCGCCGAATGTCTGGAGCGTTCTTCAAGTTTTGACAGTCGGCTTTCTGTTTGCAGCGCATCCATTGGAAATTATAAACTTGTGTGCGCCGGAAAAGGATCAACCCGGCAGGCCGCGCAGTAGCACTACAGCAAACATCCCCAGCATCTGGACAAAGAGCCCCAGCATGATGAAGCGTATCCAACGCAACTCGCCCTTGATTTCCGCCACGTCAGCAGTCAGGCGAGTCATTGTGTTTTCGACCTTGTACAATCGCTCTTCTGCACTCATGGCAGGCTGCCTCCTTCCACGATGCACACATTATCGCACACACTGCGTAACCTGCCAAGTAGAGCGTATCGCAACCTGTACGCATCATCGCCGGCTTGTCGCGTAGCCAAAAGTCCGCCAGAATAGTCCCTGAGCCCTTCACAGTTCGTTTGTTAACACTGTCTCACAGGGAAAACATGGCGGAACCCAACTTCCTAAACCGCACCCTCTATCACGGCGACAACCTCGACTTTCTGCGCGGCATGAACAGCGAGACCGTGCACCTCATCGCCACCGACCCGCCCTTCAACAAGAACCGTGATTTCCACGCCACCCCCGACAGTCTGGCGGCGGGGGCAAGGTTCAGGGATCGCTGGCGCTGGGAAGAAGATGTACACGAGGAATGGACCGACGGCATCATCGACGACTGGCCGGCCGTCTGGGAGGTGATCACGGTGGCGCGGGCTGCTTACGGCGATGACATGGGCGCATTTCTGTGCTGGCTGGGCGTTCGTCTGATGGAGATGCACCGTGTGCTGCGGGACGATGGAAGTTTGTATTTGCACTGCGACCCGACCGCCAGCCACTATCTCAAGGCGATGCTGGATGCGATTTTCGGCTGGAAGAATCATGTGAACGAAATTACCTGGAAGCGCTACGCCGTTCACAATTTAAGTGAAAGTCGATTTGACAATGTCGTAGATCATATACTGTTCTATAGCAAAAACCCCCGTGAAATGGTTTTCAATCGAATACATGGAGATGTTGACGACGAAACGCTCATGAATCGCTTTCCTCATGTAGAGCCTGAGACTGGCAGACGCTATCAACATGCGTCTTTGGAAAAGTCGTCAAACAAATCAAGCGCAGGAGAAATGAGAATCATTGGTGGCAGGAAGGCGATTAGCCAATTGGGGTGGGTATGGACTCAAAGAACATTCGATGAAAGATTAGCTCATAATCCTCATTTGATTTACTGGACGAAAAACGGAAGACCTCGTTACAAGATATATGCAGATGAGTATGAAGGTACGCCCTTAGGAAACATCTGGTCGGATATAGGCTATCTGTCCGCTGGTGATTCTGAACGCACAGGTTACCCCACGCAGAAACCGCTCGCGCTTTATCGCCGTATCATTGAAGCCAGCAGCAACGAAGGGGACATCGTGCTGGATCCATTTTGCGGCTGCGCCACCACGCCCGTCGCCGCCGAGCAACTAAATCGCCAGTGGGTCGGCATGGACATTTGGGATGGGGCGAAGGATATTGTGCTTCAGCGCCTCCAGAACGAAGGGCTCTTTACCCCGGACGAAGCTGAGCACAAGATGTTCCCGCAATTGGTTAACATTAAGAACACCCCCCCCCGTTCGCACTGACGACAATTCTATCGCAGCACCCACGCTCAGGTTGCGCATACAACGCCCACTTGAACCCTGGCAGAAGATCACCCATCGTCAGATGACGAACATCCTCGCAATTGCGCAGAGTAGCGGCGACGGCGTGATCTGTGGCGGTTGCGGTCGCGTGCTGGAGCGGGAATTCATGCAGCTTGACCACATCACGCCCAAATCCGACCGCGGCGAGAACCACATTCTGAACCGCATCCTGCTGTGCGGCCCCTGCAACCGCCGCAAGCGCAATTATCTGACACTGAGCGGCTTGTTGCGGGAGAACAAGAAAAAGGATGTCGGCTGGATGCAGGACGAAGGCCGGGCCTTGTTGGCGCAGGACAGCGCGCGCAACAGGGCCGAGTGGGTGCGCGACAACTTCGGCACACCTGAATGCGACGCGCTGATCAAAGGTCGAAATAGTCCCTGCTGACCGACCAGGCACCGCAGCCGCGCCCAGATCAGTGATGGAACGAGTTCCACAACTGATATTTCTTGATATCAGCGCCGGAATCGCCTTCCGTTTCTGATACCGCTTGCCGCGTCCCTGTGCCGCCGCTCACTCTTCCCGCGGCGGCAGGGGCGCTTTCTTGCGGCTGCTGGCCGCGCCGAACTGCTCCAGGTCCGTCGGGTCCCGGTAGCGCTGACCGTTGGGCAGGGTCGCACCACTCAGGTCCGCGCCGCGGAAACTGGCCCGGCGAATGTCCGCGCTCTGCAGGTTGGCCTCGACCAGGCTGGCCTCGCGCAGGTTGGCGCGGTGCAGGCTGGCCCCGCTGAGGTCCGCGCCGCGCAGGTCCGCCGCGCGCAGATTCGCGCCGCTGAGCCGCGCGCCGCTCAGGTCGCTGCCCGTCAGGGTCGCGTCCGTCAGCAGCGCGCCGGCGAGGTTGGCGCCCTTCAGGCGCGCCTCGTCCAGGTCGGCGTCCGCCAGGGTCGCGTCGCCGATATCGGCGCCGGTCAGGTCCGCCGAACCCAGTTGCGCCTCGCCCAGATCCGCGCCGCGCAGGACGGCGCCGCTCAGGCGCGCGCCGCGCAGATCGGCCTCGGCCAGATTGGCGTCGTGCAGGTTGGCGCCGCTGAGGTCCGCGCCGCGCAGGTCCCGACCGGCGAGGTTTTCGTTGCCCAGGTCGCGCCCGCTGAGGTCGCTGCCGGCCAGGCTCTCGTCATCCCCTTCGGCGTCGGCGTCCACGATCACCACGCGCCGACGCCGGCCGGAACTGCCCGTGGTCTCCAGGTCGATGCCGATGTCGGACATGGCGCGGCGGATGGTGTCGCGGGTCTGCGTCACCAGGCTGTCGCGCAGGGTGCGGCTGACCTCGCCGAAGTCGATGTCTTCCAGGTCGATGTCGACCTGGGTGCGGCGGCGGGCCCGCAGCAGGCTCTCGAGGTAGCCGGCCAGCTGGCTGCAGGCCAGGCTGACCTGGGTGATGAGTTGCTGCTCGTCAATGTCGGCTTCAGGCTCCAGGCGCAGCGTCTCGCAGACGAAAAAGTCGTCGGGCAGGCGCTCGGCCGCGCGGGCCTGCAGGCTGCTGTAGCTGCGCAGGATCATCGCGCCGGTGCCGGCCGTCGCGTCGGCACGGATGGCATGGCGGACGGACTGGTCCAGCGCTTTCAGCGCGCGCAGGATCTGCTGCAACTGCTCGCGGGTTTCCTCATTCATCACATGGTCCTCTCTGTGCCAGGGGGATAGGGGCGGGGCGGAGCTTTCATATCGCTTCCCTCGCCCGTCCGGGCTGCGGGTCGCCGTCCAGCAGGGCCAGCAGCAGGTCGCGCAGGGCCGCCCGCGCCTGCGCCAGCAGCGAGCGGATGGTCTCGCCGAGATTGCAGCCGAACTCGCCGAAGTCGACGGCGAACTCGACCTGCGGCCGGCGCCGCGCCCGCAGCAGGCTCTCCAGGTAGAGCAGCAACTGGCTGCAGGCCAGACTGACCTGGGCGACGAGCTGCGCCTCGACGAGGTCCGGTTCCGGCTCCAGGCGCAGCGCCTCGACGACGAAGACGTCATCGGGCAGGCTTTCGGCCGCGCAGGCCTGCAGGCTGCCGTAGCTGCGCAGGGCCAGGGCGCCGGCCCCGACCGTGGCGTCGGCGCCCATGGCATGGCGGAGGGACTGCTCCAGCGCTTTCAGCGCGGGGACGATCTGTCCCAGTTGTTCACGGGTCTCCCTGTTCATCACACACTCCTCTCTCTGCCTGCGAAGGCCGGGCGGATCGACTCTGCGCCCGCCGCAGCCCCGCGTTTCACATCACTTCCCTGGCCCCGCCAGGCGTCGGCTCGCTGTCCAGCGCGGCCAACACCCAGGGGGGCACCAGGCGGCGCAACGTCCGGCGGGCGTGCGACAGACGCGAACGGACGGTGCCTGGATTGGTGTTGGTGGCCAGGGCGATCTCGGCGTAACTCATTTGCTCCTCGGCGTAGAGGATGAGCGCCTGGCGCTGGTTCTCCGGCAACTTCTCCATCGCCTCGCGCACCACCAGCTGGATGAAGAGCCAGTGCGCCAGTTCGTCGGTGGGCTCGGCCGGGTCCGGCAGGGTCTCCGCCAGGGAGAAGGACTTGCCCTCCGGCTCTTCATCCAGCGAGACGCTCTGGAAGCGGCCCTGACGGCGCAGTTCGTCGTAACAGCGGTTGCGCGCCATGCGAAACAGGTAGGGTCGCAGGCCGCGCCGGGCGTCAATCCGGTCGCTCTTGCGATAGAGACTGAAAAACACGTCCTGCACGATGTCGTCCTCGACGTCGCTGTCGCCAATCAGGCGCCGCACGTAGCGGCGCAGCGGGCTTTCGAGGCGCTGCATGAGCAGCACGAAGGCGTCGTTATCGCCGTCCTGCAGCGCACGCAGCAGATCGTTCTCGTCCTCCCGCTCAGGCGTCTCATCTTCAGCCAGCGTCTGGCCCAACGGCATCCACGCGCTCCTCGTTACACCCTTTCTACGCATTGCCGGCGGCGTCTGTTCAATTGCGGCGCCGGATTTCCACCGTTTCGCCTTTTCATCAACCGACCACAAGGGAGCAGACCATGTATACCCTGGCAACAACGCAACAACTTCGCACGCGCCTGGATCTTGAGACGAATGCCGCGGACGAGCGCCTGTGGCGCGCGTTGACGGCGGCCACGGCGCGCATCGAGCGGGACAGCGGACGTCATTTTCTGCCGCTACAGGCGACGCTGTCCCATAGCGTGCGCAACCCGCGTGAGTTGACCCTGCTGGACGATCTGCTGCAGTTGCAGCGTCTGGTCAATGGGGACGGCCGCGACATCGACCCGCATGATATTGAGACCCTGCCGGCCGCCTCCCGGGGCAGCGTCAGCGTGCTGTACCTGCCCGGCGAACAGCGTTTCAGCGGACCTGACGCCGTTCAGGTAACCGGGCTCTGGGGCTGGCACGAGCGCTGGTCCCAGGCCTGGCGGAGCGAAGTCGACCGCTTGCAGGACGATCCCCTGACGGTCCTGGCGACGACCCTGCGAGTCGCGGACAGCAGCCGCTTCGAGGCGGGCCAGTTGTTGCGCCTCGGCGACGAGTACCTGCGCCTGCAGTCCGTCGATGCGGCGGATCAGGAACTGCGCGTGGGTCGCGGCGCGCAGGGCACGACGGCCGCCACGCACAGCCAGGACACGGCCATCGACGTCTACCAGCCACCGGCCTCCGCGACCCTGCTCTGTCTGCGCCTGGCGGCGTGGCTCTACCGCGAGCCGGACAGCAACTCCGCCGGGGCGCTGCCCGCCGACCTCGCCAGCGAACTGCGCGCACTGCGCCGTGAGAGCGCCGCGTCCTGACGCCCGGAATCAAAAAAGGGGGCGCGGTCTCCCGCGCCCCCAACAGTACCTGACTGGTTCGCTCAGGGGTTGCCGGTCTCCGTCGTCTCGTCTTCCATGGTCCCGTCACTGTCCTTGTCACCATGCGACCAGCCGCGCCAGCCACCCCGGCCGCGGCCACGCAGGCCGCGCGGAAACTCGCCTGATTCGAGCGCCTCCATGCGACTGGACATGGCGTCGCGGTAGGCGTCGGCGCGCTCCTGGCTGATGCTACCGGCCGCTACGGCCTCTTCCAGCCAAGCATTCATGGCCTCCTGAAGACCGGCGACGAAGTCGGCATCGGGTGCGCCGATGCCGTACTCACCGCGCACAATGGCCTCGATGCGTTCGGCGATCCTGGCGCTGGCGTTGCTCGTCGCCAAGTCAGTCGCCTCCGCGATGAAGGCGTCCACGTCGCCGCCGTTGGCCTCAATCAGGCCGGCCAGGCTGTCGCCGTCGCGCAGGGCCTCGTACAACGCATCAGTTTCAAGGCCGGTGGCCGTCGTGACCAGGTCCGTCAGGGCCGCGCCGCCGGGCATCCCGAAGCCGCCGGGCTTCACCATGCCGCGCCCGCCGAAGCCGTGAAAGCCGCGGCCAAAGTGGAAGCCGCCGCGACGGCCGTAATCGTCGTGCTGTTTGGCACTGCTGTCCGCGTCGCCGTTGTCGCCCTCGTCCTGGGCCAGGATCAGCCCGGCGCCCAGGGCCAGCGCAGCGATCAACAGGGCCGAGAAAAACAGGTTGCGGGTGTTCATCGTTCGTCCTTTCGCATTCTTCGTCACGGGCCTGCCCGCTGCAGACCAGTGCAAGGATGTCAGGCACTTGTCACGCCGGCGTTGCCAGGTTGTAAAAAAACGGTAAACCCGGTGAGAGTCCGATTAATGAGGCCGCGTTCAGCGGTCGGCGTAGGGGTCCGGCAACACCAGATGGCGGTCCTGCGGCGGCCGGGTGTACTGTCCCTCGCGTTTTGGCCGCGGCGGCAACTCGATGGGCCCGGGCATCACGTCCTCGTGGGGGATGTTTTCCAGCAGGTGGCGGATGCAAATCAGGCGCGCGCGCCGCTTGTCGTCGGTGTCGACGTGGTGCCAGCGCGCCTCGGGGATGTCGCAGTGTTCCAGCATGATGTCCTTGGCCTTCGAGAATTCGACCCAGCGCTGCCGCGTTTCAAGGTCGATCGGGCTCAGCTTCCAGCGGCGCATGGGGTCATGCGAGCGCGCCTGGAAGCGACGCTCCTGTTCCTCGTCGCTGACCGAGAGATAGTACTTGAAGAGCAGAATGCCGGAGCGCACCAGCATGCGCTCGAAATTCGGGCAACTGCGCAGGAAGTCCCAGTATTCCTCATCCGTGCAGAAGCCCATGACGCGCTCGACGCCGGCGCGGTTGTACCAGCTGCGATCGAAAAGCACCATTTCGCCGGCCGCCGGCATATGCGGCACGTAGCGCTGAAAGTACCACTGCGTGCGTTCGACGTCGGAGGGCTTGCCCAGGGCCACCACGCGCACGCCGCGCGTATCCAGGGGCTGGACGATGCGTTTGATCAGGCCGCCCTTGCCGGCCGCGTCGCGCCCTTCAAAGAGCACGAGGACGCGCAGCCCGCTGTGCTTCACCCAGTATTGCAGGCGGACGAGACCGAGTTGCAACTGCGCCAGTTCGCGCTCATAAAACTTGCGGTTGAGCCGCACACGTTTCTTCTTTTTCTTCGCCATGGCCTCGCCCTCGCTGCCGGGTCAGGGTGAAGGGAAGTGTAACGCAATCTTAAGCACGGGGCTGTTTGGCGCCGCCCTCACCCCCCGTCCCGGCAAACGTTCGGCCCTCACCCCCGGCCCCCTCTCCCTTGGGGAGAGGGGGAGACAAGCGAACGAAGCAAATGTTTTTGAATCATTCTTCCTGAGAAGGGGAGAAAAACGAGAGTTGCACACGTTACGGAAGTCCCTCTCCCTGAGGGAGAGGGATTTAGGGTGAGGGCCGACTCGCTGCCGGGTCACGGTGACGGGGGGGATGTCAAGCGATTCTTCAGGTTCCCGCCGAAGCAATCGAGCCTCACGGTCCGGATCACACCTCATCCCTTACTTCTGCATGGTCAATAACTGAACGAACGGCCCCCCAAAAGTAAAACGGGTAGGCAATGCCCAATGTGAAAATTGTGAGCAACGCCCATTTCAACATGTGACCAATTTGACCACCGGTGCTGTACCTGACCCGGATGGACCCTTCAACCTCGCCATTTCGATTAATCAATTGACTGCCATTCAAGACCTTCGCCGTCCAGGCGTAGGGTGCAAATAACAAGGCAATTCCGACGGTAATCACAGTGAGAATCACCCACAACAGACTATACAGGGCGATATCGATCATTGACCATTTCACTTTCAATTTGTACTTCATATCCGTGACCCTCAGCAGTTTCAATCACCCCAGGCAACTCTACGACAATACAAACATTAGGTTCAAGGCAGGAGGTTTAACTTGCCGCCACTACGCAACGCACTGACCCGTCTGGCCGGGCTGGAGGTGCCCGGCATCGCCAACAACTACGCCATCGACCGGCTGCCCGCCGTGCTCGACCGCAGCCAGGCGCCCGCTTTGCTGGTGCTGCTGCCCGGCCTGCACGAGCGCGAGCCATCCCTCTTCCGCGAGCAGGGCGAGGCCTTCAGCTCGCTGACCTTTAACGAAGGCCCGCGCCAGGCGACCGTGCTGGTCACCCACCTGCTGCTGGTCGCGCCGCTGGTCGCCGGCGCCGGCCTGCGCAGCCAGTTGCCTGCCCTCGTCGACGGCATCGACGCCTGCCTCGCGGCCCTCGCCGCCGACGTCACCCTCGGCGATGCCCTGGCGGAGCCGACGCGAACGCGCGTCGAGCCGGGCGTCTTTCGCTACGGCGGCGTCGACTGGCAGGGCTGCGCCTTCCGCCACCGCTGGCTGCTGGAGTTGCAGCCATGAGCCTGCGCTGGAGCGTGTACCTCGACCACAACGACGACGGCCGCTTCGACGACCCCGACGAGGACCTCAGCCAGGCCGTGCTGGCCATCCGCTGGCGCCGCGGCATGCAGCGCCCCCACGACAGCGTCGCGCAGCCGGGTCAGGCGGAGATCACGCTGCGCAACCGCGACGGCCGCTTCTCGCCGGAGCGCAGCGACCTGGCGCAGGGTCGTCTGCTGCAGGTCCGCAGCCACGACGGCGCGCAGTCCCGCGTCCACTTCACCGGCCACCTGGCCCGCGTCGAGGCGCAGGCCGGCGCTCTCGGCTCGCGCCGCGCCCTGCTGGTCGCGCAGGACGCCAGCGCACAACTGGCCGGTCACCACATTCGTCTGCCGCCTCTGAACGCCCTGCGCGCGGACGAGATCATCGCGCGCTGCCTCGACGCCGTGCCTTTGCGCCGCGGGCGTTTGCGCGGCATCTGGCTGCTGGGCCAGGCCGGACAGGGCGAACTGGGCCGCAACACGAGCCTGGCGCCGCCCAACATCCGCCGTCAAGCGGGACGCGACCCCGACCGACTGACGCGGGTCGGCGACAGCTGGTCCACCGGCATCCCGGCGCTGGCGGCCATCGCGGAAGTCTGCGCCGCCGTGCGCGGTCGCTTCCACGTCGATCACGAGGGCACGGCCGTCTACCTCAGCCGTCATCAGCTGCTGCTGCAGGTTGCGGCGCAGGCCAGCTTCCGCGATGACATGCAGGGCCTGCGCTACAGCTGGGCCGACGACCGCGTCAGCCAGGTCGAGGTGCTGCTGACGCCGCGGCGCCGCGGTCAGCCGGGCGTCGTCTGGACCCTGGAGCAGGCGCTGGCCATCGACGCGCGGGGGAGCGAGGCGCAGCAAGTGCTGCTCCGTTACCGCGATGCCATGGGCCAGCCCTGTGGCGCGCTGGACCTGATCGCGCCCCTCGCCGGGCGCGACTGGCAGGCCAACTCGCACCCCAACGGTCGCGGCCGGGACCTCACGGACAACCTGACCCTGCAACTGCGCGAAGCCGGCATCAGCGCAGCGCTGCTGGAGATCCGCAACAGCGGCCATACACCCGCCTGGTTACTGGCCGGGGCGCAATTGCGCGGCACCCCGCTTTACAGCGGCGATCCGCTGCTGGTGACGCAGCGCAGCCTGGGCAGCGAAAACCGCTTCGGCCCGGCTGCGCTGCGCCTTGATCTGCCCGCGCTCAACTCACTGGACCAGGCGCGCTCCCTCGCCCGCTTCGAACTGGCCCGCCGCCAGGCGCCGCGCGGCCACGTTCACAGCCTCGTCCTGAGCGGCGCCGACCGCATCGCGCGCGCTCTGGCGCGGCGTCTCTTCGATCGCATCCGCATTGACGAAACACAGACCGGCCACCAGGGCGACTACTTCATCATCGGCGAGGAAGTCGATGTCACGCCGGAGGCCGGCGCGCGCCTCACATGGCGCCTGGAAGGCGCCCACACCCCGTTCTGGATCCTCGGCCGGCAGCGTCTCAACCGCGACGCCCTGCTGGCCTGGTAACGCCATCTTTTCCGTCCATCAATCACAGGAGCAAGTATGAGCCCCGCATGGCACACCCCCCTGACCTGGCAAGTCGATCAGTTGGTGACCGAGGCCGACCTCAACAGCCAGTTGCGCGACAACCTGGGCTTTCTCAAGGACCCGCCCACCGCCTTCGTCTCGCTGGACGAGGAAAGGGACTACGTCACCAGCAGCAACAGCTTCGTCGACGTCGACCGCGACCGCCTTGCCCTGAGCCTCACCACCGCCGGGGGCGACCTGCTGGTCGTGTTCTTCGGCATGCTGAGAAACCCCCATGGCAATGGCGGCGGTTCCCTCGACCTGCTCCTCGACGGCAGCCGCATTGGCAGGGATGACGGCCTCACCGGCTGCGACACCGGCTCCACCCACTGGCAGCCCGTCAGCTTCTGCGCCCTCCTGCGCAATCTGCCCGGCGGCCAGCACAACATCCACCTGCAATGGAAACGTACCAATCGCAGCGGCGCGATCTACATGAGCGCCGGCGCCGGCACGGCCACCGCCGACTATCACCCCCAGTTCTGGGCGCGGGAGATCAGCTGACATGCGCGAGATTAACATCAGCAACGTTTCGGGCGTCAATCTCGAGGCCCTCGATGAGGGCCTGCGCGCCCTGCCAGGCGCGCTCGTCAACGGCATCAGTCTGCGCCGCGGCGCTCTCATCGTTCACCTCGCCGCGGACGCCGACGACAGGCAGGCCGCCGCCATTCGCAGCCTCGTCAGCGACCATGACCCGCAGCGTCCCAGCACGGCGCAACAGGCGCGGAAAACGCGGGATGCGCAGTTGAAGTCGGCCCACGACGACGCCCTGGCCGCGCGCCAGCAGCAGGCCGACGTGACGACCCTCACCCTCGCGGAGCAGGTCGCCCTGTTGACGCGGCGCATCGACTGGCTCGAAAAAGTGCTGGAGGCCCTGGTCGCCGGCGAGAAGACCCTCTAGTCCGCAGCAAGCATCGTCAGCCTGGCCCCGTCTACAGCGACGGGGCCGGCCCTGCCGGTGCATGGCAGGTGACCTTGACCCGATACTGGCCAGCTTGCTCCATGCGCCACCCCAGCACTGTGGGAGCCTCCCCACGACTCACTTCAATTGTGTACAGGCCATCACGCCAGTTCGTTTGTGGAGAGTAATTCTGCCAAATGAAGGGTTCGCCTGCGGCGTCGTAGGAATTGAGTTCGTTGTCAAGCACCAGGGGATCTACTTCATCAGGGAGCCAGATGTCGACCCTGACGCTGTTTCGGCCTTCGCCATAGCGAAGGATTCGCAAGTCCCTGTTCTCTGTGCGCCCGGGGGCAGCGCTCTGTATTTTTATGTCACAGCCAGTATTTGGATCTTGATAAAGTGCTCCTGTCCTGATTTCGGCTGAATGTGCAACTGAGGTTGGATCCAGGAGAAACGGTAGCTGCAGATCGCTAGATTCTCCTCTTTGCAGTGCAGGACCTTCGCAGGAAACTACGATTATCACATCACGCTCCAAATACGGTAGCAGCAGGTTAGTCCGACGTCCGTCCAGCAAGATATTAAGCGTGATTACGAGGGAATCCCTGGCCAAGTCTCCATAATATTGGACGTCAGCGGGCACACCTGAGTCGAGATAAATGGTTTGACGGTCAATCACAGGCAGGGGACTGTCTTTATCCGCGCCAAAGACATCAACTCGCACATCTTTCCGCCGGTCACCAATCAGCATGACATTAAGTGCGATATCTTCATTGCTCGCTGTGCCGAACACAGCACAGCCAGTGTTTCTGTCCAAGTAGTGTTCGTCGATTGTGATTACATCGAGCAAATGGATCGGAATACTGGTAGCAGTAGGCGTTCGTGTCGGACGAGGTGTACGGGTTGGACGAGGTGTGTGCGTGGGGCTGGGCGTTGGCGTCGCAGTTGGTGTAGGGCTGGGACGCGCGGTGAGTGTTTCGGAAATGCGCTGACGGCTGCGTTCCACGGCCGCTGTCGACAGCGCTTCTCTGGTGGCACGACGATCTGCAGCAATCTGTGTGCCAGTGGCTTGGATGACTGAATAAGGGCAGTAAACACGGAAGAGATAGATTCTGTAGTCTTCCATGTTCCAGTCAAACAGGCTGAGTTTTCCATCAACAGAAACCCGGAAACGATAAAGTCCTATGGTCAAATTGGAAAACGGGTGGAACTGCATCAGTGTATACTGTTGCCCGGAATCGCTGAAGGTTCCTTCCTGCCTTTCGAATACAGGCAATGGCCCGTTGCCCCGTTCAGGCCGGTAAACAGAGACCTCAACGTTATTCCTTTGGTTTCCTTCCAACAGGACAGACAGATTATGGCTCATTTGTTGTTCTATCGTAACCAGAACCGCACACCCGGTATTTGTGTCTAAATGAACTTCCTCCGTCCTGAGTACCTTTGCTTGAACTTGAGCCGCAGCAGTTTGCGTGAGTAAAGCGTTGGCGGTAGCGATGTTGTTCGTGGCAACCTGGCTGGCAGTGGCGTTCGCCAAGGCCGTCAAGGTAGCCCCAATTTCGCTGGCGATACGCGTGCCAATCGCTTCAGAAGTGGATTGGGCACTGTGGGCGAGCGTCGTCATCCAGCCGGCGACCCAGACCAATTGCCCATCGACAAGGACCTGGTACCAGTTGCCCCGGACAGCATAAACCGGCAACTCTGTGCCGCCTGGAACCTGTCCGACCCTCTCACAGTCCGTGCTGGCGCAAGTGCGCAGGTTCAGATTGTTGTTCGGGATAACGTGGAACAGCGGCTCATCCTGAGCGCCGGTCATCAGCGCCGGGAGCAGGCCGATCGCCAGCAGCAGCGCGGTCGTGCAAAGGAGGGAAAGGAATCCGGTCTTCATTGCGCTTCTTCCTTGATCCCGCCAGGGGTTGCCCGCCACATGGTCACTTCATTCGATATACCCCAGCGCCCGCAGCGTACCGGTCACGCCGGCGTCGGGTTCCCGGCCACGCGTCGCCTGCTGCGCCGCGGGCAGGGCGGCCAGCATCTCCCGCCGCAGACGCTGCGCCAGTTGCGGCTGCTGCGGCGCCAGGTCGCGCCATTCGAGCGGGTCCTCCTGCGTATCGTAAAGCGCTTCCACCTCCTCGCCGCAGAGCAGCAACCGGTGGCGCCCGCTGACCATGGCTCGGCGCGGCTCCGCCAAACGCCGTCGCGCCAGCAGGCCGGGGTTGCGCTGCCGCAGGAGCGCCAGCAGCGTCCCGGGGGGCCAGGCCTCGCTGAAGACACGCTCCGCGTCGTCGCCTCCCTGAGCCGCCGTCGCCAGGTCCAGGCGCGCCACGTCGGCGTCGTGCAGGGCTGCATCCAGCGGCGCGTCCAGCCCGGCGGTCGCCAGCGCCGTGTGGAAGACGCGGCACGTGGAGACGACGGAATCCACGCACTGGCCGGCGGGGAAGCGTCCCGCGGGGTCATGGACCAGCAGCGGCACCTGCACCAACTCCTGCGGCACGCCGAAGCCGTGGCCCATGTAGCCGTGCTCGCCATGGGTCTCGCCGTGGTCCGCCACGACGATGACCTGCGTATCTTCCAGCGCGCCCATGCGCTCCAGCGCCTGAAACAGTCGCCCCAGTTGATCGTCCTGCTGCAGGATTTCTGCGTCGTAGGCATCCAGCAGGGCCTGGCGCTCGTCCGCCGGCAGCGGCGGCTCCGGCGGCAGCGTCCAGCGCGCGGCGCGGGCGTTGAAACGACGCACGTAGCGCCGCTCCTGCGGCCCGTGCCCAGGCGCGACGCGTCGCAGGGCTGCGCGCCGCGGCCGCCAGGGCAGGTGAGCGCCCATCAGATTGAGAAAGATGAAGTGACGCGCGTCCGCGCCACCGGCGCGCTGCTGACGATACCAGTCGCAGAGATCCTCTATAGATTCAGCGCCATCGCCCTTGAAGCGGATTAGCCGCGTCCACAAGGGGGCCAGGCGCGGGCGCAGGGCGGCGCGAAAGAGCAGGCTCGAGCGCGCGCACCGCCGCTGGACGGGCTGCACAAGCCGGCCCCAGGCCCGGCCTGAACTCCGACTGCGCAGGGCCGGTCGGCTGCGCGCGACACCGGCGTAACTGTAGAAATGCGTGAAGCCGCGCTGCAGGCCGCTGTCCAGCGCGGCCAGCAGGGGATTGTTGCAGAAGGCCGCCGTCCGCCAGCCGGCGGTCTGCAGGACCTCGGCGAGCGTCGCGTGTTGCAGTCCCAGGCGGTCGTGCACCTGGGTGAGTTGGTGCAGGGAGGGGTAGCGGCCGGTGAAGAGCGAGGCGTGCGCCGGCAGGGTCCACTGCGCCGGGGCCCAGGCGCGTTCGAAGAGGGTGGCGCGGCCGGCCAGGTCATCGAGGGCCGGCGCGGTCGGCCGTTGATAGCCGTAGGTGGAGAGATGGTCACGGCGCAGGGTGTCGAGTACGACGAGCAGGATGTGGCGGGCGTTCATCGCCGGCGGGGTCTCAGCCAGGCGCTGCGTCGAAATCGGCGAGGGGAATTTGCTGCCTTGTGGGTCATCTGCTACATCGTCTTCCTCGGCCAACCCTGGTCAGTATAGCGCGTGGCACGGTTCATATTGCCACACAGGAATACTTGCGGCACAATAGCCGCGGCTTTACAACTCAGGCAAAGGAGGCCCAGGGATGCGCAGCATAAAAGTCCTGTTGTTCCTAATGGCGCTATGCCTGCTGACAACGCCCTCATGGGCGCAGGAGGCAGAACCCACTGCCGAAATCAGCTGGCCGCCGCCTGTTTATGTCCTGCGCGGCGAGGTCTCCCTGAGGGGTACGGTCAATCTTCCCGGCATGACCAGCTATTACGTTGAGTATCGCGCGCTGGATGACGACCTTATGGCGCCGGACTCGCGCGCCTTTCTGCCGGTGACCCTGCCATCCAGTACGCCCGTCGTGGATGACGTGCTGGGCACCTGGGATACGGGCAACGTTGCCGACGGTCTTTACGAGATACGGCTGAACGTCGTGACGCCGGGCGGCGAAATGATGCGCCAGGTGCTCGGGCCCCTGCGCGTGGAAAACGAGCGTATGGCGGATGAGGGCATGGGAACGGGGATGGTCGTGGAAGAAGTGACCCCTGTGCCCGACGAGTCGCCGCGGGTGACGGCGCGCGTCAACGCCAACGTGCGCACGGGCGACAGCACCGCCTTCCGCCCGATCGACGCCCTGCTCACCGGCGAAAGCGCGCCGATCCTGGGCGTCAGCAGCCGGGACAGCGGCTGGTACCAGATCGCCTTGCCCAACGGGCGACGCGGCTGGATCTCGGATGTTGTGGTGCTGGTGTCCGGCAACATTGAAAACCTGCCGCGCATCGTGCCGCCCCCGCTGCCGCTACCCCCGACAATCACGCCAGTGCCCGCCAACGCGGACCTGATCATTGAGTGGATCAACTTCGAACCCCCGCAGCCGCGTTGTAACGAGGCCTTCCAGATTACAGCCCAGATTGCCAACATCGGTTCCGGCAACTCAGGCGCCAGCGGCGTCATCCTGGTGCAGGACTGGCACATCAACAGCGGGACGATCACCGCGACCACCGGCGGTGGCTTCCCCGCCCTGGAGCCCGGCCAACGCTTTACGGCGGTCATGAACCTGACGGTGTCCACCTGGTTCAATGAGGGCCACCGTCTGAACATCACGCTCGATACATCCAACACAGTGTTGGAGAGCAACGAAGGCAACAACGCTGCCGGCCGCGACTACACGCTGGCGCAAGCCGGCTGTTGAGGCAGCGAAGGGGGCGTTACTGCACGCTGAAGGCGTCGCTGCCATGAACTGAAGCCGCCCTGGAGGATAACTTCCGGGGCGGACGGCGGAGAGTCGCTGCAACAGGATGGTATCCGCCGGCCTTTTGCCCGTTTATCGCCAGGAGCGCATGACATGGCTCCCGGCGCCTGCCCTTGCGGGCGACTGACCAGTGTGGTTGTCCGTTGGTGCAGGGGCGACGTGGCAAGTCGCCCGTACACCAGTTTGCCACCGCAGAATTCGTGCGGCACTATTGTGATGAGATTCAAAACCCGTGGAGGCCTGTGATGCGCAGCAAGTTAATCTCACTGTTCCTGGTCGTGCTGTGTCTGCTGGTCCTGCCCGTCGCGGCGCAGGAAGCGGAGGAAGCGACGGCAGAAATCAGTTGGCCGCCGCCCGTTTACGTCCTGCGCGGCGAGGTCTCCCTGAGAGGTACCGTCAACCTCCCCGGCATGAGCACCTTTTTTATTGAATATCGCGGGCTGGATGATGACCTCAGCGCGCCCGACACACGCGCCTGGCTGCCCACCACCCTGCCATCCTCGACGCCCGTCGTTGACGGCGTGCTGGGTACCTGGGATACCGGCCAGGTGCCCGACGGGCTTTATGAACTGCGCCTGAACGTTGCCACCGGCGCCGGCGACGTGACCCAACTGGTCGTCGGGCCACTGCGCGTGGAAAACGAAGGCATGATGGCCGACGACATGACCATGGTCATGGAAGACAAGATGGAGGAGATGGAGCAGATGATGCCCGTCTCCGATGGTTCGCCTGCGGTGACGGCGCGCCTCAACGCCAACGTGCGCTCCGGCGACAGCACCCGTTTCCGCATTATCGGCGTCCTGCGCAACGGCGAGAGCGCGCCCGCCCTTGGCATCAGCAGTCGCGGCTCCGGCTGGTTCCATATTGAACTTTCTGACGGCCGCCTGGGCTGGATTTCGCCCACTGTCGTCAACGCGTCGGGCGCCATCGACAGCCTGGCGCAAATCGTGCCGCCGCCGCTGCCGCCGCCACCGCTGGTACGGCCGACGGTCGTCCCGACCGGCGACGTCGACCTGGTCGCCGGACATATGCGTCACAGCTCGCCCGGCGGGGTGATCAAGTGCGGTATCGGCTTTGAGGTGGAGGTTGACGTAGCCAACTTCGGCAGCACGCCTTCACCCGGCGGCAGGGTCCTGTTTCTCGACTATGGCCTCAAGAACGACGGGGGTCGCCTGGATGACGTTGCGCAAACGGAAATCGGGGAGTTCCCGCCCATTCAGCCCGGCCAGACCGTCGGCGCCAGGGCGTGGCTGACCGTGTCGCGCCACGTCAAACGCAATCATGTGATCTACGCGCAGATCAACTTCGACAATGCAATTCCCGAGCGAACAACAGCGAACAACAACACACAGATGGGACTCTACAGACTCCAGGAAGGCAATTGTTAGCGGGCTGTTGCGTCAGTTGTCCGGTTGCAGCGGGCACGAGACCGGCGGATTGCCGGCGCAACGACGCCTGCCGCAGTTGAGCGGTCCGCGCAGGACGCGGCACTTCCGCCTGGCGGTCGCGTCCGCGCGGACCTGTCGCACCAGGACGCTCCGCCTTCCATGAAGCAATGGCTGTACCGCATCCAGGCCCTGCGCCTTGAGATGCTGATCACGGGCGGCACGGAGGAAGAACGGGCCGTGCTTGACCAGCACTTCGCCTACCTGCAGCGGCTCTGTGAAGAAGGTACGGTGCAACTGGCCGGCCGCACGCTGCTGGAGGACTACCACAGTTTCGGCATCGTCATCTTTCAGGCGCCGGACGAGGGTGCCGCGCTGGCCATCATGCGCAACGACCCAGGCGTGCAACAGCGCCTCTTTCGCGCCGAGCTCTTCCCCTGGCGCACGGCGCTGCCGCAGACGACCGACAAATGAAATTGACCGGGGTGGGAACGCGTTCACGGGGACGCCGCAGGAGGTCTCAATGACTGCCGATTTGCAGGGAAACGTCATTCTCGTCACCGGCGGCGCGCAGGGCATCGGCGCGGCCACGGCCGAACTCTGTGCCGCGCGCGGCGCCCGCGTCGTCATCGCCGACCACAAGGCCAGCGGCGAAGCGCGCGCCGCCGCCATCCGCGACGAGGGTGGCTGCGCGGACTTTCTGCAGACGGACGTGCGTCACGATGAAGAAGTGCAGGCCCTCGTCGACTTTGTGCGCGAGCGCCACGGCGGGCTGGACAAGGTGGTCTGCGCGGCCGGGGTGCTGCCCGGCCCCTGGCTCTCGCCCGAAGAGATGCCGCTGGAGGATTTCAAACGCGCCCTCGACGTCAACATCACCGGCGTCTTCCTCTGCGCCAAATACGGCGCGCCCCTGCTGGAGGCCAGCGGTCGGGGCGTCTTCGTCGTCATCGCGTCCGGCGCCGGCGTCTTCGGCCCCAGTTCCTCGCTGGCCTACGCTTCCGGCAAGGGCGGCGCCAACGGCTTCGCCATGACCCTGCAGGAGCGCCTCGCGGAGCGCCGCATTCGCGTCAACACCATCTACCCCGGCAACATCATCACCGAGATCAAGCTCAGCGTGGATATCGCCCGCGCCCGTCTTGAAGGCCGCCCGGAGCAGGACGCGCACGATTACGCCAGCGAGCATTACGGGATGCCCGAGGGCGTAGCCAAAGTCATCGCCTTCGTCCTCAGCGACGAGGCGGACTACCTGCGCGGCGGCGTGCGCACGCGCTAGGCCTGCCCTCACCCCAAACCTTTTCCCGCGACTGACCTGTACCGTAGGGGCGACATGATATGTCGCCCACTGTGTGATCTGCACGTGTCGGGCGATTTGATAAATCGTCCCTGCGGGATCCTTCAGGCTTGTGCCCTCGCTACCCCTGTGCATGGAAAGGGGACGGGGGTGAGGGCCCCGTCCAGGGCCCAATTGCGAACCTGCACGCCCGCAACGTAGTATTCTGTATACTGGTGCCAAGGCTTTGAGCCCACGCCCATGATTCAGCTTGCGCCGGACATCGTCTATCTCGGCCTCGTTCTCGGCCTGTGGCTGGGGGTGACGGCGACCTTCGTGCCGGGCACCGGCCTGCTCGAGTTGCTCGCCGTCGCGGGCATCAGCGCCTCGCTGCTGCTGCTGACCGGCATGCCGGTCAACTGGATCGGCGTGCTGCTGCTGGTGGCGGGCGCCTCGGCCTTCATGCTGCTGCCCTTCCTGCTGCGGCCGCGCCATTCCCTGCTGACCGGCGCCGGTCTGGCCCTTCAGGTGGCCGGCGGCCTGTTGATGTTCCCCGCCGGCGGGGTCTCGCCCCTGATCATCGGCCTCAGCGTGGCCGTCGCGCTGCTTTACTGGCGCTTCGCCCTCCTGCCCGTGCTGGCCAAGGTGCGCAAGGCGCCGTCGCCCGGGGCCCTCGACGACTTCCACGGCGAAACCGGCCGCGTCGCGCGCGCGCTGGACCCGGTCGGCACGGTCCTGCTGCGCGGCGAACTGTGGAGCGCGACCAGCGATCGCCCCCTGGCGACGGGCGTCGAAGTCGTCGTCATCGGGCGCGAGGGGTTGAACCTGCGCGTGATCGACCGCGCGCAGACCCTGACCATTGACGGAAGCCTGATTTCCACCGAGTGACAATGACTGGAGTCTCCCATGCCTTTTGATCCCGGTTCCATTCTCGCGGTCCTTTTGCTGATTTTCGTGGTGCTGGTCATCGTGCGCCACGTACACATCGTGCCGGAATACCAGCGCCTCGTCGTGCTGGCGCTGGGCCGTTACGCCGGCACGCGCGGCCCCGGCATCGTCATCATCATCCCCATCCTCGAACGCGCCATTCGCGTCGACATGCGGGAAAAGTTCCTCGATATCCCCGCGCAGACGGCCATCACCCAGGACAACGCGCCCATCTCCATCGATTTCCTCGTCTACTATCGCGTCGTCGACCCGAAGAGTTCCGTGATTTCAGTCGACCACGTGGTGCACGCCTCCACCAACATCGCCACCACCACCCTGCGCGCCGTCATCGGCGACATCTCGCTTGATGACGTGCTCTCCAAACGCGAACAGATCAACGACACCCTGCGCGTCAAGCTGGATGAGGTTACCGAGCGCTGGGGCCTGAAAATCACCAGCGTCGAGATTCGCGAGATCGAGCCGCCGCGCGACGTGCAGGACGCCATGAACCGCCAGATGAGCGCCGAGCGCGAGCGCCGCGCCGAAGTCACGCGCGCCAGTGGCGAGCGCGAGGCTTCCGTCACCGTGGCGGAAGGCGAGAAACAGGCCGCCATCCTGCGCGCCGAGGGCGCCCGCCAGTCCGCCATCCTGCAGGCCGAGGGCGAGAAGCAGGCGCAGTTGCTCCGCGCCGAAGGCTACGCCGCTGCGCTAAGGGCCATTGAGGAAGAAGCGCACCAGGCCGGTGACAACACCCTGCAACTCGAATACCTGAACACCCTGCGTGAGATCGGCAGCAGCCCGGCCACCAAGATGGTGCTGCCGCTGGACATCCTGCGCATGGCGCAGCGTTTCACCGGCGCCGGGGACGCCTAGTCAAAGGCCGGGGCTGGCGGGTTGGCACGCCAGCTCGCAGGGGTGCGGGCCGGGGCCGTTACCGGAGAATCTGCAACAGCAGCCACAGGACCGGCGCCGCCAGCAGGGTGCCGTCCATGCGGTCCAACAGGCCGCCGTGCCCGGGAAGCAGTGTGCCGCTGTCCTCCGCCTGCCACTGACGCTTCAGCAGCGACTCCAGCAGGTCGCCGCCGAGCGTGGCCAGCGCCACGCCCAGATTGAGCGGTAGCGCCAGCGCGAGCGGGATTCCGCCCGCAACGGCCAGCGCCAGCCCGGCAACTGCGCCCGCCAGCAGACCCAGCAGGGCCCCCTCGACCGTCTTGCCCGGCGAGATCGACGGCGCCAGGCGGTGGCGGCCGAAGCGCCGCCCGCCCAGCATCGCGATGCTGTCCGCGCTCCAGTTGTTGGCGAAGAGCACCAGCGTCCACAGGCGACCGTCCTCGCCGTTGCGCAGCAAGAGCAGCAGACCCAGGGCCACGCCGACGTAAAGCGCGCCGGCGGTCCCCGGCAGGAGGGCGCGTCTGCCGCGCAGGCCGGCCAGCGCGGGCGCCAGCAGGGCCAGCAGGAGCCAGGGTTGACCGAAGGCCACGGCCAGGCTGAGGGCCGGGACGCAGAGCGCCATGGCGCCGGCCACGCGCCGCGGGGCACTCCCCGGCAATTGCGCCAGCTCGTAACCACCCAGCGCGCCCGCCACCAGCACTGCCAGCAGAAAGCCCGGCCCTCCGGCGACGACCAGCAGCACGATCAGCGGACCGACCAGCAGCGCGGTGCGCACCCGTGCCCGCAGGTTGGCGTCCATGGTCAGGCCGGACGGCCGCAGGCTTGCCTGACGCTGGCCCGCGCCGCTACAATCAACGCAGGACAGGAGAGGGCATGCGACGCTACTGGTTGCAATTGCTGGGGATTTCGCTCGGCGTCCTGCTCGCCGACCAGGCCAGCAAGGCGCTCGTTCAGGCGCGTCTGCTGCCGGGCCAGAGCCTGGCGCCGCTGCCAACCCTGGAAGCCTGGTTCCGCTTCACCCACAGCCAAAACCGGGGCGCGGCCTTCGGCATTCTGCCCGTGGCCGCCGACGTCTTCCTGCTCATCGCCGTGGTCTTTGTGGTCGTTCTGCTTTGGTACTATCCGCGCCTGGCCTACGCCGGCCCGCTGACGCGCCTCGCCAGCGGCCTGATCGGCGGCGGCGCGCTGGGCAACGCCGTCGACCGGCTGCAGCACGGCCACGTCATCGATTTCATCCACTACCAGATCCCCGGCGTCATCTCCAACGTCTCCAACCTGGCGGACCACGCCATCGTGCTGGGGGCCCTGCTGCTGCTGCTTGAGAGCTGGCTGCCCGCGCGCCGCCGGCAACGGGCTTTCAGGGAAGGTTGAGCAGCCGTGTCCATCCTTCATCGACGCCGCGTCGCGTTGCTGCTGGCCCTGCTGACCCTGCTGACCCTGCTGGCCGCCTGCAGCGACCTCGTCCCCACCGGCCTGGACAGCGCCGATCAGGCGACCTCGGCGCAGATGTTCATCCCCGCCCTGGAAGATTACGTCCATAGTGATGCCTCCAGCATCACCGACGCCATCACGACTCTCGGTGGCAGCGTTTCCCTGCTCAGCGGCAACCCCGGCCTCACGGCCGCCATCGCCGTCATCGACGGGCTGATCGAGTGCTACGAGAACGTCGGCGCCATCGCCGCCAGCATCTACACCCAACCCGTGGATGCCGTGCTCCAGGGTCAGGGCCTCAGCGTGGGCGCGCTGGCCGTCATCAACCAGGAGCGTCTGGCCCGCAATTTCCTCGCCTGCGCCCTGCCCGAAACCGACCTCTTCTCCGCCCAGGCGGACAGTATGGAACCATGCAGCGGCAGCGGCACGCTGCTGATTGCCAACGAGCATATTCATTATCTCTACGCGGCGACCGACCCGCTGCTCTGCCTGGCCTTCCAGAAACACTTCGACGCGCTGTAGCCGCGGCCGGCGCCGCGCGCTCAGCAGGAGGGGTGGTTGATGTCCCAGCGATCGAAACTGACTTCCTCGTAGTCCGGCGCGGCCATCTGCCCCCGCGCGTCGTACCACAGTTGCGCCCAGGCCCGGGCATCATGCAGTTCGCTGGCCGGGTTGGCGCGGCTGCGCGCCACGAAGCCGGGGAACTCGCCGCGGCCCGTCGGCTGGCCGGTCGGGTTGTAGCGCAGGTCAAAACTCAGGCGCACCGAGTCGCTCAGGTTCGGCAGCGAGGCGTGCTTGGTGTAACGTGTCATGAAGAGCACGTCGCCGCGGCGCATCGGCTGCGGAACAGCCGCCTCGCGCTGCAGCGCCTCCTCGATCAGGCGCGGCCCGCCATAGGAGGGGCAATGGACCTGCAACCCTTCCACGTGGCTGTAGGGGATCACCTCAAGGCAGCCGGCCTCGACCGGCGCGTCCCACAGCGGGAACCAGACGGTGAGCATCTCCGTGTCGTCCGCATCCTCGGTCACCACGCCGTTGTCCTGGTGCCAGGGGGTGATGCCCAGCTGAATCTGTTCGGCTTCGGGGTCCCAGGGCGAACGGTGCTCCGGCGGCTTCAGGCGGACGTGCTGCACCGGGTTGGAATAGATCTCCGGCCCGATGAACTGCTCGACGACATCCAGCAGCCTTTCGTTGCGCATCATGTGGAACACGGCCGGCCCGACCCACAGCGGCGTATCCGGCTTCACGCCGCCCTTGGGCAGCGAAAAGTCGAAGTACTGCTTGTGCACGTCCTGGCTCTCCTCGCAGATGCGCAGGAAGCGCTCGTTGAAATCGAGTTCCCTGTAGCGCTCGCGGATGCGGCCCTGCGCGTGCAGCTCGTCGGCCAGGTTGTCCAGCACCGTTTGGTACTCGGCGATGATCGGGTCCAGGTCGGCGACCGGGTCCAGCAGGCCTTCGACCAGCAGGTAGCCCTTTTCGTTGAAGCTGTCCAGTTGCTCGCGGCTCAAAAGGCTCATTCCGCTCCCTGCCTTCCACTCCTGTTTCGCCGCGTAACTATAGCGCGACTTGCGGTTTCGGTCAGCACTTCAACCGGCGGGGGAGAGTGCCCGCGGGCGGTATTGTGTGCCTTCGGGTGACATGATATGTCGCCCCTGCAACAATCTGTGTAGGGGTAGCGAGGGCACCAGACCGAAGCATCCCACAGGGGAAGACCTGCCTAACAGCCCGGAAAATCGAAGGTCCAGCGGTTGTAGCTGAAGTCCACGTAGTCCGGCGCGGCCATGCGTGCGCGCGCGTCATACCACAGTTGCGCCCAGGCGCGGGGGTCGCGCAATTCGCTTTCCGGGTGCTTGCGGCTGCGGGCCACGAAGCCGGGAAAGACCTCGCGCCCGGTCGGCTGGCCGGTCGGGTTGTAACGCAGGTCGAAACTCCAGCGCATGCTGTCGCTGTGGTTGGACAGTGAGGAATGCTTCGTGTAGCGCGACATGAAGAGCACGTCGCCGCGGCGCATCGGCAGCGCCACCGCCTCCTCGTGCTCGATCACCGCTTCGTGCAGGCTGGGCCCGCCGCCCGTGGGCGAGGGACAGTGGCGCTGCAGGCCCTGGCGGTGACTGTAGGGGATCACCTCCAGACAGCCGGCCTCGACCGGCGCGTCCCACAGCGGAAACCAGACGGTGATCATCTCCGTCTCGTCCGCGTCCTCGTTCACCACGCCGCCGTCCTGGTGCCAGGGCGTGGCGCCCACCTGGATCCTGCCGGTCTGCGGGTTGACCGGCGTGCGATGCTCGGGCGGCTTCATGCGCACGTGCTGCACAGGGTTGGAATAGATTTCGGGACCGATGAACTGCTCGATGGCGTCCAGCAGCCTTTCGTTGCGAATCATGTGGAAGATGGCCGGCCCCACCCACAGCGGCGAGTCGGGCTTCACGTTGCGCTTGGGCAGCATAAAGTCGAAATACTGGCTGTGAATGCGCCCGCTCTCCTCGCAGATGCGCATGTAGCGCTCGTTGAAGTCCAGTTCCGCATGGCGCTCGCTGATCTCGCCCTTCGCGTACAACTCGTCGGCCAGGCTGTCGAGTACGCCGTGATACTCATCGATGACGGGGTCCAGGTCGGCGACCGGGTCCAGCAGGCCCTCCGCCACCACGTAGCCCTGCTCATGGAAGGTTTCCAGATCTTCGCGACTCAAGCGGGCCATGACGCCCTCCTGCCAGCTCACTGCCTGCCCTGCTGCGCTACTATAGCGCAAGTCACACCATTGTCAGCAGTCCACCAGGCAGGGAGGCGCATCATGGCCACAACCCGCGTCCGTCATCTGATTTTGCTGCTGCTCGGCGTCTGGCTCTGCGCGGCGCTGCTGATCCCCCTGCTGGCGCGGCCGCTCTTCGCCCCGCCCGCCGTGGACGAGCGGCAACTCTTCCTGCTGATGGGCCTGACCGGCAGCGTGAGCATTCTCATCGCCTGGCGCATCGGCCAGCCAGGCCTCGGCCAGCGCCTGCATCGCCTGCGCGACGGCCTCATGCTGCTCAGCCTGCTGACCATCCTGACCCTCTTCGCCAACTTCTGGTTGCTGGCGCGGCAAATGTTCCTCGACGCCCATGACCTGGGCCTCAGCGCCGTGTTGCTTGTCTTCGGCGCCTGCACCGCGCTCGGCTGCGGCTACTTCATCAGCAACGCCTTCACGCCACGCATCCGCGCCCTCGCCCGCGGGGCGGAGCGCATCGCCAACGGCGAGACGGGCACCCGCGTCCCCGCCGGGGGCCAGGACGAACTGGCAGCACTCGCCCGCAGCTTTAACCTTATGGCCGAACGTCTGGAGGAAGCCGCCGCCCGCCGCGAGCGCCTCGAACAGGGCCGGCGCGACCTGATCGCCTGGACCAGTCACGACCTGCGCACCCCGCTGGCCTCGCTGCGCCTGGTCATCGAGGCCCTCGTCGATGGCGTCGCCGGCGATGAGGCCACGCAGCAGCGCTACCTGCAGACCGCGCAGCGCGAAATCCGCAACCTCAGCCAGCTCATCGACGACCTCTTCGAACTCTCCCAGTTGGAGAGCGGTCACGTCGAGTTGCAACTGCAGCGCAGTTCGCTCGGCGACCTGCTCTCGGATACGCTCGGCGCGCTGCGCCCCGTCGCCCGCCGCCGCGAGGTGCAACTGGAAGGCGAGGTCAGCGACGACGTCGACCCGCTGCTGATCGACCCCGAAAAAATCCAGCGCGTACTCTACAACCTCGTCAGCAATGCCATCCGCCATACTCCGGCCGGCGGCAACGTGCGCCTCGCCGCGGCCGCCAGCGGCTCCAGGCAGGTGCGCGTCACGGTCAGCGACAGTGGCGAGGGCATCGCCGCGGCGGACCTGCCCCAGGTCTTCGAGCGCTTCTGGCGCGGCGGGCAGGCGCGCAGCCGCGACCAGGATGGCGAACGGGGCGCCGGCCTCGGCCTGGCCATCGCCCGCGGCCTCGTCGAGGCGCACCAGGGCCGCATCGAGGTGAGCAGTCAGCCGGGCGCGGGCACGGAGTTCAGTTTCACCCTGCCGCGCAGCCTCGCCTGAACGCTGAAGGGGCTTTCTGCCCTCACCCAAGGCCCTTTCCCGCAACATGGTGTCCACGGGCGACATGATATGTCGCCCCTACAACAATCGGTGTAGGGGCAATTTATCAAATCGCCCGCCCCGACGAAACGCGGCAGGGGTAGCGAGGGCCACATCCCGAAGCATCCCACAAGGGCGATTTGGCTGAGTCGCGGGAAAGGGGGTGAGGGGTGAGGGCCGCCCACCAGGCACCAAAGCATTCATCACATTCTCGCGCCAACGTCCTTCATACGTCCCGCTGACGTTCCTCTAGCGCGCGCCTGCCATGCTGGCAGGAAAGCCGCACGCAGTGAAGGAGCGTGTCCATGGACCTCAATCGCTTGACCAACAAGGCCCAACAGGCCCTCTATGACGCCCAGAAGCTTTGCGTCGAGCAGCGCCACGCGGAAATCCGGCCGCTGCACCTGCTGGCCGCCCTGCTGGGCCAGCAGGATGGCATCGTGCCCCGCGTGGTGGCCGGCATCGGCGCGCAGCCCTCTGAACTATTGCAGGACCTTGAACAGGAACTGACGCGCGAGCCGCGCGTCACCGGCCAGAACGTGCAGGTCGGCGCCGGCCGCGCCCTGCAGGAGACCCTGGTCGAGGCCGGGGCGCAGGCCAAACGCATGCGCGACGACTACGTCAGCAGCGAGCATTTGCTGCTGGCGCTGGCCGAATCGCCGGACGCCGGCCCGCTGCTGCAACGCCACGGCGTCAGCGGCGATGCCATCCTGCAGGCCCTGACCGCCATCCGCGGCAACCAGCGCGTCACCAGCCAGGACCCCGAGGACGTTTACAGCAGCCTCGAGCGTTACGGCCGCGACCTGACCGACCTGGCGCGCCAGGGAAAACTGGATCCGGTCATCGGCCGCGACGAGGAGATTCGCCGCGTCAGCCAGGTGCTGGGTCGCCGCAGCAAGAACAACCCCGTCCTCATCGGCGAGGCCGGCGTCGGCAAGACCGCCATCGCCGAGGGGCTGGCGCGGCGCATCGTCGACGGCGACGTGCCCGAGGCCCTGCGCGAGCGCCAGATCATCGCCCTCGACATGGGCTCCCTGCTGGCCGGCGCTAGGTTCCGTGGCGAGTTCGAGGAACGCCTCAAGGCGGTACTGAAGGAAGTCAGCGCCAGCGACGGGCGCATCATCCTCTTCCTCGACGAGCTGCACACCATCGTCGGCGCCGGCGCGGCCGAGGGCGCCCTCGACGCCGGCAACATGCTCAAACCCATGCTGGCCCGCGGCGAACTGCACGCCATCGGCGCCACCACGCTCGACGAGTACCGCGAGCACATTGAGAAGGACGCCGCCCTCGAGCGCCGCTTCCAGCCCGTCTACGTCGAGGAACCGGACGTGGAGGCCACTATCAGCATCCTGCGCGGCCTGAAGGAGCGCTACGAGGTGCACCACGGCGTTCGCATCCAGGACAGCGCAGTCATCGCCGCCGCGACCCTCAGCCAGCGCTATCTGCCCGGTCGGCAACTGCCCGACAAGGCCATCGACCTCGTCGACGAGGCCGCTTCCCTGCTCAAGCTGCAGATCGACTCGCGGCCCCTGGCCCTGGATACGCTGGAGCGCCAGTTGATGCAGCTGGAAATCGAGCGCGAGGCGCTCAACCAGGAGCGCGACCGCGCCTCGCAGCAACGTCTTGAGGTCATCGAACAGGAGCTGGCGGACCTGCGGGAGGGGCGCGATGCCCTCGCCGCCCGCTGGCAGACCGGGAAGGACGCCATCCAGGCCCTGCGCGCCACCCGCGCCGACATCGACGCCGCGCGCGTCGAACTGGAGCAGGCCGAACGCCGCAGCGACCTGGAAACGGCGGCCCGCATCCGCTTCGGCCAGATCCCCGACCTAGAGCGGGAACTGGACGACGCCGAGGAACGTCTTGAGCATCTGCAGGCCGACGGCGCCATGCTGAAGGAAGAGGTCGACGCCGACGGCATCGCCGCCGTCGTCTCGCGCTGGAGCGGCATCCCGGTCACGCGCCTGCTGGAGAGCGAAAGCGCCAAACTGCTGCGCATGGAAGACGAACTGCGCCGGCGCGTCATCGGCCAGGACGCTGCCCTGCAGGCCGTCGCCGCGGCGGTGCGCCGTGGCCGTACCGGTCTGCAGGACCCCGCCCGACCGCTGGGCACTTTTCTCTTTCTCGGCCCCACGGGCGTCGGCAAGACAGAACTGGCGCGCGCCCTGACGGCCTTCCTCTTCGATGACGAGGACGCCCTGCTGCGCTTCGACATGAGCGAATACGGCGAGCGCCACTCGGTGGCGCGGCTCATCGGGGCGCCGCCCGGTTACGTCGGCTACGAGGAAGGCGGCCAGTTAACCGAGGCGGTGCGCCGCCGGCCCTGGTCGGTGCTGCTCTTCGACGAAATCGAAAAGGCGCACCCGGAGGTCTTCAACATCTTCCTGCAGGTCTTCGATGACGGCCGTCTGACCGACGGCCACGGCCGCCGCGTCGACTTCCGCAACACGGTCATCATCCTGACCAGCAACATCGGCGGTCAACTGCTGCGCGAACTCGGCGCGGGCGCGGAGGGTGGGGCGCTGGATGCGGCCCTGCAACGTGAACTCGAAGGGCACTTCCGTCCCGAGTTCCTCAACCGCCTCGACGAGGTCATCCGCTTCCAGCACCTCAGCCAGGCGGACCTGCTGGAGATTGTGGACATCCAGCTGGTCGGGCTGCGCGAGCGTCTGGCGGCGCAGGGCCTGGCCCTGGAGCTCGACGAGGCCGCCCGCGCCCGCCTCGCCGAACTGGGCTACGACCCGGTCTACGGCGCGCGGCCGCTCAAACGCGTCATCCAGCGCCAGTTGCAGGACCCGCTGGCACTGCTGCTGCTGGAAGGCCAGGTCGACGAAGGGGACGTCGTCTTCGTCGACGTCGGCCCGGACGGCCTCATACTCACGCCGGAAAGCAACCCCGAACCCCTGGCGCAGAGTGCGTAATTGACTGAAATACCTCCGGTTTTCCCGTCCCCAAAGAAAAACTCCCCCTTCCATTTCAGGGAGGGGGCTTTTTCTCCTGCACTTCGGACTGTTGCCTGAATTCTCTGACAACCGGACTGCCTCTCTCCCTGAGATGCTCCCGTCCCCCGGGACGGGAAAGGCGCCGCCCTGTGGCGTACCCCTGCGCAGGACGCTAAACTTTGCCGCGACATGCCTTGCTTGCTGGAGGACTGAATTCATGAACCGTATAGTGCTTGTCCTGTTCGCGTCCCTGTTGCTCTGCCTGGCGGTTGCGCCCCTGGCCGCCCAGGACGAGGAGCCCTTGCAGCTCACCTACCTGCACTGGGCCGACCCGGTCGCCGACCGCGTCTTCCAGGAACTGATCGACCAGTTCAACGAAGCCAACCCGGACGTCTTCATCACCCTTGAGGGCGTGCCCAACGCCGGTTACGTCGATTACCTGCTGACCTCCATCGCCGGCGGCACCCCGCCGGACATCGCCCTCGTGGCCGACGGCGACTTCGCCGTCTTCGCGCCGCGCGGCGCCCTGGTCAGCATTGAGGAATTCGTCAACGCCAGCGAGGTCATCGATCTCGACGCCGTCTGGCCCTCCGGCCCCGACCGCTATCGCTTCGATGCCGAGACCGGCGCCTTCATGACCGGCCCCATCTACGAACTGCCGCGCGACGTCGGCCCCACCGCGCTCTACATCAACGTCGACCTCTTCAACGAACTGGGCGTGCCGCTGCCGGACCCCAACGTGCCCATGACCTGGGACCAGCTGGTGGAGACCGGCATCGCCCTCACCACCGACGTCAACGGCCTGCACCCCAACGAAGAGGGCTTTGACGCCGACAACGTCGAGACCTTCGGTCTGGGCACCCTGACCGTGCCCGGCTGGGGCCTGGGGCCGATCTTCGGCAACGGCGGCCACTACGTCAGCGAGGACGGCCGCACCTGGATCGCGCACGAGGACCAGAACACCATCGACGCCATCCAGTTCCTCTCCGACCTGAACCACGTCCACCGCATCACGCCGCCGCCTGGCGTGCTGGAAGGCATCAACGTCTGGGACCTCTTCAATACCGGGCGCGTCGGCATGAACTGGAACGGCCGCTGGGCCACCACCGGTTTCCGCGAGACCCTCGACTTTGAATGGGACGTGCGGCCCTTCCCCGTCGGCAACAGCGGCGAGATCCGCGCCTTTGCCGAGGGCTGCAGCGTGAGCGGCTGGTCCGGCTCCGTCGGCCTCGCCATCATCGCCGGCTCCACGGGTGCCGAAAATCCGGAGAAAGCCTACCGCTTCATCGAGTTCATCTACGGCCCGGATGGCCAGCTGGCGCAGGCCGCGCTGGGTTACAACATCCCGGCCCAGATGGAACTGGCCAACACCGACGCCTTCCTGCAGCCCGGCCAGATGCCCGCCAATTCCCAGATCTTCCTTGAGACGACCCGCTGCCAGCTGCCGGGTCCCTGGTCCTTCGTGCCGCACTGGTTCGTGTGGCAGCCGGAGCCCTGGGGCCGCATGTGGCAGGCCGTCGTGGTCGAGAACTCCGCCTTCGCCGAAGACGCCCTGCTGGACGTCGCCGGTGACCTGCAGGCCGGCCTTGACGACGCCTGGGCCACCATCGACGAACAGCGCATGGGTGGCTAGCCATAACACCGTCAGCCACGCCGGGGCGGCGGGCGTCCCGGCGTGGCTGCCAATCAGCATGAGAACCTGACCCGATGATCCCTCTGCGCCCGCGCCTGTCCCAGGCCAGCAACACCCGCCGCGAGGCCTTCTGGGCCTGGCTTTTCATCCTGCCCGTCACGGCGGGTTTCTTCCTCTTCGTCCTGGGCCCCATGCTGGCCTCGCTGGCGCTCAGCTTCACCAAATGGGACCTGCTCTCGCCCGCCGAATGGGCCGGCACGAACAACTGGCATTCCATCTTCAGCGTCAGCGTGGTGTACACGCCCCAGGCCCGCGACGAGACCGGCGGCGAACTGCTTTTCCAATGCGGGCGGCACCGCAACGTGCCCGCCTCCGAACTGGCCGACTGGCAGCAACGCAACGACGAGCGCACGGGCGAACCCTTCGACTGTCGCCCGGGCTACCCGCGCGACCGCGAGGTGCTGCCGGATCGCTTCGGTGTGGTCAGTGAGGTCACGCTGTTTGGCCAGCGCTGGCTCATCAGCGCGCGCGACCACGTGCTGTGGATCGCGCTCTTCAACACCGTTTACATGTTGCTGGCCGTGCCCATCGGCATGGCCCTGGCGCTGGCCATCGCCATCGTGCTCAACCAGCAGTTGCGCGGCCGCAACCTGCTGCGCGCCATCTTCTACCTGCCCAACGTACTGCCCATCGCCGCCACATCGGTCATCTGGCTGTGGATCTTCAACCCCGAGTTCGGCATCCTCAATCACATGCTCGACAGTATCGGGCTGCCCGCCGGGGGCCGCTGGCTCAGCGACCAGGGCACGGTCAAGCCCTCGTTGATGATCATGGGCATCTGGAGCGCACTGGGCTTCCAGATGCTCATCTACCTCGCCGCCCTGCAGGCCGTGCCTTCCCAGCTCTACGAGGCCGCCGTGATCGACGGCGCCGGCCTCTGGGGACGCTTCCGCTTCGTCACCTGGCCCAGCCTCAGCCCGACTACCTTCTTCCTGCTGGTCACCGGCATGATCTTCGGCTTCCAGAGCTTCGCCCAGCCCTACATCATGACCCGCGGCGGCCCCGGCAACGCCTCGCGCACGGTCGTCATGGAGATCTGGAAAAACGGCTTCGCCGACCTAGAGATGGGTTACGCCTCGGCCCAGGCATGGCTGCTGGGCGTGGTCATCCTGCTCATCACCGTCGCCAACTTCCGCCTCGCGCGGCTCTGGGTCTTTTACGAGCATGAGCAGCATGTCTGAAGCCGTACGCCGCCTCGCGCCCGTCACCCTGCCGGCCGACGCGCGCCGTCAGGCCCAGGTGCTGCGCGCCCTGTCCTACGTCGGCCTCTTCACCCTCGCCTTCATCATCCTGATCCCCTTCTTCTGGATGCTGTCGACCTCCTTCAAGCCCGCCCGCGGCATCTTCGTGATGCCGCCGCAGTGGATCCCCAATCCCTTCATTCTTGACCATTACTTCACAATCTGGGAGAAAACGCATCTCGCGCGCGGCCTCGTCAATTCCACCTTTATCGCCCTCTCCACCACCGTGGGCGAGATCGCCACCAGCACCCTGGCGGGCTTCGCCTTCGCCCGCATGCGCTTTCCGGCGAAGGGGCCGCTTTTCGGCCTGCTGCTGATGACCATGATGATCCCCGGCATCGTCACCCTCATCCCGACCTTCATTCTCTTCGGCGAACTGGACTGGATCGACACTTTTAACCCCGTCATCCTGCCCTACCTGCTGGGCACGCCCTTCGCCCTTTTCCTCAGCCGCCAGTTCTTCTCCGGCCTGCCGCGCGAACTGGAGGACGCGGCCAAGGTCGATGGCGCCAGTTTCTTCCAGATCTACCGCCACGTCTTCATGCCCCAGGCCCGGCCGCTGGTCGCCACGCTCTTTGTGCTGGGCTACCTGCACCGCTGGAACGACTTCCTCGCGCCGCTCATCTACCTGCGTTCCCCCGAAATCCAGACTGTCTCGGTCATGCTGGCGCGCCTGGTGGACTTCTACGTGCAGGACTGGTCGGTGCTGATGGCCGGCGCCATGATCGCCCTGCTGCCGATCCTCATCATTTTCGTCGTGTTGCAACGCTTCATCATTGAGAGCGTCGCCTTTTCAGGACTGAAGGGATGAACCACGTCTGGCTCAACCCCCTGCGCAGCGTGGGGGCCATCGACCGCAAGATCTTCGGCGGCTTCGCCGAGCACATGCACCGCTGCATCTACGGCGGCATCTTCGACCCTGGCTCGCCGCTGAGCGACGACCAGGGGCTGCGCCTCGACGTGATCGACGCCCTGCGCCGCCAGGGCATGCCGATCGTGCGCTACCCGGGCGGCAACTTCGTCTCGGGTTACCGCTGGCGCGACGGCGTCGGCCCCGTCGGGGGGCGGCCGGCGCGCCTCGACCTCGCCTGGAACGCCATCGACAGCAACCACTTCGGCACGAACGAGTTCATCCGCTTCTGTCGCCTGCTGGATGCCGAGCCCTTCCTCGTCGTCAACTGCGGCGACGGCGATCTGCGCGAGGCGCGCGACTGGCTCGAATACTGCAACGGGGAGCGCCCCACGGAGCCGGTGAAGCTGCGTCAGACGCACGGCTTCGACGAGCCGCACGGGGTGCGCTACTGGGGTATCGGCAACGAGGTCGACGGCCCCTGGCAGATCGGCCACAAGACCGCCGCCGAATACGCCCGGGCCTACACCGAGTTCGCCAAAGCCATGAAACTGGTCGACCCCGACATTAAACTGGTGGCCGCCGGCACCTCGGACTGGACCGCCGACGTCGTCGAGACGCCGCGTCTGCTGCTGCAACAGGCCGGCGACCTGATCGACTACCTCGACATCCATTGGTACATCGGCCTCGGCATGGAGACCGTCGACTTCCCGGCGTTGATGACCACCTCGGAGCTGCTTGAGGAACGCCTGAAGGCCATGGAGGGCATCATCCACATCATGCGCCTCAACCATGGCATCGAGCGCGAGATTCACCTCGCCGTCTGCGAATACAACGTGCTCAAGTTCATCGACCACGACCAGGGCATCGAGGCCATCTTCAACCTGCAGGACATGCTGGTCATCGCCCAGAACCTGAACGCCTTCCTGCGCCACGCCCACAGCGTGAAGATGGCCAATATCTCCGAGATCGTGAATATGGGCGGCCCGATCCGCACCGATCCCGACGGCGACGGCCTCGTGCTGCAGACCACCTGGCACGCGCTCGAGCTTTACAGCCGCCTGAGCGGCGAGGTCGCCCTCGACGCCTGGCTGGAGAGCGACGCGACCTTCAGCGGCAACGGCTACAGCGGCGTGCCCGTGCTGGATGTCGCCGCAACCCGCGACCGGACGGGGCAGCAACTGACGCTCTTCCTCGTCAACCGCACAGCCGATAGCCACAGTGAGGTCACGGTGCACCTGGAGGCCGGCCGTTTCGACGGCCCGGCGCGCCGCAGCGTGCTCAACGGCCCCTCGCTCGAGGCCTGCAACACCTTCGACACGCCCAACGAAGTCCGCCTGCGGACAGACTCGCTGCCGACGCAGGACGGCGAAGTGACCGCCACGCTCGAACCGCACTCCGTCACGGCGCTGGAGCTTGCCGTGCGGCGCTAGCCTGGCGTCATGGTGCGCCCGCCCTCACCCCCGGGGACGGGAAAGGGGTTGGAGGGTGAGGGCCCGCAGATGCAGGCTGCCGCTTCTCCTGTGTATACTTGCGTGGCGTCAGCGGAAAGGAGCCGGCCATGGCCCCCGACTTCCCCGGTGAGGAGCGCGACCTGCGTTTCTTCCCCATCCAGAACGACTCGCCCAAACTCCTGTCCCCCGCGCAGATCGCGCAGTACAACGAGCGCGGCTACATCTTCCCGCTCGACGTTTTCAGCAACGAGGAAATCGCCGCGCACCGCGCCTACTTTGACGAGCTGACGGACATGGCCGAGGCCGCCGGCCTCGACAACTACGGCATCAACGCCTGGCACACCAGTTGCGCCGGCATCTACGACCTCGTCACCGAGGGCCGCATCCTCGATTACGTGCAGGACCTGCTGGGCGAGACCGTCATCCTCTGGGGCTCACACTACTTCAACAAGCTGCCCGGCGACGGCAAGCGCGTCAGCTGGCACCAGGACGCCACCTTCTGGGCCCTCAGCCCCAGCAAGACCGTCACCGTCTGGCTGGCGCTGGACGACACCGACGTCGACAACGGCGCCATGACGCTGATCCCCGGCTCGCATCTGCACGGCGCCATCGAATACGTCGACAGCCGCCCGGAGGAAAACAACGTCCTCTGGCAGACCGTGGAGGGCGCCCCGCAGTACGGCGCCGCCCCCGTGCCGGTCGAACTGCGCGCCGGCCAGATGTCGCTGCACACCGACCTGCTGCTGCACGGCTCGGAGCCGAACCTGTCGCAGCGGCGTCGCTGCGGCCTGACCATGCGCTTCATCCCCGGCGACGTGGTGCGCACGCTGCCGGAGTGGAACGCGCAGGCCATCCTCTGCCGCGGCGCGGAGCCCGAGGGCCACTTCAGCTACATCGCCCGCCCCGAGGGCGACCGCATCCCGGAAAGCGCATAATTCACAGCCCCCGGAACTAGCCCCTTTCCGGACAGGAGGGGGCTGTTCAATGCCGCCAGCCTGACAGTGCTATACTGACCCTCCGCCCATGCGGGCAGGAGAGGGCATCATGAAGCTGGACATCAAAAACTTCCGCTCGATCAAGGACCAGAGCGTGGAACTGGCGCCGATCACCGTGCTCTATGGCCCAAACGGGTCGGGCAAGTCGAGTCTGTTGTATGCCTTGTTGGTGATGAAGAACATCATCCTCAATTCCAACAGAAACACCAGTAATTTTTTTGACCTGGATTTCATCAACCTGGGAAGCTTTGGGGCCTTGGTCCATAACCATCACCCTGACAGGGAAATCTGGTTTCAGATTGAGGCAAGAATTACCAATTCAAACAATGCCAAGTGGGGGGTGCGGTTCGGAAGGCAGGGTGGAAGGTTTTTGTTGAGCATGGATGTAGGTCCACAGATTGATTTTCTTTCCTTTGAATTGCCCGTCTCGTTCCCCTACCGACTTGATAACAATACGCAGCATAAGGTGAACTTGACTGATCAATCCGTGAACATCACCTGGGACGGCATCACCGCCCACCTGGAGTCCGTCGATAACCCCGTCCCCAACAATCAGTCTGCCAGAGATCTTGCAACCATCCTGAACGCCCCTGCCGAGATTTTGCGGAAGACTGGCGCAGTCCCACTTCAGAGAGGTTTCTCGCAAGACAGCTTTTCTGTTGTGCCCGTTTCACCGTTACTAATCGAAGAAGATGAGATGGCTTCATTGCTCGCCCACGACAAATATCTGGAATCCCGTGTCAGTCGATACCTTGAGCGAATAACAGGACGAGAGCTTAGAGTGCACTTCAGACCTGGCACATCAATTTTCACACTGGATGTTCTTGAACGCGGTACTGGAGTGGCGACAGAAATTGTAAACGATGGATTTGGTGTTAATCAGCTTGCCTGGTTCCTCGCTCGAACGCTGCACAGTGGAACAACCTGGATGTGCGTCGAGGAACTGGAGACGCATCTGCACCCATCTGCCATACGCAAAGCGGCATACGCCCTGGTGGACATCATTCACGACGAAGGGAAAAAATTTCTCATCACCACCCACAGTGAAGCGCTTGTTCTGGCACTTCTTGCCGAAGTCACGCGAGAACGCCTGAAGCCGGAAGAAGTCGCTTTTTACCTGACGCTCAAAGAAGGCAGGGAGACTCATTTCGAACGCCAGGAAGTTAATGGGGCAGGTCAGGTCGATGGTGGCCTGACCAGTTTCATGGAGGGGGAACTGGAGGAAATCGCTGCCTTTTTTGAGCAGAACGGCTAGCGCTTTATGGCACCCCGTTGGTTCATTCTGAATGAATGGATTCTGCACGACCTTGTCGGCGAGAATGGCATTGCAAGGCAGAGACAAAGTGAAGAATTCCTTGCAACTCTCCTCAAGACTTCAGATGGAATAGTTGTCTGTCTGGAGAGCCGATGGATGAGAAAGTTCTGGGGCTTCTACAACCAAAACAGTCAACGCGTTGGATACCGGACTGAGGTCCGACGCCTGCTGACACTGCTGTACAGCGATTTCATCCGGCAGAGCCAAAAGTGTCTGGGGCTGCTGAACGATCAGGTCGGTGAAATACCGGATAACCTTCAAGGTCTGTTGGACAGCAACACAATTGACCGGGATGATGTGTATCTGTTTCAGGCGTATTATGCTCCTGAAGTACAGGTTGACTGCATTGTCACAACGGACCAACGACTTATTGACGCCCTCGCAAAACACTATCCGGCCATCAGGACCCGCCACCGGGACGAATTCCTCGCCGAATACCTCAGTTCGGCTTTGGCACAGTAGATCCGACAATCCCTTACTCCAGATGCGACCAGCGGGGCAGCACCAGCACCTCCGGGTTGACCACGTCGGCGGGACGCCTGCCGCTCAGGATGTCCGCCACGTTCTGCGCCGCCAGACGCTCCAGCTCCAGCACCGACTCCTCGGAGTAGAAGGCCGTGTGCGGCGTGGCGATCACACCAGGTTGCGCCAGCAAGGGGTGGCCCGCCGGCAGATGCTCCGGCACGAAGACGTCCAGGCCCGCGCCGCTGACCCGACCTGACTGCAGCGCCGCCAGCAGCGCCTCCTGGTCGATCAACGCGCCGCGCGCCGTGTTGATCACGAAGGCGCCCGGCTTGATGCGCGCCAGGCGTTCCGCGTTAAGCAAGTGCTGCGTCTCTTCCGTCAACGGCGTGTGCAGACTCACGAAGTCGGCCCGCACCAGGGCCTCGTCGAGGCCCGCCGGCTCGACGCCCGCCGCGCGGATCTCCTCGTCCGGCACCCAGGGGTCGTGCGCCAGCAACTGCAGGTCCAGCGCCGCCGCCTTGCGCGCCAGCGTGCGCCCGATCTTGCCGAAGCCGATGATCGCCAGCGTGCGCCCCGCCACGCGGTAGACCGGCATGCCGGTCGCCAGCGACCAGTCGTCGGCCTGCACCGCGCGATCGTAGCGGACGACGTTGCGCGCGCCCGCCAACAGCAGCGCCAGCGCGTGCTCGGCCACCTCGTCGAGGCAGTAGGCCGGCACGTTGGTCACCGGAATGCCCAGGCGCGTGGCCTCGTCGACCGGAATGTTGTCGACGCCAATGCCGTAGCGTCCGATAACCTGCAGCTTCGCCCCTGCCCGCACGACGGAGACCGGCACCTGTTTGAAGCAGGTCAGGATCGCGTCCGCCTCAGGCACCAGCCGCAGCAACTCCTCCTCGTTGCCCGTCTCCGCCTCCAGCAGCCGCGCCCCGACGCGCGCCAGCACCTCCGCCTCCGGCGCGGTGGAGGGCCAGGTGTAGTCGGTGACGAGGACGATCTTCTCGCTCATGTCAGGCCTCGCGCCGCCGCGCCCACACCTCCGGGTTGACCACGTGCGGCGGCCGTTCGCCTTTCATCACCTGCAGCGCCTGCTGCAAGGCCAGCGGCCACAGTTGCGCCTTGCTTTCGACGGTGGCGCCGGCCACGTGCGGCGTACAGACCACGTTGGGGTGCTGCACCAGGGGATGCGTGTGCGGCGGCGGCTCCTGCGCGAAGACGTCGGTCGCGTAACCGGAGAGCTGCCCGCTCTCCAGCGCCGCCAGCAGCGCCGCCTCATCGACCAGGGTGCCGCGGGCCGCGTTGACCAGCAGCGCGCCCGGCTGCATTTGCTCCAGGGTGCGGGCGTTGATCAGTTCGCGCGTCTCCGCCGTGGAGGGCAAATGCAGCGACAGGATATTCGCCATGCCCAGCAATTGTTCCAGGCTATCCACCCGCTGCACGCCCAGGTCGTCGGCGCGTTCCTGGCTGATGAAGGGATCGTACACGGCGACCTGCATGCCGAAGGCCAGCGCGATGCGCGCCACGCGCCCGCCGATGCGCCCCAGGCCGACCAGGCCCAGTTGCTTGCCGGCCAGTTCGGTGGCGTCGTGCATCGTGAAGTAGTCCAGGCGTTCCTCGCGCTGCAACTGCCGCGCGCAGCGGCCCAGGCGCTTAACGCTGTAAAGCAGCAGGGCGATGGTGAACTCCGCCGTGGCGATGCTGGGCACGTCCGGCGTGTTGCAGACCACCACGCCGCGCTCCGTCGCCTCGTCGATCGCCACGCCATCCACGCCGATCCCCGTGCGCGAGACCACCAGCAGTTCCGGCATCCGGTCAAAGAGTTCGCCGTCGTAACGCACGTAGGCGGAGGCGATGACTCCCTGGGCGCCGGCCATGCTGCGCAGCACGCCCGCCATGCCCTTTTCCTCCGGGCCGCGCCAGACCAGTTCGACGTCGCCCGCCAGGTGCCGGTACCTTTCCGGCACCGGCCGTTCGCACCAGATGCGCCCCATCTGCGTTCTCCCCGTTTCAGTCCAGCGCCGGCGCATTGCCGAAGGCGGCCACGCCCTCGCGAATCGCGCGCATCAGCAGCCCGTAGTCCTGACCGTAGCTGACGAAAGTCACTCCCTGTGCCTGCAGCGCCCGCAGGGCATCCGGCGTATCCGCCGCGTAACCGACGGCTTTTCCGGTCTTGCGCCCGACCTCCAGCATGCGCTCCAGCACGGCGTCGACCTCCGGCAGAGGCAGTTGCAGCGGGTCCAGCCCCAGCGACAGGCAGAGGTCGAAGGGACCGAGGAAGAGCACGTCGACGCCCGGCACGGCGGCGATGTCCTCCAGATTGTCGAGCATCTCGCGGGTTTCCACGATCAGCGCGACCAGGATGTGGTCGTTGGCGCGCCGCAGATAGTCCTCGTTATCCAGGGAATAGTGTGAGGCGCGCAGCGGCCCGAAGCTGCGCCGTCCCTCCGGCGGGAAACGCGTGGCCGCCACGATCGCCTCGGCCTCGGCCACGCTGCGCACCATCGGCACCAGCACGCCCATCGCGCCCACGTCCAGCGCGCGCTGGATGTAGACCTGCTGCGAGGAGGCCACACGCACGATCGGCATGGCGCCGCTGCCCTGCACGGCCATCAGAATGTGCTCGATCTGCGCGATGTCGAGGTTGTTGTGCTCGGTCTCGATCACCAGCCAGTCGAGGCCGGCGCGCGTCAGCAGTTCGGCCACGTTGGGGCTGCCCAGCCCCATGAAACAGCCGATCTGCGCCACACCGGCCAGCAGATTGTGTCGTACCTCGTTGTTTTTCACCGTCTCACTCCAGGGGGATGTTGTCGACGCGATACAGCGGTTCCAGTCCCGCCGCGATCCGTTCCACGTTGGAGGCCGCCGCCCCCGAGCGCTTGCGCGAGGTGCCGTCGGTCGTGCCGGAACAGTGCGGCGTGGCGATCACGTTGGGCAGGTGCATCAGCGGGTCATTGGGGTCCGGCGGCTCGGTGCTGAAGACGTCAATGCCCGCTCCCGCCAGACGCCCGTCGCGCAGCGCATCCGCCAGCGCCGCCTCGTCCACCAGGGCCCCGCGCGCCACGTTGATCAACCAGGCGTGGGCGGGCAGCAGCCCCAGGCGTCGCGCGTCGACGCAGTGCCGCGTCGTGGCGTTCAGGTGCAGATGCATCGAGAGCACGTCGGTCTCCGGCAGGAGATCGTCGAGGTCCTCCGGTTTGCCGGCGAACTCCACGCCCAGCGACTCGCGCTCCTCGTCGCTGACGTCGCGGATGTCGATCGCGAACATGCGCATGCCAAAGCCGCGGGCCCGTTTCGCCAGCTCGATGGCGCTGGCGCCGAAGCCATAGAGGACAAGCCGTTTGCCCTCCAGTTCCAGCCCCAGCGGCTCGTAAAAAACGCCCTCGCGCAGGTTGCTCTGTGAGACGGGATACTGCCGCGCCAGCAGCAGGATCATCATCAGGGCGTGTTCGGCCAGCGCCACCGCGCTGAATTGCCCCGGGCAGTTGGAGACGGGGATGCCGCGCGAGCGCCAGATGTCCATCTCGAAGTGGTCCAGCCCCGTGCCGAGGATCTGCCACAGGCGCACCTGACCGGCGGCCAGGTCGGCCATCTCCTCCGTGCCGGCGGCGCCGCCGACGTCGATCACCACGTCCACGCCCGCAAATTGCGGCGCCAGCTCCGCCTTGTAATCGCAGACCTCGATATCGTTTCCCGTGGCTCGCACCGCGTTCACCACGTCCACGCCCCAGGGGTAAAACATCTCCGCCCGGGCCGGGTGCGGCAGGAACAGGACCTTCAGCTTTTCAGGCATTGACTCTCTCCTCGGTTGGCCGATTCACTCGGCATAGACATGGGTGGTCACTTCGGCTGTGGCGGGCCAGGCGGCACCCTGCGCCCAGGTCACCGCCGCGTCGATCTCCGCGCGCACGTCCGCCTCAATGGCGTCGAGTTCCTCGCGCGGGCAATGGCCCTTTTCCGTCAACAGGCGCGCGAAACGCTCGATTGGGTCGCGCTTCATCCACTCGCGCTCTTCCTCGCGCGTGCGGTAGGGGCGGTCGGGGTCGCTCATGCCATGACCCTGAAAGCGATAGGTGTCGCAGACCATGAAGCCCGGCCCCGCGCCGCGCCGCGCCCGTTCCACCAGCGCGCCGGTCTGGCGGTAGACGGCCATCACGTCCATGCCGTCCACCCGGGCGGAGGGGATGTCGAAGGCCTCGCCGCGGCTCACCAGGTTGCCGGCCGTGACGCGTTCGGTGGGCGTGTACTCGCCGTACTGATTGTTTTCGCAGACGTAAATCACGGGCAATTGCCAGATCGAGGCCATGTTCATCGATTCCAGCAGCAGCCCCTGGTTAAGCGCGCCATCGCCGAAGAAGCATACCGCCACCTGCCCCTTGCCCGCCCGTTTGGCGCCCAGCGCCGCGCCCGCCGCGATCGCCAGGCTGCCGCCGACGATGGCGTTGGCGCCCAGATTGCCCGTCTCGGGGTCGGCGATGTGCATCGAGCCGCCCTTGCCGCGGCAGAAGCCCTCCTCCTTGCCCAGCAATTCCGCGAACATGCGGTCCGGGCTCGCGCCCTTGGCGAGGGAATGGCCATGGCCGCGATGCGTGCTGGTGATGTAGTCGTCGCGGCGCAGCGCGCCGCAAACGCCCACGGCCACCGCCTCCTGGCCGATGGACACGTGCGCGATGCCCGGGATCAACGTCTGCATGTAAAGCTCCGCCACCCGTTGCTCGAACTCGCGGATGGTGACCAGCTGCTGGTAGAAACGCGGCCCCAGTTCGCTTACGTATTCTTCCATCGGGCGGGTGTCATTCATGGCCTTTCCTTTCCTCTCTTCAGCTGGCGACCGGCACAGGCGCGCGCGCTTCGGCGAAATGACAGGCGCTCGGGTGCCCCTGGCCGAAGCGGTCGATGAGCGCCGGCACTTCCTGCGCGCAGCGCGCTTCGGCCTTCCAGCAGCGCGTGCGAAAACGACAGCCGGAGGGCGGGTCCAGCGCGCCAGGCACCTCGCCCTCCAGGATGATGCGCCGCTGCCGCGCCTCGCTCTCGGGGTCCGGCACCGGCACGGCCGACAGCAGAGCCTGGGTATAGGGATGCGTCGGCTGGTTGTAGATCTGGTCGCGCGTACCGGTCTCTACGATGCGCCCCATGTACATCACCGCCACGCGGTCCGAGATGTGACGCACGACGGAGAGATCATGGGCGATGAAAATAACCGCGATGCCGAATTCCTGCTGCAGGTCCTGCAGCAGGTTGACGATCTGCGCCTGAATCGAGACGTCCAGGGCCGAGACCGGTTCGTCGCAGATGATGAGTTGCGGGTTGAAGGCCAGCGCCCGCGCGATGCCGATGCGCTGCCGCTGACCGCCCGAAAACTCATGCGGGTAGCGACGCTCGTCGTCCGGGTCCAGCCCCACGCGCCGCAGCAGGTCGCGGGCGCGGGCGCGCCATTCAGCGCGCGGCGCCAGCCCCTCGTGCACCTCCCAGGGCTCGGACACGATTGCGCCGGCCGTCATGCGCGGGTTCAGCGAGGAATAGGGGTCCTGAAAGACCATCTGGATGTGCTGACGCATTTTGCGCAGCGCCTCGCCGCGCAGCGCGAACAGGTCCTCGCCGGCGAACCAGGCGCGTCCCGCCGTGGCCCGCTCAAGGCGCAGCAGCGTGCGCGCCACGGTGGACTTGCCGCAGCCGGATTCGCCCACCAGTCCCAGGGTCTCGCCGCGGAAAAGCTCGAAGTCGACGCCATCGACCGCCCGGACCGCGCCCGGGCTGCGTCGCAGCAGCGAGCGGCTGCGCAGCGGGAAGTGCTTGACCAGCCCCTCCACCCGCAGCAGGGGTTCCTCGCCCGCCGCGCCGTTGCGCGCCACCCCCGCACTGACCTCGCTGCGGCGGCGACCCGGGATATCCTCCACGAAGTGGCAGGCGCTGTGCCGGGCGGGCTCGTCCGGCAGCGGCAGCAGGGCCGGCGTCTCCTGCGAGCAGCGGTCCTGCGCCAGGGCGCAACGCGGGTGAAAGGCGCAGCCAGGGGGGATGCGCATCAGGTTGGGCGGCGAGCCGCGGATGGCCAGCAAACGCCCTTCCTGACGGTCGACGCGCGGCATCGAGTCCATCAGGCCGACGGTGTAGGGGTGGCCCGGCCGGGCGTAGAGCGCGGCGATGGGGCCGGTCTCGACGACCTTTCCCGCGTACATCACGGCCACGCGGTCAGCGACCTCGGCCACCACGCCCAGATCGTGGGTGATCAGGATCAGGCCCATGCCGCTCTCCGCCTGCAACTCCGAGAGCAACTGCATCACCTGGGCCTGCACCGTCACGTCCAGCGCCGTGGTCGGTTCGTCGGCGATCAGCACCTCCGGCTCCAGCGCCAGCGCCAGCGCGATCATCACGCGCTGCGCCATACCGCCGGAGAACTGGTGCGGGTAATCGTGGACGCGACGCCGCGCTTCCGGGATCTTCACGCGCTCCAGCAAATCGATGGCGCGCGCATCCGCCTCTTGCGGCGAGAGGGCGCTGCCGCTGCGCAGCGTTTCGCTGATCTGCTGGCCGACCGTGAAGGCCGGGTCCAGCGCCGCCTGCGCGTCCTGAAAAATCATGGCGATGCGGTGGCCGCGCACCTTGCGCATCGCCTCCGCGTCCAGCTTCAGCAGGTCCTCGCCCTGCAGCCGCACCGAGCCTCCCGCAATGCGTCCCGGCGGGCTGTCCACAATCCCCATGATGGCCTGCGCGCTGACGCTCTTGCCCGAGCCGGACTCGCCCAGAATGGCGAGGGTCTCGCCGCGTTCCAGGGTGAAGTTCACGCCGTTGACGGCGCGGGTCAGGCCCGCCGCCGTGCGAAACTCGACGCGCAGGTCATGCACCGCCAGCAGCGCTTCGGGCTGCGCCATCAGGGTCGCTCCCGCAGGCCGGCGTTGAGCCAGCGCTCGCGCTGGACGGGGTCGCTGATGGCGCGCAGCGAGGCAGCCAGCAAATTCAGGCTCAACGCTGTCAGGAAGATCGCCAGGCCGGGGAAGGTCGTCAGCCACCAGGCCGTGCTGACGTAGCTCTTGCCGGCCTCAATCATCAGGCCCCAGGAGGGCTCCGGTTTTTGCACGCCGAAGCCGAGGTAACTCAGCGCGGCCTCGCCGAGGATCAGGGCGGCGATCTCCAGGGTGAAGAGGATCACCAGCGGCGAGGCCAGGTTGGGCAGCAAATGGCGGCGGATGATGCGCAGGTCGCTGTTGCCGGTGACGCGCGCCGCGTCGATGAAGGGTGAGGTACGCATGGCCAGCGTCAGGCCGCGGGCGACGCGCGCGTAGACCATCCAGCGCACCAGCGCCAGCACCAGAATCACGTTGATGAATCCCGGGCCCAGAGCGTAAAGCACCAGCAGCGCCAGCAGCAAAAAGGGAAAGCTCATTTGCAGGTCGACGAGGCGCATGATCAGGTCGTCGAGGCGACCGCCGTAATAGCCGGCGAGGATGCCCAGCACAGTGCCCGCCGAACCGGAAAGCAAGGCGCTGCCCAGCCCCACCGCCAGCGAGACGCGCGCGCCGTGAATCAGGCGGCTGAACAGGTCGCGGCCCAGTTCGTCGGTGCCCAGAATATGGGGGAAGCCACCCTCGTCCGCCGAGGGCGTCCCCGGCGGCAGGTTGCGCAAACGCAGATTCTGGCGCAACGGATCGTAGGGGGCGACCTGGCCGGCGGCCAGCAGGGCGATCAGCAGCAGCAGCAGCACTGTGAGCGAGAAGATCGCCACCGGGTCGCGCAGCAGACGGCGCAGGATCAGGCCGATGCCGACGTTGCGCGGCGCCTCGCTGGCGCTGTCGAGGCGGGTGACGGCGTCCGTCGTCATGCGTCCCCCGCCGCGCTGAAGCGGATGCGCGGGTTGAGCCAGGTGTAGGCCATGTCCACCAGCAAATTCGTCACGATGATGAAGATCGCCACCACGAACACGGTGGCCTCCACCATCGGCAGGTCGCGCCGTTCCAGCGCCTGGATCGTCAGCCGGCCGATGCCAGGCCAGCCGAAGACCGTCTCGACGATGATGGCGCCGTTGAGCAGGGCCGCCAGTTCGTCGCCGCTGATGGTCAGCACCGGCACGGCGGCGTTTTTCAGCGCGTGCACGAAGACCACGCGCCGCTCCGCCAGACCGCGGGCGCGCGCCGCCTTGACGTAGGGTTTGGCCAGTTCGTCGAGCATGGCGCTGCGCGTGATCTGGGCGACGCGCCCCAGCGGCTTGTAGCATAGCGTCAGCGCCGGCAGCACGAAGTATTCGATCCCGCCGTAGCCGGAGGTCTTGAACCAGCCCAGGCGCACGGGAAAGATCAAAATCAACATCAGCGCCAGCCAGAACTCGACGATTGAGACGCCGCCCAGGGAAATGACGTTGGTGACGCGGTCGATGCGCGACCAGGGCCGCAGCGCGGAAAGCGCCCCCAGGATGATGCCCAGCGGCAGGGCCAGCGCCAGGGCGGCGGCCGTCAGGGTCAGCGTGGCCGGGATGCGCTCCAGCACCCGCGGCAGGGCCGGCACCTTCTGCCAGAAGGACGTGCCGAACTGCAGGCGGAAGGCATCACCGAGGAAGTTCGCGTACTGCTGGCCCAGGGGCTGGTTCAGGTTGAGTTGCTCGCGCACCCGTTGCACGCGCTCCTCGGAGGCCTCGATGCCCACCACCAGGCGCACCGGGTCACCGAGGATGCGACCGGCGACGAACACCAGCGACAGCACCACGAAGGTGACCGCCACGGACTGCAGCAGGCGGCGGGCGAGATAGGCGAGCATGGCGGGATTCCTGTGTGGCGGCCCCCGGTCAGTGTGGACCGGGGGCCGCGCGGGTGTCCGTCGTCAGCGGCGACTGGCTAGCCCGCCGGCGACATTTCCTTGGCCTGCAGACGGTGGTCCAGCTTCAGCGACCAGTCCAGCGCGTTGCTCACCGCGTAGGAGAAGTCCAGATGGCCGATGTAACCGGCGGCCACGTCGTCGTGCGCCACCTGGTTCAGCTGCTGCAGCGTGGCGTCGCGCTCGGCGCCCGCCAGCGGTTCGGCGGCGTTCCACAGCGCCTCGGCTTCGTCGTTGCAGTACACCGAGAGGATGCCGTCGCAGGAGAAGTAGAATCGGTAGGAGATGTGATAGTCGAGGAGCTCCTGACCATGCAGGTGCACGGCGACGAAGTTGCGGTCCTCGGGCACGTCCTTGATGTTGACCAGCATCACCTGGCCGAAGCCCTCGGGGTCGAAGAACTCGACCGACACGTTCAGGCCGAGGTCGCCCCACATGCTGGCGATGGCCTGCAGCGTCTCGTCGATGCCCGGCATCACTGCGATGCGCGCGCCGAGCGTGATCGGCATGTCAACCGGTACGCCGTCGGCCGCCGCGGCTTCCAGCAGGGCCGCCGCCTCTTCCGGATCATAGGGATAGGGGCTGATGTCCGGGCTGTGGCCCAGGGCCGTGTCGTTGACGATCTGGCCGGTGGCCGTGGCCGTGCCGCCCAGAATCGTCTCAATGATCAGGTCCTTGTCGATCCCCAGTTGCAGGGCGCGACGCACGCGCACGTCACCCAGCATCGGGCTGTTGGTGTCCATGCGGATGAAGATCGTCTCCACGCTGGCGGCCGACTCGCAGCGCGCGCTGTCGCTCATGGAGACCTCGGCGCACTGCTCCGGCGTGATGTACTGCGCGATGTGGGCCTCACCGGCCTGCACCGCCGCCGTGCGGACCTGGTCTTCCGGCACGAAGCGGTAGACCGCCCGCTGGAAGGTGACCTCGCCGCCAGCCTCGTCCATCATGCCATGGCCCCACCAGTCAGGGTTGGCTTCGTAGGTGATCGACTCGCCGCTGCTCCACTCGACAAAGCGGTAGGGGCCGGTGCCGATCAGGTTGGTGTGGTAGGAGTCCGGGTCGTCCATCAACTGCTGCGCCGAGCCGATCGGCACGAAGTACATCTTGTTCAGCAGGATCGGGTCCGGTTCCGGCGTCGAGACGTTGAGCGTGTAGTCGCCCACGGCCTCGGCGCTCATCGAGCCAACGAAATCCAGCAGGTCGAAGGCGTTCTCGGGGTCGAAGGTGTGGTTGATGCTGGCCGCCGCCGCCGCGGCATTGAAGTACGACCCATCGTGGAAGCTCACGCCTTCGCGCAGCGTGAACTGGATGGTGCGGTCGTCAATCCACTCCCAGGCGGTCGCCAGCAGCGGCACCATCTCGCCAGACGCGAAATCGCGCGTGACCAGTTGCTCCACGGCGTTCAGGAAGCCGGGGCCGCCCGTCTCGGCGAAACCGCGCCAGGCGTCCATGCTGACCGGCTCGATGCCGACAGCGATGACGACCGTGTCGTCCTGGGCCTGCAGCGCCGCCGGCAGCAGCAGAAGCAGCGTAGCGACAATCAGCAAGGTCTTTCTCTGCAACATGTCTTCTCTCCAGTTTTTGTTTGCATTGTGACGGCAGTGCGTTTTTGTCTTCAGGCAGGCTCCTTTCCCCCTGTGGCGGCTCAGACCAGCAGCGACCAGGGGTCTTCCAGCAAGCGTTTCACATCGCGCAGAAAGGCCGCCGCGACGGCGCCGTCCACCGCGCGATGATCGACGTTAATCGTCAGTTGCAGCATTGGTCGCACGGCCACCTGACCGGCGTCGGCTACCACACATTCCTGCACGGCGCCGACGGAGAGGATGGCCACTTCCGGCGGATTGATGATGGCCGTGAAGTGCTCGATGCCATACATGCCCAGGTTGCTCAGCGTGAAGCTGCCGCCGCCCATTTCGGAGGCCGACAGTTGCCGCGCCCGCGCGCGCTGCGCCAGCTCCTGCAACCTGGCCTGCAGTTCCGCCAGGCCCAGGCCGTCGCAATCGCGGATGACCGGCACCAGCAGGCCGTCGTCCAGCGCCACTGCAACGCCCAGATGCACCGGCCGCAACTCGTGAATGCCATCGTCCAGCAGCTGCGCGTTCAGCCGCGGATGCGAGCCCAGCGTCTCCGCCACCACCCGCGCCAGCACGGCCGTCAGCGTCAGTTTGTGACCGCTGGCGGATTCCACCGCCGAGGACAGTTGCTGCTGCAGGAGCAGCGCCGCGCGCATGTCGGCGCCCAGCGTCAGGGAAATGTGCGGGGCCGCCTGCGCGCTGGCCTGCGTGCGCGCTGCGATGGCGCCCCGCATGCCCGTCAACGGCACGACGCGCCGCACTTCCTGCGCGACCGTCTCCTCCGCCGCGCTGGCCGCTTCGGCTTCCCTCACGGCCGCCTTCACGTCGCCGGCCAGCACGGCGCCCTGCGGCCCGCTGCCCTTCAGGTCGGCGAGGTCGATGCCACGTTCCGCTGCCAGATGGCGCGCCAGCGGCGAAGCCGCGACGCGACCATCCTCCACCGGTCGGCGTTCCAGCCACGCTTCCACATCGGCTTTGGTGACGCGCCCCGAGGCCGCCACCACGTGACGCAGGTCCACGCCGTGCTCCGCCGCCAGACGCCGCGCCAGCGGGCTGGCCGCCACAGCAGCTTCACTTTCGCGCCTTGCCGGAGAGCCTGATGCCTCTCTGCCGTCAGTGCTTGAAGCCCCTCTCTCTGAGAAGGGTTCCCGTCCCCCGGGACGGGACAAGGGGTTTGGGGTGAGTGCCCCCGCTGCCGGTGACCGGGGCGCAGGGGCCGCCTCGCCCTCGGCCAGCAAGAGGGCGATCACCTGGCCCACCGGCACCACGTCACCCGGCGCGGCGCTGACCTGCGCCAGCACGCCGCTGCCGCCGGCCTCAATCTCCAGCGTGACCTTGTCGGTCTCGATCTCCATCAGCGGCTCGCCGCGCTGCACGGGCTCGCCCTCCTGCTTCAGCCAGCGCAGCAGGGTGCCCGTCTCCTGGGCCATCTCCAGCGCAGGCATCACGACTCGATACATAAAGTCAGCCGCCCTCGCCGCGCACCAGGTCGCGCGAGCGCTTTACGACCGCCGCCACGTCGGGGATGGTCAGATCCTCCAGCGAGGGGCTGAAGGGCACCGGCACGTCCATGGCGCCGATGCGCTGCACCGGGGCGTCCAGCCAGTAGAAGGCCCGCTCGGCCACCAGCGAGGCCAGTTCGGCCGTGGCGCCAAAGCGGCGGTAGCCCTCGTCGATCACGATGCAGCGCGATGTCTTGCGCGCCGATTCAACCAGGGTCTCCTCGTCCAGCGGGGCCAGGGTGCGCGGGTCGATGACTTCCGCGCTGATGCCTTCAGCGGCCAGTTCCTCCGCGGCCTGTAGCGCCAGGCCGACCATGCTGGAGGTGGCGATCAGGGTGATGTCCTCGCCCTCGCGGCACACCTGCGCCTCGCCCAGCGGGATGCAGTACTCACCCGCGGGCACGGGGCCGGTCTCGCGGTACATCATCTTGTCCTCGAAGAAGATGACCGGGCTGTCGTCGCGAATGGCGGATTTCAGCAGGCCCTTGGCGTCGTGCGGCGAGGAGGGCAGCACGACCTTCAGGCCGGGGATGTGACAGTACCAGGCGTGCAGACTCTGCGAGTGCTGCGCCGCGGCGCGCCGTCCCGCGCCCATCGTCGTGCGCAGCACCATCGGCACGCGCCACTTGCCGCCCGACATGTAATGGATCTTGGCCGCCTGGTTCACGACCTGATCCATCACCAGCGCCGTGAAGTCGCCGAACATGATCTCAACCACCGGCCGTTGCCCGCTCAGGGCCGCGCCCACCCCCAGGCCGGTGATGCCGGCCTCCGAGATGGGGCTGTCCAACACGCGCTCCTCACCAAAGGCGTCATAGAGGCCCTGGGTGATCTTGTAGACGCCGCCGGCGCGGCCCACGTCCTCGCCCACGACAAGGATTTCCTCGTCGCGCCGCATTTCCTCGTGCAGCGCCTCGTTAATCGCCTGGGCGAAGGTGATCTCGCGCGTTCCGTTGTCAACCATCATTGTCCTCCGCCCGTCGCCGCTCCATTAGTAAGGCAACATACCGCCACTCACGTTGAAGGACTGGCCGGTGCTGTAGGAGGCGTCGTCCGAGGCCAGGAAGGCGACCATGTTGGCCACGTCCTCCGGCTGCTGCACGCGCCCCAGCGGAATGCTGTCCACCGCCCGCTGCATCACCGAACCGACCTCGCCGCCCTCCAGCGCCGCGATTTCGCGGTCGATCAGCGCCCACATCTCGGTATCGACGATGCCGGCGCAGAGACAGTTGACCAGGATCTGGTGCCGCGCCAGTTCGGCACCAAATTGCCGCGTCAGGCCGACCACCGCGTGCTTGCTGGCGGCGTAGGCGCCCAGGGGCGTGGCCGCGCCCGGCGCGATCTTGCCCGCGCCGGAGGCGTTGTTGATGATGCGGCCGCCCCTGCCCTGGGCGATCATGTGGCGCGCCGCCGCCTGCGTGCAGAGCAGCGTGCCCTTCGCGTTGACGTCCATCTGCGCCTGCCAACTGGCCTCGTCCGTCTCCAGCAGCGGCTGAATGATGCCGATGCCGGCGTTGTTGACCAGAATGTCCAGACGGCCGAAACGCCCGACCGTCGCGGCCACCATCGCCTCGACCTGGTCGCGCTGCGTCACGTCCGTCCGCTGCGCCAGGGCCGCGCCGCCCGCCGCCTCGATCTCCAGCGCGACCGCGGCGGCATTGGCCCCGTCGATATCTGCGATGGTGACGCCGACCCCCTCGCGCGCCAGACGCAGCGCGATGGCGCGGCCGATGCCCCGGCCCGCGCCGGTGACGATGGCCGCCTGGCCCTGCAGTTCGTACCGGGGAGCGTCGCTCATCCCGGCATCTCCGCGCCTTCCTTTAGTTCGATGGGGTCCTGCATCAACTCCAGCACGAAGCCGTCCGGGTCCTTGAAGAAGACCACGTGTACCACGCCCCAGCCGAGATCAAAGGTGACCGGCTCCGAGACGAAGTCGACGCCCTTTGCCAGCCACTCGCGGTAAGTGCCCCACACGTCCGGCACGCCGAAGCAGATGTGGGAGTGCGCCGCGTCGCCCAGCTGCGCGTCGGAGACCCTGCCATCTTCGGGTTTCACGTACTGCTGCAGGTCCAGCAGCACTTTCGGCGACCCGGGCGCCTTCACCCGCACCACCTCCATGACGACCTCGGGTTTTCCCGCCATCCGCGAGATGGTGTCGCCCTCCAGACGGTGCCGCTCGACTTCCTCCAGGCCCAGCAAGCCGCAATAGAAGTCCAGCGAGCGCTCCATGTCGCTGACCGTGACCGATACGTGATCCAGAATGGTGACTGCGCCCATCGATGCCTCCTGTGGCCCTGTTACCTGTTTTCGGAACCTTCCGCCCCCGATTTCAGCGACAGCTTGCGCGGCCGGCGCAGGTCGGTGGGGATTGATTCCAGCTCCGGCACCTCGTCGCCGCTGATTGAATGCAGGTCGCGGAAGCGTTGCACCTGCGGAATGAAGCGACTGTTGAGCGAGCCCACCGCCTTGTTGTAGGCCCGCACGCTGTTGTCCAGCCCCTTGCGGATGCCCGCCAGGCTGTCCACCAGGGTGCTGGCGCGGCGGTAGAGTTCCTGGCCCTGGCGGCCGATTTCCTCGGCCTCGCGCGCCAGTTCGGCCTCGCGCCATCCCATGTGCACCGAGCGCAGCAGGGCGATCAGGATGGTCGGCGTGGCGATCAGCACGCGGCTCTCCATGCCGTGCTCGAAGAGCGCGGGGTGCTGCTCCAGCGCGGCGCTGTAAAACACCTCGCCCGGCAGGAACATGACCACGAAGTCCGGGCTTTCCTCGAAACTGTCCTGGTAGCGCCGCTGCGAGAGCAAATCGAGATTGCGCCGCACCTGCTCGGCATGCTGCTGCAAAAAGGCGTTGCGCTCTTCCTCGTCCTGGGTCTCCCAGGCGGAGATGTAGGCGTCCATGGGCGTCTTGGCATCGACCACGATGATGCGATTGTTGGGCAGGTGCACGATCATGTCCGGTCGCTGGCCGCCGCCGGGCACGGTTTCCTGCTCGAAGAAATCCACGTGCTGCTGCATGCCCGCCAGCTCGACGCAACGCCGCAACTGCAACTCGCCCCAGCGGCCGCGCTGTTCCGGCCGGCGCAGGGCATTCACCAGCCGGCGCGTCTGGTCCTCAAGGTCGCTCGAATTCTGGCGCAAGTCGCTGATGCGCGTGTCGAGGCTGGTCTGCGACTGTTGCAAACGCTCCAGCGTCTCGGCGACGGGCTTGACGAGGCCATCCACGGCCTGCTGCGCGTTGGTATTCTCGCGCCGCAGGTCGGCCAGCAGTTGTTCGCGGTTCTGCTCCAGCGCCTTGCCGGACAGCGAGTCAAAGGATTCCTTCAGGCGTTGCTCGGCGTTTTCCAGTTGCTGCCGCAGATGCTCGCCATGCTGCACCTGCGTCTCCAGCTCCGTGACCTTGTTCTGCGCTTTCTCCAGTTGCGTTCGCAGCGCGTCGCGTTCCCGCTCGCGGACGTCGCGTTCGCGTTGCGCCTCGCCCAGGCGCGAGTCGAGGGCGTTGCGTTCGGCCTCCAGGCGCGTCGCCTGGTTGCGCGTCTCGTTCAGCAGTTCCTGCGATTCCTCGTTGGAACTGAAGACCCGCTCCATTTCGGCGCGGGCCTCAATCATCTGCTTGTCGAGGGTCTCCTTTTCCACCTCTAGGCGCGATCGCCGGTCGCGCTCCAGGCTGTGGTCGACGCGCAGGGCGCGCAACTCGCGGTCGCGGCCGCGGATCAGAAACAGCGCCACAAACAGGACCAGCATGGCGCCCACCGCGCCGGCGATCAACACCAGCACCATGGTGCCGGGTTCCTGCATAAACTGCTCCAGCCCGTTCATCAATCCTCCGTCCAGTCGAAGTCATGCGGCACTTGCTGCCCAGTGCCGATCTCGTTCAACTCCAGCAAATTGCCGTCCGGATCGTAGAAGAAGAGCACGTGCCACTCGCCCTCGCCCTCGAAGCGCACCGGCGGCGAGACGATCTCGACGCCCGCCGCGCGCAGCTTCTCGTAAGTCGCCGGCACGTCCTCCACACCGAAGCAGATATGCGCGCTGGGCACGTGGTGAATCGGGACGCGGCCGCTCGGGCTTTCAGGAGAAATCCACTGAATCAGGTCGAAGGTGAAGCCCTGCTCCGCGCTGCGCCTGTGGCCGTTGACGCCGCCGGGCGCGCGCAGGCGATATTCGCGCATGTGCACGCGCTCCATGGCCACCATCTCGGAGATGGGGCCGTCGTTGTGTTCTTCCGGCGACACGACCTCCAGGCCCAGCAGGTCGCAGTAGAATTCGCGCGAACGCTCAAGGTCGCTGACCATCAGCGCCACGTGGTCGATGGTGATGCCCATTGTCCAGCCTTCCTTTCCCGCGCGGAATTCTCAGCCGCCCATGTGCAGCGAGTCGCCGATGCTCAGGATCTTCACGTCAAAATCCGGCTTCTGACTGAAATACAGCTCGAAGAATTTGACGATGTCGCCAGTGTGGTTGCGCCAGAACTCCCAGTGGAAGGGCAGCAGCGTGCCGGGGCGCAGGATCGACGCCACGCGCAGCATCTCCGCCTCGTCCATGTACCAGGTGCGGCCGAAGGCCAGCAGGGCGTAGTCGGGCGCCTCGCGCTCGCCGACTTCCGCCAGCGCCGGCCCGTCGGAGGTATCGCCGGAGACGAAGAAGGTCGTCCCGCCGCTCTCCAGAATATAGGAGACGGCCAGGGGCTCGTTGGGGTCGTAGGAGGGGTAGACGCGGACCGTCAGATCGCGATGGCTGATGCTGTCGCCGGGTTTGACCTCGCGGATGCGCCCGTCGGGGATGCCGAAGCCGCGCATCAGCCGGGCCGAGGAGGCCGGCGCGATGCAGAAGGCCTCCGTGTTGGCCAGCATCGGCAGCAGCGAGCCCTCGTGGCAATGATCGACGTGGTCGTGCGTCGAGAAGATGACGTCGCCGGCGCCGACCTCGTCGGGTTTGATGGAGATCGGAACGGCGCGGTAGGCATCGGGCACGGAGTCATCGGGCGTGCCATAGAAGTAGGGGTCGATCCAGGCCAGCACCTGCGGCGTGCGCCAGGCGAAGCTGGGACCGCCAAGGGCGTGCAGCAACGCGCCCTGCGTCACCGTCGCGCCTTCCACCTCGTCCAGAAATTTTTTGGGCCAGAAAGCCACGTCGCGCATCGTCAGTCCTTTTCAGCAAATTCAGTTCGCAGCGCCCGGGCGTCGCGCGAGGCGCGAGAAGCCACCCTAGCGCGCAGTCTCGCCTCCATCCGCGAACATGGCCGCGCCGGTCACGAAGGCGGCCTCGTCGCTGGCGAGGAAGAGCACCAGTTGCGCAATTTCGGCGGGAGTGCCGGCCCGGTTCAGAAAGTTTTTGGCCGCGGCTTCCGCCATGTCCGCTTCCGAAAAAAACCCGATCAACGGCGTGTCCATCAGGCCCGGGCAGACGGCATTGACGCGGATTCCCTGCGCCGCGTGGTCCATCGCCATGCAGCGCACGAGGCCGATCACGCCGTGCTTGCTGGCGTTGTAGATCGGTTGAAGCGCCTGCCCGATCACGCCGGAAATGGAGGAGACACACACGATGCTGCCACCGCCGCCCTGCGCCATGACCGGGAGCGCGGCGCGCGAACAGGCAAATACGCCGTAGAGGTTGACGCCGATGACGTGTTCCCAGTCGTCATCTGTCGCCTGCGCCACCGTGCCCTGACGGAAGACGCCGGCGTTGTTGATCAGCACGTCCAGGCCGCCGAAGCGCTCGACGGCGCCCGCCACCAGGCGCTCCGCATCGGCCGCCTGGCTGACGTCGGCCTGCAGCGCATGGGCCTCGCCGCCCGCCGCCGCAATTTCCGCAGCGACCGCCGCGGCGTTGTCGGCGTTGATGTCATTGACCAGTACGCGCGCGCCCTGTTCGGCGAAGAGCAGGGAGGTCGCGCGGCCCAGCCCCGATCCACCGCCGGTGACGATCGCCCGTTTGCCCGCCAGTCGTCCCACAATCGCCCTCTCCGCCGCCCTTAAGGTGGCTGCTGATGGTAGCCAGTGCCGCCCTGGCTGTCAAAGACGGGCCCTGTAATGCGCTGGGCGATGTGCGCGTTCCTGCGGGCGATTTGATAAATCGCCCGCAGTCGGTTATTTCCCCCTGCATTGGGTGATGCAGGGGTCGCTGCAGATGTAGGGGTAGCGAGGGCTCCGGCCCGAAGCATCCCGAAGGGACGACATATCATGTCGCCCGTCTCTATTTTGCCGATTCGCCGCCATCGGCGGGGATCACCGCGCCAGTCACGTAGGACGCCTCGTCGCTGGCGAGGAAGAGCACCAGCTGTGCGACCTCGGCAGGATCGCCGCCGCGTTTGAGCATGTTGGCCTGGGCGTATCCCGCCAGTTGTTCCTCCGGCAGATGCGTCAGCATCGGCGTGAGCATCATGCCCGGACAGATCGCGTTGACGCGGATGCCCTCCGCCGCGTGGTCCATCGCCATGCAGCGCACCAGGCCGATCACGCCGTGCTTGCTGGCGTTGTAGATCGCCTGGTTCGGCTGGGCCAGCAGACCTGAAATGGAGGAAATGCACACGATGCTGCCGCCACCGCCCTGCGCCATGACCGGGATCGCCGCGCGCGAGCAAAGAAAGACCCCGTGCAGGTTGATGCCGATGATGCGACCCCAGTCGGCGTCCGTCGCCGTTGCCACCGTGCCGTAGCCCATGACGCCGGCGTTGTTCACCAGGACGTCCAGGCCGCCGAGATGCTCAACGGCCGCCGCCACCGTGCGCTGTGCGTCGGCCACCGCACTGACGTCCGCCTGCAGCGCGTGGGCCCTGCCGCCCGCCGCCCTGATTTCCTCGGCCACCGCCATGACCGCGTCGGCCTTTACGTCGGTGACAAGCAGCTGCGCGCCTTCTTCAGCAAAGCGCAGGGCTGTCGCCCTTCCCAGCCCCTGCGCGCCTCCGGTGACAATCGCCCGCTTGCCCGCCAACCGTCCCATAATCGTCCTCTCCCGCGCCATTGGTATGCCCGTCGATGGTAGCCAGCCACGCCCTGGCCGTCAAAGACGGACACTCTTATGCGGGCGATTTGATAAATCGCCCGTACAGATGATGTAAGGGCGACATATCATGTGTCGCCCGCCACGCCCGCCCTGCGGCGGCGGATGCGCGGGTTGCTGCGGGCGAATCGTTGCCACGGGCGATTTGATAAATCGCCCCTGCGGTGGGCGTTGCTGCGGGTTGCTGCAGACGATGTACGGGCGACATAGTATGTCGCCCGCGCCCCTCACCCTGCGCCGGATGATGTGCGGGTTACTGCGGGCGATTTGATAAATCGCCCGTACAGGTGACGTAGGGGCGACCTGTTATGTCGCCTCGCGCCCCCGCCCCGGCCATTGCTGGGAACGGGGCGGCGCCTTCGTCTCCAGCGTCGCCAGCAGCCGTTCGGTCGCAGCCGTCACCTCGTCCACCGCCCGTTCGAAGGCCGCCTCGTTGACGCGCGAGGGCTTACGGTAGCCGCTGACCTTGCGCACGAACTGCAGGGCCGAGGCGCGCACTTCCTCCGCCTCCACCGGCGGGTCACAGTTGTAAAGCCTGCGGATATTGCGACACATGCGCGGCCTCCTTCAAGACCTTGAGTCCGTCTCTGCGAAACAGTAACTGGTCCGGGCAAACGTTTTCTCCTCCTCTCCCGGCGGGAGAGGAGGCCGGGGGAGGGCTCCCGTCCCCCAAGACGGGAAAAGGGCGCACCATGCGCGGCCTCCCCGACACATTGCCAATTATGTGGAGAGTATACTCGCGCCATGATCTCGCTCATCCTGACCGTGCGCAACGAGGGCGCCAGCCTGCCCGCGCTGCTCGACTCCCTGCTGCAGCAGACCCGCCCGCCGGACGAGATCGTCATCGTCGACGGCGGCAGCAGCGACGACACGATCGCCATCATCGAAAGCTACCAGGACCGTCTGCCGCTGCACCTGCTCCGCGAACCCGGCTGCAACATCAGCCGCGGCCGCAACCTCGCCATCAAGGCCGCCCGCGGCGAGATCATCGCCGTCACCGACGCCGGCGTGCGCCTCGCGCCGGACTGGCTGCAACAGTTGAGCGACCCCCTGCTGGCGGACTCCGACGCTGTCGCCGTGGCTGGCTTCTTCCGCGCCGACCCGCAGAACACCTTCGAGCTGGCCCTCGGCGCCACGACCCTGCCGGGGGTCGGCGAAATCGACGGGCGCCGCTTTCTGCCCAGCAGCCGCAGCGTGGCCTTCCGCCGGGACGCCTGGCGAGCCGTCGGCGGCTACCCCGAATGGCTCGATCACTGCGAGGACCTGGTCTTCGACCTGCGCCTGCGCCGGCGCTGCGGCCCCTTCGTCTTCGCGCCACAGGCCATCGCGCACTTCCGGCCGCGGCCATCCCTGCCGGCATTCTTCCGTCAGTACGCGCTTTACGCCCGCGGCGACGGCCTCGCCGGCCTGTGGACGAAGCGGCACCTGCTGCGCTACGCTGCGTACCTGCTGGCTCTGCCCCTGCTGCTGCTCGCCGGCGCGCTGCTGCATCCGCTCTGGTGGGGAATCCTGGCGCTGGCGGGCCTGGCCTATCTGGCGCGCCCGCTGCAGCGACTCTGGCAAATGCGCAGCGGCAACGCCTGGCTGGCAGCCCTGCCGCTGCTGCCGCTCATCCGCGCGACGGGCGACGTCGCCAAGATGACCGGCTGGCCCCTCGGCCTCTGGCAGCGGCGACGGACGCCTCCGCCGCCCTGGCGATAGCGTTTTTCACCTCGCATTGCTCACGCCTCCCGGCGACTCTCAACCACCAGATTCTTCTCTCCTTTCCTTGGAGGAAGGGCTCCCGCGACTGAGCGGGAAAAGGTTGGGGGTGAAGGCCCCGCACCCACCAGCAACCGGGGTCTGGGGCCGGGGGGTGAGGGCCCCGCGTCCACGTAAAGCAGGAGGCGATGAAGAATTCTCGCCGAAGGACGGAAAGGGCTATTGAATTTAGGGTACGAGAGTGCGCTCAGGTCGCGGGTTGCACGGCGCGGGTTGCCGGATGGACCAGCAGCACCGCGATTCCTCCAAGCACCACCAGCGCGGTGACCAGGTAGGGCAGGAAGGGGCTCACGCTGTAGAGGCCGGTGCCCAGCGCCGGCCCGATGAGGAAGCCATAGCCCGGCATGGCGCTCGCCAGGCCGGCCGCCGCGCCCTGCTCACGCGGCTCGACGGTGAAGGTAATGGCGCTGCGGAAACCCGGCTGCACCATCCCGATGCCCAGGCCCAGCAGCACCATCGCCAGCAGCAAATGCAGCAGACTTGCCGAGAAGGCCATCAGCAGCAGCGCGGCCAGCATCAACGGCATCCCCACCCACAGCAGTTTCATCGGCGAAGGGCGGAACACCTGAATCAGGACCAGGCGGGTGAACAACAGGGCGACTCCGCTGCCCATCACCACCAGCCCCGTCTGGCGCGTGGTCTCGATGGCGTCCAGGCCGAAGCGGTCCTGCACCAGAAAGCCAATGGTGAACTGCACCATCGACAGCACCAGCAGGGCGCAGAAGCCGACCATCAGAAAGGGGAGCAGGCGTCCGTCGAACATGCCCAGTTTCGGCGCGTTCTCGCCCTGCACCAGGACGGGGCGTACGGCCGGCAGAAAACGCCAGACCAGCAACACGCCCAGCAGCGGGCTCAGCGCCGCCAGGAAGAGAGGCGCCACCAGACCCAGGCCCACGCTCACCACCAGCGCGCCAAGGGCGGGGCCCATGATGTTGCCCATACCCACCGACGAGGTCAGGATGCCCATCGCCCGCGTGCGTTGCCGGCCCGTGCTAACGTCAGCGACGTAGGCCTGCGCGGCCGGAATGGACGCCGAGAACAGCGCGCCCACCATCAGGCGCGACCCCACCAGCAGCATCCAGGTCAGCATGATGCTGGCGAAGACCCCGTTTATGCCCGCCTGCATCACGGCGGCGAACAGGCCAGAACCCAGCGCGTAGCCCGCCAGCCCGATCATGATGACCGGTTTGCGCCCGCGCCTGTCGCTGTACCGTCCCCACCAGGTGCTGCAAACGATCCACGCGATGGAGGACAGCGACAGCATCAGGCCGCCCTGCAGTTCGCTCATGCCCAACTGGCGCATCAGCGAGGGCAGCACTGGCGCCAGCACGGAATAGCCGAGGTTGGCGCTAAACAGGGCGCAAAACAGGACCCAGGCGAATCTCACGGATGTCTCGCAGACTGTGGCGTTGCCGGTGGCATACCGTCAATGATAGCGCCCCTACCCAGGCGACCCTGAATCCAATCGCGCTATTGGACTGCAACGGGGTGAATCAGATCGCGGGTTGCACCGCCCGCGTGCGCGGGTGCAGAAACAGCACGCCGATGCCGGCCACGATCACCACCGAAGTCAGGAGGAAGGGCAGGAAGGGGGCCAGGCCGTAGAGGGCGGTGCCCAGCGCCGGCCCGACGATGTAACTGTAACCGGGCATGGCGCTCGCCAGGCCGGCCGCCGCGCCCTGCTCGTGCGGCTCCACGGCGAAGGTCACCGCGCTGCGGTAGGCCGGAAAGGCCATCCCGACGCCCAGGCCCAGCAGCACCATCGACAGCATCACCTGCGTGGGGCCGGTCACTTCAATCAGCAGCAGCAGCGAAGCCAGCACCAGCGGCATGCCCAGACGCAGCAGCTTCAGCGGCGAGAGGCGCAGGTATTGCACCAGTACCATCTGGGCGAAGAACAGGGCCACGCCGCTGACCGTCACCGCCAGGCCGGTCTGGCGCGCGGTCTCGATGGCGTCCAGGCCGAAGCGGTCCTGCACCAGATAGCCGAGGGTGAACTGCACCACGGCCGGCACCAGCATCGCGCAGAAACCGATGATCATCAGGGGCAGCAGGCGCGCGTCCAGGAAGCTCAGGGCAGGCGCGCGTTCGCCCTGCTTCAGCGGCGAGCGTATTGAGGGCAACAGGCGCCAGACCAGCAGCATGCCCAGCAGCGGCATCAGGGAGGACATCAGGATCGGCGCGACCATGCTCATCCCCAGGCCCACGACCACCGCCCCCAGCGCCGGCCCCAGCATGCCGCCCAGACCATTGGACGCTGACACAATGCCCATCGCGGCCGTGCGTTGCTGTCCTGTGCTGATATCGGCGATGTAGGCCTGCGCGGCCGGGGCGGCCGCCGCATACATCCCTCCCACGATCATGCGCGACGCCACCAGCAACAGCCACACCAGCGTCGCGCCGGCAATGACTCCGTCCAGTCCGGCCTGCACGAAAATGGCGAAGAGCACCGCGCCCAGCCCGTATCCCGCCAGGCCGATGAGGATGACCCGCTTGCGGCCCAGATCGTCGCTGCGCCGGCCCCACCAGGGGCAGAAGATGACCCATACGATGGACGAGCCGGTCAGAATCAGACCGCCCTGCAGCGCGCTCAGACCCAGCTCGCGCATCAGCGGCGGCAACACGGGCGCCAGTACGGAATGACCCATGTTGGCGCAAAACATGGCGGCGAAGAGTATCCAGGCGCTTTTCACAGGGGACTCAACTCACAGGCTGCGCGGGCGGCGGAACATGGCGCGTATCATAGTTTCTTCAGCAGCGCGGCATTAGGACCATTCGCCGCGATTGGACTGCAGGGCAGCGACTCAGATGGCGGGCTGCAGCGCCCGTGTGCGCGGGTGCAACACCAGCACCGCGATACCGGCCAGGATCACCACGGAGGCCAGCAGAAAGGGCGAGACCGGGTTGATGCCATAGAGGGCCGTGCCCAGCGCCGGACCGATGATGTAACTGTAGGCGGGGATAGAACTCGCCAGACCGGCCGCCGCGCCCTGTTCGTGCGGCTCCACGGCGAAGGTCACCGCGCTGCGGAAGCCCGGCTGCACCATCCCGATGCCCAGCCCCATCAGGGCCATCGCCAGCATCACCTGCATGGAAGTGGCGGCAGCGGCCAGCAGCAGGAGCGAGCCAAGCGCCAGCGGCATACCCAGGCGCAACAGCTTCAGCGGCGGCAGACGAAAGACCTGCACCAGCACCATCTGGGCGAAGAACAGCGCGACGCCGCTGGCCATCACTGCCAGACCCGTCAGTCGGGTGGTCTCGATGGTGTCCAGGCCGAAGCGGTCCTGCACCAGATATCCGATGGTGAAGGTGACCACCGCGGGCACCATCATCGCGCAAAAGCTGATGACCAGAAGGGGCAGCAGGCGCGGGTCGAGGACGTTCAGGGCGGGGGCGCGTTCGCCCCGCTTCAGGGTCGCCTTCACCTGCGGCAACAGGCGCCATACCAGCAACATGCCGATGAGCGGCGTGAGCGCCGACAGAAAGATCGGCGCGACCAGGCTCAGGCCCAGACTCACGACCAGCGCCCCCAGCGCCGGCCCCGCGATGCTGCCCAGGCCCTTGGCCGCCGACATGATGCCCAACGCGGCCGTGCGTTGCTGGCCCGAACTGACGTCGGCGATGTAGGCCTGCGTGGCCGGGGCGGCTGCCGAATGCAGGGCGGCCCCGATCACGCGCGCCCCCATCAGCAGCAGCCAGACCAGCGTCGCGCTGGCGATGACGCCGTCCAGGCCGGCCTGCATGACCAGGGCGAACAGGCCGACGCCCAGCGCCAGGCCCGTCAGGCCCAGCATGATAAAGGGCTTGCGCCCGCGCACGTCGCTGTGGCGGCCCCACCAGGGGCAGAAAATGACCCACACGATGGACGAGCCGGTCAGCAGCAGTCCGCCCTGCAGCGCGCTCAGGCCCAGTTCGCGCATCAACGCCGGCAGCACCGGCGCCAGCACAGAGTGCCCCAGGCTGGCGCAGAACATGGCGCCAAACAATATCCAGGCAGGTTTCACAGAGGACTCTCGGATTGTGAAGGAAACGAAGACAAGATCCGTATCATAATGCTCCGGCGGCGCAGCATTTAGGACCAATGCGCGCGATTGGACTGCAAGAACCTGGCATCAGGTCGCGGGTTGAACCACGCGCTCCCGCGTATGCAGCGTCAGCATGGCGAAGGCGGCCACCACGAACAACGCCGCCAACATATAGGGAGACCCGGCGTTCACGCCATAGAGCGCGGTGCCCAGCGGCGGCCCAAAGATGAAACTGTAACCCGGCACCGAATTGGCCAGACCGGCCGCCGCGCCCTGCTCCTGGGGATCGACCGCGAAGGTGATGGCCGTTCGAAAGCCCGGCATGACCATGCCCACCGCCAGGCCCATCAGCACCAGCGCCAGGGTCATGGCGGCGAAGTCGGCCGCCACCGTCAGGACGATCAGCGCGATCAGCATCAGCGGGATGCCCAGACGCAGCAGAGTCAGCGGCGTCAGCCGGAAGACCTGGATCAGCACCATTTGGGCGAAGAGCAGGGCCACGCCGCTGGCCATCACCGCCAGACCCACCAGCCGCGCCGTTTCCACGCCGTCCAGGCCCAGACGATCCTGAAAGAGGAAACCGATGGTGAACTGCGTCACCGAAAGCCCGCTCATCACGAAGAACCCGATCAGCAGCAGCGGCAGCAGGCGCGGGTCCGTGATGCGCAGCGCCGGCGCGCGTTCGCCCCGCTTCAGTTTGGCCGGCACGGCGGGCAGCAGGCGCCACACCAGCAGCATGCCGAAAAGCGGCGTGATCGCGGAGAGCAGGATCGGCGCCGCCAGGCCAAAGCCCACCACCAGGGCGGCCAGCGCCGGGCCCAGTATGGTGGCCAGGCCGTTGGAAGCCGACAGGATGCCCATCGCGCTCACGCGTTTCCGGCCCGTGCTGACGTCGGCGATGTAGGCCTGGGCCGCCGGCCCCGCCGCCGAGAACAGCAGGCCCACGATCAGACGCGAGGCCACCAGCAGCAGCCAGATCAGGGTCGCGCTGGCGATGACGCCGTCCAGCCCCGCCTGCGTCACGAGGGCGAAGCACAGCACGCCGAGCGCGTAGCCGCCCAGCCCCAGCAGTATGACCGGTTTGCGCCCGCTCACGTCGCTGCGCCGGCCCCACCAGGGGCTGAAGATGACCCACATAATGGAAGAGCCGGTCAGGATCAGGCCGCCCTGCAACTCGCTGAGGCCCAGTTCTCTCATTAGAGGGGGCAGCACCGGCGCCAGAATGGAAATGCCCAGATAGGAACTGAACATGGCGCCTGATAACACCCAGGCAGATCTCACAGGCGCCGCTCCTGACGCAATTGCTGTGATGAGACGCGTATCATAATGGCGCGCGGCAGGCGGCATTAGGACCATTCAACGCGATTGGACTGCAGACGTGTGTGACATCCGGGGAGGGTGACAGCCACTGCCAGCCGGGGGCCGTCCGGGCGGAGTATACTGCCGCACTGTCCGGATGTTCTTCCATATTGGAGTGGAAAGCAAATGGGTTCGAAAAGGGCCTCATCCGAGCAGGTAGCCAAAACCCGGGACGCCTTAATCAAACTGTTTGACCTGGTCAGGTCCGACCCGGAAGCGCCTGACCCGCCCCAATTGGTCTGGCGCGCAATGGGCGGCAAGGTAGCAGAGGACATAAAAGCAATGAAGCCGGGGGAAATATGGATGAACCACGGGTATACATCCACGAGCTATTCGCCCGCCGTTGCGTATCGCTTTAAGCCCGCCGATGGCATTATCCTGGAGATTAAGCCAAATCCGAACAGGAAAGGCATAGACTTCTCTGCCATAGCAGGCAACTATGACGAACAGGAATACCTGATGGACAAGGGCAGTGTGTTCCGGCTCTTTGCCGTGCCGGAAGTACCGTTTGAAACTGGTCGCGGGAAGGGGTCCAGAATCGAGCCAGTCACTGTCTATCAATTCGAGGAACTGTGATGCGATACGAGATAAGGTCACAGCAGGACTATTCAAACCGCTTTGCCGGATCGTGGGGCAGTGTCATTCTCGATCACCCGGACCGGGTGGATGAATTTTTTCTGAGAGACAGCGACCGCAAGGTTATCGTTTTGGACGATAACGACACGCGGCTTACCGGGGAGCTGGATGCTGACCAGTGGAACGCCTGGAAGAAACAAAACAGGCCACTGCCCGGATGAGTCGGTGGCACTGACGGCCTGGGCCGTTCATGCCGGAACCGGCGAAGGTTCCGGTGCCGCCAGCATAAACGCTGGCAGCAGGTGACCCCGTAAAAGGGGTGCGAAATGCCTGACCTGACGCTGACCAGTTTTACGCCGCGCGACCAGCGTTTCGCGCGTAACGGAGCGCGTTACCGGAAGGGCAAGGCGTCGCCGTCCAGCGCCACATCAAAGGTATGAAAGGCCCGACATGTCAGACAGGCTGCGGGTACTGATCCTCTGCACTGCCAATTCCGCCCGCTCGCAGATGGCCGAAGGGCTGTTGCGCCATCTCGCGGGCGATCGCGTCAGCGTGCGCAGCGCCGGCGTGGCGCCATCGAGCGTGAACCCCCTCGCCATCCGCGCCATGGACCAGATCGGCGTGGACATCCGCGGCCAGCGCTCGCAACACGTGAACGAGTTCCTGGCCGAACCTTTCGACACGGTCATCACCGTCTGCGACCACGCCGCGGAAACCTGCCCGACCTTCCCTGGCCAGGTCAGGCGCGTCCACTGGAGTCTGCCGGACCCGGCTTCCGGGGCGGGCGACGAGGCGCGGCGTCTGGCGGCCTTCGCCGGCGTGCGCGACGATCTGCAGCGTCGCCTGCGCGCCTGGCTGGCCGAACAGGACGACGAGCGCTGAAGAGTCAGATTGATTCGCGCTTTCGGGCGAATGCTGTATACTGCCTGTCATGAATGCCGTCTTGCGACGTCTTCATGAAGCGATCAGCCTTGTTCGATTCGTCATAAAGGAAGGAGACTGGTGATGCAGAACGGAACGCTCGATATCACCCTGACCTATTGCGCCTCTTGAAACTACACCCCGCAAGCCGTCAGTTTGGCGGCAGACTTGCTCGGTGACAAGGAACTTCTGGCGCACGTCCGATCCTGGAATCTGATACCGGCCAGCGGTGGACTGTTCGAATTCGTGGTGAACGGTGAGTTGCTGTATTCGAAGAAAGAGACGGGTCGTCACGCCGAAGAGGGCGAGATCCGCGGCATCTTCGAAAAGTATCTGGCCGGCCAGGCAGTCGCTGCAGGTTAGATTAAGTCAGAATAGAGGCCGACAAGGGCCTGACGCTGAAAAATCCACACAAAAATGATATAGTACGCCTCGGCGGGTACTGCGGCGCGCAGCAGCGTTCAGGTACCTGAGACAAAGTATGGAGAGGAAAGGAAACATGGCCAAGATGCTGTCTGCAATTGTCCTGCTTTCGCTGCTGGTCTCCGGCATCGGCGTCCTCGCGCAGGACGACGTGGTGCTGGGCCCTGTTACGCAGCGGATCATGGAACGTGGTGAGTTGGTCTGCGGCGTCAACCAGCAACTTGCCGGCTTTGGTGTCGTCAACGACGCCGGTGAATTCGAGGGCTTTGACATCGACATCTGCCGCGCCGTCGCTGCGGCCGTGCTCGGCGATGCCAACGCCGTCTCATTCCGCCCGCTGGCGGCCGCCGAACGGCAGGCAGCCATCCAGGGTGGCGAAATCGACATGATGTCGCGCAACACCACCTGGACCCTGAGCCGTGACGTCGTCTGGGGCGCCACCTTCGGCCCGACCACCTTCTACGATGGTCAGGGCGTCGGCACCCGCGTCGAACTGGGCGTCACCACCATGGAAGAACTGGACGGCGCGTCCATCTGCGTCACCCAGGGCACGACCACCGAGCTGAACATCACCGACGCGGTGGCCGCGCGCGGTCTGGATATCACCATCCTGGCCCAGCCGGACATCGCCGCCGCCTGGCAGGCCTACCTCGACGGCCGCTGTGAAGCCTGGACGACGGACAAGAGCAGCCTCGCCGCCCTCCACGCCACCTCCGCTGACCCCAGCCTGCACATGGTGCTGGACGTGACCCTCAGCAAGGAGCCGCTTGGTCCGCTCTCGCCCCAGTCCGACCCGCAGTTCGCCGACATCGTCGCCTGGACTGTCTTCGGCCTGATCAACGCCGAGGAAGCCGGCATCACCAGCGAGAACATCGACGACTTCCTCATGAGCGAAGACCCCACCATCCAGCGTTTGCTGGGCCAGAACGACAACGCCTCCGGTTCCTACCTGGGTATCCCCAACGACTTCATGGTCACGGTGATCCGCCAGCTGGGCAACTACGGCGAAATCTTCCACCGTCACCTCGGCGTGCCGCCCTTCAACCTCGGTCGCGGCATCAACGCCCTGTGGACCGACGGTGGTCTGCTCTACGGCCCGCCCTTCCGCTAAAGACAGCGCAAGGGCGCGTTGAACGCAGTGGCACGCGTATTACCTGTCACGCTGCTGCTGACACTGTTGCTCCCGGCCGCCGTCGTCCTCGCGCAGGATGGCGTCGTCCGGGGGCCTGTCATGCAGGCCGTGCTCGACCGGGGCCACCTGAATTGCGGCGTACCCTTTGAGTACCCCGGTTTCGGCATCATCGACGACGCCGGCATCTTTGAAGGGATCGATATCGACGTCTGCCGCGCCATTGCCGTGGCGATTTTCGGCGACGCGGACGCGATCACCTTCCGCCCGCTGCGCGGCGTCGAGCGCCAGGCGGCCATCCAGGGCGGCGAGGTCGACCTGATCTCCCGCCTCACCACCCGCACCCTGAGCCGGGACACGACCTGGGGCGTCATCTACGGCCCCACCACCTACTATGACGGCCAGGGCATCGGCACCCGCGCCGACTACGGCGTCTCGACCATCGAGGAACTCGACGGCGCCGCCATCTGCGTGCAGCATGGCACGACCACCGAACTGAACATCACCGACGTCACCTCGGCGCGCGGCCTCAACATAGCCATCCTTGGCTATCCTGACCTGACCTCCACCTTTCTGGCCTATCTTGAAGGCCGCTGCGAGGCCTGGACGGCCAACCGCGCCAGCATCATCGGCCTGCACGCCACCTCCGGCGACCCTGCCGCCCACGTGATCCTCGACATCCTGCTCAGCAAGGAGCCCGGCACGCCCCTCTCGCCGCAGTCGGACCCGCAATTCGCCGAAGTCATCGCCTGGACCGTCTTCGGCCTCCTGACCGCCGAGGAACATGGCATCACCAGCGCCAACGTCGACGACTTCCTCGACAGCGACGACCCCTCCATCCAGCGCCTGCTGGGCCAGGGCGGCAACGCCTCCGGCTCTTACCTCGGCCTCGCCAACGACTTTATGGTGGAAGTCATCCGCCAGGTCGGCAATTACGGCGAAATCTTCGCGCGCAACCTGAGTGTGCCGCCATTTAACCTGGAACGCGGTATAAACGCCCTGTGGACGGACGGCGGTCTGATGTACGCGCCGCCTTTCCGCTAAGGACCCTGAAGAGACCCGCAGAGCACGATGGCACGCGTACATCTTCCCCTGCTGCTGCTGGCCCTGTTGCTCCCGGGCGCCGCGGCCCTCGCGCAGGACATCGGGGCCCCCGGCCCTGTCACGCAGGCCGTACTCGCGCGCGGCAAGCTGGTCTGTGGCGCCAATGCCCATCTGGTCGGCTTCGGCGCCGTCAACAGCGCCGGTCAGTATCAGGGCTTCGATATCGACATCTGCCGAGCTGTGGCCGCCGCCCTGCTGGGCGATGCCAACGCCATTGCCTTCCGACCGCTGGTCGGCGCCGAACGTCAGGCCGCGCTGCAAGGCGGTGAGGTCGACATGCTGTCGCGCAATACCACGTGGACTCTCAGCCGCGACGCTGTCTGGGGCGCGATCTTCGGCCCCACCACCTTTTATGACGGCCAGGGCATCGGCACGCGCGTCGCAAGCGGGATCGACCGCATCGAGGACCTGGACGGCGCCTCGATTTGCGTGGGGCAGGGCTCCACGACCGAACTCAACATCAGCGACGCGGTGCTGGCCCGCGGTCTGGATACCGCCATTCTCGTCTTCCCTGACGCCATTTCCGCCTGGCAAGCCTACTTCGACGGCCGCTGCGAGGCGTGGACGAGCGACAAGTCCGCCCTGCTGGCGCGTCACGCCACCGCCCCGGAACCTGAAGTACACAAGATACTGGAGCTTACGCTGAGCAAGGAACCGCTCGGTCCGGTCTCGCCGCAGTCCGACCCGCAGTTCGCCGAGATCATCGCCTGGACCGTCTTCGGCCTCCTGACCGCCGAGGAACATGGCATCACCAGCGCCAACGTCGACGACTTCCTCGACAGCGACGATCCCTCCATCCAGCGCCTGTTGGGTCAGGGCGGCAACGCCTCCGGCTCTTACCTCGGCCTCGCCAACGACTTTATGGTGGAAGTCATCCGCCAGGTCGGCAATTACGGCGAAATCTTCGCGCGCAACCTGAGTGTGCCGCCATTTAACCTGGAACGCGGTATAAATGCCCTGTGGACGGATGGCGGTCTGATGTACGCGCCGCCTTTCCGCTAGTATTACGGCACATCGCATACTTCAGGACAGCCCGCGTGCAAGACGAGACCCCCCTGACAAACCTGCAACCGCAAGGCAGTTTGCTGCGCCGCATCCTGGCGGACCAGCGGGTGCTGCAGGTGCTGGGCCAGATACTCTTCGTGTTTCTGGCGGTCGGCGTCTTCTGGGTGCTGGGCAATACCGCCGCCGAGCAGTTGCGCGCCAAGGGGCTCGTACCGACCTTCAACTTCCTTCAACTGCGTTCCGGCTTCGCCATCAGCGAGAGTCCGGAGTGGTACAGCGGCGATTCCACCTACGGCCAGGCCTTCGTCGTCGGCCTGATCAATACGCTGCGCGTCGTCAGTATCGGTCTCGTGGCCGCGTCGGTGCTGGGCCTGTTCGTCGGCGTCTTCCTGCTCAGCACCAACTGGCTCATCCGTAACATCGCCCGGGCCTACGTCGAGGTGTTGCGCAACACGCCCCTGCTGGTGCAAATATTCGTCTGGTACTTCATAGTGATGTTCAGCCTCCCCCAGATCCGGGACGCCATTACCATTCCCGCTGAAGGGGTGACCTTCGTCAGTCTGCGCATCGTACTCTGGCTCCTGCTCGCCCTGCTGCTCCGACGCTATCTCGGCAGCCCCTCACTCGCTTTCGACCGCCGCGAAGCCCTGCTTTATGGCTTCGGCGCCCTGCTGCTGGTCTCGGAACTGCTCGCCTGGGGGCACTTCGATCGCGGCGAGGGCTGGCCCTGGCGTCCGGGCGCCGGCCTGACGATCCCCACGCTGGCCCTGCTGCTGGTCAGCATCAACCTCTTCCTGCTGGGGCGCGGCAACCTGCTGCCCCTGATCTTGCGCCCGCGCGCCCGCGGGGTGGGGCTCGGCGCCCTGGCGGCGGCCCTGATCTTCGGCTACGGGCTGCTGCCCATGGCCAGCCTGCGCGTCGAGACCTACCCGGCAATCTTTATCAGCATCCGCGGCTTCGTCATGCCCGAGTTGCTGGCCACCGCCCGTTTCGCGCCCTGGTTCGCCTACGTCGGCCTCGGCATCCTGATCGCCGGCTTCGTCTGGATCTGGCTTGGCCGCCGCACGGAAGATACCGGGCGGCCCTACGCGCGCGGGCGTCTCATGCTGCTGGCCCTGCTCGTGCCGGCCGCGCTGGGCTGGGTACTGGTCGGTCTGGAGCCGCCCCCGACCCACGTCCCCGTGGAGCAGGGCGGCGAGGTCGTCCTGCAGCCCCTCGCCGACGCGGCGCAGGCCGGCCTGCTCTCCACCGAGGACCGCCTGCGCACCATCACGCAGCCGCTGCTGGTGCAGATGCCCACCCAGAACCGCTTTGGCCGCTTCCTGACCGGCCTTGAATTCACGCCGGAGATGATGGCCCTGCTGGTCGCGCTGATCATTTACACCTCGGCCTTCATCGCCGAAATCGTGCGCGCCGGCATCCAGGCCGTGCCCCATGGGCAGATTGAGGCCGGCCGCGCGCTCGGCCTCTCGCAGGCACAGTTGCTGGAGCGCATCGTCCTGCCCCAGGCCCTGCGCGTCATCATCCCGCCCCTCGGCAATCAATACCTGAACCTGTCGAAGAACTCGAGTCTGGCGATCGGCATCGGCTATTCCGATACCTTCACCACCACGGTGACCATCATGAACCAGTCCGGCCAGTCGGTCACCGGCTTCCTGATGGTCATGCTCACCTTCCTGGCCCTGAGCCTCCTGATTTCGCTGGTCATGAACGCCGTCAACCGGCGCTTCCAGCTGGTGACGCGCTGATGGAGACCGGCATGGCAGGCAGGCGGCAGCCACGGCGACTGGACCGCAACATCGCCTACTTCGACGAACCGCCGGAGCGGCGGCCGCCGATCACGGAAGTCGGGGCCCTGGCCTGGGTGCGCGCCAATCTCTTCGGTTCGCCGCTGGATATCGCGCTCACCCTGCTCGGCGCACTGTTCCTCATCGCCGCACTCTCCTTCCTGCTCGACTGGAGCATCGGCACGGGCAACTGGTACTCCATCATTTTCAACCTGCGCCTCTTCCTGGTCGGCCGGGTCGAATCCTTTATGGACCCGCGCATCACCTTTCTCTTCCTCTTTATCGCCGTGCTGGCCGGCGTGAATTTCGCCGCCTGGTCGCGCATCCACCTGCGTCTGTGGGCGATCCTCGCCGCGGTTCTGCTGTCCCTCTTCGTCATCCCCTGGCTCATCGCCAGCGCCATCCCGCTGCCACCCACCTGGCTGGCCGCCGGGCAACGGGAGGTCACCAGCGGCTCCATCACCGCCCGCCCGCTGGAACGCATCGCCTTCATCGCCGGCGCGGACGAGGAAGTCGCCTTTCGGCTCGTCACGCCCGAAGACGACGCGGAACTGGCGCAACTCACGAGTTTCAGCGACGTCATGACCAATACCCTGCGCAACGCCGCCGCCAACCGCCTCGGCAGCGCCGGGCGTCTGGCGACGATCCAGCGGGAACTGGCCGGCGATCGCCTGACGGCGCGACAGCGCGCGGTATACGAGGAGGAACTCGGCAAGACGGAAGTCCCGCCGCCCGTTCACACGGGTTACCAGGTCGGCGCGTACCCGGTCTCGCTCACCCTGCTCCGCGGCGATACGGGCGAGGAAATCTTCAGCCGCAGCCTCGCGCCAGGCGAGGAACTGCGTCAGAAACTGCCGCGGGACGGCTGGTACGTGCTGGAGAAGCGCGTCCCGGACAGCGACGACAGCATCGCCTTGCTGCGCGCCAGCGGCCTCTATCCCGTCTTCGACCGCAGCTTCATTCGCGAGGGTGAACGCGCCTTCCAGTACATGCGCGCCACCGACCGCCTGCTCGTCGAGGGGGGTCGTCCGCGCGATGCCAGTGGCGCCGACCTGCCCATGCTGGGCATCATCGACCACCAGTACCGGGGCGTGCGCCCGCTGGCCGATTTTCTGCGCCTGATGCTGGGGCCCTTCCTGCAACAACTCAACCTCGGCCTGACGCTCTTTGTGGCCTTCATGGCCGCCGGTTACGCGGCGGCGCAGTGGCTGAAAAGGCGCGACCGGGAACTGGAAGTGCCCCTTAGACGGGTGCGGCGTTCGGCGGTCTGGCTCTGGCTGGTCACCATTCCGCTGGCTTTCCTGCTGATCGCCGGCTTCGGTGAAGGCGGTATCCTGCGCGCCAGCGACCCCCAACTCTGGGGCGGCCTGCTGCTCACCCTGGTGCTGACGGTCGTCGCGCTGGTCGCGGCCTTCCCGATCGGCATATTGCTGGCCCTCGGCCGCCGCAGCGCCCTGCCCGTCGTCAGCGCCGCCAGCACGCTTTACATCGAGGTCTTCCGCGGCGTACCGCTGATCACCTTGCTCTTCATGTCGATGTTGCTGGTGCAGTTCGTGCTGCCTGGCCTGGGCGGCCCGGACAACGCGCCCTACCGCGTCATGTTGGCCCTGATTCTCTTCAGCGCCGCCTACCTCGCCGAAGACGTGCGTGGCGGCCTGCAGAGTCTGCCGCCGGGGCAGGTGGAAGCGGCCCGCGCGCTGGGTCTGCCCGCCTGGCGCATCACGCTGCACATCACCCTGCCGCAGGCCCTGCGGGCCGTCATCCCGGCCATGGTCGGCCAGTTCATCTCGCTCTTCAAGGACACCTCGCTGGTGACCATCGTCGGTCTCATCGACCTCACCGGCGTCGCCAACCTGATCGCCTCGCAGACCGAGTTCCAGGGCCTGCGCCGCGAGACCTATATCTTCATCGCCATCCTTTATTTCATCTTCAGTTCTGTCATGTCCAATGTCAGCCGCCGCATCGAGGCCAGCGGCTCCGGCGCCGCCCGCGCCTGAGCGCCAGGGGAGGAAGGTCATGGCCACTGCCGGGAACGACCCCCTGAACCAGGGGACCACCATCAGCCAGATGGATGACGAACCCATCATCATCTGCCGCGACATGAACAAGTGGTTCGGCGAGTTTCACGTGCTGCGCGATATCAACGTCAGCGTCGCCCCGCAGGAAGTGGTCGTCATCATCGGCCCTTCCGGCTCCGGCAAGTCCACCCTTATCCGTTGCATCAACCGCCTGGAGGAACATCAGGAGGGGCAGATCTTCGTTGACGGTATGGAGATGGGCCACGACGTGCGCAACATCGCCGCCATTCGCCGCGAGATCGGCATGGTCTTCCAGCAGTTCAACCTCTTCCCGCACCTCACCGCGATACAGAACATCACGCTCGCCCCCATCCGCGTGCGGCACCGCCCGCGCGCCGAGGTCGAGAACGACGCCATGCAGTTGCTGGAGCGCGTCGGCATCCCCGAGCAGGCCCACAAGTACCCCGGCCAGCTCTCCGGCGGGCAGCAGCAGCGCGTCGCCATCGCCCGCGCCCTCGCCATGGAACCCAAGATCATGCTCTTCGACGAGCCCACCTCGGCGCTGGACCCCGAGATGATCAAGGAAGTGCTGGACGTCATGAAGGAACTGGCGCTGACCGGCATGACCATGCTGGTCGTCACCCACGAGATGGGCTTCGCGCGCGAGGTGGCCGACCGCGTTCTCTTTATGGACGAGGGCCGCATCGTCGAGCAGGGCGAGCCGGAGCACTTCTTCGAACGCGCCCAGCACCCGCGCACCAAGCTCTTCCTGAGCCAGATCCTCTAGGGCCCGCTAGCCCGCCGCCGCCCGGCGCAGCAGCGCGAGCGCAGCGGCCACGGTCTGCATCTGTTGCGCTTCCGGCGCGATCAACGCCTCGTTGTCGCCGTTCTGCCGGCCATAACGCCCGAACTGCGCGTGGTTGCCGCCCTCAATGCCGATGAATGCCGTATCGGCGGGAAGACGGGGGGGCGGCGGCCAGGACCTCGCCTGGCGTCGCCAGACCGTCCTCGCTGCCGTACACGCTGGTCACCGCCAGCGGCGATGAGGACAGATCGATGTTGTCCTCCGGCCAGGCGGCCAGCAACAACAGCCCGTCAATGTCCCGCGAATGGTCTGCCGCGAAGCGCGCGGCCATACTACCACCCAGCGAATGTCCGGCGATCACCCAACGCCCGATTTGCGGATATCTCTCAAGGACAGCCAGCGCCCGGCCGCTGTCCAGCAGCGCCAGGTTGAGCGGCACGCGCAGCAGCGCCACCAGGTAGCCTTCCGCGGCAAGGGCGCGCCCAAGGGGCGCGTAGGCCTCCGCCGGCACCAGGCCGCCGGGGTAGAAAACCAGGGCGGTCTCCGGCGTCGCGTCGCGCGGGGCAAGAATCAGCCAGCCCTCGTCGCTCACCACGAGGGTCTCGTCAGGGACAAGGGCGGCCAGCGCCGCCGGTTCCGCCCGGGGACCGCTCGCCAGAAAGTACGCCAGGCCGGTCAGCGCCAGCAGCAGGATGGCGGCTGCGATCCATAGCAACCGCCGTCGCCGGCGGGTCACGGCTGTCCCCGTGGAATGTGGCTCAGTCGAGTTCGCTGATGCTCAGGGTTTCGATCCGGTCGCCCTGCTCTATGGCGTTCACCACCTGCTGGCCTTCGCCGCTGACGCGGCCGAAGACGGCGTGCTTGCCGTCCAGGTGGGGCGTGGCGAGGTGCGTGATGAAGAATTGCGAGCCATTGGTGTTGGGCCCGGCGTTGGCCATACTCAACACGCCCGGGCCGTCATGTTTCAGTTCCAACGCGGAAGCCTCGTCCGGGAAGCGATAGCCCGGTCCGCCGCGGCCGGTGCCGGTGGGGTCGCCCCCCTGGATCATGAAGGGTGGATTCTTGATGACGCGATGAAAGATGACACCATCATAAAAGCCTTCACCGGCCAGAAAAACGAAATTGTTGACCGTGAGCGGGGCCTCTGCCGCGTAGAGCTGCACGTCGAAATCGCCACGGCTGGTATGAAAATGCGCCACGTAGCTTTTGCTCACGTCAATGATCATGCCGGGCGCCGTCGAATATTGCCTTGCCATCCAACGCTCCTCTCATCACCGGTCCGGGGCAGCCGCCATGCCTGGCAGTCACTACAACCCCACTGTACACTGAATTCCCTGGTGACACATTAGGACCATCCGCATGACCCCCCTCCACGAACGCCCCGCTGAACTGCTGCAACGGCTCATCCAGTTTGATACCACCAACCCCCCCGGTAACGAGGCCGCCTGCGTGCAATACATCGCTGAACTGCTGCAGCAGGGGGGCATCGATTATCAGATCATCGCCAAAGACGAGGCCCGCCCCAACCTGCTGGCGCGCCTGCCGGGCGCGGGCCAGGCGCCGCCGCTGCTGCTTTACGGCCACGTCGACGTGGTCACCGCCGCCGACCAGCAGTGGACCCATCCGCCCTTCAGCGGGGCCATCGCCGACGGCTGCGTCTGGGGCCGCGGTACGCTGGACATGAAGGGTGGCGTGGCCATGATGATCGCTGCCTGCCTGCGCGCCCGGGCGCATGGCTTCACGCCCCCCGGCGACGTGCTGCTGCTGGTGCTCGCCGACGAGGAGGTCGGTGGCCGCTTCGGCGCCGGCTATCTCGTCAACGAACACCCGGAACTCTTCGAGGGCGTGCGCTTCGGCATCGGCGAGGTCGGCGGCTACACCTCCTACCTCAGGGGCCGCAAGTACTACCCCGTCCAGGTCGCCGAGAAGTCCGGCTGCGGCACCATGGTCACCTTCCGCGGGCCCGGCGGACACGGCTCCATGCCCCTGCGCGGCGGCGCCATGGCGCAACTGGGACGCGCCCTGCAGATCCTCGACCGCAGCCGCCTGCCGGTGCACGTCACGCCCGGCGTGCGCCTGATGATCGAGGCCCTTGCCGGGCCCCTGCCCGCCGACGAGCGCGAACAGGTGCTGCGTCTGCTCGATCCCGCGCAGACCGACCAGGTGCTCGACCAGCTGGGTGAGTTCGGCCGCTGGCTCGAACCGCTGCTGCACAACACCTTCAACGCCACCATCGTGCAGGGCGGCCACAAGAGCAACGTCGTCCCCTCCGAGGTGCGCCTGCGCCTCGACGTGCGTATCCTGCCCGGCCAGGACTGCGACGACGTCCACGCCGAACTGCGCGACCTGCTCGGCCCGGACGTCGAGCTTGAGTTGCAGCGCATCGGCGGCAAGGGCGTCTCCCCCGAACACCCCGACATGGGCCTCTTCGCCACCCTTGCCGACGTGCTGCGCCAGGGGGACCCCGACGCCATCCCCGTGCCGGCCATCACGCCCGCCGGCACCGACGGCCGCTGGTTCTCGCAACTCGGCATCCAGAGTTACGGCTTTCTACCCATGGACCTGCCGCCCGAGATCGAGTTCATGTCGGCCCTGCACGCCGCCGACGAGCGCATCCCGGTCGCCGCCATGGACTTCGGCACGGACGCCATGTATTCCCTCATCCAGCGATTCGGGGAGGCCGAATGACCGCCCACGTACCCCTGCGCGACCGCGCCAGGAGCGCTTTCGAATATGCCGCGCGCCAGCTGCGCCGACTCGTCACCGACCACCCGGACTATTTCCCGCTTTACACCGAAGACGGCAAATGGCGCCACGAAGGCGAGGTCTGGACCAACTGGTGCGAGGGCTTCCTGCCCGGCCAGCTCTGGCTCATCCACCAGCAGACCGGCGACCCCTGGTTTCGCGAGCGCGCCATCCATTACTGCCGCCTGATCGAACACCGCGCGACCGACACCAGCGTCCATGACCTCGGCTTCCTCTTCTGGTCCAGCTGGAAACGCTGGTATGACGAGGACGGCGAGGAGTTCCAGCGCCACGTGATCATCGAGGCCGGCCAGACCGCCGGTTCGCGTTTCCGCGAAAAGGGCGGTTACCTGCCTTCCTTCGTCGGGCCGCAGAGCATCTTCATCGACATCATGATGAACGTCGGCATCATCTTCTACGCCGCCCGCCAGACCGGTGACGCCGATCTGCTGCGCCGCGTCACGCAGCACTGCCTCACCACCCGTCGCCACCTCGTCCGCGGCGACGGCAGCACCGCCCACGAGGGCATCTTCGATACCGACACGGGCGAGTTCCTGCGCCAGAGCACCCACCAGGGCTGGCGCGGCGATTCGATCTGGGCGCGCGGCCTCAGCTGGGCGCTTTACGGCTTCGGCACCGCCTACCGCTTCAGCGGCGACGCACGCTTCCTGCAGACCGCCGAAGCCTGCGCCGCCTGCTACATCGAACACACGCCCTCCTACGGCATCCCGCCCAACGACTGGCTCGAACCCGAGCCGCGCCACCCCCACGAGAGCTCGGCCGCCGCCATCGCCGCCAGCGGTTTCCAGCAACTGGCCAAACTGAGCGCCGACCCGCTGCGCGCCCAGCTCTACCGCGGCAAGGCGCGCCGCATCCTCTACACGCTCTGCGCGCCGCCCTTCCTCATCGACGAGGACGACGGCCACGAGGGCATCCTGCGCTTCGGCATGTACCACGAGCGCCGCGGCCTCGGCGTCAACCAGAGCGTGATGTGGGGCGACCACTTCTTTCTGGAAGCCCTGTGCCACTATCTGAATGAGTAAACGGGCGCCCGCAGACCAGGAAGTTGCTTCAGCGAATAACTGGCGCAAGCCCTCTGCAACACCCACAGCGAGCAGGACGGCAACGGCCCCGTCCCCAAACCGGAGGCAACATGTCCACATCTGAACAGAGCAGCCCGCGCGTGGCCCTCGTGACCGGCGCCGGCCGCGGCATCGGACGCGCAATCGCCATCGCCCTGGGCGAGCGCGGCTGGCGCGTACTCGTCAACTATCGCGCCGACGCCGACTCGGCCGCCTCCTGCGTGGAGGAAATCGAGCAGGCCGGCGGCGTGGCGCGCGCCATCCAGGCCGACGTGGCCGCGTCAGAGGGCCGCGCGACCCTGCTGCGCGAGGCCCCCGGCGCCTGGGGCGGGGTCGACCTGCTGGTCAACAACGCCGGCATGGCGCCGCGCCAGCGCGTGGACATCCTCGAGATGACCGAGGCCAGCTACGATGAGGTGATGGGCGTCAACCTGCGCGGCCCCCTCTTCCTGACCCAGGGCATCGCGCGGCACATGCTGGCTGCGGAGCGCGCCGGCACGATCATCAACATCGGCTCGATGAGCGCCGTGGTCGCCAGCACCAGCCGCGGCGAGTACTGCATCTCCAAGACCGCCATGGGCATGATGACCAAACTCTACGCCGACCGCCTCGCCGAACACGGCATCCACGTCTACGAGTTGCGCCCCGGCATCATCGAGACCGACATGACGGCCGTGGTGCTGGAGCGCTACCGCCGCCTCGTCGGCCAGGGCTTCACGCCGATCCGCCGCCTCGGCCTGCCGCAGGACGTGGCGCTTGCCTGCGTCGCGATCGTCGAGGGCCATTTCCCCTTCAGCACGGGCGAGGTGATCAACGTCGACGGCGGCCAGCATTTGCAGAGGTTGTAGCGGCCCCTGAACATATCGACATGAGCATCTTCAACTTCAGCAAGGAAACCACTCACGTCGGATTCGCTGACGAAGCCTATTGGAACCGCGGCGAGTTTCGTGCCGTTGCCTGTGTGTCAGCGCGACTGGACAACAGGGATTATCACGAAGTCGAACGTCGCCTTTGCGCATCACGCTGCGATGCCGGTGCCATCGTGTCCGAAATCAAGTGGAACAAGTTGAACGACTACAGACGCCAACGTGACGCCGCATCAGTACTTGAAGCAGCCGTGAATTTGGCAGCAGGGCGAGAAATGCACATCGACGTGCTGGTCTGGGATGGACAGGCACGCGTTTACATGGATCGCCTTCGCGCTACCAACGGAAACCGGGAAACGATGCATCTGCAAATGATGTATCGCTTTTTCTTTTCGCAAGTCATATCCCGCTGGAGATCAGTTGAAGGATCACCCACTCCACATTGGACATTTGCGCCGGATCAACACTCTGGTCTGGACTTTCCTGCCTTGCAGAACGAAGTGAGAACGAATGCGGATACAGCCGTAAACACCACGATAGAAGTAAAGGATGTAAAGGAGTTTTTGAATTACTCAATCCAGCTTGCTGACTTGCTTGCCGGGATGGCGGCCTACTCGCACGAAACCGCGACAGACTATGAAACCTGGTCGCGCCTAAGGAAGCAATCTCACCTGCGACTGCCGGCGCCGCAATGGCCCACCCGCTTCCCGCTCCTGGACCTGTTCTCCCGGCTGTGCCAGGAAAGTAACCTGGGCCTGACCATGCTCATGCACAACCCCGCCTTTCCCGGTCGTGGGCTTTGGACACAGGAACACGGCCTCACACATCACACAATAGACTTCCAGCCATTCACCCCTTAGCCGTGAATAAATGGTATGCTGAATATGCTTCCGGGAGGTCAACATGAGCGCAAGCGCGCAACTCACTTATGAGAAATGGCGTGATTCGCGCGTCCGTCATGTAAGGGTGGCCGGTATTGATATCCGCCTGGACGTGGTTTCTACGGGCATCCTGGATGAGTGTGGGCCTGATCTGCAGAAACTATTGAATGAGATCGATGACATGCATCGGCGCATCAATGAGCCGCGAGAGCAGCCCTCGCCTCTTTTGGCCCCCCTGTTGTCGCCGCGCGAACCTGTGCCCACGCGAAGAGCGTTTGTTCTGGCCATGCGCAGGGCCCTGAAGGAGATTTTGCCTGCTGTCCTCAGTTCCCCCAAATGGCTGCCCGGCGCACTGGATGACTTCAGCGAGAGCGAAATCATCGAGTTGTACAACGTGGTGATGCACAGCACTGGCGCACCTGCAACAATGCCTTCCTGACGGGTCAGGTGGATAGGCTGTCGCCCAGGCAAGCCCCGCATGACCCACCCCAACACCTCTTCCATGCCGACAACCTGACCCTGTTGCGCGAGCGCGAGTACTTCCTTCCGGGAAGTGATTCTGCCCGCGACGCTTCGAAGGTAAAATCCAGGATGTGCCATCCCCATGGCGCGCAGGTTCGCATACAGCATCCTTCCAGGGAGCAAGGTCATGCCGGATTTTCCGCTGGTGGATACGCATCTCCACGTCTGGGACCCAGGGCTTTTGCGCTATCCCTGGCTGGATGACATTCCGCTGCTGAACAAGCCATATCTGCTGGAAGACTATGACCGGGCCTGCGCCGCGGTCGCCGTTGAGAGGATGGTCTTTCTGCAGGCGGAGGTAGACCCCGCGCAGTTTCAGGATGAAGCGGACTGGGTGGACAGCCTCGCCGACCAGGACAGCCGGCTCCAGGGCATCGTGGCATGGGCGCCGCTGGAGAAGGGCGACGCCGCCCGGCCGGCCCTGGAGCGCCTGGCCGCCAACCCGCGCGTCAAGGGCATCCGGCGCATCATCCAGGCCGAGCCGGACATCGGCTTTTGCCTGCGCCCGGATTTCGTCACGGGAGTGCGACTGCTGCCTGAATTCGGCCTGAGTTTCGACATTTGCATCGTGCATTACCAGTTGGCCAACACCATCAAAATGGTGGCGCAGTGCCCCGACCAGCCGTTCATCCTCGACCATATCGGCAAGCCCGACATCAGGAACGGCCTCATGGACCCCTGGCGCGCCGAAATCAGGGCCCTTTCCCGCTTTCCCAACGTCTGCTGCAAGATCTCGGGCCTGGTCACCGAGGCGGACCATCAGCGCTGGACCCGGGAGCAACTCAGGCCCTACATTCACCACGTCATCGAGTGTTTCGGCTTCGACCGCGTCATGTATGGCGGCGACTGGCCGGTGGCCGCCCAGGCGGCCGACTATCCGCGCTGGGTGGAAACCCTTGAATGGGCGCTTCAGGGCTGTACGGACGAGGAGTTGAAGAAACTCTTCCACGACAACGCCCTGGCCTTCTATCGCCTGGAGGACTGAGACTTCGGGTTGCGTCTCCGGTTTTTGGGAGGCGACTGAAGTTCCTGCAAGAATCAGCGGGACTTGCGTTTATTGAAGGAAAAGCCAATGTTGCGAATCGTCACCCAGAATATCTGGGGCAGGTACAACCGCTGGCAGGAACGCGCGGAGGCCATCGGGCGCAACATGGACGATCTGGAAGTCGACATTGTCTGTATCCAGGAGTCGGACCCCGATCACTTCGAGTATCTTGCATCGCATTGCTTTCGCCCTTTTCCGCATGCCTCTTATGCCGCCAGCGATGACGGTTCCCTGACGCCCCGGCCGATGGGACTGGCGATCTTTTCCCGCCTGCCCCTGCTGGACACAGGCAAGGTCGATATCGGGCCGGAGCGTGAGGCGAGCATTCCATGGATGCGCATTGTGCAGTATGCGACGGTGGAAACTCCATCCCGTCATTCCCTGACTGTTTTCAATGCGCACCTGTATTTGAGTGAGGGCCAGAAAGAGACCGGCATCAATGCCTGCGTGGAATTGATGCGGCGCCCTCAATTCGCCGGCCACACGCATTGGTTGACCGGCGACTTCAATATCGATCTCGATACGCAGCCGGAATACCTCGCGCCGCTTGCAAGACAGGGGTACGTTGACCTGTGGGCCGCGATAAACGAGAGCGAGACCGGATACACGTATCCCCTCCACCCCGACCAGGCGCCGGCCATTCGCATCGACGGCCATTTTACGCAGCGCGCCAACCTTGACAGGGTGGTCAGCGTCTCACGGGTCAATACGGAGCCGGTTGATGATGGCCGTCTGCTGCTTTCCGATCACGTCGGCGTCATGGCAACCTTCGATCTCGACTGAAATACGGCTTCAGCCGATGGCGCTCCGGAACCGGGACGTCGCCGAATTCGCGCGAGGTGACCTGACAAGCGAAGTGACCGCCTCACCTCGCCGGCGCCCTTACGCCCTTGTCAACGTCGATGGCGGCCGGCATTTGCAGCGGTTGTAGCGGCCCGCAGGCAGGGTTTCTGCGTGTACAATGGAATCTGTCCGATTCGCGGTTAAGGAGCCGGTGATGGCCCTGCAACCACTGACCCAGGGAGTTGAACTACCGGCGCAGTTCGGTGACATGCTGGCCGACGCATCCGCAGGCCTGTCCCGCCGGGAGAACAAACCGGCCAGGGTGGCGGAAGACATACCCCACCTTGAGCAAGACATTGAGGCCAGTGAGCAACTTGTCACGGTCATTGAGGAATATTTCGGCTTCGTCCGCCAGGCGGGGCAGGATAACGACGCGGCCCGCAAGATTGTCGAATGGGCGGCTGAACTCGACCGTGACCTTGCGGAAATCTTCAATTCCTATGAAGAGAAACTCTTCCCTGCCCTGCAAGAACGCGCCGCCACCTTGTCCAGGGTCATCGAGGGCTGGCATCACCTGGCTGACGCCGGCCTGATCGAACCGGACCTGCCGCCACAACTGGCGGAGCGGGTCGCGCAACTTGACACACGCATCAGCGAACTGACCGGGGAAGTCAACAAAAAGTACGACAATGACCTCGTCGCGCGCCTGCTGATGCGCGTCGGCAAGCAGCGCCAGCTGACCCTGGACGAGCAGTTGCGCCTGGCCGATGCCGTCACGCTGGAGTGGAAAGTGCTCAACGAACCCTCCCTGCGCCGTGCGGACTGGTATGGTGCCGATGGCCGATAGGGTATTCGTGGATACCAATGTCGTCCTGCGTTTCTTTTTTCGGGAACTGCCCAACCACAGGGAATGCAGGACGCTCTTGAGAAGACTGAAACGGGAAGGTGTTGAACTCTGTATCAGTGGGCAGGTGATGCGCGAATTCTACTTACGGGCCCTCCACCCAGGAACTTTCGATGAGGTGACGGTCACTGAACGGACCCTGCCACCGGAGATTGAATGGGTCCTGCGGACTGTCGAGTCGCTGCCGGACCTTTTTCAAATTGTGGACCAACCGCACGCCGTGCATGAATTGCTGCCGCAGTTGCTGCGCGAGTATCAGGTGCGCGGCACATTGACGCACGACACCAACATCCTCGCCACCATGCTGACCCACGACATCGACAGGATCTGCTCCCTCGACAGTGACTTCGAACGCTTCAGCGACTGCGTCAACATCCTCAGGCCCCAAGCGGACCCCGCATGACCGATGCCCTCATCAAAGTCGTCGGCGGCCAGCATCTGCAGCGGTTGTAGCGGCCCGCAGGCAGGGTTTCAGCGTGTACAATGAAACTGTCTCATTTGCGGACAAGGAGTCCGGTGATGGTTATGCAACAAGCGACTCAAGAGACTGCACTGCCGCCACAGTTCGGGGAGTGGCTGGCTGAAACAACAACCGGGTTGCCCGGCCGGAAACACAAGGCGCGACAAATGAAGCAAGAGATTTCCCGCTTTGAAAGGGACATCGAAGAAAGTGAGCAACTGGTCAATTTCGCCCTCGTTGGCTTCGTCGAACTCGTCCGTCAGGCCGGGCAGGATGACGACGCGGCGCGCAAGTTTGACGAGTGGACCGACGACCTGGATCTGGCTCAGACCCTCGCCATGTACGAGGAGATGGTGGTCCCGGGTCTGAAAGAACGTGCCTCCATTCTGCACAAGATCGTTGGCGGCTGGCATCGCATGGCCGACGCCGGTCTGATCGAACCGGACCTGCCGCCACAACTAACGGAACGGGCCGCGCAACTTGACACGTGCATCAGGGAACTGACGGCGGAAATCACTAAAAGAGAGGACAATGAACTGATTACGCGCCTGCTGATTCGCGTGGGCAACCACCGCCCCCTTTCCCCCGCCGAGAAGATCCGGCTGTCAGACGCCATAAGGCGCAGGGTTCAGGTCAGGTCCACGCCATCTGAACGTCGCTCGGACTGGTACGGTGACGATGGCCGCTAGCGTCTTCATCGACACCAACGTCCTCCTGCGTTTCACCCTGTTCGGAAGACTGAAGGACCCAAAAGACGAAATAGCCTGCCGGGATTACATCAACCGACATATCGAATTGCGCACCAAATTGTGGATCAGCGGCCAGGTGATTCGCGAATTCTGCGTACAGGCCACCAACAGGAAAACCCTTTTGAATCCACTGACAAGCAAAGAGGCGGCCTACATGGCAGCATCCTTCCCCAGGTTCTTTCAAATCGCGGACGAAACACCGGCTGTGCGTACGAAGTTCATCGAACTGCTTGACAATCACGACGTGCCGTCAATACAGATCCATGATGCCAACATTGCCGCTACTGTAATGGCGTACGGGATCAATACACTGTGCACCACAAATCAAAAAGACTTCAGACGTTATCGGGAAATCACCCTCGAAGCGCCCCTGGCAAACCCCGCATGACCCTCCCCAACACCCTCTTCTACGGCGACAACCTGACCCTGCTGCGCGAGCGCGAGTACTTCCCCGACGCCAGCGTCGACCTCGTCTACCTCGACCCGCCCTTCAACTCCAACCGCAGCTACAACGTCCTCTTCCGCGACGAAAGCGGCCGCGACAGCGACGCCCAGATCACGGCCTTCGAGGACAGCTGGCACTGGGGCCGCAGCACCGAAGAGCTCTACCGCGACCTGGTGACCAGCTCCGACGAGCGCCTCGTGCGCCTGCTGAGCGCGCTGGTCGGCGGCCTGGACGAGACCGGCCTGCTGGGCCGCAACCAGATGTCCGCCTACCTGGTGATGATGGCCGCGCGCCTCGTCGAGCTGCACCGCGTGCTGAAACCGAGCGGCAGCCTCTACCTCCACTGCGACCCGACCGCCAGCCACTACCTCAAAATAGTGTTGGACGCGATTTTCGGTGAATGGAACTTTCGAAACGAGATTACCTGGCAGCGAACCGAGAGCCACAACACTGCCGACCGTTACGGCAACGTGGCGGATCTTCTGTTGTACTACTCGGCTACAGAAAACACGACCTGGAATCAACAGTATCAGCAATACAGCGACGCCCAGTTGAGTCGATTTCGGCACACTGATTCTGATGGTCGAAAATACAAACTGGATGACCTGACCGCGCCGCGACCCGATTCGACTTCTGGCAAGTTTGAATGGCGAGGCACGATGCCCGGCCCTACAAGGGGATGGGGATACAAGATTGAGCAACTTGAGGAATGGTGGCAGGAAGGTCGCATCCATACCAAGAAGGACGGAACGCCACGGATGGATGGGCTGAAAGTCTATCTTGACGAAGCGGCGGGAAAGCCCCTTCAGAATATCTGGACAGACATACCCAGAATCGCCAACACGTCTAAGGAACGCCTCGGCTACCCGACGCAGAAGCCCCTCGCCCTGCTGGAGCGCATCATCCGCGCCAGCAGCAACCCCGGCGACGTCGTGCTCGACCCCTTCTGCGGCTGCGGCACCGCCATCGACGCCGCCCAGGGCCTTGAGCGCCGCTGGATCGGCATCGACGTCACCCACCTCAGCGTCGCCCTGATGAAGTATCGCCTGCAGGACCGCCACGGCCTGCGCGCGGGACACGACTACCGCGTCATCGGCGAGCCGCAGGACCTCGCCGGCGCCCGCAACCTCGCCGAACAGGAGCAGGACGGCCGCTACCAGTTCCAGTGGTGGGCGCTCTCGCTGGTCGGGGCGCGGCCTTTAGGAGCGAGTGGGAGTAGCAGGCGCGGACGCAAGGGCGCCGACGGCGGCGTGGACGGCGTGATCCACTTCCTCGACGAGAAGGAACGCACGCAGCAGATCGTCGTGCAGGTCAAGTCCGGCAAGGTCAGTCGCAGCGACATCGCCGAAATGCGAGGGCTGCTGCAAGGTGTTTATCCCGGGAGCGGCGAAGCGAGCGGGGCGGCGATCGCCGTCTTCATCACCCTGGAGTCGCCGACACGCCCGATGCAGGAGCTGGCCGTCAGCGCCGGCTACTTCGAGTCGGAGGTCTGGGGCCGCTTCCCGCGCCTGCAGATCCTGACGATAGAGGAGCTGCTGGCCGGCGCGACGGTCGAGATGCCGCCGCCGCACGGGACGTTCCGCCAGGCCCCCCGCGCCCGCGAGCGCCGCGGCGAGTCCGGCCGGCTGCTGTAAATCTGTATTGCACATTTGGCTTTCAGCCCATACTCTAAATCACAGATCCTTGAGAGTGCCGCCGTCGACATTCCGTCTATGGCGACCAGCAATTGATCAATAGGGAGCGATCATGCCACCGCCCAAGGGAATGGATGCCCGCATCCGACAGCACATTGATAGCCTGCTCAAACAAGGACAGAGCCTAACAACCTCGGGAGGCGCTAGAGGTTTAGGGTCAAATTACAGATCATTCTCAACGAGTGTAAAGAATCTGGCTTATCGTCTCTTGCCTGAAATGAGGTATCAAGAGATTCAGCAAGAGATCCAGCTACTGGAATTGCAGGGGCTCGGACGAGGAGCACCTAGTGGCGTCCTCGAAATTTTGCAGGGCCTTAGCACTGACTATGAAGCAGGAATACTGGACGATTGGTCTCAAACCATTGAGTCCAACGTGACCTATGATTTCATGGAACAGGCGGTGCAACTTCTTGGAGGAGAGTACAACAGTGATTTTGACCACGTGCCTGCTGCTGTGCTAGCAGGCGCGGTTCTCGAAGATGCGGTTCGACGCCTGTGCCAACGACAAGACCCACCAATTGAGACAGAACTCCAAGATGGCGGCTACAGAAAGCTTGACTGGATGATCGCTGCGCTGCAGAATCGCAATGTTTACAACAAACCGAAATCTGCACAGCTAAGGTCGTGGGCCGCAATCCGCAACGCCGCAGCACACGGCAGGTTCAAGGAGTTCGATCGCGCCCAGGTCGAGCAGATGATCCCCGGTATCCAATCGTTCCTGGCAGACTACCTATGAGCGGAAAGCACCTGCAGATCCTGACGATCGAGGAGTTGCTGGCCGGCGCGACGGTGGCGATGCCGCCGCCGCACGGCACTTTCCGCCAGGCCCCCCGCGCCCGCGAGGAGCGCGACAAGCCGGGTCGGCTGCTGTGAGTTTAGTATAATCAGAACGCCTGTTCAACGAATTGCATAGTGTCATCATCCGCCCGTCCGCCTGGGCCGCACGGCGATGGAGGTACGCATGGATAACCCACTCGAACAACCTGCTCCCGAAGACCCGATGGAACGTGTTCACACCTTTGCTCGCGACTTGACTTGGGGTGCAATGAACGGGAAGTGGACTGGCCACATTCAAGTGTTTTCGCAGTCGCAGTGGCGTGTATTTCTCGAATTTGGAGTTTACGACCGGATTTCAAGAACATATGACGAAAATCTCAGAGAATTTATTGAGGGCAAATGGGTCAACAACCCACCAGAATGTAGTTTGTTGCTTTCTTTTGGATATTTTGAGCCAGACCGCCAACACGCCGCTCGCACTGGTAGGGGTAGCCCAACGTTCTATTTGACTCCGAAAGCTTTGGCACTCCTTGAGATGCCAACTTTTTCTCCGGTTGACGCCACAATTACTTACAAATACATGGACATGGCGGAGCAACTGATACTTGGATTGCGACCAGATCATGTTCACATTCCCGCCGCTGTGCTCGCGGGCATACAACTGGAAATTGGGCTCCGCCGCCTTTGCAAACGGCAGAGACCTCCAATCGAAACGAAACTGGAAGACGGCAGATCCAAGCGCCTTAACTCCCTTATCAACGAATTGCAGGGCAAGGTATTCAAGCCACAAAAGGGAGACCAATTGAGATCATGGACCAAAATCCGCAACTCAGCCGGTCATGGCGAAGTTGAGGACTTTACACGTGCTGATGTCGAAGACATGATCACTGGCATCAAGAGGTTTCTCACTGAGTACGATCTTTGACGCACTAATTCAAGACACAACGCCATGAAGATGCCGACCAAGGAATGCACTTTCCTTCAGTCTCCCCGCACCCACAAGTGCCAAGGAAAACCGAAGTCGATGCTAAGCCGTTCCATAATTCCGAACTGACAAGAATAGTGGTGACCTGAAATGGTAAATCGTCCCGCGTCTGCACTGCATCATCGATTTACAAAATCCGAGTCCCTTTCATCAACAGCACCTTCTGAACAGATTCAAGGAAAGTCGGAGGTTTCAAAGTCGTTCAATCAGTCGCTAGACCCTTCCAGAGAATGGCCCATCACTAATTTCTCACTTGCACTACAGGAAATTTCTGAAAATCGCAGGAGCATCGCAGAACAAATCACAGAAATAATGGAAGCCGGCAGTAGGCTTGCTGAAGACATAGCCCAAACCATGGACGCGTTGGCAAGAATAAACACGGGAGCAATTTGGAAGGCCATTCACGACTATCACAAACAATACATGCATTACATAGCCGAAGACCAAAAAGTGTTGGAAGAACAGCATTATCATCTCAATGAATTCTGGATGCATGATGCAATGCACCAGATTTTTGGCATCCATTTGGTCCATCCGGAATTGCAGGAAGAACAATTGCACGGAAAACTGATGAGTCTCATCGAGAATGAAGAATTCGATGACGAATTGAATCAATATGTCAAATTTTCGCCTGAACTCCAGGCTCGCTTACCAATTGTGGAACAGGCTCTAGAGGCTCACAGGAATGAAAGATACTTGGTGGCGATTCCAAGTTTGCTTACACAGTTTGAAGGGCTATTGGTCGATTATCTGGAAAAGAAAAACGTGCTGGCCATTGTAAACAACAGACCCAAGCAACTAAAGAACTTGAGTAACCCAAAGAAAGGTTGGCTGCGCGGTCTTAAGGATGTGGCAGGTGAGATTGAAGCATCAGAGAATGAATTGTATGGATTCCAGGGCTTGGTAGATCACGTTGCGGACAGGCTTGCTGACGAAAGAAATGAAATCCTGCACGGAAGGAAAACTGATTATGACAATGCAAGTTTTTCCGTAAACCTGATTATGCTCATCGCTGGATTGTTCAATGGTATCCACATGCATGAAGTTTCGAAACGTTTATCTGCCGCCCAAGCACGTAGAAGACGGTCCAACTCATAACTTACGCAATCAACACCCCACCCCCACACGCTATACTCCCCGCTGACTTAACCACCCGCACGCACCCGAAGGGCCGCCATGGCTCCGCGCATCACCCGCGTCGCGCGTCTGCGCCGCATCGAGCAGTTCCGCGAGCATTTGGGGCGCATCGGCGCCGACCTGCCCCTCGCCGACCCGCTGCTCGCCGCGCCCGGGTCGCCCATGGCGCAGCCGCTGCAGACCGACCTCGGCCCCGTCGGCAACCGCTGGTGCATCCTGCCCATGGAGGGCTGGGACGGCACGCTCGACGGGCGGCCCTCGGAGCTGACGCGGCGGCGCTGGCGGCGCTTCGGCCTCAGCGGCGCCAAGCTCATCTGGGGCGGGGAGGCCGTCGCCGTGCGCCACGAAGGCCGCGCCAACCCCAACCAGCTGCTGCTCAACGAAGCGACCCTGCCCGCCGTCGCCGGCCTGCGCGAGGCCCTCGTCGAGGCCCACCGCGAGCGCTTCGGCGCGGTCGACGACCTCTGCGTCGGCCTGCAACTGACGCACTCCGGCCGCTTCTGCCGCCCCGACTCCGGCCAGGCGATGCAGCCGCGCACGCTCTACAAACACCCCCTGCTGGACGCGAAGTTCGGCATCGAGGGCGACGGGGCGCTGCTCGGCGACGACGAGATCGCCCGCGTGATCGGGGACTTCGTCGTCGCCGCCCGCCTGGCGCAGCGCGCCGGCTTCACCTGGGTCGATATCAAGCACTGCCACGGCTACCTCGGCCACGAGTTTCTCAGCGCCTTCCGCCGGCCCGGACGCTACGGCGGCAGCTTCGAGAACCGCACGCGCTTCCTGCGCGAGGTGGTCGCCGGCATCCGCAGCGAGGCGCCCGGACTCGGCATAGGCGTGCGCCTGAGCGCCTTCGACATGGCCCCCTGGAAGCCCGGCCCGGAGGGCGTCGGCGTCCCCGACGACTGGCCCGCCGATGACGACTGGCCGCGGGCCTTCGGTGAGCATGGCGCGGGCATGGACGAGGCCCATCGCCTGCTGGAGCTGCTGGCGCAACTGGAGATTCAGATGGTTTGCATCACCGCCGGCAGCCCCTACTACGTGCCGCACATCCAGCGGCCGGCGCTCTTCCCGCCCTCGGATGGCTACCTGCCGCCCGAGGACCCGCTGCTGGGCGTCGCGCGTCAGGTGCAGGCCACGGCGCAACTCAAGGCTGCACACCCGGGGCTGCGCTTCACCGGCTCCGGCTATTCCTATCTGCAGGAGTGGCTGCCCCACGTGGCGCAGGCGGCGGTCGGGCGCGAGATGGTCGATTTCGTGGGTCTGGGGCGCATGGCGCTGGCCTGCCCGGAACTGCCGGCGGATACGCTCGCCGGGCGGCCGCTGCAGCGCAAGATGCTCTGCCGCACCTTCAGCGATTGCACCACCGCGCCGCGCAACAATCTGGTGTCGGGTTGCTATCCGCTCGACGATTTCTATCGCGACATGCCGGAGGCGCAGACCCTCGCCGCCTTCAAGCAGGGTAGCTGAGCGCCAGGCCTGGTCCTCCAGGACGACGATGGCGCCCAGGCGCTTGCCGACCCGCGCGGCCAACTGTTCGGCGTGGGCGCGGGCGGTTCAATCCGGCCCGGCCGACGCAACGCTATTGCAGTTCCCAGGTGATCTGCAACTGCACGCTGACGCTCAACTGACCGGCTTCCACGGTCGCGGCGGCGCCGGCATCGGCCGCCATGGCGGCAAATTCGAGGCTTTCCGCGCGCGCCCGAAAGCCGCCGTCGCCTTCGCTGATGCTGAAGACGCGGCCCAGTTGCGCGCCGCTGAGTTCGGCCAGGTGTTCGGCGCGGGCGCGGGCGTTGGCGACGGCCAGTTCACGCGCCTGCGCCTCCAGTTCGCCCGGGTCGCTGATGCCGTAGGACAGGCCGTCGATGGAGTTGGCGCCGGCCTGCACGCTGGCGCCGAGGGCCTGGCCCACCAGCGACACGTCGCGCAGGGTCACGCGCAACGCGTTCTGCGCCCAGTAGATGATGGTGCCGTCCTCGACGTCGCTGTAGGGGTCGTAGGGCCGGTCCTGATACAGCGAGAGTCCGCTGGTCTGGATGTCGGCGCGCTCGATGCCCAGCGCCAGCAGGGCCTCGATAATGTCGGCGGTGATGCGGTTGCTGCGGTCGAAGGCGGCCAGCACGTCCTCGTCGCTGGTCTGCACGCCGAGGCGCACCAGCGCCATGTCGGGCGCGCCGCTGGCGCTGCCGCTGCCGGTGACGGTCAACGAGCGCCAGGCCTCCTGCGCCTGCGCGGCGGTGACGAGGGTCAGCAGCAGGCATAGCGTGAGCGTCATGCGTTTCATGGCATTTCCTCCAGGTCCGGTGTTTCGGCAGCCCTGGCCACCTTCGCGTCCCGCAGGCCCTCGGCCAGCAGGTCGGCGACGTGGCGCAGCCGTTGCGGCCGCTTGTGGCGGGCGAGGCCGCCGTTAATGTGCGTCAGACAGCTGCAATCGCCGGTGAGGAAGACGTCGGCCGGCGTGGACTCGATGGCCTGCATCTTTTCCAGCAGCATGGCGTTGCTGATGTCGGCCAGCTTGATGGCGAAGAGGCCGCCGAAGCCGCAGCATTGCTGCGCGCCCTGCATCTCCACCAGCGTCACGCCCTCGACCTGGCCCGCCAGCGCGCGCGCCTGCGCCTGCAGCCCCAGACCGCGCAGGCCGTGGCAGGCGTCGTGGAAGGCGACGCGCGTCGGCGCCAGCCTGGCGCCGAGGTCGCTGATGCCGAGGCCGTCGACGAGGAATTCACTGAACTCCCAGGTGATGCGGGCGACGCGGCAGGCGCGCTCGTGCCAGACGGGGTCGTCGGCGAAGAGTTGCGGATAGTAGTGGCGCAGCATGGTGGCGCAGCTGCCGGAAGGCGTGACGATCACTTCGGCGTCCGCGAAGACCTGCAGGAAATGCCGCGCGACGCGGCGCGCGTCGTCATGAAAGCCGGAGTTGAAGCCGGGCTGGCCGCAGCAGGTCTGCGCCTGCGGGAAGCGCACTTCCAGACCCAGGTGCTCCAGCACCTCGACGACGGCGATGCCGGTGGGCGGGTAGAGCGCGTCGATGATGCAGGTCACGAAAAGCGAGACTGGTTTGTTGCGTGGTGAAGGTCGGGCCAGCTCGACCATGGGCGGCGCCTGTGCGATGGAGACGATGGCGTCAGTATAGCATGGGGCCGGAGTCAGTTGACGAAGAGCGTCGTCAGGTAGAGCCAGGTGTCGCCGGCGCTGCCGTCGGCATTGATCAGCGGCAGCGGCCCCTGCTCCGCCAGTTGCAGCGGGTCGTACACGCTCAGCACCAGCGGATACTCGCCGGCGGGCGCGTCACAGGGAATCGTGAGCGGGCGCAGGTCGAGGAACCAGAGTTGCGGCGCCCATACGGCGCTGTTGACCGTCGTCAACTGGTCGTTGCTGGCGCTCAGGGCATCGCCCGCCAGGTCCACCAGCGCCAGCTGGATGCTGTAGTCCGCGCCGGGCGGACGGGCGGCCTGCCACCAGCTCTCAAGGCGAATGCGTTGGCAGGGCCGCACCTGCACGCTTTCGCGCAGTTCCCAGTGCCCCAGCGCGACTTCGCCGCCGAAGACCTGCTGCGGCGCGATTTCCTGCGGCAAATGACGGGTCTCGAAGTCCGCCGTGTCGAAGAGGTGGTAGGTGCCGTTTTCCGGCGTCAGGCTCAGCGAGAGCAAGTGCAGGCCCTGGCGGTCGTCCGGCGTCAGCCAGGGCCGGGTCGGATAAAAGGGGAAGTCCGTAAGCACGAAGCCGGCGTCCGCCAGATCGCGCGCGATGGCATGGTCGCGCAGGTAAAAACCTGGCGCGAAGCACTTGGAGTGGAAGATCGGGCAGTGCCCCTTAAAGGTGTCGAAGATGTGGGCCTGAGCGACGCCTCTGGCTTCCAGCGCCAGGCGAATGCGATTGTAGTCATCGGTGAAGCGCGACGCTTCGGCGAAAATGTCGCGGTTTTCCGCTTCCACCAGCAGGCTGGAGCGCAGGAACAACGCCAGGCTCATGGCCAGCACAAGGGCGATGAGCCGCCTGCGGGTCTGCAGCGGACGCAACAGGGCCAGCCAGAACACCAGCGCGAGGCCCAGGGCATGCATGATCGTGTAATCGTGTTCGGCGGTGAGGTTAATCATGGCAGCGATGAACAGCACCCCGGCGAGGGCCGTCAGCAGCAGCGGCTCGCGCAGGGCCCGTTTCTGACGCAGGGCATAGGTCAGCGCGACCGCCAGCAGCAGCAGGAGTATGGGCCCGCTGGCGGGAGCCGGCGCGACGTCGCTACTCTCATGCCGCAGCGGCGCAAACCAGCGCAGGAAACGGTCCGCCTGCAGGGCCGCAAAGGCGTCCCAGGTCGGTATGCGGTAGTTGGAGGTGGTGAGGTTGCGACCGCCTTCGTGGCCCAGCGGCGCTCGGCGCTGCAGACTGGCCACGATGCTTGTCTCCTGCAGCGAAACGTCACGCTGGCTCATCTCCTGCGCGACGTTGTAGCCCAGCATCAGGGCCAGCCACAGCGCACCGGCCAGTAACATGCGGAAGGCGTCATGCGCCGCAATGAGGCGCAGACGCTGTCCGGGTGACAGGCCCGGCCGCCGCAGGACGGACAGCGCTGTCAGGGCCAGCCACAGCCCGGGCACGCCCAGTGAAATGAAGCCGCGTCCCATGCTGACGGCCACCAGGGTGGCTGCCGGCAACCAGCGGCGATTGCCGGCGGGCGCCTGGCTCGCGCGCGCGACGCAGCAGAGCAGCGCCAGCATCCCCAGCATCGCCGGCTGGTCGAAGTGCAGGGCTCCCCGGAAGTAAAGCACGCCGTAACCGGCGAAGGCCAGGGTCGTGCCCGCCAGGGCCGCCATCACCGTCGCCCCCAGCCGCCGCAACAACAGCCAGGCGAACAGCATCGTCAGGACAAAAATGCCATGCATCAACTGGCGCGCGATAAAGACCTGCGTCGCCAGGTCGTCCGCAAGACGGACCAGGGCGCCCACCAGGGCGCTGAAGAAGAAGGGATAACGATCGAAATAATCGAGGTGCAAGGCACCGCCTTCCTCCACGAAGAGGCGGGCGTGCCCGACAAAACCGTTGGCGGGCGTGGCATGCACGGCGATGGCCAGACCATGAGACGTGACCCAGCCGTGGTGCCGGGCGCCGAATCCCGCGTGGCTGAACTGCGTGCCGAAGACGATGACCGCCAGCAGACAGAAGTACGCCTGAGCCAGGAAGCGCCCCGCTTTCCTGCCCTCAACGTTCCCCGTCATGCGCCGTCCCGCTGCCCTTCCCTGCGTTCAACATCAGTTAATGAGGAGCGTCGTCAGATAAAGCCAGGCGTCTCCGGCGCTGCCATCGGTATTGATCAGCGGCAGTGGCCCCTGTTCGGCGAGCATCAGGGGATCGTACACGCTCAGCACCAACGGATACTCACCGGCGGGCGCGTCACAGGGCACCGTGAGCGAGCGCAGATCGAGGAACCAGGCCTTCGTTTCCCAGTTGCTGGAGTCGACCGCCGACAGACGGGCGTTTCTGGCACCCAGGGACTCGCCAGCCAGATCCACAAGCGCAAGTTGCATGCTGTAGTCAGCGACCGGCGCTCGCGTGGCCCGCCACCAACTCTCGACGTTGATGCGCTGGCAGGGCTGCACCTCTACACCCTCGCGCAGCTCCCAGTGCCCCAGTGCGAGATCAGCGCCAAAATTGTAGGCGGGACTGATTCCATCCGGCGGAAAGTGGTCTACGTAGGCCCTGTCGAAGAGAAAGGCGACCCGGTTCTCCGGCGTCAGTGTGCGGTGCAGGCGCCAGCCATTGCGTCCGTCCCCGGGGTTGGCGGGGGGCAGGGCCAGCCACTCGTGGGACGCCACGAAATAGTCGGCGTTCGCGGCGGAGGTTGCCAGCAGATTGTCGCCCAGAAAGAAGCCGAACATATAACGGTTCCGGTTGATGATCGCATCCTGCAGGTTGTTCTCGCTGTAGATCACTTGGCCACTGCGACCGGTCTTTCTCAGGATGCGATCGTAGTCTTCCGTGTAGGCCGCCGTAGCGCGGAAGTGCTCACCCTGCTGCGCCTCAACAGCCAGGTTGCTGCGCAGAAAGACCGCCAGACTCAGGGCCAGCAAGACGCCGGTCAGGCGCTGCTGCCGCAAGCGCGCCAGCAGCGCCAGCCAGACGACCAACGCGAAGCCCAGGGCATGCATGGTTGTGTAGTCGTGGGGCCAGACGAGGTTGATCATCACAGCGAGCCAGAGCAGCCCGGAGAAGGCCGTCAGCAGCAACACGACGCGGCGGGGAGTCGGCTGGCTGCGCAGGTGGAACAGGATGAGAGCCAGGGCCGGCAAGACTGCCCAACGCAGTGCGCCCGGCTGGCTCCCGGCATCCAGCGGAAGATACCAGCGCGAAAGCCGCTCCGCCAGTGTGCCAGCATACCCGGCGAAGTCCGGCGCCCCGCCCGGCCCGGGTTCCGCGCCCGGCCGTCGGGTCTGTATGCTCTCGCCGATGCTCGTCTCTTCCAGGGGTACGTCGCGCCGCGCCATCTCCTGCGCCAGGTTGTGGCCCAGCAGCAGCGCGAGCCAGGCGACGGCCAGCAGCAGCATGCGCGTCGCATCGTGCCGCAGGATGGCGCGCAGACGTTGTGTCAGCGAGCGATCGCGCTGCCACAGCAACGTTACGGTCTCGCAGGCGGCCCAAAGTCCCAACACACTCAGGGAAACAATGCCACGGCCCGCACTGACAGCCAGCAGCGTCGCCAGCGTCAGCCAGCGCCAACTCCTCCGCCCTTCCAGCTTCACCCGCGCGATGACGTAGAGCAGAATCAGCATCCCGGCCAGCGCCGGGTGATCGAAATGGACCATCTCACCGTAGTATAACAGCATGGGGCTGCTGAAGGACAGCGTCACCGCGACCAGCGCCGGGCCCGCAGCCAGCCCCAGACGCCGTATCAGCAACCAGGCAAACAGCATCGTCACTACAAGGATGACGTGCATGATCTGGCGGGCGAGCCAGACCTTCGTCGCCAGATTGTTTGTCAGGCCGGTGAGCGTGCCGAGGGTGGCGCTGAAAAAGGGAGGATAGCGATCGAAGTAATCGAAATGCAGCGCGCCTCCCTCATCAATGAACAGACGGGAGTGACCCACGAATCCATTTTCGGGTGTGGCGCGGCCTGCAATTGCCAGCGTGTGGGAAGATACCCAGCCATGATGCAGGCGGTCGCCAAAACCTGTGCCGGCGAACTGCGTGGCAAAGACGATCAGGGCCAGCAGACAGAAGTATGCCGGCACCAGCAGCCTGCGCAGGGGACTCCTGTTCTCGCTGCGCGCCACCGTCGACATGCTGACCCCTGGCCCCTGGACTGTCTGTCAGTTCACGCTCACTGTGGTCAGGTAAAGCCAGGTGTGGCCGGCGCTACCATCGGCGTTCATGAGCGGCAGCTTGTCATTCAACGCGTCTGTCTCCGGATCATACACGCTGATGATCAGGGACCAGGCTCCCGTCGCCTCGCAGGGGACATGCAGCGTCCGTCCGTCCGGATACCAGCGCCCGGGACGCCAGCCCTGCGTATCGCCGCCAGCCGGAGCGCTGTCCGCGGACGCCAGGACGCCACCGTCCTCATCTACCAGTGACAGTTGCAGGCGGTAACTGGCCGGCGGCGGGACCTGTGCCTGCCACCAGCTCTCGACGCGAATCCCCTGGCAGGGACGCGCCTCCACACCGTCCAGGAGTTCCCAGTGGCCCAGGGCCAGCGTATCGCCAAAGTTGAAACGCGGCGCGACGTCGCCCGGCGCGTAGCGTTCACCACTGCGCAGGTCAAAGACGAAGCCCACCTGGTTCTCCGGCGTCAGGGTATAGAGCAGCCGCAGGTCATCACGACCATCGGCGCCGGGCAGGGCCAGCCAGTCGCGGTTTGCCACCATGTAGTCCGCATCGTCGAGTCTGGTCGCAAGAAAGTTGTCGCCGAGGTAGAAGCCCAACAGATATTTGGGAATGGTGATTGCCCTGTCCTGCAGTGCCGGATCACTGAACACCGCCGAGCCACCCCAGCCGATCCGTTGCAGGATGCGATTGTAGTCATCGGTGTAGATGGCGGCCGCCTCGTTCCAGGCGCGGTTGTCCGCTTCCACCTCCAGCGCCTGACGCAGGAACAATGCCAGGGCCAGCAGCAACAGTACGTTAATCAGGCGCTTCGGCCGCACACGGTCAAGAAGTGCCAGCCAGAAAACAAGCGCAAAGCCGAGCGCATGCATGGTCGTGTAGCCGTGGAACCAGGCGAGGTTAATCATCAGGAACAGCCAAGCCAGGCCGGAGAAAGCTGCCAGCAACAACACAAGCCGGCGGGATGCATTCTGGCGCTCACTGTAATACAGAATCAACAGCAGCGCCGGCAGCAGGGCCCACTGGTGAATGATCTCGCCGCTCCCGGAATCCAGCGGCAAATACCAACGCAACAGCCGCCGTTCCATCGCCGAGGCGAATGCATCGTAGTCCGCTTCCCAACCCTCTCTAACCTCACCACCCGGCAAGCGAAGAAGCATGCTTTGAACGATGTTGGTCTCCTCCACAGGCAAATTTTTCCGCGCCATCTCATGCGAGATGTTGTAGCCCAGCATTAGCGCGCTCCACACAAGCCCCAGCAGCAGCATGCGCGTCGCGTCGTGCCGCCATATGGCACGCAGCCGTTGCACCAGGGGTCGCTCCCCTTGCCACAACAGACCCGCCGCTTCCATGGCCGCCCACAGCCCCAGCACGCCCAGAGACAGAAAGCCCCGACCCGCACTTACGGCCAGCAGCGTGGCGAGGGCCAGCCAGCGCCAGCGTTCGCGTCGCTCCAGCTTCACGCGCGCGATGGCGTAGAGCAGGAGCATCATCCCCATCAGCGCCGGCTGATCGAAATGAATCATCTCGCGGTAAAAAAGCAGCATGTGACCGCTGAAAGTCAGGATCACCCCGACCAGCGCCGCGGCCGGCGCCAGCCCCAGGCGCCGCAGCAACAGCCAGGCAAACAGCATCGTCATGATGAAAATGACGTGCATCAACTGCCGCGCGATCCAGACCTTTGTCGCCAGATCGTCCGTCAGGCTGGTTAGCGCGCCCAGGGTGGCGCTGAAAAAGGGCGGATAGTGATCGAAATACCGGTAGTCCGGCGCGCCGTCGGCATCCAGCAAGTTGCGCGCATGGCCGACGAAGCCGTTTTCCGGCGTCGCGTGAATGGCGATCGCCAGGCCGTGTGAGGACACCCAGCCGTAGTGCTGTCCCTTGATGCCGAAGCCTGTGCCGGCGAACTGCGTGGCGAAGACAATGAAGGCCAGCAGGCAGAAACAGGCCGGGATCCACAAACGCCTGACGGCGCCCTGCCCGGTCAAGGAAGGACTCCTCGTCCCATGCTACAGTTCGAGAATGCCAGGGCGCGGGACAGTCTGCCCGGCCTGTTCGACCCGAATCATCGGCCAGGCGGCCCCGGCGGCCGTGACGATCTCAAAGCCTTCATCGCCCACCAGAATCGTGTCCTCGGACTTGCAACCCACAATCGAGGGGTTCCAGGCGTAAAGGCTGCCGGCCTGCACCCGGGAGTCTTCGCCGGGGGTAACGATAATCTCGCGTGCGTTGTAGCCGGCGGGCCCTCCCTGGTGATGATGGCGCCACTGTCCGGCCTCGCCCTGGGCGGCATAGGCGGCCTGTATATCGTCGAAAACCTCCGCATGGCGGCGCCCCGGTCGTGTGGCCAGCATGGCGGCGGCGTCAATTTGCGCGACCTTTTGCGCCTTTTCTTTCAGGTCCGCAGGCAGGGGGCCGGCATGCGCCAGACGCGTGGCAGAGAGCAACAGGCCCCACTTGCGGTTGCAGACCACGATCATGACGAGGTGTTCCATTCGTTTCTGCGTGGCCAGCGGGTGACGGAACTGCGCGATGCGTTCGTCCGTGGCCACCAGGTTGACCGCGGCCAGGCCGCCGCGCCGGCGGCAGGCTGCGTCTAGGCGCGCGGCGATCTCCAGTTCGCTGTCGCCAGGCCTGGCGGCGCGGATGGCTTCCTCCAGCGCGGCGGCGGTCTCCTCGCCGAGGCGACGGCAGCGTTCCTGCTCCCCGACATCCAGCACCAGACGCAATTGCAGCAGCGCGTCAGCCACCTCCGGCTGCGTGTCCACCAGGGTCCCCGATGGCCCGGACGGGGTTTCACCATGCCAGGCATACTCGCGATAGCCAAAACCCAGCGCTTCCAGCTGCTCTTCGGCGCGCAGGCGGGTCAATTCGATATTGGTCGTCACAATGTCGCGACTGTCGGGCGTGACCAGCGCGCTCCAGATGCCGGTGTCACTGTCCACCGGGATGCTGGCGTCGGCGCCGGCGCTGAACCAGGCGAGGTTGCGCGTCTGTGTCAGCAACAGGGCCGGTGCATGATGACTGGCCAGCAACTCACGTACCTGGGCGTGCTTGCGATCAACTTCATCCCTGCGTTGCATCCTGGGCTTCTCCGGCTCACGGGTTTCAAGGCGTGGGATTGTACGCGCCCGGACGTTGCTGCGCCACGCCGGGCCCGCGTGTGCTATGCTGGTCTGGCGAACAACGGGACGACGACCCATGGCAGCCCGGCGCGGACTCTTGCAATCGGAATCGGTGCAGAACTTTCTCAAGTCGCTGTTGACCCTGCAACAGGGCAGCGAACTGGTATCGACCAGCGCCATGGCGGACATCCTGCAGATCTCCGCGCCTTCCGTGAGCGACATGACGCAGCGTCTGGAAGAGGCCGGCCTCGTCACCTGGCGCAAATGGCGCGGCATCCGGCTGACGCCCGCCGGCGAAAACGAGGCGCTCATGATCCTGCGGCGCCACCGCCTGATCGAACTCTTTCTGGTGGAAGAGATGGGCTACGAATTGCCCGAGGTGCACGCTGAGGCCGAACGCCTGGAGCACGCCGTTTCGGAGCGCTTCATTGAGGCCATTGCCAGCCGTTTGCACGAGCCCGGGCTCGACCCCCACGGCGACCCCATCCCGGCGCCGGACGGCACGATCCTGCGCCGTCGTCTGCAGCCCCTCAGCGAATGGCCCCCGGACCGACCGGCCGTCGTCTCGCGCATTCGCACCCGCAGTGAGGACATGCTGCGGGTCATCGTCAGCCAGGGGATAACGCTCAACGCGCGTGTCGAAATCATGGACGCCGCCGCCGCTGACGGGCCGCTGGCGCTACGCATCAACGGCCGGCAGCAGCGCATCGCGCGCGCGGCGGCGGACTGTATCCTGGTCGAGGCCTGGAGTTCCTGATTTTGCGCATCCTCTTCGTCGCTTCCCTCACTCACGTGGAACAAATGAAACAGGCCATCGCCAACACGGCGCCAGGCGAAACGCCGCCACTCTTTCCAACCAGCATGAAGGAAAGTTTTTATGAGCGGGCAATGCGCCGCCGCGGTCACGAGGTCGCCGTCTTCTGGCGCGAACGATTCGCCCGCAATTACCGGTTCAATGCCGGCTTTACGCCCCGCAAGGCGGCGCAGGCGCTTGGGCAGCGACTGCCATTGCGACTCAACCCGTATGCACATCAGCGCAACCGTCAGTTGCTGCAGGCGGTCGAGGAATTTAAACCCGACGTCCTGTGGCTGGTCAGCGGGAACCGGACCATCCTGCCCGCAACCCTGGTGAGCATCCAAAGAAGCCACAACTGCCGTTTGCTCTACACAAGCGGTATGTCCCCCTTCATCTTCAATTATCAGTTGGACCAACAGGCGGCCGGCCTTTGGGATCTGGCGCTGGTGAACGATGACTACCACGGCATTCAACTGCGGGAGCTTGGCGCCCGGCGGGTGGTCTGTCTGCCCCTGACCGCCATGGACCCCGACTTCCACTTTCCGCGCCAGTTGAATGCCGACCAACGCGCCGTCCTGGCCTGCGACGTCGCCTTCGTCGGCACCCTGTTGCCGCCCCACATTTACGGTGAGCGCGTGCGCGCGCTGGCCGCGCTGCGCGATTTCGACCTCGGCATCTGGAGCATACACGACGTACCGGCAGAACTGCGCCCCTATCTGCGCGGCGAGGCGCTGGGCGAGCCAATGCTGGAGATCCTCTCGGCCGCGAAGCTGACCGTCAACCCGCACGGACAGACCATGCAGTACGGCGGCAACATGCGCCTCTTCGAGGTTGCCGCCGTGGGTACCCTGCAAATCACCGACGACCGGCCCGGCGTGTACAAATGGTTCACGCCGGGCGAAAACATCCTCACCTTTCGCGACGAGGCGGACCTGCGCGACAAGGTCGCCTGCTTCCTGGCGCACGACGACGAACGCGAGGAAATGGCCCGCTGCGCCCGCGAGCACGTGCTGGCGCATCATCGCTACGACCAGCGCGTCGAGCAGATTGAGGCCCTGCTGGCCTCGTTGTAGGCGCGCCGGACTCGCGCCTGGCGCGTCAGGCCGCTACAATGCCCGCGTTCATCACGGTGACCGCCTGGAGTTCCCATGTCCAGAACCATCATTACGGCCCCGGATGCGCCCGCCGCGCTGGGCCCCTATTCGCACGCCGTCAGCGCCAACGGCTTCGTCTTCACCGCCGGCCAGGTCGGCATCGTGCCCGGCAGCGGCGCTCTGGCTGAAGGCGGCGTTGAGGCGCAGGCGCGTCAGGTCATGGAGAATATCAGCGCCGTGTTGCGCGCCGCCGGCACGGACTTCGATCGCGTCGTCAAGACCACCATCTTCCTCGCCAGCATGGACGACTTTGAAACGGTCAACGGCATCTACGCGCAGTACTTCCCGCAGGACCCGCCGGCCCGCTCCACCGTCGCCGTGGCCGGCCTGCCGCTGGGTGCCCTCGTCGAGATCGAGACCGTGGCCCTGGTGTGAGATGAGCAGGAGCGGAGGTATGCAGCTGCACTCCGTCAACGTCGGCAAGCCGGTCTCCGTGCCGGCGCGCGGCGGCCTGCTGCGCACCGGCATCTACAAACGCCCGGTGACGGGGCGCGTGCGGCTGGGTCCTGTCAACCTTGAGGGCGATGGCCAGGCGGACCTGAAGCATCATGGCGGGCCGCAGCAGGCCGTCTACGCCTACTCCCGCGACCACTACGCCTGGTGGGCGCAGCAACTGCAGCGCGATGATCTGAGCCCCGGCCACTTCGGCGAAAACCTCACCATCGGCGGCCTTGATGAAGACGAGGTCTGCATCGGCGACGTCTGGCGCGTGGGGGAGACCCTGCTGCAGGTCAGTCAGCCGCGCATCCCCTGTCACAAGCTGGCGCATCGCATGGGCCTGCCCGACTTCGTCAGGGCCTTCACGCAGTCCGAACGCTGCGGCTGTTACCTGCGTGTGTTGCAGACGGGTAAGCTGGGCGCCGGCGACAGCGTCTCACTGACAGAGCGGGAGGAGCAGCCCATGAGCGTGCGCGCCATCTTTCGCCTGCGCCTGCTGCAACCCGATGACCCCGCTGCCACGGAACGCGCCAGCCGGCTCCCCGGGCTCTCCCCGGAATGGCGTGAGTATTTCGCCGGTCGCCGGCTCGCCATTGCGGGCGACGCCTGAAGGAGGAAACCATGGATCGCAGACGTCTCGTCATTTCCGCAGTTGTGCTGGTCGCCGTCGTTTTGGTCCTCGTCACACGACCCTGGACCTTTTTCATCAATGATGAAGTCGACGAGGCCTTTCCCATGTTGAGCGGCGCCGAGCGCGAGAGCGTGCGTGACATGCCGGATGAACAGCTGGAAATCCTGCTTGAAATGGTCGGGGCGGTCGACGATGGCGCTTCCATGGCCGCCGACACCGCCAGAGCGATGATGGAACCCGACAAGGACATGCAGGATGACATGCCCGACAGCGCGCCGGAGCCGCATCCGCTGCTCAGCGGCACCTGGATCGAAATCGACCCGGTGCATCGCGCGGAGGGCAGCGCCACCATCTGGCTGGCCGGCGAGGAGCGCGTCCTGCGCTTCGAAGACTTCCGCGTCACCAATGGCCCGCAATTGCACGTGCTGCTGACCAAAAACGTCCCGACCAGCATCTTCGCCGGCGTGGGCGAGAGCGGTGAATACATCGATCTGGGGCCGCTCAAGGGCAACATCGGTAACCAGAACTACAACATCCCGGCCGAGGTGGACCTGACGGAATACAGGAGCGCGGTGATCTACTGCGTGCCCTTCAACGTGGTCTTCAGTTCGGCGGAACTGATGGACCCCGGCGGCGGCTGAGCGTCGCGGCCCTGACAGCTAGCGCAGCAGAAAGCCCTCGCGCAGGGGGTCGGCGGGGTCGATCAGGAAGTCGTGCATGCCGGTGATGGAGGCGCTGCCCCTGACCTCCGGGATGACGGCCGGCAGCGCGCCAACCCGTGTGCGTTCCACGATCCGCACCGAAAAACGCGAACCGATCAGACTCTCGATCTGCAGCGTCTCGCCCGCAGCCAGTTCGCCGCGCGCGTGATACAGCGCCGCCCGCGAACTGACGCCGGTGCCCGTCGGGCTGCGGTCCAGTTCGCCCTCGGCGAAGACGCAGGCGTTGCGGCTGTGGACCTCGCTGCCGGCCGGCCGCAGCTCGGTGAAGATCGTGCCGTAGAGGAAGTTGAGGTCGGGGTCGCCCGCCGGGTGCTCAATGCGCTGCGTCGCCATGATCGCGCGCTTGATGGCCCGGCCGGCGGCGATTAGAGCGTCGCTGTTGCGCGGCTCCAGCGCCAGACCCGTCTGCGCCATGTCGACCAGGGCGTAGAAGGCGCCGCCAAAGGCGACGTCGCAACGGACGTCGCCCAGGCCGGGCACCGCCACGTCCAGGTCCTGCATGAGCACGAAGGAGGGCACGTTCAGGAAGCTGACCGCCGCCACACGCCCGTCCTGCCAGTGAGGCGTGGCCACAATGCGGCCGGCGGGCGAATCGATGCGTAGCTCCGGCCGACCCGCCGGCATGGTGAACAGGCCGCACTCCAGCCCCACCGTGACCAGGCCGATGATGCCGTGGCCGCACATGGTACTGTAGCCCTCGTTGTGCAGGAAGAGTACGCCGAGGTCGCCATCTTCCGTGGCCGGCGGCGTCAGCAGACAGCCGTACATGTCGGCGTGGCCGCGCGGCTCCCACATCAGGCTGCGCCGCAGGTGATCGTAGTGGCGTCGCGCCGCCTCGCGCCGTTCGAGAATGGTGTCGCCGGCGGGCAGGGGGAAGCCGCTGCAAATGACGCGCAGGGGCTCGCCGGCGGCGTGCGCGTCGATGGTCCTGACGCGACCCCAGTGGGTCGGCGGTTCCCAGTTGACCATGCTTCAGCCTGCGCCCGGCCAGCGCTGCGCCGGCTCCAGGAAGCCCATCCGGTCCTTCACCGATTTCAGCGTGCGCTCGGAGATCGTCGCCGCGCGTTCGGCGCCGTCGGCCAGCACCTGTTCCACGTAGCCTGGCTCGGCGCTGATCTCGCGGTAGCGCTCCTGCAGCGGCGCGAGCGTATCGGTCACCGCCGCCACGACCGCCTTCTTCAGGTCGCCGTAGCCCCTGCCTTCGAATTCCGCCTCGACGGCCGCGCGCTCGCCATGCGTCAACGCCTGGTAGATGGTCAGCAGGTTGTTGACGCCGGCCTTCTCCGGGTCGTCGCTGAAGCGAATCTCGCGCCCGGAATCGGTGGTGGCGCGCATGATCTTGCGGCGAATGAGGTCCGGCGGATCGAGCAGGAAAATTGCGTGGTTCTCGCCAGTGGCGCTCTTGCTCATCTTGTTGTTGGGTTCATCAAGGCCCATCACGCGCGCGCCGGTCTCCGGGTTGACCACCTCGGGCAGGGTGAAGGTCTCGCCGAAGAGGCTGTTGAAGCGCTGGCCGAGGTCGCGCGTCAGCTCGACGTGCTGGCGCTGGTCGTCGCCGACCGGCACGTAGTGCGCCTGGTAGAGCAGGATGTCGCCGGCCATCAGCACCGGGTAGCTCAGCAACCCGGCGTTGACAGACTCCTCCTGCTGTCGGGCCGCCTTGTCCTTGTACTGCGTCATGCGGTTCAGCCAGCCCAGCGGAGTCAGGCAGGTCAACAACCAGGCCAGTTCGGCGTGCGCCGGGTTGTGCGACTGCACGAAAAGGGTCGCCCGCTGCGGGTCGAGGCCGGCCGCGAGGTAGAGCGCGGTGACTTCCAGGGTGTGTGCGCGCAGCTGGCTGGCGTCGTGCGGCACGGTGATGGCGTGCAGGTCCACGACGCAGTAGTAGGCGTCGTACTGCTCCTGGAAGCGCACCCACTGCAGCAGCGCGCCGAGGTAGTTGCCGACGTGCAGGTTGCCGGTCGGCTGGATGCCGGAGAGCACCCGCTTGCTGTGGTTGGCCGTGTCCATAAGCGCTGTCGCCATCCTCCTGCTGTCCCGTCGCGGCAGTCCGCGCCAGTATACCCCCGCCGCCGAAGCGTGGCGCAGGGCCAAATCCATCGCGATACAATTGTTTCTTGATTGAGGGACGCCCGCCGTCAGGCAAATCATGCAGGATCCCTGCCGGGCGCCGCGATTTCTCGCCCTGTCAACGGGTCTGGAGGGAAGGGCAATGAACCCGCGACTGTTCCTGGTACTTGCGCTGGTCCTGCTGCTTGCCATCGGGGCCGCCCACGCCCAGGACGTGGAACCCTCCTGGATGGAAGTCACCGACCTTGACCTGCAACGGCGCAGTAACCCCTCGCTCCGGCGCGTCCGCGACGACTCCCAACGCCCGGTTGGTGAGTTGCGTCAATTCAGGATACCCAACGCGCAGGGGGAAAGCGTCATCGTCAATGCTACCCTTGCCCACGTCAGCAACCACGCCTACTTCTACACCTACAGTTTTGACCCCGCCAGACATCCGCCGGCCGACTCCCGGACGCTGACAGTCCTTGGCCAGGGATTCGACCAGTCGTACCCCCGCATACTCGGCATCTGGGGCATCACGGACCCACCCCATATCGAGGGCGACAGGCGGGTTGTGGTCCTTTTCACCTCTGGTGGCGCCACCAGAGGATACTACGCCTCTCGCGTTGACATGCCCCAGGAGCGCAATCGCGGCGGAGGAGAAACCGGCTTCATCAAGATGATTTACAGGGGTCAACGCCGGAGTCCGAATTTGCGGAGTGTTTACCTAGGAGCGCTGGAACACGAATTCTGGCACATGGTCCATCACAAACGGGGTGGCAACCACGCACGCTGGGTAGAGGAGGGCTTCGCCGTTCTCCACCTTCACCTGCTGTCTGGCATACCTCCGGGAAGAACTGTTGCAGCCATGTACCTGCAAAACCCGCATGTCCAGATGAACCACCCGGTGCTTCTCCAAAATGTAGAATACGGGGGAGCCACGCTCTTTGTTTCCTACCTCTACGAGCGCTTCGGCCTGGACTTCCTGCGTCAGCTTGCCTTCCACCCGCAGCAGGGCCTCGACGCCCTCGATGCCCTGCTCGCCGCCCATGGCGCCGGCATCAGCGCCGACGACGTCTTCACCGACTGGGTCATCGCCAACTTCCTGCTCGACAACCGGCGTGAAAACGGCCGCTTCGGCTATCCCCAACTCTGGACCCCCGATTTGAAACCCGCCAGGCGGCTCCGCTACATTTACGAGCTTCCCTTCACCTACGACCACGTCACCTCGCCCTACTCCGCCGCTTACTACGAACTCTGGCCCGCCGCCCTGGACAGGTCCCTCCCGCTGCTCTTCCGCTTCAGTCCCGCCGAAGCGCCCCAGGACGCCTGGCTGCAGCTCGTCCAGGTCCTCCCCAACGCCATCGACGTCCAGCGCTTCAGCGCCAGCCAGCAGGGCGACGGCGCCATCGCCGCCGCCCTCCGCCACGACGCCCAGCGCTTCATCCTCGTCGTTTCTCCCTACACCCCCGGCGACCGTCGCCGCAGCGGGCCCGTCTCCTACTCCCTCGCCTTCTCCCAGCAACCAGCCAACCTCACCCCCTTCACCAGCGCCGCCGCCGGCCAGATCACCAGCCAGAGCGCCGCCGCCGCTGTCGATGCCGCCAGCGTCACCTTCTCCGGTCAGGTCAACCAGCCCGCCACCGACCTCGGCGCCCTCGGCCGTATCTACCGCGCCAGCCACGACTCCGGGCCCGCCCTCGTCGTCTACAAATTCGTCTCCCCGGAGCGCGGTGAACTCGCCTTCTGGGTCACCGGGCAGGAAATCGACGCCGCCGCCGCCGGCTGCGTCAAGGCCAGCGCCGACCGTCGCATCGCCGCCAGCAAGCAGGCCAACAACAACGTCATTATCGCCATGGGCCCCGACGTCGAAAACAAGACATTCCACGCCATCTTCGATGGCGGTGTCAGCGGCGTCGTCAGCGGCCTCACCACCACCTACGACGGCCCGCCCGGCGCAGGTTGCCAGTAGCCGGAGCAGATGTGAACGATCAGGGACCAGCAAGTGATTGCCCGCTTCCGGCGGGCGGACAGGATGCGCCATGAGAACCCGACTGCTTCTCGCCCTCGTCCTGCTCCTCGTCGCCACTGCCACCCACGCCCAAGACATCAAGCCGGCATGGCTGGAGGTCGCCGACGTCAATCTGCGCCTGCGCGAAGGCCCCTCCACCGACGACGACGTCATCACCCAACTGACGCCGCGCGAGGCCGTCGAGCTGCTGCACCAGGGCGAGGCCTGGAGTCACATCCGGCGCCAGGACGGCACGGCCGGCTGGGCCCACAACGACTACCTGCTCCCCTGGGACGAGCGCAACCGCCCGGATACCTTGCGCCGCGTCGGGGAGCGACGGTTGTTTAGGGTGGCTGGCAGTTCGGGAGGCCTGGCACATGCCGAACTGCGCCTCGTCAGCAGCCACAGTTACATTTACACAGTTGCTCGCCGAACCAGCGATCCGTTGCCGGATGACGACGCCCTGCTACGACTTGGCCAACGGTTTGACGAGCAAACTTACCGGCAGGCGCTCGATCTCTGGAACATCAGGAACCCGCCCCACATCGACGGTGACCAGCGCATCCCTGTTCTCGTCGCCTCCGGCTTCGACGAAGGCTCAACTCTGAGTGGCTGGTATTCCGGGCGCGACGGCATGCCAAACGACGCTGGTTCCGGCACCGGTTTTATCGGTTTGTCAGTGGACAGGGACGAAGAAAGGTTTCTGGGCAAGCTCTTTACTGTTTTTTTCAGCGGCGTTGTTGCCCATGAATTCGGACATCTGCTTCATCATCATGTGGGTGACCGCAACGGCGCATCCTGGGTCAGGGAGGGTCTGGCCACGTTCACTGCACGCTTCATTGGGCCCGAACTGGATAAAGTCGAGCCAGTACAATTCTATTTGAGTGGCTTCGTCGTGCCCGACACCCAACTCAACCTTCCGTGGAATCCCTCCTACTACGCAAGCTCGCTCTTCATGACCTATTTGTTCGAACGTTTCGGTGCGGAATTCCTGCGCGATTTTGCTTCGCACCCTCGGCAGGGCCTGGCAGCACTCGACAGCTTGCTGGGTGAACGCAACGAAGTCTTGCGCGCCGACGATATCTTTGCCGACTGGGTTATCGCCAACTACCTGCTCGATGGTCGGCGCGGGGGCGGTCGCTTCGGTTACAAGTCGCCAGATCTCAACACTCACGCCCCACCGGCGCCGCTGAATGAGGTCCGCAGTCTGCCGACCGGTCTTCGTGATTCCACAGCGCCTTACACTGCCAAATACTACGAACTGCCAATGGGGCAGGAAGGGAGCGTCGCAGACCGGTTATTGCTGGACCTCCGTCTGAACATGCCCGAACCCCAGGACGCCTGGCTGCAAGTGGTACAGGTCCTGCCCGACACTATTGACGTGCAACGCTTTCGCGCAAGCGACTATCGCGGCCGGCCCATGTTGGCAAGGCTCGATGCAAAAAGGGAACGCATCTTCGTCGTTTTATCACCCTTTACGCCCGGCGAACGGGAACGTACGCGTCCGGTAAGTTTTTCTCTCGCGTTGCGTGAGCAAGCGCCAGTGGCGGACAGGCGCGCGCAGGTCACCGCTGCCTTGCGCGTCCGCAGAGCCGCGCATCTTGAAGCGGACACCATCGGCAGACTACGCCCCTGCAGCTTCGTCCAGGTGTTGCAGCGAAATGCGGAATGGAGCCGCGTCCAGGATGAGAGCGGTCTCACAGGCTGGTCACACAATGACTACCTCTTCCACCTGGACGCTCCTGGAGCAGGGGCGTCTGCCAGCGCCTGCGCCGGGCTTGTAAGGGCCGCCCATGACGGGGATCTTTCGGCGTTGTTTCGCCACCTGGCCGCAGGTGCCGACGTCAATGCCTCCGATGCCTTTGGTCGCCATGCCCTGCACGAGGCTGCCATGTGGGGCCATGCTGATGTCGTTGCCAGTTTGCTGCGGGCCGGTGCCGATGTCCAGCTGCAGGATTCTGCCGGTCAAACTCCACTTGATGAAGCCTTCCGGTCGGGCGACCTCCGCAGCATCCAGCTATTGCAAGACGCCGGAGCAGGGTTCGATTTGGCAGACCACGCCAGCCTGCCCCTCTTGATTGAGGCGGCGGGTAGTGGCAACATTTCATTGCTGAACATGATCCTTGCAGAGGGACATGACATCAACTGGCACGACGAGGGCGGTCGGACCGCCCTCGCCGCAGCCGCCCTCAACGGCCAGTTTTCGGCGCTCCACCATTTGCTCGCCAACGAGGCCGCGACAGACATCGCAGATGCGGACGGTCGTTCACCACTAATGCTGGCGGCCGCCCATGGACACATCGGGACACTCCAGCTACTGCACAGCGCAGGAGCAGAGGTCAACCGGACGGACCGTGAAGGGCACAGTGCCCTGACCCTGGCTGCAGCCAACGGACATACCCTGGCCGTCGCTGCCCTGCTACTTGGCGGGGAGGCCGACATCCACCATTCGCTGCCGGACACGGGGCGCAACGCCCTGCACCTGGCGGCCGCGGCCGGACACGAGGACGTTTTGGCAATGCTCCTGCTCAAGAACATCGACACCCGTGCCAGGGACGCTGGCGGACGTACAGCCCGGCAACTGGCCCTGGCCAACGGGCATGAGCGGGCTGCGCTTTATCTGCGTATGGCGCAGACGGCAAGCAGCAATCCCCATGCCCGATTGACGGAAGAAGACATCGGCGCTTTCGTTGCTGCGGCCCATGCCGGTGACCTCGCAGAAGTCGAAAGGATCCTCGATTCCAGCGGCAGGATATACAACGTTTTCGGCGGGGAACCATTGTCCGCACTTACGAACGCTGCAATATCTGGCCACCAGGACGTGGTGTTACGTCTTCTGTTCGCTGGCGCGAACCAGTACATGCCCCGGGACATCGACCGGGATCATCCGATACTCTATTACACGGTCCATAATGGTCATGACAAAATCACCGCAATGCTGCTGCTCGGCGGCGCGCCCCCCGTCACCCGTGTTTACACCACCCGCGTGCTCTCGGCACTGTTGTGGGCAGCGGATTTCGGCCGGGAGGACATCGTTCACCTGCTGCTCAACATGGGCCTGAATGTGAACCTGCGAAATCATGTGAAAGAAACGCCACTTGAAATTGCAGTAAGAAATCAACACGCGTCTATCGTGGAAGTCCTGCTTGCCGCGGGTGCCAACCCGAACCACCGCGACTTTTTCTCCATGCCAATGCTGCATCACGCCAGGCAATCGGGCAACGAGCAAATCATCAGCCTGCTTCTGGCGGCCGGCGCGGAGGCCTGAACACGCTCAGTTGCAAGCGATTCCCCGCGGGGTGGAGGCCTCGTCCCATCGACGCGCGAACTCCGCCTGGTAGGCCGCCGCCAGCGCCGCGTCCTCGATGATCAGCAGGTTCTCGTCGTTGCTCTCCGTCCCGTTGGCGGAGAAGTTGGCCGAACCCGTCACCACCACGTCGTCGTCGATCAGGAAGACCTTGTGGTGCAGCAGGTACGGGTTGCCGTCCTGGCGCACGTCCAGCCCCGCGCAATGCAGCGGCCCCAGTTCGCTCCAGACGCTCTCGCTGCCGACGCGCTCGAAGATGCCCTGCAGCTGCAGGCCCGCCGCCGCCTGCCGCAGCAGCAGCGAGCCGAGGTCATCCAGGGTGAAGGAGAAGGCCATGAAGCGAATGCGCTCCTGCGCCTCCGCCAGCGCGTCGTAAAGGGCGGCCGCGGGCTCGTCCTCCGGCCCGAAGTAGAGGGCGATGCGCGCTGACCCTGCCGTGAAGGGCGTTGTGTCGCCCCGCGGCGAGCGCGGTCCGAAGCGACCCTGGTCGAACATCTCGTCGAACTCGGCCTGATAGCGGCGAACGGCCTCCGCCGCGCGCAGTTCCAGCAGATTGTTGTTGTGGCGGTCGGCGCCGTTGAGCGTCAGGTTCATCGAGCCGGTCCAGACGCTGCGGCCGTCGATGATGACGAACTTGTTGTGCATCAGGGCGCTGCGGCCGTCGTCCACCACCGGGATGCCCGCCGCCTGCAGCCCCGAGATCAGGCCGTCCGAGGCGCGCAGACCGTGTTCGTCATCGCCGACGACGCGCACGCGCAGACCGCGCTCCGCCGCGTCCAGGATCGCCCGGGCCAGCAGCGGGTTGTTCAGTTCGAAGGCGGCGATATCCAGCGAGTCGCTCGCCGCGTCGATGGCCGCCGCCAGGGGCGCGTCGATGCCGCCCGCGCGCTCACCCGCCTCGTTGCCGCGGGTGGGGCTGCTGAAATACAGCGTCCAGTAGTCCCCGGCGACGCCGTAACCGCGCGCCAGGCGAAATTCTCCGTCGGTCGCAGCGTCGCTGACCCCGGAGGGTTTATCCTCATCGCGGCGAAGCGATGAGGGCAGGCGGGGCTGGTCCTGCGAAACCGCAGCTGGTGACAGCCCAAAAGGGACGGGCGCCAGCGCCAGTTGCAGGACCAGCGTCAGGGTCAGCGCCGCCAGCAACAGCCCCGCCAGATGCCGCCTTGAGGCGCTCATGGATGGGTCGCGCCCGGCGGCGGCGTGCTACACTGCGACGGATGGCGAATGATCACGGGACTCTCAACATGCTGAAACTGATGCCGATCGTTTACGTGCGGGAGATGGCCCGCTCGCTGGATTTCTACCTGGCGCTGGGCCTGCAGGCAGACTATCTGCAGCGCGACGGCGTGTGGTCCTCGCTGAAGGCCGGCGACGCCTCGCTGGGCCTGCACGTGCTGGACCCCCTGCCGCCGCTGCAGGAGACCGACCGGGTGGCGCTGGCGCTGGTCAGCGACGGGCCGCTGGAGGCCCTCGTGGAGCGCCTGGAGGCGCAGGGCATCGCGCCCGCGCGCGGCATCCAACAGGAGACCTTCGGCCGTTCGCTGCTGCTGCGGGACCCGGACGGCCTGCTCCTGCAGGTCAACGAGCACGCCCACTGAGCCCGTCCGCCAGCGATTCCCAGGCCGCCCGCACTTGCTCCTGCAGTGCCTCCAGCGAGCCATCGTTGCGGATGACGAGGTCGGCGCGCGCCAGTTTGTCCGCCTGGGGGTTCTGCGCCTGCAGGCGCTGACGGGCGTCGGCGGGGCTCATGCCGCGCTGCCCCGTCAGCCGCGCCAGTTGCGTTTCCGGCGCGGCGTCCACCACCCAGACCGCGTCGACGGCCTCCGCCAAGTCGCCTTCCAGCAGCTTGATGGCCTCAATGACCAGTACCGTTTGCGGCGCTGCCCTGACAAGCGCGTCGATGCGACGCCGGATGACGGGGTGGGTCAGGGCCTCCAGGCGGGCCAGCGCCGCCGCGTCGCTGAAGACGACGCGCCCCAGCGCCGCGCGGTCGATGCGCCCCTCCTCGTCCAGCAACGCCGCGCCGAATTCAGCGACGACCGTCGCGTGGGCCGCGCCCCCCGGTTCCAGCACCTCGCGCGCGACGCGGTCGGCATCGATGACGCCGGCGCCCAGGGACCGCAACTGCCCCAGCACCTGGCTCTTGCCGACCGCGATGTTGCCCGTCAGACCGATGACAGTCTTGCCCGGCCAGCGACCCATGCAAGTCTCCGCTGCGTCTAATCCGCCGGGAGCACCTTTTCCTTGTTCGGGAGCGGGTCCGGCTCGATGTCCTTGTAGTGGATCGTCAGCGTCTCTTCCAGCAGGTCGTCGGACTTGCTGTCGAAATCCGAATAGCCCACTTCCGCTATCCAGGCGTCGCGCACCGTCCAGCGCCGCAGGACCTCACCCTCCTCCAGCGCGAGCAGGGCCAGGGTGCGCGCCGGCCGCACGATGTCCTCGCCGGCCCCGAAGGACTCATTCACCCAGACGTTGCAGGGGTGCTGCGGGTCCTGCTGCACCAGGCGCGTAATTTTGAAGGGTTCCTGCAGCTTGCGGATCGCGGTGGTTGTGCGCACGTCCAGGCGAAAGGCGACCAGGCCGCGCACGGCGCGGATGCCCTCCACCCGCTGGCCGTCGATTTCCAGCGCGAAGTCGCTGGCCTTTTGTCCCTCTTCAACCTGCTGCTCGACGGCGTCCGTCTCGTCTGCCATGTTCTGTCTCTCCTCGCTGCGGGCCTGGCGGCAGTATAGCGAGAGCCCCGTCCCACAGCATCCCGCAGAGACAGCTCCCCTGCCGTATACGACCGCGCCACAACCCGCTAAAATCGACTTCAACTCGCCTGCCCATCATAAACCATGCCGCCGCGGGAGGGAGTGAGCGCCTCGTGAATATCCGGACGGGCCTGGCCCTGTTCCTTCTGGCCGGTCTCGTGGCCTGCAGCGCCTGGAACGAACCGCCCCCTGCGCCCATGCCCACGGCGTCCCCCACGCCGGAGGGCCGGACGCCGGAACAGGCCGAACGCGTCGCGCGCCTGTTTCTGCAGGCCTGGCAGGACAACGACATGGCGGGCATGCACCGCCTGCTCAGCTTCGGCGGCCAGGAGGCGACCCTCTTGCCGGCCTTCAGCGATTTTTACCGGCGCAACCAGGCGACCATGACGCTGCAGTCGCTGGAGACCCGCATCACCGGCCAGTTGCCCGGGCCCGGCGGCCGCATGACCTTCGGCTATGACGTCGTTTTCCACACCCGCCAGGTCGGCAGCTTCAGCGAGAGCGGCCGCACCCTCCGTTTGACCTGGGACACGCGACAGCAGGACTGGCGCGTGGTCTGGTCGCCCGGGGACCTGTTGCCCGCGCTGGCTGGCGGCGGCACGCTGCGACTTGACGCGCGTCTGCCCAGCCGCGCCAACATCTACGACCGCGAGGGCCGCACGCTGGCCTCGCGCAACAATCGCGTCATCACCGTCAACGTCATCAAGAACGAAATCCGGCACGTCGGCAACTGCAACCTGCGCCTCGCCGCGGCGCTCAACCTTGAGATCACCCTCATCGAGCAGATCCTGGCGGCGCGCGCGGCGGACTGGCTCAGCGAAATGGGCACAGTCGACCCGCTCATCTGGCAGGAGACGCGGGCCGGCCTGGAGCGGGACTGCAACGCGCGCTTCATCGAACGTCCCGCGCGCCAGTACGAGACGGGCCCGGTCACCGCGCACAGCGTCGGCTACGTAGGCTGGCCGGACGACAGCCAGGTCGCCGCCCTGACGGCGGCCGGCTTCCCGCGGGACAGCATCATCGGCCGCAGCGGCGTCGAGGCCAGCCGGGACGAGGCCCTGCGCGGCGTCCCCGGCGGCCGGCTCTACGTGGCTGAAGCCGGCGGTCAGACGCTGCTGGCCGAAAAACCGGCCGGCCCCTCGCAAAGCGTGTGGCTGACTCTGGACGCCCCGCTGCAGGCCTTCATCCTCGAAAGCCTGCAAGCCGCCCGCAGCCGCGCAGCCGACACCTGGGCGCCGGGCTCCGATGGCGCGGCCGCCGTCGTGCTGGACCTGCGCAGCGGCGCCATCCTCGCCCTGGTGAGCGAGCCCTCCTACGACAACAACGTCTTCGCGCCCTTCCCGGCCATGGGGCGCGAGGCCGCGCTGGAACTCGCCGCCCAGGTGCAGGACGACCCGCGTCGGCCCCTGCTGAACCGCGCCACGCTGGGCCTTTACCCGGCCGGTTCCATCTTCAAGGTGGTGCCCGCCATCGCCGCCACCGACAGCGGCCTCTACGGACTGAACCGCAAGTACCTGTCGACCGGCACCTGGAACCGCGACCTGCCGCGGCGGGACTGGCTCTCCGGCGGCCATGGCCTGCTCAGCCTTCCCGAATTTCTGAAATACAGTTGCAACTCCTGCTTCTTCGAAATGGCCTGGGACCTCGACGCCGCCGACCCCTGGACCCTGCCCGACTACGCGCGGCGCCTGGGCTTCGGCGCGCCAACCGGCCTGCGCGACCTGCGGGAGGCCGCCGGCGAACTCCACGATCCGGACGTTCTGGCCGAACAGGGTTTCAACTGGCACCCCTCCGAGGCCGTGAGCATGGCCGTCGGTCAGCGCGGCGTGAGCGTCACCCCCCTGCAGGTCGCGCAGCTCTACGCCACCATCGCCAACGGCGGGATGCGTTACCGGCCACAACTGGTGCAACAGGTCAGCATGTTTGGCGACACCCCGACCTACACCCTGCAGCCCGAGTTGCTGGCGGAAGGCGACTTCGACCCCGAGGTCATCGCGCTGGTGCAGCGGGCGCTGTGCACGGTGGTCAGCGAGCCGGGCGGCACGGCCGAACACGTCTTCCGCGGCTCGCCGCTGATGGTCCAGGGCGTCTGCGGCAAGACCGGCACCGCGGAATCGCCGGGTGAGGACACCCTGCCGCACGCCTGGTTCGCGGCCTGGACGCCCGCGGCGGAACCGGAGATCGCCATCGCCCTGCTGGTGGAAAATGCCGGCGAAGGCTCGGCCGTGGCAGCGCCGCTGGTGCGCCAGATCCTGGAGTACTGGTATTTCGGGAGGGATGCCGCCGCCTGACCGAAGCGTCTTTTCCCCTCTCCCCGGGGGCTGCCGTCAAGGACGGCAAGGAGGGACCAGGGAAGGGCTCCCGCGACTCAGCGGGAAAGGGCAGAATCAAAGACAGGGACAGGGCAAAATCAGGGACAGGGAGGAAAACATGCTCAAACTCTTCACCTGGAACGTCAACGGCGTGCGCGCCGCGCAAAGGAAAGGCTTTCTCGACTGGCTGCACAGCGAGCAGCCGGACATCCTCGGCCTCTGCGAAACCAAGGCCGCGCCAGAGCAACTGGATGACGCCCTGCGCCAGCCCGAGGGCTACCACGCCTGGTGGGCCAGCGCCGAACGCAAGGGCTACAGCGGTACGGCGCTGATCAGTCGCCGCGAACCGCGCCGCGTGGAACTCGGCCTGGGCATTGAGGAATATGACGTGGAAGGGCGCACGATCGTCGCCGACTTCGACGACTTCGTCCTGATCAACGCCTACTTCCCCAACGGCGGCCCAAAGCCGCAACATCCGCGCCTGGACTACAAGATGCGCTATTACGCCGACTTCCTGCGCTATTGCGAGGCGCTGCGCGCGGATGGCCGGCGCGTCATATTCTGCGGCGACGTCAACACCTCGCACCGTCCCATCGACCTCGCCCGGCCCAAAGCCAACGAGAAGAACACCGGCTTCCTGCCCGTCGAGCGCGCCTGGATCGACGAGGTCATCGCCGCCGGCTACGTCGATATCTTCCGCGCGCGCAACCCGGAACTGGAGGGCGCCTACAGCTGGTGGTCGATGCGCAGCGGCGCGCGCGCGCGCAACGTCGGCTGGCGCCTCGACTACTTCTTCATCTCGCCTGACCTGGTCGACCACGTGGTCGACGCCGCCATCCGCCCCGACGTCCACGGCTCGGACCACTGTCCGGTAAGCCTGACCCTCGACTTCGGCGACTGACAAGGACATTTTACTGTCAAATTGCCTTGTGATTTTCTCCCCTCTCCCTGAAGGGCTCCCACCAGAGGTGGGAAAGGCTCCCGTCCTGAGCGACGGGAAGGGGTTCCCGTCCCGGGGGACGGGAAAAGGGGCCGGGGGTGAGGGCCCATAACCAGGATCATGCTCCGACTCTTCGCGTGGAACGTCAACGGCGTGCGCGCCGCACAGCGCAAGGGCCTGCTTGACTGGCTGCACAGCGAGCGGCCGGACATCCTCGGTCTTTGCGAAACGAAAGCGGCTCCGGAACAGCTCGACGACGCCCTGCGGCAACCCGAGGGCTATCACGCGTACTGGGCCAGCGCAGCGCGCGGCGGCTACAGCGGCACGGCCCTGCTCAGCCGCCGCGAACCGCGCCAGGTGCAAATCGGCCTAGGTATCGAGGAATTCGACGCGGAGGGCCGCACGATCGTCGCCGACTACGAGGATTTCGTCCTGCTCGTCAGCTACTGCCCCATCGGCGTGAAGAAGGGGCACCCGCGCCAACGCTACAAGATGCGCTATTACCGCGCCCTGCTGCGCCATTGCGAGGCCCTGCGCGCCCGGGGCCGGGCGGTCATCTTCTGCGGCGACATCAACACCGCGCACCGCCCCGTCGACCTCGCGCGCCCGCAGCATCACGCCAACAGCACCGGCTACCTGCCCGTCGAACGCGCCTGGCTCGACGAGGTCGCCTCCGCCGGTTACGTCGATACCTTCCGCGCCTGCCACCCGCAACAGGAGGGCGCCTACACCTTCTGGAGCTACCGCACCCGCGCGCGCGAACGCAACATCGGCTGGCGCTTCGATTACTTCTTCATTTCACCCGATTTGCGGAAGTACGTCATCGACGCCGCCATCCACGACGACGTCGAGGGCTCGGACCACTGCCCGGTCAGCCTCACGCTGGACCTCAAGCGCTGAGCGGGCTGCACCGCGTTATCCAGGCAGGCAGTCGTCCGGTACGTCGAGCCTGACCTTGTTCTTCTCCAGCTTGCCGCCGTGAATGGAGGGCTCGGCGGCCAGTTTGCGCCGCAGCAGGTCCATGGGGCCGTCCGCCGCGCACAGGTCTTCCGGCAGGCCCAGCACTTCAGTGAGCAGGCGGCGATCCAGTTCGGCGCGGACCGGGTCCTCGTCAATCTGGTTGACGGGCAGCATGGGGCAGTGCTTCATGTCCTCGAAGATGCGTACGGCGGCGGCCAACTGGTCGTCGCCCAGCGCGCGCAGGTCGAGTGTGGGCAGGACCGGCAGGGCGGTGACAGTTGTCACACCGCGTCCACTTTGCTGGCGATTGGCTTGCCACCAGTGCATGAGTATGCCCAACGTGCTGTTGCACCAGACGGCGAAGGCCGGCTCCCAGGTGGCGCGTTTCTCACCCGGGAAGATAACAGACGGCCAGGCGCGACCTCCAATACAGTCTGTCCTGGTCATTGAGACACACAGCGATTGTGAATTGTACTGAAAGTCGGTAGCAATGTGAGCGCGAGTGGCGGTGTCCCAAATGGCTTCCGCCTTTTTGTTGATTTCTTCTTGTGCATCTCGATTACACGAAGCGCGGACGATCGCTTCGCTATCGATCTCAACTTCCATGCAGCGTTCGCGTTTGGCGTCATGTGCCCATAACGCCGGGTAGGTCGGCACACTGTGGACGGGTGGCTTGTGAATGTCAAAAGGGCCTCTCGGGACTCCAGACTTGTTCTTGACTGGAGAACGGACATCCAGATGGTACACAAGTTCTCGTGCAAGCAACTGGCCAAAACTGCATGTTGGTATTTCAGACGTATCTGCCTCACGCATTGAGGAAAGCCAGAACGTGCCATGGGACAGTTGCCAGGCAGACTGGGCCACACTGAAGTCTGCGTTACTTCCCAGTTGCCACGGCCCGTTGATTGGCAATGGACATTCCAGGAAGTCACCCAAAGTATCATCACCTACACGAATTGTTGTTCCACCAAATGGCCCCTCTTCCAAAGTTCTGGAATTTGGAGTGCTGTTTAGCAATTCAGCTATTCTGTAACTTTCCACTTCGTTTCGTGGAGGTTCATCAAGAGTCAGGAATCGGGCACGACCATCGGGCCTCTTTGCTTTGCTGGCAATCAACAGACAATCTCCCATACCCGTGTCAGCAGAAAATGTCTGTTCATTTCCAGTTGTTACGACGATGATGTTTTCATAGGAATTGCGTACAAGTTTTCGGGCGTCTTCCCAGGAATCACCTGCCAAAAAGCTTTGTGGCAGAACAAGAGCAATGGTCCCTTCCTCATGTACTTTCTTGTCTGCAAGGGCGAGAAATGCCGAACCAAGGCCTGCGCTTCCGTGGTAAACGGTGTCGGAGGCAATCCTGGACAGGAGTTTGCCCATCTGTCTCTGATCTTCTTCGTTAGAACCCAAAGCTGCGAAAGGAGGTACCGGCACGCCTTCCTGAGCCCCTTCATGTGTGACAGACCTTGTAAATGGTGGATTCATGATGACCAGGTCGAAACGGCCGTCTTCAACCATGTGTCGCTCAGGTTCCAGGGATGTTTCTCCGCTGCCGCCGACAGCGTGCGGCCGCGTTTCCATGGTAGGAAACGCTTCCTGCGCGGCCAGCAGGTCCAGCGCCCCCAGACTGAAGTTGTTCCCCTTGTCTTCCGTGTGCTGTCTGCCGTAGGGCATCACCAGCATGTGGCAATCGTCAAATCTGATCTCGGGATATGCGCTGGCGAGCATTGTGAGGGTCAGGTGAGTTGCCATTGGGAGCACGTCGCAGCCCATCAGCGCCTGCTCCAGCAAGTCCTTGTGTAGCGCGGCAGCGTCGCCGCCGTGCAATTCGTGCAGCGCGCCGAGGCGGTTGTAGACTGCCGAGAGCAGCGTGCCGGTGCCGCAGGCGAAGTCGCCGATTTGCAGTGTGGACAGCGTGAGCGAGTCCGCCCAGACCGCGCCGGCCAGCGGGCGCTGCATGGGCAGCGCCAGGGCCGCCAGCAAGGCCGCCGACTCGGGCCGCGTGTAGAAGGTCGCCAGGAACTTGCGGTCGGCAATCAGGCGCTGGAAGACGAAACCCGTCAGGTCGTGGGAACGGGCGGCGTCGCTGCGTTCGATTTCCAGGTTGACCTCGTGCAGCCGCCCCAGAATTTCCGCGGCCACGCGCGGCCGGTCCATCCAGGCCAGGATTTGCGCGGCGACGTGAAAGATCGGCCAGTAGTTGATCTCCAAGATGCCGCGCCACTGGCGCAGCACGGTCTCCTGCGTCAGTCGCCCCTCCACATACAAACGCGAGGGCGGATCAATGCCCTCCAGTTGCGGCGCCAGCGATTGCTGGAAAATGAGCGCGTTGGCGAGGATGGCCATGGCCATGCGTCTGGTCTGTATGCCGTCGTCTTCAAGTCGCAGGTGCTCGCGCAACAGTTCGCCGGCGCGCCGGTCGTCGTGCGGCCACGTCACGTTGAAGATGTTGGCGGCCTGCTCGATGCGTAGTTCGAGGATGTCGGCCAGCGCGTCGATGTCATCGCCAGGTCGCATGGCCTGCTGAATGAAAAGCGCCATGCCGCGCAGCGTGCCCTCAAGCCAGCCCGCCGCCGGCCAGCGTTCCAGTTCCCCGCCGCGCAGACGGCGGTACATGGCGTAGTTCAGTTCCTCGCAATCGAGCCAGCGGCGGCGCAGCGCAGCGCCGGATTTGCCGTAGGTGAGCGCCGACGGACTCTTGAGCGCGATGGCAACCCGGACTTCGCGGCCGCTGGCGCGCAGGCGCAGGCCGATGCGCTCGCGCGCTTCCCGTTCAACGTTGCGCGCCGGGCTGATTTCGTGCTCAATGATGAGCGGCAGGGCGCCATCTTCCGTGATGAGAATGTCCGGGCGTTGCGCGCCGCCTTCGATCTCGCCCAGCGGCTCGGCCTGCACGCGCCAGCGCCGGCGCATCCTGTCCAGCAGGTTGCCAAGTTCGTCGTTGAGGGTGTGTTCGGTCAGGGCCATCAGACGGGCTCCAGTGGTGGCGACAGGACAGGGCGCTTCTGCCATTCGACGCAGGTCGGCTGCGCCCGCCATGATAGCATCACTCACTCCCCGCGCCGCAGCCGCCACAGGATCAGCGCCAGATCGCCCAGCGTGCCGACCGCCGCCGGAAAGAGCAGGGCGCCGTAGACCATCCAGAAAAGCGCGCTCGCGAGGTCCTGCGCCGCCAGCAAGTGCTGCAGGCCGAAGGCGCTCAGCGGCCAGAAGACCAGCGCCGGCAGGCCGGCCACGAAGACGAACTGGCCGCGGCCGAGGTCCGCCGGGATGTCCACGTGCTCGTGCGTGGCGCCCTGCGCGCGCCGGCCGACCAGACGCAGCGCCAGCAAATGCAGCATCTCGTGCGGCCAGCCGTAGATCTTCGCCAGCATCACGACGGGACGCGGGGGCCTCGCCCGGCGGGGCCGCCAGGCCGCTGCGACGCCCTGAAAAACCCGGGGTTCACTGCGAATCGCGGCGCATCAGGCTGAAGCTTTGACCGGTGGGCCCGCTCAGGGGCTGCGTCGCCATGAAGAGCGCCAGCGGCAGCACGTCCTCCGGCTGCTTGTGCCACTCGGCCGCCGAGGGCTGGTCCGCGCCCTTCGGGTTCATGGGCGTGTCGACCGGGCCGGGGATCAACTCGTTGATGCAGATGCGCGACTGCGCCAGTTCCTCGGCCATGGTGCGCACCAGCATCCAGGCGCCGGCCTTGGAACAGGCATAGGCGCTGTCGTTGGGCATGGCGCGGTGCCCCTTGCCGGAGCCGATCAGAATCATGTGGCCGCCGCTCTCGCGCATGTGGGGCGCGGCAGCCTTGACGCAGAAATACGCGCCGTTCAGATTGATGGCGACCGTATCGACCCACTCCTGCGGCTCGCTCTCGAAGATGCTGCGGCCCATGTCCGGGCAGATGCCGGCGTTGATGACGAGCACGTCGAGGCGGCCCCACTCGGCCAGCGTCGCCGCCACCATGGCCTCCACCGACGCCAGGTCGCTCACGTCCGTCGGCTGCGCCAGCGCCCTGCCGCCCGCGGCGCGGATCTCCGCGGCCACTTCCTCGATTTCCGCGCCCGTGCGCGCCGCGCAAACGACCGCGGCGCCCTGCGCGGCGAAGCCCGTCGCCAGTCCGCGCCCGAGCCCTCGTCCCGCGCCCGTGATCACTGCGACCCTGTCCTTCAGCTGCATGTTGTCCTCCTGTCTGTAAGCTTCAGCCCGTCAGCGCCGCGCCGGCGTCGATCACGTCCAGCGCGAAGGGCAGTCGGGGCCGCAACAGGCCCACGACCAGCGAAAAGGAATCGAAATTGGTGGCGTAGATGCGTCCCGCCGACCAGGCCAGGTCGCTGATGCCGCGAAACACGCCGGCCAGATAGCGCAGTTCGCCATCCTCCAGCAGAGCCAGGCCGTTCTGGCTCTGCGCCGCCACCAGGACCTGGCCCTGCGGCGTCACCGTCACGCCATCCAGACCCGGCGCGTGCTCGGCCTCCCCGTGTTGATAGAGCGTTTCGCTCGTCCCGTCTGCGTACACGCGGTAAATCGCGTCGCGCGCGCTGTCCGTGACGACCAGCGCCCCCCGCGTCGCGTCCCAGGCGAGGCCGGTCGGCGAGGCCAGCCCGTCGCCGGCGGGCGGGCGCCACCAGGGGCCTCTTTCGCCCGCGGACGTCAAACGCCACACCAGGCCCGCGCCGCGGTCGCTGACGTAGACGTTGCCCGCCTCGTCACGCGTCACGTCATCGGGTTCGCTGAAATCATCCGCCAGTACCTGCAGACGACCGTCGGCCTCGCGCCGCAGCAGCGCCCCGCCCGTGCTCAGCGGGCTGGCGTCCCACTGGTCGATGATATAGAGAAGGCCCTCCGGCGCGGCCTGCAGCCCGGCCACCGCGCCCAGCGCCCCGCGCGTCCCCGGCAGTTCCTCCACCTGGCCCTGCGGCGACAGTTCCCAGATGGCGCCGCTGACGAAGCTGCCGGTGTAGAGCGTACCCTCCGGCGCGGCGCTGACGGCGGCGGGGTAGGCGTCGTCATCCGGCAGGGCCGCGAATTCGCGCACGCGCACGCCCGCTTCCAGCGCGACGGCGCTGTCACGGCGGCCGCCGGCATTGAAGGTGAGCAGGATCAGAAGGAGGGTGACCAGCAGGATGGCCAGCAGGCCGGCGGCGAAGAGCAGGCCGACAGCGATGCGGCGCCGGCGCAGCGGCAGCGCCTGCAGGCGACGGATCACCGGGCGCGCATGCCCCGGATCACGCGGGAATTGTGCCCCTCGCCCGGCAGCATGTCACTCCCTGTCCGCAGGCCTGTGGCGGAGAGGGTGGGATTCGAACCCACGACGGCTTTGACACCGTACTCGCGTTCCAGGCGAGCGCATTAGGCCAGACTATGCTACCCCTCCGGTGCGGCCAGTATACCAAATTCTTGAACCGGGGGACGATTCGCACACGGCGCCGCTGTACAATCGCGGGCATGACTGCCCCACCCTGGAGCCTGCCGCGCGCCCTGCTGGCGATTCTGAGTCTGCTGGCGGCGCTGGCGCTGGGGGCGCTGCCGGCCCTGCTGCTGACGAACGGGGCGCCCTGGGCGGCGCTGGCCGGCTGGAGCGCGGGCGCGGCCCTGGTGCTGTTTGCGCTGCGCGCCCGTTACCGGCGCCACGGCGCGTCCCTGCCGCTTGAGCCGGGCGGGACGCCCGCCGCGCTGGCCCTGCTGACCGGCGTGGCGGCGGCCCTCTTCCTCGATACCCTGACGCTGGCGTCCGGCGGCGGCCTGGCGACGCCGGAACTGGCGGGCCTCGCCGCCGGAGCGCCGGGCGCGGTCGCCTGGCTGGCGGCCGCCTTGTACCTCCTGCTCTTGCAGCCGCTGGCCGAAGGGCTGGTCTTCCGCGGCCTGCTGCAACCCGCGTTGCAGGCCCGCAGCAGCCGGCGACTCGCCCTGCTGCTGACGGCACTGGCCTGGGCGCTGTTTCACCTGCTGGCCTACACAGGCGCGCCCGCCGGCGCGGACTCCGCGGCGCTCATCATTTCCCGCCTGGCGCTCGGGCTGTTGCTGTGCATCCTGCGCGCGCGCAACGCCTCGGCGCGCGCCAGCATCATGGCCCACGTCGGCATCAACCTCTTTTTCCTGCTGCGCCTGTTGAGTCTCTCGCTCTAGCTGGCCGTCGGCCCGATCAGCTCACCACCGAGGCGGATAACCGGCTGGTCCAGCGGCGTCAGCCAGCGGTCCCAGGTCTCCGTCTGCATGAAGCGCATCACGTGGGTGTCGTCGGCCCGGCCGACACGCAGGGGGAAGCGCTCCACAAACTCGTTCACCATCCGGCTCGACATGAAGAGCAGCGGATTGAGGATGTAACTGTCCTTGTAGCGGATTTCCAGGTGGACGTGAAAGAGGGTGTCCTCAATGCGGCCCATCTGCGTCCGCGGCGACACCGGGGCCCCGCGCGGGAGGTTGGCCGGGGTGCCCAGATGGCCGTAGATGATGCGATAGGGGCCGACGCGCACGTCGAGACGGTTGGGGCCGTACTTGTTGCCGCGCCCGTCCGAGACGCCCTCAAGGCCGGCGAACACGCGCGGGCCGGGCCGCACGTCATCGTAACAGCCATAATCCAGGCCGCTGTGCAGCCCCTGGGCGTAGCGATGGTAGCTGTATTCGCGGCCGCGCCGCCAGGCAAAACTGGTGTTGCCGAAGTACTGCGCCCAGTACGTATCCGCCAGGTCCACCGGATGCCGCCGCAGCAGGGTCCCCAGCAGCGGCAGGCTGTCCAGATTCAGAAGAAACTCCGCCCGTCCGTCCAGGCGACGCACCGCGCTCCAGCCTTCTCCGTGCCGCAGCCAGAGGTAATCGTCCGCCTCCACCAGGCGCGCCGGGTCATCGGGCACGCGCAGGACGTCGCCCTGTTCGAGGCGGCCGGAGCGCACTGATTTCGCACCGGGCGCGTCATGCACCGGCAAGGTGAGCGCCAGCACCTGCCAGCGCGGGCGACTGTCGCGCGGCGGCGGCGCGCCGGGGAAGTCCTCCGGCCGGCCGCGCGCCCCCTCAACGCTGCGGTCGATCTCCGGCGTGAGGTCTTCCATGAAGCGCGCTTCCCCCTCCAGAAGGCCGCGTTCCACGCTCCAGCCGGGACCGTGCAACCACCAGAGGTAGTCGTCTTCCTCGACCCAGGCGTCGGCGCTCACCTCGATGGTCTCGTCCTCCAGCAGGCGCGTCTCGTTCTTCGTGCCGGAGAGCGAGGGATGGCTGCGAATGGCGAGGCGCGGCACGCGCACGCGAAATCGTTTGACCGGCGCCTCTTCCCCAGGCTCAACGTCAGCCGGGAGCTCGACTTCTTCCGCGCCGTCAACGGTTTCCGTCAGGTCGCCGTTTTTCGTGATCTCCCGGTCCTCTCCCCCGACCCTTGCCGAGTCCGACGGCCCGTCGCTCCAGGCGCGCAGACCGGCGCTCTGGGCGCCGGATTGCGCCCGCGGCGGCCGCGAGGCGCGCATGCGCTGCAGTGTCGGCGTCAGGTCTTCAAGGAAGCGCAGGCCGCTGCCGGCAGCCAGCTCTGCGCTCCAGCCCGTGCCATGAAACCACCAGCGGAAGCCGTCCTGCTCCACCCAGGCGTCCGCTTCCACCCACAACTCGTCGTCGCGCTGCAGACGGGCCGTCCGCAGAAAGTCGCTGCGCAAGGCCGCCTGGCTGCGCACGCTCAGGCCGTCGGCGAGGACGCGAAAGCGCTTGAGCGGCGTCTCCGGCCCGTCAACGCCCTCCGGCGGCCGCAAGCGCGAGGTCAGCAGGGCCTGACCCTGCGGCGGCGTGGCGGGCGTGACCTCGACCATCAGGGTGTGACGCCTGTCGCTGCGCCGCTGGGGCAGCCAGCCCTGCGGGCCGCGCCACCACACGTAGCCGTCCATCTCCGTGCGCGAGTCGCCGCTGACGTCCACCATGCTGCCATAGGGCAGGCGCCCCAGGACCGTGGAGCGGCGGCGCGGCAGACGGCGGGCGCGCAGGCTCGCCGCGCTGACGCGAAAGCGCCGCCAGCGGGGCCCCCCGACCTGCACCTGGGCCCCCTGCGGGTTGATGCCGCGCACGGCCTGCAGGACCGGCTCGCTGGAGCAGTCGCCGCCGTAACGAAAGAGGCTCAGCCCGCTGGCGCCCTTGCTCCAGGCGCCGGCCGCGGCCCGCGCGATGTGCTCCGGCGGCACCGGGCCGGGCCGCGGATAGGTCTGCAACATGGGCACCAGCGGCAAGCCGTAACGCTCCAGGGTGCCGAAGGCCTGGTCCAGCCAGGCGTCGGCGCTGCTGCGGCCGCCGCCGAACTCGTAGTGGAAGATCATGGGATGCAGGCTCTGCACCCAGGGCGCCCACTCGCGCAGATGGATATTGGCCGGGTGCCGGCCGCGCGCGTCGAGGTTCAGCCCCAGGTGAAAGTCCGGCGCGATGCCGGCGCGGATGCGCGCGATGAGTTCGCGGGCGCGGGCCGCGTCGCCGGCGCTGAAGTAGCTGCCGCCGGGCTCGGCCTCGAAGGCCAGCAGCATGGAGCGGACGCCAGGCACCCTGCAGGCCGCGGTGACGAGGCGCACCTCCGCGTCCAGGTCCACGCCGCGCAACACGCACCACAAATGCGTCTCCAGCCCCCGTCGACCCAGGGTGCGCACCCAGCGCTGCAGGGTCGCGGGGCCGGTGATCGCCAGGGCTGGCCGGCTTTCGCGCGCGCCCTGCCAGTCGGCGCCGTGGCTGGTCTTGAGCAGCAGGCCGGACACGTTGGGCGTGGCGCTGCGGATGCGCTCCGCCAGCGCGGCAACGTCCGTCTCCAAAACGTGGTCGCCGCCCAGGTGGACCCACAGCAGGCGTTCGTCAAAAGGTGTGCTCACGGCGCCTTCCCGCCCGCTGGCGGCCATCGACCGGCGCGGGCTACAATGCTCGCCGACATACAGGATTTGCGCATGATTGTGAACGCCGCCATCGTGCAGGCGCGCCCCGTTTACTATAACCTGGACGCCTCGCTCGAAAGGGCACAGACGTTAACTTCCGACGCCGCCCGCGCCGGCGCACAAGTGGTCGTCTTCGGCGAGACCTGGCTGCCCGGCTACCCCGCCTGGCTGGACGTCTGCCCCGGCGCCGCGCTCTGGGACAGCAATGCCACCAAATCGCTCTTCGCCGGGCTCGTCGCCAACAGCCCTGCAGTGCCCGGCCCGGCCACGGATGCCCTCGGCCAACTGGCGCGCGAGTTGGGCATCGTCTTGGTCATGGGCCTCAACGAGCGCTGCGGCAACACGCTTTACAACAGCCTGCTGACCTTCGACGCCGACGGCGCGCTGCGCAACCACCATCGCAAACTGCGACCGACCTATACCGAGCGCCTCGTCTGGGGGCCGGGCGACGGCGCCGGCCTGCGCGCGCCGCAGACCGCCGTCGGTCGCGTCGGCGCCCTCGTCTGCTGGGAGCACTGGATGCCGCTGCCGCGCCAGACCCTGCACGACGCCGGCGAGCAGATCCACGTCGCCGCCTGGCCCACCGTGCGCGACATGCACCAGGTCGCCAGCCGTCACTACGCCTTCGAGGGGCGCTGCTTCGTACTGGCCGCCGGCAGCCTGCTGCGCGTTGCTGACCTGCCGCCGGGGCTGGAGACGTTGCCGCAGCTGACGCCCGACGACCTGCTGCTGCGCGGCGGCAGCGCCATCTACGGGCCCGACGGCGCGGCCCTGGCCGGCCCCTGCTTCGAGGAGGCCTGCATCCTGCACGCCGAACTGGACCTGCGGCAGATCGCCGGGGAGAGCATGACCCTCGACGTCAGCGGGCACTACGCCCGCCCGGACGTGTTCAAACTGACGGTGAATCGCAGCCGCCCCGGCGCGGCCGAATCGTGACGGCCACCCTCACCAGCAGGAACCGGTCATTCCAATTCGCCTCAGTTCTGCCCTGAATTCCGCCTGCGAACGTGTACCCTTCATGGCATTGCAGGCGTTGCACAGCAACTGCAAATTGTCGAGGTGATGCGATCCGCCCTGGGCCTGCGACACCACGTGGTCGATGGTGAAATTGCGGAAGGGGAAGGGATGACAGCAACCGGCGCACAGGCCCTCCTGCAAGCCGAACAGCGTGTGCTTGTGTGTGCGGTAGCTCGGCAGTTTGCCAAGGTCCGTTCGTCGCGGGATGTCCTCCCGGTGATGGACGGGGAAAAGCGCGCCGATGTCGCGTTCAGCACGGAGCAGCACCAGCTCCGCCGCGCGCGCCGAGAGGTCGATGCCGATCCATTGCCGCTCCAGACGCTCGGCGGCGATGCAGGCCGTACCGCAGCCGCAGAAGGGATCGAACACGATGTCGCCTGCTTCGCTGCTGGCCTTGATGATCCGCTCCAGCAGGGCCAACGGCTTCTGCGTCGGGTAGCCGACGCGTTCCTTCGCCTGGGAGCCAAGCGGGTTGATGTCCGCCCAGTTGGAGTCTACGGGGCGACCCGGCATTTCATTCAGATAACGCTTCAGAGCCAGGCGACCCTGCTTCGACGCGGGATACCAGATGCGGCCTTCGGCATCCAGGCGCTGCATGGTCTCCACACTGTAACGCCAGCCATTCTTCGGCGGCTGATAGCCCTTGTACTCATACATCAGGTTCTCGCGAGGGTTCGGACTGCTGATGTTGTCCAGCCGGTAAGGCCCCCTGCCGTCGTCGTCATCGTGACGGTAGTGTCGCGCTACGTATGTCTTGTCGTAAGGGGCGTGCACAACGCTCCAGGCCGCATCCTCACCACCGACGTAATACAGGATGTAATCGTTGACCCGCGCCCAGCGTTTGGCGTCGCTGTGGGCTGACGTACGCTTCCAGACGATTTCGTTGCGAAAGTTTTCGTCGCCAAAGACAGCGTCCATTGCTATCTTGAGGTAGTGGCCGGCCGTCGAGTCGCAGTGCAAATAGACGCTGCCGGTCGGCTTCAACACACGCTGCATCTCCAGCAGGCGCGTCCCCATCATGGTCAGATAGGCTTTCATCGACCTGCCGTGCGCCTGGCCGGCCGAGTCGATGACCGAGTACAACGCTGGATTGCGCTCCGCGACCTCGCCGTGCTCCTCGGCCGTCACGTCGTCCATCGTCCAGGCGTCCTTGAAGGCCGCGGCGGCCGCCTCGCTGCCCACCGGCGCCGAGTAGATACGGTTCGAGTTGAAGGGCGGGTCGAGGTAGATGAGGTCGACGCTGTCGGAGTTCATGCCGCGCATGACGTCGAGGTTGTCGCCGGTGAAGATTGTGCGGTTGGCCCAGTTGGGCTCGGTCATGCCTGCTGCCTCAGGCCTGCGTCAACGTACCATTCTACACCGGCCTGCGCGTGAACGAACGCAGACCGGCGCGGGCCGCAGACGAAGCATTTGCCGTGACTTGTCTAGTTTAGCAAAGCCCGCCGAGGCTAAATTGTGGTTCACTCATACCACGGATGCAAAACGGAGAACATTGCGTCAGAGAACAACATCAACGCCTCTTCCGCTTCGTTGTCCCTCAAGTTGATATTGCAACTGGTACATCCACTATCACCGACCGCGCGGGGAATTGCAGAATAAAGTTTCTGCAATTCCTCAAGGATGTACTCGTTCGGCTGCATTTGCTTACCATAGCAGTCAAAAAGCGCTGGTGCGTTGCCAGGAGTAAACATTGCCACGCCGCTCCGCACACAAGCGAAGGCTGAACTCCACAGTTCACTAGGGTTTTCGCTGTCCCCATCGTTGCCCATCACCGTCAGCGTTGCAGGAGGTTTGTCAATGCTGATAGTCCATGCGCGATTGAACATTCCCATTTGCCAGACACCTTTCTGTGTTTACCTCTCAAGGACTCTCGCCACTTCATCAGGTGAGTTTTCAACCTTTAGGGGTTTTGTCCTGCCACTGTAGGCAGCAACCCAATGATAGCACAGTTGTTCTGGATTTTGTAGGGTGAATTTGTGGGAAAAGGCAAGCCACCACCACCCTTGACCTCCCCCCATCGCATCACTATGATGGCCGCCAACAGACCGACTGCCGCAGACCGCAGGCGTGCCACCGGGCACTTAATCTCCTGCCGAGGCAAGGACCCATCCCCCAGGCGAAACTGCCGGGCGGCCCTTGCGCATGCGGGTCGCCCGTTTTGTTGCCACAAGGTCCGAAAGGGGAAAGGAGCCCCGCTTGGCCATCTCCAGACAGCAAAAGGAAGAGCTCGTGGCGGCCTATGGCCAGTTGCTGGGTGGGACGGGCGGCTTCATCCTCACCGGCTACAGCGGCCTCAGCGTCGCCCAGTTGCACGACCTGCGCCTGCGCCTGCGCGCCAACAACGCCACGTACGTGATCACGCGTAACCGGCTCTTCATGCGCGCGCTGCAGGAGAACGACTGGCCCGTGCCTGCAGAGATGCTGCAGGGCCCGGTGGCGACGGCCTTCGCCGATGGCGACATGCCCGGCATGGCCAAAACGCTGCTGGCCTTCCGCGCGGACCATGAGGAAACCTTCGTCGTCAAGGGCGGCATCATGGATGGCGAAGTGCTCGGCCCGGAGGAGCTGGAGGCGCTCTCGCGTCTGCCCACGCTGGACGAACTGCGCGCCAGCCTGGCCGGCATCGTCATGCAGCCGGCCGCCGGCATCGTCAACACGCTCAATGCCGCCACCGTCGATATCGTCAACGTCCTGCAGGCCTACGTGCAGGACAACAGTGAAGAAGAAGAGGCAGCTGCCTGAGGCAGCCCCGCAAACCGGACTGGAAGGGCTGTCCGCAACAGCCTGTAGAAAGGGACAAAATCATGGCTGAACTGGAAAAACTGGTCGAGGAACTCAGCGAGCTCACCATCCTTGAGGCGGCCGAACTGAAGACCATGCTGGAAGAGAAGTGGGGCGTGACCGCCGCCTCCGGCATGCCGATGATGGTGGCCGCCGCAGCCAATGGCGACGCCGCCGAGGAAGAGGAGGAGCAGACCGAGTTCGACGTCATCCTCGCCGACATCGGCCCCAAGAAGATCAACGTCATCAAGGCCGTGCGCGGCCTGACCAGCCTCGGCCTGCGCGAGGCCAAGGAACTGGTCGAGAGCGCGCCCTCCACCGTGCTGGAGCAGATCAGCAAGGAAGCCGCGGGCGACGCGAAGAGCAAGCTTGAGGCCGAAGGCGCCAAGGTCGACCTGAAGTAGCCGCGCAAAGGCGAAAGGCGTTTATGCTGGAACCGGCTTGTCCCCAGAGCGGTTTACGCCCGGACCGGCGAAGGGCCGGGTGCGAAGTGGAGGGGGTTCAGGTTTCAGTGCGAAGGTCGATCTGAAGTAAGGTCGCCTGCGCCTTCCGGCGTCTTCACAGCAAAACGGGCTTCCTCTCAGGGTGGCCCGTTTTGATTCAGGCCTTGTCTGCCTGCGGCAGGCGCTCGGCCAGCGCCGCGCGCAGTTCCTTCTGCAAGCCGAGGATTGAGCGCCGCGCGTCCACGCAGAGCCAGCGCTGCGGTTCCGCCGCCACCAGCTCCCGATAACCCGCGTAGACCCGCTCGTGGAAGGCGATCTCGTAGTCATCGAGGCGGTTCCACTCGTCGCCAAAGAGCGAGGCCATGCGCCGCCGCTGCAGCGCTTCCCGCGGCGCGATATCGAGAAAGACCGTCAGGTCCGGCTGCAGGCCGTCGGTGGCCGCCGCGATCACGTGACGCAGGCGCTCCAGGTCCTGGCCGTGGCCGTAACCCTGATAGGCCAGGGTCGAGTCGGCGAAGCGGTCGCAGAGCGCGATGCCGCCGCGTTCCAGTTGCGGCCGCAGTTCCTCGGCCACCAGTTGCGCGCGCGAGGCGTTGTAGAGCAGCAACTCGGTGGCGGGCTGCATGGCCGTGTTGCCGAGGTCGTGCAGCAGGCCGCGGATCTGCTCGCCGATGGGCGTGCCGCCCGGCTCGCGCGTCAGCAGCACGTCGTGGCCGCGCCGCAGCAACCACTCGTAAAGGCGTTGCGCCTGGGTGGTCTTGCCGCTGCCGTCCAGGCCCTCAATGCTGATGAACATCCCTAGACCTCGCGGTGGATCTGTACGTGGCGGCGCGGTTCGCGCCCCAGGCTGCGCGAGAGCAGTTGCGCCTGCTCCGCCATCTGGTGCTGGCGACGGCGGATCTCCGCCGGACGCGCGCTCAGGTCCACCGCGTCCTCGCCGGCCTGCACGCGCAGGATGGCTTCCTCGGTCTCGTTCATCGCTTCGCCAAAGGAACCGTAACGCGGCTCGGCCTTGTCCAGCATGAAGAGATCGTGCAGAAAGTTCTCCATCTGCGTGACGGTGTTGGCGCGCAGCACGAAGATGGGCGTGCCCCGGCGCTCGGCGTCCACGATCAGACGCGGCCGGCGCCGGTAATAGTTCTTCAGCGTGACGACGGCCGTCGCCTGGCGAATGTCGTCGGTCAGGCGGGCCGGCAGGTTCAGCCTGCGCGCCGCCTGCTGCAGCCGGTTGCGCGCCACGCCGTAGGCGTAGACCATGACCGGCGCCGTGGAGGTCGTCGGCGCGCGCGGCGAAGCCGGCGCCGGAGTCTCGTCGCGGCTGCGCCGGCCGTTGCGCGGGCGGCGGTAACGGTCGGCGCGTTGCTGCTCGGCGATCACGCTGATCTCCGGCTGCTGCGTCTCCACCTCGATGCCGCCGGCCGCGTTGCGCGTGCGCAGTTCGACCGGCATCAGGTTGCCGCGCAGGATGCCGTCCACGGAAGCGGCCACGTCCTCGCGCACCAGCAGGCGGTTGCGCGCCTGGATCTCGATCAGCACGTCGAAGGTGGGTGGCGCGCGCCGTTCCAGCACCGTCTTCTGCGTGCCGCGGCGCCGCGCCTCGTCATCCGAGAGCGTGACCGACTGGATGCCCCCCACCAGGTCGGAGAGGGTGGGGTTCAGCATCAGGTTCTCGAGCGCGTTGCCGTGGGCCGTGCCGATCAACTGCACGCCGCGCTCGGCGATGGTGCGCGCCGCCATGGCCTCCAGCTCGCGGCCGATCTCGTCGATGACGATGACTTCCGGATTGTGGTTCTCGACCGCCTCGATCATCACCTCGTGCTGCTGTTCGGGGCGCGAGACCTGCATGCGCCGCGCGCGGCCGATGGCGGGGTGCGGCACGTCGCCGTCGCCGCCGATCTCGTTGGAAGTGTCCACGATGACCACGCGGCGTCGCTCCGCCAGCACCCGCGCCGCCTCGCGCAACATGGTGGTCTTGCCCACGCCGGGCGGCCCCAGCAGAAGCACGCTCTGGCCGGACTCAACGAGGTCCTGGATGATGTCGATGGTGCCGTAGACCGCGCGCCCGACGCGGCAGGTCAGGCCGACGATAGTATGGCGCCGGTTGCGGATGGCCGAAATGCGGTGCAGGGTGCGCTCCATGCCGGCGCGGTTGTCGGCATCGAAGTCGCCGATCACGGCGTCGATGGCGTCGATGTCGGCGCGGGTGATCTCGCGCTCCAGCAGGCGCTGCTCGTCAGCGGTGAAGCGCGCCGTGGGCACGCGGCCGAGATCAAGCACGATTTCGATCAGTTCCTGGGTGGATTCAAGGCCATCGAAAGCCGCTTGCAATTCCGGCGGCAGGATTTCGCGCAGTTTGTCGATGTCGTCCGTGATGCGACGTTCGCGGGCGATCGCTACTCCTCCTTGTCGAAGGGGTCCCAGGGCCGGTCCGGCAGCGCCGGCGCGGCGGGCGGCTTGATGGAACCGGGCACCGCCTTAAGGCCGCGCGCGAGCGGCGCGAAGGCCGGCTGGCGCACCCCGGCGGTGAGATGCCGCAGCATCACCGCCTGGCGCGTCCAGGGCACGAAGCCGAGGTCGACCAGCGCGTCCTCCAGCCAGTCCTGGTAGCGGCGCACGGCCACGTAGACCGGCAGGCGGGCGCGCGAGGGACGGGCGTGGTCGATGGCCGCGCTGAGGATGGCGGGCGCCTCGCTGAAGACGTCCGGATGCAGGCAGGGAGTCAGGTAGACGCCGTTGCGCCCCTGCGAGACTGCGACGTGGCCCTCGACGCGCTCCTGCTTGCGATACACCAGGCCGATGCTGTGCGCGGGCGGCGTCGCCACCGGCTGTACCAGACGGGGCACGATATTGCCGTAGAGCAGCTGGATGCCCTGGGCGTCGCGGGCCTGTTCCTCGCTCAGCTCCACGGCGTCCATCATCAGTCGCGGCACCTCGTCCGGCCGCCGCAGCCAGATCTCCTGGCGCGCGTAAATCGAAAAGCCGGCGACGCGCATGGTCTCGAAGAGCGCCTCGTGCTCATCGACCTCGGCGCTGAGGAAGTGGGCGCCGCGCCGGCCGGCGGCGACGGTCATCGCGTCCAGCAGGGCCAGCCAGGCGCTGTTGTCGGCGCGCGGTTCATGACCCGGCGCGATGGCGACGACGCGCGCGCGCTGCGGCTGGTCGGTGCGGAACTGGCCGATGACCTGCGCGCCCGTCCGGCGCGCCAGCAGGGTGCAGACGTTGCGGTGCGGCAACAGGAAACGCGAGACCAGCGCCGCCGTCCCCAGGTCCAGGGTACCGGTGCAGGCCATCTCGCTGTCCAGCGGCACGGTGCGTTCCAGCAGCCGCGAGACCATGGGCAGGTCAACCAGTTTTACGGGGCGGGCCTCATGGGCCATGCACTTCTCCCTTGCGCCGGCGGGCGGTCAGCGAGGCGTGGCTGCGACGGGCGCCAGCCTTATCAGTGTAACACCACACTGCGGCATGACAAGCCATGCCGCCGGGCAGGCAAGCCTTGAATCTCCGCCCGCGCCGCGCTAGAGTAGCGCCCGCCACACGGCCCTGTAGCTCAATTGGCAGAGCAGTTGACTCTTAATCAATTTGTTGAAGGTTCGAGTCCTTCCAGGGTCACTCAGACAGTTCATTCTGTCCATCATCGGCTACAAAAATGAATCTGAATACCGACACGCTCTACTACGGCGATTGCCTTGAGGTGATTGAGGACTGGCCGAATGCGTGTGTGGACCTGATCTATCTCGACCCTCCCTTTAACAGCAATGTGAATTACAACATCCTTTTCCGGCCCGATAATGGAAATGGCGGAACGCAACGGCAGGCACAGACCCTGGCCTTCGCTGACACCTGGCGCTGGGATTACGGCGCCGCACAACGGGTGACCCAAATCTGCAATGCTGTTTCGCATCCTGCACACAAGGCAATCGTTGGATTGCGCACAGTACTGGGCGAAACAGGCATGCTGGCCTACGTCAGTTACATGGCCGAGCGTCTTTCAGCCATGTGTCGCCTGCTAAAGCCAACGGGCAGCATTTTCCTTCATTGCGATCCAACAGCCGGTCACTATCTCAAAGTATTGTTGGACAATATTTTCGGCGGTGAGAACTTCCGCAACGAAATTGTCTGGAAAAGGAGACAAGACACTCACAATCTTGCCAAACATCATATGGGGCGCATTCACGACACCATTTTCTGGTATGCGCGGTCGGAGGAGACGCCTTACAACGAACTGTATCTTCCGTATGACGAGGCCTACGTCAAATCTCACTACAAATATGTCGATGCGAAGGGCAAGTATCGCCTGCTTCCCTGCACAAACGAGACCGGAGGAAATCGCCCATACACCTTCAGGGGAATCACGCGGGCATGGCGCTTCAGTCCAAAAAATATGGAGCAAATGCACGGGTCAGATTTGCTCGTACAATTGACCCCCAAAGGCCCCTGGTACTACAAAAAGTATCTGGCGGATGCCCACGGTGTTCCCATGCAGGATCTCTGGGACGATATCGGCCCGGCCCGCGGCAAGGAACGCATCGGTTATCCAACGCAGAAACCGGTCGCCTTGCTTGAGCGCATCCTGCGCGCCGCTGCCAAAGAAGGGGATGTAGTTCTGGATCCTTTCTGCGGCTGTGGCACGACCATCGCTGCGGCGCATGAACTCGGACTTCACTGGATGGGAATAGATGTTTCTCCATTTGCCATTGAACTGATTGTGAGAGTCCGTTTTCAGGGCTTTCCGATCCAGGTCATGGGTATCCCTGTCGACATGGAAGGCGCCTCGAAACTGGCTCGGGAAAAGCCCTTTGATTTTGAAAAGTGGGCCATTTCCCGCATCCCCGGTCTCGCGCCCAACAGTCGACAGACCGGCGACGGCGGAGTAGATGGTCGCGGAACCCTGATTCTGAAACCCCTGGAATACAAGGACCGTATCCTTGCCCAGGTAAAGGGAGGGTCCTTCAACGCCAGTCAACTGCGCGACTTTATGCACACCCTGGAAAGCGAGAAGGCCGCTCTCGGTGTCTTCATTACTCTGCGGGGACTTACGGGCCGACAACTTCAAAACGCTCGTGCTGTGTTGGCCAGTGCCGGTTCGCTCACCCTGGGCGCGTCTACGTACCCGCGGGCGCAACTCTGGTCCATCGAGGACTACTTCGCGGAGCACATGCCGCAATTACCCGACCTCGCCGACCCCTTCACCGGCAAGGCCATTCCCGACGAGATGCAGACCCGCTTTCTCTGAGTTCAAACTGTGGACACAACGCGGGCCCGCTGCCTGGGCATCCGCGCCCTGCGTCTCCAGCAGCTCAATTGGTAGGGCAGTTGACTCCTGGTCAATTTGTTGAAGGTTCGAGTCCTTCCAGGGTCATTCGCGGGCCCGGTGCCAAGCACCGGGCCCCGTCCTTTGAGGAGTTATCCTCGGCCAGTATTACGAAGCGGTTTTCTTACTGCTGCCGCCATTCCTCTTGCAGGACTTTCCCCATCCGTTGCGCCAGTCGTTGACGACCGGAACCACTGCTGTAAACGCCCGCGGCTCCTTCGTTTCCAGCTTTCCAGAAATCAGATCCGACAGCGGCCTCACCCAAAAGATTTACGTCGCGGAATTCCTGCAACATTTTGCAGAAGATGCCGGCGTAAGTGTCCGGATGGTAGATTGAGTCACCGACATCTTTTGCCTGTTGCAAGACAAGAGACAAGAGGTCGTGCAAAACGAAAGCTCCGACCGTCTTCTGTATGTTGTAACGCCTCGGTGCACGGAAGCACTCAGGCAACACTTTCTCAACGCCGCGCCAGTAAGCGTCGACAATTCTCACTCGATCATCTAGCGAGTGGATAGAGAAAATGACCTGATCAAGGGCTGGCTTCAGTGAGGAAGCGAAAGAGTTTGAGGTGATTACTGTGGCTCCCTTGGGCTGATTGGAAAAGCGTACCCTGTCAACCCAAACGCCTCGCTTGGCGACTTGATCTGTGATTCTCTGCGCGTGAACCTTCCACTCCTGTTTTCGAGGCAGAGTGTCCAGGAATCTTTTGTCTCCTCTGGCTCGCCTTTCCAGTAGATCCATGTCCAAATCCGCCTTTATGCTCTTCGCGTTGGAGTTGACGGTATGAAAATGAATCATTTCCACAGCTTCGTCAGCACCGAAAAATATGACCGCTGGAATCCTGTAGTTGGACCAGAACCCGTTGCCCTCTTCCCCAATGACTTTCTGTAAAGCTTCAACACGATGTTGTCCATCGACCACATAGAATGGCTTGGAGCCATTTTCTGGCAAGGTCAGAACATATCGTCCGGTTGAATCGAGTTTTGGACGTGGAGTACTGTCGCGTACACTCAGGAGTAGGGCAGTAGGAAGATCCACCATACGTTCGCCCCTTTCGCCCGCAAGCAGGCTGTTGGACAACAAATTGACTCGGTTCTTGGTGGCATTACGCTGGTAGCCGATGTCGCGGTCGTAGTCCCTGTGCGGGATCTGGCAGCGCTTCACGAGTTCTCCCGCCTTCAACGTACCGACGAAGGTCTCCAATTCTTCGCCGCGGCCAAAATTATTGATGGACTGTCCCGGCAACAGATGGATTTCATAGGCCATGTCTATGTCCTCATTGTCTTGACACTACATGTTTTTAACGAATTGTGCAATCTGTGTCAAGGATCTAAATTGTTGATCTGTTTCTGTGTTGCTTAATTTTTTGCTGTCAAGCATTGTTTGTGTTTCTGCCTAGAGCGTTTCGCTAGGATCAAACGGATCCTGTCCACACGTGAGCAACCTCAAAACCGCTTGTTGAGGTTCATGTCTTTTCTATTGATGTGTGGGGAAGGACAAGTGAAGAATCGTCCGTGTAGCAGGTACTTGCTCGTGCTCAAGCGTACTCTTTCGCCCGCTCACACAGCCAGAACACCACCCCGTGCGCGAGTCGTTCCTTCGTACTGTTGCGCATAATGATTGAGAACATGGCGTCGTGCATTTCGCGCTCGTCTTTCTCGAGCGCGTCGTTCAGGATGGCCCGTACGCTGTCCCCATCCTCCGCACGGTAGAGTGCGCTCTCCTTCATCTCTGCCATGACACTCTCAACAAGATTGTTGTTCATTGCCGCGCCTCCTGTTTTCCAAGGACGCATTGTGGCATTTCCGGTTCGGCCTGCCCAAGGCCCACGCCCGCCCCTCAGCGCAGGAAGCGCGGCTCCACGAAGCGCGCGGCACCCTCCTGCACGAAGAGGCCGAAGGCGCAGTCGCCGCGCTCGTAGATACGGTAGCTGGCCACCACCTGCTCCGCGACGTAACACTCGACCAGCCCGCCCTTGCGCAGCAGCTGCAGCCGGTAGCGCCCATCCTCCGGCGTGAAAGCCAGCGGGCGCACGACCAGCGGCGCGTCGATCTCCTGGCGCACCTGCACGCCGTGGCGCTCGCCCAGCACCAGGCTGTCCCACAGCGGGTCCATGGGCGTGGGCCAGCGGTCAAGCACCGCGCGCCCCTGCAGCGGCTCGATCGCGAGGGAATAACCCGACTCCAGTTCCGCGCCCTGCGTCTCCAGCAGTACGCCGGCGGAGGTCGTGCCGGCCGCAATCTCGATGGTCGTGTCCAGCAGCACTTCGTCGCCCGGATCGACGTCCAGCGCGCACCAAGCGTAACTGTCGCCCGCGTCGCAGACGAGGTCCGCGCCCTCGCGCCGCCAGTCGCCACGCCGCCCGCCTGCGTCCCAGGCGAGCGACTCGCCGTAACTGGCGGCCACTTCCGGCGGCAGGCGCGTGATCAGGGTGCCGTCCGCCAGCGACAGCAATTCATGCGGCGAACCCAGTTGCCCGCCCCAGACCCAGTCGCCGCGGGCCTCGTGGTGCTTGCGATAGGGGATCCAGGCGAAGCTGAAGCGGCGCGCGCCATCGCCGGCGGACTTCGCGGCGTAGAAGCGGCGCCCGTCCAGGGTGTCGAGGCGGCGCGCGCGCCAGGGCCCCTGCGGCGTCGGCGCGACGCGGTAGAAGGTCTGCGCCTGGCCGTCATAGCGGGAGCGCACCAGATACCACCAGTCGCCCAGCTGAAAAAGCTCCGGACATTCCGGGCAGTGGGTCAGCAGGGGGGCGGTGAGCGGGGCGCGCACTTCCCATTCGTCCAGGTCCTGCGAGGCGGCCAGCGCAACACAGCCGCGCCGGTAAAGTGGGCCGTCCTTCAGCCGCGCGGAGATCAGCATCATGAAGCAGCCCTGCTCCTCGTCGCGATAGACGAAGGGATCGCGCCAGTCCACGGTCTCGTACCAGCGCGGGTCGGGCCCGAAGAGCGGATTGTCGGCCACTTTCTCCCAGTGGATGAGGTCCGTGCTGACGGCCTTGCAGATGCTCTGCGGCGAGTCCGCGTGGCGGTTGTAGCCGGTGTAGAAGAAGTGGAAGACGCCCTCGTGCTCGATGACCGAACCGGTCCAGATGCCGTTGCCATCGCAACTGCCGTCGGGACCGGGGCCGAAGCTGTCGGGCAGGACCTCCCAGTGCACCAGGTCGTCGGAGACCAGGTGCGCGGTCGAGACGCGCGCCCGCTCGACGTAATCCCAGGCGCCGCGGGGCGGCTGCGAGAAGAATAAATGCCAGCGACCCTCGTGCCAGAAGGGCATGGTATCCCCGGCAGCGGCGCCGTTCTGCGGCGCATACCCGAACAGTCTCATCCCGTCCTCCCTGCTGTCCCCTGCCTGTCGGCGTCGAGGTCTCTCCCGGTTACAGGTCGGTTCGGGGCTGCTGAACGACTGCAGCCCCGAACCCCCTGCGTTGTGACTACGCTACGGGTCGCCCGAGGCCTACCCGTCCCCTTCTGATTCCTCTTCTTCCATTTCCTCTTCCATCTCTTCTTCCATATCCTCGTCCATCATGTCGGCCGTGACGAATTCCTCCCAGTTCTTCGAGAACTCGTCGATGAAGCCGGGCAGATCGGCATCCGGATTATGGACCCGAGAGAGGTTCTTCACCTGCTCGTCATTGAGGATGCAGCCCTGCAGCAGCCCCTCCGCGTAGGTGTCGATGTTGCTGGCGTCGACCGGGATCAGGCTGAAGAGCGGCTGGGTGTTCTCGACCGGGAAGCCGTGCAGGTAGTCGTAGAGCTGAATCAGGCCGAAGCCGCCGACCATCCAGTGGCCGCCGATGCTGAAGCCCAGCTTGCCCTCGCTGATGAACTGCGCGACCTGCTCGTCGATGTCCGTGGTGATGATGGAGATGTCTTCACGCCCGGCCTGCTCGACAGCGAACTGGCTGCCTAGGCCGGCGACCGCGCCCAGCACGATGATGGCGTCGATCTCGCCAGGCTGGAAGCGCGCGATGAACTGCTCGGCATAGAGAATGCCGTTCTCGCGGTTCAGACGGTCCCAGGCTTCCGCGATCAACTCGATGTCCTCATGCTGATCGAGGACGCTCAGCACGCCATTCCAGATCTCCTCGGCGCTGGTGACGCCCTTCTGGTTCCAGATCATCGCGACCTTCTTGTGGCCGGCGTCGACCGTGGCCTGACCGATGGCCTGGCCCCAGGTATCGTTGTTCTGCGTCACCTGGGCGATGAAGTGCTCGCCCTCATAGTCCATGTCGTAGTTGCTGACGACCAGACGCCCGACCGCCACGCCGGGGATCGCGTTCTCCTCCAGCAGACGCGCCACCTGAATGCCGGCCGGCGAGGTCAGGGGGTTGAAGATCAGCCCGTCCGGCTGGCGCGCGATGATGGACTCCGCCTGGCTGACGTGCTTCTCTTCGGAATTCTCGTCGTCAAACTCGTCCAGCGTCACGCCCAGCGATTCGGCCACACAACGCTCGAAGCGGTGCCGGTTGATCACCCAGGGGTTGGTCTCCGGCTGGCCGAGGTCGGCGATGACCAGGTCCATGCGCGGCTCGACCATGTCCTGCGCCGTCACAGCGACGCCCGTCAGCATCACAAGCAGACCCAGCAAGATAATTGCGCGTTTCATTCCCAACTCCTTTATCTGTGTCTTTCCCCGGCCGCAGACCGGACCGGGCCGTGCATGGGCATCAGGGCACAGGCGCCTCCTTGTCCACCTGACAGTCGCAGGTAATCACTTGACTACGCCGATGCGGCGGCGGTTCAGCGAGATGGCGATGGCGATGATCAACAGCACGCCGCGGGCCACCCGGCTCCACGAGGGATCGACGCCGGCGATGGTCAGGCCATTGGCGACTACCGTCAGGGTCAGCGCGCCGACCACGGTGCGCAGCACGCTGCCATGACCGCCGGTGAGGGGCGTGCCGCCCAGGGCGACCGCGGCGATCGCGTCCAGCTCAAATTGCTCACCGGCGCGCGGGGTGCCGGCGCCGGAACGGCCGAGGCTGATCAGCGAGGCCAGACCCACCATGAAGCCCGCGGCCACGAAGACCTGGATCTTGAACCAGGTGACGGATACGCCGAAGAGGGAGAGGACCCGCTCGCTGCCGCCCAGCGCTTTCAGTTGCTGGCCGAACAGCGTCTTCTCGTAGAAGACCCACATCAGGGCGGTGACGACCAGGGCGAAGATGAGGATGTTCGGGAAACGCCCCAGCGCCAGCAGCCAGGGCGCCGCCACCGAATCGACGTAGGTGCCGGTGGCGGCCTGCTCGGTGACGTAAATCGAACCCCCGTCGGAGATGATGTTCAGCAGGGCGCGCACGATGATCAACATGGCCAGGGTGGTGACGAAGGACGAGATTTTCAGCAGCGAGAATATGCTCCCGTTGACGAAACCGATCAGCGTGGCGGCGAGGATGCCGCAGACGATGCCTGCAGGCCCCAGCCAGACCATGCCCAACACGGCCATGTACATGCTGAACCCCAGGCTCGAGCCGACGGAGATGTCAATCGAGCCGGTCGTGACCACGATCAACTGGGCGTAGGCCAGCAACAAGAGCACCGGCGTCTGCTGCGCGATGAAGGTCCAGTTGCGCACGGAGAGGAAACGGTCGCCGCTGACGATGGTGAACAGGAGCACCACCAGCACGATGGCGATGTAGGGCACGTTGTTGCGCAACATCTCGCTGCGACCGGCGCGCGCCTCCCCCGATGCGTCCGGCCCGGGGCCCGGCTCCGGCCCGCTCAAGCGACCTGTTCTCCCAGGGTGATTGCCCGCACCAGTTGCTCGCTGGTCACGCCGGACCTGGGGAAGGCGGGCGTGGTCAGGCCGTGGTGGACGACCAGGATGCGGTCCGCCAGGCGAAAGACCTGCTCCAGATTGTGGCTGATGAGGATGACGGCCGTACCCCGGTCACGGATCTCGTGCATGAGCCGCTCGACCTCGCCGGTCTCGGTCGGCCCGAGGGCGGCCGTCGGCTCGTCGAGGATGACGATCTCGCGGCCCCAGGCGATGGCGCGGCCAATCGCTACGCTCTGCTGCTGCCCGCCGGACATCGCCGAGATGGGCTCTCGCAGTGATTGTACGGTCTTGACTTTCAGGTCATCCAAGATTTCGCGCGTCTTCCGGCGCATGGCGTTCTCGTCCACGAAGATGCCGAAACGCTTCGGGATGCGCCCGAGAAAAAGATTGTAGGGCGCGTTCATGTTGGGCACGATGGCCAGGTCCTGGTAGACCACCTCGATCCCCAGGTGGCGCATGTGCCCGACGTTGTGATCGCGCGGAGCGACCGGCTCGCCGCGCACGAGCATGCGCCCGCTGTCCGGGCGGTAGACGCCGGCGACGATCTTGATCAGGGTGGACTTGCCGGCGCCGTTCGCGCCGACAATGGCGATGATCTCGCCGCGCGACAATTCGAAGGAGCCGCTGCGCAGGGCCTGCACGCCGCCGAAGGACTTCGAGACTTCCTCGACCTGCAGCAGCGCACTGCCATTTTCAGACAAGCGCTTCCTCCCGGAGAACAGACCAGGGAAGCGTACCCTGAATGCGATTCTCCGGCAATAAGGCGCGCCGTTGGGAGTGTCCGCGGGCGATATTGTGTGCCCGGGGGCGACATGGTGGGCTTGCGGGCGACATGATATGTCGCCCGTACATCATCTGCTGCAGGCGCGACCCTACCCCGCCTCGACGCCCGTGTCGCTGACTTCCTCGTCGGGGTCCGGCGCGCGCTCCAGGCCGCCGCCCTCCACCCAGGCCAGCACGTGGGCCAGGGTGTCCCCAATGCCATATTGCGGCACGAAGTCCAGCAGGTCGCGCGCCTTGCGCATGTCGAATTCGATCACGTCGCCCTGGGCCATGCTCCAGGGGAAGCCGGTGACCACCTCGATGCCCGGCCGCAGGCGCTGCAGCGCCGTCGCAAACTCCATGCCCGAGGTCGACTCCGCGCCGCAGCAGTTGAAGATCTGCCCGACCGCGCCGGGATGCTCCGCCGCCACCACGTGCATGCGCGCCGCGTCGCGCAGATCGATGAAGTGGCAGATCTCCTCCATCGAGAAGAAGGGAATCTCCACGCGGGCACCCTCCGCCAGCATGCGGGCGAAGGCGCGCCAGCTGCGGCCGCCGCCGCTGCCCTCGGGGCCGATCACCGCCGTCAGGCGCAGCACCGTCACCGGCAGCCGGTCCTGGTGCCAGAAGGTCAGGGCGATCAGTTCCTGGGCCCGCTTGGTCACCGAGTACATGTCCTCGGGCCGCGTCGGGTGCTCCTCGTCGACCGGCTGGTAGGCCGGCGCGCGGAACGTCGTCGCCGGGTACCATTCGTAGGCCGAGATGCTGCTCGAGAGCACGAAGCGTTGCAGCCCGGGCATGTCGCGCGCGATCTCCAGCGCGTGCGTCAGCCCCAGCAGGTTGGCCGTGACCATCTGCAGCGGGTCGCCGGTGTCGCCGGGCAGCGAGGCGAGGTGGTAGATGACGTCGTACTCACGGCCTTCGAGGGCCGTGCGCAACGACTCGCGCTGCGTGACGTCGGCCTCGATCCAGGTCGCCGGCAGGTCCTCCGCCGGCTGCGAGCGCCCCAGCAGATGCACCTCGTCGCCGTCGCGCGCTCCCAGTTGCCGCGTCAACTCGCGGCCCACGTAGCCGGACCCGCCAATCACCAGGCTGCGTGTCATGATGGCCTCCCTCTCCCTGGTCCTCGCCAGTTCTCGCTAGTCCTCGTATGGCAGGGGCTGATAGTGCGGCGGGGCGATGCGCTCGCCCGGCGGCAGCGGCAACTCGACCCAGCCGTCGGTGTCCATCGACTTGATGACGGCGCACATCACCTCCACCGCGCGCGCGCCGTCCTCGCCGGAGACCAGCGGCTCGCTATCGTTGAGGATGCAGTTGACGAAGTGCGTCGTCATGCGCTCGTAGTTGCCGGGCCGCCGCGGCGGCATGATCGGCATCCAGCGTTTGGGTACGTACTCGTCGATGTGGTCCTCGACCCAGAAGTGCTGCGGCCAGCGATAGTCCTTCAATATCTGCGGCAGGTCCGCGAAGGAATAGTCGCGGTTGCTGTAGACGGCCATCGGCGAACTCTGAAAGGGGTTGGTGGCGTCCGTCGCCGTGAAGATGGTGCCCTCCGTGCCGTAGAGCTCGGTGGCCTGCGAGACCACCGGCGAAAAGCGGTTGCAACTGACGCAACCATAACTGCCGTTCTCGTATTCCAGCAGCAACCAGACCGTGTCGTCGTTCAGCGTGTAGTCGGCCGGCATCGCCAGGCGTTTGGCGATGCCGACGGTGCGCTGCACGCGGCTGCCGGTCAGCCAGGTCAGCAGGTCGATGGCGTGCGCGCCGGTGTCGGTCAGCGCCGCGCCGCCGGAGACCGCCGCGTCGAGGCGGAAGGCGGTATGCGCCACGTTGTTCTGGTAGAGGTGCCAGTGCTCGTGCAGCGAGGCGCGCGCCATCAGCACGTCGCCGATGACTCCCTCGTCGATCAGCTGCTTCGCCCACTGGTTGTGCGTCCAGAAGCGGCGGTCGCAGCCGACCATCAGCTTGACCCCCTCCTCGCGGCAGACGCGCACGATGTCCCAGGCCTCGTAGTTGGTGGCCGCCAACGGCTTCTCCACCACGACGTGCAGCCCGGCGCGCGCCGCCGCCACCGCCTGGTTGCGGTGGACGTTGTTGGGCGTGGCGATGATCACCGCGTCCAGGTCCCGGCGCTCGTCCAGCATCTGACGGTAATCGCTGTACCAGGCCTGCGCGTCCCACCTGGCCGCAGCCTTCTGCGCGGTGTCGGCGTTGAGGTCGCAGCAGGCGACCAGTTGCGCCGCCGGCTCCTGCGCCAGCGAGGGAAAGTGCGCGATTTCGGCGATGCTGCCGCAGCCGATGACGGCGAATCTGACCTTGTCCATTGGCGTCCTCCCTGTCCGTCTCTCAGCTGTCGGGCTGCAGCACCACGTCGGCCAGCTGCGGAAAGCGCTCCAGATGCGCGCCACCGCTGCGCCCGATCACGGGCATCACCGCGTCCGCCGCGAAGCGCGCCGCCGCGTCCGCGTCGTCGTGGCGCAGATAGTGCAGGAGAAAGGCGCTGAAAAAGGCGTCCCCCGCGCCGGTCGTATCGACCACCGGGCCCTTTTGCGCGGGAATCTGCCGGATGCCACGCGCCGTTCCCAGCAGGCAGCCGCGCTCACCCAGCGTGATCATGGCGACGGCCGGGCCCTGCGCCAGCCAGGCCGCCAGCGTCGCGCGCAGCGCCGCGTCATCGGCGACGGCTGACGCGCCCAGCAACAGCGCGCAATCTTCCACGCTGGCGCGCACGATGTCAAAGCAGGCGATCAATTCCGGCAGCGCGCGCGGTTCCCGTTGGGCCGCGGCGTCGGGGTGTGCGCGCGAGTGCGCCCCGCCATAGCCGCCCAGATCGACCGCCAGCGCGCCCGGCAGATGCCGCAGCCGCCGAATCGTCGACAGGGGCAGGTCATGGTCCATGGTGACGACGGCGACGACCGGCGCGGCGCGGAAGACTGGCGGAAAGTGTTCCGACAGAACGGGCGGCGCCTGCTGCGGGTAGCGAATCTGCTTGTGGCCGCTCTCGTCGTAGACCAGTAGCGAGCGGGTGCTGTGGTTGCCACCCAGCACCTGCAGGCCCGTCAGATCGACGCCGGCCGCGCGCAGCGGCTGCAGCAGATCCGGCGGCATGTCCGTGCCCACGATCGACACCAGGCCGGCGCGCCCGCCGAGGCGGCTGGCGGTCAGCGAGCCGTAGGCCACCGGGCTGCCCAGCACCGGGCCCAGTTCCCTGTCCGGGAAGTGGATCATCTCCTGCACCAGATGACCGGCGAAGACGATCTCCGGCGTGTTCTCCGTCATGCTGCGCCTAACGTTCGCGCTCGCCCTGCAGGAATTCGTCGACCTGCTGCAGGGCCTCCGCATCCGTCAGCGGCTGCGGCGGGTGCTTGCAGTACAGCGCCGAGGCCGATTGCAACACGCCGCCCACGCCGCGGTCCAGCGCGACGCGGCAGCAGCGAATGGCATCGACGACCGTGCCGCCGAAGTTGGCGCTGTCCTCGACTTCCAGCGTCGCGTCGACGTGCAGCGGTGCGCCGCTGAAATTGACCACGTCGAAGTAGAAGCGCGTGGTCTTGCGGTCGCCCATCACCGGCACGTGGGCGAAGCCGGCCGAGACGCCGGTCTCGTAGGGGATGAGCGTCTCGACGGCCTCGCGTTTGGTCTGTTCCTTGCTCTCACCGCGATTGACGAGGTTGTCGAAATCGGTGTTGCCGGCGTAGTTGAGCTGGTAGGTCCGGCGGATGTGGATGCCGCGCGCCTGCATCGCCTCCACCATGGCGCGGTGCAGGATCGTGCCGCCCAGCTGGCTCTTCACGTCGTCGCCCACCACCGGCACGCCGCTCTCTGCTGCCTCACGCGCGAAGGCCTCGTCGCAGACGATCAGTTCCGGCATGCCGTTGACGAAGGCCACGCCCGCCTCCAGCGCCGCCTGCGCATACAGGCGCGACGCCCTCGTCGAGCCGGTCGGCAGCATGTTGAGCAGCACTTCCGCGCCGGAATCGCGCAGCGCCTGCACGATGTCCACCGGCGGTGCGTCCGACAGCGGCGCATATTTCGCCAGGTGCGGCGGCATGCCGTCCGCGACCGGGCCGGGGAGGACTTCCACGCCCGTTTCCCCGACGCACACCTCCGGCACCCTCCAGGCGCAGTTGGGCGGCGCCATGATGGCCTCCGCCAGGTCGCGCCCGACCTTGTGCGCGCTGACGTCGAAGGCCAGCACGGGCGTAATGTCGCAGACGTCGTAGCCGCCGAGCACCCGCTGCGTCAGGCCGATGTCCGTATCGTTCTGCGCGTACCAGGCGAGGCCCTGCAAAAGCGCGCTGGCGCAGTTGCCCACGCCTGCCAGCGCCAGTCGGATCTTCCCGGGCATGGTCTCTCCTCCCTGGCCTGCCGGATGCGGCAGCCGATACTACAAAAGGGGCGGGGCCTGCCTTCAGGTCCCGCGCGTCGATTCGCGGATATTCAGCCGGAAGGGGACGCGAATGACGCGTGGCTCGCGGCCGTTCTGCCTCTGTTCGATCTGGTCGAGCAAGAGCCAGGCGACCTGCCGGCCGAATTCCTGCAGCGAGGTATCCACCGCCGTGATGGAGGGCGTGACGTCCTCGTAGTATTCCATGTCGTCGAAGGTCGCCAGCGCCAGGTCGGCGGGGACGCGCAGGCCGCGTTCGCGCACCAGGTGCAGCACGCCGCGCATCAGGCGGTTGTTGCTGACGAAGAGCGCCGTGGGAGGATCGCGCCGGTCGAGCAGGTCGGCGGCCAGCAGACGCCCTTCCAGACGCCGGCCGGGGTTGTCGCCCCCGCCCTTGAAGCCGCCTTCACGGATGAGCGCAGGGTCGCGGCGCAGGCCGGCGGCGGCCAGGGCGTCCAGATATCCGTCGCGGCGCTCACGGCCCGGCGTCAGGGCGGCGGGCAGGTTGATCAGGCCGATACGACGATGGCCCAGTTCGATGAGATGCTCAACGGCCGCGCGCGTGCCGCCGCGATTCTCGAAGAGCACGCAGTTCGCCGGCAACCCCTCAATCTGGCGGTCGAGCAGCACCAGAGGGCGGCCGCTCTCGTGCAGGGCAAAGAGCGCGCCCGGATTGCCGCCGCCGGGCGTCAGGGCGACGCCGTCCACGCCCTTGCCGCGGAAGGCGCGCAGATAGGCCAGCTCCCGTTCGGGGTTCTCATCGCTGTTGCCCAGGGTCAGGCTGTAGTCCGCGTTCCAGAGGGCATCGCCCAGCGCGCGGGTGATGGCGGTGTGCGCCGGGTTCAGAATGTCCGGTACGATAAAGCCGATGCTGCGCGTGCGTCGCGTGACCAGGCTGCGGGCCACGCCGTCGGGCTCGTAGCCCAGCTTCTCGATCGCCTCCAGCACGTTCTGCTGCGTGCGTCTGGCGACGGGGCGCGGCCCGTTGTTGACGACGTAGGACACGGTGGCGGTGGAGACGCCGGCCAGCCTGGCGACGTCGTCCCGCGTGACTTTTCCGGCCAAAATCGCCCTTTCCGGCCCCCGGCAACGGCGGTCTACGCCCGTAGATTCAGGCGGAGAGTGTACTTGCCCGACCGGGCCGTGTCAACCGGACGCGCGCCGTCGCACAGCCTTTGTCGCAGGCGGCGAACGCAGGGGGCCGGGGGCAATATTTGACAGGCACAGGGGGCAGGTTACAATGGTGCCGTTCTACGCGTGTAGATTTTGATGCATGCGGGCAGGACGGGGTACAATCCCCGGGCAAGTACGGAATTATTGTTAGGGAACGGATTTGCTTATGGCCAGTCAGGATGTTTTGACGCCCCCGGATGAGATCGTCGCCTCGACCTGGGCCGGAGAAAGGCAGGGCGGCGGTACGCGCATCCTGCTTTTCATCGCGCTCTTCATCCTGGGGCTCTTTTCCTTCCTGCCCTTTTACTTCCTGCTGACGACCAGCATCAAGGATGCCGGCGAAGCCAATCGCGTACCGCTGACCTTCATTCCGCAGAGCTTCTCGCTGGAACACTTCGAGTTTGTGATCAATGAAGGCGCGCCGCGCGCCATGGCCAACGGCCTGTTCTACGCCGGTCTCGGCACCCTGCTGGCGGTCGTCGTCAGCGCGCTGATCGGCTACGTGGTCGTCAAGCATCGTTCCACCCTGGGCGACATCCTCTTCTGGACCATCGTCGCCTCCTCGCTGATGCCGCTGGCCTCCTACATCGTCACCATGGTGACCCTGCTGCAGCGCATCACCAACATCACCGGGATTCCGATGCTGGATACCTTCCAGGGGTTGCTGCTGCCAAGGATCGTCTACGCCTTCGGGGTCTTTCTGATGCGCCAGGCGATGCTGGCCGTGCCGGACGAACTGCTCGACGCGGCCAGGGTCGACGGCGCCGGCTTCCTGCGCTCCTTCTGGCAGATCGCCCTGCCGGTCGTGCGGCCGCAGACGATCACGCTCGCCATCCTGATCTTCATGGGTCTCTTCGGCGAGTTCCTGTGGCCGCTTGTGGCCACCAGTTCCAGGGAGATGCAGGTCGCCAGCGTCTGGCTGGCCTCGCGCTCCTTCGGCTACGGCGTCAACCCGGGCGTGCTTTCGGCAGGCGCGCTGCTCGTCATTTTCCCGATGCTCATCGTCTTCCTGCTCGGCCAGCGTTACATCACCGCCGGCTTGGGAATGACAGGATTCAAATAAAGGGCGCGAGAGGAGGAAACACAGGCAAATCTGCTGGGACGAACATTCTTCTGATATGGAGGTTATGGAATGAACGAGACAAGCCAAAAGCTCAGCCGCCGCGACATGCTCAAGCTGGTCGGCAGCGGCGCGGCCGCGTCCGTCGGCCTCGCCGCCAGCCTGCCTGTGGCGACCCAGGACGAGATCACCCTCACCTTCTGGCGCCCGCCCTTCGATACCCGCGGGCCCATGGGCATTGACGCCCTTGGCAACTTCTACGACAACCTGCTGCCGGAGATGTTGCCGGGCAACGTCACGGTCGAGACGATCGACTCCACGGGCGATACCTTCACCCGTCTGACGGCCTCGGTCGCCGCCGGCAACCCGCCCGACATCAGCAACGTGGACCAGACCTGGGTGCCACCGATGCTGGATCTGATGGCCATCAACGCGATGCCGGAAGATCTGATCGACGTGGTGGGCTCCTTCGGCAGCTTCGCCAACGACTTCCTGAGTATCGACGGCGCGATCTACATCCTGCCCTGGGGCTGGTGGGAACGCGGCGTCTTCTACAACATCGATCTGCTTGAGGCCCAGGGCATCGACCATACCGAACTGCCCAGCAAGATCTCCGACATGATCCCCTTCGTCAAGGAACTGACCGTCTGGCCGGACGACGCCGAAGAGCCCACGCTCTCGGCCTGGCCGCTGGCGGGCGGCACGACCTTCGACCTCTACACCGCGCTGGTCGACAACCTCGGCGGCTTCTGGTGGGAGGAAGACCGGCGTTCCGGCTTCGACAGCGACGAATGGGAGGAGGCGTGGCAGATCACGCTCTCCATGTTCGATGACTTCAAACTGGACGCCCGTTTTGGCCTGAGCGCACTGGACAAGTTCTACACCGGCAACGCCTACTTCCTGTCGCAGCAGCTCTGGGTCGGCTTCGTGCTGCGCCGCGACTATCCGGAGATCAACTGGGGCGTCATGACCCATCCGACGCCCAACGGCGGCCCGCCCTACGGCTGGAAGGAAGTCCACCTTGGCTGGGGCAACACCTCCGGCCAGAGCGGCGAGGGCCTCGCCGCCGCCTGGGAGCTGTGGAAAGCGCTCTACTCCGTCGAGTGGACCCACGCCAACGCCGTGGCCCTCAACTACCTGCCCGGCCGTCTCGAGGCCGTGGGTATGGACCCCATCACCGCCGACAACCCGCACTGGGCGGGCGCCTTCGAGAAGCACCAGCCCGGCAACTCGGTCTCACCCGGCTACTGGAGCCCGGAGATGTGGACCGCCACCAACACCGCGTGGAGCCGTTGCTACGACAACAACGAGCCCGTGCGTCAGGTACTCCAGGAACTGCAGCAGGAGGCCGATTCGATCCTGGCCTTCTCCGACAGCCTGCCTGGCACGATCCTCACGCGGGCCGACTACGTGGCGCATCCGGAATGGACCGACGGCCTGATCCCGGCAGAGGACTGGTGGGACAACGTACACGCCAGTTACCTGACCGAAGAGCAGGCCATGATGGCCCAGGTGCGCTAGCCGCCTGCAGCCTGCGCTGCAACGAGTTTCCCTCGCGGCCGGTCCTGTCCCTGACAGGGGCGGGGCCGGTCGCAGACGACAAGCGGGAGGGACCCTGACATGACTGCCCTGACAGCCAAATCACGCGGCCTGCCGCGAGCGGGGCGCCTGCGCCTGAGCGGCCTGTTGCCGAAGTCGCGACTGGCGCTGCTGGTCATCGTCGTCGTCTTCATTTTCTACGGCATCATGCTCTGGTATCCCATCCTCGACCAGTTCAGTATGTCCTTCCATCGCGGCCTGACCCTGCGTCGCATCTGGGTGGGCGACATGCAGTTCCAGCGCCTGATGCAGGACCGGGCCTTCAACAACGCCATCGGCGTCACCCTGCGTTACGTTCTCATGGTGGTGCCGGCGACGACCATACTGGGCCTGCTGCTGGCCGCGGTGCTGAACAGCTTCAAGAACGTCACCACGCGCACCGTGCTGGTCTCGCTCTTCTTCCTGCCGCACATCGTGCCCCTCGCGGCCGCCGCCACCTTCTGGAAAACGCTGCTGGCGCCCACCAGCAACGGCGTCCTGAATGGCATCCTGCACGTCTTCGGTCTGCCCACCAGCCGCTGGCTGCTCTCGGCGGAGACCTCGCTGCTCTCGCTGGCCCTGGTGGCCGTCTGGGGCGGCATCGGCTACGCCATGTTGCTCCTGCTGGCCGGCATGCAGACCATCCCCGACATGTTCTACGAGGCCGCCGCCATCGACGGCGCCAGCGCCTGGCAACGCCTGCGCAAGATCACCGTGCCCCTGTTGATGCCCTCCATCGCCTTCGTGGTGGTGATCCTCACCTTCGGCGGCCTGATGATGTTCGAGCCGGTCTACATCATGACCGGCGGCCAGGTCTCGCATGAAGACAAGGGCGGCCCGGCCGGCAGCACCTCCACCGTCATATGGCTGATCTACCAGCAAGGCTTTCAGAACTTCAAACAGGGCTACGCCGCCTCCGTCGCGGTGGTGTGGTTCTTCGTCATGCTGGCCCTGGGTCTGATCCAGTTCTGGTTCTTCTCGCGCCGCCGGGTCAGCTACTGACGCGGCGCGCTCCGGAGGCGGCCTTGTCCCGTTCCGGCAGCTGTTTCGCCGTCAATTCCCCATACAGATTCACGGCGTCCGGGCAGGCACCATGGACGGTCGCGTCACGTTCCCTTTTTTGCCGCGCAAGTTTTTCACAAGGCTTCACAACGTCCGGGAGGGCGATTAAAAATGCTTGAGCACAACCCCATGCAGCGCTGCCTCGAGGGCGAGCGCTATACCGCCAGCGTCCCCGATACTCTCAACCTGGCCGACCGGATGGGACTGGCCATCAACGCCCTCACCAACGCCTTTGTGCCGGAAGAGCGCTGGGCCCTGCAATTCGACGTCAGCATCGCCCACCGACCGCCGGTCATCTGGATCAACCACCTGACCGACGCCTATCTCAACATCCCCGCCAAGTTCCTGGAGGCGTTGACGGTCTGCCGCACCGTCTCCGGCAGCGACCAGAACATCGACATTGACTTCAACGTGTTGCGCAACCAGCTGGAACTGCTGGGCGAGGACGGCCTCACCTACACCCCGGAGGACACCCTGCCCGAGCTGGACGAGGCGCTGCGGCCCTTCGCCGAAATCTGGGGCGAGGGGCGCCTGATCCTGGCGCTCTGCTTCATCGGCCAGGTCGATGACGATCCGATCTGGTTCGAGACGGCCAAACGCAAGGTCGACCGCCTGCTCGAACTCTCCGTCGAGCGCGAGGACTATCGCTTCTTCTGGCGCGGCCGCTGGCCAAAGGGCGCCTCGCCGCCGGCCGACGCCGAAGAGCCCAGTGGCCCCATCCCCGATGGCTCCCTGGGCGACAAATACGACTGGGATCTGAGCCTGATCTACTCGGTCGGCTCCTCGGGCCACGGCTCCGCGCTGCTCTATCGCCTCACCGGCTACGAGCCCGCGCTGGAACTCTCTCGCGGTCTGGCGCGCTGGGCCCTGAAGCGCATCTTCAAGCACGAGGACGGCCACTACGACTTCTACCATTTCCACCACGGCCTCTATTCCCTGATGGCCGTCTGCGAGTACGGCGTGGCCGCCCAGGACCGCGAGGTGCTGGAGCGCGTCGACGCCTGTTACCGCTGGGCGCGCGAAATGGGCGATCCCCTGATCGGCTTCTACGCGGAAATCATGCCGGGCGCCGAGCTTTACCTGGAGCGCCAGGGCAACACGGTCGAGATCTGCGAGATCGCCGACATGGTCTGGCTGGCGCTGACGCTGACCCGCGAGGGCTTTGGCGGCGGCGCTTACATCGACGACGTCGACCGCTGGGTGCGCAACATGTATGCCGAGGGCCAGGTGCTGGATGCCGAATTCATCAACGACATCCCGCATGACTGCTTCGTCGAGGGCGAATATGACACGCCCTACCCGGATACCGACAACGTGCTGGAGCGCTCGGTCGGTTCCTTCCTCGGCTGGATGCGCGCCAACGAGGGCTTCGAGCGGCAATGGAACGAGGACGGCGAATACAAGCTGACCCGCAAGGGCATCATGCACTGCTGCACCGCCAACGGCGCGCGCACGCTCTACTGTGTCTGGGACGCTGCCGTGCAACGCTGCGAGGACGGCAGCACGACCGTCAACTTCCTGCTCAACCGCGCCTCGCCCTGGCTGGACGTGGCCAGCTGGCTGCCGGCCGACGGCCGCGTGCAACTGACCATCAAGGACGCGCCAAAAGTCTACGTGCGCATGTCCGAGTGGATCGACCTGGGGGCGGTTACGGCCACGGTCAACGGTGAAGCCGCCGACTTCAGCCTTGATGGCCCCATGGTCTGCCTCGAGGGGCTCAATCCCGGCGACGTCGTTGACATCCGCTTCCCGGTGCTGGAGCGCAGGTTGCATCGCGTCATCGGCGAGATTCCCTACCGCCTGGACATGCGCGGCGCGAACGTGGTCGCCATCCATCCGCGCGGCACCACCTACCCGCTCTTCGACCGACCCGCCAGCGGCGAGGTCAGCGAGCGGGAAGTCTTCATCCCGTCCAACAGTTACACCTGGTAGGCGGCCGTGTCCCTGCTTGAGAACGGCATCGCGCTGCGCCAGAAACTCGCTGCCGGCGAGCCGGCCCCCGGCGCCTGGGTGACGCTCAACGACCCGGCCGTGACCGAGGTTATGGCCGGGTCCGGCCTGGACTGGGTGCTGGTGGATACCGAGCACGCGCCATTCTCGCCGGAAAGTCTGGCCAGCATCCTCATGGCCTACGAGGGCACGTCGGCCGTCTCGCTGGTGCGCGTCGGCTGGAACGACCAGGTGCTCATCAAGACCTGCCTTGACATGGGCTTCGGCGGCGTACTGGTGCCGCAGGTCGCTTCGGTGGAGGAAGCGCAGCGGGCCGTCGCCGCCTGCCGCTACCCGCCGCAGGGGATCCGCGGCTTCGGGCCGCGCCGCGCCAGCTACTACGGCCGCAGGATGGACGACTACGTGCGCCTCGCCAACAGTGTCATCCTCGCCGGCATCCAGATCGAGCACATCCGCGCGGTGGAGGACATCGAGAACATTTTCGACGTGGAGGGCATTGACTTCGCCTTCCTCGGACCGATGGACCTGTCGGGCTCAATGGGTCTGCTGGAGACGCCCGACCACCCTGACGTGATTCAGGCGATGGAGCGCGTGATCGAGGTCGCCGTGGCGAAGAACATCCCCATCGGCGTACCGCTGCCCTCCGACGCGCCGGTCGAGACCGTGCTCGCCTGGGCGAACAAGGGCAGCCAGCTGGTCTCCATCGGTCTCGACCTGGGATTCATGACGGGCGCGCTGATGCAGGCCCTCGGCGACGTTCGCGCGGGCCTGGCGGGTTGATGGCGCCGGAAGCATCCAACAGAATAGTTGCCGACTTCACCAGACCCTTCTCTCGCAAGGGAAGGTCTTGCATCTCTCCAGGGGACTGTCTGTGAAAACCCCGCTGCCCGCCGTCCTGCTGGCGCTGTTAATCTTTTGCGGCGCGGCAGCAGCGCAGGAATACCAGATCCGCGCCGGAGCCAATATCAATCTGCGCGATACTTACAGTCTCGAGGGCGCGGTGGTGGAAACCGTGCCGTCGGGCACCATCCTGCAGGTCGTCGGCCAGTTCAACCGCTGGCTGAAGATCGACAGAAACGGAAACACCCTGTGGATGGCGAACTGGGTCAGCCATTCCCACCTTACCGGCGGCGAGGGTGGTCAGCCACTCCCGCAGTCGCAAATCGACAACTGCTGTTTCGTCAACCGGCAATGCACGGTCGACGCCGAATGGGTCAGCGGCTACTGGGCCTTCCAGAAGGGTCAATGTACCGTGCCTGAACAAACCAAGCAGTCAACATCACTGCAGCCCACAAGTGCGGTGGCAATAGATGGGCCAGAGCATTTTGTTTTCCGGGTGGAAGCAGCACTTGCCTTGCTGAAGAACAGATCTCCGGAGTGGTATGCGTACGTGACCAGCGGACTGGACAAGATCAGACTCATACCGGATGCGGGGAGGATTAATTCGTTCGTGAGTTTGCAAACAAGAACATTTTCCGTGCTCCAGAGAAATTTTGATTTCACCTCCGGCAAAAATGCCGCACTTAACATGGCCGGCGGGATGGTTCATGAAGCCTGCCATGTGCACCGCTATGAAACCGGGTTGCAGCCTGGCGGCTACGAAGGGGAAAAGGCCTGCCTGACTGCCCAAATTGAAGCACTTGAAGCAGTCGACCCTCTCAATATCCTTATTTTGGTGTATCGAAGCGTGCTCGAAGACATCGACGACCCGGAGTTTCAGTGGTGGCACTAGCGCCGCCGCGCGAGAATCAGGAGGGTGAGGCGAATATGACAGGACGACTCGCAGACAAGGTCGCCATCGTCACCGGCGGCGGCACCGGCATCGGCAAGGCAATCGCCATTCTCTTCGCAGCCGAGGGCGCCCGCGTCGCCATCTGCGGCCGCACGGAAAGCACCCTGCAGGAGACGGCCGACGAGATTCAGGGGGCCGGCGGCGATGTCCACGTCGTCCCGACCGACGTCAGCGACGCGGCGGCCGTCGATCACCTGACGCAACAGACGCTCGCCCGCTTCGGCCAGATCGATATCCTCGTCAACAACGCCGGCGTGCGCGCCAGCATCGGCACCCTGCTGGAACTCGACGACGAGGAATGGCAGCGCACCTTCGATATCGATGCCCGCGGCAGCTGGTACTGCGCCCGCGCCGTCATCCCCGAGATGCGCAAACGCGGCGGCGGCTCGATCATCGCCATCAGTTCCATCTCCGCCTACGTGGGTCAGCCCAAACAGGGCGCCTACAACGCCGCCAAGGCCGCCCAGGAACTGCTGACCAAATGCCTCGCGCTGGATTTCGCCGCCGACAACATCCGCGTCAATTCGGTCTGCCCCGCCTGGGTACTCACCGAGCTGAACCGCGACCAGGTCACGGAAATGCAGGCCGAGCCGGAGCGCATTTTCCCGCCCGGCATCAGCTGGAACGACCTGCTGCGCATGCACCCCCTGGGCCGCATCGGCGTCTCGGAGGACGTGGCCTGGGCGGCGCTCTACCTCGCCTCCGACGAGTCGCGCTGGGTGACTGGCACGGCCCTGTTCGTCGATGGCGGCTACACCTGCCAGTAAGGCGCTGAAGGCCCATGCTGTTTAACCAGGCCCGCGCCCGCGAATGTATGGACGCCGCCGGCCTCGACGCCCTGATCGCCTGCACGCCCGTCAACATCACTGCCTTCAGCGACTTCACCCTCTGGCTGGACCCGCTCTTCCGCGAGTACATGGTCAACCCCGGTGCGCCGGGCCAGCGCATGCAGCGCTACGCCCTCTTCCCGCGCGACGCCGGGCCCGCCCTGGTCGTCGAGCCCATGATGGCCGTCAACGCCGCCGATCTCTGGGTGCGCGACCTGATCGCCTTCGGCGCGCCCACAATCGAGGAGCGCGACCCGCCGGCGCAGCCGCAGGCCTGGCCGCGCGTCCGTCAGGCCCAGGCAGACTCGGTCTGCTCCGCCACGCCCAACGATGCCCTGCTGAACCTGCTGCGCGAACGCGGCCTGCAGGACGGGCGTCTCGGCATTGAGCTGGAGGAACTGCCGGCCAAGCACTTGCAGACCCTGCGCGACGCCCTGCCCCGGGCGCAACTGCTGGACTGCAGCAACCTGCTGCGCTACGTCCGCGCCGTCAAGACCGCCGACGAGATTGAGCGCCTGCGGCGCGCGGCGCAGATCAGCGAGGCGGCCGCCATGGCCAGTCTGGCCCAGGCCGGGCCCGGAGTCAGCCTGGCGCAACTCTCCCTGGCCTACCGCGCCGGGGTCGCGCAGGCGGGCGCGGACTTCGACCACTTCGCCATCGGCATCGACGGCGTCGGCATCGCCACGGAACCGGAACACCGCCTGGCGCCTGGCGCCGCGCTGTACGTGGATTTCGGCTGCCGCTGGCGCAGCTGCTACTCCGACAGCGGCCTGACTCTGGCCCTCGGCCCCCTGTCGCCCGGGTTGTGTGGCCGTTATGACACCCTGCGCGCCTGCATCGACGCCGGCATCGCGCAGTTGCGGCCCGGACGGCGCGGCTCGCAGGCGCAGGCCGCCATGCAAGGCGTGATCGACGGCAGCGACATTGGCGTGGCCGCGCCGCACGGTCACGGTCTCGGCCTGGAAGTGCGCGACTATCCGGTCATTGTGGCGGACAACGGCTTGCGGCTGCGCGACGACTGCCTTAACATCCCCGCCGACTTGCCCTTCGAGGCCGACATGGTGGTCAACCTCGAGGCCAGCAGCTTCATCGCCGGCGAGGCGTCGCTGCACATTGAGGAGAGCTTCCTGATCACAGGCGGCGGGGCGGAACCCCTGAGCCCGCGGCGCGCGACGCCCACGCGACCGGACGCGATCTGAGGTCCCCATGGCCAGCGCAGTGCTCCTGCCCAAACTGGGTAACTCGGTGGAAAGTTCGCTCATCCTCGCCTGGCACAAGACCGTCGGCGATCCCGTCGCGCAGGGCGAGTTACTGGCCGAGATCGAGACCGACAAGGCCACGCTGGAGATCGAAAGCCCCGCCGACGGGCTGCTGCTGGCGCGCTTTTACGAGGTCGGCGCCGAGGTCGAGGTCATGGCGCCCATCGGCGCCATCGGCGCGCCCGGCGAGGACATTGACGACCTGCGCCCGCCATCCGCGACAGCCGCCACGACGCCGCAAACGCCACAAGTCCCGCCCGCGCCGATGCCAACCGGCTCTCCGGTCGGTGGTCGTCCCGCCAGCTCGCCGCGCGCCCGCAAACTGGCGGCCGCCAACGGCATCGCGTTGACCGGCCTGAATGGCAGCGGCCCTGGCGGCCGCATCCTCGAACGCGACGTGCAGGCCGCCCTTGCCGGGCAGCCGCGTCTGACGCCCGTGGCGCAGGCGATGCTGCGCGAGGGCGGCTACAGCCTGCCGGCGCGCGGCAGCGGCCCGCGCGGGCGCATCCGGCGCCGCGACCTGATCCCCGCTCTGGCGGAGCCGGAGGACGTGCAGCGCGTGCCCTTGCGCGGGGCGCGGCGCGTCACCGCACGCCGCATGCTGGAATCGCTGCAGACCACGGCCCAGCTGACGCTGCACGCCCACGCCGACGCGCGCGCGCTGCTGGCCCTGCGCCAGCGTCTGAAGGCGGGCGAGATCAGCCCGGCGCTGCGCGCGGTCACCATCAACGACCTGCTGCATTACGCCGTGGCGCGTACCCTGCCGGCGCATCCGGACCTGAACGCCAGACTGACGGAGGACCACGTCCTGCGCTTCCGCAAGGTTCATCTGGGCTTCGCCGTGGATACGCCGCGCGGGCTCTACGTGCCCGTCATCCGCGACGCCGATCGCCTCGGCCTGCAGCAATTGGCCGACGAGGCGCGGCGACTGGTTCGCGCCTGTCGCGCCGGCGCCATTCATCCGGAGGAACTGGAAGGGGCGACCTTCACCGTCAGCAACCTGGGCAGTTACGGCGTCGAAAGCTTCACGCCCATCCTGAACCCGCCCCAGGCGGGCATTCTGGGCGCGGGCGCCATACACCTGAAGGCCGTGCAGGAAAATGGCGTGGTGGCCTTCCTGCCGCATATCGGCCTGTCGCTGACGATCGACCACCAGGTGCTGGATGGCGCGCCCGCCGCCCGCTTCCTGCAGGACCTCGCGCGGCGTCTGACGCGGATCGAGGAAGCCATCAGCGCCACCGACCACAGCGAAGCGGACGAGGCTCCATGACCAAAAGCATCCCCATCGACCCGACCGAGGCGCGCCGCGCGGCGACGATCACGGCGCCCGACCTGCCGGCCAACGCCTGGCGGCCGGACCCGGCCGCCGACGCCGCCCGTTACGGCAGCGAGGGACTGCTGCGCATCTACCGCGACATGCTTTACATCCGCCAGTTCGAGACCATGCTGGAGCAAATCAAGCGCGAGGGCGCATGGGGTGGCATTGACTGCCAGCACGGCGGCCCGGCACACCTTTCGATCGGCCAGGAGGCCGCGGCCGTGGGGCAGTGCGTCCATCTGGAGCCGGAGGACTTCATCTTCGGCTCGCACCGCAGCCATGGCGAGATTCTGGCGAAGTCCTTCTCGGCCATCGACAAGCTGCCGGACGCTCGCCTGCTGCGCATCATGGAGACCTACATGGAGGGCGCTGTCCTGCGCGTCGTCGAGGGCTTCACGCCGACCAACGCCAATGTTCGGCAACTGACGCTGGCCTTCACGCTCTACGGCACGCTGGCCGAGATTCTGGGGCGCGCGACCGGCTTCAACAAGGGCATGGGCGGCTCGATGCACGCCTTCTTCCCGCCCTTCGGCGTCATGCCCAACAACGCCATCGTCGGCGCCTCGGCCGATATCGCCGTCGGAGCGGCCCTCTTCAAGCGCATCAACCGTCGCAAGGGCATCGTCATCGCCAACATCGGCGACGCCGCCGCCGGCTGCGGCCCGGTCTGGGAAGCCATGATGTTCGCCGCCATGGACCAGTACCACACCCTGTGGCAACTGGAGCCGGGCGGCGCCCCGCCCGTCCTCTTCAACTTCATGAACAACTTCTACGGCATGGGCGGCCAGCCTCAGGGCGAGACCATGGGTTTCGGCATGCTGGCGCGCATGGCCATGGGCGTCAACCCCGACGCCATGCACGCCGAACGCATCGACGGCTTCAACCCCCTGGCGGTGGCCGACGCCATTGCCCGCAAGCGCGAATTGCTGGAAGCCGGACGCGGCCCTGCCCTGCTGGACACCGTGACCTACCGCTTCGCCGGCCACAGCCCCTCCGATGCCTCCGCCTACCGCACGCGCGAGGAAATCGACCTGTGGCGCGCGCAGGACCCCCTCGCCAGCCACGCCGCGACCCTGCTGGAGCAGGGCCACTGCGACCAGGACACACTGGATTCCCTGCTCGACGAGGCGCAGGAGCAGTTGCGCCGGGTGTTGCGAGCCGCCAGCTCGACCGAAGACTCGCCGCGCCTGCATGCCGCGGCCGACATCGCGGGCCTGATGTTCTCCGGCGGGCAACAGGCGCGCATGTGGCAGGCCGAGCCCGAAACGCTGTTGCCGCTGGAGGAGACGCGCCTGAAGGTCACGCGCAACAAGCAGCGCTTCGGCCTCGATGAGGACGGGGCACCCCGCTCGCCGCTGCGCGCCCTGACCTTCGCCGAGGCGCTCTTCGAAGCCCTGCTGCTACGCTTTTACGACGACCCCTCGCTGGTCGCCTGGGGCGAGGAGAACCGCGACTGGGGCGGCGCCTTCGGCGTCTACCGCGGCCTGACCGAATGCCTGCCGCATCACCGCCTCTTCAACAGCCCCATCTCCGAGGGCGCCATCGTCGGCACGGCGGTCGGCTACGCCCTCAGCGGCGGGCGCGTCGTGGCCGAGCTGATGTACTGTGACTTCATGGGCCGCGCCGGCGACGAAATCTTCAACCAGATGGCCAAGTGGCAGGCGATGTCCGCCGGCCTGCTGCAGATGCCGCTGGTGCTGCGCGTCTCGGTCGGTATGAAGTACGGCGCGCAGCACTCGCAGGACTGGTCCTCGCTGGTCGCGCACGTCCCCGGCCTGCAGGTGATGTTCCCCGCCACGCCGCACGACGCGAAGGGCATGCTCTCGCTGGCGCTGCAGGGTACGGATCCGGTGGTCTTCTTCGAGAGCCAGCGCCTCTACACCCTGACCGAGACCCTCGAGCCCGGCGGCGTGCCGGTCGAGGAGTACCAGCTGCCCCTGGGCGAGCCGGCCCTGCGCCGCGCAGGCGAGGACCTCACCATCCTCAGCGTGGGCGCGACGCTCTACCGCGCGCTGGAAGCGGCGGAACAGTTGCAGGAACGCCACGACCTCGCCGCCGAGGTCATTGACGCCCGCTTCATCAACCCGCTCAACTACGGGCCCATCCTGGAATCCGTCAACAAGACGGGCCGCATCGTACTCGTCTCCGACGCCTGCGAGCGCGGCTCCTTCCTGCACACCATGGCCGCCAACATCACGCAACTGGCCTTCGACGCGCTGGACGGGCCGCCCGCCGTGGTCGGCGCGCGCAACTGGATCACCCCGCCGGCGGAGCTGGAGTCGATGTTCTTCCCGCAGGCCGACTGGATCCTCGACACCATCCACGAGCGTCTGCTGCCCCTGCCCGGTCACCGGCCGACCACCTGCCAGAGCAGCGACGAGATCCTGCGCCGCAACCGCCTCGGGGTCTGAGCCGGTGCCGGGACCCGACGCCAGGCTGGATGCGCCGCCGGACGCCGACTTCATCGTGGTTGGCGCCGGCTCGGCCGGCTGCGCCCTGGCCGCGCGCCTCAGCGAGAAGGGCCGCTGGCGAGTATTGCTGCTGGAAGCCGGCGGGCCCGACGAGCACGAGGACGTGCGCATCCCCGGCCGATTCCCCAACCTGTTGGGCACGGCGATGGACTGGGACTACCGCAGCGTGCCGCAGGCCGGCCTTAACGGGCGCCGCGTGCCCGTCCCGCGCGGCAAACTCTACGGCGGCAGCAGTTCGATCAACTCCATGGTCTACCAGCGCGGCCACCCGGCCTGCTTCGATCGCTGGGCGGCCCTCGGCAACGCTGGCTGGAATTACACCGACGTCCTGCCCTTCTTCCGCAGGTCGCAACACCAGCAGCGCGGCGCTTCCCGGCATCACGGGGTGGATGGCCCCGTGCACGTCTCCGACCTGCGCGACCCCAACCCGCTCAGTCTGGTCTTCGTCGCCGCCGCGCAACAGGCCGGCCTGCGCCCCAACCTCGACTTCAACGACGGCGAGCAGGAAGGCTGCGGCCTGATCCAGGTCAACCAGCGCGACGGCGAGCGCAGCAGCGCCGCCGCCTACCTGCCGGCCGCCCTCGCCCGGCCCAACTTCCGCGCCATCCCCTTCGCCCAGGTGACGGCGCTGGAGTTCGAGGGCCGCCGTTGCCGCGGCCTGCGCTTCCTGCATGACGGCCGGCAACGCCTCGCGCGCGCCAGGCGTGAGGTCATCCTCTGCGGCGGCGCCATCAACTCGCCGCAACTGCTGCTCTGCTCCGGCGTCGGGCCGGGCGAGCAACTGCGCGAGCTCGGCATCGCCGTCGTCCATGACCTGCCGGGCGTCGGTCGCAACCTGCGCGACCACGTTGAAGCGCCGGTCTCGTACCACTGCACGCAGCCGGTCACCCTGGCGGCGAAGAACGACCCGGCGCAACTCGAGCGCTACCGCCGTGAGCGCAGCGGCCTACTGAGCTCCAGCAACGCCGAGGCCTGCGCCTTCGTGCACCTGGGCGAGGACTCCGACCTGCCGGAATTGCAACTGCACTTCGCGCCCAACTGGTCCGCCCTGGATGACTTCGACCTGCCCGGGGGCCACGGCTTCACCTTTCACCCTGGCGTGGTGGTCACCCACAGCGTGGGCGAGTTGAGCCTGCAGTCCGCCGATCCCCTCGCGCCGCCGCTGATCGACCCGGCCCTGCTGCAGGACGAGCGCGATCTGCGGGCCCTGCTGACGGGGCTGCGCCTGTCGCGGCGGATCGCCGCCATGCCGGCCTTCGCCCCCTGGCGCGGCGCGGAATTCCTGCCTGGCCCCAACGCCCAAACCGACGACGAACTGATTGCCTACCTGCGCCAGGTCGCCTCGACCGTTTACCATCCGGCCGGCAGCTGCCGCATGGGCCGGGACCCGCTGGCGGTGGTCGACGAGCGTCTGCGCCTGCGCGGACTGGCGGGGCTGCGCGTGGCCGACGCCTCCATCATGCCGACCCTCGTCAACGCCAACACCAACGCCGCCTGCCTCATGATCGGCGAGAAGGCCGCCGACCTGGTCCTCGCCGACCACGCCTGAAGCGTCACCCGGTTCGCCCGCGACCTGACCGCCTGCTACACTCGCGCGGCAGCCCGCTTGCAGGAGAGTCGCCACCATGAGCAGCGGCCCACCTTGGCACCCGCCCGACGGCATGCGCTCGCCGCGTTACGGCGGTGTGCGCAGCTTCATGCGCCTGCCGCACGTGACGCAACTGGACGGCGTCGATTTCGCCGTGGCCGGCGTGCCTTTCGATACCGGCGCGACCTATCGCGTCGGCGCGCGCTTCGGGCCGGAGGCCATCCGCTCCGCCTCCGTGCTGCTGCGCCCCTACCACCCGGACCAGGCAGTGGCGCTCTTCCCGACGCTATCCGGCGTGGACTACGGCGACCTGCCCACCGTGCCGGGTTACCTGCCGCGCTCACACCAGGACATCGCCGCCGCCGCCGAAGCGCTCTTCCGCGCCGGCGTCACGCCGATCTTCCTCGGCGGCGACCATTCGGTCTCACTGCCGCTGCTGCGCGCCGCCGGCGCCCTCCGCGACGAGCCGCTGTCGCTGCTGCACTTCGATTCGCACGGCGATGTCTGGGAAGGCTACTACGGCGGCCTCGACACGCATGGCACGCCCTTCCGACGCGCGCTGGAGGAGGGGCTGATCGACGCCAGTCAGTCCATCCAGATCGGCCTGCGCGGTTCGGTCTACGACGAGCAGGACGTCCAGCTTTCCCGCGATCTGGGCTTTCAGGTGGTGACGGCGCGCGAACTGCATCGCCGCGGCGTGGACGACGTGCTGCGGCAGGTGCATGAACTGCTGCGCGGGCGCGACTGCTATCTCAGCTTCGATATCGACTTCGTCGACCCGGCCTTCGCGCCCGGCACCGGCACCCCCGAGACCGGCGGCTTCAGCGGCGCGGTCTGCCACGAGTTGTTGCGCGGTCTGCGCGGCCTGCACTTCGTCGCCTTCGACATGGTCGAGGTGCTGCCCGCCCATGACCCGGCCGGCGTCACCGCCCTGCTGGCGGCCAATCTGGTCTACGAATTCATCGCCCTGCTGGCCCTGCAGAAGCGCGACGGACGCGGCGCCTGAGGCGCATCCGCTTCAACCCGCCGGCAGCGCCTGAATGCGCGGCACGAGGCCGCTGTGCCGCTCCGCCACCTGGTTGTTGCGCAGCGCCATGCCGATGGCCGCGCGCGAGCCGGGGATCACCACCAGACGTTGCGCCCGCGTGATGGCCGTGTAGAGCAGGTTGCGCTGCAGCATCATGTAGTGCTGCGTCAGCAGTGGCATCACCACCGCCGGGTACTCCGAGCCCTGGCTGCGGTGCGTGCTGATGCACCAGGCCTGCAGCAGCTCCTCGGCTTCCACCCATTCATAGAAGAGAAAGCGCCCGTCCATGGCCACCTCGAAGCCGCCGGCGTTCTCGTCGATGGCGTGGATGAAGCCGATGTCGCCGTTGAAGACATCCTTCTCGTAATTGTTGCGCGTTTGCATCACCTTGTCGCCGACGCGGAAGCTGCGCCCGCCGATCTCCTTGTCGGCCCGGCGCCGGTCGCCGTTGAGCGCCCCCTGCAGCGCCTCGTTGAGGGCGTTGATGCCGGCTGCGCCGCGGTACATGGGCGCGATCACCTGAATGTCGCGCAGCGGGTCGAGACCGTAGCGCCGCGGCAGACGCGTCCGCACCAGGCCGACCACGTCGTCGACGATGCGTTCCGCGTCCGTCTCCAAGAAGAAAAAGTCGCCCGCGCGGCGATTTTCGAGCAGCGGCATCTGGCCGCGGTTGATGCGATGCGCGTTGCCGACGATGCCGCTGTCCGCGTCCTGGCGGAAGATGAACGACAGTCGCGTCACCTGCGCCAGACCGCAGACAATGACGTCGCGCAGGACGTTGCCGGCGCCCACGCTGGGCAACTGGTCCACGTCGCCCACGAGCAGCAAGTGCGCCGCGGGCGGCAGGGCGCGCAGCAGGTAGTGAAAGAGCTGCAGGTCGATCATCGAGGCCTCGTCGACGATCAGTACGTCCAGTTCCAGGGGATTGTCCTCGTTGCGCTCGAAGCCCTCGGCCGGGCTGTAACCCAGCAGGCGGTGGATGGTGCTGGCGCTGCGCCCGCTGGCCTGCGCCAGGCGCCGCGCCGCGCGGCCCGTCGGCGAGCAGAGGGCGACGCTCGTCTTCAGGGTCTCCAGCGCCGCGATGACCCCTTTCAGGGTGGTCGTCTTGCCGGTGCCCGGGCCGCCGGTGAGCACGCTGAGCTTGTGCGCGCAGACCGCCTGCACCGCGCCCTCCTGCTCCGCCGTCAGGCCTGCGTCGTTCTTCGTCGCCAGCGCGGGCAGAAGGCGGGCCCAGTCGAGCCGCGCCGCCCGCTGCGACAGGGTCGAGGGCGTGTGCGCCAGCTCGGCGAGACGCCGCGCGGCCTCGCTTTCGGCGCGTTGCCACTCCGGCAGGTAAATGGCCGCCTGGCCCTCCACCTCGATCCCGTCCTCGCGGACCAGGTCGCCCGTCTGCAGCGCCCGCCCCAACACCGCTTCCAGCGCGGCCGGGTCGTCCAGCGCCAGCAGGTCGGCGGCTTTCCCCAGCAGTTGCTCGCGGGGCGCGAAGACGTGACCCTCCTTCGTCATCTCCGAGAGCGCGAAGCGCAGACCGGCGCGCAGGCGCTCGGCCGCGTCGGCCGGCTTGCCCATGTTGCGCGCGATGTCGTCCGCGCGGCGGAAGCCGATGCCGTAGACCTCGTCGGCCAGGGTCCAGGGGTTGGCCTGCACCGCCGGGATGGTCTCCATGCCCAGTTGCTCGTGGATCCGCTGCGCCATACGCCCGCTGACGCCCTGCTCCTGCAGGAAGATCAGGGCGTGGCGGCTCTCCTGCTGCGCACGCCAGGCCGCGGCCAGGGCCTGCGCCAGCGCTGGCCGCAGCACCTCCGTCAGACGCTCCGGCGCTTCCTCCAGCACCGTCAGCGTGTCGGCGCCGAAGTGTTCGACGATGCGCTCCGCCGTGCGCGGGCCGATGCCCTTGACGAGGCCGCCGCTCAAATAGCTGGTGATGCCGCGCTCGCCGACGGGGGGCAGCGGCGTGGCCGTCTCCGCGCGGAACTGCGTCCCGTAGCGCGCATCCTCGATCCACTCGCCCACGAATTCCAGTTCCTCGCCGACGTTGAACTGCGGCATGACCCCCACCACGGTCACGCGTCCCTCGCGGTTGCGCGCGCCCGGCGGCGTCCGGCCCTGCGCTTCCAGCCGAAGCACGCAGTAGCCGTTTTCCGGGTTGCGAAAGGTGACGCGCGCCACCCTGCCGCGCAGAGTCGCCATGGGTCTGGCCTTCGCGATTGCGGGGATTGCACCAGTATACCCCCTGGCCGGCTATACTCCTGCCCGACGGGGGGGGGGGACGCGCATGCGACTGGCGGTACTGGCGGATATTCACGGCAACCTCACGGCCTTCGAGGCCGCCTGGGCGGACCTCCAGGCCCGGGGCGATTTCGATGAAATCTGGCTGCTCGGCGATCTGGCGGCCTTCGGCCCGCGCCCGGCCGACTGTGTGCGCCGCGTCCTCGAACTGCGCGAGGCGCTGGGTGAGGAGAAGCTGCGCGTCATCGGCGGCAACACCGACCGCTACCTCGTGCATGGTTCGCGACCCGCCTCGACGCCCGCCGCAGCGGATATCGACGCCCTGCGCGCGCTGGCGCCCACCTGGCGCGCGCGCGACCGGGCGCTCAACTGGAGTGTGGAGCAACTGGCCTGGGAAGAATATGACTTTCTGCGCGGCCTTCCGGGCCGCGAACTGTCCCTGCGCGCGCCGGACTACGGGCCGGTGATCGGCTATCACGCCATCCCCGGCGACGATGAATCGACCGCCCTGCGCCCCGATTCGCCCGCCGAGGAGGCGCTGGACTCCCTGCTGGACCGCGAGGGACGCCTCGGCATCGGCGGCCACACCCACCTGCAGATGGACCGCGACCTCGGCCACTGGCGCGCGGTCAACGTCGGCAGCGTCGGCTGGTCTTTCGGCGCGCCGGGCATGGCTGAATGGGGCCTGTTCACCTTTGCCGACGGCGTCGCGACAGTCGAGTTGCGCCGCGTCCCCTGGGACGTCGTCGCCGTGCTGCAGGAGTTCCGCGCAGTCGGTCATCCGGCGCCGGAGCCTTTTATTAGTCAGGGCCGTCTGCGCTAAGACTGGCCTCCGACCATCCGTCCGGGCCGCCTGCGCTGACGCCCAGGCTCACACCCGGATGATGCGCCCTTCCGCCGCGCGCCGCAGGCGGTCGTTGATCGCCGCGCCGAGGCCCTCCGGCTCCTCCAGCCGCGCCAAAATGACGTCCACGCCGCGCGCATCCAGTTCGCGCAGCGCCGCGAAGAGTCCCCGCCCTGCCGCTTCCTGGCCCTCTCCCGGCGAGACCTGTTCACAGCCCGCGAGGCCTGGCAGCGCGCCCAGCAACCCGACGCGTCGACCGCTGACCGTATGGACGCGGAGGGCGTCCTGCATGGCGGCCAGCACGGACTCCGCCTCACCCTCGTAGAGCAGGAGCTCCGCCCGCGGCGAGTAGTGGCGCCGATGCTGGCCTGGCGAATCCGGAAGCGCGTCGTCATCGTCGAGGTCCAGCATCGCTCCGCCGCTGCGCAGGTCCGGCAGTTGCGCGCGCAACTGCTCCAGCGTGATCGCGCCCGGCCGCAGCAGGACGGGCGGCTGACTGCTCATGTCCAGCACCGTCGATTCCAGCCCGATGCGCGTCGGCCCGCTATCCAACAGCAGGTCGATACGTCCCTCCAGGTCCGCCAGCACGTGGCTGGCGCGCGTCGCGCTGGGCCGCGCGAAACGGTTGGCGCTGGGCGCCACCAGCGGGCGACCGGTCGCCCGGATCAGGGCCCGCGCGACCGCGTGCGCCGGCAGGCGCAGGGCCACCGTGTCGCGTTGCGGCGCGATGAGGTCCGGCAGCGCCGGGTGGCGTTTGAGCACGAGGGTCAGCGGGCCCGGCCAGAAGCGCTGCGCCAGTTGCAGCGCCGACTCCGGCACGTCGACGACCAGGCCCTCCAGTTGCTCCAGGTCGGCGACGTGCACGATCAGCGGGTTGCTGGCCGGCCGCTCCTTGGCCCGGTAGAGGCGCCGGATGGCGTCGGCGTCCATGGCATTGGCACCAAGGCCGTAAACCGTCTCGGTCGGGAAGGCCACCAGGCTGCCCTGCTGCAGCGCGCGCGCCGCGGCGGCGATGGCCTTCGCCTGAGGGTAACGCGGATTGACGGGCAGGACAGTGGTGTTCATGTCACCCTGGTTCGTTTTCCGACCTGAGAGGGCGGCCCGCGCCCTTGCTGCCTGTCCGCCGAAATACTAACAGAATGTAAACACATTTCCTGCCCGCGACGGGGTATGCTTAACGCAGCGTTCGGGTGACCCTGTCGCCCGCGCGCTGTTGCATGCCAACACCGGAGACCAACGCCCATGATGCGCTTTGAACGCTTCACCGAACGCGCCCAGGACGCCGCCGCCCGCGCCTACGAGATCCTGCAGCGTTACGGCCACAACCAGGTCGATACCGAGCACATCCTGCTGGCCCTGCTGGAGCAGGAAGACGGCGCCATTCCGCAGTTGCTCGACCAGCTCGACAGCGACGCCAACGCCATTCGCGCCCGCCTCGACGAGGTGCTGCGCGCCAGCCCCAAGGCCGCCATCTACGGCGGCGGCACCGGTCAGGTCTTCATCACGCCGCGCGTCAAGCGCATCATCGACCTCGCTACCGAGGAAGCCAACCAGCTGAACGACGAGTACATCTCCACCGAGCACATCTTCCTCGCCATCCTCAAGGAGCGCAACACCAGCGTCTCGCGCGTCCTTTCCGGCCACAACATCACCCGCGACCGCGTCAACAACGCCATCCACGACATGCGCGGCGGCCAGCGCGTCACCGACCCCCAGGCCGAGAGCCGCTGGCGCACGCTGGAGAAATACAGCCGCGACCTGACGCGCCTCGCCGCCGAGGGCAAACTCGACCCCGTCATCGGCCGCGACGCGGAGATCCTGCGCGTCATCCAGATCCTCAGCCGCCGCACCAAGAACAACCCGGTGCTGATCGGCGAGGCCGGCGTGGGCAAGACGGCCATCGCCGAGGGTCTGGCGCAGAAGATCGACAGCGGCGACGTGCCCGAACTCCTGCTGGGGCGCAAGGTCGTCAGCCTGGACCTGGGCGCCATGCTGGCCGGAAGCCGCTTCCGCGGCGAATTCGAGGAACGGCTCAAGTCCTCCATCGAGGAGGTGCAACGTTCCCAGGGCGAAATCATCCTCTTCATCGACGAGTTGCATCAGGTGGTGGGCGCGGGTGCGGCCCAGGGCGCCCTCGACGCCGGCAACATGATGAAGCCGGCCCTGGCGCGCGGCGAACTCAACGCCATCGGCGCCTCCACGCTCGATGAATACCGCCAGTACATTGAAAAGGACAGTGCGCTGGATCGCCGTTTCGCGCCTGTCTTCGTCGAGGAACCGGGCGTCGACGAGACCATCGAGATGCTGCGCGGCCTGCGCGACCGCTACGAGGCACACCACAAGGTCAACATCGCCGACAACGCCGTCGTCGCCGCCGCGCGGCTTTCGGACCGCTACGTGACCGAACGCAATCTGCCCGACAAGGCCATCGACCTGCTCGATGAGGCCGCGGCCAAACTGCGCGTCGCGCTCTTCTCGCTGCCCGAGGACCTCAAGGCGCTCAAGACCGAGATCGACCGCCTCACCGCCGAGGAGGAGGCCGCCAGCCTGGCGCGCGATTACGAAAGCGCCGCGCAATTCAAGATGCGCCGCCTGCAACTGGAGGATGACTTCGGCACACAGCGCGAACGCTGGCAGCAGGAGAACACGCTCGACGAGGTCGTCGAGGCCGAGGACATCGCCGAGGTCATCGCCCAGTGGACCGGCATCCCCGTGCAGCAAATGCTGGAAACCGAGAGCGAAAAGCTGCTGCGCATGGAGGACGCGCTGCACGAACACATCATCGGCCAGGACGAGGCCGTCTCGGCCCTCGCGGACGCCATCCGCCGCTCGCGCAGCGGCCTCAAGGACCCGCGCCGGCCAATCGGCTCCTTCATCTTTCTCGGCGCCAGCGGCGTCGGCAAGACCGAGCTGGCGCGCGCGCTGGCCGGCTTCCTCTTCGATGACGAAGAGGCCCTGGTGCGCATCGACATGAGCGAATACCGCGAGCAGCACACCGTCAGCCGGCTCTTCGGCGCGCCGCCCGGCTACGTCGGCTATGAGGAAGGCGGCCAACTGACCGAGGCCCTGCGCCGCCGCCCCTACCGCGTCGTGCTCTTTGACGAAATCGAAAAGGCCCACCCCGACGTCTGGAACGCGCTGTTGCAGATCCTTGAGGACGGACGCCTGACCGACGGCCAGGGGCGCGTGGTCGATTTCCGCAACGCCGTCATCATCATGACCAGCAACCTGGGGACGGACTTCGTGCGCCGCGGCGGCGCGCTGGGCTTCGTGCAACCCGCCGACGAACTCGCCGTCGCCGACCACGGCCGCATCGAAAAGGCCGTGCGCGATACCTTCCGCCCGGAATTCCTCAACCGCATCGACGAAATCATCATCTTCGCCACGCTGTCGCAGGAGGACGTGGAGCAGATCGTCGACCTGCAAATGCACGCCGTGGCCGACCGCCTGCGCGAGATGGGGGTCGACGTGCAGTTGACGGAAGCCGCCCGTCGCTGGCTGGCGCAGCGCGGCTACGACCCGCAGTTCGGCGCCCGGCCGCTGCGGCGGGCCCTGCAACGCTTCATCGAGAACCCGCTCAGCATCCGCCTGCTGCGCGGCGATTTTACGCCCGGCGATCTGGTGCGCATCGACGAACAGGAAGGCGACCTGCTCTTCGAGCGTCACGAGGGCGCCGGCCCCGACTGGCTGACCCTGACGCAGCCCCGCGTCGACCAGGACCTGGAGCAGGACCAAGCCTGAGGACAGTACGCCATACTCCCCGCCCCCGGTCCCGCAATCGCTGACTACATCTGTCCTTCACACAACAAAAAGTAGTCCCCCACGTACCTGGGTGCTCTGCTGACCCTGGTGGCACCAGGGCGTTCGGTACGCAACGAACTACTTTGTTACTACAATGATGCAGCATTCTTTGGCGCCTGTCAATCAGGTTCCTTGTCATTCCCTGTGTCGACCCAAAATCCATAACGCTCTGTCTTCGGCCCGGTTTTCGCCCTGTCCGGCGATTCCTGAATTGCGCCGCGCTCGCTTTTCATGTATAACGGCGGTGCGTTCGCCACGGCGGGTGATCTTTCGCCCGCCGCTACCATGGAAGAGGGCTTGCTGCATGGCCGAGAATTTCTATGACGTGAAAAACCGCACCAGTGTTTCAATCGATGAAAGCGGCATCACACGCACCAGTTACGAAGGCCGCAACGGCCAGGTGCGTTACGCCATCCGCGCCAAGACCGAGGATGGCCGCAACCTCACCAAATTCGTCAGCAAAAGCGACTGGGACGGCAAGTTCGGCAGTCTGCCCGTCGAATAACCCCTCCCCGTCGTCACCCCGAGGCGCGGACGGAGTGGATTGACGGGCCGTCACCCGGCCAACGCACTCCATTCCGTCAGCGCGGTTTCCAGCGCCGCTTCCGCCTCCGCCCACAACGCACCCAGTTCCGCCACCCGTTCGGCCTGACCTTCGCGGCCCGCCTCTTCGATCGCCGCTGTCAGCCGGGACTGGCGCTGCTCAAGATCATCAATGCACGCCTCCAGTTCCAGCGCGCGCTGTTCCCTTTTCCTTCCACCCGGTCGGTCCTTGCGACGGCGGGGCCGCACGGCGCCCCCGTTCACAGCCGTACTGGCACTGGCCTCCTGCGCCCTCCGGTACTCCGTCCAGCTACCGTCATACAGGCGAATCTCGCCCGCTGCCGCGATCCACAATTGCGTCGCCAGCGCATCAATCAGCCAACGGTCGTGGCTGACCAGCAGCACCGTCCCGCCGAACCTTTCCAGCACCTGCTGCAGCACGTCCTGACTGTCGATGTCGAGATGATTGCTTGGCTCGTCCAGCAGCAGCAGATTCGCGCCCGCCAGCGCCAGCAGTGCCAGCGCCAGCCGGCCCCGCTCGCCGCCACTGAGCGTGTGGACCGGCCGAAAGACGTCGTCACCGCTGAACAGATAGCGGCCCAGCAGGTCGCGCGCCTCACTGACCTTCAGCGGCCGGCGCTCCAGAATTTCGTCCAGGATGGAGCGTTCCTCGCGCAGGTTCTCGTGCGCCTGGGCGAAGTAGCCGGGCTGCACCGCGGCCCCGAGGCGCACGCTGCCTGACAGCGGCGCCAGTTGCCCGGTGATGGTTTTCAAAAAGGCGCTCTTGCCCACGCCGTTGGGACCGACCAGCGCCGCCACCGCGCCGCGCAGCAGGGTGATATCCGGCACGCGCAGCAGCGGCAGGCCATCATCGGGATAGCCCAGCACCAGGTCGCGCGTGATCAGCACCTCATCGCCGCTGCGCTGCGTCTCCCCCATGTCCAGTCCCATCCGACGGCGTTCGCCAGGCGGGCGTTCCCGTCGCAGACCGCGCTTCTCAAGGGTCACCAGCCGCTTCTGCCGACCCCTGGCCTGCGCCGTCAGGCGACTGCCCATGTGTTTGCGAATGAAGGCTTCATCCTTCGCAATGCGTTCCTGCTGCGCCTCGTACTCCAGCCACAGTCGTTGGCGGCGCTCCCCGCGTTGCCGCGCGTAGTGGCTGTAGTTTCCGCGATAAACGCTCAGCCGACCTCCCTCGAGTTCCCAGATCTGCTGCGCGAACTGGTCCATGAACCAGCGGTCATGGCTGACCAGCAACACGGCGCCGACAAAGGAAGCCAGCCAGTTTTCCAGCCAGGCGATCGCCTCAATGTCCAGATGGTTGGTGGGTTCGTCCAGCAGCAGCAGGTCCGGCGCCTGCAGGAGCAAGCGCGCCAGACTGGCACGGGTCTTCTCGCCGCCCGAGAGCTGCGTCAGCGGGCGCGCAAAGTCTGTTTCCGCAAACCCCAGACCACGCAACACCATGCGCATCCGGCTCTCGCGGGTATAACCACCCGCCCGCTCGAAGCGTTCCTGCAGGGGCCCATATTCCGCCAACGCCGCCCTGCGCCGCTGCGGGTCCTCCATCGCCACTTCCAGCCCGGCCAGCCGGCTCGCCTGCCCTTCCAGTTCCCGAAAGCCGCGCCGCGCCTCCCTTTCGAGGCTGTGTGTACCCGCCAGTTCCGGCCGCTGTGGCAGATAGCCGATCCGCGTCCCGCCCGCCACGCGCACGCTGCCAGCGCCGGCAGCCTCCTGCCCGCACAGGGCGCGCAACAGGGTCGTCTTGCCCGCGCCGTTCGGTCCCACCAGCGCAATACGGGCTCCACGCGCGATCTCCACGTTGACGTCCGCGAAAACTTCATCCGCCGCGAAGGAGCAGGCCAGCCCGACGGCGCTCAGCAGCGACATATCAGCCTTCCACGCCTCACCACAACCGAGAGTCGGCCCGGCAGTGTAGCATGGGCTCCCCCCGCTCTATCCCAACTTTTCGCAGGTATATCCCCGCTTTTCCCAAACGAACTGTGCACAACCTGTCGATAACCTGCCAAAAATCTGCCTGTAACTGTTCATAACTCACTTCCATGGCTGTGTATTATTGCTCGCCTGTGCAAAGACGAGGCCGGAGTTATACACAGTGTGCATAGTCAACGCCCTTGTGCACAGGGGGTTTTGCACAGTCCCTTCCCCCTGTTCTGCGATATTTCCGGCGATAAACAGCGATATTTGCGTTTTATCTGCGATTTCTGGCGAAAACCTGCGATAAATCATCCCCTGATGTCGAGCCACGTCAGGGTTATGCACATCTTCGACAGACCCTGCTGTTACCATTATCTTTAAATACAATGAACACTCGACAGGATGCTTTTGTACAGACTGACACGACGGGCGACCCGCGCCGGGGCGATCGTCGACATCGCTTGCAGAAAGGGAGGCAATTTCATGGGCGTTTCCTTCACCTGGATCGGGCACGGTACCTTTGTGTTCCACTTCGACGGGCACGAGACTCTGGTGGACCCCTTTATCACGGACAATCCGGCGACGGAGGTGGACCCGGAAAGTCTCAATCCGGAGTTGATCTTCGTCACCCATGCGCACGCCGATCACGTGGCGGATCTGGAGGCGATTGCGGGGCGAACGGGAGCGACGGTCGTGGCGAACGTGGAAATTGCGGACCGATATGCGTCGCAGGGGCATAACGCGCATCCGCTCAACTCGGGCGGCGGTCGCGACTTCGGCTTCGTGCACGCGCGGCAGACCATCGCCTTTCACAGTTCGTCTTTCCCGGATGGCAGCTATGGCGGTAACCCCAACGGCTTCGTCTTTACGACGACGGCGGGTGAACGGCTGTACCTGGCCGGCGACACGGCGCTGTTTTCCGACATGCAGCTGATCGGCGCGGGCGGTCTGGACGTGGCCTTCCTGCCTATCGGCGACAACTTCACCATGGGGCCGGATGACGCCGTGACGGCGCTGCAGTTGCTGAAGCCGCGGCTGGCGGTGCCGATGCACTACAACACCTTTGACCTCGTGGCGGTCGACGTGGACGCTTGGGCCGAACGTGTGCGCAGGGAGACGGACGCGGAGCCGCTGGTGCTGCAGCCCGGCGAGTCGCACAGCCTTTAGCGTGCGGCCAGGGCCCGCTCGTAGACGGCGAGGGTCTGCTGCGCGGTGCGGCGCCAGTTGAAATGGGTGGCGCGCGCGAGACCGGCGTTGCGCTGCGCCTGGCGCAGGGGTTCCTGGTTGAGCAGGGCGATGATGGCGCCGGCCATGGCGCGGGCGTTGCCCGGCTCGACGAGGAAGGCGCCGTCCTTCACCAGTTCGGGCAGACAGGAAATCTCGTTGGCGACGACCGGCGTGCCGCAGGCCATGGCCTCGATCACGGGTAGACCGAAGCCCTCGTAGCGGCTGGGAAAGGCGAAGACGCGGGCCATGCGGTAGAGGGCCGGTTTGTCCTGCTCGGCAATCTCGCCCAGCCACAGGATGTGGTCGCTGATCTCCAGGTCGCGGGCGTAGGCGCGCAGGTCGGGGAAGAGCGGCGCGCGCCAGACCGGCTCGCGGCCGGCGATGACCAGCGTGCAGTCGGTGCCCTCGGCCCGTGCGACCCAGGACCAGGCCAGCAGGAGTTGTTTGAATTGCTTGCGCAAGTCGAAGCCGCCGATGGCGAAGACGTAACGTTCCGGCAGCTTGTAGCGGGCGCGCAGGGCCTCGTCGCCCTCTGCGCCCAGGCGAGGGTGACAGCTGGCGTCGGGCGCCAGCCAGGTCACGGTAATGCGCTCCTGCGGAAGTCCAAGATGCTCTTCGATGTCGATTTTGGACGCGTGCGAGAGTGTGATGACCTGTGAGGAGCCGCGGGCGCCGGCGCTGACGAGCGCGGTATAGAGTCGCGCCGGCAGGCGTCGGGCGTAGTCCGGAATGACCAGCGCCACCACGTCCAGCACGGTGGTGACCAGCGGCGCCGGTGAGCGCAGGGGGGCGCCGTGGTAGGGCACGTGGGCGATGTCGGCGCGGCTCGCCGCGACGGCGCGCGGGAAGAGATGTTGCTCAAAGAGTAATTTGCCGAGGCGTCCGCCGCGGCCGGAGGGGGTGAGGGTGGCGACGCCGGCCGGCAGGTCCGTGCCGACGGGAACGCCGGGCGGCAGCACCAGGGTCAGTTGCGGCGGCGCGGGCAATAGCGTCAGGGCGCGCAACAACTGGCGAAGATACTGGCCGCTGCCGCTGTGGGGTTGTTGCCAGAACCAGCCATTGAGGGCGACGTGCATGCGCGCCCTCAGCCCTCCGTCATGTCGGCGCAGTCGGGGCAGTGGCCGTAGAATTCCAGCAGATGGCCGCGCAGGCGCATGCCGTAACGGCTTTCCAGTTCGCGCTGGAGCGACTCAAGGTGGCAGTCTTCAAAGTCGATGACGCGGTCGCAGGCGGTGCAAAGAATGTGGTGATGGTGCCCGTCCGGCAGCAGCACGTAGCGGGGCGTGGAGCTGTCCTGCAGCCAGGCGGGGCGGACGATGGCGAGGCGCGTGAAGAGGTCCAGGGCGCGGTAGACGCTGGCGCGGCCGACGTCGGGCGTCATCTCCAGCAGTTCGGCGGAGGTGACGTGGCCGCGGGAGCGCTCCAGCGCTTCCAGCACGGCCAGACGCGGCTGCGTCAGGCGATAGCCGGCGTCGCGCAGGCGTTGAGCCCGCGGGCTCTGCGTTGCTGCCATGGCTGATCCCTGCGTGACGGTCACTCCCCGCATTGTACACGAAACGGCGTCCTCCCTGGGCGGGCGACTGCCAGGTCACAGAAGCAGCGATCTGTGGTACAAAAACACATGGAAGAAAATGGAAACAGGAGTCACCCGGATGGCTGAAACCCGCGCCTTTCAGGCGGAGATTCGTCAACTGCTGGATATCCTCGTACATTCGCTCTACACGGAGCGCGAGATCTTTCTGCGCGAACTGCTCTCCAATGCCTCCGACGCCCTGAACCGGGCGCAATTCGAGCAGCTGACGCAGCACGACATGCTCGACGCCGACGTCGAGGCGGAAATCCGCCTCACCATGGACGAGGAGGCCGGCACGCTGACCGTCAGCGACAACGGCATCGGTATGGCGCGGGCGGATATGGAGCAGAACCTCGGCGTGATCGCCCACAGTGGCGCGAAGGCCTTCGTCGCGGCCATGCAGGAGGGCAACGCCACGGCGCAGGACGTCATCGGTCAGTTCGGCGTCGGCTTCTATTCGGTCTTTATGGTGGCGCAGCGCGTGCGCGTCGTATCGCGCTCGCACCGGCAGGACGAGCGGGCCTGGGCCTGGGAATCGGGCGGCGACGAGACCTGGACGATCGAGGATGCCGAACGAGAGCGGCGCGGCACGGACGTCATCATCACGCTGCGGGACGACGCTCAGGAGTTTCTCAAGCCCTTCCGTTTGAAGGACGTCATCCGCCGCCATTCGGACTACATCGCCTTCCCGATCTTCGTCGGCGACGACGAGGGTGCGACCAACCGCCAGACGGCGCTCTGGCGGCAGAGCACCCGTGACATCAGCGCGGAGCAGTACGGCGAGTTCTATCGTACGCTGACGCTGGACTTCGGCGAGCCGCGCGCACACCTGCACGTGCGCGCCGACGTGCCGTTGCAGTTCTACGCGCTGCTTTACGTGCCGCAGGGCGACGGGCCCAACCTGCTCGGTATGCAACGCGACCCGGGTTTGAAACTCTACGCGCGCAAGGTGCTTATCGAGGAAGCCACCACTGACCTGCTGCCGGAGTGGCTGCAGTTTGTCGTGGGCGTGGTCGACAGTGAGGACCTGCCGCTCAGCGTCAGTCGCGAGAGTGTGCAGGCCACGCGCGTCATGGCGCGTCTGAAGCAGACTCTGACGCGCCGTCTGCTGGGCGAGCTGAAGCGCATGGCGGAGAAGGAGCGCGAGCGCTACCTCGAACTGTGGCAGGTTTTCGGCCGCTACCTCAGGCAGGGTCTGGCGGTCAGCGAAGAGGAGCGCGAGTCGCTGGAGGCGCTGCTCTTCTTCAACAGCACGCGCGATGACGACGCGGAAATCTGGCACAGCCTGCAGGACTACGCGGGGCGTCTGGCGCAGGGACAGACGGACATCTACTACATCCTCGGCGAGGACATTCACAGCGCGCGCCGCAGCCCGCATCTGGACGCCTTCCGCCGCCGTGACATCGAGGTGCTCTACTTCACCGATCCCGTCGATCCCTTCATGCTGATGGGCCTGGAGAGTTACGGGGAGCACCGTCTGCGCAACGTGGACGAGGCCGACATCGACCTGGAGGGCATCGGCGACGCGGGCGATGAGGCGGAAGAGGAACAGGGGCAGGCCCTGGGCGAAAGCGACTTCGATGCCGTACAGGCACGCTTCCGGGTCGTGCTGGGCGAGCGCGTGCAGGAGGTACGCGCCAGCCACAGCCTGGTGGACAGCCCGGCCCGCCTGGTCAGCGCCGAGGGCGCCCAGGAACGCTACCTCTATCGCGTCAACCGTCTGCTGGAGCGCGAGGTGGAATTGCCGGTGCGGATCCTGGAACTGAACCCGCGTCACGGACTGCTGCACAACCTGGGCGGCATGCTGGCGGCGCGGCCGCAGGACCCCCTGATCGACGCGACCATCGAACAACTTTACGAGACGGCGCTGCTGCAGGATGGCCTGCACCCGGACCCGGCCGCCATGGCCGATCGCCTGCTGCTGCTGATGGAGGCGGCCACGGCCGGCAAAAAAGGCGAGTCAGTAGAGACAGGACAAACTCCTGATGTGACAGGGGAAAAGCCGGACAAGAGTTGACATGGGCGGATGTTGAGCAGATAATGGGGTCAATACCCCCTGGCATCCTCGAAGTGGGACTCGAATGGAGCCCATAGAGCATGCCAGGTTTCTTTTAACAACAAGAGATGTGGGCGGAAGGAAATCCGTGGCTCGCCTCGCAGTTTTCATCGATGGCGGATACCTGAAGAGTCTGGCAAGGGACGCCCGAATCTGGGTGGACCATGGTCGCTTCGCGGAGGAAGTGAGGGGCCGGGTAGCCAAAAGCACCAACGAACCGCTGGATCTCCTGAGAACGTATTACTACGATTGCTTGCCTTACCGAAGCAAGCGACCCACGGACAAGGAAAACCGCCGATACTCTGAAGCACGGAAACGCTTTCGTGACCTGGAAGACCTGCCGCGTTACACAGTGCGACAGGGAACGCTGAAGTGGCGGGGCGTTGACGCGGGAGGAAAGCCGATACTACAGCAAAAGGGCGTAGACCTGTTGCTGGGGCTGGACTTCACACAACTGTGTGTCAAACGTCAGATTACGCATGCCGCGGTCATCACCGGTGACAGCGATTTTCTTCCTGCGTTCAACCTGGCCTGACACGAAGGCATACAGGTCTGGCTCTTTTATGGGGAGCAAAGCTTTGCCAATGAATTGCGCCGCGAAGCTGATGAGCGCGTCGTCATTGACGAAAAATTTCTCAGGCAGGTAGAAAAGTAACGAAAAGCAGGTCGGTCAAAGGCCTTCCGGCAGCATCCTTGCCCGAATAATGAAGTGGAGACCAGGCCTGTCGCGTCAGGCAACTGGACGCGTTTGACGAGTCAGGCGACAAGGGGTAAGGTAGAGTGGTGCGGGCGCCGGCAAGGGCGCCCTGGAGGGACGACCCATGTGTATGTCGTGCGCTACGGCAGCATTGAAAAAATTCACCGACGTCGGCTCCGGTGTCCTTAACAAGCCCACCGAAGTGATCGGGCTGGTCTCGCTGGTGACGCTGGCGAGTAGCGTCGTCTGGATGCTGGACCCCCGCAACGCCCTGCACAAGGTGAAAGGCATGCATCCCGGCGCCGGAATGCACAGCCGGCTGCGCCACGGCGGCCAGGCCGTCTGGCATCTCTTGTTGTTTATGCTGCCCCTCAAGCGCTGACGGGCGCGCCGGCGCTACGCCGGCTCGTAGACACTCCTCATCTGCCAGCAATCGAGCGCGTGCAGTTCCGCATCCTGCCCGCGGGACAGCAGCGAGACGCCCGTGCTGTCCGCGCGTCCGGGATAGACCCGCAGCGCGAGGCATTGCCTCTCGTTGACAAAGACCTCGACGATGCTGCGATCGACGAAGATGCGCAGGCGCACCGGCTCGCCGGGTTCGATGAAGACCGGCGCCGACTCGGGCGGCCGCGACAGCGCGTCGGGCAGCGTCGACGCCAGGGAGGTATCGATCGAGATGATGCTCTCGTGACGCACGGGGCTGGAGAGCATCGTCGACATGACGCGATGGGCATGCGGGTCGTTGGCGTGAGGCTCGCGGTAGCGGAAACCGCGCTTGTTGAAGAAACAGATGCGCGTGCATTCCTCACGGTCCGGCGAGCGTAGCACGTCGACCTCGACCATTGAGGCCTGTTTGGGGTCGAAGGTGAGCTGCAACTCGATGGCGTTGCCCCGGACGTCGTCGAGCAGGAGCTCGCGGTTCGCGGGCAGGACGGTCGGGCCCATGTGCCGGTGGTCATGGCGCAGGGACTCGACGTCGCCGGCCGCTTCGATAGAGAGTTCCTGCGGGTTGCTCAGGGTCAGACGGCGCGGCAGCGTCAGAATCTGGTCCCAGTGACGCTCCGCCTTGCCCGGGTCGTCGTCAGTCCCGGCCCCGCCCTGGTCGCCGAAGAAATCGCCCAGGTAGTCGTTCATACGGTAGGTGGGTTTGCCGGGGTTCATGTTGAACATCACGATGACGCCGCCCTCGCCGTCGGGCGCGGCGGTGGGCGCGTGGACGCCGGCGGGGAAGGTGGCGCCGAAATTGCAGCGGCCGTGCGCGTCGACGACGAACTTGCCGCGTCGCCGGTCATAATCGCCGAGCCAGTACTGACCGCCGCTCATGTGGCTGAAGAAAAGCAGGATGTGACGGTCGCCGATCGGCCAGAAATAGGGGCAGGCGCCATCATCGCCGGGCGCCGTGAAGCGGTCGCCCTCGATGAAGGGGTGGAGGTATTCCCAGTCCTTGAGGTCCTGCGAGCGGAACAGGTAGTCGGTGGCGCTGTAATTGCCTGCGGAGCTGCCGGGAATGATCCCTCCGGCGAGGGCGTAGTACGCCCCGTCGGCGGACCAGATGCAGGGATCGAAGACGCCGTAGGGCGGGGGCGCCTCGTCCGCGCCGGCGAAGGGGATCACGGGGTTGCCCGGCTGCTTTTCCCAGTTCAGCAGCAGGGGATCGCTGGCGACGGCGACCATGTTGCCGAGCCTGACCCCGTGATAGATGGCGACGACGCGGTCCTCTTCGACGAGCGTGGTGCCGGAATAGCAGCGGTCCTCCGGCCCGGGATGGAGCGCGTAGGGCAGGTCGCGCCAGTGAATCAGGTCCTCACTGACCGCGTGGCCCCAGTGCTGGCGCGTTTCCTCCGGCGGCACGGCCTGGTAGAAGAGGTGCCAGCGCCCCTGCCAGAAGCACAGGCCGTTGGGGTCGTTGAGCGTGTTTTCCGGGTTGACGTAGTGATAGAGCGGGCGCCAGGGGTCGTCCGCCTTTGCGCGCCGCGCGGCGTCCATGCGCCGCATCAGGGGGTTGCGCGCGAGCTGGCGTTCCTGCTCCTCCAGCGTGTCGGCGAAGCGGTACTGCGGGGCCCGCGAGGGCGGGAAGGGTTTCTGAGGCACGTGGCACACTCCTTGCAGGCGCGCTTTGTTCTCATCTGAACGCGCAAACATTCTACCGGTTATCGCCTTGGGGCATGCGGGTAGGCTGCTGCCGCGGTAACTGCTGCTGAACCTGCAAAAGTGCAGGCGTGAGATTGACCTCACCTGCCAGAGCGTGGTAAGCTCCGCAGATCATGCACCCTGGCGTTAACCCGCCTCCCTGACAAACCTCTGGCAGGGGGCATTTGCGGGGGCTATGTCAGGTGAACAGAGAGGCCGGGCCGCATGCAGCCCGGCCTTTCGTGCAAAGAGGTTGACACAAGATGGATAGAAAAGAAGACATCAAGTTCCTAGACCATTTCAGGTCATTGGTTGTAGAGAGTTTGACGCGGTCAAATGGTGACCGATCGCCTGAAAGGGAACAGACTATAAAGAAGCAACTGACAGAAATGAAACCGAGGGTGGAACAACTCTTCAGAGAGTTTGGGTTTGAGAGACGGAGCCTAACTGAGTACCCACCACCATTCCTAGCCGGTAGTGCGCCAGTCATCGACTACCCGCTGCTAAGCCTATTAACAAGCGATGCTCTCAGAGAAAGCTATTACAGTCCAGCGGAGGAAACTACCGCGAGGGTTCTCGATTTGGGACTTATCACAATTGATGAATGCATAGGTCACCTGAAGATGTCAGAAACCCAAGCAAAACCTGCATCCCAAGACAGAGGCCAAGAGAAAAGAACAGCAGGTACAGGCCAAGGCCTTGTGTTTATTGCTATGCCGATGACATCTAAAGACGCGCGACTTGAAGACATTCACGAAGCGATAAAGAGTGCCGCCCAAGACGCAGGACTTAAGGCAGAGCGAATAGATGACCAGATCAGTAACGAAAAGATTACCGAACGCATCGTTGAAGCAATCAGGGATGCCGATTTTGTAGTGGTGGATCTGACCGACGGCAGGCCGAATGTTTATTGGGAAGCCGGATACGCTCATGGGTTGGGGAAGACACCGATATATGTTGCACTTGAAGACACAGAGCTGGAGTTTGACGTAAGAGACTATCCGGTCATCTTCTACGTAAACGCGACAAGACTGAGAAGAGAACTCGCCAGGCGACTCCGCGGTTTAAAGTCACAACGTGAACAACAATAATCTGGGAGGCGGTGTTTTCGCCGCTACGCGCGACATGACGACGCCACCTTTCACCCTCCCCCCCGGACTGCGCTTCGATACCCGGCTCAAAATGGACGGGCTGGATTTCCTCGCCCGCCTGCCGGACGAGGCCGTCCCCCTCGCCTTCCTTGATCCGCAGTACCGCGGCGTGCTCGACAAACTGGCCTACGGCAACGAGGGCGTCAGGCGCGGTCAGCGCCGGGCCGCCCTGCAACAGATGAACGAGGCGACCATCGCCGCCTTCATCCAGGGCATCGACCGCGTTCTGACGGCCAGCGGCCACCTCTTCCTGTGGCTGGACAAGTTCCACCTCTGCAGCGGCTTCGCGCCCTGGCTGACGGGGACGCGCCTGGAAGTGGTCGACATGATCACCTGGGACAAGGGTCGCATGGGCATGGGCTACCGCAGCCGCCGCCAGAGCGAGCACCTGGTCGTGCTGCAGAAGGTGCCGCGCCGCGCCCGCGGCGTCTGGACAGCGCATGACATTCCCGACGTCTGGCGCGAGCGCGTCGAGCGTGGCCGCCACACGCATCGCAAGCCGGTCGAACTGCAGGCGAGGCTGATCGCGGCGGTCACTGTGCCGGGCGACATGGTGATCGACCCCGCCGCCGGCAGCTTCTCCGTGCTGGAGGCATGTCAGCAGGGGGGATGGCGCTTCCTCGGCTGCGACATTGAGGGCTGAGCCGCGCCCTATTCCACCTCGCGCCCTTCGGCGAAGTCCTTGAAGCGCTGCATGGTCTTCTCGGTCTGTTTGCGGAAGGCGCCCCGCATGAAAATCAACATCAGCAGCATGAAACCGCTGAAACGGAAATCGCTGTCCATCACCCAGCGCGTTACACCGTCTTCCTCAAGGAAGTGGTTACTCACCTCGTTCCAGACGCCCTTCGCCTCGTAAATGCCGGAGAAGTTCTCCGGCAGGTCGCGCGTGACGATGGTCTCGATCATCTCAATGCGACGCCCGCCCTCGTCGTAAAGCAGGCGGGATTTCGCGCCCGGCTGCCCCGGCTCGCCGCTGAGGTGCTCGAAACTCTGCAGCCCGGGCTGCCACTTGACCAGGTTGTCGGGGTCGTCGAAGAGGGCGACGACCTCGTCGCGCGGCAGATTGATGGTTAACTCGCAGGTGTATTTCATCCCTGTTCCTCCCTGATGCAGGGCTTCCGTGTCGGGGTTCAGCCGTCCCAGGTCTCGTGATGCACCACCTCGGCGTAACCCCGCCGCCCGCCCGCGCCCAGGCCGCGCCGCGGCTGTTGCGCCGCCGGGTAGCCGAAGGAGATCAGCAGCCGCGCCTGGTGGTCCGCCGGGAAGCCGAGCAGATCGCGCAGGCCGTCCGGGTCGTAAACCGTGCCGAGGCAGGAGCCGATGCCCAGTTCCTGGCCGGCCAGTTGCATGTAGGCGGCCGCCTGGCCGGTATCGAAGAAGTGCCACAGGGTGCGCTCGTTGTCCTGCGGCACCACGATGACCACGCAGAGCGCCGAGCCGCCGGCGTGGCCGATGTTGTCGCCCAGCGCGGCGATGGCCTGCAGCCGCTCGCGCTGCTGCACGGCGATGAAGTGCCAGGGCTGGCTGTTCTTCGAGCTTTGCGAGCGGCGGCCTGCGTCGAGAATGGCGCTCACCTCCGCCTCCGAAAGGGGATCGTCGCGGAAGGCGCGCACGGCCCGTTTACTGCGAATGGCTTCGCTGACGTTCATGAAGACCTCATCATGTTCTGCCTGTCACCGGATTGTACTGCATCTCGTCGCCAGGACGCCTTTTTGCTACACTGAAAGCATCGGAGACAGGGACAACGTTTTGAACAGCGTCGCAGGCTCGGCCTTCTGGAACGTCACCTTTGTTCCGATGCTGGACCGGCGCCTGCCGTACTGGGCGCGGCGCTCCAACCCTGTTGTGCGCCGGCACCTCGGCATCCACTGGAAAATCCTGCCGCTTGAATCCGGCCTGCTGGCGCGCATCATCCTCGCGCAGACGGTGCTGCTGGCCCTCTCCATGCTGGTGCCCCTGCTGCTGCCCCTGATTTTCACCCTGCTGCCGGTCGCCTTTGTGCTGCTGCCGGCGACTTTCGCGCTCTATGCCCGCTTGCTGCTGCGCGTCGGCTTCTTCACCGTGCAGCTGGTGGTGGAGGAACAGCGCGACAACACCCTGACCCTGCTGCGCACCACGCCCATGTCCCTGCGGCAGATCCTCTACAGCAAGGCGGCCGCCGGCGTGTGGCGCCAGGTGGAGGACCTGGGCCTGATCATCATGGCCGCCTCGCTGCTGACCCTGCCGGTCATCGGCGTGCTTTACGCGCGCTACTGGCCCTTTGAGGACCATTCCCTTGCCTCGCGCGTCGCGCTCCTGCTCGGCCTGCTTTCCGCCCTGCTGCGGCTGATGCTGGAACCGTTGATGGTGGCGGCGCTGGCGCTGGCCACCGGCGCGCTGGTGCCGGTGCGCGTTCACGCCAACCTCGCCATCGGCGGACAGATCTTTTTCTACTTCCTGCTGATCAACATGCCGCGCCTGCTGGAGTTGTCGGCGCCCTGGCGCATCGCGCTGGAGCTGCTGCTGCCGCTGGCCCTGCCCGCGTTGATCGCCCTTGTCGCCCTGCAGGCGGCGCAGCGTCTGCTGACGCGGGACCGGGCCACGTGAACGCCGCCCCGGTCGTCGAACTGCGCGGCCTCAGGCGCGCCTTTGGCGCGGGCGAGCGCCGCCGCGTCGTGCTCAACGAAGTCGACCTGCGCGTGGACGAGGGCGAGTTTCTCGTCTTCCTTGGCCGCAGCGGAAGCGGCAAGAGCACGCTGCTCAACATGTTGAGCGGAATCGACCGGCCCGATTCCGGCACGGTGCGCATCGCCGGGCGCGACCTGGGCGCGCTGGGCGAACGCGCACTGACGCGCTTCCGCCGCGATCACATCGGCATCGTCTTCCAGTTTTTCAACCTGATCCCCATTCTGACCGTGCTGGAGAACGTGGTGCTGCCCGCGGAACTGGCTGGCGAAGGCGGGTCGGCCCCCCGCGCCCGCGCCCGCGATCTGCTGGCGCAGACCGGCCTTGAGTCGCTGGCCGACCAGTTCCCGGACCTGCTCAGCGCGGGCGAACAGCAGCGCGTCGCCATCGCGCGCGCGCTGATCCGCGAACCGGCGCTCATCCTGGCCGACGAGCCCACCGGCAACCTTGACAGCGACAGCGCCGCGCGCGTCATGGACTTGCTGCTGAGCCTGACGCGCGACGCCGGCAAGACCCTGGTGATGGCCACCCACGATGCCGCCACCCTGGATCTGGCCGACCGCGTGGGCCGTATAGAAGATGGCGCGCTGACGGTGACGGCGGGCGCGCGGCAGCGCCGGCCGGAGGTCATGGCGGGAGAGACAGTCGCAGGAGGGGGCTCATGAGCAGGCCGGACCGCTCACAAATCCGCCAGTACTTGAGCGAACTGGGCGATTACAACAAGAAGCGCCGGCGCAGCGCCGTCATGAAACTGGGCCTGGCCGGCGGCGACGAGGCCGTCAAGGCGCTGATCATGGCGCTGCAGAACCGTAACGAAGACCTCATCGTGCGCGGCCGCGCGGCGCTCATGCTGGGGCGCCTGGGGGATACCCGCGCCGTGCAGCCGCTCATCAACGCGCTGGACGCGCCCGGCATGCAGACGCCCCTGCACGCGGCGCGCTCGCTGGGCCGCCTCGGCGACGACCGCGCCATCGAACCCCTGTTGCTGATCGCGGGTTCCGCCGACGGCAAGCTGCGCGCGGCGGCCATGGAAGCGTTGCAGCGCCTCGGCTGCGACGCCGAGCCGGCCGGTCCGGAGGCCTGAACCCGATAGCTCCGGCAGCGCGCATCCGTAACGCAGCGCAGGAGCCCGCCGCCTCGTGATTCTGCGTCTGGTACAGCGCTCCCTGGCGCAGCGCTTCCTGCAGTCCATCCTGCTGCTGGTGGGTGTGGCGCTCGGCGTGGCCATGGTGATCGCCATCGACCTCGCCAACAGCGCCGCCAGCCAGGCCTTCGCCCTCAGCGCGAGCAGCGTGCGCGGGCGCGCCACGCACAGCATTGCCGGCGGGCCGGGCGGCCTGCCCACGGCGCTCTACACGCAGTTGCGCCGCGAGGCCGGCCTGCGCAACGCTGCGCCGGTGATCAGTCGCCAGGTGCGCGTCGACGGCCTCGGCGAGCGCGCCCTGCGCCTGCTGGGCGTGGACCCCTTCGCCGAGGCGCCTTTCCGCGACTATCTGACGGAGGGCGGCAGCATCGACCTGCGCATCTTCACGCGCCTCGTCAGCGAGCCCGGTCTGGTGCTGCCCAGCCAACCCCTTGCGGAACGCTTCGGGGTCGCGCCAGGCGACGAGCTGACCCTGCGCAGCGGCGATCGCCTCGCCACCGTGCGCGTGGCCGGGCTGCTGCAACCCACGGACCGCGTCAGCAGCCAGGCGCTGGACGATCTGCTGCTGACCGACATCGCCACGGCCCAGGAACTGCTGGGCATGGCGGGGCGCATCACCCGCATCGACCTGTTGCTGCCGCCGGAGCAGGACCTTGACGCGTTGCGCGCCCTGCTGCCGGCGGGCGTGACGCTCAACGCGGCGCAGGAGGACGACGACAGCCTGTCGCAAATGACGGAGGCCTTCGAGATCAGCCTGGAATCGTTGAGCGTGATGGCGCTGGTGGTCGGCGTCTTCCTCATCTACAACACGGTGGTCTTCAGCGTGGTGCAGCGGCGACCCCTGATCGCCACGCTGCGCGCGCTGGGCGCCAGCCGCCGCCAGGTCTTCGCCTTCATCCTCGGCGAGGCCCTGATTGCCGGGGCCCTGGGCACCCTGGCGGGGATCGGGCTGGGGCTGATTTTCGGCCGCGTGACGGTCGCCCTCGTCACGCAGACGATCAGCGACCTTTACTTCTCGGTGAACGTGCAAGGTCTGCCGGTGGCGCCCCTGACCCTGCTGCGCGGCATCGCGGCGGGCGTGCTGGCCAGCCTCGGCGCGGCCTGTTTGCCGGCCCTTGAGGCGACCTTCACGCCGCCGGCGGGGGCCATGCTGCGCTCCGGTCTGGAGGGACGCGCGCGCCGTTTGCTGCCCCTGGCCAGTGGCGCGGCCCTCGCCCTGGCGCTGCTGGCGCTGGCGTTGCTGCAAATGCCCGGCGGGAACATCCGTCTCGCCTTCATCGCGTTGACGGCCTTCATCGTCGCCGGCGCCGCGCTGGCGCCGCTGGCCCTGACCCTGCTGCTGCGCGCCCTGACGCCCGTCACCGGGCGGCTTTTCGGCGTCAGTGGACGCATGGCGCCGCGAGCCGTGCTGCGCTCGCTCAGTCGCAGCGCCGTGGCCGTGGCCGCTCTGACCGTGGCCGTCAGCGTGATCGTCGGCGTCGGCATGACCATCGGCAGCTATCGCAACGCGGTCTCCAACTGGCTGGACGTCACGCTGGCGGCTGATATCTACGTCTCGACGACGCTCTTCGCCGGCAACCGCAGCCAGGGCGACACCCGCGACGTGGACCCCGCCATCGTCGACGAGCTGCAGGCCCTGCCCGGCGTCGCGCAGACGGTATGGGTGCGCGCGGTCGCCGTGGATGCGCCGGACTATCCGCAACTGCCGCCGGTGAACCTGGACGTCGTTTCCGGCGACGTCACCCAGGGCGAGCGGCGTTTCGCCTGGCTGGGGGTGGAAGACGCCTGGACGGCCCTGGCCGAAGGGCAGCTGCTCGTCTCCGAGTCCTTCGCCTTCCGCCGCGGCATCGACCCGGGTAACGCCCGCCTGACGCTGCAGACGGACCGCGGGCCGCGGACCTTCCCCGTCGCCGGCGTGTACTACGACTACTCCAGCGACCAGGGCACGGTCCTGATGGAGGCTGCCACGTACCGCGCGCTTTACGACGACCCCTGGATCTCCTCGCTGGGCCTCATTCTGGAGGACGATGCGTCGCTGCCGGAGCTGCTGGAGCGATTGCGCGGCGACATCCTGGCGGACAAAAACCTGCTGGCGCGCGCCAACAGCGAATTGCGCGCCGATGTCTTCGTGCTCTTCGAGCGCACCTTCATGATCACCGGCGCGCTGCAGTTGCTGGCGACGCTGGTGGCCTTCATCGGCATCCTCAGCGCGCTGCTGGCCCTGCAGCTGGAACACACGCGGCAATACGGCGTGCTGCGCGCCTGCGGCATGTCGCCCGCCCAGCTCTGGCGCTACACCCTGCTGCAGACGGGGCTGATGGGCGTGACGGCCGGCGCCCTTTCCCTGCCGGTGGGCGCACTGGTGGCGCTGGTGATGGTGCGGGTCGTTAATCTGCGCGCCTTCGGCTGGGAGCTGACGCCGACGCTGCAAGCGGAATCGCTGGCGACGGCCTTCGCGGTGGCCGTGGGCGCGGCGCTGCTGGCGGGGATCTACCCGGCCTGGCGTCTGGGGCGTCTGGTGACGGCGCTGGCGCTGCGCAGCGAGTGAGCAGGGGCGGCGACGGCGAAGACCTCGCGCTCAAAGAACCAGCGAAAGGGCGGCACGTCGAAGGCCAGACGGCGCAACAGCGACAGCGGCGGGCCCTCGTCGCGCTGCTGCGGCGGGCTGTCGAGCCAGACGCGGCCGCGGAAACCGGCCCGGCGCAGGACACGTCGCATGCTCAACAGGGACTGCTCGTTGACGTGCACGTGTTCGTTGGCGTCGACGAGAAACTGGCGCGGATCGCGCGGGTACTGCGCGCCCTGGCCCATCAGGCGCCGCACCAGGCGCACCAGCGGGTAGGCGTAACGGTCGTACCAGACGTTGGGCGCGGTGTGGACGATGAGGCGGCCCTCGGGTTTCAGCACGCGGCGCACCTCCAGCAGCGCCGCCTGCAACTCCCAGGGGTGGAGATGCTCGACCACGTCGAAGAGCAGCACGCGATCAAAGCTGGCACTGGCGAAAGGCAGTTGACGGGCGTTGGCCTGGCCGAGCGCGATGCGCCCCGGCGCCTGCGGGTCGAGCGAGGTCACCACCTGCTGCGCCAGACGCAGGGCGGCCGGCGCGTAGTCCACGCCGCAGGCGAAGGCGCCGGGTTGCGCGCAATGCAGCAGGATTTCACCGCGGCCGCAGCCGACGTCCAGCACGCGCATGCCCGGCAGCACTTCAGCCAGTTCGAAGGCCGCCCGCAGACGCCGCGACAGCTGCTCGCCTTCGCTGGCGTTAAATTCGTCGAAGCCTTCGCAGGCTGTGCGAAAGTATTCCTCGGTGTACAGGCCGGCGGGGACGGGTGGTTCGCGGTCCATGCGCGTGAGATGAGGTCCTGTTGCGGACGGGGGAAGTATACAACAGGATGTCGCGGGCCGCGCCAGGGCGGCAGGTCGTCGCTCAGACCTGCCAGAAGGACTCGGAGAGGTACTTGTGGGCGCTGTCCGGCAGGATGGTGACGATGACTGCCGGCTGCCCCAGGTCGGCCTGTTCCAGCGCGATCTCGCGCGCCGCGACCAGCGCCGCCGCCGCGCTGATGCCCACCAGCCAGCCTTCCTCGCGCGCCAGACGCCGCGCCAGGTCATGGGCCGCCTCGGTGCTGACGCGCAGGGAGCGGTCGGCCAGGGCCGGGTTGTAGAGGCCGGGGCGGATGGCCGAGTCCATGTGCTTGAGGCCCTCAAGGCCGTGGAAGGGCGACTCCGGCTGCACCGAGACCAGTTGCACGTCGGGGTTGTAATCGCGCAGGCGCAGGCCGGTGCCGGTGAAGGTGCCGCTGGTGCCCAGCCCCGCCACGAGGTGGGTGACGGCGCCGCCGGTCTGCTGCCAGATCTCGACGCCGGTGGTCTCGTAATGGGCGTTCACGTTGGCCGGGTTGTTGTACTGGTCGCCATAAAACCAGCTCCCCGGCTCGCGCGCCATCAGGTCGCGCACGGCCAGCAGGGCGCCGTCGCTGCCCTCAAGCGGGTCGGTGAGCACCAGCTCGGCGCCGTGGGCGCGCAGGATGGCGATGCGCTCCGGGCTGGCGTTTTCCGGCAGGTAGAGGCGTACGCGATAGCCCAGCGCCGCGCCGATCATGGCGTAGGCGATGCCGGTGTTGCCGCTGGTGCTGTCGACCAGCGGGGTCTCCGGCAGCAGGGCGCCCCTGGCGATGCCCTGCTGCATGATGGCGAGGGCGGGGCGGTCCTTGACGCTGCCGCCGGGGTTGTACCACTCGGCCTTGGCCAGCAGTTGCACGTCATGCGGCAGGCGCGTGCCGGGCAGGGGCAGATCCAGCAGCGGCGTGTTGCCGATCTGCTGCGCCAGGTTGACGCCGCCAGAGGTCCGAAGCGGGGCTTCGTCGATCGTCAGCGCAAGTGCCATACCCGTCCTTCTCCTGCCAAACAAAAACAGACCGTCCACAAAACAAAAAAGGCGCAAACGTCTCGTTTCCGCGCGGGCGATGGATTGCAAGTCCATCGCTCAGGGACGTTCGCAGCCTTTCAGTCGGCGGCGGTCTGCCGGGGTTAGTCGTCTGAAGTGGCTGCTAACGGCCCTGCTTCAGACAGACACAGAGTTCGGTCACCGGTTGCATACCTTCGTTAGGGCTTCTCGACACAGCGAGTATAATCGCGGCAGGCGGCGGAGTCAAGCGCGCCGGAGCGAGGGGGATGCAGAACGAGGCGCAGTTCGAGCGCTGTCAGGAGTCCGTGCGCGACGCGCTGATCCGCCGCGCCTGCGCGCGTCGCACCATCAGCTACAGCGAACTGGCGCAGCGCGTGGGCCTGCTGCCGCAGCGTCACGTGCTGCTGCGGCAGTTGCCGCGGTTGGTGGAGGCCATCAACGCGGAGGAGGTGGGCGATGGCTGGCCGCTGCTGGGCGCGCTGGTCGTGCGCAAGGCGGACGGTCTGCCGGGCGCCGGCTTTTTCCGCCACGCGCGAGAACTGGGCCGCCTGGCGCCCGACGCCTCGAGCGCTGCCGAACGCACATTCCACGAACGCGAGTTGCAGCGCATCTACAGCGCCTGGGCGGAGTAAGGGAACCAGCGTTGGACTTCGGTGATTTTGCCGACAAAAGCATCGTCTCGGTTCATGAGGTCCTTCACCGAGTCGCAAGACAATGGAAGACAATCACTTACAGAGAACTAGCTCACGAAGCTGATGTTCCAGATGCTGGCAAGCCTTATGTCTGGTTCAGTCATCTCCCCGGTGTGTTGGACGAAATAAATGTAGTGGAAGTTGATGCGGGAATGCCTTTATTGAGCGCTGTTGTTGTGCGCAAAAGGGACAGACTACCCGGCGATGGTTTCTTTTACAGGCTCACGGCGAGACCTTGTCTGGTGCCGGCAGGGGCGACCGAAGAAGAAAAACGAGCCTTCCATGAAGAAGAACTGCTGCGAGTATACGAGGCGTGGGGGACAAGCAATTCCGCAGCGGAACAGAGAGATTTTTCGGAAAAGTACCATTTGGTCGTGCACAATGCGTTGGTTGATATTGCAAGTAGAGGAGCGACCATTACGTATAGAGACTTGGCACGGAAAGCCAACATCCCGGCAGGCTTGGAGGCAATGAGAAATCTGTATGAATTATTGTCTGAATCAAATGAATTGGAATCGCGAATTGAATGGCCACTTTTGAGTGCAGTTGTAGTGGACAAGGCCCATGGGGTGCCAGGCGCGAGGTTCTTTAGACAGGCGACATATCTAGGGAAATTAGAGTCTGGTGCAGACAAGAAGGCCCGACAGACATTTTGGCAAAAGGAATTGCAGCATGTCCATTCTGTTTGGGCAAATGCCGATACGTTGAATTACAAGGAGTTCGCGACACGGTATGGCGACACGGTATACGACATATTGGCTGACGTTGCCACCAAGGGGATGACCATCACCCATGAGGAGTTAACGCAGAGAGCCAGCCTCCCTACAGGGATGTACGAGACGCGTCTGCTGTCTGCATTGCTGTATGAATATGATTCTGTGGAAAAGGCACTTGAGAGTGCAATGTTAAGTGCAGTCGTGGTACGGGCAGAGGATGGTTTGCCGGAAGACAGTTTCTTTTCGCGTGCACTGGCTCTGGGCCGACTAGCAACTGAGGCAAACCAAGAAAACAGAGAGACATTCTGGCGGAAAGAATTGAAGCGAGTACATGAGATGTGGGCTGAACTCGCTGAGCAGGTAGAGGAGGGCGAAGCATGATTGACAACACGACCTGGGTCCTCGTCGCGATTGTCGGCTACCTGCTGGGCAGCATCCCCTCGGCCTGGCTCATCGCGCGGCTGCACGGCGTCAACATCTTCGAGGTCGGCAGCGGCAACATGGGTGGCACCAACGTCGCCCGCGCCGTGAGCCCGCGCGCCGGGCAGATCGTGGGCCTGATGGACATGGCCAAGAGCATCGTCGCCGTCCTCGTCGCGCGCGCGCTGGCGCCGGAGCAGCCCGACGCCGCCACCGTGCTGGCCACCCTGGTCTGCATGGTCGGCCACAACTGGTCCGTGATCGTCCTGCTGCTGACGCGCGAGTTGCGCGGCGGCAAGGGCGCCGCCGTCCTCTTCGGCTCGCTGCTGCTGGTCGCGCCGCTGCAGTTCCTCGTCAGCCTGGCGGTCGGCCTCGCCCTGCTGCGCCTGACGCGCTACATGTCGCTGGCGGTGTTGACCGGCGTCACGCTGGTGATGCTGTGGATTGTGGTCATGGTCAACGCGGGCGAACTGCCGGAAATCTACAACTGGTACGCTGTGTTGGGCGCGTTGCTGATCTACCTCCGCTTCCTCGGTAACATACGCCGTCTGCTGTCGGGCACGGAGCGCCGCGTCGGCGAGTCGGCCTGACCCTTATCGGGCAACACCCCACAGGAGAGTCCCATGATTGTCGTCGCCGGAGACATTGTCGTCAACGAAGGCACGCGCGAGCAGGCCATCGCCGCCATGATCGCCGTGGCCCACGCCACGCAGCAGGAGGCCGGTTGCATCCGCTACAATTTCTTCGCCCACCTTGAGGACGAGCACCGCTTCCTCGTCTACGAGGAGTGGGAGAGCCAGGCGCAGCTCGACGCCCACCTCTCCGCCGACAACCCGCCGGCGCACATGGTGGCCTTCCGCAAGGCCAACGAGGGCGTGCGCAAGTCCTCCAACGTGAAGTTCATGACGGCCAGCGTCAATCCCTGACGGGGAGTGGCGAGTCTGGTGGATTTCAGAAATTGTTTATGGGCCGGGGCGGGCGATTTGGTAAATCGTCCCTGCGGGATGCTTCGGGCTGGGGCCCTTGCTACCCCTGCAGTGGACGATGTAGGGGCGACATATCATGTCGCCCGCAGGCACAGCATGTCGCTCAGCGCATCCAGTTCCTGTATCCAGTAAATGAGACACTCCCCGTAACGCGCGTCACTTGCGCGCGGGCGCAAAGGCGTTATACTGGCGGCATCTGTCAAGGTAGACGAGGAGGTGATCCTGATGAGCGATCAAGGTAAGGTGGAGGTACGGCTCCGTTAGGGTACTCACCTCTGTAACGCGGGGGTGAGTGGACACCGCGGAGCGGTGTCGGCCACCCGACCTTCGCAAATTGCGGCCCAGGCTAATCCCCTGGGCCGCAGCCTTTAAGTCTGGCGCGACAGGGACAGGGGATAATGCCGCCGTGTGCCGCCGAACGGCGCGGCCTTAACCCTGACCTCCGCCACTGCAAAATTAAAAAGGGTAGAGGATGATGCCGGTCGCTTCGGCGAGGGCCACCAGCAGCGGCGCGATGATCAGCGCAGGCAGGAAGTTCGCCACGCGCAACGGCCGCAGCTCCAGCAGCACGAGCGCCAGCCCGATCAGAATGACGCCGCCGACGGCCGTCATTTCGGCGACCATGGCGACGCTCATCACCTCGCCGAGCGTGCTGCCCAGCAGCGCCAGGCCGCCCTGCAGGACCAGGATGGTCAGCACGCTGAAGAGCACGCCGACCCCCATGCTGGCCGCGAAGGTCGCCGCCGTGATCATGTCCAGCACGCTCTTGATGGCCAGCTGCTGAAAGCCGATCGGCAGCCCCATGCCGTCCTGCAGCGAGCCGACGAAGGTCAGCGGCCCGACGCAGAACACCAGGCTGGCCGAGAGGTAGCCGTTGATAAATCGGGACCGCGCCTGGCCGTCAGAAGAATCGCCGGTACGCGCCTGCAGCCAGCCGGCGAAGCCCTGCAGGCGCCGGTCGATATCCAGCAGTTCGCCGACCACCACGCCGCTGACGATGCTGACCAGCGGGATGATGATGTTGCCGCTCTGGCCGGCGTTGCTGACGCCGACCACGACGGTCACGAGGCCGATGCCGCTGACCAGCGCGCCGCGCAGTCGCTCGTTGAGGCGCTGGCCGATGAGCAGCCCGGCGAATCCGCCGAAGAGAACCGTGATGGCGTTGAGCAGGGTGCCGCCCAGGGTCGCGCTCCTGTGCTGCGCTGAAGGGAGCGACGATTGTAGGCGGCGCCAGGCGTCAGGGCAACGCCGGGCCGGGCTACAATGTGTACAAGATGACAAAGGGAGGATATCGTTGCGACGTCCCGTACTGCTGCTGACCCTCCTGCTCCTGCTGGGCGTCGCGCCGCTGAGGGCGCAGCCGCCGCAAGCTTTTGAAGGTACGCTGGCCGCCCTCGCCGCGGCGGAGGTGCCGGCGCGCGACCGCGTCGACCTGGCCCGCCGCGTCTTCGGCCTGGAGGGCGTGCCGGCCCTGCCCGCCGCCGCGCCCCTGTGGCAGCCCGGCGACGTCCTGTGCTTCAACGTCACCAACGAGGAGCAGAACCGCCGCTTCGAGGTCGAGGCCAGCCTGCGCGTCGGCGGTGAGCACGTCTGGCTCTGGGTCGAGCGCGGCGTCGACGTCGACCTGGCGAGCCTGCAGACCCTGGCGGAGCTCTTCGACGAAGAGGTCTACGGCCCGCTGCGCGCGCTCTTCGGCAGCGAAAACAGGCCGGGCGTGGACGGCGACCCGCGCGTCTACGTCCTTTTCGCCAGCGGGCTGGGCCCGCGCGTGGCCGGTTACTTCTCCAGCGAGCACAGCTGGCCGCGCGCGGCCGTGCCCACCAGCAACCAGCGTGAGATGGTCATCTTCAACCTGGACGTGCTGGGGACGGAGATCCACGCCGGGGCGCTGGCCGGCCTCGCCGCGCACGAGTTTCAGCACATGATCCAGGCGCAGCAGGACCCCAACGAGAGCGTCTGGCTCAACGAGGGCTTTTCGGGCTTCGCCGAGTTGTATACCGGCTTCAGCTTCGGCGCCGAAGCCGAAGCGCGGGCCTTCCTCGCGCAGCCCGGCACGCAACTCAACACCTGGCCGGAGAGCGGCAACACCTTCCCCCACTACGGCGCCGGCCTGCTCTTCGTGACTTACCTGCACGATCGCTTCGGCGCGGACTTTCTGCGGCAGCTGTCGCAGCATCCGGCGCCCGCCCTGGAGGCGCTGGACGCCCTGCTGGTCGAGCGCGGCGAACCAGGTATCGACGTTTTCTTCGCGGACTGGGTGCTGGCCAATCTCTTGCAGGATACGCAACTGGCCGACGGCCGTTACGCTTATCGCAGTCTCCTGCAACTGCGCAGGCCGGCGCTGGCCGCGACGGTCGACGCCTACCCCTTCAGGCGTTCGGCCAGTCTGGCGCAGTACGCGAGCGACTATCTGCAGCTGGACAACCTGCAAGGGGCGGAACAACTGGAAATCACGCTGGAACTGCCGGCGCAGGCGCGACTGACGGCGACGGCGCCCGCCAGCGGCCGGCGCCTGTGGTACAGCGTACGCCAGGACAACAGCGACGCGACGCTCACGCGCCGCTTCGATCTGCGCGACCTGTCAGCGGCCACGCTCCACTTCAGCCTCTGGTACCACATGGAGGAGCTCTGGGACTACGGCCACGTGCTGCTCAGCGACGACGGCGGACAGCGCTGGCAGGTGCTGGAAAGCCCGGCCATGACCCGCGCCAACCCGCATGGCAACGCCATCGGCCCCGGCTACACGGGCCGCAGCGAGGGCTGGCTGCAGCAGCGCATCCCGCTGGACGCCTGGGCCGGGCGGGAAGTGCTGCTGCGCTTCGAACTGCTGACCGACGACGCCATTACCCAACCCGGCATGCTGGTCGACGACGTCCGCATCCCCGAACTGGGCTACCATAGCGACTTCGAGCGGGACGATGGCGGCTGGCAGGCGCGCGGCTGGGTCTGGAGCGACAATTACGTGCCGCAGCGCATGTGGCTGCAGGCCGTACAGTGGGGCGCGGGCGAGCCGCAGCTTCAGCGCTGGCTGGTGACGGGGCCCGGCGTCTGGACCCTGGCGCTGCAGCCGGAGACGACGCAGGTGACGCTGGCGCTGTCACCCATGGCGGCACTGACGACGGAAGCGCTGGACTATACGTTGCGCCTGGTGCTCCGGTGACGTGGCGGCGCCAGGCCAGGGACTAGAAGGGGATCTCGCCGACGTCGGAGGGCGGGGCGAAATCGGCGTCGCTGTCGCGGCGGGGCGCCTGCCCTCCGCCCTCGTAGCCACCGCTGCGGGCATCGTCCTGGCGGCTGCTCATGAAGCGCACGTCGCGCGCGCGCAGGTCCAGGCTGGCGGCCGCCTCGCCGGCGTTGTTGGTATAGCCCCGGGCGCTGACGGTGCCGGTCACCAGCACGCGACTGCCGCGACTGAGGTACTGGTTGCAGGTCTCGGCCTGCGCGCCCCAGACGGACACGCGGTACCAGGTCGTCCGCTCACGTCGCTCGCCGCTCTGACGGTCAGACCAGCTTTCACTAACGGCCACGTTCAGGTTGCACACGGCCGTGCCACTCTGGAGATAACGTAGCTCGGGGTCACGTCCCAGATTGCCTATGATGATGGTTTGATGCCAGGTCGTCATGAGAGCCTCTCCTTGAGAATTACTGCTCAAAGTATAGCGCAGCGCCGCAGCTACTGGCGTATGAATTTGCGCAGTCGGGGCAGCAGCAGGGCGCCGGGCCGGTCTTTCACCCTATGCGCCAAAGCCGCCAGTCGTCCCTGCGTGGCCGCTTACTGGCCGGGAATGCCCAGGCGCAGCAGTTCCCAGGCGTCGCCCGGGGGGGCGCCGGAAGCATCCCGCACGGGCAGGCGCTCACCGGTCTCGAAGTTGTAGAGGCCGAGCGTGACGCGGTAGTCGCCGGGCGGCAGGTCGTTGGGCAGGGTGAGGGAGAAGCGCGGGCTGATGAGGGTCTCTTCGGGCCGGTCCCAGGTCTGCGTGGGGCGGGCGGGGACGGCGGGGTTGCCGTCGAATTGCGCCAGCGGGCGGGGGTCATCGACGGCGCTGAAATGCAGAAAGAGGGAGTAATTGTCGGGCGGTGCCGCGGAGGCGTTCCAGTAGAGGGTGAGTTCCAGGTCGTCACCTGGCTGGGGGTCCGGGGAATGCAGGTCGTAGCCGCTGAGGCGGATGTGGTCGCCGAAGCGGAGGTCAGTCTCGTGCTGCGTGCGCCACAGGCGGTAAAGGAAGGATTCGTTATCGCGGCGCTCTGGCGGGGCCGTGAACTCGCGTATCAACAGCATCTGGTCCAGGTAGGCCTGTGCTTCCTCATCGTCGCCGAATTGTTGCTCATGGATGGTGGCGGGGATCAGGGTCCAGGTGATGTGGTCGTCGTTAATCCAGGCATCCAGCGGCTTTTCGCGAATGTCATCGACAGTCAACCAGTCGAGGCGGACGCGCTGCGGCATTCTGCTGCGACCAGGATCGAACCAGCGTTCGGTGGGTTCGTAGACGAGGATTTTGGAGGACTCGAGGTTGTCGTCGACCCAGTTGCGCACGATGACGGGCCAGGGCAGGACGCGGTAGTCCTGCACCAGGCGCAGGGTGGTCGGCAGCAGCAACAGCAGCGGATAGGCCAGCAGCAGGGCCTGCGCGACCCGACGGGTGCGCGCCCGCCGCACAATGGACAGGAGTTGCACCACGGCCGTGGCCAGCAGCAGGTAAAGCATCAGGGTCGCCGGCAAGAGATGGCGCGGCCAGATGCGTTCCAGCGAATCCTGTCCGTAGGGGCGGATCGAACTGGTCGCCCAGGTCGTCAGGAACATGATGGTCGCCGCCACCAGCAACGCGGGGATGGACAATGGCGCGGCAGCTCGCGCAGAGCGCTCGCGCAGCGCCAGCAGCACCAGCAGCAGGACCAGCGGCAGCGTAAGGGGATGGATCAGCCGGAAGCTTCGTTCCAGGAACAGAAAGAAGGCGTCCATGTCCCACAGATGGCTGCGGAGCGCCTCCTGCGCGTGGGCCTGGAAACGTACCGGCAGGCGTTCCAGAATCAGGATGGCGGCAGTGACGCCGGACACAAGGCCGGCGCCGCCCAGGAGCAGGACCAGGCGCCAGCCCGGTCGATAGTGGCGCCACGCCCGCCAGACCAGCGCGGCGACGCCCGGGATGACGGCAACCAGCAGACGGTACTCGGCCAGGAAGCACAGTACGCCCAGGGCGATGCTGGCCAGCGCCAGGCGCCAGCGACGGGGCGATTCAAGGGCGTGGGCGGCCAGCAGGACGCTGAGTACCAGCAGCGGGATGACCAGCGACTCGCCGATGGCGTAGATCATCACCTCAAGCACGTCGACGTCGAAGGCCCACAGGGCCGCGGCGAGGATGCCGGCCAGCGGGCCGCCGCAGCGCCGGCCCAGCATGGCGAACCAGATCATGCCGAGCGCATTGAACAGCAGCATGAGACGCCGCAGATCGAGCACTGCGTCCATGGCCAGCGGGCGTCCCTGCGCCTCGGCGAAGGGTTGCGCCAGTTGATGCAGCCAGACGTTCAGCGGCGGATAACCAGGTGCGTACTTGGGTCCGGTCACCACGGGCATGCCACGCGCGATGCGTCCGGTGAACCAGATGCGCAGTTCGTCGATTTCCTCGAACCAGGGCAGGCCGAAGTCATGCACCAGCAGCCGCAGCAGAAGCCCGGCGAGGATGATCAGGCCGACGATCAGCCAGAAGCGCCGTTCCGGCTGCAGCGACAGCGCGCGCGCCTTGCCTGCCGCGCGCCGCATGGACTCAACGTGCATCCAGGCTCCCGGTACCTGTGCCCGAACCGGCGAAGGTTCCGGTACCTGTGCCGGAGCCGGCAGTACCTGTGCTGCTGGCGGCGAAGCCAGCAGTGCGCCAGCCGGGAGCGTCAACGAGTTCGCCGTCTATGTAGGCCAGGTGCTCCTCGATGAGGGCTGGAGGCACCAGCGAGCGGAAGAGGCGCAGGCTGCCCCAAAGCACCGCCAGGTCATCCAGTTGGCCCAGCAGGGGCAGGAAGTCCGGGATCAGGTCCAGCGGTGAGACTAGATACAGCGCCGCGGCGACCGGTATGGCCTTCTGCCACAGGGGTACACGCTCGTCCAGCAGCAGGCGGCGCAGCAATTTCAGTTCACGGACCTGCTCGCTCTCCTGCAGTTGCGGCAGGGAACGGGCCAGTTCCGTCGCCAGGGCGCCGATGCGCTGCTGCCAGCGCCCCTCCCGCAGCAGACTCCACAGGGCCTGGCGCAGGCGCGCGTCACCCGTCCGCAGCAGCAGTTGCATCAGTCGCCAGCGAGCATTGGCGTTCATCGTTCAGGCTCCATATCCTGCCCAGTATACGCGCTCGCTGCGCCCCCGTCACAGAACCAGTTCAGCAGCCATTAATCCGCTATCCTTATAGTGGCGTTACAAAGGATGGACAGCAAGCCACAGGCAGGAGCTGGACATGACCGGCGAACGCATACTGGTAATCGAGGACGAAGTGGCCATCGCCCGCTTCATTGAGCGTGGCCTGATCTTCGAAAATTACCGACCCGTCATACGTCACGACGGCCACGGCGGCCTTGTGGCCGCGCGCGACGAGCCGCCTGATCTGGTCATCCTGGACTGGATGTTGCCGGGCCTGGACGGTCTGGAAGTCTGCAAGCGTCTGCGCCGGGCCAGCGACGTGCCGGTGTTGATGTTGACGGCGCGCGATGACGTGAGCGACCGGGTGCAGGGCCTTGACGCCGGCGCGGACGACTACCTCGTCAAGCCCTTTTCCTTTCAGGAGTTGCTGGCTCGCATCCGCGCGCTGCTGCGGCGCAACGCGCCTGCCAGCCGCCCCGAGGTGCTGCGCTTCGCCGATCTGTCGCTGGATACCGGTACGCGCCGGGCGCAACGCGGCGAGCGCATGATCGACCTGACGGCCAAGGAATACGAACTGCTCGAACTCTTCATGCGCAATCCGCGCCAGGTACTGACGCGCGACGTCATCTTCGATCGCGTCTGGGATTATGATTTCGGTGGCGCCAGCAATATCATTGAGGTCTATGTGCGTTACCTGCGGCAAAAGGGCGAGGCCGGCGACGAACCGCGCCTGATCCATACCGTGCGGGGTGTGGGCTACGTGCTGCGGGAGGAATAGCCGCGTCGACATGACCTTTCGCAAGCGGCTCATCCTTTACTTTTCCGGCCTGCTGGCCATTTTCATCCTTGTCTTTGGCGTGCTCGTTTACACGGTTCTGGACAGCGCCCTGATGCAGTCCGTCGATCGTCGCCTGGAAGAGACCGCCACCCTCGTCATCAACAACAGTCGCGGCCTGTCCTCCCGGGTGAGCACCCAGCGCGTCATCGTCTTGCCCCGCCTGGATATCTTCAGCTTTCCGGGCGTCGGCGTGCAGGTCTGGTCCGTCGATGACGACCCACCGCAACTGGAAGCCTCCTCCAACAACATTGCCACCCTGGTGCTGCCGCTGAACCCGGGCGCGCTGGGCGCGAAGGAGCCGGTTTACGCCAACGTCACGCTCAACGACCATGCCGTGCGCGTGCTGACCAGCCCGATGATCGCCGGTGGCGAGTTGCTGGCCAACGTGCAACTGGTCATGTCCCTGCGCGCCATGCACGAAACGCGCCAGAATCTGCTGCTCGTCATGGGCCTGGGCGGCAGCCTGGTCGTGCTGGCCTCGATCGCCGGCAGTCTGTGGTTCTCGCAGCGCGCCCTGCGGCCCATCCGTCGCATCGCGGCGGCGGCGGCCTCCATCGCGCGGACGGACGACCTGGATACCCGCCTTGAATGGCAGGGGCCGCGCGACGACCTGGGGCGCCTCGTCTCGGTCTTCAATGACATGATGGCGCGCCTGCAGGGCCTTTTCAGTGTGCAACAACGCTTCGTCGCCGACGTGTCTCACGAACTGCGTACGCCGCTGACCGCCATTCGCGGCAACCTGGACCTCATCCGTCGCTATGGCATGGACGAAGCCTCGCTGGAGGCCATTGAGGACGAGGCCGGGCGAATGGCGCGGATGGTCGATGATCTGCTGCTGCTGGCCCGCGCGGATTATGGCGGTCTGGCGCTGGAACTGAAAACGCTGGACCTGGACACCCTCTTGCTGGAGGCCGGGCGGGAGGCGCAACTGCTCGTCGGTGAGCGCGACCTAGACATTGAGATGCGCCGCCTTGAACCCCTGCGCGCCCGGGGCAACGCGGACCGCATCAAGCAGTTGCTGCTCAACCTGCTGGACAACGCGATCAAGTTCACGCCCGACGGGGGCCGCATCACGCTGGGCCTGTACCGCGACGGCGACGAAGCCGTGCTGGAGGTTAGCGACAGCGGCATCGGCATCGCCCCTGGGGACGCGCAGCACATCTACGACCGCTTCTGGCAGGCGGACCCCTCGCGGCGGCGCGCGCAGCAAAGCGACCAGGATGCCGGCCTCGGCCTTTCGATTGTGAAGTGGATCGTGGACGCGCATAATGGCCGCATCGATCTCGACAGTGCGCCCGGCAGGGGCACGACCTTCCGCGTGCGCCTCCCGCTGGTGCAGGAAACGCCGCCACTGCTGCCAGAGGGCGAGGTGGCCCGTGGCGTCCGCCGGCGCCCCGCCTGGTGGCGTATACGCCGCAACGGAGAGGTCGCGCCGCAAAAGTCGGGTGAGGGATCGTAGCGGCGGCGACAGGGGGATGGCATGGCACACGCGCTTGTTGAGCAACTGCGCTTTACCCGCAGCGAGTGGTTGCGCGGCCTGCAGGACGTGGACGCGGGGGATGCGCGCCGGCGTTACGGACGCATCAACGCCATCAGCTGGATGATCGGTCACCTGGCCTGGCACGAACAACTCTACTGGTTTCGCCTGGGGCAGCGGACGACCCCGATTCCGGAACTGGGGGCCTACGGCTTCGGCAAGCCCGCCAGCGAACCGCCGCTGGACGAGGTGTGGGAAGCCTGGCGGCGCATCACGGCCATGGCCGACCCCTGGCTGGATACGCTCACGGCAGCCGACATGAGCGATTATCTGGCGGGTGACGCCAGGCGCGAGGAAGACGTCGGCACACGCCTGCTGCGCATCAACTACCATTACTGGTTTCACCTGGGCGAGGCCCTGGCCCTGCGCCAGTTGCTGGCCGGCGAGTCGCAGCATCCCCTGCCGGAATTCGTCGGGTCGATGGCCGCGGCGCCCTGGCGCCCTGACTGACGCCGGGAGCTTCCGTCAGCAAAAGGGAGCATGGCAGCGTGCCCGCCAGGCGGCCCGCAGTCCTGAACGCGCGTTGAGGCGGCGGAGCGGATGATTTACACTTGCGCGCCCTGGGAGTGAAGACAGCCGCGAACAAGCGGGGAGGAAGACATGGCACACGTACTCGTCGAACAGTTGCGCTTCACGCGCCGGCACTGGCAGCGTGGCCTGGCCGACGTCACGGCGGCGGAGGCCCTGCAGCGCCACGGGCGCATTAACCCGATCGGCTGGATGATCGGACATCTGGCCAGCCACGAGCAGTACCTGTGGTTCGTGGAGGGCCAGCAGCAGGAGGGCCCGGCGCCGCAGGTGTATTCCTGTGGCTACGGCCAGCCTGACAGCGCGCCGCCACTGGACGAGATGTGGCGGGCCTGGGAGAAAATCACCACGGCCTCCGACCCCTGGCTGGATACCCTGAGCTCAACGCAGATGGAAGAATACCTGCCCGGCGACGAGCGACAGGTGGAGAACACCGGCTCCGCCATGTTGCATCTGATTTACCATTACTGGTATCACCTGGGCGAGGTCATGGCCGCGCGCCAGTTGCTGGCCGGCGACTCGCAGCATCCCCTGCCGGAGTTCCCCGGCCCGCTGGTCGGGGCCTTCTGGCGTTCGCCCGACTGACGCGCTGAAGCCTCAGCCGGCGGACTCGGCCGTCGGGGTCAGGGCGGCCTCCGCCGTCACGGTCGCCAGCACGGCTGCGGTCTCCGCCGTGGCCGTCGCCCGGGCCTCCGCCGTGGCCGTGGCGATCTCCACCTCGCTCAGCGGGTTGAGCGTGGCCGTGGGCAGGGGCGTCGCGGTCGGCAGCGGCTCCCAGGGCGGGTCGTCGATCCGCTCAAGGACTGCGTCGAGGGGTCGGCTGTTGACCAGCAGCACCTGGTTGCCCTGTTCCAGGTCCGGCGCGGAGGCGACCGCGTCCAGTTGCCGCTTCATGACGTAGTAACGCGTGCCCTGCGGGTTTTGATTGCCGACGAAGACGATCTCCAGCGGGCCTTCGCCCCGATCGATTTCGAGGGTCCAGGCCGGCGCGTCGAAGCCGAAGGCGCCCGCTTCGTCAATCTCGAAGCTGCTGCTGACGGCCAGATCCAGCAGGTTCGCGACGGCCTCCTGCGCCGCCGCCTGGTCGACTGTGCGCTCTTCCGCGTCCGCCGGGCTCTCAAGAGCCCAGACGTCTTCCGCGCGGGTCAGGTGGATGTAGCTGCCGCTCTCGTTGTCACGCAGGCCCACGCTGACGACGTCGGCCGGCGAGAGGTCGGGAAGCAGAGGGCCGCCCTCACCCTGCACGGCGGGCGTGGCGACGGCCTCGTCCGCGTCCCGCTCCTGGCTGAGGAGCAACACGGCGAGGATGACGATGACGCTGACCAGCAGCAGCAGCAGGGTATTGCGGCTGAGACGCATGGCTCACTGCCCTCCCTGGGGCGCGCTCTCGCGGTTGCGGTACCAGACCAGCGCGCCGATCGCCAGTACGCCGAAAGGTAGCAACAGCGAGGTGATGACGTTGATCAGCGCGAGGCTCTGCGCGTCGGCGAAGAGCGGCGCGTCCTGCGGGCGCGCGGCGCTCTGGATGTTGACCTGGGAGAACCAGTCCTCAAAGTCCGTGGCCCAGAAGATGCTGTCCACCGCCACGTCAAAGTTGGCCACGCCGTTGATGCCGGTGAAGCCGTTGGCCAGCATCGAGGTGCTGCCAAAGAGCACCACCCGCGCGCCGGTCTCGCTGTTTTCGGCGGCGGCGGCCAGCACCAGCGGCCCGGTCAGGCTCGTCTCCTCCGGCTCGATGTTGCCTTCCAGCACGGCGCTGAAGTCCGTCATGTTGTAGGAGTCGGCCGAGGAGGAAGCCAGCGAGGTCAGCGTCACCGAAGGCGGCGGCTCGGCCGCGATCTCGATGCTGTGCGGCGCCTCGAAGACCAGCGCGAAGCCGAGTGAGTAAGGCTGCGTGATGCGGTGATAGGCGTCCATGTCCGTGCTGACCGGATAAAGCGGGTTCTGGAATGCCTGGCTGCGGTCGAGCACCATGTCGTTGCGGAAGCGCAGACCGAAATGCTGGAAGAGCCAGTTGCCGAGCGCGGCATCCGCGGCCAGCGGCGCGCTGCCGGTCTCCAGCCCGGGCGCGGCCAGCAGGATCAGCTTCCCGCCACTGGCGAGATAGTCCGTCAGCACCGCCAGTTCCGGTTCGGAGAGCGGCCGGCTGCCCCCGGCGATGATCATGATCTCGCCGTCGATGGCCGGGTCATTCAGACGCAACTCGCTTTCCGGCCGCGTGAAATCCAGCAGCGGCACCTCGCGGTTGGTCCAGTCCAGTTGCTGTTCGAGGCCGAGGCTGAGGGTGGAGAGGCCCTCCGGCCCGGAGGCGTTCATGCCCGGGCCATCTTCCACCTCGATGAACCAGGTGCGGAAATCTCCGGCGACGGCGTTGCGCAGGATGGCGTTGGTCAGACCGTCCTGGCTGAAGAAGCGCAGCAGTTCGCCTTCCTCAAGATCGGGCTCCCCCTCTGCATTCAGGCGGGTGACGAATTGCTGGTTGGGGTTGCTGGCGCCCATTTGCTCGGCGCGCAGGGGGTTGCGGTCGAGGTCGACGAATTCGCTGATCACCTTGCCCTGGCTGACGGACACGTATTCCGCCATCAGCAATTCCAGCTGGTCGCGAATGCCGGCCGAGGTGGCGCTGATGAAAGTGGTCACGTGCACCTGCGGCAGCGTGGGGTCGGCGCCGATGGCGGCGATGGCGTTGCGCCCCTCGGACGAGAGCGCGTACTCATTGGATTCGCTCAGGGTGACGCTGAGGTTGGCCTGGCGCACGAAGGTGTAAATGGCGATCAGGGCGGCCAGCACGACCAGGGTGACCAGCAGGCTGGTGCCGCCGAAGCGCAGGGTGCGTCCGGTGAGCACGGCGCGTACCTGCTGCGGCGCCGTGAAGGCCCAGCCAAGCAGCGCCAGCAGCGCGATGCCCAGCGCGCCCCAGGCGACGACGGCATCGGCATTGACGGCAAAGGCCAGCAGCGCGGCCAGGCCGGCGGCCAGCGCCAGTAAAAGCAGGCTGCGGGGTGGCAGGAAGGGCTGATCGTCGGAAAGTTTGTCTTGCATGCTCAGGCTCTCCAGCGACGGGTCTCAACCAGACGGGTGGTGATGAAGAGGGCGCCGATGATCACGCAGATGAAATAGACGACGTCCTCGGCGCGCACGATGCCCTGCGCCAGGGTGACGGAGAAATGGGCCTGCAAACCCAGCTCGCGCACGAAGTCGGCCAGCAGGCTGGAACTGCCCTGGCCGGCGATCCAGATGGCGGCGATCTCGGCGAGGTAGAGCACCAGGATGGTGGCCGAGCCGAGAAAGGCCGCCACGATCTGGTCCTCGGTCACGGCGGACCAGATCAGGGTGATGGCCAGCACGGCGCCGCCGTAGAGCCAGGCGCCGCCGTAGGCGCTGAGGGCCACGCCGGCATCCGGCACGCCGATGAATGTCTGCAGGACGTAAAAGACCAGCGAGAGCAGCAAAAGTACGCTGTAGTAGGCCCAGGCGGCGAGGAACTTGCCGATGATGAAGCTGCTCTCGTGCATGGGCAGCGTCATCAATACCTCCAGCGTGCCTTCGCGGCTTTCCTCGGCCAGCAGACGCATGGTCAGCAGCGGCGCGATGAGGAACATCAGGAAGGTCAGCAGGTTGGGCGCGAAACCGGCATCGGCCGGGATGCCGCTGCCGAAGGACAGCGCCGCGTTGGCCTGGGCGATGAAGCCGTTGAAGAGCACGCCGAGGAAGAGCAACAGCGCGAAGGCGATGGCGTAGGCCACCGGCGAACGAAAATAGAGGGCCAGTTCGCGGCGAAAAACGGCCAGAACGCTATGCATGGCTCACCTCGTCTTCCTGCGGCATCTCCGCCGGGGCTTCGCCGTCGTCGGGCGGCTCCTCCGGCGGCGCGTGGCTGCCCGCCACCTCAAGGAAGATATCCTCCAGCGTCACCGCCACCGAACGCAACTCGTTGAGCGCCCAGCCGCGCTCCAGCACCGCGCGGGCGATGGCCGGGCGCGGGTCGGTTTCCGCGTCGGCGGGCATGGCGGTGATGCCGTCCGCGCTGATCTCGGCCCGATCGACTTCCGGCAGGGCGCCGACCAGCGCCTGCGCCTCGTCCAGCGGCGCGTCGACGCGCAGGACGACCGGCCGGCCGCTCTCCAGTTCGCTGCGCAGCGCCTGGGGCGAGCCCTGGGCCATGATCTCGCCGCGATCGATGATGACCACCTGGTCGCAGATCTGCTCGGCCTCGGAGAGGATGTGGGTGCTGAAGAGCACGGTGTGGTCGCGTCCCAGTACGCGCACCAGGTCCCGCAATTCCAGCACCTGGAAGGGGTCGAGACCGATGGTGGGCTCGTCGAGAATGAGTACTTCGGGGTCGTGAATCAGGGCCTGGGCCACGCCGACGCGCTGGCGCATGCCCTTGGACAGGGTGCGAATACGGCTGTCGGCGCGATGCAGGAGGTCGACGCGCTCCAGCACCTCACTCGCGCGGCGCCGGCCATCGCGCAGGCCGCGGATGTCGGCGATGAACTTCAGGTAGCCGATGGCCGTCATGTCACGATAAAGAGGCACGTTTTCCGGCAAATAACCGACGCGTCGGCGCACTTCCATGCTGTCCGTGAAGACGTCATGACCGGCGACGATGGCGCGCCCGGAGCCGGGCGGCATGAATCCGGTGAGAATGCGCATGGTGGTGGTCTTGCCGGCGCCGTTGGGGCCGAGAAAACCGGTCACCTCGCCGGGTCGGGCCGCAAAGCTGACGTCGCGGATGGCGCTCACCTCGCCATAGCGCTTGCTCAGGTTTTCAACTTCGATCATGGATTTTGTTCCTTCCACGCGCGCCACAAGGCGGGCCACCGGCGTCCGCTGTCACTGACCCGCTTGCGGGCGGCCAGTATAGCGTTGCCCAGGCGGCATGTGCAGCCAGAAAATGAAGAATCGCATTAACATCTTGTGGTTGCGAAAATTGTGGGGCAGGGACGGCGATCACCCTGGGTGACCGCCGTCCCCGGCGACGCTGCGCGCCGGCGCTGTCAGCCGTAGAGCGTCACGGTCACCAAATCCCTGCGCGGGATATAGAGGTAACGGCCATTGACCCAGCCGGTGGCCCCTTCACCCTGGTAGTCGTAGTCGATCTCCAGCCAGTTGCTGTTGGCTTCGCGTCCCAGCACGGAGACGACGTGGCCGCGCGTCAACTGCGTCAGGATTTCACCATCCGGGTAGACGGGCCTGGCGCGCACGTTCAGGCGGCCCGTATCCACGCGCGCGAAGATCATGTCCTGCGCGGCCTGGGCATCCACGCTGAGTGGCGCGAACTCCAGATCGGGCGAGGTCTGAATCAGGCTGGCCCTGACCCAGGCGCTCGTACCGTCGATATCCAGTTGCGCCCAGTCCGAATCGAGATCGCGACCCGTCACAGGGTAGATTTCCCCGCGCCAGAGTCTTGTCACCACCACGCCACCAAGGGCGTTCGGGATGTCGCGAGCGTTCAACCGCCCCGTATTGACGCGCGCAAAGACCATGTCCTGCGCGGCCTGGGCGTCCACGCTGAGTGGCGCCAGCTCCAGCCGTGGCGCCTCAACGAAGCGGGCGTTGACCCAGCCGGGTTCCCCGTCGATGTCCAGCTGTGCCCAGCTGCCGTCGAAGTTGCGCGCCAGCACCGGGTAAACTTCCCCGCGCCAGAGTTTCGTCACCACCTCACCGCCGAGGAAGTTCGGGATGTTGCGCACGTTGAGCCGGCCGGTGTCGACGCGCGCGTTGACGGGCAGGTCTGACAGGGCCGTGTCCAGTTCCGGCGCAGCCGCCAGATCAGGCACCAGCAGGTAGCGCGCGTTGACCCAGCCGCTGGTGCCGTTGACGTCCACCTGGGCCCAGGTGGAATCCTCGTTGCGGCCGGTGACGGGCCAGATCGTGTTGTTGTAGACCTTTGTCAACACGAAGCCGAACTCGTGGTGCGGGAAGTCGCGCACGTTGAGCCGTCCGGTTTGCACGCGGGCATTGACGATACCTACCGCCGCCGCGCTGGCGCTGAATGGCGCGTCCTGCAAGCCTGGCGCTGCAACGTAGCGCGCGTTGACCCAGCCCAGGATGCCGTCGACGTCGAGCTGGGCCCAGGTGCCCTCGAGGTCGCGCCCGACGACGGGGTAGCTTTCGCCGCGGTCGATCTGCGTCAGCACCCGCCCCAGAAGGTACACGGGCATGTCACGCACGTTCAGCCGGCCGGTCGCGACCACCGCCGTAATCTCCGCCGGAGTCTCGTCCCCGCTCGCTTCCTGGGCCGCCAGCGGGCCCGCCATCGAGGCGATCAGGAAAAATGCTACAGTCATGGCAATTCGTAATACCGGCGTCATATCAAATCCCCCTCCACTTGTGGTGCCGGGCGGGGAGTATACACGGTTGTTGGCCAGGCTTCGTAAAATTGTCTTAACGGACTCAGTCCCTGGCCAACAGGTCTTCACGAAATCTCACGGCATGGAGGGCGCTGTGGCAAGGATTTCCGGTCAGCGCGCAGAGGCGGCGGGGCCGGAAAGGGTGGCTGTGCGAACTCAGCTGGACGCGGGCGTTGGCTCCGGCGTCACCTGCTGCAGGACCGGTGTTTGCGCAGGGGGGAGGGATTCACCCTCGACGACGACGTCTTCATCCTCTTCAGGCGGCGTTTCGCGGCTGTCGTCGATGACGGGCACGGCTTGCAGGTCGGGCAGCACGGTGATCCAGGCGCCGCTGACCCAGCCGGCGATGCCGTCGGCATTGAGTTGCACCCAGCTGGCATCGGCGTTGCGGCCGATGACGGCATAGATCTCCCCCTGGGTGACGATGTGCAGGATGCGCCCCTTGAGAGAGGGCTCCGAACGCACGTTGAGGTAATCGGCGGTGACCGTGGCGTCGGAAAGGACGGCGTCCCCGTTGAGCACGGGAACGGTCTCAAGACCCGGGTACACGTCCAGCCAGTCGCTGTGGGCCCAGCCGTTGACGCCGCTCACGTTCAGCCACAGCCAGTCCTCGTCGAGGCTGCGGCCCAGCACGGTGTAGCGTTCTCCCTCATGGATTTTCAGCAGGATGCGGCTGGTGAGGGCCGGCAGGGCGCGCAGGTTGAGAGTTCCCGTGTTCACCGCGGCCGTGACGTTGGTGACGGGGGCCGGGCTGCCGTCGGTAATCTGCACGCCGGCAAGGTTTTCGGCCTCGACGTAACTCGCGTTCACCCAGGCGCGCAGGTCGCCAAATGCCAGTTCCAGCCAGGTGCCGGGGCCGTTACGGCCGACCACCGGCAGCACCTGGTTCATGGTGACGAGTTTGACGACGTCGCCGTGCATACCGGAGTCATTGCGCATGTTCAGGAAGCGCGCCGTGATGCGCGCGCGCGGCGCGTCGTCAGGCGGCGGGGTCAGGAGCGGGTCCATGTTGAAGATCAGGTGGGCCCGGCCTTCCTGCTCCAGGTATTCCACGACGACCCGGTACTCGCCGGCTTCCAGCGGCAACACCACCTGAAAGAACTCGCCGCCGGTGGCCCGCCAGGCATCGACGACCGGTTGGTCATCCACGTGTACGCGCACGCCGTCATCGGCCTCGACACTGATCTGGTAATTGCCTGCTTCCAGCAACACGCGGGTCGACCAGCGTGCGGCGAAGTTGTCGGCCGGGACACCCGCATGTGGCGAGCCCCCGCCCCAGCTGCCGCGCGGCCTTGTTTCACTGCGAATGACCACAGGGTTCCCGGCCAGGTCCGTGTTGTTGTAGTACTCGGCCGTCCAGCTGCCGGTTTGCGCGGTGACGGGCAAGCTTGGGGCCGTCAACCCCAGGGCCAGGAATACACAAATCCTCAAAAGAGGCATGCCCGTGTCAGCCATAATTCAAGGAATAACCATTGGACGCTACTGTGGAAAACAACGATACGGCAAATGCATCAGGAGTCCCAGGGCTCGTCAGCGCGGCCGGCCAGGTAGTTTTCGTGACGCGCCAGGGCGAAGAGCAGGTCGGAGAGGCGGTTGAGGCAGGGTAGCAATTGCGCGCCGACGTCTTCCTCCGCCTGCAGGGCGACGACCTGGCGTTCGGCGCGGCGGCAGACGGTGCGCGCCACGTGCAGCGCGGCCGCCGCCTGCGTGCCGCCCGGCAGAATGAATACCGTCAGCGGCGGCAGGTCATCGTCAAGACGGTCGATTTCCGCTTCCAGCCAGGCGACGACGTCCGCGCCGATGCGCGTGACCTGGGCGCTGCGGGCGCCCTGCGGCGTCGCCAGATCGGCGCCGGCGCGCAGCAGCAGCGACTGCAATTGCACCAGACAGTCATCGTCGCGCGCGCCGAGGCTGCGCGCCATGCCCAGCTGTGCGTTTAACTCGTCCAGTGCGCCGCAGGCCGCGACGCGCAAATGCGTCTTCGCCACGCGTCCGCCGGCGAAGAGCAGGGTCGTGCCGTCATCGCCGCCGCGGGTGTAGAGTTTCATCGCAGCGACACCTGCTTGCAAATGCAGAACACCTGTGCTATACTGCTCCGGCAGATTGACCAGTGGCATTTTCCGCCTGCCAGACTACACTGGGCATGGCCGGATTTCCAGCGGGAGTGAGCGCGATGGCAAGGCAGCGAACGAAGAGCAACGCGCAGGGCAGCAGGCAGGAGACCGCCCGGCTGAAAGCGCTGGACGCGGCGGTGCAGGACCTCACCCGTCGCTTCGGGGATGGCTCCATCATCCGTCTGGGCGAGGCCAGCGGCCTGGCCGTGGACGTGATCCCGACCGGCTCGCTGGGGCTGGATATCGCCCTCGGCGTGGGCGGCATCCCGCGCGGCCGGGTGGTGGAAATCTACGGGCCGGAATCCAGCGGCAAGACCACACTCTGCCTGCACGTCATCGCCGAGGCGCAACGTCTGGGCGGCCTGGCGGCCTTTATCGACATGGAGCACGCGCTCGACCCCGTCTATGCCGAGCGGCTGGGGGTGGACGTCGACACGCTCTACATCTCGCAGCCGGACACCGGCGAGCAGGCGCTGGAGATCGCGGAGGCGCTGGTGCGCTCCGGCGCGCTGGACGTGGTGGTGGTGGACAGCGTGGCTGCGCTGGTGCCGCGCGCGGAGATCGAGGGCGAGATGGGCGACAGCCACGTCGGCCTGCAGGCGCGCCTGATGAGCCAGGCCCTGCGCAAGCTCAGCGGCGCCATCAAGCAGTCCAACACCGCCGTGCTCTTCACCAACCAGATCCGCGAGAAGGTGGGCGTGATGTACGGTTCACCGGAGACGCAGCCCGGCGGCCGCGCGCTCAAGTTCTATGCCAGCGTGCGCCTGGATATCCGCCGCATCCAGGGCATCAAGCAGAGCGGCAGCACCATCGGCAACCGCACGCGCGTGCGCGTCACCAAGAACAAGGTGGCGCCGCCCTTCCGTGAGACCGAATTCGACATCATGTTCTATGAGCAGGGCATCAGCAAGATGGGCGAAATCCTGGACCTCGGCATCGTCCTTGAAATCGTGGAGAAACGCGGCGCTTTCTACCGTTACAACGAGGCCCTGATCGGCCAGGGCCGCGAGAACGCGCGCCGTTATCTGCAGGAAAACCCCGCCGTGCAGGGCGAGATCGAGAATGCCGTGCGGGCCCACTATGGTCTGCCATCCCTGGTCGCGACCGCTGACGACCTGAAAGGCTGAACTACGCAACGCCGGCCCTTGCCCTCCCGCCCCTGTCTGGCCACCCGAAGTTTGCCACCTGGCACTGCCTTGCTGCGTAACTGTGGCATGCGAAGCCCCGCAAGCGCCCGGAAGCCCGTGACCCTGCGCCTGGCACTGCTGCTCCTGCTTGCCGCAGCCCCGCTTGTCGCCTGTTCAGACCTGGTGCCGTCCGCGTCGGCCACCGCCCTGCCAACGGTTGCCGTCCTGGAGGCGCCGCCGCCGGATACTATGGATCTGCTGACACAGGCCTTCCACAACATCCGCAGCAGCGCCACCCTGCGCCTGGAAGTGCAGCACAGCGGCGAGCCCTGGTTGATCGCCACGGACGTCGGCAACGTGGCCTTCGAAGAGGCCGAGGTCAGTTTCGTGGCGCCGGACACCATGCAGGTCGTCGCCGGCGTGAAGATATTTGGCCTGGCGGCGGGGGTCGACCTTTTCGCCCGAGGTGAGCGGCAGTGGTATCGCAACGCGCTGCTGACGGGCGGCAACTGGCAGGGCGGCATCCTCGTAGAGAACTTCAACCCGCAGCAACTGGTCGCGCCAGGCAGCGGCTTCGATCGCGCGGCGCAGGCGCTGCTCGGCCTGACCTGGCGGGGACTGGTGGTTCTGGAAGAGAGGCGGACGGCGCATCTGCTGCGCGGCCCGGCGCGCGGCGAGGAAGTCAGCGCCCTGCTGGTCAACCTGGTGCAACTGGCGGGCGAGGTGCAGACGGAGGTCTACATCGACGCCGACACGCTGCTGCCGCTGCGTTTCGTGCTGAGCCAGCCGGAAATCGCCACCTGGGAGGTGCGGGTGACGGCGGTCAACGGTGCCGTCCAGCTGGATGAGCCGCTGCAGGCGGGGGGATGAAACCTTGCGTTTCACCCACCACAAGGCAACTACATCGAAGCATTCAACACAGGTGGGCGGGCGATGGCAAGGCGGGGCAAGATTCTTGAACGGGCACGAAACAATCCTCGCGGCTGGCGCTTTGAAGAACTGCGAAGCCTGCTGGAGCGATTTGGCTTCGTGATATACTCAAGGTCAGGCAGCCACTTTTACGCCGTACATGCAGACAGTGACGTTAAACCGACCCTCGTGAAGCACTCACGCGAGTTACCTCCCGGATATGTCAGAAATGCGGTCAGGGCGATAGACGAAGCGATTGCAAGGCAAAGAGGTCGAAAATGATTCGCGAAGACCTGTGGCAGCAGGCCGGTATTCTGGCCGACCGCCCCTACAGCGTACAGGCGCAGAAGTCGCAACTGCTGGACCGCTCGATTGTGGTGGTTGTCGCCAATCCTGAATTGCCAGGTTGCATGGCTCAGGGAGACTCGCTTGAGGAGGCGCTGGCTGAACTCGGCGAAGCCCGGCAGGAGTATCTCTACGTTCTGCTTCAACGCGGCAGGGATATACCGGAGCCGGAATCGACCACAAACGCGCATCCACATGTTACCTGGCTGGAACCTGAACTGATCGTCGAGGACCTGTGGTCACGGGCCGAGAAACTGGCCGCCCGCGATTATCGGGTCGAATTCTCGCCGGAGACTCTTGAAGACGGCAGTGAAGGCTTTCTTGCGGAGAACCCGGAGATGCCCGGCTGCATGGAAAGCGGCCGCACGCGGGCCGGGGCGCAGGCAGCGCTGGCGCGGGAGCGCCACGTCTTCATTTATTCCTTGCTGGAGGCAGGCAAGCCGGTGCCGGAGCCGGGTGACATTAAGGCGATAGTTGACGAGGACGCCGCCACAGTCGCCGGTTGACGGACAATCGCACACAAACGGAGCGCAGGTATGGACGCAGCGATTCGTCAGGCCCTGGCCAGCGACCTGACCATCGACATCACCACCACCGGACGCCGCAGCGGCCAGCCGCGTCGCCTTGAGATCTGGTTCCATGAGTTTGAGGGCCGCTGGTACATCACCGGCTCGCCGGGCACCCGCGACTGGTACGCCAATATGCTGGCCAATCCGCAGTTCATCTTCCACCTGAAGGAGAGCCTGCGGGCCGACCTTCCGACGCGCGCCATCCCTGTGCGCGACGAGGCCGAACGGCGCCGCGTGCTGGGCGGCATCTTCGCAGGCAAGGACACGCCGGAGAAGCTGGAAAGCCGCGTCGCCGGCAGCCCGCTGGTTGAGGTCGTGTTTGAGTAGCGACCTTCAGCGGGCGCAGCCGCCCTCGCCGCTTGGGCGCACCGAGGGCCGCGCGATATCCGTCACGCCCTTCCAGGCATAGGGGTCCTCGCCGGCGACCATGACGATGTCGCGGTAGTCAGCCGTGGCGGCGCGCGTCCCTTCCGCAAACTGCATCCAGGGCAGCAGCGATTGCGCGCTCATGTAGTGGTTGACCAGCGCGCGACGGTGGCCGCGGCGGGCGCGGTTGGGCAGCGAGCGGTGCAGCAGGTAGCCGTTGAAAAAGACGATCGACCCGGCCCGCACTTCCACCGGCACGGCGTCCTCGTCGCGCCAGGGGAAGCCCTGGCTCTCGTCCGTGCAGTCGAAGCGCGGGTCGTCCTGCTGCTCCAGCGGCCAGAGCACGCCGTAACGATGCGAACCCGGCAACACCCACAGACAGCCGTTTTCGACCGTGGCGTCGTCCAGCGCGATCCACGCGCCGGTCAGGCTGCGGTCACGCGTGGGGATGAAGTCCTCGTCCTGGTGCCAGGCCTGGCCGGGCTTGCCGGCGGACTTGACGAAGAGCATGGACTGCATGCACTTAACGTCCGGGCCGATGATCTGCGTCAGGATGTTGACGATGGCCGGGTGCGCCAGTTGCGCGCGCATCAGCGGCGAAATCTTGTGCGGGAAGTGGATGCAGAGGTACTGGCGGATGACTTCCTCGTCGCTTTCCTCCGGGCTGTGCGACAGGCCGTTGCGCAGCGGGCCGCGCTCGCCGCGGCAGATGCGCGCCGTCTCGGCCTGCAGTTGCGCAATTTCCTCCGCCTGCAGCGCGTCTTCGAGGACGAGGTAGCCGTTTTCGCGCCAAGCGGCGACGTCGGCCGCCGCGTTCGGCGTCAACACAGCGCTTTCAATCACAGGTCAAGCCTTTCCTTCGAGGCTTCTTAATGACAAGGGTTCCCGCCCCGGCTGGCGGGACGGGAACCCGGCGATACTGGATGGTCAGGATCAGGCGTCGGAGTCTTCTTCCTCTTCCATCTCCCCGTCGTCGTCCGACATGTCTTCTTCCATGTCGTCCATGTCCATGTCCAGCATCTCGCCCGTGATGGGGTCAACGCCGGTGCTGATGCTGCCGTCCTGCAGGCCGGCGAAGATCTCTTCCAGCTGCGCCAGCACTTCCTCCGGCACGTCGGAGTCATGCGGCGGCGCCAGGCCAACGCCATCATTCTCGGCGGAGAGGACGTTGTTGCCGCCGAAATTCATGTCGTCGCCCTCGACCAGTTCCTTGAGCGACAGGTAAACGCCTTGGTCCACACGCTTCATGGCGCTGGAAATAAGCATTTCAGCGCCCGGGCTTTCGCCATTGCCGAAGGTCGTCAGGTATTCGTCCTGGTCGACGCCGATGACGTAGACGCCTTCCGCGGCCGCGGCCTGAATGGCGCCGGAGCCGGTCGGGCCGCCCGCGCCAAAGATCACGTCCGCCCCTTCGGCGATGAACTGCAGCGCCGTCTCGGCGCCGGTGGCCGGGTCGGTGAAACTGGGGATGTAGACGCCCAGCGCCGCGGCCTCCATGTTGGTATGGGCCACACCGTTCTCAAAGCCGTGGCGGAAGCGGATCACCGGCGGGATGTCGATGCCGTAAACGCCGGCCACGACACCACTCTCGGTCATCAGACCGGCGAGCGCGCCGGCCATGAAGCCCGACTGGTCCTCGCGGAACAGGACGCCCACCTGGTTGGGCGATGCTTCGGGATAGAAATGATCGACGCCGATGAAGTAGACGTCCGGATTGGCCGCGGCGGCGGCCGAAGTCGCGTCCGTCATCAGGAAGCCCACCGTGATGATGGCGCCATAGCCGGAGTCGACGCAGGTCTGGATGTTCGTGGTGTAGTCCACCTGGCTGGTGGTCTCGATGTAGGTTGAGTCGAGGTCGAATTCCTCCACCGCGTCCGTCATACCCTTGTAGGCGAACTGGTTGAAGGTCCCGTCATTCACGCGGCCGACGTCCGTAATCAGACAGACCGACTCGATCAGCGCGTCCTGCGCAAGGGCCGGCGACAGCAGCGACATGCTCGTCAGCAGCACCAGCGTGAGCATAAGGACTACTTTTCTGTTCACAGCGGGGGTTCCTCTCATTCTCGTGGTCGATAGTGCACACTTGCTACTGTAACCCAAAACCTGCGGGCGATAAAGCAGCGGGGCAGCCGTCAGCCGCTGCTCTCCTCCCCTGGCTCCGGCTCCAGCTTCTCGCCGGTGACCGGGTCGCAACCGGTCCCCTGGCTGCCATCCTGCAGGGCGGCATGGATCCCGTCCAGACGCTCCGGCACCCCTTCCGGCAGGTCTGAATCGTGCGGCGGCGCCAGCCCGATGCCCCCGCTGGCCGCATCCAGCACGCGCACGCCGGCCTCCCCGTGGAAGGTCGCGGCGTCGCCTTCCACCAGGGCCTGCAGGGACAGGTAGACGCCCTGGTCCACACGTTTCAACGCGCTGCTGATCAGGTATTCCGCGCCCGGGCTCTCGCCCCCGCCGAAGGTCGTCAGGTATTCGTCCCGGTCCACGCCGATGACGTGGACGCCGGCCGCCGCCGCGGCGAGGATTGCGCCGGAGCCGGTGGTGCCGCCGGCGCCGAGAATCACGTCCGCGCCCTCGGCGATGAACTGCAGCGCCGTCTCGGCGCCCGTCGCCGGGTCGATGAAGCTGGGGACGTGGACGCCCGCGGCCTGCGCCACCGCGTTGCTGTGCGTGACGCCGTTCTCAAAGCCGCAGCGGAAGCGGAGCACCGGCGGAATGTCGATGCCGTAAACGCCGGCCACGACGTCGCTTGCGGTCACCAGACCGGCCAGCGCCCCGGCAAGAAAGCCGGCCTGGTCCTCGCGGAACTGCAGGCCCACCAGGTTGGCGGGGGCCTCGCTGTAGAAGTGGTCCACGCCGATGAAATACACCGCCGGGTTGGCCTGCGCCGCCGCCAGCGTAGCGTCAGCGATCAGGAAGCCCATGGTGATGATGGCGTCATGGCCCGCGTCGATGCAGGTCTGCAGGTTGTCTTCGTAGTCCACCTGGCGGGTCGTCTCGATGAAGCTGGTCTCCAGCCCGAAGTCCTCCGCGGCGGCCAGCATGCCTTCGTAACCGCCCTGGTTGAAGGTACCGTCGTCGACGCGGCCGATGTCCGTGACCAGGCAGACCGATTCGATCAGCGCGTCCTGCGCCAGCGTCGGCAGCCCGAAAAGCGTGATTGCCAGAAGAGTCAGCCCCAGACCGCGTGTCAGCCCGCCCTCGTTCATCTCCGGTGTCCCCCTCTCCACAGCGCGAGGGGCATTTTACACGCGAGGGGGCAGGCCGGCCCGGCCAATCAGCCGATCAGGTCCGGCAACGTGAGGGTGATGTCCAGTCGATGGTGGCCGGCGGCGGGGCTGTCGCTGCGCAGGCCCAGTTGACGAACCTGCTGCAATTGCGGCCCGGCGGCGGCGGGCAGAAAGGTGGCGTAGAGTGGCGCGACGTCGACGTAGAGCTGCGGCGGCTGGTCCTGCGCCAGGTCCTGCCAGCGCGCGCGATCGATGAGACGGTCGTCACCGCGCAGCGCGCGCTCCATGGCCTGGGGCGCCGCGCCGGTGCCCAGCAGCAGCAGGCCATCCTCGAGCCAGACCTGCAGCGGCGGCTCGACAAAGTCATCGCCGGGCAGCATACGGCGCAGGCTGCCGTCCGCCGGGTCGCCTTCAAGGCCGCGCGCATCGAGGGTCAGGGAGACGAGGCGGTCGAGCGCATCGAGCACGGCAGGGCCGTCGTCCACCTCGGCGACCAGCAACAGGTCCCAGGGCATGTTCAGCGGCGGCAGCGGATCGTTGGGGCGCGGCAGCAGGGCCAGGCTGAAGCTGCCGTCAAGCCGCCGCAAAAGGTCGAGATCAAGATCGAAATTGGCCTGGTCCCACAGGGCCAGCAGCCAGCCGTTGACGAGCGTGTTGATGGTGTCCGCGTCCGGCGCGGTGAGGAGACCGCTGGCCGCTCCCTGCGACTGCCCGACGCCGAAAGGGCCCAGCAACTCGCCGCCGAAAGCGCTGAAGGGCAGCGCCGCCAGCAGGTTGAAGGCCGCCTGGCGCGCGTCGCTGCCGCTGGCGACCAGCATGGCGCCGCGCGGCACGGGCTCCAGCACCGCGGGGTTGAAAGGCTCCGGCGCCGGGGCGGCAGGGCCGTCGTCATCGCTGTGGAGCGTCAGCGAGAGGCGCAGCACGTTCAGACGCGGCCGGTCGGTTTCGAGGGAGAAGGTCAGCGCCCGGGCGCCCCCGCCCAGCGCCAGTTGTGGCAGCGTCGAGTCGCCGTCGAGGCCCTCCAGGGCCTGGCCGAAGGCGCCCAGCAGGGGTTCGGCTGCCTCGCTGCCGGAGAGCAGGGCCGCGAGGGCCTGCGGGGTCTGCGCACCGCGCAGCCAGCCGGAGAGAATCTCGCCGGGGGCCGGGCCGTCGCCGTCGCGCGGCGCCATGCCGCTGCCCTCCGCCAGCAAGGCGGGGGCGGCGCCTGCCTGGGCGTCCAGGGCGGCGCGCACCAGCGCCTCCGGCCCGATGAGGACGGCGCCAGGTGTGAAGGCGATGCTGCTGCGGTCCGCCAGCCAGAGTCGCTGGCCCTGGTGCTGATCGCGCTGCAGCAGGTCCTGCTCGTCAAGGATGTCGCTGAAACTGCCGAGGGCCTGGAGCAGGTCCTGCGTGGGCAGGATCAGCAGGGGTTCCGGACTGTCGGCGTCCCGGCGCCAGGCGAGGAACAATTCGTCGTCCAGCCAGGGCGCGAAATCGCGCGCGAAGACGGGCAGCGCCTCGGTGTCGAGCTGCTGCAGCGGCAGGGCCTGCTCCAGTCCCTGCAGCGCCTGCAGGCCGGGGCGCGCGGGTTGCAGCAGGGCGGCGGAACGGGCCGCGATGTTAAGCGCATCAAGGGCGTCGCCGTCGTCGAGGTCGAGGCGCAGCCAGGCGTCGACGACGGCGGGCAGGAATGCGCGCGGGTCCGCAGCGGTCGGCGGGTCAGGCGCCTGCGCGAGGACGGGCGCGGCCAGCAGCAGGGCAGAGGCGCAAATCAGGGCGCGACGAAAGGTGACACCCGACATGGACGACTCCTGAAGGGCAGGAAGCAGGTCAGCGCCTGAGAATAGCGCGCCCGCAGCCAAGCGGCGCCGGACTTAATCAAACGCTGATGTAAGGCCTCACAGGCCCACGTCGCGGCGGCGGAAGGCCCACACACTGCCCAGCGCCATCAGCAGGGCCAGGGAGCTGATGAACAGTGTCTTGCCCTGGTCCAGGCCCTGTTGCACGATGCCGGCGGCGTCGTAGTAGCTGAAGAAGGAGATCGCGCGCAGGGTCTGCGACAGGCCCTCGCCGACGATGCCGGCCACGGTGTCGATCATGAAGCTGGCGATCACGAAGGCGGTGGTCACGGCCAGCGCGCGCTGGCGCCGGCGCAGCAGGGCCGCCATCAGGGCGGTGAAGGCCAGCACAAAAATCAGCACCGGCACCACGTTGAAGACCACCGTCGCCATGCGCCCCATGTCCAGTTGCACGTCGACCAGGGCCACGCCCAGCCAGAGGCCGACGTAGACCAGGGCGCCCACGCCCACAATGCTCAGGCTGTAGGCCAGAAAGCGCTCGACGATGACCTGCCAGCGCGGCAGCGGCAGGCTCAGGATCACCTCCATGACGCCGTCATCCTCGTCGTTGGCGCTGATGCGCATGCCCATCACCACCGGATAGGCGGCGAAGATCAGCGCGAACTTGCCGAAGAAGCCGACCGTGATGATGCCCTCCGGCGTGGCCAGCACCTGCAAATCGGCGTCGAAACCGGCGGCCGCCAGCAGAATCGGCGGCATGCCCTGGATCAACTCGACCATCTTCATCGAGTCGAAGAAAGGCACCATGGCGGCGGTGAACAGGGCCATCAGGCCGAGGCCTGCGCCCCAGTAGACCATCTGCAGCCAGGTACGGCGCAGCGTGTTGAGAAAAATCACTCCGGTCATCTCGCGAACCTCCGCGCTCTAGAGACCGATGTCCCGACGGTCGAAAAACCACAGGGCGCCGAACAGCAACACAAGGGTCACGCCCAGCAGCAGGGCCAGGTTTCCCGCGGGCAGGAAGCTGCCCGGTGCGATGCCCTCACTGCTCCAACGATAGAAGGAGAGCCAGCCCAGCTGGTTGAGCGGGCCTTCACTGATGGAGCTGGCGATGAAATCCAGAAAGTAGCTGCTGATGACGAAGACGATGCCGATACCGGTGGCGACCATGTGCCGCCGCAAGGCGGCCGCGGCGAGGGCCGTGAAGGCTATCACCAGCAGGGTGCCGGGCACCAGGTTGAAGGCCGTGGCGAATAGCGCGGCGGGTGCCAGGGTGAACTCCGTGGTGCCGCTGCCCAGCACCAGGCCCAGCGCACTGAGCAGGACGATCAGCAGGGTCAGCAGGGTAAAGGCGATGAAGCGCTCCAGCAGCAGGCGGCCGCGCGAGAGCGGCATGCTGAGCAGCACGTCGAGAATGCCGGCCTCCTCCTCGTTGGCGCAGAGGTTCAGCCCGGCCAGCAGACCGTAAACCGCCAGCAACAGTTGCGCCCAGGTGGCGAAGCCGTACTGGATGAAGCCCTCCGGCGTGCGCAGCAGCAGGGTGTCGCCCGCGCCGATGGCGTCCAGAAGCGGCTGCGGCATGGAGGCGACCAGACCGACGTAGTTGTCCAGTGCTTCCTGGTCGGGGATGACGGCGATGACGTAGAGGCCCAGCAGCGCCAGGCCGGCGCTCCAGTAGAGCGTCGGGCGCCAGTGCTGACGCAGCGTGGCGCGCAGCAGGACGCCGCTCATGCCGCGCCTCCGTTTCCGTAGTAGGCGAGGAAGATTTCTTCCAGCGTGGGTTCGTGAACGTGGAGGTCCTCGACGTAGCTGTCCTGCAGCGCGCGCAGCAGGGGGTCGAAGTCGCCGCTGAGGCGCAGGCGGACGCTGCCCTCCTCGACGCTAACCTCGCTGACGCCGTCGAGGGCCTCAAGACGGCCGGGCAGCGCGCCCAGGTCGCGCAGTTGCAGGGTGACCCAGCGGAAACCGACCTGGGTCAGGCGGCTGACCTGTTCGACGGTGATCAGGCGGCCCTGGCGCAGGATGGCGACGCGGTCGCAGATGGCCTGCACCTCGGGCAGCAAATGCGAGGAGAGGAAGACGCTGCGGCCCTCGTCGCGGGTCTCGAACATGATTTCGTGGAAGATCTGCTGCATCAGCGGGTCGAGCCCGCCGGTGGGCTCGTCGAGGACCAGCAGGTCCGGTTTGTGCATCAGGGCCAGCACCAGACCCAGCTTGCGCCGGTTGCCGCTGGAGTAGTTACGCACCCGGATGTTCAGGTCCAGCTGCAGGCGTTCCGTCAGTTCCCGCTGGTAGGCTTCATCGACGCCGCCGCGCAGGTCGGCCACCAGACGCAGGACCTGGGCGCCGGTCTGCCCCTTCCACAGGGCCAGTTCGCCGGGCAGGAAGCCGATGCGTTTGTGCAGGGCCACGCTGTCCGCCTGGGCGTCCATGCCCAGCACGGTCGCGCTGCCTGCGCTGGGACGGATGAGATCAAGCAGCAGGCGGATGGTGGTGGTCTTGCCGGCGCCGTTGGGCCCCAGGTAGCCGAAGATTTCGCCCTGCTGCACCTGCAGGTTGAGCTGATCCAGCGCGCGCACTTCCTGGCGGCCGGAGCCGTAGACTTTCGTCAGGTCACGAGTCTCGATAACGGCCATGGAATTTCCGGTTCTCCCCGTGAACAACCTGTTTCACTATATCACAGTCGGGGGGAAGCTCCTGCCTGTGGCCGCCACGCGGCGCGCGCTACAATCGGCCCATGGCGAACAGCGAACCGTTGACAGGGCCAGGGCCCGACGGCTACAGACTTGTGCGCCGCGGCATCGTTGTGTTGCTGACGGCGATTTCCTACCTGCTGACCCTGGCGCTGGGCGTGCTGGCGCTGATGGCGCTGGTGCGCGTGGTGGAGTTTGGCTCGGCGCTGCTGATCGCGCAGTACGACCTGGTCGCGCCGGCCAACGCGCGCGGCGTCATGACGCTGTTGCGCAATGTCACTGCCATTGGCGGCGGCCTGCTGCTGCTGACCGTGGCGGTGTTCGGTCTGGATTACCACTGGAAACACCGCGGGCAGGGCCGCTCCCTGCGTCTCATGGCCCTCACCCTGGGGGTTGAACTGGCCCTGCTGGCGCTTGAGCGAGTCGTTTTCCATGCCTGACGGCGGGAGTGTCCAGTTTACTGGATACAGGAACTGGATGCGGTGAGCGTCATCGTGCGGTTATTTGCGTCGCTACAGTTGTGGCTGGTTCCAGGCGCGGGAAATTTCTGAAATTTACCTAATTCGCCACTCCCTCTGACGCAGCGCTGGCTATGCCGGCAGGATCAGGCTGCGGTCAAGCACCAGCGCCAGGAAGACCAGTGCCAGGTAAAGCATCGAGAACTTGTAGAGGCCGAGGGCATCGGCCCGGGCGACGTCCGCTGCCGGGCCTGTCTTGCGCAGCAGATTCAGCATCTTCAGCAGCAGGGGCAGGTTGAGCGCGATCAGTGCCATCCCGTAGAGCCGGCCAGCCTCCCCGAGGCCAGCGGCAGCCACTCCGGCAGGCCGCGCGCCGCCATGCACATGGTCGCGATGCTTGTGAACAGCAGGAGCGAGATGACTTTCGGTTTGGTCAACGCCAGCCAGTCACGCCCGCAGCCCGCCCCCGAGCCCGTAATCCTGACGACGGCTCCCTGCAAAATTACGACCGCATTGATGATCAACGCGGCCCAGGCGATTCGCTGCGGTTTGACCCGGGTAAGGCGGTTCACGTGGCGTGCCTGAAGTCTGTTGCCGGCGTCAATCTACACCATGCGGCCGCGGGCGCTCAACACCAGGTTTGGTCCCCTTGCCGGGATCGGGGACGCCGCGGTGAACGACCACGCCCTGCCGAAGATCATGCGCGCGGCGGACCTTGCCGGAGGAGAACAACCTGCCCGGCGAAGGCGAGGGCAGTTGATCCTGACGCCGCCGGGGCCCGCGCGGGGATTTGACAGGCACCCTGACTGACGATAACTTGTGTTAAGTGCAGGTTAAATGCGCTGTTGCAGATGACCGCTCGTCTTAAAGCGGCCATCAGGGGCGCTTAACGGGTCTGCACTACAGTGGAGCCGATCCTGTGGATCGGGATTTCAATTCGTTCACCGGAGGAAAGCACAAAATGCGCAAGAAATTCCTGGTACTTACGTTGCTGTTGCTGGCGGGGTTGACCCTGCTGGCGCCCGTGCAGGCGCAGGGCTGTAGCTCCGACGCGCCCTGCGAAATCGATGCCCTGATCGGCTTTACCGATCATCGTCTGGACTGGGCCGTGGAGCGTGCCGTTGAATTCGGCGAGATGTTCCCGCAGTACGTCGTGAACATCGAATCCTTCTCGGACTACGAGCCCCTGCTGGATTCCTATATCCTCTCGCAGGAGCAGGGCAATCCGCCCGAGATCATGCAACTCTTTGAGGTCGGCACCCAGTTCGCCATCGACAGCGGCTACTTCAAGCCGGCCAGCGATATTATTGCCGGCCGTGACGAGGTACTGGGCCAGCCGGTAGACTTTGACGACATTATCCCGGTGGTCTCCAGCTACTACACCATCGGCGGCGACTGGTCCTCGGTGGCCTGGAATACCTCCACGCCGATCCTCTACGCCAATCTGAACATCCTGGGCGAGGCCGGCATTATGGATCTGCCGACAACCTGGCAGGGTGTTGAGGCGGCCTGCGAGCAGTTGCAGCCCATGGTCGACGCCGGCAGCATCGCCGGCTGCATCGTCTGGCCCAATCACGGCTGGTTCTACGAGCAGTGGCTGGCGCAGCAGAACACCGAACTGGTCAACAACGGCAACGGCCGTGAAGGCCGCCCCACACAGGTGCTGCTGAGCAGCGAAGCCTCGCTGAACATCGTGCAGTGGCACAAGGACATGTACGAGAAGGGCTACTACGCCTACAGCGGCAAGCAGCGTGACTGGTCCGGCGCGGTGCAGGCCTTCAACAGCCAGCAACTGCCCATGATCATGACCAGCAGCGCCAGCGCCGGCGGCATCATGCGCAATGCCGGCGAGAATGGCGTCGAGGTCGGCACCAGCAACATGGTTTACGATGAGGAAGTCGGCTGGACCGGCAACATCCTCGGTGGCGCCACCATGTGGATCACCGACGGCCTCGAGCCGGAGATCGAGGAAGGCGCGATGGCCTTCCTGCTCTTCTTCTCCAACACCGAGAACTCCGCCACCTGGCACCAGGTCAGCGGCTACGTGCCCGTGCGCAACAGCTCGGTCGCGCTGCTGGAGGAGCAGGGTTGGTACGCAGAGAACCCCAACTTCCTCACCGCCAGCATTCAGCTGGGTGAATCGCAGGTGACGATCGCGACCCAGGGCGCCATCTTCGGCACCTTCGTGGAGACGCGCAACATCATCACCCAGGCGATTGAGGACGCCATGTTGACCGGCGGCGACGTCGCTGAAATCATGGCGGCGGCCGAAGAGGAAGCGAACGTCCTGCTTGAGGAGTACAATCTGCTTTACGTGGATGAGTAGGTCGTAAAGCGACCCGACGGGGCAGCCCGGGCTTCACATCATCCCGGCTGCCCCGTTTGATTTACGGAAGGCAGGCGCATGTATCTCGTTTCACCGCTGGTCCTGCTGTTGCTGGTCGCCCTGGCCGGCGGTAGCTGGAGCGCGTGGCGCGCGCGGGCGCAGGGCGCAGCCCCGGCGGTCCGGCAACGGGCGCAGTTGCTGGCCCTGCTGGGCGGGGCCAGCGCGGCCCTCGGCGCCCTGATTCTGCTGGCGCCACTCAATTTCTGTCCCTTTGAACTGGACAGCGAGGGCAACGCCGACCGCTTAAACGTCATGCTGGGCGTCTTCATTCTGCTTGGCGGCGCCTTCCTGGCGCATCGTGTGGTGTCGTCGCTGGTCGGTCGCTGGCTGCGCGGTGAGGCGTTGCCTGGCGCCACGGAGACGCGTACCGGTCTTTTCGGCGGGCCGGGCTCCACCTTGCTGGCGCTGCTCTGTCTGGCGCCCACACTGACGATCCTCACACTGTTTCTCTACTATCCGATGTTCGATACCTTCCAGCTGTCGACGCAACTGGCGCGTCTGGGGGCGCCACGCACGAGATTCGTCTGCATGCGCAATTTCAACCAGTTGCTGGGAGACCCTGACTATGGCCGCACGGTGCTGGTCAGCTTTTTCCTCGCCGCGTTCATCGTGCTGTTCTCGCTGGCACTCTCGCTGCTGATCGCGCAGATGGCCTACCGCCCCATCACCGGTGGCCGCTTCTACCGCGCCTTGCTGGTCTGGCCCTATGCGCTCTCACCGGTCATCGCCGGCATCATTTTTGAGTTGCTGTTTCACAACACAGCCGGCGTGCTCAACCACGTGCTCGACAGCGCCTTCGGCCTCAAGGTGCCCTGGCTTTTGGATCCGGCCATCGCACCCTGGACAGTGGTGGTCGCCTCGACCTGGAATATCCTTGGCTTCTGCATCCTGTTTTACATCGCCGGCCTGCAAAATGTGCCCAATGATCTGCTGGAAGCGGCGGCCATCGACGGCGCCAGCGCCATACAACGCTTCTTCAGCATCACCTTCCCGCTGCTTTCGCCGATCACCTTCTTCCTGGTGGTCACAACCACGACCTATGCCTTTTTCGACACCTACGGCCTGATTGACTTTCTCACCGCCGGCGGCCCGGTCGAATCCACCACCACCATGATGTACGAGGTCTTTGAAGTGGGCGTGGTGGCGCGCAACCTGGGCAGCGCGGCGGCGCGTTCGCTGCTGCTCTTCGGCATCGTCATCGGTGTGACCATCCTGCAGTTCCGCTTCAGCCGCGGCCGGGTGATGTACGGGAGTTGATGATGGAAGAAAAGCTGGGACTTCCCTACGCTGCGGCGCCGGTGACTCCCCGACGCAGGCGCCTGCCCAAACGCTGGTATGCGCACGTCATCCTGATCACAGCCATCATCATCACCGGCTTCCCGGTGTACTACGCGGCCGTCGTCGCCACGCAGTCCAACACCCAGGTCTTCAACTACCAGTTGACGCCCAGCACCTATCTGGAGCGCAACTGGGACCTGGTGATCCATGAACGTCAACTGCCGCGCTACATGCTCAATTCGGTCATCGTGGCGCTGGTGATGACGACCGGCAAGGCCGTGCTCTCGCTGCTGGCGGGCATGGCCTTCGTCTTCTTCCGCATCCCCGGCAAGTGGCTGATTTTCGGCTTCGTGCTGATCACCTTGATGATGCCCACCGAGGTGATGGCCATCGCCCTCTTCCGCCTGGTGGGTGTTGAGTTGCAATGGGGCGGTTACGAAGCGATGATCGTGCCCTTCATCGCCAGCGCCACCGGCAGCTTCCTCTTCCGCCAGCACTTCGCCAGTATCCCGGGCGAACTGAGCGAGGCGGCGCAGATCGACGGCGCCAACCCGCTGCAGTTCCTGTGGTACGTGCTGATCCCGATCAGCTGGAACGCCATCGCCGCGCTCTTCGTGATCCAGTTCCTCTACGCCTGGAACCAGTACCTGTGGCCGCTGATGGTCATCCACGAGACGACGCTCAAGCCGGTCCAGTTGGGCTTGCGTTCGCTGCGCAGCGGTACGGAAACCGGCGACAGCTTCGGCCCGCTGATGCTGGGCGCCGTGCTGGCCAGTATCCCGCCGCTGGTGGTTTTCCTCGCCCTGCAGAAGCAGTTTATGAGCGGCTTCGCCCTGACCCGCGACAAGTAGGCGACGGCGCGGGTTGGCACAGGGCGAAAAGTTACAGCACGGTCAGTCGGTTTCTACGCAATACAGAGGTCACTTCAGGCATTCGGGCAGCCGGGATTTACTCTTGTGGCTGCTGCGCGTTTAGCCGGGCCAAAAGGTGTTCTTCAGCAGGACGCCCAGGATGGCCAGCATGATGTAGCGTAGCCGGCGCAACTCGACCCTGATCCCGGATACGTCGGAAATGATGCTGGTCGTCATGGGCCTTTCAGGGCGATGCAGACGGTCTTCGGTGCTCATTGTCGTGTCGTTCTCCTGGCAGCCTGCGCACCCTGCCCGTTTGCTTCGTACTTGCCATTTCCCTGCTTATGGCAGGAAGCGCAGGATCATAAAGGCGATGACCTGGACAGCGACGACAATCGCGGTCTGAAGGCGCGTTTCACCTTGCAGGCGCTCAAGGTCAGCCTTCGTTGCCATGTGGCTAACTTCACCCTCAACATGGGCTATGCGTTCTTCGTTGCTCATTGTCGTTCTCCTGGCGCCGGCGTGGCACGCTTCAGTGTTCAGGCGCCGCTCGTTGTCATACAGGAATGATCGCATACTTGCCTGCGGCGGTCAAACGCCCGGAAAGGTCTCTCCAGTGTCGCTGGTTCCAGGCGCGGGCAATTTCTGAGATCTGCCAAACGCGCCAGGCCCGGCGACATGGTTTGCCCGCGGGCGACATGATATGTCGCCCCTACATCGTCCACTGTCCACTGTAGGGGCGATTTATCAAATCGCCCGCCCCGGCTTTTTATAACGAATTCTCAGCCAGCCAGCTCCGCGGCCAGGTCCGGCAGCAGCCGGAAGGAGCGCATCATCATCTCCAGGTCCGGCTCGGCGGCAGCGCCCTCCTCCGTGTTGAGGTCCGTCAGGCCCGGGAAGCGCAGGCTGGCCACGTGCAGTTGTCCGTCGGCGCCGTTGAGCAGCACGTCGAAGCCGCTGTGGCTGTCACCGTCCACGTTACGCCCGCGCCAGGCAACGGCGAAGCCGCCGCCCCCATCCTCCGCCAGCGCGGCGACGCTGAGGACCTCGGCGCCGCTGTGCCGCGCGCTGACGCTGGCGCCGGCGGCCGCTTCGTCGGCGACCTGGCCTTCAAGAGTATCGATGCGCAGCGAGGCGTCACCACCGCTGATGCTGGTGGGGCGGCCGGGCGCGCTGTCGCTCAGCGTCCAGTCCTGCGGGTAACGGATGAAGTGCGCCCGTTCGCCGTCGAACCAGGCGTTCCAGAGGAAGGGCGTGTCGGCCAGTTCCTTGAGCGGACGCAGCGTGTCGGCCGTGCCCTCCAGCAGTTGCAGCAGGGCGGCCGTCGCGTTGTCCGGCGTGACGACGCGCACGGCGTAGATCCACTCGCCGTCGGTCCAGGATTGCTGCCGCGCCACGAAGGTCTGGCCGCTGTGCTGCAGGGCGAAGTCGATGATCAGCCGGTCGTCGGCGCTGCGGCGGCGCTCGCTTTCTTCCCAGTCGCGATATTCGAGCCAGCTGCTGGCCAGCCAGGCGTCGTTGTAACGCGCGTCGAGGACGTCCAGCGTCAGCGGGCCCGAGTCACTGCTGGGCGGCGGCCGGTCCACGTCCACCTGGATCACGCTCTGCGCGGCCTCGTTGGCCAGGACGGTGCGCAGCCCCCCGCGCGTGTTCTCCGCCTCGTCGACCTGCCAGCCCGCGGGCACGGCGAGGGTATAGAGGCCGGCGGGGTGGAGGAAGCGTTGCGCGAAGACGATGCTCTCCGGCGCCGGCGGTGGCGGGAAAGTGGCGACGGGCGCCGCGGTCGGCACGACGCGCGGCTGGTTGGGCGCCACGGCCGAGAGCAGCGTGGTCAGGGCCAGAATGGCGGCCATCGAGATGCCAAATATGATAGTGATGCGCTTCATCCACATGCGATCGCGGGACTCCGGGCTTCGGCGGGCTCGCGGCGGCATGATACAGCAAAAGCCCGATGCGGTACAGTTGGTGACTGCGCCTGGAGCGGAGGGAAACGCTTGGCGCCGGAGGGGGCGACGATGAGCGTGGTGAGCGTGGGTGAACTGTTGATCGACTTCGTGGCGCTGGAGAGCGGCGTCACGGTGGGCGAGGCCAGCGGTTTTCTGAAGGCCGCGGGCGGCGCGCCGGCCAACGCGATGGTCGCCCTGACGCGCCTGGGCCACGCGAGCACCCTGCTGGCGATGGTGGGCGACGATCCCTTCGGCCACTATCTGGCGCAGTTGCTGGCCGCGGAAGGCGTCGACGTGGAGGGCATCCGCTTCTCGCCCGAGGCGCGCACCTCGCTGGCCTTCGTCTCCTTGGCGGAGGGCGGCGAGCGCAGTTTCGTCTTTTACCGCCACCCGGGCGCGGACATGCTGATGACTCCCGCCGACGTCGACCTGGCGCGCATCGACGGCAACGACATCTTCTTTTACGGCTCCATCACCATGATCGCGGAAAGCTCGCGCGAGTCGCTGCTGGCGGCCATCGATTACGCTTTGGCGCGCGACATGTTGCTCGGTTACGACCCCAACCTGCGCCTCGGCCTGTGGCCGGACGCGGCCACGGCACGGCACTGGATGCTGGCCGGCCTCGAGTACGCCCACGTGGTCAAGGTCAGCGACGAGGAGGTCGACTTCCTCACAGGTGGCGACCTGGACGCCCTGTGGCGCGAGCGCACGCGACTGCTGATCGTCACGCACGGCCCGGGCGGCTCCACCCTCTACACGCGCGAACAACACGTCCACGCGCCCGGTTTCGCCGTCGATTCCGTCGATACCACCGGCGCCGGCGACGGCTACGTGGCCGCCATTCTGGCCAGCCTGCTGGAATACGGCGACGCCTGGCCCGACCGCCTGGCGGAGATGGCGCGTTTCGCCAACGCGGTCGGCGCGCTGACGACCATCGCCCGCGGCGCCATCCCGGCCATGCCGCAGCGCGCGGCCGTCGAGGCCTTTTTGAAGGAGCGGGAGGACAGCGCCTGATGCGCGGGCGGAGCGCGGCCCTGTGAAACGGCGACATCGCATTCTGGTGGTGGACGACGAGCCCACCGTGCGCGAGGTGCTGCGCCGCTATCTGGAGCGCGAGGGCTGGCTGGTCAACGAGGCCGCGGATGGGCGGGCGGCCTTGCAGGCGCTGGACCAGGACCCGCCCGACCTGCTGATTCTGGACCTCATGCTGCCGGGCATTGACGGACTCAGCATCACGCGACGCCTGCGCGGCGACGTCAGCGTGCTCGGCACCGAACACGCCGTGCCGATCATCATGCTGACCGCGCGCCGCGACGAACAGGACCGCGTCGAGGGCCTGGAACTGGGCGCCGACGATTATCTGACCAAGCCCTTCAGCCCGCGCGAACTGGTGGCGCGCGTGCGCGCCGTCCTGCGCCGCAGCGACCCCGTCAGCCAGGCCGACGGCCGGCCGCTGCAAATCGGGCCGCTGACGCTGGACCCGCGGGCGCGCGAGGTGCGGCGCCATGGCGAGCCGGTCGCGCTCACCGCGCGCGAATTCGATCTGCTCTGGCACCTGGCCAGCAACCCGCGCCAGGTCTTCAGCCGCGACCAGTTGCTCGATCAGGTGTGGGGCTACAACTTCGAGGGCGACGACAGCACCGTGACAGTGCATGTGCGGCGGCTGCGCGAGAAGATCGAACCGGACCCCGCCCGCCCGGCCTTCATTCGCACCGTATGGAGCGTCGGTTATCGTTTCGAGCCCGACCCCGATGACAGCGGCGCCTGAGCGCCCCGTCGACCTGAGGGGACGCGCGGCCATCGTCACCGGCGCGGGCGGACGCCAGGGACGCGCCATCGCCCTGGCGCTGGCCCGGGCGGGCGCCGGCGTGGCGCTCAACGATCTCAATCCCGACCGCGCCGAAAGCGTGCGCGCCGCCATCGCAGCGGGCGGCGGCCAGGCCATGGCCTGCCCCGGCGACGTCTCCAACCGCTTTCAGGTCGCCAACCTGATCGAGCGCGCCCGCGACGCCTTCGGCCACGTCTCGCTGCTGCTGCACGCGGCCGGCGCCGGCCCGCTGGAACGGCCCTTGCTGCGCCTCGACGAGTGGGACTGGCGCCGTCTGCTGGAAGTCAACCTGACCGGCGCCTTCTTCTGTACGCAACTGATGGCGCGCGTGATGGCGGAAGAGGGCGGCGGCGTCATCCTGCTGCTGGTGCCGGGCGCCGGGCAGGGCCCGCCGACCGGCGACGCCGCCACGGCCGCGGCCCGCGCCGGCCTCGGGGGACTGGCGCGTCAGGCTGCCGGAGAACTGGCGCCGGCGGGCATCCGCGTACACGCGCTCTGTATCGCGGCGCCCGTCGACGTGGGCGAGGTGGCCGACGTCGCAGTGGCGCTCTGCGGGCGCGCGCAGGTCGACGCGGACTGGCAGGTGCAGGTCGGCGCCGGGCCTACTCCACGCTGAAGGAGATTTCGAAGGGCCGCTGCAGGATATTGCCGTCTGGTCTGACCAGCACCAGACGCAGGTGGTACCAGCCCGGGCCCAGCGATGGCGCGTGCAGGGTCTCCAGTTGGCCGTTGGGTACGCTGCTGTCGTGCGTACTGCCCAGGGTCACCCAGCTGTCGAAGGCGCCACCGATGATCTCCAGCTTGTAGAACTGCGCCTGCTCCGGCGTGAAGATGACGCTGCCGAGGACGGGCACGGCGCGCCAGCGCGAGAGCACGTCGCCATTTTGTGGTGAGGTGATGACGGCGGTGGCGACCGGCGGGCTGAAGTGTTGCGCTGGCTGCAACAGGGCGCCGCTGCAGCGGATCGAGGGCAGGAAGGCCAGGGTGCGGCTGCGGGCGAACAGCTCGGCCTCGACCACTTCCTGCGGTGAGGGCGACAGGGGCGGCGCGAGGAAAAATTGCTCGCGCGCGCCGAGGGAGATGGCCGCCGCCGCCAGTTCCTGCGGCACCTGACAATAGAGCGGCGGCGGTGGCGGGGTACGGCTGTCCGGATTCTGGTAGCGGATGCCGCTGGCCACTTCGGTCGGGATGCGGTAGGCCAAAACGCGGAAGATGCCGGGCTCGACCTCCTCAAGGCGCACGCCGCCGCTCTGCAGCGCGGGGCCGGGCGCGGTGGGGTCGGGATAGAGCAGGCCGCTTTCCGCGTCGGGCAGGCCGACCGGGGTGGTCAGCAGCCACTCGTCGATGCGGCGCGCGCAGGCGCTGGCGGGGTCCTTCAGCGAACCGGGGTTGCAGAGGCTGACCTGCTGCATGCCGACCGGCGCCTGCAGGGTGTCGTTGAGCAGCATGCCGTCGCGCGCGAAGCTCGCCAGCATGCCCTCGTCGCGGTAGATACCGGCCATCACGGCGTTCCAGAGCGGCGCGGCGCCCGAAAGGCCGGTGGAATCCACCATCGGCGTACCATCGCTGTTGCCCACCCAGACGCCTACCACGGCGTTGCGCGTGTATCCCACGGTCCAGTTGTCGCGGATGTCGTCGGTGGTGCCGGTCTTGACGGCGCTGGTGAGCTCGGGGATCAGCAGGGGGCTGCGGGCGCCCATGGCAGGGCTGCGCGCCACGTTGTCCGAGAGCATGTCGCTGATGAGGAAGGCGATACGCGGGTCCAGCACCTGCTCGCCGAGGGCGCGGCGCTGGACGCTGCCCGCCGTCAGCCGGCCGTGGGGGCAACCCGCGTCCAGTTCATAGAGCACCTCGTCCTCGCGGTTGAGCACGCAGCGGATGCTGTGCAGCGGCACGCGGGCGCCCTCGTTGGCGAAGACGCCGTAGGCCTGCGCCAGCTCCAGCAGGGTGATGTCGCCGCCGCCGAGGGTCAGCGACAGGCCGTAGCGGCTGGCGTCGCGGCCCAGGCTGGCCACGCCGAAGCGCTCCATGATCTCCAGCAGGGCCGGCACGCCGATGCGCCGCAGCGTGACCACGGCCGGGATGTTGTAACTGTTGGCGAGGGCCTGGCGCATGCGCTGCGGGCCGTGGAAGAGCTTGTCGTAGTTGCGCGGCCAGTCCGGCGGGGTGTTGGGGCCGCGCACGTCGAGTTTGGTGTCCCACAGGATTTCGGCCGGCGACATGCCCTGTTCCAGCGCCGCGGCGTAGGTCATGGGCTTGACGGTGCTGCCGGGCTGGCGCAGTGCGCTGGTGACGTTGACGCGGCCGTCGATGCTGTCGTCGTAGTAGTCGGCGCTGCCCACCATGGCGAGGATCTCGCCGCTGTCCGGCCGGGTGACGACCACGGCGCCGTTGCCCACGTTGTTGCCCGCCAGACGGGCCACCTGCTGCCGCACCGAGTCCTGCGCCAGGTCGTTGACGCGCAGGTCGAGCGTGGTGTAGACCTTGAGGCCGCCGTTGGCGATCAGGTCCGGCCCGTGGCCGAGGTTGCTCAGGAGCTGCTCCAGTTCCGCCTGCACGTGGACGGTGAAGTGCGGCGCGCGGAAGGGCACGTCGGGCGTGTCGAAACTCAGGCCGTCGGCGATGGCCTGGTCGCGCTGCGCCCTGTCGATGAAGCCCTCGACGAGCATGCGCTCCAGCACGGTGAGCCAGCGCAGGTTGACGGCCTCCTGCACCTCCTGCTCAGGGTTGAGCGGGTCAAGGCTGGCGGGCGCCTGGGGCAGGCCGGCCAGCATGGCCGCCTCGCCCAGGTTGATGCGGCTGACGTCCTTGTTGAAGAAGGTGCTGGCGGCGGCCTGGGCGCCGTAGGCCAGGTTGCCGTAGTAGATCTCGTTCAGGTAAAGCTCGAGGATCTCGTCCTTGCTCTTGCGTTGCGTCAGCACCAGGGCCAGCGCGATCTCCTCCAGCTTGCGATCGATGCTGCGCTCGGCGCGGCGCTCGGGCGTGAAGAGCAGGTTGCGCACCAGTTGCTGGGTGATGGTGCTGCCGCCGCTGCTGCCGCGGGCCAGGCCGACGTACTGCAGGAAGGCGCGCAGGGTCGCGGCCACGTCGATGCCGGGGTTGATGTAGAAGGTGTCGTCCTCAATCGCCAGTGTGGCGTCGATCAGGGCCGGCGGGACGTCCCGCAGCGGGACGTAGGTGCGGCGGCCCTCGCGGAAGGACTCGTAAAGCACCTCGCCATAGCGGTCGTAAATGAAGCTGCTCTCGAAGTTGCGCCAGTCATCCACCTGGGCCACGCGCTCGGCCAGTTGGTCCTCGATGCGCGCGCCCAGCAAGGTCACGGCCAGCAGGACGGTGAGTGTCAGCCCGCCGCAGAGAAAGCCGCCGGCGGCGACGAAGGCGATCAGGCAACCGCGCAGCCCGATACCTCCCCGCCGTCGTCGCGACGGGCGGCGGGGTCGACGTCGGGGTGCCCTGGCCGGTTGGGGCCGTGGCGGCGGCCCGGACGGGGCGGCCTGCTCTTCAGGCGGGGGCGGGTGGTAGGGCACGTCGCCCTCCCGGTCTTCCGGCCTGCGTTCCTCATTCATGCCGGCGCGTCTCTCCTGGCCGGGCGAAGGCTTCAGTGAATGGCGATGGCGAGTTGCGCCAGGCGCCCAACGACGAAATCGCGCGCCTGGCGCACGTCCTCCAGACGCCTGAGGTGCTCAATCAGGACGTAGCCCTCCGGCATCAGCGCCTCGAAGCGCCGGAACAGGCGGTCCCAGTCCAGCAGACCCGTGCCGGGCACGGCCTCCTCGATGTGCAGCACCAGTTGCTCGCCGACGGTGACGTCCTTGAGGTGGGCGGAGCGAATACAGGGGCCCAGTTCGTCGAAGAAGTAATCGATGACCGCCGTCGTGTTGTAGACGCTGTCGAGGTCCTTGACGAAGTTGACGACGTCGGCGTTCACGCCGATCCAGTCCGGGTTGCTGCGCTCGATGATGCGCCGGATTTTGGCCGGCTCGCCCAGCGTGGTGGTCAGGTGACACTCCATCGCGACCGGCACGCCGAACTGCGCGGCCGTTTCGCCGATTTCGGCCAGGCTGCGCACCAGGCGCTCCTCGGTCTCCGGCAGAAAGTTGTCCGCGTGCGGCGCCCACTGATAGCCGTCATACATGCTGGTGGGGCGCAGCGAGGCCATGTGCGCGCCCAGTTCGCCGGCGCGCTGAATCACGTGGCGGCAGACCTGCAGGCCCGCGCGGCGCACGCTCTCGTCGCGGCTGATGATGGAGGGATAGGCGCCCCAGAACTGCACCAGCTCGATGCCGCTGTCCTGCAGCAACTGCCGCGTACGCATGGCCTCCGCCAGCGGCTGCTCAAGCGGGTCGCCGGGGTAATGCATGCCCATGCCGCTGAAACCCAGCGCCGCGAGTTCCGCGACCACCTGTTCGTCGACGTTCAGCCAGCCGGAGAACCAGTCGTCCACGCCGCCCAGTCGCATCTCCGTCTCCCCCTTGCGTCGCCCTGTCGATGGATTGTCCCCGGCCGTCAAAACGCCGGGCGCTGTGCCTCAGATTTGAAAGTGCCCCGAGACGCGCACGATCTTCTGCTCGTAATTGATGACGAAATCCAGCAATTGCTCGTGCAACTGCGTCCAGGAATCGCTGTGGAGGATATCGCGCATGGCGTCCAGGTCGCTGGCGATGCCCTCGGTCATGATCTGCGCGGTGTTGCCGAGGCTGTAGGTGGTCATCCAGGCGCCGGTATGACGCAGGCCCAGGTTCTGCGTGCCGGGAATCCAGTCCCGCACGAGGAACTCGAAGTACTCCTGGTCGCGCCCGGGACGGATATCCCAGGTCATGATCAGTTTGACGTCCATGCCGACCACGTCGTCAGGCACGCCTACTCCGGCAGGGGTCGTGGTTGCAACAGCACGACGCGGGTTTGCTCCGGCAGGTTGCCGGTGGTGACGCGCAGGTATTCCTCTTCCTGTGGCTCGCTGACGCCCAGCGCCCCGGTGAAGGCGGCCAGCTCGGCCTCGGCGTCCTCCGGCGCCCCCTGATGTACGGGCACGACGCTGCGCGGCTCCAGCATGGTGACCAGGCCGGCGGCGTCCTCCGTCGCCAGGCGGCCCTCGCCCAGCGGCAGCAACAGGATCTGCACCTCGCCGAGGTTCTCCAGCGCGTCCTGCGTCGGCAGCTGGCGCATGGCGCCCGCGTGCAGGAGGTTGAGATCGCCGAAGTGGAAGAGCCAGGCGAGGTGGTGACGCGTCGCGCCGTTGCTCGCCGCGACCATGGGGATGCCGCGCATGAAGATGCCGTCGACCTCGTATTCGCCCGGCCGCCAGAAGAGCAGCGGCTCCTGCTCCTCGTCCTCAAGCGACAGCTGCGTTTGCGCCGCCCGCGGGTCGCCGTGACTGATACAGACGACGTCGGCCTTCAGGCCGCGGCCCTTCTTCTGCACCGGCGTGTCGGGGTCGGTCACGACCGCGATCTGGCCGCGTCCGCTAAAGCGAAAACAGTCCTGGCCGTACCAGTAGATGTCCAGAAGGCGTCCACCTCTTGACAGGGGCTGCGCAAGCACCAACAGTATAGCCTGGCGCGCAGGCCCTGAACAGACGGGGACGTGAGGAGAGGTGAGCGAAGGACGCATCGCGGTCGCCGGAGCGCCGGCCTGGTTGCCGGCCCTGCAGGCGCGGGTCAACCTGACGGCGCTGCCGACGGGGCCGGGCTTCGTGCCGCGCCTGACGGACCTGGGGCCGGCGCTGCTGCTGGCCGACGCCGCCGATGAGGCCGGGCGGCGCTGGATCAGCGCGGCGCGCGCCAACAACGCCACCCGCCGCATCCCGCTCCTGGCCGTCGCCGACGACGAACAACACGCGGCCGCCCTGCTGGCCGGCGCCGACGCCGCCCTGACGGCGGAGGAGTTGCTGGCGGCGCCCGACGCCACCTTGCGGCAGTACGCCCGCCCGCCGGACCCCGACCGCCAGGCGCGCCTGGGGTGTGAGTGCGGGGCGGATCTTCCACCCGCCGCGCGCGAGGGCGTCAGGCTCTTCAACGCCGGCGAGTACTACGCGCAGCACGACGTCTTCGAGGCGCTGTGGGTGCGGACCGACGGCCCGGTGCGCGAGCTATACCGGGCGGTGCTGCAGGTGGGCGTGGCGCTGTATCAGGCGCAGCGCGGCAACCGACGCGGCGCGCTGAAGATGCTGCTGCGCAGCGCGCAGTGGCTGCGCGACCTGCCGGACAGTTGCCAGGGGCTGGACGTGGCGCAGCTGCGCGCGGACGTGCGGCGCCTGCGCGCGGAACTCTCGGTCGAGGACGGGGACGTGACGCCCTTCACCCTGCGGGAGGCGGGGAGCGTAGACGACAATTAATTTTACGCTATAGTTTTGTTGCTACGTAGGCAACGAAAGTGCAGAGACTCATGGACTTTTCGGATCAGATAACAAAACTGGCCGACCGTCTTCGTGAACGTAAGCCCCATGTTCGCTCGGAGGAGGCGACGAAACAATCTCTTGTCATTCCCTTCATTCGTGACTTGGGCTACGACATCTACAATCCGGCTGAGGTGGTTCCCGAATACATCGCCGATGTTGGGATGAAGAAAGGCGAAAAGGTCGATTACGCAATTCTGAAGGATGGAAGCCCAATCCTGCTGATCGAGTGTAAGGATGTCAGCGTTGCGCTTGGCCCGGATCAACGTTCTCAACTGACTCGTTATTTCTTGGTTACACCCGAAGCGCGGTATGCAGTACTTACAAATGGCATTGTTTACCAATTCTTTACGGAGTTGGACGAAAAGAATCAGATGGATGCTACTCCTTTCCTCACCATAGATATGGAGAATCTAAACGAGCGACATGTCAGGGAACTTGAGCGTTTTACCAAGGACGCATTTGATGCAGATCGCATCTTCAGCGCTGCCCGTGAATTACGCTTCATGCGCGAGATTGGTGATCGCATCGCCGAAGAGTTTCGCGATCCCTCCGAAGACCTCGTGCGGCATTTTGCCCGTCAGGTCTACGGCAAGCCCTTGACGAAGCCGCGAATGGCCGAATTCACACGCTTCGTGCGCGAGGCACTGCGCGCGCACGTCAACGATTTGGTGCGCAATCGCCTGCAATCCGCCATGCAGACGGAGACAGAAGAACCATTGCTTGCCGTCCAGCCAGGCGCCGGGAGTCCGTCAGAGGCGGAGCGCAAGGAACGACAGCGTAAAGCAGGACAAAAGGCCGCAGATACACGGCTGCGCAATCAGGCAAGTCGGCAATCATCCGAAGAGCCCGATTACAGCAAGTACCAAAACTGGGAACAACTCAAGGCAGATGCAGAACTTCACAATCTGTTTATGCAACTGTGCGAGTACGGTCGTTCCCTTGGTGACGATGTATTGGTCAATCCTACGAAGTATTACATCAGTTTATGGAGAAAGCGGACAGTTGCTTATATCAGAGCACGGACTGGCATAAAGCAATTGCTCGTGTATGTCTACGCAGATCTAAAACAGACTCAACTGAGTGAGGGTTTCACACGGTTGCTGCCTGATTCGATTAATCACCCGCCCTGCAATGTGGAAATCAGAATCTCCAACCAGGCAGACCTCGAACGCGCGAAGCCGTTGATCAGGCGCAGCAACGACGAGGCCGGGTAGGCGAGGGGCGCGTTGATGGGAGAAGCTCAGATTTTCCACGCGACTCTGGACGGCGCGCGCGAACTCGGGGAAACGCCCTTCCGCAACGAAAAGGAACTTCAGAGTCTCTTCGAGAAGCATCTGCGCGACCTGACAGGCATCGATTTTGTCGCTTCGGAGCATCGCACCGGCAGCCGGCACAAGCGCCGCGCCGACACGCTGGGACTTGACAGTCAGCAGCGGCCGGTAGTGATCGAGTACAAGCTGGGTCATGGTGGCGCTGCCATCAGCCAGGGGCTGGATTATCTCGCCTGGCTGATGGACCACCGGGGGGATTTCCGCGAGTTGGTGCGCGGCAGTCTTGGCGCTGAGCGCTCCCGCAAAATTGATTTCAGGAATGCCTGGGTGCTTTGTGTCGCGGGAGAATTCAGACGTGAAGACATCATTAATGCAGACACCAATACGAAAAGAATCGTCCTTCTGAGCGTCTACCGCCATGGCGTGTCCACATTACTTCTCAAGTGGGTGCATGGCGAAGAGGCTAGTCCTGTAGTGGACAAGCAGCATCAATCTGAAGAAATCGATTTCAGCATACTGAATGCAAAGGACAGGGAGCTGCTTTTAGCGGACGAAGAATTACTCAGTTGTTTCAGGGAGCTTGTAAATGTCATTCGGTCTGTGGGTCGAGAAGTGTGGATTGAGGCAAAAAGTGGTTATTGGGTAGCCAAGCCCAGGAAAGGAACATTTTTCAATCTTTGCTACTTTGGCGCTCACCCGGACAAGGATTATGTTGACATAAATATCACTGGCAAGGACGGCCCGTTGATTCGTGTATACCGGCAGAAAGACCTTGAGAAAGTAAAGGAACCGTTGCTTCGCAGATATGCAGAACTAACCCGGAACAAATAAGCCTAGTCAATAAAACGATACTTCAACAGAGTCCACAGCACGGGCAAGGCATCGCTGGCGCGGATTTTCTTGCCCTGGTCCCACTCGCGGCCGTTGTAGGAAATCGGAACCTCGTAGATGTGGATACCGCGCTTCAGCACCCTGGCCGTCAGTTCCGGCTCGAAGTCGAAACCGTTCGCGCGCAGCCGCATGTCCGTCAGCAACTCGCGGTGGAAGACCTTGTAGCAGGTCATCATGTCGCTGAGGATGGCGTTGTAGAGGACGTTGGTCACCAGGGTCAGGCCCTTGTTGGCCAGCATGTTCCAGAAGTACATGGCCTTGCGCGGCCCGCCCAGAAAGCGCGAGCCGTAGACCACCGGCGCGATGCCCTCCTGCAGCGGCTGCAACAGTGTGGGGTAATCGCGCGGGTCGTATTCCAGGTCCGCGTCCTGGATCAGCAGCAGGTCGGCGCCGGCGGCGGCGAAACCGCGGCGCAGGGCCGCGCCCTTCCCCCGGTTGCGCTCCATCAGCAGCACCTGCAGGCCCGCGTGCCCCTCGTCGGCGATGCGCGCCAGTACCTCGCGCGTGCCGTCCGTGGAGCCGTCGTCGACGATGATGATTTCGTCCGCCAGGCCGGTGGCCTGCACGCGCCCCAGCAGGGTCTCGATGTTGTCGACCTCGTTGTAGCAGGGGATGATCACCGCCAGCGTGAATTGTCCCTCGGGCTCCGTCGCCACCGTTCCGCTCTCCCCTTTCCTGCGCGGCGCCAACTATAGCACAGCCCCCCGCTGTTCCCTTCGGGATGCTTCGAGTCAGGGCTCTTGCTACCCTGCGGGATGCTGCGGGCGACCCGGCGGGCGACTTGATAAGTCGCCCGTACAGAAGGGTGCCTGCCACATCGCCTGCAGGATGTTTCGGGCCGGGGCTCTCGCTACCCTGCGGGATGCCGCGGGCAACCTGGTGTAGGGGCGACTTCGTGTACGGGCGACTTATCAAGTCGCCCGCCTGGCTCTTGCTACCCTTGCAGGATGCTGCGGGCAAGGCCCTTGCTATCCCACGGGATGCCGCGAGCAGGGCTCTTGCTATACTCGCGCGCAATCTGCTGGCAACAGGGTGTGGAGACACATGGCGCAGGGTCTGTCACCGGCGACCATCAAACGACTGGCGCGGCAGACGCGGCAGGCGGCGCGGGCCATCCTTGAGGAGACGGGCCGGGCGCCCGGCGAGCCCCTGCCGGCGGCGCCCCTCGACGTAAAGGCGGGCCTGGCGCCCTTCATCGACCACACCCTGCTCAAGCCGGAGGCCAACGCGGCGCAGATCAGGCGGCTCTGCGCGGAGGCGCGCGAACAGGGTTTCGCGACCGTCTGCGTCAACAGCGGGCGCGTGCCCCTGGCGGCGGAACTGCTGCGGGGCAGCGGTGTAAAAGTCTGTAGCGTGGTTGGCTTTCCGCTGGGCGCCGCCCTGCCGGGGGCGAAGGCGCATGAGGCGCAGCTGGCGCTGGCGGCCGGCGCGGGCGAGATCGACATGGTGCTGAACGTCGGCGCGCTGAAGGACCGCGATCTGCGCGCGCTGCTGGAGGACGTCGGCGCGGTGGTGGAGGTCTGCCACGCGGCGGGCGCGCCCTGCAAGGTGATTCTGGAGACGGCCCTGCTCAGGGACGAGGAGAAGATCATCGCCTGTGTGGCGAGCCAGCTGGCGGGCGCCGACTACGTGAAGACCAGCACGGGCTTCGGTGGCGGCGGCGCGACCGTGGATGACATCGCGTTGATGCGCCGCGTGGTGGGGCCGGTGGTGGGCGTGAAGGCCTCCGGCGGGGTGCGTACGCGCGAGGACGCGCTGGCGATGATAAGGGCGGGCGCGACGCGCATCGGCGCCAGCGCCGGCGTGGCGATCGTCCGCGGCGAGCGGGGCGAGGGGGAGTATTGATGAAGAAACTACGCCTGTTCCACATCGCGGACGGGAAGGTCGAACGCCAACCGGCCAGCCTGTTCCGGTACGAAAGCGAATTGCAGGATCTGCTCGAACAGCATCTGCACGATTTCCTCGGCGTGCATTTCCTCGCGCGCGAATTCGCCACGGACAGCGGCTACATCGACACGCTGGGCATCGATGATGATGGCCGCCCGGTGATCATCGAGTACAAGCGCTCCATGAATCAGGCCGTCGTCGTTCAGGGACTCGACTACCTGGACTGGCTGCTGGACCGACGCGCGGATTTCCGGTTACTGGTCATGGAGAAGCTGGGCGGTGAAAGGGCGCAGCGAATTGACTGGTCGCCCCGCCTGCTCATCATCGCCAGCGACTACACGGACCGGCAACTGCGGGCGGTGCGGCGCATTCATGGCATCGAGTTGCTGTGCTACCGGCGCTATGGCGATGCCGGATTCGCGCTGGAGTGGGTACATGGTGGCGAAGACGAGCCGGTAGTATCGGCTGAGCCAAAGCCCGCACCTGGCCCAGGCCCAGTTGATCCGGTACCGGTCCCCGATCCCCCTGACTTTCGCAAATACAGAAATTGGAACAAGACAAGTGAGGAAGTGCGCACACTGTTTTATGAATTGCTTGAATTCGCGCAGACGCTGGGAGAAATGCGCCTGGATGTTTTTGATACGCAATTCTCGTTTCGGCGCATGAGAGCGGCAGAAGCCAGGCTGAACTGGCCTCCGGTTTTTGCCATTGTCAGGCCTAACATCACAACAGGAATACGCATTGACGTTCTGGAACGCACGCAGTCCGAGCCTCTGGAAGCGGGGTTTACCAGTTTGTCAGCGCACAAAAGGCCCTATCGTGTGATTAACATTCGCGACCGTGCTCACCTGGAACGTGCCAAACCCCTGCTGCGTGATTCCTATGAGCGGTATTGAGCAGCAACTGACGAAACGGTGTTAATCTCAGCGGCGAGCGGGGTCAGGGAGAGTATTGATGGGCGAGATTCGCTTGTTTCATGTGATCTACGATGGTGTCCACAGGCTTGAAGAACGCAGTTTTCCACAGGAACGTGAACTCCACAAACTCTTTGAGACTCACCTTCATGAGCTGACCGGCATCACGTTTCTTGCTTCGGAGTACATGACCAGCAGCGGACGTATTGACACCCTCGGTATAGACGACCGTGACTGCCCGGTGGTGATTGAATACAAACGCGGCCTGGACGAAAACGTCATCAATCAGGGTGTGCGTTATCTCAACTGGCTAAAGCGACGAGATAATCATGAGAATTTCCGCCGACTGGTCCGCGAAAAGGTCTCCCCGGAACGGGTGAAAGGCATCAATTTCAAAGGGGCGTGGCTGCTCTGTGTGGCCGGGGCCTTCCCGGCCCAGGACATTGACGCTGCCGGGAACAGCAAGGCACGCGTTGAACTGGTCCGCTACAGGCGATTCGGTCACGACTTGAACATGCTCATGCTTGAGTGGGTGTATCCCCATAAACCGGTGCCCCTGCCCGCACCATCACCTCCTGATCCTCCTCCTAGCCCGGAGCCAGATACGGAGCCGATGGCTGATAACGGCAACCCATTCTCCATCAACGATGATTGGAGGCGCTCTACCAGGGAAATGAAAGCGCTGTTTCAACAGTTACACGTTTTTGCGAAAACATTCGGAGACGATGTGCAGCTGGACGCCTTCAGAACCCAGTTTTCATTCAAGCGTGTCTCGGCGACTCGTAAACCGGTTTTCGTCTACTTGCATCTACCTGTCAGGAAAAACGCGGTCAAGCTGTCCATTGTGGCCACGCCTCCAGGAGAAAAGCGAAAATATGACAATGCGTTGGTGGGCAATCAGAAGGAACTGGAGAATGTAAAGTCCTTGCTGCGCAACGCATACGAAGTGGTAAGAAAACAATAAACGGCATTCACAAAGGGACATTCAAATGAACGACCTTGAACTCCAAAAGTACCTCTTTGACCTGCAGGGCTACCTGGTCATCGAAGACGCCCTGGGCGAGGATGAAGTGGCGGCCCTGAACCGCCTGATCGACGGGCAGAACTTGCCGCCGCCGGACAAGTCGCCGCGCTTCGGCAGCGCGCCCACGCTCGGCTCCTCGCTCATCCGCTCCGAGTCGATCGTGCCGGACAGCATGGTGCAGGCGGAACGCAGCGCGCCGGTCGGGTCAGGCTTTCTCAACTGGGGCCAACCCTTCTGCGACCTGCTGGACCATCCGGCCATCATGCCCGTGCTGCGCCAGCGCCTGGGCGACGCCTTCCGCCTCGACCGCCTCTACGGCATGTACATGCGCAGGGGACAGGGCTACGGCAGGCTGCACGCCGATTACGGCGCCACGGCCCCGGACTCAGGGGTGGAGCCGGGCGAATACTTCGCCTTCCGCAGCAACCAGGTCTACGAGGGCTTCATCGTGGTGGCTTGGTCCCTGGCCGACGCCGGACCGGGCAGGGGCGGCTTCTGCTGCATACCCGGCAGTCACAAAAGCAATTACAAGCTGCCCCGACAAATCAGCGACAACTTCGAGGGTGCGCCGCAGGTCATCATCCCCGAAATGCCCGCCGGCTCGGTCATTCTCTTCAGCGAGGCGCTGACCCACGGCACGGCCACCTGGCAGGCCGGGCACGAACGGCGCACGCTGCTCTACAAGTACTGCGTGTCGCACCTCGTCTGGACGTCAAAACGGGTGGAAGCGCCCACAGACGTCGAACTGACGCCGCGCCAGCGCATCCTGCTGCGCGAGCCCGGCGATCCGCTGCGTCACTTCCCCTCGCTGTTCGGGGAAGCCGCTGTCTGAAACGGGAGCCCTGGTATCCAGGGGAGTGGCGAGTTCAGTGGAATTCAGAAATTGTCGAATATCCGCACGATGACGCTTCCCGCATCCAGTTCCTGAATCCGTTAAATTGGACACTCCCGTATCCAAATGGCACCATACAACCTGCGCTACAATTTACTTCTACCACCAGGGCGTGGAGTGAAGTGACATGAATATAGACGTCGCCTTTATGCTGAACGCCCACTTTGGGCTTTTCCTTTTGCTGGTCGTCGTGACGATTATCGCGCTGCTGGTCACGCTGCGCAGTTTGCTGCGCAGCGGCGCCGGGGCGCTCAACCGCGTCGTCATGCTGATCTACCGCATCGTGTTCATGCTGCAGTGGCTGGCGGGTCTGGCCCTGCTGATCATGCAGTCGGCCACCAGCGGCTGGCCGCTGTATCGCCTTGAGCACGCCCTGACGATGACCGTGGCGGTGATCCTGACGCATCTCTTCGGCGGTCGCCGCGGTTCGCGACCGCTGACCAGTCTGATCGTGCTGCTGGTCGCCTCGGCGCTGGTGGTGGTCGGCTACCTGCGCCTGGAGGAGGCCAGGGCCGCCCTCGCCGCCTGAGCGCGTCGCCGCGCGTCGCTACCCCGGCTTGCGCCCCGCCAGCTGGACCTGGCGAATGAGGAAGCTGGCGTCAGCGCTGCCGAGGTCCCGCGGGGCGAACCAGAGCGCGGCCGGCGCCGGCGCCTCACGCAGCAGGGCGTCCAGGCGGGCGATGGCCGCCTCGTCGTTGCCCTGACGCCGCGCCCAGTCCGGCAAATTGTGGCGCTTGACGACCGGCGCGCCCTGCTCCACATGCAGGCCGGCGCGCGCGAAGAGGCGTCGCCAGCCCGTTTCACTGTAAGCCCGGTTGTGCGAGGGATCGCGGCGACGTTCGAAGTCGTCGACCCAGGTCGCTGAAGGACGGTGTACCGGCAGGGCCTGGTCCTGCAGCAGCAGCAGCCCGCCCGGCCGCAGCACCCGCGCGCTCTCCTGAAAAAAACGCGGCACGTCCGGGAAGTGGTGCGCGGCGATGCGGCAGGTGACCAACTCGAAAGACCCGTCGTCGAAAGGCAGGTCGTCGGCCGCGGCCTCGCGGTAGCTGACGTTGTGGATGCCCAGCCCGCCAATGTGCGCCCCGGCCTGCTCCAGCATGGCGGGCGTCAGGTCGCTGGCGACCACGCTGGCGACGAATGGCGCGAAGGTCAGGGCGGTGTGTCCGCCGCCGGTGGCGATATCGAGGGCGCGCCAGTGCGGCTCGGGCTGCGCCATGGTCAGCAGGCGCTCCAGGTCAGGCCCGCTGGCGTGATTTTTGCTGGTGACGTAGGCGGCGGCGAAGCGGCCGAAGCGCTCGCGCGCGAGGGACTGCGAATCGCTGGCGGACATGGCGTCTCCTGCAGGTCGGCGCAATGGGCCCAGTGTAGCGCAAGTCGTTGCCGCTCCCTGCGCCGCGCCTCCCCGCCCCGTTTTCCGGCAACGTGGACTACAATGGCCATGGGCGCGGACGACACGGGCTTTCCATGGATCTGGACCATCTGAACGAACAGCAGCGGGCGGCGGTGACCGCCGGGCCGGGCCCCGTCATCGTCTACGCCGGCCCGGGCAGCGGCAAGACGCGCGTGCTGACGCAGCGCCTCGCCTGGCTGGTGCGCGAGCAGGGAGTCTATCCCGGCGCCATCATGGCGGTGACCTTCACCAACCGCGCCGCCGGCGAGATGCGCAGCCGCGTCGAGGCCCTGCTGGGCGGTCGACTGCGCGGGGCGCGGGTCGGCACCTTTCACAGCATCTGCGGGCGCCTGCTGCGCGCCGAGGCCGAGTACCTGCCCTGGAGTTCGGACTACGTCATTTTTGACGCCGACGACCAGCGCACGGCCGTGCGGATGGCGCTGGCCGACATGGGCATGCGACAGGAGTGGCGCCAGGCGCGCGATATCGTCAACAAGATTTCGCGGGCCAAGTGCGAGCTCATCACGGCGCAGGACTACGTCGCGCCCGACTACGCCCACCTGCTGGCCCAGGAGGTCTACCCGCGCTATCAGAACATTCTGCTGGAAGCCGACGCCATGGACTTCGGCGATCTGCTGATGCAGACGGTCTTTCTGCTGCAGGAGAACGAGGACCTGTACCGGAAATACGGCAGTCTCATCGAGCATCTGCTGGTCGACGAGTTTCAGGATACGAACCTGGCGCAGTACCGCCTGGTGCGCCTCTTCGCCCGGCCGCAGCAAAACGTCTTCGTGGTCGGCGACGAGGACCAGGCGATTTACTCCTGGCGCGGCGCGGACTGGCGCAACGTAACCAGCTTTCGCAAGGACTTCCCGCAGGCGCAGGAATTCAGGCTGGAACAAAACTATCGTTCGACGCAGACGATCGTCGAGGCGGCGCGCGCCGTCATCCGCCACAACACCGACCGGGTGGACAAGGCGCTCTTCACCGCGCGCGAACGCGGCGCGAAGATTCAACTGTATTCGGCTTTCGACAGCCGCGAGGAAGCGGAACACGTCGTGCAGAATGTCCGGCGGCTGATGGGCGAGGGCCGTCTGCAGCTGCGCGACTTCGCCGTGATGTACCGCAGCCACTTCCAGTCGCGCGCGCTGGAAGTGGCCTTCGTCGACGCCGGGATCCCCTATCGCCTGGTGCGGGGCGTGGCCTTTTACAGCCGCCGGGAGATCCAGGGCATGATGGCCTGCCTGCGTTTTTCGCACAATCCGAACGACCAGGTGTCCTTTCTGCGCGTCGTCAACGAGTTTGGGCCGGGTATCGGCGACAAGACCATGGGCGCCTTCAAGTTGTGGCGCGAGCGTGAAAACCTGGGCTGCGGCGAGGCGCTTGGCCGCCTGGTCGACGGCGCAGAGGTCCCCCTTCCCGCGCGGATGCTGCGAAGCTTGCAGAACCTTGCCAGTCGCTGCATCGCCTGGTGGGGCGTCGCCGCCACGGGCAACCTGCCGGCGCTCTTCGACCGCATCCTGCCGACCACGGTCAACGAGGACTGGCTGTGGAAGGTCAGCGACGACGAGGAACAGGTGCAGGAGCGCGGCGAGAACCTGGCGGAGTTGCGCGGCCAGTTGGAACAGGCCACGCAGGAGGGGCAATCGCTGGGCGATTTTCTGGCGGAGAGGGCCCTTTACACGGACGTTGACATACGCGATCCGGACCTTGACGCCGTTTCCCTGATGACCCTGCACGCGACCAAGGGCACGGAGTTCCCGGTGGTCTTCATCGCCGGTGTCGTGGACGGTCAGTTGCCCCACGTGCGTTCACTGGACAGCCCCGAGCAGTTGGCCGAGGAACGCCGCCTGTTCTACGTGGGCATCACCCGCGCGATGGATGAACTCTACCTGTCCTGCACCTTTCGCAGCGCCAACGCCGTGTATGATCCCTCGCGTTTCCTGGACGACATTCCCGCCGACCTGCTCAACGTCAGCGCCTCGCCTTCCCTGCGAAGCACGTATGAACCGGTCGTCGACAGCTCCTGGGCGCCGGCGCCGGTCGTCGCGGCGCCAAAACCTCAGCTTCAGTTCCGCACGGGCATGCGCGTCCTGCACAATCACTTTGGCGCGGGCATGGTGATCGAAAGCGTGGCCATCCGCGATGACGAAGAGGTCACGGTGGTCTTCACGGCGCATGGCCTGAAGCGCCTGTCGGCGTCAATCGCCGGCCTGCGCGCGCTGGACTAACGCCCCGGCCACGCGGGCGACGACCAGCTCCGCCACCCCGCTCTTGGACATCAGCGGCAGTTCCTCCGGCGCGCGCCCCGGCGCCAGCAATGCCACGCGGTTGTCGTCCACCTCGAAGCCGGCGTCCGCCGCGCTGATGTCGTTGGCCACGACGAGGTCCAGTTTCTTGCGCGCCAGCTTCTCCGCCGCGCGCTGCAACAGTTGCTCGCTCTCGGCCGCGAAACCGACCAGGTAGTGCGGTCGGCCGCCATGCGAACGCTGTTCGGCCAGCGCCAGCAACACGTCCGCCGTGGGCTCCAGGTCGAGTTGCAGGCCGTCGCCCTGCTCGCGCTTGCGCAGTTTCTGAGTCTTGCGCTGCGCCGGCCGGAAGTCCGCCACCGCCGCCGCCATGATCAGGGCGTCCGCCCCCCGCGCAGCCGTCAGGGTGGCCTCCAGCATCTCCTGCGCCGTGTCGACGGCGACGCGCGTCGCACCGACCGGCGTCGGCAGTTGTCGCGCGCTGCTGATCAGCGTGACCTCCGCGCCGGCGTCCAGTGCGGCCTGCGCCAGGGCGTGGCCCTGCTTTCCGCTGGAGCGGTTGCCGAGTTGTCGCACCGGGTCCAGCGCTTCACGCGTGCCACCGGCGGTCACCACCACCTGGCGCCCGGCCAGCACGCCGTCGCGTCCCAGCGCGCGCCGCACATGACCCAGCAACTCGGGCGGCTCCGGCAGACGGCCGCGTCCGCCGAGGCCGGAGGCGAAGCGCCCCTCGTCGGGCTCGATGAGCCGCACGCCGCGTTCGACCAGGGTCTGCAGGTTGGCCTGGGTGGCCGGATGGTCGTACATGCCGCCGTCCATCGCCGGCGCCAGTAGCAGCGGGCAGCGCGCGGCGAGGGCCGTCAGCGTCAGCAGGTTGTCGGCAAGGCCATGGGCCAGTTTGGCGATCGTGTGCGCGCTGGCCGGGGCGATGAGCAGCAGGTCGGCATTTTCGCCGAGGCGCACGTGGGCGATATGGCCGTCGGCGTCGGCATCCGCGGACCACATGTTGGTATGTACCGCGCGGCCGGTGAGCGCCGCGAAGGTCAGCGGCGCCACGAAGCGCTGCGCGCCCTCCGTCAAAATGACGTCGACCTGCGCTCCGGCCTGGGTCAGCTTGCTGGCGAGGTCGGCGGCCTTGAAGGCGGCGATGCTGCCCGTCACCCCCAGGACGATGCGTTTGTCGCGCAGCAAGGTGATGCGCACGCGGCTCAACTCCCCGGCGGGTAGCCCAGCGCGTCGACGCGTTCGGCGGCGTCAAAGTCCTTGTGGCTGAGGCGGTTGCCGGCGTCGTGCGTGCAGTAGCTGACCCGGAGGCGGCGCCAGCCGATGGTCAGCTCCGGATGATGGTCGAGTCCCTCGCTGATGACGCCGATGGCCGTGGCCAGCGCGATGCCGGCCAGGTAGGTGTCCGTGCGGTAGTTCTTGACGATGGTGTCGCCCTCGCGCTCCCAGCCCTCGAGGCGGGCCAGGCGCTGCTGGATCTCGTCGTCGTTCAGGGCCGGTGTCGGCATGCTATCGCTCCCTCGTCGCTTGCCGTCAGTATAGCGGATTGTGGCGCGCGGGCCCTTTGCCGCAGCGGGCGCGCATCCCCGCACTCATCAGCTTCTCCACATCCCGGCCTGCACAAATCGCGGCCATCCGCCGCCGGTGCCGATACAATTCATGGCGGTGAAACGATCGCTTTCAAGGATTCACGGGAAGAAGTTTGATGAAGAAGATGCTATTGAGCAATGCGCGCGTGCTGGATACGCGCGGCGGCAGGCTGCTGGATGATCGTCACATCCTGATCGAGGATGGCCGAATCACGTCGGTCAGCGACGTGCCGCCGACGGGGGAGGCACAGCGCATCGACGTCGGCGGGCGCGTGGTGATGCCGGGCCTCTGCGACGCGCACGTACACGTCACCGCCGCCACGGCGGACCTGGCGTCCATGCGCCACTGGTCGCCGGCCTACGTCACGGCCCACGCCGCGCAGGAACTCGAGGCCACGCTGATGCGCGGCTTCACGACCGTGCGCGATGGCACCGGCGCGGACTGGGGTCTGGCGCAGGCTGTGGAGGAGGGGCTGCTCGTCGGGCCGCGGCTGTTTTTCTGCGGCCACGCCCTGTCGCCGACCGGCGGCCATGGCGACATGCGCAGTTCCGGCGACGACGGCCGCGGTTACAGTTGGCTGGCGCCGGCCGCGGGCTGGATCTGCGACGGCGTCAGTGAGGTGCGCCGCGCCTGCCGCGAGGAGATCCGCCGCGGCGCGCATCACATCAAGCTGATGGTCTCGGGCGGCGTCGCCTCGCCCACCGACCGCATCGACAGCCTGCAATTCTCGGAGGATGAGGTGCGCGCGGCGGTGGAAGAGGCCGAAAACGCCAACCTCTACGTCATGGTGCACGCCTACACCGCGCGCGCCGTCAATCGCTCCCTGCGCCTGGGCGTGCGTTCGGTGGAACACGGCAATCTGCTGGACGAGAGCAGCATCGACCTCTTCCTGGAACATGACGCATTTCTGGTGCCGACCCTGTCGACCTATCAGGCACTGGCGGACGAGGGCCTCGCGGCCGGTCTGCCGGAGCAGTCCTACCGCAAGGTCTTCGACGTGCTGGATGCCGGCAAGCGCGCGCTGGACATGGCCTACCGCGGCGGCGTGAAGATGGTCTACGGCACGGACCTGCTGGGGTCGATGCGGCGACGGCAGCTGGACGAATTCGCCATTCGCGGCGAATTCATCCCGGCCATCGACGTGCTGCGCGCGGCCACCTGCAACGCGGCGGACCTGCTGGGGCGCAGCGGCGAACTGGGCGAGCTGATCGCCGGGGCGCACGCCGACCTGCTGGTGCTGGAGGGCGACCCCCTGGCCGACCTGGGCGTGATGGCCGAGCCGGAAGCGAACCTGCGCCTCATCATGAAGGGCGGCGTGATTTACAAAAACAGCCTGCCCTGAGCGCAGAGGCCCCTGGCGCGCGACGGGCGATGCGCTCCTTCCGCATCGCCCCCGCGGGCAGGTTGATAGACGGGGCTGTTGCGATGGTCAGGGTTGACCCTTCTCCTCCGCGATCTGGATCAGGTTGCCGCATGTATCGTCGAAGACTGCGGTAATGACACTTCCGAGGTCCGTTGGCGGCTGGACGAAGCGCACGCCTTTTGCCACGAGACGCTCGTGCTCGGCTGCGACGTCGTCGACGGCGAAGGAGGTGCTGGGGATCCCGTCCTCTACAAGCGCCTTCCTGAAGGGAGGGACTGCGGGGTGGGCATCAGGCTCCAGCAGAAACTCCGTCCCCTCCGGGTCTTCCGCGGATACGACGGTGATCCAGGCGTGTTCTCCCAGCGGGATGTTGTGCTTCAGGCGGAACCCGAGGGTTTCTGTGTAGAAACGAAGTGCCTTCTGTTGGTCGTCTACGAAGACGCCGGCCAGGTTGATTCTCATTTCTGGATGTCCTCCTCTGTCAGGTCGGAAATACTGTCATCTGCCGAGATCGGCCAGCGCTCCACGATAGCCTTCAGCGGAGCGCCCACGAACCAGTGAAGCTTTGACCTCCCCTCGCGCCTCGTGCGTATCAGCCCGGCGGCTTCCAGGACGTCCAGGTGTTGCGAGATCGCCTGCCGCGAGGAGTTGATGCCATGCTTCATCGTCAGACGTGCGCAGAGTTCGAAGAGCGTTTGACCTGAGCGATCGACGAGTTCATCCAGGATGGCTCGCCGGGTCCGGTCAGCGATCGCACGGTAAATGTCCACATTTTGATCCAGGGCGAGTCTTCGCCTGTATGATGCTGCTTCATTATATGCAAGCAAAGACTTGCATGTCAACCCTGATTTTCGCACGGCGCCCGAGGGCTTGTTGCAGCGGATCGGGACTCAGCCCGAATTCGACGGCAACTCGACCTGTCGCGATTGGGGATCTCGTCCTGGACTCTTCGGGGGACGATGGAGGAGCCGTTGCCAGAGGCTGATCCGCTGGTCGATTTGAGCGTGATGACCAGGCCGGAGACGAACCTGCGCCTCATCATGAAGGGCGGCGCGATTTACAAAAGCAGCCTGGTCTGAGCGCTGTCTCCCGGGCACGACCAGCCCGGTAAAGGTTGTCTGCCACCGTCTGGACAGGCAAAGCTCCTGAGGCAGGAAATAGAATTGACGGGTTGACAAGCAGGAAACATGCTTTAACGTAATCTTAACATAAGATATCAGGAGGGACGGACTGGTGAGCGCGCGCCGGAAACGCAGAAAGCAGGAGATGCGCGCAATTCGCGAGGCTATGAAAGCCCGGCGCAGAAGCAATGCTCGTCGCAGGGCAAGGCGATCCAGCCTTGACTGGATGTTGCGCTCGGCGGGGGCAATTTCACTCAGGGAAATGCCCGTGGCCTTCACCGGTTACGGGTTGTCGGGTCCGCATTGCGGTCCAGGTTCCTGTTGAGGAGTTGAGAGATGAAGAAGATTTTTTGTTAGTGTTCCTTGTCATGATGTCGTTGTTCGTCGGATTTTCACCCTCACTTGCGCATGAAAACCCGCCTGACTGGTTACCGGAAGATGATGAAATCGTCACACATGGATCGGAGATACCCGAACCTCCGCAAGGGGTTGAAATCCCTGAGGTATTTCAAATCGAGGAAATTGTTGGCGAGCAGCCCGATGAGGATCTGGCATTGCACGGAGGTGGTGTCCATTGTACCCCTTGGGTTCTGAACTGTTGCCGTTATCAGGATTCGGGCTGTATTGGCTGGTTCTGTCTGTACAAGAGACAGTGTCACATTCACATCATTGGTCCGTGGACGCATTACTGGATTGAAGAGGAGTGGCACTATGGTCATCCAGGCGGTTCGGTAAGGTACTGTTGACTGGAGTCTGGGTTAACCAGGTCACAGGCCCGCGCAGCGGGCCTGTTTTGTTGTTTGCCCGTTGTTGGCGCCCGTTCAGAAAGCAGCCCGATATTTTTGCCGGCCGTGGCGCTACGCTGCGCAGTCGGCGGCGCTTCACGCAGGGCGCCCGGTCGGTTAGGATAGCGGAGACAGCAGCCTTTACATGGAGCACAGGGCATGAGCGAAGCGACCTCGCAGCCGACCACCGGCGCCGAAAACATCGTCTGGGACCTTTCGATCTTCTACAGCGGGCCGGAGGACCCGGCCATCGAAGCCGACATGGCGGCGATCGACAATGACATCGACGCCTTCGCCGACGACTACCGCGGTGTGGTCGCCGGGCTGGACGCCGCCGGCCTGCTGGCCGCCATGGAGCGCATCGAGGCCCTGCTGGACCGCGTCTACCGCCTTGAGATGTTCGCCCAGATGCTCTACGTCACCGATACCAACAACCCGACTTTCGGCGCGCTGATGCAAAAATTGACCGAATACGCCGCGCGCGTACAGCAGGGCCTGCTCTTCTTTGAGCTGGAATGGACGGCGCTGGATGACGCGGCCGCCGCCGACTTGCTGGCGCAGCCCGAACTGGCGCATTTCCGCCACTATCTGGAGGCCGAACGGCGTTACAAGCCGCACTTGCTCAGCGAGCCGGAGGAGAAGTTGCTGGTCGAGAAGGCGGTGACCGGGCGCGAGGCCTGGAACCGTTTCTTCAACCAGTTGATGGGCGCCGCCCGCTACGAGTTGCGCGGCGACTCGCTGACGCAATCGGAAGTGTTAAGCAAGCTCTTCGACACGGACCGCGAGCTGCGCCGAGAGGCCGCCGCGGCGGTCACCGCCGGCCTGCAGGACCAGGCCATGCAACTGACCTACGTCTTCAACGTGCTGGCGGCGGACAAGGCCTCCGAGGACCGGCAGCGCGACTACGACACCTGGGTCTCCTCACGCAACCTCTCCAACAAGGTGGCCGACGACGTGGTCGAGGCGCTGGTGGAAGCCGTCACCGCCAACTACGACATCGTGGCCGAACACTACGAACTCAAGCGCAGACTGCTGGGTTACGACGAGTTGTTGCACTACGATCGCAACTCGCCCCTTCCGGTACCCGACAGCGACCGGATTTACGCCTGGGAGGAGGCGCGCGACATCGTGCAGCAGGCCTACCAGGCCTTCAGCCCGCGCATGGCGGAAATCTCGCAGCGTTTCTTCGACGGGGGCTGGATCCACGCCGCCCTCGCGCCGGGCAAGATGGGCGGGGCCTTCTCGGCCTCCGGTCCGGTCTCGGCGCACCCCTTCATCATGATGAACTACACCGGGCGCGAGCGCGACGTCTCGACCCTGGCGCACGAACTGGGCCACGGCGTGCACCAGGTGCTGGCGACCGAGACCCAGGGCCTGCTCAACGCGCAGACACCGCTGACCACCGCCGAGATGGCCTCGACCTTCGGCGAGATGCTGGTCTTCAACGACCTGATGGAACGCGAGCCTGACGCCGAGGCGCGCCTGGCCATGCTGGCGGCCAAGATCGAGGACAGTTTCGGCACCATCTTCCGCCAGGTCGCCATGAACCGCTTCGAGCACGGTTACCACAACGCGCGGCGCGAGACGGGCGAACTGAGCGCCGAACAACTCGGCGAAATCTGGCTGGAGACGCAGCGCGACATGTTCCAGGGCAGCGTGAACATCGGCGAGGACTACGGTCACTGGTGGAGCTACGTGCCGCACTTCCTGAACGTGCCGGGCTACGTCTACGCCTACGCCTTCGGCGAACTGCTGGTGCTGGCGCTCTTCCGCCTCTACCAGCAGCGCGGCGCGGACTTCGTGCCCGACTACCTGGACGTGCTGGCGGCCGGCGGCTCGGACTGGCCGCACAACATTCTGGCGCGCCTGGGCGTGGACCTGACCGATCCGGAGTTCTGGAACGAGGGTCTGGCGATTCTGCGCGACATGGTGCGCCTTGAAGAGAAGCTGGCGCGCGAGGTCTATCCTGAGAAGTTCAGCGCCTGAAGATCGCGGGCGGAGGGCCCTTGATCAGCAGACTGGAACTCAGCGCGGCCATCATCTGCGTCACGATTTCGGGCTGGGTGCTGCTGGAACGCGTCGTGCCGCTGCCGATCATGCTTGTTTTCTGCGTCGGGTTGTTGCTGCTGCCGCATCTGATGAGCGAGGACTCGCAGGGCAGTTCCTCGCTGTGAAGGCGGTCCCTCAGGCTGTCGCCCGCCGCGGCGGGCTGAAGGCGATGCTGAAGACCAGGGCCGCGAAGACGCCGCAGGCGCCCCAGAAGAGAAAGGGCAGGCCGGCGCCGTAGATCGCCAGGCTGTTGCCCAGTGGCGGCGCGAAGGCGATGCCCAGGTTGCGGATGGTGGTGAACATGCCCAGCGCGCTGCCGCTGAGCGAGTTGTCCATGCCGTCCAGTTCCATCACGCTGACCTGTTGCATGGCCATGACGGTGTCAAAGGCCGAGCCGGTGATCACCGCGACCAGCAGCACCAGCGCGCCGGCGACGATGCCCAGCAGGCCCACGCCGACGCCGAGCAGCAGGGCGAGGGCGACCAGAAAGCCGCGCCGGATTTGCAAACGGTCCGAGAGGGTGGAAAGGGGCACGACGCAGATCAGGCTGGCGAGGAAGAAGAGCGAGAGGGCGCGGTCGGCGTCCAGCGGGGCCCAGCCGACGTTCTTGAGGTAGGTGGGCAGGTAGCCGCTGAAGCCGCTGAAGCAGGCGCCGATGCCGATGCCGCCCAGCCCCATCAGCCACAGGTTGCGCAGGCGCACCACGCGGCGCAGACCGGCGATCACGTCCGGCGTCTGCCCGTCGTCGCCGACGGCGTGCCGGCCCGCCGGGTGCAGCAGCAGCCACAGCAGACTGATCGCGATGGCCAGCAGGCCGTAAAGCACGAGGACCTGACGCCAGCCGCCGAGGGCCGGCAGGATGACGCTGGTGCTGAGCAGGGCCCAAGCATCAGGCCGCTGGCGAAACCCGCCGACACGACGCCGCTGGCCATGCCCAGATTCTTGCGCGGGAACCACTGGCGGATCGACTTGAAGATGATGACCGGGACGGACCCCTGGGCGCAGCCATAGAGCAGGGAGATGAGCAGCAGGCTGCCGAAGTCCGTGGCGACGGCGCGCAGCATGCCGAAGAGCCCGCTGAGCAGACAGATGAGAAAGAGCATGTTGCGCGAGCCGAGGCGATCGCCGATGCTGCCGCCGATGATGGCGAAGAAGACGCCGCTGAAGCCCACCATGCCCCAGATGCCGCCGACCTCCACCAGGGAGAGGCCCAGTTCCTCGCTGATGATGGAGAACATGGGCGGCAGCGACAGGTTGGGCATGGTGACGATGCCGAAGGGCGTCAGTACGCAGAGCGCCAGGATGACGAAACGCCAGCTGCTGCTGTTGTCCGGTGCGGAAACACGGCTTAACACGCCGGGGCCATCCTGCCCTCCCTGATCGCTGATGACCGTACCAGCCCTGCCCGGCCGGACACAAGAGCCAGCTGACGGGTTCTGGCGCTTTCGCGCTCTGCTATACTGGCGCGCGCCTCGCGGGAGGAGCCCGACAAGCATCCATGAGCACGCCCCAGGACGATACGCAGCCGCTGGCGCCGCTGCCAACCGAGGAAAGGCAGCCGGCGCGCGCCAGGCCGGAACGCCGGCGGTCAACGGCCCGGCGTGACAACCGGAACTGTCTTTACCAGGTCCTGGCGGCGCTGGCGCTGCTGTTGCTGGCGCTCCTCATCGTGGTGCTGGCGGGGCTGGCGGGCTGGACGGCCGGGCAGCAGGATGCGCAGGATGTCATCGCCGTCACCCAGGCGGCGCGCCTGCGCGACCAGCTGGGCCGCATCCCCGGCGACGTGGCCGCGGGCAACACACAGTTGCTGCAGGCGCGGCTGGACTTCTTCGCCGACATGACCCCCGCCGTCCCGCAGTTGCCGCAACTGCGACAGACGGCGACCGCGCTGGCGCGGCCAACCCTCACCTCTACGCCCGGCCCGACCTTTACGCCCACCATCACCGCCACCGTCGTGGCGCCGCAGACCGTCGCCTGGGACCCGGAGGACTTGCTGCGCCAGGGGCGCGAGGCCATCGGCAGCGGTGACTATGAAGAGGGCGTGGACCTGTTGCAGGCGCTGGAGGCCCTGGAACCGGACTACGCCAGCGTGACCGTGCGCGAGCTCATCCTCAACGGTCTGACCCGCCAGGCGCAGCGCCTCTTTCGCAGCGGCGACCGCCTCGCGGAGGCCATCCTGGTGACGGACGAGGCGATCCGCTACGGGCTGTCGGCGGACAGCGGCCTGCGTTACGAGCGCTACATGGCCGCCCTGTACCTCGACGCCCGCAGCCAGATCAGCCGCGGCCCGGCGGCGGCCATCCCGGCCCTGCGCGAACTCTATGACGTGGCCCCCGGCTATCGCGGCGGCGAGTTGCCCGGGTTGATCGCCGGGCAGCACGCGGCTTGGGCGGAGCACTTGCTGACAGAGGGCGACCCCTGCGCGGCCCATGAGCAACTGCAGCAGGCCCTCGTCCTGCGCGCCGACGCCGCCATGGCGCAGCGTCGGGACGAGGCCAACCTGCTCTGCCAGCAGGGAGTCGGCCTGCCGGGCCAGCAGCCTCCGGCCGGCGCCACGCTGGAGGCCGGCGCGTACATCGGCCCGCCGGTCGGCGGCGGCTGACGCAACTCTCACCGGCTGCTCATGGCCGACTCACCGGGTTCTTACGCGGCGCCCCCATCCTTGACGACAAGACGAACCTGACCATCGTGCAATACAGGAATTCTCCTTCCTCCATACGTGGCAAGTCTGGCAGGTCGGGTTCGCAGGCGAGCGGGTAACCGCAGCCGGAAGCAAAACAGACCGTGCGCCGGTGTGTCCCCCCGCACAACGCACGGTCTGTTTTTGTGTGGCGACGGGTTGTTATACTTCCCGCGGGCGGGGAGGAGCGCCCGGGCATGCGCTATTACGAAGACCTGCAACCCGGCCAGCGCATCCGCCATCGCCTGGCCCGCACGCTCACCGAAACCGACAATCTGCTCTTCAGCAGCCTGACGCACAATCCTCAGCCGCTGCACCTCGACGAGAACTTCGCGCGCGAAACAGTCTTTGGCCGGCGCATCATGAACGGCCTCTTCACCCTTGGCCTGGTGGTCGGCATCAGCGTGCCGGACATCACCCAGGGCACGATCGTCGCCAATCTCGGCTACGAGCAGGTGCGGCATCCGCACCCGCTTTACCCGGGGGACACGCTGTCGGTGGAGACCGAGGTGCTTGCCAAACGCGAGAGTCGCTCGCGCCCGGGTGAAGGCCTCGTCACGCTGCGGCATTACGGCCGCAACCAGGACGGCGTGCTCTGTGTGGAGGTGACGCGCACGGCCCTCTTCCGCATGCGGCCCGGCTGAACGTGCGCCTCGCGGCCCTGCGCTACCGCGACTTTCGTCTGCTCTGGAGCGCCGAACTGCTCTCCACCACCGGCTCGCAGATGCAGACCTTCGCCATCAACTGGCACGTCTTTCAGTTGCTCAACGACCAGACGCTGACGCTGCAACTCTTCGGGCAGGAGCAGGAGCTGGGCGCCGAGGCCCTCGGTCTGGGCGGCCTGGGCCTGATTCGCATGTTGCCAATCATCCTCTGCTCGCTGCTGGGCGGCATGGCGGCCGACGCTTGGGAGCGACGCCGCCTGATGGTCGTGACGCGCGCCCTGGCCGCGCTGCTCTCGCTGGGGCTGGCGCTGCTGACCCTCGGCGGGGGCGCGACGCTGGTGCCGGTCTATCTGGCGGGGGCGCTGGCGGCCGGCCTGATGGCCTTCGACCTGCCCGCGCGCCAGTCGCTGGTGCCGCATCTGGTGCGCCGCGAGCATTTGAGCAACGCCATCAGCCTGGAGATGCTGGTCTGGCACCTGGCCAACATCGTCGGGCCGGCCCTGGCCGGGGTGTTCATCGGCGCCGCGCAGGGACAGGGCGCGCACTTCAGCGGGCCGGTCGGGATGGTCTACGCCCTGACGGCGCTGGCCCTGTTGCTGGCGGCGGGCGCCGTGGCCCTGTTGCGGCACCGGGGCGCGGCGCCGGGCCGCCGCCAGCTCAACCCCGGCGCTTTCCGGGAGGGGCTGCGCTTCACCTTCCGCACGCCCATTATTCGCGGCACCATGCTGCTGGACTTCCTGGCGGTGTTCTTCGGCTCGGCGCGCACGATGCTGCCGCTCATCGCGGTGGACGTGCTGGGCGTGGGCGCCCAGGGCTACGGTCTGCTGGCGGCCGCCCAGCCGACCGGCGCCGTGCTGGCCGGCAGCCTGCTGGCGCTGGGCCGCGAGATCCGGCGCCAGGGCCTGGCGCTGTTGGCCAGCGTGGCGCTCTACGCGCTGGCGACCGCGCTCTTCGGCCTCTCCACCAGCCTGGCGCTCTCCTGGCTGCTCTTCGCCCTGACCGGCGCGGGCGATACCGTCTCCTCGGTCATCCGCAACACCATTCGTCAGGTGAACACGCCCGACGGCCTGCGCGGCCGCATGACCGGGGTGAATATGGTCTTCGCCATGGGCGGCCCGCAACTGGGCGAGATCGAGGCCGGTCTGGTGGCGGCGCTTTTCGGCGCGCCTTTCGCCATCGTCACCGGCGGCCTGGCCGCGCTGGCGCTGACCGGCGTGATCGCCCTGCGCTACCCGGGTCTGCGGCGCTACACCAGCGCCGTCGCCTGAGCGCCCTGCGACTGGCAGCGCACTTGCGGCGGCAGTATCATGGCGTTCGGACAGCCGCCGCCCAGGGCGCCGGGTCGCCGAAGGCGCGGCAGGGAAAAACAGGACCGCCGGCAGCATCCGCCCGGTCCGTCGGGGCGCCTGTGCCGGATGCGCGCAAATTTGCGACGGCGCGGCTTGACGCATTAGAATCAGGGAGACAAACATACTGAAAGGGGAGCCCCAACATGAAGCTGCACAAACGCATTCTTACCCTTGTTCTGCTCATCTTTTTGCTCAGTCCCGGCTTCGCCGGGCAGGCGCAAGACAGCACGATTTCTTTCCTGGCGCCGCCCTGGGGCGTACCGCCCAACGAAGATTCGCTAAACGCTTTCATGGAAGAGAGCGGCATCACCGTTGAGATTCAGTCGGTACAAATGGCCGATCTCTACAGCCGGGTGCAAGTTTCCGCCGCCGCTGGCGAGGTGCCCGCCGATGTAATCTTCATTACTGAAGAAGGGCCCTCCAACGTAGTCGCTACCGGCAATATGCTGCCGCTCAACGACCTTCTGGACATGGGCGACCTCGACACGGACGACTTCGAGAAGCTCGACTTCTGGACGCTCGACGGCGATGTCCTGGCGATCCCGACTTACTTGCAGCTGGTGATGATGGATTACAACGCCGCCACCCTGGCTGGGGCCGGCTTTGATGCCGCGCCAACCACCTGGGCCGAGCTGGACGCGCAGGCGCGCGCCGTTCGCGATGCCGGCCTGGATGACAACCCCATCGCCATGGGCGCCATCAACTGGTCCTGGTGGCTGATTGCCCTGAGCATGGGCGACCCCATGTTCGACGACGATCTCAATCCCGTCTTCGCAGATGAAGGCAGCAAGGCCCGCGAAGCCATGGCCCTGCTCAAGACCTGGTTTGATGACGAGCTGATCAGCCCCGAGATCCTGGCCGGCAGCATCAACCAGCACGCGCTCTTCTGGAGCGGCGTCGGCGTCTTCCACCAGGGCTGGCAAGGCTCGGTCGTGCCCGGCAACGCCGAATCCTCCATGCAAGCGCCCAATGTCGAATACATGGTCCTGCCGGAAGTCGGCAATACCTGGAGCTTCCCCGCCGGTATCGGTATCTCGGTCGACAGCGAGAATGTGGAAGCGGCCTGGGAATTTGTCAAGTGGTATGTCGGCGACCAGAACATGACTGACATCTGGAATGCCTTCGGCCTCTATCCCTCGCGGATTTCCATCAGCAGCGCGCTGAACGAAGCCGGCGAGATCCAGGGCTATGACACCATCGTCGCGCAGAGCATGCACACCAACGAGCTGCCGCGTTTCACGTTGTGGTGGGGTCCCTGGGCGGCAGCCGTCAGCGAGGGCATCAAGGAAGGCATGTCCACGGGGATGTCGGCTGACGAGATCATCGATGGCCTGGCTGAGGAATGGAACGAGCTCAAGGCGGAATACGAGTAGGGGCGACTCTGTGAGTTGCCCATGAATCGCCACAACTCGAATTCCGTAGGGGCGAGCCTTGGCTCGCCCCTACGGCAACCTGGGTGAAAAGGGCAAGGTATTCCGAAAGGATGAATAGCAGAAAACCAGGTCATGAAGACTGCTAACCGCCTCCTTTCATCCGACTCCCGCTATGTCATCGTTGTCCTGACGCCGATCGTCCTGCTCATCGCGCTCTTCATCTACTACCCGGCGGTCGACACCTTCAGCACCAGCCTGACCAACCGCAACTTGCGCATCCGCCTTCCGCCCAAAGCCATCGGCCTGGACAACTATGTCAAACTGGTCAATGACGATGAATTCTGGGAAGTCACTGGTCGCAGCTTTAAAGTGGTGCTCATCACCCTTCCGCTGGAGATGGCGGTGGCCTTCGGCATCGCCATGCTGCTCAATCAGCGTTTCCCCGGCCGCGGCGCGGTCCGCACTCTCGCCATCTTGCCTTGGATGCTGCCCGGCGTTGTTAACGGCTTTTTGTGGGGCTGGCTGCTCAACGGCGAATATGGCGCGCTCAATGGCTTTTTGTACCAGTTCGGGCTGATCAGCGAGTATCAGTATTGGCTGCGCGAGCCCGATCATCAGTTGTTTTGGGTCTGCGTCGTGCAGACCTGGACGCGCTATGCCTTCCCGACGATCATCTTGCTGGCTGGATTGCAGAGCATCCCGGATGACCTCTTCGACGCCGGCAAAGTCGATGGCGCCAACGCCTGGCATCGCGTGCGCTATATCACGTTTCCGCTGCTGCTGCCGTCGTTCGGCATCGCCCTGGTGGTCGAGTTCATCGCCGCATTCCAGATCTTCGATGTCGTCTGGACGCTGACCGCGGGCGGCTCCGCCGGCGGCGCCATGAACCCCTTCACCAAGACCCTGATGCTCTACAATTACGAGCTGGTTTTCCGCGATCTGCGCATCGGCCTGGGCGCGGCGCTGTCCTATATCATCCTGGCCATGTCGCTGGCCGTTGGCGTCATCTTCGTCATGCGCGTCTACAACCAGGGAGTGCAGGAACAATGAGCCCGGGTATCTCTATTTCCCGCAATGGGCGCGTACGGGCGAGCCGGCGGCTCGTACCTGCAACCACCCGTTTCGAGAACCGGGGATTGGCGGCGTGAAACTATCCCTCCGTGCGCAAGAACGCCTGCGGCTCAGCTTCATCTACGTCCTTTGCGCCATCGTGCTGATCTGGGCGCTGGCGCCGATCTACTGGGTCGCGGTCAGCAGCATCTCGACCCGGCGCGAGCTCTACGCCCAGCCCTACAAGATCTGGTTCCCCGGCGAGCCGACCTTCGAGTCATACCGCACCATCTTCACGCAGGGCGCCAAATTTCGCGACGGCAGCTTCTCGCCAACCGCCCACCTGATGAGCGCCGGCTTGCGCAACAGCCTTATCATCAGCGTCGCTTCGGCCGCGGTCGTCACGCTGCTGGCCACCGGCGCCGGCTATGCCTTCGCGCGCATGGAATTCCGCGGCAAAAACGCCATCTTTCTACTCATCATGCTGATGCTGCCGCTGCCAATCTGGGTCTCGCTGATCGCGTTGTTTTTCATCATGTCGCGGCTGGAGCTGGTGGATTCGCTGCTGGGCCTGGTGTTAATCTTTGTGACGCTGCTGCTGCCGCTGGCGGTCTGGATGATGACGACTTTTGTGCGGGATATCCCGGCGGAGATCCAGGATGCCGCCCGCGTTGACGGCGCTGACCGCTGGCGGCTCGTTTATAGCATCGTGCTGCCCCTGGCGCGTCCGGGCATGGTCGCCGTCTTCCTGGTCGCCATGCTCACCACCTGGAACAACTTCTTGATTCCACTGATCTTCACGCGCACCGACGATTCGCAGCCGCTTACTATCGTGCTTACGCTCTTCATCGGCCAGTACGAGGTCGCCTGGGAAGACATGTCAGCCGCGGCCGTGGTGACGATGCTGCCGCCCTTCCTGATGGCGCTCTTCTTCCAGCGCTACCTCGTGCGCGGCTTGACCATGGGCGCGGTGAAATAGGGACGACCCATTGGGTCGCCCGTATTTTATCCCTGTGCGGGTGGCATGATATGCCGCCCCTACAGACCTTGCCTCTGTGCTCTCTGTGCTCTCTGTGATTAACTATCCCCGACTACTTCACGTTCCGGGGAACAGGCCATGAACATCCAATCCACCATCGCCAGCATGACGACCGAAGAAAAGGTCGGCCAGATGTTCATGCTGGCCTTCGCTGGCGACCAGCTCGACGAAGCGCGCATCCTCATGGTCGAGCATCTTGTGGGCGGCGCTTACATCAGCGATGAGAACGTCCCGACCGCTGTCGCCGCGTTGGCGCTCTGCAATTCGCTGCAAGCCTTCGCCGCTGGCACGCGCCTGGGCATCCCGCTGCTGCTCGGCGCCGACCAGGAGGGGACCTGGTCCGTCATGACCGCCGAGAGCGCCATGGGGCCGGGCAATATGGCCCTGGGCGCCAGCGGCGACCCCGACTGCGCCTACCGGATGTACAGCCTCATCGCCCGCGAAACGGGGGCCGTCGGCTTGAATGTCGCGCTGGGCCCGGCCGCCGACTGCAACTCCAACCCGCACAACTCCATCATCGAAATGCGTTCCTTCGGCGAAAGGCCCGAGCTGGTCGCCGCGATGACCGCCGCCGCCGTGCGCGGCTTGCAGGACAATGGCAGCATCGCGGCGATCAAGCACTTCCCCGGCCACGGCGATACCACCCTGGACAGCCACCGCGGCTTGCCCACTGTGACGCGCAGCCTTGACGAACTCAAGCGCATTGACTTGCAGCCCTTCGCCGCGGGCATACGGGCCGGCGCGCGCATGGTCATGACCTCGCACATCATCTTCAGCGCGCTTGACCCCGACCGGCCCGCCACGCTGTCGCCATTCATCCTCGGCGATCTGCTGCGCGGCGAACTTGGATTCGACGGCGTGATCGTCTCCGACAGCATGAATATGCACTCGATGAAAAGCAATTACGACCCGGCCGATGCGGCGATCCAGGGTTTCAACGCCGGCGTCGACCTGATGATGCTGGCTGAAGAACATTACGACCACGACGCCGGCCAATACCTGGCCAACCAGCGCGCCCTCATCCGCGCCGTGATTCGGGCGGTCGAGGATGGCCGCCTCAGCCGCGAACGCGTCGATGACGCCGTAAGGCGCGTCCTGAGCCTCAAGCGCGACGCCGGCTGGAGCACCGCGCCGCTGCCCGACCGGACGGGGCAGGTTGGCAGCGACGAACACCGCGCCCTGGAGCTGGATGTGGCCCGCCGCGCCTTGAGCATTGTGCGCGACAAGGGCGGCCTGATTCCGGTCGACCCGGCCGCGCCGATCACGCTGGTGAATGCGACCGAACGTAGCGCCTATGCCGTGCTGACGCGGACGCGCGGCATCGGGCCCAACCAGGCAACGCCCGCCTTTGATGTCTTTGCCGAGGCGATGCGCGCCCGTTGCGATCGGCTGCGTGTGGTCGGGGCGGAAGACTTCGCCGCCGGAGATCTGCCGGTCGCGGGACTCATCATCGCAGTCACCGAGAATTACACGCTGCCCGGCATGGACTTCGACCGAAGCCGGCAGGCCGAAATCGTAAATGCGCTGCATGCGGCGGCCGGCGAACGCCTGATTGTGGTTGGCCTGCGCGATCCTTACGAACTGGCGCATTTCCCCGAGATCGGCAGCTATCTCTGCGCCTTCAGCTTCCGCCCCTGCGCCGCCCAGGCCGCGGCCGACGCGCTGCCGGGTAAATGTGAGGCGAAGGGCCGCTCGCCAGTCAGCGTGCCGGGGACGGATGTCGTGGCCGCCGGCTGAATTGCCTGCTTCGCCCTGTCTCCAGGGACGGTGCAGGGGCGACCAGCCTGGTCGCCCGCCGCCCCAGGCGGAAACCAGGAAAAGAGGCGGCCCGCCGGCCGCCCCGGTTGCCTTCGCCAGCGTGCCCGGTCTACTTCAGTAGCACGGCGATCAGGGCCGGCATGCTGGCCAGCAATGGCTAGCCAAAGGTAATCGCCTGGCCAATGCCTTTGAAACGCTGCTGACGCTCGCTAATCTTCTTGAGGCGATCGTCGAGGGCGTCAAACTTGCCGTTCACCTCTTGCGTCTGTTCTTGCACTACCGTGCGGACGAATTCTTTCGTCGCCAGGGCGTCCAGTTTGCCGCGCAATTCGCTGATTTCACGTTCGTGCCGTGTTATCTGGTCTGGATCTGTTATGTCAAGTACCTTGCAAAAAATCAACTTCGTTCGATACGTCATCAAAACATTTTGCAGGCTGGTTTAGCAATTGTCTCACAATGAATTGAAGAATCAACTTCTGCCGGACCGCGAATCCCTACATCTCCCGCAATCTTTTGGATTATTCGGCGGGCGATTCACAAATTCGTCCCTGCCAACTCCCGTTATTTTCGCACTGCACTATTCAAACTGCGTCTAAACCGGCTGGCGGTGCGCATGCGCCCTGCGACTGGCAGCGCACTTGCGGCGGCAGTATCATGGCGTTCGGACAGCCGCCGCCCAGGGCGCCGGGTCGCCGAAGGCGCGGCAGGGAAAAACAGGACCGCCGGCAGCATCCGCCCGGTCCGTCGGGGCGCCTGTGCCGGATGCGGGCAATTGCAGCGGAGCGGTGATGGACGCGGGCGAGGCCCTGAAGTTTGACGAGGCGGAACTGCGCGCCAACCGCGAGGGACGCCTCAGCGCGCGCCAGCGCAACCGGGTCTTCGCGCGTCGCCGCCGGCTGATCGTCGTCCTCGCCTTGCTGACCCTGCTGATCGGCCTGCTGGCCGCCAGCGTCATCCTCGGCCTGCTGCCGGGCGCCACGGCGGAGGGTATTGTGCTGGCCCTCGGCGCCGAGGCGCTGACGGCGGGCCTCGCCTTTCTGCTGTGGATTTTGTGGCAACGATTTCGCGCCCTGCTCGCGCCTGGTCTTGTCCATTGCGTCAGCGGCCCGGTGACCTGCTACGTGCTGCGCGAACGCCGCACGGACGACATCGCCGGCCGGCCGGGTACGCGCACCGGTTATTATCTGCGCGTGGCGGAGCAGGAATTCGCCGTATCCGAGGCGCTGCTGGCCGCCATCGAGGACGGCGCGACCTACCGGCTTTACTATGTGGCGCGGCCCGCCACGCTGCTCAGCGTGGAGCCGGCGCCGGATGACGGGAGCTCATGAACGACGAAAACCCTGCGGCCCGCAATGCCGACGATGCGCCCCGCGACCTCTTGCGGGTACAGGGCCTCGGCTACAAGTACGGTTCTTTCCACGCGCTCAGCGACGTGTCCTTTCGGGCCGGCGCGGGCGAACTGATCGCGCTCGTGGGGCGCAACGGCGCCGGCAAGTCCACCCTGCTGCGCTGTATCGCCGGCTGGTCGCGCGCCAGCGACGGCGAGGTGCACGTCATGGGCCAGGCGCTGGCGGAAAACGAGCGTCAGGCGCGCGAGCACGTGGTGCTGCTGCCGGATACGCCGCCCTTCTATGACGAATTGACCGCCTGGGAGCATTTGCAGTTCGCGGCGCAGTCGCATGGCTGGCGCGACTGGGAGGACGAGGGCGAGGACCTGCTGGAGCGCTACGGCCTCTTCAACAACCGCGACGCCTTCCCCTTCGCCTTCTCGCGCGGCATGCGCTACAAGCTGGCCATGTGCATGGCGCTGCTGGTCGAGCCCAAAATCCTGCTGATGGACGAGCCCCTGGGCCCGCTGGACCCCGTCTCCGCCGACGAGTTGTGGATCGAACTCAATCGCCACCGCAACGAAGGCATGACGATTCTGCTCAGCAGCCACCAGTTGCCGCATGAAGCCTGGCCCGATCGCTATCTCATCATGGAACAGGGCGAGATCATCGGCCAGGGCACGCCGGACGAATTGCGCGCCTCGCTGCGCCTTGGCGCGGACGACCCCCTGACTCTCGACAGCATGCTGCGCGCCGCCCTGCGCCGTCGCCGCAATTCCCCCAGGCCCGATGACGCCGCTGCCGCTGACTGACCTGCGCATCCTTTTCGGTCTGCGCTGGCGTCAGTTTCGCTCCGGCGCGGTCTTTTGGCTGCGCCTGCTGGGCTACGATGCCCAGGCGAGTTCCTGGATGCAGCGGGTCTACGTGCTTTATCTGCTGGGCATCGGCTCGATCTGGTTCTTCGCCATGTGGGCCTGGGGCCATGACCTCGCCCTCTCGATCGGCGAGTCGCTGGCGCCGCAGACCCTGGCGCAGTTGCTGGAGCGCGTGCCGCCGGCCGTGTTGCTGCTGCAGGTGTGGGCCATGATGGCCTCGCTGCGCAGCACGCCGCTCAAACTTAGTTTCCCCGACATGGCCTGGATCGTGGGCTCGCCGCTGGCGCGTTCGGTGCCGGTGTTGCCGGGCTTCATCCGCCAGGTGCTGACGCGCTGCATCGTCTTCGGCGCCATCTGGGCCCTGCTGACCGTCTTGCTGCGCGCGCCGCTGTCGCCCGCCACCCCGCTGGACAGCCTGCGCGTGCTGCTGGTGGTGAGCCTGCTGGTGGTGCTGACCTGGTCGCTGGCCTGGCTGCTGGGCATCCTGCGCCTGGTGTATCCGCAGGTCAGTGGCTGGCGCTGGCTCTGGCTGACGCCGCTGCTGCTGCTGCCGCTGGCGCAGCTGGCGCCGGACCAGTTGCTCTGGCCCGGGCGGTTGCTGGTGCTCGGCGTCTACGACCTGGCGCCGCTGACGGCCCTGGCCCTGATCGCGCTGGTGGCGGCCGGGCTGGTGGCCAGCTTCGTGATCCTCGGCGCGCGCATCAACATGATTCAGGCGGCGGACGAAAGCGCCGTGTACGCGCGTCTGGCCGCGCTGGGCCTGCTGGCCTGGCGCATGCCGGACCTGCAGCTGCGCATCCGCCTGCAGCAGGCGCGCGCCGGTCAGCGGCCGCGCTTGCGCATCCCGAGCGTCTATGGCAAGCGGGCGATGGTGGTGCGCTCGGCCATCGCCGGCCTGCGCCACCCCTCGCTGATGCTGGTCAACGCGCTGTGGGGCGCGGGCATGACCTGGGCCGCGGGCCTCATTCTGGTCAACGAGTTGCCGGTGCCGCTGTGGATCGGCTGGTTGCTGATCGCCGGCATCGCGCCGCCGATCGGTCTGCTTTACACCTTCCGCCGCGACGTGCAGGAGCCCTTCCTGCGCCAGTTCCTGCCGCTGGACGGCTTTCAGATCTTTCTGGCCGACGTGCTGCTGCCGCTGGCCTTCCTGCTGGTCGGCGCGCTGCTCGCCTGGTTCCGCTTCCTGCAGGACCTGCCGCCAGAACTGTTTTTTGAGTTCCTCATCACGGGCGTGATGACCATTCCCCTGCTGGGGCTGCTGCTGGCGCTCTGCGGCGCGGCGGCGATGACAGCCACGCGCGAACTGCAGACCCGGTTGCTGGGCACCGGCGCCAGCTTCGGCCTCGCGATTGTGGCTTCCGTGCTGCTGGGCACGCCGCTGGCCGGTCTGGTGGTGGTCTGCATCGCGATCGCGATGCTCGGCGGCATCCTGATGCAGCACGCCTGACAGATCAGGCGCCGCGCCGCCGCAGCCAGAGCGCGACGGCCAGCGCCCCGCCGCCGTTGAGCGCCAGGTCCAGCGCGGAGAGGCCGCGATCGGGCACGAATGTCTGGCCCACTTCAGTCAACAGGCCGCAGGCCAGGGCGATGAACAGCGCGGGGCGGATGGCGTGTAGCGCGCGCCACCAGAGCCAGGTCATCAGGGCGAAGCTGACGAGATGGGCCAGATGCAGCAGCAGCAGACCGAAGGCGTCATGGTCGCCGGCGGCGGCGGGCCCGATGAGCGGGTCGCGGCCCGGCTGCAGCAGGATGAAGCAGATGAGCAGCGTCCAGGCGAGGGCGAGGGCGCTGCGTGAAGATGGCTGAAGCGGGACTCGCGACAACATGCGGACCACTATACATGCAAAAAAGTTTCTACCCGGTACAATAGTGAGGGAGGGAAGTCACGTTGTGTCGGGTGAGTGCGAACAGGGAGGTGCGCTGATTGCCAACCCGTTAAGTGCACGTCGAAACATGTCGATCGAAAAGAGATTTAGGGGTGAGAGATGAGTCACAAATTGAGTCGTCGTGACATGCTGAAGGGCACGGCCGCCGGTGCGGCCGGGCTGGTGGCGGGCCTGACGCCTTCGCTGGCGCCTGCGCAGGACACGGTGACGCTGCATTTTCATCAGAGCATCGAGCGCTGGACGCCGGTGGTTGAGAACTTTAATGAACTCTTCCCCGGCACCGAGGTCGCATTCATCAACGTCACCGGTATCGACGATGAAGAAGTCGCCAGCAAGACCCTGACGCTGCTGGCCTCCGGGCAGCCGCTGGACGCGGGCAAGGCCTCGACCGAGGTCACCGTGCTCTACGCCGGCGAGGGCATCGCCGCCCCGCTCACCGAGCGCGTGCTGGATGCGAAGGACGAGCTGGCCGAGTACTTCTCGGACATGGCGCCGATCCTGCCCGAGACCATGCTGTGGGAAGGCGACCTCTACGAGTTGCCAGATGGTTGCAACGCGCCCAACATGTTCTTCAACGTGAACATGCTGAACGCGGCGGGCCTGGACGTGCCGCCGGCGGACTGGACCAAGGACGACTTCGTGGAGTATGCGAAGGCCACGACCAACCTCGGTGGCGAGGAGACCTTCGGCTACGGCTGGCCGATCCGCATCTGGGGCAGCTGGGGCCCGTGGCACTACGTCAACAACACGAACTTCCTGACGGAGGAACGCGCGCCGGGTGGCGAATGGTTCTGGGAGACTTTCTACGCGGACAACGACGACGTCGGTCACCGCGGCGGCGGCTTCCGCTGGCCCGAGGCCAACGCCAACGACCCCTTGATGGTCGAGGCGCTGGAATTCGTCATGTCGCTGACGGCCGACGGCTATGCGCCAGGCATCGAACTGGGCGGCGGTCAATCGTTGAGCGGCCTCTTCCTCTCCGACAAGGTTGCCATGACGCCGGCCGGCGGCTTCTGGGCCGGCGGTCTGTACAACAACGGCATGGAGAAGGGCGAATTCGACGTACAGTACTGGCCGAAGTGGAAGTCGCAGCGGCACCAGCTGGGTGTCAGCGGCAACTGGCTTTCCAGCGTCACCGAAAATGGCGACCTTATGTGGGAACTGCTCAAGTTCTCCGTCAGGACAGACCAGATGCTGGCCCTGAAGGACCGCTACCGTCCGGTGATGAGGACCACGCCGGTGCGCCGCTCGATGGTCACGCCAGAGGCCTACGAACTCACAGGCCCGGCCAACTGGCAGGTCTTCTACGACACGATCGACCTGCCGGACACCTACCCGATCCCCTCGCCGCCGGAAGCCGCCGGCATGACCGGCATTCACAACCGCGCCGTCGGTCTGGCCATGTCCGGCGAGATGTCGGCGCAGGCCGCGCTGGACCAGGCGCAAGCGGAGCTGGAAGCGCTCTTCGCCCGCACCCGCGGCGCATAGTCGCGCCCGCAGCAGCGGACCATACACAAAAGGGGGAGCCAGTCATGGCTCCCCCTTCACGTTAAGCGCCCTGCAGGCGCCTGTCGGCAGCGCCGGACCGGGGCGTCCCCTGGCATATGGTAGGGGCGATTTATCAAATCGCCCGCCAATCGCCCGACGTGACCGGCAACTTATGTCGGGCGACATGATATGTCGCCCGTACAATCGCCCGGGGTGTGCTGCAGACCAGGGCGATTTGTCAGGCATGAGGGAGGGCGTTAGACTCGCGTTCCGTATGTAGAGAGGCAGGGGAGGTAGGCCACGCGCAAACAGGATTGTTCCGTATTCGTTGCATTGCGTCGAAAGAAAAAGCTTAAGGGGATGGATATGGACCACAAAATTAGTCGTCGCGACATGCTGAAGGGCACAGCCGCCGGCGCGGTCGGCCTGGTGGCGGGCCTGACGCCTGCCATGGCGCCCGCGCAGGACGTCGTGAAGCTGCGCTTCTCGGAGAACGAGTCGCGCTGGACGCCGGTGGTTGAAGCCTTTGCCGAACTGTTCCCCGGCACCGAGGTCGAGTTCCTCAACATCACCGGCATTGATCATGAAGAGGTCGCCGCCAAGATCCTGTCGCTGCTGGCCTCCGGTCAGCCGCTGGACGCGGGCTACGCCGCGACCGAGGCCACCGTGCTTTACGCCGGCCAGGGCGTCGCCGCGTCGATGACCGAGCGCGTGCTGGATGCGCAGGACGAGCTGGCCGAGTACTTCTCGGACATGGCGCCGATCCTGCCCGAGACCATGCTCTGGGAAGGCGACATCTACGAGTTGCCCGCGCGTTTCAATTCGCCCAACATGTTCCTGAACGTGAACCTGCTGGACAAGGCGGGCCTGGAAGTGCCGGGGCCGGAGTGGACCAAGGATGACTTCGACGAGTACGCCACGGCCCTGACCAACGTCGGTGGCGAGGAGACCTTCGGCTACGCCTGGGTCAACCGCCTCTGGGGCAGCTGGGGCCCGTGGTACTTCGTCAACGACAGCAACTTCCTGACCGAGGAACGCTCGCCGGGCGGCGAATGGTTCTGGGAGACCTTCTATTCGGACAGCGACATCGTCTCGCATCGCGGCGGCGGTTTCCGCTGGCCGGAACCCAACGCCAACCACCCCGCCGTCGTCGAGGCGCTGGAGTACGTGGTGTCCCTGACCGAGGAAGGCCGGGCGCCGGGCGTGCAGCTTGGCGGTGGCTCCGAGCAGCAGGGCATCTTCGTCAGTGACAAGCTGGGCATGACGCCGGGCGGCGGTTTCTGGGCCGGCGGCCTGATCAACGCCGGTATGGAAAAGGGCTCCTTCGACGTGCAGTTCTGGCCGAAGTGGAAGACACAGCGGCACCAGCTGGGCGTCGGCGGCCGCTGGATCTTCACCGGCAGCCAGAACCCCGACCGCATGTGGGAACTGCTCAAGTTCTCGATCAGGACCGAGTCAATGCTCATGTTCAAGGACATGTTCCGTCCCCTGATGCGGACCACACCGGTGCGTCGTTCGATGGCCAACGCCGAGGCCTACGAGCCCAGCGGCCCGGCCAACTGGCATGTCTTCTACGACACCGTCGACCGGCCCGACACGGGCCCGATCCCGGCGCCGCCGGAAGCCAACGCCGTCACCAACATTCACACGCGTTTCACCGGTCTGGCCCTCTCCGGCGAGCTTTCGCCGCAGGACGCGCTGGACCAGGCGCAGGCGGAGCTGGAAGCGCTCTTCGCCCGCACCCGCGCGTAACGCGTAAGCAGCAGGGCCGCTGCGGCGGCCTGTGCAATCGGGGGAGCCGGTTATGGCTCCCCCTTCACGTTAAACGGACAGCAGATTACGCGTCGGGCGACATGATATGTCGCCCGTACATCATCCGCTGCAGGGGTAGCGAGGGCCCAGCCCGAAGCATCCTGTAGGGGCGATTTATCAAATCGCCCGCGGGCACACCACAATATGACGCTCACCGCATTCAGTTCCTGTATTCAGTAAATTAGACACTCCCCGCACACAGGCAGGTTGCGCGTCTAACCTGTCGGGGCTATGCTTTGTTGCACATGGGGCAACGAGAGGAGGTATACCGACAGCAAATATGGCCGTTCCATAGTTCCAGAACCGAAGCGACAGAGATGGTATTTGAGGTGAGAAAATGAATCACAAACTGAGTCGTCGTGATTTACTGAAGGGCACGGCCGCCGGCGCGGTCGGGCTGGTGGCGGGCCTGACGCCCGCCGCGGTACCCGCGCAGGACGTCGTGACATTGCGTTTCCAGCAGAACGAGGCGCGCTTTACGCCGGTATTTGAGAACTTCAACGAAATTATCCCCGGTACCGAGGTCGAATTCCTTAACATCACCGGTATCGACCACGAGGAAGTCGCCTCGAAGATCCTCAACATGCTGGCCGCCGGTCAGCCGCTGGACGCGGGCTACGCTGCGACCGAGGCGACCGTGCTCTACGCCGGTCAGGGCGTCGCGGCCTCGCTCACCGAGCGCGTGCTGGATGCGCAGGAAGAGTTGGCGGATTACTTCGCCGACATGGCGCCAATCTGTCCCGAGACCATGCTCTGGGAAGGCGACATCTACCAGTTGCCCGACAGTTGCAACGCGCCCAACATGTTCTTCAACCTGAACGTGCTGGAAAAGGCGGGTCTGGGCACGCCGCCGGCGGACTGGACGAAGGATGACTTCCACGAATACGCCGTGGCCACCACCGGCGTCGGTGGCGAAGAGATCTTCGGCTACGCCTGGGTCAACCGCCTCTGGGGCAGCTGGGGCCCGTGGTATTTCGTCAACGGCAGCAACTTCCTGACCGAGGATCGCGCGCCGGGTGGCGAGTGGTTCTGGGAGACTTTCTACTCGGACAACGACACCGTGTCGCATCGCGGCGGCGGTTTCCGCTGGCCGGAACCCAGCGCCAACCACCCCGCCACGGTCGAGGCGCTGGAGTACGTCACCTCGCTGACCAACGAAGGCCTTGCGCCGGGCATCGAGATGGGCGGCGGCGCCTCGCTGGTCGGTCTCTTCGTCTCCGACAAGATCGCCATGACGCCCATGGGCGGATTCGGGGCCGGTTACCTGGTCAACAACGGCATGGAGAAGGGCGACTTTGACGCGCAGCTCTGGCCGCACTGGAAATCGCAGCGGCACCAGCTGGGCGTCGGCGGCAACTGGATCTTCACCGGCAGCCCCAACGCCGACCGCATGTGGGACTTCCTCAAGTTCTCCATCCAGGTGGATCAGTTGCTCTCCCAGGCCGGCCGCTACCGTCCCCTGATGACGACCACGCCGGTGCGTCGTTCGATGGCCATCGCCGAGGCCTACGAGCCGACCGGCCCGGCCAACTGGTCCGTTTTCTACGAAACGCTGGACCGCCCGGACACGGCGCCGATCCCGGCGCCGCCGGAAGCCAACGCCGTCACCAACATTCACACGCGTTTCACCGGTCTGGCCCTCTCCGGCGAGCTTTCGCCGCAGGAGGCGATGGACCAGGCGCAGGCGGAGCTGGAAACGCTCTTCGCCCGCACCCGCGCGTAGGCAGCACGGCCGCTGCGGCGGACCGCGTTGCAACAGGGGGAGCCCAAAGCGGCTCCCCCTTCACGTTAAGCAAAACAGCAAGCGGCGGACACAGTCTGGACGCCGGCAGGGGTGGACTGCGGCGATCGCCCTGCGCCGGATGACGTAGGGGTAGCGAGGGCACCAGCCCGAAGCATCCCGCAGGGACGACATATCATGTCGCCCGTGGATCCACCGTCACGACGCTCGCGGATACACCTTTACGTCGCCGGGAGTGGCGAGTTTGGTGGATTTCAGAAATGGCCCACGCCTGGAGGTTTCGACGTGCAGGTCAGGCAGTTATGTATAATCGGTTGCGCAACGCGGGCAGGCTTGTTATGCTTCGTTGCGCAATTGTGAGGAAAGGCAAGGGAGGCGCGCCAGACGAAAGCGAAGAAACACAGAAGTTTGGCTGTATCCGTATCGAAAGAAAGGTTAGAGGGAGAGATATGACTCACAAACTGAGCCGTCGCGACATGCTGAAGGGCACGGCCGCCGGTGCGGTCGGACTGGTGGCGGGCCTGGCGCCTGCCGCAGTGCCCGCGCAGGATGCCATCCAGATCCGCTGGTCGCAGAACGAGGAGCGCTGGACGCCGGTCGTCAACAACTTCAACGAGATGGCCGACACACCGGTGGAAATCGAGTTCCTCAGCATCACCGGCATCGACCACGAGGAAGTCGCCTCCAAGATCCTTTCGCTGCTGGCCGCCGGTCAGCCGCTGGACGCGGGCTACGCCGCGACCGAGGCCACCGTGCTCTATGCCGGTCAGGGCGTCGCCACGTCGCTCACCGACCGCGTGCAGGACAACGCCGACGAACTGGCCGAATACTTCGCCGACATGGCGCCGATTCTGCCGGAAGTCATGATGTGGGAGGGCGACCTCTACCAGCTGCCGGATGGCTGCAACGCGCCCAACATGTACTTCAACCTGAACGTGCTGGAACTGGCGGGCCTTGAAGTGCCGGGGCCGGACTGGACCAAGGACGACTTCCACGAGTACGCCGTGGCCACCACCAACGCCGGTGGCGAGGAGACCTTCGGCTACGCCTGGACGAACCGTCTCTGGGGCAGCTGGGGCCCGTGGTACTTCGTCAACGACAGCAACTTCCTCACCGAGGAACGCGCGCCGGGTGGCGAATGGCTGTGGGAGACCTTCTACGCGGACAACGACACCGTGTCGCATCGCGGCGGCGGCTGGCGTTGGCCGGAGCCGAGCGCCAATCACCCCAACACCGTCGAGGCGCTGGAATACGTCACCTCGCTGGTGGCCGAGGGCATCAGCCCGGGCATCGAGATGGGCGGCGGTTCCTCGCTGCAGGGCCTGTACGTGACCGACAAGCTGGCCATGACGCCGGCTGGCGGTTTCTGGGCCGGCGGCCTGATCAACGCCGGTATGGAAAAGGGCACCTTCGACGTACAGTTCTGGCCGCAGTGGAAGTCGCAGCGGCACCAGCTGGGCGTCGGCGGCAACTGGATCTTCACCGGCAGCCCCAACCCCGACGTCATGTGGGAGATCCTCAAGTTCTCCGTCAAGCGGGAGCAGATGTTGAGCCTCAAGGACCGTTACCGTCCGCTGATGCGCACCACGCCGGTGCGTCGTTCGATGGCCAGCGACGAGTCCTACGAGCCCAGCGGCCCGGCCAACTGGCACGTCTTCTACGACACGCTGGATCGTCCCGATACGGGCCCGATCCCGGCGCCGCCGGAAGCCAACGCCGTCACCAACATTCACACTCGTTTCACCGGTCTGGCCGTCTCCGGCGAGCTGTCGCCGCAGGACGCCATGGACCAGGCGCAGGCGGAGCTGGTCGCACTCTTCGCCCGCACCCGCGGCTAAAACACGGTCGCTGCGGCGGCCCACGCACTTACAGGGGGAGTCGTCAACGGCTCCCCCTCAATAACGAAAAAAGGACTTCTTTATGGCCAGCGAGACATTGGCAACGAGGGAGCGGCGGGGCGGTCTGCTCGGCTGGTTCCGGGCGGACACCTTCGAGGGGGTGCGGCGCCAGCGCGCCATCCTCGGTTACCTCTTTCTGTTGCCGGCCTTCATCGGCCTGGTGGCCTTCGTGGTCGGCCCGATGTTCGTTTCCTTCGGTCTCAGTTTTTACCGCTGGAACATTTTTAAACCGCCGGACCCCATCGGCATCGCCAACTTCCAGCGTCTGCTCACCGATTCGCGCCTGCCCGGTATCTATGCCAACACGCTGTTTCTGGTGGTGGGCACGGTGTTCATCACCCAGGTGCTGGCTCTGGCGCTGGCGCTGGGCGTCACCAAACTCCGCAGCCGCAAGCTGGCCTACTTCCTGCGCACCTCCTGGTTCCTGCCGGTGCTGATGTCCGGCGCGGCCGTCGGGGTGACGCTGTCCTATCTCTTCCAGCGCGAGTTCGGCCCGATCAACTATTACCTGGGACTCCTGGGCATAGATCGCGTGCCATGGATGACCTCCGCCAGCACGGTGATGTGGACCATCATCATCACCGCCGTCTGGAAAAATCTGGGCTTCATCTTCGTCATTTATCTGGGCGCGGTGACCAACATCCCGCAGGAGATTCTGGACGCGGCCGACGTGGACGGGGCCCAGGGCTGGCGGCGCCTGTGGACGGTGACGCTGCCGCTGATCAGTCCAATCATGCTTTTCGCCACGGTTATCAACGTCATCGGCGCCATGCAGATCTTCGACGAACCGCAAATCATGACGCGCGGGGGGCCGGGCGATGGCAGCCGCACGGCGGTGATGTACATGTACGAGGTGGCCTTCAAGGAACAGGAATTCGGCTACGGCTCCGCCATCGCCGTCACGCTCTTCATCGCCATCCTGATCGTCACCGGCATCCAGTTCCTTCTCAGCAAGCGCTGGGTCTTTTACGGGTAGGGGGTAAGCAATGGCCGGCACAACCACGACTGTCGTTCCCGAACGGCACACCGTCAACCCGCTGGACAGGCCCTGGGGCCACTGGCTGCAGACGGCCTTCCTGATCTTCATCGGCCTGCTGACGCTGATGCCCCTGCTCTGGGTGGTCTCGACCTCCTTCCGCACGCTGCGCGATTCCTTCACCGTGCCGCCGGTGTGGATCCACTTCGACTTCGACTTCAGCAACTATCAGTCCGTCTTCGATACGATCCCCTTCCTGCACATGCTGAAGAACAGCTTTTACTACGCCGGCGGCGCCGTGATTGGCGGGGCGGTGACCTCCGCGCTGGCGGGCTACGCCTTCGCGCGCCTGCAGTTCCGCGGCCGCGGCGTGCTGTTCTGGGTGGTGCTCTCGACGATGATGGTGCCGGGCCAGATGACGATCATCCCGGTCTACATCCTGATGGGCGTGAAATACCTGAACCTGGTCAACACCATCTGGTCGCTGATCGTTCCCTCAGTGTTCACGGCCTTCGGCATTTTCCTGCTGCGGCAGTACTTCCGCCAGATCCCGGGCGATTTCGAGGAGTCGGCGCTGATCGACGGCGCCAACCAGTGGCAGATCTTCCGCAGAATCTATTTGCCGCTGGCCGCGCCGGGCATCGCCATCCTCAGCATCCTGACCTTCAACAGCCGCTGGAACGACTACTTCACGCCGCTGGTCTTCATCAACTCGCAGCACGCGATGCCGATCACGATGGGCCTGGTCGAGTTGCAGGGCGAATGGTCCACCGGCAGTATCGCGGTCGTTTTCGCCGGCATTGTGCTGAGCGTGATCCCGGTCATCGTGGTCTACATCTTCGGCCAGCGCTACCTGCTGGAAGGCCTGATGATGGGCGGCATCAAGGGCTGATCGCCTGCGGGCGCACAACCACGCCACCATGAAGCGCCGCCGCGATCTGCTGGCGGCGCTTTTTCTGTTGCCGCTCTTCCTTTATCTGCTGGTCTTCGTGCTGGCTCCCACGCTCGATACCGTGGGGATCAGTCTGCAACGTCGGGAAAACTACGGGCCAACCAAATTCGCGGGCCTGGCCAACTATGCGCGCCTGACGGGCAACCCGCTGCTACCGTCCATCGCCGGTTTCACTTTTCTGCAACTCGCGAGCGCGGTGGCCATCACCCAGGCGCTGGCCCTGCCCCTGGCCCTGGGCGCGGCCGGGCTCTGGCGGCGCTTCTCCCGGACTCCGCGCGGCGCCCTGGCGCTGGTGACCGGCGGCGTGGCGATTGTCCTGCTGTACCCGCGCCTGGACCCCGGGTTCAGCGCCAACCGTTTCCGCATGTTCCTGATCGACTTCGAGCTAATCTCCTGGCTCGCCGTCGAGGAACGCTGGCGCATCGCCGGCTCGCTGGCGCACTGGGCCGATACCCTCAGCGCCGTCCGGGAATTCGCGGGCTTCACCTTCTGCGTTTATCTCTGCGGCGCACTCGCGCTCCCGCAGGACCTGCTGGAGGCGGCCCGCGTCGACGGCGGACCGGCCTGGCGACGCCTGTGGACGGTGACGCTGCCGCTGATCAGTCCGGTGATCCTCTTCGCCACCGTGACGGACCTCTTCCGCGCCATGCAGATGCTTGACCAACCGCAGATCATGACCTCCGGCAGTCTGGGTGAGGGCAGCAGCACGGGCCTGATTTACCTGCTTGAAGCGTCCTTCAGGGAGCATTTGTTCGGCAACGTTGCCGCCCTGCTTGTCGCCAGCTACGTCGTCCTCGCCCTGCCGGCCGCGCTGCTGGCCAACCGGGGCGTCCGTTGGCTGCGCGGCAGGGGCTGGCTCGGCCGGGCAAATCGCGTGCCATGAACGGTGGTGCGTCCGCCTGGTCCCCGGAGGCGCTGCGGGTCGTGGCGCTGGTCCACCTCTACGCGCTGGTCGCCGTGGTCGGCGTGTTGGCCGTGTGTACGCTGGCGGGCCACGCCCTGGCGCGCATGCGCTTCCGCTGGCGCGATCCGCTGCTCTGGGCGGCGCTGCTGCTGTTGCTCATGCCGGACCACGTGCTCCTGCCATCGCTCCATTTGGCCTCCGCTCCGGGCGGGACGCTGGAGGGCCAGTTCGCCTGGCGGATTGCGGGCAGCCATCACATGCGCCTGCACCTGGCCCTCGGCGTTCTTCTCCTGCGCCAGTGCTTTCGCCGCGTCCCGGCCGACTGCGAGGGCGCCGCGCTGCTCGAGGGCGCCGGCCCCTGGCAGGGTTTTTGCCGCGCAGCCCTGCCCCTGACGACGCCCGTCATCGCCCTGCTGGCGCTCTTTGTCAGCCGGGCCGTCTTCGACGCCGTCCATGAACTGCCGGCCCTTTCCGGCGCCCTCAATGCGACCGCTTTTGCGCGCGGCGGCACGATCGATTTTCTCGCCGTGGCGCGCCACTGGCGCAATGACGGGGTTGCGGGCATACTTGTCGGCACTGTGCCGCTCCCGCTCGTTTTCCTCTTCGGCCTGAGTCGTGTGTCGCGGGGACGTGTGAGCGGCGGCATTCGTGGTTGAGCGCTGCACCCGGGAGGACGGAATGAGCATCTTTCACCGGCCGGCGGACGGCATCGTCGGCGATGTCATCCCCTTTTACTGGCAGGGCCTGTACCACGCCTTCTACCTGAAAGCGCCCCTGCCGCCACGGCGCGAGGGTGCCTTTCACACCCCCTGGGCGCACCTGGTCTCCAGTGACCTGGCGCACTGGGAGGAATGGCCGGTGGCCATCGGTCCCGGTGGCCCCGGCGACCCGGACGAGATCAGCTGCTTCACCGGCTCGGTGATCGAGAAGGACGGCCTGTTCTACATGTTCTATACGGGCTTCGCCGGCCGCGACAAGCCGCAGACGGTCTGCCTGGCCACCAGCGAGGACCTGCGCAGCTGGCACAAGGACCCGCGCAACCCGCTGATCGTGGCCGACCCGCGCTGGTACGAGGCGATCGACTGGCGCGATCCCTTCCCCTTCTGGAACGAGGAGGCCGGCGAATACTGGATGTTGCTGGCCGCGCGCGAACTGGAAGGGCCGGACAATCGCCGCGGCTGCCTCGCCCTGATGACCTCGCCCGACCTGCTGGAGTGGACGGTGCAACCGCCCTTCTGGGCGCCGCGCCTGTATTACACCCACGAATGCCCGGACCTGTTCCGCCACAAGGGCCAGTGGGTGCTGGTCTATTCCACCTTCAGCGAACGCAACATCACCCATTTCCGCGTCAGCGATTCCCTGGCCGGGCCCTGGCTGGCGCCGCACAACGACGGCTTCGATGGCCGCGCCTACTACGCCGCCAAGACCGCCGGCGACGGACGGCGACGCTTCGTCTTCGCCTGGGACCCGACGCGTGAGGGGGACCAGGACAGCGGCGGCTGGGAATGGGGCGGCGACATGGTCGTACACGAGGTCACCGACGATCTGGGCGTGAAACCGGTAGGCGCCCTGCTGGAGCGCTTCAGCGAGCCGCGTGCGACCCGCCTTGAGCCGCATTGCGGCAACTGGGATACGGTCAATGGCGCGCATCGCGCGGCCTTCGACGACGGTTTTTCCGCCGCAAGGCTGGGCGAGTTGCCGCATACGGCCGCCCTCGGCGCCAGCATTCGTTGCGACGCCCGGACGCGCTCATGCGGCCTGCTGCTGCGCGTGGACGAAGCGATGGAGAAGTACTACCAGGTGCGCTGGGAACCGCAGGCCGGGCGCATCGTGTTTGACCGCTGGCCGCGCCCTGGCGACGAGCCCTTCATTCTCGAGCGGCCGCTGGCCGACTGCGAGCAACTGGACCTGCGCGTCGTGGTGGAGGGCAGCGTGGTGGTCGTTTACGCCAACGACGAGGTGGCGCTGACCTGTCGCATGTACGATCATGTGACGGGCGACTGGGGCCTCTTCGTCAACGAGGGCCAGGCCACCTTCAGTAATTTGAGTTGCGCGGCCGGATGACAGACGGCCGCCGGGATTCGATACAGCGATACAAGGGGAGTTGACCTTGGCAACTTCAAGTTTTTCAAGAGACTCAATGCGCATCATGCAGGGCAAGAAAGGCGAGGGCCTGAAAGGCAAGGGCACGCCCCGCGTAATCTTTCAGCCGGAGACCAGCCATGCCCTGCGCGACGGAATCAGTATGCTGGCCGGCGCCATACGCCCCACGCTGGGGCCCTCCTATGGCACGGTAGCCATCGACTACATCACGAAGGAAAAGGGCCGGCCGGAGCTGCTGGACAGCGGCGGCGTGATCGCGCGGCGCATCATCGAGCTGGGTGATGCCAGCGAGGACATGGGCGCCATGCTGTTGCGCGCCATGGTCTGCCGCCAGCATGACGAGATCGGCGACGGCACGGCCACCGCCACGGTGCTCTTCGAGGCCATCTACAAGGCCGGCCTGCGCTACGTCGCCGCCGGCGGCAACGGCCAGCGACTGCGCTATCACCTGGAGCAGTTGCTGCCGCTGGTGCTTGGCGAACTGGAGCGCCAGACCTACGCCATCGACAGTATCGAGGACTATGCGCGCATCGCCGAATCCCTGTCGCATGACCCGCCCATGGCCGAGATGATGGGCGAGATCTTCGACGTCATCGGCGAATACGGCCAGCTGGACATTCGCAAGGACAACACGCGCGGGCTGCGCCGCGACTACGTCGAGGGCATCTACTTCAACAGCGGCCTGCTTTCGCGCGTGCTGGTCAACGAGCAGGTCGTGAAACGCATCGAGTTGCTGGACACCAACATTTTCATCTGCGACTTCACCATCAACGACCCGCGCGAACTCTTCCCGGTGATCGAATGCGCGGTGGACGCGAAGCTCAAGTCGCTGGTGATTTTTGCGCGGAACATGAACGAGGCCGCCCTTTCGCTGGTGCACGCGGCCAACCGCCCCGACCGTTTTCAGGCGCTGGCCCTCAAGATCCCGGACCCCAACCCGGACCTGCGCAACGCCGCCATTGAGGACCTGTCGGTACTCACCGGTACGACGCCCCTGCTCAAGGTGATGGGGCATACCCTCGAATCCGTGACGCCGGCGCACTTCGGCCGCACGCGGCGCTTCTGGGCCACGTCGCACCAGTTCGGCCTGCACGGGCCGCGCGGCAATCCGCGGCAGTGGCGCCAGCATCTGCTGCGCCTGGAGGAGCAGTTCCGCGTCGAGAAGGACAAGGACCAGCGCGACCAGCTGGAGGCGCGCATCGGCAAGCTGCTGGGCGGCTCGGCCACCCTCTTTGTCGGGGGCTCCACCGAGCCGGAGATCGAGATTCGCAAGAACCTGGCGGAACGTGCGGCCACCTCGGTGCGCATGGCGCTGCGCGAGGGCGTGTTGCCCGGCTGCGGCCTGGCGTTGATGAACGCGCGGCCGGCCCTGGAAGAGCGTCTGGCCGCGGCGACGGAAGCCGACGAACGCGCGGCCATCGGCATCCTGCTGGATGCCCTGGCGACGCCGACGCGCACCATCTACGAAAACGCGGGCTATGACGCCAGCGACGTAATGGCCAAAATGTCCTTCGCTCCCGCCGGTTCCGTGTTTGACGTGCTGAGCGGAGAAGTGGTGGACCTGCGGGACGCCGGCATCCTCGACTGCGCCACGGTGGTCAAGCGCTCCACGCGCAACGCCATCGCCACCGCCGCGCTGGCGCTGACCATCGACGTGCTGGTACATCTGCGTGAGCCGGAAATGATTGGAGTGCCGACCTGATGGACGCCGCACAAACCACGCTGGAATCCATGACGACCTTTGCCCTCGCGGCCAGCGACGGCCAGCTCTTTGCCGGGCGCGCCGGCGGCCTCTACCGCTCGCCGGATGGCGGCGCCAGCTGGGAATACGCCAGCGGCCAGTTGGGCGAGGAAGGCACGATCGCGACCACCTCGCTGGCGGCGCGCGGACGGGATATCTTCGCCGGCATCAACGGCGGCGTGCTGCGCTCCAGCGATGGCGGCGGGGCATGGTTCACCGCCGCCCTGAGCAACCCCCCGCCGCTGGTCGTGGCCCTGGCGCTTTCGCCAGGCTACGAGGATGACGGCGCGCTGCTGGCGGCCAGCGCCGAGGACGGCATTTTCGCCTCCACCGACCGCGGCGTCACCTGGCGCGGCTGGAACTTCGGCCTGATCGACCTCAACGTCAACGCCCTCGCCTGGGCCACGCCCTCGCTGGCCTTCGCCGGCACGGAGAGCGGCATCTTCCACAGTCGCAACGGCGGCCGCGCCTGGCGCCCGCTGCCCTTCGCGATGGACCTCGCGCCGGTCATCAGCCTGCAACTTTCGCCCGACTTCGAGACGGACGGGACGCTGTTCGCCGGCACGGAGGAACATGGCCTGCAGGTTAGCCGCGACGGCGGCGAGACCTGGGAGGCCGTGGCCCTGCCGGTGGAGGGCGAAGCCGTGAACGCGATGACCAACACGGCGCAGGGACTGGCGCTGACGCTGGACGAGTACCTGCTGCTCGGGCGAGAGGGCGGAACGACCTGGGAGACGCTGCGGCACTTCCCCGACCAGACGGGACTGGCGCTGCTGGCGCAGGGCGATCAGCTGGTGCTGGCGCTCTCCGGCGGCGAGGTGGTCACGCTGGGGTTGGATACAGGTCGGTGATGCGGATTGGGCGCTTTGTAAACTTTGCAATTTGTGAAGTCTTGCAAAGGTCTGTGGAATGAACAAACTCTACTATGGTGATTGTTTGGGCATTCTGCAGGGCATGCAGCAGAAGTCTGTCGACCTGATTTACTTGGATCCCCCCTTCAATTCAAAGCGCAACTATCACGCCATCTACAAGGACGAAACCGGCAAGCCGTTACCAGACCAGATCGAGGCCTTTTGCGATCAATGGGAACTGGACGCAGAACGCGAGCGGACTATCCGGCATATGCCCGTCCTGATGCGTGAAGCAGGCATAGACGACCAGGTTGCCGAATTCTGGAAGGTCTGGATGGATGCTTTGCGCCACACACAGCCTGGCCTGCTGGCCTATCTGGTCTACATGGTGGAGCGGCTGATGTGGATGCGGTTGGTCCTGAAGCCCACAGGGTCAATTTACCTGCACTGCGACCCGACGGCCTCGCACTACATCAAAATCATGATGGACAGCATTTTCGGTCACAGGAATTTCCGCAATGAGATCATCTGGTCTTACAGACGTTGGCCGTCCAAGAGCCGGAAATTCCAAACCATGCATGACGTGATTCTGTTCTACGCGGGGCCAGACAACACCTTTCACGTCGATTATGAACCAGCCAGTGACAGTTACATGAAGCGCTTCAAGGGTAAAACGCAGGTGTTGGATCCGGAAAGGAAAACACGAAAATTGACGGTTGATAAGCCGACCAAAGGGATGCCACGCCGTGATGTGTGGGACCTGTCCATTTTGGCTGGGTCTTCGAAGGAGCGGCTTGGTTATGTCACCCAGAAACCACTTGCCTTGCTTGACCGCATCATCAGGGCCAGCAGTAATCCCGGCGATCTGGTCTTGGACCCTTTTTGCGGCTGTGCAACGACACTGGAGGCCGCCCACAAGCTTGATCGTCGCTGGATTGGAATAGACATTGCCATTCACGCAATCAAGCGCGTGGCGAAGGTCAGACTTGAGGAACGGCTGGAACTGGTCGAGGGGCGCGACTTTGAGATTGAGGGCGTACCGCGTGATATGGAAGGTGCCATCGACTTGCACAAACGCGATACGTACCACTTTCAGAAGTGGGCCGTTGAGCAGGTGGACGGCTTTGTCACCAGCAAGCGTACGGCAGACGGCGGCATCGACGGCAGGCTTTATTTCGAAATGCCAGGTAAAAAGCAGTTGCAAAGTATGGTGATTGAGGTGAAGGGTGGCAGGTCAGTGAATATCGGCCATGTGCGCGCTTTGGGCAATGTGATGAGCAGCAGCAGTGCACAGATGGCCGGTCTGATTGTCATGCACCCGCTAGGCAAACGTCAGCGCAGGAACTTTGAGAAAGAGATGGCGATATCGGGTGATCTTGAGATCGATACCGTGCCACAGACGGAATATTATCCACGCATGCAATTGCTGACAGTCCAAGAGATTCTGGATGGCAAACGCTTCCTGACACCCGGTGCACGTGGCCAGCGTACCAGCCCGCAAATTGGGCTCAACATGCCCGAAGGCACCCAAAGCCCATAAATGCTGATTACGCTTCGCTTAGTTGAAAACACCCTGCGGCAGGGGTAGCGGCAGGGTTCACCCTTGACTTTTTCCGGTTTTTGTGATACTGTTTTGCGCAATGTGGTGGGGCCATGACCCCGCCCAATGCTTTTAAATGGCGAAAATCGTATAACGAATATTAAAGAGAAAGGCAGGTAATTCTATGAATATGAAGACAGGTGAACACATTCTTGCGACAGTAGTTTCATCCAGTCTTGTCATGATAGTTGATATCTTGTTAAAGAAGTTTGTCGTGATCTGATCTTTTTGCATGGAGACAATTCAAGTTCCTTGATTGGCGGAGAGGTCATGGACTCTCCGCCATTTTCATGCCTGAACCATTCGCGCGACAAGCCGCCGCCGGATTGGGTAAACTCCCGTGCTGTTTCCCTTGTTCATGACTCAAGAGAGGAATTACTCCGATGGCCGGACCGCGGCAGTTCCCGGATACGCTGGAAGCGCAACTAAAGGCCCTTGAGAGCGACGAGGAAGTGCAGGGCTACATCGCCGGGCGCGAGGCGCTGGCGGACGACCCGGCGCGCCCGCTTTATCATTTCTCGCCACCGCTGCACTTCATGAACGACCCCAACGGCCTCTGCGAGTGGCAGGGGCGTTACCATCTCTTCTTCCAGTACCTGCCCGGCGGCGAACAACTGACCCCGGAGCGCAAGAAGGGCGTTTGCTGGGGCCACGCGGTCAGCGACGACCTCGTCAACTGGCGCGACATGCCCATCGCGCTCTACCCGGACGTGGAACGCGACTGCTTCAGCGGGCAGACCCTGGTCGAGGACGACCGCGTGATCGCCATTTACCACGGCACGCGCGCCGGCAACGGCATCGCCACGGCCTCCGACCCGCTCCTGATCAACTGGCTGAAGCACCCCGAGAACCCGGTCATCCCCGGCGACCCCGGTGGGTTGGGCGGCGGCGGCGGCGAGGAGGTGGTCGCCGAAAACGGCAAATACCGCGTCTTCGATCCCTGCATCTGGAAAGAAGAGGACGGCTACTATTCCCTTTCCGGCACCTTCATGGACGGCGATTTCGGCAAGACGCGCGGCGTCGATGCCCTCGGCGTGGACCACCTGTTTTACTCGAAGGACCTCGGCAACTGGACCTACCTCGGGCCACTGGTGACGGATGACCAGCTGGCCGAGCCGGGCGAGGACATGGCGGTGCCCAACTTCTGGCCGATCAGCGACGACAAACACATGCTGCTGCTCTTCAGCCACAAGCGCGCCGGCCGCTACTACATTGGCAGCTACGACAACGAAACGCACCGCTTCACGCCCGAGACGCACGGGCGCATGAACTATGGCCCCTGGACGGTCGGCAGCCTCCACGCTCCCTCGGCCACCATCGACGCCTCGGGTCGCTACCTCGGCATCTTCAACATCAAGGAAGGGCGCGACTTCCGTGGCTGGAACGACATCATGTCGCTGCCGCGGCACTACTGGCTGGCGGCGGACGACACGCTGCGCATGGCGCCGGTGCCCGAACTGGAGGGCCAGCGCTTTGACGGGGTGCAGGTCGCGGCGCAGGAAATCGCGGCCAACAGCGAGCAGCTGCTGGAGAACGTCAGCGGCCAGGCGATCGAGATTGAGGCGGTCATCGAGCCAGGCGAGGCGCGCGAGGTCGGGTTGACGGTGCTGCGCTCGCCGGACGGCGCGGAGCAGACGCGCATCTCCTTCTTCACGTCGTTGCAGGGCCGCCGCGCCAACCCTGGCTGGCTGCAGATCGATACCTCGCAGTCCACGCTGGCGAGCGACGTGCACGGCCGTCCGCCGGAGCAGGGGCCGCTGGACATCGACGCCGATGAAGCCCTGCACCTGCGGGTCTTCGTCGACCGCAGCATCATCGAGGTCTTCGCCAACGACGTACAGTGCCTGACCCTGCGCGTCTACCCCTCGCGGGCGGACAGCAACGGTGTAAGTCTTTTCGCGCGCGGCGGGGCGGCGCAGTTGCGTTCGCTCGGCGCCTGGCAGATGCGCAGCGTCTGGCCGGAACTGAAACAATTCGAGGGCCGCTGAGCGCGGCGGTCCTGAAGACAGGAGACAGGTTATGACAGCTGGTGCACAGTATCCCCTGGCCCTGGAAGACCAGCTCAGGGCCCTGGAGAGCGACGAGGAAGTGCTGGGCTATACCGCCGCGCGCGAGGCGCTGGCGGCCGACCCGGCGCGCCCGCTCTACCACCTCTCACCGCCCTGCAACCTGATGAACGACCCCAATGGCCTCTGTCAGTGGCAGGGGCGCTACCATCTCTTCTACCAGTTCGTGCCGCATGGCAGCGTCGAACCCGGAGAGCGCGGACCCGTTTGCTGGGGCCACGCGGTCAGCGACGACCTCGTCAACTGGCGCGACCTGCCGATCGCGCTGCATCCGGCCGTCGAGCGCGACTGCTACAGCGGCCAGACCCTGGTCGAGGACGATCGCGTGATCGCCATGTATCACGGCACCTACGCCGGCAACGGCATCGCCACGGCCGGCGACCCGCTGCTGCTCAACTGGCAGATGCACCCCGACAACCCGGTCATCCCCGGCGAACTGCGGGAACGTCCTGGCGGGGGTCGCGTCGACGTGGTGGGCGGAAACGGCCAGTACCGCGTCTTCGATCCCTGCATCTGGGCGGAAGAGGACGGTTACTATTGCGTCTCGGGCACCTTCATGGACGGTGACTTCGGCGGCACGCGCGCCCTCGACGCCCTCGGGGTGGACCATCTGTTTCACTCGAAGGACCTGGGCAAGTGGACCTACCTCGGGCCGCTGGTGAGCGACGATCAGCTGGCCGAGATCGGCGAGGACATGGCGGTGCCCAACTTCTGGCCGATCAGCGACGAGAAACACATGTTGCTGCTCTTCAGCCACAAGCGCGCCGGCCGCTATTACATCGGGACCTACGACAGGCAGACGCACCGCTTTCACCCCGAGACGCACGGGCGCATGAACTACGGCCCCATACGGATCGGCAGCCTGCACGCGCCCAGCGGCACCATCGACGACGCGGGCCGCTACCTCGGCATTTTCAACGTCAAGGAGGGGCGCGAGCGGCGCGGCTGGAACGACATCATGTCGCTGCCGCGGCACTACTGGCTGGCGGCGGACGACACGCTGCGCATGGCGCCGGTGCCGGAGCTGGAGGGCCAGCGCTTTGACGGGGTGCAGGTCGCGGCGCAGGAGATCGCGGCCAACAGCGAGGTGATACTGGAGCAGGTCCGCGGCCAGGCGATCGAGATCGAGGCGGTCATCGAGCCGGGCGAGGCGCGCGAGGTCGGGCTGACTGTGCTGCGCTCGCCGGACGGGGCGGAGCAGACGCGCATTTCCTTCTTCACGCCGCTGCACGACCGTCGCGCCAACCCTGGCTGGTTGCAGATCGATACCTCGCAGTCCTCTCTGGCCGACGACGTGCACGGCCGCCCGCCGGAGCAGGGGCCGCTGGACATCGACGCCGATGAAGCCCTTCACCTGCGTATATTCATCGACCGCAGCATCATCGAGGTCTTCGCCAACGACAAGCAGTGCCTGACCCTGCGCGTCTACCCCTCACGCGCGGACAGCGCGGGGGTGAGTCTCTTCGCGCGCGGCGGCGCGGCGCAGTTGCGTTCGCTCAGCGCCTGGCAGATGCGCAGTGTCTGGCCGGAACTGAAACAATTCGAGGGCCGCTGAGCGCGGCGATACACAGGGAGAACCGGACCATGGGCGGAGCGCGACAGTTCCCGGACACGCTGGAGGCGCAACTGAAGGCCCTGGAGCGGGATGAGGAGGTGTCGGGCTATACCGCCGCGCGCGAGGCGCTGGCGGATGATCCGGCGCGCCCGCTCTACCACTTCTCGCCGCCAGGCGAGTGGATGAACGACCCCAACGGTATCTGCCAGTGGGGGGGACGCTACCATCTCTTCTACCAGTATAATCCACTCAGGCTGGAGCCGATTGGCTCCCCGCGGCAACACCGCGGCATCAGTTGGGGTCATACGGTCAGCGACGACCTGGTCAACTGGCGCGACCTGCCGATCGCGCTGCGTCCGGTGGGGAACGAACTGGGCTGCTACAGCGGCCAGACCCTGGTCGATGGGGACCGGGTGATCGCCACCTATCACGCCCCATTCGCAGGCAACGTGATCACGGTCTCCAGCGACCCGCTGCTGCTCAACTGGGAACACCCGCCGTACAACCCGGCCATCCCCGGCGAGACCGACCCCGACGACGTCGGCGTCTGCCACGGCCCCGACGGGGACTATCTCCTCTTCGATCCCTGCATCTGGAAAGAGGAAGATGGCTACTATTCGCTTTCCGGCACCTACACGCGAGGCTCCCGCAGCGTCGACTGCCTCGGCGTCGTTCACATCTTTCACTCGCCGGACCTGGTCGAGTGGAAATGGCTGGGGCCGATGGTGAGCGATGACCAGCTGGCCGAGCCGGGCGAGGACATGGCGGTGCCCAACTTCTGGCCGATCAGCGACGACAAGCACATGTTGCTGCTCTTCAGCCACAAGCGCGCCGGCCGCTACTACATCGGCAGCTACGATGACGAGACGCACCGCTTCACGCCGGAGACGCACGGCCGCATGAACTACGGCCCCTGGACGGTCGGCAGCCTGCACGCGCCCTCGGCCACGGTCGACGCCTCGGGTCGCTACCTCGGCATCTTCAACGTCAAGGAAGGGCGTGATCCTCGCGGCTGGTACGACATCATGTCGCTGCCGCGGCACTACTGGCTGGCGGAGGACGACACGCTGCGCATGGCGCCGGTGCCCGAACTGGAGGGCCAGCGTTTTGACGGGGTGCAGGTCGCGGCGCAGGAAATCGCGGCCAACAGCGAGCAGTTGCTGGAGAACGTCAGCGGCCAGGCGATCGAGATCGAGGCGGTCATCGAGCCGGGCGCGGCGCGCGAGGTCGGGTTGACCGTGTTGCGCTCGCCGGACGGGGCGGAGCAGACGCGCATTTCCTTCTTCACGGCGCTGCACGACCGTCGCGCCAACCCGGGCTGGCTGCAGATCGATACTTCGCAGTCCACGCTGGCGGGCGACGTGCATGGACGTCCGCCGGAGCAGGGGCCGCTGGACATCGACGCCGATGAAGCCCTGCATCTGCGCATCTTCATCGACCGCAGCATCATCGAGGTCTTCGCCAACGACGTGCAGTGTCTGACCCTGCGCGTCTACCCCTCGCGGGCGGACAGCGCGGGGGTGAGTCTTTTCGCGCGCGGCGGCGCGGCGCAGTTGCGTTCGCTACGCGCCTGGCAGATGCGCAGCGTGTGGCCGGAACTGAAACAATTCGAGGGCCGCTGAGCGCTGCGATACACAGGGAGGACCGGACCATGGCTGAAGCGCGACTGTTCCCGGATACGCTGGAGGCGCAACTTGAGGCCCTGAAACGGGACGAAGAAGTGCTGGGCTATACCGCCGCGCGCGAGGCGCTGGTGGATGATCCGGCGCGCCCGCTCTATCATCTGTCGCCGCCCGGCAAGTTCATGAACGATCCCAATGGCCTCTGTCAGTGGCAGGGACGCTACCATCTTTTTTACCAGTTTCACCCGGCGGGCCTGGAGCCAGGCGGCTTCAAGTCGCCGAGCGTCGGCGTCAGCTGGGGCCACGCGGTCAGCGACGACCTCGTCAACTGGCGCGACCTGCCGATCGCGCTGCATCCGGCGGGTGACGAACGCTCCTGTTTCAGCGGCCAGACCCTGGTCGAGGACGAGCGCGTGATCGCCATGTACCACGGACTCTTCGCCGGCAACGCCCTCGCCACGGCCAGCGACCCGCTGCTGCTCAACTGGGAACGCCACCCGAACAACCCGGTCATCCCCGGCGAGACCGACCCCGACGACGTCGGCACCTGCGTCGCTCCCGGCGGCGAGTATCTCATCTTCGATCCCTGCATCTGGAAAGAGGAGGACGGTTACTATTCGCTCTCCGGCGCCTACATGCAGGGCACGCAGGGCGGCACGCGCAGCGTCGATTGCCGCGGCGTCGACCACATCTTCCATTCGAAGGACCTCTCAGAGTGGGAGTGGCTGGGGCCGATGGTGGCCGACGAGGTGCTGGCCGAGCCGGGCGAGGACATGGCCGTGCCCAACTTCTGGCCGATCGGCAACGGGCGTCACCTGCTGCTGGTCTACAGCCACAAACACGCCGGCCGCTACTACATCGGCCACTATGACCGGGAGACGCATCGCTTCCACCCCGAGACGCACGGGCGCATGAATTACGGCCCCTGGGCCATGGGCAGCCTGCACGCGCCCAGTGCCACCATCGACGCCTCGGGCCGCTACCTCGGCATCTTCAACGTCAAGGAAGGGCGCGAGCACCGCGGTTGGAACGACGTGATGACCCTGCCGCGGCACTACTGGCTGGCGGAGGACAACACGCTGCGCATGGCGCCGGTGCCCGAGCTTGAGTCGCTGCGCCACGACGAAGAGTCGCGCGGCCCGCTGGAGATTCCGGCCAATGACGAGTTGCTGCTGGAGGGCATGGGCGGCCAGGCGATCGAGATCGAGGCCGTCATCGACCCCGGCAACGCGCTGGAGTTCGGCCTGAACGTGCTGCGCTCGCCGGACGGCGCGGAGCAGACGCGCGTCTCCTGGTACCCCTGGCAGTTCGGCCGTCGCGCCAACCCCGGCTGGCTGCAGATCGACCCGACGCGCAGTTCGCTGGCGGCCGACGTGCATCCGCGTCCGGCAGAGACCGGCCCGCTGACCCTTGTCGACGGCGAGGCCCTGCACTTGCGTATCTTCATCGACCGCAGCATCATCGAGGTCTTCGCCAACGAGCGGCAGTGCCTGACGCTGCGCGTTTATCCGGAGCGGGCGGACAGCCGTGGCATTTCTCTCTTCGCGCGCGGCCGGCCCGTGCAACTGCGCTCGCTGAAAGTCTGGCAGATGCGCAGCGTCTGGCCGGAACTGAAGGGCCGCGAAGGGCAGTAGGGCTTTATTCGAAAGCAGCAGGAGAGGCGGGGCATGTCACAGGGACCCAACATTCTGTTCATCCTGGCGGACCAGGTGCGCGCCAGTTCGCTGCCGACCTGGGGCGAAACGCAGATCGAGACGCCGCATCTGCAGCGCCTGGCCGGCGAAAGCGTGATTCTGGACAACATGATCGCCACCGCGCCGGTCTGCACGCCCTACCGCGCCATGCTGACCACCGGCCGGCACCCGCAGACGACCGGCCACATCATGAACTTCGTCAACACGCGCCACGACGAAATCGGCCTCGGCGACGTCTTCGCGCGCAACGGCTGGCGCACGTCCTGGGTCGGCAAGTGGCATTTGCACCGCGGCTCCTTCCCCGAAATCGATGGCGGCGACTACGTGCCCGAGGGTCGCGACCGCCTGGGATTCGAGCACTGGCGCGGCTACAACTTTCACACCGACTACTTCGGCGGCAAGGTCAACACCGAAGACTGGCACAACGAAAGCTGGGAGGGCTACGAGACCGACGCCCTCGCGCGTTACGCCATCGAGTTCATGGATGGCGTCGCCGACGACGAGCGTTTCTGCCTCTTCGTCTCGCCGCACCAGGCGCACTACACGCCCTACCGCTACGCGCCCGAGCAGTACTACCAGCGCCTGCCGGAGGAACTGACCCTGCCGGCCAATACGCCGCCGGAGATGGTGGAGGGCTTGCAACAGTCCCTGCGCGACTACCTCGCCATGATCCTGACGCTCGACGACATGGTGGGCGACTTGCTGGCCTACCTCGAGCGCAGCGGCCGCGCGCAGGACACGCTGGTCATCTTCACCGCCGACCACGGCACACAGATGGGCTCCCAGGGCGGCCACGCCTGGGAGAAGAAGCAGCCCTGGGAGGAGTCTATACGCGTGCCCTGGATGATGCGCTGGCCGGGCGTCTTCGAGGGCGGCATCAGGCGCGACCCGCTGACCGCGCCGGTGGACATCTTCCCGACCCTCTGCGGCCTCTGCAACCTGCCGCTGCCGCGCACGGTCGAGGGCTACAACCTGGCCGACGCCTGGCGCGGTTTGCCCGGCGCCTTCGAGCAGGAGGCCTTGCTGACGATGAACTTCAGCGCCTCGCACGACTGGCTGCTGGACGGCCACGACTGGCGCGGCGTGCGCACGAAGACGCATTCCTTCGCGCGGCGTCTGGCCGGCGACGACGAACTCTACGACCTGGCGGCGGACCCGCTGCAAATGAACAACCTGGCGGGTTCGGCGGATGCGGCCGGCGTTCAGGAGGAACTCGAAACGCAGCTGGACGCCTTTCTGGCGCTGCGCAACGATTCCTTCCGGCCCTGCCGCGAGTATTCGGACTGGTTCGACAACCAGCGCCGCGTGGTGCGCAACATGTTCGGTCCCCTGGGCGACCCGGAGGACGAGCCGGACTGGTCGCTGCTGTGGTGAACGTGACTTAAGTCGCTCCGTTTTCCGGCCTGCGAAGAGTCTGTTTCACCGGGAACTGGAACGATAATTTGCAGGCCCGCACCCTGAGGGAGAGGAGGCGAATTGGCCGCCGGTCAGGGTCAGTCCTGAATTGCTGAATACACAACTTTGCCGTTTTTGCGTGCCCAACTCTCCGGGAAGCCTACGCGGGAAATTTCGTTGCGACTTCTGTCCAGTTTTCGAATGGCTTCGCGTTCCACGAGATGCGGGTCCAGTTCGTAGATCGCCTTAACCATTGTCTGATCTTCTGCAAAAAATATGACCAGATATATTTTGCTGTTCCTTCTTATTCGTGCAAGTGATTGTTCACGCTTTTCTCCTGGGCTTTTGAACATCCTGTCAAATTGACCCGAGCCACCTTCCTTACAGGTCAAATACTCAAATGTAATGTGAGGATTCTGAGGATCGCGAGCATCAGGGTCACGCTTTGAGGAAATCAGTTCGTGCCCAAGAATCTCGGCAATTATCATTTCCTTGACAAGACCGGGTTGGAGAAGGTTGGGTATACTTGCCGCTTTGGCCAGCTTCGATGCTTCACGTACCAAAGCGATAATGCGCGCATAGGGCCGAACTGACAAATCAAAGTTCCAGCGTCAATTGCTGCGCATCCAGTTTACGCAATCTGTCATTGGCGATATGAATGAAGTCCGGGTTCATCTCCATGGCGATGAAGTCACGCCCGGTTTTCCTGCACACCACCGGCCCCGTTCCAACACCCGCGAACGGGTCAAGAACCAGATCGCCTGGAGAGGAACTGGCCAGAACTATTCGTTCCAACAGTTTCTCGGGCTTTTGGATGGTATTGAGCGCTTCCCTGCAAGCCAGCTCCCTTGACTTGTAGGTAAGTTGCTTGATATCGCCCCAGACATCACCGGGGTTTTTTCCCTTGTCATTAAATTTCGTCCCGGGGTACTTTCCGTTTTTTACTGACGGGACACTTTCGCAGCGAAGGCGATGCTCCAACTCAACCAGTTGGGGTACCCTGATGCTATCCAGATTGAAACGACGCGCTCTTTTTCCTTTAATGAAGTAGCAGATGATGTCATGGTTGTTTGTGTAGGAAATCCTGCCCTGGGCCAGTCTGCTGGGTTGATACCAGACTATTCTGGACTTCAGATTCAAATGCGGGCGGTAATCGATAAAGTCAATGCAGTCAGGTTTCCCAAAAAGATAGAGTGCGCCCCCATCTTTTAGTTTCAGGGCAAAACGTCTTATCAGGTTAAGGTTGTATTCCTGAATGCAGCCGATTCTGTCCCACTCATTGCTGGTCGTACCATAAGGGCCGTCACAGACAACGAGATCGATTGAATTGTCTTCAATCTCTTCCAGAAGTTCCAGTGTGTCACCACGATGGATTTGGTTCTTTTTGAGCGGCATCAGCGAGTCCCGTTACGGAGTAATGGCAAACAATGATGCAATCTTACCCTCCCAAAAAAATTCTGCTGGCGATCAGGTGTCGCCAGCAGAAGTGAGAGATTCAGACTGAGATTGTTGCCAAATTGATACCTCAGGCCTCGCCGAGGGCCTCCAGCGCGCGCTGCGCCTGTGCCTCGTCCTTCGTGATGCGCACCACGCGCCGCAGATGCAACTGCGCGTGTTCGTTGCCGTTGCGCGCCATCTCCAGCGCCTGTTCGAAGCCGCGCAGGTTGTAGCTGGGGTCGCCGGCCCGGACCGGGAATTCGTAGCCCTCCCAGTAGTACTTGAGATCGTCGCTCTGCCAGTCCGCGTAGATCTCCTCCCAGGTGATGGGCGGGTCCACGTGCTCGGTCAGATGCGGCGTCAACATGCCCTCGCTAACCGGGTTGCCGATGGCGAAGTAGCGGTTGTCGAGCGAGATGCGCATGCGGTTGTCGGTGACGTTGGGCAGGGCGCGGTGGATCATCAGGGCTTCGAAGATCAGCGTGTCGCCGGGTTCGTAGTCGATGGTGTGCCAGGCGCCGTCAAAGCTGTCCACCTCGACGTTGAGCCCGCCCGCGCCGAGGGAGAAGTGGTGGTCGAGTACGCGGTTGACCTTGTGCGAGCCGGGCAGCACGGCCAGGCCGCCCAGTTCGGCCGGGCAGTCGCCGACGGGCGCCCAGGCGGTCCAGGTATCGAAGCTGCCCTGGAAGTGGACGTAGTCCTGATGGGTGGGCGTGGTGTGCTCGGTGTATTGCGGGAACCAGAGACGCGCGATCTTCTGCGGATGCGGCAGCACCGGCTTGCCGGCGATGCGCGCGATCATGTCCACGATCTCCGGCAGATGCGCGGAACGATGGAAGGACTCGAGGGCGTAGACCTTGTGGTAGACGTCGGTGTAGCCCTCGTCACCCTCGGTGCAGACGCGGTCCACGTCGGCGATGCCGTCCATCGGGTCTGTGCCGGGCAGCAACCAGCCGCCTTCCTGCAGCACCGTGTTGATGTCGAGCCGCAACTCCATCATCTTGTCCGGGTCCTGCAGCTTCCTGAAGAACAGGTAGCCTTCGTCAGCCAGCCGCCGCTGTAACTCGTCCCCGTCATTCATCGCGTCGTTGGAGACGCGCAGTTCTTTCAGTTCGCTGTCCATTTGTTTTGCTCCATCAATAATAGCCATTCGCGGCGCGCGAAAGTATAACACAGGTCTGCCTGATGCCACGAAAGGAATTGGTATGAACCCGTCTGACAACAGCGTCCTGCTGGACAAGGTGCGCGGCTGCCTTTACGGTGGCGCGATCGGCGATGCCCTCGGCGCGCCCGTCGAGGGGTACACGCCCGAAAGGATTAACGAACTCTACGGTGTGATCACCGACTTCGTCCCGACCCTCGACGACAGCCCCAGGCGCCGCCATCGCAGGGAAGGGCGCTACACTGACGACACGCACATGGTACAGGCACTGAGCCAGGCCTACATCGATGAAAACGGGCACCTCGACGCCCACAGCTTCGCCCGCCGCATCGTGCCGCTGATTCTGCAGCCGCGCTGGATCCCCGACCTCGAACGCGAGATGCCCATCGTGGAGCGTCTCTTCTACCCCGAGAAGTGGCTCTACATTCGCAACGGCCTGGCCAACGCCGACCCGCGCAGCGCCGGTGTGGGCAACATGGTCAACTGCGGCGCGGCGATGTACGCGGCGCCGATCGGCATCGTCAACGCCGGCGATCCCGTCAGCGCCTACCACGAGGCGGTCGACGTGCTCAGCGCGCACCAGTACAGTTACGGTCTGGAGGCCGCGGCGGTGATCGCGACGGCCGTGGCCGAGGCCTTCCGGCCCGGCGCCAGCGTCGACAGCATCATCGACGTGGTGCTGTCGCTGGCCAAGGACGGCACGCGCAAGGCCATTGAGGCCGTCGTGGAGTGCGCGCGGGGTTACGACAACTGGTTCGAGGCCATCGGTCCGCTGCGCGACGCCATGCGCCCCTGGGACGGCGCGCCGGATATCCTGGGCGACCGCGGAAAGGGCAACAACGACAACACGCCCAGCCGCGAGCACAGCATCGAGGAAGCGCCGATCGCGCTGGCTTTCCTCGTGGTCGCGAAGGGTGACTTCGCGGGCAGCATCTGCGGCGGCACCAACTACGGCCGCGACAACGACTCGATCGCGGGCAAGGCCGGCGCGATCGCCGGTGCGCTGCACGGCGCCTCGGCCATTCGCCAGGACTGGATCAAGCAGGTCCGCAGCGCCAACGACATCGACCTGGACCCCATGGCGCGGGATCTGACGGCGCTGGTCTGCAAGTTGCAGCGGGAACAGCTGGCGGCGGCGCAGGATCGCGCGGCGGACTTCTCGAAGCTACTGGCCGCGCGCTGAGGGTTCAGGTCGCCGGGGAAGCGGGCCGCAATTCCAGCAGGGTGACCTCCGGGCGGCAGTTGAAGCGGAACCAGGGGCGGATCATCCCCAGGCCGCGGTTGGTGTAGATGGGCATACTGCCGGCGCGCGCCAGGCCGCCCGTGTAGTGCTGGCCCCAGGCGGGCAGAATCAAGGGCCGCTCCAGCAGCGGCGGGCGCACCTGGCCACCATGCGTGTGCCCCGAAAGCTGCAGCGCAAAACGTTCCGTCGGGCCCGCCAGGTCGGCGACGTCCGGCTCGTGCGCCAGCAGGATGGCGGGGCCTGCGGGTGGCAGTCGCTCCAGCAGGGCGTCGAGGTCGTCGTCGCCCCAGGCCTGGTCGCCGAGGCCGGCGACATGCAGTTGTGCGTCGCCGCGCTGCAGCGTGTGCACCTCGTTGCGCAGAACGCGGACGCCGTTGGCCGTCAGCGCCTGGCAGACCCGCTCCACGCCGCGGCGGTGGTCGTGGTTGCCCGGCACGGCGAGGACCGGCGCCTGCAATGTGCGCAGCGTGGCCAGCAATTCTTCGGTCCCCTGGCGCGCCGTCTCCTCAACGAAGTCGCCACTGATGAGCACCAGGTCCGGCTGCAGGGCGTTGACGCGCGCCAGCCAGGCCTCCATACGCGCCGGTCGCAGCCAGCCCCCCAGATGCAGGTCGCTGATCTGCGCGATGCGCAAGCCGTCCAGGGCCTGCGGAAGTTGCGGCAGGTGCAACGAAACGCGCTTCACCTGCAGCCAGCGCGGTTCCACGAAGCGCGCGTAGAGGAACAGGCCGGTCAGCAGCAGGATGAGCACGCTCATGCCTCCACCTTCGCGCGCAGGGGGTAGCGCTGCAGGATGCGGTAGCGGGCGCCGGCGGGCGTGAGTTGACTGGCGTAGAGGCAGAACTCGTCGACAGTGACGGGCGAGGAGCGCAGCGAGCGCTGGGTCTGCAGCCATGCCTTGAGCCTGGCCGGGGGCCGTTGCGCGCGGAAGCGACCCAGGGTGACGTGCGGGCGGAAGGGTCGCCGTTCCGGCCCGAGGCCGCAGCTGCCAAGGGCCTGCGTCACGCATCCGTGCAGGTCGTCGAGTGCCTTGTTGCGTCGCAGGCCTGCCCAAAGTACGCTGTTCCATCGGCCGCTGCCCTGCAGCGCCAGTGAGACGGGCGCGGCCTCTACCCTTGCCAGCGCTTCGCCGATCGTCTGCATCTGGTCGCTGTCGCCGATGAAGTAGAGGGTGACGTGCAGTTGTGGCGGCGGGACGCGGCGCAGGCCCGGCAGGTCCAGCGGCAGGCCGGCGAGGCGCTGCCGCAGCGCCGGCGGCAACTCCAGCGCGACGAAGAGGCGGAGGGAGGCTTGCGATCCTGACAGGTTGCTCAGGGTGCGATCCCCATCAGTACCAGCGGGACTGCCGGAACTCCCCGACCCTGCCGCAGCACGTTGAGCAGGTCCCGTTCGTAGTAGGGTACGCCTGAAGACATCTCCTGCTCCAGTTCCTTCATCGGGAGGATTTCAATCCCGACGTCAATGATGTCCGAGACATAGAAGCTGAGATGCTTGACGAACAGATCATGGGCAACGAAGGCGTACTTGCCAAACTGGACTTCAACAGCGACCCGTTCCTTCACGAAGTCCGTCTGGTTGTATGTCATGATCGGCGTGTGACCGGCACTCTCAATCGCCAGCTTCTGCTCTTCCTCCGGCAGCCCGTAAATGCTGCGCATGAGTCTTTCGTCAGCCGACAGCCAGAAGGTTCTACGACGCTCGCTCCAGCCACGCGCCTTGAGGCCATCACGGAAAGCCCGGTTCATGTCGATTGGGGAATAAAGCAGCCTGCCCGACCGGGTTTTCTCTCTTGAAAGCTTGGTACGACAGGCCGAAGCATCAACGCCGGCGATTACGTCCTGCACTTCCTGCCACAATTGCCTGCGGTGTACGAGCAGGTACTCCTCACCGTTCAGGTGAGAGTAGCGAGCCCTGATTTGCATCAGTGTCCGCCGTTGGGTTGCGCGGGGTCGTAGACGGGCTTGCCCATCGGTCGCGTACGCAAGGTTCCGGCGCGGAGCTGCCGCACACGTTCACGCGCGATCTCCACGTAATCGGCGACGATGTCACAGCCCCAGGCCATGCGTCCGTGCATCAGGGCAGCGATTACTGTGGATCCGACGCCCATGTAGGGGTCGAGAACTGCATCCCCTTCGTCCGTCATGGAGAGTACCAGACGCTCCACGAGTTCAACCGGGAACTGGCAGGGGTGAATGGTCTTCTCGACGTGGTTGCTCTTGACGTTCGGGAATTCCCAGACGTCGCTCGGGTTTTTGCCCTTCGGGTTCCCGGAGAGTTGACCGATCTTCGGCCCCTTGAAATGCCGCTTTTGGGGGTATTTCGACGGGACCCGGATCGGGTCCAGATTCCAGGTGTAGTCGTCGCCCTTCGTCCACCAGTTGATGGTTTCGTAACGGCCGGACAGGCGTTTGGAGGAGTGCAGGCCGTGTCCAAAGTGCCAGACAATGCGGTTGCGCAGGCGTAGCCCGGCGTTGCGAAACAGGGGGTAGAGGACTGCATCCAGCGGGACGATTTCCCCGTTGTTGACGTAGTTGCCAACCTGCCAGCAGATGGACCCCTTGGGATGCAGGAGGCGCACGCACTCGCGAATCACGCGTTCCTGGGCTTTCAGATACGCATCCAGCGGGCTGCGTGTCTCGTATTCCTTGCCAAGGTTGTAAGGCGGGGAGGTGACGATCAGCTTGAACATGCCGTCGGGCAGGCCACGCATGAATACCAGGTTGTCCTCACAGGCCAGGACCGCTTGCCCTATAGTGACGGCCCCTTCAGGCGCGGTTTCAGGCGTACCCGGGTCCGTTTCATCCCTGAAAAGCTGCAATGTGGCCAGGTTGTCTGCCTTGCGACTCATGCCGGTTATCAAGTCTCTGCAACGTCAGGGGTCAGTCTAACACGACCGGTTCCCCGTTTGAAATCCATCTCACTCCGGCAGGACCTCGCGCGGCTTGCTGCCGTCCTGGGCCGGGCCGATGACGCCCTCGTCCTCCATCATGTCGATCAGGCGCGCGGCGCGAGTGTAGCCGATGCGCATGCGCCGCTGCAGCAGCGAGACCGAGGCCTTGTTCAGGCGTCGCACCATCTCCACCGCCTGCTCGTATAGTTCGTCGCGTTCGTCGGTGACGCGTTCGTGCAGTTCGACGCCCTTTTCCTCATTCCAGGCGCTGAAATCGGGGAATGCCAGGTGGGCCTGCTGCGAGGCCGCCGCTCTCGCCCCGGCGTCCGGCGCCGGTGAAGGCAGGGGCGGCATGTCCGCCAGGGGCGATTCCGCAGGCGCGTCGTCGTCGCCCGAGTCCTCGTCCGGCAGCGGCGCCGCGGCGGGCTCGTCCAGCGCCTGACGCTTCCAGTAGCCGGTGACGTTGTCGACTTCTTCCGGCGAGACCAGCACGCCCTGCAGCCTGGCGGCGGCCGGTGCACTGCCGCTGAGATAGAGCATGTCGCCCTTGCCCAGCAGACGCTCGGCGCCCGGCTGGTCGAGGATGACGCGACTGTCCACGCCGCCGGCCACGGCGAAGGCGATGCGCGCCGGGAAGTTGGCCTTGATCAGGCCGGTGACGACGTCCACCGAGGGGCGCTGGGTGGCGATGACGAGGTGGATGCCGGTGGCGCGCGCGAGGGCCGCGATGCGCGTGATGACGCGCTCGGTCTCGTCCGGCGCCAGCATCATCAGGTCCGCCAGTTCGTCGATGACGACGACGATGTAGGGCATGCGCTCCAGGTCGCCGTTGAGGTGGCGGTTGTAGTCTTCGATATTGCGCGCGCCGGCCTCGCTGAAACGACGATAGCGCTCGTCCATTTCGCGCGTGACCCACTTGAGCACGCCCAGGGTGCGCTCGAGGTCGACGACTACCGGCGCCACCAGATGCGGCACGCCGTTGTAGCTGGTCAGTTCCACGCGCTTGGGGTCGACCATGATGAAGCGCAGCCTGTCGGGCGTGTTGTTGACCAGCAGGCTGACGATGATGGCGTTGACCAGCACGGACTTGCCGGAGCCGGTGGTGCCGGCGATGAGCAAATGCGGCATGCTGGCCAGGTCCGCCGCGACGGGCGTGCCGTCCACGCTCTGGCCGAGGCCGATGGCCAGCGCGGCCTCTTCCTGAAGCTCGCGGAAGGGTTCGGATTCCATCACGTCGCGCAGGCTGACGACGGCGGCCTGGGCGTTGGGTACCTCGATGCCGACATAGCCCTTGCCCGGCACCGGCGCCTCAATGCGGATCGTCTTCGCGCCCAGCGCCAGCTGCAGGTCCTTGTCCAGCTGGGCGATGGCGCCGACCTTGACGCGGGTCTTCTTGCCGGCGCGCGTCAGCAGATAGTCTGGCTCGACGCCGAACTGGGTGATGACCGGGCCGGTGTTGACTTCCACGACGCGGCCGGGCGAACCGAAGCTTTGCAGGGTCTCCTCAATGGTGCGCGCGCGGCCCAGCAGAATCTCGCGGTCCAGGTCGGATTCGGAACCGACATTGAGCAGGCTGCGCAGGTCCGGCAGTTGCCAGTCGTGCTTCCGGCGGCGCGGCGCGGCGGCCAGGGTGGGGCGCATCGAGGTTGGCGAGGGCGGAATCCGCGGCGGCGTTTCCTCCACGGCCGCTGATGGCGTGGCCTCCGCCGCAACGGGTTGTTGCCTCGCGGGTGGCAGCGATTCATCCTCCTCATCCGTCGGCGCAGTGACGGGCCCCGCTGTCAGCGTTTCTGGCGTCGCAGCCGGGAAGTCAGTATGAAGGGGCGGCCCGGGCCCGGCCGGCATGGGCGCAGGCGGCGCTTCCGTGTAGGGCGACGCCGGCGCGGAGGATGGCATGTCACCCTGTGGCGGCGCCATGTTCTCCCTGTCGGCAGCCGGCGCGGGTGAGGCCGGGCTGTCGGGAAGTCGGGCGGGCTCGCCGGCGCCCCTGCGCGCGGCAACGACCGCCGCAATCCCGGCACGCAGCCGCGGTGTCAGGGTGCGCAGTCCCGACCGGACGGAGGTGCCCGATTCCTGCTCGCTCACCACGGCCTTTACGGTGCGGCCGCCCATCGTAATCGGGATCGAACGCGGTCCCTCATCCTCTGCGACGGCGCTGGTTGCCCTTGCCTGAAGGGCCGCCGCGCGGGCTATTTGTCGCTGCTCCTCCCGCTGCCGCGCGCGGCGCTCGCGGACCTTCTTCAGGCGCCGCCAGCCGCGGCTGGCCAGGGCGGCAAGGTCCGCCACCGAGATTCGCAGGGCGAACATGGCGCCGATCAGCAGCAGGCCCGTCGTGCTGACCAGCATGCCGACCTCGCCGAGGCCGGTGACCAGCAGATAGTAGAGTTCCGCGCCGGCATAACCGCCGCCGCGGCCCGCGTTCCACGAGAGCTCCAGTTGCAGGCGCAGGCGCACGGGATCGGAGAGGTCGATGGTGGAGTAGCCCGGGTTGAAGCTGTCCACAAACTGGAAAAGAAGCAGCAGACCGACAAAAAACAGGGCCCCGCCAGCCACGCGCAGGGGATTGACGACCGGGGCCTCGCTGCCGAAGTGACGGACGATCAGCCAGGCGCCGATGGCGAAGAACAGCAGGGGCACGGCGAGCGCGCCCCAGCCGAAGAAGTTGCCGAGGAAGGTGTTGACGACCTGGGTCAACTGGCCGCGGATGGTGGAGAGGCTGCTGAGGAAAAGCGCCAGCGAGGCCAGCACCAGCAAGACGCCGAGAATGTCCAGCTTGTTGTCCAGCGTCAGGCCGCTGCCGCCGAGTCGGGGCGCCTTGCTGTTGTTGCGGCGCCGCTTGCGCGAGCCGCCGGCCGGCCGCGCCGGCTCCTGTTCCCGGCGGCCGGGCAGGGGCAGACGCCAGGCGCCGCGAGCGCGACCCGCCAGATCGCCCAGGAGGTCGGGCGCGCCGACCTCGGGCAGACGGGCGCGCAGGGCCTGCAGGGGGCCTGGCCGCGGCGCCGCGGGCTGCGAACCCTGTTGCCGGCCGCGGCGCAGCAGGCGGGCGAGACGGCCCGGCGGATCCGCGTCAGGCGTCGGCGCCGTTTGCGGCGGAGAGACGTCGCGCAGGGGTTCACCCGGTCGACTGTGTACGATGCGGGGCTGGTACTCCGACTCACTGGCCGCGGGCCAGTCCTGTGGCGGAGGTGACGAACTGGCGGGTGTACGCCTTGCCCTGCGCGGCGGCGAACCCGCGGGCGGCCCCGACGAGAATTGCGCAGCGGGCCCGGGAGGCGGCCCACCCTGCGGCCGACGGGGCACGGGGCGAGGCGGCCGCGCCGGCGGTCGGGCGGCGGGCTGGCGTGACGAGGTCTGCAGCGGCCTTACCGGAGTCGGCGGCGCTGGCCGTTCCCCCTTCCCCCTCGTCCTGTCCCGTCGTCATCGGGGATCTGGTCACGGATGTCGTCGTCGTCGTAATATTCGATTTCGTCGTTGTCGACCATGGCAGCACCCGCAGCTTCCCATGCGAGTGAAGGAACTATAACACAGGCTGCTGTCGCCCGGATATCAGCGTGCGGTAGACAGCCTCGCAGCATCGGGCGCTACGCTCCCAGGTGAAGCACTCGTTGACCAGGGCGCGCCCCTGGCGCCCCATCTGCGCCCGCAGCGAGGAGTCCGCCAGAAGACGTTCAAGCGCCTGCGCCAGCGGGGCGGGCTGCGGCGGCACTTCCAGCGCCGCACCGCGACTCACGGCCTGGGGCAGGTTGCAGCCTGGCGCCAGGACCAGCGGCAGGCCGGCGCCCATGGCTTCCAGCGCCGCCATGGGCAGGCCCTCGCCACGGGCGGGCAGCGCCAGCAGGTCCGCTGCGGCCAGGGCGTCCAGGCGACCCTGGCCGGTCAGCAGGCCGGTGAACAGCAGGCGTCCATCCTGCAGGGCTTCGAGACGGGCGCGCATGCCCTCGTCCGGCCCGGCGATGACCAGTCTGGCGTCCGGGCGCCCTGTCCTGCGAAAGGCCTCGACCAGCGCCTGCAGGCCCTTGCGTTCGTGCAGGCGACCCATGAACAGACACAGCGGGCCGGCGCCCGTCCGCCAGGTCTCACGAAAGGCACCGCCGTCTCCCAGGTCGGCGAATTCTCCCGGGTCGATGCCGTTGGGAATGATGCTGACAGGCGTGTCGGCGGGCCAGAATACGCGCAACTCGGCAACTTCAGCCTCCGTCAGGGCGATGACGTGGCTGAAGCGCTGCGCGAGGCCCGGCCCGGCGACGCGGTCCCAGAGCGCCTTGAAACGGCCGCGACCGGTGGCGTGGCTGAGCGTGCCGTGGGGTGAGAGCACCAGCGGCAGCCCGACTGCCTGCGCCAGCGGCGTCACCAGCAGATTCTCCAGGGTACGCAGTTCGTGACAGTGGAGGACGTCCATCTGCGGCAAGAGCTCGCGCGCCAGCGTCCGCATGCGCAGCGTCGTGGAGAGATTGAAACGGTCGCGCAGCCAGGGCAGCGCGTTGGGGACGCGCAGCACGCGTATGCCGTCGCAGAGTTCGTCGGCGAGGCCGGGGTGGCGCTGACCGGCGGCCAGGGAATCGCTCGTCAACACGGTGACGCCGTGGCCGCGGCGTCGCTGCGCGCGCGCCAGGCCCTCCACCGCGCGCGGTACGCCGCCGTAGGCCCAGGCCGGGGCATGGTAGGGCGTAAGGTGCAGAATGTTCATCGTCTGAAACGCCGGCTTTGGTTAGTGGCGGGCCGGGCGACGCCGCATTGCCGCGCCACCCTGCCTGTATTATACTCGCTACAGGGTCGGGCGGAGATCAGTTGCCGCCCCCCGCCCCCGGAATGGAGTGCAAGCAATGCAGCGATTGACGCCCCTGTTGCTCCTGTATTGCCTGTTGCAGGCGCTGCCACTGCTCGCCCAGGAACAGTTGTTGCAGAACCCTGGCATGCAGGGAAACTACATTAGTATCCGCGAGGGCGAAAAGCCCATTCGGGTGCCGGGCGGCTGGAACGTCTGGTTGCATCCCCACAGCGGCAATGCCAATGATTACTACAACCGCGACGACAAGGTGGATATCCAGCCACATCCCGGTCCCGGCCCCAACCCGCAGGAGGGCAGCCGCGCCCTGGCGATCGATTGCGGCTACGTCACCTGCACCGTCGCCGTCTATCAGCAAGTCGGTGTGGCGGCGAACAGCAACGTGACGGCCAGCGCCTGGTCGCATGTCCGGGCCTGCAACCATGGCGGCAGGGGAAACTGTGGTTCGGCCATCGAATCCGGCTCGCAGACGCGCATCGGCGTTGACCCCAACGGCGGCAACAATCCCAACGACGCCCGACATCGTCTGGTCGAACTGGTCGCAGCCGCATGACAAGTGGCTGGAGGTCTCGGTCAACGCGACGGTCACCGGCCCGACCGCGACGCTTTTCCTGTATTCGACCCAGGCAAGTGTCGCCGAGCTCAACAAGACCTACTGGGACAACGTTTCACTCGTTGGTGGTGGCCCGGGTAGCGCGGTGGCCGTCGTTGAAGCGGCCGCGCCGGCGCCCACAGTGCCGCCCCAGGTGCCCTTTGTGGCGCCCCAGCGGGCGGAAGATGATGGCTCCCTCGTGCACGTCGTGCGGCCCGGCAACACCATCGACAGTATTGCCGTCGCCTACGACCTGACGCGCCCCGAGTTGCTCGCGCTCAACCCTGAAATCACCAACCCGCGCATTATTAGTGTTGGCCAGCGTATCCTCGTGCGCCGCGCCGGCGGCAGCAGCGCGCCGGAGGAGCGCGCCGCCGCGGAGGATGAAGCGCCGGCAGAGGCGGCCCCCGAGTCCGCGCCGGAACGCGTCGTCGACAGTGGCGCCCGTCCGGGTTCACGCCGGGCCGCTACCGCCGACGCCGCCGCAGACCTCGCGCCCGCGCCAGTCTCCGTCGCAGCCCTGCCCGCCATGGACCCGCTGGCCATGCGCGCCAGCGTCTGCGTGACGCTGTTCGACGACGTCAACCGCAACCGCCTGCGCGAGCCGGACGAGATTGCCCTGGCCAGCGGTCTGCTGCAGTTGATCGGCGCCGGTGACCCGGCCCGCATGGCCACCGGCGAGGAGGTCAGTTGTTTTGAGGACCTGGAGGGTGGTGCCTGGCTGCTGGAGATCATTGCGCCCGAGGGTTACGGGCTGACGGCGCCCGGGCAATTGCAGTTGGACCTGCCCACTGGCGCGCGCCTGGATGTCGCGGTTGGCGCGGCCGCGGGCCTGCAGCCGCCTGTGGCGCCGGCGCCGGACGAGGTGCACGTCTTCAGCGACGACATCGTTCCGGACAGCACCGCAGGGCCGCTGGACATCCTGTTTGCCAACCTGGGTTACGTCGCCTTCGGCATGGCGGGGCTGGTCCTGATCGCCGGAGGCGCCCTGACGCTGTCGCTGCGGCGTCGTTGACGTGCGCGTCCATTTCGTCTCCCGGATTTCTCCCCTGCTGGCGGGGTTGCTGCTGCTGACGGCCGTGACTTCGCTGCCGGCGCAGGATGGTGGCGGACAGTTCTGCCTGCGTTCCTTTGAGGACCGCAACGGCAACGGGACTCTCGACCCGGGCGAACCGCCACTGACGGCGGGAGTCAGCGCCGACCTGCGCGACGCGGATGGTCTGGTGGTCGCCAGCGGCCAGCTGGACAATTCGCCATTGGCGGCGCAGGGCGTGGTCTGCTTCCAGTTTTTGCAATCCGGCGAATACACCCTGCTGGTGAGCGACAGCCTGCGTCAGGCCGGTGGCGGCGTCATCTTCACGCGCCGCGTTGAGGACGGCGGGGCGCCCACGCTGGTCGACTACGCTGCGCCGCAGCAACCCCCGGCGCCGGCCGCGTCGTCGACCCGGGAAGCCAACGACCAGACACAGTTGCTGCCCCGCGTCGTCCTGTCGCTGCTGGGCGCGTTGCTGGTGGTGGTCGCCATGCTGGCCCTGGGCGCGCTCATCTGGTTCTTCGCCCTGCGACGTCCCGCGCCTTCCCGCAGACGCTAGCGGACCCGCCATCATGAGCGCCTTCGCGAGCGAGGCGGAGGCCGTCACCTGGGTCTTCCACTCCCTGCGCAAACTGCGGGGTCAGCCGCGCCTGCCTGACGACCGGGGACGTGACCCGGCGCCCACGCGGGAACTGCTGCAGACGCTGGGCCTGCCCTCCGTCGCCCGCGATCGTACATCATTGGCTGTAGCATACGATTCATATGCCAGAGAGCAAATGAAACTGGGCTTTGCTGTCCTGTCTCAGAGCTCTGTGTACAGATATCTGAAGGGAAAGTTTCGCATTAGAAAGAAGATCCCATTTAAAGACACCCAATGTGCAGAATGCGTAAACAATAGTTTGATAGTCAATGCATTTATTGTTGGGAAAGTAAAGGATGTCAAGAGAAGAATAACGGAGAACGTCTTGAATTCATATTGCAAGCTAGAGAATAATGAAAGTGATTCAACCACAAAGAACAAAATTAAAAGCAGTAGGAAATTAGAATTCCGCAATGAGGAATTGATTACAGATCACAATCATGACTGTATTTTTCGTCAGTGCAAGAAATGCAGCACAATTAATTACCAGGAATTGATACATAGGCATAATCCAGAAATCAATTGGGACCAAGAGGTGACCTGGCACCAATGGCAGAATGTCATTGTGGGTGAGAATAATGCTAACGAAGGTGCACAAAAGTCACCAAATAAGGAGTGTGTTGATAGAGTCGTAAATCATGGTGTAATAAAAAAAGAGCATTCGAAAAACGATACAGGCAGCATGCCAAATAAAAAGCAGGACAAGAAAAGAAAAATTTTGGATAAAGTGAGGTACAGGGGGACTCTTGCCCAATTACTTACTTTATTTATCATGTCACTCAGCCAAATCTCTATACACCTATTTCACTTTCGATGGCAAGCTTTCCAGTTCGATGAGTGCAAAAAGCAGCTGAAGTATGGTGACGTGCTGTTCGTGATGGATTTAGCTACAAATTATTCACACCATTGACGAGATGAAATCCACAGGGCATTTTGGTGTCGAAACCAAACTACGTTACATCCCATTGTAGTCTACTACCTGTGGCCTGAGAAATGTGGTCACTTAGTGAGAGATGAAGTGATGATATTGTCTTCTGACTTGAAGCATGACAGTTTTGCCGTGACTTCATTCATTGACAAAGCGTTGGCTCATCTCAAGGGAAAAAAGATTCCTGTAAAGCACCTTGTCATGTGGTCAGACAACTGTGGAACACAATATAAATCCTGCAAGGTGTTTGATGCAGTATCCAAACAGGAAATTCCTGTCATGAGGTCCTACTTCTGTGCCCGAAGCTGATGGGGCCATAGGACATCTCAGTATGCACATTGATGCAGTAGTTAGGTCTGGCAGTCAAGAATTTGGTGACGCAAGCGTAATTGTACGTTACTGTGAGCTAAAATTAACTGTAGACAATGACAAGTCTGGAATGTGTTGCAATTGGCAGCGTCATTACTTTGAAGTCAGTAATATATTGCGCGATGACACAACATCTAGTGAAACTGTCGAAGGCACACAGAGTTTGCACTCTGTATGCAATGCTGGTGTTCCTGGAATAATTGAAGTTCGGGAATCAAGCTGTTTCTGTGAAATCTGCTTTCACAACGAGAAAGGTGAATGCAGAAATACTGCCCTAGTCCAACCTTTTGCATGAACATCACTGTATAAGAATCATGCAATCAAAGAAAATTTCAAAAACAAGCTCTGGGAAGGTTACTCAATTGAGTTCAAATATGTGAAGAAGCATATGTTCAGACCAAAGCCTCAAAATTTCTGTTTCTCTGACACCACTAAAAATCGTGACTTAACTACTAAAATGCAAAACACTGCCAAAAACAGAAAGATTACAAAGAAGGCAATTAGTGTGAATGAATCTGACTCTGAGGATTCAGACTATGAATATGATATACCATTAATGCACATAAAGGATGGACTAAAAGGTTGGTGTGATTCTTCACCCATTGGTCAGAGAACTAGATCGAGGGTTCACCAAAATAAAGTGTTGAGATGCGAAAATGGGAAAGAAGAGTGGGACTTGGATGATTATGAAAGATGGGAGTCAAAAGAATGTAAAGAAGTTAAGATAGTCAGTAACTACAGAGAACCTGGCGTCATGCCTTTGTCACCACATGCATTTACAAAGACAATGTCTTTAAGTGGTAAGAGGAATGTCAAGAGCGCTAAACTACAAAAGAAAAATGGGATCAAAAGTAGTACCCCTATTAGACCATCAATGCCAAAATCAAAAGAGTTGGAATTATCACCTATTCTCAAAAGTACTGATTCCCTGAATGTGTATACGATTGGAATCTCGTCCACAGAAAGCTTTTGCAAAGCAAAAGCTTTCATGAACTGAAATTGATTGCTGAAAATGAGTTGAACAAAGAGCCTCCCCTTCCTGACAGATTTGGTGGGGACAAATCTCTTTCAGGAGATACCATTGACAATGTGGCAATGAAATTCTTTCCGGCAGACACTCCACAATGATTTTTGTGTCACCATGCAGTAATTACTGGCGTGGACAGAAATTGCTTTTGCAGGTCAATCAGTAGGCTTGTATTTGGGTCTCAAGAACATCATTTACAAATTTGTTGCAGAATAGTTATGGATTCAGTAATGAATGTAGTACATTATACTGACCATAACTATCTGATGAGAAATGCTTCACATCTTCACAGAAGATGCTCAAATATCGCTTCCTATTATTGCGCATACAGTGGAGTAAAGGAGGTAGGGAATCGTGATGCAACTCTCCAAGGGATTCAGTCGGTATTTCGGGAAGATGTCTTAAGAGTTAGGAATCTTTGGGAGTATTGTGGACTTTGGCAGTTTCATTCGGCTGCAAATGTACTAAATTCAAAAATAACAATGGTGTTTCCATCTAAGCATATTCGATCAGATGTGAGAGTAGACCACCACAGAGAGTTTTGGCCTCGCAACATAACAACAATGAGAGATAAAGAGCTCGGTCTTTTGTGGACAAGTTGTGTTCAAGAGCCTGAAGACACTGACAATGAAGGGGAGAGGCTACCAATAAATTATAATCACATAGTTCCTCTAATCAACAGGTATACACATTAAATCGAATATCCCAAAACAAAACAAATAAAATAATAGTGTTTTCAAATTTTTATTTTTTAAATTAGACAATCCACATTACGATATTATTTTAGTTCTACACATTCTTTCATAATATTATTAACTTTAAATTTTTTCAGAGGAAATCCAAGGGTAGTCCTACAAACCAAAGCTCATAAAATCGTGGAGAAAAAAGAAATAGTGTTGGTGAAAAATCAGTCCATGGTGAAGATAATGTAAAACAAGGGGTCATGCCTGAATGTCCATGTGAAAATTTCGGAAATGGTGATGGTAACGCATCAGGTGAACAAATAACAGTAACTGGTGTTGGTGAAACAGAAGGGGTTTCTGATGGCGCATCAGCTGAACAACTCAAAAATTGTGATGATGCCCAGAGTGTTGAAGAAATGGCAGAAACAGGAAATAGTATTTGTGAAAAAGAGTCGGATGTTGGAAAAGAAGTTGTGTCTGGTGGGGCATCAGGTGAACAAATCTCAAATCTGCATGATGATGACCAAAGTGTTCATGAAACCTCACAAATGGGAAATGGTGTTGGTGAAACAGAAGGGGTGTCTGATGGCGCATTAGCTGAACCAATCCAAAATTGTGATGATAACAACAGTGTTGATGAAATGGCAAAAAAAGGAAATAATAGCTGTGCTGAAAAAGAGTCAGATGCTGTTAAACAAGGTCAACATATCACAAATAGTGATCATGATAAAAGTCCTGATGAAACGGCAGAAATGGCAAATGGTGTTTGAGAAAAGACAGTGGAGCTTGAAGGTGATGTGGTAAAGCAAGGTATGACATAAGATGGCGAATCAGGTGAACAAACCAAATATTGTGTTGATCGTGAGAATATTGATGAAAGTAAAGCTAATCTTGATGCTAAATCTGAAATGACAGATAGAGAAAATTTGTTCAGTGATATTGATAGTGATGTGGAAAATCAAACGGATGGAGACACAGATTTTACAGATATAATTAATAATCTTGCAGATGAGATAATTGAAACTCTTGCAGAAGAGACTGTCAGCAAGTATTATGCACTTGAAGGACATGAGGAAAAAAAAAGAAGGACAGAGTGGTAATCCTCCTTTAGAATCTTCGGATAAATTGTGTAAAGTTAATTCTTCTGATGTAGAATCAGAAGAAGAAGACAATCTGAGTTTGGCCAAACTGAAGGCTTTAAATGAATTGAAACATACTTTATGCGAAAGTACTCCGATGTCGATGTCTATGGAGGAATACCGATTAAGAAACCAAGAAGAATTGGACGCAAAAACAATACACAAAAAGTGTGTTAAAGCAGTAACGGGATCCATTATCAGTGACAAAAGTGCATCTGTACATAGTGACAGCGATGTATCTGCTACAGGACTAAAGTCAGATCAAATGGCATGGAGTCAGACAGCAGCGAGGAGTGGACGATAATCACTCGTAAAAAAAACAAGGGGAAGAAATCAAAAAAGTGAGTGCCTGTATATTGAGTGGAAATTTAAAAGTTTAAGTGACTTTTTAGTTTAGTAGTACTCATTTTACCATCACATTGAAAAGTTACATTTACCATCACGGTGAGAAATAAAATTTAAGTTTAGGAGTACTTTTTACCATCATGTTTTGCATCAATAAGCATACTTTTGGTACTTAATTAGGTAAAGTTATTAGTTTATATTTTTTCAGTCAGACTCTTAGTATTAAATTAGGTGCATTTATTATTTATATTTTTTCAGTGTGGTCATGTTTCCGCAAAGGAAATATATTCTCGACCAATACAAAGAAAAATGTGACTTTCAAAGTTGGGAAGGTGTAAAAGTAGTACCCGGCCTTGCAGAGGGGAGGGGAGTTTTTTCAACGAAGACTTTTAGCAGAGAGAGCATTATTTGCAACTACAGTGGTTTGAATGTGACAGAAAGTTATGCAGAAAAACACATGCTACCTTATGATGAACAATGCAATTATTGAGTGGAATTAAGGGAGAAGACTTGCGATGGAGCTTCTGTTAAAGTATTCGTAAATTTTGACCCGGGCAAGGAAAAAACTCTCGGCCAGCTTCTGAATCATTCGTCTGTTCATGCAAATGTAGAGCCAAAGATATATTTGTCCAAGTTGAACAAACTGGATATTTTGTTTGGGGCCAAAAGAAAAAATTAAGAAGATGAAGAAATTGTTTGGGACTATGGGAGTAATTTTAGCGGGGTAAATAACTGTGTGTCATCTTGTATTAAATGTCTAAAAAAAAGTAAAATTATGGAAATTATGCAAAGTAGAAAGTAAACTTTATATAATTCTTAATATTAAATTATAATAAGCTATCTCTAATTTTTCTCACCTCGGACATCTATAGTATCCTTGATTCTCGTCGTGATGGTATAGGCATGTGATGTGAGACTAAACAAATCGTGATGGTATAGAGTCATGACTGTTTTTGCAGTAGAGTAACATAAAGTTTATAACAATTTTTGTATAATAATATTTCTGTTGAATAGACGTAGTTTTTTGTAACGGCAGAAACTTTTATTAACTTCTCAGAAGTAGTGATACTCATGATGGTGAAAACTTAACGAGATATAATGTAACAGTTGTTCTTTGTGTGCTCTGTCATCAAGACATTAGTCTTAAATGTATTATGTGTATGTATTATCATTTTCATGATCTTTCTAGATGGGGATAATGTCACTTCAACTTCCTACACTCCAATTGATCATGTGCAGTGGCAGATTTCAAATCAGGGGTTACATGGTAGAAATCTTTTTTTCAGGTATTTTTCTGGAGTAGGGACTTAAAGTGTAGATAAATGACAGGACACAATGTCCTCAATTTTTACTTTTTTTTCTTAACTACATCAACACATGTTACCCATAGTTCAGCAATAGAGGGTCGGAGGACGGTCGGGCAGTGCCCTCTATTGCTGTCCATACACTGCACACACACACTTGCACACACTGCCATGTAACCCCTAGAGTATATCTGTTCACTTGCACCTCTGTTCATTGGAGTGTTTGGGAGCCTAAGTTGCATATATCCCCTCTAGCAAGAATTGGTTCTATTGTATCTTTTGATATTTGTAGTGTCGATTAGGACACTGTCTTAATTTTCATGTGTTAGATGATCTTAGATATAGTTCAGATATGCTTGTAATATTTTGGCGTGATGATTAAAAGGTTTGTATTGAACCAAATTGTATTCAAGAGTCATGATTTATATAAAAATGTTGTGAACCTTCATTGGAATGGGAAGCGTTTGATGGATTGCTTCTATGTCTAACGCTATGAACATGAAAGTGGTTTTCTCTTGAGACTATTTTATACTTAACCCTTTATATTTAAAGTGTCCCTGTACAGGTTTGTACATAATTTTTAAGATTTTTGGTCTAATACAAGAAAGTACAACATATGCATTTAGAAAAATTTAGATTAATTGAACGCGTAACTCTTATGTCATTTTGATAGTCTTTTATTGTTACGTTTATTGTTATAAAAAAGTTTGGATACATTAGATACAAATATATAATTAGATATAAATAAATAAAAGAATCTCATTAATTAGACGTTTTCTTGTTTTTTTTCTTCTTCTGTTGTATTAATCCGTCAATATGAATAAAAGAATCTGATTAACTAGACATTTTCTTGTCTTTTTTCTTCTTCTGTTGTATTAATCCATCAATATGAAATGATGTAATGATGAAATAGACTATAAAATTAATCATTTTGTCATTTACATCTGTGTCCGTAACTAAAGACTCAACTAATGTAGAGAAGCAGCACAACATTATGACATATACTCCAATGAAAGTGTAGATCCTGATAGTACAATCTGAAATATAAAAGAATTATACATAAAGTGATAAGTGAATAGGTAAATAGACGAGCAAGTATTTACGATGTTACAATTTGTAACAATCTGAATAACCAATAACCAATAACTATGA
>CBDCQL010000002.1:0-2517596 GCA_965220615.1 Phototrophicaceae bacterium
GGCCAGGCCCGGCCCCAGGGTCGTCAGGCAGACGCCGGGTCGGCCCTCCAGACGCGCGGCGGCGGCGGCCATGTAAAGTGCGGAACTCTCGTTGTGCACCAGCACGAAGTCCATGCCGATGCGGCGCAGGGCCTCCAGCACTTCCACGTTCTCGCCGCCGGGCAGGCCGTAGACGCGTCGTATGCCTGCCTCGTGCAGGGCCCCGGCGATTGCCTCGGCCATGTTCATGCGAACATCAGCCCTTCCAGGTCCAGCGACTGGGCCGCGGCCAGGTCCTCCGGCGTGCCCAGCGGGAACCAGAAGTCCGCCTCGACGATTGAGACGGGCTGCGCCTGCGCATGGTCCGTGACCAGTTGCGTCAGTTCATATTCGCGGCGCTGCGGATGCAGTCGTAGCGGAAGGTCGAGGACATCGCGGGTCAGGCGGCAAGCGCCGACGTAGACCTGCACGGGCGGCGGATAGAGACCGCGTGGCGGCTTTTCGTGCAGGCGCAGCAGATGGCCGTCCCGGTTCTTCAGCAGCACACCGTACTCTGAGCCGTCCTGACGCTGCACGGAAAGCACGCCTGCGGCTGTGTCCGCGAGTCGGCGCAACGATGGCGCGTGGAAAAGGTCGTCGCCGTTGATGACCAGGAAATCCGGCTCCGTCAACGCGTCGCGGCAGGCGCGCAGGGCGTGGCCCGTGCCCAGTTGCTCGCCCTGCTCGACGAGGGCGTAGTCGCTGAATATGTCCTGCTGCGCCATGGTGGCGGCGATCTGCCCGCCCAGGTAGCCCGTGACCACCAGCACGCGCCCGACCGCGGGGCGCAGGGCGCGCAGCGACCACTCGAGGATGGGTCTTCCCTGGACTTCCAGCAGGGGTTTGGGGGTGCTTGCCGTCAGGTCGCGCATGCGCGTGCCCCGGCCCGCCGCGAGGATGACGCCCTCCATCAGGCGCTGCCCTCCAGCCGGATTCCCGCCACCTCGTCCAGCACGGCGGCGAAGCGCGCCCGGCAGGCCGCCAAGGCTTCCGTCGTGCGTCCTTCAAAACGCAAACTGATGACCGGCTCGGTGTTGCTCAGGCGCGCCAGGCCCCAGGCGTCGTCCAGTTGCAGGCGCAGGCCGTCGATGTCGAGCAACTCCCCCTCCCCTGCCAGACGCTCGCGCAGGGCCGCCAGCAGCCGGCGCCCCGTCTCCGGCGGACAGTGCGGCCGGTAGAGCGGGCTGACGAACGGTCGCGGCAGCGCATCGTCCAGTTCGGCCAGCGTCGAGTCGCTGGCGGCCAGCAACTGCAGCAGACGGCCGGCGGCGTGGAAGGCGTCGTCGAAGCCGTAGTAGTCTTCCGCGCAGAAAAAGTGACCGCTGATCTCGCCGCCCAGCAGCGCGCCGCTTTCCGCCATGCGCTGCTTGACCAGCGCGTGGCCGGTAGCGCAGAACGTGGGCTGACCGCCGGCGCGGCGCAGTTCGTCGAGAAACACCTGGCTGCAGGAGACGTCCGCCAGCAAGCGCGCTCCCGGGTGACGTTTCAACAGATCGAGCCCCAGCAGGGTCAGGGCGCGGTCCGGCGCGACGATGCGGCCGCGCCCGTCGACGATACCGAGGCGGTCGGCGTCGCCATCGAAGGCCAGCCCGACGTCGGCGCCGAGGCGCGGTACGGCGGCGCAGAGCGTCGCCAGGGTGCGCGGGTCGCCGGGGTCCGGCTGGTGGTTGGGATAGCGACCGTCAGGTTCGCAGAAAAGGCACTCGATCAGGTCGTGGCCGAGGGCGTGCAGCAGGTCCGCTGCGATCAGGCCGGCCGTGCCGTTGCCGGCGTCGACGACGACGCGCAGCGCCCGCGATGACACGATTCGCCGCGTCTGGTCCGCGATATAGGCCCCGTAGAGCGCTTCCCCCCGGCACCGCTGCAGCTTGCCTGCGCCGCTGTCAAAATCATTGCCCTCAATGAGGCGGCGCAGGGCCTGCAACTGCTCGCCGTAAAGGCTTTGCGCCCCGAGCGCCAGCTTGAAGCCGTTGTATGCCGGGGGCAGGTGACTGCCGGTGACCATCAGACCGGCGCCGTCGCCCTCCTGCGCGACGCGGTGGTACAGCAGGGGCGTCGGCGTGAGGCCGATGTCCAGCACCTCGCAGCCGCTGTCCAGCAGACCGTCGCGGGCGGCGGCGTGCAGCACGGCCGAGGACAGACGGTTGTCATGGCCGACCACGACCCGGGCGACGCCGTATTCCCGACGCAGCAGTGTGCCGCCGGCGCGACCCACCAGGCGGGCGGCCTCGGCACTGAGCGGGGCCTGCGGCCCTTCCGCCGGCCCGCGGATGTCGTAGCGGCGAAATAGCCCTGCGTCCAGGTCGATCGTGGGGATCATCGACGCCAGCATAACACGGGGCGTCCGGCTCTGTCAGAGATAGCGGCATTCGCTAAACTGGTGGCCGCTGTGATTTGGAGACGCCTGTGAAGACGCGCCCGCTGCGCCCCGATGACCTGCCGCAACTGATGCAATGGTTGCCGCAGGAGCCACTGATGCGGCGTTATCAACTGGATGACGGGGTCCTTGAACTGGCGCTGCGCACGGCGCTTCCGACAGGCGACATCCTGCGCACGGTGGACGCCCCGGGGGCGCCCTGCTGCGCGCTGGCCTGGACCCAGCCGCGGGCCGGCCTGGGCCGCGGCGCCTATCTGCGTCTGATCTGCGTGCGGCCGGACCGGCAGGGCCAGGGACTGGGCCTGGCGCTGCTGGAGGCCTGCGAGGAAGCCGCGCGAGCCCGCGGCCAGGAGAACCTGATGCTGCTGGTCTCCGACTACAACGCCCGCGCGCAGTCCTTCTATCGCCGCTGCGGCTACGTCCAGGCCGGCGTGCTGGCGGAATACGTGTTGCCCGGCGTCGACGAACTGCTTTTCTGGAAGCGCCTGTGACGCGAAACCCCCCACTCGCGGCGCCGCTGACAGACCTGTATACTGGTCGCGGATTTCCGAACTTTTAGCCAAGGGAGACCCTGACCCTCATGACCAAACGACTGTTTTCTGTCCTTTTGCTGCTCGTCACCCTGTTCGCCCTGAGTGGCCTGGGGCCGGCGCTGGCGCAGGACAACGTGCTGGTGATGGCGCGTTCAGCCGATACCACCGGTCTGGACCCCCATACCCAGACAGCCTTCGCCTCGCATCGCCTGCTGGAACTCATCTATGAGCCCCTGGTGGAGCTTGATGCGGAACTGAACATCATCCCGGCCCTGGCCGAGAGCTGGGCCTTCAACGAGGACGCCACGAGCCTGACGCTAAACCTGCGCCAGGGCGTGACCTTCCATGACGGCTCGGCCATGGATTCCGCCGACGTGCGCGCCAGTTTCGAGCGCATCCTCGATGAGGAGACCGCCGCCGCCGCGCGCAGCCGCTACACCGGCATCAGCGCCATTGAAACGCCTGACGCGAACACGGTCGTCTTCGCGCTCTCCGAGCCGAACGTGCCGCTGCTGGGCGCGCTGGCCAGCGTCAACGCTGCCATCATCTCCGAGGAAGCCGCCGCCAGCGGTGACTTCTCCGGCGCCAACGGCACCGGCGCTTTCGTGCTGGACGAGTGGACGCCAGAGGAAGTGACGACCCTGAGCGCCAACGCGGACTGGTGGGGCGACGGCCCGAACGTGGATGGCGTCGAGATTCGCATCATCCCGGACGAGGCCTCCATCCTCGCCGCCCTGCGCGTGGGCGAGATCGACTTCGCCCTGCTGAACGACCCGCTCATCGCCACCCTGCTCATCGGTGACGAAAGCGTCCAGCTTAACCGCGTGCCGGCGCTCGCCTATCACGTGCTGCAGTTGAACGCCAGCCGCGAGCCGCTGGATCAGCTGGCCGTGCGTCAGGCGCTCTCCTGCGCAGTCGACCGGCAGCAGATCCTCGATACCGCCTCACTGGGCGAGGGCAGCGTCACGGGCCCGCTGACCAGCGCCGCCTACGCCGTCCCGCTGGACGAGTACTTCTGCTACGAGCGTGACGTCGACATGGCGCGCAGCCTGCTGGCCGAAGCCGGCTTGGCCGATGGCTTCAGCATCAGCGTCATCGCCGCCAACGCCGAGCCGCCCACGGCCCTCTCCGAGGCGCAGACCATTCAGGCGCAGCTGGCCGAGATTGGCGTGGAAGTCGTGATTGAGTCCATGGAACTGGGCACCTACATCGACCGCTGGCTGGCGGCCGACTTCGACGGCGCGGTGGCGCTCAACGGCGGCCGCCCCGACCCCCACACCATGTACTCGCGCTACTGGACGAAGGATGGCAACCTGCAGAAGGTCGCCAACTACATCGACGACACCCTGGACGACCTGATGGCCCGCGGCAAGGTCGAGACCGATCCCGCCGCGCGCTACGAGATCTTCGCAGAATTCCAGAAGCACCTGGTCGAAATGGCGCCTTGGATCTGGCTCTACACCGGCTACGAGTACTCGGCCCAGCAGGCCTGGGTCAGTGGCTTCGTGCCGCATCCGGGCGACAAGCTGACGTCCTTCAACGCGGTCTCGCTGGACCGGTAAGGGCGATCAAAGGCCCAAATACTGGACCCCTCCCCCGCGCGGGGAGGGGTGTTTTTTGAGCAGCCTGGTGCGGGTCCTTCTTGCGCCCTCACCCCTCCAGCCGCCCCAACACTGCCGTGCCCATCTCCGCCGTGGAGGCGCGGCCACCCAGATCGCGTGTGTGTACGCCCTCCGCCAGTGCCGCCGCTACCGCCGCATCGATGCGGCCCGCCGCCTCACCCTGCCCCAGGTCACGCAGCATCAACGCCGCCGAGAGGATCAGGCCGCAGGGGTTGGCGATGCCCTGGCCGGCGATGTCAGGCGCGCTGCCGTGCACGGGCTCGTACATGGAGGGAAACTCGCCCGACGGGTCCAGGTTGGCGCTGCTGCTAAGGCCAACGCTGCCCGCCAGCGCGCCGCCCAGGTCGCTGAGAATGTCGCCGTACATGTTGGTCGTGACGATCACGTCGAAGGCGCCTGGCGTCTGCACGAACTTCATGGTGGCGGCATCCACCAGCAACAGGTCCATGGCCACGTCCGGATAGTCCCGCGCCACGTCGGCGACGATCGCGTCCCAAAAGCGCATGGTGTGCAGGATGGCGTTTGACTTGGTGACGTTGGTCACGTGCCGCCGCCGCCCCCGCGCCAGCTCGAAGGCATGCCGCGCGATGCGATCGACGCCTTCCTGCGTCAGCACGGTGGTCTGGATGGCGACGCCGTTCTCCCGGCCCCGATGCAACACTCCGCCCGGACCGGCGTATTCGCCCTCGCTGTTCTCGCGCACGATGAGCATGTCGAAAGCCGGGTCGCCCTGCAGCGGCGTGGGCACGCCGGGGAAGCTGCGCACCGGCCGCAGGTTGGCGTACTGTCGGAACTGCTTGCGAATCTGGAAGACGAACTCCCAGGACGAACGCTCGTCGCTGACCTCCGGGTGACCTGCGGCGGCGAAGAGGATCGCGTCGAAGTCGCGCAGGGTCGCAAGTCCGTCGGCCGGCATGAACTCCCCCTGGCGCAGGTAATGTTCCGCGCCCCAGGGGAAGGACTCGCAGCACAGGTTTACGCCGGCGTGGTGCGCCGCTGCCTGCAACACGGCCAGGGCCTGCGGCATGATTTCCGGACCGATGCCGTCGCCCGGCAGGACCGGCGATGTCGAAAGCGCTTTTCACGGATTTATCCTTTCCGCAGGGAGGTCAGGCCAGGCGGCCGGCCTGACGCAGTTGGTCCTCAATCCAGATGTAGGTCTGTTCCATGCCCTGTTCGAGGCTGACCTGTGGCCTCCAGCCCAACAGCTCTTCGCAGCGGGTGTTGTCGCTGTTGCGGCCGCGCACGCCCTGGGCCTTCGTCAGGTCATGGCGGCGGCGAATGCGCTTGCCCGCCACCCTGGCCACGATGTCGACCAGCTCGTTGATGGTCACGAGGCGGTCGTCGCCGATGTTGAGCGGCTGCGCGTGGTCCGAGCGCATCAGGCGCAGGATACCCTCGACGCAATCACTGACGAAGCAGTAGGAGCGGGTCTGCAGGCCGTCGCCCCAGACCTCGATTTCGCCGCCGTCGGGCACTAGCGCCACCTTGCGCGCGATGGCCGCCGGTGACTTTTCCCGCCCGCCGTCCCAGGTGCCCAGCGGGCCATAAATGTTGTGAAAACGGGCCACGCGGGTCTCGAGGCCGTAGTCCTCGTGATAGAAGCGGCAGAGGCATTCGGCATACAGTTTCTCGTGACCGTAGCCGTCCTCGGGGTCGGAAGGCCAGGCATCTTCCTCCTTCAACGGCGTGACGTCTGCTTCCTGCTGCAGGTGTTGGGGATAGATGCAGGCGCTGGACGCGAAAAAGGCCCGTTGGACGCCGGCCGCGCGCGCGGCTTCCAGCGTGAGCAGGTTGATAAGCGTGTTGTCGTGCACGATGTCGGCGGCCACGCCCTCGCCGCGGCGCCGCTCGATAAAGCCGATGCCGCCCATGTTGGCCGCCAGCATGTAGACCTCGTCCATGTCCGCCACGGCGCGCTCCGCAGCCTCGCGATCGCGCAGGTCCAGCAGCAGGAACTCATGGGCCTGAGTGGGCGCGTATTCGGGATGTTTCACGTCCACGGCGCGCACCCGCTCGCCGCGCGCGACCAGTTCATTGACCAGATGATGGCCGATAAAGCCGCCGGCGCCGGTGACGAGAATACTCATGGGCCCTGTCCTGCATGGTGGTCGCCGCGCCAGTATACATGAAACCCTCCTCCGCCGTCCCGCAGCGCGGGCCCGTTTCAACCCCCGGAACAGGGCCTGGCCATGCATTCCATACGGTAAGCCCTTCTCCCCCTCTCCCTCAGGGAGAGGGGGCCGGGGGGTGAGGGCGCCACCAGCCAGTCCCTTGCCGTCTCGCTGCATGGGCCCTTCGCAACCTCCGGGACAGGGCTCCCGCGACTGAGTGGGAAAGGGGCACACGACCAACCAGTCCTTGACAGGGACACTTCCCCGCGCTAGATTTAGACAAGTCTAAAACTCGAATGGAGACCCCGATGAAACGCAATTTAACGGTTGTCCTGCTGCTGACCGGCCTGCTGGCAGCCAGTGGCAGCCTCGCCGCGCAGGACGACGCGCGTCCGCTGGTGGTCGCCACCACCACCCAGGCGCGCGACGCCCTTGAGATTGTCGCCGCTGAGCGCATCGAGCTCATCGGCCTGATGGGAGCGGGTGTGGACCCGCACCTCTATCGACCGACCGAAGCCGACGTTCGCGCCATGAACCGCGCCGACGCCATTTTCTACAGCGGCCTGCACCTGGAGGGCCAGTTCGGCGACGTGCTGGGCGCGCTGGGCGAACGCGACGTTCTCGTGGTTGCCCTGTCCGACCCCGTGAAGAAGGCCGGTTTCACCATCGGCGGCTTCACGCTGTCGGAGGCCTACAGCAACGTCGATGACCCGCACTTCTGGTTCGATCCACGCAACTGGCAACTCAGCATCGACTACGTGGCGGAACAGCTGGCCTTGCTCGACCCGGCCGGCGCCGACGTCTATGCGCAGCGGGCCGCGGACTACAACGATCAGCTCGATCTGCTCTTTGACTGGGCCGGCGAGGCCATGGCCGCAGTGTCGGACGAGCAGCGGGTGCTGGTGACCTCCCACGATGCCTTTCAGTATTTCGGCCAGGCCTTCGGCTGGGATGTGCGCGGCCTGCAGGGGCTGAGCACCGAGGACGAGGCCGGCGTGGCGGACGTCCAGGCGCTGGTGGACTTCGTGATCGAGCGCGACATTCCCGTGCTCTTTGTTGAAAGCAGCGTCCCGCCCAACGCCATCGAGTCCGTGCGCGAGGGGGCCGCCGCCCAGGGGCACGACATCGGCGTCGGGCTGCGCGAACTGTATTCGGACGCCATGGGCGCGCCGGAAGACTTTGGCGGCACCTACGTCGGCATGCTGGCGGAAAATGTCAGCACGGTCATACAGTCCTGGGGCCTGGCCCTGCCCCCCTGGCCGGAAGAGCTTCTGCCGGCCCTGCCGGAGGAGTTGCTTGCGGAGGATGCCCAGGCGCAGTGAACCAGACTCCCGCGCTGCACATTGAAGACCTGACGGTCGCCTTCGACAGCCGGCCGGCGCTGTGGGACGTCGACCTGGCGGTGCCGGAGGGCGTTCTGATGGCCGTCGTCGGCCCCAACGGCGCCGGCAAGACCACCCTGATCCGCGCCGCGCTGGACCTCATCCCGCGCGCGGCCGGCTCGGTGCGCATCTTCGGCGAACCAGTCGCCAGGGCGCGCGGCTTGACCGGTTACGTGCCCCAGCGCGGCAGCGTCGACTGGGACTTCCCGACCACCGTGCAGGACGTGGTGATGATGGGCCTCTACGGGCGTCTGGGCTGGCTGCGCCGGCCGGGCGCCGCCGAACGGGAACGCACGCGGCAGGCCCTGGAGCAGATCGGCATCGCCGACCTGGCGACGCGGCAGATCAGCCAGCTCAGCGGCGGCCAGCAACAGCGCACCTTCTTGGCCCGCGCGCTGGTGCAGGACGCCCGCCTGTATTTTATGGACGAGCCCTTCGCGGCCGTTGACGCCATCACGGAGCGCGCCATCGTGGCGCTGCTGCAGGAGCTGCGCGAGCGCGGTCGCACGGTCGTCGTCGTGCACCATGACCTGCAGAGCGTGCCCGACTACTTCGACCAGGTGACCCTGCTCAACGTCGAGGTCATCGCCAGCGGGCCCACCGCCCTGGTCTACAGCGAGGACAATTTGCGCCGCACATTCGGCGGACGGGTGGCCGGCATCGCCCGTCTGACCGAGGAGGCGCACCCTTGAGCCACGCCGGTGGCCGGAACTGGAGGACGGTTGCGGCCCTGCTGGTCCTGTCCCTGGCGCTCATCCCCCTGGGTCTCACTCTCGGCAACATTCGCGTGGACTACACCCTGGTGACGGTTGCGGCCGGCGGCGCGGTGCTGGGTATCGTCTGCGGCGTGCTGGGCAGCTTCGCCGTGCTGCGCCAGCAAAGCCTGCTGGGCGACGCGCTGTCGCACGCCGCCTTGCCGGGCGTGGCGCTGGCCTTTCTGCTGGCGGGCCGCGAGCTGGGCTGGCTGCTGTTGGGCGCGGGCATCGCCAGTTGGCTGGGCGTCCTGCTGATCAACAGTCTGGTTCGCCGCACACGGCTCAAACAGGACGCTGCCATGGGCGTCGTGCTGGCGGCCTTTTTCGCCCTCGGCATCACCCTGCTGACCTACATACAGTCGCGCAACGACGCCAGCCAGGCGGGGCTGGACCAGTTCATCTTCGGTCAGGCCGCTGCCATTCGCCGTCAGGACGTGATGCTAATCAGCGCCGTGGGGCTGGCGGCCTTCGTCGTCCTGATCGCGCTGTGGAAGGAATTCAAGCTCATCACTTTTGACCCGGCCTTCGCCCAGGCCAACGGCTTCCCCCTGCGCCTGCTCGACGTGTTGCTCTCCACCCTGATTGTCGTGGCGATCGTGCTGGGGCTGCAACTGGCGGGCGTGGTGCTGATGGTCGGGCTCCTGATCGCCCCGGCGGTGGCGGCGCGGCAGTGGACCCGGCAACTGGACCAGATGCTGGTGCTGGCCGGAATCTTCGGCGGCCTGGCCGGGGCGGGCGGCGCCATTTTCAGCGGCCTGCAACAGGGCCTGCCCACGGGACCGCTGATCATCGTGGTGGCCGTGGCGATTGTGGCCCTGTCGATCTCCCTGGCGCCGGAGCGCGGTCTGCTGTGGCGCGCCTGGCGCCAACGGCGCGACCGGCAACGCTTCGCCGCGCAGCAGGTGTTGCAGGATATCCATCGCCACGCCACGCAGCACCAGGACCCGCGCTACCCGGCGCCGGGAGGTATGCTGGTGGCGCTGCGCGGTCCCCTGGCCCGCCCGGCCCTGCGTCAACTGCAACGCGAGGGACTGTTGCAGGCCGGCGCGGACGACCACTGGACGCTGAGCGAGCGTGGCCTGGAGCGCGCGCAGGCAGTCGCGCGCAACCAGCTCCTGTGGGAGCGTTACCGCCAGTTTGGCGAGGACCTGGGGCTGCCCTCTGTGACAGTCGACCCGCAGCAGCCCATCGACCGGCTCTTGCCCGCCGCGGCCCTCGCCCGCCTGGAGACCGTGGACTAGCCCGTGGCGACGCTGGAAGCCCTGCTGATCGACCTCTTGCTGCGTGCCACGGACCTGGAGCAACTGAACGCCATCCTGGGCGACCCGCAGACGACGGCGCTGATCACCGGCGGGCTGGTGGCCTTCGCCGCCGCCCTGCCCGGCACCTTCCTGCTCCTGCGCAAGCTGGCCATGACCACCGACGCCATCAGCCACACGGTGCTGCTGGGCATCGTGCTGGCCTTTCTGCTGCTGGCCGCCCTGCCCGGCCTGGAGGCCGACCTCAACTCCCCCTGGCTGATTCTGGGCGCGGCGCTGGCCGGCCTGGCCACCGTGCTGCTGACCGGCGCCATTCAGCGCTCCGGCCTGGTGAAGGAGGACGCCGCCCTCGGCCTGGTGTTCCCGCTGCTCTTCGCCATCGCCGTCATCCTCATTTCGCGCCTGACCGATGACGTGCATCTGGACAGCGACGCCGTGATCCTGGGCGAAATTGGCGTCGTCTGGGCCGACGCGCGGGGCCACTGCCTGCAGGACTGCGAACCGGTGCAGATCACGCCCGACGACCCCCGCGCCGAGACCGGTCGACGTTGCACGAATTGCGCCGAACCGGGCATCGGCCCGCGCGACCCGGCGGCGGAGTTCGAGGAATACTGCCTGAATTGCGGCCGCTACACGGCGGCCGAGGCCTGGCGCGCCCGCCTGGTGCCGCAGGCGCCCACACAGGTCTTCTGGCCGCGGGCCATCACGTCCATGTTGCTGGTGGTCCTGCTCAACCTGGCGTTCATCCTCCTCTTCTACAAGGAACTCAAGCTGGGCACCTTCGACCCGGCGCTGGCGGCGGCGCTGGGCCTTCGACCCGCGCTGCTGAATACGGCGCTGAAGGTGCTGGTGAGCATCACGGCCGTGGCCGCCTTCGACGCGGTCGGCTCGGTGCTGGTGGTGGCCTTCTTCATCATTCCCCCCGCGACGGCATGGCTGCTCAGCGACCGCCTGTCCCACATCCTGCTGCTGGCGCCTTTGGGCGGCGTGCTGGCCTCGCTGACCGGCTACGAATTCTCGCGCGGCAACCTGTTGGGCATCGCGCATATGCGCGACCTGCTGCTGCTGCTGGACGACGTCATAGGTCTGGATGGCTTCACCGAATGGAACACGTCCATCTCGGCCGCCATCGTGCTGATGATGTTCCTCTTTTTCCTGCTGGCCTGGGTGTTCTCACCGCGGCAGGGGCTGTTGCTGTCCCTGTTGCAGCATCGCGCCCGGCGCCAGCACTTTGCCGAGCAACTGTTGCTGGGTCACGTCCACCATCATCAGGGCACGACCGAGGCCGCCAGCGAACTGGCGCAGGACCGGCTGTACCTGCATCTGGGCTGGACGCCGCGCCGGACGCAGCGCGTGCTGATGCGCCTGCGTCTGCGGGATCTGGTAACCAGCGACGGCGGCACCTTGCAACTGACCGCGCGCGGCGAACGCAGCGTCCGCCGCTTCATGGCCCTGCGCGGCGCGGGCGACGGGTCCGCCGCCAGAGGATGACGGGGCAGGCGGCACAGGTTCTCCACGCACGTTGACCCTCGGTCGGGCAGACGTTATTCTCGCTTTCGACCGACGGGAGTGAACCCACATGGCGAAGAAGAAAAAGGGCAAGCGTGTCATAAGTGAAGATCAGGCGGTCGAGTTGCTGGCGCTCTTCGTCAGTTCGGCGCAACTGCTGATGAGCGAACCGGCGCACTACGGGCCGCTGCGCCTGTTGACCGCCACCGAACGCCTGAGCGCGATGATGCTGGAACGGGCGTCGCCGGAGACGCGGCCATTTCTGGAACTGGCCATCGAGCGCATTCCGCAAATGCACATGCAGATGTCGGACGTGGAGGCCTATTCGGCAGGCCTGGAGGAACTGAACGCGGCGATCGGCGAATGCCTGGTGCGCCGCGCCGGCCTGGAGGAAGGGGCGTCTCAATGACCAACGACGTACTGGACGCCATTCGCAAGCGCCGCGTTGTGCGCGAGATGACCGACGAGCCGGTCGCGCAGGAACAGCTGGAGCAGATTCTGGACGCCGGGCGCTGGGCGCCGACGGGCGGTAACCTGCGTCAGAATCGCTTCGTCGTCGTGCAGGACGAAAAGATCAAGCGCCTGATCTACCAGGTTTCGCCCGGCATGTTCCAGCGTCCGCCGGTGATCATCCTGATCTGTACCGACCTGGGCGTGGCGCGCGAGCACCAGGTCAGCGACGAGAGCCTGACCTTTCCGATGGACGTCGGCAAGGCCGCGCAGAACATGGCGCTCGCCGCGCACTCGCTCGGCCTCGCCACCGGGCCGGTCACCTCCTTCAGCCAGACGGCCGTTAGCCGCATCCTCAACCTGCCGGACGCCTACGTGCCACACATGTTCCTCTGTCTGGGGCATGCCGCGCCCGTGCCGCAGTTCAACGTGCGCGCCTGGCAGCGCATCACCTGGCGCGACCTGACCTTCTACGACCGCTTCCCGTCGGACTCTGGCGGCGGATAGTAGCGCCGACCGGCCAGTCGCTCCGGCAGCCGCGAGTCGCCCCCGTCGTCCTCGCCGTAGCCTAGGGCCTTCATCAGGCCGGTGGGGGCGTTGCGTAGCTTCATCGGTACTTCGAGATTGCCCGTGCGTCGTACGTCCTCCAGCGCCGCGAAAAAGGCATCGCAGGAGGCGCGGCTCTTGGGCGCCTGGGCCATGTAGGTCGTGCCATGCGCCAGGTTGATCTGGCACTCCGGGTAACCGATGGTCTCGCAGGCGCGGAAGACTTCGTTGGCCACGACCAGCGCCGTCGGCTGCGCCATGCCGATGTCTTCGCTGGCGAAGATCACCATGCGTCGCGCGATGAAGAGCGGGTCCTCGCCGGCCTGCACCATGCGCGCCAGATAGTAGAGCGCGGCGTCCACGTCGCTGGCGCGCATCGACTTGATATAGGCGCTGATGGTGTTGTAGTGCTCCTCGCCCTGCTTGTCATAGCGCAGATGGGCGGACTGCAAGGCATCGCGCAAATGCGTCGCCGTGACCGTACTCGCCTGGTGCAGGCGGGCCGCGACCTCCAGCAGATTGAGGGCGCGGCGGGCGTCGCCGTTGGCATACGCCGCCAGAAAGTCGCGCGCCTCGGCCTCCAGGCCGACCTCCAGCGCATCGCTGCCGCGCGCGAGAATGTCGCCGAGATCCGCCTCGCCCAGGGCTTCCAGCACGAACACCTGGCAGCGTGAAAGCAGGGCCGGAATGACCTCGAAGGAGGGGTTTTCGGTCGTGGCGCCAATCAGGATGATGGTGCCGTCCTCGACGTAGGGCAGCAGATAGTCCTGCTGCGCCTTGTTGAAGCGGTGGATCTCGTCGAGAAAGAGGACGGGGCTGCGGTCCGCGCCCTCCCGCTCCTCCTCTCCAAAGAGACCGGGCAGCGCCCTGCGGCCCTGCAATTCCTCGATGATGGCGCGCACTTCGCCCTTTCCGGCGGCGACGGCCGAGAGCGGGAAAAAGCGGCGACCCGTGCTGGCGGCGATGATGCGCGCCAGGGTGGTCTTGCCGACCCCCGGCGGGCCCCAAAAGACCATTGAGTGCAACTCGTCGCGGGCGATGGCGAGTTGCAGCGGCTTGCCCGGGCCGGTCAGATGGCGCTGGCCGACGAATTCCTCCAGCCGCTGCGGGCGCAGGCGGTCCGCCAGGGGGATGTCCGCGCCCGCCTGGCTCACAGGCCCGTGGTCTCGTAACTCTGCGCGACCTTGCGCATGGCGACCAGCCAGGCCGCCGAACGCGGGTCATCCAGTCCTTCGCCGAGCCAGGTTTCGCGCACCTCGTTCCAGGCCATGCGCATGGTGTCTTCCAGGCCGGAGCGCACCAGTGTGAGTTCGTCGCTCTCCGCCGAGAGGTCCCGTCGCAACTGCGGCGGCAAGGTTTTGCCGGTCAGGGCCTCCAGCGCCTCGATCACGCGCTGCATGCGCATCTCGTCGAGTCGCCGTTCAAGGCGGCCGAAACGAATGTGGGCGAGGTTCTTGATCCACTCAAAGTAGGAGACGGTGACGCCGCCGGCGTTCACAAAGGCATCCGGCAGGATCAGAACGCCGCGGGCGCGCAATTCTTCATCCGCTGCGGTGGTCACCGGCCCGTTGGCCGCCTCGACGATCAGCCGGGCGCGTATGTCTTTGGCGTTGCGCTCCGTGACCTGTCCTTCGGTGGCGGCCAGCAGCAGAATGTCGCAGTCGCTGGCAAGGCAGGCCTGGCCGTCCTCGACGAACCGGGCGTGCGGGTAGCCGCGCACGCCGCCGTGTTCCTCCTTCCAGGCGCTCACCGCGGCAACCGACAACCCCTTTTCGTCGATCAGCGCGCCGTCGCGTTCGATGATAACCGTGATGCGCGCCTCGTCCTCTTCCTCCAGGAATTTCGCGGCGTGGAAGCCGACGTTGCCCAGGCCCTGAACGGCGACCCGCGCGCCCGCCAGACCCTGCAGGCCGACCCGTCGCGCGTCTTCCGCCTCGCTCAGGAACTCGCGGATGACCACCTGCACGCCGCGGCCGGTGGCTTCCACGCGACCGGGGATGCCGCCGCTGCCGACCGGCTTGCCGGTCACGCAGGCGAAATAGTTGACGTCGCGGGGGTTGACGCGCCGGTAGGTATCGGCGATCCAGGCCATCTCGCGCGGGCCCGTGCCCATGTCCGGCGCGGGCACGTCGGTGCCGGGGATGATGTAGCCGCGGTTGATCAGTTCGCGCGCGTAACGGCGCGTGATGCGTTCCAGTTCGCCCTCGCTGTAGTCGCGCGGGTTGAGGCGTATGCCGCCCTTGGCGCCGCCAAAGGGCACGTTGACGATGGCGCACTTGCAGGTCATCAGGGCGGCCAGCGCCGTCACCTCGTCCAGCGAAACCAGTTCGTTGTAACGGATGCCGCCCTTGGCCGGCTGCAGATGCTCGCTGTGGATGGCGCGCCAGCCAAGGAAAACGCGCCAGCTGCCATCGTCCAACTGTACCGGAAACTGCACGCGCACAATGCTGTTGCAGGCCAGAATCTGCTCCCGCAGACCGGGCGGCAGCGCCAGTTGGCGCAAGGCCCTTTCCGCCATGCGGTCGACCTCCGAGCTAAAGGACATGGCTTTTCAACGCCCTCTTTCCCGCACCCGGACCACTATGTGGCAGACCGGCGCGGTCAGTCCCGGTCGTCGCGCTTGAGGCGCACCGCCGTGCCGCTGGCGATGACCATCAACATGCCGCCGCTGCCACCGGGCGAAAAGGCCTCGTGATCAATTTTGACGCCCACCACAGCGTCGCAACCCATCTCGCGGGCGCGGCCTTCCATCTCGCGGATGGCTTCCTGGCGGCCTTCCATCAGCTTCCGTTCGTAACCGCCGGCGCGGCCGCCGATGATGTCGCGGATGCTGGCGCCGATGTCCACAAAGATGTTGGCGCCCATCACGGCCTCGCCGGTGACGATGCCGCGATACTCCGCGATGTGGCTGCCCTCAATGCCGGGCGTAGTGGTGATGATCATTTCCCGCTCCCCTGTGTCGATTGTCTCCAGTGTACACCAACGAATCATGTCACTGGCTATACTGGCCCTGCTCCTGCACACGCCCGGAGGACTGCATGGACGAGGCTCTGAACTACGCGCAAGGCAACGCGGCGCGCTTCCGCCGGCAATACGAAGCGCTGCTGCGCATCCCGACCGTCAGCACCCTGCCGCAGCACGCGCCCGACGTCGAACGCGCCGCGCAGTGGCTGGCCGACGACATGCGCGCCATCGGCATGGAAAGCGCCAAAGTCCTGCATCTGCCTGGCGGTCGACATCCCCTGGTGCTGGGCGAATGGCATGGCGCCGGGGAGGCCGCGCCGACGGTCCTGCTCTACGCCCACTACGACGTGCAGCCGGCCGCCATGGAGGACGGCTGGGACAGCGATCCCTTCGAGCCGGTCGAGCGTGACGGACGTATTTTCTGCCGCGGCAGCGTGGACAGCAAGCTGCACGTTATGGCGCAGTTGAAGGCGGTCGAATCGCTGCTGGCGGCTCCCGGCGGCGCGCCGGTCAATATCAGGGTCCTGCTCGAAGGGGAGGAAGAGTCTGGCTCGGAGACCATCAGCGCCTTCGTGGTGCAACAGCCGGAGCGCGTCCGCGCCGACGTGGCCGTCATTTCCGACGGCGTCGTGCTGGCGCCGGACCAACCCAGCCTGGTCTATGCCCTGCGCGGCATCGTCACCATGGAGTTGCATGTGGAGGGGCCGGGGCAGGACCTGCACAGCGGCCATTTCGGCGGCACCTTGCACAACCCGCTGCAGGCCCTGGCCGAAATCATCGCGCAGTTGCATGACGCCGAAGGCCGCGTCAGCGTACCCGGCTTCTATGACGACATGATCGAGGCCGACGCCGCCGAGCGGGCGTTGCTGGCGCATACCAACCAGTGGAGCGAGCGCGAATGGGACGCCGTGGCCGACGCGCCGGCGCGCCACGGTGAGCGCGGCTACAATACGCAGGAGCGCATCGGTCTGCGGCCCACGCTGGAGATCAACGGGCTCGGCGGCGGCTACACCGGCCCGGGCTTCAAGACCGTCCTGCCGCAGCGCGCCATGGCCAAGATCAGCTGTCGCCTGGTGCCGGACCAGGACCCGCAACGCATCTTCGCCCTGCTGCAGGAGCACGTCGCGGCCATCACGCCGCCGACCGTGCGCAGCGAGTTGCGCCAAATGGGCCTGGGCTCGCACGCCGTCCTGCTGGGCCACGACACGCGCGCCATGCGGGCGGCGGCCGCGGCCTACGGGCAGGCCTGGGGCGTCGCGCCGATTTACGAGCGCGCCGGCGGCAGCATCCCGGTGACCTTCGCGCTGCAGGATGTCTGTGAGGAGCTGGTGATCATGGGTTTCGGCTACCGCGACGGCCGCGCCCACGGCCCCAACGAGAACGTCCACGTCGATTCCCTGGAACGCGGCGTCAACGCGATGATCCACTTCCTGCAGGAGATCGGTGCGACCTGGAGCGGGCCCTGAGGCCCATTCCCGAAGTGTGCCTGCCCTTGTGCCCGCAAAGCCTGGCTTTTGTGCCATAATGGGGTTGTGAAGACGAATGGCGCGCCCGCGCCCAAAGCAGCATTGCATCGAAAGGGATTCACATGAGCGCAGAAGCACACACCCAGGAAAGACTGGCCCGACTGGAAGAGGGCTATGCGCATCTGGCCACCAAAGCCGATCTCGAGAGAGTGCGCGGTGAGTTGAAGGCCGACCTGGAACGGCTGGCGGGTTCGTTCAAGGTCTGGATCATCGTTGCCGCGATCGTACAGGCGTTCATCAGCGCCATATTGAGTCTTGCATTGAGAGCAGTCGGCTAAACAGCCAAAGTCATACTGAACGTCGACACTTTTCCCCGCAAGGGGAAGGTTCAGGCCGTCAGGAAGCGGAAGATGGCGTCCTCGTAGCCGGGCAGCTGCTCATGGGCGAAATCCGGGTAGGACAGGACGGACTTCGGCGCGCTGATCCGGTTGAAGGACACGTACTGCGATGAAGGCAGGCAAATGTCGTCCATCAGACCGATCACCAGCAGCGTTTCAGCCTGGATGCGCGGCGCGAGGAACTGCACGTCGATGTAGCCGAGGCGCGTGAAGATCTCCTCCTCGCGCCGGTGCAGCGGATCGTGGCGGCGGAACCAGTCGGCCAGTTCGTCGTAGGCCGTCACTCCCGTGGAACTGCGCAGATCGAAGACGCGTTTGATGTCGCTCAGCCAGGGATAGACGGGCGCAGCGCGGCGGATGCGCGGCTCCAGCGCGGCGCAGGCGAGCGTCAGGGCGCCGCCCTGGCTGGCGCCGGTGGCGCTGACGCGGTCGGGATCGACGCCCGGCAGGTCCATGACGACGCGGGCCAGCTGCACCGTATCGAGAAAGACCTGGCGGTAGAGCATGTCGTCGGGCGGGCCGTCGAGGCCGCGGATGACGTGGCCGCTGAGCGTCGGGCCCTCGTGGCCGCCGGTCTCCTGCGAGCGGCCGCCCTGGCCGCGCACGTCCATGGAGGCGACGGTGACGCCCTCGGCGACGTAGCCCAGCTTGTCCAGCCAGGCGCCGGAATCCAGGGTATAGCCGTGGAACATAAGCACGGCGGGGCCGGGCGCGCCCTGCCCTTTGGGGCGCAGCAGTTTGGCGTGGATGCGCGCGCCGCGCGTGCCCGTGAACCAGAGGTGGTGGCAATCGGCGATGGAACTCTGGAAGTCGGCGGGCAGGAACTCGGGCGCAGGGTCGGTGGCCTGCTGCTCGGCGAGGGCGCGCTGCCAGTACTGGTCGTGGTCGTCCGGGCGCGGGTTGATGCCCTGCACCTGCGGCAACTGGTCGAGCGGTGTATCAAAGAGGAGCGGCATGGGCTAGTCTCCTTTTGAATGGCTGATGAGAGGGAGTTTAACAGGAAAGCGTGAGGGCGTTCATTCGAAGGAAATCGCGTCTTTCGCCTGCGGGCCCGCTCCGGCCTTGTTGCCCTCCCGGGGCGGGAAGGGCCGGTCGCGCAGATGCGCCGGATAGCGCAGCAGCAGGCGAATGCCGCGGGGCTTTCTGTAGGCGCTTTGGATGACGCGGGCGATCTGCAGGTACTTGATGGGCATCCGCACGGCGTGGAGCGAACACTCGCAGAGTTTGGCCAGTTCCCTGTGGGTGGGCGCGAAGCCATGGCGTTCCATGAAGCCATCGAGATGGTACCAGACGCGCTGCGTTGGCACGGTCAGGGACGCGTGCGTGAACAGGGCGCGGGTATGTTGCATGGGAGAATTTTCCGGCAGGAAAGTCTGTTCCGGCAGGTCCTTGGGCAGCATGCCGCTCGCAGGCACGCTGTCTGGCAGCGGGAAGCGCAACAGCAGGCGAATGGCGCGGTGGTTGCCCGCGAATAGCTCGACGACCTTCTCTTCTTCGAGACGCTTCAGATGGCGGCTGACCTTGCCGACGGAGCAGCCGCTGCGACCGGCAAGGTACTGATAGGTAGGCGCGATGCTCCAGGAGTCCATGTGATGGTCCAGGTGAAGCCACATACGGCGGGTCACCCTGGGCAGGCGGGCCATGGCGTTGACGGCGAGACGTTCCTGGAGTTTTGTGTTTTGCTTCACCGGGCACCTGTGTCAAAGACGGGGAGTCCAGTGTAGGCGAGGACAGGGTACCGCGTGCTGACGGGAGTGCCGTTGGCTGGGTGTGATTGGCGATTCTATGACAAATGATCGGCCAGGACTTTTCCATGCAAATACGTGAAGTACGGGGGAAAAGCTTCACCAATCAAATTGCGAATCAGGTAAAAGGTGCGGTTTTCAATTGCTCTTGTCCAGTCATAAAACCGGGGAACTGTTTGCAAGTCAGCACACTCAAGAATGCTCAAGACTCTGTTTTCCCAAGGGTGAATCTTAAAGTCGCTCCCTATGTGGCTGGAATTCGTAGTGATTGTGTACGAAGGTCGACTAGGGTTCATTCGACGGTAACTGGACTTGAACCCCTTTATGAGGCGGGGTCGACCGTTCTTTGACACGTAGGGCCTGTTGAACAATACACTGCCACAGGTTGAGCACTCTGCTGTATCCGATTCGACTTCCCTGCTGCCACATGCCGGGCAAATGTCGTTTTCGTACGCGCTGCGCCCCGAATAGGGAGGAATATCGCTGACTTGCCGATACCTGTCCGACCCGTAAGCGGGAACAAAGTGCAGGGAGTGATGTCCTCGCGCAGCGTCCTTGTTCCTTGCATCTAGGGTTTCATATCTCATTGCTTCCAGCCATGCCTGAATACTGACCCATGGCCGCACGCCATTGTTTGACTGATTGGCGTGTGTTGGATTTGGCAAGGGAATTAGTTTTCGTGACTGTAGGTGACACCGTTCCAGATCGCATCTGCGTATTCCCACCAGCAGCGCACGTCTGCGAACCTGAGGAATGCCATAATCTGCGACGTTTACTATGTGTGGATCAAATTCATATTCAGGGAGGCCTTTTCGCAGAATTTCAACAACGGTCGATTTGTCGCCCTTGCAACCAACCTCGAGTGTCAAGATTTGACGGACGTTTTCGATGACAATGACTCTTGGCTGTAGCAGACGTGCGACTGGAATGACTTCAAGCAGCAGTCTGTTTTTGGTTTCTTGCCTTTTGGCTTGCGCGGTCTGTCTTTTGCCCCTGCTAGGGTTGGAACTGCTCATACCCTGACAAGGAGGCGTAGCTACCAGTAAGTCCAATTGCTTCGAGGTGGATTGGCGGTAGGTGGCTGCGATTTCATTGGCGCTGCCGCGAACATTGCGCGTCAGCCAACTGGAGTTAGTGAAATTGTCTGCACCAATGGCGGCGCGCTTTTGGTCGATTTCGACCTGCACGACGAAGCGAAAACCGGCCAGCTCGTAGCCAAGATCGCTGAGGCCACAGCCAGAAAACAGCGAAATTGCAGTTCTGGAAGGGAATTCCTCCGGCCTGTCTTGAAATATGAACTCACTAACCGGCTGGACGGACACTATGTTCCCTTCCCGTGGCCAATTTAGTTTGGGCAAGTTTCCTTTATCAGTGTAGCAAAGTGGTCAATAGTCTTTTCTAGGGCAGCCTTGGTCCTTACGTCGTGTTCAGGAATGCGAAAGACTGTCCAGCCGGCTTCAGCAAGCTCTTTAGTGACGCGTCTATCCCTTAGTCTGTTGGCTCTAATCTTGTTCACCCAGAAATCGCCACGCAATCCAGCATGCTTGCCGCACTTGGGGCAACCGTGCCAAAAGCAACCATCCACAAAAATTGCTATCCGCTTTCGAGGAAGAATCAGATCGGGATTTCCAGGGAGTCTTTGGCCTTTGATAGCCTTGTAACCGTCATGTGTGAAGTAACGAATTCCCCTGCGCCACAAACCAGACGCCAAGGCGCGTTCAGGGCCGGTTCTGCCCCGATTGTGCGCCATGGCACGATATCGCTGCGATGGCTTCATGACGTCCATTGGAATCTGTTACTCGATTTCCTCAGACAAATCGGTTGCTTTTCCTTGGAATCTCCCGGCTACTGCTAGGAAATCTTCATGAATTCGGCTAGAGGAATCCAAAATGCCAAACCATGTCCTGTGCGAAATGTCAGTTGCAGCATCTATGTGTTCTGGTCTCCAAGAGTGCAAATTAAGTCTGTCACAAATAATTGTGAGCTTGGCATTTCTTATTGGATTCTCTTCTGGATCTGTTTCTCCAATGAATCTCCTGAGGGCATCCAGATAATCGTGAGCCCTATCAAATTCCTTGTCTTGCAAAGTGTGCCCGGGGCATTTGATTTCGACAATTTCTAATCGGCCCGCGTGGTTGATCATTACGAAATCGGGTCGAATGTTTGGACTGCCAATTGTCGAGGTTGCAATTTCCTTTCCCTTATTGTTCTTTCGAAACCAACTTTCGAAGTTTTTTTGGGTCGTTGCCAAAGATTGATTGTGGCTCAGTGGAGTCCAGTCAGGGTATAGGATCCATGGTGCTGTTTCGATGAGCCCTTGCAGTTCTTTTTCATCCGTTTCCTCATCAGAAATAAGCCTCCGAAGTTGCTCTATGACTTTGACTCTCTCATAAGCAACTTGGCCAAGAGAATAGAATTCCACCAATTGAGCGGTTTCAAAGAGATCGAGAATCGCGTCGGGAGGGGCCAAAGAAGATGATGCTATCTCTTCTAAGATGTCAAGCAGTGCTTTGTGGGGTCCAATTGCAAATGCCAATCGAATTACTTGCTCAATGAATTCAGACTCTTCGATTGAATCTCGATCTGCATCGCCCACCAAAGTCTTTGCAGCTCTCCTAACCGCGTCTCTTATTGGCTTTTCCCTTGTCGTGAGTTCGGCTTCCCTAAGTATTTCCTCAAATCGTGACACCTCAAGAAAGAGTTCCCAAGTGTGCTCCCTCTTGCTTCTTTCTGCCTTGGCAGCAAGTTCTCTGAGAAGCTTCTGTCCCCATTGTCGTAATGCATCGCCCTGCTCAGAATTCCAGATGATGTCCTGTCTATCTGTCTGGATTAAGTCTTCATCATCATCAAGCCACTCTACTGTGATCGCTCCGGTGAGATAGCTTCTCAGCTTGTTTTCACCAGTGAATCCGGTCGGGATGTCGAAATCCCTAGTCTGAGCAACAATCTTCCCTCTAGAGTAGAGGCGAACTCCGGCCATCACTTCATCTTTGTAAGGTTTATTTGCGAAGGCAACCCATCCAGATACCGGGAGCCATTTGTCATCTACTTGAACCGGCCTATCGTTTACTTCGATGCGTGCATCCGGATGCAGTTCCACGTTCAGTGTCCCAAGCTCAATAGAATCGTGACATCCAATGCTATCCTCCAACCGGACTTTCCACCTTTCTTGGCTTAGTCCGAAGCGCGCAGACAGTTGACGATCCAATTCTTCACCACTGGGGACGCGCCTACGCCTTTGATCGTAGCCGAAGTGACGAAGGATCAGCGTCGTCCCGGTAGAGTGTGCAAAGCCTCCATCTTTCGGACCGGGATCAGGATGATATGGCAATTCATTTCCATGCTGGTCGGTAATTTCTTCTCTCATTTTTTCAAGATTGAGAATCAGGTTGGAAACCGAATAGCCCTTATCAGACTGATTCCCTCCTGCAGATATGACTTCCACTTCCTGACAAATCCCAAATGGTGCCAGTTTGCCAATTCCCTTTCTTCCCATGACTCGGCGCCTGAGTCGAGGGGTTTTGTCTCCCCTCTTTGCTCTTCGATTGATACCAACGTTTAGATAGAACTCATTGACCTCCTCAGCAGTCATTCCACTGCCATCATCCACAATGACTATCTCGTACCCTTGATCCCGAATCTGTCCCCCAACCGTTCGAGCCAAAGATTGCCCGAACGGTAACGTGATCGCTACGTTTTCGGCATCCGCATCGTAAGCGTTGGCTATCAACTCAGCCAGAACAGCGGACACTTTGTCGTACATCTGAAAACCCAGCTTGTCGATCGTAAGCCGGGAAATCTTCATTGTGTATTTGTCGTTTGCTTCCGACATATTGGGGCTTTCACTCTTATGTAGGATTCAAGGTTAGCGGTCTGGTTGAGGCTATGCAAAGGCTAGGAGCAGAAGAAAAGTCAAGCGGAGCATTTACATATCAATCAGAATCTTGATCGCGCCCTCGTCGCGGGCGCCCTGCAGTTCGTAGGCCTCAAGCACCTGGTCGAAGGGGAAGCTGTGGGTGATCAGGGGCCCGGCGTCGACCTCGCCGCTGGCGATCATCTGCAGCGCCTGGCGGGTGGCGGCGTTGGCGGGGTCGCGCGTGGCGCCGACGGCGGCGCGCATCGTCAGATTCTTGTAGAAATAACCCTTCATCGGGAAGGGCATGCTGCTGGCGCGCGGCGCGCCGAAGTTGAGCAGGAAGCCGTCGCGCCGCGTCAGGGCCACGGCGAGGTTGACGCTCTCGACCTCCCCGGCTGCCTCGATGACGATATCGGCCATGTGACCGTCGCTCAGGTCGGCGACGGCGGCCACCGCGTCAGTAACGGCGTTGTGGATGATGTCGGTCGCGCCGTAGAGCTGGCCGGCCTGCAACCGATGGGCCTGCAGGTCGATGGCGATGACGCGGCGCGCGCCCATGCGGCGCAGCATCAGGTCGAACCACAGGCCGGCGGAGCCCTGACCGATGACGACCACGTCTTGGCCGATGACGTTGGGCAGTTGCTTGCAGGCGTAGATGACCGTGCCGAACTGCTGGGCCTGCAGCAGATGCGCCGGCGGCGCCTCCGGCGGCAGATAGAGCACGTCCCTTGCCTTGACGACGCAGTATTCTGCCATGCCGGTGTGGTCCGGGATGAGGGTCAGCGCCAGGCGACCGGGCGGCAGGTCGTGGCCGGGCGCGTCGTGGGCGACGATCTCGCCGAGCACCTCGTGGCCGGTCGTTCCCGGCGCCATGGGATAGTCGTCGGGGTCGAAATGATGCAGCCACTGGACGTCGCTGCCGCAGAGCGACAACAGGCGCGTCCGCACGAGGGCATGGCCGGGTCGCAGCTCGGGCAAGGGGATTTCGATGAACTCGGCGCGGCCAGGGGCCATAACCTGGACGGCGCGCATGGTCGCGGGCAGGGACTGGTAGGTGGTGGGCACGGGCGAAAACTCCCGGGGGCAAAAGGCGGCTGAAGTGTAGCGCGGGCGTTTTGCCGATGCCATTTGCAGGTGACCCCTGGGCCCTCCCCCGGCCCTTTACCCACTTGGGCGCAAAAACCCTTCCTGGAGAGAGGTGAAAATCACTTCACTAACGCGAGCGACATTGCCGCCATCGCCCCTTTGACGCTACACTGGCCTGGCCGGCAAGTCCCCGGAGACCAGCGATGCCGCTACTCTTTGACATGCCCGTCGAACAACTGTCTTCGTACGGTGGCCGCAACCCGCGGCCGCGGGACCACGATGACTACTGGGCGCGCGCCCTGGCGGAGCTGGAGGCCCAGGATGATGAGGTGGAGCTGCAACCCGCCGACTTCCACGCCGATTTCGCCGAATGCCATCATCTGTGGTTCAGCGGCGTGCGCGGCGCCCGCGTGCACGCGAAGTTGCTGCGGCCCAAATCCCTGATCGGCAAGGGGCCGGCCGTGCTGATGTTCCACGGCTACTCCGGCAACGCCGGCGAATGGGTCGACAAGTTGGGCTACGTGGCGCAGGGCTTCACCGTCGCCGCGCTGGACTGTCGCGGCCAGGGCGGCCTGTCCGAAGACAGCGGCGGCCATCTCGGCACGACGCGCCAGGGGCACATCATCCGCGGCCTGGCGGGCCCGCCCGACGATATGCTCTACCGTCAGATCTTCCTCGATACGGCGCAGCTGGCGCGCATTGTGATGGGTATGCCACAGGTGGACCCGGACCGGGTCTGCGCCACGGGCGGCAGTCAGGGCGGCGCATTGACCATCGCCTGCGCGTCGCTGGAGCCGCGCATCTTCCGCGTCGCGCCCGTCTTCCCCTTCCTGAGCGACTACCTGCGAGTCTGGGAACTCGACCTGGACGAGAACGCCTATGGCGAACTGCGCGCCTGGTTCCGCCATTTCGACCCGCTGCACGAGCGCGAGCGGGATGTCTTCACGCAACTGGGCTATATCGACATCCAGCATCTGGCGCCGCGCATCCGGGCCGAGGTGCTGATGGGTACCGGCCTGATGGACCAGATCTGCCCACCCTCCACGCAATACGCGGCCTTCAACAGGATTGCGTCGCCGAAGTCGGTGCGTCACTATCCGGACTACGGCCACGAGACCCTGCCGGGGCATCAGGACGCGATATTCGGGTTTTTGGCGGAGTGATGCTGTCCCCCTGCCCTGGCCGTTTTCGTGAAGTTGTGCGTGGGGTCGCGCCTGGCGTTACGCCACCCCTTCGCCTGCCTGGAGGGCTGAACTGATGCGTCTTTCAGGTTTGATGCCCGAGCCGGGATCGCCGCTGGATCGTGTGGCAACCCTTGTGATCACCAACATCATGTGGGTCTTTCTGTCGGTGATGATCATTCCGCTTCCGGCTGCGACGGCGGGGCTGTTTGCCGTGACCGTGCCGCTGGCGCGGGGCAGGGACCGCGAGTTCTTCGCGACCTTCTTCGGCACCATGCGGCGGCAGTGGCTGAAGGCCACCGTGCTGGTGTTGCTGGACGTGGCGCTGGGCGCGCTGGTGCTGGTGAATCTGCAGGCGCTGGAGACGATTCCGCTACCCGAAATCCTGCTGTGGTTCATGCGCAGCCTGACCCTGTTGATTGGCCTGATACTGCTACTGGCGAACCTCTATGCCTGGCCGCTGCTGGTGCTGTTCGATCTGCCGCTGAAGCGACTGGTCAAGGTCTCACTCCTGCTCGCCCTGGCGCATCCCTTGCAGACCATCCTGACCCTGGTTCTGGGCCTGACGCCCCTGCTGCTGGGCCTGTTTGTGCTGCCCCAGTGGCTCTTGTTCGTGGGGATCGTCTCGTTGTCGGCGCTGGCGATCGGCTGGGGCTCGTGGCGCGTGATCCGCGTGCGGGCCTCGGCGGAGGAACTTGAGGAACTGGACGACCCGATGCGGGGTTATTGAGGCCAGACCTGAAGCAATCTGTTGCAGCCAGACCTCGGTCCGCCTCGCCTGTCAGGGCGGGAAAGGGGCCTGGACTTTGACTCGCCCGCGTCAGCCGTCGCGCCAGTGGATCAGACGCTCGAGGGGTTCATAGTCCCAGGGGGCGCCGCGGCTGAAGATGAACCAGGTGGCGCCGGCCGCGGCGTACTCGTCGAGGTTGGCCGTCAGGTCCTGCTCGCCCACGCCGACGGTGCGGATGATGTCGGCGGGGTTGCGCCCGACCCTGGAACACCAGTCGTCGAGAACCTGGTTCTTGTGGATCCAGGATTTGGGCGGGCCGAAGGTGTTCCACAGGTCGGCCTGCTCGGCCACGATGCGCAGGGTGACCTTTTCGCCACCGCCGCCGATCATGACGGGCAGCGGGTCCTGGATGGGCGGCGGCACCTCGGCCTGCAGCCGGGCCCTGAAGACGGGCAGATCGGCCTCCAGTTGGCGCAGGCGGCTGTTGGCCGTACCGAATTCGTAGCCAAACTCGTCATAATCGCGCTGAAACCAGCCGGCGCCAATGGCGAAGAGCAAGCGGCCATTGCTGATGTGGTCGACGGTCTTGGCCATCTGGGCCAGCAGGGCAGGGTTGCGGTAGCTGTTGCAGGTGACGAAGCAGCCGACGCCCGCGCGGGAGGTGCTGGCCGCGATGGCGCTGAGACCGGTCCAGCCTTCATAGTGCTCGCCTTCGGGGTCGCCGGTCAGCGGAAAAAAATGGTCCCAGTTCCAGATGCTGTCGACGCCCATGGCCTCGACAGTGCGGACGGCCTCGATGTATTCCGCCCAGGAGCAGTGCTGGGGCTGCATCTGGACGCCGACGTGCATGCGGGTCATGGCGGGCTCCTCGTTTCTGTTGCGGTCAGTGTAGCCGCGGGAGGCGGGGATGGCCAGGCGCGCTCTCACCTCCCGTCCCCTTTCCCGTCCCGGGGGACGGGCCATTGAGTACAATGTCACGGGGCAGCCCGCGCCAGGACGGGAGGCAGAAGTGCAACTGGACCCGCTTGAGCACCCTCATCGGCGGAAAAACCTGTTGACGGGGGAGTACGTGCTGGTCTCGCCGCAGCGCAGCAGGCGGCCCTGGCAGGGCGCGCTTGAAGCGCCGGAGCTGGAGCGCCTGCCCGCCCATGACCCGGACTGCTACCTCTGTCCCGGCAATGCCCGTGCCGGCGGAGCGCGTAACCCACACTACGGGCGGACCTTCGTATTTCGCAACGACTTCCCCGCACTGCTGCCCGATGCGCGCCCTTCAGCGGCGACGAACGAGCCGCTGTTTCAACTGGAAGCCGTTCGCGGCGACTGTCAGGTGCTGTGTTTTTCGCCGCGGCACGACGCGACCCTGGCGGGGATGGCGCTGACGGAATTGCGCCACGTCATCGACGTGCAGGCGCAGTTGCTGGCCGACCTGAGTCGACGCTGGCGGCACGTGCAGCTCTTCGAGAACCGCGGCGACGCCATGGGCGCGTCGAGCCCGCACCCGCACGCCCAGATCTGGGCCTGTGACGTGCTGCCGACGATCGTGGCGCGCGAAGACGCGCAACAGCGGGACTACGCCCGGACGCATGGCGGGCGACCCCTGCTGCCGGACTACGCCGATGCTGAATTGCGCTGTGGCGAGCGGATCATCGGCATCAATCAGCACTGGCTGGCGCTGGTGCCATTCTGGGCGCTGTGGCCCTTCGAGACCCTGTTGCTGCCGCGTCGGCATGTGGGCCGGTTGCAGGACCTGAACGATGCTGAAAGGGACGCCCTGGCCGCATTGTTGCGCGAGTTGTTTCGACGCTACGATGGATTGTTCAGCGCGCCCTTCCCCTACTCGATGGGCTGGCACCAGGCGCCGGCGGGCGGCGAGGCGCACTGGCAGTTGCACGCGCACTTCCTGCCGCCGCTGCTGCGCTCGGCGACGGTGCGCAAGTTCATGGTGGGCTTTGAACTGCTGGCCGAGGCGCAGCGCGATCTGACGCCAGAGCAGGCGGCGGAGAGGTTGCGAGAGGTTTCAATCGACTAAGATTACAGAGTTTGCTCGCAGCGTTTAAAATGCAAGCAAGAAATGGATATAATCTACTAAAGAAAGGATTGGGAGCGAAAACATGCAACCCCCTCTCAATTTGAAAGTCGCGCCCACGAAACAAACTGACGGTGACGTGCGGAAGTCACAGAAACGTGTTGCCAAAAAAGGCAAACCCACAAACGACCTCGTGTACAGTGCCTTTTCGGACGGAAACGATCGCGTTTTTCCACGCATTCTCGACCTGTATGTGAAGCAAGGCAGCGTGGTGGCAGATGTAACTTATGGCAAAGGCGTATTCTGGCGCCATATACCTCCGGACCGGTACAAGTTGCGAGCCACAGACCTTCAAACTGGAGTGGATTGTCGCTCGCTGCCTTATGCGGACAATGAAATTGATTGCGTAGTGTTGGACCCGCCTTACATGCACTCACCGGGTGGAACGGCCCACAAATCCCATTCACCGTTCGAGGATCATTATCGGAACAACGGGTCAGGAAACCGGACTGGTAGCAAATACCACGAAGCCGTACTGGACCTGTATTGTGATGGTGGCCGTGAAGCCTGGCGTGTCTTGCGGGATCGGGGCGTACTTATCGTCAAATGCCAGGACGAAGTTTGTTCCAATCGTCAACGTTTCACGCACGTAGAGATCATGCAGATCTATGATGAAATTGGGTTCGTTGCCGAAGATCTGTTCGTTGTGGTCAGGAACAACAGGCCAGGTGTTAGCCGGACTATCCGACAAGTTCACGCAAGAAAGAACCATTCCTATTTCCTCGTCTTTTGGAAGCGTGGAAACAGCAAGGGTCTCTGGGAACCGCCAGTGTGAATCCCGTAGCGTTATTGGTTGAGATCATCCAGGAACATGTCCCTGAAGACATTTGGCAGGGATCGCCGCTCATCGGCTACAGAAGTCTTGGCAACACCAATCGAGGTGAAATCGGCGAAGAGTTCATTCGCCGTTATCTGTCAGTAGCCGGATTTCCTGTCAGCAAAAGCGCCCGCACTTCTGAAACAGACCTGCGATTAGCCAATCAGTGGATTGAGGTCAAGACTGCCTCACTGGGAGCGAACGGTACCTTCCAGTTCAACCACGTCCGGCTTGACCGAAATTATGACTACCTTCTTTGTCTTGGCATCTGCCCTCACGAAATTGTGTTCAATATGTGGCGCAAGGGTGAAGTCGCAGAAAACAGGGCAGGAAGACTCGTACGCATGGCGGAAGGGCAGGCTGTAACCTACAAGATCACCAAGAAACTCGCTGACATGAGACCAATCGAGGAAATTCCCAACGTCCTCCGCAGCATAACAGACAAGTAAAACTGTTCTGTTTCCCAACAAAACCTGCTTGCCGTTGGTCACGGCTGGAACGCTTCAGAAAAAAGGCAAGCCCTTTTTGGGAATACAGGCACACAAAAAGGATTCAGGTTTCAGTCGCCGTTCAGAATGGCGTTGACTTCGTCGTATTCTTCCGGTTTGAGTTGCCAGTCGGCGGCGCGGGCGTTGGCGCGCAACTGGTCCGGTCGCGTGACGCCCGAGATGACTGAGCAGACCTCGGGGCGGGCCAGCAACCAGGCGTGGGCGAGTTCGGCCATCGTATGCTCCCGCTCGCGGGCCCAGACTTCAAGGCGTTCCACCAGGCTGTAGTTGGCGTCGGTCATGTAGCGTTGCACGTAGGCGCTGGATTCCCCACGGGAGCCAGGCGGCGCCCCGGCCTTGCGCGTGTACTTTCCGGTCAGGAAGCCACCGGCCAGCGGAAAGTAGGGGATGAAGCCGAGGCCGCCCTGCTCACAGAAGGGCAACACCTCGTCCTCGACCTGGCGCTCCAGCATGTGATAGTGAGACTGGACGCTGACGAGCGGCTCCCAGGCATTGAATTGCGCCAGCAGATTGGCCTGCGCCAGTTGCCAGGACATGTAGTTCGAGGCGCCGATATAGCGAACTTTGCCGGCGCTGACGAGATCATCCAGCGTGCGCATCGTCTGCTCAATGGGCGTGCGCCAGTCCCAGCGGTGCATCTGGTAGAGGTCGATGTGGTCCGTCCGCAGGCGGCGCAGGCTGTCCTCGACGGCGCGCAGCAGGTGATGGCGCGAGGTGCCGCGGTCGTTGGGGCCGGGGCCGACGGGGAAGAAAGCCTTGGTGGCGACGAGGAAGTGCTCACGCTGACCGCGCAGGGCGCGCCCCAGCAGTCGCTCGGATTCGCCGCCGGTATAGGCGTTGGCCGTGTCGATGAAGTTGATTTCCAGTTCGCGGGCGAGAGACAGAATATTGTGGACGCCGTTCTGGTCCACGACTCCGCCGAACTGGTTGGTGCCGAGGCCGATGGCGGAGACGCGCACGCCGCTGCTGCCGAGTCGTCGCAGTTGCATGGGGAACCCTCGCTGCTTGTCAGGACTGTCCTATTTTACGCGTAGATGGGGTAGATTTGCTGACTGGAGGGTGATCGAGTCGACAGATGAGCGGCAATATGTCACAATGGGGCTGTCCATTGCAGGTGCCGCAACGTTTCAGACGTACGATGGCGCAGAAAGATGACCCTCCTCATGTCCCAACCACAGACGGTTACCACAGAGTCCCTGCCGCCGGAGTGGCAGAATCTGGCCACGAAAGCCGACCTGGCGGAGGTCCACGCCGAGGTGGCGGATTTGCGCAGCGACGTGGTGGAATTGCGAACACGAATGGAATTCATGGCCACGAAGGAAGACCTGGCTGAACTGCGCGCACAACTTGCTTCCACCGCCACGAAGGAAGACCTGGCCGAACTGCGGGGCGAGTTTGTCGGGCTGCGCGCCAGCCTGCGGACTGCCGGATGGTTCATCGGGCTGGTGATCGCCGTCGTGCAGATCGGCATGTTCTTCCTGCAGCGCTCGCTGGGCTAAAGGTCTTTTTCCACCAGCCCCGTCATTTGGTGGCAACCTTACTTCAATCCTTTTCCCGCTCAGTCGCGGGAGCCTTTCCCTGAGGGAGTGAGGCAAAGCGTCAATTACCAAAAAGGGCGACCGTTGGAAGGACCCGGGTTCAGGAAGCGGTCTCTTTCAGACCAGCGTCAGCCATCACCCTGCGCAGGGCATTGACGGCGCGGGTCATGCCGTCGGGGCCGCTGAAGCCAATGCTGTGGGCCGCCAGCTTGAGGTGCGGCTCAAGGGCTAGCACGCCGTCGAATCCCCGCTCGCGCAACGCGGTCATCAACTCGGGAAACTGGCCCTCCCCCTCCCCCGCCGTAACGACCGTGTTGTCGGCGCGGGAGTCCTTGACGTGCACGCAGTCGACGCGGTCCGCTTGGGCGTCGAAGTACTGCATGCTGTTCAGGACACCCACCTGCACATAGTTGGCCGGGTCCCAGATGAGGCGGAAGTGCGGGCTGTCGATGGCTTCCGCGAAGGCCTGTACTCGCTCCGGGCGGTCGCCGACGATGTGGCGTTCGTTCTCGTGCAGCAGGGTGAAACCGGCGTCGGCGGCGATGGTGCTGAGCGCGGCCAGGCGATCGATCACCTGCGGGACATGCTGGTCGTAGTGTTCGTTGCCGGACGTGTCGTCGGGATACCAGGAAAAGATGCGAATGCGCGAGCAATCGAGGATGTCGCCAATTTCGACCAGGCGGCGGATGCGCTGCTCGTCGAGGGCGATCGGCTCGGTCAGGGGCGACTTGCCGACCGGGCTGCCCAGCGCGCTGACGCGGATTCCGGCGGCGTCGCAGGCGGCGCGGGCCTGGCGGGCCTGGTCGTCACTGAGTTGAAGGACGTTGATACCCCAGGCGGCGCGCAGGTCAAGGCCCGGGACGCGAAGCTCGTTGAGGACGGCCAGTTGATCGTCAAGATCGTGGGCGATTTCATCGCCGAAAGCGCTGAGAGTGACGCTCATGCCTGGCGCTCCATTTGTGCTTCCTCGTCCTGCAGGCGCCGCAACAGGTCCGCGTAGGCCTGGCGGTCGAGGGGGAAGTCGATGGTCTTGCCGCTGTAATGCGAGGCGATCATGCCGTTGGCCAGTTCCAGGCCCTCCAGCGATGAGGGACCATCGGCGACGAGGGCCTCTCCATGCAGGATGGCGTTGCAGAAGTTGCGATGGATGTCGGCGTGTTTGCCGGTCTCGGGGCCCAGCTCGGTCTCGACCTCCTGCATGCCGGGGTGGCTGAAGCCATCCTGAGCCGTGACGATGAAGTCATAGAGGTCCTGATCAAAGCGGGCGAGGCGCAGCGCGCCTTTGTCGACGCGGATGACGCCGCCGGTGCCGATCACTTCGAAACGGTTGATTTTGCCGCCCTCGGCCGTGCTGGCGTGGAAGACCCCCATGGCGCCGCCGGGCCACTGCATCATGGCCTGCACGGTGTCCGCCGGAGAGATGTCGTGGAAGATAGTGGGCGCCCAGGCGTGGACGCGGGCGGGCATGCCGACCAGCCAGCAGATGAGGTCCATGTCGTGGGGCGTCTGGTTCATCAGCAGGGCGCCGCCCTCGCCGTTCCAGCTGCCGCGCCATTCGTTGGCCTGGTAGTAGGCGGCGGCGCGGGTCCAGGTGGTCTTGACGTCAATGTGCTGGATCCTGCCCAGCTGGCCGGAGTCGATGATGCGTTTGGCGGCGACGATCTCGGGCCGCGTGCGCTGCTGGTAGTTGATGGCCAGCAGGCGACCGGCTTTCGCGGCCGCCTGGTTCATGGCGTCGGCGTCGCTGACCTGCAGGGCCATGGGCTTTTCGCAGAGCACGTGGGCGCCGGCGTTCAGGGCAGCGATGGCGATTTCGGCGTGCACCTTGTGCTGGGCCATGACGACCACGGCCTCGGGCCGGACTTGATCAAGCAGTTGTTGATAGTCCGTGTACCAGGGGCAGTCGAAATGGTCGGCGGCCTTTCGCGCCCGTTCCTCCCGGTGGTCGCAGACGGCGATGACGTCACAGTCCGTGTCTGCGATGGCGGGATCGTGCATGCGACGCACGGCCGCGCCGGCGCCGATCAGGGCGTACTGGACTCTTCGGCTCATGTAGCGCTCCTTGAAATGTTGCTCGCTGCCGTCTCTTCCAGCCCGGTTGCGGGGGCCCTCTCCCGTCCTGGGGGACGGAAACCCTTCAGGGAACTGGTGACGAAGAAAGATGACAAGAGGCGTTGAAGAACGGGGATTGTAGCAGGCACTCAGTCGCTCTCGATCACGCCGGCGATGGCGGCGTTGAGGAAGGCGATGTTGTGCGGCAGGGCCTGATCCACCGGCCGGGCGGCGCTGAAGTCCTCGATGCCCAGCCAGCCCTCGTAGCCGGCGCGTTTGAGGGCGCTGAATAGCACAGCCCAGTCGACCACGCCATCCTCCAGCGGCGACCACTCTGCCTGCCAGACACCGCCCCCTTTCGGCGCGACGTAGCGGGCGTTCTTGACGTGCACGTGGGCCAGCCAGGGGCCGAGTACCTGAAAGCCGAGATCGTAGTGTTCGTAGCCTTCGCGGGCCATGTTGCCGGCGTCGTGCAGCACGCCGATGAAGTCGGGATCGAAGGGGGCGACGAGACGCTGCGCCAGCGAGGCGCTGCAGGAGATGGTGCCGTGATGCAACTCGACGATGGCGCGCACGTTGTACTGGCGCGCCAGTTCCTGACAACCTTCAAGGAAGCGCGTGGCGCGGGCGAAACTGTCTGCGTAGGAAAGGCCCTCGGCGTCGGGCCAGCGGCCGGGGTTGACGCGGATATTGCGCGCGCCGCAGGTCTGCGCGAAGCGCATGGCGCGTTCGGTGCTTTCGAGGTCGCCGACGTTGATGTAGGTGCCCAGACCGGGGATGGTCAGGCCGTGGGCCGCGGCGACGTCGCGGGCCCGGATGGCGCTCTCTTCATTGAGCCGCAAGGTGCAGCGGTTGGAGCCCCAGTAGGCGAGCCGCCCGGCGGAGCCACTGGGTCTGCTTTCATCGCTGACGCGCCACTCGACTCCGGCATAGCCGTGACGCTGCAGGGCGGCCGCGCCTTCCTCGGGCGTGAGTTCCGGCAGCATGACGGTGAAGACGGAAATGTTGAACATTGCGAGTCTCCTCTCTGGCGCGGCCTGGTCTAGCCGAAAAGCAGGGACTGCGCGCCGTCGATATAGATGACCTCGCCGGTGACGTGGGCGGCCATGTCCGAGACGAGGAAAAGCACGACGCGGGCGACCTGTTCCGGCGTGGCCGGCGCGCCGTCAGTCAGCGGGACCTTGCCGGACGGCGCCTGCAAAAGATAGCGAAGCCCCCGCGGTTCGCGATGCTGCGTGTTTTCCGAAATGTTGGTCGTGACGCTGCCGGGGCAGATGACGTTGACGCGAATGCGATCGCGCGCCAGTTCGATGGCCAGCATCTTGCCGAGGGCCAGCTGGGCGGCCTTGGAGGCCGCGTAGACCGAGGCCCCGCAATTGCTAAACATGCGTGTGCCATTTACGGATGAGGTGATGACGATGGCGCCACCCTTTTTGCGCAAATGCGGCAGCGCGGCGTTGATGCTGAGGAAGGTGCCCTTGAGGTTGATGTCCATGGTCTGGTCGTACTCGTCGGGCGTGATGTCGTCGACGGCGGCCCAGACGCCGTTGATGCCGGCATTGGCGAAGAGGATGTCAAGGCGGCCGAAACGCTCTGTCAATTGCTCGACGGCGGCGTTCAGGGCGGCAGGGTCGCGCACGTCGGCCTGAAGGGCCATTGCGCCGGGGCCGGCGGCGTCCACTTCGGCGGCGGCCGCGTCGAGCCTGTCGGGGTTGAAGTCCAGCAGACCGACGCGCGCGCCTTCCCGGGCGAACTTCAGCGCCGCGCCGCGACCGATGCCGGAAGCGCCGCCGGTGACCAGCGCCACCTTCCCGCCCAGTCGCGGGAGCCCTTCTTCAATCTGCATACCTTGCCTTTCCGGTCTGCGACTCTGGCGCGCCCCATCATAGGGCGTATGCGAAGGCTCTGCCAGGTGCGCTGTTTGGCTGTCACCGGGGCCGGCAATCAACCCCGGAACATGGACTGGGCCCCGTCGACGACGAGGACCTCCCCGGTGACGTAGCTGGCCTCGTCCGAGACGAGAAAGAGCACGGCGCTGGCGATCTGGTCCGGGCTGGCCGGCGCGCCGTCGGTCAGGGGTACGTCGCCGCTGTGGCGGACCGGGTAGCGCAGCTTCTCCATGTTGCGATAGCGGATGTGGTCCAGAATGTTGGTGCTGACGTTGCCCGGGCAGACGATGTTGACGCGGATGCGCTCATGCGCCAGCTCGAAGGCCAGCATCTTGCCGAAGGCCAGCTGGGCGGCCTTGGTGCTCGCGTACACCGAGGCGCCGACGCTGCTGAACATCGCGTTCCCCGTGACGGAGGCGGTGATGACGATCGACCCGCCCTGCACCCGCAGGGCCGGCAGGGCCGCCTGGACGCTGAGGAATGTGCCCCGGACGTTGATGTTGAAGAGCTGGTCGAACTCGTCGGGCCGGATGTCCCCGACGGGCGCCCAGAGCCCGGCGATGCCGGCGTTGGCGAAGAGAATGTCGAGGCGGCCGAAGCGCTCTGCAAGCTGCTCGACGGCGGCGTTCATGGCGGCGGGGTCGCGCACGTCGGCGAGGAGCGGCATGGCGCCGGGTCCGGCTGAATCGACCTCCCTGGTAGCCTCGGCCAGGGTGTCGGGGTTGAGGTCCAGCAGGCCGACGCGCGCGCCTTCCCGCGCGAAACGGAGCGCCGTGGCGCGGCCGATGCCGGAGGCGGCGCCGGTGATCAGCGCGACCTTGCCGTCAAGCAGCATGTGCGTGGTCCTTTCCGTGTACAAGCGATGGCGTGTAGGCCCTCACCCCCCGGCCCTTTTCCCGCCCAGTCGCGGGAACCCTTCCCTCAGGGAGAAGGGGAGAGATCAGGCATCAATACTCGTGAACGTGCCCGCTTTCGACAATAGAGAATAGGGATTCCAGATTTGTCACGCCAGTTTCAGGATTCGAATGCCGACGGCGAATATCAGCCGCGGAGGATGGAGACGGCGCCATCGACGACGACGACTTCGCCGGTGACGTAGCTGGCCAGGTCGGAGACCAGGAAGAGCACGACGCTGGCGATCTGGCCCGGCGTGGCCGCTTCCCCGTCAGTGAGCGGAACGCCGCCGGTGTGCTCGATCGTGTAGCGCAGTTTCTCCAGGTTGCGGTAGGTGATGTGGTCGAGAATGTTGGTGGTGACGCCGCCCGGACAGACGACGTTGACGCGAATGCGGTCCTGCGCCAGTTCGAAGGCCAGCATCTTGCCGAAGGCCAGCACGGCGGCCCTGGTGGTCCCGTAGACTGAAGCGCCGCTGTCGCTGTGCATGTGAGTCCCGGTGACGGAAGACGTGATGACGATCGACCCGCCCTGCGCCCGCAGGGCCGCCTGGACGCTAAGAAAGGTGCCCTTGACGTTGACGCTGATGAGTTGGTCGAACTCCTCGGGCCTGATGTCCTCCACCGGCGCCCAGACGCCGGGGATGCCGGCATTGGCGAAAAGGATGTCAAGCTTCCCGAAACGCTCAGTAAGTTGTGCGACGACGGCGGACAGGGCGGCCGGGTCGCGCACGTCGGCGAGGAGTGGCATGGCGCCGGGTCCGGCTGAATCGACCTCCCTGGTAGCCTCCTCGAGGGTGTCGGGATTGACGTCCAGCAGGCCGACGCGCGCGCCTTCGCGGGCGAAGCGGAGCGCCGTGGCGCGGCCGATGCCGGAGGCGGCGCCGGTGACCAGGGCGACCTTTCCCTCAAGCAGCATGCTGTGGTCCTTTCGCTGTGTCGGCGGTGTTTTTGGCGCCGCGCCCGTATTCCCGACTCTTGTCCGTCGCGGGAGACGAGAACTCTTGCCTCAGGGTAAGCGGAGAGAAACTCCGAAAAGTCACGGGAGCTTCAGCAGGTCGTCGACGTTGACGGGTCGGCCCATGGCGATGGAGTGATTGGCGGCGATGCCGGTGAGGATGGAGGCCGCGCCATCGAGGTGACTGGCGCCGCGTCCAAGCGGATCATGGGGCGGCCTGGGCGAGAACAATTGCTCAAGCATGAGGGGATCGGCGCCGCCGTGCCCCCCCCTGGCGACGGGGATATCCGCCGTCCAGGAGTCGGCGAAGTGCGGGAATACGCGCAGTTCGGTGTGGCGGTAGGCGCCCTTGCTGGCGGCGATGTGACGCTCCTCGGCCTCTGCCGAAGTCTTGCTGGCGGCGGTCTTGGTGCTCTCGACGACGTCGAGTTCGAGGCGGCCGCGCGTGCCGCTGACAGCGACGCGATAGCCCTCCCAGGGAGCGTAGGCGACGAGGCTGTAGGCCAGCTGGGCGCCGCTGCGGTAACGGACGGTGACGCAGCAGGTGTCCTCAATGGTGACCGGCTCGCCGAAGACGTTGCGATCGCGCTGGTAGCCGGTCTCTTCCTCCGCGTCGAGGTAGAGGCTGGTCAGCGCCGGGTCCTGATCGAGAAAGAGGGCGAAGGGGTCGTCGCGGGCGGCGGGCTCGCCAGTGTAACGGGCGTAGCTGTAGTGCTCGCCGCGGGCGGCGGCGTTGGCCGCGCCGTAGAACTTCAGGTCGCCGATGGCGGAGACCTGCTGCGGCCACGAGTCGATCCACCAGTTGACGAGGTCGAAATGGTGGGTGGCCTTGTGGACGAGCAGGCCGCCGGAGTTGTGTTTTTCGCGATGCCAGCGGCGGAAGTAGTCGGCGCCATGGCTGATATCCAGCAGCCAGTTCAGGGAAACGTGCAGCGGACGGCCGATGGTGCCCGCGGCAATGAGTTCCCGCAGGCGAGAATGGGCCGGGGCGTAACGGTAGTTGAAGGTGACACGCAACTGGCGGCCGGTCGCTTCGATGGTCTCGAAGATGGCGCGGGCCTTGCCGTCGTCAATGGTCATGGGTTTTTCGCAGATGACGTCGCAGCCGAGTTGCATGGCACGGATGATGTAGAGGTGGTGCGCGGAGTCCATGGTGGCGACGATGACGACGTCGGGGCGCGTCTCGGCGACCATGCGATCAAAGTCGTCGGCGTGGCAGGCGGGTACCGGCGGGTGGTCGTAAAGCTCCTGCAGGCGTCCGTTGTGCCAGGCCATGCGAACGCGGCTGAGGTCGCAAAGGGCGACGAGGCGGTTGTCGGCGCTCCAGGTATCGCAGAGGGCCTGGACGTACATGCCGGCGCGGCCGCCGGTGCCGACGATGGCGTGACGTTTCATGGAGGTCTCCCGTTTGCGGATGGCGAGGCAGACTTTACACCGTCGCTACGATCATCCCAAACCCGCCCTGCCGTCCTGACAACAGCGGCCCGGTCAGGCAGAGGGGCCATTCCGACCTGGCAGTTGTCAGTATGTTAGTAAGCGAGAGACGCGAAGACCTGCGGTGAGTCGCGGGTGGGCAGGACCTCCCCGGACGCGAGTGCGTAGAGGTTTTCGAGCGTCTGACGCGTGGCGGCGACCAGAGGCTCGCAGGGGCGGTGGCAAACGTCCAGCAGGCCGCTGTTCCAGGCCTCGCCCTGCAGGTCGCCGAGCGCCGAACGATCGTAGAACGAGTCGTAGTGCAGGCCGACACAGCCGGGCAGGGCGGCGGCATTTTCGAGGCAGATGCGCAGGGCCGGGCCGCGCGCGTCCTGTTGCGCCACGCGTGGGCCCGGGCCGCTGGCCGGCAAACCGGCGTCAAGGGCGCCGACGCTCCAGGCGCTGATCAAAACGGGCAGCCCCTGTTCCGCCTGGATGCGTTCCACGTCGAGCGAGGAGACCTGGGCGCTGTCGCAACTCATGCTGAAGACGTCGCTGCCGTGACGGACCTGGCGGCACCAGTCCGGCGGCAGGCCCTGCCAGCGCGGGCCCAGAATGAGGTGGTTGGGGTCGATACTGCGGCAGGTCGTCGTGAGGATGTTGAAATAGTGATTGAGCAGTAGCACGCTGAAGTCGGCCAGATCGCGCCGGGCGACAGCGTTCAGTGGAACGGACCAACGGCCGGCGCGAATGCTGTCGAAGCTGACGGTCATGCGCCAGGCTCTGCCGAGCGTTTTCTCGTCACCATAGCGCTCGCGCAGGAAGTCCAGCAGGGCGCGACGGCTGTGACAGGTCTCGGTGTTGTAGAGCATGCCGGCGCCGGGCGGTTCAGCGGTCAGACTCCAGGCCGGCGTGTCCATGAGGAAGTAACCGAGCAGGCTGCTGTCCTCGCGGGAGGCGAGCAGCTGCGAGGCGAGCAGGCGGGCATCCTCGACGAATTGCGGATCGAAGACATCGGGCAGGTCTCGCCAGATGAAGGCCGCCCGGGGCCAGGCGACTGGTCGCAAGGTACGCGTCCAGGGAATGTCGGGAAAACGACCAGGCCCACCTTCGGAATCATGGCCGATAGTGTTGAAACCGGCGCGTTGCAGCCAGGAGAGGGCGATTGTCGTCCAGTGACCGTGCCAGGTGTTGGGCCCAAAGGCGCGCATGAGGTTGGCCTGCAGAAAGTCAACCAGTTCCTGGTCTTCGCGCTGACGGCGGACGGCGGCGAACTCGAAATCCGCAGTGTCGGGGGTCCAGTCAAGCGCGCCCTGCATGTGCGAGATGCAGGTCTCGACCGAGGCGCGCAGTCCATTGAGGCCGGCCGACCAGAAGGCATGGCCGTCAGGCGCGACCAGCCACCAGCGCTGGCCGTCATGGTGGGTGCGGAACCAGCCACTGGCCTCAAAACCACCGCGGCGCCAGGCGCCCTGCTCCGTGAAATCGCGCGGCAAGGCCTGGGTCGAGGCCGAGCGGAGCTGGTCCTGCAAGCGCTGGCTGACTTCCGCCTGGTGCTGGCTCTTTCCGCTCCAGGAGCGCAGGGCGGTCTGACCAAGGGCATCCAGCAACGGGCCACGCGGCAGGACGGGCTGGTCGAGTGCGAGAGGCTCGACGGCGCTGGCAACCAGGGGCGTCATGCACCAGCGCGTGGGCTGCTCGCCGCGGGTGGCCACCAGCAGGCGCAGACGGCTCACGGCGCCGGGCCGGACGGCATCGCCGCCGGGAGCAGGCTTTAGCCATGCGCCTTCACGTGACAGGCGCGCCTGGCCGAGCGAAAGCACGTCAAGCGGCAAACGCAGGCGCGCAGATGCCTGGGGCAGCAGGGCGAACTGCAACTGAAAGCGGGGGCCGTCCCCTTCTTCCTGAAGTTCGAGCAGAAAAACGACGCTTTCTTCGCCATCGAGCAGCATGTCGGTGGTGAGCCAGGCGGCCTGGCCGAGCGCGCCGGGCGGGACGTGGAATTCCAAGCCGTCGTTGACGGCGCCGGCTGCGTACCAGGAAGCATCGAAGACGGGCGCCGTGCCGCTCTCGGGGATGATGCCGCCGAGCAGTTCAGCGGGCTCGATGGAAAAGGGCAGGCTCGCCATGCGTCCTCCGGCCAGGTGCGCGGAAGTATAGCGAAAAGCGCACGCCGCCCTCCCCGAGCGGCGGCGGCGCGACGATATCGACGGGAACGAACGCTACGCTGTCAGCGGTGACAGATATTGTACAGACCTGCCCAGGATTGGTGCCGGGCGGTCATGGCCGCTGGCTTGCCAAATCGCTAGACTGGCGCGACCCCGCAAATGGAGGCCGGCATGTTCTTTGAATTGCGCTCGTATCCTGTGTTCCCGGGCAAGATGGAGGCCTGGGTCAAGTTTATGGACGAGGAAATCATCCCCTTTCAGTTGTCAAAGGGGATGTGCATTTTGGGCAGTTTCTTCGACGAGGAGAATTATCGCTACGTGTGGATCCGCCGTTTCGCCGACGAGGTCGAGCGCGACCGGCATTACGACGCGGTGTACAACACCGACTACTGGCGCGACGAGGTGACGACGCGCGTGGGCGAATTGATCGACAGGGAGGGTATCGAGGTCAGTATCCTGCGGGCGACACCCCGTTCCTTCCAGCAATGAGCCTGACCGGCTTGCAGGAAAATCCTTCACTTTCGCCCACCGCAGTCAACCCCTCGCTTGAAAACAGGCGCGAGCGCAGCGACGGCCGGCTGCTGCGCCTTTCGCTATTGAGTGGCGGGATGCTGGTCGTGATGGCCAACGCCTCCCTGTCCCCGGCGCTGCCGCAACTTCGCGCGGCCTTCACAGAAGCCAGCGACCTGCAGGTCCGCATGATTCTGACTCTGCCGGCGCTGGTCATCGTGTTGGCGTCGCCGCTGGCCGGCTGGACCGCGGACCGCTTCGGGCGCAAGCCTCTGTTGATCCTGTCGGCGCTGCTCTACGGACTTGCGGGCAGTTCGGGCTACCTGGCGACAGACATCAGCGCCTTGCTGGCGGGGCGGGCGCTGCTCGGCATGGCCATGGCTGGCCTGATGACCTGTGTGTCAACCCTGGTGGTGGACTACTTCAGCGGGGCAGCGCGAGCGCGCTTCATGGGGCTGCAGGCGGCGGTCGGCGGGCTGGGCGGCGGCATTTTTCTGGTGATGGCCGGCATGCTGGCGGAGGTCAGCTGGCAACGACCCTTCCTGATGTACCTGGTGGCCCTGGTGCTGGCGCCCCTGATGCTGACCAGTCTGTATGAGCCGCAGCGCTCCGCAGCGGCAAAAGAGCCGAAGCAGGCCCCACTGGTGTCGGCGCGGCTGCTGCGGCTTGCCTTGTTTGCCTGCCTGATGGTGGGGTTCAACCAGGCCGTTTTCAATCTCGTGCCCCTGCAGTTGCCTTTCCTGTTGCGGTCGCGCCTCGGAACGACCAGCACGGAGAACGGCCTGATGATCGGCGTGCTGGCCCTGTTCTTCTCGCTGGGGGCGCTGATTTACGGGCGCGTCGGGACACGCGTGGCGCATATTCCCCTTGCGGGGGCGGCGCTGGCCTTGATGGGCGGCAGCTTTGTTCTGATCGCCCTGGCGGCGGACAGCCTGTTGGTGTACGCCGCGATGGTCCTGTGCGGCCTGGGCCTGGGCCTGTTCATGCCCAACATCCAGTTGCTGCTGGCCAATGGTGCGCCGCAAGCCCTGCGCGGCCGCCTGATGGGCAGTTACTCGGCCTCGCTGTATCTGGGTCAGTTTGTCTCGCCTCTGGTGCTGCAGGTGACGGGCACGGGCACGGCATCTGCAGGGGACTGGCTGAACATTGGCTTCGCGACCCTGCTGGTCGGCGCGCTGCTGGCGGTGATGCGGCCGTACATCGAGCGCCTGATTTGATGACTGGTCAGCGCGCGCTGTCTGTTTGCACTCCTGGCGGGCGACCACCCGGGATTCCGGTTGAGCCGGAGCCGTGACGCCGGTGAGCCAGACCCCGGGGTCGGAGACTGTGGACGAGCGCAGCGAGCGCTGGCCGCTGCAACTGTCGCTGCTGGCCGGCAGCGTGCTGGTGGTCATTTGCAGCACGCCACTGGCGCCCGCCCTGCCCAAAATGCGCGAGGCTTTCGCCGGGTCCGGCGACCTGCAGGTGCCCATGGTCCTGACGATCCCCGCGCTGGTCATTGTGCTGGTGGCGCCGCTGGTCGGCTGGGTTGCGGACCGCTACGGACGCAAGCCGCTGTTCATCGCGTCCGCCCTGCTCTACGGGCTGGTGGGAAGCTCCGGCTTCGTGGCCCGGGACATGGGCACGATTCTTCTGGGAAGGGCCCTCTTCGGCGTCGCAGTCGCCGGTCTAATGACCAGCGTGGCGGCCTTGCTGAGCGACTATTTCAGCGGCAGCGCCCGGGCGCGATTCATGGGGCTTCAGGCGGCAGCGATGGGCATCGGCAACAGCCTTTTCCTGGTGCTGGGCGGCGTCCTCGCGGAAGGGGGCTGGCGGCCTCCCTTCCTGATGTTTCTGGCCGCGCCGGCACTCCTGCCCCTGTTCATTCTCAGCCTTTACGAGCCGCCCCACGTCAGACAGAGTCACCCGCCGGGCGATCGGCGCGCCAAAGCGAGGCTCCCATGGCCCCTGTTGCGACTGACCCTCTTCGTCTATTCGCTGGTTGGCCTCAGCCAGATTTCCTTTTATCTGGTACCGCTGCAGATGCCTTTCTGGCTGCAACAACGCTTCGCGACCTCCAGCACTGAAAGCGGCATTGCCATCGGCCTGGTCGCCCTGAGTTTTGCCTTGTCTGCAATGGTTTACGGCCGGTATGGAACCCGCGTTGCGCATATCCCGCTGGCCGGTCTGGCCCTGGCCCTGCTGGGCGGCTCCTATCTGCTCATCGCCCTGGCGCCGACCCGCCACCTTGTTTATGCCGGGTTGCTGCTGGCCGGCGTGGCCCTGGGATGGATACTGCCCAACCTGAACCTGTGGCTGGCCAACCGGACGCCGGCGGCCCTGCGCGGTCGATTGCTGGGCGGATTCTCGGCCGCCATCTTCCTTGGCCATTTCCTTTCGCCAGTGCTGCTGCAGGCGCCGGCGACATTGACGGAGATGGGCATTCTGTGGCAGCGCGTGGGTCTGGGCCTGCTGATCTTCGGTGTGCTGCTGGCGATCCTGCGGGGGCCGCTGCTGCGGTTCTTCCAGGGCGTCACCAGTCACCCCGGGCCCGCTTCTGCGGACGTGGCGGGAACGCCCGTTTGACACAGACGCCCTGCCCGTTGGCGACGGGACAGGGCCCTCCCCGAACCGAGATTGCTTGTTCCCCGGTCGCGTCTCAGTCCTCGAGCGTGCTGAGGTCGCCTTCCGGCAGGCCCTGGACGCGGGCCTTGAGGACGCGGCGCATGATCTTGCCCGAGCGGGTCTTTGGCAAGGTATCGACGAAGACGATCTGTGAGGGCACGGCGATGGGGCCGACCTCGCGCCGCACGTGGGCGCGCAGGTCCTGCTCCAGTTGCGCATCACCGGACACGCCGTCCACCAGGATGCAGGAAGCGTGGATCGTGCTGCCGCGCAATTCGTCGGGCAGGCCGATGACGGCGGACTCGGCCACGGCGGGATGGCTGACGAGGCCGGACTCGACCTCGGCGGTGCCGAGACGATAGCCGCTGACCTTGATCACGTCGTCGATGCGGCCGATCACCCAGATGTAGCCGTCTTCGTCGCGGCGGGCAGAGTCGCCGGCGAGGTACCAGCCCTGATCGCTGTATGCGCTCCAGTACTGGTCGACGTAACGATCTGGATCGCCGTAGACGGTGCGCAGCATGCCGGGCCAGGGTTGCCTGACGACGAGGTAGCCGTCCTCGTTGGCGGCACAGGGACGGCCCTTCTCATCGACGATGTCGACGTCAATGCCGGGGAAGGGTCGCGTGGCGCTGCCGGGCTTCAGCCCGACGGAGGGGACCGGGGCGATCATGAAGCCGCCGGTCTCGGTCTGCCACCAGGTATCCATGACGGGGCAGCGACCGCCGCCGATGTGGCGATGGTACCAGCGCCAGGCCTCGGGATTGATGGGCTCGCCGACCGAGCCGAGCAGGCGCAGGCTGGAGAGGTCGTGACGGCCGGGCCAGGCCTCGCCGAAGCGCATCAGGCCGCGGATCGCGGTGGGCGCGGTGTAGAGAATCGTAACGCCGTAGTCGGCGATCAGTTTCCACCAGCGGTCCGGGTAGGGATACGTCGGCGCGCCCTCGTACATCAAACTGGTGGCGCCGAGGATGAGGGGAGCGTAGACGATGTAACTGTGGCCGGTGATCCAGCCGGGGTCGGCGGCGCACCACCAGACGTCCTCGTCGCGAATGTCGAAGACCCAGCTCAGGGTGGTGGAAGTGTAGACCTGGTAACCGCCGTGGGTGTGCAGGACGCCCTTGGGTTTGCCGGTCGTGCCGCTGGTGTAGAGGATGAAGAGCGGGTCCTCGGCGTCCATGACCTCGGTCTCGCAGACTGTTTTGACGTGGGGCTGGGCCAGCAGGTCGTGGAGCCAGAAGTCGCGGCCGGGTTCCATGTGGACTTCATGGCCGGTGCGGCGGGCGACGACGACGGTCTCGACCACCGGCGACTTGCTGACGGCCTCGTCGGCGATGTCCTTGAGGCGCACGACCTTTCCGCGCAGCCAGGCGCCGTCGGAAGTGATGAGGACGCGACTCTGCGCGTCGTCGATGCGATCAGCGAGGGCCTGTTCCGAGAAGCCGCCGTAGACGACGCTGTGCACGGCGCCCAGCTTGACGCAGGCCAGCATGGCGATCATCAGTTCTGGCGTGCGACCCATGTAAATGGTGACGCGGTCGCCCTTCCCCACACCAAGGCCCTTCAGCAGGTTGGCGTAGCGGTTGGTCTCCTGCCACAGCTCCCAATATGAAAAGGTCTGGCGGTCGCCGGGCTCGCCTTCCCAGATGAGGGCCAGTTTGTTGCGCCGCGCCGTGTCGACGTGGCGGTCGAGGGCATTGAGCACGATGTTGGTCTTGCCGCCTGTGAACCAGCGGAAGAAAGGCGCGTCGCTGCGGTCCAGCACCTGCCCCCAGGGTTCGTACCAGTCGAGGGTCGCGGCGCGTTCGGCCCAGAAGGCCTCGATGTCGGCCATGGCACAGGCGTAGGTCGTCTCGTAGTCGCTGATGCGGGCGCTGCCGGCGACATCGGGGTCCGGCAGGACCCATTCGCTGGCGGCGGGGGTGAACTGCTCGTCCGTCATGGGGAACTCCTTGTCGCTGCGCGCGTGATTCTAGCGGGGTGGATTGTCAGCGCAAGCGCAGGGCTGCCTGAACGCAAAACAAAGAACATATGTGCTGCCCATGCAGCGGCAAGCGTGATACACAGGGTATGTCACGCGACATGACATGCACCATTCTGACAGATCTGACACAGGGAAAGGAACCATGACCGAACAGAATCAAGAGGCCACGACGCTCTCCAACGCGATTTCCGGCTCCGTGGACCTGACTTTCACGCTGCCGCCGGACGACAACTATCTGCAGTCCGATCAACCCGTACCGGAAGCGTTGCTGCCGGCCTCGGCCCTCGCTGTGCGTGCGGGCGCGGTGCTCGCCTGGGCGGGCAGCGCGGCGCCGGATGGCTGGAAGCTGTGCGACGGCGCGGCGATCAGCCGCGCGGATTTCGCGGACCTGTTCAAGGTCATCGGCGAAAACTTCGGCGCGGGAGACGGCAGCACGACCTTCAACCTGCCCGACCTGCGCGGGCGCTTCCCGCTGGGGCTGGACAACATGGGCGGCACGAGCGCGGACAGCGTTACTGTGACGGCGGCCGACGAACTGGCGGGTGTGGGCGGTTCGGAGACGCATACGCTGACAGTTGACGAGATGCCCGCTCACAACCATGAATTCCGACGGGTTGGCAGTGGCAATACGGGTGCGGAAGCGCGGGCCATCCAGACGCGCAGCAACTCGGAGTGGGAAGCCAACGGCGTCATCATCGACGACGCAGGCGGCGGCCAGGCGCATGACAACCTGCCGCCCTTCCTGGCGCTGAACTACATCATCAAGACCTGAGGGCTCTGGTCCTCACCCCCCGACCCCCTCTCCCACAGCGAGAGGGGTCACCTTTTTAATGGACGTAGGTGACAATGCCGAAAATACGAACATGTGTTCCCCAACAGCAGGCGTGGGCATGATAAACAGGGAATTGTCGCGTGATATGCAGTTCGTGAAACAAGGCGAAAGGAAGAAAGAATGACAAATTCACAAACGCCGGAACCTGAAACTCCGATGGATGACTCGGGCGGCGTCTCCGGCATGGTGAATCTGACCATCAACCTGCCGGACAACATTCGCATCAGCACAGTGGACAGTGACGAAGAGGAGACAACGGTGAGTAACGGCAACACGACAGGCATGATCCAGATTTTTGCCGGCCCGACGGCGCCGGCTGGCTGGCTGCTGTGCAACGGCGCCGCAGTGAGTCGGGCTACCTACTCCGACCTCTTTGACGTGATCGGCACGAACTACGGCGTGGGCAACGCCAACACGACATTCAACCTGCCGGACCTGCGCGGGCGCTTCCCGCTGGGCAAGGATGACATGGGCGAGGTCAGCGCGGACCGGGTGACGTCTGCGGAGGCCGATGACCTGGGAGGGAGTGGCGGTGCGGAGAATCATGCGTTGAACCTGGAACAGATTCCGACCCATGGCCACGCGCTTCTGGCTGGAGAATCGAACGTCGCCACGGGAAATCCGGGAGGGGACGTGAGATGGCCTGGACCTGCTCGTGGTTCAGAACATGGAATGAGAAGGGTTAAGTTCGAAGACAACGAAGGGAGCCGTACAAGACCATACGCCAAATACCAGGTCTCATCACGAATCAACGGGAATTCGTATGAGAATTCGGATTATCCCCCTTTCGTATCCCCTGTCGGTGGCGGCCAGGCGCACAACAACATGCCCCCCTACCAGACTCTGAGCTACATCATCAAGACCTGACGCCCTCACCCCCTTTCCCTTGCGGAGAGGGGGAGACAATTTCGTGGCCAGGATGCCCGATCAGGGAATGCAGAAACCCCGCTCACTGGAGCGGGGTTTCTGCGCAAACCGGAGGGTCCGGGCCGTCTCAGCCCGGTTGGTAGTCGGTGAGGTGGCGCTGCATGGCGTCGTCGACGATGCCGTCGATGCAGGTCTGGATGTCTTCCGAAGTGCGGGAGGTGCCGAGGGCGATTTCGCCGACGAGGCGCTCGAGGGCGTTCTTGCGCAGGCGGCGGTCGGTGCCGGTGAGCTTGCCGGTGCGCTCGCGCCAGCTGAGATCGCGCAACACCTGGGCGATCTGGGCCGGTTTGCCGCTGTTGAGCTTCTTTTCGATGAAACCCTGGCGTGTGCGATGGTTGTCGTGGAGCACGTCGGGCGTATCGCTCATGACCGATTCGATGAGGTTGGTATCCTGCATCGCCTGACGCAGTTCCGCGCTTTCAATGGCGTCTTCGGGGATCAGCAGTTCGCCGGTCTCGTCAGCCAGTTTGATGCAAAAGTGGGGTCGGCGCTTTCCCTGGCGCTTAAGAATCCGACGTCCGTCAACCGTACCGGCGCCGTAGCGCAGGTGTACGACCTTGTCGCCAACTTCCACCATAGGGATTCCTGTCTTCCCGGCTGCCCCGCCCGGGCGCTGCCGTAGCAGCCACGACCCCAACAGGGGGCCGGAAAATCACTGGATTTGGAAGAATGCTACCACAGCGGCCGGCGGATTTGCAGGGTGAATCCGGGCTTCATGCCCGCTTCCCGCCGGAGGCCACACTCTCGCACACGGCCCTGCGCCTGGCAGGCCACCGGGGGGGATGACTACAATTCCCGGCGGCAAATCGCGGAGTGATGCCATGGCGGCAATGTCGGGTGAAGGCAGTTGGCGGGCGTGGTACAGCGCGGCCCGGCCGCGCACCCTGACGGCGACCCTGGCGCCTCTGGCGCTGGCGGGCGTCATGGCTATCGATCACAAGGTCTTCGACGCGCCGGTATTCGCGTTGGCGCTGCTTGGCGCCCTGCTGCTGCAGGTGGCCACCAACCTCATCAACGAATACGCGGACTGGCGGCGCGGCACGGACCGCTACAAGCAGGCCGGCCAGGGCATGACGATCAAACAGGGCGTGTTGCCGGCGCGGAGCGTAGGGGTCGGCGCCCTGCTCAGCCTCGGCGGTGGCGTGCTGGCGGGCCTGATCCTGCTGGTGCGTGAGGGGCCGGACCTGCTGTCCTCGCCCCTGATGTGGATCGGTGTGGGCGGCGTGCTGGTCGCGGTCGCCTACACGGCGGGCCCCCTGCCGCTCTCGCGCCTCGGGCTGGGCGAGGTGGCGGCGGGCGTCTTCATGGGCCCGCTGATGGTGCTGGGCGCCTGGTATGTGCAGGCGCGTTGTCTCACCTGGCAGGCCCTGCTGGCCTCCATGCCGCTGGCGCTGATGGTGGCGGCCATCCTGCACGCCAACAACCTGCGTGACATGGAGGCGGACCGCGCCGTGGGCAAACGGACCCTGGCGGTCCGTTTCGGCTGGCGCGCGGCGCGCGCCGAGTACCTGCTGCTGGTCTCGGGCAGTTACGTCATGCTGCTGTTGCTGACCGCCAGCGGGGACATCCCCTGGCCCGCCCTGCTCGCGCTGCTGACCCTGCCGGAAGCGACGCAGCTGCAACGCCAGGCTTTGGCGACGACGGACGTCAATTTGCTGCACGTGGTGCAGGGCCGCACGGCACGTTTGCACGGTCGCTTTGGTGGCGCGCTGGCGCTGGGCTGGCTGCTGGCGGCGATTGCGGGAGTTGGCAGCGTCCCCCTGCCGCCAAATCTGTGTATGTGAACGCCTTCACAATACGACCACCTTGTTGCGGGGCAGGGCGCAGGTGCGTGCCTCTTCCTGCGCTATACTGCGTGAGCGGCGCGACGGCAGCCGATTGAACCGAGGTCGGAGGAGTGGGATGCAGGTCATCACGCTGCTCAACGAAAAGGGTGGCGTAGGCAAGACGACGCTGGCGACGCACATCGCCGCCGGCCTGGCCGTGACGGGACATCGCGTCGTGCTCGTTGACGCGGACCCGCAGGGTCACGCGACCGTCATGTGCGGCATGCTCAAGGAGCCCGGTCTCTACAACCTGCTGGTGCGCGATGCCGGCCTGCAGGACACCATGCGTCAGGTGCCGGAGGAGCAATACCGAATGGAGGGCCGTGAACTGAAGGGCGAGTTGTTCCTCGTGCCCTCAAACATTGAGACGCGCAACATCGCCAACTCGATTTCAGACGCCTTTGCCGTCAGTGACCGCGTGCGCGAGCTGGAGGAGTTGATCGACTTCGTGATCTTTGACACCTCGCCGACGCCTTCGCTGCTGCACGGTTCCATCTACCTGGCGACGGATCACATCATTTACCCGACGAAGTGTGAATATCTTTCCTTTGATGGCCTGGTGGAGAGCATCCGGCATCGCGAGGCGGCGCAGCAACATCGCGACCGCTGGAACCTCGGCCCTATCGAGGTCATGGGCATCGTGCCCACGATGTTCCGGCGCCAGACCCTGGAGCATCGCGAGAACCTCAAGGACCTGTGCAACATGTTCGGTGACAAGGTCTGGCCGCCAATCACCCAGCGCACCGTCTGGACCGAGGCGGTGTCCGATCGACGGCCCGTGTTCGCGATGCAGCCCCGCAGCCCGGCGGCGGCGGAAGCGCTTGACCTGGTGCGCCGCGTTCAGGCGGCGGTGTGACGTGTCGCAGCGACGGCGCCGGCGGGGCCGCGGAGGCACGCTGCTGAACCTGCAGCGCAGCAGCGCGCAGGAGACGGCCGACGCCATTTATCGAGATCCGGGGTTGCCGCCGGACATTGCCAGCTTGGATGCACAGCGCAAGACCGCGCGGCCGGTGGACATTGGCAGCATCTGGCCGGACCGCAGCCAGCCGCGCCGCGCCGTGCCGCTGCGGGCGCGCAGGCACTGGGACGGCGATCCCCGTCACCTGGCGCAACTCTTCAGCGGCTGGCTGGAGGAATTGCAGCAGGATGGTGTCGCGCTGGACCTGGAGGACCTGCTGCGGCAACAGCACTGGCCGGAGGAGTTGGACGACAGTCCGGACGATGGCGACGAGTCCCACGCCTGGCTTGAAGGGGCCGGCCCACTGGCTGCAGCGTTGCTGGGCCTGGTGCGACTGGCGGTCAACATTCGCCAGATCGGGCTGACCAACCCGATCACCGTGGCGCGCGCGGAGCGGGCCTTCCTGCTGGAGACCGGTGAGCGGCGCTGGCTGGCCTTTCATCTGCTGCAGTTGCACTTTCCCGACGAAAACTGGTCGCATGTGCCGGCCCATCTGGTGGAACGCGTGGACGTCTGGCGCCAGGCAGGCGAAAACAGCGCGCGGCGCGACCTGAACGCCATCGGACGGGCGCGCCAGCTGGCGATTCTTCTGATGGACCTGCTGCGCGAACGGGGTCACAGCTTCCGCGATTTCGATGAAGTGCTGGCCGCTGGCGGTAGCGAGCGCGACTACTACGCCCAGGTGGCGGATGGCCAGGAATTCCGCATTCCGCGCGGCGAAGGTGAGCGGCTGTTGAACGCCATGGCCCTCAACAGTCCGACCCAGCTGCGCCAGTACCGCGCCCTGTTGCGCCTGGACGACGACCGCTGGCAGGACGCCGACGAGCGCAATCTTGGCGAGGGAGAGATCCGGCACCTGAAGACGCGGTCCATGCCACGCCCTGCAGCGCCGCCGCCCGAAGTGGAGGGCAACCTCTTTACCGACCCTGCCAACCGTCATCGTCGACAACGAATCTGGGGCTTCGCACGGCGTTATGCTGTCCTGAGCGACGATGAAAGGCTGCAGGCGCTGGAAGAGATTGATCTGGACCGGCGCTGGCTGGAGGAACTGCATGGGGCCATCCGCCGCCGCGGATAGCGTAACACCGGTTACGGTTTCGCGGTTCGCCGGCGTTTTGCGGCCACGGGGCGGTGATCGCCGCTATCGGTTCCGCTATTCCCACGCCGAAATCCTCCGCCGGCAGGCGTAACCGGCGTTACGCTTGCCGACCGAAGCGGAGAAACACACCCAATATGTGAAATAATTCACTAAATGCAGCGAAGTTAAACGTGGCCTGGGGTCATTGGGCTCATCGTGCCGGTGGAGCCCTGGGTGGGGCAGGGCAGACCGCTGCGTGCAGGGGTACACTTGGGCCGCTTTGAACGCAGCGGACTTTCAACAGGAAAGGCAGCGCATGACGAAGATCACCTTTATCGGCGCCGGCAGCACCGTCTTCGCGCGCAACCTGATGGGCGACATCCTGCAGTACCCCGCGCTGCAGGGCGTCACGCTCAACCTGCACGACATTGACGAAGAGCGCCTGTCGACGTCAGGCATCGTGGCGCGAAAGGTGGCGGAAACGCTGGGGGTCGCGCCGACCATCGAGGCGACGACCGACCGTCGCGCCGCGCTGGACGGCGCCGATTACGTCATCAGCATGTTCCAGATCGCCGGTTACAAACCGGGCACCGTCATCGACTTCGAGGTGCCGAAACGCTACGGCCTGCGGCAGACGATCGGAGACACCCTGGGCATTGGCGGCATCATGCGCGCCCTGCGCACCATTCCCGTCTTTCTCGAGATGGCGCGCGACATGCAGGAGCTTTGTCCTGACGTGGTGCACCTGAACTATGTCAACCCGATGGCCATGAACTGCCTCGGGCTGAACCGCGCCACGTCGATCAGCACGGTCGGCCTGTGCCACAGCGTGCAGGGCACGGCAGCGCAACTGGCGCGCGACATTGACGTGCCGCTGGAGGAGGTCAACTATCTGGCGGCGGGCATCAACCACATGGCCTTTTACCTGAAGTTCGAGCGTGACGGCGAGGACCTGTACCCGCTGATTCATCAGGTGGGGGTGGAGGGGCGCGCGCCGGAGCACAATCTCGTGCGCTACGAGATGTTGCAGCGCCTGGGCTACTTTGTGACCGAATCAAGCGAGCATTTCAGCGAATACGTGCCCTGGTTCATCAAGCGCGACCGCGCCGACCTGGTAGAGGAGTTCAACGTGCCGCTGGACGAATACCTGCGGCGTTGCGAACTCCAGATCGACCACTGGCAAAGGCTGCGGGCCGAGATGGAGGCGCCGGACTACCGGCCCGAAATCCGCCGCAGCATGGAATATGGCTCGCGGATCATCAACGCGATGGAGACCGACGAGCCGGTGGTAATTTATGGCAACGTCAGCAACGACGGCCTGATCGACAACCTGCCGCAGGGCTGCGCGGTGGAGGTGCCCTGCCTGGTGGACTGCAACGGCGTGCAGCCGACGCGCATCGGTGCGCTGCCGCCGCAACTGGCGGCGCTGATCCGCACCAACGTCAACGTGCAGGAACTGACCGTGGAGGCGGCGCTGACGGGGAAACGCGAGCACATTTACCACGCGGCGATGCTCGACCCGCACACGGCGGCCGAGCTGTCGCTGGAGCAGATTTACGCGCTGGTGGATGAGTTGATCGAGGCGCACGGGGACTGGTTGCCCGCTTATCACTGAGGGCCCTCACCCCCCGACCCCTTTCCCGCTCAGTCGCGGAAGCCCTTCCCTCAGGGAGAGGGGGACGGGGCAGTATGTGAATGAATCGAAAGTCCTTCTTCCTCGGGGAGAGGGACTTGGGGGGAGGGCCGGCAAGGGCTGACCTCGCAGATGTTTCAGGTCAGTGAAATGACGCTCGCGCCGGCGGCGGGCTGGCAAACGTAGAGCGTCGCCGAATTGCCCGTCGCTTCCTGGTAGTCGCGGTCAACCGCCGCGACGAAGTCCCCGACTGCATCCCCACGCACCAGGGCCACGGCGCAACCGCCGAATCCCGCGCCGGTCAGGCGGGCGCCGAAGCAGCCAGACTGCTGCCGGGCGCTTTCGACCAGCGCGTTAAGGGCGTCCGTGGACACCTCGAAATCGTCACGCAGGCTGTCGTGGCTGGCGTTCATCAGAATGCCCAGTTGCTCCGCATCGCCCTGGTGCATGGCGTCAGCGGCGGCGAGGGTGCGGGCGTTCTCCCCGATGACGTGGCGCGCCCGGCGGCGGGTGAGCCCGTCCAGTTGCGCTGCCCGAGCCGCGAATCCGGCCTCGTCGACGTCGCGCAGGACGTGGACGCCGAAATGGCGCGCGGCGGCCTCGCACTGCACGCGGCGCTCGTTGTAGGCAGAATCGACCAGACCGCGGCGGGTCATACTGTCCATCACGACCACCACGCTCTTCGGCGGCAGGGGCACGCGGCGGGTTGCGAGACTGCGGCAGTCGATCAGCAGGGCGCTGCCCTCGACCCCCGAAGCCGAAATCATCTGGTCCATGATGCCGCAGTTCATGCCGACCCACTCATTTTCGGCGCGCTGGGCGAGGCGGGCGACGGCCGCCGCTTCCCAGGTGAAGGCCGAAACAGCCTGGAAGGCGCGCGCGACCGCCAGTTCCAGCGCGGCCGATGAAGACAGGCCGGAGCCAATGGGCACGTCGCCGGCCATGACGCCCTGCCAGCCGCGCAGGGGCAGGTCCGCCTCCTGCAGGGCCCAGGCGACGCCGCGCAGGTACTCGGGCCAGCCGTCGTCCTCATGCTCCAGGCGATCAATTTTGACGTCGGCCTGCGTGTCAAAGTCGAGGGAATGGACGACGACGCGCCGGTCGCTGCGCGGCGCCAGGGCGATCCAGATAGCGCGGTCAATGGCCATGGGCAGGACGAAGCCGTCGCTGTAGTCGGTGTGTTCGCCGATGAGGTTGACGCGGCCCGGAGCGCGCGCCAGCAGGGCAGGGGCGTGACCAAAGCGTTGGCGGTAGGCTCTGCTGACCCGGTCGGCGAGGGACATGGGACGCTCCCTGCTCTTGTGGCGTCTCCTTGAGATTGTACGCCATTTGGGGGCTCCGTCACTGCGGTCTGCCCAGGCCCTGGCGACCGGTTGCCAGCAGCGGGCGTGTTGGCTATGGTCTGGCGACCTGTTCCTGAACCGCCACAGGCGCTCACCAAAGGAGAGTCGCGTATGCCTTCCCTGTATTCACTTGAGGAAATGCAGCAGCAGCGGGAGGCGCTGGCCGCCGACTGGCAGCGGCCAACCTGGCACTTCCTGCCACCATCCTGCTGGATGAACGACCCCAACGGTCTGCTCCAATGGGGCGACCAGTACCATCTTTTCTACCAGCACTATCCCTTCAAGGCGGTGCATCGCGACATGCACTGGGGCCACGCGGTCAGCGAGGACCTGATTCACTGGCGCGACCTGCCAGTGCCGCTCGCGCCCGTTCCAGGCGGCTACGACGAATCGGGCGTGTTCACCGGTTGCGCGGTCGATAACGACGGCGTCCCGACCATCATTTACACGGCCACCAGCGGCCCCGGTAGTCAGGTGCAGGTGCAGGCCCTGGCGACCGGCAGCGGCGAGGACCTGGTGCGCTGGGAACGCCATCCGGCCAATCCGGTGCTGACGGAAGTACCGGCCATTTCCGGCCAGCAGCGCGATTTCCGCGACCCCTTCGTCTGGCGCGGCGAGGACGGCTGGTACATGGTGCTGGGCTGCCGCATCGAGGGCAACGGCGGCATGATCCCGCTTTACCGCTCGCCGGACCTGGTGGACTGGGAATACCTGGGGCCGATGATCACCGGCGACGTGGAGAAGCATGGCAGGATGTGGGAATGCCCCAACTTCTTCCCCCTCGGCGACAAGTGGGTGCTGTACTTCTCGTCCATCCATGACGATCGCGACAACACGGTCTACTGGATAGCTGGTGACTTCGACGGGCGCCGCTTCCACCCGGAGACGGACGGCGTACTGGATTACGCCTACTACTACGCGCCGCTGTGCATCGAGGACAGTCAGGGGCGGCGTCTGATGTGGGGCTGGCTGCGCGAGGGCCGCAGTATCTCCGAACAGGTGCGCGCCGACTGGTCCGGCGTGCAGGCCATCCCGCGCGTGCTCAGCCTGGACAGTCAGCAGCGCCTGGTGATGGAGCCCGTCGCCGAGATGGCGGGCATCCGCGGCGCGCATACGCAACTGGGGCCACAGGACGTCAATGGCGAGTTGGCGCTGGACTGCGGCAGCATGTCACTGGAATTGCGCGCCAGTTTCGCGCCGCAGGGCCAGGCCGGAGTCAAGCTGGCGCATGCGCCGGACGGCAGCTACGGCGCGGCCATCAACTGGGACGCGGCGACGCAGGAACTGACGGTGACGCGCCAGGATGATAGCCTGTTCAACGACAGCGAGCCCTGCACGGCGCCGCACGAACTGGCGGCGGGCGAGGCCCTGGACCTGCTGGTCCTTCTGGACGGCTCGGTGCTGGAGATCATCGCCAACGGCCGCACGAGCGTCACCAGCCGTATTTATCCGCCCGACGCGAATTGCACGGGCCTGGCGCTGACGGGCGCCGGTGCGCGCCTCAACGCCCTGGACGTCTGGCAGATGCAGGCTGTATTTCCCTGAGCAAGCAAAACGGGACCGATAAACCTGGAGCAGTCGGCGCAGGAAGCGCTGGACAACATGCAGGCGGAACTGGAGGACCTCTACGCGCGCAACGCGTAAGGGTGTCCAGGAGATAGCATACGCGGTGGAGGCTTGGTCCGGCCCTCACCCCCCGACCCCCTCTCCCTCAAGGAGAGGGGGATTTGTTTTCAATGCGCGACATCCATTTTCTTGTCGAGTGGTCCAATAGGTCGTGCAGGGGATTCGAAAGGCGGAATCCGCCTGGAGTCAACAATGCGGCACCAGGGGCAGGGAAACTTGATGACGGGTGAGTGGCCGGAGTGTCTGTGCGCCAATGGCCTGGTTAAGTCCAACAAGAGCATGCCGGGGTTGCCGCTTGTGGCGAGGGAGACGGCCGTCGGCTAGACTCTGGCCCGTACTGCTGCGCTGACTGCCGGGGGGACAGTCCCGGTCCGGGGACAGCCGCAGTTTTTTGTGGAGCGTATTTTGGAGGAAGGGAAATGAGCGGGTTAAGTCGACGGGAAATGTTACAGGCGAGCGCGGCCGGTATCGCCGGTGCCGCCGCCGCCGCGTTGCCGGGGAGCGTGTCGCTGGCCTCGGCGCCATCGCAGGACCAGATTTCGTTGCGTTATCAGACCTTCAACATAGATGCCGTGCAGGACATGCTCAACAGCTACACGGAAATGAACCCGCACGTGTCGATCGAGGCCATTTCGGTGACGGGCGTCGATCACGCTGAAGTCGCCACCAAGATTCTGGCGACCCTGGCGGCCGGCAACCCGGTGGATGTCGGCTTCGCCTGCACGGAGACGACGCACCTCTACGCCGGTCAGGGCATTGCGCAGCCGCTGACCGCCCGCCTGATGGACGATGCGGAAGAGTTCCTGGAGTACTACGCGGACACGAGCCCGTCGCTTTCGGAGGCCATGCTCTACGAGGGCGACGTTTTCCAGCTGATGGACACCTTCAACGCGGCCAACATGTTTTACAACAAGAATTTGCTGGAAGCGGCCGGACTGGAGGAACCGGGCAAGGAGTGGACCAAGGACGACTTCTACGGCATGGCGCAGGCCATGACCGGCATCGACGGGTCTTTCGGTTACGGCTGGACCAACCGCTTCTGGGGCAGCTGGATGCCCTGGATCTTCGTCAATGACACCAACGTGCTGGTGGAAGAGCGGGCGCCGGGCGGCGAGTGGTTCTGGGACACCTTCTATGCGGATGACGAGCGCGCCGAGGGGCGTAGCGGTGGCTGGCGCTGGCCGGCGCCGCAGGCCAACAACCCGAGGATGGTCGAGGCGCTGGAATTCGTGGTTTCCATGATTCAGGAAGGGCTGGCGCCGGCCGTGGAACTGGGCGGTGGCCGTACGCTGCAGGGCTTCTTCACCAGCAACAAACTGGGCATGACCCCCGCGGGCGGTTTCTGGGCCGGCGGGCTTTACAACGCGGGCATGGAACCGGGCACCTTTGAAGCCCAGTTCTGGCCGTCATGGAGGACGCAACGGCATCAACTGGGCATCTGCGGTCCCTGGATTCTGGATGGCGGCGGCAACGAAGACCAGTGCTGGGACTTCCTCAAGCATTACAAGAAAGCCGAGGTGCAGGATGGCCTGGGTTACTTCAACCCTGTGCCGGGAACGACGCCGTCGCGGCGTTCACTGAACACGGAAGAGCGCTGGGGCCCGACGGGCGTGAAGAACTGGCGCATCTTTTACGAGACGATCGACGAACGTCCGGACACGGGCCCGATCGCGCAACCGGTGTTTGTGGTGGAACTGACCAACATCTTCACCCGCTACACCAGTCTGGCGACCAACGGCGAGCAGACGCCGCAGGAAGCGCTGGACAACATGCAGGCGGAGATGGAAGACCTCTACGCGCGCAACGCGTAAGGGTGTCCTTCGCGAGGAAGACAGCGGGGCAGTGGCCATGAGGTCGCTGCCCTGTTTTTTTGCATGGGGACCATACGGGAATTGCTGGCTGCCGCTTGTGGCGCGGGAAAGACCTGGCGGTTAGACTCCGGCCCGTACTGCTGCGCTGACTGCTGGTGGGAGGACAGTCCCGGTCCAGGGACAGCCGCAGTTTTTTGTGGGGCGTATTTTGGAGGAAGGGAAATGAACAGGTTAAGTCGTAGGGAAATGTTACAGGCGAGCGCGGCCGGAGTGGCCGGGGCCGCCGCCGCTGCGTTGCCGGGGGGCGTGTCGCTGGCCTCGGCGCCATCGCAGGACGATGTCACGCTGCGTTATCAGGTCTTTTGGCCGGCGGACTATGACCAGGTACTGGCGGCCTACACTGAAGCCAATCCGAACGTTACGCTGGAAATTATCAGCGTGACAGGGACGGACCATCAGGAGGTGGCGACCAAGATTCTGTCCTCGCTGGCCGCCGGCACGCCGATCGACATTGGTTTCGCCTGCACCGAGGCGACCCAGCTTTACGCCGGTGAGGGCCTGGCGGCGCCGCTGAAATCACGCCTGATGGACCATGCTGATGACTTCAGCGAATACTTCGCCGATATCAGCCCGGTGCTGTCGGAGACCATGTTCTGGGAAGGCGACTATTACCAGTTGATGGTCGACTGGAACGCGGCCAACATGTTCTTCAATATCAACCTGCTCAATGCGGCAGGTCTGGAGATGCCGGAGGAGACCTGGACACGGGAGGACTTTGTCAGCTACGCGCAGGCCATGACCGGGCTTGGCGAGGCCGGCGATTCCTTCGGCTTTGCCTGGCCGAACCGGCTCTGGGGCGGCTGGATGCCCTGGATCTTCGTCAACGAGACCAACATTCTGACCGAGGAGCGGGCGCCGGGCGGCGAATGGTTCTGGGACACCTTCTACGCTGATGAACCGAAGGCCGAGGGGCGCGGCGGCGGCTATCGCTGGCCGGAGCCGCAGGCCAACAATCCGGCGGTGGTCGAGGCCCTGGAATTCGTCGTCTCGCTGACGGCCGAGGGGTCGGCGCCGACGGCCGAGCTTGGCTTCAGCCAGAACATGGCCGGCTTCTTCACCAATGACAAGATCGGCATGTTCCCGGCGGGCGGGTTCTTCACCGGCCACCTGCTGGAAAGCGGCATGGAAATGGGCGAGTTCGACGTGCAGTACTGGCCGGCATGGGCCTCGCAGCGGCATCAACTGGGCGTTTGCGGCCCCTGGCTCCTGAACGACGGCCCGAACATTGACCAGGCCTGGGACTTCGCCAAATTCAGCACACAACGTGAGGTGATGGAGACGCTGGCATTCTTCAGGGACACGACGCGCACGACGCCGGTGCGGCGCTCGATGAACAACGCCGAGCGCTATGCCGACACCGGCCCGGCCAACTGGCACGTGTTCTACGGCACGGCCGACGAGCGCCCCGACACGGGGCCGATCCCTGCGCCGGTGTTCTCTGTGGAGTTGAGCAACATCTTCACCCGCTACACCAGCCTGGCGGTCAGCCTGGAACAGTCGCCGCAAGAGGCGTTGGACAACATGCAGGCGGAACTGGAGGACCTCTACGCGCGCCACGCGTAAGGAGTTCGCGAGAAGGACGGCGGGGCAGTGACCTGCGGGTTGCTGTCCCGTTTTTGCGTCTGAGCCCAAATTGAAAAGTCGTGGCTGCCGCCCTTGTTGCGCAGTGGAGGGCAGGTGGCTAAACTCTGGCCTGCGCAGTTGCGCGGTATTGTCCGCAACGGGCTGGCGGGTGGTCGCGGAGTTCTGCTGCTCCGGGCCACAGCCGATCACTTTTTTTGATGAGAAGAATCGGGAGGAAGGAAAATGGGCAACTTAAGTCGACGGGAAATGTTACAGGCGAGCGCGGCCGGAGTAGCCGGTGCCGCCGCCGCCGCGTTGCCGGGGAGCGTGTCGCTGGCCTCGGCGCCATCGCAGGACCAGATTTCGATGCGCTACCAGACCTTTAACGTGGACAATGTCCAGCACATGCTCAACACCTACATGGAGATGAACCCGCACGTCTCCATTGAGGCCATTTCGGTAACGGGCGTCGATCATCAGGAAGTCGCCACCAAGATTCTGGCGACCCTGGCGGCCGGCAACCCGGTGGACGTCGGCTTCGCCTGCACGGAGGTGACGCACCTCTACGCCGGCGAGGGTCTGGCGCAGCCGCTGACCGCGCGCCTGATGGACGACGCGGAAGAGTTCATGGAGTACTACGCCGACACCAGCGCGGCGCTTTCGGAGACCATGCTCTACGAGGGCGACGTCTACCAGTTGATGGACAACTTCAACGCGGCCAACATGTTCTTCAACAAGAATCTGCTGGCCGAGGCCGGGCTGGAGATGCCGGGCAAGGAATGGACCAAGGACGACTTCTACGGCATGGCGCAGGCCATGACCGGCATCGACGGCTCCTTCGGCTATGGCTGGATCAATCGCTTCTGGGGCAGCTGGATGCCCTGGATCTTCGTCAATGACACCAACGTGCTTGAGGAAGAGCGGGCGCCCGGCGGCGAATGGTTCTGGGACACCTTCTACGCGGGCGACGAGCGCGCCGAGGGGCGCGGCGGTGGCTGGCGCTGGCCGGCGCCGCAGGCCAACAACCCGAAGATGGTCGAGGCGCTGGAGTTTGTGGTCTCGCTGACGGAGGAGGGACTGACGCCGGCGGTGCAGATCGGCGGCGGCACCACCCTGCTGGGCTTCTTCAGCGCCAACAAGCTGGGGATGACGCCGGCGGGCGGCTTCTGGTCCGGCGGCCTGATCAACTCCGGCCTGGAACCGGGCTCCTTCGACACGCAGTTCTGGCCGGAGTGGAAGTCGCAACGGCATCAACTGGGCGTCTGCGGCCCGTGGATTCTGGATGGCGGCCCCAACGCTGACCAGTGCTGGGATTTCCTGAAGCACTACAAGGAGCGTGATATTCAGGACAACCTGGGTCACTTCACGCCGCTGCCGCTGACGACGCCGACGCGGCGTTCGCTGAACACGGAAGAGCGTTTCGGTCAGACGGGCGTGGAAAACTGGCGCGTGTTCTACGAGACGATCGACGAGCGGCCGGACACGGGTCCGATCGCGCAGCCGGTGTTTGTGGTGGAACTGACCAACATTTTCACCCGCTACACCAGTCTGGCGGTCAACGGCGAGCAGACGCCGCAGGAAGCGCTGGACAACATGCAGGCGGAGATGGAAGACCTCTACGCGCGCAACGCGTAGGGATCCGCGAGACAGGTTGCGGGGCAGCGGCCAGCGGGTCGCTGCCCCGCAAAAATTAGACTTGATGGCGGCATAAGAACTCTCGAAAAATGACTTCGCAGGTTTGCTGCGAATTTCCCAGACAGTCCATGCCGGTGCGCCAGTCGACCGTCACATGACGTCAGTAAGCAGGCGCAAATCATCGTCAACCACGCAGCGGACGACAATCAACAGAACGACGACAAGGGCCATGACCGGACTGCAAGCTCGCTGCCTGGTTGCGGCGACCCTGCATCCAGGTCGTTGAATCCCCCGGGATGATTTGAGGAGAGACTGAAATGAGCGCATTAAGTCGACGCGAAATGCTACAGGCGAGCGCGGCCACCGTGGCCGCTGCCGCTGCCGGAGCGTTACCGGGCAGCGTGGCGCTCGCTGCGGCGCCATCGCAGGACAACATCACCCTGCGCCTGCAGGCCGACCCGAGAGACTACCAGGAAGTGATCGACACCTACGCCGGCGTCGCGCCCAACGTCACCGTCGAGCCGGTCAGCGTGACCGGCATCGACCATGCCGAGGTGGCGACCAAAATCCTGGCTTCGCTGGCCGCCGGCACGCCGGTGGATATCGGCTTCGCGGCCACGGAGGCGACGCAGCTCTACGCCGGCGAGGGGTTGGCCATGGGCATGAAGGACCGCCTGCTGGACCAGGCCGATGACCTGCTGGAGTATTTCTCGGACGTCAGCCCGGTGCTGGTCGAAACCGACTTTTACGAAGGCGACCTTTATCAGCTACCGCGCGATTTCAACGCCGCCAACATGTGGCTGAATACCAAACTTCTGGGTGAAGCCGGCCTGGAGATGCCCGGCGAAGACTGGACGAAGGACGACTTCAACGAATATGCAATGGCCCTGACCGGGCTGGGCCCGGATGGCGATTCTTTCGGATTCGCCTGGAACAACGGGCTCTGGGGTGGGTGGCTGCCCTGGATCTTCGTCAACGACAGCAATTTGCTGACCGAGGAACGCGTGGGGGGCGGCGAGTGGCTGTGGGACACTTTCTACGCCGATGACCCCAACGCCGAGGGGCGTGGCGGCGGCTTCCGCTGGCCGGAACCGCAGGCCAACAATCCCTTGATCGTCGAGGCGCTTGAGCACGTCGTCGCGCTGACGCGGGACGGCTATGCGCCGTCGGTCGAACGCGGTTTCGCCGAGAACCTGTCGGGCTTTTTCGCCGCCGACAAGATTGGCATGTACCCTGGCGGGGGCTTCTTCACGGGCTTCCTGCAGGACGCGGGTATGGAGCCGGGCACATACGACGCCCAGTTCTGGCCCAGATGGCAGTCGCAACGGCACCAGCTGGGTGTGGGCGCGCTGTGGATCCTGATCGGCGGCAATGAAGATGCCGCCTGGGACTTCGTCAAGTGGCACACGGGCCGCGACGTGATGGAGATGATCGGTTTCTTCAAGGTGACGCGGACGACGCCGGCGCGGCGCTCGATGTGCACGGCAGAGCGCTTTCCAAACGTGAGCAACTGGAACATTTTCTACGACACGGTTGACGCGCGGCCGGACACGGGGCCCATCCCTGCGCCGGTCTTCTCGATCGAGTTGACGAACATTTTCACGCGCTATACTGAAGTGGCCGTCAGCCTGGAGCAGTCGCCGCAGGATACGTTGGACGCCATGCAGGCCGAGCTGGAGGACCTCTACGCTCGCAACGCATAGGGTCGACAGTGGCAGAACAGCGGGCGGCTGCACAAGGATTCGTCAGAAAACTGTGCAGCCGCTATACTTTTGCCTGGGCGAATTAAGGGAGGGCTCAGCGTGGCACCCGAAGCGACCCTGAGCAGCGGTCGGCGCAACTGGCTGCCCGCCTGGCTGGCCGGCGACACGGTGCAGGGCATCCGCCGCCAGCGTATGGTGCTGGGCATCCTGTTCCTTCTGCCGACGCTGATCGGCCTGATTCTTTTCGTGCTGGGCCCGATCGTGGTGGCCGTCGCGATGGGTTTCATGAAATGGAACGTTTTCCGGCCACCGGAATTCGTCGCGCTCAAGAATTTTGCGCGTCTGTTTCGACATGATCTGGTAGGAAACAGCTTCGGCAATACCTTCGTCATGATGGCGATGACGGTAGGCATGCTGGAGGTCTTCGCGATCGCGCTGGCGCTGTCGGTACATCGCTTCGCGCGCAGTCGCCTGGCCTACTTCTTTCGGACGGTCTGGTTTCTGCCGGTGCTGCTCTCGGGTGTCTCGGTAGCGGTCACCCTGTCCTATATGTTCCACACGGATTTTGGCGTGGTCAACTATTATCTGGGGGCCCTCGGCATCGACAAGGTGCCCTGGCTGGTCTCCAGCGACGTGGTGCGCTTCAGCGTCTCGCTGGCGACGGTCTGGCGCAATCTGGGCTTCACCTTCATCATCTATCTGGGTGGCGTGAGCGCGCTGCCGCAGGAGATTCTGGAGGCGGCCACAGTGGACGGGGCGCGTGGACTGAAGCGTCTGTGGCTGATCACGCTGCCGCTGTTGAGCCCGACGATCCTTTTCGCAACGGTGATCGACGTGATTCGCCTGCTGCAGTTCTTCGACGAGCCCTACGTGATGACGCGAGGAGGACCGGGCGATTCGAGCCGAACGGCCGTGATGATGGTCTACGATACGGCCTTCGCCAACCTTGAGTTCGGCTACGCTTCAAGCATTTCGGTCGTCCTTTTCCTGATCATTCTGGCGGTGACCGGCTTCCAGTTCCTGCTCAGCAAGCGCTGGGTCTTCTACCAGTAGGGGAGAGACGAACATGACGGTCATCAACCGGCTCTCCGCCCGGCGCCGCAGTGACGAGGATGTGGTCGAGCGCATCCCGGACTGGATGCCCCGCAACGCTGCTGACTGGCTGGCGATGGTTTTCATGATCGCCATCGGCATGCTGACGATCATGCCGATCATATGGGTAGTGTCCACGTCCTTGCGCACGCCGGCAGAGTCCTTCACCGTGCCGCCCGAGTGGCTGCCGGAGGACCTGTACTTTGGCAACTACCTGCAGGTCTTCGACGAGATCCCCTTCGTCTACCAGATGGGCAACAGCTTTTTTGTGACGCTGTCTACGGTCGTCGGTCAATTGACGACGGCTACGCTGGCGGGCTACACCTTCGCGCGGCTGTACTTCCCTGGGCGCGACATGCTGTTCTGGGTGGTGCTGGCGACTCTGATGATTCCCTATCAGGCGACGCTGATCCCGCTCTTCGTGATCATTTCGAAGGTCTTCGGGCTGGCAGACACGCTTTGGTCATTGATCCTGCCCGCGCTGCCGACGGCCTTCGGTACCTTCCTGCTGCGTCAGTACTTCCTGCAGATCCCGGTTGAGTACGAAGAAGCGGCGATGATGGACGGCGCCAACCAGTTCCAGATCTTCCGCCGCGTTTACCTGCCGATGGTGGCGCCTGGCATGGCGATCCTTGCAGTGCTGGCCTTCAACGGCAAATGGAACGACTTCCTGACGCCGCTGATCTTTATGAACACGACGTCCCGCTTCCCGATCACGCTGGGAATCAACGACCTTCAGCGTTACATGATGACCGGCAGCATCTCGGTCGTGCTGGCGGCGATCGTCATGGCGACGCTTCCGGTGGTCATCGTTTACGTCTTCGGTCAGCGTTACCTGATCGAGGGCCTGATGGTGGGCGGTCTGAAGGGCTAGACTGATTTTAAGTGCGGGCCCTCAGCCCAGGGGGATCATCCCGCGGTCCGCGCGCAGGAACCCGATGTCGTGGCGCGTGGCGCCCTGCAGCGCGAGTTCGGCCAGGATTTCGCCGATGACGCTGGCGAACTTGTAGCCGTGGCCGCTGAAGCCAGCGGCGAAATACACCTGGTCGTGCTCCGGATGGCGATCGATGATGAAGTGCTCGTCTGGCGTGTTGGTAAACATGCAGACCTTGTGCAGCAGGTCCGGGCCGGCCCCGCCCGGGAAGTAACGCTCCGCGAACTCACGCAGAATCCGCCTGTCGGCGTCCGTCACGCACTCGCGATCGAGCGTGTCGGGGTCGGCGGCCTCCTCCAGGTGATGGTAGCGGCCGATCTTGAAGCCCTGCCCCGCAAAGTCCGGGAAGCCGTAGTAGCGTCCCTCATCGACCAGACAGTTGAAGACCGGGAAGCGCTCCGGCATGAAGCGGGCCGGCTCACGGGGTTGCATCCAGGCCAACACCTGACGCTCGGGCAGGGCGACTGACTCGAGCTGCGGCAGCAGCTGTCCGGCCCAGGCGCCGGCCGTGATGACCAGACGCTGCGCGAGATGGGCTTCCGTCTCCGTGCGCAATTGCAGCAGACCGTCGCCGTTGACCTGCCAGTCGAGAACGCGTTGGCCCGTACGCAGGGTCGCGCCCTGCTCGCAGGCCGCCTGCGCGAAGGCCCGGATGCCGGCCTCGGGGAGCAGAAAACCGCCCTCCGGCTGGTACAGGCCCATGGTATCGGGAGGGAAGCGGTAGGCGGGCCAGCGGGCCTTGATCTCCGCGCCAGTCAGGGCCTCATGTTCAAGGTCGTGCTCCTGGCAGGACTGCAGGGAGCCCGCGAAGACCTCGTTGTCCGCCGGACCGATGTCCAGCGAGCCGCAGATATGGAGCAATTGCTCGCCAGAGTCCCTCTCCAGTTCGCGCCAGAGCTCATAACTGCGGCGCAACAGGGGCACGTAGGCCGGGTCCTCGTAATAGGCGAGGCGGATGATGCGCGTCAGACCGTGCGAGGAGCCCATCTCGTGGGCCACGTCGAACTGTTCGATGCCGAGGACGCGTTGGCCGCGGCGGGCGAGGTGGTAGAGAGCGGCGCTGCCCATTCCGCCCACGCCAAGAACGATGACATCCCAGGGTCTCGAATTCATGATCCTGCGCTTCTCCCTCTACGATTGCCGTGAAGCTCCCGCGCAGCGGAGATCAGTCATGCCCGCAGGATGGAACGTCGGTCAGGTGGCGCCGATATTGAGCTCCAGTTCCTCGGCGAAGTGACAGGCCGACCAGTGTCCCGGGCGCGTCTCGCGCAGCAGGGGCGCTTCCGTCTGGCAACGCTCGCGGGCGTGGATACAGCGGGGATGGAAGTAACAGCCGGAGGGTGGGTTGGCCGGGTCAGGCACCTCACCCTGCAACTGCACGTGGCGGCGTCGCACCCGCGGATCGGGTGTTGGCGCGGAGGAGAGCAGGGCTTCGGTGTAGGGGTGCTGGGTCTCGTTGAATAGTTCGTCGGTGTCGCTGATCTCGACGATCTTGCCGACGTACATGACCGCCACACGGTCACAGAGGTGACGCACGACGCTGAGATCGTGGGAGATGAAGAGGTAAGTCAGTTCGAATTCCTGCTGCAGGTCCTTCAGCAAGTTGAGGATTTGCGCCTGGATGGAGACGTCGAGGGCGGAAACCGGCTCATCACAAATGAGCAATTGCGGGTTGAGCGCCAGGGCCCGGGCGATGCCGATGCGTTGACGCTGGCCGCCGCTGAAGGCATGCGGATAGCGGGACATGACCTCCGGTCGCAGCCCGACGAGCAGCAGCAATTCCGCCACGCGGTCGCGCAGCGCGCTGCCTTCCAGCACGTTGTAGTTGCGCAACGGTTCGCTGACGATTTGCTCCAGCGTCATGCGCGGGTTTAGCGAAGAGTAGGGGTCCTGAAAGATCAACTGGATGTTTTGCCAGATGGGTTGCAACTGCTCGCGGTCGAGTTGCGCGAGGTCGATTTCGCCCAGTTCACTGTGAGTGAAGTGGATTTCGCCACCGGTGGGTGTGTCGGCCCGCAGGATGACGCGGCCGGTCGTGGTCTTGCCGCAGCCGGATTCCCCAACCAGACCCAGCACCTCACCGCGCGCGATGTCGAAGCTGACGCCATCCACGGCGCGGACCTGGCCGGTGACGTGGCGGGTAAAGACGCCGCGTTTCCAGATGGGGAAAAATTTGCGCAGGTCGCGAACGCTCAGCAGCTTGCCGTCTGCGGCAGTCATGCGCTCGTCCTTTCGCCGGAAGCCGGCAGGATTTCTCGGGTCCGCGCGCAGAGCGCCCACTGGCCTGGCCCGACTTCGACCAGTTCCGGGCTGGCGCATTTTTCGGGAACGTAATGGTGGCAGCGGGGGTGGAAGGCGCAGCCGGGCGGAATGTTGTAGGGGTCGGGCACGTTGCCGACGATCGATTCGAGACGTTCGGTGACGACGTCATGGCGCGGGATGGAGCGCAGCAGGGCCTGGGTGTAGGGATGGGCGGCGTGGTGAAAGATCGTGTCCACGTCGGCGATTTCGACTTCCTTGCCGAGGTACATGACGGCCACGTCGTCGGCCATTTCGGCGATGACGCCCAGGTCGTGGGTGATAAAAAGGATGGCCATGCCAAACTCGTCCTGCAGGTCACGCATCAGTTCCAGGATTTGCGACTGGGTGGTGACGTCGAGGGCGGTGGTGGGCTCGTCGGCGATCAGCAGGCGCGGGCTGCAGGTGAGGGCCATGGCGATCATGACCCGCTGACGCATGCCGCCGCTGAGTTCGTGGCGGTAGGAATCCAGCAGACGCGCCGGCTGCGACAGGCCGACGCGATTCAGCAACTCGACGGATTGTTCGGTGGCTTCTGCGTCGGTTGCGTTGTGATGCAGACGAATGGCCTCGATCATCTGGTTGCCGATACTGTGCACCGGGCTGAGCGAGGTCATCGGCTCCTGGAAGATCATGGCGATCTCGCCCCAGCGAAGATTGCGAATATCAGGCCCCCGGGGATCGAGTTGGGCGATGTCAACCGGATGGTCTGAATCGCCATACCACAGAATCTCGCCCTGGTCGATGCGCCCCGGCCGCTGCACCATGTTGAGGATGGCGCGCGCCGTGACGCTCTTGCCGCAGCCGCTTTCACCGACGACGCCCAGCGTTCTGCCCGCCTGCAGGCTGAGATTGACGCCGGAAACGGCGCGCACGATGCCCTCGGTCAGGTAGAAACTGACGTGCAGGTCGCGGACCTCAAGCAACAGGTCATTCATTGCCGGCTCCCGTGGCTGGCTCATCGGCTGAAGGGATCGGCGGCGTCACGCAGGCCATCGCCAAGGAAGTTGAAGGCTAGCACGGAAATGACCACGGCCAGACCCGGTATAAGGAGCCATGGCGCCAGGGCGACGGTGCGGACGTTTTGCGCCTCTTGCAGCAGTACGCCCCAGCTGATGATGGGCTGTTTCAGGCCCAGGCCGAGGAAACTGAGCGCGGTCTCCGCCAGGATGATGCCCGGGATGGAGAGCGTCAGCGAGGCGATAAGATGGCTGGTGAAGGAGGGCACCATGTGGCGCAGGATGATGCGCCGGTCGCTGGCGCCGCCGAGGCGGGCGGCCAGCACGAAGTCCTCGGTGCGCAGGGCGAGGAAGCGACCGCGCACCTGGCGCGCCAGGCCAGTCCAGCCGATGGCGGAGAGGATGATGGTAATGCCAAAGTAGCGCCACTCCAGCGGCCAGTCGGGTGGCAGGGCGGCGCTCAGCCCCATCCAGAGCGGAATGGAAGGGATGGAGCGAATGAACTCGATGATGCGCTGGATGGCGTTATCCACCGTGCCACCGTAGTAGCCGGAAATGCCGCCCAGAATGACGCCGAGAATCAGGCTGAGAAAGACGCTGACCAGGCCGATGGAGAGCGAGATTCGGCCGCCGGTGACGATGCGCGAGAACATGTCACGGCCCAGGCGGTCCGTGCCCAGCGGGAAGTAGGTGGCCGCGGGATCGGCATCGGGACCGAGGCCAAACAAATGAATGTCAGACTCGAATATGCCCCAAAGTTTGTAGGGTCTGCCGGGTGTGAAAAAGTAAAGCGGGTGCCAGACGCTGGTATCGACCTCGTAGCTGCGCCGCAAGGTCTCGGGGTCGCGCACGGTATTCAGGCCATAGACGCCGGGCCGCAGTGAGAAGTTGCCGTCGGCGTCGATAAAGGAGATGGACTGGGGCGGTACATTCTTGTAGGAGGCATTGACGCCGTTGGGGTCCAGGTGCGAGACGAACTCCGGGAAGACCATTCCCACCAGATAGAAAATAATGAGGATGACCACGCTGACGAGGGCGATCCGATGCTTGCGGAACTTCCACCACATCAGTTGCCGCGGCGTGGCGATGGCAACCTGTTCGCGCTCTTCCAGCGGGACGCCGGATGCGGACAACTGGATGTCCTCAATGGCCATGGCGGGCTCCGGCCTACTCGAGACGGATACGGGGATCGATGAGGGCGAGCATGATGTCGGAGATGAGCGTACCGATGATGGTCAGCACACTGACGATGAGCACAATGGCGCCCGCGAGGAACATGTCCTGCGAGAGCAGGGAGCGCAGCAAAATAGGCCCGATGGTCGGCAGGTTGAGCACCACGGCGACGATGACGACGCCGCCGACAAGCTCGGGCAGGGCGTAGCCGATGGTGCTGATGAAGGGGTTGAGGGCGACGCGAACGGGGTACTTCCAGATCAGACGCCATTCGGCGAGGCCCTTGGCGCGGGCCGTCTCTACGTAGGGCTGGGTGATTTCATCCAGCATGTTGGCCCGCATGGTGCGGATCAGGCCGGCAGTGCCAGCGGTTCCGACCACCACCATGGGGATCCAGATGTGATTGAGTAAATCGATGAATTTGTTCAGGTCCCAGGGGGCGTCGCGGTATTCCGGTGAGAAGAGTCCGCCTACGTGCTGGTCGAAGACGGAGAAACCGATCCACATCAGCACGAGGGCCAGCATGAAGTTGGGGGTGGCCAGGCCAAGGAAACCGAAGAAGGTCGCGATGTAGTCTCCGGCAGAATACTGGCGGGTGGCGGAAAAAACGCCGATGGGAATGGCCACAGTCCAGACAAAGAGGATGGTGGAGATATTGATGAGCACCGAATAACCGATGCGGTTCCAGATAATCTGGTTGACGGGAATGCGCCATTCGAGCGAACGGCCAAAGTCGCCGCGCAGTACGATGTTGCCGATCCACTTGATATACCGTGTGGGAATCGGCTCTCCGAGTCCGTAGGAAATCCGCATTTGCTCGAGTCGTTCTTCGGAGAGGATATCGCCCTGTTCGGCGAGGGAGGCCGCGTAGGCGGTCAGGTAGTCGCCCGGAGGCAATTCGATAATGATGAAAGCCACGACCGAAATGGCGGCCATGGTGAAAACGGCGATGATGGCGCGACGCACAATGAAGCGCAGCAAGGTCAGCCTCTTCCGCCCCGGGGCACAGTGCAGTGGCCGGTCATCGTCCTGGCAGTCCTGAAATGTTTTCCGAGGCCAGGTCGGATTCCTGCGGTTTCGTCAGGTGCACGCCGGCGGTCAACATGGCCTCGTAAAACATGGGCAGCCAGTACTGGAACTTCTGCGGCGTGGCACCCTGGGCTGTGAGCAGCACCTGGAAGTTGTGGCGGTAGAGGCCGCGCACCCAGCGCTTGCGACGCCGTTCACCGTCATTGAAGCAGAAGCGCGCCTGCAGATGAATGCGTGGGCCATAGAGGACTTCCTGCTCACGTTCTTCAATTTCGACGGCGGGCAAGGCCTTGATGGCGCCGAAAAAACCTTCGGCGACGGCCTCCTCATCGTCTTTCGTAATCGCGAATCCCAGATCGACGAGCTGGGCGGCGAAGATCGTCTGGTCGTCTTCGGCGTCCGGGCCATAGACCACGCCTTCGCGCCCGTCGTTCCAGCTGAATTCGTTCCAGTCAATGGGGATGAAGAAGGAAAAGTTGTCGTGACGGTGCCACTTGAGACCGCGGAAGACTGGCCGCTCCTTGTCGGACAGACCTGGCATGGCTGCGCTCCCTGTACCTTGCCACAACATTACTTCGTTTCCCGGGATGCTGCCAACGGCGCGTAACAACTGGCTACTCCTGCATTGCCAGGGGCGGTCCTCGGCCCAGGCGCCTCTACCTGTCCCGCGGAACGGGAAAGACAAGACAGGGGATGAAGGCTTTCAGGCGGAGGCGTGGCGACCGCGCAGGCGGGGGTCGAGTACGTCGCGCAGGCCGTCCCCCAGCAGGTTGAAGCCCAGCACGCCGGCCATGATGGCCAGGCCCGGGAAAACCATCATCCACGGGGCGCGCTCGGCGAGAGGGCGACTCTCGCTAAGCATGACGCCCCAGCTTGCCGCCGGCGGTTGCGTGCCGAGGCCGAGGTAACTGAGCGCGGCTTCCGTCAGCAGGGCCCAGGACAGGGCCAGGCTGACCTGCACGATCAAGGGGGCGGTGATGTTGGGCAGGACGTGACGCAGAAGGACGGCCTGCGGGCGTAAACCGAGGCAACGGGCGGCCAGCACAAAGTCCAGTTCCTTGACCGAGAGCACCGGTCCGCGGGCGACACGGGCGAAGATCGGCAGGTACACAATGGCGATGGCCAGGGCGCTGTTGGACGGGCCGGGGCCCAGCACGGTGACGACCACCAGGGCCAGCAAGAGGGCCGGGAAGGCGAACAGGACGTCCATCAGGCGCATGAGCAGGTGGTCGACGCGGCCGCCGGCAAAGCCGGCCAGAATGCCCAGCGCGGCGCCCATTCCGCCGGCCATGGCCACTGCCGTGACGGCCACGCGCAGCGAGACGGCGGCGCCGCTGATCAGGCGGCTGGCGATGTCCCGTCCAAACAGGTCGGTGCCGAGCGGGAAATCCGCGGAGGGCGCCGCCAGTCGGCTGGTCATGAACTGTTCGGCGGGGGCGCGCGGCGTGAGGCCCAGCAGGCCGGCGAGGGCCACCAGCAGGAAGGCCAGCACCAGGGTCAGACCGGCGGCTCCGCTGCGGTTACGGGAGAGGCGGCGCAGCAGGCCGCTCGACTGCGTCGTGGAACGGGACGGCGTACGGCTTTCAGTCATGGTTTGCGAGGGCGATGCGCGGGTCGATGAGCGCGTAGAGCAGGTCGATGGCGAGGTTTAGCAGCAGAAAAACCAGCGCCACGAACAGGGCCACGCCCTGCACCAGGGCGTATTCGCGCTGGCCGATGGCGTTGATGGTCAGGCGGCCGAGGCCGGGCAGGGCGAAGATCTGCTCGACGATGAAAGCGCCGCCGAGCAGATAGCCGAACTCGATGCCTGCGAGGGTGAGCACGGGAATCAGGGCGTTGCGCAGGCTGTGCCGCAGGATGACGCGACGCTCCGTCAGGCCCTTACTGCGGGCGGTGCGGATGTAGTCCTCGCGCAGAACTTCCAGCAGGGACGAGCGGGTCATGCGCATGATGGAGCCGCCAAAGGCGAAGCCGAGAGTCAGGGCGGGAAAGAACAGCTGTTGCAGATTGCGCAGGGGGTCCTCGTGTAAATGGACGTAGTCACCGGCGTTGGGCAACACGCGAAAGACCACGGAGAGGACAAAGATGATCAGGGTGCCGAGCAGGAAGTTGGGGATGGCGAGGCCCAGCAGGGCGAACAGGCGACCGGCAAAATCCAGCCAGGTGTTGTGGCGCAACGCGGCCAGCAGACCGAGCGGCAGGCCGGTCAGCAGGGCCAGCAGCATGGACAGCGCGGCCAGCTCCAGAGTCAGCGGGAAGCGGCCGAGAATGAGTTGCAGCACGGGCTGCCCGTGGCGCACGCTGTGGCCGAGGTTGCCGCGCAGGGCCTCGCCAAACCAGAGGAAATACTGTTCGACGGGCGGCTTGTCGAGGCCGTAGTAGCGTTCCAGGGCGGCGCGCTGGTTCTCGGTGAGCATGCCGGCCTCGGTGCCCAGAGTGGCGCTGATGATGTCGCCGGGGATGAGGCGCATGGCCGCGAAGACCAGGATGGAGACCCCCAGCAGGGTGGGCAGGAGGGCGAGCAGACGGCGGGCGAGATAGCGGGGCATGGGGCTGCGAATGTAGCGTCGCCGCTGTGGAAGCGCAATTGGGGCCGCGGCCTCTCCGGGGAGAGGGTTTGAGGTAAGGGCCGCAGCTTTCGACCAGCTTCTGTGCTGTCTTTCGTCTTCTCGTACAGGGAGTTTCGCGTACCATTTCCTGGTGACAGTGCGCCCTCACCCCCTGGCCCCCTCTCCCGGCAGGAGAGGGGGAACAAGGCTCTCGTTGACAGTTGCAGTGATTCAACGTCGGTCAAAGGTTATGGAAGTCCCTCTCCCCCGGGGAGAGGGATTTAGGGTGAGGGCGTTGCTTCTGGCGAGCCTTTGTGTAATTTTCCGCCCTCTCGTGCAGGGGGTTGAGGACATCTTTTCCTGGTGAGGGCAGCAACCCGGCCTGACAGCGGGCAATCAGCCAGGTGAACCTCAGCCTCGATTTTCGGGATACACTTGAGGCAGGCGCAAGCCGGAACAGGGAGACGGTGATGAAAACGACGATGAACGGGACGGAGAACGGCTGGCAGCGGGTTGCCGCTTACGATGAATTGCAGGGCGCGGGTCAACTGACGGTGCAGGCGGGCGACCAGACCCTGGCGCTGGTCCTGCATGAAGAACGGGTATTCGCCATTGACAACCGTTGCCCTCACATGGGCTTCCCGCTGGACCGCGGCACCGTGCGCGACGGCATTCTGACCTGCCACTGGCATCACGCCCGTTTCGATCTGGCCAGCGGCGGCACCTTTGACCTCTGGGCCGACGACGTGCCGGCCTTCCCGGTCGAAGTGCGGGACGGGGGCGTATGGGTCGACCTGAGGCAGAACGGGGCTCACCATGCGCGGCAATGCGAACGGCTGGGCGTGGGGCTGGAACGCAATCTCTCGCTGGTCATCGCCAAGGCGGTGCTGCTCCAGGATGCGCAGGACGACCCGGTCGGGCCTTTCCGCACGGGCCTGACCTTCGGCACAGGGAATCGTCTGGACGGTTGGGGCCAGGGTCTGACGATCCTGACCTGCATGCAGAACATGTTGCCGCAGCTGGAGGCCGACGAGCGGCCGCGGGCCCTGTATCAGGGCCTGTCGGCGCTGGCCAACGAGGTAAGTGGCGAGCCGCCGCGCTTCGCCATCCGGCCGCTGCCGGGCGCCGGCCGCGACATCGACACGCTGAAGGGCTGGCTGCGGCAATTCGTCGAGGTGCGCGACGAGCAGGGCGCGGAACGTTGCGTCATCTCGGCGCTGGAGGCCGGCGCCACGCGCCAGCAAATGGCCGACATGCTCTACACCGCCGTGACCGACCACCGCTACATCGACGTCGGGCATCCGGCGGACTTCACCAACAAGGCCTTTGAGGCGCTGGACCACGTCGGCGACGAGTACGCCGCGCCGGTGCTGACCTGCCTCGTGCGCGGCCAGGCGCAGGCGCGACGCATGGAAGAGGACAACGCCTGGCGCTACCCGATTGACCTGGTGGCCCTGCTTGAGGCGGCCTTCGGGCAATTGCCGCAGTCGCTGGCGGCGGGGCAGGGCAAGACCTGGAAGGGCCGCTCCGCGCTTGCCGCAATGATTCTTGAGGACGACCCGGCAGCCACGCTGGAGGCCATGCTGACGGCCCTGCGCGAGGGCGCGTCGATGGTGGAGCTGGCCTCGACCGTCTCCTACGCGGCGGCGCTGCGCATCGCCCGCTTCCACACCAGCAACGAATTCGGCGACTGGGACACGGCGCTGCACAGCTTCACCTTCGCCAACGCCATCGAACAGGGTCTGCGGCGCGCGCCCTCGGTCGAACTGTTGCGCGGCGCGCTGGACGCGGCCATGAGCGTCTACCTGGACCGTTTCCTGAACATTCCGGCGGCCCGTCTGCCGCAGCCCAAAGGCGCCTCTTCAGCGGCGGAGTCGCTGGCGGCCCTGCCGGACCTGCTCAACAACCAGCAGCAGGTCAACGAGGCCGGCGCGCTGGTGGCGGAGTACTTCCATGCGGGCGGCGAGTCAGGGCCGATGCTGGCCATGCTGGGCCGACTCTTGCTGCGCGAGGACCGCGACTTCCACACCATCCAGATGGTGGAGGCGGCCATGCGGCAGTACGGCTTGCTGGGGCCGGGCGAGGAAGGCACGCAGGTGCTGGTGGCGGCGGCCCGCTATCTGGCGGCGCATGCGCCAACGGTGCGCGCCCAGGGTCAAACCTGGCGCGTGGCGCGGCGTCTGCACCGCGGCGAGAGTCTGTTTGAGGGGTAGGGGGCTGCTTCGGATTGCTGACCCGGATGTCCGGGCGCGTCTCGGCGGCGTTTAAGTCGCGGATTTTTCACGGTTGCAATTGCGGCAGAGCATCTGGCAGTTTTCCTCAATGGTCTTGCCGCCTTCGGACCAGGGCCTGATATGGTCGGCTTCCATGTCGTCCATTTCAAAATGCTCTTTACACCTGGGGCAGATGCCCGCTTGCTTCGCGTATACCTTGTGTTTCATGCCTTCCCTGAAGGCGCGCAGATTCAGGTGGCTTTCCTCGCGCGTGAGCACGTAAGGATAGATCCCGGCTTTCCTTTCGACTTCATCGTCAAGAATCAGTCGGGCGATTTCATCTTCAACTTCCTTCGGGTCAAGCGTGGCATCCCTGTACGCGCGATGGAGACCGCCCCAGTCCTGCCCCTTCATCAGCCTTAACCGGCTTTTGTCCCGTTGCGTGAAGGTCGCCTCTACCCAGTCAATCACCGAGCGAAAATACTCCCAGAGCGGTTCGGCGCATTGGTCATGCTGATGCAGCCCCATGTAGTCTTCAATCTCGCCCGCGCTTATCCACTTGATGGCCGTTTCCAGATAGTCCTGCCGAATGGCTGAGCCGCGCAGGTAGTCGCCGCCGACCTCATACGCGACGCAGCCGCGCTTGCTGAAGTAGCGGCGGGCGTCCGTCACCCAGGGGCCGGCGTAGACGGCGTTGCGGATTTCCTGCTCCACCAGGGTCTCGCCGGCGATGTTGATGGTGCGGTACCAGTCCAGTTTCTCGCTGTCCGTGCCGCTGCAGAAGTAAATCATCAGTCTGTAATCGAGAATCTCTTCCCGTTTGTCTTTCTGCCGGTTATGGAAATACAGGTCGTCCACCGAATAATCGCCGGCGACGTACTGCGAAATGGAAATGGTGCGCTGCTGCCCGTCAATGATCTCATACGTGCCATCGCCGCGATCCGACCAGTACATCACGTTCAGGGGAAAGTCCTGCGCAATAGACTCGATGACCGCGTTGCGCTGCTTCTCCTTGTAGACGAACTCGCGCTGGTAGGGCGGGCGGATATCGAGCTTTCCGCCGAAGCCGCGCACGCCGTCGTGGCCGTCGTCTTCATAGCCCTTGACCAACTCGCGCACTGTGATTTCATGGAGTTGGATTTCCATGGCGAAAACCGATTATGGTGAAAAGAGATGCGGAAGCATTGGACTCATTGCCGGCAAGGAGCCGCCGGCGCGCTGACGTTATCCGCCTTGCCCGGCATTAGCGCTCGTCCCGCAGGCGGCCCACCTTGTCGTCAACGGCCTGAATCTGTGTCTGAACAGTGTTGAATCGCTCGTTTATGGCGTTAAATCGCTCGTCCAGGGTGTTGAATCGCTGGCCAATGGTATTGAATCGCTCCGAGTGAGTCGCCTGCGTTCTTTCGACAGCGTTTAGCCTGCTGATGATCTCTTTATGCGCCTCTTCGGATGCCTGCCGGACTTCTTTTATTTCCCCGGACAGCCGGGCATCCAGGTCCTTGTTTTGATTCGTCAGCTTCGCATCCAGCAAATTGATTTTGCTGTCCAGCCGCCACCAAAAGCCAAACAAGGCCAGGAAAATCGCAACAGTCTGAACCAGCGCAATGTTGTTTGTATCCATCTTACAGCCGGAGTTCCAGGCTCCATCCCCTTGAAGGTATGCTCACGATACCATTAGTGGCAGGGCAAGGTCAATGCAGGTCAAATGTTGTTGCCTTCTCTTGATGACAGTGCCTGCATGGCCGCGCCATTATCGACATGGCCTTCATAGCCCTCGACCAGTTCGCGCACGGTAACTTCATGGAGTTGGATTTTCATGTTTTATTCCCATCAATCTGACGCCATGATCGCCAGTGATGGATTTCTTTGTCAATGTCTTCGTGAGAGTATTCCATTTCTTTCAGGAAGATTGTGCGCGCTATCACGACTATGTATGCGTAGACTTCTGCTAAAGATAACTTGCATTCGCTATTGTTTTTGGGATGTATACGTTTGTTGCGAAAGTTCGCAAGCTGGCGGGCTAATCGGTGTATTTGTTCGGTCGGGAAATGTTGAGCATAGACGTTACTGCATTGAAAACAATCAGCATTGAAGTTGAGAACTCCTTTCATGATTCCAAACATACCTTTGTTGTTCTTCTTCAATAGTCTTCCCAGTACATATTTTTCAATATGAGGGAAAGCCTGCAAGATGTTGGTTTCGGTGGGTTGCTCAACCATCTGCAGATAATGGAAAGCCAAATCTTCAACGAATGCGAAATTCTCGCGCCACCTGGGAAACAAAGTGGCGAACTTCCTCATGTTTTCTTCTCTGCCGAGCAAGAGCGTTTGCAGCATGTCATACTTTGTCCTTTGCGTCGAGTGAGCAATGTGCCCGTAATTGAGTTCTACACTCAATGAACCAGACCTTGTTTGAGTCGAGTTGATGGTTGTGCTGAAGGTTTCGAAAAACTCTCTTCGTCCTGTCATTATCGAAAGAAAAGATAGTAACTGCGAATATATTAATGTGTTGACCTCAGCCACTGGCGTTGGATGCTCCAGACTGATATGTATCGAATACCGCGATGTTATGTCTCTGGCTGTGCTTGAAGGTCCTGGCGAGATTGTGATGGTTCCAGTATCAATGTCAATTTCGATGGGTTCTGGCTGGGTGTACACAATCCTGTCAAGGTCATTGATGCGGTAAGCCCTACCCTCTGGAATGTTGTCCTTCCATACATAATCTACCGCGTGAGCCAGACTGTATTCGTCCAAACCGGGACAAGTCAAAAAAATGTTCTGAGGAGATTGAACCTGAGCAATCTCCTCATCATCGAGCAGCATACCTATGGCAACACAGTCAGCATAAACGAATTCTTGTTTATAAATGAAAGCGCCTACATCGAAATGCCCCCGACTATTCTGTGATGTGCAATCCAATAGTGTAATCGCCTTGATTTTCGGAGAATCCCAAAACACATCTCCGTAGATTGTAGAGTTGTCGGGAACCAATTGTTTGCCAAACTCATATTCCTTTGGAAATATCTCCAGTGTTGGAACATACCCACCGCCATACGTCAATATGCCTGTAAATTTGTCATTCTCGTTTCCCTTAATCCACCACATCCCCTTCAAAATCGTGTTCCTGTCCGTTCTTCTGTTCATCCTTTCGCAACCCTCTTCTCCGCCGAATAACGATGCGGACATACTTGGGCTTGCCGTCTATTGCGCCATCCTTGTCTTTAATCAAGCCGTGCGACTTGAAAGGGACTGAATCAGTCAATCGGATGTCATTCGCGCTGATTATCTCAAACTGATCCGGGCTGTGTTTGTCCAGGAAACTGATCGGCACGCCCATTGCGCCTTCCCAATCTATGGGAATATCCGCGGTCTTGTCAACATTGATGGCATCATAACTGTCATACTTGGGATACGCTTCGGGCGAGTAGCGTTTGTGCAAGATCAGGTCTTCGTGTCGCTGGGCGTAGTCCAGGTTGGTGAACCAGACGCTTTGTGACCGACCTTTAACTACTCCATTTACCATCTTATACGCGCTGCCTTGCTTTTTCGTCGAGCGCAATTGTTGCGCGTATTCTTCGGGGACATCAAACAGCATATCTCTGCTCATGGGGGTATTGCCGATCCACAGCAAGTTTTCTCTCAGTAGGGGAAATATTTCCTTGTAAGTGATTGCGTTCTTGTTGCCAATGATCAAGAACTGCTTGTCGTATTCCACCAACTGCGCCACATACTCGCGGAAGAGCGAAAAGGGCGGGTTGGTCACCACAATGTCGGCGTACCTGAGCAGCATGATGCACTCGTCGCTGCGGAAGTCGCCGTCGCCCTTCAGATGGTGGATGCCGATTTCCTCAATTGAGGGCACGCCGTTCTCGTTCACGGTGCCGTCGTATTCGAGGTAAATCGCCTTCTCCGCGTCGTGCCGGCTGAACATGTCCATCTGCTGGTTCTTGTAGCAGGTGGTGATGAGTTTCTTAAGGCCGAGACGGGCGAAGTTCAGCGAAAAGTACCTGAAGAAATTGCTGACGCGGGGGTCGTCGCAGTTGCAATAGACCACTTTGCCGCGAAAGTGTTCGCTGTAGTGCCGCAGTTCGTTTTCTATATCGGCCAGCTGGGTATAGAACTCGTCCTTCTTCGCCCGGTTGGCGGCGTGCAGGTTTCGATTGGCTGACATACCGGATTCACCTGGGCCAGGCGCAGCAGCGCGCTACTTCACGTAATCCAGCACGAGGACGCGGGTGCTGTCGGGCAGGGAGCCCTGGGTGATGACCGCCTCGTAATCGAGGGCGAAGTCGACCTCCTCCTCCTCGTTGAAGAGCTCGAGAAAGCTGGAAATCCAGTAGATGCCGCGCGGGCGGTAGCTGAGCGTGCGGAAGTGCATCGGCACCACCAGTTTGGGCTGCGCCTCGCGGATCACGGTCATCAGATCGTCGAGCTCGATGGTGGGGTGGCCGCCGGTGAGGGCCAGCAGGACGTCGAGATCGCGGAAGAAGTCGATCTGCGCTTCGGTGAGCGGATTGCCGACGTCGCCCATGTGGCCGATGCTGACGCCGTCGACGTCGAAGCGGTACATGCCGTTCTGGTCGGGGTCGTGGAAGCGATGGTCCAGGGCTTCCATGGCCTCTATGCAATGGAAGGTGATGCCATGCGAGTCCTGCTCGCCGCCGGCGCGAGCCACGTCCAGCGCGGTGAGCACTTCCGGCTCGCCGGGAACGCGATCGGCGCGGCAGTGGAAGTCATCGTTGTCGGAGGAGCGGATGACGATGTCAGGCGCTTCCTGCACCGGACAGTAACCGGCGGTTTCCGGGGTGTAGGGGTCGGTCACGATCATCATGCCGTCGTCGGCGGTAATCAGGAAGCAGGCCTGTCCGTACCATTTGAGCTTCATCACGTTCTCCCGCGAAGATCGTCGTCCATCCAGATTGTACAGGCATTTTCGTCCTGCTCCCAAACCCGTTTTTGAACGAGAGAGAGTCATGCGGGTCGACGCTCGATGCCGTCATGCTCCGGCCGATTGACCCCTCCCGGTTCAGATGCCGTTTTGGAAGTCCTGCTGCGATGGATGCGAGGCACTTGCTGCTATAATCGCGCCGTGTCCCGTGAAATGTCGCTGATGAAGCCTTCTGCGTTCCCGCCCAGGCCAGGTTGCTGCGGACGGGGTCGGTCGTGCTGAACGCGGTCCTGGCCGCGTTCGTGCTGGCCTTTGCGACGCCCCTGGTGGCGCGGCACGTGCCCCGCCAGGCGGGCGCCCTTGCGGCCCTGCTGCCGGCGGGGATCTTCGTCTGGCTGCTCAATCAGGCGGAACTGGCGCTGGGGCCGGGCGTTGTCGAGCGCTGGCCCTGGTCGCCGCTTCCCGACGTTACCCTGACCTTCCGTCTGGACGGCCTGTCGCTGCTGATGGCGCTGATCATCAGCGGCGTCGGCGCGCTGATCCTGTTCTACGCCGGCGCCTACATGCAGGGCCAGGCGCAGGCCGGGCGGCTCTATGCGCTGCTGCTGGCCTTCATGGCCTCGATGCTGGGCCTGGTGCTGGCGGATAACCTGATCGCGCTGTTCGTCTTCTGGGAACTGACCAGCATCACCTCCTTCCTCCTGATCGGCTGGCACTTCCAGGAGGAACGCTCGCGCGCGGCGGCCCTGCAGGCCCTGATCGTCACCGGCGGCGGCGGCCTGGCGCTGCTGGCCGGATTCGTCCTCATCGGCCTGGTCGGCGGCACCTGGGAGATCGCGGAACTGGCGGCGCAGGCCGGCACCCTGCAGGAAAGCGGGCTCTACCTTCCGATCCTGCTGCTGCTGTGGCTGGGCGCGGCCAGCAAGTCGGCCCAGTTCCCCTTCCACTTCTGGTTGCCTGGCGCCATGGTGGCGCCGACGCCGGTCAGCGCTTACCTGCACTCGGCGACCATGGTCAAGGCCGGCGTGTATTTGCTGGCTCGCCTTAGCCCGGCCCTGGGCGGAACGAGCGAGTGGAGCCTGCTTTTCATGGTCACCGGCCTGGTGACCTTGCTGCTGGGCGCCTGGCTGTCCCTGAAGCAGGACGACATGAAGCGCATGCTTGCCTGGTCGACCGTGAGTTCGCTGGGCCTGCTGGTGACCTTGCTGGGGCTTGGCACAAAACTGGCGACGGAGGCGGCAGCGCTCTATCTGCTGGCGCACGCGCTCTTCAAGGGCGCCTTGTTCATGGTGGCGGGCGCCATCGACCACGCCACCGGCACGCGCGATATGAGGCGGCTGCGCGGGCTGGCCAGCGCCCTGCCGACCAGCGCGCTGGCGGCCGGGCTGGCCGGTCTGTCAATGGCCGGGATGCCCCTGCTGGCGGGCTTTGCGGCCAAGGAGTTCATTTACGAGGCGGCGCTCTTCAGCGGCGGCAGCGTCTGGCTGCTGGTTCTGCTGCTGCTGGCCGGCAACGTCGCCTTCGTCGTCGTGGCCCAGCAGATGACGCTGCGGGTTTTTGCCGGCACGTCGCTGCGCATCGAAGGTTTCCACGCGCCGGGGATTCCCCTGTGGCTGGCCGCCCTGGTGCCCGGCGCCCTGGGGCTGGCCCTGGGTCTGCTGCCGGACGTGACGGCGACGCTGGCCGGCTCAGCCGCGCGAGCCATCTACGGCGCGCCGGTGACGATTCACCTTTTTGTGCTGCCGGGCAGCGTGACGCCGATGTTGTTGCTGAGCGCGCTGACCATTGTCGCCGGCGTTCTGCTTTACCGGCGTCGCATGCAGCTTGAACCCTGGTTGAACTGGCTTGACCAGGGCGCGCGACTGGGGCCGGAGCGCGCTTTCCGGCGTCTGGTTGACTGGCTGCCGCGTTTTGCGGAACGGGTGACGGCGCTGCAGCAGAACGGGCGGCTGCGCTCCTACGTCCTGTGGATTGTGGGAGCGTGGTTGCTGCTGCTGGGCCTGACCTGGGCGCTGCGCGGCGGCCCGGGACTGCCATCTGACCTGTTGCTTCGTCTTTCGGACCTGCGCTTTCACGAATTCATCCTGGTGCTGGTGATTCTGGCGGGACTTGCCAGCGTGATGCGGGCCAACACCCTGTTGACGCTGGTGGTGTCCCTGGGCGTGGTGGGCTTCGGCACGGCCATCGTTTTCCTCCTTTTCGGCGCGCCGGACCTGGCCATGACCCAGTTTTCGATCGAGACCCTGGGCGTGATTCTCTTTGTCCTGGTCCTTTACCGTTTGCCGGGTATGGCGCGTCTTTCACCGCGGCGTACGGTTCTGCGCGACAGCATCGTCGCGGGGCTGGCCGGCGCCGTGGTCACGCTGATGATTCTGGTCATCACCGACGTGCCGCTGGTCTCACCGCTGAAGACCTGGTTCGCCGGGGCCAGTGAGCCGCTGGGTCACGGCCACAACGTGGTCAACGTCATACTGGTCGACTTCCGCGGCTTTGACACCATGGGCGAAATCACGGTGCTCGGCATCGCGGCCATCGGCATTTTCGCCCTGCTCAAGCTGCGTCCCGGGAGAAACGTGGGGGACGGAAAGGACGGGCCATGACCTCAATCATTCTGGTGGTCGCGACGCGGCTGATTTTTCCGCTCATGCTGATGTTCTCGCTGTTCCTGCTGTTGCGTGGCCACGATGCGCCGGGCAGCGGTTTCGTCGGCGGGCTGGTGGCCGCGGCGGCATTTGCGCTCTTTGCCTTTGCTACCAGCGTGACGAGGGCGCGGGACGCGCTGGGCCGCAGCACCTTCCGTCTGATCGGCGTCGGTCTGCTCTTCGCTTTCGTCAGCGGCCTGCCGGGTCTGTTTGCCGGCAGTCCCTTTCTCCGGGCCCTGTGGACCTCGGCCGAGCTGCCGGTCATCGGCAAGCTCAGCAGCGTGTTGCTCTTTGATACGGGCGTGCTGCTGGTGGTGGTGGGTGTCACCCTGACCATCGTGTTTGCGATGGCCGAGGCGGACGAGGAAGAGGAGGAATAGGGTGGAAGTGGCGCTGGCGATCGTGATCGGCGCGCTCTACGCGGCCGGTCTGTACATGATGCTGCGTCGCAGCATGGTGAAGCTGATCGCCGGCCTGGTGCTGCTGGGTTACGCCAGCAATCTGTTGATTTTCGTGGTCAGCCGCCTGACGCGCGCCAGGCCGCCGCTGGTGGCGCAGGGCGCGCAGGCCGTCGCCGAGCCCTTCGCCGACCCGGTGCCGCAGGCGCTGATTCTGACAGCCATCGTAATCGGTTTCGGCCTGCAGGCCTTCGCGCTGGTGCTGGTCCGGCGCGCCTACCAGGCGGTCAACAACGACGACCTCGACCAGGTGATGGCCAGCGACCGGCCGGACCTGCATGGGTGATGGCCGTGGCGCGCGCCCCTTTTCGCAGAGCGTGAACAGGGGCCAGGGTAGAGGGCAGCGATGCTGAACAGGAGGACTGACTGAACACCCTGCTGGTGTTGCCGATCCTGATACCCTTTCTGATGGCAATTCTGTCGATCATCAACTGGGGCAACCGCGTGCTGCACAGGTTTTTGGCGCTGGCGGGCAGCGTGGGCCTGCTCTTTGCGGCGCTGGCCCTGTTGACGACGGTGAGCGAGCAGGGAATCCTGAGCAGCAACATCGGCGACTGGCCGGCGCCCTTCGGCATCGTGCTGGTGGCGGACCTGCCGGCCGCCATCATGGTGCTGATGGCGGCCATCGTCGGCCTGGCCGTGCTGGTGTATGCCACCGCCAGCATGGACGAGGGCCGCGAGCGCTTCGGCTACTATCCGCTGGTCCTGTTGTTGCTGATGGGGATGTGCGGGGCCTTCCTGACCGGCGACCTTTTCAATCTCTACGTGTGGTTCGAAATCATGCTGATCGCTTCCTTCGCCCTGCTGGCGCTGGGGGGCAGTCGGGCGCAACTGGAGGGTTCGGTCAAGTACTTCGCGCTGAACCTGCTGGTCTCGGCCTTCCTCCTGACGGGCATCGGCCTGCTTTATGGCATGACGGGTTCCCTTAACCTTGCGGCGCTGGCGCAGGCCTTGCGCGCGGCAGGGCCGGAGCAACCGGTGACGACGGTGGCCATCTTTTTCATGATCGCCTTTGGCATCAAGGCGGCCATGTTTCCCCTCTACTTCTGGTTGCCGGCTTCCTATCACACGCCACCGGTGGCGGTCTCGGCCATATTCGCCGGCCTGCTGACCAAGGTTGGCGTTTACGCCATGATCCGCCTGTTCACGCTGCTCTTCGTGCAGGATACGGCGTGGACCCACGGGCTGTTGCTGGCGGGCGCCGCGCTTACCATGTTGAGTGGCGTGCTGGGGGCCATGGCCTTCGACGACATTCGGCGCATCTTCGCCTTTCACATCATCAGCCAGATCGCCTACATGGTGCTGGGACTGGCGCTGTTTCTGCCCATGGCGCTGGCGGGCACGATTTTTTACATGGTGCATCACATCCTTGTCATCGTGTCGCTTTTCCTTGTCAGCGGGCTCATTGCCAGGGCGGGAGGCTCGTATTTCAAGGCGCAACTGGGCGGGCTGTACGGGCACAGGGCGCTGCTGGCACTCCTGTTTCTGGTGCCGGCGCTGTCGCTTTCGGGGGTGCCGCCGCTCTCCGGTTTCTGGGCCAAGCTGACCTTGCTGCGCGTCACGCTGGAGCGGGAGTTGTGGCTGGTAGCTGCCATTGCCCTGCTGGTCAGTTTGCTGACCCTGTTCTCCATGCTTCGCATCTGGCTGAGCGCTTTCTGGGGTCCGCCCGGCACAGCGTCAGAGTCCGTTACGCCATTGCGCGCAGGGGAACGGCGTGCACTCTACGGGTCGACGCTGGCGCTGGTGACGCTTACCGTGGCCCTGAGTCTCTTCGCCGGTCCGGCATTTGAACTGGCCCAAAGGGCTGCGACGCAGTTGCTGGATCCGACGGGTTACATCATTGCAGTGCTGGGAGAAAGTCCGTGAACTGGTTGCTGCTGCACGTCCTGCTGGCCCTGATCTGGGCGGCGTTGAGCGGCGAACTGACTCCTGTCAACGTCGCTGGCGGTTTCGTGGTGGGCTATCTCGTGCTCCTGCTGGCGCGCAGGGCCATGGGCAGCCAGCGTTACGTGACTCGCGTGCCCCGCGTGCTGCGATTTACGCTGTATTTTGTGGTGATGCTCGTGCAGGCCAACCTGCGCGTAACCCGCGAGGTGTTGACCCCGGACTTCAGGGCGCGCCCGGCGATCGTTGCGGTGCCGCTGGACATACGCGACGAGGTGGCGATCACGACGCTGGCCAACCTGATCACCCTGACGCCGGGTACGCTTTCGCTGGACGTTTCCACGGACAGGCGCGTGCTTTACGTACACGCCATGTTCGTCACCGACGTGGAGGCCTTCCGTCTCGAGATCAAGGAAGGGCTGGAACGGCGCGTACAGGACGTGTTCACGTGACACTGCCTGATCTGGCGCTCTATGTGGTGCTGCCGCTGCTGGGCATCGCCCTGCTGCTGGCGCTCTGGCGGCTGCTGCGCGGGCCGCGTATGCCGGATCGCGTCGTGGCGCTGGACCTGATGGTGACGCTGGGCCTGGGCACGATTGCCGCTTATGCCATCGCCACCGACCAGGCGGCCCTGCTGGACGTGGCGCTGGTGCTGGCGTTGATTTCCTTTCTGGGAACGACGGCCTTCGCCTACTATCTGCAGAGGAGGCCGGAAGCGTGACCCTGATCGAGGGCCTGACGGCGCTGCTGCTGTTGACCGGCGCCTTCTTCATGTTTGTGGGCGCCGTGGGGGTCGTGCGCCTGCCGGACCTGTTCATGCGCATGTCGGCCACCACCAAGTCGGCCACGCTCGGCGTGACTTTCCTGATGCTGGCGGTGGCGCTGCACTTCAACGACCTGGCCATCGGCGCGCGGGCGCTGGCGACCATTCTGTTTGTCTTTCTGACGGCGCCGATCGCGGCTCACATGATCGCGCGCGCCGGTTACCTGCGGGGGGTCGCCTTGTGGCAGGGGACCATCAGCGACGAGTTACAGGGTCGCTATGACGAGGAGACGGGCGAACTGGACAGTGGCGCGCCAGCCATGGTGCCGCCCCAGGCCGAGCCGGAGGACTGACGGTCTCCCGCCCGCGCAGGTCGCGCCACCAGTGGCGCGGAAGTCTGAATCGCGAATGAAGGGCGAAGACAGGAGAGCGCAGCATGCAGTACACACATCCAGGGCGCAGTGGACTGCTGGTGAGCCGTCTGTGCCTGGGCACGATGAACTTCGGCGCGCGCACGGACGAGGCGGAAAGCTGCGCCATCATGGAAGCGGCGCTGGAAGTTGGCATCAACTTCTTCGATACGGCCAACATCTACGGCGCTTATGGCGGCGATCTGCCGGGCTACCGCGGCCTGACCGAGGACATCATGGGGCGCTGGTTCGCCCAGGGTGGCGGGCGGCGCGAGAAGGTGGTGCTGGCGACCAAGGTCTACAACCCGACGGGCGACTGGCCCAACGAGGGCAAGCTCTCCGCCCTGCACATCCGCCGCGCCTGCGAGGACAGTTTGCGCCGCCTGCAGAGCGATTACATCGACGTCTACCAGGTCCATCACGTCGACCGCGAGACGCCCTGGGATGAGATCTGGCAGGCGATGGAGCAGTTGGTGCGCGAGGGCAAGGTCCTTTACACGGGCAGCAGCAATCACGCCGGCTGGCACATCGTCAAGGCGAACGAGGCCGCGCAGAGGCGCAACCTGCTGGGCCTGATCAGCGAACAGTGCAAGTACAGCCTCGCCGAACGGCGTGTCGAGCTGGAGTTGTTGCCGGCCTGTCTGGACTACGGCGTGGGCGTGATCCCCTGGGCCCCGCTTGACGGTGGCCTGCTCGGCGGCGTGCTGCGCAAGCTCGGCGAAGGCCGCCGCGCCTCGGCGGAGATGCGTCCGCGCATAGAGGCCACGCGGCCGCGACTGGAGCGCTACGAGGCCTTTTGCGGCGAACTTGGAGAGGAACCGGCGGACGTGGCGCTGGCCTGGTTGCTGGCGCAGCCGGCAGTGACGGCGCCGATCGTCGGGCCGGCCGACGCGGTGCAGTTGCGAGGCAGTCTGCGCTCGCTGGAGATTTGCCTGGATGCGGAGCAGCTGGCGGCCCTCGACGACATCTGGCCGGGGCCGGGCGGCGAGGCGCCGGAAGCCTGGTAGCGGCCAGGACCCAACCCCTTCCCGGCCAGGCATGAGAACACAGGCGTTTTGACCTGACACAATCAAGAGGGAGAAAACCATGCAATACACCCATCCCGGTCGCAGCGGACTGAGCGTAAGCCGGCTGTGCCTCGGCACCATGAACTTTGGCCCGCACGCCAGCGAGGACGACAGCCAGGTCATCATGGACCGGGCGCTGGACCTGGGCATCAACTTTTTCGACACGGCCAACCGCTACGGCCTGCGCGAAGGCCGGGGCCACCACGGCCTCACCGAGGAGATCATCGGGTGCTGGTGGGCCCAGGGCGGCGGACGGCGCGAGAAGGTGGTGCTGGCGACCAAGTTGTACGGCGCGATGGGCGACTGGCCCAACGAGGGCAAGCTGTCGGCGCTCAACATCCGCCGGGCCTGCGAAGCCAGCCTGCGGCGGCTGCAGACGGACTATATCGACATATACCAGATGCACCACGTAGACCGCGAGACGCCTTGGGAAGAGATCTGGCAGGGGATGGAACAACTGCAACGCGAGGGCAAGATCCTCTACGTGGGCAGCAGCAACTTCGCCGGCTGGCACATCGCGAAAGCCCAGGAAGCGGCGCAACGCCGTAACTTCATGGGGCTGATCACCGAGCAATGCAAATACAGCCTCAACGAGCGCAACGCCGAAATGGAGCTCCTGCCGGCCTGCGAGGACTACGGCGTGGGGACGATTCCCTGGAGCCCGCTGGCTGGCGGCCTGCTGGGCGGTGTGCTGCGCAAGATCGAGGAAGGTCGACGCGCCGCAGCCGGCATGCAGGCGCGCATTGACGCCCTGCGGCCGCAGCTTGAGCGTTACGAGAGCTTCTGCGCCGAGGCGGGCGAGGCTCCGGCCGACGTGGCCCTTGCCTGGTTGCTGGCGCAGCCGGCAGTGACGGCGCCGATCATCGGCCCGCGCAATCTTGAGCAGCTGGAAGGCAGCCTGCGCGCGCTGGAGATTCAGCTGGATGCGGAGCAACTGACGGCGCTGGACGGCATGTGGCCGGGGCCGGGCGGTCCCGCGCCGGAAGCCTGGGCCTGGTAGGGGGACCTTACCAGGCGCCCCTCAAGTAACCATTGACTTTCTCGCGACCGGGTGTGAAAGGATTTGGCGTGGGGGTGTGGCAGGTGGACCTGTTTCCGCTTTGACAGAGGCTTGCCCGGTGGAGCCTACAGGTCCTCGCCGGTGACGTAGACCGTGTCTCGGAAGGCGAACTGGTGGTAACTCTGGCCGAGGTTGTCGCGCAGGATGAAGTGATAGCAGGCATCGCCCTGGGGCGCGACGCTGAGGGGCTCGTCGAGGACCACGGTTGACAGCGACCAGCCGCCTGGCAGAGTTGGCCCACTGATATCGGGGCGACCGCTGGCGGTGGCGTGCATGACGAAACGGGCGCCATTGTCGCTGCTGAGCACGTGGATCTCGCCACTGAAACCGATATCGTGGCATTTGCGAATGACTGTCAGGCTGACGTGGCCGGGCAGCACCAGCGGGCCGAGGCAGCCGAGGCTGGAGGGGTGGCAGTCCGTCGTGGTGATGATGGCCAGGTCCATCCAGTTGTAACCGTCGATCTCCCGAAAGCGAAAGCAGTCGTCCCCTGTGCAGCCGAGGTCGTTGCGCGCCGGAGCCACACCAACGGGCGGCGAGCCGTGGAAGCAACTTTCGTCAAAGAGCAGATGCCGCTCGCTGTTCTTGCTCCAGGGCAGGGAAGGCTGGAAGCCGGGCCAGGCGTCATGGCTGATGGCGCCGGGGCCGCCGGCAACGACGACGCGGTTACCGGGTAACCCGGGCAACTCGACCAGTTCAAGGGCCGTGCCTGGCGCGCCGCAGCGGGCGTTGGCCGGGCGCTCGCGGTCGCCGAGGGTGATCGCAAAGGTCTCGCGGCGGTTCAGCAGGTCGTTCCAGGCGACGGCGACGATGGCGTAGACGAGGCCAACCAGCAGGGCGAGCCGCAGCAGGGTCAGCAGAAGTCGGGCCAGGAAGCGCACGAGACCTCCAGGTCGCGTGAGGTACGCGTCAAGGCTATCATAGTCCGCGCAAATTGTGCATCCGCTGAGGGCGAGAGTGGATATGTCCGATTACGTTCTGGCGCTGGACCAGGGCACGACCTCATCGCGCGCCATTCTCTTTGATCGCGCGGGCAGCATCAGCGCTGTGGCCCAGCAGGAGTTTCCCCAGCTTTATCCGCAACCGGGTTGGGTGGAACATGAGCCACGGGCGATTTGGCAGTCGCAGTTGACGGTGGCGCAGGAAGCGCTGGCGCAGGCGGGCGCGGACGCAGCGCAACTGGCGGCCATCGGAATCACCAACCAGCGCGAGACGACTCTCTTGTGGGAGCGCGACAGCGGTCGGCCGCTGCACAATGCCATCGTCTGGCAGGACCGGCGCACGGCGGGTTTCTGCGACGAGCTTAAGGCGGAGGGCTTCGACCAGGTCATTCTGGAACACACGGGCCTGGTCACCGATCCCTACTTTTCGGGGACGAAACTGAAATGGCTGCTGGAGCATGTGCCGGACGCGCGCTCGCGGGCGCTGCGCGGCGAGCTGGCCTTTGGCACGGTGGACACCTGGTTGATCTGGCAACTGACGGGTGGGCGGCTGCACGTCACGGACGTGAGCAACGCCAGCCGTACCATGCTCTACGACATCCACGCGCAAGACTGGTGCGAGCCGATCCTGGGAAGGCTGGACATCCCGCGCGCCCTTTTGCCGCGTGTGACCGCCAGCAGCGAGCCGCTGGGCGAGAGCGACGCGGGGCAGCTGGGAGCTCCGGTCCTGCTGGCGGGCATGGCCGGCGACCAGCAGGCGGCGACCTTCGGCCAGGCCTGTCATTCGCCGGGTATGGCCAAGAACACCTACGGCACCGGTTGCTTCCTGCTTTTGAACACAGGCGAAACGCCGGTGCGCTCCGCCAACAACCTGCTGACGACGGTAGCCTGGCGTGTCGGGGATGCAGCGCCGGTCTACGCGCTCGAAGGCAGCGTCTTCGTGGCGGGGGCGGCGGTGCAGTGGCTGCGCGACGAACTTGGCCTGATCGCCAGTGCGGAGGAAAGCGCGGCGCTGGCGGACAGCGTCAGGGACAGCGGCGGAGTCGTCGTCGTGCCCGCCTTCACCGGCCTCGGCGCGCCCTGGTGGGACGCGTATGCCCGGGGCGCCGTGCTGGGTCTGACGCGCGGTAGCGGACGGGCGGAGATCGTGCGGGCTACTCTGGAGAGCATCGCTTTTCAATCGCGCGACGTGGTGGACGCGATGAGCGCCGACGCGGGCCTGGCCCTGCAAGAGTTGCGCGTCGATGGCGGCGCGGCGGCCAACGACTTTCTGATGCAGTTTCAGGCGGACATTCTGGGGACGCCGGTGCAACGACCGGCGATCACCGAGACCACGGCGCTGGGCGCGGCGTACCTGGCGGGCATGGCCAGCGGCTTCTGGAGCAGCAGTGAAGAAATCGCCGGGCAATGGCGCGTCGAACGGGTCTTTGAGCCGCGCATGTCGGCGGATGAACGCGAATCGCGTTACGCGGCCTGGAGAACTGCGGTCGCGCGTGTGCGTGGCCGGGTGGAGGAGTGAACACTGCGGGAGAGTCTTTGGCAGGCAGCCCTCGCCCCAACCCTTTCCCGCCCGATCGCCGGAGCCCCTTGCAGTGGGAGAGGGGAAAACTCTGAACCGGTCTGCCAAAAACTGGTCGTGAAAGCAGCGAATCAATGGCAATCATGAAGCGGGAAGGGACGCTGCAGTCGTTGCGGAAGCGGCCGGACGTCGACGTCCTGATCATCGGCGCGGGCGTGAACGGCATCGCCGTCTTTCGCGAGCTGGCGCTGCAGGGTCTGCGCGTGCTGCTGGTGGACAAGGGCGATTTCTGCTCCGGCACCAGCGCGGCGTCCTCGCACATGATGCATGGCGGCCTGCGCTACCTGGAAAACGGCGAGTTTCGTCTGGTGCGCGAGGCGCTGCTGGAACGCAACCGTCTGCTGCGCAATGCGCCGCATCACGTTAAGCCGCTGCCTACGACCATGCCCCTGTTTCGGCGCTTTTCGGGCCTGCTCAACGCGCCGCTGAACTTTCTGGGTCTGGCGCGGCGACCATCGACGCGCGGTGCCTTCGTCGTGCGCATCGGCCTGCTGGTCTACGATTGGTTCACGCGTCAGGGGCGTGCCCTGCCGACCCATCGATTCAACAGTCGGGCGGAAGCCCTGCGCCAGCGGCCAGCGCTGAACCCCGACGTCCTGTGTACAGTGACCTGGTACGATGCCTGGCTGGCCAGCCCCGAACGCCTGTGCATCGAGCTCGTCGGCGATGGCGTGGCGGCACATGAGGAGGCCCTTGCGCTCAACTACTTGTCAGCGCAGGCAGGGCAGGGGGCGACGGTGACTCTGCGGGACGGGGAGACGGGCGAGGAACTGGAAGTCCGGCCGCGCCTGGTGATCAACGCCGGAGGCCCGTGGATCGACGGGGTCAACCGGCGTCTGGGCACTCCAACCCGCTGGATCGGCGGCACGAAGGGCGCGCACCTGGTGCTGGCGCATGACGGGTTGCACGCTGCCTGCGCGGACCACGAGCTGTTTTTCGAGACGCCGGATGGACGCATCGTGTTGTTCTTTCCGCTGGAGGAGCGGGTCCTGCTGGGCACAACCGACATTCCGGCCGACGATCCCGACGCCGTGGCCGTCAGCGAGGAGGAGATCGACTACCTGCTGGGGTCGCTGAGGACGGTCTTCCCGGACCTGGCGGTAGGACGCGAGCACATCGTCTTTCAGTACAGTGGCATCCGGCCACTGCCGGATAGCTCGACGGCGACGACCGGTCAGATCAGTCGCGACCACAGCATCCGCAGAATCGAGGCCGGGGAGGCGGGGCTGGACTTTCCCGGTGCTGGCGCTGGTCGGCGGCAAGTGGACGACCTTCCGCGCCTTTGGCGAGCAGGCGGCGGACGAGGCGCTGCGCCGCCTGGGACGGGACCGGCGCTTCGCCACGCACGAGCTGGCCATCGGCGGTGGGCGCGAATGGCCGACGGACGAAGCGGCACGCTCCGCCTGGCTGGCGCGGGTTGGCGCGGACACGGGTTTGCCTGCTGCGCGTCTGGCACAATTGCTGGACCGTTACGGCACACAGGCAGAGGACGTGGCCGCCTTCCTGGCGGCGGAGATGGACAAGGCGCTGGAACACCTGCCGGGTTACAGTCATCGCGAACTCGTCTGGATTGCGCAAGGGGAAGCGGTCATGCATTTGGACGACCTGTTGCTGCGACGCACGTTGCTGGCGATGTGCGGGCGGGTGACGACGCCGGGTCTGGCGCAGGCCGCGGAGACGCTGGGTGCAGCGCTGGGCTGGAGTGCGGCGCGGGTCGAAGAGGAGCGGGCGCGCACGGAACAGTTGCTCCGGGAACGGCACGGTGTGCAGTTGTGAGGGGCATGGCTGAGGTGTTTACAGGCGTGGGTCCTCACCCCCCGGCCCCCTCTCCCAGGGGGAGAGGGGGAGACAACGCTCTTGAGATTCGTTTTCCTTGGACAAGACCAAACGTTAAAGTCCCTCTCCCACCGGGAGAGGGATTTAGGGTGAGGGCGAGTCTCACATGAAGGCATTACAAAGTCCCGACGGATTCGATCAGCGTCAAGTTGCCAGCAAAGCCTTGCGCGATCTGGCGCGCGGACTACGCAAACGTCAGACCGTGGCAGAGCAAATGCTTTGGGAGGAATTGCGGGATCGGAGGGCAGGCGGCCTGAAGTTTCGTCGACAATATCCGGTGCCAGACACAATGTACGTTGCTGACTTTTGTTGTTTTGGGAAGCGGCTGATTGTTGAACTGGATGGTGAAATTCACAGACAGCAGACGCTTCAGGACCGGAAACGGCAACGTGATCTTGAGGAGTTGGGCTATCGGGTTTTCCGTTTTTCGAATGAACAGGTTCAGAATGACATGAAAAGTGTTTTGGTCGTGATTGTTGAAGCGGCGGGCGCGAGGTAGTGAGCCCTCACCCCCCGGCCCCCTCTCCCCCCGGGAGAGGGGGAGAAAGTGAGAACATTCATGAGTTAAAGTCCCTCTTCCGGCGGGAAGGACTCCCGCGACTGAGCGGGAAAGGATTTGGGGTGAGGGCCCGCCTCTCCGGCCATTGAACACAGGAGCATTCGCATGAAAGCCATCATGGTGATGTTTGACACGCTCAACCGGCACATGCTGCCGCCCTACGGCTGCGACTGGACGCATGCGCCCAACTTCGCGCGCCTGGCTGAACGCTCGGTCACCTTCGACCGTTCCTACGTGGGCAGCATGCCCTGCATGCCGGCGCGGCGCGAACTGCACACCGGGCGTTACAACTTTCTGCATCGCAGCTGGGGGCCGCTGGAACCCTTCGATGACTCGATGCCGGAGTTACTGAAGGACAATGGCGTGTACACACACCTCGTCACCGACCACTACCATTACTTCGAGGACGGCGGCGCGACCTATCACCAGCGCTACAACAGCTGGCAGTTCGCGCGCGGCCAGGAGGGCGACCCCTGGATGGGCCAGGTGGCCGAGCCGGATATCCCGCCGACGATGGAGAATTCGCGCAAGCTCGGCGCCATGTGGCGTCAGGACTGGGTCAACCGGGCCTTCATGCAGGAGGAAAGCCGCCAACCGCAGGCGAAGACCTTCGCCATGGCCGAAGACTTCCTGCGGCGCAACCACGCGGACGACAGCTGGTTCCTGCAAATCGAGACCTTCGACCCGCACGAGCCCTTTTTCACGCAGGATCACTACAAGGCCCTCTACCCGCATCGCTATGACGGGCCGCATTTTGACTGGCCCAACTACGGCGTGGTGCAGGAGACGCCGGAGGAGGGTGCATCACCTGCGCATGGAGTACGCGGCGCTGCTGAGCATGTGCGATCACTACATGGGTAGGATCATCGACCTGATGGATGAACTGGGACCTGTGGCAGGACACGCTGCTGATCGTAAACACCGACCATGGTTTCATGCTGGGTGAACACGACTGGTGGGGCAAGATCGTGATGCCCTTCTACGAGGAAGTGGCGCACACGCCGCTCTTCATCTGGGACCCGCGCTGCGCGCGGCAGGGCGAGCGCAGCGCGGCCCTGGTGCAGACCATTGACCTGCCGGCCACCTTGCTGGACTACTTCGGCGTGGAGCTGCCGACGGCCATGCAGGGGCGGCCGCTTGGCGCGACGCTGGCGACGGGCGCGCCGGCGCACGAGGCGTTGATCTTCGGCCTTCACGGCGCGCACGTGAACCTGACGGACGGGCGTTACGTGTACATGCGCGCGCCCATTCGCGCAGACAACGCGCCGCTATTCAACTACACCCTGATGCCGACGCACATGCGCGAACGCTTTCCGCCCTCCGAGTTGCAGGATTCGGCCCTGGCGCCGGCCTTTGAATTCAGCAAGGGTTGTCCGCTTTTGCAGATTCCGGCGCATGCCTGGGGCAACGTGAAACATCCCTTCGAGACGCTGCTCTACGACGTTGAGGCGGACCCGCTGCAAACGCAGCCGCTGCAGGACGCGGCTCTGGAAGCGCGCCTTTCTGAACAAATGCGCGCGTTGATGTACCAGAGCGAGGCCCCGATCGAGCAGTACGAGCGCCTGGGGTTGTAGGGGGCCCGCTTACCCCATCCCGTGGTCCCCAATCGCGCAGGGGAGTACATTTGGTGGCTGTCACTCCATACCCTGTTCCGTCCGGCCACGGGAGCTCTTCCCTCCTGGAGAGGGGCTATGGTGTATTCTTGTTTAGCTTTGTCCGAATGGGTTGACGAAGTGACCTCAATTCTCTGTGGGAGGACGAGATGAATGTATGGCAGCCGAACAGCCCGTTGGCGGGCCTGCCCTTTGTGAAGCGCAACGCGCGTTCGAAGCGCGAGTCAAGCTGGGACCGGACGGGCGCCAACCGCGACTTTCGCGTGGTGGAGCCGGGCGCGACGCAGGTGCTGGCGGAGATCGAGGGCGCGGGTTGCATCCGTCACATCTGGATGACGACGCGCTGTTATGCGCCGCAATACCTGCGCAAGCTGGTGCTGGAGATGTACTGGGACGGTGAGGAAAACCCCAGCGTGCGCGTGCCCTACGGCGATTTCTTCGGCGTGGGTCACGCGACCTGCAGGCACTTCGTGTCGCTGCCGCTGAACATGGTCTTTGGTCAGCGCCGCGGCCCCAAAGGGCCCTTTTCGGCGTCCAACAACTGCTACTTTCCGATGCCCTTTGGCAGTTCGGCGCGGATCCAGCTGATCAACGAAAGCGAGGAGCCGATCGCCAACCTCTTCTATTACATCGACTACGAACTCTACACGGCGGAAGCGCCGGAAGACCTGGGGCGCTTTCACGCCTGCTGGAACCTGGAGAATCCGGCGCAGGCCCTGGCGCAGGAGCAGCCGTACGAGGACCCGGCGCCCTGGGACCTGGGCGGGGTTAACCTGACGGGAGCGGACAATTACGTCATTCTGGACGCGAGCGGCGCCGGACAGTACGTCGGTTGCGTGCTGAACATCGACAACTTCGACGCTTCCAACCAGGTTTACACCTGGCCGGGCGAGGGCGACGACATGATCTTCATCGACGGCGAGCCCTGGCCGCCTTCGCTGCACGGCACGGGCACCGAAGATTACTTTGGCTGCTCATGGGGCTTCCCCAGCGGAGAATACGACGGGCCCTACCACGGCATTTCGCTGGGCAGCGACGTGCAGGAGCACTTCGGCAAGTGGAGCCTCTACCGCTGGCACATCGAGGACCCCGTCCGCTTCACGGAGTCGATTCGGGTGACCATCGAGCACGGCCACGCCAACGATCAGGGCAACATTTACTCCAGCGTGGCCTACTGGTATCAGCTGGAGCCGCATCGGGCGCAGCCGGCTCTGCCACCGGTGTCGGAGCGTTTGACGCGGCGCTGGCCGGAACATGGCCTTTGGGACCGGTAGGGCAGGTTTTTGGCGAACTTGTCAGCACTCGCTAGATTTGATCCGTCTGTCCCATGCAGAGGGAAATCGTTCAGGAGGAAAACGAAAATGAAGAAACTCTTGCTGTTGTTGATTACGTTGCTTGTGCTGGTGACCGGGCCGGCAGTACTGGCCCAGGAGGATGGCGCTACCCTGCGGGTGCTGGTCGAGGGCGGCGGCATTTCGCTGCAGTTGGCGGCGGCGCAACTCTTTGAGGAGCAGACGGGGCATTCGGTCGAGTTCATCGAGGTGCCCTATCCCAGTGTGTTTGAGGACCTGGCGGCCGAAATGGCGATCGGCGGCAGCGCCTATGACGTGGCCACCATCGACGTGGTCTGGATCCCGGCCTTCGCCGATTTCGCCGAATCGCTGGATGCGCTGATCACGGACGAGGTGGCGGCGGACATCTTCCCCGCGCTGCTGGCGGACGGCCTGTGGAACGGCAGCTTCGTCGGCATGCCGACCTGGGCCAACGCCGAGGTGATCTACTATCGCAAGGATCTCTGGGAAGACCCGGACGAGCAGGCCGCCTTCATGGCCGAGTACGGCTATGAACTGGCCCCGCCGACGACCTGGCAGGAATTCACCGACATGGCCGTCTTCTTCACGCGCGATACGGACGGTGACGGCGAGATCGACCTCTACGGCACCGACGTGAAGGGCGCCCCGGCCGGCGCGGACGTGGAGTGGATGGTGCACGTGCTGCAGGCCGGCTCTCCGGGCGTGGTGCTGGGCGCCGATGGCTCGATCATCGTCGACAACGACGCGCACCTGGCGGGCCTGGAGTACTACGTCAGCCACCACTGCGACCTGGGCGTCACGCCGCCCAATCCGCTGGAGATCGGCTGGGCCGAAGGTGAGAACCTCTTCTTCCAGGGCGTGACGGCCATGACCCGTTTTTGGGGACATGCCTACCGCCTGCACCAGTTTGACCTGTCAGGCGGTCTGGTAGGGGCTCCCTACCTCGGACCGGATGCCGTGGCCAACGTGGGCGTCGCTCCGATGATCGCGGGCGAGGCCGGTATCGGCTCGATCCCAGGCCCCTGGTTCAACATCGTACCGAAGACTTCGGAGAACAAGGAAGCGGCCATGGCCTTCGTGCAGTTCATGTACGACCAGAACGTGCTGGGCGTACAGGAACCGCTGGGCCTCTCCGCGCGCATCTCGGCCTTCGAGCAGTTTGCCGGTGAGGAAAACTACGAAAGCCTGTCGGCGCTGATCGCCACGCTCAATGGCCCGCAGACCATCGGGCGGCCGCTGGTAGCCAACTGGCAGCAGGTGAGCGACGAGGTTGTCGTACCGATGGTGCAGGACGCGCTCAGTTGTGAAGTCTCGCCGGCGGATGCCCTGGCCTGGGCACGCACTGAGCTGGAAGCGATGGGCTTCATGTAGGTGTTGATGCTTCTGGAGTGTGAGGGTCGCCCGGCGGCCCTCACCCCAAAACCCCTCTCCCCGTTGGAGAGGGGCTTTGGTCTAAACCTGAAATGTTCAAGTTTTCGGTTCATTGAGCAAAATGTCCCGTGCTGACCGTCGATACGTTTTGCTGCTGCTGGCACCGGCGGCCATTTTTCTGCTGGTCTTCGTCGCCTGGCCCCTGCTGAACCTCTTTCGCGACAGTCTTTATGACGTGGCTTTGCTGAAGCCAGGCGAACGCGCCTTCGTCGGGCTGGACAACTTCCAGCGGGCGCTGACGTCGTCGCGCGTGGGGGGCGCGGCCCTGCGCACCCTGGGTTACACTGCCATCGCGCTTTCCGCCGAATTTACGTTGGGCTTCATCGCGGCGCTGCTCTTCAACAGCCTGGGCCGGCGCTCGGAACTGCTGCGCACGATCTTTCTTTTCCCGCTGATGATTCCGCCGATCGTGGCGGGCCTGCTGTGGCGCTTCCTGCTGATCGACAACTTCGGCATCGTCAACCACATCCTGCACCAATTGGGCCTGCTGGCGGCGACCAGCGACGTCGCCTGGCTGGGCGACCGTGATATCGTGCTCTTTTCGGTGGCCTTGCCCGATATCTGGCTGACGACCTCCTTCGTGACCCTGGTGCTCTACACCGGCCTGCAAAACATCCCGGTCTCGCTACTGGAAGCGGCGCGCATCGACGGCGCGGGGGCGCTGCAGCTGTTTCGCTACGTGACGTTGCCGCTGCTGCGACCGGTGATCGCGGTTGTGCTGATCATTCGCGGCATCGATGCCGCGCGCGCCTTTGACATCATCTGGGTGCAGACCGAGGGCGGGCCGCGCTTCGCCTCCGAAGTGCTGAGCATGCACATCTATCGCACGATGATCCGCTATGGCGACCTGGGCTTTGCCTCGGCCATCGCCACGCTCTTTCTGCTGGCCTTGCTGGCGTTGAGCCTGCTGGCCTTTTTCGTCATCTGGCGGCCGGACGCGAAGCGGGGGAATGCGTGAGCAGGCCTGCGTTGAGTCCCGGCCGATTGCTGGTGTATGCCCTGGTGGCTTTCGTCATGCTGGTCTACATCAGTCCCTACGCCTACATGATGCTGACGTCGCTTAAGCCGCCGGAAGACGCCCTGGCGATCCCGCCGCACATCCTGCCGCGGCAGTTCAGCCTGGACAGCTACACTCGCTTCACCAGCGACGCCGAGGTGCCGCGTTCCTTCCTCAACAGCTTCGTCATCGCCCTGATGAGCACGGCGCTGGCGGTGGCGCTGGCGCTGCCGGCCGGCTGGGCGATATCGCGATACGGTAGCTGGCCGGCGCGCGTCTTTCTTCTGGTGACGCTGGTCACGCGGATGATTCCCTACATCGCGATTGCGATCCCCTTTTTCGCGATGATGCGAAGCTTCCGCCTGACGGACACCTGGCTGGCGGTGGCCCTGGCGCACGTGACCATCAGCCTGCCTCTCGCGATCTGGCTACTGGCCGGCTTTCTGGAGGCGGTCCCTTCCGAACTGGAGGACGCGGCGCGCGTCGATGGCTGTTCGCGTCCGGCGGCGCTGCTGCGGGTGGTCGTGCCGGTGGCGGCAGGCGGCATCGTGGTGACGGCCATCTTCTGTTTCCTTGCCTCGTGGAACGAATTCCTCTATGCGTTGCTGCTGACCAGCGTGGAAGCGAAGACGGCGCCGATCGTGATCGCCGGCTTCAAGTCGCAATACAGCCTGAACTGGGGCTCGATGACGGCGGTGGGCACGCTCTATTCGCTGCCGGTGATCATCTTCTCGCTCTTCATGCAGCGTCGCATCGTGGCCGGCATGACGATGGGGGCGGTGAAAGGCTAGGGTAGGCTAATCTGCATCGATTTGCCCCTGAAGCGTCATTCGTGGGCGAAGTTACGTATTAACTCGATCTCGGCCTCGTCGTAGGGCCGACCGTCGGGGTGGAAAACGTCGTGCTGCCAGCGGCCCAGGGGAACGCCGTTGCGTTCCGGCCGCCAGTCGAGGTAGGTCTGGGTACGCCCGGCGACGAGCCCCCACTGATACCAGCCGATCTGCTCGCGCGCGAAGGCCGGCAGCGTGGCCTGTACGGTCTGGCCGAAGGGACGGTGCAGCCACTCGGTGCAGATCACGGGCCGGCCGTATGACTTGCACTGCGCAATCGCCACGTCCAGCAGGCGCGGATCGTAGCAGTGAAAGGACACGATGTCCGAGCGCGTGAAGAGCACTTGCGACATGGGGTCCTGGTAGCCGGCCTCGCGGTTGCCGCGCCACACGGAGGTCGTCAGGGGCTGTCGCGGGCTTTCCATGCGCGCCCAGGCGAAGGCCGCCTCCACCAGCGGCGTGCTGCGTTCGCCCAGATCGCTGTTGCCCGGCTCATTGTAGAGGTCCCAGAGCAGCACGCGCTCGTCCTGGCCGAAAGCGCCGACGATGGAGCGGGCGTAGGATTCCAGTTGCGGCCAGACGCTCCTGTCTTCCACCAGCTTCAGGCCGGGGCTGGGCGTCCAGCCGCTGTTGTGGATGCCCGGTCTGGGGTCGTCCTGCACGCCCAGGTAAGGTTCGCGGCCGGCGAAGGCGCAGTCGTCGAAGAGGATGAAGGCCGCCGTGATGCCGTGGCCCGCGGCGATGGACAGGAAGCGATCGATACGCCCCTGCATGCCATCGGGATCGTCGCGCCAGACGATGTACTGCAGGAAGACGCGCAGGCTGTTGTAACCTGCCTCCGCGGCCCAGCCGAGTTCCTCGTCGATGCTGTCGGGGTCGAAGCTCTGCGCCTGCCACATGTCGGTGGAATTGACCGCCGTGCGCGGCAGGTAGTTGCAGCCGACGATGGGGCTGACGCGTTGGTACCATTCGCTGGCCTTCTGCGGGCTCCAGATCTCGCTCATGTCATCCTTCCGTAGTGGGCAGGGCGCAATGCTCCAGTTCGAGCGTTTCGTCCCTCGCGCAGCGTAATTGCAGGCGCAGCGACTGCGCGTCATCTGGCGCCGAAGTCAGCACGTCGATACGCAGCGGCGCCAGGGGGCTGACGGCGCCCAGGTCCTGGCTCTCCAGGGGCGCGCCCTTCCCGTTGAGCCAGCCCAGTTCGGCGCGTGCTTCATGGAAGACGCCAAACACGCCGCCCAGACGCAACGCCTCTCCCTCTCTTTGCGCGGAGAGCGGCTGATGCACGCAACCGGCGTCCTTGACCGCCAGCACGGGGCCGGGGCAGCGCGCCGCCGACCAGGTGATGCGCAGTTTCGTGCGTTCGCCGGGTTGCAGCGTGCACAGGGGCCCCAGCACCTCGGCCTCCAGGATGTGGCCGGGCGAGTCGATGGGGACGGGCGCAGGTACGCCGGGCATCTCGGTCCAGCACTCGACCGTCGCGCCGCCGTCCGGGTACTCCGCCTCCGGCTCGTGCGGGAACTGCATGCAGAGCACGTGTTCCGTCCGCTGGTCAGCGAAGGCCAGCCAGCCGCCGGGACTGCGCAGGCCGATCTTGCCGACGATGCCCTGGTAGTTGAGCGCGAAAAGGCCGGGCCGGAAATCGGGCTGGAGCTGGCTGTTCTCCTCACCGAAGAGGACGTGCCATGGGCGGGAGTCGTCGGGGTCGACCGGCACGTAGAGCCAGCAGTCGCTGCCGGAAGCCTCGCAGTCCAGCTGGGCGATGTCCCAGATGGACCAGCGTACGTCGCGCTGCGAGATGTTTTCGAAGGCCAGGTCGAGTTGCAGGCGCGAAGCGCCCGCCTCCAGGCTCAACCTGCGTTCGATACAGAGTCCCGAGCGGGGGTCGGCAGCGCTGCGCATGGTGACGCTGGCGCAGGCCTCATCCTGTTCGCTGCTGGCGTCGTAGGAGCCGCTGTCGAGGACGTTATCGGGCGGGCCGGGCCACTGGCCTGCGCCGTCCCAGCCCTGGGGCGCAGGCCAGGTCTTGTCGCCGCCGTAATTCTTCCAGCTGAGCAGGCTGCCGTCGCCCTGGTGCTCTTCCGGCGTAAAGCGTTGGCCGTCCAGAGCGCGGTTGCTGAAGAGAAAGGGGTGCTCGCCCAGGGCGAATTGCAGCAGTCGACCGCCGATCTCCGGCACCAGGTGGGCCGTGACCAGGCCGTTGTCGAGGCGCAGCGCGTCCCAGCCCTGAAAGGCGACCGGCGTGAGCCGTGCAGCCATGGCGCTCAGCCGCGCAGGCCGGTGGTGGAGATGCCGCGCACGAAATAGCGCTGCAGCATCAGAAAGAAGATCACCGCCGGTATCGTGGCCGCGGCCGCCGAGGCCATGACGACGCCGAAGCGCATTGACAGTCCGCGCCCGACGAAGATCGCCAGGCCCACCGGCACGGTGCGGGTCGCGTCCGTATTGCTGATAACGAGGGGCCAGAAGAAATCGTTCCAGCTGCGGACGAAGGTGAAGATGGCGACGGTGGCGATGGCCGGCCCGGAAAGCGGGATGAAGATGCGCCAGAGCAGCCCCAGGCGGCTGCAGCCGTCCAGGCGCCCGGCTTCCTCAAGCTCGACCGGGATGGTCCGGAAGAACTGGGTCATCAGGAAGAGGCCAAAGGCATTGGCCGCCGCCGGCACGGCGATGCTGAAATAGGTGTTGGCCAGCTTGAATTTGACCATGCCTAGGAAGAGCGGCACCAGCAGAATCTCGCCGGGCAGCAGGAAGGTCGACAGGATGATGAGCAGCACTATCCTGCGCCCGCGGAAGCGCATGCGCGCCAGCGGATATCCAGCCAGGACATTGGTGACCAGGGTCAGCACGGTGGTGATGATCGCCACGATGAGGCTGTTGCGAAACCAGGCCATCATGGGGAAGGACTCGAAGAGCCGCGTGTAGAACATGAGGGTCGGCTCGTTGGGCCACCAGGTGGGCGGATAGCGAAAGACCTCGTTATCCGGCTTGATGGAGGTGACGAACATCCAGATGAAGGGCGCGCCCCAGACGAGGACGACGAAGATCAGGATGGCATAGAGACCCAGACGCCCAAGGTTGAGAGAGCCGTCGCGGTAGAGGCTGTCGTTGCGCCAGGACTGGCTCATTTCAAATCACTTTCATGGCGCGCAACTGAACGACGGTGAAACTGAGGGTGATGAGCATCAGGATGACGCCGGCCGCCGAGGCCAGGCCCATGTTGAAGTTCACGAAGGCGGTCTCGTAGATGAACTGGGCGACGGTGAAGGTGCTGCCCTGGGGCCCACCGCGGGTCATGACGAAGACCTGGCCGAAAACGCGCCAGCAGGCGATGACCGTCAGCGGGATGACGAAGGCGTTGATCGGCAGCAGCATCGGAATGGTGATGTGGCGCGTCAGTTGCCAGCCGCTGGCGCCGTCGATTCTGGCCGACTCGTAAAGTTCCTCGGGGATATCCTGCAGGCCGGCCAGGTAAATGATCATGTTGCCGTTGACCGTCCACCAGATGGTGGTGATGGCGATGGCCGGCATGGCCGAATCGGGGTCGCCCAGCCAGTTGATCGGCGGATTGACGCCCAGCAGGCCCAGATAATAATTCAACAGACCCGAACTGCGTTCCAGGATCCAGTGAAAGATAATGCCCACGGCCGCCACGCTGACGACGTGCGGCAGGAAAACGATGGCGCGGGCGACATAGCGACCCCGCAGCTTCTGGTTCACCAGCAAGGCCAGCAGGAATCCCAAAACGATCAGGGGAATGGCCGCCAGGATGACGAAATAAAGCGTATTTTGCAGCGACTCGAGGAAGAGTTCGCTGTTGATCAGCTTGTCGTAATTCCTTAAGCCGACCCACTTGGGGTCGCCGATGATGCCCCACTTGGTGAAGCTGGCGTAGACGCCGACGAAGGCCGGCAGCAACAGAAAGACGATGAAGAGGACCAAATACGGCGCCATGAAGGCGTAGGCGATCAGGTCATTCCTGACGCCGGCCCAGCGCGATGTGACAGGTTTATCGATTGTCCTTGCGAGGCTGGTCATAGTGCAGGTTTCACCGTTGAGATGGTTTGCAGGGGCGATTCATCAAATCGCCCAAACACTCACTTTGGGTTGAGCGGGCGACCCAGTGGGTCGCCCCTGCGGTCTTTTGCTGAATCCCCCAACCCCTTCCCCGATGTTTCGGGGAAGGGGAGTTTAACTGTCTCGAAAGCTGCTCCCCCCATTGATTTGGGGGGGATGAGGGGGATCAACCCTACTCGTCCAGCAGGAGCTCGTCGATGCCCGCCTTCATATCCGCCAGAGCTTCCTCGACGCTCTTGTCACCGGCCTGGGCCGCCTCGATATTGCGCAGGATCGGCGACTGACCGCCGAAAGCGAAGACGGAGGTGTACTTCTCGATGGCCGGCTCCATAACGGAGATCGCCAGCGATTCGACGAAGGGCGCGTAGTACCGGGCGAATTCATGATCGGTCCAGTAGGGATCTGCCAGCGCGACCGGCAAAACCGGAACGATGCCGACCTTGATGCCGGGCTCGGCGTAGTTCTCCAGGAACCACTTGATGACCTTCATGGAATTGAGGTAGTTCGCGTCGCTTTCCTGCACCGTCAGCGCCAGGCAGTGGGTGTTCGTCCAGGTGGCCGGCACATTGCCGAAGGTTGGCATCACGGCCGTGCCGAGGTTCTTGCCTTCGCGGATATAGGAATTGACCATCCAGGGGCCAACCATAACCATGCCCGCGCGCTCGTTCTGGAAAGCGCTGATGTCGCCGACACCCGAGCCCTGGCTCGAAACGCCGCTCGCCTGCAAATCCACCATGTACTGCAGCGCCTGATGGGCCACCTCGCTATCGACCGCCGCAAGGCCGTCTTCGCCCAGCCAACTGCCGCCAAACTGGTAGAGCAAGGTGTGGAAGAACCAGCGGCCGAGGGAGCCGCCCAGGGGCTGGTCAAGGCCGTACTGGGTCACCATGCCGTCGTCATCGGTGATGGTCATCGCTTCCGCCCAGGCCATGAACTCCGCACCGGTGGTTGGCGGGCTGTCCGGGTCCAGGCCGGCGGCTTCGACCAGGTCGACGTTGTAATACAGGTTCATCGGATGCAGGTCGCCCGGCAGACAGTAGAACTGGCCGTCAATCATGCTCAGATCGATGATGTTTTGCGGTACGCCGGTCAGGTCAATGCCGGCTTCCATCATCAGATCGTCAACCGGCAGCAGGACGCCTTTTCTGACGAACTCGGTGACTTCCGTGTTATGGAACATCACCACGTCGGGCGGGTTGCCGGTGGCGGCGGTGAGCGTCAACTGGGTGAAGAGATCGTCCCAGCCCAGCGCGGTCGGCTCGATGACGATGCCGTCTTCATTGTCCGAATTGAAACGGTCGAAGACGGTGTTGAGCATCTCGGTATTGTCGGCGCCGGTCCAGCCGTGCATCAGCGTGACGGGGACGGCGTCCTGGGCGGTCGCTGCGCCGGAAAGCAGCAGCGTGAGCAGAATTACAGAAAGCACCTTGCGCATTCTCTTCTCCATGTTTTTCATGCGATACGAAACGGGGCCGGGGTTTTGCCGTTGGCTCTCTCCTCCGATCCGGCACACAGTGTAGCGGCCTGCCGGATGCGCTGCAATGGCGCTACGGGAACGCAGTGTACCCCCCCCCCCCCCCCCGAAGACTTCAAGGAGTGTGGCGACCTGTCCCCGGCGACAGGGCTGGCAAAAGCGGGTATGATGACCCTGCCCGCGGGGCTACACAGAGCGAAACGGAGCAGACACATGGGTCTGATGGACGGCAAGGTCGCGCTGGTCTTCGGCGTGGCCAACCGCAACTCAATCGGCTGGGGCATCGCGCGCCGACTGCACGAGGAGGGCGCGACCATTCTGCTCAGTTACGCCGGCGCGGCGCTGGAGAAGCGCGTGCGACCGCTGGCACAGCAGGTCGATTGCGACTTCGTGGAGATCTGCGACGTCACCAGCGACGAACAGCTTGATGAGGTCTTCGACAAGGTGCGCGAGCGCTACGGCCGCATCGATACCCTGGTGCATTCGGTGGCCTACGCCAACCGCGAGGACCTCGGCGGTCGCTTCGTCGACATCTCGCGCGAGGGCTTCAGCATGGCGCTGGACATCAGCGCCTACAGCCTGATCGCCATGGCCAGGCGCGCGGCGCCGCTGATGACGGAGGGCGGCAGCATCCTCAGCATGACCTACTTCGCCTCCGAGAAGGTGATGCCGCGCTACCACGTGATGGCCGTCGCCAAGGCGGCGCTGGAGAACATCACGCGCTACCTGGCCAACGACCTCGGGCCGCAGGGCATCCGCGTCAACGCCATCAGCGCCGGCCCGATCAAGACCCTCGCGGCCGCCGGCGTGCCCGGCTTCCGCACAATGCTGCGCTATTCGGAGCAGGCCGCGCCGCTGCGCCGCATGGTCAGCGCCGACGACGTCGGCAACACGGCACTGTGGCTGGCCTCGGGCCTGGGCAGCGCGGTCACCGGCGAGGTGGTGCACGTCGACGCCGGCTACAACATCCTCGGCCTGACTCTGACGGAAGAAGACCTGGCGAACCTGTAGTTTCGGCTCAGTCGGGCAGCAGCAGGCGCCGACCGGCGTAGAGCAGGGAGGCCGCCAGCGCGGCCTTGACCAAATCGAAGACGAGGAAGGGCGCCACGCCCGCCGCCCAGGCGGCCTCAAGGTCCATGCCGGTGCTGATCATCAGACCGGCCACGCCACAGGCATAAAGAACGACGACTCCCGCCGCCCCGGCCAGCCAGCGCTGCCAGGCGCGCTCCGCGCCGCGCTCGACGAGCCAGCCGGTTACGTAGGCCATGGGGATGAAGCCGTAGAGATAGCCGGCCGTAGGCCCCACCAGGGCGGCCGGGCCCAGCGCGCGGGCGTCCAGCGGCAGGTTAAGGGCGATCAGGCCGACGTAGGCCAGTTGACTAAGGGCGCCGTCACGCGCGCCCAGCAGCATGCCGGCCAGCAGCACGGCCAGCACCTGAAAGGTGAAAGGCACCGGCTCCAGCGGGATGGTGACGCGCGCCGCGACGGCGGTCAGGGCCGTCAGCGCCAGGACCGCAAGCAGGCGTTGCGTCAGCGTGAGTTCATTCTTGCGGGGCAGTGCGTGCAGCATGAGGTCTACCGCCGTTTCAGTTCCGGTTGTCGGGCGTCGCTTCGACGATGACTTCAGCGAGAACGTATTCGTTGCGCACGCGGGTTGGTCTGCTGGTCTCCTTCGCCAGGTTGACCTCGACCAGGGTGACCTGGGTGCCGAGGCCGGCCAGAACGTGGCGCGTGAGCCACTGGCCCGTGTTTTGTGCGTTGCGGTAATACGCCATGCGGCCCATGGGGTCCATGCGTTTGAGGCGGCCGTTGGCGCGGCGGAAACTAAGTTGCTCCAGTTCGCGCTGCAGGTCGGCCCGCTGGCTGGCGGTAAGATAAGCCATCGCTCTGCTCTCTCCTCCTGGCACGACGCCAGCCGATTATAGGGTCGCGGGGTATACTGCGCAATCCTGACCGGACAGGGGATTGGCATGACCAACGCCTGGACCGTCGCCGAAATCACGGCCCGCATCCGCCTGCTGCTGGAAGGCGACGCGGAGTTGCAGGACGTCGCCGTCAGCGGGGAGATTTCGAACCTGACGCGCGCCCGCTCCGGCCACTGGTACTTCACGCTCAAGGACGCCAGCGCCAGCCTGCGTTGCGTCATGTGGCGCTCGGCCGCCGCTCGCCAACGCTTTGTGCCGCAGGAGGGCGACGCCGTGCAGGCCCTCGGCCACGTCGGCGTGTACGAGCCACGCGGCGAGTACCAACTCTACGCCACGCTACTGCGACCCATGGGCGTCGGCGACCTCTACGCGCGCTTCGAGGCCTTGAAGGCCGCGCTGGACGCCGAAGGGCTCTTCAACTCCGAACGCAAACGACCGCTGCCGGCCTTTCCGCGGGTCATCGGCGTGGTGACCTCGCCGCAGGCCGCCGCCTTCCAGGACGTCTGCAACGTGTTGCGCCGTCGCTTCCCGCTGGCTGAGGTCCAGTTGAGCCCGGCCGCCGTACAGGGCATGGAGGCGCCGGCGCAGTTGCGGGCGGCACTGGCGCGGCTCAACGCGAAGGAAGAGGTCGACGTCATCCTGCTGATTCGCGGCGGCGGCAGCATCGAGGATCTATGGGCCTTCAACGACGAGGCCCTGGCGCGGGCCATCGTCGCCAGCCGTCTACCGGTGGTCAGCGGCGTGGGCCACGAAACGGACTTCACCATCGCGGACTTCGTGGCCGATCTGCGCGCGCCGACGCCTTCGGCCGCCGCCGAACTGGTGGCGCCCGACGTGGCGGAACTCGACCAGACCATCAGGCTCGCCCGGGCCCGCCTGACGGAACTGCAGCGCGGGCGTCTGGCCCACCTGCAGGACCGCCTGGACTCGGGCAGCCGCAACCTCGCCCTGCTGTCGCCGCAGCGCGAGTTGGCAACGCAACGGCAACGCCTTGATGACCAGGAGCTGCGTCTGCAGCGGGCCTGGGCGGGTGCGCAGGGGCGTCTGGCGGCGCGCCTGGCGCAGGCGATGGCGGCGCTGGGGGCGGCCGATCCCCAGGCCATCCTGCAGCGCGGCTACGCCATTCTGACGCAGGCGAGAAATGGCGCGCGCGTCACCGGCGTCCGTGAGGCTCAGGTCGGCGACGCCTTGCTGGCGCAGTTGCGCGACGGCGACTTGCCATTGCGCGTGGAGGACAGGGACAAGCATGAGCGATATGGCAGAACGCTCTTTTGAGGAGGCCTGGGCCGAACTGGAGGGCATCTTGGGGCGACTTGAGCGCGGCGACCTGACGCTGGACGAGTCAGTCGCGCTCTTTGAACGCGGCCGGGCGCTGGCGGCGCATTGTCAGCAACTGCTGGACGCGGCCGAACTGCGCGTTCGGGAAATCTCCGGCATGACGGATGAAGACGGGGACGCAGCCCCGACGGAGTAGGCCTTCAGTCTCGCAGGCGGGCCAGCAACAGGCGCGGCAGGGCGCGCGCCTCCTCCAGGCGCAGCAGCATCCCCAGGCCGAAGAAGCCCCCCAGGCCGATGACGCCGCCGCCAAGCAATTGCGTCAGCGGCGACTGCGCCTGATGCAACCACAAGCCCGCGGCGGCAGCCAGTCCGGCGCAGGCCAGCAGCAGGCCCGGCGCGCTGCGCAGGAAGCCCGCTTCGTCCAGGTTGCCCAGACGCCGCCGCAACAGCCACCACAGGATCAGCGCTTCCACGTTGGTCGTCAGGGCGTTGGCCAGCGCCAGACCGGCGAAGGGGCCGCGCGCCAGGTTCCCCGGCTCGCCGATGAGGCGGATGAAGAGCAGGCTGAGCAGGATGTTGGCCAGCATGGCGGCCACGCCCACCAGCACTGGCGTGCGACTGTTCTCCAGCGCGTAGAAGGCGCGCGAGAGCAACTCCAGCAGCACGAAGCCGGCCATACCGGTGGCGTAGAAGGTCAGCGCCCAGGCCGTCGCTGCGCTGCTTTCCGCGCTCCACTGGCCGCGCTCAAAAAGCGTCTTCACCAGCGGCTCACCCAGCAGGATCAGGAGCAGCATGGCGGGAAAGGCGAGGAACAGCGCGCCGCGCAGGGCGCTCACCAGGCGGGCGCGAAAGCCGTCCATGTCGCCCTCGGCCGCCAGCGCCGAAAGCGTGGGGAAGAGCGCCGACCCCAGGCTCTGGCCTATGACGCCCAGGGCGAAGAAAAGCAGCGTAAAGGCGGTGAACAGGGCGGTCAGGCTACCGAAAACCATGGCCGAGGTGAAGGCGGCGTTGACGAGAAAATTGACGCGCGCCACGGCCAGTCCCAGCACGCGCGGGCCCATCAGGCGTAGCACGTCGCGCAGGGCGGGGCTGCTCCAGTCCGCCAGTGGACGCAGTTGCGCGCCCAGTCCGCGCAGGTCGGGCAACTGCACCAGCAGATGTAGCAGCGCGCTGAGCACGGCGCCCCAGGCCAGGCCGTGGACGTTGGCGTCGCCGACCTGGGCGACGCCCGGATCCGGCGGCAGGGCCGGGGCGATCAGCAGGGCGCCGATGATCAGGCCGATGCTGTTCATGCCGATGGCCAGCGAGGGCAGCAGGAAGCGCTGATGCGCGTGTAGCAGGCCCATCAGCAGGCCGCTGATACTGAAGACCAGCGGCGTCAGCATCATGGCGCGCATCAGGTCGCTGGTCAGCGCCTGCAGTTCCGGCGTGACTTCCGGCGCGAGAATGTGACGCGTGATCAGCGGCGCCAGGAGGAAGACCAGGGCGCCCAACGCTCCCGCCGCCAGCGCGGAGAGGGTCAGGGCGGCGCTGGCCAGGCGCCAGGCGCTGCCCTCGTCCTGCGCGCGCACGCGGGCGTAGACCGGAATGAAGGAGGACCCCAGCGCCCCGCCCGCCACCAGTACGAAAATCATCTCCGGCAGTTGCTGGGCGCGGAAGAAGGCGTCGACTGCTTCACCCGTGCCAAAGTGGGCGGCGATGATGGCCGTGCGCAGCATCCCGAGAACGCCGCTGGCCACGAAGCCCACCACCACCACCAGGGCGGCGCGCAGAATTTGACGGTTGCTCAGTGCGCTCACGGGCGCGGGTTGGGCCATGGGAGGGACCTTGCGCCTGCGAGCCGGACGCTTGCCTGGCGCCTCATGGCATCCTACTATAGCATGGCGCGGCAGGCGTAGAACTGGAGGTTGGGGATGGCCGGGGAGCGCATCAGGGTCGTCGTGGCGATGGACTTCGCCGACGGGCTCATTGAGGAACTGGCCGCGATTTCGCCGCGCCTGCAGGTGGAACGCCACTTCCCCCAGGTGCCCGCCAATGCCTGGGCCGACGTAGAGATCCTGTATGCCTCGGGGGTCATACCGCTGCCGGAGCAGGCGCCGCGCCTGCGCTGGATACAACTGCACGGCGCCGGCACCAATCACCTGCAGGGGCTGCCGATCCTGGATGCCGAGGACGTCGCCATCACCTCCGCCAGCGGCATCCATGCAACGCCGATTGCCGAGCACTGTCTGGCCATGATGCTGGCCTTTGCCTGCCGTTTGCCGCATTACCTTCGCCTGCAAGCCGGGGCCAACTGGGACCGCTCGGGCCGGGCCGCCGACACCCTGCGCGGCCAGACCCTGGGTATCGTCGGATACGGCAGCATCGGCCGCGAACTGGCGCGCCTGGCGGGCAGCCTCGGCATGACCGTCGTGGCCACCCGCCGTGACCTGCGGCATCCGGTGGACGAGGGCAGCTATATGGAGCCGGGCGTCGGCGACCCGCAGGCCGAAATACCGACTCGCCTGTACCCGCCGCAGGCGCTGGCCTCGATGCTGGCCATCTGCGATTACGTGGCGCTCACCCTGCCGCTGACGGGCGAGACCCAACACTTGCTGGATGAGACCATGCTGGCGGCCATGAAACCCGGCGCCGTGCTCATCAACATTTCGCGCGGGGCCGTGCTGGATGAGGCGGCGCTGGTCTCCGCCCTGGCCGCGGAACGCATCGCTGCAGCCGCGCTGGACGTCTTTGAAGAGGAGCCGCTGCCGGCAACCAGCCCGCTGTGGAGCCTGGACAACGTGATCATTACGCCGCACATCGCCGGCAACACCCGTCGCTATCATGAGAAGGCGGCGACGCTGTTCGGTGAAAACCTGCGACGCTATCTGAACAACGAAGCCCTGTTGAACCTTTACGATCGCGGCCGCGGCTATTGAACCCGTTGGCGTAGCTGCGCGTAGTCAGGGCACAGGGCGAGACAAATCTACAATTTCATCGCGGACGCAAGGAGCCATGACATGAAGGAAGAGCATCGGGCGGAACTGGAAGCGGAGCTGAAAGCCTCGCTGGCGGACTTTCTGGACCATCAACAACGCGCGTTGACGGCCGCTGGCCGGGCTTGCGATGCCTGGGGAACGCCGGCATTCGAGAGCCATGCCCGGGTGGCCGGGGCCACCAGTCTGGCCGGTTTGCGGCGGCTGGTGCGCAACGTCGCCGAGGTCGCCGCCGACTGTGAGGCGGCCGGCTATTGTGACGGCGATGCTGAAGGCGGAGGCGACCGCCGGGGCCCGGACGCAGGATCCGCCACTGGCGGAGACCAGGGTGGCGCGCGGGTGCGGGTCCGGGTCAGCGGGGACTGAGCGCCGCGGTCGTTTTCAGCGCGCGCGGGGCGTGCTGTCCGCCGCAGGGAAGTGAATCTTCAGGAAGGAGTCCTCAAAGCGGGCGACACCGATGTCCAGCCCGGCCAGCGTATGCGGCAACACGAAGTTGCGGCGCCAGCGGCCGACCTTCAGGGTTAATTCGTCCCGCTCACGAAACAGGTCCAGGTCGTCGTGACGCGTGAAGGGCAGGGGGACGCTCAGCACGTATCCGCCGTCGGGCGCGCTGCTGATGCGATGTGTGGCGCCGTCGTGCATGGGGTCTGCCGGATTGCGATGACCATAGAGCGCGTCACCAAGTTGCTGCAGCGACGCCAGACCACCGGCCTCGACGCTCAGCAAGGGCGCAGTCAGCAGGGGCAATTCACCGAAGGATTCGCGGATCAGCTCCAGATTTTCGGCCTGGCGCCGCTTCGCCTCCGCAAACCAGGGATCGCGTACCTCGTCCGGCAGGACGCGGTTGCAGAGAATGGCGTCAACGGCGTAGCCGTAGAGATTGAGGCAGGTCCAGGTGCGCTGCGTCTCGCGGATGACCATACGTTCCGGGTTGACGACCAGACGCATGCTGCTGGTCTGCGGGTCGGCCAGCAACTCGCGCACGCGGTCCAGCGTCGCAAATAGCGTTTCCAGCTGGGCGATGGCATCGCCGTCGTCCTGGCCTTTGCCCATGGCCCGGTTGAGCGGCCCCAGCACGCGGCTGGCGCCACGGGCCAGCGTCACAATGCGGTTGAACCACCAGCGCGTGACGTCGGGCAGGCTGAGCAGACGCAGGGTCTCGGCGGTGGGGGCGGCGTCCACGACGAGCACGTCGAAGTTGCCCTGCTGATGATAGTGGTGCAGCCACAGCAGATGGGCGCCTTCTTCCAGGCCGGGCAGAAGGGTGACCTCGCCGGCGACCAGGTCTTCCAGCTCCGGATGCTGAAACATGGCAAGCAAGCGCCGCTGAATGTCGCCCCAGTAACGGTCCATGGAGTGGCGCAGGTCGACTTCCTGGGCCCAGAGATTACAGACCAGCATGACCGGTTCCGGGCCGATGTCGCGCTCGAAGGCGTCGGCCAGGCTGTGCGCCGCGTCGGTGCTGAGCACCAGGGTCTTCAGGCCGGCCTGCGCGCAACGCAGGGCGGTGGCGGCGGAGATGCTGGTCTTGCCTGTGCCGCCCTTGCCGGTATGGACGATGATGCGCATGGTGAGCGCTCTCCCTGTCGTCTGTCGTGACAAACACTACGGCCTGTCCCGGCCGGCGTTACAAATCCCACCCGGCAGGGGCAGGTTATACTACCGGCGATGGGGAATTCGGAGTGAAAACGTGAAAACAGGTATCCTGCATCCCGGTGAAATGGGCATTTCCATCGCGGCCACGATGAAAAACAGCGGCCATGAGGTCAACTGGGTGACGCAGGGTCGCAGCGCCGCCACGCGGGAACGCGCCGCGGAGCACAAGCTGCGCCCCCTGCCCGACCTGGCGACGCTCTGTGCGGAGGCCGACGCGCTGGTCAGCGTCTGTCCGCCGGCCGCCGCCGAGCAGGTCGCCATGGACGCGCTGGCCGCGGGTTTTCGCGGCCTGTACCTGGACGCCAACGCCATCGCGCCGCAGCGCGCGTGTCACATGGCGCAGGCCATGGAGGCGGGCGGGGTCACTTTCGTCGATGGCAGCATCGTCGGCGGCCCGGCCTGGCAGCCTGGCAAGACCTGGATGATTCTCAGCGGCGATGGCACGGACGATGCCGCGGCGCTCTTCGCCGCAGGCCCGCTGGAGACATGGGTCCTTGAGGGCGAGGTGGGTCGCGCCTCCGCGCTGAAGATGGTCTTCGCCGGCTGGACCAAGGGCACGTCTGCCCTGCTGGCCGCCGTGCTGGGCACGGCCGAGGCGCTGGGCGTGCGTGACGAACTGACGCAGCAGTGGGCCCGCAGCGGCATGGACCTGGCCGAAAGCGCGCCCCATCGCACACGCGGAGTGACGGCCAAGGCCTGGCGTTTCGTCGGCGAGATGGAAGAGATCAGCGCGACCTTCGCCGGAGCCGGCCTGCCGGGCGACTTTCACCAGGGCGCGGCCGAGGTCTACCGGCGCATGGCGAATTTCAAGGACGCCCCCGAGCTTCCTGCACTGGAGGACGTACTGGCGTCCTTGAAGGGCGATGACGACGCATGAGCGTCCGGCGCTGCGCCTGGGCCGGCGGCGACCCGCTGATGCAAACCTACCACGACGAGCAGTGGGGCGTCCCGGTGCACGACGAGCGGATGCTCTTCGAGATGCTCTCGCTGGAGGGCGCGCAGGCCGGGCTCAGCTGGAATACGATTTTGCAGCGGCGCGCGGCCTACGTTGAACTCTTCGATAACTTCGAGCCGGAGATCGTGGCGCGCTACGACGAGGCGAAGATCGAGACCCTGCTGGGCGACGCGCGCATCATCCGCAACCGCGCCAAGGTCCGCAGCGTGGTCAGCAACGCCCGGGCCTTCCTGCATGTTCAGGCCGAATTCGGCAGCTTCGATCGTTATCTCTGGGCCTTCGTCGACGGCGAGCCGCGTCTCAACTGCTTCCGGCGCATGGAAGATGTCCCTGCCGAGACGGAGGAGTCGCGGGCCATGGCGAGGGACCTGAAGCGCCGCGGTTTCCGCTTCGTCGGGCCGACCATTTGCTACGCCTACATGCAGTCCTGCGGCCTGGTCAACGACCACGTGGCCGGCTGTTTTCGCTACTGTTGCCGAGCACCCTTAATCGCTCCAGACGAGTTCGCCCTGTAAGTCCAGCATCAGGCGCGGGAAGGCGATGGCATCGGGCGAGAGCTTCAGCAGCGGTGGCTGCCAGTCCGCGCCGTATTCTGCTGCGGAGCGCGCCCAGCCGAGGAAGTTGCGCCAGCCAACGTGCAGGCCGGAGGTGTCGTCGTCGGGGGCGTAGCCGCTGTTGATCAGGGCCAGGCGCGTGCCGCCGGCTTCCGGCTGCAGGGTCCAGCGCGCGCTGTTGTCCTGGGAGCCCTCGTCGCTCATGCTGTAGACCAGCAGCCGCTCCGGCTCCAGTTCACGGATGCGCATGGGCTGCATGCCCGGCCAGCCGAGGTCGTAGTCGCCCCCGACGCGCAGGTCGATGGTGGCCGCCGTCGCCATCCAGCGCTCCAGTTCGCGCTCGTCGCAGAGCACGGCCCAGACGCGGCCGGCGGGCGCGTCGATCAGGCAGTCCACGTCGATGTTGCCGCGCAGATCAGCCGACCAGGGGATGCGGATATCCGCGGCCCTGCCGTCCAGCCAGCGGCGCAGGTTCTCCAGCGCGACGAACCATTCGTCGGCGTAGGTATAGGGGGCGATGTCGTCGTCCTGGCGATTGCTGCCGGCGCTGTGCTCCAGGGCGACGATGCAGCGCTCGCCGCGGGGGTGCAGTTCGATGCGCACGACCGTGTCGTGTCGGCCGCGGCGCCAGGCGAAGGCCAGGCTACGTCCGGGCTGGCAGTCGAGCAGGTCATGGCAGCCTGCCTCCCGCTCCGGCGTACCAGCGGTGAACTGCCCCCAGAAGTCGTAGCGACCTGCATCCAGATCGACACGGGCGTGTTCGGCGTACCAACTTTGCAGCGCCGCGCTGTCGGTCAGCGCGGACCAGGCGCGCTCCGCCGCCGCGTTGACGGTCACCTGCATACGTACGATGGGCTCGAGCGCCATGTTGTCCTCCTGCCTTGTGCCCTGTTCAGTCATTGTTCGATGGTTGTCGGAAGTCAGGCTTCTCTTGCTGCCTGAACGGCCTCAATCGTTCGTCGAATCTGGTCGAGGTGGTCTTCGCCGTGCTGCGCGTAGGACGCCAGGATCTCGTCCAGGGTGCGGGTGCGGACCTGGCCGCCGGCCGTGGCAGTCCTCGCATCCGGCATCAGACGCGTCGTGCGCGCGAACTGTGAGTCATCCAGTGAACGCCACAGGGCAACCCAGCGTGCGTGCAGGGCCTCCAGCAGGTCGAGTGAGTCCGTCAGCGGCGGCCCGCTGGAATCGGCCAGCGCGGCGAAGCGGTCCTGCTCGTAGTTGCCGATCAGGGGGTTGTCGGCGGTCAGACCGGTCCTGACTTGCAAAAAGGCGTACATGTGCGAATCGGCGAGGTGATGGACGTTCTGGGCGACGTTCCACTCGCCCGGAATGGAGTGGACGGACAGTTGCGCCTCGTCCAGGCCGTCGACCAGGTCGCGCAATTGCGCCGGGAAGCGGCGGATGCGTTCGATACACTCGTCGCGTTCCTGCTGTTGCATAGCGATTCTCCCCGGGTCAGGCGATGCAGCACGCTAGCCGCCGACCGGCTCAGCGTCAATCCGCAAGGGAGCGGCTTTTGTCTGCCCGCGCGACAACCCGCTATACTCGCGCGGGTAGCAGTCACCGGAGCCTGACGCCATGGACGAGGGGTCGCCAGTACTTGAAGTGCGCGGGCTGACGCGGCGCTTCCCCGGCGTGCTGGCCAACGATCGCATCGACCTGGAATTGCACAAGGGACAGGTGCTGGGCCTGCTGGGCGAAAACGGCGCCGGCAAGTCCACCCTGATGAACATCATTTACGGCCTCTACAGCCCGGACGAGGGCGAGATCCTCGTCAATGGCGAGCCGGCCCTGATTCGCGACCCCAACGACGCCATCGCGCGCGGCATCGGCATGGTGCACCAGCACTTTCAACTGGTGCCGGTGCTCAGCGTCACCGAAAACATCATGCTTGGAAACGAGAGCGTGCGCGGCCTTTTTCTGGACCGGTCCGCGGCGCGCGAGCGTATCCTCGAGATATCCGGGCAATATGGCCTGGCGGTTGACCCGGACGCCATGGTCGAGGACCTGCCGGTGGGCGTACAACAGCGGGTCGAAATCATCAAGGCGCTTTACCGTCACGCCGACATCCTGATTCTCGACGAGCCGACCTCGGTTTTGACGCCGCAGGAGGCCGAGGGCCTGTTCGCCATCATGCGCACCCTGACGGCGCGGGGCGTGAGCATCATCTTCATCTCGCACAAGCTGAAAGAAGTGCTGGAGATCTGCGACCACATCACGGTGCTGCGCAACGGACGCGTCGCCGGCCATGCCGACCCCCGGACGTCCACGCAGCAGTCGCTGGCGTCGATGATGGTCGGCCGTGACGTCATCCTGCAGGTGGAGAAAGAGGAGGCGCAGCCCGGCGAGGCGGTGCTGGCCATCGAGCAACTCAGTGTGCTGGACGACCGCGGCCTGCCCGCCGTCAACGGCCTGTCGCTGGAGGTGCGCGCCGGCGAGATCCTGGGCGTGGCCGGGGTACAGGGCAACGGGCAGACCGAACTGGTGGAGGCCATCACCGGCCTGCGTGCGGTCAGTGGCGGCCGTGTGTTGCTGGAGGGCCGCGACGTCACCGACGACACGCCGCGCCAGATCACCGCCGAGGGCGTGGCGCACGTGCCTGAAGACCGTCAGAAGGACGGCATGGTCATCAGTTTCCCTGTCAATGACAACCTGGCGCTGCAGACTTACTGGCAACGTCCCTTCGCGCGCGGCATCGTCATCGACGAGGGTGAGCGCGACGACTTTGCGCGACGCCTGGTGGATCGTTTTGACGTGCGCACGCCCGGTATCTACACGCGGCTCGGCAGCCTCTCGGGCGGGAACCAGCAAAAGACGATCGTCGCCCGCGAGTTCTCGCGGCCCAGCCGTCTGCTCATCGTGGCGCAACCGACCCGGGGCCTCGACGTCGGTTCGATCGAGTTCATCCACCGCCAGATCGTGCGCATGCGCGACGAGGGCACGGCGGTCCTGCTGGTCTCCGCCGAACTGGACGAGGTGCTCTCGCTCTCCGACCGCGTGACCGTGATCTACAACGGCCGCATCATCGACACCCTGCCGGTGGAGCAGGCCGATCGCGAGCAGGTCGGCCTCTTGATGGCGGGCGTGCAGGCCGGCGGCAAGTCGGATGACTGAAGCCCGACTGGCGCCGTTGCGCGCCTGGTCCCGCGTCTCTCCGCGCCTGGTGCCAGTGATGGCCGTCATCACGGCCTTCATCATCGGCATCCCTTTCATCGTTTTCACGGGGGCGGGCGGCAGCCTGCCGGAGGGTCTGCGCCTGGCCGGCGTGGCCTACAGCGCGCTCATCGAGGGCGCGACCGGTGTCGTGATCAACGATCTGGCCCGTCCTGGGCATCTGGACCTGGCACGGCAGGTGCTGGAACAGGGTGACCTCAATCAACGCGGTCTGGGGCGCCTGGCGCGCGCCAGCGCCCGCCTCGCCGATGCCGATATCGACGAACTGCGCGCCATGGCCGTCCTGCTGGACCGCCTCGCTCTGGAAGATGAGGCCGTCGATGCCCTCGGCGCGCGTCTGCCCGCCATCCGCAGCATTGGAGATGTATCGCTGGATGACCTGCGCCCCCTGCTTGGCGATCTGGAGGCGTTGCCTCGCGCCGAACTGCGCCAACTGGCTGCAGCATGGGCCGCTTCCGCCCCCGACATGACGGCCCTGCGTGCGCAACTGGAGCCGCTCGCTCCGGCAGCGGCCGACGTCGGCGACGGGCAACTGATCAAGCAAATGCGCCTGGTGGACAGCGAGGGATTCGTCGCGCTGCAACGCATTCTGGAGCAACTGGACGTGGCGCGTGACCTGGGTCTGGACCCCGCGGGCGCGGAGGCCGACCTCGTCATCTCTATGGCGGAAGAATCCACGGAGGACGTGCGCGACCTGCTGGCGACGCTGCAGACCCTCGACCAGGCGGGCGTCGACGACCCCGTTGCGGCCAGCGAGCAACTCACGCTGCTGCGCCGCCTCTATGACGAGGACGTCCTGCTCAACAGCGACAGCGCGCGCGCCGCGCTGGAAGACGAGTTGCCCGCCGCGCTGGCCAACACCCTGGTCGTGCGTCGTCCCGGCAACCGGCTGCTGCTGGACCGCTCGCCGCAGGGCGCGAGCGGTCTGATTCTGGAAGACAGCGCCTTAACGCCAGACGATCCGACGGATGACCGGCCCGAAGTGCTCTGGCTGCGAATTGGCGAGCGCGTGCTTATGCTCATCGTCCCCAACCTGGAGAGCATGTTCGTGCGCTCCATCCCTTACGTCATCGCCGGGCTGGCGGTGGCCCTGGGCTTCAAGGCCGGCCTGTTCAACATCGGCGCCGAGGGCCAGCTCTATGCCGGCGCCATTGTCGCGGTGGTGCTGGGCTTCACCGCGCCCTTGACGGAGCTGCCGGGTTTCCTGCATTTGCCGCTGGTGCTGGCGGGCGGCATGCTGGGCGGCTTCCTCTGGGGCGCCATACCTGGCGTCCTGCGCGCCTGGACGGGCGCACACGAAGTGATCACCACGATCATGCTTAATTTCATCGCCATCCTCACAGTGGACTGGCTGATCAAGACTCCCGGCCTACTGCGCGACCCCGAGGCCAGTCTGCCCCGCACGGCCTATATCAGCGACTCGGCGCGTCTGCCGGCATTCAGCCAGATCGGCGCGAGTTGGTTCCTGCTGGCGGCCCTGCTGCTGACACTCTGGCTGTTCTGGCGCAGTCGCCGCGCGGTGACGGGTGTTCGTCAAAAGCTGCTGCGCCCTTTCGCAGCAGGCGCCCTGTTGCTGGTCGGCGGCCTCCTCCTTTCCTGGTTGACGGTGCGCGACAACCTGCATCTCGGTCTGGTGATCATGGTCATCGCGGTGCTCTTTGCGGACTGGTTCCTCTTTCGCACCACAGCGGGCTTTGAGTTGCGCACGGTCGGCGCCAACCCGGACGCAGCGCGCTACGCAGGGATGAACGTGCGTCTCAACATCGTGCTGGCCATGGCCCTGAGCGGGATGCTGGCGGGCATCGCCGGCACGATTCAGGTGACCGGCGTGCAATTCAACCTGCAGCCGGAGTTTTTCGCCGGGCTCGGTTTCCAGGGCATCGCCGTGGCGCTGCTGGCGCGTACCGATCCGCGCAACATGATCCCGGCCGGCTTCCTGTGGGGCGCCCTGCTGACCGGCGCGCCGCTGATGCAGGTCAACGCCAATATCTCCATCGACCTCGTCATCATCATTCAGGCGCTGATCATCATGTTCATCGCTGCGGACGCCATCATCCGCTACCTGTGGCGCGTGCCGCATGCCAGCATTGAAGAACAGGAAGCGGCGATGTTCTCGAAGGGCTGGGGAGGCTGACGTGACGACGATGGAACTCGCCGCGCCGGCCGGCAACTGGCGCGAGCGCATCCGCATCACCCGCAGCGGCATCTTTTCGCTGGTCTTCGTGTTGCTGGGCCTGTGGTTGCTGCTCTCCGCGCCGCAGGTGGCGCCGGATATCATCACGCGCCTGACCGCCGGGCGTCAGGCCGGTCTGGAGATCGCCGTTCAACCCTGGCTGCTGGCGGTCGGCCTCTGGTACGTCATCGCCGGCGCCCCAGGTCTGTTGCCAGGCGAGCGGCTGCAGCGCTTTCACTTCCGCGCCATGCTGCTGGCCGCCCTGCTGCTCTTCCCCACGATACTCATACTGGCGGCGGCCGGACGCAGCACCAACGCCGTCAGCATGCTGGCCTCCAGCCTGCGCCTCGCCACGCCGATCGTCATCGGCTCGATGGCCGGCATCTGGTGCGAGCGCTCCGGCGTCATCAACATCGCCATCGAGGGCATGATGTTGACCGGGGCGGCCTTCGGCTTCGTGGCCTTTTCGTTGATCGCCCCGAGCATGGAGAACAGCACAGCGCTCTTCATCGGCGTCATCATTTCGGTGCTGGCCGGTGGCGTCATGGCCATGCTGCACGCCTGGCTTTCGATCACCTTCCGCACCGACCAGATCGTCAGCGGCACAGTGATCAACATTCTGGCCCTGGGCCTGACCAGCTTTATGCGCCGCGAGATTCTGCTCGATGCCCAGGATGCCGGTCGTGAGACGCTGCAGGCGGTGCCTTTCGAGCGTATCGCCGCCTTCCCGCCCCTGCGCAGCCTGCTGGACCAGATGGCCGCGCTGCCCGTCTTCGGCGACTTCCTGTTCCCCGTGCTGGAGGAGGTGTTCTTCAGCGGCAAGCCCATCTTCTACATGATGTTTGTGCTGCTGCTGCTGACGCATCTGATTCTGTTCTATACGCGCTGGGGCTTGCGCACCCGCGCCGTCGGCGAGAACCCGCGCGCCGCCGATACGCTAGGCATCAACGTGATTCGCACGCGCTGGGTCAATGTCATCATCGCCGGCTTCATCGCCGGGCTGGCCGGCGCCTGGCTGTCGCTGGAGACCACCGGCACCTTTGACGACAACATGTCGGCCGGTCGCGGCTTCATTGCGCTGGCGGCCATGATTTTCGGCAAGTGGTTGCCTTTTGGCGCTTTTGGCGGCGGCCTGCTCTTCGGTTTCTCCAGCGCGCTGGAGACCCGTTTCCAGATTCTGGGCGTGACCCTGCCGCCGCAGTTTCTGCAGATGACGCCCTATATCGTGACCATCGTCGTGCTCGCCGGTCTGGTGGGCAGGGCGCGGGCGCCCGCGGCCATCGGCACGCCCTACGAAAAGGAATGAGGCGCGCCCAGCGGCCAGCGGGGCAACACTTCCATGTCCAGGCCATCGCGCTGACCGGCCTGCCAGCGCCAGTGCGCCGCCGCCGCGATCATGGCGCCGTTGTCCGTGCACAGGTCCGGTGGCGGCACCAGCAGGGGCAAGGGGGTGGCTTCACGCAGGGCCCTCCGCAAGGCCTGGTTGGCGCTCACGCCGCCCGCCACCAGAATGGCGCTGGCGCCGCAACGCTCCGCCGCGCGCGCCGTCTTGCGCGCCAACACCTCGACCAGAGCCGCCTGAAACCCTGCCGCCAAATCCGCGACGGAGACCTCGGCGCGCAGTTGCGGCTGACGGGCGTTGGGGTCCACTGTGGCGGCGCGCAGCACGGCCGTCTTCAACCCGGAGAAACTGAAGTCGTCGCTGCCGTCCAGCCAGGCGCGGGGGAAGTGCCAGACCTCGGGGTCGCCTTCACGGGCCGCGCGTTCGACGTGCGGGCCGCCGGGAAAGGGCAGGCCCAGGATGCGTCCGACCTTGTCGAAGGCCTCGCCGGCGGCGTCATCACGGGTGCCGCCCAGACGCCGCCAGTGGCCGTGCCCGGTCATCAGGGTCAGTTCGCTATGCCCGCCCGAAACGATCAACACCAGTAGCGGGAAGTCGGGTTCCGCCTGCATGTCGGGCCACAGCGAATAGACGTGTCCTTCCAGGTGGTTGATGCCCAGCAGCGGTACACCGGCGCCCAGCGCCAGACCCTTGGCGTAGTTCACGCCGACAAGCAGCGATCCGACCAGACCCGGGCCGCGCGTCACGGCGATGGCGTCCAGACCCGCCAGCGACGTCCCGGCCTGCGCCAGGGCCTCGTCGACGACCGCTGTGATGACCTCCACGTGGGCGCGCGAGGCCAGCTCCGGGAAGACGCCGCCGTATTGCGCGTGCAGGTCGATTTGCGAGGCGATGACGTTGGCGAGGACTTCCCGCCCGTCGCGCACGACGGCCGCCGCCGTCTCGTCGCAGGACGTTTCGATGCCCAGCAGGAGGCTCACGCCGCGACGTCCTCCAGTTTCAGGACTGCATCCTGACCGAGAAAGCGCCCGACGTCGGCGACTTCGGCCTCCAGTTCTGGCCAGCGCCCCCGAGGCAGGGGGACGAAGGGCGTGACGACGACGGTCAGCGAGCGGCGACCGCGTTTAAGCTGCCAGCGACCGCGCACGACGCCATCGATGAGCAGGGAAGGGCGGATGATTCCGCCGCCCGGGTGAATCGAGCGGCTGACCTGCGCTGGCAGGACCAGGTCGCGGTCCACGTGGCTCAGCAGCAGGGCATCGAAAGCCGGCAGCAAAAACAGGCTGATCTCGGGCTCATCGTCCAGCCAGGGTAGTTGATCGTTGGCAATGAGGGTCTCCTGGCCCGCTGCGTTTACCGCCGTCACCTCGTCCGCCAGCGCGTCAAGGCCGGCACGCGCCAGTTGCATCGGCAGGCCGGACCAGCGCGCCAGGTCCGCCGCGTTGGCCGGGCCGAAGGCGCGCAAAAAGCGACGGGCCAGACGGGCCGCCGCCGCATCGGTACCGGGCCACCCGTCCATAGCCCTGTCGTCGAGCAGGCGGTACTCGGGGCGACTGTTGCGCAGGGGCACGCAGACAAGGGCGCCCTCCAGCGCCGCATGACGCAACAAATGCGGACAGGCCTGGCCCTCAACCGGCAGACCTTCGGCCTCCAGCAAGTCCTTCAGGGCGGCGCGGGTTTGCGGGCCATCCGCCAGGATTTGACGCAGCAGCGACGTCACGCGCCCGCGCGCCTCTTCGTCGAGACCCAGTTCGCGATAGCGACGGGCCGTCAGGCGGATGAATTGCGGGCCGAAGAGCGGCAACAGCCAGGGGAGGTCCGCCATGTTGGCAAGATGCAGCGTGCCGCGCATCAGCCAGGTCCAGCACAATTCCCCGCCGATCAACGCTGCCCGGACGTCTTCATCAACCAGGCCGCCACTGCGCGCCCGTACGCCCAGCACGGCCGCGTTGTAGTCCTGGGCCTGCAGGCTGACCGCCCTGGCCAGCAACAGCGTGAGGTCACTGACTGGCGCGGCAAGCCCCTGGGCGCGCAGACGCAGGTGTCGGAGTTGGACGGAATCGATCGTCAGGGTCATGGCATTTCCCAAAAGGGCCCGCGCAAGCCAAGCGAGGCAAAGAGTTCCTGCGCCTCGGCCTTGCTGCGACCCCGAAACGTCGGTGACAGGCGGTTGTGGTACCAGGCCTGCGCCAGCGTCCAGGTGTGCTGCAGGGTCAACACGGCGCCGCGGGCCCTGTCACCCTGTTCACACCAGTCGTCAATGTCCTCCTCCGACCGGAAGAGCAGGATGGTCGCTCAGGTCTCCACCAGATCGTCGTACCAGTGGCGGAAGGGCAGGGCAAAATGCACCAGCGCTTCTTCCGCCAGCAGCTCGCCATCGCGAACGTTGCAGCGCAAGGGTTCGCCACGCGGGCTGTAACGGGCCTCAATGACGGCGTCCTGCTGCAGCATGGCGGGAATGCCCGGCGCGTCCCAGGCGCAATTGGCGAATAACCAGTGCTGGCCGACCCGCACGCGAAAGCCGGTGGGCACGGCTGACAGGGGATTGGCCATGCGGATGCCTTCGCCGTCGGCTTCCAGCAGGAGGAGATGGGCCTCGTGCAGGCGGCGCCAGGCGGCCAGGGCGGCAGATTCTTTCAGGCCGCAGGCGCAGGCGCTTTCCGCCACTGTGGGCGGCCGTCCCCGTTCGCACCAGAAGCGGTAGATGTGCAGGCGCAAGGCCTGGTCCCCGTCACTCGTGATGTCCTGGCTCACGTGCGCAAGCCCTTGAGTTTTTCATACGCCTGCAGGAGCGCGATGCCGCCAAAGACCCAACACAGGGGTAGTATCGGGAAGAGGTAGCGGGGGATGGCGTGCAGGGCCAGATGCAGCAACAGGGTGTAGGCGATGAACGCGGCCAGTGGCAGGCTCTGGCGCCAGCGATGACGGTTTAGCCAGATTCCGGCCAGCCCCGCCAGCAGGCCGGCAAAATGAAGGACGTAGATCAACAATCGGAGCCAGAAGCCCTCTGTAGTTGTCCACCGCAATAATTCGGTGGGTGAACGTCCCTCACGCCACCAGTCCTGGGCCATGAGACGCAGGGGCGGGCCATCGACGTAACCTGTGCCGTGCGGTTGCAGGGCGGCTTCCCTCAGTTCACCCAGACGGTGAAACAGGTAACCGGCGGGGTCAGTTGCTATTCGCTGCTGCGCGCCCTGCAGGTAGCTGGCCTGACGCGCAAGTGGTTCTTCTTGCAAGGCTCCGGTGTCCTCGATCAGTTGATCGTCCGTCTCCTGCGGGCCACGCCAGCCCTGGTCCAGCGCGCCGATGTAAAGAAAGGCCGCAGCACCCTCGCCGGCGATTACGAAACGGTCCCAGCGCGCCAGGCTGTAGACCGTCCAGCTGCCGACGACGAGGCTGTAAACTGCCAGCAGAATCAGCGCCCGGCGCAGACCCTGGCGGCGGCCATCGACCAGAAGCAGGTGCAGGGCCAGGGCAAGGGGGAAAAGCAGCAGAACGGCCCGCGTAAGTGTCGCCAGGCCGAGCAGAAAGCCGGTTATGGCGACGCGCTCGCGTCGGTGACTGTGGTGCGCCAGGGCAGCGAGCAACTGAAAAATGTAGAGTGATTCGGTGGTGACGCGAGTGGCTTCGAAAATGAAGGCGGGCGATATGGCGATGGCCAGTGCGGCGATGAAGGCAGCGCGTTCGTTCCCCGCCACGTCGCGCCCCAGGCGCCAGACCAGCCAGACGGATATTGCGCCCGCCAAGGCCTGCAAGACCCGAATGATCAGCACTGCCGCCTCGCGCGGCAACAGGGCCTGTGGTACACCGACGAAAAGCAGGAAAAGGGGCGGTGTTGTCAGCCTGCGAAAGGAAATAATGACGCCGCCGGAATCGTACTCGTCTCCAAATTCAGGCAGTTGTCCGTTGTCAAAACCCGTAACCAGGGCGTAGCCATGCGCCAGATACCAGGGGCTGTCGCCGCCGTCGCTGACGTAACCGATGTCATGATCCTCGCCGAGGACTGCCGCCAGACGCAGTAACAGGGCCAGCAGAATGAGCATTGGCACCAGGCGCGCAGGGCCGCTACCATCGTCTGTCCTTGCCTTGTGACCCGGGGTGACCCGAAGCATGCGGCTCTATATCCTCCTGTTGATTTCGGGCCTGCTGGCGAGGCCGGGTCTGGCGTTGCTGACCGATCATCCCGGCCTGTTTGATCCCAACCGCCATTATAGCCTTGCGCGCAACCTGGCTGAGGGACGCGGCTTCGTCGTTTACTACATCTGGCTCTACCGTCAGAGACCGACGGTTGTCACCCACCCCGTCGATTACTGGATGCGACTGGCTGCCGTGTGGCTGGCCCTGTCGATGCGGGTGTCGGGCACGGGCCTGCTGCCGGCCTTGTTGCCCAACATTTTCTTCAGCACGGCCCTGGGTGACGCCCCGTGGCCGTTTTACGATGGAAGCAAAAGCAATGATCGCCTTCCCTTGCCGTGCCGCACCAGCCATTCGCGTCTCTTCGGGATCGCGGACGCATGAGCATTCTTTCGATCCCGAAAGGCATGGGGCGGGTGCATGCGCACCTTCGACTGCTGCTCCTGCTCACCGTGCTGGTTCGGGGCGGTATGTTCCTCGGCTATCCCTTTCAAATCGCGGTAGATGATGATCAGAGGTATCAGCGTTATCTGATTGACAGATTGCTGGAAGGCGACCTGCTTATAGGCAACGTGCGTTACAACACCGGCTATCCACTGGTAATTGCACCCGTCACTGCTGCCAGTCGCCTGTTTGGCCGGCTGGACGACCGCTTCGTTTTGCTTGTCCAGATCTCTTGCAGCGCCTTAATCCCTTTCCTGCTGTACGACATCGTGCGTAGACATCACTCGCGCCGGGCAGCACTGCTGGTGGCCCTGCTAACACTGCTGGATCCATTTGGCCTGCAATGGGCGCATCTTTCTCTGCCGGTGTGGCTGGTTGCGTTCTGTTTCGTGCTGGCGCTCTGGATCATGGATCGGGCTCTGCACAGGGGCATTTCGCCGAGCCCTTTCCTGGTCGCCGGCGTCATCCTGGGTGTTGCAGTGCTCGCCCGATTGAATTTCGCGCCAATCGTCGCGCTGACCGGCGCGATGTTGCTGATTGTTAAACCCGTCCCCTTGCGCAACAGACTGACCGCTTTCATTGCACTGGGCTCGACCAGTGCGCTTGTCCCTGTTCTTTACATGCTGCTAATTCATTTTCCGTCCACCGGAACATTCAGTCTGAATTGCCTATCAGGAACAAACCTGCTTCTCTCTCTTCAGCTTGCCGATATACCACTCGTTGCAGGGAACGGGGACGCCACTGCCCGCCTGCTGTACCTGAACGCCTTGCCCGCGAATTCATCGCTTGACAGCGCGCAAAGGTATGCTAACTGGCAACGGCCTGGCCCCTGGGTCTCACCGGAAGAACAGGCGGCATTCCTGGCGCAAGGTCCTGCTGAAGTAGTCCCTGCCAGCTATGATTATTACTCCGTGAGCGTCCTCGAGTGGTATCTCGGTCCCTGCGGGAAGGACCCGCTGCTGGTAGACGCAGCAGTGGAAGCCTTTGTTGCCCATCCCCTGCAGTTTTTCCAGGCTCTGCCCGCAAAAGTGCTTCGTTCACTGCATCATGATTCATCCTGGCGCCTGCCACACAGCGACACGCTGAGGTTTGAGGCGGATAGTGAAGTGCCCTTTCCGCTGCCACGGGCGAGAAGCCGGGAGGGCCGGGCCTATCTCGAAAACCGGGTCTGGCCGGCACCCGTAAAGGTGTATTCTCACACCCGGGACACACTGAATCTGATCAAACTGCTCATCTTGCCGGCGCTGGTCGGGGCACTTGCCGGCCGGCGCCGACTTTACCGACAGGCAGCAATGACGCTGCTGGTCTGGCTTTTCATGTTGGCCCTGATCAGCTCGTCGTCAGGTCGAATCTATGCGCCCCTGTGGCCGCTCTGGCCGCTGCTGATTGGTGGAATGTTGGCAGATCTCTGGCAAGGCCTCAGCGTCTGGGCTGGCGCAGGGCGAGAATCCGCCCGCCCGTCACGCTGACGTAGACCCAGCCCTCCGGGCTGATGGCGACGTCCAGCGGCCGCTCCGGCCAGAACCCCACACCCCGGTAGTTCATTCTGCTCACGCTCAAATTGTTGCCGCCACGTTCCTGTGGGATGATGACTTCCCCTTCAAGGGGGTTTCCCTCCGCGTCAAAGCGAATGACGGCCAAGCCGTAGCCGCGTAACTCGACGCGGTGACGCGAGCCGTGCAGGGTCACCAGCAGGGAATCGCGCAAATCCGGTAGCGCTTCATGGTCATAATACGCCAGGCCCAGCGGCGTACTGCCCGTCGGCAGGGTCAGGGCGGGTGCCACGAAGGCGTCGCAGTCGGTCGTGGCGGACAACGCTGGCAGACGTCCTGTGTCGCCGCACCATGGCCAGCCATAGTGGGCGCCCGCCTGAATGCGATTGATTTCGTCGAGCGCGTCCCCCTGTGCTGCGCCCGCACGTCCGATGCTGTCCGTCGCCCAAAGCTCGCCATGGCGCAACGCGAGCCCGGCCGGCAGGCGCAGGCCGCGAGCCAGTATGCTGTGCCGGCTGCCATCCTGGTCGACGGCGAGGATGGAGGGCCGGTCGTCCGGCTCGCAGTGGCTGCAGGCCGCGGCCAGCGACGCGTAGAGCGTGCCGTCCGGCCCGACTACCAGATCCCCGCCGGCCTGTCCCGGTTGCAGGGGCAAATCGGCGACAAACAACCCGGCGTTTTGCGCGCCGGCAGGCAAACGCAGGATGCCGGCGCCGCTCAGGATGTACAGGGCGTCGTCGTGCCAGTCCATACCCGTTGGCTGGATCAGGCCCGAGAGCAGCCGTTGCGCCCTGTCCGGCAGTCGGTCGTCGTCGCTGTCGCGCAAGGCCCATACCTCACCACGCAGGGGGCTGGCCGCATAGAGGGTTCCGTCGGGCGCGACGGCCAGGGATGCCAACGCCAGGGCTTCGTTTTGGGGCGACTGGTAAACCAGTTCCGCGCAAAATCTGGCACCATCGAACCATGGCGGGTCCATAAAGGTTGGACGGTCGTCACAATTGAGCCGGGTCGTGTCCTCTCCCCGCACGGCCAGGGTCGCAAAAAGCAGGGTCGCCAGCAACAGGGCCGGCACAAACTTCCCAAGGTTAGGATTTCCTGAATGTCCGCGACGGCGCTGCACGAAACCTCCGAATGACGCTACAATGGCATTTTATACGGTTGCTCCGCAAATAACCCGGATGGCGTCACCATGTCTTCGTCCGGAACGGGATGTGTATGAGGTCGATTGCCCGGATTCGTTTGGTATTGTTGTCCCTGCTGTTGGTGACGGGTTGCAGCGCCTTGCCCGGTCTGGGCGTACTGACTGGCCAGGAGTCTGGCGAAGGCGAGGCCTTGCGCGCCCTCGAGGTTATCGATCTCGTCATGGCGGACAAGAGCGGCGCGACGGACCCGTCGCTCATCGCCGCTGCCGACCGCATTGAGGCCGCTACCGTTGGAGTGGACATCGTCGAGATTCGGCGCAGCCTGAGTGAGGATGCCTTCGTCGTCAACCTGCTCTTTGTGCCCAACAACGAACCCGACACGCAGTCCCCGGCGGGTCAGGTTGACTTTTACACCGCCATTCAGCGCGCCATCGAGTTGACATGGCGCGGCACCGTCGCAGAGAGCGTGGGCAGCGGTTTGCTGCGCGTCAACCTGATCTCACCCTGGAACATTTCCACCCTGGACAGTGGTCCTGGCTTCGCCGGCGTGGTCTTCCTCATCTCCGAGATCGAGCGTCAGGATGCGCTGACTTACCTGGAAGGCCCGCGCGACCTGCTGGACTTCTTCGACCTGATTGCAGAAGGCACGCTGCTTTACGAGAACCCTGAAGGGGGTGTGCTGTACAACGGGGAGCCCAACCACCCCCTGTTCCTGCTGGACGGGGCTGGCCAGACCGGTACATGAGCGCGAGGAGGACGGCCCGATGACCGAAATCCGTCGTTACGAACCGGCGCGCGAACGCCAGGCGCTGCAACGCCGGCGTTACGCCTGGGAGAGCGAGGAGACCCTGGTCGACGAGCGGCGCCGTCTGCGCAGCCGCATCCGCCGCTTTTTCAGCGAACACATTGTGCGCAATCTGTTTTTGCTGCTCGTGCTTATCGCCCTGCTGGACGCCAGTTTCATGCGCGGCCTGCTGGGCTTTCTGGAGACGGCAATCCCCTACATCGGGCGCTTCCTGCTTGTCGGCGGCTTTATCATCGGTCAGTTCGCCCTGATGTTCTGGTTCCTCGGTCGGGCGCGCGCCTACACCATCTGGCCCGGCTCGGATACGCAGGGCGTCAGCTTTGAAGACTATCGCGGCCAACCGGAACTGCTGGCCCAGGCGCGGCAGATCGTGACCCTCGTGCGCGGCGTGCGCGCCTTTGAGGATGCCGGCGGCGAGCCGCTCAACGGCCTCTTGCTGGAGGGGCCGCCTGGCACGGGCAAGACCTGGCTGGCCAAGGCCATCAGCACCGAGGCCGGCGTCCCCTTCTTCTACATCGATGGTTCGGGCATGCAGTCCATGTTCTTCGGCATCGCCCCGCTCAAGGTGATGAATCTCTACCGCAAGGCGCGCAACGCGGCGAAGGAGTACGGCGCTTCAATCATTTTCATTGATGAGGTCGATGCCGTCGGTTCGCGCGGCGGCGTGGCACGCAAACGCGATGAATTCAGCGGGCCGGCGCAGACGACGCGTCTGCCCATCATGTTCGGCGGCATGAGCGGCGCCAACGTCGGGCTACTCAGCACCCTGCTGGTGGAAATGAGCGGTTTCAGCCAGGAGCATGGCTGGTGGGCGCGCAAGAAAAAGTGGTGGTTCCGCAACATCCGGCGCAAGCCCTTCCCTCAGCCACCCAAACGCGTCCTGACCATCGGCGCCACCAATCGCATCCAGGCGATCGACGACGCCTTGCTGCGCCCCGGTCGTTTCGACAAGAAGGTACGCGTCGACATCCCGGACCTCGAGGGACGCCGCGAAATCTTCGAATACTATTTGTCGCAAATGGCGCATGACGAGACGATGGACCCGCTGACCCTGGCCGTGGAGACTCAGCGCTATACCCCGGCGGACATCAAGTACCTGCTCAACGAGGCCCTGCGCCACGCGCTTTTTGACGGGCGCACATCCATGAATTACCGGGATTTCGCCCGCGCCCAGCCCGAACATGAGATGGGCCTGCGCGAGCCGGTCAAGAACATGACGAAGGCGGCCAGGCGCCGTCTCGCAGCCCACGAGGCGGCGCACGCCATCGCCGTGCGTCTCTATCGGCCGGACTGGCGCATCGCGCGCGTCACCATCATTCGCCAGGGCGGGGCGCTGGGCCACGTGCTGCCCATGCCGGCGACCGAAAGCTACGAATACATCAACACGGAAGAAGCGCTGCTGAAGCGATTGCGCATCGCCGTGGCCGGGAAGGCCGGCGAGATGGAATACGGCGGCGAACAGGAGCAGACCCTCGGCGTTGGCGGAGACTTCATGAACGTGCGTTTCGTGCTACGGCAAATGTCAATCGCCGGCATGTTCGGCCCTCTCGGCATTGCCGACGAGCCGGAGACCGTGCGCGAGGTGCGCAAGCTGATGGAGGAGACTTTCCTGCAGGCGCTGGACGAGGTGCGCACGGATTTGCGCCTGTACCAGGACATGGGCGAGGCCCTGATCGAATTGCTGCTGGAAAAGGAAGAACTCTTTTCGAGCGAAGTCGAGGAGTTCTTTGACCGTTACGGACTGTACACGCCGAAACCGCAGATCGGGCAGGAAGAAGAACGCGCCGACCAGCCGCAACTCCAGCACCAGGTTGGGAGAGCGGGTATTCTGTAGCCGGCGGACTGCAAGGTTGCTGAAAGGGCTGCCAGCATGACATCCACGCAGATCGAACCACGGCGCGAGCGCTTTTCCTGGGAACAGGAAGAATCCTGGGTCGAACGCCGTAGCCGGTTGCCCTGGCGCATCCGCCGCCTGATCAAGCGCGCCCTGATCCCCGGACTGGTCCTGCTTTTCGCCTGGTCAATCCTGCGCGATGCGGAATTCACCCGCAGCGTTATCCCCTTCGCCGGCCAGGTGCTGCAGATTCTGGTCTTCATGCTCATCTTCGTGTCGCAGTTCATTCTGCTCTTCTGGTTCCTGGCGCGCACGCGCAGCTACACCATCATGCCGGATTCGGGCGGCGACGGGATCAGCTTCGACGACTATCGCGGCCAGCCCGAGATTCTCGAGCAGGCGCACCAGATCGTCACCCTGCTGCGCGGCGTCAAGGTCTTCGAGCAGGCCGGCGGCGAGCCGCTCAACGGTCTGCTGCTGGAAGGGCCGCCCGGTACGGGCAAGACCTGGCTGGCCCAGGCCATCAGCACCGAGGCCAGGGTGCCCTTTCTCTACATGGACGCCTCCGGCCTGCAGGCCATGTTCATCGGCGTGGGCCCGATGAAGGTGATGGGGCTGTTCCGCAAGGCGCGCAAACTGGCCAAACGCTACGGCGCGGCCGTCATCTTCCTCGACGAAATCGATGCCGTCGGCTCGCGCGGCGGCGTGGCTTCGAGCGATGAACAGGGCGGCGCCGGGGGCACCGGCCTGCGCGGCATGTTCGGCGGCGGCAGTTCCGGCGGCATGGGCGTGCTGAGCACCATGTTGATCGAGATGGACGGCTTCAGCCAGGAACATGGCCGGCGCGCGCGCTGGCGTTCCTGGTGGTGGAAGACCATCCGTCGCCGCAAGCCGCCGAAACCGGAGCGGCGCGTGCTGGTCATCGGCGCCACCAACCGCATGTCGGCGCTGGACCCGGCGCTGCTGCGCCCTGGCCGTTTTGACAAGAAGCTGCGCGTGGACGCGCCCGACATGGAGGGCCGCCGCGAGATCTTCGAATACTATCTGGCCAGATATTCCCACGACCCGGACATGGAGGCGGCGATCCTCGCCTCCGAGACGCCCGGTTACACGCCGGCGGACATCAAGTACCTGCTGAATGAATCGCTGCGCTACGCTTTCTTTGACGGGCGCCGGCGCATCACTTACGAGGACTTCATGCGCGCGAAGCCGGAACACGAAATGGGCCTGCGCTCGCAACTCAAACACATGGCGCCCGAAGCGCGGCGGCGTCTGGCGACCTATCAGGCCGGGATGGCGCTGGCCGTGCGCCTCTTCATGCCCTCGCATCGCATCAGCCGCATCACCATCCTGCGCCAGGGGTCGTATTACGGCCACGTCTGGCACTATCCGGCGCAGGAATCCTACCAGGGGTTGCAGATCAAGCCGGAGCTTTTGGAGCGCGTCAGGGTGGCCGTCGCCGGCAAGGCCGCGGAAATCGAATACTGCGGCGCCGAAAACCAGAGCACCCTGGTCTACCGCGACCTGAACCGCGCCTACAGCCTGCTGGCCGCCATGGCCAACGCCGGCATGCTCGGCACCATGGGCGCGACCAGCACCGTCGTCTACGATCCCCTGAGCGGCGCGCGCCAGAAGTGGTCGCCGGAGCAGGCCAAAGCCATCGAGGAGGCCTATCAGGACGTGCTGCGCGAGACGCGCATCGCCCTGCGTCAGCATGACGAACTGATAGAGGAACTGGTCGAGTTGTTGCTGGAGAAGGAAGAGTTGCTCGCCGACGAGGTGCGCGATTTCTTCGACGGCTACGACCTTTACACCCCGGAGCCGACCATCATCCGCGATGGCGAGGAATACCACATCTTTCCCCGCCTGGAGAGCGGCGCGGCGCGACCGGAGGTCGGGGTCGCCACCTGATCCACCGGGCCGGGAGCCCCCTGTGCGATGGATGCCCGTTTGATCGAATTCATCCGCGCCCTGCGCGCAGCGGGCGTGCGCGTCTCGCTGGCGGAAAGTCAGGATGCCGGCGAGGCGCTGGAAGCCGTCGGCGTGGCGCAGCGCGAACGCTTTCGCGCGGCCTTGCGCAGCACCCTGGTCAAGGAAGCGCGCGACCAGCCGGTCTTTGACTATTTCTTCCCGCTCTTCTTCGGCAGCGGCCAGCCCCCCATGAGCGATATCCCCGCCGACATGACGGAGGAGCAGCGTGACACCCTGCGCGAAGCCCTCATGTCGCTGGCCGGTGACGCGGCGGCCCTGAGCGATCTGTTGCGGCAATTGCTGGAGGGACAGCGATTCACTGAATCGCAATTGCAGCAGCTTGGCGAGCAGAGCGGTCTGGCCGAAGGCGAGTCTCTGACGCAACGCCGCTGGTACGAACGGCGCATGCGCCGCGCGGCCGGCCTGTCGGAGCTGGAACAGTTGATTCGGGATTTGCTGCAGATGCTGGAAGCGATGGGCATGGGCGAGGAGGCGCGCCGGCAACTGCGCGAGATGCTGCAGCAAAACGTCGGAGCGCTCAATGAACAGCTTTCGCAGCACGTGGGTAGCAGCCTGGCGCAGCAAATGGCGGCGCGCGGGCCGGAACGACCCGGCGACCTGCAGGACGTCCCCTTCAATCGCCTGCGCCACAGCGAGGTCGAGGCGCTTCGCGAGGAGTTACAGCGTCTGGCGGCGCGCCTGCGTACCCGTGCGGCCCTGCGTCAGCAGCAACACCGCGATGGCAATCCGGACCCGCGCCGGACCTTGCGCGCCAGCCTGCGTTACGGGGGCCTGCCGCTGGAAATCCGGCATCGCCAGCGTCGCAGGAAACCGGCCCTGTTGCTGCTCTGCGACCTGAGCACCTCGATGCGGCACTGCGCCGGCTTCCTGCTCATGCTGGTCTACCAGTTGCAGGACCAGGTGGCCCGTACCAGCAGCTTCGTCTTCATCGACGATCTGGTCGAAATCAGCGACCATTTCGCCAGTCGGGAGCCGCGGGACGCCCTGCAGCGGGTCCTGCGCGAGAATCCGCCCGGTCACTACAACACCGACCTCGGCCGCAGCCTGGCGACACTCTGTGAGCGGCACGCGGACTGCATCGATCCCCGTACAACGATGATCATCCTCGGCGACGGCCGCAACAACTTCAACGACCCGCGTCTTGATCTCGCCCAAAACCTGCAGCGGCGCAGCCACCGTCTCTTCTGGTTCAATCCCGAACCCGGCGACTACTGGGGCAGCGGCGACAGTGACATGCCGGAGTACTCCCGCCACGCCGACGGTGTCTACCCTGTGCGGACCCTGCGTGAACTGGCCGGAGCGGTGGACGAGATTCTCACGGCGCGCTGAAGGCGCTTCAGGGCAGCACCTCGATCACAATGTCGTGTTCGCGGGCGTTAACCAGCGTCATCCACCAGGGACGCAGCAGTTCGTAATCGCAATCGCCGGTCATGTCGAGGCGCAATTGCAGGTGAATCTGACGCGCCCCGTCGTTTCGCTGCCAACGGAGGACCTTGTGCGTGGCGGCGCAGCCCCGGCCCACGCTCCACAGGCCCGCCAGCACACGACCGTCCGAGAAATCGTGGGGCTGGCGCGTCACAGGCTGGCGACAGAGCTGGCTGTTATCGGCGAGATTGAAGAAGTTCGTCAGTTCGTCGGCGCTGCGAAGCACGAAGAACTGTCCGGCAGCGTCCCGCGCGGCTTCAAAACAGATGCCCGCCATCACAGCATTGGCATCGGCTTCCGGGACCGGCGGTGTGGGCACCGGAACGTCCCTCAGGGAGGCGGCCTGAGGCAAGTTGGCAACAAGGTTGCAGCCCGTCAGAAACATGAGAACAAGCGCCACCATGCATCGCGGGAAATGGTGGGACGTGGTAGGATAGCGCCACATTCAGCCGGGACCCCCGTTTCACAGGAGCATGCATGCGCATACTGGTCATCTCGGATATCCACGCGAATCTTGACGCCTTCGATGCCGTACTGCAAGACGCCGATGGGCAGTGGGACTATGTGTGGTGTCTGGGGGACGTGGTGGGCTACGGTCCGGACCCCAACGAGTGTGTCGAACGCTTGCGCGAGTTGCCGCATCTTTGTCTGGCCGGCAACCATGACTGGGCTGCCCTGGGCCGGCTGGATCTGAACAGTTTCAATCCGGAAGCGCGCCAGGTCGTTGCCTGGACGAGTGAGACGCTTTCAGGCAACAGTCGCGTCTGGCTGGAAGCCTTGCCCACCACCTTCGTTGCCGGCGATTTCACCCTTGCCCACGGCAGTCCGCGCGAACCCGTCTGGGAATATATCTTTGAGCCCCATGTGGCTGCCCAGAACTTCCCGTATTTCGAGACTTCCTTTTGCCTCGTGGGTCATACGCACCAACCCGCCATTTATGAACAACAGAATGGTCCGGGATCGGTTGACATGGTCTTGCCCGGCCCGCGCCAGCGTCGCCATCTGAACGGCCTGCGTCAGATCATCAACCCCGGCAGCGTCGGGCAGCCGCGGGACCAGAATCCGCGCGCGGCCTACGCCCTGCTGGACCTGCCGGACGGGGTCTGGGAATATCGTCGCGTCGCCTATAACGTGAACGCCGTTCAGGACCGTATGCGCCGTGTGGATTTGCCGGAGCGCCTGGTCAGGCGACTGGAGTATGGCTGGTAGCCCCGGTACGCTAATGGAGGGGCCGGGCACGGCCCTGCGCCCCTGGCTGGCGCAAATCTGGCGTCTGGCGGAACGTCGCCGTCATGCCGAAAGTGACTGGGTCGGGACAGGGGATCTGGGCGAGTCTATGAATGCCAGCCCTCCTGTTGTCAACCGCATGATCACGCGCCTGCGTCGCGATGATCTGTTGCGTCATGAGCCTTACCACGGCGTCCGCTTGACCGAAGAGGGACGGCGGGTAGCGTTGCAGGAACTGCGGCGCCAGCGCATCGCCGAGGTGTTTCTGGAGCGCGTCATGGGTTTCGGCTGGCACGAGGTCCATTCGGAAGCAACGCGCATGTGCAGCGGGCTGGACGACCTGCTGGTGGAACGTATGGCAGAGATGAGTGGTCGGCCCCGGCGCTGCCCGCATGGCGAACTCATTCCGGCGCAAGACGGAGACCTGGCGCCGATGGATGACCGCCCGCTGGCCAGCATTGAAGCGAAGGGTGGCGCCCTGCGCGTGACCCGCGTGCTGACGCGCGAGCCCGATCGCCTGGAATATCTGGCGGCCCTGGGGTTACGGCCCGATACCGAACTTGAGGTCATTCACACCGCGCCCTTCGAAGGACCCTTGCAGCTGCGTATCGGTCGCGAATACCGAATTATCGGCCACAGCCTGGCCGAACTGATTTGTGTAGCGCCTGTTCCCCAGGGCAAGGGAATTCGTGTACAATCTGGCTAGTCCTGATATGGAAACCTGAATTCACATGGCTTTAGGCCATCGACTTTCCGCTTTCGCTTCGCTGGCGCTGCTGCTGCTGTGCACAACTCTCGTCCTGGCGCAGGATGAGCCGCAGGCCACACCCACCGCCGTCCTGATTAAGGACTTCAACTTCGAATTCCAGGGCTGGAACAACTGCGGTCCGGCCACCCTGACCAATGCCCTGACGCACTTTGGCTACCGGAACGATCAGAACCGGGCGGCCAACTGGCTCAAGCCCAACCGCGAAGACAAAAACGTGACGCCGCAGGAAATGGTGGATTTCGTCAACAACGAAGTGCCTGAACTGCCGGTGCGCGCGCTCGCCCGCAGTGGCGGAGACCTGCAACTGTTGCGTCGTTTCATCGCTGCCGGCCACCCTGTCATCGTCGAGAAGGGCTATGAACCGCCGCCGGGCGACCTCGGCTGGATGGGACATTACCTGCTGCTGATCGGCTATGACGACGACCGGCGCGAGTTCACCGCACACGACAGCTATCGCGGGCCACAGAAGATCTACAGTTACGACCAGATCAATGAATACTGGCAGCATTTCAACCACAGCTACATCGTGCTTTTCGAGACCGTCGAGGAACAGCAGTTGCTGGACATGCTGGGCGAGGACGCCGACCCGCAGCAAAACATCCTCCTGACTCTGGAAGAACAGCGGCTGGCCGTGATGGAGGACCCGGAGAACCCCTTCCTGTGGTTCAACATTGGCAGCAACTACGTGGCGCTGGCGCCGGACTATGGCCGCCAGGCTTGGGAATACGCCACGCTCGCCTTTGATGAAGCGCGCCGCTACGGCCTGCCCTTTCGCATGCTGTGGTACCAGTTTGGCCCGCTGGAGGCCTACAACGCGGTCGGTCGCTACCAGGACACCTTGACCCTGGCCAACGTCAACCTGAATGACGGGGGCGGCCACTTTGTCGAGGAAATCTGGTTCCACGTCGGCAAGGCCCGCGAGGGCATGGGGCAGACGCGTGTTGCGATGGAAAACTACCGCCGCGCCCTCGAGGTCAACCGCAATTACAGCGCCGCGCGCGATGCGCTGGAGGCCTTGCAGGCTGGCCAGGCGACCGGCTGAAACATCCCCGCGACAGTCTGACGCGCATACGCTACACTCCGCCCGTAGATCGGCAGCAGGAGGACCGCAGGTGCAGCAAGCCCCTTACGACGGCACGCCTCCGCTGGCCGGCATCGGAACGCGTTTCCTGGCCCTGGTCATCGACACCATTATTCTTGCGGTCCTGCGTCTTTTCCTCATGATTCTGCTCGCACCGCAGAATCTGGCGCAGGAATTTTTGCTCGCCCTGGTGCTCGACATCGGGACGACCGTCCCCTATTACTGGTTCTTCTGGACGCGCGCCGGCGGGCAGACGCCAGGCAAGAGCCTGTTGCGCATTCGCGTTATCAGTGAAAGCGGCGCGGACCTCAGCGACCGTCAGGCCCTGCTGCGGGTTCTGGGCTACTATCTCGGACAGTTGTCGATTGGCCTCGGCTTTGTCTGGGCGGCCTTCAACCGCGAGCAGCAGGGCTGGCACGACAAGCTGGCCCACAGCCTGGTCGTCACCAGCGACCTGCCGCCGCGCCTGATTCCGCGACAGACGAACATTGATCGTCCCTGACAGGTGGTGAACCGGCTGCATCGTTTTGCGTAGTTCATCAAGAGTAAACGTAGTGCAGATGTCGGGTATACGTAGCGGATCTGCCGGACGGCAGCGACGGGGGCATCCCGACAGGGCCAGTCAGGGCAGGGGAAAGGTGGGCACATGAAACCCAAACGGCAGGAAGTGGAACTGGCGGTCATCGGCAAGCGATTTGTCGCCGTTTTCGTCGATGGCATTCTGCAGGCCATCCTTGCCGGCCTGATACACCTGGGCATGGGCATGGGTGGCGTGGGCAATTCCCTGCAAATGCTGCTGACCCTGGTCTATGGCTGGTATTTCCTCACCCGCCATGAGGGCCAGACGCCTGGCAAGAAACTGATGAACATTCGCGTCATCAAGGAAGACGGTTCACCGATCGGCGACGGCGATGCCATCATTCGCGTGCTGGTCTCCTGGATCAGCGGCGCCGTGTTTTTGATTGGCTTTATCTGGGCCCTCTTCGACCAGCGCAACCAGACCTGGCATGACAAGGCGGTGGGCTCCCTAGTCGTCAATGCCTGAGGCAGGGGGGTCGGCCACCTGGCCGTGAGCGTCTCCTTCTGGCAGGCGAATGGTGAGCAGCCCGTCCGCGAGGTCGATTTTCTGATCATCGGCGCGGGCCTGGTCGGCTGCGCGGCGGCGCTATTCGCGACGAATGCCGGACGCCAGGTCACCATCACCGACGCGCGCGACCTGGGTCTGGGCGCCAGCAGCCGCAACGCCGGCTTCATGATCACCGGCCTCGACAGCTACTATCACCGCGCCCTTGAGCGTTACGGACGACCGGTGGTGCGCGAGATGTGGGGCCTCTCCCAAACGACCCATCGCCACCTGCACCACGTCATCGACGCGGCCGACGGAGCCGTGCAGCGTCAGCGCTGCGGCTCCCTGTTGCTGGCCGAGAGCGAAGGCGAGGCGCACGATCTGGAGCAGGCGGCGCGGGCCATGGACGCCGACGACATCGACGTGCAGTTTCACGCGCGGGACCCCTTGCACCGCGGCTTCCATGTGGCCATTGAGCAGGCCCGTGACGCGGCCGTCCATCCCTTTGAACTGGTGCAGGCGATGTTTCAACAGAGCGGTGCGGAACTGCTGCCCGGCAACGAGGTCTGGCGCATTGAGGACGGGCGTGGAGAGCTCGTTCGCGTCTACAGTCGCCTGGCAATTTTTGAGGCGCGTCATGTGCTGGTCTGCACCAATGGCTGGTCGGCGACGCTGCTGCCGCATCTGGCGCGTCACATCGTGCCGGTGCGCGGCCAGGTGCTGGTGACGGCGCCGCTACGGCAGGGGCCGCTGCTCAATACTTGCGGCTACAGCGACAACGGCTACATGTACTACCGCGATACCTTCGACGGTCGTTTGCTGCTGGGTGGCGGACGGAGGCAGAATCGCTGGCTGGAACACAATCGCCTCGACGAGCGCATCAGCGACCCGGTGCAGCGCACGCTGGAAGCCTGGCTGCACAAACGCTTCCCGGACGTGGACGCTCCCATTGAACGCCGTTGGGCCGGCGTGATGGGCTTCACTTCCGACGGCCTGCCCCTGGTGGGCCGGCTGCCTGGCGTCGCCAACGCAGGCTACGCCGTCGGTTTCAACGGACACGGCCTGTCGCTCGGCGCCGGCAGCGCCGAACGCGCCGTCGACCTGCTGTTACACAATCGCCACCCCGGCGCCGTCAGCGCGGAGCGCCTCCTTTAGCGCTACTCGCCGTGGATAACACGACGGAATGCACGCAGCGTACCTGTAACATCCTCATGGCCCCAGATGTTGCGCCCTATGACGCCGCCGCGCACACCGGCCTGCAGCAGATCGCGAAACATCGCCAGGGCGTCGTCCAGCGTGTCCGTCTGCGGCCCGCCGGCGGCGACCAACGGCACCGGGCAGCGTTCCACGATCTGCGTATGCGCCGCCAGATCGCCGCACCAGGGCGTCTTGACGACGTCCGCGCCGATCTCGGCCGCGCAACGCACGCCCCATGCAATATCTTCGGGGTTGTAGACGATTTCGTTGCCCGCGCCACGGGGATACACGTGGCAGATGACCGGCAATTCGTGGCGGGCGCCCGCTTCCACCGTATCGGAAAGGATACGCAGGTACTTCACTTCACTGTCGCCACGCACGAAGATGACGACGGCGATGGCGTCGGCGCCGAGGCGCAAGGCCTCCTCGACCGTGACGAACTGCTCGATGGCCGTGTCGTCCGTGCGCACGAAGCTGGACTGCACGATGAGCGGCACAAGGCCGGCGTAGGGCCCCCAGAGGGCGGCGGCCGTGCCCTTGTGCATGGTGACGGCGTCCGGCGGTCCATCCATCACGGCCGCCAGGGTCGTGCGCAGGTTTTGCAGGCCGGCGGGGATGCCGGCCTGGTAGCCAATGTAATGGTCGATGGCCACCGAACAGAGATTACCGGAAGGATTGGCGAAAATGCGGCTCAAACGAATTTGCTTGCCGAGGCCCATGGTCTGTAACTCCCTGGTGATGAAAAAGGAAAGAAATCAACCGGCGCGCGCAATGAAGTCGTGGATTGCCGGCAGGGGCGGAACGCCGGTCAGGCCGGGTTGCGTGGCCTTGAGTGCGGCGGCGGCCGAGGCGATGCGCGCGCATTCGCGCAGAGGGTAGCCACGGGCAAGGGCCAGGGCCCAGGCGCCGTGAAAGACGTCGCCGCAGCCATTGGTATCCACCACCTCCACCGGGAAAGCCGTCTGGTGATGCAGTCCGTCGGCATCAAGCATCCAGCATCCCCGTTCTCCGGCGGTGGCCGCCACGACGGTCCGCTGTGGCGTCCAGAGCCGCTGCAACGCTTCCTGGGGCGTAACACTACCGGTCCAGCTGAGGGCGAAGTCCTGCGAGAGGATCAGATGATCGACCAGCGCCTGCAATTCCTCGAAGAGAGGGCCCACGCCACGCTCGAAGTCGGCCACGATCGGGATGCCGGCGGACCGCGCCACGCGGGCGGCGCGCAACTGGCCCGGGACATTGTAGGTATCGACGAAGAGCACCCGCGCCGCCTCAATCACTTCCGCGGGCGGCAGCGTCTCATGCGCGCCCAATGTGCCGTCACTGTAGGCAAAAATGGTGCGGGTGTGGTCCTCGTCGCCCAGAACGACGATTGCGTGGATGGGGTTGCCACCCTCCACGCGGACTACCTGCGAGACGTCCACGCCCGTGCGTCGCAACTCATCCTCAATGAAGAGCGAGAGGTCGTCCGGACCCAGTTTGCCGGCGTAGGCGCAGCGGCCGCCCATGCGCGCCCCGGCCAGAAGCGCCGCCGCGGTCAGGCCGCCGACGCGCCGCTGGCGACGGCGGACGCGCATCTTGGTGTCGCCCGCCGGATAGCGTGCGACGTAAAGGGCGTCGTCGACCGCGGCGCAACCCAGTCCCAGTACGTCCCAGCGCTTGTCCATCGCCGCTCCGGCGTCACATGTTGACGTCGAGGATGAAGCGCGCCGCCGGGCTGAGTCGCTTCCAGGTGGCTTCGCGCAGATAGTGTTGCTGGTCCAGTTGCTGCGGCTGTTCGCGGCGGCAGAAGTAGGAATGCAGGGCGCGGCGGCGTTTGTCGGAGCCGTTGAAGGTTCCGCCGTGCCAGGTGTGGGAATTGAAGATGACAACGGTGCCCGCCGGCGCTTCCAGCAAGCGCTGGTCGGGATGCGGTGCCATCGGGTCCTCCAGGGCGTCCTGTGGCATTTGGCCGCTACGCTGTGAGCCGGGCACGACGCGCGTCGCGCCGTTGGCCGCGCTGAAGTCGTCCAGCAGCCAGATGGAGTTGCAGACCTGGTAGTCGTCCGGCGCCACCGGTTCGCGCCAGTCCTGGTGCAGCGCCTGCAGGCCACTGCCGGGCAGGGCGGCGCGAAAGTTGAGCGAGGAGAGCCGGAAGTCCGCGCCGAGCACGTGCCAGATGGCGGCCAGTACGCGCGGATGGGTGAAGCAAACGTCGTAACGAGGGTCCTTGTTGATGAGGTCGGAAAGTCGGTCTGCGCCTGTCTCCTGGTGCACCTCGAGGCCCGCGGTCGCGCCTTCCTCCGCCACCAGCTCGTCGGCGCGGGCGCCCAGCTGGTAGACCTGCTCCGGTAACAGGATGTTGTAGAGAGGCAGGTAGCCGTCGCGAGAAAGCTGCTCCTTCTCCGCCGCGCTCAGGGCATCCTCCCGCACGCCGCAGGCGGCCAGCGCGGTCTTCATATCCATATCTGAAACTCTCTGGTTTGCTCACCTTCCGGCGCGGAGTATAGCACCCTTGACTCCCGCCTGATATATGCCAGACTTGCCACGATGGCCCTTGGCATACTCAGCCTGGTTTACCTGCTTTGCGCGTTGCTGTTGATTTTGCACGCCCTGGGCACCGCCGTGCTCCTGCTGGTTTACTGGCGCACGCGGCATCAGTCACTGGCGCCGCCGCCGGTGACTGACTGGCCGCGGGTGGCGGTGCAACTTCCCGTTTACAACGAGCGTCACGTCATCGAACGGCTGCTGGCCGCCGTCGCCGCGCTGGATTATCCGCGGCAGCGCCTGAAGATTCAGGTGCTGGATGACTCCATCGACGAGACCAGCGCCATCATCCGGCACATGCTGCCGGCCCTGCGCGCGCAGGGGCTTGACATCCAGCATCTGCAACGGGCGCGACGCACAGGATACAAGGCGGGGGCGCTGGCGGAAGGCCTGGCGCAGCTGGACTGCGACCTGGTGGCCGTGCTTGACGCCGACTTCGTGCCACCGCCGGACTTTCTGCGGCGGACCGTGCCGCATCTGGTGGCGGACGAACGCATCGGCATGGTGCAGACCCGCTGGGGGCATCTCAACTGGCCCGACAATGCGCTTACCCGCGGTCAGGCGCTGGCGCTGGACGGCCACTTCATCGTCGAGCAGACGGCGCGCAACCGGGCCGGCTGGTTCATCAACTTCAGCGGCTCCGGCGGCGTGTGGCGACGTTCCTGCATCCTGGAGGCTGGTGGCTGGAGCGCGCTGACCCTGACCGAGGACCTCGACCTTAGCTATCGCGCGCAACTGGCCGGCTGGCGCTTCCTCTATCTGCCGGACGTGGTCGTGCCGGCGGAGGTGCCGCCGCAGATGGCCGCCTGGAAGCAACAGCAGGCGCGCTGGGCGCGCGGCAGCACCCGCACCCTGATCGGTCTGCTGCTGCCGCTGTGGCGCGCGCCCTTGCCGCCCGCCCAACGCATCATGGCCACGCTGCACCTGTGCCAGTACCTGCCGCATCCGCTGATGTTACTGATGCTGCTGCTGACTCCGCTGCTGCTGCCCGGCGGCCAGTTGCATACGCTGTTGCCGGGACCGCTGGGGCTGGCGGCGCTGGCGCCCCTGCTGCTCTACGTGCTGAGCCAGTACGCGCTGTATCCGGACTGGCGGCGACGCCTGCGCGCCTTCCCGCTGCTGCTGTTGCTGGGCACGGGCATGACCTTCAACGCGACCCTGGCGGTGCTGGCCGGTCTGGGCGCGGGGGCCGCGGAGTTTCGGCGCACGCCCAAATTCGCGCAGTCCTGGGCGGCCAGCCGCTACGCCCTGCGCATCGACCGCACCCTGGCGGGCGAATTGCTTTTGGCCGCCTATGCGCTGGCGGCCACGCTGATCGCGCTGGCGCACTATCCGGCGCTGGTCCCCTGGCTGGCGCTCTACTTTCTGGCCTTCACCCTGGTCGCCGGTCTCAGCCTGCGCGACCAGTGGCTGCTGACGCGCCTGCGTCCATGACACGTCTGGCTGTACTGGCGGATATCCACGGCAATTTACCGGCCTTGGAGGCCGTCATCGCCGACATGGAGGGTGAGGACGTCGACCAGGTCGTCGTCGCCGGCGATCTGATCAACGGCGGCCCCTTTTCGCGACAGGTGCTGGAAAGGGTCTTCGACCTGGGTTGGGTCGCCATTCGGGGCAACCACGAGATGTATCTGCTGGAGCATCTGGCCACAATTCAGGACAGGAAACGAGATCGCGACAGCAGATGTATGCTGGAGTTGACCGCGGTGCAGTTGGGCGACGAGTGGTGGCAGCGGATCGCCGTCATGCCCGACGAACTGACCCTGCGTTTCGCCGATGCGCGGCCGTTACGGATTCTACATGGCGTGGCAGGAAACCCCTTCAAAACAATTAACCGGGTTACTGGCGAGGTTGAAGCGAGCGCGTTGCTGGAGGGTGTCGCTGAAGACAGCCTCGTCACAGCCCATTGCCATCTGCATTTCGAACGTCACCTGGCGGGCCGGCAGATCATCAATCCCGGCTCGGTCGGAGCACCACTCGATGGCCGGCAGGATGCCAGTTATGCCCTGCTGGAGGGAGACGCATCAGGCTGGCGCGTCGACCACCGGCGTGTGCGCGCAGATCTTGAGCCGCTGTACGCCGAATTTAAACGCCTGCATGTCGAGCAGTGCTGCGGTCTGCAAGGGTTTCTGCTCGTCGAACAGTTTCGTCTGGCGCGCCCCCTGGTCTCGACGTTCAGACACTGGCATCAGGAGCATTATCCGGAAGCAGAAGAAACGACTGAACTGGCCCGGGAGTTCTTGGCCAGTGGCCAGTATTGGGATTATCTTCCGCCAGAGTATCAACTTAATCGTCAGCTGCTGGAGAAAGGCCTGAAAGATCTTGCACCTGGTGACTGTTGGAAGTGATCAGCGCGCATGACCCGACTGGCCGTTCTCTCAGACATTCACGGAAACCTTCCCGCGCTGGAAGCCGTCATCGCCGACATGCAGGGTGAGGACGTCGACCAGGTCGTCGTCGCCGGCGACCTGATCAACATCGGGCCCTGGTCACGGGAGGTGCTGGAGACGGTCCTAGAGCGTGGCTGGGTCGTCATCCGCGGCAATCACGAACACTACCTGCTGGACCACGTCGCGCCCAGTCCCGTGAAAGCCCGCAAGGACTGGCCCTTCCTCGACTTTCTGGCTGAGCAGCTCGGTGAGGCCTGGCTGGCGCGCCTCGCCGTCATGCCCGACGAACTGTCCCTGCGCTTCGCCGATGCGCCGCCGCTGCTGGTCGTGCATGCCGCGCCGGGCAATCCCTTCAGGACCATCACGTCGGTTACCGCCGAAAACGACGCGCTCGCCATGCTGGCGGGCACCGATGAAGGCAGCATTGTGGCGGGCCACTACCACATGGCCTTTGAACGCCGCCTCGCCGCGTGGCATTTCATCAACCCGGGTCCCGTGGGCACGCCGCACGTTGGCCTGCAGGATGCCTGCTACGCCGTCCTGGAGGGCGATGCCAGGGGCTGGCGCGTCGAGCACCGGCGGCTGCCCGTGGTTACGTCAGCGCTGCTGGAGGAGATGCAGCGCCTGGGTTACGTCGAGCGCTTCGGCCTGCGGGGACACATTGCCATTGAGCAATTCCGCCTGGCCCGGCCGCTGTTCGTGTCCTTCAGGCGCTGGGTGCGGCAGCAACATCCCGGGCAGGAATGGTCATACGCCCTGCTGGACGAGTTTCTTGGCGGCGGTCATCTGTGGCATGCTCTGGCGCCCGAGTACCAGTTCAATCGACACCTGCTCGATCCCGCTCCGATTGACCGGGAACAGCCCGACAGGTAGACTGAATCAGGGGGTTGTGATGGAATGGCAGACATGGGTGACTTAAAATCTCCTGCCTTAACCGGCGTGCGGGTTCGAATCCCGCCAACCCCATGTCCAGGCCGGAATCGCCGCCCACCCGGTTGACACATTAGGAGGCCACGACCCTGCGCCTCGGCATTATCGGCCTGCCCAACAGCGGCAAGACCACGCTCTTCAACGCCCTGACCGGCCAGGACGTGGCCACCGGCGCTGCAGCCGGCCGCTTCGAGGTGCATACGGCGGTCGTCAGCGTGCCGGACGAACGGGTTGACCGTCTCAGCGCCATCTACCAGCCCCGCAGGACGACCCACATTCAGGTCACGTACAGCGACATTGCCGGCCTCGAGCAAGGTGTCAGCCAGGCCGGCATTCAGGGGCGCTTCCGTCAGGAACTGGAACAGGTGGATGGCTTTGTGCTGGTGTTGCGCGCCTTTGACAACGAGGCCGTGCCTCACCCCTACGACAGTGTGGATCCCGCGCGCGACCTGGAGATGCTGGACGCTGAATTGCTGCTGCATGACCTGGTGGCGCTGGAGACGCGTCTGGAACGCATTGACAACGAGCTGCGCCTCAAGGGGCGCCGCGCGCCCAGGGAGGTGCGTGAGGAAGGCGAGTTGCTCGGCGCCCTGCAGCAGGACCTGGAGGCCGGGCGCCCGCAGCGCGCCTTCACGCTGACGTCCGCGCAGCGCAGCGCCCTGCGCGGCTTCGGCTTTCTCACGCTTAAGCCGATGTTGGTCGTCCTTAACGTGGACGATTCCCGGGCGGAGGGAGAAGTTGATCTGCTCGCAGCGGGGCCTGGCGTTCTGGTCACTGCGCTGCGGGGCCGCCTGGAGGCCGAAATCGCCAACCTCGAAACGGTGGATGCCGCGCTTTTTATGGAGGAATTCGGCATCCTCGAACGCAGCGCGGACAAGGTCATCCGGCTTTCCTTTGAGTTGCTGCAACTGCGCTCCTTCTTCACCATCAACGAAAACGAGCTGCGCGCCTGGAGCCTCCCGGCCGGTTCCGGCGCGGCCGAGGCCGCCGGGGTAGTGCATACGGACATGCAGCGGGGCTTCATCCGCGCCGAGGTGATGCGCAGCGAGGACCTGCTGGCCGCGGGCGGGCGCGAGGCCGATTTGCGCCGCGCCGGTCAGTTGCGTCTGGAAGGCCGCGACTACGAGGTGCAGGACGGCGACGTGCTCCGCATCCGCTTCAATGTCTGAACCGGAGGCGCGCAGCCACGCGCGCCGCGCCGGGCGACTGCTGATCGCTTCGGGCATCGCGCCGCCGGAGGCCGGCGGGCCGGCCACCTGGCTGCAAGACGTCCTGCCGGCCCTGCAGGCGCTGGGCTGGGAACTGGAGGTCATCAGCTATGGTGACGCCGCTCCCGGCGGGCAACCCTGGCCCCTGCAACGCATTCCGAGGGGCGTCCTGCCGCTGCGCCTGGCCCGCTATGCCCATGTCGTCTGGCCCCGTATGCGCCGCGCCGACCTGGTGCTGCACACGACGCCCGGGCTGCCACTGCCCCCCGGTAAACCGCCGCGCGTCTACCGCATCGTCGGCGACCAGGCCTGGGAGCGCAGCATCCGGCGTGGCTGGATACCGCATGACGAGGACATCGAGCGATTTCAGCGCCGGCGCTACGGGCGCCTGGTCGAACTGCAAAAGACTCTGCGTTCGCGGGAGTTGCAGCAGGCTCGCCGCGTCATCGTGCCTGGCGACTGGCTGCGACGTCTGGTGATCGGCTGGGGCGTGATGCCCACGCAGATTCAGATCATCCCCAACGCGTTGCCGCCGCTGGCCGCCATGCCCGCGCCGGACCAGACCGGCGCGCGGCAGCGACTGGGCCTGGACGACCACCCCCTGCTTTTAACCGCGGCGCGCCTGACGCCCTGGAAGGGTATCGACCGCCTGCTGTCCGTGCTGGCGCAGGTGCCGCAGTTCCGCCTGATCGTCGCCGGCGACGGGCCGCAACGCCCGGCGCTGGAAAGACAGGTCGAGCAGCTCAAGCTGGAGCCGCGCGTACGTTTCATGGGGCAGATAACCCGCCCGCAACTGGCGCTTTACATGCAGGCGGCCGACTGGTTCGTGCTGTATTCCGGCTACGAAGGGCTGTCCCACTCCCTGCTGGAAAGCCTGCAGGTCGGCACGCCGGTCATCGCCAGCGACCGCTGCGGCAACCCGGAAGTGATCACGAACGACCACAACGGTTTGCTGGTGCCCTGGCCTGACGAAGAGGCGCTGGAGACGGCCCTGCACCGCGCCCTGCAGCCGGACCTGCGCGAAGGACTGGCCGGCAACGCCGCCGATGGTCTGGAGCGCTTCAGTTTCGAGCGCATGGTGTCGCAGACCGACGCCCTGCTGAGCATTTGCCGCGACTGAGCCTTTACTGCAGGGTAAGCAGTTTCCCGTCGATCACGCGGGTCACCAGGGCCGTGAATTCCGCCAGGGTCATGGCTCCCAGGTCCTCGTCATCGCGCAGACGCACACTGACCGTGCCATTCTCAAGATCGCGGTCGCCCAGCACCAGCATGTAAGGGATGTTTTGTTCGCGCGCGAGGCGGATCTTGTTGCCCATGCGGTTACGGCTCTCGTCGACGTGGGCGCGAATGCCGGCCGGACGCAACTGCGCGGCCAGCTCGCGCGCCGGCGCCACGTGGCGGTCGGCGACGGGGATGAAGACCGCCTGCTGCGGCGCCAGCCAGACCGGAAAGGCGCCGGCGAAGTGTTCAATGAGGATGCCGATGAAGCGCTCCATGCTGCCGAAGGGCGCGCGATGGATCATGACCGGGCGCTGGCGGGTGTCGTCGCTGGCGACGTACTCCAGTTCAAAGCGCTCGGGCAGGTTGTAGTCCACCTGCACCGTGCCCAATTGCCACTCGCGGCGCAGGCCATCGCGAAAGATGAAGTCCAGTTTGGGGCCATAGAAGGCCGCCTCGCCTTCCTCGATGCTATGCTGCAGGCCCAGCTCCCGGCAGGCCAGCAGGATGGCGTCGGTGGCCTTCTGCCACAGTTCGTCGCTGCCGCTGTACTTGTCGCTTTGCGGGTCGCGAATGCCGACGCGGGCTGAAAAGTCCGTCATGCCGAGCGTGCCGAAGACCTGTTGAATCAGACGCACCACGTCCTGGAATTCCTCGACCAGCTGGTCGGGTCTGACGAAGAGATGCGCGTCATCGACGGTGAAGCCGCGCACACGGGTCAGGCCGTGCAGTTCGCCGGACTGTTCGTAACGGTAGACGGCGCCGAATTCCGCCAGGCGCACGGGCAGGTCGCGCCAGGAGCGCATCTCGCTCTGGTAGATGGCGCAATGATGCGGGCAATTCATGGGCCGCAACAAAAACTGGTCGTCATCGACCTCAAGCGGCGCGTACTGGCTGTCGGCATAGTAGGGGTAGTGGCCGGAGGTGCGATAAAGGTCGAGACGGCCGATGTGCGGCGTCATGACCGGTTCGTAGCCGTTGTCGACCTGAACGTCACGCAGCCAGCGCTCGAGTGTGTCGCGTAGAATTGTACCCTTCGGCTTCCACAGCGGCAGGCCCCTGCCGACGAGCGGACTGATGGTATAGAGGCCCAGACGCTCCCCAAGCAGGCGATGATCGCGGCGTCGCGCTTCCTCCAGGCGCTCAAGATAGTCCTGCAATTCGTCGGCGTTGTTCCAGGCGGTGCCGTAGATGCGCGTCAGTTGTGGTCGGTTTTCGTCACCGCGCCAGTAGGCGCCGGCGGGTGGGCGAAAGGCAATACGCAGGGCTTTGGGGTCGATCTCCCTGCTGCGTTCGACGTGCGGACCACGGCAGAGGTCGGTGAAGCGGTTCTGCGTATAAACGGTGAGGGTCTCCGCCGGCGCGGCGATGTGCTCGCCGTTTTCGTCGACGCGGCCGTTGACGAGGTCATCGATCAGTTCCAGTTTGTAGGGTTGGTCCTGGAAGAGTTCACGGGCCTCGTCGGCGCTTATCTCGCGGCAGGTGAAGGCGTGATTGCCGCCAATGATTTTTTTCATGCGCCGTTCGACCCACTTCAGGTCCTCGTCGGTGACGGGCCGCGGCAGGTCGAAGTCGTAATAGAAGCCGTCTTCGATGGGCGGGCCGATAGCGATTTTCGCCTTGGGAAAGCGCTCCAGCATGGCCTCGGCCATGATGTGCGCCGCCGAATGGCGAATGCGGTACAGCTGGTCTGCGGGGTTGGACATGGGTTTCCCTTAGTGGCGCGCGGCCAGAAATCGGGCGCAGGGCTGGCCGACACAGCGGACGTGGATGGGGGAGGAGAGGTTCAGGTGACGCCGGTGACGCTCAGCACGTCGCTGATAACAAAGGTGACCATCTCGTGGGTGACGCAGGGAGTTCGCACGCCGCCAGGGTGGATGGCCTCATCGCCGCTGACGCGGGTGAAGCGTCCCTCGAAGGTGCCAAGGTCGATCATGCATTCGATGACGTCCAGCAAGGTGTCGCATTCCAGGTCATCGACGAGCACGTGGGGCGTGTCGATGGCCGCGTAGCGCACGGGGTTGCAATGGGGGTGGTCGCAGGAGCCATGGAATCCCAGGTCCAGTTGTCGTCGCATCCAGGCCAGAGTCACAAACGACGCCGTGTAGTGGCTGCCATCTTCCATTCGGACGATGACGTCACAGGCATCGTTTTCGGACGGTTCGGACCTCTCGATCCAGACGTGGTTGGCGATCATGCTGATTTCACCTGGCCTGCTCCCCCCTGTGCATGGCAGCGATGTCTGCCAGTCACTGGCCAAAGCATAGAACAGGCGGGAAGCGCTTGTCAAGGAAAACGGCGCCGCAGCGATTGTGGCGGCATAATACATGGCGGCCAGGCCGGGCGACGGGTATACTGGGTCAGGTTGATCAGCAGGGGACTATCCCGCATGAATCTGGGACCGACCGAACTCATCATTCTTCTCGTGATTGTGCTGTTGCTCTTTGGCGTGGGCCGCGTATCGCGAATCGGCGGCGAACTGGGCAGCGCGGTTGCCAATTTCCGCAAGGGCCTTGATCAGGGCGCCAGGGAAGCTGCCGCCAGCAACGAGGAAGCCGCTGCCGAGAAGAAGGCGGAAGAGGCCTGAGCCTGCTCTGGTGACCGGCCTCAGGGGTCCGGCGTGAGCAGTGGCTTGCGCGGGACGCCGGCGGGCGCCATCAGGTTGTAACGCAGAATATCGCGGTTCAGGCGCGCCTTTTCTTCGGCGCAGTCAGATGAGTTCCGCAGCAGGCGGGCGCGCCGACGCTCCACATCCACACCCAGCGTAATCCATTCCGGCGCCAGATCGTGGGCGCGCAGCAGGCTGTGCGCCAGTCGCAACTCCGGCGGCGTGCGGTCGTCCTCCAGGGGTGGAAGGGGTTTGCCCTCGCCCGGCAACCCGTCGAAGACTCCGGCTTCCCGGGCGCGTTGCAGCCGCTGTTCGACCAGCGTGGCCCAGCCATTCATCCCGTGGAATCCCTGACCGTCAGGCGCCGTCCGACAGGTTGAAGGTGGCCTGCACCTCGCCGCTGGCGTCACGCAGCACGGCCACGCCGCTGCCTTCGCTCCACAGCGCTGCGTCCAGGCCCTGATGCAGCCGGTTGGGCGTATTGTCGCCGCTGCGCGAGACAACAAGAATGGTGCCGCCGCCGAATAATCTGTGCTGCGGGAAGGTGTAGACGTTGCCTTCGCCGTCTTCCAGCGTCCAGCCTTGCAGGTCGACGCCATCGCCGTTGTTGCGGATTTCTACGCCCTCGGCGGTGATGTCACCGGCTCCGACGATGCGCGTGATTTCCAGCTGGACGGCCTCCGCCGTTGGCGGCAGGGTGATGGTTACCTGGGGCGTGGGTGTGGCCAGGTCGTCAATGGTCCACTCGCCGGCAAGGTAGCCCTCCACCTGGTCCTGCGTCATCTGGCAGCCAGGCAGGGGTATGACCAGCCGGTCGCCGACGCGCAGGAACCGCGCCGTATCCTCGGTCAGACCGTTGATCTCAAGCATCAAGGTCGGATCGGCGCCATAGATGCCGGCCAGTTGGTAGGGTGTATCGCCGGAGCGCAATTCGTGCATGACGCAACCCGGGGGCAGGCCTTCGGTGAAGGCCTCGACCGGATAGGGAACGACGATGACTTCTTCCGTGCCCTCGGCCGTCACGACGACGCCGTCTCCCGCCGTGTTGATCAATCCAGCGGCCGGAGTGCCGCCTGTGGTTTGACCTTCCGGCGCTGCGGTCACCACGACGACAAAGGATGCATCGGGGTCGATGGTGGCGGTGATAAGGACCGGCACAGTAATGATCTCCGGGGCCAATTGTTGCGACACGTTGCCGCTGGCGGCGGGCCCTATGGGAATCGACGGCGCCAGCAATAATCCCAGCGCGAAGCCGATAAGCAGCAGGGACAGCGCACTCAGGACTACAGATATCGCAAAGCGGCTCATGGCCTGCCTCTTCTGATGCGCAGTTAATCGCCGCAAGTGTAGCATGGCAGCCTGCCACGGGCAAAAGGGTGCGATCTCCGTTGAGTCCCCTTCCTGCGGCCGTTATACTGATGTGCGGGAGGGCCTCATGCGCTACATCATCGACGGTCACAACCTCATCGGCGCGCTGCCGGATATTGGCCTTGACGACCCCGATGACGAGGCAAAACTGGTGCAAAGATTGCGCAGTTTCGCGGCCCGCACGGGGCGCGGCTGCACCGTCATTTTCGATCACGGCGTGCCGGGAGGACGCTCCGCACTGTCCAACCGGGCTGTGCAGGTCGTGTTCGCCTCCATGCGCTCCAGCGCGGACCGGGTGTTGCGCGAGCGCATCAAGAAGCTGCCCGAGCCGCGCGCCTGGACGGTGGTCACCTCCGACGCCGAAGTGCTGGGCTTTGCCCGTCATCTGCGCCTGCAGACCCTGAACAGCGCGCAGTTTGCCTCACTGCTGGAGCGACCACAGTCGATCGCTCGCGACCCCGGCGAGAACCCCGATGCGCAAAGTTCACCTGAGGAAATCGAAGAATGGCTGGCGGTCTTTGCCGCCAGTCACAACGGCGACTGACACGTCCTTGTTCGTGAGTGGGACCACCTGGATTCGAACCAGGAACCGATCAGTTATGAGCCGACTGCTCTGCCCTTGAGCTATGGTCCCCTGCCGGCCGGCAGAGCGGGTAACGGGACTCGAACCCGTGCCAGGACCTTGGAAGGGTCATGTGCTACCATTACACCATACCCGCCTGTCGGGGTGATCGGATTCGAACCGATGACCTCGCGCACCCAAAGCGCGCGCGCTGTCCGGACTGCGCTACACCCCGTCGCCACCATGCTACCACTGGCCGGCGGCCCCGTCCACCGGGCTAGCCGGCCGCCGCCAGTTCCTCGTCAATTATCCGCGCAAAGGCCTCGAACTCACGCGCGCCGAGCAGAGGCCGGCCGTTGATAAAGAAGGCCGGCGTACCGCGAATGCCCAGGCTCTGGGCTTCGCGAAAGTCTGCGGCAATGCTCTCGATGGGTTGCTGTTCCACCAGGCAGTTGTTAAAGGCGATCGGGTCGAGGTCCAGCGAACGGGCGTAATTCAGAAAGATGCCGGGCTCGCCCAGCGTCCCCTGATTCTCGTAGAGCAGGTCATGGTAGGGCCAGAACTGGCCCTGCGCGTCGGCGCAACGGGCCGCAATGGCCGCCTCCGTAGAGGTTTCCCCCAGAATGGGGAAGTCGCGGTAAACGATGCGCACCTGGTCGCCATAGCGTTCCCGGATTTGCGGCAGTGTTTCACTGTGAAAGCGAGCGCAGAAGCCGCAATTGAAGTCACCGAACTCAATAAGTTCGACGCTGGCTTCCTCCGGGCCCAGGGCCGCGGTATCGCCGGCGCTGACCGTAAAGCGGGTGCTGCTGTCATTCAGGTCCGGCGGACGCGCCGCGAGCATCATTTCCTGCAGACGCGTCTCCTGGCGGGCAAATTCCTCCTGCAATGTCGCGTTGAGCCAGGCGCGGGTCTCTTCCCGCTCCGCATCACCGCTCCAGCGACCGACGAAAAAGCCCAGCAGGGCGAACAGCGCCGCGACGACCAGCACGGCGACCCTCTGCCTCTGGCGCGTGGACGCAGTTAAGGGGGCGGACTCTTCCGCTTCGTGTGTCGGAGCGCCACTTTCGTCGTTCACATTGGACCCTTCGGTTGGCAGGCGTGAGCGTGACAGCGGGTGCTTTCAGGTGCGCTGTCGTCGTGATCAGTATACCATTGGGCCTGGCAGCCGCGGCCGTGGTTAAGTGGAGGGTCATGCAGGCGACTCGCGAAGGTCTGGTCATCCGCGCCCAGAGCGGATTCTTTGACGTGGAGACTGACGGGGGCGAGTTGTACCGGTGCCGACTTCGTGGTCGTCTGCTGGAAGAAGCCAGCGCTTCGGACGTGGCAGCCATTGGCGACCGCGTACGCTTCGAAGCGGTTGACGCGGATGAAGGCGCCATTCTTTCCGTGGCTGAACGTCACAGTGTGCTCGCGCGGGCCGCACGCACCAGCGGCAACCGCGGCGCCGGCGAGGCCACGCGCGAACAGGTCATCGTCGCCAACGCCGATCAGGCGCTTTTTGTGTTTGCCGCGGCCAGCCCGGAGCCGGGCCTGAACCTGCTGGACCGCTTTCTGGTCGCCGGCGAAAGCGCGGGCATTGAGACCATACGCATCGTCGTAAACAAACTGGACCTGGCGGAACCGGCGCAGGTGAAGGCGTTGTTTCATGACTACGAGCAAATGGGCTATCCTCTGCTACTCACCAGCGCGCTTGATGGCAGGGGTGTGAGGGAACTGCGGCAAACGCTTGCCGGCCGTTTGTCGGTCTTCACCGGCCCTTCGGGCGTTGGCAAGACCAGTTTGCTCAACGTGTTGCAGCCGGGCCTGGGGCGCCAGGTGAAGGCCGTCAGCCGGCGCCGGGAGGAAGGCATCCATACCACCCGCGACAGCGAACTGGTGCACCTGGGCCCGGACTCCTGGCTGGCCGATACGCCTGGCATTCGCTCGCTCAACCTCTGGGATATCGAGCCGGAAGAGCTGGACGCCTGGTACGTGGACATCGCGCCCCTGGTCGCGGATTGTCATTTCGGCAACTGCGCGCATCGCGACGAACCCGGCTGCGCCGTGCGCCAGGCAGTGGCGGAAGGGGCCCTCAGCGAACGTCGCTGGCGCAGCTTCCGTCAACTTTACGATGAACTGGAAGCGCAGTACGCACTTTAGCAGTGATCTTTTTGCTGCGCCTTTAGACAGTTTTCGAGAATCTTGCGGGCACCCTTAACATCCAGTACATCGGAAGCCCAGGCCGCGCGCAGCAACCCCTCGGGCACGTGGCGGTCGAACTTGCCGCGCGGCAATTCGGCCGCGGGGATTGCCGCGGCCAAAATCTGTGAATCAGGCAGGTCATTGAGTAGGTCGGTAATATCCCTTGAAACGTTATCCTTGCCCTTGCTGATTTCCAGCACGTAGTGTCGGATCGATTCCCTGACCTCGAAGCCGCCCCACGCAAGAATTCGCAGCAAGGTGTTGATTTCACGAGTTCCGCTCCAGGGCAACAGTAGGCAGCGACCGCCGCCAATGTCATGCAGTGACCGGCAGTGAAAGTGACACTCCCTGGCCAGTTTTCGGGCGGAGGCCAGACGAGTCCTTGCGCGAGATTTCAGCCAGGGATATTGTGAATCTTCAGCAATTACCTGCCTCACACGCTTTGCGATACGGTCGTGCAGTGGCGGACCCTCACCCCTCCATGTGGCAGGCGTACGTCCGCGCGCATCTTTCACAAACACGATGAAACGCCGCTCATCAATTTCCTTGACTTCCCAGGCGCGTCCTGCAAGGAGAAATACTTCGCCCTTCGGCGGAGGGGACTGGACGCTGCCAATGACGCGCGTGCCTGCACGGACACCAAATTCAACTCTTGATTCAAATGTCGCATAAAAATGCCAGTCATTGACAATGCGTTCGCCCGCCGGGGCGACCAGAAGTTCGCCCCTGTCAATCTGCTCAATGATTTCCCTTTGCAGGAGATGTCGCAGCAGATCCCGGAATTGATCCAGTGAAACTGCCGCGAAGGGTGTCAGGGTCAAGACCTTACTTGCCAGTACACGGGGATGCAATCCACCACTGGAAGCAAGGATGCTCAAGGTTTGTTGCACGAGCAAACTGGTTGGCAAAGAAGGGGGCTGAGGTGGCTCTACCCAGCGCTCTTCATGGAATAGTTGAACAATGGCGATAGCCTGCAGCATTTGCCAGGGGATGAGTTGGGCGGCAGGGGCGTTGGGTGCACTTTCTTTTTCGGTTGAGTAGAGGAACATGCGAGGTGGATTATAGCGGCGACCGGAGCGTCCCAGTCTTTGTACCAGACTGGAGACGGAACTGGTCGTATTCAGTTGCAGTACCTGGTCCAGTGTTCCAATGTCGATGCCCAGTTCGAGTGTGACTGTGGCTGCGATGCAACTGTTTTGTGTACCGTCACGCATTTCCGTTTCGGCGGCTTCACGCAGTGGCGCGGAAACGCTGCCGTGATGTGCATGGACAGCTGTATCGCCAATGACCGGTTGTCGTCGCTTCAGGTTGTAAACGACATCCTCCACATCGGCGCGCGTGTTTACAAAGATCAACGTCTTCGGAACGAGTCCCACCAATTCTGCCATATCGTCAAATAGGTCTGGATTCCCCTCCTTTTCCGAATAAACGAAATGCTCCTGGCCGAGATATATCCGACGACGTCCAGCATCCTCTTCAATGACGGAAACTTTCCTGTCTGTGCTTCCGGCCAGCCACGCGCCAACCCGCTCGGGCTCACCCACCGTTGCTGACAGGCCAATCCGCCGCGGCGGCTGTCGTTGCACCAGCTCCAGGCGTTGCAATTGGCAGAGGACCTGGCGTCCGCGGTCACTGTTTATAAAGGCATGAACTTCATCCAGAACGACGAAACGCAGGTCGTGAAACAAGCGCCCCAGCTCCAGGTGACGTCGTAGCAGCATGGCTTCAAGGGATTCTGGAGTGATTTGCAGGATGCCCCGACCCTGACGCAGAAAGCGCTGTTTCGTGCTCTGCGGCACGTCTCCGTGCCAGCCCTGAACTGGTATGTCACTGTCTTCCAGCAAGCCATCAAGACGCTGGAACTGGTCGTTGATCAACGCTTTCAAGGGACTGATGTAAATGACGCCGACCGAGTTTGGTGGCCGTTCAAGCAACTCGGTGATAATGGGCAGAAAGGCCGCCTCGGTCTTGCCGCTGGCGGTGCCGCTGCAGAGCAACACGTGGTCATCGGTTTCCAGGATCGCAGGAATGGCCGCCAGTTGAACCGGCCGCAATTCATCCCAACGCTCGCGACGTATGTATTCTTGCACGAAAGGTGCAAGTTGGCTGAAGGGGTCGCTCACAACTCGAAACTGGTGAAACGCTCGTCAACGACGCCATTTCTGCTCTCTCCAGTCAAGGAAAGCAGTGGGTCTTGTTGTGGCTGTGACGGTTGAAAATCCTGACCACCGAGAATGTCATCCAGACCACGTTCCGGATTTTGTTGGAGCAAATTCAGCACGGTCAAATAATCACGTACAATTTCCCGCGGAGTTAGTAGACTGTCTGCGCCTGGCCGGTGCATCAAATGGTCGAGAAAGCGCTCTCGTTGCGAGTCGCTCAGTTCGGGCACCCATTTGTAATGCAGAGCGTGAACGTTAAGCAGGTTTTCCAACAGCAGCAGGATGTCATCCCGATCGAGTGGCTCAAGGCGAATGAGCGGGGCGGCCAGATCGCGCATTCCGGCGCCAACAAGGGAACTCTCCTGCAGGCGGGTACGCAGTGCCTCGTTGCTATACATGCCGCGCCTTTTGTCTTCCACCACCTGCAAGGTGGCTCCCAGAACAATTCCCAGGTTACTTGCGTGACCCTGGGTGGTGTCGTTGTAGAGATGCAAGAGGCGTTCGTAATTGTTATCCCGGGCCTGACGGTTGCTTAACTTGTAAATGTGGTCAAGTTCGTCGACGAAAAGAATCAGGCCGCGGTAGCCGATTTGACGGGCGAAGTGGGCCAGCAGGCGAATGTAATTGTACCAGCCTGTTCCCCCGACCAGCACGCTGACGCCAAGGTCCCGTTTGACTTCGCGCTTGCTGTCGTATTCACCACGTAGCCAGCGCATGGCGGCGTCCCTGCGCGCGTCATCGCCTTCCAGGTGTCCATCAAGGTAGGTGCGGATCACTCGGGCAAAATCATGACTGTGAATCATCCCTTCCAGTTGGTCCAGGGAATCGCCAATGCGCTCTTCCACTTTCTTGCGGAATTCCTGTTCGAGGTGGCCAATTCCATCCTCGCGCTCAACCTGATTCTGCAAAGCGCTCAGCCAACGCTCCAGCAGGGCCGACATGGCGTTGCCGCTGGCGCGGGTTTTCGTCGCCGTGCTGGCCAGCAGGGCGCGATAGAGCATTTGCCCTTGGCCGGCGGATCCGCTGAATCGAGCGTTCTGGCTCAGATCGGCCTGCATCACCACAAAGTTGCGCTGCAAGGCCCGTTCCCGCAGCATTTGACCGAGAAAAGTCTTGCCGGAGCCGTAGCGGCCCATGAGAACGCGAAAGCTGGCTCCGCCATCGGCAACCGTGTCGAGGTCCTTCGTCAGGGCCTCCAGCTCCTTTTCGCGTCCAACGGCAATGTGCTCCAAGCCAACCGTCGGCACGACGCCTCCAAGTAACGACTGCAAAACGGCGTTTGAAACCCGCTTTGGAACTCTCTTGCCGGTCGCCATCTATATTCCTTCCCATTCAAATGCGACGCTCAGGTACCGCCCTGTCGTTTAGAAAACTTCTTAAGCTATCCACAAACTCCTCAGTGACAACAAGGCGTTCTTGCTCCTCGTAGAGCAGAATATCGCCCAATTCATCAAGAGCTCTTTCGTTGATCTCGTCCCGAACCGCGTGAGGGAAGCGATCGCCTAGTACGATACGAACACTATCACTACCTGGACTGCCGTTTTCCCGGAGGATCAGGCGCAAAAACTCACGTTCATAATCTTCCGGCAAAATAATCGTGAAATCGGTTTCCGACAAGTCTGCTGTGATCGGGGCAGGGGGAACATCGTCAGTTTCCGCAGAGTCTTGCTCGTCCGGCACGTCCTGATCAATCGCCTGCGTATCTTCCTCAGATTCTGTTTCAGTGATTTCCCTTTCGCTTTCCGGGGCCAGTGGCGAACCGGGTGGTACCGGAACCAGCGCACGTCGCGCTTCTTCCAGCGCCTGGTTGCATTCACGGATGGCGGAGAAAAGATAGTTTCTGCGTTGCTCCAAAGCGGCGACGCGTGCCTCTGCATCCCGAGGGAGTTTGCTGCGCCAGTCCTGTTCAAGGACACTCGATTCTACAGTGGGGGTTTGCGCCTGGGCCATTGTCTCCAGGTGTCGCGCGAGGTTGCCAATTGCCTGTGTCAGAAAAGAAACCTGCGAGGCCAGTTGTTGTTTGTCCTCCGCTTCGCTCTGCCTGATGAGAAGCAGAGTCTCCGCGAGCCGTTGCTGATCCTCGTGCTGTGAGGCCAGCAGTTCCGAAACCTGCCTGTTTTGCTCCGCCCGCAGTCTTTCAGACTCTGACAATTCCCGAACTGAATCGTCCTCACCCTTCCTGGCCGATAGTCTGCTGACCACATACCGGGCAAGCAAGGCTGCCAACAACACTGTCCCTGCCAGCAGCAATAGCAACTGATTGCGTGACAAATCCATGATGTCAGCCAGGGAATCAAGCAAGACGTTCAGTCGGTCGATGAATTCCATTTCAACCCTTCTCGTCCTCGTCAGACTCGTCTTCTTCGTCCTCTATCGGCCGCACATCGGTGGCGATGTCGATGAAAAGGATGCCGTTGAGGTGGTCAAACTCGTGCTGAAAGACGCGCGCCAGCCAGCCCTCGGCGCGAACGCGCAGCGCCTGCCCGTGCCGGTCCTGGCCCTTGATGGTGACGGCGACCGGGCGCTCCACGTCGCCGATGAAACCGGGGATGGAAAGACAGCCCTCCACGCCCTCTTCTGTGTCCTTGCTGACGCGCACCAGTTTGGGATTGGCGATGACGTAGAGCACACCGGCCTGCTCAGCGAATTCCTCGCGCGCCTCCTCGCTTTCATCCGGCAGGCGCGCCACGAATACGCGCTGGCTGACGGCCACCTGCGGCGCGGCCAGGCCGATGCCCTTCGCCTCCTGCATCGTCTCGATCATGTCATCGACGAGCTTCTGGAAACGTCGGTCGAAGCTGGTGACGCGTCTTGCCTTGCGGCGCAAGACGGGATTGTCCGGCTGGATGATGTCGAGCACAGTCATGGGCGATCGCTTGCCTGGGTCAGCGGTCCTTCCTGCTGCTGACGCGTTTGCCAGGCCTCGATCCAGGTCGCGAATTCCTCGCGCCGGCGGAGCGCCTCGCTCTCCTCGCGCCGCGCCAGCACGGCCGCCCGCTGACCGGAAATCTCGTCCTGAATCCGGTGCGGCCGGCCCACCTTGCTGAAGTTGCGCTCCGCCCCCAGGTCATCGCCGATCAACGAAATGAGCAGGTCGCCGCGGTCCATGAGCGTGTTGAGCGGGCCGCTGCGGTTGATGGTCACGCTGTCCACTTGGGTCAGGAGAAACTGCTCGTTGTAGTCCTGCAACCACATGGGCCGCCGGTGAATGACGCGAAGGGTTGTCTGGCCGATATAGAGCATGTCATTGCGCCAGTCCCAGTCCGACCAGTAGAGCCACAGGACCGCGGCGGTGACGCCGATGCCGCTGGCCAGCAGGCCGGCAAGGCCGAAATTCGGTACGACCCCCGGCATCAACTGGACCAGCAGGGAAATGGCGGAGCCAATGAGCAGCACCAGCGGCAGAAAGATGTGTCCCAGCCAGACCGAGAGATGCTTGCGATAGACGACGTTGCCCTGCGGGTCGCTAAAACGCGTACTGAGCACACCCGGCGCGTCGTGACGGGTGAAACCCGGTGGCGCGGGCAGCGGCGACAGGGGCGCTCCGGCCATCAGGGAGTCCATGCTTTCGTCCACACTGGCCTGCGCCTGTTCCTGCAGGCGGCGGCGGAACTCCTGCCGGTTGCGGATCAGCAAGGCCTGCAGCTCTTCCGGCGCGGTCATCATCGGCAAGGTCATGTTGCCGGAATCGCCGGCGGTGCGGATGAAGACGGTTCCGTAGCCAAAAACGTGGGCAAAGGTGTCTCGCTTCGGTATGTCGAAGCTGACCTCATGCACGCTTTCCAGCGGCAGTTCGGCCAGAGTTTCCTCGAAGGCCAGGATCGTTTTCTCGCGCCGGATGACCCGCTGGTCGGTGATGATGAGGTAGTCGTTGTGCCATTCGGCCATGAGGTACAGGAGCCACATGGCGGGCAGGAACAGTCCCGCGCCAACCAGCGCCAGGGTGAGAGCCGCCTCGCTGGCAATGGAGGCTGCGATGAGCGCCAGCAGGGCCAGCGTCACGGGCAGCAGGGCCTTGTACGCCCAGGACCAGGGATGTCGTCGTCGCAGCGTTAGTATCCGTTCACCGCGGCGTTGACCGCGGAAAAGCGCCACTTCCTGGCTGGCAGGGCCGGCCGTCCGCCGCAAGGCGGCCAGGATGGACGGATCCTGTGAGAGCAGGCCCTGCAAGGCCTCCCTCGTCAGCAGCAGGGCCCAGGTATCCGGGGCGCTGACGACCAGTGACTCCTGCGCCGGCGCCGGACGAAACAGCGCTTCTTCACCACAATAGTCGCCCGCCAGCAAATCTGCGCCCGCCAACTGGCTGCCATCGGCGGCCTGCGAATATCTTTGAGTTGCGCCACTGGCCAGCAGCAACAGGCCTGGCGCCGCTTCGTCCTGCTGCATGAGCAGGTCGCCTGGCTGGCAATGGAAAGCCTGCATGGCCGAGGCGATGGCCGCCTGTTGACTGGCGGTCAGCGGCGCAAACAGGTCCGCGCTGCGAACATGCTGCAGGATTGCGTCAGCCGCCGGCATGCTGACCGTCCTGTTGCGGCGCGTCCGGTGCTGCCGGGCCGGGAGACATCTGGTTGACCAGTTCCAGGTAACGCGAGAGGAAGAACATCAGTGCCTGGCGTTCGCTGTCGTTGACCATGCCGAGCAGTGCCTGCAATTGATTGAACACGTCATCGCGCACTGCCTCGAAGCGTTGTCGTCCGGCGGGAGTGAGCTCAACGCTGACGGAACGTCTATCATCGGGGTTGCGGCGGCGGGTGACCAGCCCGGCGTTTTCCAGACGCTGCACGAGGCCGGTCATGGTGGCGCGGCTGAGATGATGCTCGCGCGCAATCTGGCCGATGGGACAGCGACCCTCGTGATTGACCAGTGTTTTGATGACAAAAAACTGTGGCGGCGTCAAGTCGTGCCGGGCCATGTGGGCAGCCAGACGTTTTTCGGCATCGGTGATGATGTCAAAGAGCAGCGTCCAGAAGGTGGAAATGTCACGCTCAAGCCCGGTCATGGGTTCAGTGTAGCAAAAGGCCGTGCAGCGCGCATTCTGCGGGGGCTGTGCTATAGTAAGCGCAAATGGCGGAGTTCTCCTGACAGGAAGCGGAAAATAGTCAAATGACATTAATCGCCTCTCAGTCATCGGACATTTCCCGGCTGCTGACAGACCTGAACAATCTGGTCTATCGCAGGATTGAACTCGCAGCCCGAGTTACCCATTTCGTGTTTCCTGCCAGAGCGAAAATGTGTGAGGTTGTTCTTCAGTTGGAGGAAAGTCAGCGTCTCTTTGAAACGACCAGCAAGAAGTTTGAAAGAGAAAACCAGGATCTCATGGACTTGATTGCGGATGCCATGACTCTGCAGGACAATCAATTGGAGAATGCAACTTCTCGAATCGTGAATCTGGATTACAACATCGGTCAAGGTGCAACGGCAGCCAGAAAAATGATTGACGCGTTCAATGAACTGCGTTCAATTCAAACACTTCTGTTTATTTGTGTGTTTGCTGGTCCCGATATCATGATCCGCATGTGGAAGTGTGCAAGACATTCTACAAAAAATGGGAGACGTATCCTAAAGCAGACTCAACGCTGGCAAGATGAAATGTGGGCCATGAAGTTACTGACCGAGCTTGGCAGAAGGCGTCCATTGACTACTGAAGAAAAGATTCAACTGACGCAGGTATCCATCATTCATGGGCCCATCATCCAGCAGCCTTCCGACCGTCGCGCGGACTGGTATGACGAAGAGGGTTGACAGGGTTTTCCTGGATACCAACGTTCTTCTGCGAGCTACTTTCTCTGGCATGGAAGATCATGAACTATGCAGGGAGTGTATAGAACGTCTTCAGGTTCAATCTGATCTATGGATAAGCAATCAGGTAATCCGGGAATTCTACAGACAGGGAATGCGAGCAAAAGTCGTAGGAAGGCAACTTGCCGGCAAGCAAATTTTGTTCGAACTGGAAACGTTATTGTTGCGGTTCAGTATTGCGGAAGAGACAAATTCTGTCCACGCACAACTGATGACAATCCTGCGTGATGCTTCACCAGAAATACCGGGTTTGCTAATCCATGATGCTAATATCGTCGCAACCATGTTGGCAAACCATATTGACACCCTGGTCACAAGAGATAGTGATTTTCAGCGCTTTCGCGACTATGTGGACATCTCTTCTCCTTCGGAAGCTGTGAGTTGACCGGCAAGATTTTCTTGTATTGAATCCCGGGACAATTGTCTGTCACACAACATGCAACCCCTTGCGGACGAGGCCGCGCGGCTGTTCGATATTCATCTGTCGGCGCGACAGGTGGCGCAGATGCAGCGCCACGCCGACGAACTGGCCCTGTGGAACCGGCGCGTCAACCTCACCGCCATCACCGACCCGCAGGAAGTCCTCGTGCGGCACTTCCTGGATTCGCTTTCGGTGGCGGCCTTCGTCCCGCTGCGGGCGGGTATGCAAGTGATGGACGTGGGAACGGGCGCCGGCTTCCCCGGCCTGCCGCTGCACATCCTTTGCCCGGGCACGCGCCTGACCCTGCTTGACTCCACGGCGAAGAAGCTGCGTTTTCTCGATCATCTCATTGACCTGCTGGAACTGAAGGGCGTTCGCACGCTGCACGCTCGGGCAGAACAGGCCGGCCAGATGCCGGCGGAACGGGAGGCCCACGACCTGGTGCTGGCGCGTACGGTCGCGCGAATGCCGGTGCTGGCCGAATATCTGCTGCCCCTGGCACGGGTGGGAGGTCAGTGCGTCGCCATGAAGGGCAGCAGTGCCCGGCAGGAGGTGAAGGCCGCGACGCGCGCCATCGGGCTGCTGGGCGGTCGGCTCAATCGCATCGAGACGCTGCAGTTGCCTGGCGTCGCGCAGTCCCATCATCTCGTCATCCTGGACAAGGTGGCGCCAACGCCCGCCGCCTGGCCGCGGCAACCCGGGGCGCCCGCGCGCCGGCCGCTCTGAAGTGCTTGCGGGTCATTTGCTTCGCTGTTATCTTGTGCGCATTCCGACGACCAGTCTGGACACCATGTGTTAGCGGCCCAGGCAAGCGAGTTTTACGCCGTGACGGCCCTGCCCGGGGCTGCCGGAGAGGGGTCGCTGCCGGCCTTACTGCTCTACATTTCGCTCGCCCTGGGCGTATCCTTCGTCTGCTCGCTCTGCGAGGCGGTACTCTTTTCCGCTTCCCGCTCGCATATCGAGGTCCAGGTACAGGCCGGGCGGCGCGCCGGACGTCTGTTGCAGCAGCAGAAGGAAAACGTCGACCGCCCGATCACGGCTATCCTCACGTTGAATACCATCGCCCATACGGTTGGCGCGGCCGGCGCCGGGGCGGAAGCCACATTGCTGCTGGGCGACGAACTCTTCGGCGTGGTCACCGTCGTCCTGACCCTGATGATTCTGGTGTTCTCGGAAATCATCCCCAAGACCATCGGCGCGGTCTACTGGAAGCCCCTGGCCATGCCGGTCGCCTGGGTCATTCAGGGCATGATCGTGGTCTTCTATCCCTTCGTGACCGCCTTTGAACGCCTGACGGGGCTGCTCACGCCGCGCAAAAAAACTCCGACGGTCACGCGGCCCGAACTGGAAGTACTGGCGGGCATCAGCCGTGGCGAGGGGGCGCTGGAACAACGCGAGCACACTATACTCACCAACCTGTTGCGACTGGGCGCGGCCCAGATCAGCGACATCATGACCCCACGGACCGTCATGTTTGCGCTGCAGGAGGACATGACAGTCGGGGAGGTGATTCGGCGGCAGCAAGTGTTGCCCTATTCCCGCATGCCGCTCTTCAGCCAGTCCACGGACGATGCCCGCAGCTTCGTGTTGCGTAGCGAGGTGCTGATGGCGGCCGCCCGTGACGACCATGACCGACGACTCAAGGAGATGGCGCGCCCGCTGCATCCGGTGCCGGTAAGCATGAGCGTGGCCGCGGTGCTGGATGAATTCACGGCGCGTGGCGAGCACATGTTTCTGGCATTCGACGAGTATGGCGGCACGGCAGGCATCGTGACGATGGAAGACGCGATTGAATCGCTGATTGGCGTGGAGATCACCGACGAATCCGACCTGGTGGCGGACTTGCGCCAACTGGCCGATCAACGTTTCCGGCGGCAGCAGGAACTGCAGGGCATGATTCGCGGCGGTGCGCAAGAAGACCAGGGCGGGTAGGGGGACCGGGTCTCTCGCTCAATTCAAGGACAGGGTCACGCGCAGGGGCCCTTCGGATTGGCCGCCGGCGTGCCCCAGAATAAGGCGATAACGGCCGTCCGCAGGCAACACAAAACGGTCAATGCGGGCGTCCAGGGCCCCACCCCCGTCGTCGTCGGCGACGAGGGCTGCGCCGGAGGCATCCGTCAGCACCAGCAGGGCGTCGACTTCCCCGCTGGCGAGGCTGGTGGCGCTGGCCGTCAGAGTATCACCCTCCCGTCCCTCGAAGGAAAAGATATAGCTGCGCCCAGGCGCCATGCTGACCGTTACGTCCCCCTGCTCAAGCAGGTCATTCTGGCGGATCGTGTCCAGGCGGATCTTGTTGAGCCACTGTAGATAGCTTTCGGCTGATTCCCGCTCGGCCCCGCTGTCCCCCAGGAGTGACGCACGAAAGAGATACAGACCGAGGTTCTCCGGGTCCAGTTGCATGGCAACCTCGATATCCGCGAGGGCTGCCTCGGCATCGCCGCTCTCAGCCCGAAAGATCGCCCGTTCCAGGCGCGCGTAGGAGTCCTCCGGAAAGCGGGCAACGGCTTCGTCGAAATCGCGCGCGGCCGCTTCCAGGTCGCCGAGGCGGAGATGGAATATGCCGCGTTCAACCAGGACGTCGGAACTTTCCGGTAGGAGCAGCAGCAGTTCATCGTAATCTGCCATGGCATCCCCGGGCCGTCCCTCAATTTCGTGCAGACGCGCCCGCAACATGCGCGCGAAGACTTCCTCCGGCCTCAACTCAATGGCGTTGTCAAGGTCTGCCAGAGCCTCGTTGAAGCGCTCCTGGCGCAGGTAGGCCTCGGCCCGGTCAACCAGTACGGCCGCCTGGTCTTCCGGCGCGAAGCTGAACTCCAGGGCGTGTTCGAAATCCACCATGGCGCGGACCAGATCGCCAGTTTGCAGGTAGCTGAGCCCGCGGCCATGCCAGGCCTGGCCCAGGGTGGGGTTGAAGAGCAGAAAGAGCGAGTAATCCAGAATGGCCTGCGGGTGATCACCGGAGCGGGTGGCCTGCGCCGCGCGCTCCAGCAGTTCCGGCAGCGCCACCAGCGAGTCCAGTGAAATGGCTTCATCCGGCGCTCCTTCCTGCTCCTGGGCGGCAAGGCGCAGGGCAGGTGTGAGCAGTGACGCAGCCAGCAAGAGTCCGACAATTGAGCGCATTGGCAAACCAAATTGACCTGGAATCAGTATACCCTGGCCCCGGCCGATTTAGAGATGCAAGTCAGGCTTGCGCTTGCAGGTCAGAAAAACAATTGCCCCGACTCCGGCAGGAATCGGGGCGGGTTGTCGTCAACAGTTTACTGCGCGGAGCCGGCGGTCACCGCGATGCGCTGCGGGCGGACTTCCTCCGCCTTCGGCAGACGCAGGCTCAACACACCGTCTTCGCAGTTGGCCTCGGCCGCTGCGATGTCGACCGGCACGTTCAGGGTGAGGCGGCGTTCAAAGCGGCCATGGAAACGCTCCTGCAACACGAAATCGATGTCCTCCGCCGGGGCCGGGACCTCGCCGCGAATGGTGAGCACGTCGTCGTCCAGCGTGATCTCGACGTCCTCCGCTCGCAGACCGGCGACGGAAGCCGTCACGTACAGCGAGTCCTCCGTGGTCCAGGCGTTGACGGGCAGGCGCTGTACGGGCGCCTCCTCGCCAGGATGGGGCAGGGGACGGGCGAAACGAACGAAGGGAAAGGGCTGACGGACCAACATGTCTCTACTCCTGTTTGCATCTCATCACTGATGCCAGAAGTATCACAGGCCCGTGAAAGAATCCTGCAGGCGAAACGTAAACGGAATGTCAGAAAGCGGGTGACGAGTTACGTGCAGGCCTGCCGTTCCGACACGGCGCGCAGGCGTCCCTCGAATTCACTGAGCAGCATGGCGGTGGCGCCCCAGACCATTTGCCCGCCGAGCGCATACCAGGGGATGCGCAGGGAGCGGCCGTTGCGGGTTTGCAGGGACTCTCGTTTGCGCTGCGGGTCAAACAAAGACTCCAGGGGAATCTCCAGCACTTCGGCAACTTCGGCGGCGCGTGGCCGGAAACAGGGCGGGGCCGCAAGCGCGGCGACCAGGGGATAGACCATGTAATTGCTGGGGGGGATGTAGATCCTGTCCAGGGGGCCGAGCACCTGCAGGTCGCTGGCGGCGATACCCAGTTCTTCCTCCGTTTCCCGCAGGGCCGTGGCGGTATGGTCGCTGTCGTCAGGATCGCAGCGGCCGCCCGGCAGGCTGATCTGTCCGCTGTGACCGCGAAGCTCGCTGGCGCGGCGCGTCAACACAAAATAAAGTGACTCGCCCTGCGGCCAGAGCAGCAGCAGCACGGCAGCCTCGCTGGCGTCCTGCCGCACGCGGGGATGCAACTGTCGCGTTTCCGGCAGCATCGGGGCGCGGGCCGCCCGCGCATCAAAATGCGGCAGGTGTAACGCTTCGGTGACGAGTTTCAGGGTGAGGTCAGCGTCCGCCAGGGACTCAGCCGCCATACCAGGCGCGTCGCTTGCGCAGCGAAACGCCGGCTTCGGCGTCGCTGCGGCGGGCAGTGCGCACCCGTCCGCGGGCATCAATGTGCACCTGACCGGCATCCTGCAGGCGCGCAAACTCCTCGGGCGTCACGGCCGGCGCGGGTTCGCCGCCCAGATTGCGCGCCGCTTCGACGTCTTCCGGCGCCGGCTGTTCACTCAGGCGTTCGCGGCGCTCCTCCAGGTCATCCTGTTCCGGGGAAGCTCTGTCATCCATTCCTTTCACTCCTCGTGCTCTTCAACCTGCGTCCTGTCCTGGCGATCATTCAGCAATTCAGCCAGCGACATATCCTGCTCACCATCCTCCGACTGCAGGACCGTTTGCCCGGATGCGGGCGGGCCACAGACGAGACAGTCCGGTTTGCGCTCGATGGTGGCCCAGATGGCGCCCTGCGGCAATGTCCGCTGCCCCTCGATGATCTCCAGGCCGCGATTGGCCAGCAGGACCGTGTTGCCCGGCATTGGCTCGTGCGCGGGGCTGCCGCGCAGCAATTCGTTCAGGGCCAGTTGGGCCTGCGCGGCGGCCACCCGCGTCACGTGCAGCCAGAGGCCGGGTTCCGCCGCCAGGGTACCCCCGGGCCCCAGCATACCGTAGTCTGGCTGGTCCTGCGGCGCCTCTACATCGCGCAGCTCCGCCGCCCAGCAAGCGTAACAGGCGTCTACACCGGCGCGCAGCAGGGCCACGTCTCCGCCCACGCCGCGCTCGTAGACCCCCGCGTAAACGGCGGTCAACCTGCGTTTCAGCGCCGCTTCGTTGAGCGCGTGTCGCGCCGGTTCGTTGTCCACCGCCACCACGAGCAGGTCGACGCCGTCCAGGGCTTCGGGATGCTGCTTGATGCGGCCTTCCAGCGTCTCGACCTGCACCAGCGGATTGCGCTGACGGAGCAGGTCGGCGACGGCCGACACCTTCGTCTGGCCGAGGTAGCGACGGTCCGCGACGTGGCGCAGCAGGTTGCCTTCTTCAAGCAGGTCATCATCCACGAGGATGAAGCGTTGCACACCGCTCATTGCCAGGAAGAGCGCCGCCGCGCCGCCACCTGAACCAAGACCGACGATGGCGACGCGTCGTCGCGCAAGCAGAGCCATGCCCTCGTCGCCCAGCAAATTGCTGACGCGCGACCAGTCGGTCACCTGGCGCTCCGGTGCGACGGGCTTTCCCCCGGTGGCGCCGTGACCGGCACAGTGCGCAGATTGGCGGAACGCTCGAGTTCCTCGATTCGCCCGGCCAGGTGGCGCTCCGCAGCCGGGGTGCCGTCTGAAGGGACGACCAGGGGTTGCGCGGCGCGCCAGCGCTTCAGGAAGCGATCGTGCAAGCGGCTCTCGTCTTCCGGGTCCATATAGGCGGTCGTTCGGATTTCCGCGGGATGCGCCGGGTAATCCGGCGGGGTGGCGACAAGAAAGAGTTGCTCCGCGCCGGGTCTGCCGAGCAGAAAACAAACGTCTAGGTCGCCCTGGTCCAGCAAGTCCAGAAAGACGAGCGGAGACGGGATGAAGCCTGCTTCCAGCAAGCGGTCGAATTCAGACGCCAGTCGCTGCGGACAGCGCAGATGCCAGGGGCTTGCGCCGAGGCAGGGCAATTGTCCGTCCTGATACACCGCCGCCGGAATTCCGTTGAAGTCGCGTTGCCGGCTCTGTAAAAACCAGAAATCGACGCGGACCTGTCCGTCCATGCGGATGCGGTTGGGGGCCGGGCCGGGATCGGGCACGTGAGAAGTGACGATGGGCGCCAGCAGGAAATCCATGCCGTTGTCGGCATCGCGCAGCCAGTCTTTGGCAGTGCGCAGGTCGCCAGCGCTGGGGCGGGTCATCCCGCCGGGCTGTTTGTGCCAGTCGCCCAGATAACGCAGGGGCACGTCCCATTTGGGCGGCAGGCCGCCGCGCAGCCGCCGCGCTCGCCAGTTCTCCTGCAGCCACCAGAGTAGTTCGTCCTGGTGCGGATCCCCCTGTTGAAAGGTATGCACGTTGCGCAAGGCGCTCTCGTCCGGCGCGATCGTATCCAGCAGGTAGATGCCGGGCACACCGTTGGTATGCAGGCCGGGCTCCACCAGACCGACCAGGGCCTCACCGGTTTCGTCCGCCTGCCAGGCGCGGGCGGCGTCGGCCATCTTGTCCAGTACGCGCTGCGCAACCACGAGGTTGGGCAAGACCGGCGTCTCCGGCAGCGAGATACCCGCCATCAGGGTCCGGACCTGCCATTGTTCTGGATGCGCTCTTCCAGGCCAGGCCAGTTACCGGTGGCCTTCCAGGTGTAGTAGGCATAGAGCCACTGCACGGCCCAGCCGGCGACCGTCACAGCTGTCGAGCGACCCGGGTTCCAGCCATAGCGCTTGCCGTCACGCGGGTTGAAGAGACAAAGCTGGCCATCCTCAAACTGGTGCTTGCGGCTGACGATTTTGGGATCGCGGACATAGGCTTCTGCAGCGCGCGAGGGATAACTGGTCGGGTAGACAATGTGCAGTGTATGCCTGCGCTGAGGGATGCCGGCGAGGTTCAGGTCGACTTCACCTGCCCAGTAGAGTCGATCGCCTTTGGCCACGACCAGGCGAAAGGTGTCGCGGAAGGTGTCGCGCATGGCTGCCACTTCCAGTTGCAGGCGCGCCGACACTTTCGCGCGCGTTCCCCACCACGCAGCCATCTGCATTCCCCAGGCTCCCTGGACGCATTGTACCACGGGCTACCCGGGCGGCCGGAAGTTGAACGCTCATCACAAGCGGGTTAACCCCATGCAAGGAATCCACATTGAGGGATTAATGCCCCTGCCGCTGTGTTGGAATACCTGGAGTTGACTGCTGGCGTTGACGGGCGCCCTGGGCGCCTGGATACTGGCAAACTGTTCAGCGCCAACTCTGCGATCGGGCGATCCGGGCCGACGCTGAACAATCCGTTGCAGGCGGAATGGTAGCGCACCTGACCGCCTATAGAAAGGAGTAGTCATGCGCACGTTTGCCCTTCTCATCGTTTTGCTGTCGGTCCTGTCGCTGACGGCGCTGCCCACACTGGCCCAGGACGACGTCCTGACCATTTATTCCGGGCGCAACGAAAGTCTCATCGGCCCGCTGCTGGAAAGCTTTAGCGACATCAGCGGCATCGAAATCGCCGTGCTCTACGGCGGTACCGCCTCACTGGCATCACAGATCATTGAAGAAGGCGAGAACAGCCCCGCCGACATCTTCATCGCCCAGGATGCCGGCGCCCTTGGCGCCCTGGCGAAGGCCGACCTGCTCGCGGAACTGCCCGAAGACCTGCTCGGCCTGGTGAGCGATCCGGCGTTCGTCTCGCCCGACGGCCTCTGGCTGGCGCTGAGTGGGCGCGCGCGCGTCCTTGTCTACGGCCCCGACGCCCTGGAAATGGCCGGGCTTGAATTGCCGGAGTCGATCCTTGACCTGACGGGCGAGGAGTGGCGCGGGGTGGTGGGCTGGGCCCCGACCAACGGTTCCTTCCAGGCCAGCGTCACCGCCATGCGCCAGTTGCTGGGCGACGAGGCCACGCTGGCGTGGATGCAGGACATGATCGCCAACGACGTGCAGGTGTACCCCAAGAACACGCCGATCGTGCAGGCCGTCATCGACGGCGAGATCGCGGCCGGCCTCGTCAACCACTACTACCTCTTCCGTTTCCTGGCCGAGGACCCCTCCATCACGGCTCAGTTGCACTGGTTCCCCGGCGGTGACCCCGGCGCGCTGGTCAACATCGCGGGTGCGGCCATTCCGCTCACCAGCGGCCAGCCGGATGCCGCCCAGGCCTTGATTCGCTTCATGCTGGGTGAGGTTGGCCAGACCTGGTTCACGACGAAGACTTACGAGTATCCGGTGGTGGCGGATATGGAGCCGGCGGCTGAACTGAAGCCCCTGGCGGAGATCGAAACGCCGGACCTGGACCTCAGCGACCTGGACGATCTGGCCGGCACCCTGGACCTGATCGAGGAAAGTGGAGCGCTTGACCAGTAGCCGACGCGATCGGCGGCCGGCCTTCTGGCACTTGCTGGCATGGCCGCTGACTTGACCCGGGGACTTACCCGTTTTGTGGCAGACCGGCTGGCGGACACTGCAATGACTGCCAGGCCGCGTCTGCCGCGTTTGCCGCGCCTGGACAGTCACCAGGCGTTGCAATGCATCGCCGTGGTAACCGCGCTGGTCGTGCTGCTGCCCCTGGCGTGGCTCGTGTTGCGCGCAACTGGCGCAGGTGCCGAGGGACTCGCCTGGGCCCTGCGCCCGCGTACGCTGACCATTCTCGTCAACAGCATCGTACTGACGGTCACGGTGGTCGTCGGCGCGCTGGCAATCGGCCTGCCCTTTGCCTGGCTGACCGCGCGCTGCGAGTTTCCCCTGCGGCGATTCTGGCTGATCGCAGGTCTGCTCACGATGGTGGTGCCTTCCTATCTGGGCGCGGTGACGCTGCTGGCCGCTTTCGGCCCGCGCGGCCTCCTGTACGATTTGCTGGCGGCGCTGATGCCGCTTGAACGCCTGCCGGACATTCGCGGCTGGTTCGGCGCCTGGCTGTCCATCACCCTGATCACCTGGCCCTTCATCGCCTTGCCGGCGCGCGCAGTATTGCTGGGCAGTGACCCGGCGCTGGAGGAGGCAGCGCGGAGCCTGGGCCTGGGGCGCTGGCAGGTCTTCCGGCGGGTGACCTTGCCCCTGCTGCGGCCGGCGCTGGCCGGTGGTAGCCTGCTGGTTGCGCTCTATACGCTCAGTGACTTCGGCGCCGTCGCGGTCATGCGCTACAATGCCTTCACCCGCGCCATTTACCTGCAATACACCAGTTCCTTCGATCGGGAACGGGCCGCCATCCTGGCGCTGATGCTCATCCTGCTCACGCTGCTTCTTCTGTTGCTGCAGCGACGTCTGGGCCGTCACAGAGGCGGCGCGCGACTCGGGGCGGGCGCACAACGACGACCCGAACTGCTGCGAATCGCTCGCTGGCGCTGGCCGGCACTACTCTTCTGCGCGCTGCTGGTCGCTCTGGGTGTGGCCTTGCCGGTGGGCGTGCTGGGCTCCTGGTTGGCCCGGCGGGCCCTGTTCAACGTCACCGCGCCGGACATGGGCATGCTCACCGGGACCACGGCTACCGTAAGTGCGTTGGCGGCGCTGGCGGCCGGCGCCCTGGCCTTGCCACTGGCCCTGCTTCTCAGGCGCAGGCACAGCCGTCTCAACCACTGGCTGGTGGCCCTGACCCATGGCGGCAACGTGTTGCCGGGCATCGTGGTGGCACTGGCGCTGGTGTTTTTCGCCGCCCGCTACCTGCCCGCCTGGTACCAGACGGTGCCCCTGCTGCTGCTGGGCTATGTCACGCGCTTCCTGCCCCTGGCCATCAGCGCCAGCCGCAGCGCCCTGGAAACGGTCAGCCCGCGACTCGAAGAGGCGGCCCGCGGCCTGGGTCTACGCCCCTGGCAAGTCGTGTTGCGCATCTACGTCCCGTTGGCCCGTGCCGGTATTTTGGCCGGTATCGCGCTCGTCTTTCTGAGCGTGATGAAAGAGTTGCCGACCACGCTGGTGCTGGCGCCCATTGGCACGCGCACCTTCGCCACGCACATCTGGTCCGCCTACAGCGAGGCCCTGCTTTCCATAATCGGTGGGCCCGGCCTGTTGTTGCTGGGCGTTTCGGCCCTGGGGTTGATCGCCATCTTGCTGCGGGAACGGCAGCCGGGCGCTGCACCGGGAAGCGGAGTTGCGCTGCTGCGGGAGTTGCCGCAGCGCGCCCGCGCCCATGCGCTGGCCGTCCTCGTGCATCTGCGCTGATCGCGCATGAGCATCGCCCTGGCCTGCCGCCAACTCGGCAAGCGCTTTGCTTCGGTCCAGGCGCTGACGGACTTCAGCCTTTCGCTGCAGGCCGGACAGTTGCTGGCCTTGCTGGGCCCGAGCGGTTGCGGCAAGACCACCACCCTGCGCCTGATCGCGGGGTTTGAGCGCCCTGACAGCGGTGAGATCCACATTGAGGGGCGCGCCGTGGCCGGGCCGCAGGGCCACGTGCCACCCGAGAACCGTCGTGTGGGCATGGTCTTTCAGGACTACGCGCTTTTTCCCCACCTCGACGTCGCCGGCAACATCTCCTTTGGCCTGCAGGGCAGTCGGGATCGGCGCCGTCAGCGCACGGAGACGATGCTGTCCCTGGTCGGGCTGGAAGGCTTCGGCGCGCGCAGCCTGCAGGGCCTTTCCGGCGGCCAGCAACAGCGCGTGGCGCTGGCGCGCGCCCTGGCGCCGGAGCCGGCGCTGGTGTTGCTTGATGAGCCTTTTTCAAACCTTGATACGCATTTGCGGGTCCGGTTGCGTGCGGAGGTCCGCGCCATTCTGCGGGCGACGGGCACGACGGCCGTCTTCGTCACGCATGACCAGGAGGAAGCGCTCAGTATGGCCGACCAGGTCGCGGTGATGTCCGCCGGTCTGCTGTTGCAGGTGGCCGAGCCCTGGCGCCTCTATCACGAACCGGCCAGCCGGGCCGTGGCCGAACTCGTCGGTGAGAGTAACTTTCTGCCCGCCGAGGCGTATGGCCAGGTCGCCCGCTGCGCCATTGGCGAGCTGGACCTGAGAAAGCCCGCAGCGGGGACGGTGACCCTGTTGTTGCGGCCGGAAGCGATCAACGTGACCGGGGGAGGGCAGGTGCTGGTGGAGGACGTCCAGTTCTTCGGTGATCATCAGCGCCTGCAATTGCGCCTGGCGGACGGCACAGGGCTTGTGGCACAAACGGACAGCAATCGCCGCTTTCAGGCCGACCAGCGCGTGGGCGTCACGGTCAATGGCCCTGTGCTGGCGTTGCCTGATTGATCATCCTGGCTCGAGCGTGGGCAGGGGCTCGTCGGAGTCTGCTGAAGCCGAAGACACGGTCTCCGGCGGCGGTTGCAAGGTCGGCTGATTGCCAATTTCCTCGCTGGCCGGTTCCAGCAGGGAGGTTTCCTGCCCGACCAGATTCACGCTCGCGGCGGTCGCAACACCGGGGCCTTCGACATCCGCCGCACAGCGGAAGCCGACGTAAAAGGCCTGCTGGTCCGGCGCCAGGCTCTGACGGTGTGGCGTTCGGGCGAAAAAGATGCGCGCATCCCAGGAACCACCACGCAGGACCTTTTCCGCCCCTACGGGCGGGCCGGCTGGATTGAGGCCGGCGGCCTCCGCCTGGCTGTAGTAGAAAGGCGAATACCAGTCGGTGACCCATTCGGCGACGTTGCCCGCCATGTCATGCAGACCCCAGGCGCCGGCGGGAAAGCTGGCGACCGGGTCCGCGCCGCGTTCCCCGGGCGCCCGATCGGCCCGGCTGCTGGTGTTGGCCAGGGCGACGTCACGCAGATTGCCCCAGGGGAAGATACGGTCGTCGTTGCTGCGTGCGGCGCGTTCCCACTCGGCTTCGCTCGGCAGGCGGCGCCCGACGGCCTCGCAGTAGGCTCGCGCGCCGTACCAGGTCACGCCAGACACAGGGCGGTCCGCCAGTACGCCCGGCACGCGGTAATTGACGCTGTCGAAGGTCACGTTGCTCAGGTCCGTCTCGTTGAGCGTGGCGAGGCAGGCCTGCCCGTCGCAGCCATTGAGGTGGCTGCGCGGCCCCAGCGCGTTGAGAAAGGCGAGATACTGGGTGTAGGTGACCTCGGTGCGCTCCATCCGGTAGGCGTTCAGGGTGACGCTGTGGGGCGGGCTGGAATCCTCACCGAAGGAAAGCTGGCAGTTGCCGCCTTCGGCGACGCAGGCGTCAACCGCTGCGAGTACCTCCTGGGCCGTCGTGCCCATGACAAAGGTGCCGCCCGCCACCGACATGAGTTCGGTCAACTGACCTTCCAGCGCATCCAGAACCGTCGGGTCCCCCCTGCCGGGCTCGGGCGTGGGCGTCAACGTCGGAGGCGCAGGAGTCGGCGTGGGGGTGTCAATTTCCTGCACCTGGACCAGGGTGGCGGTTGGTGGAGGCGTGTTGGTGGGAGGCAGGGTGGGTGTGGCGGGCAGGGGCGTGGCGGTGATGATGATGACGACCGGCGTATCGGTGGGCTGCATGCCGAGGTCAAGGGTGACCTGACCCAGCGCCATCCCGCCCAGCAACACGGTGATGGCGCAGCCGAATCCCAGCGCCAGGCCGATGATCAGCCATTGCCAGGCGCAGCCGCCCCTGCGCGCGCTGGTCGGGGGGCGATACCTTCCTCGCGCCATGCCCTGTCCCCTGCAACTGCTGTATTCTGAACGGATTATCCTAAAGTCTTACGGGTCAGGCCACAAGGCCGGGTAAGCGCTTGCGCTGCGGCCAGGGCATTGCATACTTTGGTAATGAGACATTCGGACGACCCGGCTTCAGAACCGACCTCCCGGCAGGCGGCGGAGGGCGGGCGCAGGCCTCCTTCCGGCGGCCCGGACCGGGGAGGCAAGGCGCCCTGGCCCCTGGCGCTGTTGCTGATCGTATGCCTGATCGTGCTGTTCTCCGGGCTGATCTTGTTTTCGTCCGGTTCCGCCCGACCACCTGCCTTGCGGGTGGTCGTGGAAGCCAGCGCCACACCCACCCTCCGGCCTCGTCCGACCTCGACCCGGCCGCCGCCCGTTACCATCGTGCCGCAAGCGACGGCGACTCACACGGCGCTGCCGCCTGGCCTGCGCTTCACGCTGGATCCAGCCTCCATAGACTACGTGCCGGGCACGGGCCGCTGCGACTGGTCGGGAGTCGCCGGGCGGGTTGTGCGCAGTAACGGAACTGGCGCCGCCGGCCTGCTGGTCGTCGCCAAAAAGGTCGACAGCGACACTGAAGTGAGCGGCACGACGGATTCACGAGGCAACTTCGAGTTGCGTCTCGGTGACGTTCCGCTGCTGGCGCCCTGGTCACTGCAGGTTCGCAGTCAGGACGGCGCGCCGCTCTCCGATTTCATGCAGGTCGTGACCAGCGAACAATGCGACCAGAATCTGGTGGTGCTGGAATTCAGCGAGCAGGGCTGAGGGACGCGCTGAGGGCATGACGCCGTTCCAGCGCCAGCAGTCCCTCGTGCACGAGAAAGCTCAGAAGGGCGATGAGGAGGAGGCCGACGCCGATGGTCTCAAGGCCAACGCGATCTGCCACTACCGCCATCAGCGCCGGCAGTATGGCGATGCCAATGCCGGAGCTGCCAATTTGCAGGCCCACGATATTGGGCGAGTGCGCCGCGCCCACGCGTCGGGGCGTATCTGCGAGCAGGAGGGGAAGTACGGGCGCCAGGGTCAGGCCCATGAGCGCGATGCCCGCGAAGGTCAGGGACTCGCCCAGGTTGGACTGGAACAGGGCGGTCCCGACGACGGTCAACAACATGCTGATGCGCATGAAGCGATTGTTGCCGATGCGCTCGACCAGCACACCGGTAAGCACGCGACCAAAGGTCAGGCCGGCCCAGAAGACGCTGATCCACAGGCCCGCCTGTTCCGGGGCGATGCCACGTCCGTCGATCATCAGGCTGTTGCCCAGTGCGCCGGTGCCGTGCTGCATGCCGCCGTGCAGGAAGAAAAGCAACATGCCGAACCAGGCCGGCGCCAGCCGCAGGCTGCTGCGCAGGGGCTGCACGGGTTCCCCGGACGCGGGTTTCCCGTTGAGGGTCCAGGATTCCCGTGTGCGGGCGAGCAGCAGGGTCAGGCCCAGTTGCGGGATGAAGAAGGCGACATAGCTCCAGCGCCAGTCGAGGTCGAGGTGAAAGACAACCAGGGTGACAACCAGAGGCCCCAGCGCGGAGCCAAGGCCATACCCGGTATGCAGCAGGTTCATACGGCCGCCGGAATAGTTGGAGGCGGCGTGGATGTTGATGCCGGTGTTGAGCACCGTCACCCCCACGCCGAGCAGCGTGTGCAGGACAATCAGGGTTGACAGGCCTGGTGCGAGCGCCACGCCGGCAAAACCGGCCAGCATCAACAGACAACCCGCCAGCAAATAGTTGCCAACGCCCATGCGACTGGCCAGATATCCGCTGTAGACGCTGACCAGCACGCGGCCCAGCAACAGGGCGACCATGACCAGCCCCAGCGATTCCAGAGTCACCTCGAAGCTGCGTTGCATTTGCGCCCAGGCGACTCCCAGGGCCGCGACCGGCGTCCCGAGAGCCACGAAACCAAGAAAACCGATGGTGAAGAGTTGCCGGCGACGGCCATCGTCGCTCACTGCACCGTCCTCCCGAACCCCGGCGACCCTGTGCGACTTGCGCGGGCAGTTCTGCTAAACTGGGAACGCAGATTCAGGTGTTCAGGAGAGGCAACATGGCTGAGGACAGCATTCGCGATGCATTGAACATGATTCCCTATGGCTTCTACGCCATCGGCTCCCGCAACGGCGACGACGTCAACCTGATGGTGGTCAACTGGCTGACCCAGTCTTCCTTCTCGCCGCGTCAGGTCGCCTTTGGCCTGTCCAAAACAGCCGTGACCCACGGCATCGTCGCCGAAGGCAAGGTTTTCTCCGTCAACATTTTCGACAAGGCCGACGCCGAACTCATTACGGGCCTGACGAAGAGCCGGGCGAAGAACCCGGACAAGGTGAAGGACGCCTCGACGACTGGCGGCCCACAGACCGGTTGCCCGCTCATTTCGGGTGCGGCGGCCTGGCTGGAATGCCGCGTGGTCTCCAGCGTTGACAGTGGTGGCGATCATGACGTGATCGTCGGCGAGGTCATCGGCGCCGGCGTGAACCGCGCCGGCAAGTCCGACGCGACCCTGACGCTGGAAGATATCGGGTGGAGTTACTCGGGCTGACAGGGTTCAACCCGCACCCAGCGTGATTTGCCAGTCCGTCACGCTGACAATGACGCCACCGCCCTGAACATAAAGCAGCGGTTGCAAGGCCTCTCCCGGCACCATGGGTACGGGCTCGCCGAGGGACTCGTCGTTGAAGAACATCCGTACGCTGCCGGAGTCAATGTCACGTTCCAGCCGCAGGCGGGCTATCACGGCATTGACCGTGCGCTGGCCGACCGGACGCAGTTCCGATCCGCGATGCTGCGACAGATTGATCACGCCGGGCTGCACGAGACGCACCCGCGCCCCGGCAACCATCTCTGAATTGCCGGCAATCTGCAGTGTCGCGCCAAACCAGACCAAATCCTCCTGCAGCAGCGTCGGGTCGTACTGGCCGAGCACCAGGGTGACTTCCATGCGCCGGATGCGTGCCGCCGCCCGATTGCCGTAGGCCGCATCCAGTACATCCGGCGCCAGCGCAAAGGTGACGGGGCCGTCACCCGCGGCGTTTTCGCGGCCAAGGTGCCAGATCCCGTTATCGTCGCCGGTCGTGTAGGCGTCCGTCGGCCAGGTGAGGGCATCCCCTGCGGCCAGACCGGCCAGCAGGGTCAGGAGGTCCTGGCGGCCCTGCAGACCCAGAGGCGGTAGCGTGGCGCTGGGTATGGGCGTGGCGGTCCGCAGGGGCGTCACCGTGGGGTCGGGGCTGGCAGTCGCGGATGGCGCCAGCGTGGCCGCCGTCGGCGACCCGGTAGCTTCGGGGGGTGACGTGGCGCTGGCCGGCAAGGCGACTGCTGCTGGCGCATCGGCAGCGTCACCGGGGGTCATCGGGGGCTCTGACGTGACGACCGGCATCACCTGATCAAGACTCTGGTCCCTGCCTGGTACGTATACGAAAACCAGCGCCAGGATGACAAGCACAACGATGACGAGGGCCAGCACGGTGATCTGACGGGAGATGCGTCGCGGGGCCGCTGCGCTTTCCGGCAATTCCGGAAATTCATCATCGTCCGAAAACGGGACCGGTGACCTGTCCTCTGTTCCGCCCGGTTGTCCCGGCCCGGGTTCATGCGCCTGAGACCGGCTCGCCTCCGACGGCTGCACTCCGGGTTGCGGCGGCGGCGAGGGTTGTGACAGCGCTGGCAGACCGCCGGACAAGATGCTGCGTTGCCTTCGCCCCTGGCGAGCGGCGGCCGGGTCGGCCGCAGAGCTTTCCTGCGTGCCGGCAGTGACCGAGAATTCGGACTGGTGCTCGGTCATTTCGAACCAGTGGCGGTAAAGCGGCCAGGCCGGGTGGCGGTCGATAAACATGACGCGAAACAGATCGTTGAAGCGTGTGAGCCGCTCGCTGCGACTGAGGTCCGGATCGATGTGAGTGGCGAGGAAACGCTCGTAGGTGATTTGCCACTGGCGCAGCGTCTTGCCCTGCTCCGGGCTGAGCAGCCGCTCGGTCTCGCCGACCAGCCAGCGATGTGCTTCCAGCAAGGCGTTGTCCGGCGTATCTGGCTTCTCCTCGATGACCTTGTTCATGCGTCGCAGGCGGGTGTGCAGTTCGGCGGCGCCGACCTGCAAGGAGACCAGCCAGGTGCGGTATCCGGTCAGGGTGATGGCGGCGGCCTGCTCGGCGTCATCAATGGCGTTCATCGCATTTTCCAGCTTGACACCGGCCGGCCGGAACTCGCCGTCCGTCCAGTCCCGCAGGGCCGCCTGAAATTCCGCCAGGCTGAGGATGGCCGGCGCAAGCAATCGCGCCTGGGGGTTGGCCTCCAGCTGGTCCGCGATGGTTGCGAGGCGCGGCAAGACATCGGGCCCGTTGATCTCGTTAATGCGCCCGGCGGCATCCAGCAGGTCCTGCCTCCGACTGATGAAACTCTCCAGCGCGCGCGCGGCAACGTGTTGCGGCCCGTCGTCACCGAGCGTGCGCAGGGCGGCCTCGTGCCAGAAGGCCGCATTCACCAGCGCATTGCCGTCACTCTCCTGAGCATCTTCTGCGCCGCGCAACAGGTAATAGAAAAACAGGATGCGCAGGGCGGCAGTGCTTTGCTGGTCGAGCAGGTCGACCAGGCCGCGATTCATGGCCTTGAGGAAAGTGTCGGTGCCTGGCATTTGCTGCGCGAAGTCGTCGCGCAGTTTCAATTCTTCCTCTGTAAACAGGCTTTCCGCGGCTGCCAGAGCCGTGCGGGTGGACTCGGCACTGGCGACGCCGTTGCGTTCAACCCAGATTCGCGAGGCGTCGGCAATCTTTGCCAGTCGGTCCGCCGCCTCACGCTGCGGGTTGTTGCGGGCAATTTCCCTTGCACGTTGCGCCAGTCGCGCAGCTTCGGCCAGTTGACCGCGGTCCCAGGTCTGCCAGCCATCCGCCAGCGCCCGTCCGAGACCCCCGAAGAGGGCGTGCCGCTCCACGTAACGCGCGCCGGCAACGACGCTGCGCAATTGTATGAACCAGGAGGAAAGCGTCGGGCTCAGCGTCTGCACGGCTTCGGAGGCCTGGGTGAGGGCGTCTAGGGCGCTGGCGCGATTGCCCTGGAGCGTGGCCATGGCGTATTTGTCCCAGGCCCTCGTGGCGAGGTCAAGGCCGCTCACCATGTCGTTGAGCAAGGGGTCAGTCAGAAACTCCATGAAAGGGTTCAGGTCGGAGCGCGTGTCGCGCAGCCAGTTGTCGAGGCCGGAACCGTCTGCCAGCGGCACCCATGTCTGGCAGGTACCGAGAAACTCGTAAAGCGCATCGAGGCGACGCTGCAGCAGCGCCCAGGCGCTGTTGACCGGGTCGATGACTTGACAGTCGGCGAGCGCTGTGGTTGCTTCGCGCGGGCTGGAAGCGGCCCGGCTGCCAATGATCTGCAGGTTGCGGGCCAGACTGCGGCTGGCCATCAGGGTGCGTTGCAGTGCCCCGCCCAGGCCCTCGCCACCCGGCAAGGGCTGGCCGCTGCCCAGGGAGTCAAGCAAGGTTTGCAGGGATTCCAGGCCCTCGCAGACCTGACCGTAACGCTCCTGCATCGCGCCCGGCGCCAGGCGCGGGTTGGCGTTGATGCCCTGCAGCAGCGCCATCACTTCATCCAGCACGACCTGCGGCTCGCTGACCGGCTGCCCGCTGTACGCGAGATCGCCCATCGCCAGGCGGACGCGCAGCAGGTTGGGCTGCAGCAACTGGACATCCGGGTAGTGTGCCGATATGCGCTCGGCCAGCATGTGTTGCAGTTCGTATTCCTGCTCGCTGGCATGCCGTGTGACCAGTTCCTGGGCAGCCTCGGCCACCTGGCCGTCAAAGAGCAGCGCGATACTGTCCTGGACCAGTGCAGGAATGTCATCCCGCTGCGCGTCCTGCAATAGACGCGCCATGTCGCCCAGCAGACGCACCAGACGGGAGTTTTCTCCATCCGCGCGCGGTCGCAGCTCGGAGAGCAGTTCGGCGCTGCGTTGCCAGTTGCCGTTTTCCATATAGATTCGAATTGCGTCGAGGTCGGCGGCGATGGCGATGTCCTGCAGGCGCGCCTCAATGGTCTTTTGCAATTCGCGCGATTGCGGATGACCCGGGTCAGCGGCCAGAGCCGGCGCCAGTGTCTGCATCAGGCCATGCAACTCGTCGCGGCTGCGGTCGTGGCGCAATCTGCCACTGACGCGGTTCAGCACCAGGTCGCGCTCCCGCTGCAGGGGGGCCCGATAGTCGACAAGGTCCTTGCGCAGGGTTGCGACGTCCGGATAACGCAACTGCAAACGGGGGTGCGCTGCGCGGCTGACGATACTCTGCAAGCGGGTCGAAACACGCTGCGCTTCCGGGCCGAAATCCGCACGGAAGTCATTGCCGGCGTCGCGCGGCAACTCAATGCGGCGACCGCCTGTAAGCAGGAAATAGAGCAATTCTCCCACCTGGCCGACGTCCGATTGACGGCTAACTCCCTGCGGCGTACTTTCGTCTCCCTCGAGGAAGACGGCGTTGCCCCAGTCGATGACCTTGAGCTGCCAGGTGTCGCGGTCCCAGAACAGGTGCCAGGCGTCCACGTCGTTGTAGACGATGTCGCGCTCGTGGGCTACCTGCAGCAGGTCCAGCAGGTTGTCCAGAATGACCAGCAATTCCAGTTCCGACAGGTACTGGCCGTTGGCCTTGAGCGCCAGCACCGTGTCGCCGACGATGTCGCCGACGGCGCGTTCCATGACAATGTACTGATGGGGCATGCCGCCAATCGGGAATTGACCGGAGCCGAGCAGTTCGGTCAGCACAGGATGACCGGTCAGACGTTGCAGGGCCCGGCGCTCGTTCAGTATGCTGACTTCCTGGCCGGCGCGAATGGGCGGGGCATCGTTGGGCGCCGGTCGCTTGATGATGACGGGCCGGTCCTGCGCCTGGGAATCGAATGCGCGCAGGGTCTCGCCGGAGCGGCCACGGGGGTAAATGTGGTCGTAGCGATAGCGGTTGTCGAACAGACTGTCCGCCATGCAGCCTCCTTGCGGCAACGCGTCCATTTTACGCTGCGAAGGTTTGCGCGCAAGTTGTTGACGCTGCCCCTGGCCAGGCGTAAGATGAAGTCAACTCATTCAGGCATTGGTCATGACCCGGCGCGATTTTCGCTTTCTGGATGACGAGGAAGACCGCCTGCAGTTCATCGCGCGCATGCGTGAGGTACGGGAATCCTTCATCGCCATGCGCTCGATCGTGCCCGAGGCGCGCTGGTACCAGGCCCGGCACGATGGCTGGTCGCTGGCGGCCATCCTGGGCCATTTGCAGTGGATGGACCGCCTGCATTTGCTGCAGGTGCAAGTGACCATCTGGAACCTGCCTTTTCCCTTTTCCGCCCACACATGGGAGCGGGTTGCGGGCTGGCAGCAACGCATTTTTCAGCGCCGCCTGATGAAAAGCAGCGTCGACGGCATCCGCGCCGCCCTGCCGGACCAGGAAGATTTCATCCTGCAGCTGGCCGTCGATGATTTCAGCAAGCGCCTGACCTATGCCCCTACCGGCCAGACTCTGACCGTCGAGCAGGCCGTACAGGAGTTTCTGTACTTCTTTTGGCTCGATCGATTGCGCGCCGTGCGCATCGCCGAAGGGTTGCACCCGACTCCCGGCGACTTGTCGCGCCAGGACTGATGCGCGTCGTTTTGCAGCGGGTCACCCGCGGTGAGGTCCATGTGGCGGGCGAGCTGGTGGGCGCCATTGACAGCGGCCTGGTGGCGCTGGTCGGGATCGCGCAGGACGATGGCCCGGCCGAGGTCGACCGCCTGGCGCAGAAGACGGCGCAGTTGCGCATCTTCCGCGACGATCAACAGCGCATGAACCGCTCCGCCCTGGACCTCGGCTACGGCGTACTGGTCATTTCGCAGTTTACGCTTTATGCAGATATGAAGCGCGGTCGCCGACCCGGCTTCATCCGCGCCGGCAAGCCGGACCTGGCGGAGCCCTTGGTGGAACGCTACGCGATGAAGTTGCGCGAGGCCGGCATCGGGCGGGTGGCCTGCGGCGTCTTCGGCGCGGACATGCAGGTCGTCATCCACAACGACGGCCCGGTCACGCTCATCCTCGACAGCGCGGAGATGTAGGCATCCCCTGCGCTACAATCGCGCTACAGTGAGGAGGGCAGGGGCATGCGACCGAACATTCTCTGGATCTGCACGGACCAGCAGCGCTGGGACACCATCGCCGCGCTGGGCAACACCCACATCCGCACGCGCAACATCGACCGCCTCGTGCGCGAGGGAGCGGTCTTCGACCACGCCTTTTGCCAGAGCCCGATCTGTACGCCCAGCCGCGCCAGCTTCCTCACTGGACGCTATCCCTCCACCGTGCACGGCACCTGCAACGGCAACACCGTCTGGGGGGAAGGCGCGCCCCTCATCAGCAAGCTGCTGGCCGACGCCGGTTACGATTGCGGCCTGGTGGGCAAGTTTCACCTGGCCGGCGGTTTCAAACGCCTCGAGCCGCGGCCGGTGGACGACGGCTACCGCGTCTTCGAGTGGAGCCACGCGCCGCGCGACGACTGGCCCGTCGGTCACGCCTGGCGCGACTGGGTTGCCGAGAGGGGCGAGGACCTGGGCGAACTATGCCAGGACATGACGGCCTTTCCCGTCGAGCTGCATCGCGAGACCTGGTGCACCACGCGAGCCATCGATTTCGTCGAGACCGAACGACCGCCCGACCAACCCTGGCTGCTGAGCATCAACTACTACTATCCGCACCCGCCCTTCACGCCGCCGCGCGAGTACCTTGAGCGCTACGATCCGGAGGATATGCCCGGCCCGCTTTTTCGCGAGAGCGATCTGGAGGCGCAGCGGGCGCTGTCAGCGGTCGACTTTCAGGCTGACGTGCGCCGTCCTGAAGAGTTCGACGCGCGCGGTGTACAGGCGGCCTACTACGGCATGATCGAGCAACTGGACGACCAGCTGGGCCGCCTGCTGGAGTCGCTGGAGCGCAGCGGTCAACGTGAGAACACGCTCATCCTGTTCACGAGCGACCACGGCGAGACCCTGGGCGACCACGGCCTGTTGCAGAAGGGCTGTCGCTTCTACGAAGGCCTGGTGCGGGTGCCGCTGATCTGGAGTTGGCCCGGTCAGGTGCAAGTGGGGCTACGCAGCAGTGCCCTGACCGAACAGACCGACATCTTCCCTACGCTGCTGGACGTTTGCGGGCTGGAAGCGCCGGAAGGGACGCAGGGGCGCTCGCTGTGGCCCATACTGACTGGCTCGTCCGATCCGCAGGAGCACCGCGACTTCGTGCGCTGCGAGTATTACCGGACGCTGCTGGACGACGATCGCGGCTTCGAGGGCAGCTACGCCACCATGTACCGCGACCGGCGTTACAAGTTGGTGCGCTATCACGGTCATACCCTGGGCGAACTTTTTGACCTGCAGGAAGACCCGGGCGAGTTCGACAATCTGTGGGATGATCCTGCGCATGCATCGTTGAGGATGGACCTGCTGCAGCGCAGCTTCGACGCGCTGGCCTTCGCGGTCGATACCGGCCCGCCGCAGCGCTTTTTTAGTTAGGGAGCACCTGGGCCTATACCGAAACCTGACCCGCGCAATACGTCCAGAATAAGGACCTGCTTGCGACTTTCGGCAATTCCGAAGAAAAGAGTTAAGGGCTGAACAACCCCTCGCTCGCTAACATAGAGACTGGTTTTTGCGAATCTGACTACATTGCGTACGCCTTGTTCATCTAGGACATGGGCCCGGCTGAAGGCATACGGGTTGTTGCCCAGGTCATGGAGTACAGTCGAAAGTGCTTCGCGCAAAGCTTCCGGTGTACCAAGGCGCTTCAGATTTTCTCTACATTCTTCTGTGAAACTGACCTGATAATCAGGCAAAGTCACAATCCCTGTACTGCCGAGCCAGTTTTTCTGCGTGCACTAATTCTTCATCGGTAAGGGGCTCATCAGAATACAGGGCATATTCGTAAGGGATGTAATGCTGTCCCTCAGACAGTCGCCAAGCTATTCCATGTGTACGGTGGCTGAGTTCAGTGGCATTCATTTTGTCCAGTTCATTGATTGTTTGCTCAACGACCTCAATGTCTTGGGCAGAAAAACCGTTTAGATCCGCCTTGCGCTTTGCAACAGGTCGTTTCTGTACATACTTGTGGACTTCTCTTGAATTGGTCTCGAGGAGTCCATTTCGCTCCATTTCCTGCATGATCGAATTGTAGTCATTGGGGACCGGCCCACGATCCAAGCGTATGTATTTTGAACCTGACACTGGACGGCCGTGCTTTCGGTACGACGCAAAGTCAGAAAAGAACATTATTTTTGCAAGTTTGGTTCGACCGAAATGGGGATCATTCTTCAGTTTTTCCGCAATAAAGAGTATTAGTTCCCTCACGCGATCCCGAGGCGACATTTCAGGGAATTCGTAGGTAAATTCGGTTGCGCCCTTCATAAGGCCATCCCCTGACCAAACATAGAACAAATGTTTAGTAGCATTTTAGACACTGCCGGCTCCATTGTCAAATCTCTGATCATTCAGTTCCCATCCTTGACCTGACACGCACGGCCACCACGCGGCCGCGGACTGTCTCCTCATCGCCGGCGCGCAGGCTGCAACGCACGATGGCCTTGTGCCCGGCGAGTTCCCCAATTCGGGCCCGCAACTCTAGCTGGACGCCCATCGGCGTCGGTTTCAGATAGTCGACCTGCAGGCTGGCGGTGACGCAGGTGATCTCGGGCTCCGTGCCCGGCGCGCGCCCCTCGGCGTCGTACATGGCGGCGATGACCGTGCCAATGCTGTGGCAATCGACCAAACTGGCCAGCAGGCCGCCGTAGACCACGCCGGGAAAGGCCGTGTGATGGTCGGCCGGCGTGAAATGGCAGACGCCATCCTCGCCGTCCCAAAACGTGCGGACTCCCAGCGTCAGCGGGTTGTGGCGCCCACAGCCCATACAGATGGCGATGTCGTCGTTGTAGAAGTCCTGGATGGCGTGCCTTGCGGGCATGTGTCATTCCAGTCGCAACACAAGTGTCGGGCTAAAGTGGAATGTCATTGTTTGGCATGAAACCTTCGAAGTTTCTTGTGTAATTGCACTGTGGCTCGTCCGGTGTCCAGGTGCTGCATCCCCAAAATCGCCCATTGCGACCATTTTTCTCTAGCATAATGCCCAGGCCGCAGGCTGGACACACTGTAAAGTGCCCCAAACAGTTGGTGTTCGTACACTTTGCACTGGATTTCGCCACAATCACGTAGCCTGTTCCACAGTGCGGACAAAGGGGAGCAAGAAACCGGCAGGTTGGATACCTGGTGCAGCGCAGATTTTGTTGGCTCATGGAAGGCACCAAGTTTCCCGTTTCACAGCGAGGACAATCAAGGACCACAGGTTGATCAATGATGCGGAGGCCGTCTGACTTTTCGAGCAATTCCGTAACAAAGCGCGAGGGATTGTACTTGTCTGTGATAAGCCAAGCGCCAATCCTGGCGCGGGTCAAGGCGACATAGAATAGACGCCGTTCTTCAGCGAAGGGGAAAGCCTCGCCGGTTTCCGGCGGCAGCACCAACTCCAGCAGCGGGTCGTCCTCGATTCGGCAAGGAAAGCCATATTGATCGTCCTTTAGATCGAGCAATATGACGTAGTCTGCTTCTCGTCCCTTGGCCCGGTGGACCGTGCTGAATTCCAAATGCAACCATTCACACTCCGGCAGGGCTTTGAGCACATTCCTGTTGAAATTGAAGCGGCCCAGCACCAGGACATTGGCTCGCTCGCCCGCAGTTTCGCTCGCGATTTCCTGCAACGCAAGTATCGCGCCTTTATCCCGGTCTCCATTGAACACGACAGTTAGTCCACTGTCCGCGCCGCTGCGCTTCGACCGCAGCGGTCGTTGCGTCTGTTCCGGGTTGCGGCGGATGAACGTCGTGGCCGGGTCGAGGATGCCGTCCCCATAACGAAACGTATGACTCAGAGTTTGCTGCTGTTTGTAGCTGAGGTGCTTCTCACACTGTTTGAACAACCCAACGTCACTACCTGCAAATCGATAGATTGACTGCCAGTCGTCCCCGACCAGAAAATACGCGACGTTGGGGCGATTGAGTGCTTGTAGGAGGCGCATTCGTCCTGCAGCGATATCCTGGAACTCATCTACCAACACGTAACGATAAGGTGACTCCCAAGCAATTTCGCGAATGAACTGTTCGGCGTCATTTATCATGTCGTGAAAATCAATTGTGTTCTGTTCCGCCAGCACTTTTTCATAACGCGCATCCACCAATTCGAAGACGTTGAGAAAACGAATGCTGCGGATTCGGTCACTGCTGGTCTGCGCGTTGCGATGTAACTCGTCTAAAGAAAAATTGCTGGTCTTGACATGATTCAGAAATGAATTGAGGAGACTGGAGAGCCACGACATTTTCTGCTCACGCAGTAGACGAATCAACTCTTCACGAGGGATCCTTGCAAAACTCACCCCGTGTTCTTCAAGTTTCAGGCGCAACGTCGGCAACAATGTATTGTTTTCGTGCTGCCAACTGAATGTCTCGACAAGTGCGGTCCCGTATCGCTTGTGGACATCGCGTTTCCACTCTACGCCGTCGGCATAGTCCACCCATCCCTGCGGCGGATTTCCCTTGCGATCCAGCGCGAAGTGCTCAATGTATATGTCATGGTCCGTCAGATAAAAGTCCGGGCAATACTGGCGGCGTTGAGGTGTCGCAGTATTTGTCGGGTACGGGGCCTCATACAGGTAATTCACGCAATGCTCGGACAAATAATTGGCGATCGTCAGTTCTTCGAAGCTCCTGACCTTCTCTCCATGTAAAGTTCGCAACTCAACGCTGCGGATGTACTCGTTATAGTCGCTTATGGTTTCAAAGTCGTAGACCGGGCGCCAGGGTGCGCGATTGTAGAGGACGAAATTTATCAAGGCCTCCGATTGATCTCGGTCCTCCAGCAAATCATCCAGAAACCTGTCGATCGTGGATTTCAATTTCTTGTCATCCTCGGCCAAAGGGGAGATGTCTGGATTCATGGGGAGCACTTTGAGGCCGAAGGAATGGAAAGTAGAAATTTCCACACCGGCAAGGATGTGAGGCAACCGATCCCTAATTTCGGCGGCCGCCTTCCTGTTATAGGCCAGCACGAGTATTTCTTTTGTGTCAACGTGCTGGTTTTGGACAAGATGCGCGAGCTTGCCAACGATTACCGAGGTCTTCCCCGTTCCAGCCCCAGCGAGAACCAGAGTTGTGTCCTCGTCAGTAGCAATTGCTTCAGCCTGTTCATCTGTGAGCATGTCCAGCTCGGCGATGCTGGCAGCTGCTCGCACTTTCGGGACGCTGCTCGTGACGAACCTTTCGTTTGACCGCTTCCTTTCGCACTCCAGCGTCTTTACAGAAGTGAAGGGAACAAACCGATCGTATTCTTTCTGTGCCACCGCTTTCAACTTTTCCCGTTCCAGTCGGCAAAGTCCGCGAATATCCCTGACAACATCTCGATGTTGATCAAAGAATTTGCTGGCAGTTGAATGCCGAAGATACCGATTTCTACAGAACAACGTTTGCCTTTGGCAATCGACATGCTTCAATTTCTGGCCAAGCCCATGAACATTCCGGGCGGCCGTTTCGTGAATCGCATCATGGATTCCGAGTGCCGAGCGTTTGCGAAGGCCACCAATGGAATACCTGTTCCATCTTGCCGTGCGGATCGTTATTCGTGTCCAAAGAAGAAATCGACTTGTCGATACGTTGTCGATGAAACTGACCGGGATTTCGGCAAGTATTTTGCCGGATTTGCTTTCGAATCGAACTTTCCCTGTGCTCAGTGAAATGCTAGCCGGGCCCCGCGCAAGCAAACGATACCAACGACTATTGGCGACAAACACTTGTTCACAAGCAGGCATGAAACCTCTGGATCGTGCAACAGATGTAGAAGTCCTGGATGGGGCGCCGTTCAGCCGCTGAGCGTGACATAGTCGCCCGAGACGTAGCCTTCGCGGCCCTGGTGGCGAATGCGGTACCAGCCGTCCTGTTCGCCGTGGCGCTGGTAGACCTCGCCCGGTGAGATGAGGCCAATGACCTCGAAGGAGACTCCCGGCCCGCTGCGCACATTGAGAATGTCCGTCGACGTCAGGCCGGGCGGCAGTGGCGAGGCAGGACTGGCGGCATCGTCCCAGGTCTCGCGCAGCAGATCGCGGATGGCCTGCTCCGTCTGCTCGTAGCGGCCCTCGCCAAAGTGGCGGTAGCGGATGCGCCCCTGCCTGTCGATCAGGTAGAGCGCGGGCCAGAATCGGTTGTTGTAAGAGTTCCAGGTCTCGCGGCCGTTGTCCTGCAGCACGGGGTAGGGGACATCGAGCCGGACCAGGGACTCTCTCACGGCATTGATGTCGCGCTCAAAGTTGAATTCGGGATAGTGGTTGCCGATGACAACCAGACCCTGGTCTGCGTACTGCTGATGCCATCCCCTCAACGAGGGGATCACCCGGATGCAATTAATTCACCCGAAGGTCCACATCTCCAGGGCGACGACCTTGCCGCGCAGGCCGGCCAGACTGAAGGGCGTGGAGGTGTTTAGCCAGGCGCCATCGTGCAGTTCCGGCGCGATGCCAATAACCGGCAGGTTTGCGACGAAGGGCAGGGGGGTTGGGTCCGCGGGCGCGGTGACGGGATCGCCTTCCGCGACGGCCTGGGCGTCGGAAAGAAAGTTGTCAATCGCGGCAGGCATGGTGCAGGCGGCGGTCAGCAGGGTAAGCATGGCAGCGCGGAGTGCCCACCAGACCAAAGTCGCGGGATTTCGACTGTTGTGCATCGGCCCATTGTACTTCAATTTCCGCGCCCGGCGTGACTGTAACTGAAAGCGGCGTGAACACCTGGAGACCTGGTCTTCAGGCTCTTGTCTTGCCAGGGAGAGAACCGTCGACCCCGCTTTTTCCACGGAATTAGTAGATTAGGGCTTTATCCCTGTTGCGGCATGTTCAGCCCGTATTGCGGGCTGCTGCGCCTGCCGCGTGCGCCCGGCGTGTCAAACCAAAGGCAGGGGGCCAGTTTCACCATTCAGTTTCCTCGTTATGTTGGACTACACGAAATATCTGTGGGTGCAGCAGATGATAGTGTGTGGACTGCCTGCAGTCGGGGCAGGACGGTGTGCTTGCCGTACGGGGCACCGGCTCCGTCGACGTGGACCTGAAGCAACTCGAACCCCTGTCCTCATCAATGCCATTGCTGCGCTTTCCAAACCCGGCTGCGGGCATTGGCCGCACCACGTCAAGGGCGGAGGCGCGTTCCGTCAAGGACGCCAGCGGCCTGTCGAATGCAGGAATGTACTCGCGCCTGGTCTCTCCCGATCAGGGTACAACAGAAGGCGGGAAGTGCGGGGCGGTGAGGCCTGGTCCTAATCAGATTCCTGGGTTTCACCTCTCGCCATGCGGTAACCGACGCGAGGCTCGGTAAAGATGTAGGCAGGGTTGGAAGCGTCGTCCCGCAGTCGGCGTCGAATCGTGCTTACCACCGTGCGCATCGGACGAACGTCGCCGAAGCTGCTTTCACCCCATATGCGCTTCAGCAGATGCGCATAGGTCAATACCTTGCCGGAATTGGCAGCAAGTTCGGCGAGCGTACGGTACTCGATGGCCGTCAACCGGACCGGACGGCCCGCGAGGGTCACGCGACGTTCATTGAAGTCGATCTTGAGGTCGCCACAGACGTAGGACTCCGGTTGAATGTTAGCCTCCAGTTTACGAATCGCGGCGCGGATGCGGGCATCCAGTTCCGTTGGCGAGAAGGGTTTGACGAGGTAATCCGAGGCGCCCATCTCAAATGCCCTTGCGATATGTTCATCCTGCCCATAGGCGGACAGAAAAATCACCGGTACGTCGCAGTCTTTGTGAATCTCCTCCATCAATTGAATGCCGTCGATCCCGGGCAACTTGAGATCCAGCAACACAAGGCGGGGATTCTCTTGCATGAGACGCTGCACTTCCATCGGGTCGTCAGTCACAAGGGGTTCGTGGCCCAACCTGGCAAGGGTGTCCCGAATGTATCTGAGCGTGTAGGGATCGTCATCCACGGCCAGGATCCGGATTCGATCCCCCGATCTCTCGTCTGAAGGCGTGCTGGAGGGTCGAGGTGGCGTCGACGGCGTGGTCTTTCCGGTCACTTCAAAGGCCGGCAAGGTGAAGGTGAAGCGAGCACCCAACCCTGGCCCGTCACTACTGGCCCAGATGCGTCCGCCGTGCGCCTCCACAATACCCTTGCAGATCGCCAGACCCAAGCCGCTGTCGCCACCTTGCTCGTCGCCCTCGATCCGTGAGAATTTACGAAACAGATGGGGAAGGCTCTCGGCCGGGATGCCTCTGCCCCCGTCGGAAACCGAGATTGCAACGTGAAGGTCGTATCGCTCGGCACTGACACTGATGGGGGAGTTTCCGGGCGAGTTCCTGGCGGCGTTGGTCAGCAGATTGCCCATCACCTGTACCAGGCGCAGCCTGTCTGCCATGACCCAGGGCAGGTCCGGAGAGAGTCTGATGTCAATCTGGTGCTGGTCCCCTCCACTCTGGAAGGTGTTACACGCCTCATCTATCAGCACTGCAACGTTGGTGGGTTCAGGAGAGACCGAGAGCGTGCCCGTTTCAATGAGTGCCACGTCAAGAAGGTCACTGATCAGCATTCGCATTCGGTCCGTCTGCACGTCAATGATTCGGTGGAGTTGAAGGGTCTCAATCGGGCTGAGTACGGAAGTGGGGTCCAGCAGCGTTGCGACCGACCCCTTGACGGAGGTTAGCGGCGTGCGCAATTCGTGGCTTACCATGGCCAGAAACTCTGCCCTCAGGCGCTCCAGTTCTTCCAGGGGCGTCATGTCCTGCAAGGTTACGACGCAGGATTCGGGTTGCCCGCCTTCCCCGAGGATGGGCGTCGCGTTCATCAGAACGGACACGCTCCGGCCTTCCGGGACGGTGAGCAAGATCTCCTCGGCCGTCACTGTTTCCCCGTCCAGAAGCGCCTGGGACAGGGGAAGGTCCTGCAGGGAGACTTCCCTTCCGTCAGCGCGATGAAAGGTCACGATTTCAAGCAGTTCTTCCAGCGTCTGGCCAGGCGAGCGCAAGGAGTCCACCAGACGTGCCGCCTCGCGGTTAAATATGGACGGCGTTCCCGTCTCCACGTCGATGACTGCCACGCCCACCGGCGAAGTATTGATCAGGGTCTCGAGGTCGGCCCTGGCCCGCTGTTCATCGCGGTACTGTCGGGCATGGGCAATGACCAGCGCCGCCTGGGAGGCAAACATCACCAACGCTTCTTCGTCCCCCGCCGTGAATTCCCGCCTGTCCTCCCTGTCGGCCAGAAAGATGGTGCCCACGCGATCGTCACGATGCTGGAGCGGGGACGCGAGAAAGGCAATAAAGGGGCGCCCGGTCGTGAGCAACTGGATCTCGGACAAGCCAAGTGAAGCGATGTGACTGTGTAAATCCCGGATGCGCAGCGGTCCCGTAATCTTGTGCAGGTGCCCGAGCAGCGCGGGCCCCTCAGGTATTGCCAGAAGATTGCTGCTTTCTTCCGGAGTCAGGCCGGAGAAGAGGAAATTCAGAATCTCGCCGTCACCCTTCATCAATGCAATGAAACCGTAGCGGGCGTGGGTCAGCGTTCGGGCGGAGTCCAGCACTTCCTGCAAAACCGTGTCAAATTCGAGACTCTCGTTGATGCGGAGGCTGGCTTCGCTCAACCCTGACAAGCGGTCTCGCAGCGCTTCGTTTTCCCGCGCCAGTTCTTCCAGACGACTCATCCCGCCCCCTTGTCTGCATGGGCCACTTTGGCCCGCCCCCTCCTCACCAACTGAAACATTTTGCCCGACTCAAGAGAAAGCAAGGTATCTCACAAGCGTAACACCCTTGAATTGCAACTATCCCTATTGGAATAGGGCAATCCTTATGTTACCTTACATGTGCCTACATTTCATACCACAAGATTAGTACGCAAACTGGATTTTGCATAGCGGGCAGTCTGCGTCCGCCAGGGTAGTTGAGACTTGGCCCGCACGGATACAGCTTCTGCATGGCAGAGTGCTGAACACAACCTTGACTACCTTTCGGCAGTCGTCGCCTGGTTCAGCTGCCCTGGTGAAGCAGAGGAGTGCGAAGCGGGTCCACGTAGTCGACCGGGGTCAGCGTCTTCTGGAACTGACTTCGGCGGAAGTTGATTCAGCCGGTTGAAAAGAAGGAATGGATCGGAGCGTGCTACGGCAGCAGGACGCCCCTTGCAAACAGTGGACCTGAAGGGACTCGAACCCTTGCCCTCTTCAATGCCATTGAAGCGCTCTCCCAACTGAGCTACAGGCCCTGGCGGCAACAGGTTAGCGGCAGGGGAAAGTTCTGTCAATGGTGCCGGAAGCGGGACAGGGCATGATAAAGTGGAATCAACGGGTACGAAAGGGAGCGCGAAACGTCCATGCGGCGCCTGGCTGCAACACTCATTGCAATTGTTGCCATACTGGTCTATGGCCTCAGCCTCATCGAGATGGACGTCTCTGCAACGGGCGACGATGTGGCAGCCAACCTGCTGCTGGATTTCAGTGAAGAGAGTCTCGAAAGTTTCTCCAGCGCCACCGGGCCAAGGGAGTGGGACTTCCCGGCGGATTTCGGGCCGCATCCGGACTTCGGCACAGAGTGGTGGTACTACACCGGCAATCTGAAAAGCAATGACGGCCGCCACTTCGGCTACCAGTTCACGATTTTCCGTCGCGCGCTGGCTCGCGAAAGCGAGGTCGGCTCCTCCGAATGGCGCGGTGACCAGGTTTACATGGCCCACTTCACCGTAACGGACGTGGCCGGCGGCCGCTTCCTGCACGACCAGCGCTACAGTCGTGAGGGCGCGGGCCTCGCCGGGGCAAGAAGCGAACCCCGAACGCATATCTGGCTCGAGGACCTGGATATGCGGGCCCTCAACGACGAAGCCAGCCGGATGCGTCTGCGCGCCGCCATGGAAGGCGCTTCCATCGACTTCACGCTTGAACAGGTGAAGCCGCCCCGACTGCGTGGCGTAGAGGGCTACAGTCGCAAGGGTACCGAGCCGCACCAGGCCAGCTACTACTATTCCATCCCGCGCCTGGCGACCCGCGGCACACTCACGCTCGATGGCGAACCCTTCGCCGTGCAGGGCGAGTCGTGGATGGACCATGAATTCTTCACGCAGACCTTGACGGATGACGTCGTCGGCTGGGACTGGTTCGCGCTGATATTCGATGACGGGCGCGAGATGTCACTCGGCTGGCTGCGCCTCGTCGATGGCGCCGAACGCCATTACGGCGGCGGCGGCTCGGCCGTCTTTCTTGTCGAGGCGGATGGCAGTACGCGACAGATCGCGCCGGCCGATTTCCAGGTTGAGACGACCGGCCGATGGACCAGCCCGCACAGCGGCGCAACCTATCCCGCGGGCTGGCGCGTACACCTGAACGGTGCATCTCCCCTGCAATTCACGCTGCGTCCACTGCTGGCGGATCAGGAACTGCACAGCAGCAGCGTCGTCTACTGGGAAGGCGCGATCGGGATTGAGGGTGACGTTTCGGGTTACGGCTACGCTGAACTCACTGGTTATCAAGCGCCGCTGGGCGCCGACTTTTTCGGGGGCAGCGGCGCCTGAGGCCCGCCCCTACTGTCCCGCCAAATGCAACACCAGACCCGTCACGCCACCAACCAGGACCAGCCAGGTGGCGTTGACCCGCAGCCGGATGAGCGCCACAAGGGACAAGGCGCAAAGCGCCATCCCCGGCAGCCAAGGTTGACCGACGCTGTCGGTCATGGCTGTGCGCCCCAGGTCCAGCAGCGTGACCAGAATGGCCGCCACGACGGCGGCATGCACACCGCCCAGAAAGACGCGCACCGGCTGACTTTGCCGCAGGCGCGGGATGAATGGCGCGCTCAGCATGACGAAGATGAAGGAAGGAAGGAAAATCCCCAGGGTGGCCAGTAGCGCGCCGGGCAGCCCGGCAACGATCATGCCGATGGCTGTGGAGGTCGTGAGCACCGGGCCCGGAGTCGTCTGGCCGATGGCGATGGCGTCCAGCAGTTGCTGCGCGCCCAGCCAGCCATAACTGACCACCAGGTCCTGCTGGACGTAGGCCACCAGCAGATAGCCGCTGCCAAAGAGGATGGCGCCGATACGCAGGAAATAAAGGAACAGCTCGCCCAGGCCCGGCGTGCCCGCTACCAGCAAGACCTGACCGGGCAAGGCCGGCAGGCCGGTGAGCAAAAAGGCCGGCAGGGCCCTGGTGGCGCGGGACTGCCAGGCCACGTGCAGCAACCCCGTAAGCAACATGACCAGGACCTCCGGCAATTCCGTGGCGGCCAGCAGCGCGGCGCTGATTGTGAAAAGCAGCCAGAGCGTTTGTCCCTGAAGGGCGCTGCGCAGCAGGCGCCATCCTGCGCCGGTGATTACGGCCACGATGACCGGCTGGATGCCGCGAAACAGCGCTGCGACTTCCGGCAGAGCCCCGCTGTTAACGTACAGGACGCTGAGGGCCAGGGTGATCAGGAAGGCCGGGCCAATGAAACAGAGGCCGCTCAGCAGCGCGCCGGGAATGCCGCGAAGGCTGTGACCGACGTGAATCATCACCTCGGTGGAGTTGGGGCCGGGGATCAGGTTGGCGGCGGCGATCAGGTCCAGGTAGTGGTCGCGCGTCAGCCAGCGGCGCCGGGTAACCAGTTCGTCCTCGGCCAGCGCAATGTGCGCCACCGGGCCGCCAAAGGCCGTGACGCTCAGGCGCAGGAAGACCCGCGCCAGTTCACCGTAGGAGACCAACCGGTCCTTCAAGGCAGCGTCAGCCCAGCCCCAGCCTCGCCAGGGTTTCCGGTGGCGCCTGGCACTCCGCAAGGCCGGCGCGCAGCAGCTCCTGCATGCGCCGCACCTGCGCCGGTTCCTGCGCATGCAGGTTGCGGGGCGTGAGCGAGAACTCCTCGCGGCTCCAGAGGAAGTCCGGGCAGGTGTGCGGCTGTGCCGGCACGCGCCACTGCGGAACTTCCACCCCCGGGATGAAACAGCCGCTGGTCATGACCGGTGAGGTGTTCAGGCCGGTGGTCGAGTACCAGTAGAGCGGACCATCGTCTCGCGAGCTTTGGGTCAGGGTCCAGTTTTCGTCGCTGACGACCACGCCATCGCCGAAGCGTCCGTAAAGCAGCAGATCGCGATGCCTGTCAGTTTCGCCACGTAGCAAAGGCAACAACGAGCGCCCATGCGGCCCCTCCGGTTCATCGATCTCCATCATGTCGCGCATCGTCGCGTTGACGTCCAGCGCGTTGGTCAGGGCCTGAATGCGGCGGCCCTGGCCTGGATGTTGCGGGTGCCAGATCATCAGGGGAATGCGCGCGTGCGATTCCGGATGCGGAAAGTCCTTGGCCCAGATGGTGGGGTTGTCCAGACCGTTGTAGCAGAGATCGTGACCGTGGTCGGTGGTGACGATGACGGCCGTGTTGTCCCACAATCCCAGTTCGTCCATGCGGTTCCACAGTCTGCCCAGCCAAGCGTCGACCATCGTGACGTTGCCCTCGTACTGCGCGCGGATCCAGGCCAGTTCGTCGGGGGAAGCGCCGCGCACGAAGCGTCTGGTCTCCTCGGGCTCCTGATAAGGCGGCCAGGGGTTGTAGTCCGGGTTGTCGATGCCGCCCGTGTAGAGACTGCGGTAGGGCTCCGGCACGTGGAAGGGCTCGTGCGGGTCGAAGGACTCCACCCATAGCAGAAAGCGCTCGTGCTCGCGGTTGGCTTCCAGCCAGTCCGCCGCGCGGCACATGACCTGGGCCGCCGGGAACTCCTCTTCGATTTCCCAGTTGCGCGCGTTGGCGAAATACTGGGTGCCGCGCGCGTCATAGTGGCGGCTCCTGCCGCGGCGCCCGCGATTGATGGCCCGCGCCCAGCCGGGCGCGTCGTCCACCGGCGCCGTGTCCCACATGTCGTTTTCGGAGCCGCGCACGAATTCCACGCCGTGGAAAGGCTCGAAGTAGCCGTGCGCCTTGTCTTCCCAGTAGTGGTAGTGGTCGGTGACCATCTGTGTCACGCATCCGGCGGCGCCGGCCTCGGCGGCCAGATGGCGGTCCCAGGGCTCGACGTGGCCCCAGCCGCGCCACAGAAATTCCTGGCGGCCGGTGAAGAGTTCGCGCCGCGCCGGCATGCAGGGCGCGGAACTGATGAAATGGTTGTCGAAAACGGCGGCCCGTTCCGCGAAGCGGCTGAGATTGGGCGTCTGGACGTGGGTGTCCTGGTAGGCCTGCAGGGCGTGAAAGTTCAGGCTGTCGAGCAACACGGTGATGACGTTCATGGCGGGCCTCCATGAGCGGACCGGCAAGGGGGGTCAGGAGAACAGAATTGAACCGCGCATTTCCATCGGCTGGCTGAAGATCCAGACGGCGATAAAGGCGATGGCCAGCAACAACAGCGCCCAGGGAAGCATACCCGGCACAGCGTCGCGGCGGTACATACGCGCAGCCGCCCGTTGCGCGATCAGCAGGCTCCACACCAGGCCGCCGGCGATGGCGACGAGTTGCACCAGGCCGATCAGGGTCTCGTCCAGACTGGAGCCGAAGCGCGCCCAGTCTCCATCCTGGCCGAGAAACTCCTGCAACACGGGGATGAAGCTGAAGGGCGCAAGCAGCAGATGAAAGCTGTAGTGGGCGATCCAAACGCCCAGCCCGACCGGCACAAAGGCCGGCGCAAAGGCGGCCACGGTGCTGCGCAGATTGTGCTTGCGCCGCGAGCCACTGAGCAGGCGTCCCAGTTGCGCCGCCAGCAACGTGAGCAGTGCAGGCACCAGCAGGCTGGTCACACCAAAGACCAGCAGCAGCACGATCAACTCGCTGTGCAGTTTAAGGGTCTCCGCAAGGGACTGCTGCAGGGCGTAGACCGGTGACACCATCCCGAAGGCGTTGGTCAGCCCCATCGCCGCCAGCAGGATGACCAGAAGCGAGACTTCAAGGCGCTGCGGCCACGCGCCGGGCTGCAAGAGCTCGCGTCCGGGCCTGCGCGCCATCAGGCCGATGTTGTCGTGCGGGCAGGCGCGTACGCAGTCCAGGCAAAGCGTGCAATCAAGGTTGCTGCGGATCTGCGGTGCGAACAGTGAGGTACCGCAACCCGGCGTACCCTGCGGTCCGTGCTGCACCTCGAGCTGGCCACCACCGGGGATGTCGTCAAGACGGACCATGGGCGCCGCGGCGTAACTGCCGTTGACGCACTCGTGGCCGACGCAGTGACGGCAGATCTCCGCGTCCTTCACCGCGATCTGCGTCGGCGCGCTGGTGGCATAGACGAAGTTGAAGCTGCCGAGCGGGCAAACGTACTTGCAAAAGGCCGATTCGCGAAAGGCGACTTCCAGCAGGAAAGAGGCGACGAAGTAGGCGATGATGAGCCAGGCCGTCAGCCAGGGGCTGGCCCAAAGGTCTAGCCATTCGTAAAGCAGGAAGAGCGTGAAGAGGCTGGCGAGGGCCAGCCACTTGTTGCGCAGAAAGCGCGGGAAACTGCGGCCGCGGCTGAAGCGTTTACCCAGTGTGCGCGGCAGGGCGAAGGGGCAAGCCATGCAGAAGAGGTTGCCCGCCAGCAGCAGAATGAGCACCACCAGACCGCGATAGTGCACCCAGGGCGCGACTGTGGCCAGATTTCGCGCGGCAGATTGCGGGCCAGTCAGTCCGTCGACGACCAGCAGAACGGCTGCCAGCAGCAGTATGCCCTGCAGAAACAGGCGGCCCCGTCGCCAGTGCAGAAAGCGTCCGATAAAAGGCCATTGCAGGACGTCCGCCGCACTGGCGGGACGATACAGGTTGCTCACTGGCGCCGGCCGTTCATGGCAACTGGCAGGTTTAGCCCTCCTCTTCCTCTTCCCCGGTTTCGTCGTCATTGGAGCGGTCCTGCCAGGCGCCAAAGGGCGTCTCGGCGGCCGCACCGCCGCGACTGATGCCGCCCATGCCGCGCAAGGTGGGGATGGGCGTCGGCTCCGCTTCCTCCGCTTCCTGGGTCATTGCCTGTTGCGTGCGGTCGGGCGTGCCCTGCCAGGCGCCAAAGGGCGTCTCGGCGGCCGCACCGCCGCGACTGATGCCGCCCATGCCGCGCAGGGTGGGGATGGGCGTCGGTCCCTCCCCGTCTTCAGGTACCGGAGTCGGGGTCGCTTCTTCCATGGCTTCACTGACGTTTACGTCGAAGGTCTCTTCCAGACTGCTGTCGTCGGCGAAGCTGAGCTTGACGGTCACCGTCCAGTCGCCCGCCATGGTCCACTCGAAGGACAGGCGATAGCGGCCGTTGGAACCCTGTACGTCGTCGCGCAGGACCGGCTGCATGCCGGCGTGGTCCATGTCGCCGCGCACGTCCACCCGTTCAGGGCTCACGGCCCTGCCATCGGCGTCGGCGATGTTGATCAGGAATTCGGCCTCGCCCACACGGGCGTCGGTCGGCAGGACCCTCAGGTCGATCGTCAGGTCCGCCTCTGCGGCCGGCGTACTTTCCTGGCGGCAGGCGGCAACAAGCACAAGGCACAAGATCAGGAAGATGACTCTGCGCATCGGGATCGTTCCTGTTTCACAATTGCGACCGCTTCCAGTTTAGCAGCCTGCGCGCCGCTTGTCAGGTCTGCGGCTTTCCGGCAAACTGGGTCTTCTTGAGAAGAATACGGCGTGGTGATGCCCCCCAGTTTTTACGTTTTTCACGGGACGCAGGAATTGCTGCTCGAAGAAGAGTTGCAAAAGCTGCGCGCCCGAATGCCCGAAGATACCGGCGACCTTAACATCACGGAACTGGACGGCGCGACCGTGCGCGTTGCCGAAGTACTCAACCTGGCCAGCACCAGCCCCTTCCTGGCCGGCCAGCGCCTGGTGATCGTGCGCGGCCTGCTCTCCTGGCTGACCCGCAGGGGCGCGGGGGCAGCCGGCAAGCGCGAGGCCGACGCGCTCTACGAGGGTCTGACCGGGCTGCCTTCCTCCGCGCGCCTCGTCCTCGTTGAACACCGTGACCTGGAACCTCCGGGTCGCGGCCGACCCCGGCGCAATCGCTTTGTGCAACTGGCTCAGGAGGATGGCGGCGGCTACACGCGCGCCTTCCGGCTGCCTCAGGATATTGGCGGCTGGATTCAGCGCCGGGCGCGGGAGCGCCATGACGCGGAAATCGGCCGGGCAGCGGCCATGGCGCTGGCGGAAGTCACGCGCGGGGACCTGCGCCGCGTCGACAACGAACTGCTCAAACTGGCCAGTTACGTCGACGGCGAACGCGCCATTGACGAAGAAGACGTGGCGCTGCTGACCCCCTGGGTCGCCGAGGCGCGCACCTTTGACCTGACCGACGCCCTCGCCGGGCGGCGTGCGTCGCGGGCGCAGGAGTTGTTGCAGCAGATGCTGGCCGAGGACAGCAGCAGCGATGGCCTGATCCTCTTTGCCACCGTCGTGACCCATTTCCGCCGTCTGTTGCTGACGCGCGAACACATGCTGCTGCAGGGCTCGGCGCAGGGACTGGCGCAGTCGCTGGGCGTTCGGCCCGGTCGTTACTTGAACAAGCTGCAGCAGCAGGCGCGGCTTTTTGAACTGGCGGACCTGGAGGCCATCCATCGCAAGCTGCAGGCGGACGATCTTGCCATGAAGACTGGCGTCCTGCGGCCCGGTCTTGCGCTGGAAATGCTGGTGGCCGCCCTTGCCTGAATGGGGCGTCGACGGCAGACTTTGCCACCGTTGCAGCTTTTCATCGTAGAATCTCTGGAGATTGCGGGGAGACGGGGAAGGGACCATGAGCGTAGTCGCACTTGTCGTGCTGCTGGTTTTGATCTTGCTGGGCTTTCAGGTTCTCGTGGGCCTGGGGGTAGCAGCAGTGGGGCTGATTATCGCGCTGCTGCCTGCGGCCCTCGTGGGCTATCTGGCCGGCCACATTATGAGCGGTGGTGGCTACGGCCCGGTCGCCAACGTCCTGCTGGGTTTGGGCGGCGCCATCGTCGGCAACCTGTTGCTGAACCTGTTGGGTGTCAATGTCGGCGAGGGATTCGTCGAAAACATCGCCGTCGGCGTGGTCGGCGCGGTGGTGCTGGTGTGGCTGGGGCGCGTCGTCGGCCGCCGCTGAGGGGCGCAGGACCTTCTCACATTCTTGACTTTAATCTGGCAGCAAGGCCCGCGGCGGGTTAGCATCCGCCTGAAACCAGAAACGTGAAGGGCCCCTGTGGGACTTGAAGCCAACCGTTTTGCCGAGGCCGCCAGCCGCGCCCTGAAGGACAAACAACTGAAGGCTGCGCTGGACCACAACGCCCGGCTCGCCGACGCGACGCGCGTCAAGAGCATGGCCGCCACCACCGGCTCGGAGGCCCTGCGGCAACAGGGACGGGGCGCCCGTCTGCGCGGCCTGGCCCAATTGCCCGAGCTCCTTGAGCAGACCGAAGCGCAGATCTCGGCGCGCGGCGGGCAGGTGCTCTGGGCGCGGGACGCCGATGAAGCCAACCGGCACGTGCTGGACATTTGCCAGCGCCACGACCTGAAGTTCGGCGTCAAGAGCAAGAGCATGGTCACCGAGGAACTTCATCTGGTGCCCTTCCTTGAGCAGCACGGCGTCCGCATGCTGGAGACGGACCTGGGCGAATTCGTTGTGCAGGTGGATGAAAGCCGCCCCAGTCACATTGTCGCGCCGATCATGCACATGAAAAAGGAAGGGATCCACAAGCTCTTCGTCGAGAAACTGGGCATGGAGTCGATGGAAGACGACATCGATCCCCAGGTCATGACCCGCTTCGCGCGCCAGCATTTGCGGCGGCAGTATTTCGAGGCTGACTTCGGCATCACCGGCGGCAACTTCATCATCGCCGAGACCGGAACGATCGCCATCACCACCAACGAGGGCAACGCGCGGCTCGGCACGGCGCTGCAGCCGGTGCACGTCGCCATCGTCGGCATTGAGAAGGTCATCCCTACCTGGGAGGACTACGCCACCCTTGTGCAGACCCTGGCGCGCAGCGCGACCGGTCAGCAACTCTCCGTCTACAGCACGCTCTACAACGGGCCGGCCCTGGAGGGTGAAGGCGACGGCCCGCAACACTACTACGTCATTCTGGTGGACAACGGCCGCAGCGACATCTATGGCACGCAGTATTCGGAGGCCCTGGCCTGCATCCGCTGCGGCGCCTGCCTGAACACCTGTCCCGTTTACCAGAACGTGGGCGGCCACGCCTACGGCGCGGTCTACCCCGGGCCGATCGGCTCGGTCATCACGCCATTGCTCACCGGTGTGGAGAACGCCACGCCATTGCCTTTTGCCAGCAGCCTCTGCGGGGCTTGCAAGGAGGCCTGCCCGGTGGACATCAACATCCCGGACATGTTGCTGGGGTTGCGTCACGACCTGCAACAGGAGCAGAGTCCCCTGTGGCGCATGGGCATGCAGGCCTGGAGCTGGAGCTTCAGCCATCCGCTGCTCTATGAGACCGGGCGCAAGGTCAGCGCCGCGCTGAGCGGTGCCTTTTCCGGTGAAGACGGGAAACTGCGCAACCTGCCGGGCCCGCTAGGCGCATGGACCGAGCACCGTGATTTCCCGCCTTTCCCGCAGGAGTCCTTCCATGACTGGTGGCGCCGCGAACGCGACGGGCAGTCGGATCAGGACGGGGACTCATGAGCGAGGCCCGCGCGCAAATCCTCACCCGTCTGCGCGAGGCCCGCGACGGTCTGCCGGACGCGCCAGCGCGGCCGGAAACGTATCAGCCGGTTTCGATTCTCGACGACGAGTCACCAGAAGGATTGCTGACCCGCTTCAGGAAGGAACTGGAACGCCTGCAGGGCGAGGTCTACGTTGTCGCGGACGAGGAAGCCGCCCTGGACAAGGTGCTGTCGCTGCTGGCGGAAAGCGGAGCGCGCCGCGCCCTGACCTGGGACTGGCCGCACATTCCGCTGCCCGGACTTTCCCTGGCTCTCGAGGACGCCGGCGTCGAAGCGTTGCAGGCGACGCCTGACAACCGGGAGGCCTGCGAGGCGGCGGAGGCCGCCATCAGCGGCGCGGACGCGGCCATCGCGGCCACGGGCTCGCTGGTGGTCAGCACGGCGCCCGGCATGGGCCGCCTGGCGACCCTGTTGCCACCGCAGCACATTGTGTTGTTGCGTCAGGAACAGCTCTTGCCGAGCCTGGAGACCTGGGTGGCGCAGCAACGCGCCGACGACCTGTCCCACCTGGGCACCCGCAGCAACCTCTGCATCATCACCGGTCCCAGTCGCACCGCGGACATTGAAAAGAACCTGGTGTTGGGCGTGCATGGACCGGGCCGCCTGCAAGTCGTCGTGGTCGAAGGGGAAGCCTGAGCCCCGGCGCTCAGACGACGGAATTCACCCCGCACAGGGGCAGCAACTCCGAAATGTCATCCAGCAAATGATCGGGCCCGGCGGCCAGCAGCGCCTCGCGCGTGCTGAAGCCGGTCGTCACGGCCACCGCGCGGGCGCCGAGAGCCCGGGCGCAGGCGACGTCCGCGGGCGTGTCGCCGACCACGGTCACGTCCTGCGGCGCGATCTCCTGGCCGCTGTGGGCGCGGGCGCGCTGCAGGGCGAGCGGAGGCAGATCGTTGCGACTGGGGGCCTCGCTGCCACAGGCCCGCACCGGGAACCAGGCCGGGTCAAAGCCGGCGCCGGCCAGCTTGATGGGCGTGGTGACGGAGGCGTTGCCGGTCACGATGCCGATGATGAAGTCCGGCCGGTCGCGCAAGGCCTGGACCGTTTCCATGGTACCTGGCAGGGGATTTAACTCAAACTCCGGCGCGAGGTCGCGCATGTGTCGTTCAATGCTGGCCTCGTAGGCGGGCATGTGACGGCCGATGTCACCCTCGTCGCGGCCCAGGATCTCGCAGAGCGTGCCCCAGTCGGTCTTGCCGGCAAAATTGTGCGTATCCAGCCGCCCGATCGTGCCGAAGAGTTCCAGCATGGCGCGTCGCGTGGCGGCGCGGCCGATGCCGTGGCCATCCAGCAGTGTTCCGTCGATATCGAAAAGGACAAGTTGCAGCGTCACGCCGGCGCCTGCTGCGTCCCTTCGGCCGGCACGTCCAGCGCGATGACCTGTTCCACGAGGCTGCGCAGGGCGGGTTCCGGCAGGGCGCCGGGCTGGCTGAAGACGATGCTGCGGTCCTTGACGATCATGAGGGTCGGGATGCTCTGGATGCCGAAATGGGCCGAAAGGCCGGGGTTGGCGTCCACGTCGACCTTGGCGATGCGTATCTGCCCGGCGTATTCCGCCGCCAGTTTGTCCAGGACGGGCGCCACCATGCGGCAGGGGCCGCACCATTCCGCCCAGAAATCGACCAGCACGGGCAGGGGCCAGTCGATCACCTGTTCCTGAAAGTCCTCGTCCCCCACGGCGACGGGAGTGGCCTCCACGATGGTCTGCTTTGGCGTTTCTTCTTCCTGCGGCGGCGCGGGATTGAGCTCGGCGACGCGGTCCTTCATGCGCTCAATGGCCAGGGGCATGTCGCTGCCCCAGGGTTTGGCCCGGCGCAGCACGGTCTCGCCGCAGTACCAGCCGATCAGCAGCGGGCTGCCCTCGGCCTGAAAGAGCGCCGCGGCGCGCGGGTTGGCGTTCGGGTCGACCTGCACGAAGTGCATGTCCGGCTCTTCGGCGACGGCGCTGCGAAAGGCGGTGACGAAGTCGCCGCGCAGGCCGGCGCCACCGGCCAGCAGCAACATTACAGGTTCGTTACCGAGTAACAGTTGCTCAAGGTTGTCGTCGTCAACCCTGCGGACTTCCGGCATGGGACTGTCCCCGTTTGTTGTACGTCCAGTGTAGCGGGGCAGGGGCGGGGACTCAAGGCGGCACATAGAATGTCACTGGTTTTCATGATGAATTGTGGGCACAAAAATGACTCATCTGGGACTTGCAATTGAGGTTAGCATTTGCTGCTTGATAGATGACAGCCACAACACTACAATCGCTAGTCGTCTTGGCACAAAGGCGGACATGGTGGGGTAAGGATGAACAGAAATAAGAGTGCTGAAATGTTTGTGGAAAGAATCTCCGGCGCAAGAGAGACAGTTGGGATGCAAGAGTTCTCAATTAATAGCTACGGAGCCGACTATGACGTTGCCGGGTTGGTTCGTCGTCTGGACAATGGAGACATAGAGATTCCAGAGTTTCAACGAGAATTTGTATGGCCTAAAGAACGTGCCAGTCGCTTTATTGAGTCCCTGCTGGTTGGTTTGCCTGTGCCGGGCATATTCTTATACAGAGACAAGGACAGCGAAATTTATGAGGTAATTGATGGTCAACAACGCTTACGAACATTGCAATCGTTTCTCAATGGCAAAGCTGCTTTCGGTAGTGAAGAGGAAAAGGAGTTTGACTTACAGGGCGAAGGGATAGAACAAAAGTTTGTTGGTCTGACCTTTCGAGAATTGGAAGAAAATTATAGGAGGAAATTAGAAAACTCTATCATTCACGCAACAATTATTCGTCAAGATAAGCCAGATGATGGAGGAAGTGGAAAATATTTTGTCTTTGAAAGACTGAACACTGAAGCTTCGCAGTTGTCAGATCAAGAAATCAGAGCCGCAGTCTATCAAGGGGGATTCAACAATTTGATTCAAGAGCTAAACCAATTTCATTCGTGGCGAGCATTGTATGGAGGCTCTTCTAGACCTGACAGAAGGAAAAGAGATGAAGAGCTTATCTTGCGCTTCTTTGCGCTGTATTTCACCGCTGTAGAACGGTATGCATCACCGATGAAAATTTTCTTAAATGCATTCATGTCCCACAATCGAGATTTGGACGAAATGGATGAAGGCAAAATGCGATGCATTTTTGAGGGAACTGCGGAAGAAATATTGCGTGACATTGGAGAAGATGCGTTCCGTCCTTACGGACGAAGGAATGCGGCCGTGACAGAAGCGGTCATGGTAGGTATTGCTCAGGCTAGGGAGAGAGATGCTATACAGCCCGTGATTCGCGCGTGTTACGATCAGTTGGTCGAGAACCCAGATTTTTCGAAGGCGGTGTCAAGGGGAACATCACAAACACGAAACGTGAGGACCAGAATCACACTTGCCAATGAAGCATTCGCACTTGCGAAGCAGATCAATTAATGCACTCGGACATTGAAGATCATTTCAACCGACTTTGTCAACTGTACAGACACGCCGATGAAATAGCTGTGCTGGAGGAAGTCGATGAAGAGATTAAGGCTCATTTTACTTACTATTTGTGTGTCATGACTTCTGGTTACATTGAAGCCTCAATAAAGATCATCCTGTAAGAGTACATCCAATCCCGACTGTCTCTGGAAACGATTGCCAAAGAAGCACACATAACTGCATTTGTAGATATAAACATGAAGCGAATTCTGAATCGCACTTTAAATCCAAGCTACCAAAACACTCTGAGGTTGCTTGCTGAATTCAGCAGTGATTGGAAAGAAAACATCAAAGGTCAACTGGACGACGAACTAAGCGATGCCTTGGACAGTATAGTCAGCAATAGAAACAACATTGTTCACGGGGGCAGTTCAGATCTTACGCTAGGAAATCTCAAAAGCTATTTTGTCAAGGCTCAGAAAGTGGTGAGTCTAATTCATGAAGAGTGCAACTCACAATAATTGACCAGTCCCAACCTTATAGATTTAGAGCAGTAAGTATCCAAATAATTGGCACGGGCGACAGGAACGCGCGCGTCATGTAAGATGGCGCATGCGGCGCTTCCTTTGGCCGGGTTAATCGGAGCCCATGCTGCGACGTTTCGCGCCGGACCTGCGCATTTTATTGCTGCTTGTGATCCCGCCGCTGCTGCTCTTCTGGCAGCAGACCCTTGGCGGGCGCACCCTGCTACCCGCGGACAATCTCTACCAGTTTGAGCCCTGGGCCAGCTATCGTGAGGAAGTCGGCGCGCCGGCCTTGCCGCACAACGCCCTGGTCTCCGACCTGGTGTTGCAGAACTATCCCTGGAAGCAGTTTCTGCGCGAAAGTCTGGAAGCCGGTGAGGTGCCGCTGTGGAATCCGCGGCAGTTCAGCGGCATTCCCTTCCTCGCCGCCGGGCAGCATTCAGGGCATTACACCTTCAGTCTGATCTACTACATCCTGCCCCTGTGGCTGGCCTATGGCTGGTTCACGGTCTTCCATCTCTGGGTGGCGGGTGCCGGCATGTACGCCTTCATGCGCGGCCTGCGAACGGGGCGATTCGGCAGCGTTATCGCCGCGCTGGCCTGGCAGCTGTCGGCCTTTCTGGTGATTGGCGCGGTCTTCCCGATGATCCTCGCCGCGGCGACCTGGCTGCCCTTGCTTTTCCTGCTAATCGACCTCTGTGTGCGCAACCAGACCCTGGCCGGTCGACCGGCGCGCCCGCTGTGGACGGCCTTTGCTGCGCTGGCCCTCACCCTTGTGCTGATGGCCGGTCACGCCGAAATGACGTATTACGTACTGCTGGTCGCGGGCATCTGGGGCCTGGCGCGTTTGTTGCAGCGTTGGCAGGCCGTCGGCCTGAGCGAAGCGGTGGCCGCCGTCCCCTGGCTGCTGGCCGTTGTGCTCATCGGCATGGCGACAGCCGCCCTGCAACTGCTGCCGCTGGTCGAATTTGCCGGCATGAATTTCCGCAGCGGTTCGGCATCCTACGAGCAGGTGACTGGCTGGGCGCACCCGCCGCGCGACGTCATCCAGTTCCTGCTGCCGAATTTCTATGGCAGCCCGGCCCAACACAGCGTGACCGACGTCTTCAACGGCCAGTTGGTCCCGCTGCGTTCGACCGAATGGGGCATAAAGAATTACGTGGAGGCCGCGCTCTACAGCGGCCTGCTCACCCTGGCGTTGGCCGCCCTGGCCCTGGGCAACCTGCGCCGGGGGAGCCAGACGCGCGGACTGACCCTGTTCTTTCTGCTGCTGACCCTGGCGGGGCTGAGCTTCATGTTCGGTCTGCCGAGCTATCGACTGCTCTGGCTGCTGCCGGGCATCGACCAGTTGCACTCGCCATTCCGCTGGGTCTTCGCCGTGAGCCTGGGTCTGGCGGTGCTGGCCGGCCTTGGCGCCGAACGTCTGGTCTCCGGCGTCGACGATGCCTGGCGCAGGCGGCTCGGACTGGCGCTGACAGCCCTGGGACTGGCGACTCTGGCGGGGCTGCTGGTGTTGCGGCTCTTTTTCGCCCAACTGGAACCTCTGGTGGAACGCGCGTTTCGCGCGCTGGCGCTGGCGGACCACGTCTTTCCCGATGCCCGCGTCTTCGCCAGCTATCAGGCGGTCAACTTTCTCATCTTTTCTCTGGTGGCATTGGGCGCCGGGCTCATCCTGCTGTGGGCCGGACGTAACCTGCGGTCTCGCGCCTGGCAGGTCGCGGCCGCCTGTTTTCTGGCGCTGGACCTGATGCTGGCGTCCGGCGGCTTTCACACCGCCGCCGATCCGGCGCTGCTGGAATTCACGCCGCCGGCTATCGAGTGGTTGCAGGGTCGGCCCGGCACCTGGCGCTACACCACCCTGGAAGGGGAGCGGGCCATTCTGCCCGCCAACAGCGGCATGGTGCATGGCCTGCGCGATATCCGCGGCTACGAGAGCATCATTCCGCGGCAATATGTGGATTTCATGCAGGGCATCGTCGATCAGCGGCAACTGCCCTACAACCGCGTGGCGCCGCTTTACGTCGACCAATTGGCCGCAGTGGACTGGCAGCGTCTGGCCCTGACTGGCACGCGCTGGCTGATCACGGAGGCGGCGTTCGACGTTCAGGCGCAGTTGCCGCCAGGCGCTTCGCTGGCCTGGGAAGACCCGGCCCTGCGCATCTATGAACTGCCCGCGTATCCCCTGGCCTGGCTGACGACCACAGCGTCTCCCCTGCAGGCTGACGCACTGCCGGAGTCGCTGCCGGTTGAAATCCTGCGGGAAAGCGGTCGCGAAAAAGTCTTGCAGTTCGCCCTGCCCGCCGAAGCGATGAGCCAACTGGTGGTCAGCGAGACCTGGATGCCGGGCTGGCGCGCCTGGGTGCGACCGGCTGACGCCGACGTCAGAGAAGAGCTGGAGCTGCCGGTCGCGCTGGTGCTGGAGAACTTCCAGGGCGTAACCCTGGATCGGGCGGCGCTGGAAGCCCGATTCGGTTCCGACTTGGCGGAGGGCCGCCCGCTGCAACTGCGTATGACCTTCAGTCCGGCCAACTTCCAGATCGGCTTCTTCGGTTCCGTGATCGGTGCGGCCCTGATCATCTTTCTGACCGGTTACTGGGTTTGGTGCCTGCTGACCCGTCGGGCCGAAAGCGACGTGGCCCGGGTGGCCCGCAACAGCGTCGCGCCAATCCTGGTCAATCTCTTCAACCGCGGCATTGACTTCGCCTTCGCCCTGGTGATGTTGCGCATCCTGGGCCCCACGGACGCGGGCGTCTATTTCTATGCGGGTTTCATTTTCCTGTGGTTCGATATTCTCAGCAATTTCGGCCTGGACGTCTGGCTGACGCGTGAGGTGGCGCGCGATCCGACGCGGGCGCTGCGGGTTCTGGTGAGCAGCAGCGCCCTGCGCCTCGCGCTGACCCTTGCGGGCTTGTTGCTGCTGGCAGCCTTCCTGCTGGCGCGACAGCAACTCATCGCGCCGCCGCTGGGCGAAGCCGGTCTGCTGACCATCGTGCTGCTTTACCTGGGCATCTTCCCCGGCAGCCTCGCCAAGGGCCTGACCTCGCTTTTCTACGGCTTCCAGCGCGCCGAATTCCCGGCCGCCGTCACCAGCATTGCCACGATAAGCAAAACGGTGTTTGGGCTTTTCGTGTTGCTGGCCGGCGCCGGCGTCGTGGGGCTGGCTGCCGTCAGCATTGTGACCAACCTGCTGACCCTGGTCCTGCTGGCGCTGGGCGCGCGCCCGCTGCTGCGCGGCATGGCATCCGGCCGACCCGAACTGCCCCTGATGCGACGCATGACCGGCGCCAGCTGGCCGCTGCTGGCCAACCATTTTCTGGCGACGATCTTCTTCCAGGTGGACGTGTTGATCATTGAGGCCCTTCATGGCGCCCGCATGCTCGGCCTGTACAGCGTGGCCTACAAATGGGTGGCGGCGCTGAACATCATTCCAGCCTTCTTCACCCAGGCGCTGCTGCCGGTCATGTCGCGCCAGGCGCAGGAAGACCGGGAGACGCTGAAACGCACCTGCGTACTGGGCGTCAAGCTGCTGTTGATTCTGGCCCTGCCGCTGGCGGCGCTCTTCACCGCCCTGGCCTGGGCGCTGACCAGCCTGCTGGGCGGCGCACAGTATCTGCCGGATGGCGCGATCGCCACCCAATTGATGATCTGGAGCATTCCGGTCGGCTGGGTCAACAGTTTCCTGCAGTACGCGCTCATCGCGCTGGACCTGCAGCGGCGCATCACCCGCGCCTTTCTGCTGGCGGTGGGCTTCAACGTGGTGGCCAACCTGCTGCTGGTACCGACTTACGGCTACCAGGCCGCCGCGCTGACCACCATTGCCTCGGAGGTCATTCTGCTCCTGCCATTTGTCTGGTTGCTGCAGCGGGCGCTGGGGCCCTTGCCCTGGGGCGACATTCTGTGGCGGCCCGCGCTGGCGACGGCGTTGCTGTTGCTGGTCCTGGCCGGCCTGTGGCCGCTGTCGGCGGCGCTGGCGCTGCTAATCGGCGGCGCCCTGTATGCGCTGCTGCTGTGGCGCCTGCGACCGTTTTCGGCGGCAGAGCGCAGGCTGTTGGAGCCCCTGCTGCCGCAGCGCCTGCGCAACCTGTCCCTGCCGACCCTCAGGCCCTGACGCCGTCGCCCAGGGAGGGCGAGTCCTTTTCGCGGCGGCGCAGCAGACTGCGCACGAAGGGATTGGCGAAGACCGGCAACTTAAGGACTTCACCGTCGCGGGTCAGGGTCATGTGGCAAACGGTGACCGGGCGCGCCCCGCTGAGCCAGAACTCCTCGTTGTCGACGTCGTCGGCAAGCTGCCAGCCCTGGTTGAAGAGCGTGACGAGCGAATCGCCGCCGGCAAGCTGGCCGGAAAAGGGCGACCAGTGCCGCGTGACGTCGGGATAGTCAAAATGTGCGTTTGCAGAATCGTAGGTAACCATAATTTCAGTCTATCAGACGGGGCATGGCCAGTCAGGGCCAATGTGCCGAAATCCAGGGCAGTTTTATGGTGAAGATTCGCAATAAACCCGGCGTTGCGCGAGACCCGGAACGGGCTGATTCCGCGCGCCGAACGTCTACCGCCCTGGGCGGGGCGGTTGCCGGCGGGATGATGGCAGGCGTCGGGGCAGGGCGTGGCCCCGATGCGTCGGGAGTTTGGGGAATTGTGGCGGCGTTACGGTAAAACCGGAGGCGACAACCTGCCAGTGGACCTGCGCATTCCGGAGTGACCATGAGAACCCGTCGGCCCAACATCCTGTGGATCTGCACGGACCAGCAACGCCATGATACGCTCGGTTGCCAGGGCAACGACTTCGTTCGGACGCCGCATCTCGACCGTCTGGCGGCCGGCGGTATGCGCTTCACCCATGCCTTCAGCCAGAGCCCGGTCTGCACGCCCAGCCGCGCCTCCTTTCTGACCGGGCGCTACCCGCGCACGACCCGCTGCCGCCAGAACGGCCAGTCCATCCCACCCGACGAGATGCTCGTCACGCGTCTGCTGGCCGACGCCGGCTATACCTGCGGCCTCGCCGGCAAGCTGCACCTCTCCGCCTGTCACCCCGGGGTCACCCCTGGCAGCGAGCGGCGCATCGACGACGGCTACGACGAGTTCCACTGGTCGCATCATCCGCGCCCGGACGACTGGCCGAGCAACGAGTATTTCCACTGGCTGCGCGAGCGCGGACAGACCGGAGAAGTGAGGCCCTCGCCCCATTCGCGCCACATCCAGAGCGGCGTAGCGGCCGAACACCACCAGACGACCTGGTGCGCGCAGAAGGCGATCAACTTCATCGAGGCGCATGAGGCCAGCGGCGTCCCCTGGCTCTTCTCCGTCAACATCTTCGACCCGCACCACGATTTCGACCCGCCGCCGGAGTATCTGCAACGCTACCTGGACATCCTCGACGACATCCCTCTGCCCAACTGGCGGGCCGGTGAACTGGCGGACAAGCCGCCCTGGCAGGCCATCGACCACCTCGCCGCCTACAACAACCCCGGCTACTTCCCCTTCGCCGACATGAGCGAACGCGACCATCGCCTGCTGACGGCGGCCTACTGGGCCATGGTCGACCTGATCGACGAGCAGGTGGGGCGCATGCTGGCGGCGCTGGAGCGCATGGGTCAGCTGGAGGACACGATCGTCATCTTCATGTCCGACCACGGCGAGATGCTGGGCGATCACGGCATCTACCTTAAGGGCCCCTATTTCTACGACCCGGCCATCCACGTGCCGTTGATCGTCTCGCAGCCGGGGACGATCGCGCCGGGCGTCTGCGAAGACCTGAGCGAGCTGGTCGACCTGGCGCCGACGCTGCTGGAAGCGGCCGGCGAGCCCGTTTGGCCGGGCATGCAGGGCCGCTCGCTCTGGCCGCTGCTGACGGGGCAGGGCGAGCCCGCCGCGCCGCGCGCGGACGTCTACTGCGAGTACTACAACGCGATGCCCTGGCACGGCTCGCCGGGCCCGCAGCTGACCATGCTGCGCACGGAGACGCACAAGCTGGTGCTGGCGCATGGCCTGGAGACCGGCGAGCTCTACGACCTTGAGGCCGACCCGCGGGAGACGCACAACCGCTGGCATGATCCGGCGTATGCAAAAGTACGCATAGATCTGCTGCAACGCCTCTGCGACCGCATGGCCTGGACGGTCGATCCCCTGCCGCTCAGGGTGGGTCAGTGGTGAGGGGCGCAGACTCGCAGGTAGCCAGAACCAAAAGGCTAGTCAAACCGCGGGCTTCTTTTGGAAATGGCTAAAATGTAATCTTCATATGATCAAAATGTGGCCGGAGCGTCATGCCTAATTCAGCAAGAGCAATTGACAACACGCTTTTCTTTGGTGATTGTCTTCGCGTCATTAGCGAAGAAATGCCAGCAGACAGCGTAGATTTGATTTATCTGGATCCTCCCTTTAACTCCAAACGCAACTACAACATGAATGTGGGAGGAAAGGCCCAAGCCACCGTATTCCGGGATACGTGGAAGTGGTCAGATGAGCAGGTTCAGGCTCTAAATTTTATTGGCACTCACGATGTGGATGTGCGGCAAGCGGTTGATACATTGATTGATTTCGTCACGATCGTGATGGGTGAGCGTACCGGCCTACGGGCGTATTTGGTCTACATGGCTGCCCGTTTGTTGGCCTGTCGTTCGCTGCTGAAAGAAACTGGCAGCATCTATCTGCATTGTGACCCGACAGCCGGGCACTATCTGAAGTTGTTGATGGATGCGATCTTTGGTTCCAAAAATGTGATCAGCCAAATTGTCTGGAACTACGGTACGCCATCCGGGGGGAGAGCCTCGGGAAAGAAGCCCGTAAAGTCACACGAGTTGCTACTTGCATACGCCAAGAAATACGGGAAACACGTTTACAATCGGCAATACACACCCTACAAGGAAAAATACATTAAGGACTGGTTTCGGCACATAGATGAAGATGGAAGGGCCTACCGGACGCGATCCCGCAAAGGGAAAATAGTGCGACAATATCTCGACGAGAGTCCGGGGATGCCGCTTTCCAACACTTGGTCGGACATCATGCAACTTTACAGTTCTGCAGGATGGTATCCGACCACTCGCAAGGAGCTGACCGGCTTAGACACCCAGAAGCCGCTGGCTCTGCTTGAGCGCGTCATCCGTGCGAGCAGCAAGGAAGGGGATCTTGTATTTGATCCATTCTGTGGCTGTGGAACCGCCGTAGTTGCTGCGAACTCGCTGAATCGACGCTGGATTGGAATTGATGTTGAGCCCATGATTGTTGACCTGATGGCTAGGCGCTTGCGTGAAGAATGTGGTATCGATCCAAACATCCGCGGCATCCCCTACAACTTCGAACAGGCTGAGCGATTGGCGAAGACGGCGCCATTCGAGTTTGAGCGCTGGGCATTGCGACTGGTACCCGGTGCACAACCGAATTTCAGGCAAGTTGGTGATGGTGGGCTAGACGGCCGTGCGTATGTGGATATCAAAGATGAAAATGGGAAGCAGCCACTATTCGGGTTTCAGGTGAAGGGCGGTGCTAGCGTCGGGCGTCCTGCGGTTGATGCATTTGCCGGAGCTTTGCAGAAGAACAAGTGTGCCGCAGGACTCTTCATCGTGTTGAAGGAAGACATCGCAAACAGACTCCGTAGCAGCCTTGCCACACAGAATTCAGTCGCCTTTGGAAAATGGACTGGCGGCCAAATTGGCGTATGGAGCGTCGAAGACTGGTTCATACGAAACGAAGTATGTTTGGCACCGGTGCCGCCACTTGTAGGTGCAGGTGAAACCCTTGGACTCCTTAAGTCCCGTGAGTGGCAGCGCGGTCTGAACATGCCGCAACCCTAAGTTTGCAAGTGGTCTGAACTGTCATCAGAGTTCTTGTCATTGTTGCCTTTGATTGTGCCGATCACCTTTTTGCCGACAACTGTTGCCCCGACAATTGTCGTTCCTATCTGATTTATCGACCCAGCCAATTCTCCAGCAGACTTTATGGTATCTCCTGCAGCATGCAAGGCGTTAATCACATCCGGATCTAGAGAATCCCTGCTCTCTCTATCGGGTCCGGCCCTGTCAAAGACTTCGGTTACTCTATTGCCTGGTTTTGCAATGTCGCGCGTTCTTGTGAAAGCCTGATGAGACTCGCTAGACGCCTTCGTACCAGCGACTGATCCCGAATCCGTTGCCTCGGGGTTTCCGTTCGTTGTAGATGCCATTTTTCTTTCCGACATTGCGGAGTCCTCCATCGCGCCAAATCAGCCAGTGATCGACCTCAAGTATAATACAGAGTTTCTATAAGGGGTCTGCACTCTTTGTCGATCACACTGTAATCGCAATGCCACCGGCGAGGCCCATGCTATACTCCCCACCCGAACCCCGCGCACAGGAGCGCAGCCCGTGCCTGAACCGACCCTCATCCGCATCGCCGACATCGCCGCGCACGAAGGCGAGCAGGTGCTGTTGCAGGGCTGGGTGCAGGCGCGCACCGGCAAGGGACGCCTGCACTTCATCCGCCTGCGCGATGGCAGCGGCATCGTGCAGTGCGTCGCCTTTCGCCACGAAATGGACGAGGACGACTTCGCTCTCGCGCGCGGCCTGACCCAGGAGGCCGCCATTCGCGTCAGCGGCGAGGTGCGGCGCGACGAGCGCGCGCCCGGCCTGCCCGGCGGCTACGAAGTCGGCGTGCAGCGCCTGGAACTGGTCGGCGCGGCGGAGGAATACCCCATCACGCCCAAGGAGCACGGCACCGAGTTCCTCATGGACCGGCGCCACCTCTGGGTGCGCTCCAGCCGTCAGTGGGCCATCCTGCGCATCCGCGCGACCATCGTCAGCGCCATGCGCAACTGGCTCGATGACGAGGGCTTCCTGCTGGTCGATACGCCCATCATCACGCCCGCCGCAGGCGAGGAAACCACCACACTCTTCGACATCGACTACTTCGGCGAGCAGGCCTTCCTCGCCCAGACCGGCCAGCTTTACAACGAGGCCAACATCGCCGCCTTCGGCAAGGTCTACTGCTTCGGCCCCACCTTCCGCGCCGAGAAATCGCGCACGCGCCGTCACCTGCTCGAGTTCTGGATGCTGGAGCCGGAGATCGCCTTCTGCACGCTGGAAGAACTGATGGAGTTGCAGGAACGCTTCATCAGTCACGTCGTCGGGACGGTGCTGGAGAAACATCCGCAGGAACTGGCGCTGGTCGGGCGCGACACGACGGCGCTGGAGCGCATCCAGGCGCCTTTCCCGCGCATCAGCTACGACGAGGCCGTCGAGCGTCTGCACGCGCTGCTGCCGACCATCGACGACGCGGAGCAGCGCGAGTTGCTGGCCATCGAACACGGCGAGGACTTTGGCTCGCCGCAGGAGACGGCCATCGCCGAACAGTTCGACCGCCCGGTCTTCGTCTACCACTACCCCACGGCAGTCAAGGCCTTCTATATGGAACCCCTGGCGGAGCGCCCCGGGCTCTGCCGCAGCGTCGACCTGCTGGCGCCGGAGGGCTACGGCGAGATCACCGGCGGCAGCGAGCGCATCCACGACCTGGCGCTGATCGAGGAGCGCGTGGCGCAGATCGGCCTGCCGCGCGAGGCCTACGACTGGTACCTCGAACTGCGCAAGTACGGCAGCGTGCCGCATTCCGGCTTCGGCATCGGCCTGGAGCGCACGGTCGCCTGGATTTGCGGCCTGCCGCACATTCGCGAGAGCGTCCCCTACGCGCGCATGCTCAACCGCAAGTCGCCCTGATGCCGCGCATCCGCACAGACCATCTGCTGCTGCGACATTTCTGTCCCGCCGACGAGTCCGACTGGGCCCGCGTCGTGCTGACCAACCCGGTCACCATGCGCGCTCTGCCCGCGGGACGTCCCGCGCCGCGCGAACGGGCCGCTACGATTCTCGCCGACGTCAGGGACCACTGGCAGGAGCACGGCCACGGTCTGTGGGCGGTGGAGTTGCTCGCGAACGGCGCGCTCATCGGTCAGGCCGGCCTGCAGCGCATCGACAGCGGCCCGCGCGTCGAGCTTTCCGTCGCGCTCTGCCCGCCTCACGGGCGCGGCGATCTGCCGCAGGAGGTCGCCCGCGCCGTTCTGCGCCACGGCTTTGAGGTCGCATGCCTGGCCGAGGTGATGGCCGTCGTGCTGCCCGACAACCGCGACGCGCGCAAACTCTGGCGCCGCCTGGGCATGCAGCCGCGGGGCCGCGTCCACCTCTACGAACAGCGCCTGCCGATGTTTCGATTGCGCCGCGGCGACTTCGTCACCGGCGCGGAACGCTACGACCTGGACCTGGAAGAGGAGCCACATGACCCCGCAGGGGTGACCTGCGGTCGACAGGCGGGAGCGACAGGGTCTTGAGCGCAGACGGAAATGCGCTGCTCTCTGAAACGATAACCCGACTTGTCCTGGCCCCGATGTACTGCGCTGCCGGTCTGGGTTTCGCCCGCATTCTTGTCCCCCGCCTGTCCTCCACAGCCATTCGCCTGTCGGCGGTCATGTTGCTGTTACAAATTTTGATGTTGGTCGTTTCACTTGAGTACGAACCGGCATCGCATTACACAAGATGGCTCTGGGACCTGCATGAGGAGTGGAACATTCCGGCCACCTTTGCTTCGGTGCAACTGGCCCTGGTCGGCGGGGTCGCCCTGACGATCGCCCTGGTTACCCGGCCATCAGGCGCATTGCAACGCGGCTATTGGTCCGCGATTGGGCTGGTCTTTCTCTTTTCTGGCCTGGATGAGTTTCTGGCACTGCACGAATCGGTGAGGGACTGGGAACTCAGGTACATCGTTCTCGGCATCATTGTCGTGTTATCAACGGTATTCATGGCCGCACGGGCGCCATCGCGGGAGCGGGGCTGGTATGTCCTGATGGTTGCCGGCCTTGCCCTGAGTGTCGTTGGCGCCATCGTCCTGAATGCCATGCCCAGAACCTGCGACCTGGTTGGGTTCCTGCGCATCGACGGCTGCCTGCAATCACACGTATGGGAAGAAGCATTTGAATTCCTTGGAATCTGGCTTGTGCTGGTCGCCATCCTCGGCGTCTTTGCCAGCAGGGTGCCGGCGCCGCCACGGCGTCTGAACGCCTTTCTCCATCTATTCTCCGCCATCTGGATTCTTGTGCTCCTGCTCCACTCCCTGTTCCCCCGTCTTGAGGTCCGGGCAGCTGCCCAGCCGGCGGCCGTTGATTTCGAGACCGGCGTGTCTCTGTCGGGCTATCGCCTGGACGGCGGCCCGTTCCAGGACGGCGATTCTTTCAGATACTGGCTGTTTGCCTCAGCCAGTCAGGAGGACTATTCGGGACTGGGCTATTCCACGCATCTGGTTGATCAGGTGTCCGGTGACCCCTATGGTCACAGAAACAGGTGGGCCCATTTGCAACATGGCTTCTGGTTGTTTGGCCCGGACTATGCGCCCCTCTACCGCCAATGGATGAACTTTCCCTACAGCCGCTTCGACGTGCCGGTCAATCGCGCGCTCTGGGTCGTTGTTACGCTGTGGCGCAAAAAGGGCGATGATTTTGTGTCGCTGCCGGTTCTCGCCAGCGATCACCAGCTGCAAAATGAACGGCAGGTCATTCTTGGCGACATGGTGTTGCGCAGCGCGGCGACGGACCCGTTGACCAGTGCGCTGGCCAACTTTGACAAGGGATACGCTCTTGGCTCCATTGAAATACCCGCCGTTGCCCAATCGGGTGAGACCCTGGATATTCCCGTCAGCTGGAGCAGCCGCGTCGACAGTCGTGAAGACCACGTGCAATTTTTACATTTTGTCCATGAAGCCAGTGGCGCCTACTGGAACCACGATCAGCCGCCGCTGGGGCTGCGCCTGCCAACGCGCCTCTGGTACAGCGGCCTGGTCGACAGTGAGACCTGGCGCGTCACCGTGCCGACGGACCTGGCGCCCGGCCGCTATGCGGTCTCCACCGGCCTGTACCGCCGGAGCGACCAGGTGCGCCTGCCCGTACGCGACGCCGCGGGCCAGTTACTTGCCGAGGGGCGCGTGCCACTGGGCAGCATTACTATAGAAGCGACTATTGCAAGCGAGGACAAACCATGACCCTGCACCGGCTTGAAATCGAACGCCAGAACCTGCACGGCCACTGGTCGAAGGACCTCGCTCCTGTGCTGACCATCGACCCCGGCGACGCGGTCGACTTCGCCGCGCTCGACGCCGCCTGGAGCGTCGAAAGGCCCGAGGCGCCGGGACGCCCCGAGGTCCAGTTTGAGCCATGGGACCCCAGGGTGGACAGCGGCCACGCCCTGACCGGCCCGGTCCATGTGCGGGGCGCGCGGCCCGGCATGATGCTGGGCATTGCGATCGAGGAAATCGTGACCGCCGACTGGGGCTGGAACGGCGGCGGCGGCGACTGGCTCAAGGAGGACGGTCAGCCCCTGGGCGACCTGGGCGAGATGCACTGGAATCTGTGGCAGCTGGACGTGACGCGCCTCGTCGCGCGCAACCAGAGCGGCATCAGCGTGCCGATGCGCCCCTTCCCCGGCGTGATGGGCATGCCCCCGGCCGAGCCAGGCATCCACAGCACGCGCCCGCCGCGCATCAACGGCGGCAACATCGACTGCCGCGAGCTGGTGGTCGGCAGCACGCTCTACCTGCCCGTGGCGGTTGATGGCGGCCTCTTTTCCACCGGCGACGGCCACGCCTGCCAGGGCGACGGCGAGGTCTCCAGCACCGCCATCGAATGCGGCATGGAGCGCGCGCTGCTGCGCTTCACGCTGCACGAAGACTCGCCGATCGCCACGCCCTGGGCCGAGACGCCCGCCGGCACACTGACTCTCGGCTTTCACCGCGACCTGCAACAGGCGGCAAACGCGGCGCTGGACGCCATGGTGACCCTGCTGGCGGCGCGCCTGGATGTCAGCCGCAACGAGGCCCTGGCGCTGGCCAGCCTGACCGTCGACCTGCGCGTGACGCAGATCGTGAACCACACGCGCGGCGTACACGCGCTGCTGCCGCCCGGCACGTACTGGTAGCGAGGGCCCTGTCCCGAAGCATCCTGAAAGGGTAGCAAGGGCCCTGTCCCGAAGCATCCTGAAGGGGTAGCGAGGGCCCTGTCCCGAAGCATCCCGCGGGGACGATTTATCAAATCGCCCGCTCCAACTAAACGCTGTACGGGCGACTTATCAAGTCGCCCGCCCGGTCGGCATATCCCGCACGGGCGACATTGTGTGGCCGCGGGCGACATGATATGTCGCCCCTACATCGCCCGACCCTTGAACGCCTGCGCGTGCAGCAGGGGGTCGTACATGAGGGCGGGCTGCGCCGCGCCTTCGGTACGCTGCTGAAGGACACTGCCCGCAGGCGCAACTGGGTGCTGGTCGAGGAGTTGCCGGTCAGTGGCGGGCGCGTGCGACCCGACGGCACGCTGCGCGATGTCTGGCAGTTGCCCCACGGTTACTGGGAGGCCAAGGATGGCCGCGACGACCTCGAGGTCGAGATCCGCCGCAAGCGCGAGCGCGGTTACCCCTTCAGCAACATCATCTTCGAGGACACGCAGAGCGCGGTCCTCTTCCAGAACGAACGCCGCGTCCTGACGGCCGACTGCAAGGACCGCAAGGGCCTGGCCGAGCTGCTGACGCAGTTCTATCGCCACGAAACGCCGGACTTCAGCAGCTTCGAGGAGGCGGTCGAACGCTTTTCCGACGAGGTGCCGCAACTGGCGGAGGGCATTCAGGAGCGCATCAACCGGGCGCGCATGGACAACGCCGCCTACGTGGAGGCCTTCGCCGCCTTCATGACGCTCTGCAGCGAGGCGCTGAACCCCAACATCAGCCGCGAGGCCGTCGAGGAGATGCTGATCCAGCACTTGCTGACCGAGCGCCTGATCCGCCGCGTCTTCGACCAGGAGAACTTCGTGCGGCGCAACGTCATCGCCGCCGAGGTGGAGAAGGTCATCGACGCGCTGACGGGGCAACACTTCAACCGGCGCGAGTTCCTCGGCTCGCTGGACCGCTTCTACAGGGCAATCGAGGGCGCCGCCGACCGCCTCGCCGACTTCAGCGACAAGCAACGCTTCATCAACACGGTCTACGAACGCTTCTTTCAGGGCTTCAGCGTGAAGGTGGCCGACACGCACGGCATCGTCTACACGCCGCAGGAGGTGGTCGAGTTCATGGTGGCGGCCACCGACGAGCTGCTGCAACGCGAGTTCGGCAAAAGGCTGGGCGACGAGGGCGTCTGCGTCATCGACCCCTGCACGGGTACAGGCAACTTCGTGGTGCAGCTGCTGCGCCGCGTGGCGCGCGAGAACCCGCGGGAGCTGGAGCGCTTCTACCGCGAGCGGCTCTTCGCCAACGAAGTGATGCTGATGCCCTACTACATCGCCAGCCTGAACATCGAGCACGAGTTTCACGAGCGCAGCGGCCGCTACGAGTCCTTTGAGGGCCTGTGTTTCGTGGACACGCTGGACCTGGCCGAGGGCGACATGCCTGAATTGTTCAAAGAATTCAGCCAACCGAACAGTGAGCGCGTAGAGCGTCAGAAGAACGCGCCGATCAATGTCGTAATTGGCAATCCGCCCTACAACGTTGGTCAGATCAACGAGAATGACAACAACAAGAATCGTGAGTACAAAGTCATAGACGTCCGCGTACGTGATTCCTATGCAAAGAAATCACGGGCTACAAACAATAGCAAACTATACGATGCGTATGTCAAATTTTTTCGCTGGGCAAGTGATCGCTTGGAGGGCAGGGGTGGCATCGTATGTTTGATCACGAACAATAACTTCTTGGACACTGTCACCTTCGACGGAATGCGCCGCGAACTCTTGCAGGATTTCACACAAATCTATCACTTGGATTTGGCAGGTAATTTCCGTAAAGGACAGGGCGAAGGAGAAAACGTTTTTGGAAATGTTACGAGCGTAGGAGTAGGGATTACTCTCGCACTGCAAAACTCAAGGCAAGAGCGTGCCGAACTCAACTTCTTTCGTGTTCCAGAAGACATGCGTGCCACAGATAAGCTCGGACTATTGGCAGATTCTGTCAAGAAGATGGATGGAGTTTTGTCTTCGATCAAGTGGTTGGAATTGCAGCCAGACAAAAAAAACACATGGTTGCACGCAGAAAACTCGTCCGAGTTCTTTGAATTCTTGCCTTTGGGTTCAAAAGAAGCAAAATCGAAAAAGTCACAAAATGTGGCAACAGTTTTCAAAAGCTATTCCCTCGGAATAAACACCAAGCGAGATCTAGTTGTGTTTGACTTCGGTCAACACGAATTGGCTGAGCGCATTGGCAACTTCGCAGAAGAATACAATTCGGAAGTTGATCGGTTCTTTCGCCATGGAAGTCCAGAAAACTTGGACGAATTTGTCAAATATGATCATGTGAAATGGAGCAGAGAACTAAAGCGCAAATTGAAGGGCAGGAAATATGTAAATCTTGATACGGAAAACATCCGAACAAGTTTGTATCGGCCATTTTCGAAGAGAGCATTGTACTTTGATAAGACAATTGTGGATTTCCCTAGTTTGTTTCCATTTCTTCTTCCTACAAAGGATGCAGAAAAGGAAAACATTTTCATTGCTGTTTCAGGAGTAGGAAACCGAAAAGGTTTTGGCTGTCTGGCCGCGAACCGATTTGTTCTCATGGATTTGGCATTTGAAAAGTGCCAGTGCTTCCCCCTCTACACCTACGACGCGGACGGGACGAACCGGCGCGAGAACGTCACCGACTGGGCGCTGGCGACCTTCCGCGACAACTACGGCGATCCGTCCATCAGCAAGGAAGACATCTTTTACTACGTCTACGGCCTGCTGCATCATCCGGGCTATCGCGAGCGCCACGCGGACTCGCTGCGCCGCGAGTTGCCGCGTATCCCGCTGGCGCCGGACTTCAATGCCTTCCGCGACGCCGGCCGCGAACTGGCGCGCCTGCACCTCAACTATGAGCAGGAGCGGCCCTGGGACCTCGACTGGGATGTCGCGCGCCCGGAGCGGCCGATCGACTACCGCGTCGAGAAGATGCGGCCGCTGAAGCGCGTGCAGTCAGAGGACGGTGATTTCAGGATCTTCGAATCGCTGGAATACAACGACACGCTGACGCTGCGCGGCATTCCGGCGGAGGCCTTCCGCTATCGCCTGGGCACGCGCTCGGCGCTGGAGTGGGTCATCGACCAGTACCGGGTCAAGACGGACAAGCGCTCCGGCATCGTCAGCGACCCCAACGCCTGGAGTGACAATGAGCAGTACATCGTCAACCTGGTGGGGCGGGTCATCCGGGTCAGCGTGGAGACGGTGAAGATCGTGGACGGTCTGGCGGGGTTGGCGCTGCTGGAGGGGTAGGGAAGCCGCCCTCACCCTGAATTTGGCGATTCATCACGCACAATTGCCTGCTTGTAGGCACTGAAAAGCGCGACTCTCAGATTCCATTCGTCTTCCGTCATTTTCCGCTTGACCCAAGCATGGTCATCGTCCTCAGCAGAGAGCATGATCTTCATCATGCCCGGATATTGGCCCTCTGGCGAACTTTCAGCGTCAGCGTGAATGCTCTGTGAGTCCTCAATGTCACTCGATTCTTCTTTTTCCATCTCTGACACAGTTTCAATATTGTCGAGTTTAGCGAATTGAAACGTGGCCCTGTATGTCTCAATACAGCGTTTGGCACCGCTTTCAGTGAAATTCTTTTCGACAACAAGTTTGTGCTGCAACAGTTCATCTGTAGCATCGGGCATGTCATATATTTCTCTAAACGCTGGTGGTGCAAGGGCGGCGTCTTGGAGTTCTGACAAATATTCATTGTCAGGTACAATCGGATTCCTTCTTGCCAGAGCCACTCCTCGCAGTGACAGCTTGGGGCTTCCAGCTTCTTTTCCGCGTGTCTTTCCTTCGATCAGTCCATATAGTCTCAGAGTGTTTATTTTGCTCCTGGTTGGCCCACTGACACTACTATAACCCCATGCCGTGGCGGCATCTGTTTGCAGAAACTCCCCTCTACCAACCTTGTTGTACAGCTTCCGCAACAAATCAAGTGCTGTCTCAAGGTTGACGAAGGGATATTGTGGACTCCGCTTGTTTCCAGCCATGGCGCACCTCTTTTGTATCACTGTGACAAGAATAAAATGTTATCGCATTCTTGTCAAGTTTGATGTGAATCGAATTCACGACTGTTACTTGACAAGCCGCTGGCCGTTGGGTATATTTCTGTGCGGAGGTGAAAGTCGGGGTAGTGGCCCAGCCGGTCAAGCATGTGGCCACCACCCCCGAAATGCAGCTGTCGTCTATCAGGTCTAGGACGTCGGATTTACAATCCGGAAAAGCGGGTTCGAGGCCCGCCAGCTGCACTATTGATAACCTACCATATTTGGCAGTGAATTTCTAGTTTGGAAAGTCTGGCGGCGCGCCTCAAGTGGGCGGCTCTTACTCCTCCCCCGGCCGCTTAGCGCTCCCCGTATACCCCGGCTTCCTGTGCGGCGCTTCCGCAAGGCGCTCAAGTCGGTCGACGACTACCGCATCTTCGACTCACAGGAGTCAAACGATCGAGACCGGCCCTGATGCCTTGTCCTGGAATACCTGATGTGACTCCAGTCATTCTGCCTTGCCAGGATAACTGGCATGAACCGGTTTTCACGTCATTTCTGTTTCAACCGACTTCGATGCGCTACCTGACTGGCAATAATGCGCTATAGTGAAAAAATAGTCATAGTTGAGGAGAGTTAGTCATGCGATACATCTTACTTGTCCTTGTCTTGTTCCTGTGCGTCGCGCCGGCACTGGCGACCGACTACACGCTGGATGAAAACTGCACCCTCGGCGATGCCCTTAGAGCCGCCAACGCCGACAGGGAGCGCGGTGCCTGCCCGGCCGGCGAAAGCGCCGACACCATCACGCTCACCGCCGACATCACCCTGACCGGAGAACTGCCGCGTGTCATCTCCGACATCACCATCGACGGCGCGGGCCATACCATCAGCGGGGACGGCGAGTGGCGCGTCTTTTATGTCGATTGGGGCGGCTCGCTTACGCTGCAAAACATCCATCTGACGGATGCGCGGGCTCACAGCGAGGTCAGCTTCATCAGCGTCTGGGGCTCGACCGACTATAGCAGGAGCGGCGGCGCCATTCTGGTCAACCGCGGCAGCCGGCTGGAACTGGTTAACAGCCGTTTCACCGACAATGCGGCGGCGGACTTTGGCGGCGTGCTGGATGCCTGGGATAGCGAAGTTGTTGTCAGCGACAGCGAATTCATCGACAACAAGGCGGAGGATGGCGGCGCGATAGCTTCGGCCCTCAGCGTGGTCACCATCAGCAACAGCACTTTCGAGGGCAACCGTGTGAGGGACGACGGCGGCGCGCTGCAGGTGTTCAGCAGCACGGCGCATGTCACTGATTCAACGTTCACCGGCAATGTAGCAGCGCGTAATGGCGGGGCGATCGTCGTATTCAGGGGCACGGTGGAACAAAGCGGCAATACCTTCAGCGACAACGTAGGCGGTGACTGTTACGGCTGCGAATAGGCGCGCCGCATTGCCGCGACGGAGACAAAAGGTCGTTGGAGTCGTAGGGAGCGCCCTCACCCCCCGGACAACGCAGCAGACATGGGTGAACGACATGACAGCAGACACTGAAGAACGGGTGGCAAGACCGGAGGGCGCGTACGAGCACCTGGCCACGAAGGCCGACATGGAAGGGCTGCGCGGTGAAATGAACGGGCTACGCGGCGAGGTGAGGCTGCTGGCCAGTCTTGTGGTAGGCGTCCAGATCGCCGCTGCTGCCCTGATTTTCTCCAGGATTGCGGGGTAGGGGGTCGCCCTCACCCCCCGCCCCCTTTCCCGCTCAGTCGCGGGAGCCCTTCTCAGGGAGAGGGGGAGAACAGTGTGCTCCAGGATTGGCATCTGATTCCGCAAATACAAGCAGGGTAAGCCAGGACCGTACGCCGAAAGTTAAAGTCCCTCTCCCTTAGGGAGAGGGATTTAGGGTGAGGGCAAAAGGCAGGAGACACTCTCCCTGAGAAGGGCTCCCGTCCCCCAAGACGGGAAAAGGGATTCAGGGTGAGGGCCGGCCCAACCAGACCGCTGTTTCCCTACTCCTCCCCCGGCCGCTTCGCACTCCCCGTATACCCCAGATTCCTGAGCCGCGCTTCCTCCAGGCGCTCCAGTTCGGCGGCGATGCGGCCGTAGTCTTCCGGCGGAATCGGGCGGTCGACGCCCTGGCCGTCGCGGTAGACGTAGCCGCAGCCCTGGCACCAGTCGCAGTCGGCGACTTCCCCGCTCAGTTCGTCTTCGAACCAGCCGTAGCCTTCACATGAAGGGCAGGGGGCCAGGGTCTGGCCGGAGGGACGCTCAGCCACCGGTGCCGCCGACGGGGATCTCGACCGGGACGTAGGGCTCTTCGGCCCACCACTCCGGCCAGGGGGCGCGGAGGCCCTGGAAGTAGTCGTCCATGATGCGGCGCACGATCGGCGCGGCGACCTCGCTGCCCTCGCGGCTGTGCTCCACCGCCACGACGACGATGATCTCCGGCTCCTGCGCCGGGGCCCAGGCCGTGAACCAGGCGTGGGGCGGCCGGCCGGCAGTCTGCGCCGTGCCGGTCTTGCCGCAGGCGTGGTAGGTAGCCGAGCGGAAGACCTCCTCCGCCGTGCCGATGCGCGTGTTGCGCGTCACCGCGCAGAGGCCATCGTGCAGGATGTCCCAGGTGCTCTCGGCCAGGTCGAGTTCGCGCGGCGCGGGCGGGTCGTAGCTTTCCAGCAGGGGCGCGCCGTCCATGCCGCCGATCTGCCGCACGAGCCAGGCCGGGTAGAGGCTGCCGCGGCTGGTCACGGCGGTCATCAGTTGGGCCATCTGCAGCGGGCTGACTTGCACGTCGCCCTGGCCGATGGCGTCGTTGATGGCCGCGGCCGGCGAGCCGGGCACCGGCAGGCTGCCCTCCGCCTCCGCGCCGAAGATGCCCAGGCCGACGGCGTCGCCGAGGCCGAAGGCCCGCGAGAGCTCCACCAGGGCCGAGGGGTTGCGCTCGTTGTAAAGGCGCGCGCCGGCCTCGTAGAAGAAGGGATCGCAGGAGGAGGTCAGGGCCTCGGCCGTGGTGACGGGGCCGGTGGCCTCGTAGCCGGCGGTGTGGCGCCAGTCGACGCGCACGAAGCCGGCCGAATCGCCGAAGGGCGCGCCGTCCCATTCGAGCGTGCAGTTGAAGGTCTCGCCGGGGGCCATGAAACCGGCCTCGGCGAAGGCGGCGGCGGTCACAATCTTGTAGATCGAGCCGGGCGCGTACTGCTCCTGCACGGCGCGGTTGCGCATGGGGCGGCGCGCGTCGCTGACCAGCTGGCCGATGCGCGCGCCGGCGGAGAGGAAGCCGCAGCAGAGCGTGTCGGGGTTGAAGATGTCGGGTTCGAAGCCGGGGTAGCTGGCGAGGGCAAGGATGGCGCCGTTCGTGGCGTCCAGCACCACGGCCGCGCCGCCGGGGGAGATGCCGCGCGCGCCCCAGTTGCCGCCGGCGTAGTTGAAGGCCTCGGCGAGGGCGCGGCTGGCCACCAGCTGCAGCTCGCGGTCCAGCGTCAGGGCGACGGGCAGGGGCGCGCTGCCTTCGCTGGTGCCCAGTTCGCGCAGGACGATGCCGCCGGGCTCGACCAGTTGCAGGGTGCGTGTCGGCTGGCCGGCAAGCTGGGCCTCGAAGGCCGCCTCGATGCCGTTGAGGCCGACGAGGTCGCCGGCCTGGTAGCCCTGCGCCTGGCGGAGGGCCAGCTCGTCGACCGAGATCTGGCCGATGCTGCCGGTCACGTGCGAGACGGCGGCGCCATACCAGTAGCGGCGCGAGAGCCGTTCCTGGGCGCGCACGGCGCAAAAGCGGCGCAGGCCCTCGCTGTTGGCGCCGAAGGCCGCCTCGTCAGCCTCGCCGGCGTAGAAGATGGTGTCGCGGTTGTAGCGCAGAAAGAGCGCGGCGAGGTCCTCCCGCTGGCGCAGCAGGGTCGCGGCCAGCACGTCGAGGCAGCGCGCCTCGTTGGGTATGTCATCAAGGCGCAGGTAGAGCGAGTAGAGGACGTCGCCCTGGGTCACCAGCCCCCGGTCGTTGCGGTCGTAGATGTTGGCGCGCGGGGCGCGGCGCCCGGTGCTGCGCAGGATGCCGCCGTTGCCGAGGCCCTCGAAGATATCCAGCGCCGACCAGGCGACGCGCCAGCTGCCCGCCTCGCGCAACAGGCGCATGGTACGGTCGCGGTCGATGATGTCGCCGTAGACGGTGCCCAGCAGGCTGAGGTCGTAGCGAATGGCGGCCGAGTGGCCCTGCAGCTTCGTCTCGCTGACGCGGTATTCCAGCGCCTCCGCGCCGAGGGTCTGGTCGACCTGCCGGTACTGGTCGACGAAGCGCTCGCCGCTGGTCAGGTCGCGGCTGCGCGCGCTGAGCAGGGCGTACATGCTTTCGTAATCGCGCAAGGCCCAGTGCGTCAGGAAGTCGCCGGCGACGATGGCCGGTTCGTTCTGTGCCTGGACGACTCCCGTCAGCAGCAGGGCGGGCAGGAGGATCAGCCACAGGGCGCGCATGGCGATCAGGCGGCGCGGGACTCGCCGGGCCGGGTGTCCATGTTTTCGTCGTTCTTGCGTTTGCGCTTCCAGGTCGAGCTGCGGCGGAAGATGTCGAGTCCGCCGACGATCATCACCAGGCCGGTCAACGCCAGCAGGATCCACCAGGGCAGCCGGAAGTAAAACACGGCGGCGATGGCGATCAGCCAAAGGCCGCCGCTGATCATTTGCCAGGTCTTTTCGCTCAGCAGGCCGTGGACGATGGCGGTGATGCCCGGCACGACCAGTATGCCCGGCCACCACAGGCCAGTGTAACCCAGCGCGGCGATGCCGATCAGGAAAATGCCGCCGGTGATGATGCCGACCTGTCGCTCATTCATGTCAGCCCGCCCGCGCGTCGACCGCGCGCCGTCCGCCCCCCGGGTCCGTGGGGATCTCAGACGGTACTACGTCGCAAGGGACGTTTCGGTTGATTTCCGGAGCAGCGACGACGGCGCGGCTATGCGCTTGATGATTCGTCATTCTTGCGCTTTTCCTTTTCGGCGGCGGCGTGCTCCTGCATGCGCTCGCCCCAGGCGGTCAGGCGCTGTGCCCATTCGGGCACCTCGCGGCCGCTGCTGCGGTCACGATGAGCGCCGATGATGAGGCCGACGCCGGTCAGCGCGATCAGCAGCCACCAGGGCCAGTTCATGTAGAAGATCAGCGCGAGTCCGATCAGCCAGAATGCGCCGCTGGCGGATTTCCACAGCCGCCTTTCCAGCAGGCCGCTGACGAGCGAGGTGACGCCCAGCACCACGAGGATGCCCGGCCACCACAGGCCGCTGACGCCCAGCGCGGCGATGCCGATCAGGAAGACGCCGCCGGTAACCCTGTCGTTGTATTTTTTGTCCATAATGTCTCCAAGCCTCAACTGATGACCCGCTGCCCGCCCATGTAGTCCACCAGGACTTCGGGCAGTGCCACGCTGCCGTCGGCCTGCTGGTTGTTTTCCAGGATGGCGATGATGACCCGCGGCAGGGCCAGGCCGCTGCCGTTGAGCGTGTGGACGTGCAGCGGCCGCCGGACGCCCTCACGGCGGAAGCGAATGTTGGCGCGTCGCGCCTGAAAGGCCTCGGTGTTGCTGCAGGAACTGACCTCCAGCCATTCGTCGCTGCCGGGCGCGTAGATCTCAATGTCGTATTTCTTGCTGGCGCTGAAGCCGAGGTCGCCGCTGACGATTTCGAGGCGGCGGAAGGGCAGGTCCAGCGCGCGGCAGAGGCCTTCGGCGCATTCGGTCAGGGTTTCCAGCGCGTCATAGCTTTCCTCCGGCGCCGTGAAGAGGTACATCTCCACCTTTTCGAACTGGTGCACGCGCTTGATGCCGCGCGTGTCGCGGCCGGCGCTCATGTGCTCGCGGCGGAAGCAGGGCGAGTGCGCCACGTATTTCAGCGGCAGCTCGCCCTCATCGAGGATCTCGTCGCGGTGCAGATTGGTCAGCGCGACCTCGGAGGTGGGCAGCATGTAGCGACCGGCATCGGCGTCCTGGTAGACGGTGTCGGCGAACTTGGGCAGTTGACCCGAACCTTCCAGCATCTCCGGCGGCACCATGTAGGGCACGTAGACCTGCTCGAAGCCCGCGGCGCGCGCCTGGTCGAGGAAGAAGTGAATCAACGCCTGTTGCAGACGGGCGCCGTCGCCCTTCAGCACGTAACCGCGGCTGCCGGCGATCCTGACGCCGCGCTCGAAGTCGATGATGCCGAGCGCCGGCCCGAGCTCCCAGTGGGGCAGGGGCGGCGCGTCGAACTCGCGGAAGTCGCCCTCGGGCGGCCAGGGGCGGTTGTCGTCCTCGCTGGCGGCGACAGGTACGCTGTCGTGCGGCAGGTTGGGCAGCCAGAGCATCTCGTCGCGCAGTTCCGCTTCGGTCGCGCGGATTTGTGCCTGCCGGTCGCTGTACTGCTCGCTCATGCCGCGCAGGGCGGTCACCAGGGTCTGCATGGCCGCGTCCAGGTCGGGCGCATCGTCACCGGGCGTGGCGTGGTCCGCGTTCGGCTGCAGAAGCGCCAGCGCGTCTTCGTGGCGTTGTTGCTCGACGAGGCGGGCTGCGGCCAGCATGCGCGCGCCCTTCTCCACCGGCTCCAGTTGTCGGTTCCCCCTCAGGGGCCCCATGGCCCGGTTGAGGCGATTGCGCTGCGCCTGCAGGCTTTCCGCTTCGACCAGCAATTCGCGACGGCGGGAATCCAGCTCCAGGATGCGGTCGACGCGCTCCACGGCGCCGGGGTCGTACAGGCGGGCCAGACCTTCCTTCACCTCATCGGGCTGCTGGCGTATCAGCGCGATATCGAGCATCGTTCACTCCTGCAGGGGTCGGGTGTCCTCGTCGACGCGCGGGCGTCGCAGGTCAGCGCGCAGGCGCTGCGCGGCCAGCACCAGGCCAATCGCGATGACGACGACCACCAGCCCATCGAAGAATTGTGGCGTCAGGCCGGAGAGCGCGTCGCGCAGGGACTCCATGACCGACGTCCCGCCCGCCTCATCGCCCACGGTTTCAGCCGCTGCCTAGTCGATCTTTCGGATGGTGAAGACAATGTCGCCGTCGGGCGCCTGTACGGTGACCCTTTGGCGCACCTTCGCGCCCAGCAGCGCCTTGCCCAGCGGGCTGCCGGCGGAGATGCGGCCCTCGCCAGGGCTGGCCTCGGCCGAACCGACGATCTGGTAGACCTCGGTCTCGCGCGAGCCCTTTTCCGTCACCGTGACGCGCGAACCCAGCGCGACGACGTCGTGGCTGCCGCTGTCCTCAATGACCTCGGCGTTGTTGAGGATTATTTCGAGGCGCTGGATTTCACCCTCAATGAAGGCCTGCTCGTTCTTGGCGTCCTCATATTCGGCGTTCTCGGTCAGGTCGCCGCCTTCCGCGAGGGCCTGGTGCAGGCGTTCGGCAACTTCGGCGCGACGCACCGAGGTCAGAAAGCCGAGTCGTTTTTCAAGTTCGGCGAAGCCTTCCGGTGTGAGGTATTGCGGCTGGTCGACCATGACGGTACTCCCTGAACGGTTTCCGGCGCCACCGGCGCCAGGGATTAAAAAAACACCGCGCGAACCGTGTCGCGGTGGCTGCTTGCCGTTTCTGGCCGAAATGTAGCACGAAAGGGTACGACTGTAAAGAGAGGCTCTCTCAGGTGGACGGCGCGGCCGCCTGTTGTGCGCCGTACCAGTCGCAGCCTGCGCTCAGGGGGCAGTTGGCGCAGTCCGGGCGGCGCGCATGGCAGATTCCCCGGCCGTGCAGGATCAACTGGATGTGAAAGCTGTAGTGCTGGTCGGGGGGCACCAGGGCCTCCATCAGCGGGTGGGCGCGTTCTGCGCTCATCTTTTTGGGGATCAGGCCCAGGCGCTTGCCGACGCGATGGACGTGTGTGTCCACCGGCAGGGAAGGCCGGCCAAAGGCAAAGCAGAGCACGATGGCGGCGGTCTTGGGGCCCACGCCGCGCAGCGAGGTCAACCAGGCCCTGGCTTCCTCCAGCGGCAGTTGCGCGAGAAAATCGATGTTGAAGGCGCCCTGCTGGTCGTGGATGTCGCGCAGCAGCGCCTGGATGCGGGGCCCCTTCTGGTTGCCGAGGCCGGCCACGCGAATGGTCGCGATCACTTCTTCAGTTGGCGCCTCGACGACGCCACGCCAGTCCGGCCAGCGCGCCTTCAGGGCGTCGAAGGCGCGGTCGCGATTGGTATCGTTGGTGCTCTGGCTCAGAATGCAGCTGACCAGCTCGTCCACGGGGTCGACGCCGGCGCGCCACACAGGACGGCCGTGAAGTTCGCCCAGAATGGCGGCCAGCGGGGCCACCTTCGCCCGCCGCCTTTCGAATTCCTCCGCCGGCATGTTGACGCCCATGCCGCGATTGTAGTGCGCCGGGCTCAATTCGCCAGCGCGCCAAGCCAGGTGGCCCGGGCGACCGGCAGCAGGGCGCCATCGCTCAGGTCCAGTTTCCAGGTGCCGTCACGCAAGGCGTCGCCGCTGGTGAGAAGTACCGTGTTGTCACCGTCGCTCCAGGTGACCGGGCGCAACAGTTCGCTGGCAGGCTCACCCAGAATCTGGCTGCTGCCGTCTTCAAGCTCAGCGAGCACAAAGACACTGCGCACCGCCTGACCGCCGTTTCCGGCGCGAACCTGGGACAGGGTATAGAGCGCGCGCGAGCCGCCCGGAGCGAGCAGCAGGTGAGTCGCGGCCGTGAAGCCGGGCAGGGTCGGGGCGGCGATTCGTCGCCGCAGGTCGCCATTCAGGTCACGCTGGACCAGATCGAAGCCGTCGAGGTCTGCGGCGAGTTGCAGGCGCAACACTTGCCCGGGGCCGAAAGCCGCGCCGCAAAGGCAGCCCGGTTCGTCCGGCAGTGGCCGGGTAAAGCCCTCGTCCAGGGTCAGGGCAAAGAGATCGGCAAAACCGGCGCGCTGCGCTTCACCCGCCTGCAGGAGTGGCCGGTAGTCCATAAACAGGGTGGTGCCGTCCCCGCTGAATGCCACGGGCACGGCATGCCGTTCCGGTCGCGGCCCGTCGACCAGCACGTCCCGGACGTCGTCGCCATGGATGTCGGAGACGCGCGTGAAGCTGCGCAACTGACCGTCGGCTCCCTGTTCGGTGTAGGTCCAGGCGATGCGCGAAGCGTCCGGGGAGACCAGCCAGTCGACGCGCAACGTGGCGCCAGGCAATTGAATGAAGGGGTGGTCACTAATGTCACCGGCCGTGTTGACCAGACGCACGCGCCGCTCTTCGAGATCAAAATAAAGCACGTCTTCCCGCAGGGGCGTGTAGCGTTCACCGGGCAGGTCGACGCGAAGGTCGTGGCCGTTGCGGCGGTCAACAAAACGCAGCCGGTCACGACCGGCTGCGTCAATATTCTGTTGTAGCCATACCTGTACGGGCCTGCGACCGGCCGCCTGGCTATCCTGCGCCTGGCCAGTTACCGGCGCGATCAGCAGGACCAGAAGCAGGCCCGCAAGAACTCTCAGACGCGCTGATGCCAGTCGAACATCTCGCTTTCCTGGATCTGCGCATGCGCAAGGTTACGCCGCAGCTCGTAGCGCGTGCTGATGAGGCTGGTACAGACGGGTTGTTCTTCTGTATCGGGCGCGCGGAGCGTGGCGTAGACCAGCAGGGCGACGATGGCGCTGGCCAGCAGAAAGGCGAATAGCAGTGCGGGAATGAAGGATACGGGGTCAATTGTCATGACGGATCTCCTCTCCTCCCCTCGGATCAGAAACCAGTGACCTTGTCTTGCAGCCCTCCTTTCTCCTGTCTGTGCCCTGACTTTAACATGGTTTTAAATCCAATTGCAAATTTTCGTTGCGGAAGAAGCTGATTCGGCTGGATTGACCCGCTGCCAGGGCGTGATTATACTTTTCATCCTGCCTTTGCCTGCCGGGGGACTGCCCGTGGCCGAAGAAACCCTCGACCCCGAACTTCTCAAAATCCTGCGTTGCCCGGTGGCCGTGCACTACAAGGATCGCGGCGACGACCCAGGCCAACTGGAACTGGTGAAGGGCGCCTGGCTGGTCTGCGCGGACTCCGGCTACAAGTATCCAATTCGGGACGGCATACCGGTCATGCTGGTCGATGAAGGCGCGAAGTGGGTAGATACACCCGTCGAGGACCTGCCGCTGCCCCCACCCGCAGAATAAAGGCGCTCCCGGTCAACCCGGGAGGTCAATCGGCGCGGACAGCAGCGCGTGCAGCAAATCGATGCAGGCCTGTACGTCGCGAATGTCGGCCGTCTCGCTGGTCGTGTGCAGAAAGCGGCAGGGGATAGAAATGCAACCGCTGGGTACGCCGGCCCTCGCGCTCTGAATCACGGCGGCGTCGGTCGTACCGCCGCCGAGCAACTCGCGTTGCACCGGAATGCCATTTTCGCCGGCGCAGGCTTCCATCCAGGCCACGATGGCCGGTGGCACGACCAGGCCGCTGTCGTGCACCTTGATTGCCGCGCCGCCCCCGAGAGTGACCGCCATCTTGCGATTGCGCAACTCGTCACCGGTGGCCGTCACGTCCAGCGCGATGCCCAGGTGCGGGTCGATGCCGTAGGCGGCGGTGCGCGCCCCGCGCAGGCCGACCTCTTCCTGGACGCTGAAGACGAAATGCACTTCGTTGGCCGCCTGACGCCCCAGCTTGCGCAGGGCCTCAATGGCTACGGCGCAGCCGATACGGTCGTCCAGGGACTTGGCGATGATGCGCGTGCCGCGCGTCTCGAATTCGCGCCAGAAGCCGGCCGGGCTGCCCGCCGCCACGGCGCCGCCGTTGCCGTCGCTGACGTCGATGTAAAAGTCGGAGAGGGCGGGCACGCTGGTACGACCCTTCCCGAAACTGTCATACACCCCAATGACGCCGGTGGCGCCGTTTTCGAAACGCACGCGGTTGCCCGCCAGGCTGCTGTTGAGCAGGCCGCCGATGGGCTCGAAGCGCAGGTAGCCGCTCTGCGGCTCGGCAAACAGGGCCATCACGCCGATTTCGTCCATGTGGGCGGAGACCATCACTCGTTTACCGCCGCTGCCCACGCGGCAAATGAGGTTGCCGAGCGCGTCAACCCGCATGTCGTCGACGAGGTCGGCCACTTCTTCCTGAATCAGACGCCGAATTTGATGTTCGTAGCCGGACGGCCCCCAGGCCTCTGCCAGTTTGCGAATGAGTGCGTTCACGGTCTTCACTCCCTGTGATGACGGTTTGACAGGTCTTCATGGGCCAGCAGCGCCGGCGAGACGGCGTTCAGGGCGGCGCGCAGCAAGGCCAGTGAGTGGTCGAAGTCGCTGACGCGCAGCAGGGCGGCCGGCCCGTGGACGTAACGCGCGGGCATGGAAATGGCCGCCGTGGGTACGCCGCTGCCGGCGACGTGGATGGCGCCGGCGTCGTTGCCGCCGCCCTGCGAGCTCTTCAATTGAAAGGGTATGCCCTGCTCCTCCGCCGTGGCGCGCAGCCAGTTAAGCAGGCGCGGATCGACAATCGTGCGAGAGTCCATCACGGTCAACACGGGGCCGGCGCCCTGGCGCGTGGCCGGGTTGAAGGCGATGCTCTCTTCGGCGTCGGCCGTCAGGTCCGGCAGATCGTGCGCCGGGGTGCTCTCCAGCACGATGGCGAGGTCGGGCTGCAGCGACTCGACCACCACGCTGGCGCCGCGCAGACCGATCTCCTCCTGGGTGGTGAAGGCCACCAGCAGGTCGCAGGGCAGGGGCTCGCCCTGCAGCAACTCTACAAGCAGGGCGCAGCCGGCGCGGTTGTCGAGCGCCTTGCCGCGCACAGCCCCTTCGCCAACAGTCGTGAATTCGGAGGGGAAGGTGATCATGTCGCCGGGTTTGACGTGGGCGGCCGCCCCGGCCCTGTCGCTGGCCCCTATGTCGATACGCAGGTTGTCCAGCGGCACGGTCTTCTGCTCGCGCCCCAGGTGAATCGGCTTCCACATGAACACGCCCGGCACGCCGGCCGGACCCACGCTGACGCGCAGGCCGGGCAGGATGCGCGCGTCCACGCCGCCCACGGGGTAGACCCGCAGCAGGCCGTCGCCGTCGATGCTGCGCAGCATAAAGCCGATCTCGTCCATGTGGGCCGACACCAGTACGCGCGGCAAGTCGGCGCCCGCCGCACCCGGCTTGTGCGCCAGCACGTTGCCCAGGGCGTCCACGCGAACGTCCTCCACAAGGCCGGCGATGGCCGCCAGAATGACCTCGCGCGCTTCCTCTTCCTGGCCGGAGACGCCGCGGGCGTCGGCGAGTTGTCGCATCAGGTCCTGGTTCATGTCTCGTCGCCTTCCGGGTCCGTGGCCAGCAGGAAATCTCCCTCCACTTCCGCGATGAAGTGCGCCAGCAGGCGGCCGGCGCGCTCGATGTCGCGCGGGTCCAGCGTCTCCACCGGCGAATGCATGTTGCGCACGGGAATGCCCAGCAGGGCAGTGGGCACACCGGCGCGCGCGACCTGAATGGCCCAGGCGTCGGTGCCGCTGGCGCCGGAGATCACGCCGCCCTGCAGTGGAATCTCCTGCCTTTTGGCGGTGTCGCGCAAGCGCTCACCGAGGCGGCGATGGAAATTGGGGCCGACCGGCAGGCCCGGCCCCACCCCCAGTTCGACGGAGTTGTCGGGCTCGACGCCGGGCTGCACGGCGAAATCGACGTCCAGCGCGATGGCGAGATCCGGCCTGATGCGCCAGGCGGCCGTGCGCGCGCCCAACAAGCCGGTCTCCTCCTGCGCGGTGGCCACGGCGCAGACTTCATGGCCGTGTTGCAGGGTCTGAAGCTGCTGCAGGCAGACCGTCAGCGCGGCCACCGAAGCGCGGTCGTCCATGGCCTTGCCCGCCAGACGCCCGTTCTGCAACTCAATCATGGGTGCGTCCTGGGTGATCAGGTCGCCGGGCTGCACCAGATCCTCCACTTCCGCCGGTTCCAGACCGACGTCGACCAGCAGGTGGTCCATGGGCTCGTAATTCTGGCGCTCGGCCATGGGCAGCATGTGCGGGGGTTTGGCGGCCACCACGCCGGGCAGTGGCCGGCGACCGTGCACGATGACCGCCTGGGCCGGCAGGACGCGGTTGTCCACGCCGCTGATGCGATGCAGGCTGATGAAGCCGTCGACCACCTCGCGCACCATCAGGCCGATCTCGTCCATGTGGGCCGCCAGCATGATGCGCAACGAAGGCTCACACTCGCGCGTCGGGCGCTTCGTCGCGATCAGGCTGCCGAGGCCGTCGGTCGAGAGGTCATCGCACAGCGGCCCCCATACGCCACTCAGGTAGTCGCGCAGCGGCCCCTCGTGGCCGGAGGGGGCGTGGAGCTCCACCATGGCGCGCAAGTGGGCGTTCAGATCAAACACAGGCCCTCCTGGACTCGATCATTCATCGTCTTCCTCGTCACTGAACTGCTGGATGGGCACGGCGGTCTCGGTTGCCGGGCCCGCGGGTTCGGCCGGGACCGCCGGGGGCGGGTTGACCGGCGGCGGGTTCACCGGCAGGGCGCTGTCCGGCGGCGGCTGCGCGACCGGTTGCTGTTGCGGCTGCTGCTGACCCGTCTCCGGCTGCTGCGCAGGCGGGCGGAACTGCCGCGGCGTGGGCGGCAGGGGTCGCGTGGCGGTCACGATGACGCTGCGAAAGGGCGTGCTGGTGCGGGTGGGCGTGGCGGTGCTCAAACGCGGCGTGGCGCTGGCCGTCGGGGTCGCTGTGGCCGACTGCGCGCCCGGCGCCACCCCCCAGAGGACGAAGCCGATGCAATAGAGCGGGGCCGTCGCCAGGATGATGACGAAGAGCAAGAGGCGCAGGTTGCGGCGTCCGCCGGAGGGGAAGGGCAGCAACTCGGACATGCGGCGAAGTGTATCCGGCGCAGGGGGGAGTCTCAAGATTCACGGTGGGGCGGGGGTTGACAAATGGAACAAATGTTCGCTATGCTAATATTGTGTTTCTGATCGAAGTTTTCCGGAGACACAAAGTGTTCGACGATCCAATAAACCCGAATGAACAATATCAACAACACATACAGGAGGTTTTCAGGGCGTCACTAGCAGATGCACGAGATGGCGAGTGCTTTTTTGAGCATTTCATGGATGGCGCAGGTTGGAGACCGTTGACAGAGGAATTGTGGAGCAATCATCCCGTTGGGGCTGTTGTTATGTATAAGGGTTCAAACTTGCCGAAGAGTGCCTTGGTTTGTGATGGGAGCGAAGTGAGCCGCGAGGTGTATCAAGAACTCTTCGAAGTGATAGGTACCAGATTTGGAGCAGGTGATGGAAGTACCACCTTCAATCTTCCGGCATTTCCTTCTCCTGCTCCGTCAATTAGACGCATCATCAGAGCATAACGGCCCAAGAAGTCAGACTTTCATAGGGGCCTCAATTGGGGGTTGCTCGGAACAATGAACAAACTCTACTACGGCGACAACCTGCCCATCCTGCGCGAGCACATCGACGATGCAAGCGTCGACCTCATCTATCTCGACCCGCCCTTCAACAGCAACCGCGACTACAACGTGCTCTTTCGGGACGAAAGCGGCCTGGACAGCGACGCGCAGATCCTGGCCTTTGGCGACAGCTGGCACTGGGGGCCGACGGCCGAGGCGACCTGGCATGACCTGGTGGTTGGCAATGACAACGTTGGAACGCTGATGAGCGCGCTGCGGCAGATTCTGGGCGAAAACCAGATGATGGCCTATCTGGTGATGATGTGCGCGCGCCTGGTCGAGTTGCGCCGCGTGCTGAAGCCGACGGGCAGCATCTATCTGCATTGCGACGATGCAGCGTCGCATTACCTGAAAATGCTGATGGATGTGATTTTCGGCGCGGAGAATTTCAGGAATGACATCGTATGGCGGCGGGCTACTGCGCACAACGACCCAAAGCGACATGGGCGCATTCACGACAACATCCTGTTTTATACAGGTACTGACGATTTTTATTGGGAAGGCGAAACCAACGGAACGCCAAAGTCCGACGCTGAGTTGGAACAAAATTATCCGTCTCAAGACGACCGCGGGCGTTTTCGTTCATCTGATTTGACGGGTCCACTTCACGGTTCGAGTTCCGGCTCTCCCAGTACCACACCCTGGCGGGGCTACGACGTGTTCGCCATGGGACGCTGCTGGTCCGTGCCGAAGACCGGACGCTACGCTGAATACATCGAACGCGAGTTCATCTCCGGTTACCGCAGCATCGAAGGGATTCACGATCGTCTTGAGGCCCTGGACGCCGCCGGCCTCATTTATCACCCTAAGCGTGGCAAGTGGCCGGGCCTGAAACGCTACGCAGCCGCCGACCAGGGGATTCCGCCGCAGGATATCATCCTGGACCCCATTGGCTTCACCAACTTCAGCGCGCAGCACGGCGAGTACCTGGACTACCCCACGCAGAAGCCGCTGGCATTGCTTGAGAAGCTGATTAAGGTCTCCTGCCCGCCGGGCGGTATTGTGCTTGACTCCTTTTGCGGCTGCGGCACAGCCGTCGTCGCCGCCGAGCAGCTCGGTCGGGAGTGGATCGGCATCGACATCACCCATCTCAGCGTCGCCATGATGAAGGCCCGTCTGCACGACGAGTGCAACGGGCTGCGGGCAGGCGTTGACTATGAGGTGATCGGCGAACCCACGACCCTGCAGGACGCTCGGCAACTGGCACTGGATGACCGCTATCAGTTCCAGTTCTGGGCGCTCTCGCTGGTGAATGCGCAACCGCTCAACAACGAACGCAAGAAGGGCGCGGACCGCGGCATCGACGGCGTGTTGGGTTTCGTCGATGGCAGCGGACGTCGTCAGCGTCGCCGTCGCGTGCTGGTGCAGGTCAAGAGCGGCGGGGTCAGCAGCCGCGATATCCGCGACCTGCGCGGCACCGTCGAACGCGAGGACGCGGCCATCGGCGTCTTCATCACGCTGGAAGAGCCAACGGGACCGATGGAACGCGAGGCCGTCAGCGCCGGGTTCCTTGTGCCTGAGTCATGGAGTGGCCGCTACCCCCGACTGCAAATCCTGACCATCGAACAGTTGCTGGACGGGGCGCAGGTGGAGATGCCGCTGATGTACAAGACTCCACGCATTGGCGAGGACGAAATGGCCCAGGGCGGACTGAACATGCCGCCGAATGGTGAAATCCAGCCATGACCATCTCACTCGACCGGGCGCGGGACTACGTCTTCACCAACGGACTGCCCTGGGAGCGGGCGCTGTTCAGCTGGCACTTCGACGACGGCCCACTGGAGCACCTGCATCGCACTCTACTCAGCTACAAGAACGGGGACGGCGGCTGGGGCCACGGCCTCGAACTGGATCTCAAGGCGCCGGTCTCGCACCCGGCGGCGCTGGAGTACCTGCTCTCCATGCTGCATTACCATGAAATCCCGACCGGCTCGCTGCTGGACGGCACGGTCGCCTGGCTGGAGCGTCAGCAGAGGCCAGACGGCGAGCTGCGCAACCCGGACAATCTCGCCCACTGGCCGATCGCCTGGTGGTGGAAGGACTGGGGCGGCCAGAAGGCGCCGGACTCGATCGTCGCCAACCTGCACGCCATGGGGCTGGCGACGCCTTCTCTATTAAAGGTGACGCGGCACTGGGCGGAGCGCAACCACAGCATCGAGAGCATTCGCGCCAACGACTGGCTCTTCATGACCTACCACGCCTTCGATTATTTCATGAACATCGACGACTTCCCGCGCCTGGCCGAATTCCGCCAGGCCACGCTCGACCACACCCTGGTGCTGGCCGAAACGCTGGTCCCCGAGCGCCATTACACGCTCTTCCTCTTCGCGCCGCAACCGACCTCCGAAGTAGCCAGGGCCCTGCCGGCGGCGACGCTGGAGCGCTGCCTCGAGCACCTGGCGACGACGCAGCGCGAGGACGGCGGTTGGGTCGACGAGCACGATCTGGCCCGCTGGCAGCCGATCACCACCGTCAACGTGCTGGTCGCCCTAAAGCGCTACGGCCGCCTGTAATGCAGGTCCGCCGCCAGCCGGATGCCGCGCAGAAGCTGGCGCGCATGGGCAACGTGACCCTCTTCGAGCCCGGCGGCGAGCCCGGCACGAAGGAAAAACGCATCCCGCAACAACAGAGCAAGCTGCAGGACTGCGTTTCTCTGTTGCAGACGCCCAAGGGCCCCATGCCGGTGCTCAAGACCTTGCTGACCACCGCCTGCGAGCGAAACTGCAATTACTGTCCCTTCCGCGCCGGTCGCAGCAAGGCGCGACGCGTCACCTTTCGTCCGGAGGAGTTGGCGAAGACCTTCGACCAGATGGTGCGGGCGCGCCTGGTGGACGGGCTGTTTCTGTCCTCGGGCATCATCAAGGGCAGCGTGACCACCCAGGACAAGCTGCTGGATACCATCGACATCGTGCGGCGCAGATACCAGTATCGCGGCTACATCCATTTGAAGGTCATGCCCGGCGCCGAGGAAGACCAGTTGCTGCGGGCCATGCAACTGGCGGACCGCGTCTCGATCAATCTGGAGGGGCCCACGCCGCAGCGGCTCCGGGCCCTGGCGCCGAAGAAGGACCTGGACCGCGAATTGCTGGGTCTGTTGCGATCGGCCGCGCGCTTCAGGCGGGAACGACGCGAACGCCTTGCCAGCCTCGCGACGCAGTTCGTGGTCGGCGCGGTCGGCGACACGGACCTGGAGTTGCTGGCCCTGGGCGACCGCCTTTACAATCAGCTGGGCCTGGCGCGCACCTACTTCTCGGCCTTCCATCCGGTGCCCGGCACGCCCTTTGAGAATCTGCCGGCCACGCCTGCCATCCGCGAATTTCGCCTCTACCAGTCCAGCTTCCTGCTGCGCGACTACCAGTGGGAACTGGAGGACATGCCCTTCGTCGGCGAGGGCAACCTTCGTCTCGACGTCGACCCCAAGCGCGCCTGGGCGGATGATAATCTGCGTCACGCTCCGCTGGACCTGATGAAGGCCGACCGCACGCAGTTGCTGCGCGTGCCGGGCATCGGCCCGAAGTACGCGCAGGTGCTGTTGCGCGCGCGCCGGCAGGCGACCTTGCGCGATCTGTCGCAGTTGCGCGCTCTGGGAATCCGCGCGCCGGAGCAACTGGCGCCCTTCGTCCTGTTGGACGGACGGCGTCCGCTGCAGCAGCAAAGGTTGTTTTGAGTTCACATCTTTATTTGATGACGGAGTTTGCCGCCCTCACCCCCCGGCCCCCTCTCCCTGAGGGAAGGGCTCCCGCGACTGAGCGGGAAAGGGGCGGGGGGGTGAGGGCGGCAAGTCAGCTGGCCCGCCCTGTATTGCGTGCCTGGCCTGCGCTATAGTCGCGTCATTCGGACAAAATCACACAAATGCAGGAGGCCATGATGGCGCGGGTTGCGATTAACGGTTTGGGGCGGATCGGGCGCGCGGCGCTCAAGGTTGTGCTGGACACGCCCGAACTGGAACTGGTGGCGGTCAACGACCTCGGCTCCGCCGAGAACTTCGCCTATCTCATTCGCTACGACACGGTCTACGGCCGTTACGACCGCGAGGTCTGCGCCGAGGACGGCGACCTGGTCATCGACGGCCAGCGCATCCGCTACCTGAGCGAGCGCGACCCGGCGCAACTCCCCTGGGGCGACCTGGACGTCGACCTGGTGTTCGAGTGCACCGGCTTCTTCACCGAGATTGAGGACGCCGGCAAGCACGTCAGCGCCGGCGCGGACAAGGTCATCATCTCCGGCCCGACGAAGAGCGCCGACGTGCCGATGGTCGTGCACGGCGTCAACAGCGCCAACGGCGCCCACGTGGTCTCCTGCGCCAGCTGCACCACCAACAACATCACGCCGGTGATGGAGGTCATGAACCGCCGCATCGGCGTGAAGAAGGCCATCATGACGACTGTGCACGCCTACACCTCCACCCAGGCGCTAGTCGATTTCCCGGGCGGCGCGAAGGACATGAGGCGCGGGCGCGGCGCGGCCGACAACATCGTGCCTTCCTCGACGGGCGCGGCCATCGCCACGACGAAGGCGCTGCCGGCCATCGAGGGCGTCTTCGACGGCCTGGCGCTGCGCGTGCCGGTGGCGGTGGGTTCGATCGCGGACGTGGTCTTTTTGGCCGCGCGCGACACCTCGGTCGACGAGGTAAACGACATCTTCCGCGAGGAGGCCGCGACCGCGCGTTACGAGGGCATTCTGGGCGTCTCGGAGGACCCGATCGTCTCGGCGGACATCATCGGCGACGCGCGCGCTTCGATCGTCGACCTGGAGCTGACGCAGGTGGTCGACGGCGACCTGGTGAAGGTGCTCACCTGGTACGACAACGAGTGGGGCTACACCAACCAGATGGTGCGCGAGGCGCTCAAGCTGCTGGGGTGAGGCACGCAACTCTTCACACAGGGCAAATCTGCTGGTTTCAACCGACCCACCCCGAAACACTTCGCTCATCAGGCGAAATTCATCGGCGAGTGCTTTGATTGGTTGGAGCGCCCAGACTTCAGTTGGCAGTGGCAATCAGCGTGCCGATTGAGACGATCGCGCCAAACATGGAAACCAACATCCATGTCTTTGCCCTTTCCACATCGGCCTTTGTCGCGATGTGCGTCAGCCGCCCTTCAATGTTGGCGACCTTCGAATCCAGGCTGGCGATCCTTGTGTGAGCGTCGTCCAGGCGTTGGATTCTGTATTGTTCATCGCGCAGGGCGCCGCCGTTTTCAGCCACTTTCGCGCCTGGCCTCTTTCAACCAGTCCCACAGCGGCTCGTAGTAGTAGCCTGAATAGGACCCGCTGAGTTCGAAGACGGCGCCAACCAGGGGCGCGTCGCTTTCCGCGCTCAGGTTGAACACTTCCCTGGCGTATTCGATGTCGCTGATATTGGTCTTCAGGATCCAGGCCTTTTCGCCAAATGAGAACAGGCCCTCGTGACTCTTGAGTTCTTCACTGATTTGGTCTGCCCGGGTCTGCGAAAGCGGTTCATGCAGTAGTGCGATGTACATGGTCATGGTCGGCAACCTGCTACAAATGGAAGGTATGTATTCGAGGGTAAGTATAACTGAAACAGGCACGGCGACCTTGTAAATGTGCTCACCTGGTGGGACAACGAGTGGGGCTACACCAACCAGATGGCGCGCGAGGCGCTCAAGCTGCTGGGGTTGGGGTCGGTGGTGCGGGGCACCGTGAGTTTAGAAATTGCAAATATTTGAGAATTAAGAACAGCCTTGTTCTAACCTTTGTGGTACAAGCCCTTCGAATATGCACTTTTGGACTCACCAAAGTGAATGGAGTAGGTAACACGAGACGCATGTACTCATTCCGATATACTCCTTGAAGACTAGAGTTTCTGAGGAAAACAACAATTCTTGTTGGCGTAGATTTTATCGATCTCTGCCTCAACACGTTGCCAGAATGCTGTTGGGGCAACGTGAATTTTCTCACCGATAACCTGAATCGGTTTGCAAATCAGCACTCCATCCTTCGCATCTTGCAACACAATTTCTGGGCGGATGAAAGCGACATGCTTAAGGCCGTTCACCAGACTATCTGCCAGTTTTTCGGAACCGGGAAATCCAGAGGTTGGGAAATAGTATTCCAGTAAACTATCGGCGTTTATCTCTTTTTCCTGCTTACTTTTTCGTGGCCTTCTATCGAGGGGATTTCCCACCTTGCAATTGAGAGCAAGATCCATGCAGGCGAGCATGCTGAGTAGCGCAACTGGGTGATCGTTCGGGTTCCGCAAGAGACACTGAATTTGACCTCGCCAATGCCTGTCGAAAATCTCTTTGCAAGTCTTTGGCCAGTAACTTGTCATCGAATTCTCCCAATTTTCACACATCCAGCAGCAGGGGCACATCCAGGCGCCAGGCGAGGTAGAGGGCGTGCAGGAAGGCGCGCAGGTCGGCGGTCGAGTCGTCGTCCCTCGCTTCTTTTGCCGGGATGAGGAAGTCAAAGGCTGCGCGCTCCTCCGGCGGCAGCGCGCCGAGCTCCGTGATCTGCATGGCCTCCAGTTCCTCGCGGGGCAGGGCGTCGAAGAAGAGCAGCAGGATGGCCGCGTGGTTGGGCTGGACGTGGCCGGTCAGGAAGGTCATCTCGAAGACCTGGTCGGAATCGACCGGCAGTTCGCCGAGGTCGCGGCGCAGCGCGTACTCCGCCACGAAGATGTTGCGGTCTTCCGCGCGCAGGGGGCGCACGGTTCCGCCGTCGTAGTTGAAGTCGCGGATGCCCTGCTTCAGCAGCAGCCAGACCAGCGGCGCCGTCGGCGGGTCCGGCAGGCGGTCAAGCAAAAAGGCCTCGGCTTTGGGCGAGATCGGGTAGTCGATGCGGCCCATGCAGCCGAAGGGCGCGCCCGTCCGGTTGGCCGGGCAGCCTTCGCAAGACGAGGCCAGCGGGTCCAGCTCGGCGGCGCTGTCCAACAGGTGCTGCACGACGACGATTTGCGTCTCCTCGCTGCCGTCGGCGGCCGTGCGCACCATCTCGAAGCCCATCTCGCGCGGCGAACGCTGGTCGCCACTGCGGCGGTAAAGGCGGATGATGGTTGACGCGCGCTCGCGAGCCTTGAGCCGCTCCAGGATGCCGGCCGTTGACAGCGCCTGCTTCGGCGCGCAGTCCTGGTCGATGACGTAGTCGAGGGCCATGGTGCGGCTATCCTGCTGCCTGGCGCGGGCCCTGTCAACGGCGGACGCGACCGGGAATGGTCTGTTGAGCAGAGTTGCGGAAGGCTATAGACTGATAGAGGGACACACCAGCCTGAGTATGAACTCTTGAAACTTCAACTGGCGCTCGACGGGACGCTTGAAGATGGTCTGCAGGCGCTGCGGTCGGCGCAGCCCTGGGTGGACGTGGTCGAGGCGGGCACGCCGCTGCTGCTGCGCGAGGGCGTATGGGCCCTGCGACGTTTGCGCGCGGAGTTGCCCGACACGCCGCTGCTGGCGGACTTCAAGATCATGGACGCCGGCGACCTCGAGGCTCGCATCGCCTTCGCCGCCGGCGCGGGCCAGGTGACGGTGCTGGGCGTCGCCAACGACGCGACGATCGCGTCGGCCCTGGCGGCGGCGCGCGACTGCGGCGGCGAAATCCTGGTGGACCTGATGGCCGTGCCGCAACCCCGGCAGCGGGTAGAGCAGTTGCTGGCGTTGGGCTGCGAGCGCTTCTGTGCGCACCGCGGCCATGACGGCTGCGGCGACCCGGTCGCGCCACTGCGTGAATTGCGCGAAGCGATGCCGGAGCTCCACCTCGCGGTGGCCGGTGGCATCGATGAACGCACGATCGAGGCGCTGACGCCTTACTACCCTGACACGGTTATCGTGGGCAGCGCCATCACCGGCGCCGCGCAACCGGGGCTTGCGGCGCGCCGAATAATGGAGAGAATGCGGGCCCATGTCTGACTTCAACGCGCTGCTGGGCGCGATTTTGCAGGAACTGCAGTCGGCGCTCACCGGAATCGACCCCGAGGCCGTGGCTGACCTGCGCCGCGATATTCTGCAGGCGCGGCGTATTTTCGTCGCCGGGCGCGGCCGTTCCGGCCTGCAGATGCAGGCCTTTGCCATGCGCCTGATGCATCTCGACCTCGACGTGCACGTGGTGGGGTCGGTGACGACGCCGGCCATCGGCGCCGGCGACCTGCTGATTATCGGCTCGGGCTCCGGCCGCACGGACTCCATCATCGCCCAGGCCCGTCGCGCCAGCGAACTCAACGCCCTGGTGGCGTTGATCACCATCGCCGAGGAGTCGCCGGTCAGCCAATATGCGGACCACGTCCTGCATATCCGGGCGTCCAGCCCCAAGCTGCAGGATGTTCAAACGGAAAGCGAATCGGTGCAGCCGATGGGCTCGCTCTACGAGCAGTCGCTGGGCATCCTTTGCGACGTCCTCACGGCGCTGCTCATGCAGGAACTGGGCACTGACCCCGGCCTGATGTTCGCGCGCCACGCCAATCTGGAGTAGGGGTCGGGCTCAACCGGGGACGCTCTCCGGCGCCTTGTCGCGGTAGCGCATGATGAAGGCGGTCAGGGCGTCGCGGTCCGGCGCGTCCAGTTTGAGCAGGCGGCCCCATGCCGCCGCCGCCAGGCGAAGGTCGTTCTCCGGCCGGTGACTGACCACAACCCACTCGGGGAATTGCTCGTGCAACTGGCGGAACAGATCGATGGCTTCGCTGTCGGATTCGTCGCGCCAGGATAGCCAGATATGGCCGTGTTCCAGATTGTGGATCAGGTAACCGTCCGGCACCTGCTGCTCATAGAAGGCGGCGCGCACTGGCGCCGGGTAGTGATCGCCGGAGGTCGGCGGGTTGGAGTTGTAGCGTGAGGGTGGCGCGCCAGGGGCGATGTGGTCGCGCCCGACGACGGGTACGGGCTGGCTTTCGTCCGGAATGGCGGCGAGGTTGAAAGGCCTGTCCCGTTGCAGTACAAGGGTCAGGACCAGCGCCAGCGCGATTCCTGCGGCCAGACCGACCAACAGCAGGAGCCGCTGACGTTTGTTTGACATGGGCAAGCCCACCCTGTGCCGATGACAACAACAAGTGTAACAATAGCGTAGGTCGCCGAAGATTAACGCATTCCTGGCGAAGGCCCCCGGGCTGGATTGGCCGCGCGCCAGGCGTACATCAGTACGCCGCCAGCCACGGCGACGTTGAGCGATTCGGCGCGGCCCTGTTGCGGCAGGGCGGCCAGATGATCGCACTGCGCCGTCAGCGTCTCGTCCAGTCCCTCGGCCTCGTTGCCCAGGGCCAACGCCAGGCCGCCGCGCCAGTCGAGCGCCGTCCAGAGCTGGCCGGCTGCGGCGTCTCCGCCACAGAGGGGCAATCCCTGCTTCCTGAGCCAGGCCAGCAGCGTCTCCCTGGAATCGACCGTGACGACGGGCAAGCTGAAGCAGGAGCCCATGCTGGCGCGCAGGACCTTGGGGTCAAACGGGTCGACGCAGGGCGGAAGCAGGAGCACGGCGCTGGCGCCGACGGCGTCCGCCGTGCGCAGCAAGGTGCCCAGGTTGCCGGGGTCGCGCAGGCGGTCGAGCAGCAGCACCAGGGGGCAGGGTGGCAGTTGTATGTCCGTCAGCGCGGTCTGCGGCAGGGCGAAGGTCGCGACCAGCCCCTGGGGTTCCTCCCGCTCCGACAGCGCGCGCATCACGTGCTCGTTGACTTCGACGGGCCTGGCGCTGCCATCGCGAAAACGGCCCAGCAATTCCGCGGCGGCGGGGCTGCCGAACAGCGCCGGGCAATGGTATAGCTCCAGAGGGCTCCAGCCGGCCTCCTGCGCCATGTGCAGGGCCTGCAGACCTTCGGCGAGGAAGCGTCCCTGCAGCAGGCGTTGTCGACGCCGGCCAAGTTTGCGCAGAGCGACGATACGCGGGTTGCGGAGTGACGTGATGATCACGGGCGTGACCGAGCCTGTTCGAAGTGAATGTCAACCCGTAGCATGGCCCCGGGCCAGGCCGACTGTCAAGCGTCATGGTCGCCCTTGACACACAATGGCGGCACTGATAGCATGCGCCGCCATACCCCGGCAGCACACCCTGGCGTCAGGCAATGGACTGGCGGGAACCGGACAGATGTGGCGACAGCGCCCTTGTGGGGGAAGGCTCGTCATGGCGGGGACAACCAGGCGTTCTGTGCGGACCGCCTTTTTTATGTGAATACAGGTTACACCGGAGCGACACATGCCGACCATCAACCAGTTGGTACGCAGGGGGCGCAAGACCCGCAAGGCCAAGTCCAGTTCACCGGCGCTGCAATACACCTTTAATGCCAACAACCAGCGGCGCACACGGCAGGCCCGCGGCGCGCCGCAAAAGCGCGGCGTCTGCACCCAGGTGAAGACGATGACGCCCAAGAAGCCCAACTCGGCGCTGCGCAAGGTGGCGCGCGTGCGCCTGACCAATGGCATTGAGGTCACGGCCTACATCCCGGGCGAGGGGCATCAGTTGCAGGAGCACAGCGTGGTGCTGGTGCGCGGCGGTCGCGTCAAGGACCTGCCGGGCGTGCGCTACCACATCGTACGCGGGACCCTGGACGCCGAGGGCGTGCAGAACCGCAACCAGGCTCGCAGCAAGTACGGCAGCAAGCAGCCGCGCAACTGAGCGAAGGGAGTCCAGGATGCCAAGAAGAAACCGTCCGCCCAAACGCGCAGTGGCGCCGGATACCAAATACAGCAACGTGCACATCGCCATGTTCATCAATCGCATGATGCATGGCGGCAAGAAAAGCACCGCCGCCCGCGTGATGTACAAGGCGCTGGACATCGTTGAGGAGCGCGCCAGGCGGGACCCGGTCGAGGTCTTTGAGCAGGCCCTGCGTAACGTGCAGCCGACGGTAGAGGTCAAGCCCAAGCGAGTCGGCGGCTCAACCTATCAGGTACCGATCGAGGTGGCCGGCGATCGTTCGCTGACCCTCGCCATGCGCTGGATCCTGGAGTTTTCGAGGGCGCGCGGCGGGCGCGGCATGCACGAGAAACTGGCGGCCGAATTGATGGACGCGGCCAACAGCCAGGGCAACGCCATCAAGCGTCGCGACGACACCCATCGTATGGCGGAGGCGAACCGCGCCTTCGCCCATTTTCGCTAGCGTTTTGTGGACAGGCAGGAGAACGCAGGCAAGCGTATGAGCACCAGGGCTGCAGGCACCCTTGATCTCAATCGGGTGCGCAACATCGGCATCATCGCCCATATTGATGCCGGCAAGACGACCACAACCGAGCGTGTGCTGTACTACACCGGTATGGTGCACCGCATCGGCGAGGTTCACGATGGCGCGGCGACCACCGACTACATGGCGCAGGAGCGCGAACGCGGCATCACCATCACCTCGGCGGCGGTCAGCGCCAGCTGGAACGATCACCAGGTCAACATCATCGATACGCCCGGCCACGTGGACTTCACGGCCGAGGTGCAGCGCAGTCTGCGCGTGCTGGATGGCGGCGTGGTCGTATTCGATGGTGTCGCCGGTGTTGAGCCGCAGTCCGAGACGGTGTGGCGTCAGGCCGACGATTACCAGGTGCCACGCATTTGCTTCATCAACAAGATGGACCGCACCGGCGCCGACTTTGGTCGCTGCGTGCAGATGATTGGCGAGCGACTCGGGGCGAATCCGGTGCCGATACAGATGCCCTATGGCGAGGGCGAGGCCTTCGCCGGCATCATCGACCTGATCACCATGGAACTCGTGACCTCGGGCGACGCGCTGGGCAGCGAAATCAAACGCTTCCGGATCCCGGAAAGCCATCGGGAACAGGCCGAGACCATGCGCGCCGAGATGATCGAGATGGTTGTCGAGGTGGACGATTACCTCACCGAGAAATTTCTGCTCGAGGAAGCGATCACCAACGATGAATTGCTGGGCGCCCTGCGCGCCGGCACCTTGAGCAACAGCCTGCAACCGGTGCTCTGTGGCTCCGCGCTGAAGAATCGCGGTGTGCAGGACCTGTTGGACCGCGTCGTCGACTTTTTGCCCTCGCCGCTGGACGTTCCGCCGGTGGAAGGCGTCAATCCGAAGACCGGCGAAGCGGTCTCGCGCGCGCCTTCAGATGAGGAACCGGTGGCTGCGCTGGTCTTCAAGATCGTGACGGACCCCTTTGTGGGGCGGCTGGCCTTCTTCCGCGTCTATTCCGGCGTCTTGCGCACGGGCACCATGCTGCAAAATTCGACCAGTGAAAAGCGCGAACGCATCGGCCGCATCGTGCGCATGTTCGCCGACCGGCGCGAAGACGTGGATGCCGTGCATGCCGGCGACATCGCCGCCATTCCGGGCCTCAAGACCACCTTCACCGGCGATACCCTTTGCGACCGCAACCATCAGGTCGTGCTGGAGCAGATCAGCTTTCCAGAACCCGTCATTGAGGTTGCCATCGAGCCCAACACTCGCGGCGACCAGGACCGGATGGGCATTGCCCTGCAGCGCCTGGCGGAAGAAGATCCGACCTTCAAGGTCGAGGTGGACGACAAGTTGGGCCAGACGCGCATCCGCGGTATGGGCGAGTTGCATCTGGAGGTGCTGGTCGACCGCATGATGCGCGAATTCGGCGTGGATGCCCGCGTGGGCCGGCCGCGGGTCGCCTATCGAGAGGCGATCACCCGCTCCGCCCGCGTCGACACAATCTTCCGGCGCCAGACGGGCGGGTCCGGCCAGTTTGCGCGCGTGACGGTGGACTATGAACCGCTCGCCGAGGAAGAGCAGGAGCTGGCGCGGGACGGGTTGCTTTTCGAAAACAACATTCGCGGCGGTGCCATTCCCCAGGAGTTCATCCGTCCGGTTGAAAATGGCATCCGCGAGGCCATGCAGGGTGGCGTACTGGCCGGCTACCCGGTGGTTGGCCTGAAGGCCAGCCTGGTGGATGGCAGCCATCACGAGGTGGATTCGAGCGAGATCGCCTTCAAGATCGCCGGGTCAATGAATCTCAAGGAAGGCGTTCAGAAGGCCGGCCCCGTTTTGCTGGAGCCGACCATGAGCGTCGAGGTTGTCGCGCCGGATGATTACACCGGCCCCGTGGTCGGAGACCTGTCCGCCCGGCGCGGCGTCGTGCAGGGGATGGAGCCCCGTGGTGACGGCTCCTCCTCCATTCGCGCCAGCGTGCCGCTGGGCGAGATGTTCGGCTATGCCACGGGCCTGCGCAACCTGACCCAGGGCCGCGGCAATTTCACCATGGAATTCGACAGGTATGCGACAGCGCCGCCCGCCATCGCTGACGGGGTCATGCATGGCGGCGGTCAGGTGTCAGTTCGTTCGTAAGGCGCGGTGGCGCCAGATTGTTTGCAGCAGGCAAGAGGAAAACATGGGCAAGCAAAAGTTCGACCGCAGCAAACCGCACGTCAATATCGGCACCATCGGACACGTCGACCACGGCAAGACGACGTTGACGGCCGCCATCACCAAGGTGCTGAACATGGCCGGCCGCGCCAAACTGATGGCCTACGAGGAAATCGACAGCGCGCCGGAAGAGAAGGCCCGGGGCATCACCATCAACATCCGTCACGTGGAGTACGAGACCGAGAACCGGCACTACGCCCACGTGGACTGCCCCGGCCACCGCGACTACATCAAGAACATGATTACCGGCGCGGCGCAAATGGATGGCGCCATTCTGGTGGTCAGCGCGCCGGACGGGCCGATGCCGCAGACGCGCGAGCACGTCCTGCTGGCGCGTCAGGTGGAAGTGCCGGCGATGGTCGTCTACCTCAACAAGATCGACCAGATGGACGACGAGGAATTGCTGGAACTGGTCGAGCTGGAACTGGCAGAATTGCTGGACAGCTACGGCTTCCCCGAGGATACGCCCATCGTGCGCGGCTCGGCGCTGGCGGCCATGGAGAGCGACAGCAATGACCCCGACGCGCCCGAGTACGCCTCCATTCTGGAGTTGATGGGTACGGTGGACGAGTGGATTCCGACGCCGGTGCGTGAAGAGGACCGTCCTTTCCTGATGCCGATCGAGGACGTCTTTTCCATCAAGGGCCGCGGCACTGTGGTCACCGGACGCGTCGAGCGCGGCCGCCTGACCAAGGGCGAGGAAATCGACATCGTCGGTCTGCGCGACGCAATCGACAAAACGGTCGTCACCGGCATCGAGATGTTCTACAAGGAACTGGATGCAGCGGTGGCGGGCGACAACGCCGGCATTCTGCTGCGTGGCAAGACGCGTGACGAGGTTGAGCGCGGTCAGGTGCTGGCTCGCACTGGCAGCATTGAGCCGCACAAGCGCTTCAAGAGCCAGGTCTACGTGCTGCGTCGCGACGAGGGAGGCCGCCACAAGGCCTTCTTCCCTGGCTACCGTCCGCAGTTCTACATTCGCACCATGGATGTCACTGGCACCATCAATCTGCCGGAAGGCGTGGAAATGGTCATGCCTGGCGACAACGTGGAGCTGGAAGTGGAATTGATCATCCCGGTCGCGCTGGAGCAGGGTTCGAAGTTTGCCATTCGCGAGGGTGGTCTGACGGTCGGCGCCGGTTCCATCACCGAGATTCTGGACTGAGCTGCGGGCGCCGGGGGCGGGCAACCCCGTCACCGGCGTCCCCTGTGAGTGAGACGAGGTTTATGGCCGCAAAAAGCAGGATCCGGATCCGACTGAAGGCATACGATCATCGCGTGCTGGACCAGTCCGCGAGTCGTATTGTGGAAACGGCCGAACGCACCGGCGCCAGCGTGGTGGGGCCCGTGCCCCTGCCCACGCGCATTGAGCGCTTCACCGTGCGGCGCTCGCCGTTTATCGACAAGACCTCGCAGGAGCACTTCGAGATTCGCACCCACAAGCGCCTGATCGACGTGCTGGACCCGGACAGCCGGACCATCGACACGTTGATGCGGCTGAACCTGCCGGCCGGCGTGGATATCGAAATCAGGATTTGACCCGCAAGCAGGCCTGCCCGGCCTGCCGCTGCGCTGAAATCGCGGGGTTGCGTCCCCGCGGGAGGTCAGGATGAAGGGCATTATCGGTAAGAAGGTTGGCATGACCCAGGTGTTTGACGAACGTGGTGACGTCATCCCCGTCACGGTCATTGAGGCCGGCCCCTGCTACGTGACCCAGGTGCGAAGCGCGAAGCGCGACGGTTACACCGCCATCCAGCTGGGATTTGGCGAGACCAAACCCCGCCGCCTGACTCGCGGTCAGCTGGGCCATCTGCAGCGCAACAATTTGCCGGCCCTGCGCTACCTGCGTGAGTTTCGCATTCGTGAGGGCGAACCCGACGTCGAGGAGGGTCAGCAAATAAACGCCGACGTCTTCGAGGTCGGCGACCGCGTCGACGTCATCGGCAAGAGCAAGGGCCGCGGCTTTCAGGGCACGATCAAGCGTCACGGTTTCCGGCGGCAGCCGAAGACCCATGGCCAATCCGACCGCGAGCGCGCACCGGGTTCGATCGGCGCCGGCTCCACGCCGGGCCGCGTCATCAAGGGCATGCGCATGGCGGGTCGCATGGGCAACGATCGCATTACGATGCAGAACCTGGAAGTTGTCGTGGTGGATGCAGAGAAAAACCTGATCGCAGTCAAGGGGTCGATACCTGGCACCCGCGGCGGCATCGTCATGTTGAAACCCGCGCGCGAGCGTAGACGCACGCGGCGCGAGAGGAGCTGACGGCCATGCAGGTACCGGTGCTGGACCAGAGTGGCAGGGAAGTGCAACAGATCGAGTTGCCGCCCGACATTTTTGGCGTCGAGGTCAACGTAGGCCTGATGCATCAGGCCTACGTGCGGCAAATGGCGAATGCCCGCCAGGGAAGCCACAAGACCAAGACGCGCAGCGAAGTCCGTCTGACGAAAGCCAAATGGTACCGGCAGAAGGGCACCGGGCGCGCCAGGCACGGCGCCCGCAGCGCGCCCATTTTTGTCGGCGGTGGCGTGGCCCACGGCCCGCGTCCGCGCAAGTACACCAAGGCCATGCCGCGCAAGATGCGCCGTGGCGCCATCCGCTCCGCCCTGAGCGCGCTGGCCCGCGACGACCAGTTGATATTTGTCGACCGGCTGCAGGCCGACCGGCCCAAGACCAGCGAAATGCGTGAAACCATCAGGACGCTGGCGGGCGATGGCAAGACCCTGGTGCTGCTGGCGGAGCGCGACGAAAACGTGCAGCGCGGCATCAGAAACCTGCCACAGGTGCGCTGGCTGCGGGCCAATCTGCTGAACATCCGTGACCTGCTGGGGCACGACAAGGTCATCGTTCCGCTGGACGCGCTGGACACCATCCAGCTCATCTGGGGCCAGGAGTAGCAGGCATGCCCGAGCTTCACATCTACGACGTCATCCGGCGACCGGTCATCACGGAAAAGGCGACCGTTCAGGCCGATGAACTCAACCAGTACGTTTTTGAAGTCGACCGTCGGGCCAACAAGATCCAGATCCGGGAGGCGGTCGAGGTCATCTTCGAGGTCAGCGTGACCAAGGTGCGCACCATGGTGCAGCCGGCCAAGCGCGGTCGTCGCGGCAGGGACTGGATGATGCGCACGAAAGAATGGAAGAAGGCCATCGTGACGTTGGCGCCTGGCGACGAAATCGACCTGTTCAATCCATGAACGGTGGAGGCGAGGGATAACGATGCCGGTCAAGGTCTACAAGCCCACCTCCGCCGGCCGGCGGGGGATGACGGGCCATACCTTCGAGGAGGTCACGAAGAAGCGGCCGGAGCGTTCGCTGACGGAAGCGCTGCGGCGCAAGGGCGGGCGCAACAATACCGGGCGCATCACCGTGCGTCACCGCGGCGGCGGGCACAAGAGGCGCTACCGCATCATTGATTTCAAGCGCGACCGCCTCGACGCGGAGGCGGAGGTGATCGCCATCGAATACGACCCCAACCGTTCGGCGCGCATTGCCCTGGTGCAGTATGAGGACGGCGAAAAGCGTTACATTATCGCGCCGCTGGGGCTGAGGGTCGGCGACCGCATCGGCAACGGCAGTGAGAACACCAACCTGCGCACGGGCGATGCCCTGGCGCTGGGCGATATTCCGCTGGGTACGATGATTCACAATATCGAATTGCAGCCCGGCAGGGGCGGCCAGCTGGCGCGCGCGGCGGGTACCTCAGCCCAGTTGATGGCCCGTGAGGGCGACTGGGCGCAGGTGCGTCTTCCCAGCGGGGAAGTGCGCCTGATTCACAACCGCTGCAAGGCCACGATCGGTCAGGTCGGCAACACGGATCACGGCAACATCAAGATCGGCAAGGCGGGTCGCAAACGCTGGCTGGGCTGGCGCCCCACAGTGCGCGGCTCGGCCATGGACCCTGCCAGCCATCCACACGGCGGTGGCGAAGGGCGCTCGCCGATCGGTATGCCGGGGCCCAAGACGCCCTGGGGCAAGCCGGCGCTGGGCAAGCGCACACGTCGCAACAAGCGAACCAATCGCTACATCATTCGTCGGCGTGGCCGGCGGCGGTAGCAGAGGGGGACGGAGCGAATGTCACGTTCACTGAAGAAGGGGCCGTTCGTCAGCCACAAGCTGATGCGCAAGATCGAGCGGCTCAACCAGCAAAACCAGAAGACTGTGGTGCGCACCTGGAGCCGCGCCAGCACGATCTTCCCGCAGATGGTGGGCCACACCATTGCGGTGCATGACGGCCGGCGCCACGTTCCCATTTACATCACCGAGAACATGGTCGGCCACAAACTGGGTGAATTCGCCCCAACCCGCACCTACCGCGGCCATCTGGTCGAACGTAAAAGGCGTGTGGTGTAATCATGGACGTTCGGGCAACCGCCAGACACTTACCCATTTCGGCGCGCAAGCTGCGCCTGGTCATCGACCAGGTGCGCGGCATGGACGCGGACCAGGCATTGACCGTGCTGGAGTTCATGCCGAAGAAAGGCGCGGACTTCACCGGCAAGGCCGTGGCCTCCGCGCTGGCCAATGCCGAAAACAATTTCGACCTGAACCGGAACGCGATGTTCATTTCCACCATTCATGCCGACGAAGGCGTGACCCTGAAACGCATGAAGGCCGGCGCGCGCGGTCGCTACAAGCCGCGCCTGCGCCGCACCTCGCATCTCACGGTCATCCTGTCCGAACGAGGGGAGTAAGCAGCCATGGGTCGCAAGGTACATCCCGTTGGCTTCCGCCTGAAAATCATCCGGGACTGGGACGCGCGCTGGTACGCCGAACGGCAGCAATACCGGGACCTGCTGCAGGAAGATTTCGCGATCCGCCGCTACATTGGCAACCAGGGCCCGCGCTCGGCCATCTCGCGCGTGGAGATCGAGCGTTATCCGAACCAGTTGGTCATAAACATCCACACGGCGCGGCCGGGCATTGTGATCGGTCGCAAGGGTGAAGCCGTCAAGCAGATGCGCAGCGATCTCGAAAAGTTGACGGATGGCAAGAAGGTCAAGGTGGAAGTCAGCGAGATCGACAAGCCGGACACCGACGCGAAGCTGGTGGCCGAAAACATTTCGGGCCAGCTGGAACGGCGTATCGGCCACAGCCGCGCCATCAAACGCGCGATTGGCCAGGCCATGCGTCAGGGCGCCCAGGGCATTCGCATCGAGGTTAGCGGTCGCCTGGGCGGCTCCGACATGGCCCGCCGTGAGTGGCAGACCGAGGGCCGCATTCCGCGCAACACCCTGCGCGCGGACGTGGACTATGGCACGGCCGAGGCCCTGACGACCTTTGGCCGCATCGGCGTCAAGGTCTGGGTCTACAACGGCGAAGTCCTCGATTACGGGGAGATCGGGCGGGCGCGTGTCGGCGCCGGCGGGCCCGGCTAGGCAGGAGAAACAACCATGTTAATGCCCAAGCGGGTCAAGTGGCGCAAACAGAGTCGCGGCCGCATGCGCGGGACGGCGCAACGCGGCAACCGTGTACAGTTTGGCGAATATGGCTTGCAGGCTACTGAACCGGTCTGGATGACCAGCCGGCAAATTGAGGCGGCGCGCCGCACGATGGTGCGCTACGTACGGCGTCGGGGCAAGGTCTGGATCCGCGTTTTTCCGGACAAGCCGGTCACGCAGAAGGCAGCGGAGACGCGCATGGGCAAGGGCAAGGGATCGGTCGAGAAGTGGGTAGCCGTCATCCGCCCGGGTCGCGTGCTCTTCGAAATGGGCGGCATCAGCGAGGAAGAGGCCCGCGAGGCCCTGCGCCTGGCGTCCTACAAGCTGCCCTGCAAGACCCGGATTATCAAGCGCATCGACCCGATTTCCGGCCAGGAGTTGAACTGATGCACATCAGCGAAATACGGGCCATGGACCGGGAGGCCATTCTCGATGCGATCGAGGACCTCAGGGCGACGCACTTTCGGCTGCGCCTGGAAAAGGCCTCCGGACAGCTGGCCAACCCCAACGTGGTCCGCGAGACCAAACGAGATATTGCCCGTTGCCTGACCGTTCTGCGTGAGCGCGAACTGGCGGCTGACATGGCAGGTGAGGACAGGGACGATGCCTGACAAACGCAAACGTCTGACCGGACGGGTGGTCAGCGACAAGATGCAGAAGACCGTGGTGGTTGCCGTGGAACGTCGTCGCCGCCACCCCGTATACGGCAAGGTCGTGCGCACGGTCAGGAAGGTCTATGCCCACGATGAGTCCGATTCGATCCGCGAAGGAAGTCTGGTTCGCGTCGTGGAAAGCCGGCCCCGCAGCAAGCTGAAACGCTGGGCCGTGGATGCAGTGCTGGACGCCGCCACCGAACCGGTCGCAGAGGAAGCGGTCGAGACATGATCCAGACTGAGTCAAGGTTGAAAGTCGCGGACAACAGCGGCGCGCGCGAACTGTTGGTGATTCGCGTGCTGGGGGGTTCGCGCAAGCGCTACGGTCGCGTTGGCGACGTGGTGGTGGCCACGGTAAAGGCAGCCACCAGCGATGGCAGCGTGAAAAAGAGCGAGGTGGTGCGCGCGGTCATCGTGCGCACGGCCAAGGAATACGGTCGCCGTGACGGTTCCACGATCCGCTTTGATGAAAATGCGGCGGTGGTGCTGGCGGAGGACATGACGAACCCGCGCGGCACGCGAGTTTTTGGGCCGGTTGCCAGAGAGTTGCGTGACAAGGGCTATATGAAAATCGTCTCGCTGGCGCCAGAGACCCTTTAGCACCCGGCGCAGCCGGACTGAGAGGCAGGGATGCAACGAATAAAAAAGGGAGATCTGGTAGAGGTGATCGCGGGCCGGGACATCGGCGAGCGCGGCACAGTCATCGCCGTCTACAAAAAGCAGAACCGGGTGGTCGTCGAGGGCGTCAACATCCTCAAGAAGCACCAGAAGGCGCAGCAGGCCGGCCGGCAGCAGGTTCAGGCCCAGATCCTCGAGTTTGAGGGGCCCATCCACGTCTCGAACGTCATGCTGGTCTGCCCGGAAAGCAACGAGCGCACGCGCGTCGGCTTCCGCGTGCGCGAAAGCGACGGCAAGAAGGTCCGATACAGCAAAAAGAGCGGCGCAGATATCGATTGACCGGAGCGCAAACGATGAACGCAACACCAGTGATGAAACAACGCTATCGGGAAGATGCCGTCCCGCAACTGGTCGAGGCCTTCCGCTACGGCAATCCCATGCAGGTACCGGCGGTCCAGAAAGTCGTGGTCAACGTCGGTGTTGGCGAGGCGCTGGACAACCCCAGGGCGCTTGAAGGCGCGATCGAGGACATTCGCACTATCACCGGGCAGCAGCCGGTGGTCACCCGCGCGCGCAGGAGCATCGCCAACTTCAAGTTGCGCGAAGGTCGCTCGATTGGCGTCAAGGTGACGCTGCGCGGCGAGCGGATGTGGGCCTTTCTGGACCGCTTCATCAACATCGCGCTGCCGCGCGTACGGGATTTCCGCGGTGTGTCGCCGGACAGCTTTGACGGCCGCGGCAATTACACCATCGGCCTGCGCGAGCAACTTATCTTTCCGGAGATTCACTACGATCGCATTGACAAGGTACGCGGGATGGAGATCACGATTGTGACCACCGCCCGCACGGACGAGGAGGGCCGGCGCCTGTTGCGTTTGCTGGGCATGCCCTTCCAGGAATACCAGGGAGCCTGACGATGGCCAAGAAATCCATTACCGCCAGGGAAAAACGGCGCAAGTACGCAGTGCGCGTGCGCAACCGCTGCCAGTTCGTGGACCCCAATTCGGGCAAGATTTGCGGGCGACCGCGCGGCTACATCCGCCGTTACGGACTCTGCCGCATCCATTTTCGCGAACTTGCGCTGCAGGGGCAGATCCCTGGCGTCGTCAAATCGAGCTGGTAGGAGGCGCTGCCATGATGACAGACCCCGTTGCGGACATGCTTACGCGCATGCGCAATGCCCTGATGGTCGGCAAGGCGGAGGTTCGCATTCCCTCCTCGAAGCTCAAGGTGGAAATCGCGCGCATTCTGAAGGCCGAAGGCTATATTGACGACTTCAACGTCAGCGATGAGAAACCGGCGAAGATGATCACCATCCAGTTGAAGTACTTTGGCTCCCGCCGCGATCGTCGACCGGTCATTTCAAAATTGCAGCGTGTCAGCAAGCCCGGCCGGCGCGTCTATCGCGGCACACGGGACATGCCGCGGGTGATGAGTGGCATCGGCATCGCCATTGTGACGACGCCCCAGGGCGTCATGACTGATCAGCAGGCACGGCGCCAGCGAGTGGGCGGCGAAGTGCTCTGTTACGTCTGGTGAGGGAGGACCAGGATGTCACGTATAGGCAATTTGCCCGTCCCCTTGCCTGACAAGGTCAGTGCGACCATCGAGGGGCAACGCGTCACGGTCAACGGGCCGAGAGGCGAACTGGCGCATGAGGTTCACCCGGCCATAAACGTGGAGCAGGAAAATGGCGTGTTGCTGGTGACGCGTCCCAGCGATCACCGCCAGCATCGCTCCCTGCATGGTCTGACGCGGGCGCTGGTCGCCAACATGGTGACGGGCGTCGACCAGGGCTTTCGCAAGTCGCTGGAGACCCGGGGGGTGGGATACAGCGCGGAAGTGCGCGGCGATACGCTGGTCATGCGCCTGGGATACTCGCATGACGTGGAGATGGAAGCGCCGCAGGGCATCAGCTTTACCGCTGAACGCGCCCCCGGTAACCGCTTTCTCATTCACGTCGATGGCATCGACAAGCAACTGGTGGGGCAGGTGGCGGCCGACGTGCGCAGCAAGCGTCCGCCGGAGCCCTACAAGGGCAAGGGTGTGCGCTACCTTGGCGAGTACGTCCGTCAGAAAGCGGGCAAGGCCGGCAAGGTCTAGGGGAACAGTCTGGAAGCTGAAACAGGGCCGGTGCGGTCCGGGATGGGACTATGGACGCCAGCAAAAGGAAACACAAGGCACGTGAGCGGCGCCATCGTCGAGTGCGCGCGCGCGTACAGGGCAGCAGCGAACAGCCGCGTCTTTGCGTCTATCGCAGCCTGACCAACATTTATGCCCAGTTGATCGACGACGGCCAGGGCCATACCCTGGTCGCCGCCTCCACCATCGATCGGGACCTGCGGGCGCAGGTCGAGGACAAAAGCCCCATCGAGGCTGCGCGCATGGTGGGTCAGCTGGTCGGCGAACGCGCCCGGCAGGCCGGTGTGAAGCGGGTGGTCTTTGATCGCGGCGGCTATCGCTATCACGGGCGGGTGGCCGCCCTGGCGGAAGGCGCGCGCGCAGCCGGGCTGGACTTTTAAACTTCCGGGGTTTGGGAGCGAAACATGGCAGACAGAAGACGGGAACGGCGCGGTTCACGCCGGGACGACGACCGCGAAGAACTTGACGAGCGCGTCGTAGATATCAAGCGAGTGGCCAAGGTGATCAGTGGCGGCCGGCGCTTCGCCTTTCGGACTGTGGTGATCGTCGGCGACAATCGCGGCCGCGTCGGCGTGGGCGTCGGCAAGGCGCGGGGTGTGCCGGACAGCATTCGCAAGGGCTCCGAGCGGGCGCGACGCAATATGGAACGTGTGTCCCTGGCCGGGGCCACCATTCCGCATCAGATCGTTGGCCGGCACGGTGGCGCCAGGGTGCTGCTCAAACCGGCCACTCCCGGCACCGGCGTCATCGCCGGGGGCGGCGTGCGAGCCGTGCTGGAAGCCGCCGGCGTGCGCGACATCCTTACCAAGAGCCAGGGCAGCGCCAACCTGCTTAACGTGACCATGGCAACCGTGCAGGCGTTGCAATCGCTGCGCAGCCCGCATCAGGTGGCGGCCATGCGCGGCGTACCGGCAGCCAGGTTGATGCCTTTCGGCCAGGGTGAAGATGCCGGAGACGGGCGTTGATGGCTGGCAAACTCAGGGTCACCCTGGAACGCAGCGCCACCCGTCGCGCGCCCAACCAGAAGGCAACCGTGCGGGCGCTGGGCCTGAACAAACTGCATGCCAGCGTTATTCATGACGATACGCCGTCCATTCGGGGCATGCTTTATGCGGTCCGGCATTTGGTGACGGTGGAAAAGGTGGGCCAGAATGAGACTGCATGACCTGAAACCGGCTCCCGGCTCTCGCAAGAAGCGCCGGCGGGCGGGCCGCGGCATCTCCGCAGGACGTGGCAAGACTGCCGGTCGCGGTCACAAGGGCCAGGGCGCCCGCGCCGGTGGCGGCAAGGGCCCCTACTTTGAGGGCGGCCAACTGCCGCTGGTGCGCAGGATGCCTTTCAAACGCGGCTTTACCAACATCTTCCGCATCGAGTATGAGGAAGTGAATGTTGGCCTGCTCAACGAGCATGAAGGGATCGAGGACGGCGCCGTTGTGACGCCCGCCTCACTGGCCCAACTGGGCATCATTCGCGATGCTACCGACCCGGTCGTCATCCTGGGCGATGGCGATTTGACGAAGAAGTTGACCATCAGTGCGCATCGCTTCACGAAAGGCGCCAGGCACAAGGTCGGCGAGGCCGGTGGCACGATCAGGGAACTGGAATTGAAGCTGACCGGCGCCCGCGCGACCGTGAAACTGCCGAAAAAGGAAGAACTGGCCAGAATTCTGGCGGATGATGGCGACGCCCAGGGTTGACGCCCCTTCCCCCAGGCGGCTGAAATCGGGCGATGGAGGAGCTTCATGCAGGCAATTGAGGCGCTAAAAAACGCATGGCGTTTGCCGGACGTGCGCAGCAAGTTGCTGTTCACCGGGCTGATCCTGGTGGTCTACCAGTTTGCCGCCCACGTGCCGGTTATCGGCGTGGACCGCAACGCGCTGCAGGCCGTGCTGGAAAGCAACGCCGGCGGTCTGGTCGGCGTGCTGAACCTGTTGTCCGGCGGCGCGGTCTCCAATTTCAGCGTCATTGCCATGGGCGTCTACCCCTATATCACGGCCTCGATCATTTTCCAGTTGCTGGTGCCGGTGATTCCACAGCTGGAAGCGATCCAGCGCGAGCCGGGCGGCCAGGAAAAGATCCAGCGTTACACGTACTACCTAGCGATCCCGATGGCCATTCTGCAGGGCGTGGGGCAGATCGCCATTTTCGGCAATCTGGGCGGCGCGCCCATCATCCCCGAGTTTGGCCAGAACCCGCTCGTGACGATCACGGTCATCTCGACCATGACGGCGGGCACCATGTTCGCTGTCTGGCTGGGCGACCTGATCACTGAACAGGGAATCGGCAACGGCATTTCAATCATCATCTTTGCCGGCATCGTCGCTTCCGCGCCCTCCAACCTGGGCAACCTGCTGACGACCTCGACGCAACCGGTCTACAACGCGGTGCTCTTCGTGTTGATCGTGCTGGTGACGATCGTGGTCATCGTTTTCATCCAGGAGGGGATACGCCGAATCCCGGTGCAATACGGCAAGCGGGTGCGCGGGCGCAAACAGTATGGCGGCGCCAGCACGCACATCCCGCTGCGGGTCAACCCGGTGGGGATGATCCCGCTGATCTTCGCTCAGTCGATCATCACCTTTCCCGCCATTCTGGTGAATCTCTTTCCCGACGGGCCGGTCGGTCAGACGATCAACACCACTTTTGGCAACCAGCAGGGCCTGTGGTACTGGGGCAGCTTCTTCCTGCTGACAGCCGGATTCACCTTCTTTTACGCCGAGACCATGATCGCCAACCAGAATCTGGCGGAGAGCCTGCAGCGCCAGGGCGGCTACATCCCTGGAATCCGTCCGGGCAAGCGTACGCAGGAGTTCATTCTGCGCGTGTCCCGGCGAATTACGCTGGTGGGCGCCCTCTTTCTGGGGACCATCGCCGTCGTGCCAGGTATGGTGGACCTGCTCAACAGCCTGCTTTTCCCGACCGAGTTCGTGGCCGGCGCCGGCACGCTGAATGCCGCCAGCGTCATCACGGGCTCTGGTCTGATCATCGTGGTCGGCGTGGTGATCGACACGATGCGCCAGCTTGAAGCGCAGCTGGTCATGCGTAACTATGAAGGCTTCATGCGCTAAATCGGGAGAATTCTGCATACGATGGGACTCTATCTGATCCTGCTGGGCGTTCAGGGCGCAGGGAAGGGCGTACAGGCCGCCTGGATCCAGCAGCGTTACGGCATTCCGCATGTGTCCACCGGTGACCTGTTCCGCGCCATGCGTACACGCGAGGACGAACTGGCGCAACGCATTCAGGCCATCATGGCCTCCGGTCAACTCATATCCGACGACATCACCAACGAGGTGGTGCGCGACCGCCTGTCGCAGCCGGATGCGGCCGGTGGCGCCATCCTGGATGGCTTTCCCCGCAACGAGGTGCAGGCCGCCTGGCTGGACGACTATCTGGGATCAAGGGGCGAGGCGGTCAATGCCGTCCTGCTGATGGAGATTGACCTTTACGTTGCCTTCAAGCGCGCCTACGGCCGCATCGGCACGGAAGATGGCGCGCGCATTTACAATCTCTATTACCAGAACGAGAACATCGACTGGCAGCTGGAAGAACACCCCGACAGGGCCTGGCCGCCGCGGGTAACCGGCAGCGAATGCGATACGGGCATGGCCCTGGTGCGTCGCCCGGATGACGCCAGCGCCGACGTGGTCATCCGCCGCATCGACACCTACATGGAGACGTCGATGCCGCTGGTGAACTGGTACCGTGAGCGCGGGCTGTTGCGCAGTGTTGATGCGGAACAGTCCATTGAGGACGTCAGCGCGGCCATCCAGGCGGTCATCGAGACCGACCGGGCCTGAGGTGACGGGCGGCATTCACTACAAAACCGACGACGACGTCGCCATCATGCGCGAGGCCGGCCGCATCGTGGCCAACGCCCACCGGGAACTGCGCGCCGCCCTGCGTCCGGGGGTCACCACGGCTCAACTCAACGACCTCGTGGAGACAGTCCTGCGCGACCACGGCGCCAGCCCCGTTTTTCTCGGCTACCCGAAAGAAAACGCGCCGGACTTTCCGGCCTCGATCTGCGCCTCGGTCAACGAGGAACTGGTGCATGGCATCCCCGGCCCGCGCGAATTGCAGGCCGGCGACATCATCAGCGTGGATATCGGCGCGCGCTACCAGGGTTTTGTCGGCGATGCGGCCTGGACCTACGCTGTTGACGAGGTGCCACCGGCGGTTCAAAGACTGCTGGACGTTTCCGAGGAAGCCCTGTGGGTTGGCATCCGTGCCGCCGTCATGCCGGCTGAAACGCGGGACGTCGCCCGGGCGATACAACGCTTCGTGGAGGGCAAGGGCTACAGTGTCGTCCGGGAATACACCGGTCACGGGGTCGGGCGCTCGATGCACGAGGCGCCGCAGGTGCCCAACTGGTGGCCCCGCAAACGGGTGCAGGAGCCCCAATGGGAAAGCGTACCGCTGTCTCCGGGCATGACGATCGCCCTGGAACCGATGGTTAACAGCGGCCTGGCGGAGACGGAAGAACTGGAAGACCAGTGGACGGTGGTGACGCGCGACGGCTCACTTTGCACGCATTTTGAACACAGCATCGCCATCACGGAAGGCGAGCCACTGGTATTGACCTTGCCGTGACTTGCTCTGGACAAGGGACGAGGGGGATGCTATGATGCGTCGCTTGCATCACCAGCAGGGAAAGCAACCATGATTGTTTCGGCATCGGTAAAGCGGCGCTGTCCCAAGTGCCGCATCATCAAGCGCCACGGGCGTGTGCGGGTGATCTGCGAAAACCCGCGCCACAAGCAGCGTCAGGGTTAGGGCCAGGAGGGCGTCGTCATGGCACGCATAGAAGGTGTTGACCTGCCGCGCGACAAACGAGTCGAGATTGCATTGACCTACATTTATGGTGTGGGTGTACCCACCAGCAACAAGATTTTGTCCACGGCCGGAATCAACCGCGATACACGCGTCAAGGACCTGAGCGAGACCGAACTGCAACGCATCCGCGAACAACTGTCTCAAATGACCGTCGAGGGTGATTTGCGGCGTGAAGTGCAGTTGAACATCAAGCGGCTGCAGGAAATTGGCAGCTATCGAGGATTGCGGCACAGGCGTAACCTGCCGGTACGCGGCCAGCGTACCCGCACCAACGCCCGCACGCTGCGTGGCGCCAAGAAGACCGTCCCCGGCCGCGGCCGTCGGCGCGGCGCGACCAAGAAATAGACCATTTCGGCGGCAACGGTTTCCCTTCCCTTTCGATTCGGGTCGTGATCGGGCGGAACGCCCGACAGGAGAGCATGCATGGCACGTCAGCAAGCCAGAAGTGGTTCCCGCCGCACGTCGCGCCGGGTGACCCGCAATATTCCTTATGGTCAGGCGCATATTTTTGCGACCTTCAATAACACCATCGTTACCCTGACCGACCAGTCCGGCAACGTGGTGACTTGGGCCAGCGCCGGCACCTCGGGCTTCAAGGGCAGCCGCAAGAGCACCCCCTATGCTGCGCGGCTGGCCGCGCAGAACGCTTCCGAGGCTGCCCAGGGGCACGGCATGCAGGAGGTCGACGTCTTCGTCAAGGGCCCCGGGCCCGGCCGCGAGGCAGCGGTCCGCGCTATTCAGGCCAGTGGGCTGAAGGTTCGTTCTATCACGGATGTGACGCCGATCCCGCACAACGGCGTGCGCCCGCCCAAGAAACGCCGCATGTAGGCGTGTGAATTCAGGAGGTTCGGTCTTGGTCGCCACCTGGAATTTCGTGCTCCCCCACAACGTGCAGGGGGAAGCGACTTCCCGCAATTATGGACGTTTTATCATCAGCCCGCTGGAAAGCGGTTATGGCCTGACGCTGGGCACGGCCTTGCGCCGTGTGCTCCTTTCCTCGCTGCCAGGCGCGGCGGTCACCAGCCTTCGGGTTTCGGACGTGCATCACGAATTCTCGGCCATCCCTGGCGTGCGCGAAGACATGACCCAGTTGTTGCTGCAGGTCAAGCAACTGCGGCTGCAACTCTTTGATACGGCCGAGTCTGCCCGGCTGCGCCTTGAACACCACGGCGAGGGAACGGTCACGGCGGCGGACATCATCTGCCCGTCGGACGTGGAAATCATCAACAGCGACCTGTACCTCTTCACCGTTGACGAACCGGACACACGCCTTGAGATTGAGTTTGAGGCGCAACCGGGACGCGGTTACAGTCCCGCCGAGGAACGCGGCCGCCTGCCCATCGGCGAGCTGCCGGTGGACGCCGTCTTCAGCCCGGTGCGCCGCGTCAACTTCGACGTGGAACGCGCCCGTGTGGGGCAGCGCACCAATTACGACAAGCTGGTCATCGAAATCTGGACGGACGGCACCGTGCGCCCCGAGGACGCGCTCGGCAAGGCCGCCCAGATTCTGATGCGGCATCTCACGCCGATCGCCGGTGTGGAGCCGATGATGGCGCTGGACGCCGACGACTCCTACGGCATTGCCCTGGGCGTTGACGACGAGGAACAGCGCAAGAAGAGTGAGTTGTACGAGCGCCAGATCGAGGAACTGGACCTGAGCGTCCGCGTCTTCAATTCGCTCAAGCGCACTGGCATCACTTCCATCGGCAGCGTGCTGGACATACTGGACCGCGGGCCGGACGCCATGCTGGCGATCCGCAACTTCGGCGAGAAGTCGCTGGATGAACTGGTCGAGAAACTGCAGGACAAGGGCTATCTGCCGCAGCCCGAGACCACGGTCCCGGCGGTGGGCGAGGAGATGCCGGATCTGGGTGAACAGGGATGAGACATCACGTCAAGGGCAAGAAACTGAACCGCGACAGCGCGCAGCGCAAGGCGCTGGCGCTCAACCTCTCGCGCGAACTCATCACGCATGAACGCATCCGCACCACGCGGGCGAAAGCCGATTTCGTGCGGGGCAAGGTCGAGCGCATGATCACTATCGCCCGCCGCGGCCTGGCCCACGAAGACCCGCAGCGGGCGGTCCACGCGCGGCGCATCGTGGCCAGCCGGTTGAACAATGACCGCCACCTGGTGGGCAAGGTCTTTGACGAACTGGCGCCGCGCTACGAGGACCGGCCCGGCGGCTACACGCGCATTTACCGCCTGGGGCCGCGCAAGGGCGACAACGCCCCCATGGTGATGCTCGAACTGGTCGACCGCGAGGAGGACTGAGGCTGCGCTACCGGGCGACGCTGGCCTACGACGGCAGCGCCTACGCCGGCTATCAGCGTCAGAAAGCGGGCACCCCAACCGTACAGGGCACAATAGAGGCCGTGCTGGCGCAACTTGCGGGCCAGGCCGTCACCGTCTATGCCAGTGGCCGCACCGACAGCGGCGTACACGCCAGCGGACAGGTGATCGCCTTTGACCTGGCCTGGCACCACGGCGAGACCCGGTTGCTGCGCGCACTCAACGCCCTGCTTCCTGAAGACATCGCCCTGCAGACCCTGCGAGCGACCCGGCCGGACTTCCACCCGCGCTTCGATGCGCTCTCGCGCATTTATGAATACAGCATCGTGAACGCCGCGACGCGCCAGCCGCTGTGGCGGGGTCGCGCCTGGCAGGTGTTCGGCGACCTGGATTTCGACTTGCTGCAACAGACAGCGCCCCTGCTGGTCGGAGTGCACGACTTTGGCGCCTTCGGACAAGCGCCGCAGGGCAACAACACAGTGCGGGAAATCACGCTGTCGCGCTGGACAAGAGAACCCCTGCAGCGCGGCCAGCTGCTGCGCTACCGGGTGGAGGGTAACGCCTTTCTCTACCACATGGTGCGCCGCATGGTCGGGATGCAAGTTGACGTGGCTCTGGGGCGGCTGGACCTGGCGTCATTTGAACAGGTCTTTCGCAGCGGCGATCTGGCGCAGGCAGGGACCCTGGCGCCGGCCTGCGGACTGGTGTTGCTGGAGGTGCATTACGCGGACTGATTGCGCCTTGAATCCCCGGGGCGCAGCCCGTAGAATGACGCGGTTCAGCGTGAGTGGGCGCCGGTTGGGCCTGCCGGAGGAAGACGTGCCGAAATACAGAACCTGGGTGGCCCGTGAAAGGGACATTGAGCGCAACTGGTGGGTGGTGGATGCCAGCGGGCAGACCCTCGGTCGCCTTGCTTCACGCATTGCGCCCGTCCTGCGCGGCAAGCATAAACCGGCCTTCACGCCGAACGCGGACGTTGGCGACTTCGTCATCGTCATCAATTGCGAAAAGGTGGCGGTGACTGGCAACAAGCTGGACCAGAAGAATTACTATCGTCATTCGGGATACAACGGCGGGCTCAAGACCATTTCCCTGCGCAACCAGTTGCAACGCTTTCCGGAACGAGTCATCGAATCGGCGGTGCGGGGCATGCTGCCGAAGAACGCCCTGGGCCGGCGCACCATGAAGAAGCTGCGCGTTTACGCCGGCGAAGCGCATCCGCACGGTTCCCAGAATCCGCAGCCTCTGCTGCTCCAGGAGAACAACTGATATGTCGGCACAGTATTACGAAGGTATCGGCCGTCGCAAGTCGGCAACCGCGCGTGTGCGCCTGTTCCCGGGGGGCACGGGCAACATCATCATCAACGATCGCGAGGCCGACGACTACTTGCCGCGCCACGGCGACCTCGACAACATTTCCGAGCCGCTGCGCGCCGTGGGCCAGGAGCGCCAATACAACATCAGCGTACACGTGCAGGGCGGTGGGATCTCGGGCCAGCGCGACGCCATTCGTCTGGGCATCGCCCGCGCGCTGCTGAAAATCGACCCGGACCTCAAGCCGGAACTCAAGTCGAAGGACCTGCTCACGCGCGATCCGCGCGTCAAGGAGCGCAAGAAGCCCGGTCTGCGCCGCGCGCGCAAGGCGCCCACTTACACCAAGCGCTAACGCAGACAACTAGCGTGAAAGGAAGATTACGGGGCAGGCCGGCGGGCCTGCCTTTTGCATGCAGGGGGACATCATGAGCGACTTCACCCACTTCGGCGAACACGTCGGCGCCAGGACGGACAAGCATTACAAGACCACGCTGTTCAGCGGCGATCATCTGATGGTCGGTCTCAACTGTCTGGAACCCGGCCAGGAGCAGGCCGTCCATGACCACAGCGACCAGGACAAGGTCTACCACGTGCTGGAGGGCGAGGGCGTCTTCAGTGTCGCCGGGGAAGAGCGCTGCGCGGGCGCAGGCGTCGTCGTTTGGGCGCAGGCCGGTGTGCCGCATGGCGTGCGCAACGAAGGGGCAGGACGCCTGACGCTGCTGGTGTGTATCGCGCCACCCTCCTGAAGCGTCGAAAGGGAACCGGATGCGCCTTGCCCTCTGCACCTTCGGCTCGCGCGGCGACGTGCAGCCCTACCTGGCGCTGGGCCAGGGGCTGCAGGGAGCCGGCGTTCAGTTGCGCATCGCCACCAGTCGCTATCACGAAGCGCTGGTGCGCCGCCATGGCCTGGAGTTTCATCCGCTGGCGGAGGTCAGCCCCTAGGATTTACTGAGATCGGAAGGCGGCATGCGCTGGCTGGACACCGGGGGTAATCCCCTTGCCAATCTGCGCGCCATGCGCAATCTGGCCGGGGACATGCTGGACGCGCAGACCCGCGTGGTGCGGCAGCTCTGCGAAGATTCAGACGCGCTGGTGTATTCGGTCACGACCATGCTGGTCTGCGCGCCGGTCGCAGAACGGCTGGGCGTCCCGGCTGCCGGGGCCTGGCTGCAACCCTTTCATCCCACCCGCGTCTTTCCATCCTTCCTCTTTCCGCAATGGCCGCGGCATCTGCCCCTGGCCGAACCCTACAACAGCCTGACCTACCGCCTGCAACGCCGCCTGTCCTGGCGCCTGATACGCGACAGGTTCAATGCCTTGCGCGTCCGGCAACTGGGTCTGGCGCCCGCCAGACGCCCATACGATGACCAGCATTTGCGACCGGACCCGGTGGTCTACGGCTTCAGCCGGCACGTCGTGCCGCGGCCACCAGACTGGGACGATCTCACCCAGGTCAGCGGTTACTGGTATCTGGACGACAGGGCTTGGCGGCCTCCGGACAAGCTGCTGGATTTCCTGGGGGACGGCCCGCCGCCGGTCTACATCGGCTTCGGCAGCATGATGGAACGCGATGCCGGCAGGACCACCGACATCATCCTTCAGGCATTGCGATGCTCGGGTCTGCGCGCCGTGCTGCTGGGGGGCTGGGCCGGCCTCGGCGATGGCGACCTGCCGGACAGCGTGCTGCGACTGGATTACGCGCCCCATGACTGGCTGTTTCCCCGTATGGCAGGGCTGGTGCATCACGGTGGTATGGGCACGGCGGGCGCCGGGCTGCGAGCGGGACGGCCGGCGCTGGTCATTCCCCGCTTTGCCGACCAGCCATTTTGGGCAAGGCGGCTCCACGCCCTCGGCGTCAGTCCGCCGCCGATTCCGCACAAGCGGCTGAACGTGGAGCGACTGGCCCAGGCCCTTCAACAGTTGATGACGGATTCGACCATGCGCCGGCGCGCGGAGGTGCTTGCCGGGCAGGTCCGCGCCGAGGATGGCGTGAACCGCGCCGTCCGCTTCCTGATCCACACGCTGGAGAGCAGTCCCCGCCGTCGGCGCTCTCTCTAGACGCCCAGTTCGCGGCGCAGCTTCATGCGGAATTGCACGTGTCCCTTGCGGCCGAACTTCAACCCTGTTGCACCGTGGAAGGCCATGAAATCGCGGATCGTCGCCGCCAGTTCACCGACCAGACGTTCGTCCGGCCCGAAATCGGGCTCCAGGTGCAGCGCGCGGATATGAAAGGTGTTGGTTTCGCGTTCCAGCTTGGGGTCGAGGCGGCCGATCAGGCGATCGCGATGCAGGATCGGCAGGGTGAAATAGCCCCACTTGCGTTTTGGTTGCGGCACGTAGAGCTCGATGTCGTGGTGGTAATTCCAAAAGGCGTGGCCGTGCACCTTGGACCAGAGCAGGCTTTCAAAGGGGCTGAGCAGGGTCGTGTGCCGCGGCTGCAACTCGCCGTCCAGCGCGCGCTGCAGGTCCGGCAGACGGTCGCGGTGAAGCAGCAATTCGTCACTGCCGCCGTCACAGACCTCGCAGTCCACGGTGAGCAGTTTTCCCTCCTGACGCAGGATGTCGAGCACGGGTGCGATGCGCTGGCGCAGCAGGTAGGTGTAGTCAAAGAGCGTGCGTGCCCGGCAAATCCCGAGCGCGCGCAGGGCCAACTCGACGTCATGGCGATCGGCCTCCTCGCGGGTGGCGGGGGACCTGTCGACCCAGTCCGGCAGGACGCGTTCCGGCAGGTCGTAGACGCGCTGGAAGTTGACGCGGTCGCTGATCATGAGTTCGCCGATGCCGTAGAGATACTCCAGGGCGGCCTTGGCCGGTTTCCAGTCCCACCAGATGCCGCGCCTCTCTCCCTCGTAGGCGAAGTCGGCGGCGCGCAGGGCGCCCTCCGCGGCGATTCGCTTGCGCACCAGCGCCAGCGCAGGCGCTGAGTCCTCGCGCTTGAGCCAGTTTTGCCAGTTCGTGCGCGGCGATTCCAGTCGCTGCTGCATGCGGGGCATGCTGAAGCGGTAGTGCTCCAGCGGGATGATCGAGGCGGCCTTTTTCCAGTATTCGAAGAAGCGTTTCCGGCCCGGCCTGAAGAGCAGCGCATCAAACTGTGCCGGATCGTAGCAACCGAGGCGGCTCCACAACACCAGGTACTGGCTACGCGCGACGACCTGCAGCGTGTCGATCTGAATCGACCCGAGGGCATGCACGGTGTTGACAATGGCGTCCTCGTCCGCGATGTTGGCAGGAGCCGCCAGGCACTGCGCGTGCAAGGTCAGCGCGCGGCTGGCCCGCAAGGGGATCGGGCTGGCGGGCAGTTCAGTCATGGGCGTCTCCTTGCTTGCGCGGCGGGTCAGGGGTCGCTAGCATAGCACAGGTGTTCGCAGCGGGCAACGACGAGGCAGGGGCGCAAATGGGCATCACAATTGTGGGGCTGGGGCCAGGCGCGGCGGAAGACCTGACGCGCAGGGCCTGGCAAACGCTGACGAATGCGCCACGTCTCTTTCTGCGCACGTCCCACCATGGCTGCGTACCGGCTTTGCCGACGACGCTGGCATACGAAAGCTTTGACGCGCTCTACGAGACGCATGATCGCTTCGAAGATGTCTACGCGGCGATCATCGAGGCGCTGATGGCCGCCGCCCGCGGGGGCGACCTGGTCTACGCCGTGCCGGGCGACCCGCTGGTGGGCGAAGCCACCACCACCGGCCTGCTGGAGGCGGCGCGTGAAGCGGGCATCGCGGTTGACCTCGTCAGCGGCGTCAGCTTCGTGGAGCCGCTGCTGGCGCTGCTGGGCGTGGACGCGCTGGACGGTCTGCAGTTGCTGGATGGTCTGCAGGTGGCGGCCATGTATCACCCACCGATCAATCCAGCCTTTCCGGCCCTGCTGGCCCAGGTCTACAGCCCGGCGGTCGCCTCCGACATCAAGCTGACCTTGATGAACCAGTACCCGGATGACTTTGAGCTGCAGCTGGTGCACGGCGCCGGCACGGCCGATGCGCGAGTCGAGACCCTGCCGCTCTACGCTCTGGACCGCAGCGAGGCAATCGGTGCGATGACGGCGCTCTTCCTGCCCGCGCTGGGGGAACACAGCAGCTTCGAGAGCGCGCAGGAGATCATCGCCCATCTGCGAGCGCCCGAAGGCTGCCCCTGGGACCGCGAACAGACGCACGAATCGCTGCGCCGCTTCCTGATCGAGGAGGCCTGGGAGGTGCTGGAGGCCATTGAGGAGGGCGACGCGGCGGCGCTGGCCGAGGAACTGGGCGATCTGTTGCTGCAGATCGTGTTGCACGCGCAGATCGCCACGGAAGAAGGGCGCTTCCGCATGGGTGACGTGCTGCAACACATCAATGCCAAGATGATACGGCGTCACCCGCACGTCTGGGGCGACGTTGACGTGCGGGGTGACTTTGAGGCTGTGCTGCAGAACTGGGAGGAACTTAAACGCGCCGAAAAGGCGGCTGTCGGCAAGGACGGTGAGTATCTGCTGGACAGTTTGCCGCGCGGCATGCCGGCCCTGCTGGAGGCCCTGCGCCTGCAGGAGCGCGCGGCGAAGGTCAACTTTGACTGGCCGCACCAGTCCCAGGTGCTGGACAAGTTGCGCGAGGAGCTGGATGAACTGCAGGAGGCGCAGAGCGATGCGGAGCGGGAGCAGGAACTGGGCGATCTGCTCTTCACGCTGGTCAACCTGGCGCGCTGGATGAAGCTGGAACCGGAAGGCGCCCTGCGCGCTGCCAACGCCCGTTTCCGGCGTCGCTTTCGCTACGTCGAGGAACGCGCCCGCGATTCGGGTCAACCGCTGAACGAACACAGCCTCGCGCAACTGGATGCGCTGTGGAACGAGGCCAAGCAGGCAGGCCTGTAGGGACGCGTTCAGTCGCACCGCGCCAGCAGGTAAATGCGTGGGTGCAGGCCGCCCTGAAAGACCCTGACCTCCTGCTGCAAGGTCCAGAGATCCGCGCAGTCGCGCAGAACGCGTTCCATCAAACGAATTTCGTGCGTGATGAAGACGGCGCGCGCGCCTGGCGCCGCCACGCGGGCGGCCTCGGCCAGCACGAGGGGATAGAGGGTCAGGTTGCTTTCGTGCGAACCCAGCAACTGGCCCCAGGGCAGGTCGGCGCAGAGAACGTCGATACTGGCGTCCGGCAATTCAAGCCGGGTCGCATCCATCGAAAAGAGCTGCGCCAGCTCTGCCGCGCCGGCGGCGCGCAGGTTGTCCGTGGCGCAATGCAGCGCGTGGGGGTCCGTATCGCAGCCCGCCGCGGCCAGCAGTGGCGCGCGCAACAGGCGCTCGACGAGCAGGGTGCCGCTGCCGCACATCGGGTTGAAGAAGCGGTCTTCGGGCTGCGGGTGGGTCAATTCGATCATGGCGGCGGCGATGGTGGCGTTGAGCGCGCCGGGCAGGTTGCGTACGCGCCAGGCCCGCGCGGACAGGGGCCGCGGCGTCAGGCGGGTCAGCAATTCCCAGCCACCCTTGTGCAGGTCCGCCTTGCGGATGCGCAGCAGCAGGTCGCCCTCGCGCTCGTCGTAAACCAGATTAGTCTGGCTCGCGATGGCTTCCCGCAGGCGTTGCATCACCGGCGAATCGCGCCCGGCGGCGCTGATGCGAAAGCTGTGGAAGCTGCCCGATTCGTGCAGACTGCGCACGCTGTCGATTTGTCGCAGCAATTTCGTCTGATGCTGGTGGCCCAGAAACGCCGCCGGCCGCGGGATGCCGAAGTGCTGCACCAGATTGATGGCATTGCTCTTGCCGACCGTGCCCAACGCCGCCAGGTCCCCGTGAAAGAGGAATGGAAGTTCATCGGGACGCGCCTTGCGCAGCAAACGGGCGTCGGAGCCGAAGCGCGTGCGCAACTCGCTGGCGGCCTGCTCCTTCAGGCCGGCGACGACCTCGGCCTCGCAGAGCTGTTGTGGCCGCGCCGACGCCGCCCGTCGACGTGGGGGACTCATCGGTTTGGCGGTACGTGGCGAGAGCCGGGCAAGACGTTTTCTCCCACAACTGATTCCGGGCGCAAGGGCATCATGCATTCCGGTGGCTGACAGCGCAATACCGACCCGCTATGCTGGAAACGTGTGCGCCGTCCTGGATCATGAGTCGAGTCTCGCTGCGCTGGAAGCCGCCGCGCCCGAAATCGCCGCGGCTTTCGGAATTGTCCCGTGTGCCGTCCGGCGCCTGCCCTCCCTGACCCGCGCCGTATTCGCCCTGGAGACCGGGGAGGGACGCTATGTGTTGCGGGTACACACTGGCGACGCGCGCGTCGATGAGCTGGACTCTCTGCTGACCTGGCTGGAGGCGCTGGCTGCCGCCGGATTCCCGGTACCGCGCCCCCGCAGCACGCTGCAGGGCGAATGGCTGGTTGCGCTGACTCTGGACGGGCTGCCGGGTGTGCAACGCTGCAGTCTGCTGACCTGGCTGGACGGGACGGCGCTGACGCCGGAGGAAATGACGCCCGATCACGCCCGGGCCATGGGCGACCTGTTGGCGCGCCTGCACGACTTCGCCACGCGCTGGCCAGAGCCGGCCGGCTTTGCGCGGCCGCGTCTGGATGCCGGGGGGCTGTTTGGCGAACGCTCGCCCTATGCCTCCGACGCAAGCGAGGCGTTTTTCTCCCCCGAATTGCGCGAAGCGATGCATGCGGTGGAGCTTCGCACCCGCGCCCTCTTGCATCAAATCCGGGATGTGCCGGATGCATGGGGGCTGATTCACGGCGACCTGATTGCGAAGAACTGTCTCTTCGGCGATGATGGAGCCCGCGCGCTGGACTTTGACAACTGCGCCCAGGGTTGTTTTCTGTACGATCTGGCGCCGGCGACCCTGCAATTCAGCGCCCTGCCTGCCGCCGAGGCGCTGGCGCAGGCGCTCTGGGCGGGCTATACAGCTCGCAGGTCGCTGTCTCCGGCGCGGCCGGCTGACCTGGAAACGCTGGTCGCCGCGCGTTTGGTGGCCTCTTGTCGCTGGCTGGTGGCCAACCGTCAGGCGCCGGCGCTGCGTGGCCGGACGGAGGACCTGTTGGAGCAGCGCACCGTGACCCTGCGCGACTACCTGGCGACAGGTCGGGTGCGCCGTCGTTCGGAGATGTTGTGAGGGCAAGGGACGGGACAAAAGGAGCGAGACGATGAACGCGCTGACGGAACACATTCAGCGGACCGTGCTGGTCGACACGCACGAACACATGCAGCCGGAGCAGCGCTACGTCGACGAGGGGCCGGACGTACTCGTCGACCTGTTTGGCAACTACGTGGCCGCGGACCTGATCTCCGCCGGCGCCACGCAGCGAGCCGTCGATGTCTTGCTCGACGGCAGCAATGCGGATATTGAGCAGCGCTGGGCGGGCGTTCGTGAGGCCTGGCAACACTGCCGCTATACGGGCTATGGCGAGGCAACGCGCAGTGTCGCGCGCGAAGTCTACGGCATGGACGAGATCAGCGTGGCGGGCATTGAGGCTGCGGCAGAAATGAACCGGCAACTGCGACAGCCGGGCGAGCGTCTGCGCATTTTGCGTGAGCGCGGGCGGCTCGACCACATCCAGACCGACGACATGCAGTGGTACTGTGCGCCGGATGCATCCGGGTCCGACTTTTTCCTTTACGACTTTTCGCTGCGCGATTTCGCCGTGGGCGTGTTTGACTCGGGTGCACTGCAGAAAGAAACGGGCATCGAGGTCCGTGACCTGGACAGCCTGGATGCCGGCCTGCAAGCGCTATACGAAAAATATGGCCCGCTGGCGATCGCGGTTAAGACGCAGCACGCCTACGACCGCACGCTGCTCTGGCGCAAACGCAGTGGCGATGAGGTGGCCCCGGTGCTGGCCAAACACCTGCGCGGCGAGGAACTGGACGTGGCCGAAAAGCTCTGCCTGGGCGACTGGTGCCTGGACCGCGGCGCATCGCTGGCGGCGGAATACAATCTCCCGCTCAAGATCCACACCGGCTACTACGCCGGCAACAACCGCATGCCCGTGGAATTCATCCGGCCGGGCAACCTGTGTGCCTTGCTGGCCGAACACCTCGACACACGTTTTGTGCTGATGCACAGTGGCTGGCCCTACGACGCCGAACTGGCGGCCCTGGCCAAGCACTACGCCAACGTTTGGGTGGACATGTGCTGGGCCTGGAGCATCGATCCGCACAGCAACGTCGACTTTCTGCGGCGCATGATCCACAGCGTGCCGCTGAACAAGATATTCGCATTTGGCGGCGATACGGCCTGGCCAAACATGGCTGTTGCCTATGCACAACAGGCGCGGCGCGGCCTGGCCCGGGCCCTGCAGGCCGAGGTGGATGGTGGCACGTTTGACGAAGGCGAAGCGATGTCGCTGGCCACGCAACTGATGAACGGCAATCAGTACGCCTGTTTCGACATGGCGGGCCGCCGCGCCACCATTCAGGCGGCGTTGGCGGCGGAAGGGTAGGGCGGGTGTCCCGCTCGCGCTGCCCCAGGAAAGCCATGTTGTTGCTGCAAGCAAAATCCCGCACCGGAAGTGCGGGATGCCTGTCGGGGCGACGGGATTTGAACCCATGACCTCACCGACCCGAACGGTGCGCGCTACCGGGCTGCGCCACGCCCCGAACGTCCCGAGTGTAGCGACAATTGGCGCGAAGGGCAAGTGTCGCCTGTGACGTCAAGGCGTGCCACGTTGAGCGGACGTCTGCGCCTGCTGGCGGCCGGGCCGCTGGCGCGCGTCGGGCTGGCCCTGCATCGTCTGGGAGTTTCGGCGGACGCCGTCACGCTCGCCGGTTTTGCGCTGACGCTGCTGGCGGCCCTGTACATCGCCCGCGGACACCTGCAGGGTGGCGGTCTGCTGTTACTCATCAGCCTGCCGCTGGACGCGCTGGACGGCGCGGTCGCGCGGGCCGCCAGGCGCGACAGTCGCTTCGGCGACGTGCTCGATTCCACCTTGGACCGCTACGCCGACGCTGCAATGTTCGCAGCGCTGGTGTATTATTTCGCCAGTCTGGGGCAGATCGATCATCTGGCGTTGGCCCTGCTGGCGCTGGTTGGCAGCTACGGCGTCAGTTACGTGCGCGCCCGGGCCGGTGAGGCCGGCATTGAACTGCGGGAAGGCTTGTTTACGCGCCTGGAGCGCGTCCTTGTCCTGCTGCTGGCCCTGCTGATTCCCGGGCTCCTTGTGCCGGGGCTGTGGCTGCTGGCTTTGGGGTGCAACCTGACCGCGCTGCATCGCCTGTGGCTGGTCTACCGACGGGAACCTTGAGGGAGAAGGCAGATGGAATTCGAGCGAGAGCTGATCGTCCTGTTTGACCGCGTTCAGCTGCGCTATTACGGCATCATTCTGGTTGTGGCCATGCTGGTGGCGGCCAACGTGGCGGCGCGCCTGGCCCGTCGCAGCGGCCATGACCCGGAACACATTTGGGGCGCGTTGACCTGGGGCATCATCCCGGCCATCGCAGGCGCACGTCTGTGGTTCGTCTTCTTCCCGCCGGCGGCGCTGGTGGATGAGGGCATCACGACGATCTGGATGTTGCAGAATTTCTTCGACATGCAGCAGGGCGCCATCGCCATCTGGAGCGGCGGCCTGGGCATCTTCGGCGCCGTGGGTGGCGGACTGCTGGGCGTGCTGGTCTACCTGCGTCGCAATGACCTGATGCCCGGCCCCTGGCTGGACATCGCCGCGGTGGCGCTGCCGGTGGGGCAGGCGATCGGCCGCTGGGCCAACTTCGTTAACCAGGAGCTCTACGGCACGCCCACCGATCTGCCCTGGGGCATCACCATCGACGCCTCCAGCCGGGTCGCGCCCTATCGCAGCCTGGTCGAATACCCGCTGGATACCGGCTTTCATCCGCTTTTCCTCTATGAATCGCTCTGGAGCCTGCTGGGCTTTCTGGTCCTGCTCAATCTTCACCGGCGCTGGCAGCGGCGGTTGCCGGGCGATATCTTCATCGTTTACGTGGCCTTCTATTGCGCCGGTCGCTTCCTGCTGGAGTTCATTCGCGTCGAGGTCGTGCTGATCAACACGCTCAACGTCAACCAGACGATCGTGGGCCTGTTGTTCCTGCTTGCCATCGCCCTGCTCCTCTACCGCCGGCGCGGTGGCGAGGAGGCCTTTGCGGCGCGTCTGGCGCTGGCCGGGGAGCGGGAACGGGCGTCGCTTCGCGCCGAAGAGGAAATGATTGCGGCTCGCGAGGCCGCCGCCGAGCGTCGCCGGGCGCAGCAGCAACCCCTGCACAAGGCGATCCGGTCGCGCATTGATAAACTGCGCCGCCGCAATGACTGAATCGCTTTCTCTCGGCCAGCTGGCGGCCCAGGCGGAGAGCATTCGACAACTCTGCGCGGGCGTCGATGAGTCGCAGGCCTGCTGGCGATCGGACGCGGACTCCTGGTCGATGCTGGAGGTGATAAACCATCTGGCCGATGAGGAAAGCTCGGACTTCCGCGTGAGACTGGACTGCATCCTGCACCACCCGGACGACCCCTGGCCGCCCATTGATCCGGCCGGTTGGGTGCTGCAGCGCCGCTACAACCAGCGCGACCTGGGGGAGTCGTTGCAGCGTTTCAGCGCGGCGCGTCAGGAGTCGCTGGAGTGGTTGCGCTCGCTTGGCGACCCAGACCTGAACGTGTCGGCCCCGGCGCCCTGGGGCGGCCGGATTAGCGCCGGTGACATGCTCGCCGCCTGGTTGGCCCACGACCTCCTGCACCTGCGTCAGCTGGTCGAATTGCACTACGCCTGGACGGCGCGGCACATGCAACCCTGGAGCGTCGCCTACGCCGGTGACTGGTAAAATGTCGGCTATGGACATTTGCAGGGTGGGCGTGGATTCCAACGCGACGTTAACTCCCCTGTGCCACAATGTTCAGGTACCCTGCAACCGGGTCATCCCGCCGGAAACCTGGACAACACCATGAGCGACTCCGTCGCGGATCACGAAGAAGCGGTAGAAGTTAGCGAAAATGCGGTCGTCAACGGCGCGGAACCGGCTGTCGGTGGCGACGAGGACGAGGGCGCGCCGCAGCCACTGGAACTGCCGGTGTTGCCGCTGCGCGGCCTGGTCGTCTACCCGCAGACGGCAGTCCCGCTGACCGTCGGCCAGCCCCGCAGCATGAAACTGGTGGATGACGCGGTCAATGGCGATCGGGTTATTTGCCTCGTCGCGTCCAAGGACCCCGACAACGAGACACCGGGCCCGGACGAAGTCTTCCGCGTCGGAACGCGCGCGTCGATCCACCGTCTGTCGCGCTCGCCGGACGGCACCCTGCGCCTTTTGGTTCAGGGGTTAACACGCCTGCGCATCGACGGCTTCGTGGAGCATGAGCCCTGGCTGAAGGCCAGCGTCAGCGAGATCCCGGAGGACACCGGGGCGGAAGAACTGGATATTGAAGCCCTGACGCGCAACGTAGTCGATCAGTTCACGCGCATGGCCGAGATGGTACCCAGCATTCCTGGCGAACTCATTTCTTCCGCGCTGAATATGGAAGACCCGCTGCAACTGGTCTACGCCATCGCCACCTACGTGCGCATTGAACTGGGCGAGGCGCAGAACTTGCTGGAGATCGACTCGCTGGAAAGCAAGCTGCGCCATTTGATGGCCCTGCTGGGCAAGGAACTGGAGGTGCTGGAGCTGGGCCGCAAGATCCAGACCGAAGCGCAATCCGGTATGGAAAAGGTGCAGCGCGAGTACTTCCTGCGCGAACAGTTGAAGGCCATCCAGAAGGAGTTGGGCGAAAGCGACGAGCAGACGGCGGAAATCGAGGAGTTCCGCAAGCGCATCGTGGAAGCCGGCATGACGGAGGAGGCGCAGAAGGAAGGACTGCGCGAACTGGAGCGCCTGTCGCGACTGCCGACCGCCGCCGCCGAGTACGGCGTCATCCGCACCTGGCTGGACTGGTTGACCAGCCTGCCCTGGTCGAAGCGCAGCGAGGACAAACTGGACATCGGCCACGCCCGCAGTGTGCTGGATGAAGACCACTACGGCCTGAAGGACATCAAGGAGCGCATCCTCGAATACCTGGCCGTGCGCAAGCTGCGCGCCGAACGCGCCGAAGAACAGGAGCCGCAAGATGAACCGGCCGACCGCATCCGGCGCGACCGCAAGGGCGCCATCCTGGCCTTCGTCGGGCCGCCGGGAGTCGGCAAGACCTCGCTGGGCGCTTCCATCGCGCGCGCCATGGGACGAGAATTTGTGCGCATGAGCCTGGGCGGCGTGCGCGACGAAGCCGAGATTCGCGGCTTCCGCCGCACCTATGTCGGCGCCATGCCCGGCCGCCTGATCCAGACCCTGCGCCGCGTCGAGTCCATCAACCCGGTCATCATGATGGACGAGGTCGATAAACTGGGGCGCGACTTTCGGGGCGACCCGGCCAGCGCCTTGCTGGAAGTGCTCGACCCTGAGCAGAACTTTGAGTTTCGGGATCACTATCTGGACGTGGCGCTGGACCTCAGCGAGGTGTTGTTCATCACCACGGCCAACGAACTGGAGCCGATTCCCGGGCCGCTACGGGACCGCATGGAGATCATTCAACTCAGCGGTTACACCGAACTGGAGAAACAGGAGATCGCGAAGCGCTATCTCGTGCCCCGGCAGATGCGCGAGAACGGCCTGCGCCCTTCCGAGATCGCCTTCGACGACGAGGCCCTGCAGCTGCTGATCCGGGACTACACGCGCGAGGCCGGCGTTCGCAGCCTGGAGCGGGAAATTGGACGCGCGGCGCGCAAGGTGGTCACCCGCATCGCCGAGGGCGAAGAGGACGGCATGGAGATCGACGTGGAGTTGCTGCGCGACCTTTTGGGCAAGCCGCGCCACGGCTGGCGCGAAGAGATCGCCGGGCGCACCGACCGCCCGGGCGTGGCGACCGGTCTGGCCTGGACGCCGGTGGGCGGCGAGGTGCTCTTCGTTGAGGCGGCGCGCATGGCCGGCAGCAAAGGCTTTCAGTACACGGGCCAGCTGGGCGAGGTCATGCAGGAGAGCGCGCTGACGGCGCTCAGTTACGTCCGCTCGCAGGCGGAGGCGCTGGAAATCGATCCGGCCCTCTTCGACAACAATGACATCCACCTGCACGTGCCGGCGGGCGCGGTGCGCAAGGACGGCCCTTCCGCCGGCGTGACGATGGCCGTGGCCCTGGCCTCCCTGCTGACCGGCCGCCCGGTTCGCAGCGACGTGGCCATGACCGGCGAAATCACGTTGCGAGGCCAGGTGCTGCCGGTGGGCGGCATCAAGGACAAGGTGCTGGCCGCGCACCGTCTTGGCGTTGGCACAGTGGTCATCCCGCACAAGAACGAAAACGACCTGGACGACCTGCCGGGCGAAGTGCGCGATTCGCTGGATTTTGTGCTGGCGGAGCGGGTCGACGACGTGCTGGGGGCCTCGCTGGGGGAAACTCTTGGCGAAACGATAGTGGACTAGCGGGTGACTTCTCCCGCAGGCTCAAACTCTCGAAGGTTCAACATGAATTTCGGTGCGCGAGGGCTGCCATCCGAATTTCTGCCCTGGTAATGGTCTTTCAGGCGAGTGATGGACTTGCCGTCAATCAAGTACAGACTGTAGCGATCAACATTGAAAGCGACCTTGCGGAATCTGGAACTCGCGCCACGCGATATTCGTTTCCGTTCGTATGCAGACTTCCCGCCCTTCAATTCACTGTGCCACTGCTGAAAGGAGCGGTCTTCGTCATTAAATTCTGCCTCTCCGGTGGCGATGATCAGACCGACTCTCCCATACTCCCCAATTGCCTTACGAATTGCATCCTGGTCGTTTACGATTACCCCGTGTTGGCGATTCCCCTTTCTGTTAGTTGCGACATGTGCCTTGAAATCCCAAGGGAAACTCCACAGCCCATCAAACTGAACATTGCCGAAGTTTGGTCCGGGAAATGTCAATGGCGGGCAAAGACGGTTGCGACAAAGAAATTCGAGATACCATCCAATCCACTCCATTTGTTTCCATTGGAAATTGGCCTTCTTCAACTCAAGGATGCATTCTCGACCATCCCAGTCGAACGGAAAGCCTTTCAATTTTTCAAGTAGAGGACTGAAATCCAATTCAGGCATCAACCAGCAATAGCAGCTGATGTTCGTCTGTGGTGGCTGGCTTACTCTCCTTTCTTAGTCGATAGGATCCACTTGCAAGTCGTTTCTGTATAAAGTCAAAATACTCAGGGACAATTTCGAACCCGACGAACTGGCGCTGCTTTAACGCCGACACAACAGCGACTTGTCCACTGCCCAGAAACGGATCAAGAATGAGGTCACCAGGTTTGCTTGTGTAGTCAAGAATTTTGCTGACGATTTCACGCGGGAGTTTGGTGGGCGTTTTGACATCACCTGTCCAGTATTCCCGCTTGATGTCCCACACATCTTCCATGTCGCGGTAACGGGCAGAGCCGCCTGTGAATGTACGCTCCTCGCCGGTGAAACGGGCGTTCTGATTGAAAGTCCGCTTGCGGTCGTCAATGCAATAGAAAAGACAGTGATAGTGAGAGGTTACGAACTTGCGCTTCGTTGCGACTCCGAACTGGTACTTCCAGATAATGTGATTGACTTGGTGGAACCCCAATTCATCGGCAGCGATCAGGATATCTTTCAGATTGTTCCATCCAGAAAAGATGAACAACGACCCATCTGGTTTGAGAACTCGCCGCGCCTGTTTTAGCCAGTCGCGCGAAAATTGCAGGTAGTCTTCGCTGCTGATTTCATTATACCCCTCAAGAACACGCGAAGCCGTGCGATTGTAGTTTGAGCGCTTGGCGCAAAACTCGATCGCAAATGGAGGATCCGTGATAATAAGGTCGCAGCTGGCAGAAGGGAGCCTCTGCGCCATTCCCTGAATGCAATCCTCATTGAAGACCTGATTATGGAATAGCATACTGTTTCTTGTCCTTGGTGTTGAGTTCACGATGCGCAGGGAGCGGGTTACGGCCTCGATTTGCGTCCCCAAGCATTCGTTTAATGCGAAATTCGGGGTATTCCTCCAAAATTGATACGAGGGATTCCACAGAAACACCGATTTCCCTAGCTACCCGTTCGTCATCGGACCCGTGTCTGCACAGAAACCAACTTGTCTTTTCAACCCTTTCATCTACGATGAGATTTTCCTCTTTCATGATATCCAGATACGCATTCCATAATTCCACTACAGAAATGCCTGCCTGTTTCGCTGCATCTTCCGGGTCAATTCTGAAAGAGCAAAAATCTCTAAATGCGTTGCGGCCCCGTTCATTATTTTCCTCAACCAAGGCCTCCCACATGGCTTGTCTTGTCCCTGCATTTTCCATTTTGCTCATTGTAACTGACCTTTCAAGATTGTGGCCTAAAGTTTAACTCAGTCAGTTTCACATTGCAAACAGATGTTCGGATTCAACCGGTTGCATATTGGGCCTGTGTTCTGTAATATGCAATCGCTCAGTGTTTCGAAAGAGACGAAAAGCTTGCCATCCAGACACAAGGCGCGCATGAAGTGGTACCGCGCCGACCTGCATCTGCACACCCCCGCTTCTGATGACTATCAGCAGCGCTCTGTTTCCACCCTCGATATCCTGCGCCAGGCCGAAAGTCGCGGCCTGGACGTCGTGGCCTTCACCGACCACAACACGGTCGGGGGATTCGCAGCCATGCAGCAGGAGATCGAGCAACTGACCTGGCTGGAACAGTTGGGCCGTATCCAGGCCACCGAGCAGGACAAGCTGGCGGACTACCGCCGGCTGCTGGAGAAAATTCTCGTGCTGCCCGGTTTCGAATTCACGGCGACGCTGGGCTTCCACATTCTCGGCATCTTCGCGCCGGAGACCCCCTTACGGCAACTGGAGCACGTGCTGCTCAGTCTGAACGTGCCGCCCGAAGCGCTGGAATCCGGCTCCTCGCGGGTCGGCGCCTCCGCCGACGTGCTCACGGCCTATCGCCTGATCAACGAGGCCGGCGGCATCTGCATCGCCGCCCACGTCAACAGCACGCACGGCGTGGCCATGCGTGGCGTGGATTTCGGCGGCCAGACGCGCATCGCCTATACGCAGGACCCCAACCTGCACGCGCTGGAAGTCACCGACCTGACCAGCAGGGCGCGCAACAGCACACAACGATTCTTCTCGGGCACCAAGCCGGAATATCCGCGACGCATGCGCTGTGTGCAGGGCTCGGACGCCCATCGACTGCGCGCCGCCAGAGGCAGGGAAAGGACCCGACACCTCGGCATCGGCGACCGCGTGACCGAAGTACAATTGCCGGAATGTTCCTTCCCGGCCCTGCTGGAGCTCTTCCGCAGCAACGATTTCTCACGCTCCAGGCCCTGGACCGTGAGCAGCAAGAATTACGACTACGTAGCACTGGCGCGCGAGGATGGCAGCAGCGTCATTCAGTCTTTCCATGAATCGATGACGCGTCGCGGCGGCCGTCTCTACAACATCATCAGCGACGTCTGCGCCTTCGCCAACGGCAATGGCGGCACCATCTGGGTGGGGGCCAGCGACGACCGCAAGCAGGCGCCCGCGGGCGTGAGCCGCGTGAAGGACAGCATCAAGACCCTCGGCGAGGCGATCAACAGCATGTTGACGCCAACCCTGGAAGTCACCATTGACGCCCTGGAGAGCCAGGGCAAGCAGGTGGTGCGCCTGCGCGTGCCGCGCGGTGAGGACAAGCCTTACGCCATCGAGGACTACAAGATCTACGTGCGCTCCGAAAGCGAGACCAGCCTCGCCGTGCGCGACGAGATTGTTAATCTCGTGCTACAACAGTCGGACGCGGAGTCGTCGGGCGCAGCGGCCGGCACGCCGGTTCAGTCGGACGACGGCGTAGAGGTGAACGAGCGCGCCAGAGATTCAGCGGCGGGCGCCGCGAAGGAATCGGGTCCTGACGACAAAGGCGTCAAACCGCCGCGTGGCGGCGTCGAGATCGTGGGCACCGAGCAGCGCAACGACAAGCGATATCACGTACTGCGCGACCTGCGCAACGGGAACATCGTCAAGAACGTGACGCGATCCTCTGCGCGCCGGCTCTGGCACTACGCCATCACGCGACGCGAAAACAACCCCGTGCGTACGGGCAACGTGCAGTGGCAGGGCGACATCGGTTTGGTACGACGCTACCAGCGCGATGGCAAACCCCGTTTTGACCTGGCGCAGCGCAACAACGGCAACATCTGCGTCTATTACGGCGTTGCCGAGAGCGGCATGCACGGGGAATGGCAAGTCTTTCTCAGCGACGAGGAAAACTGATCAGGCGTCAGTCGCCGCGCGGTAACGACTGCGAAAGGCCGCGTCGTTCATGTGCCAGGGCTCACCAGCCGAGCCGATCAACAGCCACTGACCTGCCGTCACCTGGACGGGCGCCGCGCTCTCCAGCGACTGAATGAGTTGCCGGGTCGCCAGCCTCTGCGCCCAGATGCCGCCGTGCTTGTACCAGGCCGAGCAGCCGGCCTGGAAAAACCAGGGGAGATCTGCCAGGTCCGGCAACACTTCGTCCCAGGGACGATAATTCTTCTCGAAGAGGTCCCGACGGACCGGCCAGTGCTCGTGATCATCCGGGTGTGCGCGGGTTTGTTCGTCCGGCCGGTAACACAGCATGTCGCCGGGCCGGGCATGAAGCGCTCCGTCCGCAGTCCTGATCGTTCGCGCGTTACCCAGTTCGCGCGCCATCACCAGACGCTTGCGTGGCTGAAAGTGGCGAAAACCGGCGGCGCGCAGCGCTTCTTCGCTCCAGTCGCGCTGTCGCAGAACCGCATCCGCATCCCTTGCGGTTCCCATGTTGGTCTGGCCCCGCGCTGATTTCGTCAAGTATAGCGCGCCGCTGGCGCAGGGACGCCGCTACCGGTTCCAGCCGCGGGCCGCGCGTATCTGTTCCAGGGCCTCGCTGAGGGCGCGGAAACGCTCTTCTGCGACGTGCACCGGCAGCGAACTGACGTCAGGGTGCAGATTGAAGGCCTCGCGACGCCAGGCATCCTGTACCTCCTCGCGGGCGGCGTCCGGTTGCAGACCCAGCAGGGCGTAACTGCGCAGCAGACTGTCGTCGCCGGGATGGGAGTGATCCCCTGCGTAACCCTGACCTGCGTCCCCGTCAACGCGTCTGGCGTTGGCAAAGCGCTCCTGCGCCGCTTGTTGCCAGAAGGGCTCAAGTCCGAAGTGGGCCAGGTTCCAGAAGCCACGCACGCTGCGATGCCGGATGCTGACGCGACCCATGTGCAGGCGCCGCGGCAGCAGGGCCGGCCCGAAGCGCGCCACGTGGCGCAGACCGCCGTTCAGTGCTTCAAGATGAAAGGCCCGCAGTCCGGGAACCCTGTCTCTGACAAATCCAACGTAGATTTGTTCCTGGCCCAGGCTGTGCAGGGCCAGCATCCAGTCCGGCGGCGTGAAGGTCTTGTCCGGCTGCGGCGCCAGAGCGGTTGTCACCGTAAAGAGTGACGCACAACTGGCTTCTTCGTCATCCTGCAACAGGCGGCGCAACTGGCGCGCCCCTGGCTCTACCGTCAGGCTGTGGACATGGATGAATACGCCGGTCCACAACCCGACGCGCAAGGCCGGGGCATTGGGCCGGGAGTGATTCAGGGCCACGGGCGGCGGCACACAGAAACGCACGTCCACCAGGGGGCGCAGCTGCTGGCAAAGCCAGTCACGCAGGGTCGGGTTCATGGGCGGGCCAGTTTCGGGCCCTGTACGGGCACTGTCGATTGTGAACTATCCACAGCGCTTCTCCTGCAGCGGGACAGGCTGCAGAACAGTAACACAGCTGGAATCACTTTCCCCGCCTGTCGAACCCGTGAGGCGGTCCGCCGCGTTCCAGGAAAAGGAGACCCGACAGGCCCAGGGCCATACCGGCAAGCGCGCCGCCAAGGGCCATCTGTGGCGCAAGTTGCAGGGTGGCCAACAGCACGTGGAAGGGGAAATCCGGGATGCTGTGGGCGTGCTGCACGTTCTTCAGCTGCATCAGGCCTACGGCGATCGGCGCGGCACAAGCGCCGGCCAGGGTTCCGCCCGCCGTGGTCAGCAGCAGGCGGCGGCCCGCGCCGAAGTCTCGTCTGTACAGACGGCCGACGAAAACATGCAGCGTGAGCAGACTGGCGAAAGCAGTGCCCAGACTCAGCGGCGGCCACAGGGACGGGTCTTCAAGCGGGAGCCACACGAGAGCGGCTGTGCCGGTCAGCAAGAGCGCGAGACGAGGGCCACTGGCGCCGGTCGAGGAGCGGTTCATGCGGGCTGCAAGCGGAACAGGTGCGCGCCCCGGGCTGGCAGCTGAATCTCCAGGCCCTCACGTGTCATACGTGCGCCGTCGCGGTCGTAGCAGGCGCCGTCGATGCAGTCTTCCAGTCTCCAGTTGCCGGTGGCGATCTCTGGCCAGGCCGTGAGTGGCACCCGCCCCCAGGCCGGGTATGCGCCCAGGTTGACGATCACCAGGCGCCAGTCGCCAGGGGACGCCCAGCCATACGCGAACAGGTCGTCAGGCCGGTCGTGGCCGTCGACCGGGGGCAGCGTCTCAAAATGCTGCCATTTGCCCTGCCGAAAGGGCGCCGTGCCCAGTTCCCGCAACACCCGCCGCTGATAGTCCTCATGCTCTGGTAGCGATGCTTCCTCCGGCTGGCGCGCCAGTTGAACCGGTGTGTGGATGGAACGACCCTCCAGCTGGCCGTCATGCAGCAGCAAGCCTCCGGGCAGGGTGGCGGCCAGGGTGAAGGCGGCGCGACTGCGGGCCTCGCCGAAGGCCGTGACGGCGCGACGCTCGTCGTGGTTCTCGGTAAATCGCAGCAGGCGATTTTGATGCGCCACGGGCGCGGACAGCATCGCCCGCAAACGACTGGCATCGCAATGGAGCAGTGCATCATAAAGGGGCTTGTCGTAACAGTAATCGAAGCCGAGCCGAAGCAGGTCGACTTCCATGTCCCAGTAAACCTCGGCGATGAAAAGAAAGTCCGGAAACTGTTCACGCAGGTCGGAAATGAGTTCCTGCCAGAACTCCGCCGGCATGGAGTCCGTTGGTTCAGTTTGATCGCGCCAGGTGGCTGCAAAGACTCCGTTGCAAAGCAGCATGGCCATGTCGCAACGCAGGCCGTCGCATTGCGCAGCCAGGTCGAACAACACTTGCCGAACGGCCTCTCGGTACTCGGGATTGAAGGCATTGACCTGCGCGGTATCCGTCCAGCCCGGGAACCAGGGGTCACGGCCATGCGCAAAGATGCGCCGGCCAGCGTGAGTCTGCGACGCAAAAAAGTCACCCGGGCGTTCCTGCAGGTCACGCTCGCTGCCCTGGATAAACCAGTTCGGGTGGCAGTGTAGCCAGCGATGGTCCCGCGCGACGTGATTGGACACGTAGTCGAGAATCAACCCGATGCCGCGTTGGCGCAGCCGACGACGCAGGTCAGCAAGAGCTTCCCTGCCGCCCAGTTCCGGCGCAACTTGCCAGTCGTACACCGCGTAGGGCGAGGCGATCACGTCGGCTGCCGCGATATCCGGCAGCGCCTCGCGCAACTGTGGCAGGAGCGCGAGGGCCTGTTCGCGGCCCTGCGGGCTGCGGGTCCAGACACCCATCAGCCACAGGTAGCTGGCGCCGGTCCCGGCAATGTGGTCCAGAGCCGAATCGGGCACCTGCTCCAGGGAAAGCGGGCTTTCGCCGCCATGATTCAGGGACTGCAGCCAGACACGGGTGTTGAGTTCAAGGATCACGGGTTTCTGCGTCTGCAACATGGTGTATCCTGAAACGGCGGGCATCCCGCATTGTAACAGGGTCATGGCCACTGCGATGGCCATGCGGCATAATGCGGGAGTCAGACGGAGTCAGGATCAGACACCATGGGTTACTTTGTGACTCCCGGCGATGTCGGGCAAATCGAAATGGACGATGGCTTGCGGCGGCGCACGATGGCGACAACCGACGAGGCCATGCTCTGTGAGTTCCTGAGTGAGCGCGGCACGGTAGTTCCGCCGCACAGCCACCGCAACGATCAGGTCGGTTACCTGGTGTTCGGGCGCGTGGAAATCACGATCGGTACCGAGACCCGTGTGGTGCAACCGGGGGACAGCTACGCGATCCCGGGCGGTGTTGAGCACAGTGCGAAAGCGCTTGTGGATTCCCTTTCGATCGAGGTCTTTTCCCCGCCCCGCAGGGACTATCGCAGCGAAGCCCGCTAAACTTCATGTATACTTTTTGCATGTTCTGACGTCCGGCACACGTTTGGGAGGGTGTGTCAATGGACGATACCTGGGTGCCGCGGCGGCAACGCCCGGCGAGTCGTGTACGCGCCCGGCAACAACGTCGCCGTCAACGCGAAATGTTGCGGGCGGAAAACCACGATCAACCCTTCGTCCTGCCCGCCTTTCAGATTCTGCAGGAAATGTCGTTGCCCCTGCGGGATTTGCTGTGGCATTTGCGTCGCACTCACGTCGTGATGGCGCTGGCGGGGACGCTGCTGGCGCTCGCCCTGTTGGCCTTCGCCGCTGTGCACGTGACGCAGGGCCGGATTTTCCCCGGCGTGTGGGTCGCGGGCGTTTACGTTGGCGGCATGACGGAAGGGGAGGCAAGGGAAGCCCTGCTGCTGGGTTGGGGCCGGGACGTCGTGCTGCGCCTGGTGGATCTGGACCGCTACTGGGAAGCGACACCGGCGGATCTGGGTCTAAGCCTGAACAGGCAACAGGCCGTTGCCGCAGCGCGAAACGTGGGGATGGCGGGTATCCCCCTCGGCTGGAACGTCGAACCTGAAATCGAAACAGACTACATCACGGCCCAGAGCTATTTGCTGGATCTGGTCACCGAGGTCGAGGTATCGTCGGCGAATGCCAGCTTCAACATGGACGAGCAGCGCCTGGTCGGAGTCCGCGGGCGCGTAGGGAAAGTCCTGGAAGTCGGTCAGACGATGGCCAACCTGACCGGCAACAGCGCCGCCGTGGTGCAGCGCCGCCAGCTTGACCTTGTGACGCGGCCGCTGGTGCCCGACGTCATTGATCCGACGCCCTACATGGAGGAAGTGCGGGAACTCATCCGCAGGCCCTTCCAGATGATTGGTTACGATCCCTATCTGGACGATACGGTCGTGTGGGAAACGACGACCGAGACCTTTGTCTCCTGGCTGGAGGTCGAGGAATTCGGCCCGACCTTGAGGGAAGAGACCTTCCTGCCCTTCTTTCACGCCCAGAACGCCACGCTAAATCCGCCGCGCACGGCTGATCCGCGCTATCTGGACCAGGTGGCCACGCTGGAGAAAATGCGACGCGCGATCGCCAGCCGCAGCCCTAACGTGCAGTTGCGCATTCGTTACCGGCCTACCCACTACGTGGTCCAACGCGGTGACCGCGGCTTTTTCATTTCGCGCAAGACGGGCATCCCCTATTTTCTCATTGAGGAAGTCAATCGCGATTACGACATGGACTTCCTGTACCCCGGCGACGTCCTGAACCTGCCATCCCGGGACGTGGCCGTGCCGCTGGATCCTGTCCGCAACAAACGCATCATTGTTGACCTGACCTACCAGCGTCTGACCGCCTTTGAAAACGGCAGGCCGGTCTTCAACTGGAACGTCTCCTCGGGCATTGAGGGCAACCCGACCTCCCCCGGCATTTACCAGATCCTGACCCACGACGAGATTGCGCATGGCAGCAGTTTCAACCTTTGCGGCGCCCAGGGTTGCGGCCAGTGGAAAATGAACTGGTTCATGGGCGTCTATGAAGTTCGGCCGGGACTCATGAACGGCTTTCACGGCGCGGTGGAATTGCCGAACGGAGCGCTGCTGAACAACGGAATCGTGGGTGTGCCGGCCACCTTTGGCTGCATCATGTCCATCGATGACAACGCCCGTTCGCTCTACGACTGGGCCGAGGTGGGTACGCTGGTCGAGATCATTTCCGACGAATACACGCCCAGGAGCGAAATTGCGCGCCAGGCGCGCGCCGCCACCCTGGCGGACATCTTCGCCTGACAAGAACGAAACGGAGCCGCAAATGCCAAAGGAAGTTCGCGCCTGGGGCACCTGGCCCGGCGCCCTCACGCCACGATCGCTGGCGGCCGGCCTGAGCCTGGTGGACGTGCAGTGGGATTCGGTCAGTGACACCCTGGTCTGGCTGGAGAATCGCGGCCCCCAGGGCGTGCTGGTCGCGCAACGCGGTGAAGAAGCGCCGCGAGACCTCACGTCGGAATTGTCGGTGCGCGCCATGGTGGGATATGGCGGCGGCGACTTCACCGTCGCTGCCGGCCAGGTCTTTTTTGCCGGCCCCGGCGGACGCTTGTTTCGACAGGCGCTGGCCGGTGGCGAGGCGCGACCGGTCACACCCGGTTTTGGCGCCGTCGCCTCACCGCGGGTCTCCGGCGACGGGCGCTGGCTGGCATACGTCTACAGCCATGAAGGTGAAGACGGCCTGGCGCTGGCGGACAGTGCGGGCGAGGCCTGGCCCATGAAAGTGTATGCCGACAGCGACTTTGTCATGCAACCGGCCTGGCATCCGGAGGGCGGGGCAATCGCCTGCGTCGCCTGGGACCAGCCCAACATGCCCTGGGACGGGACGACCCTCCGTCTGCTGTCGCTGGAAGAGGGAGGCGCATCACTGCCCCGGGTCGTGGACGAGGTCGTACTGGCCGGCGATGAGAACACGGCTGTCTTTCAGCCGGAGTTTTCGCCAGACGGGCGCCATCTGGCCTTCGTCAGCGACGTCAGTGGCATCGGGCAGCTGTGGTTGCATGATCTGGAAGACGGGTCGCAGCGTCCGCTGACCGGGGCGGACGCCGAGCACGGCATGCCCGCCTGGGGGCAGGGGATGCGCGCCTTCGCCTGGTCGGCGGACGGGGAAGCGCTCTTTTTTCTGCGAAATGAACGGGGCTTTATCAGCCTGTGGCGTCATGACCTGGCCAACGGCGCAGAGTCGCGGCTCAGCCAACTGCGGGACTACAGCAGCCTGGGTCAGCCGGCCGTCTCGCCGCAGGGTCAAGTGGCCTTGCTGGCCAGTTCGGCGCGCATCCCGTCCCGGCTGGTCGCACTGGATGCAGAAGGCGAGTTGCGCGTACGACGACGCTCCACGACCGAGAACGCCACCGGCGACCAGCTGGCCGCCGTGGAGGCCCTGACCTGGCAGGGCGAAAACGGTGAAACGGTACACGGTCTCTATTACGCACCGCACAGCGAGCGCTACTGTGGTGAAGGTCAGCCGCCGCTGATCGTGATGATACACGGCGGCCCCACGTCCCAGAGCAGGGCGGACTATGACAGTCGCGCCCAGTTTTTCGCCACGCGAGGCATTGCGGTGCTGGACGTGAATTACCGCGGCAGCACGGGCTACGGGCGCGCCTACATGCAGCGGCTCTACGGCGACTGGGGCGTTTGCGACGTGGAGGATGCCCTCAGCGGCGCGGAGCACCTGGTCCGTCGCAGCCTGGCCGACCGCGAAAGGCTGGTCATCATGGGCGGCAGCGCCGGCGGCTTCACCGTGTACCAGGCCCTGGTGGACCACCCCGGTTATTTTCGTGCCGGAATCTGCCTCTACGGAGTGGCCAATCAGTTCAGCCTGGCGATGGAGACCCACAAGTTTGAAGCGCGCTACCTGGATATGTTGCTGGGGCCCTTGCCGGCCGCCGCAGAAATCTATCGCCAGCGATCACCGGAATTCCAGGCGGACAAGATTGTCGATCCGATCGCCATATTTCAGGGCGACGTCGACCAGGTGGTGCCGCGCAACCAGTCCGACGCCATCGTGGCATCGTTAAAGGCGCGTAACGTGCCCCACGAATACCACGTCTACGAGGGTGAGGGACATGGCTGGCGCCGCCCGGACACGATCGAGGCCTTCTACAACAGCGTGTTGCGTTTCCTGCAGCAGTACGTGATCTTTGCCTGATCCGGGCGGCCCTGGGCAGGCTCGCGGCCAGATCAGTCCAGCTGGACCCAGCGACGCTCCTGCGAGGACCGCCCTAGCGCGTCCAGCGCCAACTGACACTGCAGGCCGTCCTTGAAGGTGGCGCCGGCCTGTAGCGGACGTCCCTCGCGGATGGCGGCGCAAAGTTCCTGCATCAGCGCGACGAAGGACACGTTCCAGATACCGCTGTTGACCTGTGGCAACTGCGCGTTGGGGTCGTCCACGCTGAGGTCCCTGAAGTCTTCGCCGGCGCGGGCCACCAGCAGGCGTTCGTCGGCGTCGCCGAGCACGATCGTGCCTTCGCTGCCGAAGATCTGCAGGCTGCTGCCGCCGCTGTGACGGGCGGCGCCGCTCATAAACACCGACACCAGCGCGCCACTTTGCATCTCCAGCAGGACACTGTACTGGTCGTCCGCCGTCGCCCGCCAGGTCTCGCCAGTGTTGGCGTCGACGCGATCCGGCACCATGGTGGCGACCTGACCGCTGAGCGCGGCGACGTCGCCGAACCACCAGCGCATGAGATCAATCGCGTGCGAACCGGCTGCCCCGAGGCGGCCACCGCCCATGTCGGCCATGGACCACCAGTCGCCGGCCGGCCGCGAGGCGGGGTCGCCCCAGCCGGCGTTGATGCTGGTCATGTTGACGTGCCGCACCGTACCGATTTCACCGGCATCCAGCAGGGACTTGATGCGACGGCGATTGGGGTTGAAGCGCAGTTCGTGACCGATGATGTGCAGCACACCGGCGGCTTCGGCGGCATCCAGCATCTCGCGCGCCTCGCCGGCGTTCATGGCCGTCGGTTTCTCGCAGAGCACGTGGGCGCCGGTCTGAAGCGCGGCCAGGGTCATGGGGGCGTGGAACACGGGCGGCGTGGCGATGCACACCAGATCGGCCTCGTGCCGCTCCAGCATGACGCGCCAGTCGTCATAGGCCTGCGGGATGCCAAACTGCTCCGCCGTGGCGCGGGCGCTTTCCAGCCGCGCGCTGGCGATGGCCACGACCTCGGCGTCATCGATGTTGGCCAGGGCGGGCAGATAGGCGTCGCGGGCGAAACTGGCGCCGATCACGGCAGTGCGAATGGTCATGTCATGTCTCCCGGTGTTTTGTCAGCCACGGTCCCCGGCCCAATGGTTGACCGGACGCGGGCCTGCTATCACGATTCCCGTCTCTGCAGAGGCGCCGGCATTGCGCCGATTTCCCAGTCCTCGGCCACCAGGTCACCGCCTGTGGCGACGTGCGCCTCGATGGCGCTGGTGGCGCGTTCCCCGTCCCGGGCGCGAATGGCATCCAGAATGGGCAGGTGGCTGTAGGCGACCAGACGAATGTCGTCGTTGCGCATGTTGCGCAGGGTCATCACCCGGCGCACGCGCAGGGCCACCAGATGCCAGGTGGTCTGCAACAGGCAGTGGCCGCTCATGGCGATCAGGGTATCGTGAAAGCTGTGGTCGAGTTCGTTGACCTTGCGCAGGTTGCCCCGGTTGGCGGCGCGCAGCATGCGCTCGCTGATCGCCTCCAGGCGCCGCAGATCACAGTGATCGCTCTGGTCAATGATGCAGCGTATCGCCAGCGCCTCCAGCACTCCCCGCAGGCTGTAGAGTTCGACGATGTCCTTGCGTTCCAGGGTGGAGACCCGCGTGCCGCGTCGGGGGATGGTCTCGACCAGACCTTCGCTGTTGAGGATTTGAATGGCTTCCCGCAGCGGCGCGCGGCTCACGCCAAGTTGGGCCGCCAGGTCCGTCTCGATCAGGGGCTGGCCGGGGCTCAGGTCGCCGCACAGGATCGCCTCGTGCAGGACGTCGACGATGTGCTCCCGCAGGGACTTGCTCTGCAACTGGCCGAGGGAAGAATGGGCGTCAGGCATGGAGGATATTTTGACAGGGCTGCCGGGTCATCCTATACTCCCGATGCCGGTTCGCTGTCGACAATCGACTGGCGACAAGCAAAGTATAGGCTGGCGCGCTGCGTCTGTCAACCAGTGCCAGTGGCCCGGATGATGTGGAGCACAGTCGCGGGCCAGGCGAGGGAAAGGCCGGACTTTTTGGACGCGTCGCCGGCGGCAATCCGGCGCTTTTCGTGGTTGAGTGCAATTTCAGGAGGCAGGAATGGCGGAAGGGCGTTACATCAAGCACATGGCCTTCGCGGTGAAAGACGCCGCGGTCGCCTGGAAACAGTACAAGGACTTCCTCGATATTGGCCACGATGGACGCATCGAGGACTACGAAAAGTCGCGCAATCGCGTCGTCCTCTTTGACGTTGCCGGCGTGGAATATCAGCTTTGCGAGTCGATGGACGAGGGCGGTCGCTACGACCAGTGGATCAAGGACCGCGGCCAGGAAGGGCTGCACCATATCTGCTACGCCGTGCCGGATATCGAGGAAGCGCTGGCGGAGGCCCTGGCGAAGGGTGGTACGCTGAAACTCTGCCCGGCCTGCAACGTTTACGGCAGCCACGTGCATCCGGAAGGCTGGGTCGCCTTTCTGGAGGAAGAGCCCGGTGGCATCGAACTGGAATTGATGCAGGTCTACACGCCGGAAGAACTGGAAGAATACAAGGCGGTACAGGGAATCTAGATTGCAGCGGCAGCTATCTGTCTTTCCTTGCAACGGCGCACAACGAAGCAGGAATACATGGAAATGGACGGCGTCGAACTGTTGCGTCAGCTGGTACAGATTCCCTCTCCCAATCCACCGGGCGATACGCGGGCCATCGCGACCTTTGTCGCCCGGCAAATGCAGGCCATCGGTTGCGACGTGCGGATGGTGGCGCCGCCGGAGAAAGCGGAGGCCGTGAACACCATCGCCAGCCTGGGCGAGGGCGAGCCCACTTTTATGCTGCATGCCCACATTGACACAGTACCCATCGCCAGAAACGAAGCCGAAAAGTGGAGCGTCGACCCCTATGCGGGGGTCGTGCAGGGTGGGTCGCTCTATGGCAAGGGCAGCGTCGACGACAAGGCGCCGCTGGCGTCGATGATGATGGCCATGCAGGACGCAGCCAGTCAGGGCGCCCTGCGGGGCAGGCTGCTGCTGGTGGCGGCTGCAGAAGAGGAAGTTGGCGGGCAACTCGGCAGCAAATGGATGGCGGACGAGGGTCACCTGCCCGCCTGCGACTTCATCATCGTTGGCGAGCAAACGGGCAACCGGGTGGCGATCGCGCACAAGGGCGTGATGCGCGCCACGGTGCATACGCATGGCAAGGCGGTTCATGCCACCAATCCCGATCGCGGCGTCAATGCCATCGTCGCCATGTCAGAGGTCATCGCGGCGCTGCACACTTATCATCGGCGACTGGCAGGGCGGGTGCATCCGGTAGTCGGTAGCCCTACCTGCAATATCGGCGTCATTGAGGGCGGCAGCACGGCCAACGCCGTGCCGGATGCCTGCCACGTCAAGCTGGACCGACGAATGATCCCGCGCGAAGACCCGAAAGAGGTGCAGGCGGAGCTCGCCGCAGTGGTCGACTCGGTCGACGTCGCGCCGGCGACGGTCAGCATTGACGGCTTTGTCCACTCGCCCTGGTTCGATTCCGGGCTGGACAGCGAAGCAGGGCGCACCTTTCTGTCCTGCGTTCAGGATGAAACCGGCGATGACGGCGGACCAATCGGCTATTTGCCGGGCAGCGACGCCAAACATTTGACCGGTCTGGCGCGGGGCGACATGATCATTTTTGGTCCAGGCAGCTACGAGGTCGCCCATGGCGCCGACGAGCACGTTGTGTTGTCGGAATACCAGGCGACAACCCGAATTTTGCTCAATTTTCTGCGGCGGACGCTGTACGCCAAACAGTGAACTTCGCCCAGGCGTGAGGACAGGACCGTGACTCTGGACACCCTGATAAGAAATGCGCAGGTCGTTCTGGAAACTGGCGTCGCCCGCATCGACGTCGGCATTGCGGACGGACGCATCGCGGCCCTGCTGGACAGCAGCGATGGCATTGATGCCCGTCAAACCATCGACGCCAGCGGGCAACTGCTCTTGCCCGGCGCCATCGACATACATTTTCATTGCCGCGCGCCTGCCTGGCCCCAGAGGGGCGACTTCTCGACCGAGACGCGGGCCGCTGCGGCCGGCGGCGTGACGACCATCTTCGAGATGCCGGTCTCCAAACCCTGCTGCGCCACAGTCGACATCTTTCGCCAGCGAAAGGCCCTGGCGGACGACGATGCCTGGGTCAATTATGCCCTGTATGCCGCCCCCGGTCTGTTGCAAAGGGAGGAAGTGCTGGGCATGGCGGCGGAAGGCGCCATCGCCTTCAAGATCTTCATGACCTCGGCGCCGGCGGGGCGCGACGACGAGTTTGAAGGGCTTTGCCTTGTCGATGCGCCGGAGCAACTCGCGGCCATGCAACTGGTGGCGGAAACGGGCCGCGTGCTGGTCGCCCATGCCGAGAACAACGCCCTGCTGGAACATTACATGGGGCAATTGCGGGCCGCCGGACGCAATGACCTGCAGGCCCACAATGAGTCACGGCCGCCGCACGTTGAGGCGCTGGCGATCGCCAACCTGCTCAGCCTGAACGAGATCGCCGGCGTCCGTCTGCACATCGCCCACGTCAGTTCCCGGGCGGCGCTGGCCACGATCCAGCGCTACCAGGCGGAGGGCGCGGACGTCAGCGGGGAGACCTGCCCGCATTACCTGTTCTTCACCGAGGAGGACTTCCTGCGCATCGGCGCCTGGGCGCGGGTCAACCCGCCCATTCGCGGGCAGGACGACCAGGACGCGCTCTGGGAGGGGCTGGCCGACGGGTCCCTGCTGGCCGTCACGACCGACCATTCCCCCTTTATGGTGGAGGAGAAGGAACGGGCGAAGACGGATATTTTCGCCGTTCCACCTGGCGCGCCGGGCGTGGAAGAACTGGTGCCATCCATGATGGATGCCGCGCTCTCCGGCCGCTTGTCCGTGGAAGAGGCAGTGCGGCTCATCAGCAGCAACGGCGCAAAACGCTTTGGCATCTACCCGCGCAAGGGGGTCATCGCGGCCGGTTCGGACGCGGACCTGGTGCTTTACGACCCTGAAGCCAGCACGACTATTCATTCGGACATGCTGTTCAGCAAGGCGCGCGCCTGCGACAAGCTTTACGAGGGTATGACCTTTCGCGGCAGAGTGACGCGAACGCTGGTCAACGGGGCGACGGTTTTCGCAGACGGGGAGATCGTTGGCGTTCGTGGCAGCGGACGCTTTGTGCAGCCGAACGGGAGTTGAAAGAAGGTTCGCCGGCAACGTCGGCGCTGAACTTTCTGTTGGCGGGCATCAGGGGCCTGCCGGGATTTCTGCGACGCCTGCGCTGAAGCAGCCAGCGCAAGGCGTAGACCAGTCCGAATACCGCGCTCAATTCGAGCACGATGGCGCTGCCAGGCGGTACGTTTGTCCACCAGGACAGATAGAAACCGATCACGCCGCCGGCGCAGCCCAGCAGACCGGCCAGCAGTATCATGTGCGACATGCGCTTTGTGAGCAGGCGCGCCGTCGCCGCGGGCGTCAACAGCAGCGCCAGCATCAGGAGAATGCCCACGGCCTGCAGGCTAAGCACGATGGTGACGGCCACAAGCACGAGCAGGAGCGCGCGCAGGAAACTGACCGGGAAACGCAGCACTTGTCCCAGTTCCGGGTCGAAACAGACGATGAGCAACTGCTTGTAGAAGACCAGAATCAACACCAGGACCAGGCTGCCCAGAACAACCATGAAGGTCAGGTCCGTTTCGTCGATGCCGTTGAGGCTGCCAAACAGAATGTGAGTCAGGTCGCCGCTGTAACTGGGGCGAGTGCTGATGATGGCGATACCCAGGGCGAACATCGTCACGAAGGCGATGCCGATCGCTGTGTCTTCCTTAACTTGCCGGTCGCGCGTCAGCACCGAGATAAACAGCGCCGTCAGGACGCCCGCGCCAAGGCCCCCGAAAAACAGGTTGCTGCCGAGGGCGCCGCCACCAGTCATGTAGGCAATCGCGACGCCGGGCAGCACGGCATGCGCCAGGGCGTCGCCGAAAAAGGCCAGACCGCGCGTCACCATAAAGCTGCCGACCACGGCGCTTAGACTGCCCACCAGCATCAGCGACAACAGGCCGCGCTGGGCGAAACCGTAGGCCAGCGGCTCCAGCAAGGCCTCAAGAATCTCAATCACCGTTCAGACCCACAGGTTCGCGGATACTGGAGACGTGCAACACGCCGTCCCTGACCGGCAAGATCCCCGCCGAGTCGCCGTAGGCCTGGTGCAGAAGATCCGGCCGCAGCACTTCCTCTGGGGGCCCGTCGGCCAACAGGGTGCCACGTATGAGGAGCAGTCGGTCGAAATCGCGGGCTGCACGGGCCATATCGTGGGTCGCCATCAACATGGTGATGCCCTGCTCGCGCAAGAATTCCAGCGCCGAGGTGATTTCGGCCGCGGCGGCCACGTCCACGCCATTGAAGGGTTCGTCCAGCAGCAGAATGTCGGCTTCCTGGGCGAGAGCCCGGGCGATGAGGATGCGTTGCTGTTGCCCGCTGCTGAGTTCGCCGAAGGCGCGGTCCGCGATATGGCCCAGTTGGAACAGATCCAGCAGTTCCTGCGCTCGCTCGCGGTCCTTGCGCGGCCACCAGGGCAACCAGCGATTGCTGTGCGCATGCCCCATGACGACCACGTCCAGCGCCGTGACCGGGAAGTTCCAGTCGATGGCGCTGCGCTGGGGGATGTGCCCGACCTGCACTTCCTTGTCGCGGCAGTCTTTGCCGTGCACCAGCACCTCGCCGGTGTCGATCGGATTCAGGCCGGCGATGGCCCGCAGCAGGGTGCTTTTGCCGGCGCCGTTCGGCCCGACCAGCGCCACGCATTTGCCGGTTTGCATTGTGAAGTCTATGCGGTCGATAGTGCGGGGAGCCCAGGGATAGCTTGCCCCGAGCTCCCGCACCACCAGCGCCGGCGGTTGAGGCGCCATTATGTCGTCCGTCATCCACCTGCCCCGCCGGACAGCGCATTCACGATCGTCTCGACGAGGATTCGTATGAAACCGATCCAGGTGCCGGCCGGGCTGCCTTCCTCGCCCAGTGTTTCAATGGACAGGGGCACCACGCTTGCACCGGTCTCGGCAGCGACCTGCTCCACCAGGTCATTGCTGGCAACCATCTCCCCGAAAATGGCCGGGAGATTGCGTTCCCGAATCTCGTCGATAAGCGCCGCCATCTCAGCCACGCCCGGTTCGGCCAGGGTGCTGAATCCCGGCACAATACCTCCGAGTTCTGTGAACCCGAAAGTCCTGGCAAGGTAACCCAGCGCGTCGTGATGGGTGACCAGCAGGCGCCGTTCGGATGGCAGGCTGGCGACCAGCGCCAGTAGTTCCTGCTCCAGCGCCTCGATTTCGTTGAGGTAGGCCTCGCTGCGCTCGGAATAGCCCTCCGCGTGAGCGCTGTCGTGTGCGGCAAGAATGTCCCGGACCGTCAGCGTCCAGAGCGCGACGTTGCGCGCCTGCAGCCAGAAATGCGGGTCGCAGCCGCCCATGGCGCCGCAGTCCACAGCGTAGAGCGGACCCAGGCTGATCTCTTCGTCCTGCAGTGTCAGGAAGCGCTCGCCCAGTTCCATCTCGTGCTGCGCGCAACGTTCTTCCGCGTCTTCGTTGATAGCGATTTCGTGGTGGTCATCCTCGTCTTCGTGGTCATGCTCATCGGCGTGGTCGTCGTCCTCGTCCTCATGACCGTGCTCGTCGGCGTGGTCGTCGTCCTCGCCTTCGTGGTGGTCTTCGTCGGCGTGGTCGTCGTCCTCGCCTTCATGATCGTGCTCGTCAGCGTGGTCGTCGTCCTCGCCTTCGTGGTGGTCTTCGTCGGCGTGGTCGTCGTCCTCGTCTTCGTGATCATGCATGTCGGCGTGGTCGTCGTCATGATCATCATGGTCGTCGTGCTCATGATGGTGACCGCCGGGGATGACCGGCACGCATTCCGAAATCACAAACAACCTGTCTGCATCGACGGCGGCGCTGATCACGGGAATCAGGCCTTCCTCATAGTTGGCGCCGTTGACGAAGACCAGATCGGCGTCCGCCAGTAGCCGCAGGGAGGCCGGTGTGGGCACGAAACCGTGCGGGTCTGAACCGCGGGGGATCAGTGACATGACCTCGGCATCGTCCCCGGCGACGCGCGCGATGACGTCGGCAGCGATGCTGTGGCTGGCGACGATCGATAACGGCGTCTCCTGGGCGCCCAGGGACGGGACCAGCAACAGCAACAATGCCAGTAGAGGGAACAACAGATATTTACTTGCACGACACACAGCGACTCTCCTCAGAATCCACGAAACAGGTCCGTAAATGATACAAAGTATCAATAGGGTTCGCAAGGGTATGAATCGCGGGCGTTGCAGGTTGACGCACCGGGACGACAGGGACAGAATCACGAGCGAAGCCTCCAGGAGCCACATGGGCGAGCCTGCAAGGCCCAAAACGTTGCTTGTTATTCCGGCCCTCAATGAGGCCGCCAATATCGCTCGGGTCGTGGTCTGCGCGCGTCGGCACCTGCCGGGCGTTGATCTGCTGGTCATTGACGACGGCTCATGTGACGGGACAGCCGCCGTTGCGAGAGGCGCGGGCGCCATGGTCTTGTCACTGCCCTACAACCTGGGCATCGGGGCCGCCGTGCAGACCGGCTTCGCATTTGCCGACCGTAAGGGATACGCCTTTGTGCTGCGCTGCGATGGCGATGGCCAACATGGCGCCAGGGACTTGCGTCGCTTGCTGGAGGTGCTCAGGACGGGCGATTGCGACGTCGTCACCGGCACGCGCTTTGGCGCTCACGAGGGAGGCCGCTCTGTCTCGCCGGGCCGTCGCCTGGGTATCGTGCTGCTGGCAGGTCTCCTTTCGCTCATCACAGGGCAACGAATCAGCGATCCCACTTCCGGCCAGGCGGGTTTTTCCCCCAGGGCGGTCCGTCTCTTTGCGCAGGAGTACCCGCACGATTATCCGGAACCCGAGGGACTCGTGCAGGCGCATCGCGCCGGCCTGCGTCTGGGCGAGTTGCCGGTGACGATGCGTCCCCGCATGGAAGGCCGGTCCTCGATCGGTCAACTTGATGGCATTTATTACATGATCAAGGTCACCCTGGCCATCTTCATCAACCTGCTGCGCCCGCCGCAGCCGCGATGAAAGCCGGCTGACCCATGCGCGTTCTCATGTTGTCCAGGGCCTGCATGGTGGGCATTTACCAGCGCAAGCTGGAGGAGATCGCGGCCCGCGGCGTGGAGTTGTTGACGCTGGTGCCCCCGTGCTGGCGGGACGGCAGTGGCACGACGCGTCTGGAGCGTCTCCATACCCGTGGCTATCGCCTGGAGACCACGGCAATCCGCGCAAACGGCCACTTTCATCTGCACCACTTTCCCGAACTCGGCAGGGCACTGCGGGACTTTCGGCCGGACGTGCTGCACGTGGATGAGGAGCCCTACAATCTGGCTGCCTGGCAAGCGCTCTGGCTGGGTCACCGTGCCGCTTGCCGGACCCTGTTCTTTTGCTGGCAAAACATCCTGCGGCGCTATCCGCCGCCCTTCAGCCTGGGTGAGCGCTATGTGCTGCGCGGCGCTGACCACACAATTGCGGGTACGAAGGGCGCTGCCGACGTGCTGCGCGCCAAGGGCTATCGCGGTCCGCTGAGCGTTATCCCGCAGTTCGGTATCGACCCGCAACTCTTCCGGCCCGCGGAGGACAGACCGTCGCGCCCCTTCACCATTGGGTATTTCGGGCGCTTCGTGTCCGAAAAAGGTCTTCACAGCCTGCTGCATGCGCTGGCCCACCTTGATGGCGACTGCCACTTGCTCGCGGTCGGCGACGGGCCGCTGCGCCCGGAACTGGAGACCTTGGCGCACAAGTTGAATCTGGCCGGGCGCGTACGCCTTGAGGAGGCGCAGCCTTCATCCGCCATGCCGGCGCAATACCGGCGAATCGACGCGCTGGTGTTGCCCTCACTGACGCGACGCAACTGGAAGGAGCAGTTCGGCCGGGTGCTCGTCGAGGCGATGGCCAGCGGCGTGCCCGTGGTCGGTTCGAACAGTGGCGCCATACCGGATGTCATCGGCGACGCCGGACTCGTTTACCCGGAGGGAGACGCGGCAGCGCTGGCCGGACAGTTGCGTCGCCTGCAGCGGGAGGACGGGCTGCGCCGACGCCTGGCGCAGCGGGGCAGGGAGCGGGCCTTGCAGCACTTCACGCACGCCGGCGTGGCCGAAGCGACGGTAGCGGTCTACCGTGAACTGACGGCATCGCCGGCGTCGTCCTGATCTACGCTCGACGCCGGAGTAATCTTCTTCAGGGCGGCGCGCAGCGGCGTGGGCAAGGGCAAGGTCTGAGCCAGTTTGAGCAGCAGGGCGCGATCGCCGGCATCCAGAATCCGCGTCAGCCCGGGCAAATAGAGCAGCATACCGGTCACCATGGACGCCAGCGGACTCAGCAGTTGTGCGACGACGGACATCCAGGCGGCCAGCAACAGGGCCAGCAAAACGAGGGGGACGCTGCGCCTGAGCAACGGTCGCCAGGCCGCGGCCGGTGAGCTGTGGAGCAAAATGGCCAGGACCAGCAAGACGGACCCCAGGGAGGCGAGTGCGGCGCCGTTGATGCCCAGGCGCGGCAGGAGCAGGGCGTTCAGCGCGATGTTCAGGAACAGCCCCCCTGCGCGCACGACCATCATGCGTCGTTGTCGGTTGCTGGCGATGAGCGCCTGGATGTAAACGTCGGCCACGAGTCGCAACAGGGCGTACCACGCCAGAATACGCAGGACGGCGGCCGCCGGCACGAAGTCGGCCCCAAAGAGCGGTATCGTGATCTCCGGCGCGAAAAGGGACAACAGCAGGGTCAGGGGCAGGCCGGCCAGCAGGGTGAACCAGGCCAGGCGACTGACGATGCTGCTCAGCGTCGCGCCGCCGGCGCGGGACATCATGGGAAACAACGAGGTCAAAACGGTCGTGCCCAGCAGTTCGATCATGCCGGTGACGATCACGAAGGCGGCGGTGAGCCAGCCATTTTCTGCCTCACCCAGCAGGCGAATGGTCATCAGTTTGTCGGCGTGCATCCAGGCGAGGGACAAAAGGCTGGTGATCGCAAGGGGCAGGCTGTCGACCAGCAGGCTGCGCAGCAAGTCGCCTCGAATTCGCCCCGGCCGCAGGCCGCTCTGCAGGACCAGACCCCAAAGCATGGCCGCGCGCGCCAGGCTGGCCGCGATGGTGGCGACGTAGAGACCCGGCAGTCCATAACCGGAGGCAAGGGCAAGGGCAGCAAGGGGCAGCAGCAGCAGCATGTGCAGCACGGTCACCAGGGAGGTTGAGCGCATGCGTTCCTGCGCCATCAACTGCTCGAAACACAGGTTTCCCCAGGCGTCGACCAGCAGACTGACGGTGGCCAGGGCCAGCAGGTTTCGGAATTCCGGATCGAAGCCGGCAAAAGGCGCGGCGATGTTCAACAGCAGCCAGGCCAGCAGGGCCATGCCGCTACGCAGAATCAACGAGGCCCCAAGATAGTCTCCGGCGCGCCGCGGCTTACGCGCCACCTCGCGCACGATGATGGCCCCTGTGCCGAAGTTGGTGAAGGCTGCGCCGATGGCGATGAAAGAGCCGATGGCGCCGTAAATGCCGTAGCTTGCTTCGCCGAGGAAGCGGGCCAGAACCAGTTGCCAGAGAAAGAGCAGCCCTTTGGAGATGACCATGGACAACGTCACCGCGCTGACGTTGCGCAAGGCGCGTTGCGTGTCGGCCAGGGAGACCGGGTCGCCGGTCGTCATGACGCGTCCCGGCGCCATTGCGCCAGCACCGTCGCCACCTGTGCCTCATCATCGACGAAACGCAGGAGGCGCCGGTTGTCGCGATAGAGGCCGGCCCTGCCGCCCAGCATGCCCTTCAGCGTCGGCTCAAGGCCGATGACCAACAGGCGGTTGCGCATGCGCGGGTGTAGCGCAATGCCCAGACTGCGAATGTGACCGAAGGCGCCGGCCGGCAGTTTTCCGGCCTGGCGCAGATCAAGCACCACTTCGACGGGAAGTCCTGCCTGACCCAGTTGCAGGGCGGCGCGCCGCATCCCCTTGTGAAGGTCGTTCCAGTTCCAGGGGGGCGTTGGAACCAGGACCAGGACGTCGCCGCTCTCATCATTCAGGCTGCTGTTCAGGGGCACGGCTGTGACTGCAGCAGTTCGGCCAGCCCCTCCGGCACCAGCGGGGCGTCGTGCATCGCATCCGGGTCCAGCCAGCGCGCGATGATGCGTCGCCCGCCTTCGCGCGCTTCCACCCGCTCCCTGTCGTAGATACTGGAATTGAGAAAGTCGGCATCGAATATCAGCAGCAACTCATGACGTTGCTTGCCACGATAGCGAAAGATGCTCTCCAGGGTACCCAGGTAGCGCGGAGCGCTGATCGCCGCCCCGAGTTCCTCATGGATTTCGCGTACGATGGCCTCGGCGCCGGTTTCGCCGAAGTCGATGCCGCCGCCCAGGGGCCGGTAAAAACTCGCCCCGTTGCTGCTGTCGCGACCCCTGGCCACGAGTATCCGGCCCCTGTGCCGGAAGACACAGAGCGCCATGGGACGAATGCGGGCCTTGCGCGCCATTAGCGGTCCTGCGCCCTGAATATCGCCTTCTCGATGCGCAGATGCAGGTCGGCCAGGCGCGCGCAGGCGTCGCCAAGCTCGACGATGTCCTCGTGGCGCTCGATCAATGGGCGCGTGGGGTGGCTGATGCGATTGCGGACGCCCTGCAGGTCCATCGCCTTGCGGCACTGGCTGTTGGATGCGAATCCCAGCAGGTTGCGGACGCCATCGTGTTTGCGGGCGATGTCGGTGATGTCGCCCAGGTCCATCATTTGCAGCAGTTCCAGCTCAACGTCGCCACGGGCCTGGCGCACACGGTCCGCCTGCAGCCTTTCCCAGCGCGAAGCGGTGAAGAAGGGGCGAAAGTCACCGTCGCCATCAAGCACCAGCCGCAGCAGGCGGGCCAGTTCCAGCTCAAAGTGAGCGACCAGCAGGTAAATGCTGGCCCGCGCCGGGATCTTGTTGAGGTCGGCCGGAGCCACCAGGCCGACGACGGCGCTGGCCTGCAGCACCAGGAAAATCCGTCGCGGCTGCTGCGCAAAGAGCCGTATCAGTTCGAGGATGGAGGTGTCGGTCGCCAGCAGCCAGTCCGCCGTGAGCGGCAGGGGCGCGGCGCCGGAGGCCAGGTCGTCGCGGCTGATGATGCCATCCAGACCCTTTTCGTCCAGCACCGGGATGTAAGTCAGGTTATGGGCGGTTGCTGCCTCAACCACCGCGTCGCGGGGCTCGCCAACGCTCCAGCAGGTCAACTGTTCCAGCGGCGTGACGATGTCGAGTACCGTGTAGTGCGGCTCGTGACGTCCCTTCATCCGCTTCCCTGGGGGCACATGTTCGGCCAGTGTACCATGCTGCCCTCTGCCAGAGGTTAGCGGGTGACGGGGAGCCTGGCGTCCATCTCCGCGAGGGTCAGGCGCACGCTGACGATGTAAGGCGGCTCGCCCTCGCTCCAGTGGCCATAGGTCGTCGTGACAAGCGTGCCATCAGGCAACAACTCAAGGCCGGGGTAGGCACAATCGCCGAAAACGATGCCGTTATGCATGGAACACACGTGCTCCAGCCACACAGTGGTGACGTGGCCCAGGTACTGCTGCGGGTCGCGGTCCACCACGACCTGTCGCCGTGTCTCGCCGCTGACGTCGACGTGCGGAAGGTTGATGTCGTTCGACACTGACTGCAACTCCTGTTCCGCCGGGCAGGGTAATTGTGAGCCCTGAAACGCGCGATTATACTCGGCCTTCGAAGCAGCGAGTCTGCGCTCATGAAGACATTCACTGCAAGGCATCGTAATGTGGTCACGTTCAATTTGCGTGACCCTGTCGCGTCGGCCTGGCAACGCACCGGGAACGCCTTGAGCTACCGACTGGCCACAGGGGCGTGAGCGCCGACCTGCGTCCCCTACGCATCGCGCTGCTGCTGCCCTGTTGCATTGGCGACGTGTTGATGGCCACGCCAGTGCTGGCCGCCCTGCGCAAGGCTTGGCCCGATGCCCATGTCAGCTGGGTGGCCGGTGGCGCCGCGCGCGGGCTCATCAGCGACCACGACCAGCTTGATGCGACCCTGGAGTGTGACCCCCTGCCGCAACGCTCGCCGGCCTCACTGTGGCAACTGCTGCGCCTGCTGCGGGGCGGCCGCTTCGACCTGGTCCTGTCGCTGTCGCGCTCGCCGCTGATCAGTCTGGCCGTCGGGTTGAGCGGTATTCAGCAGCGCGTCGGTCTGGACAGCGCCGGCCGCGGCTTTGGCTACAACCTGCGGGTTTCGATTGATCCGGGCGAGTTGCGCCATGAAGCCGACATTTACCTGGATGCAGCGCGGGCCCTGGGCCTGGACGTCAGCGACTGCCCGGCCCGCATGCCCGTGCAGGAGGCCCTTTGGCCGGAATTGCGGCGGCGTCTGCAGGAGGCGGGCATCGATCCGCAGCGCCATGTCCTGTTGTTTCCCGCCGGCGGCAGCAACCCGGGCATGCAACTCCCGGAGAAGCGCTGGCCGGCGCGGTACTTTGCGCAGTTGGTGCGTCACCTGGACAAGGACGTCGTGCTGGTGGGCGGACCGCAGGATGGCGCTGCCTTGGCCGCAGTGAGCGAGCATATTGAGCGGGCCAGCCTCGCCCTGGCCGGTGCATTGACCTTCGCGCAGATCGCGCTGCTGGCGAGTCGTTCGGTCGTCAGCATTGGCAACGACAGCGGCCTGACGCACCTGGCCGCGGCCGCCGGCGGACGCACGGTCGCCATTTTCGGCCCCAGCGATCCCCGGCGCTACGCTCCTTCCGGGCCGGCCGTGCTGGTCCTGTGGAAGCCGGGGCCGCTTCCCGGGGCAGGTGTGAGCGCTGGCGCCGCGCCAGGCTGGAACTGGGATGAGCACGGCATCGGCGTAGAGGAAGTCTGCGCGCGGGTGCGAGATTTTCTGGCTACCAGCGCGTCGCCCTGAAGGTCCAGCCCGGGTTTACCTTCTGCATCTCGATTTCGTCGTCGCGGCGCTCAAGACCGCAGGCCAGATACTGTTCATGCAGGCGCGCCAGTTCTGCGCGGTCCAGCGCAATGCCCAGCCCCGGTTCGTCAGATACCTCGACCGCCCCTTCTTCGAAGTTGATGCGTCCGCCTTCAAGCACTTCCTCACATTGCCAGGGGTAATGCGTGTCACAGGCATAGGTCAGGTTGGGCACGGCCGCGCCCAGATGCACCATCGCCGCCAGCGAGATGCCGAGATGGCTGTTGGAATGCATCGACAGGCCGCGGCCGAAGGTCTGGCAGATGCGCGCCAGCGCCAGCGAATTGCGCAGACCGCCCCAGAGATGATGGTCGCTGAGAATGATGGCCTCGGAACCGAGCCGCAGACTGCCGGGCAGGTCGGCGAAGGAGGTGGTGCACATGTTGGTCACCAGGGGCAGGTCCAGCGCCCGCGCCACGGCCGCCATGTTTTCCTGGCCCCGGGCCGGGTCCTCGAAGTACTCGAGTATATTCTCCATCGCCCTGCCGGCGCGGATGGCCGTCTCCACGCGCCAGATGGCATTGGGGTCGTGACGCAACGGCACAGCGGGCCCAAAGGCGTCGTGGAGGGCCTGCATGGCGGCCACCTCGGCGTCGGGTTCGAAGACGCCACCCTTGAGCTTGATCGATTTGAAACCGAATTCGGCGCACATGGCCTGCGCCTGGGCCACCACGCCAGCCGGATCGAGTGCGGCCTCCTGACGCGCCGCAGCCCAGCCCATAGCCCCTGGATCAGTCGCAAAACCGTGGCCGCCGCCGGCGCCTTCGTACTTGTAAAACAGGTAGGCGGCGAAGGGAACGTGATCGCGCACGCGGCCGCCGAGCAGGTCACAGACCGGCCTGCCCAGCGCCTTGCCCAGCAGGTCAAGGCTGGCAACTTCCAACGCGCTGAGTACGTGCATGAAGACGCGATCATCCCAGGGCGCGTCGCCCCGCTGCTCCTCCCCGAAGCCCAGATGCGAGCGCAGCGCCGTTTCCAGCGTGGTTAATTGAAAGGGGTCCCTGCCGACCACGACCTCGCGCGTCGCATTCAGGGCGGCTTCACCTTCCACGCTTCCCGGGATCTCTCCAAGGCCGTAAATCCCGTCGTTGCTGACCAGTTCGACGATCAGCCGGAGGGCGTGAGGGGCGTGCAGGCCGGCCGCATTCAACAGGGGCGGGTCGCTGATGGCGACGGGCGTGACGTGCATCTCGGCAATGTGCATGGCTAGCTCTCCATTGGTGAATCGTCCGGGGCCCGGCCGGGGACTACCCTGAGGACCATTTCGTCACTGGCCTGGTTTCCCACTTCATCGTAAGCCACGGCGCGAAAGACGTCGCGGCCGACTCCCCCAATCTTCCAGTCGAAGCCCCAGGGCCAGACACGGTCGATGCCCAGCAAGTGGCCGTTGCGATAAAATTCCACCCGTTCAACCGCAAGATTGTCCTGCACCTCGGCGTTCAGGTGGACCTCGCGCAGGGCAGGCCACAGGAGTTCAAGGTTGCCCGGTTCCAGTTTCAGTGATGGCGCCTGGTTGTCCACGGTGACCTGACGTTTCTCCGTCTCGCGGCTGCCGTCGCTACGCACGACGGTCAGGCGCAGACTGTGCAGACCGCTGAGACCGGTAGTGTCCCAGGTGCCGAGCAGTCCGGATGCAAATGGCGCGCTGCGTCCGGCGACGATGGACTGCCAACGTTGCGGGTCCAGTCCCTCGCCCTGTTCCAGCAGATAGTAATTCAGGCTCTGCGGGTCGATGTCGCCGTGAATTTCGACCATTCCACCCACCCAGGCGAAGGGCAGGGGTCGGGACAGACTGGCGACGTCCTGGCCCGGTTCATCCAGCAGTTTCGGCGGCAGGGGCTGGTCGTTGGCCAGCCACCAGGCCAGGGCTTCCGGCGGAGGCACAAACCAGGCTCGCTGGACCAGCAGTTCCGGCGCCGTGTTGACGGTGGCCAGGCGATTGTTGGCGCTGTTGATGGCGAAGAGCTGCCAGAAGTTGTCTACCTGCTGCGGTTCAACCCCCGCGATGAAATGTTCGCTGAGTGTCGGACAGATGCCGTTGGGCAGCAGACCGGAACGTTCGCACACCTCTAGCTCGATGATGTTGTCCGGCTGGAGCCAGTCCTCCACGGACTGACCTTCGTGCAGCAGGGACATCAGTGCGTGCCAGGGATGAGCTGCCGGTCCGCCAACGGGGTCGTCAGCGCTCATGGGGCCGTCTTCGTCACGCCCCAGTTGGACCCCGACCAGATAGCCGGGGCTGTAGCCCAGGGTCCAGGCGACGTCTCGCCGTCCCCCCAGGCCACTGACGACAGCGGCCGGCCGTCCAACGTCCAGCAGGCGTACGTCCGCTTCTCCCAGCACCCGGATCCGCGCCGCCTGGTCGGCCAGCACGTCGTTGACCAGAAACCCCAGTTCACTGGCGAAGCGCGATATACAGTCCGCTGCTTCGCTGCAGGTCAGGTCCGCGGATTGTTGCGCCCGCCAAAGGACCTGTCCCCTGGAATCTTCAATGGCCAGCACGCTCAGGGGAGCAACTTCCAGAGCGCCGCCGGCCGGCCACGGCAAGAGGCCGCGTTGTTCGCCCTGGGTGGCAAACAGGGCGTAGCTGTTGGCGGCATCCAGCAGGGACACGGCGCCGCCCCGCTCCAGCAGGGACAGGCTGGCGCCGGTGGCTGCTTCCAGGCCCTTCAAACCCAGACTGTCGGCACGCGCCAGGACGTTTTCGAGGCGTAGTTCACTGGCCAGTTGTACGGCCGGCGGCAAAAGACCGGCGCTCATGGCGTCGCGCAATGGCAGAGGGCCGCGGAAGAGGCCATCGTCGTTTTCCGGCGCGTAGAGCAGCCCTTCTATGTCGCCTGGTATCTCCAGCGGGACGTCGAGCAACATGTCGGCGGCGGTCCTGCCCTTGCGGAAGGCCTCAAAATAAACGTAGGGCAGCAACAGCGGGCCCGGCGGATGGCGCCGGTCGCCTGCCTTGCCCACCAGGGCGAGCAACTCGCCGTTCCGCACGTCCAGTATGACCAGCGCGGCCTCCTGTGGCGGAGTCTTCATCGCCGGCGCGCGCGGCAACAACTCTTCATCTTCGCAGTCGACAGGCGCGGCTGTTGCAGCCAGGCGGTCCAGATGCAACTGCAGCAGGCAGGAAGCCCGTTCCTGAAGTGTGAGGTCCAGTGTTGTCAGGATTCGCAGGCCGCCCTGTGCCAGCATGCGCCCGCCATCCAGGCCCAGGGAGTCGAGGATGGCGCGCGCCTGAGCAAGGGCCAGGGCGCTGAAATCTTGCGCCAGGCGCGATGATTGGTCCCTGCGCCCCAGGACGGGCGTTTCCCGCCTGAGTGCGGCGGTGGCTTCACGCGCGTCAATATGACCGGCTTGCAGGAGGCCGTAAAGAAGCTCGTCCTGACGACGGCGCGCTGCGGATTCGTCCTGCAAGGGGTTCGACTCCGGCTGCGGCGGGATGGCGGCCAGCAGCGCGATTTCGTCCAGAGCAAGCTGTGTCGCCGGCTTTCCGAAGTATAGCCAGGCGGCGACGTCGACGCCCCGGGCGTCGTTCCCGTAGTGGCTGGTATTCAGGCGCAACTCCAGCAGGTCTTCTCGTGAGTGCAGTCGCTCCAGCTCGGCGGCCAGCACCAGTTCGCGGCCAGGGGTAAGGTCGCCGGGCGCCTGTTGCGGCGCCGAATACAGGCTGCGCGCCAGTCGCACTGCCAGAGAATCATCGCGAATGCTTTCGCCCAGGGCTTCTCGCCAGAGCTGGATTCCCAGGGTCACCGGGGATGTCGCCGGCCGGTTGAGGAAGTCGGGATCTTCACTGAGCAGTGTGGCCGCGATCAGGGTGCCTGGCAGTTCCTCCAGAGTGCGCCAGCTGCGCGCGCTGCCAGGGATGCCGCCGGCACTGAGCAAAACGGTCTGCCCGTTGCGGTCATAAAAGTGAGAGGGGCCTTCGCCCGTCACCTGCATGCCGCTGACCGGAAGCGGCGGCATGGCATTCAGGGCTTCACTGTACATCCACCAGGCGCCGGCCGCCGGAAGCAGCACGAGCAGCGCGACAAAAAGCAGAAAGAGTCCCAGCCCCAGGCCGACGCGCATTTGACGCGCGCTGTGTCGTGCGCGTCGCCGCCGCCGCCTGTGCAGGAGCCGAATTGCTGCTGTCAGCGTTCACCTCGATGCCGGGTGCAGGACTGGCCAGTATAGCAAATGCCACCCCTGTGGCGTTGCACTCTGACGTTCCCGGCCTCGCCCCTGGCTGTTATACTGGCCACAGGGGGATGGATGTGTCCCGGTGGATGCCCCGGTCTTCAAAACCGGTGGCGGGTTGCGCAGAGCAGGCCGCGGTGGGTTCGACTCCCATCCATTCCCGACCCGGCGCCCGAAAAGAGGAAAGAGCGGTGAGAGCGACCATAGTCGTTGTTGGCAGCTTCAATCTGGACATGATTACGACCATGGAGCGTCTGCCGCAGCCTGGCGAGACTGTGCAGGGTCGGCGCTTCAGCACCGGGCCCGGTGGCAAGGGTTCCAACCAGGCGGTGGCAGCAGCCCGCCTGGGGGCGCAGGTCAGTTTTGTGGGGCGCATCGGACAGGACCCCTGGGGCGACGTTGCCCTCGCCTGCTGGCAGGAAGAGGGAATTAACACAGACTACGTCGGCCGCGATACAGAACTGGCCACCGGCGTCGCGCCCATCTGGGTGGATGACGCCGGCGAAAACGCGATCGTGTGCGCGTTGGGCGCAAACCTTGGGCTGACGCAGGAGCACGTCGACGCGGCGGCCGATCACATCGCCGCAGCGGACATTCTCGTGCTGCAACTGGAAGTGCCGCTTGATACCGTGGCGCATGCGCTGAAACTGGCGCGGCAACTGGACGTCCCCTGCATCCTGAATCCGGCGCCGGCCCAGGCCCTGACGCAGGAGATGCTGGCGCACGCCAGTTGGCTCACGCCCAACGAGACCGAACTCGCCACACTCTATGGTGAGGCGCCGGATGACCTTCGCCCGCTGGTCACGCGCAAGGGTCAGACGCTCATCCAGACGATGGGAGCGGCCGGGGCGCGCTGGGCGACGCAAGACGGGAGCGGACAGGTGCCCGCCTTTGAGGTCGATGTGCTGGACACCACTGGCGCCGGCGATGCCTTCAACGGCGGTCTTGCCGTGGCGCTGGCGGAAGGGCGGGCCCTGGAAGATGCGTTGCGTTTCGCCAACGCCGTGGCGGCGCTCTCGGTCACCCGGCCTGGTACGGCGCCGGCCATGCCACGCCGCGCCGAGGTTGAAGCCCTGCCGGGCGGCGGCTGAAGGCAATCACTGCAACGCGAACAGGAATAGCGGCACCAGCACGCCAACCACGGCGCCTCCCAGCAACTGTGCCGCGTTGTGACGCCCCAGTCGCAGACGGGCCGCCGCCACCAGCAACCACAGCGGCGACAGCGCCAGGGCCCAGACCGGACCGAAGAAAGCCCAGGCGGCCACCAGAACGCCGGTCATGCTCATCATGTGCATGCTGATTTGCCACGCCAGGGTGATGAAGGCAATCGATGCGATCAGCGCCAGGCTGCACAGGGCGAAAAAGGGCATGACGCCAGGCGCCCCTGTGCTTCGCAACAGCCACCAGGCGACAGTCGTGCAGGCGATGGAGACCATGAAGGGCCGTTGTCGCTGTTCGCGCAGCGGCATATCCAGCGAACTGATGCGACCCCGTCGCACCATGGCTGCCACGTAAAGCATCGGCAACAGGCTGACGAAGAGGATGTAAATACCGGCATTGACCATGCCCTGGGAAAGAGACTCGGCATCGCGCAGGGAAACCGGCAGGGCCATCACCGCCCAAACCGGCGGCGGACTCAGCAGGGCCGAGACGTGTCGTGGCCAGTTCACCGCGTTGGGGCAGCGGAAGCGAGCGACTGATACAACGCGGCATAACGGTCGGCGACCTGTTGCCAGCTGTAGCGCGACTCCACCAGTTGCCGTCCGGCCAGCGCCAGACGCTCCCGCAAGGCGGCGTCCTCCAGCAGCCTGCGCAGCGCGGCGGGGAAGTCGCCCCGCGCCGCCAGCCAGGCATGCCGGCCATGTTCAATGGCGATACCGTCCGCGCTGAGGGGCGTGGCCAGCAGCGGGCAGCCCGTCGCCAGCGCTTCCAGCACCTTGTTCTTGATGCCGGCGCCCATGCGCAAGGGACTGACGTACAGCGTCGCGCGAGACAGCCAGGGCCGCAGGTCGGACACGCGTCCCGTGACCCGTATCCCCTCGCCGGCCAGCGCGCGCAGCGACTCCGGAGGCGCGTTGCCCACCAGCCACAACTGCAGGGCCGGATGCTCCCGGCGCAGGCGGGGAAACAGGTCGCGGGCCAGCCAGAGCGCCGCGTCAACATTGGGTTCGTAGGCGAAGTTGCCCGTGAAGAGCAGGCTGGCTGCTTCGCGCGCTTCGATGGAAGGTCGGAAATGCTCCGCGTCGACGCCGTTGGGGATGACTTCCCAGTCCAGCGCCGGGTTGAGTCCGCTCAATTCCGCGCGGTCCCGGTCGCTGACGACCACGCGACGCCCGAAGGGTGTGTACATCCAGGACTCGAATCGTCGCGCCAGGAAGCGACGCAGTCGGATCGCAGGCGCCAGCCCGCCATGGGCATCCCGGGCACGCTGCAGGTAGAGACTGTAGGACTCGTAAGGCGTGATCAGGGTCGGCAGGTCTCCCACGGCACGACGGTACTCACTGACCTGAATGCCGCCGAAGAAGTGCGCGCAGTCGTAGTCTTTTCCCGCAACCTGCTGCTCGATGGCGCGCCACATGTCCGGGGAGGAAACGTCTGCAGCCTTGAGCGGAAAGCGCGAGCCTGGCAGTAGCAGGCGACGCAGCAGCGTGGACGGGTTACGGGCGGGCTCCTCAAAGAGCGCGACCTTGCCGAAGTGGTCGCGGTAGTGGTCAGGGTCGTCGTGGTCTTCGCGCCGGTTGGCGTAGGCCAGCAGGTCAATGACGCAACCGCGCCGCGAAAGTTCCCGCGCCAGATGCCAGACGATGAGCCGGTCGCCGAGGTGCAGCGGCCAGGGCGGGCATCGCGAGATGAGCAGTACGTGAGGCATCGTCGCCATGATAGCACAGGGTCTGTTCAGGCCTGGGGCAGGACGCTATGATGCTCACCATTCAAACAGGAGTGAGACATGCGCAGACTGCTGCAGATCGTCCTCGTCCTTGCGGTCGTCGCCGTTCTGGCCCTCGTCGCCCTGGCTGCCATCATAGTCGTGCGTGAAGGTCCGGAGGGTCTTGGTGGCGCTGTGGACGCCTTCATGGCCTTCGTTCAGGGCGACCAGCACGAAGCCAGCGGGCCGGTCACGGCGCCAGGCCTGGAGGAAGAGGCGGGCGCGCGGGTCTTTCGCATCGCGCAAGAAGAGTCTGAAGTCCGCTTTCTCATTGACGAGGTGTTGCGCGGCGCGGACTTCACGGTTGTCGGCGCCACGGACCAGGTGGCCGGTGACCTCCGCGTCGACCAGGGCGATCCGGCGGCGTCGGAAATCGGCCTGATTCGCATCAACGCGCGCACCCTGACCACAGACAACGGCAACCGTAACCGGGCATTGCGCACCTTCATCCTTAAGTCGGCCGAGGACGAATTCGAATATGCCGAGTTTGAGACGTCGGAACTTGCGGGCATGCCGGAGAGCGTGACCGTCGGCGAGCCCTTCGACCTTCAGATCCTGGGTGAACTGCGCATCGCCGGGGCAACGCAGGCCTTGACCTTTGATGCCACCATTACCTTGGAGAGTGAGGAACAGCTAAGTGGGACGGCCCGCAGTTCCCTGCAACATGCCGACCTCGGCCTGACCATCCCCTCCGTGCCCTTTGTTTCGGACGTGGCTGAGGAGGTCCGGCTCGAGATCGACTTTGTGGCGCTGGCCGTCGTGGAAGACGAAAGTCAGGCGCCGTCGGGCTGAGCGGAGCCCAGTTCGCGGTCCAGCAGGAAGAGGCCCGGCCCGTAGTCGCCCACGAGCTTCAGGTCCTGCACGGCGGCGTCGACCAGGGCTTCTTCTTCCACCTGCTCGTCCACGAACCATTGCAGGAAGCTGAACGAGGCCGGGTCGTTCTCGCTGTTGGACAGCGACACAAGATCGTTGATGAGATGCGTGACGTGCTGTTCGTGCTTCAGGGCATCCTGAAAGACGTCCAGTGGCGACTCCCATTCGACGGGTGGCTGGTCCAGGGGCAGCAGCAGAACGCGCCCATTTCTTTCGTTGATGTAGTCGAGGATTTTCGAGGCATGCGTCATTTCCTCGTCCGCATGCCGGCGCATCCAGGCGGCGAAGCCGCGCAGGTCGCGATATTCGAACCAGGCGCTCATCGACAGATAGGTGTAGAAGGCGCCCAGTTCCGCGTTGATCTGCTTGTTCAGCGCTTCCTGCATCGCCTCGTTCAACATGGGGATCTCCTTACTTTGGTGATGAAACGCAAAAGTTAATCCATGTAAATTATAGCATGGTATGGCATTATCTGTCAAAGTTAACCACAAGTGAACCTTTAATCATTGCTCGTCAAGTCCAGGGAGTCACATCTCATGAGTTGTACCGTCCATCTTGTTCGCCACGGCGAGGTCCATAACCCGCAGCACGTCATGTACGGGCGTTTGCCCGGCTTTCGCCTCAGTGAGCGCGGCCAGGAGCAGGCGCGGGCCGCGGCGTCATGGTTGCAGGGACGCCCGCTGGACGCGCTTTACAGCAGCCCCATGCAACGCGCCAGGCAGACGGTGGCCATCCTTTCGGAAGCCAGCGCTTCACTGCCGCTTGAGGTTGACGAGCGCCTGAACGAGGTCTACACGCCCTGGCAGGGCCGGCCACTGCTGGAACTGCTGAAACGCGACTGGGACATGTACAGCGGCAACGGACCGGAATTCGAGCAGGCGGAGGACGTGGCAGGTCGCGGTCAGGACTTCCTGGCGGCCATGCGTCGTGCCTGGCCGGGTGGGGAAGTGGCTGCCGTCACCCATGGCGACATCATCGCGTTTTCCATCGTCCTTGCCGCCGGGGACCCGCCGGACGTCAAGCTCAAGGCGCACATGCCCAACTATGGCGTCAGCGACGATTACCCGGAGACGGCCTCCATCAACACGTTCCACTGGCGCACGGAGGACCCCGAAGAACTGCCGTCCTTCACTTATCGGCGGCCCTGGTAGTTGGGCTGCGCGCCGGCAACAGGACCAGCATCGCCGCCAGCGTGATGCCGGCGATGCCCCACAAGACCGGATCATAGCCGCCGCCCAGTGCGTGGATGGCACTGGCCCCGACCGGCGCGACTGTGCCCGCCAAAGTCAGAAAAACGACCATGACGCTGCTTATGCGTCCGAAGCGCGCGGGGCCAAAGCGCTCTGCCAGCAGGGCCGGCCGCAGCAGGGTGGCAGAGCCGACGGCCGCGCCGAACAGAAGTACGAAGAGCCAGATGCGCAAGTCTTCACCTGGCAGCAACAGGATCAACAGGGCCAGCAGTTGCAATGCAAGCGACAGGCCCGTCAGCCAGAGCAGCGACAATCGCTCGGCGAAAGGAGCGAATACGAGGCGGCCCAGGACCTGGGCGGCGCCAATCAGACCGGCGCCGGCCGCCGCCATATTGTCGTCCACGCCCTGATCCAGCAGGTAAGGCACAAAATGAATGCGGATGGCCGTGGCGGCCAGCATGGCCAGGGAAAAGGCCGCGGTGAGCGACCAGAAGACGCTGCCGCGCAGGATGTCGCTGGCAGTCTGATTCGAAGACTCCGGCGAACTGTCGGGGTCTTCGCTGGCGCCATCCGCCTGCAACCCGATGTCGGCCGGTCGCCGGCGCAACACCAGCGCGTGCAGGGGGATGGTCGTCGCGGCCAGCAGAATGGCGAGCAGCAGGACGGCCGTACGCCAGCCATGTTGCTGCAGCAGCGAATTGGCCAGGGGCAGGAAAATGGTGCTGGCGAAGCCGGCAACGAGGGTGATCAGGGCCAGCGCCCGCGCCCGTTGACGCAGGAACCAGTTGGCGACGACGGTGAAAGCCGGCTCGTAAAACAGGGCCGCCATACAGAGACCCAGGCCAGACCAGACCAGATAGAACATCGCCAGATCGCTGACCTGCGACCAAAGGAGCAGCAGGACGCTGGCCAGCAGGGAGGCGACGCTCATCAGCAGGCGTGCGCCATGGCGGTCGATCCAGATGCCGACGGGCACGGCCATCGCGCCCCGCAACAGCAGCGCCAGTGAAAAAGCGCCCGTCAGTTCGGTGCGCGACCAGCCGGTGTCCAGTTCCATGGGGCGGATGAAGACGGCGAAGGCGTAGTAAAGGATGCCCCAGGAGATAGTCTCGGTGACGGCCAGGGCGAGGGCAATGCGCCAGCCATAGTAGCTGTCGCGCATGGCGTACAGCCATCTCATTAGTCGGATTCCGTGACTTGGCTGGCGATTTGTCCTTCCGCGATCCGTAACACCGAGGCGTGCTGCAGGAAACCCGTGGTGAAGATATCCAGTTCGGTGGTGGTCAGCAGCGTCTGGGCCACGCCGTCGAGCCGTTCCAGCAGCCAGTTGCGCCGGCTTGAATCCAGCTCGGCCACGACCTCGTCCAGCAACAGCAGGGGTGGCTCGCCGATACGCGCCTGCATCCAGTCCAGTTCCGCCAGTTTGAGCGCCATCACCGCTGTGCGCGCCTGGCCGCGACTGCCGTAGAGACCGGCGTCGTGGCCATTGATGGCAATGCGCAACTCGTCGCGGTGCGGGCCGCTGGGCGTGAAGCCCCGGCGGATCGAAAGCGAACGTTCCTCTTCCAGGCGGGCGGCGTATTGGGGCGCGATCTCTTCTGCGTTCAGCTCGCGGTGCAGGTCAAGACCTTGCGAATTGAAGGAGAGTTGACCGTCGCCGCTGGCGGTGGGCGCAAAGCTGGGCTGGTAACGCAGCGAAAGGGTCTCGCGACCGCCAGTGAGATCATGGTGCGCGCGGCAGGCGCTGGCTTCCAGTTCGCGCAGAAAGCGCTGGCGGGCAGCGATGATGACGGCCGCGGACTCAACCAGTTGGGCGTCCCAGAAGTCCAGTTCGTGCGGCGCAGCGCGCCGCTCCTGGATGCGTCGCAGCAGGGCGTTGCGTTGGGGCAGCAGCTTGCCGAAGCGATTCAACGCTTCCAGGCAGGCGGCATCGACCTGGGAAAGGGTATTGTCGATGAACTGCCGCCGGTCCGCCGGCGACCCTTCAACCAGCGCCAGGTCGCGCGGCAGGAAAAGCACCACGTTGAGGTGGCCGACGAGGTCCATCACGCGTTTGTCGGCGCCGTTGAGGCGCAGCATCTTCCTGAAGCGCGGCGTCGCCTGGCCCGCGTCCTCCAGCATAAGGGTGACTTCCAGTCGCTCCAGCGGGCTGTGACGTGAACTGACGTCGGCGGCGAGGCGCGCGAAGGGTATGGGTTCGTCCTGGCTGCGCCAGTGGATGAGCTGGCGGTCGCTGCTGCTCCAGGGGGAGCGCGAGAGGGCGAGGTAGCAGATGGCCTCCAGCAGGCTGGTCTTGCCCTGGGCGTTGGCGCCGTGGATCAGCGTCGTGCCCGGCGGCGGGCTCCATTCGAGACGGGCGTAGTTGCGGAAATTGGTCAGCGAAAGGTGCTCAATGCGCATGGGGGCAGGCTACACCAGTTTTCCGGGACGCCGCGCGCGATTGTAGCGTCGCCCGCCAGGCGCTGCACAGGACTTGACACAAAAGAACATATGTTCTATTATGGTCGAAATGGCCGTCAACGAGGGTTCGCGCCATGGCCCGCATGACCCGCAATATCCTGCATCTTGATCTGGACGCCTTCTTCTGCGCTGTCGAGGAATTGAACGACCCCTCGCTGGCGGGCAGGGCCTTCGCCGTCGGCGGGGAGCCAGGGAAGCGCGGCGTGGTCGCTTCCTGTTCCTGGCCGGCGCGCAGGTACGGCGTGCGCTCTGGCATGCCCATGGGCGAGGCAGTGCGTCTTTGTCCGCAGTTGCTGGTCGTCTCGCACAGTTTCGGCAACTATGCCGGGACCTCGTCGCGGGTCATGTCCCTGGCGCAGGAGTTGACGCCGATGGTCGAGCCCGTCTCGATCGACGAGGCCTTCCTTGATATCACCGGCTTGCCTAGCGACCCCGCCCTGATCGCGCGCGCGTTGCAGGAGCGCATCGGACGCCAGTTGCACCTGCCTTGTTCCATTGGCGGCGGCAGCAACAAGCTAATCGCCAAAATGGCCACCAATGCCGCCAAGAGCGCCGGCAGCGGGGACGCGCCACCGCGCGCCATCAAGATCGTCGCGCCCGGCGCGGAAGCCGACTTCCTCGCACCGCTGGCGGTGGAGGCGCTGTGGGGTTGCGGCCCGAAGACGACAGAGCGGCTGCGCGAAATGGGCGTGTCCACCATCGGCGACCTGGCTCGCCGGCCAACGCGCGACCTAATGCGGCGTTTCGGCAAGCATGGCTACGATTTGAGTCAGCGCGCCCGCGGCATCGACGAGCGAATCGTCGAATCGAGCTTTGTCACCAAATCGGTGGGGCACAGCAGCACCTTCCTGCGCGACCAGCGCGAGGCCCTGCCGATTCGCCGCAAGCTGCGCGAACTGGCGGAGCGCGTGGGTTTGCGTCTGCGCCGTCAGCACCTGCGCGGCAGGACAGTGACGCTCACCCTGCGCTGGTCGGATTTCACGACCGTCATGCACCAGACGACGTTGCCGATGGCCGTCAATGACGACCTGCTAATCTGGCAGGCGGCGGAAGCGCTGCTGGAGAGTTACTGGCCGCGCGGCCGTCCCCTACGCCTGATTGGCGTCCGCGTCAGCGGCCTGGAGCCCGACAGGCAGGGGCGGCAACTGGAACTGTGGGAAGCGCCGCGCGAACTGGCCCTGCAAGCGGCGCTGGACAACATTCGCAACCGCTTCGGCGACGGTTCCCTGCGGCGTTGCAGCGCCATGGGCAGGTCCGGCAGCTACGAGTCGCCCACGCCGGTCTTCCGCATGAACCACGGCCGCAGCGGTTCAGCCGCGCGGCCGTAGCTTGGGAAACATTTGGCAAATGGCGGGGATGATGCGCGCGGCAGCCAGACTGCGGTGGCTGGCGCGCTGTTTGACCTCGGTCGGCAACTGCGCCCAGGAGTGCTCCTCGTCATGCGGGATGAAAATCGAGTCGTAGCCGAAACCGGCCGGGCCGGGCATCTCGCTCAAGGCGATACGACCTTCGTACTCGCCGCGGGCCAATTCCAGACGTACGCCCCGGGCGACTGCGATCACGCAGACGAAGCGGGCGCTGCGTCCTTCCGGCGCCGTGTCGTCCAGCGCGTCCAGCAACTTTTGACGCCGCTGCGCCATGCTCAGGCCGGGGCCGCCCCAGCGCGCCGGATAAATGCCGGGCGCGCCATCCAGCGCGTCGACGAAGAGGCCGGTGTCGTCGGCGAGGGCCGGCAGGCCGCCGTGGGCGGCCCAGATCCGCGCCTTGTGCGTCGCGTTGGCCTCCAGGCTGTCGTCGTCTTCGGCCACGTCGAGGTTCTGCAGGCCCAGGTCCGCGGGACTGACCAGTTGCAGCGGCAGCGCAGACAGCAGCTCGCGATACTCCTGCAGTTTGCCGGCGTTGCCGGTCGCGATGAGCAGGGAAGTCAGGGGCTGATCCTCCGTGACAGGTTGAGCGTGAAGCCGCCGGTCGTGTCGGTTGCGCCCTCGTCGCCGCTGTAACGGGTGGCCTCCACGAGGTAGATGCCGTCGGCCGGCAGTGTGTAGTCGCCGATGCGGGCGTTGCGGCCCGGCCCCGTGTCGTCGTCGCTGATCAGCAATTGCTGTTCCGCATCCAGCAGGTTGAGTACGGCGTCGAGGTTGCCGCTGCTGCGGTCCATGGTGATGGTGACGACGTCTTCGGCGCCGCCCTGAAAGGCATACAGCCGCACAGGCGTTTCGTTGTCGAGGCGGGCCTCGACGGCCTGGCCCCAGGTGACCAGTTGGGTGCCGGGTGGCAGGTCTTGCAGCACGAGTTCGGGCAGCATCAGTTCCAGGCGATAGGACCCGCTGGTCTGACCCTCCGCCAGTTCAAAGCGGGTGGCGGTGATGGTGTACAGGCCGTCGGCGGGCAGACGGAAGCCTTCAATCAGGGCATTCTTGCCGCCGCCGCCGTCATCATCGTTGGCCAGTTCTCGCCCCTGGCTGTCGCTCAACAGCAGCAGGGGATCGAGCCCGCCCGTGGCCCGCTCCATGCGAATGCGCACGGTCTCGCCGGCCTGACCAGCGAACTGGTAAAAACGCTGGTGCTGCTCGTCGTCCAGGTTGCCGCGACCGCTGATGCCGGGGCGGATGGGGATGGCCGTGGCCGCCGTCGTGCCCAGTCCGCTGAACAGGGCCTCGTTGAGCGACAGCACGAAGTTGCCGCTGCTGGTGCCGGCCTCCTGGCCGTAACGCGAGGCCAGAATTCGGTATTCGCCGTCGGCCTCGATCAGGAAATCACTGATGCGACTGTCGCGCGGGGCCGGGCCGTCGAGGGCGTCGTCGTTGCTGGCCAGCTCACGTCCGGCGCTGTCCTGCAGTTGCAACCAGGGGTCGAGGTCGCCCGAGGCCCGACGCAGGTGCAGCTGCACGACGTCGCCGCGCCGCGCATGGAAGCGGTAGACGACGACCGGCGTCTCCTGCGAAATGCGGTTGATGACCTGGTCGCCATAGCGCAGCACGCTGCCGGCGTTGGAGCTGACGCCGATCTGTTCCAGGCCCAGGCGGAAGGTGCCGGAGGTGCTGCCGAGGGCCTGACCCAGGCGCATGACGACCACCGTGTAACGTCCGCTGGCGGGCAGGCTCAGCGGCGCGATGAAGGGCACCAGGCCGTCGTCGCTGTCGTCCGCGGCGGCCAATACCTGCCCGTCACCGTCCAGCAGCAGGAGCACGGGGTCAAGATTACCGGCGGTCACTTCCAGTTGCAATTCGATGACCTGCCCCTGCAGACCGTCGAAGGTCCAGGAGATACGGGGCCAGCGATCGTTGATCTCACCGTCAAGCGATGCGCCGGGGGTCAACGTGGCGTCGCCTTGCGCCTGCGTGGCAGCAACAATGACCAGCAGCGGAATAACCAGCAGCAGGCAACGGGCGGCGCGGCGCACGGTCCTCAGCTGTCGCGCCGGTCCAGCCAGACGGGCAGTTCAAGAGCACCGGCCACGTGGAGCGCGACAGCCTGCGCATTGCTGTTGCAGTGCCAGGAGTGCAACTCGGAAACGCCGGCTTCCAGAGCCATGGATTCGCGCGCCAGCAGGCGCAACTGACGACTCTGCAACAGGTACTCAAATTGACCATTGCTGAGAAGGAGGTTTAACTCGGCGTAAGCGGGAGCCCCGGCGCCCCGGCGCTTTTGGCGCACTTCCGTCACGTAGAGCGACTGAATCTGCGCCACGCGTTTGCTCCAGAGCACCCGCATGCCGTGGCGGGCGCGAATCTGCATTTGATAACTGTCGAAGATATAGAGATCGGGCGAATTGCGGAAGCGCAGCTGGTTGCGCACGACCAGCGCCAGCAGCACCAGCGCGGAAAGCAGCGCAAGGGGCGGTATCCAGGGTTGGCCGGGAGGGGCGATTCCGCTCAGGTGGCTGGCAACCAGCAGGAAGACAAAGGCGACTGCCCAGAAGGCGTACCACAGGCTGCGACGGAATGACGCGCGCGCGACGCGCGGGCTGCGCACCAGTTGCAACATACCGGTCGTACCGGTATCCAGCGACCAGTCCCCGCTGAAATCCAGTGGCAAGCGAGGCAGGGGAATCTCCGCCGGCGCCGGCGTTTCCTCCTCAAAGAGCGGTTCCCTTTCCGGAGCGATCGTGGCTGGCGCCTGCGGTTCGAGGAGGCGGAAGGGCCGACCGGCCACGCTGGCGAGGGCCAGCCCGCTGTTCTCCGCGAGTTCCCGAAAGGCGCCCTGGTCCGGGTCAGGCCAATGGGCCAGTTCGCACCAGCGACTGTCGCGCAGGCTGGCCAGTTGCGGCGCCAGCAGCAAACCCAGGTGCCAGGCTTCATCAGACGGAGACCAGCCCAGCAGGATATGCTCGACCTGCGCGTTCGCCAGCGTCCCGCTGGCAGGAAGACGGCGGGAATCGGCAAATGCCTCGGAGTAACGCAGGCGGCCATCCGGCACTGCATCGAGCAACTCATGGGCGCCGTGCAGATCGTCGACGTACAGACGCCAGCTGTCCGGCGTCATTTCAATGATCAGGTTTTCAGCCGCTGCAACGGTTTCCATGCACCCTCGCTGGCATTCCCCGGGAATTGTAGCACGGCGCACATGTCATTCGTAGCGCAAAACGATCAGCGCCCGTTCGCGAATGGCCACGCGCGCGCTGAGCAGTGTCGCCAGGGCGCCGATGCCTGCGGCGGCGATGACGAGGGCGATCGCGACCGGCGTGGCATCGTCCGGGATGAGAATGGTGGCCTCGATGCCCAGGCGGCTCATGATGGCCACGCCCAGGGCGCTGAGGCCCAGGCCCAGCAGACCGCCCAGCAGGCTGATGATCAGATTCTCCAGCAGCATGACGCCCAGCACGCGGTGTCCCTTGAGTCCGACGGCCTTGAGGATGCCGATTTGACGTCTGCGCTCAAGCGTCGCCAGGGCGACCGTGTTGGCCATGATGATGCCGGCTGCCCCCAGCGAAAGCAGGCCCACCAGGATGGGCAGGGCGCTGAACTGGTCGATGAAGCGGCCGATCAGGCCGTCGATGAAGCTGACGTCGATGGTGAAGACGAGGGGCAGGGCCGAGAGGCTGAGCAGGGCCGCATCCAGATATTCCTCCTCGACGTCCACCAGGGTGAAGGGGAAACCGGTATCGCCGGCAGGCAGGACACCGGGCGGTACGATGATCTGGTCCGGCCCCTGAAAGAGGTTACTGGACGCCTGGACGCCGACGGCCTCAAACTCGTAGGCCTCGTCACCAACCTGCAGGGTGATGCGTTCCCCGACGTTGACCAGTTGGTCCTCTTCGGACAGCAGTAGCACGGGCTGGCCAATGTCGTCAACGTCAAGGGGGCGCCCGGCGACGATGCGCGCGTTGCCATTCAAGTTGACGCCGGTGGTATCGCGCACGGTGATGTCCAGCGTGTAATCCGGCAGGGCATCCAGTTCGGCGCCGAGTTCGGGCATGCGTCCAAGGTCACCTTCACGGGCGGCGTCGCGCATTTCCCTGCGCAGTTGCCGCGCCCGCTCGATAACTTCCTCGCTGTTGGTTGCCTCGCCGTTGATGGCGATGACCTCGCCATTGTAGTTCAGGATGCGCGTCGTGGAACGGACGCCCTCCAGGCCATCCAGACGACTCTCAATCAGGGGGTTGACGATGGCCGCCGGCAGGGGCGTGAAGATCATGACGTTGCCGCCCAGCGAATCGCTGAGGGTCGTCTGCAAGATCTGGCGCGTGCCGGCGCCGAAGAAGGCGATGCTGCTCAGCGCGAACATCCCTGCGCTCAGCGCCAGCAGGGTGGTGGCCGTGCGCGTGCGGCCGGAGCGCAGGTTACGCAGCGCCAGACGCAGGTCGACGTTGCCGAAGGCCGGCATACGCCCTACGACCCACACCAGCAGCCAGAGCAGGCCGATGAGGAGGCCGAGCAGCAGCAGGGTCAGCGCCGTCCCGATGATGCCCGCCAGCGGGTTTGCCAGGATTTGCCCGGCGATGAGGCCCAGGGACAACACGATCATCAGCAGGGCCAGCAGCGAATGCAACAGACCCGTGCGGGGAATGACGGTCTCGTTGGGCCGCAGGATGATGCCTGGCCGCACGCGCAGGGCGGTCAGGACCGGCAGCACGCCGAAGACAGCGGACACGATCATCCCGATAACCACGCCGAAAAGCAGGGCCTCGGGTTGCAGGCTCCAGGTGAGCGGCTGCTGGATGAGCGCCTCGCCGTAACGATTGGCCAGAAGGCTGAGGAAGAAGCCGAGGACAGCTCCGAGAAGACTGCCGGCCAGTCCCATCAGGAGACCCTCCGTCAGGAAGAGCAGGGCGATGCGTCTTCCCTTCATGCCGAAAGTCTTGAGCGAGGCGATTTCCAGTGTGCGGCGGCGCACCATCACCAGCATGGTGTTGACGATGCCCACGCCGCCGATCAGCATGGCGCCCAGGCCCATGACCACAATGAACTGGCCGGTCAGATCCGCGATTAAACGGTTTTCCTCGCGCAATTCGGGGACCGTTGAGTAGCGCAATCCGTCGCCGGTCAGTCTGCGCAGGTCAGCCGTCAGTTCGTCCGCCTCTTCTTGGCTCGTGGGCGCATGGTCCGGCGGCAGGGCAATGCTGATTCGGTTGGGACTGCCTTCGAGCGCAAGCTTGTCGACGCTTTCGTAATTCAAATAGGCGAAGCCAAAGAAGGCCGCCAGGGGATTGCGCAGGCTGGCCTCGTAATCGGTGGCGACGATGCCGCGCACGGTGAATTCCTCTTCCGTGCCGCTGACGCGCACCAAATCACCCACGGTGATTTCCAGCTGGTCAGCCAGATTCCGGCTTACGACTGCCTCGTCGCCGCCGGTGAGCAGGCTGGACAGGGGCGCACCCGGCGGGTCCAGCGCCACCACCTCGTGCGAGAGCGGCCAGACGTTGGAATCCACAAAGATGGTGGTGACGAATTGCGGTCTGCCGCTGGTCGTGCTGTCGGGCGAGGCAATCTGGATGGCATTGCTGGCTGTCCATGCGCTCCATCGGCCATCCCGTTCCCGTACCCAGCTGTCTATCCCGTTGAGCAGCTCTGCATCCAGTTGTGGTCTGCCGTCCTGGTCGTTACCATCAAAGCCAAAGGTCACGCCGAAGCCTTCGCCAGGAACGCTAATGGTGATGTCACCGTGGTTGGTGGCCCGCAGGTTGCCGGTTAGGGAGTCGCCGATGGCGAGGCCGAGACTGCGCAGGGCCACGATGGCAGCCACGCCGGCGGCGATGGAGAAGACGGCAAAGAGCGACCAGCGTCGGTTGCGCCAAAAGCTGCGCATCGCGTAGCGCAGATAAAACATAAAGCCTCCTGTTCAACGGGCCCGACACTGTTCGCAGGCGTGTCGGGAGCGATTATTCGTAACGCAGCACTTCTGCGACCGGCTGCTGAAGGGCATTGCGCGCGCCGACCAGCGTCGCCAGCCAGGCGATCAACAGTACGACAAGCAACAGAGCGGCCAGCACCGGCCCCGCTTCCGCCGGGAGCGGCATCGCCTTCCCGGTGCCCAGTCCGGTGATCAGACTCTGGGCGACGACGCCGAGTGCGATGCCGGACAAGGCACCCAACAGGCCCAGCAGGGTGTTTTCCAGCAGCAGGACCTGCAGGACCTGACCGCGCCGCAATCCCAGGGCCCGCAATATACCGGTCTGGCGCTGCCGCTCCAGCGTGGCGAGAACGACGCTGTTGGCCATCATGACTCCGGCGGCGACGAGGGTCAGAATGCCCACGGCTGCGGGCAGGGCGCCAAGTTGCCCTGCAAGGTTTACGACGAGTTGGTCGAGAAGGTTCACGTCCAGGGCCAGCAGCAGGGGTACGGCGCCCAGGCGGGCCAGCACGCCGTCCAGTTTGTCCGCCGGAACGTCCAGAATGTGAAAGCGGGCCAGACTGCCGCCCGGGTCGAGTACAGCCGGGGGCAGGAAGGCGGCGGCGATCCCGGGGAACAGGGCGTTGCTGGCGCTGTCAACAATTCCGATCACAACGACCCTTTGCTGCGTCTCATTGATGCGCAGGGAAAGAATCGTGCCTGGCGAAATGTCCTGCCCCTGTATGGCATCCGGCCGCAAGGCGGTTTCAAGCGCCGAGCCGCGCGCAAGGACGAGCAGCGGCGAACCGACGTCGCTGCCTGTCAGGTCGCGCCCGGCGATCAGTTCTCCGCTGCGCAGGTCGGGCTTCTGCGACTCCCGCACGATGACCGGCAGGACTGCGCTGCTGGCAGTGGGGACGCCGTCAATGGCCTCCAGTTGCGCCAGCCAGACGTCGGTCTGCGTGTTGTAGCGCAGGTCCTGCTGAAGTTCAGGCAGCAGATTGCGCAGGACCAGGCCGGGAGCCTGCGGAAACAGGGGCAGCACCAGCACGTTGCCGCCCAGCGACTCGCTAAAGCGAAATTGCAGCACCTGACGAAAGCCGATGGCAGGGAAGCTGGCCAGACTCAGCGTGAACACGCCGATCGCCAGGGCCAGCAGTGTTATGGCGCTGCGCAGCCTGCGCGCGCCCAGATTGGCGAGAGCAAGGCGAAGCCCTGTAGCGTCGGTGACGGGCAGAACGCTCACCAGCCAGACCAGAAGCCACAGGCCCGCCGTCAGGATGGCCAGCAGGAGGATGGCTGCCGCGACGATCAGCAGGCCGCTGAGCGTGGCGTCGGGGGTGAGGGCGGGCAGGCCGCGGTCCACCATAGGGTGGACGATGGTCCCCGTGAAGTGTCCGGCAACCAGCAGGACCAGCGTAAGCGCCAGCGCGCTTTCCGCCAGGCCGGGGCGCGGCAGACGGCCCTGCCCCGGGCGCATGATTATGGCTGGACGCACGCGGGCGGCGATGCTGATGGGCAGGATGCCAAAGACAAGGGTCACTGCCAGCCCCAGGGCAAGCCCGAAGAGTAGCGCTTCCGGGTACAGGCGCCAGGCGACGGGCCGCTGGACCAGTGTCTCGCTGAGGTTGTTGATGGCCCGGCTGAGCGCAAGGCCCGCCAGCAGGCCTGCGACAGAACCCGCCAGGCCCAGCAGTGTGGCTTCCGCCCCGTGGATGGTGGCGATTTGCCGGCGTTGCATGCCAAGAGCCTTCAGCGCGGCGATCAGTTGCAGCCGGCGACCCGTAAGCACCAACATGGTGTTGACGATACCGGCGCCCCCGACGAGCAGGGCGGCCATGCCCGTCAGGAGCACCAGGCGTTCGATGAATTCTGTAAGGTCCCTGTTGCGAATCAGCAGGTCCGGCGTCGTCGTCATCGAGTGGATGCCTGCATCGAGGGCCCACAGTTCCAGTCCAAATTGCCGGATCAGATCCCCGCTGCTGCCATCCGGCAGGTAAATGCTGACCTGGTTGGACGCAGGGTTCAACTGCATTTGCAGCGCCTGGTCGCGATGAAAATAGGCAAAGCCAAAGAGCGACGACGTCAGGTCCCGGATATTGGCTTCGCTGTGATCGGGCACGATGCCCGTCACGGTGTAGGGTAATTCAGTGCCGCTGACGCGGACCTGGTCATTGACCTGCAACTCGAGGGCATCCGCCAGTCTGCGGCTGAGCACGACCTCCGCTGCGCCGGTCAATAGCTGGCCGATAGTCACGTCCGACGGCGCTTCCGCGAACACCTGGCGCACACTGTTATAGCTGGAGGGATCAATGAAAAAGCTGCTGATTATGCCTGGCGAGCGCGTAACTGTTTCGTCGACGCGAGCCAACCGCACGTTGTGATAGACGCTGTAGGCAGCCATGTGCCCGTCCTCGCCGGTGACGACTTCTTCTATACGCAGCAGGTCCGTCTCGTCAAAGACGCTGCGTTCCCACGCCCCTTCATTGACTGTCAACGCAAAGGGGCCGCTGACGACGCTGCGAATGTTGATGTCGCCGCGGTTGACCTCGCGCAGATTGAGCAGCAGGGCATCGTTAATGGTCAGGCCGAGGCTGCGAAGGGCGACCATGGCCGCCACGCCCGCGGCCACGCCGAGGATGGCGAAGCTCGTCCAGCGGACGTTGCCGCGCAGGTTTTGCCAGGCGAGTCGCAGGTAAAGGCGTGTGCGATTCATCCCGGCTCCGGATTGCTGAACTGCGACATCTACTATACAACAGCCCTGCCGCCGGACACCCTGCGGCAAACGCCTGGAAATGCTTCCAATCCCGGTATAATTGCGGCAGTTGCTGACTAGGGCACGAAGGACACAGGACATGCTATCGCAACAGGACATCGACTTTTATCATGAGAACGGCTTTCTGCGCATTCCCGCTTTGTTCACGGCGGAAGAGACCGACGAACTGGCGGACGAACTGGACCGCCTGGTGCAGGACTGGTCCTTCACCAGCCCGGGCTGGAGCGGCCCCTGGCGACAGGCCTACATGAATCCCGAGATCGAGAAGCAATCGAAGCTCACGGCGATGCATGACCTGCATCTCTATTCCGCGGCCTGGATGAAGGCGGTCACCAACGCGAAGCTGGCTGCCGCCCTGGCGGATCTGATTGGCCCCAACGTTGAGCTGCACCACACCACCATGCACATCAAGCCGCCGCAGACCGGTCACCCCTTCCCGATGCACCAGGACCATCCCTTCTACGCACACGAGAACGGCCGATTCATCGACGTGCTGGTGCATCTGGATGACACCAGCCACGAGAACGGCGAGATTCGCTTCCTGAAGGGGTCGCACAAGAACGGCGCGCTTGAGCACATCACCATGACCGAGGATGGCCCCTGCACGCCGCACCTTCCCACCGATGACTGGCGCCTGGAGGACACCGTGCCGGTGCCGGCCAAACGCGGCGACGTGGTGCTCTTCTGTTACCACACCGTGCACGGCTCTTACATCAACAGCACGCGCAAGCCGCGGCGCATGGTGCGTATGGGCTATCGCGACCCGCACAATCGCCAGGAATACGGCCAGAGCATGGGGCGGGCCGGCCTGATCGTCGCCGGCTATCGCGAACGCGTCGGCGACGAACCGCTGCTCAAGCAGACCTGAGAAGTATGGGTATCGCGGCTGATACGCCCGCGCTCGTTCCGCAGCCACGGTCGCTACGGCGCGAGCCGGGCGTTTTTGTGTTGACGGCGGAGACCCGCGTCTGCGCCCCGTCCGGCCTGGAAGTTGCAGCGCAAGCCTGCGCCGACGTCCTGCGCGCGGCGACGGCCCTGCCCTTGCCGCTCACAAATGACTGGGGCGAAGGCAAAGACCTGAGACTGTCGCAGGACACCGACATTGAGACCGAAGCTTACCGGCTGCGGGTGGCGCCCTCGGGCGTCAGCCTGCAGGCCTCTGACGGAGCAGGCCTGTTTTACGGAGCGCAGACCCTGCGACAACTGCTGCAGGGGGAGGGAACGCGGACCATCCCCTGCCTGAACATCGAAGAAGCGCCGCGCCATCGTTGGCGTGGCCTGCACCTGGACGTGGGCCGTCATTTGTTCCCGACCGATTTTCTGCGCAAGACGCTGGACCTGATGGCGCTGCACAAGTTGAACCGCTTCCACTGGCATTTGACCGAAGACCAGGGATGGCGCCTGGAAATAAAGGGCTGGCCCCGACTGACTGGAGTGGGCGCCTGGCGTGCGGAAACTCCGCTGCCGGCCGACCGTCACACGCTTGACGGTCGCCCCTACGGCGGCTATTACAGCCAGGAAGAGGCGCGCAGCCTGGTTGCGTATGCCCGTGAACGGCACATCACTATCGTGCCGGAAATTGAAATGCCCGGGCACGCCCAGGCCGCGCTTGCCAGTTACCCGGAGCTGGGCTGCATCGGCGAAGGCTACCAGGTGCGCTGCCACTGGGGCATCAGCGACGAGGTCTACTGCGCCGGTAACGACGCCGTCTTCGACTTTCTGGAGAGCGTGCTGCTGGAGGTCATGGCGATCTTCCCGGGCGAGTTCATCCACATTGGCGGCGACGAATGCCCCAAAACACGCTGGCAGGCCTGTCCAAAGTGTCAGGAGCGCATGCGGCGCGAAGGGCTGCGAGACGAGCATGAGTTGCAGAGTTGGTTCATTCGCCGCATCGAAGGTTTTTTGAACGCACACGGGCGTCGCCTCATCGGCTGGGATGAGATTCTGGAGGGTGGTCTCGCGCCAGGCGCGACGGTCATGAGCTGGCGTGGGTCAGCAGGCGGCATCGCAGCGGCCAGCGCCGGACACGACGTCGTCATGTCGCCCAACACCCATTGCTATCTTGATTACTATCAGTGCGAGGACACTGCATCCGAGCCACCGGCCATCGGCGGTTACCTGCCTCTGGAGCGCGTTTACACTTTCGATCCGGTCGAGGGGATTGCGCCGGAGCATCACGCCCACGTGCTGGGCGGCCAGGGGAATGTCTGGACGGAATATATGCCCACCGCCGACCAGGTCGAGTACATGACCTGGCCGCGGGCCGCAGCCCTTGCTGAGGCGCTGTGGTCGGCGCCTTCAGCGCGGGACTTCGCTGACTTTCAGCGACGCTTGCGCGGGCACCTGCCCCGCCTGCGACGCCTCGGCGTCAACTTCTGCGACCCTTTCAGCGACTGAACTCAGCGCACCAGACCGCGCGCGGCGACCGGCCATTCCTGTTCAACGACGCCATCCTGAACGCCATAAAGCTGGAAGTGCAGGTTGCTGACGACGCAGGTGTGCACCGGGACGATCTGCACCTGCTCGCCGATGCGCGGCTTTCGCTCGCAGCCCGACAGGTCGACGAAGCCGTGCTCCTCGTTGAGCTTGTAGATGCGCGCTTTGGGGTACTCGCGAATGTGGCCGTGGCCTTCGTTGACGCGGTCCGCGGCGAGGGTCTTGCTGCCGCTGTCGAGGATGGCCCGGTCCGCCGTCGGGCGGCTGACGACAGTGGCCAGCACGCTCATGGCGCAGTCGTCAAGTGTGGCGCCGCCGCTGGTAACGACGTTCATGTCATTGAAGATGTAGGTACCCACGCGCAGTTCGGTCATTTCAGGCATGTCATGCGCGGTAGATGACGCGGCCGTTCCGCCGCCACTGACCACGGGCACGTCGATGCCGGCGTCGTTGAGCCGCTTTAGCGCGTCCTGCAGGCGCGGGCGAATGACCGGGTTGGCGGGGTAGAGAAAGAGGCCCGCGAATTCCAGATGCGGGCTGTCGATGATTTGCTGCGCCAGAGCCACGATCTGCTCCGGCGCGGCGCCGGTGCGTTCGATCTCCGTCTCCAGGTCGGGCATGACGCGAATGCGTACGCCCGCCTCGGTCGCGGCGGTTTCCAGGCCCTTCAGTACGTCACTGTGGTCGGCGCTGACGGTGATGCGGCCGCGTTTTGACAGCCTGGCGAGGCGCGCGGTCTTCTGCGGCCCGACGATGTTGAAGGGCAGCTGAATGTCGTCGAAACCGGCGTCAAGAAAGACCTCGGCCTCGCCCAGTTTCTGGCAGGCGATTCCGACGGCGCCGGCCTCACGCTGGATGCGCGCGATTTCCGGGCTCTTGTGGGTCTTGATGTGCGGGCGGAAGGCGATGCCGTGCCGGTCGCAGTAGCGCTGCATGCGCTCGATGTTGCGCAGCATGGTCGGGATGTCGATGAGGACGGCCGGCGTGTCAAGGTCACGGGCGAGGGTCATGGGGGACTCCTTTCGCAGATGAGTCTGGCGCGAGGGGCCGTGTATGCACTGCCTGCTCCACAGGGCAGAGCGCAAGAGTGACACAAGGACCTGCCCTGGCGTTTCCCCGGTCAGTCAAGCGGACTGCAGGGGATTTCAGGCAACTGCATACCTTTGAAGCGCGACTTCTGTACCGTTGCTGACCATAGTCTCAAGCAGTGACTCGAGGTGAGAGACCGTTTCCTCTTCCAGCCAGGCTTCACCGCAATTCTCGCAAACCTGGGCAGGCACCTGCTTAACTACGAGTGTGCTGTTTTCGCGCTCAAGTGTCATGGTCGTCGTGCCCGGACGGGTTGTCCCCAGATTGCAAATCACGCATTTCATCTGAACCGTCCCTCCTTCGGGTGAAACTCTCGTCCCATTGTCCAGGATCTGGTTCGTACACCGTGATAATGAGGATTCTGTCATCGACGCTCAGATCATCAATGACTACATGAACGGGTCTATCCGAGGGAAAGGCCAGCAGTAATTTACGAGGATATGGACTTCCGCCGGGAACCGTTGTGCCACTGTTTACAACAAAGTTTACATCATCGCTGCTGATTCCTCTCTGAAGCATTCGCTCGACTGCATGGTGCGAGAATATCAAAGAAGTAGAGACCACCAGGTGCCTCACAAAAGGGCCTTAAATTTGAGAGTGTATTTTACCGCAGAAGGCAATTCATCCCGGCCTTGCCCTAACATGTAGCGGCCAAAGGTCAGTTCAGACACGGTTCGGATTCTTGCCGCTGTTCAAACCGAAGTAATCACAGTCAAATAGTCAGTCTGCTGCAGCGATGACACACAAGGGTACAGTTGCCAGGCTCCACTCTGCATTGGCACTGTTGTACAACTCCAGGATGGCCCCGTCCTCACCGCCATTGACACCGGTCACCCCTACGCAGGTTCTCCCTGGGAACATCCCGCAAGATCACGACTTTCTGGTAGAGCACTGGTGGATTGTGGCCTGGTGACATTCCATTCCTTCCGGGCAACAGTGAAGCTACGATGATTTGGCTTAACTGGTGGCGACACTCGCTCACCAGGATTGATTCTGTCACGATTCTGTGAGTCCTGACTTGAGTCCCTCTATCGCATTCCGGCCGACCGCCTCCAGCGCCAGATCGCCGGAGGGGGGATGCGTCAGGCCGCCGCGCACGTCGCGGTAGTAACGCTCCAGTGGCAGGGCATGGGTGATCGCCTGGCCGCCGACGATGCGCATGGCGCGGTCGGTGGCGCGGATGGCGGCGTCGTTGGCGAAAAGCTTGGCAGGGGCCACCGCGGACATGTCGCGCCCCTCGTCCCACTGCCGCGCGGCCTCCAGCAACATCAAACGCGCCGCCTGCAATTCCACGTCCAGTTCGCCGATTTGACGCTGAATGCCGGGAAGCGACGCGATGGGCTTGCCGAGGGCGGTCGGCACCCTTTCCAGGGCGAAGCGGATGGCGGCATCGCGCGCTGCCAGAGCCACACCCAGGTAGGTCGCGGCCGTCAGCAGAGGAAACCAGGGCGTCGGCCGGTTCCGCTGTGAACTGTCGGCATGGCGCGCCAGCAAATGGTCGCTCGGGATAAAGACATCTGTCAGATAGACGTCATCGCTGTCACTGGCGCGCAGGCTGAGCGCGTCGCGCCAGGTCGGCTCCCAGCAGATACCGGGCGCGTCGTTGGGCACCAGCATCTGGGCCGGGTCGCCCTCAAGGTCGAGGCTGACCAGCAAATGCGTCAGGTGCCTGCCGCCCGTCGACCAGTTCTTGTGGCCGTTGATCAGCCAGCCGCCTTCGACTTGCCGGGCGTTGCTGCGGAAGATGGCCCCGCGCGAGGGGCTGCCCAGTTGCGGCTCGCTGGCGACGCTGTTGAGCAGGGCGCCTGCCTCGCTGGTCAGGCGGCAGAGTTGTTCAAAGTGTTCTTCGGACCAGGGGGTGCGCTCGCGCATGGCGCCGAAGAGATGCAGCGGCATGGCGGCCACCATGGCCGTTGAACCGCTGGCCTGCGCCAGTTCAAGTTGGGCCAGCGCGCAGTCACGCAAGGTGGCGCCATGACCGCCATGCTCGCGCGGTACGCTGAGCGCCAGGTAGCCGCTGGCGCGCAGATCGGCGACGTCTTCGGCGGGCAACCGACCCGCCCGGTCGGCGGCGTCGGCGCGGGGCGCGATGCGGGCCGCCAGCTCACGTACGTCGTCCAGCGTGAATCCGGCCCGGGTGGCAACTGGCATACGGCACTCTCTTCCAGTGTCTCGCTGCGGCGCGATTGTAGCGTAGCGCACTGGCGCGGTGAACCCTTCCGCCACGCTGGCGGGCCCGCCTGGCCCTGGCTATAGTTTTCGCCCACAGCGATAGCAGAACAGGACGGGACACCATGAGCGACAAGGACCTGCGCTACGATCTTGCACAGTCGGAGATTCCGCGGCAATGGTACAACATTCAGGCGGACCTGCCGCGTCCGCTGCCGCCCGTGCTGCATCCCGGCACGAAGCAGCCGGTCGGCCCGGACGACCTGGCGCCGCTCTTCCCGATGGCGCTCATCGGCCAGGAAGTGAGCCAGGAGCGTTACGTCGATATCCCCGAGGAGGTGCGCGAAATCTACAAGCTATGGCGGCCCACGCCGCTGCTGCGCGCGCGGCGGCTGGAGAAGGCGCTGGATACGCCGGCGCATATCTACTACAAGTACGAAGGCGTCTCACCCAGCGGCAGCCACAAGCTCAACACGGCCACGGCCCAGGCCTGGTACAACAAGGCCGAGGGCATCGGCGGACTGACGACCGAGACCGGCGCCGGCCAGTGGGGCACGGCGCTGGCCCAGGCCTGCAACTTCTTCGACATGACCTGTCGCGTCTACATGGTGCGAATCAGTTACGAGCAAAAGCCCTATCGCCGCGCCATCATGCAGTCCTTCGGCGCGGAGGTCAGTTCCAGTCCCGGGGACAGCACCCAGGCCGGGCGCATGATTCTGGAACAGGACCCGGACAGCACGGGTTCGCTGGGCATCGCCATCAGCGAGGCCGTGGAGGCGGCGGCCACCAGCGGCGGGCGCTACAAGTACGCCTTGGGCTCGGTGCTCAACCACGTGCTGATGCACCAGACGGTCATCGGCCAGGAGTGCCTGCAGCAGATGGCGCTGGCGGACGAATACCCCGACGTGGTCGTGGGGCCGGTAGGCGGCGGCAGCAACTTCGCAGGCATCGCGCTGCCTTTCCTGCATCGTAACCTGCGCGAGGGACAGTCGACCCGCCTGCTGGGTGTCGAGCCTGCCGCCTGCCCCAGTTTGACGCGCGGCACCTACGCCTACGATTTCGGTGACACGGCCGGCATGACGCCACTGGTGAAGATGTACACGCTCGGCCATGGCTTTGTGCCGGCGCCGCTGCACGCCGGCGGCCTGCGCTACCATGGCATGGCCAGCATCATCTGCGAGCTTTACGATCAGGGCCTGATGGAAGCTCAGGCAGTGCCGCAACTGGAGACCTTCGAGGCGGCGCTCACCTTCGCGCGCAGCGAGGGCATCATCCCCGCGCCGGAGGCTGCCCATGGCATCGCCGGTGCCATCCGCGAGGCGCAGGCGGCGAAGGAAGCCGGCGACGAACGCGTCATTCTGTTCAACCTCTGCGGTCACGGTCACTTCGACATGAGCGCCTACGATGCCTATCTCGGCGGCGAGTTGACGGACTACGAGTATCCGCAGGCGGCGATAGAGCGCGCGATGGCGGAGTTGCCGCCGGTCTAAATTTTTGGGGCAGACCTAGTTCTGCCCCTCATCGTTAGAATCACCCAGCATTGAAACAAGGTGTCGCTTCAACACCTCTTTCACGTATGCGGGAAGGTTGTTGTCTTCGTCTTGAGCAACTTGCCGCAAACTCTCGTAATCCTGAACTTCAGTACCTGACCATGTGATTCTTGCCTGGCGTATCGGTCGAAGCGCGATGTGGACATAAGTGAGCGGATTTCCCCAATAGCAGGTCTGGCAAGAATCAGGATTCTTGTGCAAGAGCGCATTGTCACAATTTTCGCAGGACCATGACTTTGCCCGGTTACATGAACCGCACAACAGCATGAAATTGTCTGCATTGTCCAGGTTTTCAGGTTCTCCTGAAACTTGAAAGGGTATTCTGTGATCCACCTGCAAGTAGCGTTCGTCATATGTTTCAAGACAAACTGCGCATTTCCCATTTTGCAATTCATAGAGTCTTTGTTTTGTCGCCTTTGGAAGAGTCTGCCGCCCTCCAACCATTCCGTGAATGGCTTCACTTGGGTTTCCAAAACGATACGCGGCAATGGACCGCCCCTGTTTACTTTTCGCTGAGAAAGTTTCAATAGGGATGCCCTGTTCACGCACATCACGAACTGCACGCGGAGGGTGGTTGTATCCGTATTTTTCTTCTAAGTCCTCGGTGGTGATGAATCCGTGCTCAAGGATGTGTTCTACGACTATTCTCGCACGTTTGCCTGTGACTTTGTTGAGAAGTTCAAGGAATTCATCCGGAAGTGCATCATGCGTCAACACGGAAATCAAAGAGAGGATATTGCGAAATGTTCTCTACGAAGATCGCGTCTGTCTGACGCGACATGAGGGCTCTTGACACATAGAGGGATTCTTTAGTCGAGTCTTTGCGCCCAAGCAGAGTTGCTTGCGAGGACCTTCCACAATCAATCTCAATACGTGTTAGGTCCAGTTCTCTTGGCAAAGGACGCCCGTATGTTTTTGCACCCAAAGTTCCATCATAACTGATCAAATAAGAAACCTCTCTTTTGTTCAGATATTCAAGGCTTCTGACGAAATCCTGATGGTCGATGCCCTGAATGTAGCGAGGGTCACGTTTACCAACTACACCTTGGTAAGGAGGATCCATGTAAACGATGTCATTTTGGTCAGCATCTTGAATTACTTCTCTGTAGTCCAAACTGGTCACAGAAACCTTTCCACGAAACAGCAAGGAAGCACTCAATATATCCCTTTTCATTGTTTGAGGTGACCGCCCTTTTCTGCGATGGTCCGGACTTTGATTGAATTCGCCCTGAGAGTTGTAGCGCACAGAAGCCTTCACGCATCTTGCAAGCAAATACAAAAAGAAGTGAGCTTGTTTATCTTTGTTGAAACGGTCTCGAACCAAATTGTAGAATTCTCTCTCCTTTCCCAATTGAGTAAACCATAATTGTTCGTATTGCTTTGCCAACGCATGTGGATCATCAACAATTGTTTGCCACAAATCCATCAAGGGGGCATTGATATCGTTTATCCAAGCGGATTCGACCTTCTGCTTGGAAATAGCCGCCAATGAAATTGCTGCCGACCCCGCAAAAGGTTCGATCAGTCTATTCGCACCGACGGGGAACCAATCAATTATCTCCGCGGCAAGAACTCTCTTGCTTCCTTGGTACGGAACGGGATGGGGAATGCGCATTGAAAAGTGCTCCTGTCCGTCGATCATTCTAACATGGCAACAAGAGTCAATTGCAAGATCAAAGAAAACTAGCGGGCGCGCAGCAGGCGCATGCTGTTGAGCGTGACGAGAAGCGTCAGGCCGACGTCCGCGACAATGGCGGCCCAGAGACTGGCACCGCCGGTGATGGCCAGAACGAGGAAGGCGGCCTTCATCGACAGACTGAGGGCGATGTTGTTGCGAATGGTCGCAAGCGCGCGGCGTCCGAGGCGAATGGCGAAGGGCAGTTGTGCCAGGTCGTCCGCCATCAGGACGACGTCGGCGCTTTCGAGCGCCTGATCGCTGCCGATGCCACCCGGCGCGATGCCGAGGGATGCGGCGCTCAGGGCCGGCGTATCGTTGATGCCGTCGCCAACCATGGCGACCGGATGACCGCGCGCTTCCAGATCGCATATGGCGTCGAGTTTGTCCTCCGGTAGAAGCCCGGCGCGGATATCCCGCACTCCTACCATTGCGCCGATGACCCTGGCCGCCTGCTGGTTGTCACCGGTGAGCATCACGGTCCGCAGCCCGAGGTCATGCAGTGCCTCAATGGCCTCTCCTGCATTTTCGCGCGGCTGGTCGGCCAGACTGATGTAACCGCGCACGCGCTCGCCGTCGCAGAGCAGCACGGCCGTTTCGCCACGGTCTTCGGTCTCCGCAATCATGTCGCACAGTGCCTGGGGATGCGGGTGCTCGTTCTCGAAGAGGACGTGACTGCCCAGGGTCACCAGTTGATCGTTCACGTAACCCTGCACGCCGCGGCCGGCCAGGGCGGTGACCTGGGTCGCCGTGGCGTAACGGTCGGCGAGGTTAAGCGCATTTGATTCGGCGCTGATGGCCTGGGCGAAGGGGTGACTGCTGCCGCGTTCGACCGCCGCGGCCAGCGCCAGCACGTCTTCACATTCGTGACAGACGTCGTCCTCATCCCTGCAGTCGAGAGAATAAAGGCCGGTGATTCCCGGCTGGTTGGTGGTGAGTGTGCCCGTCTTGTCGAAGGCGATGGTGCGAATACGCCCCAGCAACTCAAGGTAGACGCCGCCCTTGATCAGTACGCCACGCCTGGCTGCGGCGTTGATCGCCGAGATGACGGTGACCGGCGTGCTGATCACCAGGGCGCAGGGGCAGGCGATCACAAGCAGGGCCAGCCCACGGTAAATCCAGCCCACGCTACCACCTTCATTCAGGAAAGGTTGGCCGAAGAACAGTGGCGGCACGGTGGCGACCAGCAAAGCCAGCAGGGCCGCCAGCGGCGTGTAGATGCTGGCAAAACGGTCAATCAAACGCCAGGATTGCGCGCGGGTCTCCTGGGCCTCGGCCACCATGCGAATAATGCGGCTGATGGCGCTGTCCTGCGCCAGGCGCGTGACCTTCATTTCAAGCCCGCCCGCACCGTTGATGGTGCCGGCGAAGACGTCGTCGCCAGGGCCGACGGGACGGGGCAGGCTTTCACCAGTGAGTGATGCCTGGTCGATGTCGCTGTAGCCATCCAGCACGATACCATCCACCGGGATGCTGTCTCCGGCGCGCACCAGTACGCGATCATCGAGCTGCAAGTCAGCGACCGGTACCTGCGATTCCCGACCGTCATGCAGGCGTAGGGCCAGCGCCGGCGCCAGCTGCATCAGACTGCGCAGACTGGCGCGCGTGCGACCCATGTTGTAACCCTCCAGGGCTTCGCCCAGAGAGAAGAGGACGACGACGGCCGCCGCTTCCAGATGCTCGCCGAGCGCGATGGCGCCAAGGGCTGCAAAGGTCATAAGCAGGTTGATGTTAAAGGCGCGACGACTGCGCAGCGCGTCAAGGCCGCTACGCGCGACAGGCCAGAGCGCGACCAGCAACGCCAGGGTATAGGCGAAATAAATCCACAGAGCGGGCAACGCCAGGGTCAGACTGGCCAAATGGGTAAGCAGGACCCCGCCGCCGCCAACCAGCGTCAGGCGGGTCTCCTGGCGGGCCAGCAGGTAATCGACGAATCCCGCTACCCCGCCGCGCTGGCCGATCCCCGCTTCTGCCTGTCCATGGTCGCAACAGTCCGCAACTGCGGCCTGGCCGGTGGAGGACCCGCAGCAGTCCGCCGGTCCAGCAGAGTCACAACAACTCTGGACTGGCGTGACCTCACAGCGGTTCGCAACAGTTTCCTGCCCGCAACAGGTTTCAGCCATGCCACCACTTATTGCAGGCGCAATTGCCCAGCCTGCACCTCGTCCATCGCCTCTATTGTATCCTGTAACTGGCTGACTTCTTCACGGATTTCCTGACGCATTTGTCGCGCGCCGCTGCTGTCCGCCTTGCGCGTGCCCAGCAGGGCCATTTGCGCGTGCATGGTGCCCAGCGAGGCGAGCGCGCTCTCCAGACGCAGCACGGCGCGCTGACCGTGGCTGCCAATGGCGTTCAGGTTATCCATCTGTTGTTGCAATTGTTCCAGCTGGCGCTGCAATTCACTGCGGATGACCGGGTCCTGCTCGCTCGCCAGACGCTGTCGCGTACGCTCGATCCGGCGGGGTACGGTCCTCAGGTCCCGGGAGACCAGGTCGTTCTCCTCAAAGGTGTCGATGTATCGCGCCAGATGGACCATGTGAGCGATCCAGGTCTCCACGTCCGCCGCCGTCTGGCGCAAACTGTCGCGCAGCGCCCCCTGGTGCAGGTCGGCCATGTGATGCATGGCCCCGCTGTATTCGAGGGCGCGGCGCAATCGCTCGCGGGAGCTGGCATTGCGAATGCTGTGAATCTCATATCGTGCAGCGAATTCCTGGTTCAGCGCCTGACTGGCGCTTTCCGCGTCGCCCAGATGACCGGAGACCAGCGCCGCCAGCGAAAGCGCGCCGGCGACCAGCCAGTACCATGGTTGCCAGTCGGGCAGGGGACGCAGGTCGGCGCCGATCAGCAGGGCCGTCAGCGCCAGGGTAATGAGGCTTTCCCGGCGCAGGAGGGCTCTGGTCAGCAAGGCCCTGCGGGCCCGCTGCCGAATGGAAGGTTGGTGGTCGCTCATCAGCCAGGCTGGCGCCCCGTTACCGCCGGCGCTGCGCCCGCGTCGGCGCAGACCCTCGACAACGCGGCTTCAGGAGAGGACGTAAGTCGCGAAAATGCGTTGCACACCGGCGATGTCGGCCCTGGCCTGCAGCTTGCGTTCGATGGGCTGGCTGTGGCCGGAGAGCCAGATTTTCATTTCCGAGTCCATGTCAAAGGTGCCGACGGTCTCAATGGCGAAGCGGGTCACGGAGCGATAGGGGATGGACTGAATCTCGACCTTCTTGCCGGTGACGCCCTGCTTGTCGACCAGGATCAGGCGCTTGTTGGTGAAGACGATCAGGTCGCGCACCATCTTGAAGCCCTTGTCGATGTATTCGTCATCGGCAAGGATGCCGCCCAGACTGCGATGCAACTCTTCCGCCCCGACTTCGCGTGCGTTGCCTCGAATGGCATCGATCATGATCTACCGTCCCTCTCGGCCGCCGGCGCTCATCCGGCCGGCCGCCTCGTCCTCATCCTGCTGAATTCCCAGACGCTTGCGCCGCTCTTCAAGCTGGCGGTCCACCTCGGCGTTGCCGATGGCATCGTCGATGCGGCTGCCGAGGTTGGCGGTGGCCATCTCCAGGCGGGCGTCCTCGCGATCGAGATTGCTGCGGATGCGTTCCGCCAGGTCGGTGATTTGCGTGTCGCCACTGTGGGCCAGCTGGTCGAGGCTGCGGATGGTCCGCGTGGCGACCTTGCGCGCCTCGGTGAGTTCGATGAGCGCGATAAGGCGTTCGCGTTCCTGGCGGATGGTGGTCAGACGCGCCACCAGTTTGGCGCGCATGTCCAGCATCATGTTGTACTGCCGTTCCTGTTCCTGCCACTGCTCGTAATAGTCGGCGGCCAGTTCCTGACGGGTGTTCAGCCGGGTCTGGGCCGCCGACGCCAGGTCCTCGCGCCCGTTGAGGATGAGTGAATCGATGTCGCGGTCGAGCGTTTCCGCCGAAGCGGCCAGTTCGTCATACTTGCGTTTCAGTGTCTTCACCGTACCGCCGACGGTGGCGGCGGAATCTTCCAGGGCGTCCAGGTTTCGCTCCGCCTGGCGAATGTACTCGTCCATGACGCGCACGGACCTGGACTCCAGCGCCCGGTCGACGATGCCATGCAGGTTGGCGCCGATCAGGGTGTTGATCTTTTCCATGAAGGAAGGGGCCATCGCTCTCTCCGGGTCGATCCCGATTGCTTCAATCTGGCACAGACACAATCAGGTAGCACTTCATGAGTCTACCCGGGGATGCCTGTGTATGGCCAGCAGGTCCGCCAGCAAGCCCTGGCCGGTGGCTTCGGCCCCGGCGCCAGGTCCCACGACGGTGACCTCCTGCAGGTTGTCTGTCGTCCAGGTCAGGGCATTGCTCACGCCGCCCACGCCTGCCAAAGGGTGGGTCAGGGGTAACCTTTGCGGCGCGACGCTCGCGCCCCCTTCATCGATGGTGGCAATCAGTTTCCAACGCTCGCCAGCGTCGCGCGCGGCCTGGATGTCGCCCTTGTCCAGGCCGGTAATCCCCTCGATCGACATGTCGTCCAGACGTAGCGAGCGGCCAAAAAGCGCCCAGGCGAGGATAATGGCCTTGCTGGCCGCGTCGTGTCCCTCGACGTCGGCGCGTGGATCGGCTTCAGCGTAGCCCAGCTCCTGGGCCTGGGCGAGGGCATCGGCATAGCTCATGCCGGCTTCCATCTGCGTCAACATGTAGTTGCATGTGCCGTTGAGGATGCCGCGCGCCGCGCGCAAGCCACTGCCGGCGAGGGTTTCGCGGGACATGCTGATCACCGGTGTGCCGGCCATGACGGTCGCCTCGTAGCGCAGTTGCCGCCCGCGCTGCCGGGCGCGGTCTTCCAGCCCTGCAACCGCCAGGCAAACCGGACCCTTGTTGGCCAGCACCAGGTGCATCCCCTGGTCCAGCGCCGCGCGGCAGGCATCCAGCGCCGGTTGGGCATCGACGAGGTTGGTCGGGCTAACCTCGACGAGAACGTCGGCCAGATCGGCCTGGATCAACTCCAGCGCCCCTTCGTCCCGCAGCAACCCATCCCGCTGCGGATATTGCGCCATGCCTCCGGCAGCGGCGGCCCGCAGCAGCGCATCCATATCCAGTCCATCGGGATGTGCCAGGGCGCCATGGCTGCCGGTTACGACGCCGGTAATCGTGGGCGCGAAGTCGAAGCTGTCGCGCAGGGTTTCCCTACCTTGCAGAAGAAGGCGCGTCAGACCCTGACCCACCACACCGAAACCGATGAACAGCATTCTCATGTCATGATGCTCCAGTCCCGAACCAGGCACTTCACTCCCGCATCTTGCCGTACATCAGGCGCTGCTGACCACGTTGCGCCAGTCGTCGCGCAGCAGGCCGTCGCGCAGCAGTTCGGCGGCCTCGATGGCGACGCGCACCTGGGCGCCGTCCGTGCTGGCCGCCAGATGCGGTGTGTGAACGACGTTGGGCAGGTTGAGCAATGGATAGTCCGCTGGCGGCGGCTCTTCCGGATAGACGTCCACGGCCGCTCCGGCGACGTGACCGCTCTGCAGGGCAGCGGCGAGCGCTGCTTCATCGATGAGGGCGCCACGGGCGGCATTAATGATACGGATGCCCGGCTTCATTTGTTCAAGAGTGGTGGCGTTGATCATGTGCCGCGTTTCCGGCGTCACCAGCGCGTGCAGGGTCAGAAAGTCCGCCCGGGCGAAAAGCTGCTCCAGAATGTCCTGCTTTTCGATGCCCGCGGCATGCGCGCTGTGCGCGTCTACGTAGGGGTCGTAACCGATGCAGATCATGTCAAAGGCGGTGGCGCGCGCGGCAACGTCGCGCCCGATGCGACCCATGCCGATGATGCCCAGGGTCAGGCCCTGCAATTCCACGCCGCCGAAGGCCTTGCGGTTCCAGTTGCCGGCGGCCAGCGAGGCATGCCCCTGGGGGATGTGACGTGCCAGCGCAAGCATCAGGGCGAGGGTGTATTCCGCGGTGGAGATGGTGTTGCCGCCAGGCGTGTTGACCACCACGACGCCGCGGGCCTGCGCCGCCTCCAGGTCGACGTTGTCCACGCCGACGCCGGCCCGGGCGATGGCCCGCAGTTGTGGCGCGGCGGCCAGCAACTCCGCATCGACGGTCGTGGCGCTGCGGATGATGAGCGCGTGCGCGCTGCCAATTTTCGCCAGTACCCTGTCGCGCGGCATGTTGCCGGGCGCTGTCACCCGGAAGTTGGGGATGGCCGTCAGGAGGTCTACGGCGCGTCGGTTGACGTTGTCCGGGATCAGAATGTGCCAGATCATGCCTGCGTCTCCAGAAAGGTCGCAAGACCGGCCAGAATCTCGTTCAGTTCCTCCGACTGCATGTCGCCCATGTGGGCAATGCGGAAGGTCTGGCCGCGGATCTTGCCGTAGCCCTTGTCCATGGCGAAGCCGCGGCCGGCCATGAAGGCCGCCATCGCATCGACGTCGATGCCACGCGTGTTGTCTACTGCCGTGACCGTCGGCGAGCGGTGACCGGCCTGCGCGTAGAGGCCGAAGCCATGCGCCAGCAACCACTCGTGTGTGCGATCCCGCAGACGACCATGACGTGCCCAACGCGCCTCCATCCCCTCGGCAAGAATGTCATCCAGCTGGCGGTCGGCGGCGAACATCAGGGCGACGGGCGGGGTGGTCGGCGTGTTGTTCTTCAGGAGGCTCTTTTCCAGCTCCAGAAAGTCGAAGTAGTAGCCTCGATGCTCAATGTCCGCGGCGCGTTGCAGTACGCGGTCGCTGACGCTGCCGAAGGCTATGCCCGGCGGCAGGGCAAGGGCCTTTTGCGAGGATGTGAGGGCCACGTCTATGCTCCAGTCGTCCACGCGTAGTTCCGCGCCGGCCAGGCCGCTGACCGTATCGACCAGCAGCAGGGTCTCCTCATGCTCACGCAGCACGTCGGCGATGTCCCGCAGGGGGTTGGTAACGCCGGTGCTGGTCTCGTTGTGCACGACGCAGACGGCGTCGTAGCGCTCGCGCTGCAAGGCGTCGCGGACCATCTGCGCGTCATGGGCCTGGCCCCAGTCCACGGCGATGACCTCGGTACGCAGGCCATTGGCGCGACTCACCTGGGCCCAGCGTTCGCTGAAAGCGCCGCCGGTCAGGTGGAGGACCTTGCGGTCAGGACGGACGCTGTTGCGCAGCGCGCCTTCCCACAGGCCGCTGCCGGAAGAGCCGCTCACGTAGACGCGGGAGTCTGTAAGAAAGACCTGGCGCAGCTTGCCCTGCAGACGGGCGAAAAGCTCCTCGAAGGCGGCAGTGCGGTGGCCGATCATCCAGGCAGTCTGCGCCTGCAAAATCTCCGGCCGCACCTCCACCGGGCCCGGCAGGACCAGACGCTGGTGAGCGCTTTGGGGCATGAATTCTTCTCCCTGAAGTAAGGCGTTCACATGGCGGCGCCATGATAGCACAGGTACATGACCCGGCGCGCTACCGACTTGCAACGGCAGGCGCTGCGGGTATACTGGCGGGCAAGGGCAATTAGCTCAACTGGCAGAGCGTTCCTTTGACGTGGGAGAGGTTGCAGGTTCGAGTCCTGCATTGCCCAAATGCGGGCCGGCCAAGAGCCGGTCCTTCTCTTGTCAGGCTGTTTCTTCCAGCAACGAAAGTTGAGCCGGCGTGCAGTCAACGGCGGCATCCGGCGTCATCAGTTCCGGTGACAGATACAGAATTGTGACTCCCTCGCCGAGGTCATGGCCGGGGAAGCAACGTGCCGGTCGAAAATCGTGTTCGAGCAGCCAGTCCGCAAGCAGATGGCAACCCTTGTCCCGCCCGGGAGTGAAAATGACCGCCTGCGGTTGATCCAGTGGCCAGTATTTGGGATCGTCGAGCGTGAATCTGCACGAAGCGCCATAATTGAGCCGCCACAACATTCCCAGGTAGATGTCTCTTGTGCCTGCGACGACGATGTCTTCCCGGGGTAGCATCCGGTCGATTTCCTGACCGATGTCACCGAGAGTCCTGGCACGTTCGTAGTCGTCCCTGTAAACCCCTGCCGTCTCAACAAGCTGAATTGTGCAGAGCAAGACAAGGGCCAGCGCCAGATACAGTGTCCCCACAGACATTTGTAGCCTGTCGCGGCATTCAGGCTTCGCCGGCAGCGGGAACAGTCTCGCAAGACCCTCTCCCGTCCACAGACACAGGAAGGGCAACCAGAATACAACGTAATATTTGGAAGCGTGTGCCAAAGTCAGGAAAATCGTTATTCCCGCCCCAACTGCAACAATCAGTGAAATTCTCTCTGTTTTTCCGCCCGATCGAAGTATTATGAACAGACCCAACAGGGAAGTGACGAAAACATAGGGATTCTTGTAAAGAAAGAGCTGCAGGGATTTGAGCAGATTCCCGATTGTTGGCCCTGTTCCGTATGAACTTTCTCCGTAGCCCCGCTCGGTTTCCAGGGTTGCCTGAATCACTTCAGGCACACTGGTTGGGTCAAGGCCTGGAAGAATGACATGATAAGAGAACAGGAGCAGGGAGCAGACCAGGAGACCGGCAAGGAATCCGGTGACAAGCTTTTTTTCCTGCCCGCGTGCTCGTCCTGTCAACATGCGCAAGACAATTGGCACATGCAACACAGCAAACATGAGAGCGAATGTAGCGCCATAGACATGTCCGGCGATGGCTGACAGGGCCAAGAGACCACAAAGAAAGCTGGCCCAAAAGATCCTGGAGGCCCTGGGGATTCGTGCCGAGACAAAGCAGTAAAACGCGATGGCGGTCGCCGTTGCCACCCAAACGTCGCCGCGGGTTGTAACGAAGTGCATTGGAATTACAATGCCGCAGGCGGCAGCGATCAACGCCGGAACGTGCCCGTAGAGCCTGCGAGCGGTCAAAAAGACAAAAGGCACGGCAATCCAGGCGACCAAATGGTTCAGGAAACGCAATTGCTGAATGCCTGCGCCGATGAGGCTCATCCACGCACCGGCAAATGGCCAGTAACTCTGGAAGCGAAACCAGGTCATCGCATTTCGCTCGGGAAGCAACTGGATAAAACGGTCCGGCAAGGCAAACTGTCGCAGGGAATTGCCAATTTGATTTATCTCGTCAACAAGGTCGAAGGATGGAACCTGGCTGGTATAGAGTGCCGAAAAAATCAGCTGGCCAACCATCAGAAACAGCAAGAGCAGGGGAGTGTAAGGAGAGAGGGAGACCTTCAATTCTGTGGCGCCGGAATACCACATGACAACCGTCACCATGGCGACGACAGAGACAAGTATCATGCCGGCCAGTAACGAAAATACAGGATCGGGCCCCGGAAAAATGACATTGCGCAGCAGCATCCAAAGCGCCGGCAACAACAGCAGCCCGGCGACCAGCAAGTTCCAGGCTTTCCGTCGCGATCCCGTCCTCCCGGCCCGGCGCAGAAGAAGTGATTTCAGGGCGGGGATACCTGCCAGTGCCAGGGCGATGGTTGTCATGCCCTGAAAAGCCAGCAAACTGGCGTAGCGTGGGGACCATCGACCGAAAACCGTCGGGTCAGTGCTGGTGTGCCTTGCCAGCAGGAGCAAAATTATGAAGCTGACAGCGGCGAGAAGGGGGAAGACGTTTATTTGTGGTGCAGGAATTGAACCGGCATTGGCGCGCCCGATCAATCCCTTGAGCCACCCCCTCATGTGACTTCCAGCCAGGCAAGGTGTTCGGGCGAGCAGTCGATGGCGTCCTCCGGCGGCATCAACTCTGGCGACAGGTAAAGAATTGTGACTCCCTCGCCAAGGTCATGGCCGGTGAAACAACCTGCCGGTCGGAAGTTGTGTTCGAGCAGCCAGTCTGCAAGGTGGTTGCATCCCCGGTCCCAGCCCGGTGTGGAAATGACGGCCTGTGGCTGGTCCAGGGGCCAGTACTTTGGATCGTCAAGTGTGAAGCCGCAACTGACGCCATAATTGAGTCGCCACCACATGCCCGGATAAATGGCCTGCGTGCCGGCAATGGCGATGTCTTCCCGGGGCAACATCCGGTCGATTTCCTGTCCGGTTTCACTCAATTGCCATGTGCGGTCGTAGTCGTCCCGGTAAACCCCTGCAGTCTCAACAAGTTGAATCGTGCAGAGCAAGACAAGGGCCATTAGCAGATACAAGGTCCCAAGGGACATTCGCCTGCTGTCGCGGAGTTCAGGCCTTGCAGAAAGCGGGATCAGCCTTGCAAGACCTGCTCCCGTCCACATGCACAGGAAGGGAAACCAGAAAACAACGTAATATTTGGAAGCGTGTGCCAGGATCAGGAGAATCATTATTCCCGCTCCCAATGCGACAATCAGCGTTGTTTTCTGTAGTGTTCTACCCGATTGAAGCACAAGAAACATACCCGGCAGGGTAGCGACAAAAATATAGGGATTTTTGTAAAGAAAGAATTGAAGGGATTTAATCAGGTTTTCGATTGTTGGTCCTGTTCCGTAAGAACTTTCACCATAGCCCGCCTCGATATCCACGGTTGTCCGAGTCACTTCAGGCAACGTGGCTGGAATGATTCCGGGAAGAACGACGTGATATACGAACCAGACCAATGAGTAGACCAGGAGGCCGGCAAGGAAACCGGTTACTATTTTTCTTTCCTGCCTGCGGGATCTTCCGGTCAACATGCGCAGGAACATGGGCAGGTGCAACAGGCAAAACATGAGAGCGAAAGTGGCGCCATAGATATGTCCATCAATGGCTGACAAGGCCAGCAAGCCACAAAAGAAGCTGGTCCGAAAAACCCTGGAAGCTCCCGGGTCTCGCGTCAGGACATAGCAATAAAATGCGATGGCGGTCGCCGTGGCCACCCAAATGTCGCTGCGGGTCGTAACGAGGTGCATTGGAAATACAATGCCGCAGACGGCGGCAATCAATGCCGGAACATGCCCGAACAACCTGCGCGCAGTCAGAAAGAGAAAGGGCACAGCAAGCCAGGCGACCAAAAGGTTCAGGAAACGCAATTGCTGGATGCCGGCGCCGAAATGGCTCATCCACGCACCGGCAAAAAACCAGTATCCCTTGAAGTAAATCGAGGTCGCCGCATTCAGTTCAGGAAGCAAATGTATGAACCGGTCCGGCAAGGCAAACTGTCTCAGTGAATTGCCAATAATTTGTATCTCGTCAACAAGGTCGAAAGGTGGAACCTGGCCGGAAAAAAGTGCTGTCAGAAACAACTGGCCGGCGATCAGCAATAGCAGAAGCAGGGGTGTGTAGGGAGAGAGGGAGACAGTCAATGCAGTGGCGCCGGAATACCACATGACGGCCGTCACCATGGCGACGGCCGCAACAAGTATCAGGCTGGCAAACAGCGCCAGTACAGGATCCGGTGCCGGAAAAAGGACCTTGCGCATTAGCAGCCACAATGCCGGCAGGAGCGCCAACCCGGCAATCAGCAAGTTCCAGGCTTTTCGCCGCGATCCCGTCCTCTCGGCCCGGCGCAGAAGAAGTGATTTCAGGGCAGGGATACTTGCCAGTGCCAGGGCGATGGTTATCATGCCCTGAAAAGCCAGCAAACTGGCGTAGCGTGGGGACCATCGACCGAAGACCGTCGGGTCAGTGCTGGTGTGCCTTGCCAGCAGGAGCAAAATTATGAAGCTGACAGCGGCGAGAAGGGGGAAGATGTTATTTTGCGATACAGGGATTGAACCGGTATTGGCGCGCCCGATCAATCGCTTGAGCCACGTCCTCATGAGGCTTCCAGCCATGCGAGATGTTCGGCCGGGCAGTCGATGGCGTCCTCCGGCGGCATCAACTCTGGCGACAGGTAAAGAATTGTGACTCCCTCGCCAAGGTCATGGCCGGTGAAGCAACCTGCCGGACGGAAGTTGTGTTCGAGCAGCCAGTCTGCAAGGTGGTTGCATCCCCGGTCCCAGCCCGGTGTGGAAATGACAGCCAGCGGGGGGTCCAGGGGCCACAACGCGGGATTACTGTGCGTGAAACCGCAGGAACCGCCAAAGTTGAGCCGCCAGGGCATGCCGAGATACGTTTCGGTTGTTCCCGCGACGACGATATCTTCCGCAGGGAGCAATTTGTCGATTGCCTGACCGGTCCTGGTGACACTCTGCAGGCGATCATGGGCGAGATGCTGCAGTCCGGCAATGTCATCCAGGTGGAAAGTGACCAGCAACACGAGAGCCGCCAGGACATAAACCATGCCGAACGTAACCTGGACCTTTGTGCGGGAATTGGAATTCTGTGCAGTCTGATCAGGTCCGGCCAGTCCGGTTCCCAACCAAAGGCACATGAAGGGGAGCCAAAAGACCAGGTAATGCGGCGTAAAGTGAGCGAGGAAGATGAGGATGAGCAGGCCGGCTCCGCCGGCGACCGTTAGCGACAGCCTTGCGGTAACCCTGCTGTACCTGATAGTGAGCAGCAAGGCCGCCAGGCAAAGCAATGTCGAATATGGATTGTAAAAAAGACTGCTCTGCAAGTATCTCAAAAGATTCGAGAAGTTGAATCCTGCACCGCTTCTTGCAGCCCCCAGGCTTGCTTCGTAATTCAGGGTTGCCTGCACCAGGCCAGGAACTGAAGATGGATCGATGTCCGGCAGGACGATGTGATAGCAGGCCCACAACGCCAGGTAACTGAAGCATCCTGCCACAAAGGCGACTGCCATCCTTTCGTCATGCCTTGTGGAGACCCGGCGTAAAGCGCGAACAAGCGGTTCCAGATAAAGAAGGCAGTATATAAAAGAGAATGCAAGGCCATAGGGATGCCCGTCGATGGCCGACAAGGCGAAGAGCCCGCAGGCGAAATTGAGGAAGCGCACCCGGCTCGCGCCTGGGTCTCTCCCGTATACATGACAACAGAAGGCAATTGAACAGACGGTTGCCACCCAGACATCGGCTCTGGCTATCACGAAATGCAGCGGGAGCACAATCCCGCAAACGGCGGTGAGGAACGCCGCTCTCCGCCCGGTCAATTTCAGCGCCGCCAGAGACATGAATGCGATTCCGACCCATGCCGTAACGAGATTTAACAGGCGCGCCTGCAAGAGGCCGGCGCCGGTCAATTTCATCCATGCGCCGGCGAGTACCCAGTAGCCCTTAAAGTCAAACCAGGTGTCTGCATTTCTGTCCGCCTGAACCTGAATGAATCTGTTTGGAAACTCGAATTGTCTTTGAGAGTTACCGACAAAAAAGGTCTCGTCAAAGACGTCAAATGCCGGGACTTTCCCCAGATAAGTTGCGGTCAACAGCAACTGACAGAGCATTAGCACCAACAAAACTAGGGGAACAGAAGCTGTGGCGGTCAGTGCAGTTATGCCCTGGCGCCACAGGTACAGCAGAATCAGGGTGAAAACTGCGGCGAGCACCATTCCTGTAAATATGACGACTACAGAATCCCTGTCGGGAAAAAGAGCATTGCGAATCAGAACATGCAGAAACAGGAGGGCAGCCAACCCCGCACCAACCAATGCCCAGGCGCGTCTACGTGAGGCTGACCAGGCCGCCCGACGCAGTATGCGCGATCGCCAGGCAGGCACGCTCAAAACTGCCAGCGCAAGGGTCAACACTGCCTGAACTGCCAGCAACCTGGAAAAACCGGTAGACCAGCGACCAAGTACCGCAGGATTGGTACTGGTGTGTCTGGCGAGCAGAAACAACGCAATCAGGCTTGTCAGGGCAAGAAGGGGCAGGAAGTACGAAGGGGAAACAACGAGGAGAACAAGGTCGCGTCGCTGGAAATGTCCTGTCAGCTTCGACTTCATGGCATCGCCAACCCGGTGAGATATTCAGTGGAGCAGTCGATGGCGTCCCCCGATGGCATCAGGTCGGGCGTCAAAAACAAAATGGTAGTCTCATCGCCCAGGCCAGGCAGGGAAAAGCAACGCGCCGGTCGGAAGTCGTGATCGACAAGCCAGGAGGTCAGATTCGAATAGCCGTCGTCGCCACCGGGCGTGACGATGACTGCTTCCGGCATGTCAAAGGCCCAGTACTTCGGCAGATTCCAGGTAAATGAGAAACCGGCTGCGTAATTCATTCGCTGCGGCATGCCCAGGTAGTAGCCGGGGTCGCCGGCGATAACGAGGTCCCTGGCGGGCAGCAGGGAATCTATTTCCCGCCCGATGACCGTCATCCGCTGAATGTGTCGTCGATGCTGGATGAGACCATCTTCCAGCGATCGCGCATGCGCGAAAAGGGAGTAAAGCAGAATGGTCGCCACAAGAACAAAGAGACCTGCGTTGGAGAGCGAGATATCTCGTGACGACCCGGCGCCGGCGGACCGATTGAAGCGGCTCAGCCACGCACCAAACCAGACAGTGAAGAACGGGAAAACAAATATCAGATAGAAATCGTTGACATGAGCAAAGAACAGTCCTACCAGAATCAGGGCTCCTGCCGAGGCAGTGAGAAGCAGACGATCTGCCTGGCTGCGACGCAAGAGGGCGGCCGTAACCACGACGAAGAGCAAAAGGAACTCCACCGGCGCAGAGTAAAGATAGATTTTCAGTTGAAGGAGCACATTGGCCGGAGTGAAGCCGACCTGGGCCGTTGGATTGCTTATGGCAGCCTCCCAGTCCCATGTTTCCCTGAGGATTCCAGGAACTTCAGACAAGGCGAGGCCGGGCAATGCGATGTGAAAGGCGGCCCAAATCAGGGTGAATGACAGGCATCCAGCCAGAAAGCTGAAAAAAGACTTGTTTGCATCGGGTTGATCGCGACGCCGGGCGCGAAGCCAGTGCAACAACCACAACAAACAGATGATGACAGTGAATGCGCCACCGTAGACATGGCCCTCCACTGCCGAGGTGGCGGCGACGCCGGCGACGAAACTCCAGAACAACGGTCGTTCGCGATCACGGGCGCGCAACATGGCGAAGAGAGCGATGGCGGTTGAAGTTGCCACCCAGCCGTGGGTAAGCGCCCAGTTGTATTGCAGGGGAATGGCGATTCCCACTGCGATTGCACAAAATGCCGCCATCCTGCCATAGAGTCGTGAAGCGATGGCGCCAATGAATGGCAAGGCCAGGGCACTCACCAGGAGATAGAAAAAGCGGGCCTGATTGATGCCGACACCGAAAAGCCGCATGTAATAGCCGGAAACGGGCCACAGCATGAAGAAATTGAACCAGGTGTCCGAGTTTCGGTCCGGAGTCATGATGAAGGAACGGATATCGACAGATTGCCGCACACCGGCAATGATTGGGAAGAATTCGCCAGTTCGATGCACCTGGGGCGTCAGACCGATCCACAGGACAATCTGGAAGAGTTGCAGCCCCAGCAACAGGGCAAGGAGCGCTCCTGGCCTCCTTATGAATACAGGTTGATGACCGGCGCCACGACGATGCATGAGCCAAAGCACGGGCAAGGTCAGGCCGCCCAGGGTAAGCATGACCAGGACGCGGGTAAAGCCTCCTTTCTCAACGGGAAGCAGATTGATCAGGGCAAGATAGCAGACTACCAGGAGCAGCAGGCCGCCCGTTGGCAACGCCCGGGTCAAACGTTGCGAAGGAGGCTGTGTGGAGCAACGAAGCAGTCGTCTGCGCCAGACGGGTACGGAGAGCACTGCGAGCAAGAGCGTTCCGGCGGTCACCAAACCCAGCAGATAGGCATATTCATGAGACCAGCGTCCCAGTACTTCAGCACTTTGGCTGGTATGCAGAGCCATGCAAAACAGGACAAGCAAACCGGCAATCAAGGCCAGCGGTATTGTCCAATTGGCGTGCTTGCTGACAATCACCTGAGTTTCCGCCCTGGCGTCTGGAAGTTCACTGACATGCTTTCGGACACTGGCTATGGCATGTCACAAACAGCGACGCAACATTATATCGTGCCAACTTCAGTCATCCGGCAAGCAGGTTCTTCACGTGGATGCGTTAAACTTGCCCTGTCGAGTACAAGGTGGAATGGATGAACGTTGTTGGCGCGGAGCATACCTGCTACACGGTCACGGACCTCGACAAGGCGCGCCTTTTCTATTGCGACCTGCTGGGTTTCGAAATCGCCCACGCGCGCCCGCGCATCACCAACCGCTATTTTCGCGACATTATCGGCATCCCCGACGCCATCGTCCGCGATCTGTACCTGCGGATTCCCGGCACTGACCATCATCTCGAGCTGTTCGTCTACGAACATCCTGCCGGCGAAGCCATGGACAACCGCCCGCAGAATCCCGGCAGCAGCCACATCGCCTACGTCGTAGACGACTTGCGCGCGCTCCACAGGCGGCTCACAACGCAGGACCTGGTTGAGCTTGAGTTCATCTCGGAGCCGGTCTATCTCGACGAGGGGCCGAACAGGGGCGGCTGGGCGCTCTATTTGCGCGATCCCAACGGCATCATCCTTGAGCTTTTTGAGAAAGCGCCGGAGGCCTGATACCTAGTCCGGCAGCTGCGGATAATTCAGGGGCAACCCCGGCACCTGAACGGTTGCGCGCAGCAATTTGCGGCCATCCAGATTGGCGACCAGCAAGGTCTTGAGGTCCGGACCAGCAAAGGCGAGGTTGGTGGCAGAATCCAGCAAAAAGCGCTCCCACTCCTCATAGAGGATCGTCAGGCTTCCATCCCGCTCCAGGCGATAGATGATGCTCGGTGTGTATATTGAAATATAAAGGCGACCCTCACGGTCAAAGGCGACGCCGTCAGGCACAGTACGCGGCAGGCCCAGTATCTTCTCCCGCTGCCCTGCACTGCCATCGCTGCGAATCGGGACGCGCGCGATGCAGGGTGGAGAGGACTCGACGACGATCAGGGCCCGGCCATCGGGTGACAGGCAGAGGCCGTTGGTGAAACCGCAGGCCTGACGGTCCCAGACTTCTGCCTCGCCGCCGGGTCTTATGCGCCAGATGAAACCATCCCTTTGTGCCCAGGCCCCCGAATCCGAAACGTAAAGGTTGCCCGCGCTGTCAAAGGCCGGATAGTTGGGCACGCGCATGGGTTGGTCCGCAGTGCCGCGCGAATAGACGTCAAGGGCGCCGTTGGGCGTGATGCGCATCACGGCCTGGTTGCCCACGTCGCAGGCGTAGACGTTGCCATCCGCGTCATGGGCGAGGCCGGTGATGAATCCCCCGGTGTCCGCGATGACCTCGCAGGTGTCGGCCTCAAGGTCGAGGCGATAAACCTGGCCCGCCTCGCCGCCGGCATGCACGCTGCCGTCTGGCGCCACGGCAACGCCTTCGGGATGGTCCATGTCGTGGGGCAGGGCCTGCAGTTCCAGTTCGAAATCTGCCATGCGGGCCTCCCGCGTTGTTTACGCTCTTCCGTCGCTAGAATGTGCAGGTCACGCCGCCATCAACGACCAGCAATTGACCGGTCATGTAACGGCAGTAGTCTGAAGCCAGGAAGACGACTGCGCCGGAGACATCTTCAGGCATGCCCTCACGGCGTAAGGGCACCTTGCCGCGCTCGACGTAGAAGTCCTGGAACCAGGGCTGTTCGCTCTGCGGCCTGCCATCCACGAAGGTCGCCGGCGTGGCCATGAAACCGGGGGCGACGGCGTTGACGAGAATGCCATGTTCTCCGAGATCGATCGCGGCTGATTTGGTCCAGGAGACGACGCCGCCCTTGGCTGCGTTATACGCGCCCAGCCCGGGAGTCATGGCGAAGGCCTGGATGGAGGCGATGTTGATGATGCGGCCGCTGCGCTGCGCCGCCATGTGCGGCACGACCAGCTTCGCGCCCATGTAGACGGCCTCAAGGTCAACCATTATCACGCGGCGCCAGTCTTCCAGGCTGCTGTCGAAAATGGAATCCTGGATGGAGAAGGCGGCGTTGCTGACCAGCACGTCGATTTTGCCGCGCCAGGCGATTGTCTCGGTGACCGCGGCGGCGTAGGCTTCGTAGTCGCTGACGTCGAGATGCCGCGCCAGGACCGCGCCCCCTGACGCCTTGATTTCGGCGCTTGCGTCCGCCAGGGTGTCAGCGTTGTGCTCCAGCATGGCCACGGCCGCGCCTTCCGCTACAAATTCGCGCGCGATGGCAAGCCCGAGACCCTGGCCGGCTCCGGTGACGATGGCGACCTTTCCTTCCAGCAAGCCCATGACAGCTCTCCCCCTGCATCCAAAAGTGTTGGCAGGCTGGCTGCGCGCATGGAATGCGCAATCCGCGTTTTGCCGGCAGAACGATCCTGTTAGAAGGCGTCGTCAAAGGGATGGAAGAGGTGATAGGCCGTCCAGCCCCCGTCAACCCGCAACGCTTCTCCGGTGACGAAGGAAGACTCCCTTTCATCGGCGAGAAACAGCGCTGCTTCCACCAGTTCCTGCGGCCGCGCCGCCCTGCCCAGCGGAACGCGCCCCAAGTAGTGCTCGTCGGGCGGGTTCGCGCCATCCTGCACGACTCCCCGGGCTATCGCGTTGACGCGCAGGCCCAGTGGCGCCCAGTCCACCGCCAGCGACTTCATCAGCATGTACAGGCCGGCCTCCCTGGAATTGCGCAGCGCCTGCCCGGCCGGTGCGAAGAGGCCCGCCACGGACGCCAGGAAGATGACACGCCCGTTTCCTCCGCACTGCATGTTCCCGGCGACGAATCGCGCGCAGCAGGAAATGTCGTCCAGCCCGGCGGCCACGGATTTGCCGTCCGAAGGCGAAGTGTGGTGCAGCCAGATGTCTATCCCGCCCAGCTGGTCAACAACGCTGCGAATGACGGCCTTTGTCGCCTCATGGTCCCGCAGGTCCAGGGCGTACCAACGCGCACCGATGGCCTCGACCGCACTGCCGCCCCGGCCGTCGCTCCCGGCCAGCGCCACCTGGGCGCCCTCCTGCAGAAAGGCGCGGGCGAGCGTGAGACACAGTTCATCGCATGCCCCGGTAATCAGGGCGACCTGACCTGGAAAGCGCGGGCTCATCGGGCCTCCCTGGCCGGCAGGCCGTCCCAGGCGATCCAGCCGCCGTCCACGGCAATCGTGGTCGCGGTGATGTAGCTGGCGCGGTCGCTGACGAGGAAACGCGCCACACTGGCGATCTCTTCCACTTCCGCCACGCGACCCATGGGCGTACGTCGCTCGTACTGGTCCAGCGACGCTACGCCCTGTTCGACCAGGGACTGCAAAATGTTGGTGCGGGTAACGCCCGGGGCGACGCTGACGACGCGTACGCCACGCCGCGCCCATTCGCAACCGATGTTTTCAGTCAGGCTGATGACGCCGGCCTTGGCGGCATCGTAGGCGGCACGCAGTGGCCAGGCGCCGTAACCGGCGATGGAACTGATGTTCAAAATGACCCCCGACCCCTGGCGCAACATGACGGCACCTACGGCGCGGGTGCAAATGAAGACGCCGTTCAGCATCACGTCAATCTGCAGTTGCCAGTCGCTGTCCGGGTGGCTCTCAATTGGGCTGATGAGGTTCATGCCGGCGTTGTTGACCAGGATGTCGACCTGCCCATGGCGTTGCCACACGGCCTCGACCAGGGCATCCACGCTCTCTCTGGAGCGCACGTCGCATTGCTGCGCCCAGGCGCTGTGGCCGCACTCCTGCAACTGCTGCGCGGCCGCCTCGCCAGCTGCAGGTTCCAGTTCGGCGATGACGCAGGTGGCGCCGGCTGCGCAGAAGGCGCGGGCGATGCCCAGGCCGATGCCGCGCCCGGCGCCGGTGATGATGGCGACGCGGCCCGCCAGTTCGTTATTGGGCGAGGTCAAACTGTTTTCCTGGACACTGTCTGGCTTTTGATGAGAAACAAGGGCCTGGAAGCGATCATTGGCAAACTATAGCCAGACAGGGACTTGCTTACCAGCAAGGGCGGGGACTTTCATTTTCCCACGGTTATTGTTGGCATCCTTTTCGGCTAGACTGGTCGCCTTGACGGTCCGCATCTTCAGGACAGGATGTTCATGCCCGAACCCGGAACCGCAACGTCTGACGCTACCACCGCGGCGGGTGGCAGGGTCGGCGTTCTGCTCGTCAACCTGGGGACGCCAGATGGCACAGGTTACTGGCCCGTGCGCCGCTATCTGGCTGAATTTCTGTGGGACCGACGGGTCATTGAAACCGCGCGACTGCCCTGGTGGCTCATTCTCCACGGCCTGGTGCTGCCACGTCGCCCCTTCAGGTCTGGCAGGGCCTATGCCAAAATCTGGGACCGGGAACGAAACGAATCGCCGATCAAGACCATTACCCGTGACCAGTGCGCCGGGATCGCGAAAGCGCTGGACCGATTTCCGGAGCTGCACATTGACTGGGCCATGCGCTACGGCACCCCTTCAATGGAAGAGCGGATCGTCGCCCTGAGAGAAGCGGGTTGCGACCGCATTCTGATTTTTCCGCTGTATCCGCAGTATTCAGCCACGTCGACGGCCAGTGTGCAGGACAAGGCCTTCGACGTCCTGAAGGGCATGCGCCTGCAGCCCGCCATCCGTACCGTGCCTTCTTTTTACGACCATCCCCTTTACATCAAGGCGATCTGCGCCAGCCTGCAGGGTCATTTGAATTCGCTGGCCTGGGAAGCGGAACTCGTTCTCGTCTCGTTTCATGGCTTGCCTGCCAGCAACATCGAACTCGGGGACCCTTACCTTGAGCAGTGCCAAAGAACCCTGGACCTGATGAAAGGGCGCATGGGGCCCGAAGGCGACAAGCTGGAGATGGTCTTCCAGTCCCGCTTCGGCAGGGAAGAATGGCTGCAACCCTACGCCGAACCCAGGGTACGCGAACTGGCCCGCTCGGGCGTGCGTAACATTGTCGTCGTGGCGCCCGGTTTCGTGTCGGACTGTCTGGAGACGCTTGAGGAATTGTCCATCGGACTGCGCGAAGTCTTTGAGGAAGAGGGCGGCGAGCACCTCTCAACCGTGCCCTGTCTGAACGACAGTGACGGGGCGCTGCGCCTTTTTGGCGCGTTGATCCAAAACGAACTCGCCGGCTGGCTGCGCGAGTAAACGGGTCACTCGCAGCGCGTTCTTGCGTTAGACTGGCCGCGCTGCGGCGACAAACGGGTGTGACTGAGTGGAACTGGAACTGGAAGTCAGCGGCTTCGTGGATCGGGCGGTCTTCGACGACGGGGAGATCGAGACGCTGCATCGACCGCTTCTGCGGCATTTGACCCGCCTGGCGAGCGACTCAACACCGCCCTTTATCGTGCTGCTGGGCGCGACGGCCGGGTCCGGCAAGTCTATTCTGGCGGCCTTTTGGGAGTGGCTGTCCCGCCAGGATGATGAACTGCTCACCGCGCAGGCCCTGTCGATCGACGGCTTTCATTTCCCCAACAAGGTCATGAAGCGACGCACGATCCTGCGAAACGGCCAGGAACGCCTGATGCACGATTACAAGGGCGCGCCCGAGAGTTTCGATCTGCAGGGGATACGCGAAAAGCTGGAAGCCCTGCGACGCGGGGAAGACCTCCGCTGGCCGCTCTACGACCGAAACATCCACGATCCGGTAGAGGATGCCATCGCCGTCACGGAGTCCACCCTCATCCTGGAGGGCAACTACGTGCTGCTGGACGCGCCGGGCTGGCGCGACCTGCGCGAGCTCGCCAATTTCGGCATCTTCCTCGAGACGGACGTTGACCTGACGCGCGAGCGTCTGCGCCAGCGAAAGTTGCGGGGCGGCTACGACATGGACTGGGTCGAGGGGCATTACGCACGCAGCGACGGTCCCAACACAGCCTTGATCCTTGGGAATCGGCTCCCGGCGGACCTGACCCTCATTTGGCACGGTGCGGGGGGGAGCGGTGGCTGGCGTGCAAAATCCGACGAACTGAACGAATGGGGTAGCGCATGAAAATCGAACGCATCCATCTGATTCCGGTCATGATTCCGCGCCGCACCGGCATTGACAATCGCCACGTCATCGTGCGTCTCGACGCGGCGGGGGACTGGACGGGCTGGGGCGAAATGAGCGATCTGTCGCATTTACCGCTCTACCAGATGGACCTGGCCAACCTGGAAGGGGCGTTGAATGACCTGCTGGTCGGCATGGACGCGCGCGACATTGCCCCGATAGAAGAGCTGATGGAGCGCGCCTACACCGTCGAGGGCCACAAGTACAGCCGCTCCGGCCTGGTGCGGCAGGGCATTGACCTGGCGCTGCACGACTTGCAGGCGCGGCGCGCTGGAGTCCCGTTGCACTCCCTTCTGGGTGGCGCCCTGCGCGATCGCTTCAAGGTGTGCTACCCGATTTTTCGCATGCGCTCACAGGCCGAGATCTCGTCCAATCTGGAGCGCATTGCAGAAATGGCCGAGCGGGGCTTCGATCTCATTCGCGTCTACGTGGGGGCGAATGTGGAGGCAGACCTGAGATTCTTCGGGGCATTTGGCGAGCGCTTCGGCGACAGCATTCGCATCAAGTCCATCGACTTTTCGAACCTGCTGGACTGGCGTCGTTCGCTGGCCGCCACCGAGCGTTATGCCGAACTGACGGACTGGATGCTCATCGAGAGCCCGGCGCCGGAGGAGGACTACGCTGGCCTTGCGGAATTCCGGCGCCGCAGTCGCTGGCCGGTCTCCGAGCACGTCAACCATCTCTGGCATGGCTGGCAGTTGCTGCGCGGCGGCTGTGTGGACATTCTCAACGTCTCACCTTACGTTCTGGGCGGCCTGCGGCCCTGCCTGCGCGCCATCGCCCTGGCCGAGGCGGCCCACGCCAGCGTACTCATTGGCACCACCCAGGAGCTCAATCTGGGCACGGCGGGCGTGGCGCACCTGGGCGCGGTCGCACGCGTACTGGACTATCCGGCGGACAACACGGGCCCGGAACTCTACACGGCCGACGTGGTCAGGGAGCCGTTGCGCTACGACCAGGGTCACCTGTTGGTGCCGGATGGCGTCGGTCTGGGCGTCGAGGTGGACGAGGCCCTGCTGGATGAGCGGCGCACGAGTCTGGCAAGCACCTTTGGCACGGACCTGGTGGGTTTGCTGGACCGCACGTCCTCAAGCGAACGGGGCGAAACACAGGGCTGAGCCGGTCAGCGCTGCAAAAACTCAGTCAGCGGTCGCGGATTCCTGTCCGTCAACACTTCACCGTACAACTGACCGCGACGCTGCCAGATGCGCTCGGCATGGGCGTCCTCACGACTCCGGAGGATGCGCCAGCGGTCATCGATGATCTCGATGGCGCAATGGTCGTCGAGCGCCAGACCGACGCAGCTCTGACCCCGCATGAATTCACGGAAGGGCTCCAGGCGCTCCTCGACGACGGCGTGGGCGCAGAAAACGGCGTTGAAGTAACCGAGGGCGCGTACGCGGATATAGGGAAAGTTGTCGGGGTTGTTGTAGCGGCGTGAGGCACTGTAACCGTAACGGAACCAGCACAGCCCGCCCGCGCTCAGCCCTGCCAGCACGCAGCCGCGATCGCGCGCCTCGTGGAAGTGATGGTCAATCCCCAGGCGGCGCCACAGTTTCAACATGCGCAGGGAGTTGCCGCCGCCCACGTAGATCAGGTCGGCCCAGGCAAACTTGCGGCCGATGGCGTCGGTCGATGGGCGATCGCGCAGTAAGGTCAGCGAGTCCGTGTGGCAGCCCAGACGGTCGCCGTAATGTCTGTGGAAATCGTCTTCCTTTTCCGGGTCATCGCCGCTGGCAGTCCCGATGAAGAGCGCCCGGGGTCGGTCCACCCCGGTCAGCCCGACGATGCGCTCGTCGATGAGCAGGTTTTCGCCTTCCACCATGCCGCCGCCGCCAATGGCCACAATCGCGCTCATGTCGCCCCTTCCTTTCCGGCTGCCCTAAGCAGGATTCCTTCGTAACGTCGACACTGGACCTCTACGTCGACGTTGTCCCCGGCCCAGGCGCGTCCGTCGCGGCCGCAACGCTGGCGCATGTCCTCATCATCCAGCAACTGAACGATGGAGTCGGTGAATGCCGCGACGTCGCCCGGACTGACCGCGATGCCGCCGCCGCTTTCGCGGATGATGCGCGCCGATTCGCCGGCGCAGGCAGCGACAACGGGCGTACCGCTGGCGAGCGATTCGAAAAGACGCGCCGGCAACGCTCCCTGGTGGAGTTCGTGTCCGCGGAGGGCAAAACAGGAAACGTCGGCAGCCGCCCAGGCGGAGGGAATGTCCTCACGTGTCATCCAGGATATGTGTCTGACGTTTGCGGCCGCATCGCGCAGGATGCCGCGCTGGCTGCCATCGCCGACGAGAAGAAAAACATGATGATCGCGGGACTCCAGGTGCCGGGCAGCCTGTAGCAGCAGATCGAAATCATACTGGGTGGCGAAGGTGCCGATGCAGGCGACGATCTGATGGTGCTGCAGCCCGTGACGTCTCCGGAAATCCCCTCCGCAAAGGTCGGGGCGCAGACGCTGCAGATCGACCATGAAGTAAAGGGTTTGCAACTCCGCCGTCGGCCGGACGCGCCCGGCTATCCTGCGCGTCCATTCGGGGCTGATGGTCACGATTGCCCTTGCATGGCGATACAGGCTGTCGACGACTTGCCGCGCCAGGCGGAAGAGCGCATGCGATTCTCGCATGGCGCCGAGGCTGAGCAGATGGTCCGGCCAAAGGTCGCTTACGCTGAGTACGTAGGGAGCGCGCAGCCAGCGGGCCAGCAGCATGCCGGCCAGTCCGGTGGGCAGAGGCTGGGATTCGATGAGCAGCAGGTCCGGCCGCGGCAGCGACCAACCCCGTAGCAGTGCGCCAGCCATAAAACTGAGCTGGGTCATCAGTCGACGGCGAATACGTGCCGATGGCGAGGCCCACAACCAAACTCTCACGACGCGCACCTGGCCGCGTACTTCCACCCTTGTCCAGACGCCGCGATAACCGTCTGCGATGCGACCCTGGGGGTGATGAGGCATGGGCGCGAGCACCGTCACCTGGTGGCCGCGGGATGCCAGAAAGTGGGCCAACTGGGAGAATCGGGCGGAGGCCGCGCCGGAATCAGGTTCAAACCAGGACGTCACGAGCAGAATCCGCATGGTCAGGCGCTGAGAAACTGCGGCATCAGGTTGAACGCATCCACGTGTTTCACCCTGGCGCGAATTGCGTTGCAGTGTTGCAACACCTGTTCACGGACGTCTGCGTCGACGATCTCCAGGCGCATGTCGCAGCCGTCTTCGTTGCCTTCGCGATAGTAGCCGGCCTTCATGCCATAGAGACGAAAGCCGTACTTGTGGTAAAGATTGCGGGCCACGCGGTTGCTTTCGCGCACTTCCAGCACCACGCACCTGGCCTGACGCGCCAGCGCCCGGCGAATCAGGGCGGCCAGCAACAATTCTCCGTAGCCAAGGCCGCGGTGCTGCGGATGTGTGGCCAGGGTACTGATATGCGCTTCACCGGCAATCAGCCACATGCCGCCATAGCCGACGATTCGCTCTTCTGACGTCCGGGCCCCTGGCCATCGCAGGTGGCGGCGCCAGCCTGGCGGCCGGGGTATCAGACCGTCGCAGAGAACGACCAGGTGGCTGTGATTGGGCATGCCAATTTCGTCGCGCCAGGAATGTTTGGGCCAGGGAGGGCGAAAGCAATGGACGTCGATGGCTGCCACCTGGTCGATGTCTTCAGGGCGCATGGGCCGCAATTGCACACTCATGGCGTGTCACGCGTGGCGATGTAGCGGGCCGTGACCACGCCTGGAGCAAAGTCTTCCGACGGACCCTCCTGCAAACGCGCCAGAGCGATTTCCGCCAGGAAGCCGGCGCGGCGCAGGGAATGCGCCGGCGACGCCAGTTGCAAAGGCGAGCCCGACGCCTGCGCCCGTGTCAGCCTGTCGCGGGCGCAGGCGTCCAGTTCCCCGGCAACAAAGGTCGGCGTCGCCAGGGGTTGCAACAGGGTTTCCAGGTCCGTCAACGTCTCTTCGCCACTCGCCTGCCAGCGGCCCTTGCAGCAATTAAAACGCGACGCAATGTAGCGCTTGCGTCCTGCAGACAACAGGATGAGCAATGCGTGATCGGGGCAGGGAGGCAGGGCCGCGGCCAGAATGTCCTGGGTACTGACGGCGACCAGGGGTATGCCCCGTGCTGCTGCCAGGCCCTTGGCAAAGGCCACGCCGATCCGCAGGCCGGTGAAGGAACCCGGTCCGGATGCGACCGCCATGGCGGAGAGTTCCGCTCCACCCTGCGCCAGCATGCGTTCAACCATAGGGGGCAACGCGGCACTGTGATGTTTTGCGCTGCGCCAACTGTGTTCGGCGATCACTTCGTGGCCGTCATGAAGGGCGAGATTGATGCGTTGGGTCGCGCTGTCGATGGCAAGCAACATGTCCGGGCTCACAATGCCTGCGCCCGAAAGGCATTCAGCAGACCTTCGTGACGTTCACCCCTGGCCTTCAGCTGAACGCAGCGTTTTGCAGCGCCCATGATTTCCAGCGAGACCCACAGTCGTTCCACAGGCAACGCCTCCCCGATGCGTTCCGGCCATTCAATCAGGGCAGGGCCCTGGCCGGACAGCGCGTCTTCAAGCCCCGCCTGCATGGCTTCTCGGGCATCGCCAAGACGGTAACAGTCGACGTGATAGAGCACGCCGTCGTCTGCGCAGCGGCTGTGCTCATGGACCAGCGTGAAGGTCGGGCTGGTCAGGGGCGGCCGCGCGCCCCAGCCCCGGCCAATGGCCGCCGCCAGGCAGGTCTTCCCCGCTCCCAGGGCGCCGCTGAGGCAAATGAGGTCGCCCGGTTGCAGAAGCTTGCCGAGCGCCACGCCGGCCCGCTGCGTCCGGGCGGGATTGTCGCTGATGACGCGCACAACGCCTCCTGAACGCCCGAAGTATAGCGTTCGCCGGATCATTATGAAGGTGGGGTTCGCGGCAACAGGGCTTCGCGGCTACACTTTCAGGCGCAAATCTGACCGGGGAGTAATGGTCATGACTTTTCGTGATGACGCGCTGGCCGACAAACACATCGTCATATCCGGCGGTGCCGGCGCCATAGGCTGCGGCGTCGTCAGCAAACTGACACGGCATGGCGCGAGCCTGACCGTCAATGACGTCCTTGATGGCGACGAGGCGCTTGCGAGACTGGAGCAGGCCGGAGCCGCCATGCAACGAGTCTTCTATTGCCGCGCCGACCTGACGCAGGAAGAGGACGTCAACCACCTGGTAGTGCAGGCCCATGCGCAGTTCGGCCCCCTGCACGTGGCGCTCTGCCACGCCGGAATGGTCGTTCCCGGTCTGTTGCTGGACTACGCACTGGAAGACTGGCAGCGTACGCAGGATGTCAACGTCACCGCGGCCTTCCTGCTGGGTCGGGCGGCGGCGCGCAGCATGCTGGCGGACGACATCGCCGGCCAACTGGTCTTTACCACGTCCTGGGTGGCGCAAACGCCCTGGCCTGAGATCGGCGCCTACAACGCCAGCAAGGCCGCCATGAATCAATTGATGCGTTCCTTTGCGCGCGAACTGGCCCAGCAAGGCATTCGTGCCAACGCCATTGCCCCGGGCATCGTCAACGCCGGCATGGCCAGAAAGCAATGGGACAGCGATGCGGAGTATCAGGCGCGCGCGCGACGCGCCATACCTCTGGGCTTTTTGCAGCCGCTCGACGCCGTGACGGATGCCTTTCTCTTTCTTTGCAGTGACGCCGCCAGTTACATGACCGGTTCGGTGCTGACCGTGGACGGCGGCTGCAGCCTCTATCCGCTGGATTGACTCAGCCGCTGCTGTCCAGTTCGACGCAGGGATTCTCCAGCGTCCCGATCCCTTCCACGCAGCAGCGCACGACGTCGCCGTCCTGCAGGTAACGTTTCGGCGAGCGGCCCTCGCCGACGCCGGAGGGTGTGCCGGTCATAATGATGTCGGCCGGCTCCAGCGTGAACATTTGCGAGCAGTAATGGATGAGGTAGGCGACCCTGAAGATCATGTCGCGCGTGTTGCCGTCCTGCATGCGCTCGTCATTGACGTCGGTGGTCAGGCCCAGGTCCTGCACGTCGGCGATCTCGTCCGGGGTGACGATCGCCGGTCCCAGCGGGCAAAAGGTATCGAGGCTTTTGCCGCGGGTCCACTGGCCGTCCGTGCGATGCTGCAGGTCGCGCGCCGAGACGTCATTGCCGACCGTGTAGCCAAAGACGTGCTGCAGGGCATTTTCCTCGCTGACGTGACGGGCGCGTTTCCCGATGACCACGACCAGCTCGGTTTCCCAGTCCACTTCCTTTGTCACGGCGCGGTCCCAGGTGATGGTGGCGCCAGGATCGATGATGGCGCTCGGGAATTTGGCGAAGATCAGGGGCCGGGGGGGCGGTTCGTTGCCGGTCTCGCGGGCATGTTCGGCATAGTTGCGGCCGATGGCGATGATCTTGCCGGGACGCAGGGGGGCGTTGAGCGCAACGTCTTCGAGCCGGAAACGTTGGCTGACGCGTCCGGGCGTGATGCCGCGGGCGATCATGTCCTGCATGCGCATGGTATCGGCTGACGCCAGACCATAGACCTCGTCGCCAACGACCTCGCCCAGCTGACGACGCCCGTTGTGCGTGAACGTGACCAGTTTCACCGGAAGTTCCCTCTCACCCTGGTTTGCTGACAAGAAATGCGAAGCGTGGGCTGGCAGTATAGCGTTACTATCTGGCTCTGACGACCGGGCGAAGGGAAGCACATGCTGAAACTCAGGGACATTGCCGCGGCCCGCGAGAGACTCAGGCCCTGGTTGCGGCCGACGCCCTTGCAGGAAGCGCAGGACCTGGGCGATCAGGTCTGGCTGAAGCTGGAAAACAGCAACCCCACCCGCTCCTTCAAGCTGCGAGGGGCGCTCAACGCGTTGTTGCTGCTGGACAGGGCGGCCCGCGAACGGGGGGTCATCGCCTGTTCCTCGGGCAACCATGCCCAGGGCGTCGCCTGGGCGGCGCAGAGGCGTGGTATTGAGGCCCGCCTGTTGATGCCGGCGCACACACCGCAGCAAAAAATTGAGGGCGTGCGGCGTTTCGGAGCCCAGGCGGAACTGTTCGGCAGCACCTATGACGAGACCGAGACGGAGGCCCGCCGTCGCCAGCGGGAGCAGAATCTGACCTTCATTTCTCCCTACAACGACGCCCGGGTCATTGCCGGGGCCGGCACCATCGGTCTTGAGCTGCTGGACGATCTGCGGGACCTGGAACGGGTGCTGGTGCCAGTGAGCGGGGGCGGTCTGATCTCGGGAATCGGAATGGCGCTCGGGACGCTGCGGCCGACGCTGGAAATCATCGGGGTCTGTGCCCGCTCTGCGCCGGGGATGGCCAACCTGTACCATGGCAGCGACCTGCCACAGCGATGGGACACCCTCGCCGAGGCCCTGTCCGGTGAGGTGGAACCTGACTCAATGACGATTGCCTTGGTGCGGCGTTTCGTCAACCGAATCGTACTGGTACCCGAGGAGGCCATTGCCGCGGCCATGCGCTGGATGTTGCTGGAGCATGGCCAGGTGGTCGAGGGCGGCGGCGCGGTGACGATCGCCGCGCTGCTATCCGGCGCTGTGGAGGTGGATGGCCGTCCCACAGCGCTGGTGATCAGCGGCGGCAACGTCGACGAGGCGACCCTGCGCCAAATTCTCGCCTGATTTCGAAGACCGCTCCCGCTTTAGCGCCGGCGGCTCCCGCCCCTTAGCAGCGAGAAGATCAACAACAGACCGAGTAACCCGACCAGGCCCAGTGCCGCGCATAGGACGACGACCGGCGTGATGAGACCTTCTGCAGGCGTGGTCTCGGCCTGGGCCGGCACCAGCGTCCCTGCCGGCGTGATACTTGCTACTGGCGGCTCAGTCGTAGGCGTTTCGCTCGGCGCGAGCTCGGTGGGCTCAGGGGACGGGGTCTGCGTGGGGGTCACCTGGGCTGCTTCGGTCGCCAGGGCGGCTTCCGTTGCCAGCGCTTCCAGCAGATTCGCGGCCCTGGCTGTCGCGGTCGCATCAATGTCGGCCTGGGCCGTGGCCGTGGCCCGTTCCGAGCGGATTCCCAGGGCCCGCTGCGTTGCCGCGAGCACTTCCTGCGTAGACTGCGTGTCGAAAGTCGCCATGGCCACAGCTTCGGTCGATGCCAGGGCGCTCTTTGTGCCGCGGGCGTCTGCCGTAGACTGAGCCGCCGCGGTCTGTGTCGCTTGCAGGGACTCCCTGGCGCGTTGTGCCGCCGTGGCGGTCAATTGACTGGCCGCCGCCGTCGCGACCACACGTTCCGTGGCCCTGGCTTCAACCTGGCGATTCAGCGATTCGGCGGCACTGACGACCGCCTCCAGTGTGGCGCTGCGTTTGGCAGCAGTCCGGGTGGCGGCCTCCGCAGCTGCAGCGGTGGCCGTAGCCATCTGTTGTTCAGCGATCTGTGTCGCCGTCGCCTGGGCGACGGCCGTTGAAGTGGCGTCGACTCGTTCTGTGGCCCTGGCACTTGCGTCAAGGGCAAGGCGGGCAGCCTCATCGACAATGGCTGCCAATGTGGCGCCACGCGCTATGGATGCCTGGGTAGCCGTCGCGATCTGTTGCGTGGCGACCTGGGTGGCGGTGGCCTCGGCGGCGCGGGTGGCGGTGGCGATCTGTTGCGTGGCGACCTGGGTGGCGGTGGCTTCGGCGGCGCGGGTGGCGGTGGCGATGCGTTGCGTGGCGACCTGGGTGGCGGTGGCCTCGGCGGCGCGGGTGGCCGTGGCGATCTGTTGCGTGGCGACCTGGGTGGCAGTGGCCTCGGCTGCAGACGTGGCTGTCGCGATCCGCTCAAGAGTCTCCTGCGTTGCGGTGGCTTCGGCGGCGCGGGTGGCGGTGGCGATACGCTGTGTGGCAACTTGCGTGGCAGTGGCCCCGGCTGCAGACGTGGCTGTTGCGATGCGCTCAAGAGACTCCTGCGTGGCGGTTGCCTCGGCGGCGCGGGTGGCCGTGGCGATCTGTTGCGTGGCGGCCTGTGTGGCAGTGGCCCCGGCTGCAGACGTGGCTGTTGCGATGCGCTCAAGAGACTCCTGCGTGGCGGTTGCCTCGGCGGCGCGGGTGGCGGTGGCGATGCGCTGCGTGGCGACCTGGGTGGCGGTGGCTTCGGCTGCAGACGTGGCTGTTGCGATGCGCTCAAGAGACTCCTGCGTGGCGGTTGCCTCGGCGGCGCGGGTGGCGGTGGCGATGCGCTGCGTGGCGACCTGGGTGGCGGTGGCTTCGGCTGCAGACGTGGCTGTTGCGATGCGCTCAAGAGACTCCTGCGTGGCGGTTGCCTCGGCGGCGCGGGTGGCCGTGGCGATACGCTGTGTGGCAACTTGCGTGGCAGTGGCCCCGGCTACCGAAGTGGCAGTCCTGATCTGCTCAAGAGACTCCTGCGTGGCGGTGGCTTCGGCGGCGCGGGTGGCCGTGGCGATGCGCTGTGTGGCAACTTGCGTGGCAGTGGCCCCGGCTACCGACGTGGCAGTCCTGATCTGCTCAAGAGACTCTTGGGTGGCCGTGGCTTCGGCGACCCTTGTCGCTCGTTGCTCTTCAGCAACCTGGGTAAATGTGGCGCGCGCGGCCAACGTCGCCGTGACACGCCGTCGGTTTCTTTGCGCAAAGGCGGTCGAGCGGGCTGCTACGGTGGCCTGGCGCTCGACGACGACCTGGGTACCCGTCGCCAGGGCAACTGCGGTGGATTCCGCGTCGAGCGTGGCCCTGTACTCTACGGCGATCTGTGTGGCGGTGGCCCGGGCAACAGCCGTCGCCTGTTGCTCTGCAGCGACCTGGGTCGACATGGCGCGTGCTACCTGGGTAGCGGCAACGTGCTCGCGATTTCTTTGCGCAAAGGCGGTCGAGCGGGCGGAAGCAGTGGCCTGGCCCTCAATAGCGGCCTGCGTGCCGGTCGCCTGGGCGACTACAGTGGCTTCCGCGGCGGCCGTGGCCATTTGCACGGCGGCGACCTGGGTGGCCGTGGCCAGCGCGGCGACCGTGGCGCTGGCACGGGCGCGGTTCTGCGACGAGACTTGTGTCGACCGCGCCGCGGACGTGGCGCGTCGCTCAATGGAAGCCTGGGTGGCCTGGCGGTAAGCCAGGGCCTGGGTGGCGGTCTGCGCCGGCCCCGGGCTCACTGAAAAGGTGAAGCTTTCTTCTCCGACATTCCCCAACTCATCCCGTGCGCGAATTACCAGACTGTGTTGACCGGGGGCGAGCTGCAGGACTTCCAGCGGAATTCTGGCCTCCGTCAGGACCAGAGGCTCGCCGTCCAGCAGAACTTCCAGCTCGAAGTCGCTGCCCTGGCCACTCACTGAAACGTCCAGGTCAACATCACGATCGATAGACGTGCCGGGCGGCAAGTCTGCAAGACCGATTTCCAGCGGCAGGCTGGCGACTTCGAATTCAAGCGAGTCCGTCTCAACCTGGCCGCCGGCGCTGCGCACGCGGACTTCAAGGCGGGCGGAACCGGGCACAAGCTCGGCGGCCTGCAGGAAAACACGGTCATCTATGTCCGGCACCGGAACGTCATTGAGGGCGTATTCGACGTCAGTGACCGGGAACTGGCTACTCTGCACCGACACGCCTATTTCTGCGCTGTCTTCCAGCAGCTCGCCTTCTTCAAGGCCCTCAATTTCAAAGCGGATGGGCAGGGGTGGCACAGTGAAGGAATAGTCGGGCCTGCTGGTCACGCCGCCAGCGTTGCTGACTTCCAGTTGCAACCTGTGCTCGCCCGGCTCAAGAATGTTGGGGTCGATTGTGAAACTCAGGGCGGCGTCGAGGGGCAGGGCTGCGCCGTCATCAAGGCGCCAGTTGGCAGACTCGAGAGGTGTCTGGCCCCCGACTTCCAGGGTGTAGGTCTGTGCTTCATCCAGCTCACCGCCCGGCTCCGGATCGAGACGGACTTCTGGCGGCAGGGCGGCGACGCTGAATTCCAGTGTTGCGCTGCCTCTGTCGCCATCGCGGTCCGTCGCGCTGAAAGTCAGGCTGTGGTCACCGGGGCTGAGCGTCACCGGGTCGACCAGGACGGCGAAAGGCGGGCCGGCGACCGTTTCCGGTGGCTGGTCGTCAACCGCAACGGCCACGACCGCTATCCCGTCATCCGCAACGATTTCGGGCTCGATTTCCAGGGGTTCGCGGACGGGCTGGTTGAAGGGCGCGAAGGTGAAGACCGGTACCGGTACCGGAGCGCGCAACCGGCCCGTGCTGCTCACGGGTCCCCAGGGCGTGTCCACTTCCAGCTCGAGTTGCCAGACGCGGCCATCGAGCGGCACGTCCACCTCAAGCGTTATGTCGTACTGGGTCCGCAGCAGATCGGCCAAGCCGGTGTAAATGGCATTCAGTTCTTGCGGAGTCGGGGATTCACTGAAGAAAGCGTTGGTGTCCGTGGAAAGTTGTTCCAGATAGCTGCGGTCCGCGCCATAGCCGAGCCCGATCGTATAAACTGGCACACCTTCCACCACGGCGGTCAGGTTCGCCTGTGCCCTGTTGACCGTTGAACGGCCCTGGTCGTCGTAATGCACGCCATCACTGAGCAGAATGATGGCGCGTCGCGGATTGTCGATGGCGGCGGCAAGCGCGATGGCTTGCATGGTGGCGTCGTAGAGCAGGGTCTTGCCGCCATAGGCCAGCCCGTCGATGATGGCCAGCAGGTCTTCGCGGTTGGTCGTGAAATTCTGGATCAGGTTGACTCTGGATGAGAAGGTCAAAACAGCGACCGGGTCATCCGCGGCCATCGAATTGACAAAGGCTGCGGCCGCTTCCTTCGCTTCCTCGATGGGTTCGCCCGCCATGCTGGTGCTGACGTCAATGACCAGCATGGCGCTGATGGGCACCGCCTCGGGGTCGCTGAAACTGACGACGCTGCTGACCCTGGCATGCGGCGCCAGTTCGCCGGTTATGCGAAAGTCCTCTACAGTAAGGTTCGGCAGCGGCTGACCCAGATTGTCGAAGGCGTTGACCATTACGCCGACGCGCGGCAGGCCACCTGGGTTGATGCCTGTGATCTCGATACGCGGGCCCGGTGATTCCTGGGCAAGGGATGTGCTGACCATCAGCAAGGCCAGCAGAGACACAAACAGGAACTTTCTCAATCCGCCCCCTGTTCCCAGGTGCCGTGCATCCAGGCTGTGCACCGGCGATGCATCTTAACTTGCCGCACGCATTCTGTAAACTCTGGAAGATCGGGGCTGATGTTATACTCTGGTCGGGAGTCTTGTGTCGATCGCCTGGGTTGTCTCATGGAATTGACAGCGGAAGCCGTACGGGAAATCGCCGCTCTGGCGCGTCTGGACCTGGACGAGGATGAAGTCACGCTGTTTGCGGAGCAGCTCTCCGCCTGCCTGGACCACTTTCGCAAGCTGCAGGAAGTGGACAGCGACCACGTCGAACCCACCGCTTCCGTTTTGCCCCTGCGCAACGTTTTGCGCGCGGACCAGGTCGGGGCAGCGCTGACGCCGGAGGAAGTGATCGCCAATGCGCCGGACGCGGAGGACAATCAGTTTCGCGTCAGCGCCGTGCTGGAAGACTGAAGCGCCTGTTCCCGTAACCAGTCCTGCAACTGGGCGCGCATGCAGAAGTCCATGTTTCGTTCCACCTGACGCAGTTGTCTCTCGGGTATCCAGGACAGGACTTCCGCGGCGAATATGGCCGGATCGTCCAGCGTCGTCCTGAAGTCCTGTGGCGTCAAACCCCAGCGGCGGCTGAGGATGTCGAGCGTCTGACTATGCTGCTGCAACTGGCGCAGGATGACGTCGCGCATGGTTACCAGGTCGCCGTCGCTGAGAAAGGGCAACCAGGCCCGCGGCTGCGCCTGCCCCAGGGCTCTGACGCTGCCTTCACCAATAGCTCTGTAATCGCGTTCATCGCAACGCGTCATAAGCAGGGTGATGGCCAGGGCGCGCCGGCGCCGCTCGTTTACCTCGTCGATTCCCTGCATCAGGGGCCACATGATTTCCCGGGTCCAGATTTCGTCCATGGCCAGGTGCGCCACATAGCCCGCCAGAAAAATCCGCTGCGCTTCATCACGGGGTTGCAGCAGGGCTGGATGTCGCTGCAGCATCAGGCGCCAGGGGTGCTCGTCGATCGGCTCGTGGTAGTGATAGAAGTGCGTGTCCTCGCGCGTACCGGGTGCATGCAGGCGCGTGGCGTCCGCGGCGATGCTGCCCAGCAGAAAGGCGGGCAGTTCCAGGGCCAGTCGTTTACGCATGCCATCCGGCAGGTCCGGGTCGGCCAGCAGCCGTTGGGCGGCGGCAATATGGGTGAAGGGCGTGGGCACGGCTTGCCCTAACTCTCCGGTCTCAGGGCGCGATGGAGCAGGGCACCCAACAAAATGCCGGGCGGGACGCCGAGCAACAGATTCTGCAGCATCAGGCCTGTCAAAACCCCGCAAATCAGCCCCAGGGCAAGGGCAAGGGGGAGGCGCCGGTCGCCGCCAGTGCTCACCGGGTGCTGTCGCTTTCGCGGAACTGGGTATCGCGCCAGGCTGCAAAGGCGTCCTGCAACCTCAGGCGCTGGTATTTCCCTGTCGAGGTGACCGGGACGTCCTCGCCGAAGACGACCACCTTGGGGCACTTGGCGAAGGGAAGTCGCGCCCGGCAGTGCGCCAGGATCCCGGCTTCGTCGAGCGTTGTACCCTCCTGGCGCACCACCCACGCGCCCACTTCCTCGCCGTACCAGGTGTTCGGGAAGGCGATGGCCAGACCGGCGCGAACGCCCGGCAACTCCAGCAAGACCTCTTCAATGTCCAGCGGGCTGTACTTGACGCCACCGCGATTGATGAGTTCCTTGATGCGACCGGAGATGAAGAAGAAGCGGCGGCCTGACCCGTCCCCAAGCCAGAACCCTTCGTCGCCACTGCGAAACCAGCCGAAGCGAAAGGTCTCCTCGTTGGCGTCGGGACGGCGATAGTAATGCTTCATGACGTTGTGGCCGCGTACACAGATTTCGCCACGTTCGCCCTCGCCCAGTTGCTGCCCGCTGCCATCGGCGGAGAAAATAGCCATCTCGTTGGGAGCGATGGGGCAACCGATGCTGGGATAGCCATGCTCCAGTAGCCAGCGCCGCCGGTCTTCAGGGGACAGATCGATGGGCAGGAAACAACTGTAACAGGTGGTCTCACTGAGGCCGTAACCATGCAGCAGTGTGAGATTGAAGCATTCTTCAAATTCACGCGCCAGGTTGAGCGCGAGCGTACCGGCGCCGCAGATAAAGTGACGGAAATGCCTCAGGTCTGCCGCGGCCAGCCCTGGCCCAAACTTGCCCTGGCCGGCCCGCCGGAAACGTTCCGCCTGTTCAAGGAGGTATTGCAAGAGCGTGGGCACCACGCTGACGACATGCACGCCTTCATCAACGATCCGGCGCCAGAAGACGTGTACGGAAAACTGCGCGTTGAGCACGGTGGAGCCGCCCGTGACCAGAGGAGTGACGAGCGTGACGACCGTGCCATTGACGTGATGGACAGGCAACACGCACATCATGCGCTGGTTTCCCGTGATTCCCTGCCAGGCGCTGATGCCGCTGGCGTCCACCAGCAGGTTGTACTGCGTCAGGACGACGCCCTTGGGCGCGCCGGTCGTGCCGCTGGTGTAGACCAGCAGGGCCTCGTCCTCCAGGCCTGGCCCGGATTCCATCTGCCGGTCAACCGTACGGCCAGAATCGGGCGCCGTTGACAGGGCTTCCGTCGAGAGAATGTGACGAACATTGGCGGCGCCAGCGCCTTCGCCACGGGAAACCAGGTGTCGCGCTCGCTGCAACTGGTCCTGGCGCGCGAAGCAAACGACGGCTTCGCTGTTGCGCAGGATGAAGGCGATGCGGCGATCGTCTTCGTCAATGTTCTGCGGCGCCACCACCGCACCCAGCCACCAGCAGGCGAAATAGAGCAGGACCGTGTCGCTGTGATTGCTGCAGAGCGTGGCCACCCGGTCACCCTTGCGAATGCCGAGTGCATGGTAAAGGTAATGCGCAATGCGTTCGACGGTGGCGGAAAAGGCCGCGTAGCTGTATTCGCTGCGTTTCCCCTGCTGATCGTAGAAGATGAGAAAGGTTTTGTCGGGCGAAACGCGCGCCTGGGTTTCGAGCAGGTGCCGAAAATTGCGCCAGGGCACGAGGTGTTGTTGCGCTTCAATCCCGTTGACGACGTGCGCCGCAGCCAGATTGTTCTGCGTCGCCTGCCCCGTCACGCTTTCCCTGCCGGATTTGTTCGCAGCGTCTTTCATCGTGTCCCGGTTTTCCGGATGTTGCTGTGCTGTTTCATCTGAAGTCGGAGCGGGCCGGCCACGACCCTGGCCGCCTGACCCACAGCAGTTTATAACTGCGCAGACCAGTCCGCAATCAGCGAAAGGGCAGCGCGTGTCAGACAGGGTCATCGTCATCGGTGCAGGACTGAGCGGCCTGGCGGCAGCCTGCGAATTGCTGCGTCAAGGCCTGCCCTGCGCCCTGATCGAGTTGAAGCCCCGCGCCGGAGGCAGCCTCCGCAGCAAGCGCTGCGAAGGTTTCCTTCTGGACACCGGCCCCCTGGCCTTTGAAAGGGACGTCGCGCGACCGCTCCCGGACAGCCCGTGGCCGGAAGAGGCCTTCTTCGAGCTACAGTGTCAGGAAGGCGGACGGCGGCTGCATGCCGCGCTGGAGGGGAACGAATCCCTGGTCAGGCCCCTTTTGGACGGACTGCCCGCCGGCGCCCTGATTACCCGTATGGCGGTCAGTTCACTGGGACAGTTCGCTTCTGGCTTCGACATTTGCCTTGAAAACGGCCTCGTGTTAACAGCCCCTGCGCTGCTGCTTGCCGTGCCGGCGCATTCCGCCGGTCGCATGCTGTATTCCCTGAGCCCGCAGGTTGGCGCCGCCCTGCGCGACTTTCATAACGACGCCATCACGCGCGTCACCCTGGGCTACCGGCGGGAAGACGTTCCGCTGCCCGTGCCTGCGCCTCCCGACACAGGTTTCGCCTTCTGCCACTGGACGGACCATCCCTCGCGCGTACCGCCAGACCAGGTGTTGCTGCAACTGGGGCTGCGTTTGGTGCCGGCGGACATTCCGGGAGCGCAGGTCATCGCCGAGCTGCAGGCGAACATGGGCTGGCCGCCCACCCACAGAGTCGCGCGGGTGGCGCGCTGGCCAGGCCCGGACTGTCTTGAAGTCCACGAACCGCAGCATGCACAGCGGATGGCGGCGCTGCGGCGCCAGTTGCCGGCGGGCATCGCGTTAATCGGCAGCGACTACGGGGGGCCAACGCTGGAAGACCGACTCCGTCAGGCGCGCGACGCCGCCCGGGAGATCGCCGCCTGGCTCGCCCGTCAGTCCGGCAAACGGGACAGATAGGCGCCGCCGCCGAACACTTGCGCTGTCAGACGCGCCTCGGCCAGTTCCGCATCGGAAAGCAGCCCCAGCAATTCGCGCGCACGCGCCGCCACACGCAGGGAGCCGCTGACGACCACCAGCTGTGCGTCGCTTTGGCGGGCGAGCCGCAACGCGTTCCCGAAATCCGCCTGGACGTCAATCTGCGTCCGGTCCAGTCGGCAGGTACGTTTGATCTGCTGCGGATCGGCTGAGCGGTGACCGGGCGCGCGGGTCAGGGTGATGTGGAAGCGCGGGTCGTCGAAGACCTTCAGCCAGGCGCAGGCATCCTTGTCCGCCAGGAATCCGGTGACCAGACGAATGTTCTCATCCAGTCCTGTCTCACTTTCGATGAATCTACGCAGATGCCGCGCGGCGCCGGCCGTGTGGCCGCCGTCGATGAGCAGAGGCGATCCGCCAGGGAGAGTGACCTGTTCCAGCCTGCCGGGCAGGGCAGGTGCCGGCGTTGACGTCGGGTCCGAAGTCCTTGGCAGGAGACCACGTTCGGCCAGGTTGTCCAACGCGGCTTCAGAAAGGTCCTGGTCGGTGAAATGCAGTTCGGCGCCAGTGCGTTTCGCTTCCGCCTCCAGGATTGCCCGCACTGCCGGGCTCTGCGGCGCGCTGATGGCGTGGCCCCCTCGCCGCAAAATCCCCGCCTTGTGCCAGGCCACACTCGCAAGGTCTCCCCCCAGCCATTCCGTATGCTCCTCCTCGATGTGTGTGAACAGCGCCAGGCAGTTGTCGACCACGTTGACGGCATCAAAACGGCCGCCGATTCCGGTTTCGAGCACAACCAGAGGCACGCCGCTTTGTTGAAACCACCAAAGCGCCAACGCAGTGCTGCGCTCAAAGGTGCTGACCGTTTCGGGCAACTTCTCCGCCGCCCGCGCCACAAGCGCCACGCCTTCGCAAAAGGTCGCCAGGTCAATGCGTTCCCCGTTCAACAGAAAGCGCTCGCGGAAGCTGTGCAAATGAGGACTGAGGTAACAGCCGCAACGCTGCTCGGCGGCCTGGAACAGCGTTGCCAGAAGATGGCTGAGGCTGCTCTTGCCGCTGGAACCAGTGACGACAATTGCCGTGACGTCGTGCTGCGCCGGTCCTGACACGCCTGCCAGCGCGCGCATGGTGGCAAGGGAATGCGGGTAGTCGCGGCGGCGCACGGGCTGGCAAAGTTGCTCAAGAGCTGATTGCAACGAGGCAGACGATGTCATGGGAAGAACTTGTCCCGGTTGCATGACGCAGGCAGACGTGCTAAAGTGTAGCAAGCGTAACGACTGCTGGTTGCCACAGGCTGTGTCCGAAGACAGCGACCCACCCGATTCTTGTAACAAACATATCGAACGCAATCGCCATGGCTGCGACGCCGTGGCCGGTTTGGTTGCGCCTCCACGACCCGGAGAAAGGTCCCATGTTGACTCCTGAGCCGGCGCAGGTTGCCCTGTTGCTGGCGCTGTTTCTGCTTTTCGCGCTGATCAACCTGGTGCAGGCAGCGCTAAAGAATATGAACAGGACCACCCAGCGGGAGTTGGCGGAGGTCGGCCACGTCGGCTCCCGCCGCGCGCTTTCGCTGGATGACGCCAGAGAGCGTCTGGACGTAGCACTTCAGGCGTTTTCGCTGTCACTTGTGGTGGCCTTCGCCTGGTTCGCCCGCGGCGCCTTGCTGCCGGCGCAGGCCGACAGCCTGTCGCAGGTCGTGCTTGTGATTGCATCCTGTTTCCTTTTGCTGGTCGCCGGTCGCATGATTCCCCAGGTGTCCGGCGCCGCCTGGGCGGACCGGCTGGCCCCGGCTCTTGCAGGTACGGGGTTGCTGCTGCTGCGTCTGGCCTGGCCTGTGCTGGCGGTATTGTTTCCGCTCAACCGTTACCTCAGGCGCGTCTCGGGCGCGGCGAGGCTGGCGGGTAGCGTCACCGAGCAGGAGATCATGACCCTGGTGGACGCCGGCCAGAAGGAAGGCACCATTGAGGACGAGGAGAAGGCCATGATCTTCTCCGTGCTGCAATTCACCGACACCCTGGTGCGCGAGGTCATGGTGCCCCGCATCGATATCGTCAGCGTTTCGCGCGTGACGACCCTGCAGGAGGCGTTGGGGCTCTTTGTCAGCAGCGGCCACTCCCGTCTGCCGGTGCATGACGGCAACATCGACCACGTCGAGGGCCTGCTCTACGCCAAGGACCTGCTTGCCGCCTGGCACAACGACGCCGATGACCCGCCCTCGATCCCCGCTCTGATGCGTCCGGCGCACTTTGTGGCCGGCGACCGGCGCGCCGATCTGGTGCTGAAGGAATTGCAGGGGAGCAAGATTCACCTGGCCATCGTGCTGGATGAATACGGTGGCACGGCCGGCGTGGTGACTCTCGAAGACCTCGTTGAAGAAATCGTGGGCGAGATTCAGGACGAATACGACACCGGCGAGGAAGTGGCATTCATCCGCCAGACCGATGGAGAGTACAGTATCGACGCCAGTATGGACCTGCACGACGTCAACGAGTTGCTCAAGGTGGACCTGCCCACTGATTCCAGCGACACTCTGGGTGGTTTCATTTACGATTTGCTGGGGCGGGTGCCTCAGTTGGGAGAAGTGCTGCCAGTGACGGACCACGGGCTCACCCTGCGTATCGATTCGCTGGACGGCCTCCGCATTCGCAAGGTCCAGGTTTCCCGCTCCGACGAGTCGCTGGCCGCAGCGACCGGCAGAACTGGCGGCGACGAATGAAGGCCGACTGGGACCGCGCCCGGCTTGTCTCGGCTGCCATCGCCGCGTCCAGTCACGCCTATGTCCCCTATTCGCGCTTCCCGGTAGGCGCGGCGTTGCTGGCGACCGGGGGAAAGACCTACGGGGGCTGCAATGTCGAAAACGCCGCTTATCCTTCCACCCTTTGCGCCGAACGCACGGCGCTGGTCAAGGCCGTCAGCGAAGGCGACCGTGACTTTCTGGCCATCGCGGTGGTGACACGCAGTGGCGGTTCACCCTGTGGCAGTTGTCGCCAGATGCTCTACGAGTTTTCTCCCGACATGCGTGTGGTGGTGGCAACCCTTGAAGGCGAAATCCGCTATGAAGTCGCCCTGCAGGAATTGCTGCCGCGCGGCTTCGGGCCCTCCGGGCTGATCGGGTGAACGGCGCGCTGGCGGAGCGGCGGCAGCGGACCTTTCGCACCGACGCCATCATATTGCGGCGCCGCAATTTCGGTGAAGCCGATCGACTGCTCACCGTGCTGACGCCACAGCGCGGTCGACTTGACTTGATTGCCAAAGGCGCGCGCCGGCCTTCCAGCGCCAAAACCGGGCACGTGGAACTGTACACCCGTAGTGAAATGCTGGTGCATCGGGGGCGCGAACTGGGGCTGGCCGTTCAGGTGGAATTGCGCAAGCCATGGCAGGCCCTGCATGAGGACCTGCAGCGAAGCGCCTGGGCCGGGCACGTAGCCGAGTTGGTGGAGCGTTTCACCAATGCGGGCGACGACGATTTGCAGGCTATCTTCGAGTTGCTGGATGCCACCCTTGACCGGCTCTGTGACGAGGCTGATGCACGACTGGTTGTTCGTCACTTCGAGCTGAGATTGCTGGACGAGACGGGCTTCCGGCCCGAGTTACAGACTTGTGTTCCTGGTGGTGAGGTGATCATGGCTGAAGACCAGTTCTTCAGCCATGCTGCAGGCGGCGTTGTGTGCCCGCGCTGCGCCGGTCGCGGGCTGGGTCAGTTGCCGCTGGCTGAGGCAACCTTGCGCGTCATGCGGCATCTGCAACGCAGCCCCTGGGAACAACTGCGCGGCCTGCGCGTTCCGGAGGCCCTGCACAACGACCTTGAGCGCGTGTTGACCGGCTACATCACCTGGGTGCTTGAGCGTCGCCTGCAGGGCATGGACTTTGCGCGCCGTGTACGTCAATTGCAAACGTTTCAGGATGCAACGCAGAACAGGAGCAGGGAGTCTTGAACGCAGCCTCAGTTGTCCGCGAATCCGGGCGCATCCCCGGCGTCGGCATTGTTGATTTGCGCGCCTTCAGCGACGATCGCGGCAGGTTTATGGAGACCTTTCGGCGAGAGTGGTTCCCGCAGGTGAACTGGGACCGATTGCAGATGAATCGCTCGGACAGCCGGAAGCAGGTCCTGCGGGGTCTGCACTGGCACCGGCACCAGGTGGACTACTGGGTTGTGACGCGCGGCCGCATCCGGGCCGTGCTGGTGGACCTGCGGCGTTCTTCACCGACCTGCCGTTCGGTGGAACTTGTCGAGATGGGGGCCGACGACGGGCCAGGTCTCTTCATCCCGGAAGGGGTGGCGCACGGCTTTCTTGCGCTGGAAGACGCCACCCTGACCTACGTGGTCAACAACTACTATGACAACTCGGACGAACAGGGACTGGCGTGGGACGATCCCCAACTCAACATCCCCTGGGGGACGGAGGACCCGCAACTGTCGGCCCGCGATCAGTCCAACCCGACACTGGCGGAACTTGAGGCGACCGGCCTGCCGGACTGATCAATTGTCGCCGTTTGTTCGCGCCGTCTCGCCAAGCGGCGGCGGCGCTTCCCGCTGGCTGTGCTCCAGCCAGGCAGCGATCCACTTCAACGCGTCGACCGCGCTTTCCGGCGCGTGCTCTCCTGCCAGCAACTGTCTTTCGATGTTCGGGCGGACCAGAGTGTTGTGACTGCGGCGGTCGCCCATGGTGCCGATCAATTGCGCCAGTTCACGCAGATCGTGCGCCAGAACGGCGCGTGCGTTTAGTGACAATTCTTCACCGTTGGCGGCGAGTTCGGCACGAAATGTCTCCGCATCGAAACCGGATCGCTCGTTGTTTCGTGGGTCAAAGGCCTTTGACAGATGTTGCAGCAATTCGAAGACTGAGTCTATTCTGGCCGCGAATTCCTGCATATCGTCCGTCCCCAGCATACGCCGGAAAGCGAGGATGGTCTGTACGATTTCCCGCTTGCCGATGAGAGGCCGGCTGGGGGCCAGCACTTCATCAAGGTGTGTCAGATCGGCCATGCCCAGAGTGCGGGTCCATGCCCGCCACCAGTTCGTGAGTTGCACCTGCAGCGATGCGCTCCAGCCCAGTGCTTCCTGCAAACGCAGGAGAAGAGCGGTCAACTGCGGCTCGGAGACGGAGCTGCAGCGGGTATGAAAGAGCCGACGGCCCGCAAGGCGTGCGACCAGGTCGCTGCGCGTCGTAGCGGCGAATTCCAGCAACTGCCAAAGAGATTCATCGCCGATTCGTAGCGATTCATCCTGCTGCAAATGGCGTGTCAGCATTTCGGCGAGGGGCAGGGCTTCCGCGTTCCAGGCGCGCATGCGTAGCAGCGCAAGATTGCTGTCGACGACGACCTGCCGTGGCAGGTCCTCCGGCAACTGACCGAACAACTTCACCAGGTCCACGCTGCTGCGTTGACTGCGATGGGTCGCATCCGGCAGCGTCCCCGCCAACATGTCCTCCTGCGCCAGGCGAGCCGCAAATTCGAGAAACAATGAATCTCGCCGGTCTGCCAGCAACAGGGCGCTGATGTTGCCCAGGGACGATGCCGGTAACCATGTCGGGCCCTGTTCGAGCAAGGCCGTCACGATGGCTTCCGGCTGAAAACGGTCCGGCAGGTTGCTCCGTTGACCGGCACGATACAGGAGCCAGACCTGTTCGAGGACCGCGCTGCTGATCGCACCCGCCACCCGCGCCGCTGTGGCCTGGGCGATGGCAATGAGGAAGAATTCCGGACCGCGTCGTTGCAGGGTTAACAGGGGGTCGCCGGCGTGGTCGCGTAATACCAGTCCGATGTTGTCGGGCAGGGTATCCAGCAGTTTCCTGTCCGCCAGCAGTTCTTCAAGCGTGTCCGGGGCATGGTGGACGGCGAGTTCCAGCAAATGCAGGGCGATTTCGCCGTCGTCGTGGGCCCTTTGCCTGGCCGCCAGCAAACCGTTGTGCAAGATGGCCGAAAGCCCGTAATGTTCCGGTTCCAGGGCGATCAGTCGCAGCCAGTTGATAATGGTGGCGCCGTCCGCCTCGCAGATGGCGATTTGCAGGGAGCACAGCGCCGCCGCCTGCAGCCGTTCTCGCCAGAGCGGCGTCGCGTCTTCGGTTGCCGCCAGTTGCGCCCGAGCAAAGACGTATACGGAATCCGGGCGGCCCTGCAGTCCAGCTGCGAGGCCGGCTCCAAGTCGGGCGTCAAGCGCCGGGTCCGCATCCATGTGCGTCGCTACGAGTCTGGCGGCCTCGCTGTCGCGTTCGTCCAGCGCTTCCTGCAGCAGACGCTCCAGGGCGTCCGGCAGCAGAGGGGCGGGCAGGGGAAGTCCCGAATTGAGATAGCTCTTGATTTCCTCCGCCGGGAGGGCTGCACCGCTACGGATCTCCCCGGCGAATTCAAATTGCTGCGCCAGCTGGTCCAGACCGGCGGCCAGGTCCCTGCCCGTCGGAAATGGCCCCAGTCTGTCAATGGCTGCCAGCAAGCGGTCCAGGTCGCCGGTCCACCACTGTGCCAGCAGGGACAGGTAGTGGCCGCCCGGCATTGCAGTCAGGGATATCTCGTCGGCGACCTGCCAGCGAGTCGTATTCAGCATGGCGTCACTGAACAGGATGGCCGGCGCGCCTTCGCTGATTTCATTTACGTTGCTGGCGAATCCCAGAGTGTGCCGGGCATCCGCCGGCAACAGCGCCATCAGGCCCTGGACCAGAGCGAGCCGCGTACGCGTGCTGCGCTCCCCTCCATCCAGCAGCAGACCGCGTTCATCCAGCGCGGCAGCCAGCATCTGCAACAGGGGGGGCAACTGGCCATCGTGTTGCTGTAGCAACAACTGAAGACACTCGCGGCGCGTTTCGGCCGGCCAGGGAGTGGGAGCCGGAGCCCGGCCCTTCTGCCAGACCTGCGCCACCAGCGGAAGGAGATTGCCCGCTGCCCGCTGCAGATACCGTCGCTCCAGCCAGTTGAATTCCCGCCGCAATTCGCCCTGGGCTTCATACCAGGCACAGGCAAGCAGGTCTCGTTCGCCGGGTCCGGGAAACAGACCAAAGGACAGTGTTTGCTGGCGGGAACTGCCGGGCAGGGGCGCAAGGGAACGCGGCGCGGGTCCGACCAGGTCGGCACCTGCTCCTGGCCCTTCTGAAACGGCCGGAGGTGTCTCCTGCCACAGCGCGTCCGACGGTGTTTCGGACGGTTCTTCGCCCCGCTGCGCGATATTCTCGTTCAAGGCCGCTCCCGTTACCGGGTTCAGGATGACAATGTAGCCAGGCAGCCACGCCGGGGCAAGGCTGCGCGGTCCTAACCGGGTGTCTGTACCGCCTGCACCAGTGCTGTCAGATAGCCGGTACACCAGGCGCGCCCGCGATGGTGCCAGGCGCTGTCATCCAGCATGGCCGGTACGTGATCATCAATCAGGAATCCATCGAAGCCGACGTCATGCAGTGCGCGCAGGGCGGCAAGCATGTCGACGTTGCCTTCGTTCGGGAAGCACTCCTGAAAGTACGGCACGTTGCCCTGCACGTCGCGGAAGTGGACGTAGAAGATGCGGCCGTCGCCGCCAAAGTGACGGATGGCGTCAATGACGCCTTCACCGGAGTTGCGATCGCTGTAGAGCATTTCCGAAAAACAGCCGATGCAGAAGTCCAGACCGTGGGCCGGGCTGGGCAGGGCATTCAGCACCTTGCGGAAGTTTTCCACCTTGTAGAAGAGGCGTCCCTGCTGACCGAGCGCAGGAAGGGGCGGGTCGTCCGGATGCAGGGCGATGCGGACGCCGGCTGCCTCGGCAACCGGCAACACCCGCTCCATGAAATGAAGGTAGGTGTCGAGCAGCTGCCCTTCACTGTATTCGCAGGACCGGTCGCCCGCCGTTAACTGGCCGGCCAGCGCAGCGTCCCCGTCGAATGCCGTCACCGTCACACCGCCGCGACCCCGCGCGACCGGCGTGCGCCAGACGCCGCCGGGCATCCAGTTCAGGCCCAGCAGCGGGATGCCGGCCTCGCCCATGTTGCGAACGGTTCGCTGGTAGTTTTCGATCTGCGCGTCCCTGCCGGGTTGGCCCAGCATGGCCTCAAGGTAAAAGTTGCGCGGGACGTTTTCGATGGCCTCCAGGCGCAGGCCAAAGTCGTTGACGCGCTGCTTCAGACGCTTCAGGTTGTCGAGGTGCCAGTAGCCTTCCGCGCCAGGCAGGTCTTGGGTGGGCCCAGAGATGTTGAACTGCACGCCGCTGACGCCCAGCTGCCGTGCGAAAGTCAGATAGTCATCGGTGGCCGAGTGGTACTGTCCGATGGCGACGCGCATTTGCTGACCCATGATGAAACCCTCTACGACGCATGTCCAAGTGCTGCAACAATGGTATTCTATACGCTCCGAGCAGCAAGCACACAGGAAAGGCATGAGCGCCAAAAAAGTCCTCGTCACGGGCAGCGCGGGGCGCGTGGGACGTGCGGTGGTGCACGAACTGCTTGATCATGGATACCAGGTCACGTCCGTGGACCGCGACTCGCAGCGCCATGAGGATACTGTGGCGGTCGACATGCAGGACCTCGGCCAGGTGACCGGTGCCATGCATGGCGTGGATGCGGTCGTGCATATGGCCGCCATTCCCTCGCCCAGGAAAGACGCGCCGGAAGTGGTCTTCCGCAACAACGTCATGTCCACCTTCAACGTGCTGGAGGCGGCCGCCCTGCTCGGCATAAACAACGTCGTTACCGCAAGCAGTATCTCGGCGCTGGGATATGCTTTCCGACATCGCGCCTTCAATCCCCTGCGCATCCCGATCGACGAGACGCACCCGTTGCTCTCGCAGGACAGCTACGGCCTGTCCAAGATGGTCGGTGAAGAACTGGCGGAGGGTTTCGTGCGACGCACACCTGATCTGGCGGTGAGCAGTCTGCGTTTCACCTGGGTGCTGGACCAGGAAGAGATGCTGGTCGCGCGCAAGGCCCGCGAGCAGCGGGAGTCTTCCGGCGGCGGCGCTTTCTGGACCTGGGTGGACGTCCGCGACGCCGCCAGCGCCTGTCGCCTTGCAGTAGAGCGAAACCGGCCGGGACACGAAGCCTTTTACATCGCCGCGCCGGAAATCCGGCTGGACATGCCGGTCGAGGACTTGCTGGCGCGGCACTTCCCGGGCGACTATCCGGTACCGCCGGAAATCCACGGTTCGGCAAGCCCGGTCGATTGCGGCAAGGCCCGCCGCCTGCTGGGGTGGGAGGCGTGCTGGAACATGGACGGCAGCCAGCGCAAATAGACCCCCTGACCTGACAACGCTATACTGAAAACGGCGCGGCGCTTCCCCTGGGACGGATATGCCCGAGATCATGCAGGTGGTCCCCATCCTTTTCGTGGGCTTCGCGGCCTCGCTGGTCCTGACGCCCTTGTCTCGCCAGCTGGCGCTGCGTCTCGGCGTCATTGACAAACCGGCGCAGCGCAAGCTGCATCTGGACAGCAAACCCATGATGGGCGGCCTCGCGATATATCTCGCCCTGGCCCTGACCCTGTTGCTCTTCAGTCCGGCGCGGCATATCGTGGCCCTGGCGGCGGTGCTGGGCGGAGCGGCCCTGCTGGCGTTGCTGGGCCTGCTTGACGATCGCTACGATCTCTCCTGGCGTCGCAAGGCGCCGGTGATGTTGCTGGCGGCGGCGGGCATGGCCGCCACGGGTGTCAAGGTGATGCTCAGCGGAAGTGACTGGATTGACGTGCCGCTGACGGTCGTCTGGATCTTTGTCATCACCAATGCCGTCAACTACCTGGACAACATGGACGGCCAGTCCGCCGGGACGACGGCTATCGCCGCCTTTTTCTTCCTCGTGATCGCCTGGAGTCAGGACCTCAGTCTGGTCAGCCTGCTGGCGGCAGCCGTGCTGGGAAGCGCCCTCGGTTTTCTGGTCTACAACTTCAATCCATCCAGCAGCTTCATGGGCGACATGGGAACGCTACCGCTCGGCTTCATTCTGGCCGTGCTGGCCATCAAGCTGCAATTCGATCAGGCGCCTTCCCTGCGCTGGTTTATCCCCTTGTTCGTACTGGCACTGCCGGTGTTTGACGTAAACCTGGTCACCTGGACGCGAATCCTCGAAGGTCGTTCGCCCGCCGAAGCCGGCCGGGACCACACGTCGCACCGGCTGCTGGCGACCGGTCGCGGGCAGCGGGAAACTCTTGTGCTGCTGCTGGGGTTTTGTGCGCTTTACGGCCTGCTGGCCCTGTTGATCAGTGAGGCGACGCCGTCCTTGCAGACCCCTCTGGTAGCGCTCGGCGCGTTGATCCTGCTTTTGGCGGGGCTTTTGATGGCGCGATTGCGGCGGCTCCAGCGCATCGCAGAAACGCCGGCTGATCGACGGCGACAAGCGAATGGGCCCTGATGCGCGTAATGCACGTTTTGCGGGCGACGGGCGTGGCCGGCGCCGAGCGGCACGTCCTGTCACTGCTGGCCGGGCTGCGCGCCGCGGGCCTTGATGCGCAACTGGCCCTGTTGACCGCCAGGCAGACACCCACACCAGGCCTTGAGGCGCAACTGCAAGACTTAGGTATTCCCTTTCATTCCCTTACCATGAGCGGCCACGTCGATCCAACCCTGTTGGGCAGGCTTCGCGCCCTGACGCGCGAAGGGAAGCCGCCCATTGTCCACACGCATCTCTTTCATGCCGATCTCTACGGTGCGCTGGCGGCCCGTCTGGAGCGCGTACCGACGCTGGTCAGCAGCCGACACAACGACAATGCCTTCCGACGCCGCCAGCCCTGGCGAGCCCTTAACGCGCGGTTGTGGCGCATGGTGGACGCCGGGATCGCCATCTCGCAGGCTGTGGCGGACTTTGCCGTGGAGGTGGAAGGGGCGCCGCGGGACAAGTTGCGGGTCATTCACTATGGTCTGCAGCGGACAACCTTGCCTCAAGCTGATCGTCAGCGTGGGCGTCGCCATCTTCGCTGCGAACTGGGTCTGGAGGATGCACAACCTGTGCTCGTCATGGCCTGTCGTCTGGTGGAGCAGAAGGGTGTGAGCGACGCCCTGCAGGCCTTTGCCGGGACCCGCGCCGACTTCCCGCAGGCGCGTTTGCTGATCGCCGGCGACGGCCCCCTGCGCGCCCGGCTGCAGGACGAGGCCGCCCAGGCCGGGTTGACCGGCAGCGTCCGCTTTCTCGGGTGGCGCGAGGACGTGCCGCAGTTGCTGGCGGCCTGCGACGTCTTTCTCATGCCCAGCCTGTGGGAAGGTTTCGGCCTGGTGTTGCTGGAGGCCATGGCGCAGGGCTTGCCGGTCGTCGCCTCGCGCGTCAGCGCCATCCCGGAAGTCGTCGTGGATGGCGAAACCGGCCTGCTGGCGCCGGCCCGCGACGTACCGGCCCTTTGTGACGCGCTGCTTTCCCTGTTGCGCGATCCCGGGTTGGCGCGGCGTATGGGTGAGCAGGGCAAGAATCGACTCGAGTCCTGCTTCGGTGAAGAGCGCATGGTGCGGGAAACTCTTGCGCTCTATCGGGAATTGCAGCCGACACTATGACGGCGCGCCTCCTCTATCTTGTCAACATCCCGCGCTTTTTCATGACGCATCGACTGCCACTGGCGTTGGCTGCGCGCGATGCGGGTCATGAGGTGCACGTGGCCACTTCGCAATACGATCGCGCAAACGTCGAGCGCATTCGTGGCACGGGTCTTGTCTATCACGGGCTGCCGCTGCGGCAACATGGCACCAACCCCGTCAGCGAAGTCCACGCCATGCGCAGCATTCACGCCCTGTACCGTGCGTTGCGCCCGGACCTGTCGCACCACATCACGGTCAAGTCATTGCTTTACGGGGGTCTGGCCGCGCGCCTGAGCCCGGTACCGGCGGTCGTCAACACGGTCAGCGGCCTGGGTTACGTATTTTCCTCGCATGACCGCCGCGCCCGCCTGCTGCAAGGCCCGGTCAGTCTTGGCTACCGCGCCCTCCTGCGCCACCCGAACTCCTGTACCATCTTCCAGAATCCCGACGACCGCGATCAGTTTCTGCACCGCGGCCTGGTACGGGATGACCAGACCTGCGTCATCCGCGGCTCCGGCGTGGACATGATGCGCTTCGTTCCCAGGCCCGAGCCTGACGGCATCCCCAGGGTGCTTTATGCTGGCCGACTCTTGTGGCAAAAGGGCCTGGCCGAGTTTGTGGATGCGGCGCGCCTGCTGCGGGCAGAAGATTTCCCCGCGTGTTTCACCATCGCCGGTTACGGCGAGGCGGGCAATCCGGACAGCGTGCCAGAAGCGACGCTGGCCTCCTGGCAGCGGGAAGGGATCATTGACTACCTGGGCCAACGCGACGACATGCCTCAGGTCTATGCTGACGCGCAGGTCGTCTGCCTGCCTTCGTGGCGCGAGGGCGTTCCGCTGGCGCTGATCGAGGGCGCGGCCTGCGGCCGGGCGCTGGTGGCCAGCGACGTACCGGGCTGCCGTGAAATCGTCCGGCATGAACGCAACGGACTGCTGGTGCCGCCGCGCGATGCCGCTTCATTGGCGGCGGCCTTGCGGCGCCTGTTGGCGGACAAGGCCAACCGGCAGCGCATGGGCGCCGCCGGCCGCGAACTGGCCCAACGCGAGTTCTCGCTGGATCATGTCATCTCCGCGACCCTGGCGCTCTACGACCGCCTGCTGGATCGCAGCCGCATCAGGAAGTGACGAGATTGTCGCGGATGTAGTCGAAATTGATGTCCAGACCCAGGCCAGGCCCCTGCGGCACGTACACCATACCCTCGTCATCCATGGGGTCGGGCAGGGCGTTCAGCCAGGGTGGTGGCGCTTCGTAGTCGATGAAGGGATGCAGCAGGCCGCGTTCGTGATACTTGCCGGCGACGCTGGTTGCGCAGAGCGCGTGCAGGTTGCCAACGCCGTTGCCATGCGACTCGCACTGCATGCCAAAGGCCTCGGCGAGATGATAGATCTTCATCGTGGGCGTCAGGCCGCCGACGTCCTGCGTCCCGACCCGTGAAATGTCCGCCGCCTTGCGCAGCATCCATTCGGCGCGCGTCCTGAGACCGCCCTTCGCCGTCTCAGGGCCGCAGATTTGCAGATCGAGCTGCTCCGTCAACCAGATGTAGGAGGACACGCTGGCCTCGTCCATCGGCTCTTCCAGCCAGTAGAAATCCAGCCTTTCCAGTTCGCGGCCCAACTGCAGCGCTTCCTGCCGCGTGTAGTAATGGAAGGGGTCCAGCATCAACTCGATGTCCGGGCCGACCGCCTCGCGCACGGCGGCGCAGGCGGCCACGTCGCTCATGACGTCCGGCGCGCCGGGTATGGGCGTGTTCCAGGTGTGCAACTTGATGGCCTTGTACCCGCGAGCGACCAGTTGCAGCGCGAAGTCGGCGTAGGCCTGCGGCGTGTTGAGTCCGCCGTCCACGTCGTCGCCACACATTGTGCTGCCGTAGGCCGGCACCTTGTCGCGAAAGCCGCCCAGCAGGCGATACACCGGCTGGTCGAGGGCGCGACCGGCCAGGTCCCAGAGCGCCTGATCGATGACGTCGAGGGCCCTGTCGCTCAGGGTCGAACCGTCCCGCTGCCGCTGGTAAAGGTTCTGCCAGATGCGCTCGCGGTAGAAGGGGTCCTCGCCCAGCAGCAGGGGACGCGCCAGCCCCTGCGCCATGCCCACTTCTTCCCCAAAACTGTAGCCGCAGACTCCTTCGTCGGTCTCGACGGTCAGCAGCGACTGCCGGGCATCGTGCGGGTCCGCCGGATGGGCGTGCCCCTGGATGTCCCTGGCCTTGTCGCTGGTGTAGCGGAAGGTCTCAACCCGTACATCAGCGATTTTCATGACACCTCGCATGCATGTGCAGATGGCAGTGACGTGGTAACATGGTCGCTGCGTAGAACAGGCGGACAAACCATGCCGTTAATTGAGCAACGCGTCACCATCGATCGTTCCGTGACGGACATCTTCCGCTTTATGAGCGATTTTGGCAACAATCCGCGCTGGCAGCCCTCGGGCATGCGCCTGGAGCGGGTCGGCAAGCTGCGCATGGGCGACATGATCGTGGGGCAGCAGCGCATGCTGGGTCGCATGCACTTCGTCAACGCCGACGTGGTCGATCTGACCCCCAACCAGCGCCTGGCCTACACCGGCGTGATGGGCGGCTACAACTTCCGCACGACCTACGACTACAACCGCGTGGGTGGCGGCACGGAGGTCATCATCCGCACGGACATCCGCATCCCCTGGTTCATGTTCTTTGTGCGGCCATTCGTGCTCTCGGGTGTGCGCGGGCAGATGGCGGCCTCGCTGGAAAAGCTGAAGCAGGTGATGGAAGACCGCCTCGACCTCAGCGCGCCGCCGCCGGGCTGATGGCGGCAGTTCCCTGGAGAACAATCGAATGACGAGCGATTCAGAGTCGGTCCTCAGTGTCAGGGGATGCCTGAAGGTCATTGGCGTCCTTGTGCTCTTGACGATTGTGGTGATGGTGGCCCTGTTTGTTCTTACGAGAAGTACAGCTGAATGGGTGATTGAGGGAATTGGTCAGGGTATTGCGGATTTGAAAACGACCATCGCTGACATTCCTCAGTCGGTTGCGAATGCGGTCCGTGACATGTTTAAATCTGAAGAACGTGCCAGCCTCGAATCAAGAGATTTGCTTTTGCTGGCAGTGAACTACATGGCATTTCTTGAAACAGCCAGCTATTCGACAAGCATTAATGTCAGCACAGGTGTACGTTCCGGCTTGTTAAACGCTTGCGGCAAGTCTGTAGATTTCTTGGTGGAAGGTACCGTTGAGGCAGGAGTGGATTTGGGCCAGATCCAAGGCAGTGACATCACCTACGACTTGCTAACAAACAACTGGACTCTGGAACTTGGTCCGGCAGCAATCACCAGTTGTAGAATCGATTACAGCAAGTTTGAAGGCCAGACCTTTACTTTGCCAATTGTTTGTCAACAGGATATTGATGAACTCAGGTTGCTCGCAGAGAGCAAAGCCGTTTCCGAGTTTCGAGAATTGGCGCTAGATGAAGGTCTGCCCACAATGGCCCAACAGGAAGCTGAACTTGTCTTGGGCAACCTCTTGAGCGCAGTGACCGGTAGCGACAATGTCACAATAGTCTTTGAGAGCGAGCCTGAAGTTGATTTGCCAGAATCCTGCCTGCGGGAACCACCGGTCGGCTGGAAGTTCGACGAGGGAAGCGAATCCTGGGTGCAGGAGTAACGTGGCAGGCTGCCAGTTGAGTCCGGTCAGACAAGAGACCGCCTCGACTTCAGCGCCCCGCTGCCGGGCTAACGCCGGGCGAAACTCCGGAGTGACAAAATGACAAATCAATCGCAGCAGTCGTCACGCGGGCCGACCTGCCTGACGGCGATGGGCGTTCTGACGCTGGTGATGCTGTTGGTGATGGTCGTGCTCGGTGTGCTTGCATGGAATGCTATAGGTGACTTCTTTGGTGGAATAGGAGACAGAATCACAGGACTTGGAGAGACCGTTGGTGGAGCAGTTGGCCAGACCTTGGAAGGCCTCGGTGAAACCGTTGACGGAATCGGGCAAGGTGTTTCTGAACTTGGCGAGTCTGTCGCCGCCATTCCGCAGAACCTTTCGGATTCTGTGGGCCCCGGTATCGAAAGTCTGGGCCAAGACTTATCTGAACTAAAAACTTCTGTGGCCAGTTTGCCGCAGAGGGTCTCAGATTCTGTCGGCGAGACCCTTGCCGGCTTGCCGCAAACGATATCCGATGCTGTTGAGAAAGCGTTTAGAAGCGAAATACGGGCCAACATAGAGACCAAAAACTTGCTGGCGCACTCTGTTGTAAATGTGGGCACTCTTGTCACTGCCAGTCAACCGTTTGACTCCGAAGTGAAGGTCAGTGTATCCAAAGAGCAAAGAATACTGTTCTTCGATGTCGACGCGTGTGGTGTATCCACTGACCACTTTGTTGAAGGAACTATAGAGGCCGGTGTCGACCTTTCCCAGGTTCAGGCAAGTGACTTTACCCACGACATCTTTGCAGATAGCTGGGTGCTGAAATTGGGTTCGGCGAAGGTCCACAGTTGTCGGATCGACTACATTCGTCAGACTGATCGTTCAAGAACCTATTGTGGTCAAGACTGGGATGCGTATCGGATTCTGGCAGAATCTGTTGCCTTGCCAGAGTTCCTCAGGGAAGCATTGGCGGAGCGCTTGTTGGCAAAGGCAGAGAAGGAAGCGGAAGTCGTTTTGGGCAACTTCCTGGCCGCTGTAACAGGCAGCGACAATGTCTCAATTGTCTTTGAGAGCGAGCCGGATGTGGAATTCCCTCCATCCTGCGAGCGCGAACCGCCGGCCGACTGGAAATTCGACGAGGAAAGCGATTCCTGGGTGCAGGAATAGCTTGTGCTCGCCAGGACGCGTCAAGGGTTACGAGTTGGAGACGGGAAATGCGGAATCCCACTCGCGAAGAGAGTCAAATCGAAAGCACACTAACGACTACATCGAGCAGCAACATTGAAGAATTGCCCGACCGCGACAAGCCAATCGGCTCCCCGGCTCAACAGAGCGCTGACGGGAAGTCCATAGTAATCCCTTTAGGAAAGCGGAATTTAGTCATTGGGTGCTGGCCACTGGGTGTTGTTGGCCTGTTCATTCTTACGCTCGTATTCATGACACAGATTCTCGTCCCCGCGTTGGCCGGACCGACGGCTGCTTCCGGTTTGCTGGATATCGTGTCTACGCGGCTGGGCGATTTCGTAAACTGGGCAACAGCCTGGATTCCGCGCTGAGGTCACAAACTATGACCCTGGCTTCGCAGACAGGCACCGACAGCACTGCTGCGTCAGGACAGTGTCCCTTAACTCACCAGGCGCCGCGACGCAGCAGAAGGTGCGGCAAGGTCATCGCGATAATCTGCAGGTCCAGACGCACGGACCAATTCTCAAAGTAGCAATTGACCAGCAGGCATATCCAGTGCGGGGGCTCTTGAGTGCCCTCTGCTTTGCCAGGGACGGCCACACTTGGCTAGCTCACTATCCCCGCCGACCGCGGCGCAGCCGGATTCTGCGTACGCTACGCCCCACGCGCCCACGGTCCGAACTCCAGGGCGCCCAGGGCGCCTGGGTGATGTCCGCGAGGAAGAGCAGCACCTCGTCGTAGTTGACGCGCCAGCCGGCGAAGGCTTCCCACGCGGCTTCCCTGTCCTGACGCAGGGGCAGACCTCCGGCGGCCAGGGTGTCACAGGCACTGTCAAATTCCTCGCGCGTGATGCTTATCGGCACCTGCGGCCAAAGCGGGTCGTGATCATATTCGTAATAGAAGAAATCGGCGATGCGACGCAGTGAGGTGTAGCCGGCGCGCAGGCAGAGCTGGGCGGCCGGGTCAGGCGGCATGTCCACCGCCGCTGTCAACAGGGCAGCCGCGTCCATGATAGCGCCGCCGGCGGTCACCCAGGACTGCTCTGGCACGGGCGAACGGAAAAAGATGAGCGGCGCCAGCGAGGTGTGGCTTTCTACCAGCTCGGTGAACCAGACCTCCCACTCCTGCCAGGTCCCGTGCAGATTGTCGAGTCCGTCGATGCGATGCAGGCGCAGCAAAAACTCTATGGCGGTGGGCGGCGTGCCCGCCCGGACGGCCAGCATTTCGACGCGGGCCTCGCGCCGCGAAAAGGCGCCGTACATGGTTGGCAGGTAGGCGATCAGCAAGGCAACCAGGCCGAGGCCGAGGGTGGCCTCAGTAAACTGGACGATGGTCATACCGAAGGTGATGAAGGGAGTGGTGCCCAGAGTCAGCAGGGAAGAGCCGCTGACGGTCAGGGCGGTCTCCATATCACTTACCCCTAATGCACGATAGATCATCGCGTAGCCGAGCGTGATGCAGACAACCCAGACCAGGGGCAGGACGAGCAGGGTCACGGGGGCGAAGAAGGCCAGTACGCGGTCCCGTTCACGCCACTGGCGGTAGCGACGGAACGCCATGTAGGTATTGAAAACGCGCCCCGAGGTGAGGAAGACGAAGCGCGTCAAAAAACTGTTTTGTGCGCGCGGCACGACAAAGGTCCGTACGGCGGAAGCGATGGTGCCCAGTACAAGCCCCGCACCCAGGCAAAAAAACAGGGCCCGCGCCAGCGTTTCTGCGAGCAAGGCAGCTTGTTGTTCGCTCACCAGGCGCCGCGGCGCAGCAGCAGGTGGGGGAAAGTCATCGCGATGATCTGAAGGTCCAGGCGCACGGACCAGTTCTCAATATAGTAAATGTCCAGCAGGCACATCTCGTCGAAGGGGATGTTGCTGCGCCCGCTGATCTGCCACAGGCCGGTGCAGCCGGGGATGGTCTGCAGCCGTTGCAGATGCCATGGCGCGTACAGCGCTACCTCGTCCGGCGTGGGCGGGCGAGGACCCACCAGGCTCATTTCGCCTTTCAGCACGTTTATGAACTGCGGCAGTTCGTCGATGCTGATGGAGCGGATGAGAGCGCCGACACGGGTGATTCGGGGGTCGTTGCGAATCTTGGGGTGGCGCGGGTCCTCGCCTGAAGCCTGCACCAGTTCCTCCCGCATGAGATGCGCATCCGGCACCATGCTGCGAAGCTTGTACATGCTGAATTCGCGCCCGCCCTCCCCGACGCGCCGCTGCGGGTAGGTCACCGGCCCACGACCTTCGAGGCGGATGGCCAGCGCCGCCAGCGAGACCAGCGGCACCCACAGCGGGGCCGTCACCAGCACCAGGCCCAGGTCGATGGCGCGCTTGATGACGCGATCGGTACCGCGGAAGCGCTGGTCCATGCGGCCGAAACCCAGCAGTGGAATGCCATCCAGGTTCTCGACCTGCATCTGACGCGTGTTGAGCTGAAAGACGTCGGGAACGGCGCGCACGTCCGCGCCACTCTCACGCGCCGTCTGCGTGATATCGAGGATCTTGTCGTGATCTGACCAGGGCAGCGTGATGATGACCAGGTCGATCTGGTGCTGGCGTATGGTCTGATCCAGGTTTTCCAGTGTGCCCAGACCCCGGATGCGACCCAGGTCGACGTGGCCGATGCGTGGATTGTCATCGACATAACCGACGGGCTCGTAGCCAAAGTCCTTGCGCGCCATCATGACGCGCAGGATGGCGCCGCCACTCTCGCCTCCGCCGACGATGAGCACTCGCTGTACCCCGATGCCGTGCGAACGCAACAAGGAGAGGAAGAGACGCAGGGCGACCCGGACAAATCCGATCAGGACCAGTGTGATGACCGCGACATACACCAGCATGAGACGGCTGGACACGATGGGCTGAAACACAAAGAAGAGCGCCAGTTGGGTGACCGTCGCTGTGGCGATGCCGTTGACGCTGATGGTGAGTTCCTCGATGAGGGAACGTCCCCGCACCTGGCGATACAGGCCGTTGCTGTGGTGGGCGAAATAAAGCATGAAAGCGTAAATCAGGGCAAAGGGGATATAGGGATCGAAATTGGCCTGATTGATCTCCATGACGGCGCGGAAGGGCGTCAACTGGTAGCGCGCGACGTAACCCAGCGCGAAGGCCAGCAGGGCCAGCATGAAGTCGGCGATTGGCATGGTCCAGGAGGGCACGGGAGAGCGACGCGGACGGGGCGGCGGAAAACGTTCCGCCACTGACGCCGGCATTCGACGTGGCGTCCTGCGGCGCCATTGCGGCTCTCTCAGGGCTTCGTCTGATTCAGGGCCCATGCATAGCTCCTGGTCGTGCGCCCGGCTGTGGCGCGCCAACTGAATCGCCGGGCGCGCTGAAGGCCACGACGGCTTTCCTGTTCGAGCCAGTTTTCGCTGAGCAGACTGTGCTGCAGGGCGTCCGCCCAGGCGTCGACATCCGTGGGCGGCAAGCAGGTGCCGTCCACTCCTGCGACTTCCGGCAACGACGATGCGTCCGCGACGATGACCGGCGCGCCACAAGCCATGGCCTCAAGCACCGGCATACCGAAGCCCTCATAAAGGGAGGGATAGACGAACACTTCCGCACAATTATACCAAAGTGGCAGATCGTCTGCCGGGAGATACCCGGGAAAGTGGACTTCATCCTTTAGTCCCAGTCGATCCACGGTCGCGTAAATCTCTGCGTAGTCCCAGCCCTGACCGCCGGCGATCACGAGCGGCAATCGTGGAGAGAGACGGGCGCAGGCTTCCAGCAAGGTCACCAGATTCTTGCGCGGTTCCAGGGTGCCGATGAACAGCCAGAACCGTTCCGGCAGGCCCTTTCGTTGCCGAAACGAGTCGACTTTCGCCAGGGGCAGCGGGCGAAAGCGGTCATGGTCGACGCCGGGCAGGGCAATGTCGATGCGTTCTGGAGGGACATCCAGCAAATCGGCAAGGTCGGCCGCCGTGCTTTGCGAAATGGCAATGACCCGACGCGCCCTTTGGCAAGTGTGACGTGTCAGGAGTTGCAGGTAGCGTCGCCGCGCTGCTGGCAGCAGTTGCGGGTAACGCAGAAAACTGAGGTCGTATACGGTCACCACCAGGGGCCGTGTTGGCAAGAGGGGCCCCACGAAAGCCGTCGCGTGCAGGAGGTCGAAAGATCCGCTCTGAAGGGGCTGGGCCAGTTGCTCCCAGAGAATGCGGCGCAGCGGGTTCTGCGTGTCCAGCCCTGAGCGACGCAACTGCAGGCCGGGAATGTCGGTTGCACTTTCCCGCCCGCACATGACGGTGAAGTGCCAGTCCGGCGGCGCCTCGCCGGCCAGATGCGACAGGGTGTGCCACAGATAGCCGTGTATTCCGGCGCTGCGAAAACCGCTTTGGCCGGACAGCAGGTGGGCGTTGATGCCGACGTGAGGCATGGCGCTTGCAGCGTCCCTGTGCGGGTTTGTGATCGTCCATTATAGTCCTGCTGTGAGCGGGAGGCATGGCCCACCGTGAAAGTCGAAGATTCCTCCGGCGACACCTGGATCCTGCGGGCAGAGGCCGCTCGCGGCTGGATCAGCGAACTCGCATGGGCTCCAAACGGGCGGGCGCTGGCTTTGGCCGGGGCCACCGGAATCGCCCTTTTCGCCATCCGGCGTGGCGAACTCCAATTGCGCGCCGTGCTGGAGGGCCATGAGGGGCCGGTCAAGGGGATCGCCGTCTCCCCCGATGGCACAGTGCTGGCCTCGGCCGGCGCGGACCGAAGCATACGCCTTTGGGACCTGAAGCGTGGCGCCGCCATGTGGCAGTTGAGCGGCCACGGCGGTTCCGTGGAACGCGTGGCCTTCTCACCGGACGGCGCGCTGCTGGCCTCCGCCGGGGCTGATGCCTCGCTGCGTGTGCACGACATCCGCACCGGGGCCGAACTAAAAGTAATCAAGAGCCACGACGACGAGGTGCGCGCCCTGTGCTTCTGTGAAGGCGGTCGCCTGCTGGTCAGCGGCAGTCGCGACAGGCGAGTCTGCGTACACGACAGGGCCGGCGGCCGCCTGCTGCGTGCGGAAGAACACGCGGACTGGCTACGGGTATTGACGGCCATGCCCGGCGATGACCGTCTCCTGCTCTCCGCCAGTCGCGACGGTGAACTGCGTCTCAGACCCTGCCGCGACGGCCTGCCGCTGCGTTCGCTGGCCTGCGAGCACGGCGGTCTGGACTGCGTGTCGGTAGCGCCTGACGGGCGCACTCTGGCAACCGGTGGCAGGGACTGCCGGATACGCCTGTGGCGCGCGACGGACGGCGCCCGAATCGGCGCTTTTGTGGCGCATGAACGGCCGGTGCTGACGCTGGCTTTCAGTCCGGACGGGCGCTGGCTGGCGAGCGGCGGCGGCGACAATCGGCTGCGGCTGTGGGGTCGGACTGCGCATTGAGCGCCGTTTCTGCCTCTGCTATACTGCGGCGCCGAAGCCCCTGTAGCTCAGAGGACAGAGCAGAGGTTTCCTAAACCTTGTGCACAGGTTCGAGTCCTGTCAGGGGTAAAGTTGATGGAGCCCCGGGACATGCGGGTTTTCCTCGCTCATGGAGCGCTGGGTGTCTGGGACGAAGTGATCTTCCTTGGCATCACCGTCGTCTTTGCCCTCATCATGGCTTACAGTTGGTTGCGCAGTCGCAGACTGGTGGATGAGGAAGAGGAAGAGGGCATGCCTGGAGACGCGGACCACTTTCGTCTTGACCAGGAGTAGCGTTTGTCGTTACTGCTGGCGCTGGTAGACTGACCTGCGCGATCGCAGGTGTGGGGACGGAACAAAAATCGTGCTGGTTGACGTCGTTCTGCCCAATCTGGGCTTCGGTATGGAAGAAGGGCAATTGCTCGCCTGGTTGAAAGCGCCGGGCGATGCCGTGCGCAAGGGCGAGCCCCTGGCGGAAATCGAGGGCGACAAGACCACCGTCGAACTGGAGGCCTTGGCCGACGGCGTGCTGGAAGAGCAACGCGTGCCGGCCGGGACGACCGTGCCGGTGGGCACCGTGCTGGCCCGTATTCGCCAGGAAGGGGCGGAGCCCGTAGCCGCTGCGCCGACGAATGAACCTGGGACTACGCCCCCAAAGTCAGCGCCAGCGAAAGAGACTCGCGTGGCTGCCTCCGCCAGGTCCGCGCCAGGCAAGCTGCGTGTACCGCCGGCGCTGCGCCGTCTGGCGCGCGAACATGACGTTGATCTGGAGGAACTCGCCGCCAACACTCCTGGAGGGCGGATCACACGAGAGTTGATTGAAGCCCGCATCGCCGCCCGGGAACCGGCCCGGGAGGGGGAAGCCGGGCGGGAGGCCGTCGCGCTTTCGACCATGCGGCAGATCATCGCCCGGCGCCTGACGCAGGGCATGCAGGAGATGCCGCATTTCTTCGTACGTGCCGAACTGGACTTCAGCGCGGCGTTACGCGCGCTGCCGGAAGACGTGGGCGTCAACGCTCTCTTGTTGTGGCTGACCGTGCAGGCGCTACGCGAGGTACCGGACTTCAACGCCACCTTCGAGGACGGCACGCTCTGGCGCCACAAGGGCATCGATCTGGCGCAGGCGGTGGCGCTGCCGGACGGCCTGCTGACGCCGGTGCTGCGCGACGCCGGCAAGGAGACCCTTGCAGGGCTGGGCGAGCGGTCCCGCGACCTGGTGGCGCGGGCGCGCGCCGGTCGCCTGAAGCCGGAAGAGATGCAGGGCGGCAGTTTCACACTCAGCAATCTTGGGGTCATAGAGCAGGTCGACGAATTCACCGCCATCATCAACCCGCCGCAAATCGGCATTCTGGCGGTCGGAGCATTGCGCCAGCGGCCGCTGGTCGTCGATGGTGGCCTGCACGTCCGTTCCACGGCGCGCCTGACTTTGTCGGCAGATCACCGCTTCGTGGACGGCATGCTGGCGGCAGATTTCCTGGCTGCCCTGGATCGACACCTGCAGGCCTTCGGCGCCTGAACTCAGACGAAGATGAGGAAGGACGAGGAATGAGCACGAGCCTGGGCGCGGCAGTGCGCCACAAAATGCTGACCAACATGCTGCTGGTGCGCCATACGGAAGAGCGCATTCAGGAGTTGTTTCTCGAAAACGTCATTCGCGGCACGACGCATCTCTGCATTGGTCAGGAGGCAGTCTCGGTGGCCATGGCGGAAGTCGTCGACGCGGCGCGTGGCGACACGGTGACCTGCACCTATCGCGGGCATGGCCACGCCCTGGCGCTGGGTATGTCGCTGGAGTCCATGATGGCCGAGATGATGGGCAAGGTCTCGGGCTGCTCGAAGGGCAAGGGCGGTTCGATGCACCTGGCCGATCTGGGCGTCGGACTGCTGGGCACCTTCGCCGTCGTGGGCGCAGGACTGCCCGTCACCAACGGCGCGGCGCTGACGGCGCAGATGCGAGGCAACGGGGCCATTTCCATCTCCATTTTCGGCGACGGCACGCCCAACATTGGCGCCTGGCACGAGGCGGTCAATCTGGCGGCCGTCTGGAAGTTGCCGGCCGTGTTCCTCTGCGAAAACAATCGCTATGGTGAATACACGCCCTACGACGATACGGCCCCGGTCCCGAACGTCGCCGACCGCGCCGCCGCCTACGGCATCCCGAGCGTCATCGTTGACGGCCAGGACGCCGAGGCTGTGTATCCGGTCCTGCTCGAAGCGACCGATCGCGCGCGCGCCGGAGACGGGCCCACCCTGGTGGAAGCGCTGACCTACCGTTACCGTGGCCATTCGCGAAGCGATCCGGCGACCTACCGGCCGGAAGGCGAGCTGGAGCGCTGGATGGAACGCGACCCGATCGACATTCTGGCGGGTCGCATGCAGGCAGACGGCCAGTTGACGGCGGCGGAATTCGAGGCTTTGCGGGAGCAGCAAAGGGCCGAGGTACAGCGCGTCACCGAATGGGCGATGAACGAGCCCTGGCCGGCGCTGGAGGAGACGCTTGAAGATATCTGGGTGCCGTCAGGCGACGGCGCTGCAGTGGGGGAGGGGTCGTAATGGCCGTCATAACCTGTCGCGATGCGGTCGTGCGCGCGCTGGATGAGGAAATGGCGCGCGACGAGGACGTCATATTCTTCGGTGAGGACGTGGGCAAGGCCGGCGGTGTTTTCAAGGTGACGCCCGGCCTCTACGAAAAATACGGCGAGCGGCGCGTGCGCGATACGCCAATCTCCGAGAATGCCATCGTTGGTGCTGGCGTGGGGGCGGCGGTGACCGGCATGCGTCCGGTCATCGAGCTCATGTTCGCGGACTTTGCCGCGGTCACGCTGGATCAGATCGTCAACCAGGCGGCCAAGCTGCGTTACATGTCCGGCGGCCAGATCCAGGTGCCGCTGACCATCCGCATGGCCCAGGGCAGCGCCGGCGGCTTCGGTTCGCAACATTCGCAGTGCTGCGAGTCCTGGTTCATGCACGCGCCCGGCCTGAAGGTCTGCGTGCCGGGCACGCCCGCGGATATTCTTGGCCTTCTCAAGAGCGCCGTCCGGGACGACAACCCGGTCATCTTCCTTGAACACAAGGGGCAATACGCCGAGCGTGGCGAAGTGCCCGACCATGCCGGCCACCTGGTGCCGCTGGGCGAGGCGCGCGTCGTGAGGGAGGGCGGAGACGTCACCATCGCCGCTGTGCAACGCATGGTGGGTGTGGCGCTTAAGGCAGCCGACAGCCTGGCCGAGCAGGGCGTGGAATGCGAGGTCATTGACCCGCGCACACTGGTGCCGCTGGACATGGAGACCATCGCCCGATCAGTGGAGAAGACCGGGCATCTGGTCACGGTGGAGGAAGCGGTGCGCGCCGGCGGCTGGGGCGCGGAGGTCGTATCGCAAATCACCGAAAACAACATCTGGTCGCTGGAAGGGCCGGTCGTGCGCGTCACCCTTGGCGCCGGCATCATTCCCTTTAGCCAGCCGCTGGAGGAACATCTCCTGCCCGGGCCGGAGGACGTTGTCGCGGCCGTGCAGCGCTCGCTTGAAGGCTGACGATGCAGACCGTCGTGCTGGAGCAGCCGGGGAGTCTGGCGCTCGCGGAGACGCCGCTGCCTGAGGGACCGCTGCCAGAGAACGAGGCCCTGGTGCGGGTCCGGCGCGTGGGGGTTTGCGGCAGCGACCTCAAGGCTTACCTGGGTGAAATGCCCTTTCTGAGTTACCCGCGCGTCCTCGGTCATGAACTGGGTGTGGAGATCCTGGAAATCGGCCCCAACGTGGCGGGTCTGCGCGTCGGTGACCGGGCGGCGGTCGAGCCATATCTGAATTGCGGTCATTGTATTGCCTGCCGCCGTGGCCGCACGAATTGCTGCAGTTCCCTGCGCGTGCTGGGCGTCCACACGGATGGCGGCATGCGCGAGTTCATCCGCGTCCCGGTCGGCAAGCTGCATCCCTCGGCTGAGCTGACGCTGGACCAGCTGGCGCTGGTGGAGACCCTGGTCATCGGGGCGCACGCCATCCGGCGCGGCGCGCCCCGTCCGGATGACCGCCTGCTGGTCGTTGGCGTGGGCCCCATCGGGCTGACGGTCATCGCCTCGGCTGCCGCAAGCGGCGTGGACATCATCGCCATGGACGTCAATCCGGCGCGCCTCGAGTTCGCCCAGGAAATGCCGGGCGTGAGCCACGTGGTCGACGCCCGCGACCGGCCGCTGGAGCAACTGGCCGAAATTACGGACGGCGACATGCCGACCCAGGTCTATGACGCCTCCGGCAGCGCTGCCGCCATGAACGCGTCCTTCGACACCCTGGCGATGGGCGGGACCCTGGTCTTCGTGGGGCTGGTGACGGACGACATCACCTTCCACGACCCCGAGTTTCACCGGCGCGAAATGACGGTCATGAGCAGCCGCAACGGCACCGCCGAAGATTTCCGCCAGGTCATCGACCTGGTCGAGACGGGTGCCATCGATACCACGCCCTGGATCACCCATCGCGCCACGCCGACGGAACTCATCCATGATCTACCGTCCTGGCTGGACCCCGCCAGCGGCTGTCTGAAGGCGATGATGCAATTCTGAGACGTCGCCGCGACAACCATCGTGAAATAATGTACAAATTAGGCCATGCTGCTGTTTCTCGCCCGCCAGGCGGACTGACCCCATACATGCGGCTGCGCCACGTATTGTTGTGCGCCCTTGTGCTGCTGCTGCCGGCCCTGCCGGCCCATGCCCATGGATTCATCGTACGTGCCCTGCCGGAGGACCGCGCCGAGCTGGAGCACCCGCCGGCCCGCTTGCGCTACTGGTTCAGCGAGAGCCTGGAGCCGGCCTTCAGTGCGCTAACGCTGCGGCGACAGGACGGGAGCGTCGTCGCGGAAGGTGGCGTTGATCCCGACAATCCACTGCAGATGAATCTGGCCGTTCCCGCCGATCTGCAGGATGGCGTCTACCTGGTCGATTTGCGGCCGGCGTTCGCCAGCGACGGTCACGTGGTGCCCGAAACGCGCGTCTTTTTCCTGGGTCAGGCGGCGGACGCGGTCGTTGGCAGCGATCGTGATTACGCCATCAAGCCCCTGGAAGCGTTATGGCGGGCCCTGCTCTATGGTTCCTGCCTGCTGCTCTTCGGGACCCATGTCTTGTACGGCGCGGTTTTGCTGCCGGCCTGGGGCAGTCGGGCGAAGTTGGCCGGCGGCCTGCCACCGCGTGTCATGAACCGATTGGGTCACATCGCGCTGGCCGCGCTGGCGGTCGCTTTCGTCGCCAACCTGCTGGCCATGTTGCAGCAAAGCATGGTCTTTTTCGCCGTCGATGCCGGCACTGTGCTGGTCGAGGGGCTGTGGCAGGTGGTGCGTATCGGCTCGCGCTTCGGCGACGTATGGACCGCCCGCCTGCTGCTGCTCCTCCTTTGCACGGGGCTGGTCGTACTCGCCATCCGCTGGCGCCAACGCCATCCGGAGCAGGTGAGGCCCCTGTGGGCCGCCAATCTGTGGGTGGTGGCGTTGTTGCTGGGCACTTTCAGCATCAACAGCCACGCGGCAGGCTCCCTCCGTCATCCCTGGCTGGCGCTGCTGGTCGACTGGATCCACACTCTCGCCGCCGCTGCATGGAGCGGTGCTTTGGTGGCTTTGGCGCTGCTGCTACCCCTGGCGCTTCGGCCCCTGGATGCGGCGCAGCGGGATGCGGCGACACAGGTCGTACTGCGACGTTTCACCTGGCTGGCGCTGCGGGCGTTGGCCGTGTTGACGGCGAGCGGCCTGTTCAGCGCACTAAACTGGCTGCAGCGTCCGTCTGACCTGACGGACACGGACTGGGGTCTGGCCTTGCTGGCCAAACTGGCGCTCGTGACGTTGTCGTTGCTGGCGGCGGCCGGACAAACGGAAATGTTTCGTCCCGCTCGCCGACCGGTTACCCCGGTCCACACCGGCCTGCGACTGGAGGCAACACTGCTCTCGTTGACGCTGGTTCCCCTGGCCCTGCTGGCCGCAGCGGCGGTGCCGCAACCCGACCTTGGACCCGCGCCCGCCGCACCCTCCGCTGCACAGCGGGTGGCAGGAAGTCGCGTCGACATCAGCCTGGCGCCGGGCGGGCCGGGCATCAACAGCCTCGACCTGCGCATCCCCGGAGCGACGCAGGTGCAGGTGCAAGTAGCGTCGCCGCAACGGGACTGGCGTAGCGCCTGGCTGGAAGCGGTCGCCCTGGGCGACGGCCTCTTCACCTTGAGCACGGACACCATCGACGACGAAGGTCACTGGCAGATCCTGGTGGATTTCCGGATTGAGTCGGGCCCGCTGCAGCGGGCCGCTTTCGCCTGGGAAATTGGTAATGAAGCAGCGCCGGGCACGTCACTGCCCACCGGCGTGCAGCACTGGCTGGCAACCCTCTTGCTGGTCCTGGCCATATTCTGGTTGATGCTGTCGCCGCTGCGGCGCGCCCTGCGTTGGCTGAACTGGCAACCGGCGAGTCTGGCGACGGCCATCGGCGCGACCCTGGCCTTCGGACTGATCGTCGGGCTGGGCGTGACGCTGGTGGCGCGCAACGATGCCGCCTGGCGTGAGACGCTCTGGCCGCTGCCGACAATCGTCAACCCGGAGCTGGCCGATGCGGCCTCACTGGCGCGCGGGCGTTCGTTGTATGATGAACACTGCGTCTGGGAGGGGGCCGCGCTGGAGGAAGTCGTCACGCGTTTGCCGCGCCTGCGTGACGAGCAACTCTTTACCATGACGCAGGAGGGCTGGCGCGCGCTGCCGCCCTGCGCAGGAGACTTTTCCGGAAACGAACGTTGGCATCTTGTCAACCATATTCGCAGTCTGCAGAGAGGCCGATGATCGACATCATTCACCATCCCGCCGATTCCGGTTGGGCGCGACAACTAAAGCAGAACCTGGCTTCTATCGACAGCGGAGCGACGCTTGTGCTGCTGTCAACCGACGCCGTGGACGACCAACAGGTGCTGGAGCAACTGGAAAGTGCGCTTGATGGTGGCCGGCTTATTGTGCCGCTGCTGGCGGAAGGCGTCAGTTTGCCGGCCCTTATCGAACACCTGGAACCCGTTGAGCCAGGCGACCTGGATGGCTTGGCGAAGCGCCTGTCTGAACCGGAGGCCTCCTTGCCCATGCGTGTGCATACGCGGTCGCTGCGCGCCAGCAACCGCCGCGCCGCGCTGGTGGTACTGTTGCTGGCGGGCATCATGTTCGTGGCGGCGCTGTATGGCGTGGGTGTCCTGGGCCTCCAGTATCCCCATGAGGAATACGACGAAGTACATGAACGGGTCGTGGCGACTCGCGACGCCTTTATCGAAGAGGCTCTGCCGCGTGGCACGGACGAGGCGGCCGACTTCGCCGTTACGGCGGAAGCGGCGGCCACGGCCTTGCGGCCGCTGCTGATCGCCACTGCCACTGCGCGGGCCGGCAGCTGAAAAGATGGGTCTTCGCGATGAGGTGCTGGTCATTGGCGCCGGCCCGGCCGGAATCGCCTGCGCGCTGGCGCTGGAAGAGGCGGGCATTGATTATCGGGTCATTGACCGGGAAGCGGTCATCGGCTCCACCTGGGACCGTCTGTACCCGTCGCTGAAACTGAACACCTCGCGCTTTTATTCGCACATGCCGGGAATGAAATTTCCGCTGCACTTCGGTATCTATGCCAGCGCGCGGCAGTACCATGACTATCTGCTGGACTACGTCAGCCAACATGATTTCAACATTCACACCGGCGTGGAGGTACAGCGGGTGTCCCGCGCGGGCAGTGGCTGGCTGGTGGAAAGCAACGGGGGATCTGACATCTGGCGCGCCGTGGTCCTGGCGACCGGGCGTTTCGGCAACCCCTGGATGGCGCGACTGCCGGGAATCGAGCGCTTTGAGGGACAGGTGCTGCATTCCGCTGATTTTCGCAACGAGGCCGATTTTGCCGGGCAGCGAGTCATGGTGGTCGGCAACGGGCCCAGCGGCATGGACCTGGTGGTTGCGCTGGCGACGACGGTGGACAGGCCGGTCTACCTGGCGCAGCGCACGGGCATCGTGCTGAAACCGCGCTACCCCTGGGGCCTGCCCAAGCATGGCTGGATGTTGCTGACTGAAAAATGGCCCAATCGCCTGACGCGTTGGCTGGAGCGGCGCATGCTGGCGCTGGAATACCGCGACGTGGCGGCCAGCGGTATCAAGGTCCCGGGCCCGGGTGAGACCACCGGCGCGGCCGGAACGCGCGGACCGGAACTGCTGCATGCGGTGCGCAGCGGTGGGGCGCAGGCGGTGGACGTGCCGGTTGACTTCAGGGCTGAAGCGGCCATTCTGCCGGATGGCAGCCACCTGCCGCTGGACACGCTGATTTTGGCAACGGGCTTTCGCCCCGTGCTCGATTTCCTCGACGTCGATTACGAGGTGGACGAGCAGGGCTTGCCGCTACGAGAAGCGCAGGACTTTCCGGTCTATGAAGGTTATCTGCCGCACACCGGTTACCAGATGCGCGGACAGCCGGGGCTCTTCGTCACCGGGATTTTCTACAAGGGGCGTGGCGCGATGTATAACTTCGTGGTCGAGGCCCGCATCATTGCGCAGCAAATCGAAGAGCATTTCAGGCAACGGGCGCCGGCGGAAGCGCTTCCCGACCTGGCGCCCGCGCCATAAAGAACAGCCCTAGGCTTCGCTTTCGGCTGCGGCGTCCAGCACCAGGTCCACGTTGCGGCCGTGAACGCCGGTTGCACCGCTGGGCCGGGTGCCGCGAACGCTTTCGATTTGTGGTACGTACTCACCATCGACGCTGCGCACCTCAATGCGATGGCGACCCTCACTGAAAGGCATGTCGAAGCGCCACAGTACCCAGGTCTTGTCCGAAAGCGGGTCGCGCAACTGCGCTTCCTGCCAGTCGCCCTCGTCCATGCGCACCTCGACTTTCGAGACAGAGCGGTCTCCGGCGTGGGCGATTCCACCCACCGGAATGTAGGTCATGCCCTCGCTCATGAAGGCCATGTCGGTGGCCACCACGTCAATCACCGACGTGGTCTGCATCAGGGCTTCCTCGTCCCAGCCACGCGTGACCCAGTAGCCCTGCTCGTAGTCTTCCACGACCTCGATGCCTGTGATCCACTTGGGCTGTTTCATGCCATAGCGATCGGGGATGTAAATGCGCAACGGAAAGCCGTTGCGTTCCGGCAGGGGCTGGTCGTCCCAGGCGTAAGCCAGCATGATGCGCTGGTCTTCATTGATCAGGTCGATGTCGACCGTTTCGTGAAAGCCGTCCCCGCCGAAAATGCGCAGGAACTGGGCGCCTTCCTGTACTTTCGCCCTCGTCAGCAGGTCCTGCAGGCTGAAACCGGTCCACTTCTGTGTGCCTATCAGGTCACCGCCGATGCGATTGGAGATGCAGGACAGGGTCAGGTACTGGTCCATGGGTCGGAAGTCGCTGCGCAAGTCCGCCAGTGTCAACTCAAGCGGGTTGTCCACCATACCCGTGACGGGCAGGGTCCAGCTATCCTCTTCGAGGACCGGTGGGCGCGAACTGATATCGATGCGATAGTGCTTGTCGACCGGCGTCAGTTCCTGCCGCGTACCGGGCACGGGCTGCACCGATGCTTCCGCGTTGGGCAGGACCCCTCCGCTCGTACTGGCGTAGCGCACCGTCGTGGCGCTGCCGCCGCCTTCCCTCAACAGGGCGCCCACACCGGCGCCAACGACGGTGATGGTGGCCGCTGCGCCCCCCATGCGCACAAGAAAGCTGCGACGGTCAAGCGTTTCGACCGATGCCTCTTCGGCCGCCGTTTCCTCCGGCGCCGGGCTGGCCAGCAATCTGTTATACATGGCTGCCAGGGCAAGGCCCCAACCGGCAAAGGCGACCACTATCCAGAGAAAATTGATGGCGGGCCCGGTCAGGGCGGAGAAGTTGACGTCATTACTCAACAGGGCCACAGGCAAGCCGAATACCAGACCGGGGATCAGGCCCGCCTGAAAGCTGAGGCGTCCTGCGCTGCGGCGACGGGCCAGGTGGTAGAAGATCGCGCCGATGACCGCGCCGGTGATGACCATTCCGGCGATACCCATCAATTGCTCGGCGGCCTTGGCCGCTGTAGAGGTTTCGCCCAGTTGCAGCGTGGTAATGATGGACACCATGGTATCGATGGCGAAGGTGATGAGCCCGCCTGGCATGTTGCGCGCCGCCCAGTCGAGCACGTCAAAGGGCACAAATGGCGTGCCCAGAAATGCGTCGGCAAGCCAGAAAATGGCCACCAGCGGGATCGTCAGCAGCAGGCCTGCCAGCACACCGTAGCCGATAGCCCGTCCGCCCCGTTCTGTTCCCGTCATGGATCTTTCTTCGTTCATAGCCACATCCTGTTATGAGTGAGACCAGTATACAACACATTGTCCACGGCCATCTTGCGAAACCCTTACGGTTGGCGGCAGCGTGAACATGGGCATACAATTCCAGACGTTCCCGGTCGCGGAGAACTTACCCATGCTCATCGTGGATGCACACGAGGACATTGCCTTTAACTGGCTGGCTGGCGGGCGCGACTGGCGCCGCAGCGCGCTGGACATCCGGCGCGAGGAAGCGGGTCAGGCCGACAAGCGGCGGGCCGGTCTGGTCAGCACCGGCCTGCCAGAGTCACTTGCCGGGGGCGTGGCAGTGATTTGTGCCACGCTTTTCACCGCGCCGCGCAGCCGCAACGCCAGCGCCTGGGACAGCCTCAGTTACAGCGACGCGCAGGAAGCCTGCGCCCTGGCTTCGAGCCAGCTTGACTACTACGAACGCCTGGCGGACGAACACGATCAGGTTTCTCTGGTGGCGGACAGGGGGCAGCTGGACGCGGTGCTGGCGACCTGGGAGGGTGGCCGGCCCGAAACGGAGCGTGAGGTTGGCCTGGTGGTGCTGATGGAGAACGCCGACCCGATCATCGAGCCCGAGCAATTTGAAGAGTGGTATGCGCGCGGCGTGCGTATCGTGGGGCCGGCATGGACGGCTTCCCGCTACTGCGGCGGAACCGGGCAACCCGGCTCCTTGACGGACGAGGGACGCGAATTGCTGGAAATCATGGCGGAGTTTGGCGCGCTGCTCGATCTGTCGCACATGGCGGAAGAAGCCTGCCGCGAGGCGCTGGACCGCTACGAGGGGCCGGTTTTCGCCAGCCACAGCAACCCGCGCCGCTTCTGCGATACAGACCGGCACCTTGAAGATGGCATGATTCGCCAGCTGGCGGAGCGTGATGGCGTCTGCGGCGCTGTTTTGTTCAATCGCTTCCTCAGCAACCACTGGAGCGGACCGCAGCGTCTGCCGCTGGACGTTGTGTTGCAGGTGATAGACCACGTTTGCCAGTTGACCGGCAGCGCCGACCACGTGGGCATCGGCAGCGATCTCGACGGTGGCTTCGGCGCGGAGAGCGCGCCGGCGGGCATCGACACGGTGGCTGATCTCGGGGTCATCGCTGGCGGCCTGGCCGAACGCGGTTACCAAACCGATGACATTGCCGCGATAATGAGCGGCAACATGTTGCGAATGCTGAAGGCCACCTTGCCGGAAGGTTGATTCTGTGCAACGCTTCGAACAGATCGGGATGCTGTTGGGAACAGCCGGCGTCATGATGGCGGTGACGGGGTTGTTCCCGGGCCTCACCGGCCAGGTTGCGGTGGGTGGCATTGGCGCCCTGCAGCTGGTGACCATGCTGGCCGGGCTTAGCCTGCTGATCTTTGGCGCCCTGCTTTACGTCAAGGCGGCTTTTTATCCCCGTGCCCGGGCGACGTTTGCGCAGCAAATTGCGGTGCGTCTCTCGCTGACGGCGCTGCTCATCGCCGGCATGGCCTCCGTTGCCGACGTCGTGGGCTTCGGTTCCAACGTCCACGCCCTGTATGCAGAGGATATTTATTTCGGCCCGCTTCAGGCGGCCGGTCTCATCGGCGGATTCGGTGTGGCCGCCTCAGGAGTCCTGCTTTATGCCCTGGGTGGTATGCGCGGCCAGAACCGGGAGGACGACAATGGCCGGAATTCGTCGACGTGAATCGCCTCAGGCGCGTACAAGGCGGTAAATGACGCCCGCGTAGTCGAGGACGTAGAGTTCGCCATCCTCGTCTTCACCGAAGGAAGTAATCTGCAAGGCGGTCTCGGCGAAGAGCATGTTTTGCCAGTCACCGGTTTCGTCACGCCAGGCGGCCCACACCTTGCCGCTGCACCAGTCGCCGTAGAAATAAATACCCTGCAGTTCCGGCAGGGAGAAACCGCGGTAGACGTAGCCGCCGGTGATGGAACAACCGTCCCCGCGACCGTATTCCAGTGCGGGCAACTGCATGTCGGCTGTGATGGTCTCGCCGCTGTAGGGCAGACTGCCTTCCATGGGGCGCCAGCCATAGTTGATGCCGCCCGGGCTGTCGGCGGGCTGGACGTTCACTTCCTCCAGCCGGTTCTGGCCGACGTCGGCAATGTAGAGTTCGCCGGTGACGCGGTCAAAGCTGAAGCGCCAGGGGTTGCGCAGGCCCCAGGCCCAGATCTGCTGCGCGAGCAGGAGGTTGCGAGTCAGGCCGGGATTGTCCGGCGGGACGCCGTAGCCACCCTCCACGTCCACGTCGAGGCGCAGGATCGTGCCGAGCAGGGTGGCCGGGTTCTGCCCGCTGTTTAGCGGGTCGCCGGCGGAGCCGCCGTCGCCCAGCCCAATGTAGAGATAGCCGTCAGGGCCAAACTCAATCTGACCACCGTTATGGTTGGTGTAGGGTTGCTGCACCCTGAGGATCGGCAGTCGACTTCCCGTGTCCACCGTCGCCGGATCGTCCGGTCGCAGGCTGTAGCGTTCCAGCACGGTGTCGCCACGGTGATCGCTGTAGTGCACGAAGAAGCGACCGTTTTCCTCGAAGTCGGGATGAAAGGCAAGCCCCAGCAGGCCACGCTCGGAAAACTGCCGCATCGAGTCCCTGCTGACGAGAGCGGTCAGGTCCAGCCAGGGGTCCGGCTGCAGCACGTCATCAACCATGAGACGAATGCGGCCGTGCTGTTCCAGCACGAAGAGTCGGTCGCTGCCGTCGCCGGCGTGCGTCAAATAGACCGGACGATACAGGCCGGAAGCGATCGGGTGCAGACGATAGCGCGAGGGATTCGGTCGCGTCGGCGGCGGTGGAGGAACCGGCGTCGGCGTTTCCTGTGCGGATTCTACCGTCGGCGTCGTCTCCTGTGCCAGCGCGGGGGACGCGATCAGGGCAAGGAGCGAGACGGTGAGGATTGCAGTCGCACGGCAGATGTGGTGGCGGGCGAAGCCCGGAACCAGGCGATTCGGAAACGAGCGACGGATGACGGCTGGCGGATTCATCTGCTGGTCGTCCTTTCATCGCCTTGCATGAAGGGAGAGCCGACCGCCAGATAGCGGTAGCCCTTTTGCAACAGTTCCCGATAGTCAGGGATCATGCGGCGCCCGTCTACAATGAGGGCCGGCGGCGCCAGGTGCCGTTCGATACTGCCGGAAAGGCCGCGAAACTCTTCCCAGTCGGTGGAAATGAAAAGGCAGTCGCTGCCGCAGAGGGCCTCCTCGGCGCTTTCGTGATAGCGGATGCGGGCGAAGAGCGGATTGCGCGTGGGATCAAGAGCCTGGCTGGCTTCGACCATGGCCAACGGATCGTAGGCATGCAACGCGCGGGCGCCGGCTTCGAGCAGGCCCTGCGCCACGGCCAGCGAGGACGAATCGCGTACGTCGTTGGTCTTTTTCTTGAAGGCCAGGCCCAGCAGGGCGACGGTCTTGCCGCTGAAATCATAATCGGCTTCCTGGCGGGCACGCTCGATCAGGTAGACCTTCTGGTATTCGTTGATGTGGTACACGGCCTCCAGCAGATCCGTATTTTGCCCTGCGCCTCCCAGTTGCCAGGCCAGCGACCGGATGTCCTTGCCAAAGCAGGAGCCGCCGGCGCCGTTGGACACGTAGGAGCCCCAGGTGCTGATGCGTTGATCGGCGGTGACGCCACGCTTCAGGTCTTCCATGTGCACGTTGGGAAAGGTCTCGGCAAGGCGCGCGCCGACGCCGTTCCAGAAGGAGATGTAGGTCAGCAGCAGGGTGTTGCTGACGTACTTGATGGCCTCGGCGGTCTCGGGGGTGGTCTCTATGTACTGGATACGCACGTGATTGTGGAACTGGGAATAGAGACGGCGAATGCCCTCGAAGTCCTCCTGGCTGTCCGCACCCACGACCACCCGGTCCGGGTGACGGGAGCGGGCGACGGCCTCGCCTTCCGGCAGAAACTCCGGATTGGAGGCGATGCCAAAGTTGGGCACGCCGTGCTCGCGCAGGAACGCTTCCAGCCGCCTCGCGGTGCCCACCGGGACCGTACTCTTGTTGATAATGACCACTCGTCGCGGGTCCCGGCGATTGGCCAGCAGGGGCGCGATGGTGCCCAGGGCGTCGAAGTAGTAACTCAGGTCGGCGGAACCATTGGCGCCGGAAGGAGTCGGCAGACATAGAAAAATCGTGTCCGTCCCGTCGATGACGTCCCGCAAGTCATCGACGAAGTGCAGGCTGCGGCCGATCTTGTCGGCGATGATATCGGCCAGGCCGGGTTCATTGACGTAGCGCTCGATGGCTTCGCGGCGGGCGCTGCGAAACGCCGTCAGCCTGTCCGCGTCAACGTCACAGGCCCAAACGTCATGGCCATATTCCGAGCTTACGGCGGCGTGGGTGAGGCCTACGAAACCGGCCCCGACGACGATGATTTTCACCGCATCCCCCTGGGTTTCCGGGCTGCATGCTGTGCCAGTCTATCACAGAGTGTACGCATCAGGGTTGGGGGTACTGCATCAGACGCGCGACGCGGCGCCCCAGTTCGACGGCGTAATTGGTGCCGCGGTCCCAGGGGTAGACCTGGCTCATGTTGGCCAGGTACAGGCCGGGCCAGGGGGTCCTGAGGTCCGGGATCTTCTCGCTGTGGTTGATCCCGGGCACGGGTTGGGCATAGGGCGCGCGAAATACCCAGGCCTTGCGCAGCCAGTCCGGCCGGTAGTCAGGGTTAATGAGCGGCAAGGCGGACGTGAAGCGCTGGACCAGCGCCTCTTCATCCAGTTGAAACCAGAGGTGATCGGGCGGGACATAGTCGCCGCAATAGACCAAAATGTCACCGCCGTAGTGACGGCGGTCCATCCAGTTGCTGTGCTCCACCAACGCAAGAAAGGGAAACTGACTGCGTTCGCGGTCCGGGCTGGTGGCGGGCAGGTTGAGCCAGTAGGTGCCGTCGGTCAACAACGAGCGTCTGAGTGCCAGAACGACACAGACCCCGCCGATACTCCGCAACGCCGCGAGTTGCCGGCCGTAGGGGCTGTCGGCCAGCCCTTCACAGAGACGCAACATGAGCCGTGGGGAACTGGTGCTCAGGACGCGGTCAAAGCGATGTTCGCTGCCATTCTTCAGACCAATAGAGAGCCTTTCGCCGCGCTGTGCCACCCGCGTCACGGGCGTGTTGAAGCGGATGCCCGCTCCCTGGCGCCGACAGTCTTCGGCGAGGGCGTTGAGAAAAGCCTGAAAGCCGCCCTCGAATGTGCCCAGACGCAGGCTGCGCGATACGATGCGCGCCCACAGCCAGGCCATGTTGACATCGCGATAGCGATCGCTGAACTTGCCGATCAGCAGAGGCTGCCACAGCCGCTGGTAGGCTTCCTCGCCCATGTGACGCTGCAGCCAGTCGTGGGCTGTCAACCTTTCCAGCGGGCGCCAGTCCTTCATCATCTTGAGACGCAGGGCGGCCAGCCCCATTCGCAGGTTGGCCAGGGGTGACAGCGGCAGCAGCAGGGCTGAAGGCGAAATCTCTGCGCGGTAGATTCGCCCATCGATCCAGTAGCTGGTTTTCGGACGCGGGAAAACCAGCTTGTGGCCCAGGCCCATCTCCTCGATGAGTTGCAGGATATGGCGGTCGCCTTCAAACCAGTGGTGATAAAATTTCTCCAAATGCCAGTCCCAGCCTTCGTCGCGGAAACCGGCTGCCAGCCCGCCCGCGCGTTCTCCGCTCTCGAATAGCTGTACATGATGGCCGGCAAGCGCGAGGTCACGGGCCGCGCTCAAACCGGTGACGCCGGCGCCAATGATGCCAACGTGGAGCGGAGTGGTCATGGTTGTTACCGGCCGGGCCTCACGGTCTTGTTTGGCGGAAGGGTTTGCGCAAAAGTGGTACACTGTATGCTGGCGCGCGGCCACAGACAAGGACTCCCATGAGCAATCATCCCGATCACGAAAATTCTCCGGACTGGTTGCAGCCGATTGAGGACCTGGCCAACGAACAGTTGGGCGAGGGCTCGGCCTGTGAACAGGTACACCCGATCGTGGTGCGCTGGTTCGAACAGTTGATGCAAGGCGATCCACCGCTGTCCCGCGATGCGGTCCAGCAGGCGGTCTCCTGCCTGGCCACGGAAGTATACTACAGTACCCCGGAGGAAGTGGCCGAAGCTCTCGAGAGCACGCTTGACGAGGAAGACGTCATCCTGTGGGTCGAGCAGATCCTGCTGATTGGTCGTGCCTTTGAGAGTTCCTTGCGCCAGGGTGAACTGGACGACCTCTAGCTTTTTGTATTGTGGCCCGCCGGGTTCCCTGACCGGTCCGCAGGGCTTCAACAGGAAAGATTTCCCGCGTGACCTGGTATTCGCCCATGTTTGAACCGCAACATTGCGGCCTGTATTTCAGTGCCGATCAGAAGAGACGGGCGCGCGAGTTGCTCCACTCCGATTCATTGCGCGGCGCCTGGGAGGCTCTGCTGCGCCGGCGGCCGACCAACGCGCCGGAGCAGATGCAGCAGGACAGCCTGCTTTATCGACTGAACGATGACCTTGAGGCTGGTGAACGCGCCCTGGAACTGCTGCAGTCCGGGGAGATCGCGGCGCCGAGAGGCGTTGGCAAGCTGGCGCAGATTGTCAATCTCCTGCTCCAGACGCAATGCCATGAATTGCTGCACGACCACCCTTCCTTTTCGGCGCGTGGCGCCTGGTTGCAGGACTTCACGCAACGGGTGGATGCCTGTCTGAAACAGGACGAGGGACTGATGCACGTCGAGGCAACGTGGCTCAATCTGCTGCGCCTGACCAGCGCCATCGCGCTGGAAGACGAAGATCGATTCAGCCGGGCCTGCGAGCTGTTTCGCGAAAGCGTGGGCAGCGACCTGCACTTCGACGGTTATATTCGCCCTGCGGCCGAAGGACGAAAAGGGGAGAGTCTGGGGCGCATGTTGCTGACGGCCCAGGCGCTCTGCCTCTGCGCGGAAGCCGCCAGCCTGGCGGGCGAACCTTTGTGGGAATACGACGTTCGCGGCGTCTCCGCGCTGACGCCCACGCCTTACCTGCTCTATTATTACTGGTATCCCGAGCGTTGGCGCTGGGACGGCGACATTGAGGGCGATGAGGTTCCGCAGGAAGGCGACGGTGCGCCCCGTGTGGACGAGGCGCGCGCACTTTACCGGCGGCATGCCGGTCTGTGGGAACTGGCGCAGGCGCGCAGCCCCTCGCCGGACCGGCAACAATTGCTGGACGAACTGCGCCCGGTCTTTGACGTTCAGGGCGGCGGCCCGCTCACGTTGACCCATTCGACGGCGAGTGATCGCCCGGCCAGGCGCCGGGGCATTCTCGGACGTCTGCGCCTCTGAGCCTGGTGACTCGCTATATGACGCCGGTCAACAGAAGTCCGGCGATACTCAGATAGATGAAAAGTCCGCTGGAATCCACCAGCGTGGAAATCATGGGCGCGGAGACCACCGCCGGATCGATGCCCAGGCGACTGGCCAGCAAGGGTATCAGGGAACCCATCACGTTGGACCAGGTGCAAATTACGACGATCGAAATGCCGACCACCAGCGCCAGTTGCAGGTCGCGGTCCCAGAGCCAGGCGCGGGTCCCGGCAACCAGGCTCAGGGCGAGGCCCAGGAGGAAGCCGCCCAGCAGTTCGCGGCGCAGCACGCGCCAAAGGTCGCTGAAATGCACGTCGCGGATGGCAAGCCCGCGAATGATGGTTGAGACGGTCTGCGCGCCTGTGTTGCCGCCGGTGCCGATCAGCAGCGGGATATAGAAAGACAACTGCACGACGGCGGCCAGGCGCGTGCTGAACTGGCGCAGCACGGCGCCGGTCAGGGTGTCGGCGACCATGAGCAAGAGCAGCCAGCCAAAGCGATTGCGCAACACGCGCATCAACGGGACGGTGAAATAGGGCTGATCCACGCTGCCGTTTTCGACGGCGCCGAAGCGCAAAATATCCTCGGAGTTTTCCTCGACCAGCACGTCGATGATGTCGTCGACGGTGATGATGCCCAGCAGCCGGCGCTCGCTGTCCACGACCGGGATGGCGAGAATGTCGTACTGCGCCACCTCGCGAGCTACGTGCTCCTGGTCAGTCTCCGGATGCACACTGATCACGCGGGTCGTCATGTGGTCGCCAACCCTGGCGAGCGGCGGCAGGTTGATCAGTTCGCGCAGGGAGATGACTCCCAGCAGCTGACGCTCGTCATCCAGCACGTAGAGTTCACTGACGGTTTCCGCGGTCTCGTCCATGCGACGCACTTCGGCGAGGGCCTCCGTGGCCGACATGTCAGCCCGAAGGGCCACATAATGTTCCGTCATCAAATGGCCGGCGCTGTCCGGCGGATAGCGCAGCAGCCGCTGGATGCCGGCGGCCTTTTCCCCGTCCATGGCGGCCAGCAGAACGTCCTGCTTTTCCGGCACGTCCTCGGCAAGGATTTCGGCCGCGTCGTCCATTGGCAGCCGGCCCAGCAACAGGGCGGCATTGTCTACGGGCAGTCTGTCGAGCAGGTCGCGCGTGGCGTCGCGTCCGATTTCATCGAGGACACTGGCGGCCAGTTCATCATCCAGCAGTTGAAAGATTCGGTGCTGCTGCGCCGACTCCATGCGCTCGAGCAGGTCGGCGACGTCGGCGGGGTGATGGTCGGTCAGCAACTGTCGCAGACGCGCGATTTCGCCCGCGTCAATGGCCTCATCGACCCTGGGCTGCAGTTGTTCATGGGGCGTGGCCATTATTCCTCCAGTCTGACGTCGTGACGGCCCGTCCCCTCTACTTCGGTTCAGGCTTTAGGGAAACCAGCCGTCTTCATCGTCAAGGTCACTGTCCGGGTCTTCGTCATCATCGTCATCATCGTTCCCGTCGTCATCGTCGGGATCATCGGGCAGGTCTTCGTCACCGGCGATGAAAAGTTCGTCATCGTCCCCGTAAAGCGATCCCTCATCGTCCTCGTCGAACTCGCTGATGTCGAAACCCTCGTCGTCGATCGGCTCAAGGTCTTCCTCCAAGTCCGTCTCTTCCTCGAGCAATTCCTCGTCCGCAGGTTCGTCAAACACGTCGTCATAATCGAATTCAGGGTTCAATTCGAGGTCCAAACGGGATTCGGGTGCGTGCATTGATTCTCCAAAGATTGTCTCGTACCTTGCCAACGACATTTATCGGGGATCAACCGGCCTGTTGCACCAGTTGCAGAAACCAGGTGTGGAATCGCAGATCATCGGTCAACTCGGGGTGGAAGGCGGTGGCCAGCAGATGTCCCTGGCGCACGGCGACGATACGCCCGTCCGCAAGACGCGCCAGCACCTCAACGTCTTCTCCCGCTCCGGTTACCACCGGCGCGCGAATGAAAACGGCGTGCCAGGGCGGCTCGCCCAGGATCGGGATCTCCAGTTCCGCCTCGAAGCTGTCCAGTTGGCGGCCGAAGGCGTTGCGGTCCACGCTGATGTCCATCAGCGCCAGAATTGGCTGCGCGTGGTGGTCCAGTTCGCGCGCGAGGAAAATCATGCCGGCGCAGGTGCCCCAGGTCGGCCGCGAATCGGCGAAATCCCGCAACGGCGAGACCAGACCGGCGCTGACGGCCAGTTTGCCGATGGTGGTGCTCTCCCCGCCCGGAATGATTAGCCCGTCCAGCCCTTCCAGTTCTTCCGGCAGGCGCACCTCGACAGCCCGGGCGCCGGCGCGTCGCAACATGTGTATGTGTTCGATGAAGGCGCCCTGCAGGGCCAGCACACCAATCTTCAACATGGAAGTCGTTCCGGAATTCCCGTACCTGGAGCCATGGTATGCGGGCTCATGGCGCGGTCAAGTGCCCGTATGCACCAATGCGCCGGAACGTGACGTGCGTTGCCCGCTGCGCCGAAAACCGGTAGGCTGAACGCGCTGCCGCGAGGGAGGTGTGCCGATGACTGAAGTGGAACTGCTGCTGGATTGCCGCAATACCCTGGGCGAGGGGCCCATGTGGAGCGTTGCCGAACAGGCGCTTTACTGGGTCGATATCCTGGGTGAGCAGGTGCATCGTTTCGACCCGGCCAGCGGCGAGCATCGGCAGTATGACGTTGGCCAGGAAGTTGGCGCGGTCCTGCTGCGCGCGAGTGGCGGCTTCGTACTCGCCATGAAGAATGGCCTTTACACCTGGGATCCTGGCAGCGCACCGGAACTGATCGTCGATCCCGAGCCGGACAAGCCGGCCAATCGCTTCAACGACGCGGCCGTGGACCGCCAGGGACGCGTCTGGGCCGGGACGATGGCCGACGGCGAGGAGCCAGTCGGCGGGCTTTACCGCCTCGACCCTGACCGCAGCCTGCACACCATCGATCCGGAGGTGTACATCTCCAACGGTCTGGGCTGGAGGCCGGACGATCGCATCCTTTACTTTTGCGACAGCAGAATTGGCATCCGCGTTTGGGACTTTGATCCAGAGACCGGTGACGTCAGCAATCAACGACCCTTCGCGGAAACGAATCCGGCGGACGGCCTGCCCGACGGGCTGACCGTCGACAGCGAGGGCTGCGTCTGGGCCGCCCACTGGGGCGGCTGGAAGGTCGTTCGATATGACCCGCAGGGTTGCGTCATGGACGAGATCGCCGTGCCCGCTTCCTGCACCAGCAGTGTCATGTTTGGCGGCCCCGACCTGGAAGACCTCTACATCACCACGGCGCGCACGGACATGCTCAAACACGGGGGGCAGCAGGAGCAGGCGGGCGGCCTTTATCGGGTCCGACCGGGAGTCAGGGGACTGCCGGAACCGGCGTGGGGCGGTTGACATGCAGGCGACGCGAGATTTCCTGAGCCGTCTGGGTCTGCCCTACGGCGACCCGGGCGACCTGCCCGAATCGACGAAGCGCTTTCCTGACGGTGCGCAATGGCGCATCGAAATCCCCAGTTGCGAGGGGCCGGAAGTGCTGCGCGCCGTGCTGGAAGAAGCCGAGGCGCAAGGGACGCGCATCCATCGCGTTTCACAGGGCAGCGGCATCATGCTGCAGACCGACGCCGAAATCCGGGAGATGGCGCAACTTGGGCGTGAGGCGGGCATCGAAGTCAGTCTCTTCGTCGGGCCACGCGCCGCCTGGGACACCGGTGCGCAGGTGGTGGCCAGCGCGGGCAAGAACCTCGGGGCGCGCCTGCGCGGCATGGAGCAGGTGGTCTACGCGGTCGAGGATATTCGACGGGCCTGTGCCCTGGGCCTGCGTTCGGTGCTGGTGGCGGACGAAGGCCTGCTGTGGCTGGTCAACGAGATGAAGCGGGCCGCTGAATTGCCGGCGGACCTGGTGCTCAAGATTTCGGTGCAAATGGGCCCGGCCAACCCCCTGTCGGTGCGTTGGATGGAGCAACTGGGGGCCGGCACCTACAACACGCCCACCGATCTGTCGCTGCCCCAGCTGGCGGCCATCCGCCAGGCTTGCGATTTGCCCCTGGATATCTACGTGGAGGCGCCGGACGACTTTGGCGGCTTCGTGCGACACTATGAGATACCCGAGATGATCCGTGTAGCGTCGCCCATGTACGTCAAGCTGGGGCTGCGCAATTCACCGAACATTTACCCTTCGGGCTACCATTTGCAGGCCACGGCCGTAGCGCTGGGGCGGGAACGCGTGCGACGCGCCACCATCGCTCAGGACATCATCCGGCGCTACTGCCCGGACGCCGTGACCTCGAAAACAGGCGCGGCGGACCTGGGCATCCCGGTTTAGCGGGACTCAGTCGGCCCGGCGCAGACGCGGGTCCAAAATGTCACGCAGCCAGTCGCCCAGAAGGTTGACGCCAAAGGCGGTGAGCGAGATGGCCAGCCCCGGGTAAATGGACATCCAGGGATAGATGTACAGGAACTTGCGCCCCAGGGCCAACATGTTGCCCCAGCTGGGCACTTCCGGCGGAACGCTGAGGCCAAGGAAACTCAGACCGGCCTCATAGAAAATCATGGCCGACATCTCAAAGGTCATCAGGGTCACCAGCGGCCCGACCAGGTTGGGCAGTAAATGTCGCAGCAGGATGCGCCAGGTCGGCGCGCCCAGTCCTACAGCAGCCACGACGTAGTCGACGTTGCGCAGGCGCAATACTTCGCCGCGGACAAGGCGCGCAAAGACGGGCGCATCCGTGATGCCGAAAATGATAATGACGTTGAGCAGGTTTCGGCCGAAGACCGTTGCGATGATGATCACCAGCACGAGATAGGGGAAAGAGAGCAGCAGGTTCACGACGGAGGAAATGGCCTCGTCAACCCGCCCTCCCAGAAAACCGGCGCTCATGCCCAGGGTCACGCCGATGGCGCTGGCCAGCAGCACACCGAAGAACCCGACCGCCAGGGAAACGCGCGCACCGTAGATGACGCGACTCAGGATGTCCTGGCCCAGCTGGTCGGTGCCCAGCAGATGGCCCTCAAGCCCCTGGTCTTGCCAGGCTTCGGGCCGCTTGGCGTCTAGCAGGCTGCCTTCTGTCGGTCCGTAGGGCGCCAGTTGCTCCGCGAACAGGGCTGTCAACACAACCAGGGAAACGAGAATCAGGCCGAGAAGCGCGCCGGGGTCGTGCAGCAGGCGATGGATCCCGTAGGGAAGGGGCACACTGAGTCGCAGGCGGGGATGCCTGAGGGAAAGCGCGTCAAAGAGGCGTAGTGGCATGTCAGCGTTGCCGGGCCCGCGGGTCGATCAGGTCATAGGCGATGTCTGTCAGCAGGTTAAGGGCGATGGCGAAGGCGGCGATGAAGATGGTGATGGCCTGCACCAGCGGAAAGTCGCTGTCATTGATGGCATCGTTGAGCAGCGTGCCCAGACCCGGCCAGGCGAAAATGGTCTCAATGTAGACCGAGCCACCCAGCATATAGGTGAAATTGACGCCGATGACGCTAACCAGCGGGATCAGGGCGTTGGGCGTGACGTGGCGCAGGGTGATGACGATTTCGGAGAGGCCCTTGGCGCGGGCTGTGCGAATGTAATGCTCCTGTTTGACCTCGAGCACGGCGGAGCGCAACAGCCGCACCATTTGTCCCATGCTTGCCACGCTCAGGGCGACAGCCGGCAGGACCAGGTGTTGGGGGCTGTCTCGCCCGAAGGTGGGGAACAGGCGAAGATTCACGGCGAATACCAGAATCAGGATCATCGCCAGCCAGAAGGACGGGATAGTCTGGCCGGCGAGGCCGATCAGGCGCGCGAGCAGGTCCATGGGTGAACCCGGAAAGACTCCGCTGACAATGCCCAGCGGTACGGCGACCGCCAGTGAGAGCAGCAATGCCGCCAGCGCCAGCTCCATGGTCGCCGGCAAGCGCTGCATGATGAGTTCCGAGTTTGGCAGATGCAAACGCAGTGACTTGCCCAGATCGCCTCCCAGCGCGTTGCCGAGATATCCGAGAAATTGCTCGGCCAGCGGTCGATCGAAGCCATGGGCCACGCGAAAGGCCTCGCGCTGCTCGGGCGTGGCGTTGCGCGCCACCATCAGACCCACCGGGTCGCCGGTCAAGCGGACGGTGAAGAACACGATCACCAGCACGCCGATGATCAGGACGATGGACTGCAGGATGCGACGATACAGGAAATGGAAAATCAGGTCACTCCCTGTTGCAGGTCAGGCTTTTGGATTCTTACCCGGAATTCATCAGAAGTCTAACCGTCCACCCCGACCTGGTTCAGGTACCAGGTCTCGGTCGGCAGGGGCTTGTACCCCGTGACGCGGCTGGTGGTGGCTTCAAAGATGTTCAGGGTATAGAGGTAGACGAAGGGCGGGTCGTCCAGCAGCAAGCGCGAAAGCTCGCGGTAGAGTGCGGCCCGTTCGTCCCGGTCGATGGTGGAGGTTAGTTGGTCAACGTAGGCCGTGATCCTGTCATCGACCCAGCTGTTGTAATACAGGCCGGGATAGTGGGCGCCTTCAATGCGCGGCAAACCCTCTCCCGCGGGCGTGGACCAGCCGTCGACGAACATGGGGCCGGTACTGCCGTAATTCGGCTCGGACCAGAACTTGCTGGTCGTCAGGAACTGGAGTTCGACGTCCACGCCAACGGCGCCAAGGTCTCGCTGGATGGTCAGGCACACCTCGTTGATGTTGGTGTAGGCATCGGCGGGGCAGGTCAACCCAATACTGAAGCCGTCGTCATAACCGGCTTCTGCCAGCAGCTCCCGGGCGCGCTGCGGATCGTAGGGGTAAGGTTCGAGTTCCGGGTCATGGCCCAGGTTGCCCACGGCGGTAAAGCCGGTTGCCAGTTGCCCGTGGCCGCCGAACAGCGCCTGCAATATACCGGGCCGGTTGATGGCGTAATTGAACGCCTGACGGACCGGGCGGCTTTCAATCGGCGTACCAACACCCGAATTCAGATTCTTGAAGGCCACGTAGAAGACGCGATCGTTGGGATAGGAAATCACCCTGACGCCCGGATTACTCTCCAGCAGGGTGGCCTGCTCAACATTCAGTCGATTGACGATGTCGACCTCGCCCGTCTGGACGGCGGCCATGCGCGTGTTGGCATCGGGGATGACGCGCATGACAACCCGCTCGACTCCGGGTTCATCCGGGTTCCAGTAATCGGGAAACGCCCGCATGACGATGCGGTCTCCCGGCAACCACTCTTCCAGCATGAAGGGGCCCGTTCCGACCGGCGCTTGCTGAAAACCCTCCAGGCCGACCTCATCCAGATAGCGCGGCGGCAGCGCGAACCAGCCCTCTACCAGATCGACGATAAACAATGCATCGGGCTCGGGCGTCGTCACCCGAACCGTGTAATCGTCCAGCATTTCCACGCTCTCCGCCGCGGAATAGTACTGGGGGTATTCGTTGCCTGGCGCAAGGCCGTATTCCCAGGCGGCCACGATCGCTTCCGCGGTGAAGGGTTCGCCATTGTGGAAGGTGACGCCTTCACGCAGATAAAAGATGTATTGCGTCGAGTCGTCGCTGATCTCCCAGCGTTCCGCCAGGCCCGGATGCAGGGTTCCCTCGTCGTCCAGCCAGAGCAGCCCGTCGTAGAGCTGGCGCGTGACGGCGATGGTAGTCACGTCGGAGGCGTTGGCGATGTACAGGGCCGTCGGGTCGTTGGGCAACGCGATGACCAGTTCACCGGATGGCTGCCCCTGAACCAGGGTTGCAGTGGCAAGCAGCATCAGAGTCAGCAGGATGAGGAATGTGGTTCGCATGGGTTACCTTTCGCAGGGCAGGATAACGGCGTCAAGGAGACAAGCGGCATTGTAGCCAGCGTTCAGCAAATGTCATAGCCGCGATCTTGCCAGTCTGCAGATCGACGGCCCCAAGCGTCAGTGGGTGACATACCAGGGGCTTGTCCAGGCTTTCGCACCATCACCCTGAAGCACGCGAATCCAGTACGCGTGTTCTCCGGCAGGGCTGCTGGCGGGTCGGAAGCTCTCTCTGAAATGCCGCGTTTTCAGTCCGAGGGGGCGACGCTCAATCGTCAGCTCCAGGTCAACCCCGCCAGCCGCTATCCGCACGCCGCTGTCGCCCAGGTCGGACCAACTGGTCTCTGCAGATACCAGGGGCGTCTCGACTGCCAGAGTGGTATCGGCCAGCACCTCCAGGGTCACATGAATGCCATCAGTGTCGCCGGTCGTGATGGAACGCCAACACACGCTGTTGGCATCCCAGGCCTGTACACCCTCGGCAGGTGAATCGAAGGCATAGTCCTTGACGGCGAGGATCCTGCCGCCCTCAACAGTGAGTGTGCCATCCCAGCGGGCCATTCTCGCCCTGCCTCGCACCCGCGCTCCCTTCCAGCTTAACCTGAGCTGATCCGGGCTCCGCTCCTGGACCTCAGGCCAGCTGCGCAGCAACTCGTTTCCCCGCCAGAGTTCAATCTGTTCCAGCTCCTCCGTCCCCACAATCTCCAGGTCGATGGCCGGGGGACGATCCAGGCTGAACTGGCCACCTGGCGGACGGCCCTCACAGTACGCCTGCACGATGATGCGTTGGCCGCTCGTGGCGTAGCAGCGACGCGCTCTCAGGGCCTCCCCGATGGCGCCCCGGGTGAGGTCGCTCGCCAGAATACAGGTGAGCCCGCCGTAAACGCCGAAGGTGCTCGCGCCCGGGTAACTGCTGCCGGGTCGGCCCTTGTGCCCGTCACTCCCTGCTACCACCCCGACGTGGTAACCGCGGGCGATGGACTCGCGCAGCATCCACTCGAACTCGCCCCAGGAGGAATACAGCTCGACCACTGGCTCCTGCGCCGCGCTGTGGATCGCCAGGTCGCTGGGACGGCCGCCCACATGGGGAATGATGAAGAGGTCGTTCCGTCCCGCCAGCGCCTCGTGCAATTCAGAAACGGGATAGCGGTCCGTGGCCAGGTCGGAGAGGTCGCTGATCTGGGCGTGACTGGAACGCAAAAGCTCACCCTGGCTGCCCAGGAAATAGACGTTGCGGTCGCCACCGCCCGCGGTGTTGCCGGACCATTCATAGCCTGCGAAGGTCACAAAGTGCCCGGGCTCGTACGCATCATTGGCGGCCGCCACGATCTCTTCCCAGACCTCTGCGGTGATCTGGAAATCATTGGCCTGATGGCCGGAAACGTCCAGAGCGCTGTAATCGCGGGCGAAGGCGAAGTAGTCGCGCACGCTGTTGGTGCCAACCGTCTCGCCGCTCTGGCCGTGCAGGTCGGCCCAGAAGGGACGATGCGGGCCCGGCTCCTCAAGCGCCTTCAGAGGATTGCTCGCCCCGGCGATTGTGCCATCCAGTGCCCGGGCACGTATCGTGTAGATGCCAGGTCGATTGACAACGCAGTTGCCAAAACGACGGACTCCGCGATCGCCAGGTTGGAACGTGTAGCGCTCCGGCAAGTTGGTGATCGAGCCGCTCTCTTCCTCCAGCGCGACAGTGCCGCAAAAACTTGTGGCGGGGTTGCCCCAGTCATCCTCGGCTTTCACGACGAGAGCGAAGGGTCGCCCTGTTACGGCTTCGCCAGGTACGATCGCAACCAGGCGCTGCGCCTCTCCGGCAACGATTTCGGTGCTTGGTGAGCCGGGCAGCGTGACGTATTGACCGCTTCCCTGCGCGTCGACCAGGGTCCTGAAGCAAAAGGCCTTCTCCACGAAGGTCTGCGCGCGCGTCCCGGTCGAACCGTTGCTCCTGTCCCCGTAAGTGATGATTATTGTTTCGCCCGGAAGCAGCGGGCCATCGAAAATGTCAATGGCGAGGCAGGCCCGCCAGGGACGGATGTACCCCTTCGGATCGTAGCGGCAGGCGACCTTGCAGGAACTGCTGTCCGTCGTTGCGCTCACATAGTTCGGTGCCGATGAATCGGATGTCTGCGGCGTTCCCCAGTCCGTGGCGAAGCGCCAGGCGACCAGCAGGGTCCCGTTCTCATCGATCCCGTAACTGCCCGCGGTGTAGAGCAGTTGCCATGTGCCCCAGCTCCCGGCAGTTATGGGGCCGGCAGGCGAGAGCGTCGCGCTCCCGTAGAGTGCTTCGATCTGCTCCTCCCCCATTTCAGACAGGGGGTTGAGTTCAATGCGGCTGGTCATACTCACGCTCTTCTGTATCGGCGCTCGCGGGCAGCCCCCACAGGGCGGGCGCACTGCGATAGCGGAAACGGGCCGGATTCACTGTGGTCACGCCCGGAGTGTCGATCTCGATAATCGTGCCGGCAATCGATTCGTAGGCGGCGCGCCAGGCGATGGCGGCCTTCACGACCAACACGTTCTGACGTGCCGGCTGTAGCCCCACGCTCAACAGTTGCTGCAGGCTGAAGGGTGTCTGCCGTCGACTGGTCAGTAGCAGGTAGCTCGCCTGCCTGTCGGGAGGGTCTCCTGTTTCCAGAAGAGCGCTGAGTCCCTGATCATGGTAGCGCTGCCCGTCATGGCGCACCTCGCTTTCCTCATAGCGCCCGTCGTGAAGACACTTGACGCGCCCGCTCACCTCGACCGGCTCTCCATGCAGGCTGTCCCGCTTGCCGCCAACGTGCAGGCGCAGGGCTGCGCCCACTCCGGCGCGAGCGCATGCGGCGACGGCCTCCGGGTCGGCGAGGACGACGACCCAGCCCGTCACGTCCTGCCGCAGCAATTCGCGGAGGATGAAGGTGCTGTCGCCACTCGAGCCGCCCCCGATGTTGTCTCCCATGTCGACGAGAATGACCGGCCTGCGCGTGCTCGCCCTCGCTTCCCGAACCGCATTTGCCTCATCCGGCAGGCTGAAGTGCAGCCGCTCCCGGATGGCCCACAATTGGTCGGCGAGCTGCCTGGCCTCCTGCCGTGCAAGCGCGGTCGCCCCGTCCGTAACCACCACCGCCGCCGGTCCCATCCCGGGCACGTCGGCGTACTGGTAACCGCCCGCCACGCTGGCCGCTACGACAGATGGCTGCTGTTCCAGAGAGCGTACGGCCGCCATGACACGGTCCATCGGCGGGACGTTCGTGTTCTGGTGCACGATGTTCAGCAGCATGGGCGGTTTCACCAGCGCCTGGACCGGCTTGATCTCTCCCCTGATCGTCCGGGCGATCAGGTCGGCGGCCTGGAGCCCCCGTTCGCGGTGGTCCAGGTGCGGGTAACTCTTGTAGATGATGAGCGCCGTGCTTAACTCCACGAGTTGTTGGGAGACGTTCGCGTGGTAATCGTGGGTGACCACCAGCGGAAAGTCGGCGCCGACCTGCTCCCGCAGCCGTCGCACCACCTCGCCGTCCGCATCCGGGCAGGCCTCACTGACCATCGCCCCGTGGAGGGCGAGTAGCATCCCGTCCAGACGGGGGGCGCGCGCGAGACGCTCCAGCAGTTCCTGCGTCAATCGCTCGAAAGCCTCACGGGTCACCATGCCGCCCGGCGTTGCCTGCGCCATCAGGGTAGGGAAAAACTCGTAGTCGTAGCTCTTCGCGCCGGCGATAAAGCCCCCCACTTCATGAGGCGTGTCGCGCCACCAACGCACCAGTTCATCACCCCGCTGCACGCGAAAGGCCTCAAGTGGGGTCGGCCTGGGGTTGAAGGTATTCGACTCGTGCATGATGCCGCCCACAGCGACGCGCATCCGGCTACCCTCCAGGAGTGTCCGTCGGAGATTGCGCTGCAGAATCTGGCAGCGCGGCGATCATCTTAATCCCGATTCCGGTCGGCGCTTCCTTCGTCGCAAGGGGCCGCCCCACGTGGCCGGAGGCATAGACCAGGTTACCGACACCCGTTGCCGACAACACGGGCATGGCCGTATCATTCCGCTTGCACCCCACGTTTACCCTGCGTACCTGCATGCCCTTACTCCGCCGCTGTCAAACGACTCCATCCCAGACCGATTCGAGCGCATCCAGGGTGAACTCGATATCCCGCGGTTCATGGGCTGCGCACAGGTACCAGAGGCCGCGGTCGAGTACGCGGATCCCCGCCGCAAGCAGGAGGTCCGCGAGCTTTCGGTAGCGCATCTGGTCGCTCTCAAGATAGCTGCGATAGTCGACGATCACCGGCTGATCGGTGAAGGCGAGATGAAACATCGGGCCAGGTCCCTGCACCAGGACCTCGCTGCCCTTCTTGCGGGCCAGGGTCCTGATTCCCTCCATGAGGCTTTGCCCCAGGTCGAAAAGCTGCCCGTAGATCCGGCCTTCATCCCGCTCCAGTTCCTTCAGCGTCGCGCAGGCGGCCGCCATCGCCGTGACGTTGCTGTTGTAGGTCCCGGAGTGGTTCACCCTGCCCTGTGCAATCAGTTCCATCAGGTTCCGCCTGCCTGCCAGGCAACTGAGAGTAAAGCCACTGGCCATCGCCTTGCCGAAGGTCGCCAGGTCGGGAGTCACGCTGAAGTAACCCTGCGCGCCACCCAACCCCAGCCGGAAGCCGGTGATGACCTCATCAAAGATCAGAACGATCCCGTGACGGCTGCAGAGGTCGCGCACTCCCTCCAGGTACCCTTCCACGGGCAGGATGCAGCCCGTATTGCACATGACGGGTTCCATGATGACTGCGGCGATCTCATCTCCCTGCTGCTGAACCCGCTCTTCAAGAAGCGCCAGATCGTTCCATGGCAGGACGACCACGTCCTCAAGGGCGCTGCTCGCCTGACCCTCACTGGCGGGGTGGGCCTGAGCGGCGTGGCGGGGCCCGGCGGCATCAAGCGGGGGCTGAACGCTGACCAGGACGTTGTCGAACCAGCCGTGATAGTGGCCCTCAAACTTGACGATCTTCTCCCGCCCGGTCCAGGCGCGCGCCAGGCGAAGGGACGCCTGCACGATTTCGGAGCCGGAGTTGCTGTAGCGCAGCATTTCGGCGCAGGGGATCATCGATTGAAGCTTTTCGGAGAGCTGGATTTCCAGTTCGTGTTGCCCCGCGAAAAGTTGCCCGCGCTGCAGGGCGTCCTGTACGGCTCTCATGACGGGCTCGGGGGAGTGCCCCAGAATCATGGGGCCCTGGCCGATCATGTAATCCAGATAGCGGTTCCCGTCCACGTCATGGAGGTGGGCGCCCCGGGCGTACTCGAAGAACAGGGGAGTCTCCGCCCCGGAACGGACGTTGCTGCTCACGCCGCCCGCCAGCGAACGCTGCGACCGCTCCCACAGGGTTCTCGAACAGCTGGTTTGTAAGGTCATGAGTTCTCCTTGCGCAGCGCCCTGCCGGCCCTTGCTCCCGTGTGACGGCCGTCGTCAAGTGTCAGGCGACCGTTGACGAGAACCTGGTCGATGCCGGTGGCGTAGCGGCGTCCCTCTTCGAAGGTCGAACAATCGCTGACACGCTCGGGATCAAGTACGACGATGTCAGCCGTGAAACCGCGCTTCAGCAGGCCCCGCGTCTGGAGTCGCAGTTGTTGGGCAGGCAGCGAGGTCATCTTGCGAATCGCCTCCTCCCAGCTGAGCGCCCGCTGCTCGCGGGCGTAGAGTCGCAGGTAACGGCAGATGGAGCCGAAGGTCCGGGGATGTGGGGAGCGCCCGATGAGCAGTCCGTCGCTGCAGACCATCGTCGCGGGATGAGTCATCACGTCCCTGATGTCCCCGGCAGTTTCAACCTCATCCCCGGCGAAGTTTATGATCGACACCTCGAACTCCTCCTGGAGAAGCAGATCACAGAGGAAATCGACTGGTTCCTTCCCCGAATCGCGGATCGCGCGGTCGAAGGTCTGACCTTCAAGCCGCTTGTTCGTCTGGCTTCCGACAGCGGTGATCGCGCAGGCCCGCCAGTCGAAATCCGCCTCCCTGAAGTGGGCTGCGATCTCGCGCCTCGTCGTCGGCCGGGACAGCCTTGCGGCCATGGCGTCCGGTCCCCCTTCCGCGCTCCAGTCCGGCAGCAGGCGGAAAAGAGGGCCGCTGCCAGCCTGGTAGGGGTAGCAGTTCATCGTTACGTCAACGCCCTCGCGTCGCGTCTGCTCGATTAACGCCAGAATCTCGCCCGCCTTGCCCCGATGTCGCTCCGAACCAATCTTCAGGTGCGAGATCATCACGGGGACCTGCGCCTCCCGGCCGATCCGGATCGTTTCTGTGAGAGCCTCGAATATCCGGTCGAAATAGTTCCTCATGTGAGTGACGTAGAATCCCTTGTGTCTCGCCACCGTGCGGCACAACTGGACCAGCTCATCCGTACCGGCGCAGGAATTGGGGGGATAGGACAGACCGGTTGAGAAACCCGCAGCCCCGTCTTCCATTCCCTGCTCGATCAAGGCCTGCATCGCCGCGATCTCGCGCGCGGTGGGAGACCGGCGCTGCCAACCCATGGCTGCCAGTCGAAGGACGCAGTGCGGAATGAGGTAGGCGACGTTCACGGCCACCCTGCCGTCGAAGCGGGAGAGGTAGTCACCCACCGACTGCCAGTCCCAGGCGATTTCCGGGTTGCCATAGAGGCCTGAAAGATAGCGACGCAGTTCCTGGAGCAGGGGAGGCGAGACCGGCGCGTAGGAAAGGCCGTCGTTGCCGAGTAACTCGGTGGTGATGCCCTGGCGGATCTTTCCCTCGTGATCGGGTTCAGCGAGCAGCATGATGTCCGAGAGGGCGTGCATATCCATGAAGCCGGGACAGACAAGCTTTCCCCGGGCATTGACGATGTGGGTGGCGTTCGCCGCTGACAGATCGTCGATGGCCTCGATTCTGTCGCCGCGTATGCCCACGTCCCCGTAACACCAGGGGTTGCCACTGCCATCAACGATACGGCCGTTGCGAATTACGATGTCAAATATCGGGGTTTTCCTTCCTGCACTCCAGGTTCCAAGGGCTGGAGCCGCGAGATCGGGCGCTGCGCCGGCCGGCGAAGATTGTTCGAAGACGTTCGGTGATGATCGTTTCCTGTCCGTCGAGAAGGGTCGTCGGGTCGATCAGGAGCCCCTTCCCGGCGTACTCCTCCATCACACGGATCGCGGGTGACCCCTCCGCCAGAGCATCCAGTACCTCCTGTTTGGTGAGGCCCGCAGTTTCTTCGTCCCAGGTCAGCCAGGCGCGCGGCACCGGGCGGCCGGTGTAGTCCGGGAAGACCCGGCTCACACGCAGGTGTTCGATATCCGACAGTCCGTCGACAATCAGGGCTACTTTTCGCTCCCATCCCGCGATGCGGGCCTTATGATCGAGTCTCACATAGCGTTTCAGCGCCGCTACCAGGCCGACGATCTCTTCCTTTCCGACCTTCATGGGTCTTCCGATGCCATGGTTCGGGGAGCCGTTCAGCGCGCAGGCCGCAATCAGGTCCTGGCGGCCGCAAATGAATCCCGAGGGTTGCGGTCCCTGCAGGTCCTTGCCTCCGCTGAAGATCACCAGGTCCGCGCCCATTTCGATGAATGATCGCAGGTTCTCGACCGGAGGGAGTTCGTTGGCCGCGTCTACAATGACGGGTACGCTCTTCGCCCGGGCTATCCGCAGGACTTCCGGCAAGGGCAGCGCCGTCCGGGTAACCAGAAACTGGGCCACCACGTAGATGACGGCCGCACTTCTCTCATCGAGCGCGCTTTCCAGTTGCCACGGCAAGGTTCGGTGGGCGCCGTATCCCACCTCCTTGATCTTCGCCCCTGTCAGCCGAAACGTCCGGTTGTAGTGGTTGCTGTGCGCCTTGTGGATGACGACCTCATCCTTCAGGCCTGCGGTATCCGGCAGTTGCTGGATCGCAGCCGGATTGCATCCGGTCATACACGCGGCCGTCGCCAGCACCAGGCCCGCCGCGGCGCCCGATGTCACGTAGCCCGCTTCCGCCCCGGTAAGATCCGCAATGACCTGCCCCGCCTTTTCGTGTAACGCCCGCAGACTCACGAAGGAGCGCGCCGCATCCTGCATCGCTTCCAGCACCTCCGCGGGCATGAGAGATCCACCCAGTTCCGTGAAGTTGCCCGTAGCAACGATGACTTCCTGCAATCCAAGATCCCGATAAATCCCCGTCTCGCCTCGAAGGTCTCGACTCACACTCGTCCTCACTCGATATTCTGGCGGGTCGGGTCCAGCAGGTCCCGGATCGCATTGGCCAGGAAGATCAGGCCCAGCACCAGCAGGAAGAGCGCGAGGCCGGGGTAGAGTCCGTACCAGGGTGCACGCCAGAGGAAATCCCGGCTGTCCTCCAGCATGTTGCCCCAGGACGGGCGTGGCGGCTGCGTACCGAGACCCAGGAAGCTCAGCGATGCCTCCAGCAGAATTGCCCGTGGGATGGCGGTCGCGATCTGGGCCAGTAAGGGTGGGAACGTGTTCGGCAGGATGCCCATGATGGCGATCCGCCCGTCGCTCGCACCGATGGCGCGTGCCGCCTCGACATACTCTTTTTGCTTTTCGGCGATGACAGCCGCACGGGCAATGCGGGAGAAGTGTGGCATGTTCATGAGCGCGATCGCAAATGCGGAGATGAGCGACCCCGGCCCCAGGACTGCAACCACAGCGATACCCAGAAAAATGTTGGGGAAGGCGAGCAATACGTCCCAGATCCGCATGACAGCCGAATCCACCATCCCCAGGAGGTAGCCGGCCAGCAGCCCCGTGCCCACCCCGATCAACGCGGCGACCCCGATACTGCCAAAGCCGACGAGCAGGGAGATCCTTCCACCGTAGAGGACCCTGCTGAATATATCCCTGCCAAACTGGTCGGTACCGAAAATGTAGCGGGCGGACGGCGGCTCAAACTCGTCGCCCCTGTTCATCTCCAGGGGTGCAAAGGGGGCCACCAGCGGAGCGAAGAGCGAGAGGAGGACCAGTACGAACACCAGCAGCAGGCCGAACCTGCCTGACCTGATGCGTAACAGTCGATTCAAAAAGGCGCGTGAGGGACGCCTGACTATAACATTGTCCATAGGGAAGGGGGACCGGCAGCCTGGCTGGCGGAGCAGGCGCTTTCGACCTCGTCGGCTACGGTCATGCCGCGCTACCTCCTCTCCAGCTGGACTCGCGGATCAAGATAGACGTAAAGGAGATCCGTGATGAGATTGACGCTCACAAAGATGAGAACGACGAAAAGCAGTGCCGCCTGTACAACGGGGTAATCACGGTTGTTGATGCCCTCCAGGAGCAAGCGGCCCAGCCCGGGCCAGGCGAAGACGACCTCGATCACGACGGCCCCGCCGAGTAGCCGGCCGACCATGAGGGCTGCGACCGTCACCACCGGAATCAGTGCATTCCTGAGGGCGTGCCGCCTGATGACGACCCACTCCGCCAGTCCCTTTGAACGCGCCGTACGAATGTAGTCCTGCTGCAAGGTCTCCAGTATGGAGAACTTGATGAAGCGGGAGAGGACGCCTGAATTCGCAATACCGAGGGTGAGCGCGGGCATCAGCAGCAATTGCAAACTGCGTACGGGTTCTTCCAGGAAACTGACGTAGCCGGAGGGGGGTAACCAGCGGAGACGGACCGAGAAGAGCAGGATGAAAAGGATCCCCAGCCAGAAAACCGGAATGCCGAAGGCCGCAGCGCTGTAGGCGGACCAGAAGTGGTCCACTTTCGTGTTGGGCCGCAGTGCGCCCGGCACCCCCGCCAGCAGGGAGAGCAGGATCGTCACGAGAAAGCCGGCGACGGTCAAATGCAGCGTCGCCGGCAGTCTCGCCCAAATCAGTTTGGATACAGGTTGGTCGCTCAGCGCCGACTCCCCGAGATTTCCCTGCAGAATATCCCCCAGCCAGATGAGATATTGGACATGCAGGGGTTTGTCGAGGCCCATTCTCTGCCGGACGGCTTCGAGCACTTCCGGCGTCGCGTCACGTCCGGCCACGAAATACGAAGGGTCACCCGGGGCCAGGTGTAACAGCAAGAAAACAACGATGGAAGCCAGGAAGAGAACGGGCAGGAGTTCGACAACCCTCCTCAGAAAATAGACTCTCACGGGTGGCGCTCTTTCAACTGATCAGCGGAGCGCCACCACAGCACTTGCCGGGACCCTCAGCCCTCAATCCTGACCTGCTCCAGAATCGGCATGCTGTCAAGGTTTCTTGAGAAACCCTCGACCGATTCCTTCATGGCCCACCAGCGCACCACCGGCGTGATCACGAGGATGAACGATTGCTCCAGTTGATAGCGGTTCAACTCCTGATAAATCTCCTGACGCCGCCCGGCATCCATCTCACTTTGACCTTCCGCGACGAGTCGCCGGTACTCCTCGGTGGAGAAACCGGACAAGTTGATTGGGTCAGGACCGGGTCGCCAGACGCCGGTCGTCCCGAAGAGCGAGGCCGGGTCTTTCGACGCGCGACCGTAGGTGAATATCGCCCCGTCAAAGTCGAGATCGAGCGCCCGCGGACGGTACTGCGCGGGTTCTACCTCGTCGATGTTGAGCGTGATGCCGATCTGCGCGAGGTCGGCCTGGAACACCTGCAGCAGGCGCGCCCCATCCGGATTGGTGGTGGCGGTGAGCACGGTGAACTCAAAGCCATCACCGTACCCGGCTTCCTCAAGAAGGCTCTTCGCCTTGTCGAGATCGAAGGTGTAGTAGCCTTCCAAATCCGGGTCATAGAGCGGCGATTTGTCGGACTGGGGCTGGATCCAGGGGTCACTGATATTGAAGAAAACAATGTCAACGATGCGCTGGCGATCGAGGGCGTGCTGGAGCGCCTGGCGAACGAGTATGTTGTCGAAGGGCGCGCGTCCAACATTCAGGGAGAGATCCCAGACGAGGCCGCCAGGGAACCCCATTTCGACCTTGATGCCTCCGGCCGCCTCAAGGCGCGCGAACTCGCTCGCCGGCGGGGCCGCAATCACGTCAAGGGTTCCCCCCTCGAGGTTGGCGATCATCGTCGCGGAATCCGGGATCGCCCGCACGACGATCTCGTCCAGGTGAGGAAGACCTTCCTTCCAGTAATTCTCGAACTTCTCGAAGCGGGCGAAGTCCCCGGGCGCCCACTCCGCAAAGCGGAAGGGGCCGGTCCCCACTGGGTTCGAGTTGATCTCGTCGATCGTCTCGCTGTTGATAATGAAGAGCAGGTCGATGAGGTCAAAGGCAGCCGGCGTCGGAGCGCTGAAATGGAAGGCGACGGTAGCGTCGTCCACGACCTCCACCGACTCGACCGCACGCGCCAAGGTCCTGATGTTGGCGCCGGTTTCCGGGTCCTGGGCGTACTCCAGACTGGCCTTGACATCGTCCGCCACGAAGTCGCGCCCGTTATGGAACTTGACGCCAGACCGCAGGTTGAAGGTGAGGGTCAGGCCGTCTTCACTGAACTCCCAGCTTTCGGCGAGTTCGGGCTGCGGCTCAAGATTGTCATCATAGCGCGCCAGGACGTTGTAGAGTTGGTGGAACATCGGCCAGTCTGCCAGGGGAAGAAGGAAGGGATCGAAGTACTGGAAATCTCCGAGATGACCGAATGTCAGGGTCCCGCCGCCATCCATCTGCGCCAGCGCCGGTGTGGCCGCCAACGCGCCGGGTATGGCAGCGCTTCCCGCCGCCAACCCCGTGAGTTTCAGGAAGGTGCGGCGATCAATTCGCTGGACTTGCTTGTCGGAAACCATTTTCTGCTCCTTTTCTGTTTCTTATGCAAACAAGACATGTACTCAAGGGTCCACGAGCGATCAGTCAGGAACGTTGACACATGGCCCTGCCGCCCCTGCTCAAGATTACCAACAACCTGTTCGCGGACCTTATGGTAACTGTGAACCTCACACGTGGGCAAATTTATGTGTTTGACGCTCCCGTTCCTCGCCAGGGACTCTCTGTTTCACCATAAGGAACACGGACTACGACCAAGTCGAATTGTCGGGACAACTCCAGGTCTGCTGAATGGCGAGTCGTCAAGCCGGTCCTGAAAGCGCCTCAACGCTTCCACATTCCGGGAGACGAAGGTCCCGAGCCAAGGCTTCCGTTACCGAATTCAACGGGACAGCGGGCCAGGCGAAACCTGGTGGCCGGGAGATCGTCCAAATGGACCGGGTCAACAGCAGGAAAGCGGCGTCAAACTTTCAACTGGCATTGTTGCCAGCGTAAAGCGCTTGACATGGCCGCTATCCTGCCGAAGTGCCCGTCAGGTGCGGAAACCCTGCTAGCCGTCTACGCCAACGTCATTGAGGTAAAAGGTCTCGTTGGGCAGCGGCTGGTAACCGGTGACGCGATTGGTCGTGGCCTCAAAGAGATTGAGGACATAGAGATAGATGTAGGGCGGATCGTCGTACATGTAGTGCGAGAGCTCGGCGTAGAGCGCTGCCCGCTCCTCGCGATCGACCGCCTGCGCGATTTGCCCGAGATAGTCAACGATGACGGGGTCCGTCCAGGTGCTGTAGTAGTAGCCGGGAGTGAGGGAGCCCTCAAGGCGCCAGAAAGCCTCCCCGTTGGGAGAGGACCAGCTGTCAACGTACATGGGGCCGGTCGTCGCGTAGTGGGCTTCGGACCAGAAGGCGTTGGTCGTCTTGAATTCCAGGTCGACGTCAACGCTGATGGCGCCGAGGTCGCGTTGCACCGAAAGACAGACTTCATTGATGTTGGTGTAGGCGTCGGCCGGACAACTCATGCCGATCTCAAAGCCGTCGGGGTAGCCGGCTTCGGCCAGCAATTCCAGGGCGCGCTGCGGGTCATGGGGGTAAGGCACCAGCGACGGGTCGAAACCCAGGTTGCTGGGAATGACGAAACCGGAAACGGTCTGCCCGTAGCCGCTGAAGAGCGCCGCGACAAGGCCGTCCCGGTTCACCGCCAGATTCAGGGCCTGGCGCACCAGCTTGTTCTCCAGCGGCGTGCCTTCGCCGTTGCCGATGTTCTTGAAGGCCACGTAGTACACGCGGTCGTTGGGGTAGGTGACGATGTTGACGTCCGGGTTGAATTCCAGCAGGGCGACGTCGTCGGTGTTCAGGCGTGTGACGATGTCCACCTCGCCGGTCTGGATGGCGGCCATGCGCGTGGTGGCGTCAGGGATGATGCGGAAGGTCAGGCGCTCGACCTTCGGCTGCTCCGGATTCCAGTAGTCCGGGAAGGCGCGCAATTCGATACGGTCGCCCGGCGCCCAGTTTTCCAGCATGAAGGGCCCGGTGCCGATGGGGGCCGCCTCGAAGGCCTCCAGCCCGACTTCCGCAATGTAGTCCGGCGGGATGGCGAACCAGCCGTTCGCCATTTCGCTGAGGAAAAAGGCGTCGGCCTCACTGGTTGTGATCTCGACCGTGTGGTCGTCGATGACCACGATGTCATCGGCCGAGGCAACTGAATCGTAGTAAGACAGCCATTCGTTCGTGGGCGTCATGCCATATTCCCAGATCGTGCTGACGGCGTGGGCGTTGAAGTCCTCGCCGTTGTGGAACTTCACGCCTTCGCGCAGGTGGAAAGTATAGGTGAGACCGTCCTCGCTGATCTCCCAGCTTTCGGCCAGGCCGGGCTGGATTGAACCGTCATCTCCGTAACGCACCAGGCCGTCATAGAGCGGGCGCGTTGCGCTGATGGCGGTGACGTCGGAAGCGTTGGCGATGTATATGCCGGTGGGGTCGTTGGGCAGGGCGATAACCAGTTCGCCGGAAGGTTGGCCTGTGACCGGGAGCAGAGGGACGATCAGGAACACAATGAACAGGAAGAAAGCAAATTTGCTACGCATAAGAGTTATCCCCATTGTCAATTCGTGGTCGCATTGTGTGATCCACATTGTAACAACCTGCGCGCACAATGCGAACAAAAGTGTCCCGTAACTGGCAATCAGGTTGCTATACTGAAACAGGCGCGCAGGCGACAGGGCAACGCATGTACCTCCTGGTCAAACAACAGCGCGTGGCGCGAGACAACCTGGACCGCAGGGTTTTCCTGGAAGGCCTTGCCGGCACGGGCAAGACGACCGCCGGCATTGAACGGGTCAAGCACTTGCTGCACGCCGGCGTGCCGCCCTCCGCCATTCTGGTGCTGGTGCCACAGCGGGCCACCGGCCTTCCCTGGCAGGATGCCCTCCGTCGCTCGCGGGCGCCAGGCAGCGCCGAGGTGCGCGTCACGACCCTCGGTAGCCTGGCGCGGGAACTGCTCGAACTCTTCTGGCCGCTCATCGCCGCGGACACGGGCTGCGCGCAGCCATTGGCGCCGCCCCTGTTCCCTGGTCTGGAATTGTCGCAATACCTGATGCGGCGTTTCGTGGGTGATGAGATTGAAAGGCGCGATTACTTCCGCGGCGTGACGATCAGCCGCAACCGCCTGTACACACAGATCGTGGACAACCTCAACAAGTCGGCGCTGGTGGGCTTCCCGCCGGAAGAGATTGGCTCCCGCCTGAAGGCGGCCTGGCGCGGTTCGTCGGAACAGGCCTTCATCTACGACGACGCCCAGGCCTGCGCCAGTCTCTTTCGCGCCGCTTGCCTGAAACACAATCTGATTGACTTCTCGCTTCTCATTGGCATTTTGCGCAAGCAGCTGTGGCCCCTGGAGAATGCCCGTGGCTACCTGACACGGCGTTACCGGCATGTGCTGGTTGACAACCTGGAAGAGGATACGCCGACCCTGCACGATCTGCTGGGCGACTGGCTGCCACAATGCGACTCCGCCCTGCTGATATACGACAGTGAGGCGGGCCTGCGCCGCTTTCTGGGCGCGGACCCGGGCCAGGCCCGTTCCCTGCAGGCGCTCTGCGACCTGTCCGTCACGCTGGAGCGGCGTCGCGCCATGTCGGAGGACGTCGCCGCGCTGCACTACGCTCTCGCGCAGACGCTGGGTCGGGAGGCCGGAACGGCGCCGAAGGGTGGCAATGCTCGCGCGGCCCTGCGCTGGCCCGCAAGTGCGCGCTGGCATCCGCAAATGATTGACTGGACGGCAGGCCACGTCGCCCGTCTGGTGCATGAGGAAAACGTGGCGACGCAGGAGATCGTGGTTGTGGCGCCCTTCATGCCGGACGCGCTGCGCTTCGCCTTGCAGGCTCGCCTGGACGAGCGCGGCGTGCCGCATCGCTCGCACCGGCCGTCGCGGGCCCTGCGCGACGAACCGGAAGTGCGCGCCCTGCTGACATTCGCGCGCCTGGCCCAGCACGCCCCGGGGTTGGCGGCGGACCGCTTTGACGTGGCCGGCGCGTTGACCACCGCCATCGAGGACATGGACCCGATACGGGCGCGCCTGCTGGCGGACGCGCTCTATCGCGATGGCGGGCTGTTGCCCTTCGAAAACATCACGGACGCCCGTCTGCAGCAACGCATCACCTTTCAACTGGGCGAAAAATACGACAGGCTTTGCAACTGGCTGGCGCAGGTCCCGCCGGATTTGCCGCTGGACCTGTTCTTCAGTTCTTTCTTCGGCGAAGTGATGTCCCAGCCCGGCTTCGGGCTGCACAGTCGCCAATCCGCCGGAGCGACGGTGGCCAACCTCGTCGATTCCGCCCGCTCCTTCCGCCGCCTGCTCACCGAGCTCGACCCCGCAGCGCCGGTGGCCGCGGACTACCTGCGCATGGTGGAAGAGGGCGTACTGGCCAACCAGTACCTGCGCGACTGGGAACTGGACCGCAGCGAGGGCGTGTTGCTGGCGCCGGCGCACACCTTTCTCATGAGCAACCGGCCGGTCGACTACCAGTTCTGGCTCAACGTGGGCAGCAGCGGCTGGGGGCGCCGGGTCTATCAGCCGCTGACGCACCCCTGGGTGCTCAGCCGTCACTGGGATCCGGGACGCAAGTGGCTGGATGCCGACGAGGAGGAGGCCGGTGCGGAGTCCCTGGCGAACGTGGCGCTGGGCCTCTTGCGTCGCTGCCGCAAACGCGTCTATCTGGGGATCAGCGAGTACGGCGAGCGCGGCATGGAGGAGCGCGGGCCGCTGCTGCTGGCGCTGCACAACATGCAGCGCCATCTGATGACAGAGGACGAAGATGTTTAGGCCGCGACCGGCGCAGGCGCGGGTGCTCGCCTGGCGCGGCGGCAAAATGGGCGTTTCGGCCGTCCCCGGGAGCGGTAAAACGGCCACACTGGTGGCACTGGCCGCGCGCCTCGTGCGCGAGGGCGGGCTGGCGCCGGACCAGGAAGTGCTGGTCGTCACCCTCGTCAATTCCGCAGTGAACAACTTCGCCGCGCGTCTGGCGCAGGAACTGCAGGACAGCGGCGACCTCTTGCCAGGCATGGTGGGCTTTCGCGTGCGCACCCTGCATGGCCTGGCGAACGACGTCGTGAAGGAAAGACCGGGCCTGGCGGGCCTGGCCGAGGACTTCCGCGTCATCGACGAGCGCGAGGCGAGCGACATATTGCAAGAGGCCGTGGATGGCTGGCTGCGCGGCAACCCGGAGGCTGCGAGAGACTGGCTGGGCGAGTCATTTCAGCAGAATCGCAGGGTGCTCCAGCAAAACTGGCCGGCGCTGCTGCGCGACGTCGCGGGGCGCTACATCCGCCAGGCCAAGGACGAGGAACTGGACGCGGATCAACTGCGTGAATTGATGCCGGGGCGGCGCATGTCACTATCCCTGGCCGACACTTGCCAGGCCATATTCGAAAGCTACGAAAGCGGCTTGCGTTATCGGGGGGGTGTCGACTTCAGTGACCTGATTCGCCTGGCCCTGCGCGTTCTGAAGAATGACGCGGACTATCTGGCACGGCTGCAGGGGCGCTGGCCATGGATTCTCGAGGATGAGGCCCAGGACAGCAGCCTGCTGCAGGAGCGCATTTTGCGCCTGCTGGCCGGCACGCGGGGCAACTGGTCGCGCGTCGGCGACCCCAACCAGGCGATTAACGAGTCCTTCACGACCGCCAACCCCAACTTTCTGCGTCACTTTCTGGAAGAACCCGACGTCGCTTCGTATGACATGCCGGAAAGCGGCCGCAGCGCAGCGGCCATCTTCGATCTCGCCAATGGCCTGATCGACTGGTCCCTGCAGCACCCGCAGCCTGAAGTGTGCCAGCGCAGGCCTCTGGAGCCGCCATACATCGAACCAGCGCCGCCCGGCGATGCCCAGGCGAATCCCGTCGACGTGGTGGGGTACCCACATTTGCATCATGAGGCGCTAACGGCTGACGAAGAACGCTCGCTTGTGCTGCGCTCTCTGGGTCATTGGCTGCCGCAGAACCCCGATGCCACGGTCGCCGTGTTGCTGCCGACCAATTCCAGTGGCAGCAAACTGGTGGAACAATTGCGCGCGGCGGGCTTGCCCTATCGGGAGAACCTGAGTTCCACCGACGGCACCCGGGCGGTGGCCGGTTCCCTGTACCGCACGCTGGAGTACCTGGCCAACCCGCATCACAGCGCCTATCTCTCCCAGGTCTATCGCGTCTGGCGGCGGGACGAGCGCGACAGGGAAGACGCGAGGCGCGGCATACGGCGTCTGACCGGCGAACTGCGCAGGTTGCGTCGGACGGAAGACTATTTGTGGCCGGCGCCGGGCGAGGACTGGCTGGATGAATTCTGCAGGTCTGACGCAGCCCTGCGGCAGCACCTGGACGACTTTCGGCGTGTGCTGCGGCGCTGGCAGGAGGCGGCCGACCTGCCGATCGACCAGTTGCTGCTGACCATCGGCGGCGATCTCTTCCGCTCCGAGGCGGAAATCGCCATGGTCTGGAGCCTGGCCGTGCATCTGCGACAGTTCGCAGAGTTGTATCCTGACGCCCGTCTGCCGGAATTCACGTCGGAATTGCGCCAGATCGCCGCCGGCCGACGCCGCTTTTTGGCCGTGGGCGATGAAGACAGCGGCTTCGACCCCGAGCAGTATCGCGGAAAGGTGGTGGTGACCACGCTGCACAAGGCCAAGGGCCTGGAGTGGGACCGCGTCTACCTCATGTCGGCCAACACTTATGACTTTCCCTCAGCCATGGGTGGCGACCAGTATTTCGCAGAGCGCTGGTTCGTCCGCGACAACCTGAACCTTGAAGCCGAGGCCCTGGCCCAGCTGGAGGCGCTCACCAGAGGCGCGGCTTACCGTGAAGGCGCGGGGACGCGCGCAGCACGCTCGCTGCTGGCGGCGGAACGGCTGCGACTGCTCTACGTCGGCATCACCCGCGCGCGGCGCGAACTGGTCATCACCTGGAACACCGGCCGCAATGGCGATCTGGGCGAGGCCCTGCCGGTGCGGGCGCTGCGCGAAGCCATGGCAGCGGAGCGCGCGCCATGAACCTGCCGGAGGACTTCGTTTTCACCCAGGGCAATTTGCAGGACTACGTCGATTGCCCGCGCCGCTTCGAATTGAAGTATCTGCGGCGCCAGCGCTGGCCGGCGGCGGAAGTCGACGACGTGGAGGCCTTCGAACGTCACCTGGAGCAGGGCGATCAGTTCCACCGCCTGGTGCAGCAGAGCCTGCTGGGTCTCCCGGCGGAGACGCTGCGGCCGCGCATAGACAACGAGGAGGTTGCGCGCTGGTACGATGCCTGGCTGGCCAACGGCCTGGCCGACGTCCCCACGCAGCGCTGGCCCGAGCTGACCCTGACGGCGCCCCTGGGCAAATGGTTGTTGCTGGCCAAGATGGACCTCGTGGCCATCGCGGCGGACGGCCGGGCGACGGTGCTGGACTGGAAGACCGGCCGGCACAAGCCGCGCGCCGCGCGCCAGGGGGAGCGCCTGCAGACCCGGGTCTATCGCTACGTGCTGGCCCAGGCCGGCGCGCGTCTGAACGGCGGCGGGGCGATCGACCCGGCGCGCATCGAGATGCGCTACTGGTACGCGCAGCACGAGGGGGACGTCCTGCGTTTCCCCTATGATGAGGAACAGCACCGGGCCGACGGCCGCTTTCTGCGCGGCCTGGCACGGGAGATCGACCGATGCGAGTCCCTGCCGCTCACCGATGACGAGCGCCGCTGCCGTTTCTGCGTGTACCGCTCGCTCTGCGGTCGCGGCGAGAAGCCGGGCTCGCTGGCCGACTGGGAGGGCGACGAGGACATGGCCCTCCCGACCGACGCCCTCGACATCGACGCGCTGGATGAGATTGCGTTTTAGACGCAGCGACCAGCCCAGGCATGGTAGACTCTTACGCGGCATGTGCGGGACGTACGGCAGGGGCGAAATGGAATTTCGTGAAAATACTCTCTACTATGGCGACTGTCTGGATGTCATGGCCGACTGGCCGGACAACTGTGTGGACCTGATTTATCTCGACCCACCATTTAACAGCAACGCCAACTACAACATTCTCTACGGGTCAAGCGCGAGTCGGCAAGCTCAGTTGCTGGCCTTTGAAGACACGTGGAGCTGGGATGGCCCCGCAGTTCGACGCGTCGAACTACTGGAAAATGCCATCGCGCACCCGGCAAATCGCGCGATAAAGGGATTGCGCATTTTACTGGATAGAACAGGAATGCTCGCTTATCTGAGTTACATGGCTGAGCGCCTGGCAATGATGAAAAGGTTGCTCAAACCGTCAGGCAGCCTGTATCTGCATTGCGATCCGACTGCCAGTCACTATCTGAAGGTTTTGCTGGACGAAATCTTCGGTAAAGACAACTTTCAAAACGAGATTGCATGGCGTCGCTTGCTCGGCGGCAAGAGCGATGCCGGCCGGTACGGACGATCTTCGGACCGGCTCCTCTTTTACTCGAGATCTGAAAACTTTCATTTCGAACCGCCCCGTTTGCAGGGTCATGACGACAAGGTGTTGGACAGCTGGTACAGCAAGCAGGATGAACACGGAGCGTATGCGAGTCGGCCGTTGACTGCTGCAGGCCCATCCGGCGGCGACAGCGGACAACCCTGGCGCGATATCTCCCCGACCGGCCATTGGACGGTCCCCCGAATTCTGCAGCAAAGGTATGAACGGGAAACTGGAAACATCCTGAAAGGTACTGTTCGGGAACGTCTGGAAATCCTTGCCCGAAGTGGATTCATTGATTTTAGCTCAAGCGGACTGCCATCCTGGCGGCGCTATCTGGATGAAGCAAACCCGCCTCGCGTCCATGACCTGTGGTTTGATGATGAAGTCAGACCCATTGGCCGCACCAGCAAGGAGCGACTGGGATACCCGACGCAAAAGCCGGTCGCACTGCTTGAGCGCATTATTTCAGCATCTTCGAGAGCAGGAGATATCGTTCTCGATCCTTTCTGTGGTTGTGGCACGACTGTTGCTGCTGCACACAACCTTGGCCGTCGCTGGCTGGGAATAGATGTCTCGCCCTTCGCCATCAAACTCATCGTTAAGCGCCGTTTTCCGGGCATGCACATAGACACGCTGGGCTTTCCGGTAGATATGGAAGGTGCCACCGTCTTGGCACGCGAAAACCCCTTCGATTTTGAGAAATGGGCCATTGATTGCATTACCGGGATGGTGCCCAACACCAGCCAACGAGGTGACGGAGGAGTTGACGGACGCGGAACACTGATCCTGAAGCCTGAAAATTACAGCGACCAAGTGTTGGCACAGGTAAAGGGCGGAAGTTACAGCATCGGGCAGTTACGCGACTTCCTGCACACGGTGGAGCGCGAGAAAGCAGCACTGGGCGTTTTTATCACCTTGCATGCTCTGCAAGGTCGCCAGCGTCAAAACGCAGAGGCTGAACTGGCCGGAGTCGGTGAACTCTCTCTGGGGGCCTCGACATTCCCGCGCGCGCAACTGTGGTCGATTGAAAACTGGTTTGCGGACCGATTGCCGCACTTACCAGTGCTTGCGGACCCCTTTACTGGCAAGGCCATTCCCGAAGAGTTGCAAACGCGCTTCCTGTGACCCTCTGGCGAGAGGCGACGCCGGTACCCGTGCCGGCGGCGCTGGCGGAGGCCGTCGGCGGGCACCCGCTGGTCGCGCAGACCCTGGCGCAGCGCGGCATCCTCACGCCCACGGAAGCGCGCCGCTTTCTCGACCCCGACCACTATTCCCCCGCAGCCCCCGACGAATTGCCCGACATGGACGCGGCCGTCTCCTGCCTGCAGCGCGTCATCCGCGAGCGGGGCGAAGTCCTCGTCTGGGGCGACTTCGACGTCGACGGCCAGACGGCGACCGCGCTGCTGGTCACGGCGCTGCGCGACCTGGGCGCGAGGGTGCGTTGGCACGTCCCCAACCGCTTCCGCGAGGGTCACGGCCTGCATTTGCCCACGCTGCGTCAGAAACTGGGCGACGCCGACCTGCTGCTGACCTGCGATACCGGCATCGGCGCGTATGACGCGCTCGCCTGGGCGCGGGGGCAGGGCGTGACGATCGTGGTCACCGACCACCACAAGTTGACGGACTCGCTGCCGCTGGCCAGCGCCGTCATCAATCCGCAGCGCCTGGCGGAGGGGCACGCCCTGCGCGAGTTGCCGGGCGTAGGCACGGCCTTCAAGCTCATTGAGGCGCTCTACGGGGATCGCAGCTGCGAGCATTTGCTGGACCTGGTGGCCCTCGGCATCGTGGCGGACGTCATGCGTCAGGTGGACGACACGCGCTGGCTGCTGCAACGAGGTCTGCAGGTGTTGCGCGCCACGGAGCGACCAGGACTGCGCGCCCTGATGGCGGCGATCGGCATCCGGCCCGCGGCATTGACGGAGAGCGACATCGGCTACGCGCTGGCGCCGCGACTCAACTCATTCGGTCGTCTGGCGGATGCCAGCGCGGGTGTTGAGTTGCTGACCGGCGACGACACGGGGAGAATCGCTGCGTTGGTGAAAGACGTGGAGGAGCTCAACCGCAAGCGGCGCTTCCTCACGCAGCAGGTGGAGGCCTCGGCGCAACAGCAGATCGAAAGGGACCCCTCACTGCTGGACTACGCGGCCCTGGTGCTGAGTCAGCCGGGCTGGCATGGCGGCGTGCTGGGCATCGTCGCCGGCCGACTTGCAGAGGCATATGGCCGCCCGGCGCTCTTGCTGGGCGAGCAGAACGGACTTGCCAGCGGATCGGCGCGCTCAGTCGCCGGCTGTGACATTGTGGCGGCGCTGGATACCCAGGCGGACCTGCTGGCTGGTCATGGCGGCCACAGCATGGCGGCGGGACTGCGTATGGATTCCACTCATGTCCCTGCATTTCGGCGCGGCCTGTCACGGGCTGTGCGCGAGCAAAGGGGGGACGATCCGCCGCCGCCGGAACTGCAGATCGACGCCAGCGTGAAGCTGGAGGAGGTCTCGCTGGACCTGGCGCGGCAACTGGGACGCCTGGCGCCCTTTGGCAACGGCAATCCGCCCCTGACGCTCATGGCGCGCGACCTGCGGATGCTGCGTCGACGAGGTCTGGGCCAACGGGGCGACCATCTTGAATTGACCGTGGCGGACGCCGATGACGTGCAACGTCGCGTCATCTGGTGGTCAGGCGATGCCGACGCGCTGCCTCAGGGTCCCTTCGACATGGCCTTCACCTTGCGCGAAAATGAGTACAGGGGGCAGCGCGAAGCCCTGCTGGAGTGGCTGGGCGCCCGCGTTCGCGAGGGCGAAGTCGTCGTCCGGCGGCGCACCTGGCGCGCGATCGACTGTCGCCGTCATCCGACGCCCCGTGAGCGCCTGACCGAATTGCTGGCCGCAGAACCGGATGCCCAGGTCTGGCGCGAAGGTCAGACAGAACTGGAGGGCGTGGACCGCTTTTCCTTGCGGCCGGCGCGGATGCTGGTGGTCTGGACGATTCCGCCGGACGCGGTCACCTGGCAGGCGGCGCTGAAGGCCGTCGGGCCGCAGCAAGTGGCGCTCTTTGCGCAGGAACCGCCATGGAACAAGGCACAGGACTTGCTGAAACAGGTGGCGGGCATGGCGAAATTCGCCCTGCAGCGACGCGACGGCGTCCTGTCGCTGGACCTGCTGGCGGTCCGCACTGCGCAACCCCAACTGACGATCCAGACCTGTATCGACTGGCTTGATAGAAGCAGCCAACTGCGTTTTGCGCGCGTCGACGAAGACAGCTGGGTGGTGACGCGGGCCGCCGACGGCCTGGCCCAACCGCCCAACCAGGACATCGGTGAGCGTCTGCGCTCGCAAATGCAGGAGAGTGCGGCCTGGCGTCGTCACTGGCGGCGACGGAGCTTTTCCGTCTGAACACGTCGCCATGACGCAACCCGTGCGCTATTTTCAGAGGCGAACAGCAGACAGGAAGGGACGATGAGCGCCCGCGAGAACGTCTTCACAATGGATACCTCCAGCATCAAGTTCGGCCCGGGCGCGACCCGCGAACTCGGCGAGGACATGGCCGCGCTGGGCGCCAGACGGGTGATGCTGCTGACGGATGCCAATCTGGCGACCGGGGAGCAGGTCGAGGTCGCGCGCGAATCGCTGGACCGGGCGGGCATCAATACCGTGTTGTTCACCCGCGTGCGCGTGGAGCCGAGCGACGCCTCGTTCCGCGAGGCAATCGACTTCGGGCAGAAGGGCAACTTCGATGGCTACGTGGCGGTCGGCGGTGGCTCGGTGATTGACACGGCCAAGGTGGTCAACCTCTACGACTGCTGGCCGCCCGCTGACTTTCTCGATTACGTGAATCCACCCATCGGCCGTGGCCTGCCCGTGCCAGGGCCGCTCAAACCGTTGATCGCCGTGCCGACGACGGCCGGCACCGGCAGCGAGACCACCGGCGTCGCCATTTTCGATTACGAGTCCCTGCGCGCCAAGACCGGAATCGCCCACCGCGCCCTGCGTCCCACGCTGGGCATCATCGACCCGCACAACACGGCCACGCTGCCGCCCATGGTAGCGGCCTGTAGCGGTCTGGACGTGCTCAGCCACGCCATTGAGTCCCTGACCGCGCTGGCCTATTCGCAGCGGCCCGCGCCGGAGAACCCCCAGGCCCGACCCGCCTACCAGGGCGCCAACCCGGTCAGTGACATCTGGGCGGCGGAGGCCCTGCGCATGGTGGGCGCCAACCTGCTGCGCGCCATCCGGGACCCCGACGACGTGGAGGCCCGCGGCAACATGCTGCTGGCGGCCGCCTCGGCCGGTATCGGCTTCGGCAACGCCGGCGTGCACCTGCCGCACGGCATGTCCTATCCGGTCTCGGGCATGGTGCGCGACTTTCTGCCGGAGGGCTACTACGTCAACCACGCCATAGTGCCGCACGGCATGGCGGTCATCCTCAATGCGCCGGCGGTTTTCCGCTTTACGGCCAGCGCCAATCCGGAGCGGCATTTGCTGGCTGCGCGCTTGCTGGGTCTGGACGTGTGCGATGCGGCGCCGGAGGACGTCGGCGAGATTCTGGCTCAGGGGATCATCGACATCATGCAGGCGACCGAAATGCCCAACGGTCTGGCGGCGCTGGGTTACCGCGAGACGGACGCCCCGGCGCTGGCCGACGGCACCCTGCCGCAGCACCGCGTCACAAAGCTGTCGCCGCGCCCGGCGGAGCGTGACGACCTGATTGAGTTGTTCCGCGCGGCCATGCGCTACTGGTAGTCAGACCCGACGAAGCATCAACTCCAGGGCGGTGAAGGACAGCGGCGGCAACAGCACTTCGCCGCCGGTTTCAACTGACTGTAGCGCCAGCGGCCGCGCCACGACCCTGTTGGGCTCTTCGAAGCTGTTGGCGGCCTTCGGGTCAGTGCCAGCCAGTTGCCAGGCTCCCGATACCCGCGGCAGGACGTTTTGCCAATGGAAGCTGAGCGGGAGCGTTTCGCTCTGGCTGCGATTGACCAGGAAGAGGGCTCCCAGACGCGTCTCCGGGTCGTGCGTGGCGGAGACGTCCAGCAGCGGCACGTCGCCATACTGCTTCGTTTCGTGCCGCGGCGCATCGACCAGCACGTCCAGCGAGTTGCCGCCGGCCAGCCGACTGAAGAGCAGGAAAGGGTAGTAGATTGACTGTTTCAGCAGGGCGTCCGTCTCGGTCAGGATGGGCGCTATGACGTTGACGATCTGCGCGAGGCAGGCGATTTTCAGCACGTCGGCGCGGCGCAGAAAGACGTTGAGCCACTGGGCCGCCACAAGGGCGTCTTCCAGATTGTAGACCTCCTCGATGAGCCGCGGCGCCTCGTTCCAGCCGCCCTGCATTTGTTGGGCCTTGTACCAGATGTTCCACTCGTCCCAGGAGAGAAAAACGTCCCTTTTTGAGCGCGTCTTCGCCCTGACGTAGCGCAGCACCCCTTCCAGGGTCGCGACGTAGTCCTCAAGGCCGACGGCGGTGGCGAGGTAGGAGTCTGTGTCGTCGTCGCGGTTGGCGGCGTAGTAGTGCATCGAATGGTAATCGACTTGATCGTAGCAGTGTTCGAGCGCGATGCGGTCCCACTCCGGGTAGGTCGGCATCATCGAACTTGAGGAGCCGCAAAGCACAAGCTCGATGTCCGGGTCATGCCAACGCATCATTTTGGCGGCTTCCAATGCTTTGCGGCCGTACTCATCGGCCTCCAGATGACCGATCTGCCATGGGCCGTCCATCTCGTTGCCGATGCACCAGTATTTGACGCCATGCGCCTGCCCGTGCCCGTTGGCGACCCGCATGTCGGCGTACTTCGTGCCGGGCGGGGCGTTGCAGTATTCGACCAGGTTGGCGGCGTCCTGGATTCTGCCCGTGCCCATGTTGACGCCCAGCATCGGCTGGCTGTCGATCCGGCGGCAGAAGTCGATGAATTCGTCCGTGCCGAACTGGTTGCTTTCGACGGACTGCCAGGCCAGGTCGCGCCGCGCCGGCCGCTGCTCACGCGGGCCGACGCCATCCTCCCAGTGGTAGCCGCTGAGAAAGTTGCCGCCGGGGTAACGAATGGAGCGGAAATCCAGTTCCCGCAGGGCTGCCAGCACGTCGCGACGCAGGCCGTTTTCGTCGGCGTGTGGGGAGTCCGGCTCGTAGATGCCGCCATAGATGCAACGGCCCATGTGCTCGGCGAAGCCGCTGAAGAGCAGCGGCGAGACCGGGCTGATGACGCGGTTGACGTCGATATGGATGTGGGCGACTGTACTATGCGGCATGGACAGGTCTCCAGGCTAAAGGTCAGGCCTGCGATTATGACACCGGAGTCAACGGTCGCCCATGTCGCCGGTCAGGGCCCTGCCTTGGATGCTGTTGTGCCGGAAGATGGCGAAAATTGCCAGCTGGCGCCGATCAGCGCAGCATCATCTCGAAAGCTGTGAAGGACAGCGGCGGCAGCAGCAATTGGCTGCCACTTTCGATCGACGGGGCGGCCAGCGGCCGCGCAACGACCCGTTTCGGTTCTTCGAAGCTGTTGACGGCTTTCGGGTCCGTGCCGCTGAGTCGCCAGGCCCGGACATTGAGCGGCCGCACGTTTTGCCAGTGGAAGCTGAGCGGGAGCGACTCGCTCTGGCTGCGGTTGACCAGGAAGAGGGCGCCCAGACCCGTCTCCGGATCGTGGGTGGCGGCGACGTCCAGCAGGGGCACGTCGCCATACTTCTTCGTCTCATACCGCGGAGCCTGCAGCAGCACGTCGAGTGAGTTGCCGCTGGCCAGCCGGCTGAAGAGCAGAAAGGGATAGTAGATGGACTGCTTCAGCAAGGCATCTTTTTCGGTGAGGATGGGCGCGATAACGTTGACGATCTGCGCCAGGCAGGCGATTTTCAGCACGTCCGCGCGGCGCAGGAAGACATTGAGCCACTGGGCCGCCACCAGGGCATCCTCGAGTGTGTAGACTTCCTCGATGAGTCGGGGCGCCTGTTGCCAGTTGCCTTTCACTTTCCCGTAGTCGCCCGAAATGTTCCATTCGTCCCAGGAGAGGTAGACGTCCCGTTTGCTGCGCGTTTTCGCCTTGACGTAGCGCAGCACGCCCTCCAGCGTGTCGACGAATTCCTCCAGCTTGATCGTCGTGGCGAGGAAGCTGTCCGTGTCGTTATCGCGGTTGTCGGCATAGAGGTGCATGGAGTGGTAATCGACCTGCTCGTAACAATGCTCAAGGGCGATGCGGTCCCATTCCGGGAAGGATGGCATCTGCCACGTGGAGGAGCCGCAGAGCACGAGCTCGATGGCCGGGTCGTGCCAGCGCATCATTTTGGCCGCTTCCAGCGCCTTGCGGCCATACTCATGCGCCTCCAGATGGCCGATCTGCCAGGGGCCGTCCATCTCGTTGCCCAGGCACCAGTACTTCACGCCCTGTGGCTGCCGGTGACCGCTGGCGACGCGCATGTCGGCGTACTTCGTGCCGGGCGGAGCGTTGCAGTATTCGACCAGGTTGGCGGCGTCCTGGATGCTGCCCGTGCCCAGGTTGACGCCCAACATGGGTTCGCTGCTGATTTTGCAGCAGAAGTCGATGAATTCGTCAGTGCCGAAGTGGTTGCTCTCGAGAGTTTGCCAGGCCAGGTCGCGACGCGCCGGCCGCTGGTCACGCGGGCCAACGCCATCCTCCCAGTGGTAGCCGCTGAGGAAGTTGCCGCCCGGGTAGCGAATGCTGCGGAAGTTGAGTTCGCGCAGGGCCGCCAGGACATCACGACGCAAGCCGTTTTTGTCAGCGTGCGGGGAACCGGGATCGTAGATGCCGCCATAAATACAGCGCCCCATGTGTTCGGCGAAGCCGCTGAAGAGCAGGGGCGAGACCGGGCTGATGACTCGGTTCGTGTCGATGTAAAGGTGAGCTGTCTTGTTGTCGGACACTGGCGTTCCTTCCCTGTGGAGTTCCCAAGTCCTTTTAGCGGCCGCCCATCCCACCCGTCAGGGTCACGCCCTGAATGATGCGGCGCTGGAAGATGATGTAGACGATCAGGATGGGAATGGTGGAAAGCACGGCGCCGGCAAGCACCATGGGGCGGTACTGCATGCCGTAGGCCGAGTTGAGGATAGTCAGTCCCACCGGCAGGGTGCGGGTCTCCAGGCTGTTGGTGACGATGAAAGGCCAGAAGAGGTCGTTGTAGTGACCCAGAAAGACGAAGATGGCCAGCGCCGTCAGCGCGTTGGACGAGAGCGGCAAAACGATCCGCGTGAAGCGACGCAGGTAGCCGGCGCCATCCATCACGGCCGCTTCCTCCAGTTCATGCGGAATCTGCATAAAGAACTGTCGCAGCAGGAAGACGCCAAAGACGTTGGCCGCACCCGGGAAGACCAGGGCGTTGAAGCTGTCCAGCCACCTCAGGTCGCGCATCAACAGGTAGTTGGGGATGAGGGTGACCTGGGAAGGGATCATGATGGTCACCAGCAGGAGCGCAAAGAGGGCGTTGCTGCCACGAAAACGCAGGCGCGCGAAAGCGTAGGCCGCCGGCGCGCAAATGACCAGCACGGCAAGGGTATGGCCCGTCGCCGCCACCATGCTGTTCCGCAGCCACAGGTCGAGACGCAGGTCCTGGCGCGTGAGCACGTCGTTGTAATTGAAAAGCGTCGGGTTGACGGGAATGATCTGCGGCGGCCAGCGAGTGACTTCCTGGTTGGTCATCAGGGACTGTGAGAAGACCACCAGCATGGGCATAAACACGAAGAGGGACAGCGCCACCAGCACCAGATTGGCCCGGAAATTACTGTGCCACGCGCGTGTTGGATGTATGGATGCCATGGTCCGGCCCTCCTGGTACTAATATTCCACGCGCCGGCTGATGACAAGAAATTGTACGACGGTCACGATGGCCATGATGACGGCCAGGGCCACCGCGACAGCGGCGCCATATCCCATGCGGAAGGAAGCCCAGGCAGTGTGGTAGAAATAGAAAATGACAGTATAGGATGAGCGTCCCGGCCCGCCATTGGTCATGATGAAGGGTTGGCCATAGACCTGAAAGTGACCGATGACGCCGGTGACGGTGACGAAGAGGATGGTTGGCCGCAGCAGGGGCAGGGTGATGTTGAAGAATAGCTGGCGGCCGTTGGCACCGTCGATACGCGCCGCCTCATAAAGGTGTTCAGGGATGCCCTGCAGACCTGCGATAAAAATCAGCATGGGAAAGCCGAAAGCCCACCATATGGTCGTCAGGCTCAGCGCCGGCAATACCAGGGCCGGGTCGCCCAGCCAGTTAACGGGTCGAATGCCGAAGAAACTGAGACCATAGTTGATGACGCCAAACTGGGAGTTCAGCAACCAGACCCAGATGAGGCCCACCGCGCCCACCGAAAACAGTGATGGCATGTAGAGCAGCACGCGGAAAAAGTTGGCTCGCCGGACGGGTTGCGTCAAGGCAAGCGCTGCAGCCAGGGCAACCACAGTCGTACCCGCGACTGTCATGGCCGTGAAGATGACGGTGTTTCTCAGGGCGAACCAGAAGACATCGTCCCTGAGCAATTCCTCGTAATTTCCGAAGGCAACAAAGGGCCTGGAGGGACGCAGAGCGTGCCAGTCGTAAAAGCTCATTTGCACGGCGGCCAGCATTGCGCGACCGACGAAGATGGCGAAAAAGGCCAGGAAGGGCGCCAGAAACAGCCAGGCGGCAATTTCTTCCTGCCGCTTGAGGTTGATCTCCGGTAGCCAGGAAGGCCGCCGGTCCAGGCCCGCGCCGGGGGTGGCGGAAGCGCCCGTCATGACAGTTCAGGTCTCGTAACGATGGCTTTCATCAGGTGGCGTTGTCCGCGCCGACCATGGCCGGAGGCGAAAGGTCCGCCCCCGGCCAAATTGCTCAGGAGGAGCTACTCGCCGCGATCAAGGATCGCCTGCATACGCTCGGCTGCGTCGTTAAGCGCTTGCTCGACCGTCTTCTGGCCGTTGAGCGCCGCGTTCAGCTCCGGTTCCAGGCCGACCCGGTACAACTCCGCGGTCACGGTGCTGGAGAAATCAAGAACGCCGTGATCGGCGAAGCTGGCGCCCATCACGATGTTGGAGGGGAAATTCTCGGGGTCCAGCGATGCCTGCACGGAGAGCAGGGCCGGCACCTGGCCGGACAAGGCCCAGTGCCCCTGGTTGGCGCTGATCCACTGCAACAGGGTCTCGACGGCCTCCAGTCTCTCGCCCTCCAGGATTGCCGGCACGAAGAAGGTGTGCATGCCAAACCAGGCGGCCGGCTCGGCGCCAAACTGGTTAAAGGCGATGGCCTTGCTGTTGACGTCAATCGTTCTGGAGAAATTCAGGAACCAGGTGCCGGCGGGAAGCACGGACAGGGAACCGTTGGCATAGCCTTCCCAGGCGTTGAAGCCGGCCGGAACCGGCGAGACGTTGTATTTATGGACCAGGTCAACGCTGTTCTGCAAGGCAGCCATGCCGGCCTCGGAATTGACGGTGATGGTCGTGCCGTCCTCGCTGACCAGGCTGCCTCCATGCTGCGCCAGATGGGCGAGGTAAATGACGCGCGGATATTGCCGCACGGAGTAACCCCACTGGACGACGTTCTCCGGGTCAAAGTCCTCCGAGGCCGCGTTGTTGCCGTTGGCGTCGAGGGTTAGCTGCTGAAACAACTCGACCCAGCCCTCGTAGGAATCCGGCATGGGACCGTCCGGGTCCAGACCGGCCGCCTCGAAATGGTCGACGTTGATCCACTGGCCCATACCGTGGTTGTCCAGCGGTATGCCATAGAGCACGCCGTCATAGTGCATGCCGGAGTACGTGGGTGGAGCGAGATCTTCATCGGGCAGCCAGCCGCCGCCGGAGGTGTACCAGTCGCCCATCGGGCGGATCACGCCATAGCTGGCGTATTGTGGCAATTCGGAGGCGTGCATGAGGACGAGGTCCGGTGGGTTGCCCGCCAGGAAAGCGGCCTGCAGCTTCGCGTAGAGCGTGTCCCAGGGGATAAGTTCGGCGGTCACGCCGACATCCGGGTTCTCGTCGACGAAATTGACCAGCATCTCGTTCAGGGTTTCGCCGTCGGAGCCGCCCAGACCGTGCCAGAATGAGACCTTCATCTCACTTTCGCCGAGGTCCGTGACGACTGAATCCGCATCCTGGGCCACTGCAGCAAAAGGCAAGGCCAGGACCGCCAGCAGAATTACAACGAACAGCCTGAAAGTGTTTCCGTTCATGTTTCTCTCCATTCCTCACTACTATTGATGAAAAATACGATAAGTGCAGACTGACACAGGCAAGGTCTGTTGTCCGGGCCAGCCTGCACTATGGTACCGCAGAGACAGTCAGGTCTCCAGGAGCATCCTCCCCAGGGACCCTGGTTTCTGGCGCAACCGCTTACCCGGCGCGGTCCAGAATTGCCTGCATGCGCGCGGCGCCGTCGTTCAGGGCGTCCTCGACGGACTTGAGGCCATTCAGCACGGCGTCCAGCTCCGGGTCCAGCGCGGCGTAGAGTTCCTGGGTGACGGTGCTCTTGAAATCCAGGAAGCCGTAATCCGTGAAGCTTTGCCCCATGACGATGTTGGAGGGGTAGTTCTCCGGGTCCAGTACCGCCTGGGCGGAGAGCAGCGCGGGTACCTGACCGGAACCGGCCCAGTACACCTGATTCTCGCTGTCGCTCATCCATTGCAGCAGCCGTTCCACCGCCGCCAGCTTGTCGCCTTCGAGGCTGTCGGGAATCAGGAAGGTGTGGATGCCGAACCAGGTGGAGGGACTCTCACCGAACTGCACTGTCGTCCAGGCCTGGCCGTTGATGCCCTCAAGCGTGCTGGCGAAATTGCGGAACCAGGTGCCGGTCGGGATGACGGCCAGCTGGCCGGCCGCAAAAGCGCCCCAGGTATCGAAACCGGCCGCCGGTGGCGAGACCTGATATTCATAGACAAGATCGTGATACTGCGACAGGGCCACGATGCCCGCATCGGAATTGATGGTGATGGTGCTGCCATCCTCGCTGACCATGCTGCCGCCTTGCTGAATCAGCAAGGTCAGGAAGTCCGCCAGCGGCCAGTTGCCGACGCCGTAGGCCCACTGAACGACGTTGTCGACGTCGAAGTCATCAGAGGTCGGGTTGTTGCCGTTGGCGTCCAGGGTGAGTTGCTGGAAGAGTTCCACCCAGCCTTCAAAGGTGGTGGGCTGGTCCATGTTCGGGTCAAGTCCGGCGGCCTCGAAGTGGTCGATGTTGATCCACAGACCGCGGCCATGGTTGTCCAGCGGGATGCCGTAGATGGTGCCTTCCCACTGCATGCCGGCGTAGGTGATGGCGGAGACGTCATCGTCGGGGAACCAGCCACCGCCGGATTCGTAGAGGTAGCCGAGGTCCTTGACCACGCCGTAGCTGGCGTACTGCGGCACTTCGGAGGCATGCATCAGGATGAGGTCCGGCGGGTTGCCGGCCACGAAGGCCGCCTGCAACTTCGCGTAAAGCGTGTTCCAGGGGATGATCTCGCTGGTTACGGAAATATCGGGATTGTCGGCGACGAAGTCCCCCAGCATCTCGTTCATGGTCACGCCGTCGGAGCCGCTGAGGCCATTCCAGTAGGAAATGTTCAATTCGCCCTCGCCGAGCATGGCGACGTCCGGCGTCGGCTCTGCTTCTTGCGCCATGACGGCCAGCGGCAACAGCAGGGTCAGCAGAATTGCGAAAGTCAATACCTTCTTCATGTCACATTCCTCTTCACTCAAATGGTTCTCACTTCAACGAATTGATAACGGTACCATCCACGGCGGGACGGGAAGGCTGACTAAATCCTCCTTTCCAAACTGATTGGCGTAGACCCGCCTCGACTGTTGATTAATAGCGGCGGCGTTGTCGCACCACAAACGACCTGGCCAGGCCAGGACAGCCGGGCCTCGACGCTGACACGCGGCGCATTGGCTCAGGAGCGCAGGGCGGCCGTCGCTGCCTCGTCGATGCGCATGCGCTGCGGGTCGATGACCACGCCATAGTCGCGCCAGGCGGATTCGAGCGAAACGAAGTCGTTGATGACGTCGTCCAGCACCCGCTGCGGGTCGCGTTCGAGGGGATTGCCCCAGCCGCCGCCGCCGCCCGAATTGTTCTCAAGCACGTCTTCGGCATCCACCGGGTAGTGAATGGCGCCGGCCCGCTCTTCCTTCTCCGTGCCGGGCCAGACCACCACGTGTCCCGCGTCGGCGTCGTGCCCTCCGGCCATGCCCCAGGGCGCGGACTTCGTCTTCTTGCACATGGTGAGCGTCGTGGCGGGGTGAAGAAAGCGGTAGGTGCGATGGACGCCGACGCCCCCGCGGTATTTGCCCGGTCCGCCGGAGTCCCTGCGCATGTGATAAGTCTCGATGATCCAGGGCCCCTTGTTCTCGACCACCTCGACCGGGTTGTTGCGGCAGCCGGGCTCGCTGAGGTGCATGATGGCGTCCTCGCCGTCGCTGCCCGCGAAGGCGCCGAAGCCGACGGCCTCGTTGCTGCCTTCCATCCAGATCTGGCCGGTCTCCGGATGAACGCCAAGGCCCATCACGCTGAAGACGTCACCGCCGCTGCAGGCCGGGATGTGCTCCGGCAGGCCTGTCGACAGGGCCTTGAGTATGACCTCCGGCGCCAGCAGGGCGGCCCAGACCGTGAAGGTCGGCGCCGGCGGCACGGCGTGCATCATTTCCCCTGGCGGGGCGATGACCCTGAGCGGACGATAGTTGCCCGTGTTGGCGGGCGTGTCCGGTGTGGTGATCCCCTTGAAGGCCAGGGCGCTGACGCCCTCCGTCAGGCCGATCGGCAAATTCATGGGCCCGGGCGTGGCGGGATGCGAGCCGCTCCAGTCGACAATGAACTCTTCGTCGGTGACGGTGACCTTCACCTTGATCTTGAGCAGGGTGGCGTGGTCGATGCCGTCGTCGTCAGCCCAGTCCTCGGCCTCCCAGGTGCCTTTGGGCAAGCGGGCCAGACGGGCGCGGGCGATCCGCTCACCATGGTCCAGGATCGCTTCGACGGCCTGGTCGTAGCTGTCCAGGCCAAAACGCTCAACCAGGCTTGTGACGCGACGCTCGCCGGTGCGGCAGGCGGAGACCTGGGCGTTCAGGTCGCCGATGACGCGCTCCGGAATTCGCGTGTTAAAGCGCAGCAGGTTCTCGATTTCCTGGTCCAGCACGCCGGCCTTGTAGAGCTTGAGGCCGGGCATCAGCAGGCCTTCCTGGAAGACGTCGGTGGAATCGAGGACGTAGCCGGCGTCCTTCTGCCCAAGGTCCATCCAGTGCTGCTTGATGGCGGTGTAGCCGACCAGTTCGCTACAGGCGAAGATGGGCGAGACCGCCAGCACGTCCATCGGATGCGCCGAGGACCAGTAGGGGTAGGAGGTCAGCAGCAGGTCGCCCGGCTCCATGTTGTCCGCGCCGACGAACTCGACCGTCTTCTTGAGGCCGTAATCATTGCCGCGCGTGAAGACGGCGAGACCGGGCGCCTCCGAGAGCATCCGGCAGTGTTTGTCGTAGATGCCCAGGCCGAAATCGCGCACCTCGTAGATGACGGTGCTGTAGGAGGTGCGCATCAGGTTGCGCTCCATCTCACGCGCGGCAGAGAGCAGGTAGTTGTGAATCACCTCGGTGGTGATGGGGTCCAGTTCGCTCACGGTGCGCCTCCGCTGGTTGTGCTCCGGTCAGCCGTCGCGCAACGCGGCCGTGGCAACCTCGTCGATGGTCAGGGCGTCCGCGTCGATGACGACGCCGTAGTCGCGTCGGGCTGATTCCAGCGAGACCAACTCGTTGATGACGTCTTCCAGCACGCGTTGCTGGTCCCGCTGCAGCGGATTGCCCCAACCGCCTCCGCCACCCGAGTTGTTCTGCAGCACGTCTTCGGCATCCACCGGATAGTGAATGGCGCCGGTGCGCTCTTCCCTGTCGGTCCCCGGCCAGACCACCACGTGACCGGCATCGGCGTCGTGACCGCCGGCCATGCCCCAGGGCGCGGACTTCGTCTTTTTGACCAGGGTCAGGGTGGTTGCGGGCTGCAGGAAGCGGTAACTGCGCCTGACGCCCACGCCGCCGCGGTACTTGCCCGGGCCACCGGAGTCCTGCCGCATGTGGTAGGTCTCGATGATCCAGGGCGCCTTGCTTTCGACGACTTCGACCGGGTTGTTGCGGCAGCCGGGCTCGCTGAGGTGCATGATGGCGTCCTCACCGTCGCTGCCGGCGAAAGCGCCGAAGCCGACCGCCTCGTTGCTGCCTTCCAGCCAGACCTCGCCCGTCTCGGGGAGTACGCCGACGCCGACGACGCTGAAGACGTCCCCGCCGCTGCAGGCCGGGATGCGTTCCGGCATGCCCTGGGACAGGGCCTTGAGGATCACTTCCGGCGCCAGCAGGGCGGCCCAGACGGTGAAAGTCGGGGCCGGCGGGATAGCGTGCATCATCTCTCCCGGCGGCGCGATGACCGTCAGCGGTCGATAGTTGCCGGAGTTGGCGGGCGTATCCGGCGTGGTGACGCCCTTGAATGCCAGTGCGCTGACGCCCTCGGTGAGGCCGATGGGCAGGTTCATGGGCCCGGGCGTGGCCGGGTGCGAGCCGCTCCAGTCGACAATGAACTCGTCGTCCGTCACGGTGACCTTCACGTGCAGTTTGAGCATGGTGTCATGGTCGATGCCATCGTCGTCTGCCCAGTCCTCGGCTTCCCAGGAGCCGTTGGGCAGCGCCGCCAGGCGCGCGCGTGTGATGCGTTCGCCATGGTCGAGGATGGCCTCGACCGCCTCGCTGAAGATTTCCAGCCCGAAGCGCTCGACGAGGCCGGTGACGCGCCTTTCGCCGGTGCGACTGGCGGAGACCTGGGCGTTCAGGTCGCCGATAATGCGCTCCGGCAGACGGGTGTTGAAGCGCAGCAGGTTTTCGATTTCCTGGTCCAGCACGCCGGCCTTGTAAAGTTTGAGGCCGGGCATCAGCAGGCCTTCCTGGAAGACGTCCACCGAATCGAGGATGTAACCGGCATCCTTCTGGCCGAGGTCGAGCCAGTGCTGCTTGATGGCGGTGTAACCCACCAGCTCACCGCAGGCGAAGATCGGTGCGACCGCCAGTACGTCCAATGGATGCGCCGAGGACCAGTAGGGGTAGGACGTGAGCAGCAGGTCGCCCGGTTCCATATTGTCGGCGCCGACGAATTCGACCGTCTTTTTCAGGCCGTAGTCGTTGCCGCGCGTGAAAACGGCCAGGCCGGGCGCCTCGGAGAGCATGCGGCAGTGTTTGTCGTAGATGCCGAGGCCGAAATCCCGCACCTCGTAGATGACGGTGCTGTAGGAGGTGCGCATGAGGTTGCGTTCCATCTCGCGCGCGGCGGAGAGCAAAAAATTGTGGATGACCTCGGTGGTGATCGGGTCCAGTCCGCTCATGGCGTCTCCGGCAGTTGTCCTTCCGACTATCCGGCGCGCAGGGCCGCCGTGGCGCCCTCGTCGACGGTCAGCGTGTCCTCGTCAATGACGACGCCATAGTCCCGCCGCGCAGATTCCAGCGACACATATTCATTGACGACGTCATCCAGCACGCGTTGCGGATCGCGTTCCAGCGGGTCGCCCCAGCCGCCGCCGCCGCCAGAGGAGTTGATGATGATGTCGCCGTCTTTCAGGTCCTTTTCGTGCAGGGCGCCGTTGACCCGTTCCCGCTCCGTACCCGGCCAGATCGTGACCTGGCCCGGTTTGCCGTCCTGGCCCCCCAGCATGCCCCAGGGCGCGGCCTTCGTCTTCTTGACGACTGCCAGCGCCTGGGCATCATATTTGAAGTGGTAGGTGCGCGTCACGCCCATGCCGCCGCGGAACTTGCCCGCACCTCCGGAATCCTGGCGGAAGCCATAGTCATCAATGATCCAGGGCCCCTTGGTTTCCAGCACTTCAACGGGGTTGTTGCGGCAGCCGGGCTCGGTGAGATGCATGATGCCGTCCTCACCGTCATGGCCGGCGAAGCCGCCAAAGCCAATGGCCTCGTTGGTGGCTTCCAGCCAGGACAGGCCGGTCTCGGGATGGATGCCCAGGCCCATCACGTCGGCGATGTCACCGCCGGAGCAGGCTGGGATGACGTCCGGCATGCCCTGGGCGAGGGCCTTCATGATGACCTCCGGCGCCAGCAGGCTGGCCCAGATAGTGAAGGTCGGCGCCGGGGATACCGCGTGCATCATGCTGCCTTCCTCGGTGATCACCCGCAGGGGCCGATAATGACCGGCGTTGGCCGGGTACTCCGGCGTGGTGATGCCCTTGAAGGCCAGTCCGCTAACGCCCCGGGTCAGGCCGATTGGCAGGTTCATGGGCCCGCGCGTCGTGGGTTCGGACCCCGTCCAGTCGACGATGAATTCGTCATCGGTGACGGTGACCTTGACCTTCAGTTTGAGCATGGTATCGCGGTCGATCCCGTCGTCGTCAACCCAGTCCACGGCCTCCCAGCTGCCCTTCGGCAGTTCGGCGAGGCGCGAACGGGACAGGCGTTCGCCGTGGTCGAGGATGGCGTCGATGGCCTGGTTGAGCGTATCAAGGCCGAAGCGGTCGGCGAGTTCCTCGACGCGGCGCTCGCCGGTACGGCAGGCGGAGATCTGCGCGTTCATGTCGCCGATGACGCGGTCCGGGATGCGGCTGTTGAATTCGATCAGGTTGACGATTTCCTGGTTGCGCACGCCGGCGCGGTAAAGCTTCATGGCCGGCATGATGAGCCCTTCCTGGAAGACGTCGGTGGAATCCAGCATGTAGCCGGCTTCCTTCTGACCCAGGTCGATCCAGTGCTGCTTGATGGCCGTAAAGCCGATCAGTTCGTCCTTGTAGAAAATTGGCGAGGTGGCCAGCACGTCCATCGGGTGGGCGGAGGACCAGTAGGGGTAGGAGGTCAGGATCAGGTCGCCCGGCTCCAGGTTTTCCTTGCCGATGAACTCCATCGTCTGTTCCAGACCGTAGTCGTTGCCGCAGGTGAAAATAGCCAGGCCGGGCGATTCGGCCAGCATGCGGTAGTCCTTGTCGTAGATGCCGAGGCCGAAGTCACGGATCTCGTAGACGATGGTGGTATAGGAGGTGCGCATGAGGTTGCGTTCCATCTCACGCGCGGCGGACAGAAAATAGTTGTGAATCACCTCCACGGTGATTGGATCGGGCGCAGCCATTTTGTTCCTCCCAGTTTCACCTGCTCAATTGCGCAATGCGGCCGTGGCCGCTTCATCGACGGTCATCGTCTCCGCGTCGATCGCCACGCCGTAATCGCGTCGCGCCGCTTCGAGCGACACGAAGTCGTTGATCACGTCCTCCAGCACATGGCAGGGATCGCGGCGTTTCGGGTCGCCCCAGCCACCACCGCCGCCGGAGGAATTGATGATGATGTCTCCCGACTTCAGGTCCTTTTCATGCAGGGACCCGTTGACCCGCTCCCTGTCCGTGTCGGGCCAGATAGTGACGGAACCCGGGTCGCCGTCCATACCGCCGTGCATCCCCCAGGGCGCCGTTTTCGTCTTCTTGACAATCGCCAGGGCCTGGGCGTCATGCCTGAAATGGTAGGTGCGCGTGACGCCAACTCCTCCGCGGTATTCGCCAGGGCCACCGGAATCCCGGCGCATGCCGTAATTCTCAATGATCCACGGCCCCTTGGTCTCCACGACCTCGACGGGGTTGTTGCGGCAGCCCGGTTCGCTGAGATGCATGATGCCGTCCTCGCCGTCGTTGCCGGCGAAAGCGCCGAAGCCGATGGCCTCGTTGGTGGCCTCCAGCCAGGGCAGGCCCGTCTCCGGGTGGATGCCCAGTCCCATCAGGCTGAAGATATCGCCGCCGGAGCAGGCCGGCACCGCGTCCGGCATGCCCTGCGATATCGCCTTCAGAATCACCTCCGGCATCAGCAGACCGGCCCAGAGCGTGAAGGTCGGTGACGGGGCGACGGCATGCGTCATGCTGCCTTCCTCGGTGATGACGCGTAGCGGCCGGTAATGACCGGCGTTGGCAGGGTAGTCCGGCGTGGTGATGCCTTTGAAGCCCAGTCCGCTGACGCCCCGGGTCAAACCGATCGGTAAATTCATCGGGCCTTCGGTTGTGGGTTGCGAGCCGGTCCAGTCCACGATGAACTCGTCATCAGTGACGGTTACCTTGCATTTCAGTTTGAGCGGAATGTCGCGATTGATGCCATCGTCGTCGGCGAAGTCCTCCGCCTCCCAGGTGCCCTTCGGCAACTCCGCCAGACGGTTGAGCGAAATGCGTTCGCCGTGGTCAAGGATGGCTTCAATCGCCTGCAACAGGGTGTCCAGGCCAAAACGCCCCGCCAGTTCGGAGATGCGGCGCTCGCCCGTGCGGCAGGCGGAGATCTGGGCATTCATGTCGCCGATGACGCGGTCCGGAATGCGGCTGTTGAATTTGATCAGGTTGACGATTTCCTCATTGCGCACGCCGGCCTTGTAGAGTTTCATGCCCGGCATGATGAGGCCTTCCTGGAAGACGTCGGTGGAATCCAGCATGTAGCCGGCTTCCTTCTGCCCAAGGTCGACCCAGTGCTGCTTGATGGCGGTGAAGCCGATCAGTTCGTCCTTGTAGAAAATCGGCGAGGTGGCCAGAACGTCCATCGGGTGCGCTGAGGACCAGTAGGGATAGGAGGTGAGCATGAGGTCGCCCGGCTCAAGGTTCTCTTTACCGATAAACTCGACGGTCTTCTGCAGGCCGTAGTCGTTGCCACAGGTGAAGACCGCCAGGCCAGGGGACTCGGCCAGCATGCGAAAGTCCCTGTCGTAAATGCCCAGACCGAAGTCCCGAATTTCGTAGACGATGGTGGTGTAGGAAGTGCGCATGAGGTTGCGTTCCATCTCACGCGCGGCGGACAGGTAGTAGTTGTGGATCACTTCAACGGTGATCGGGTCCGGTGCACCCATGCTCGTCTCTCCCCCAGTTACTTGCTAACTGCGCAGGTCGGCCGTGGCGGCCTCATCGATGGACATGGTTTTCGGGTCGATGGCGACGCCGTAGTCGCGTCTCGCCGACTCAAGCGACACAAGGTCGTTTATGACGTCCTCCAGCACCAGCCCGGCATCGCGTTCGCGGGGGTCGCCCCAGCCGCCACCGCCTCCCGAGTTGTTGCAGATGACGTCCTCGGCGTCCATCGGATAATGAATGGCGCCGGTAATCTCCTGCCTGTCCGTGCCAGGCCAGACGATGACGTGGCCCACCTCGGCGTCCACACCGCCGGCCATACCCCATGGCGCGGACTTCGTCTTCTTGACCAGGGTCAGCGTGGTGGAGGGATGCAGGAAGCGATAGGTGCGGGTGACCCCCACGCCGCCGCGGTACTTGCCCGGTCCGGCGGAATCGCGCCGCAGATAGTAGTTCTCGATGATCCAGGGCGCCTTGGTCTCCAGAATCTCAATCGGGATATTGCGGCAGCCCGGTTCGCTGAGATGCATGATGCCATCTTCACCGTCGCCTCCCGCGTGGCCGCCGAAGCCTACGGCCTCATTGGTCGCCTGCAGCCAGGGGAGTCCGGTCTCCGGATGCACGCCAACGCCCATCACGTCGAAGACGTCGCCGCCGCTGCAGGCCGGGATATGGTCCGGCATGCCCGCAGACAGGGCCTTGAGGATCACCTCCGGCGCCAGCAGGCCGGCCCAGACGGTGAAGCAGGGCGCCGGCGGAATGGCGTGCATGATTTCGCCCGCCGGCGCGATGACTTTTAGCGGTCGGTAGTTGCCGTCGTTGGCGGGGCTGTCCGGCGTGGTGATGCCCTTGAAGGCCAGGGCGCTGACGCCCTGGGTCAGACCGACGGGCATGTTCATGGGTCCGACGGTGGCCGGGTGCGAGCCGCTCCAGTCGACGATAAACTCGTCGTCCGTCACCGTGACCTTCACCTTAAGCTTCAGCATCGTGTCCCGGTCGATGCCGTCATCGTCGGCCCAGTCCTCGGCCTCCCAGGTGCCGTTGGGCAGCGCCGCCAGACGTGCCCGCGCCATGCGCTCGCCATGGTCGAGAATGGCCTCGACGGCGCCAAAGTAGGTATCCAGACCATAGCGCTCGACCAGGCTGGCGACGCGCAGTTCGCCGGTACGGCAGGCGGAAATCTGGGCATTCAGGTCGCCGATGATGTTGTCCGGCATGCGGCTGTTGAAGCGCAGCAGATTCTCGATCTCTTTATCCAGCACACCGGCCTTGTAGAGCTTGAGGCCGGGCATGAGCAGGCCTTCCTGGAAGACGTCGACCGAATCGAGGATGTATCCGGCGTCCTTTTGGCCCAGGTCCAGCCAGTGCTGCTTGATGGCAGTGTAGCCGACCAGCTCGCCCAGGGCGAAGATCGGCGAAACGGCGAGGACATCCAGCGGATGCGCCGAGCTCCAGTAGGGGTAGGAGGTCAACAGCAGGTCACCCGGCTCCATGTTCTCCGCGCCGACGTACTCCACGGTCTTTTTCAGGCCGTAGTCGTTGCCGCGGGTGAAGACGGCCAGGCCGGGCGCTTCGGACAACATGCGGCAATTTCGGTCATAGAGCCCCAGACCGAAATCGCGCAGTTCATAGATGATGGTGCTGTAGGACGTGCGCATGAGGTTGCGTTCCATCTCACGCGCGGCAGAAAGCAAGTAATTGTGGATGACCTCGATGGTGATGGGGTCCAGTCCGTTTGACGTGCTCATCAGACGTCTCCTGTCTGAAGCCTTCCCTGGTCAGTGCGCAGGGCCGCCGTGGCGTCAACGACGACGGTCATGGTCTCCGAATCGATGGCCACGCCGTAGTCACGTCGCGCCGATTCCAGTGATACGAAGTCGTTGATGACGTCTTCCAGTACGCGCTGCGGGTCCCGCTGCCGGGGGTCGCCCCAACCGCCGCCACCGCCCGAATTGTTCTGGATGACTTCCTCGGCATCCATCCGGTAGTAAATGGCGCCGGTCCGTTCTTCCTTGTCGGAGCCCGGCCAAACGATCACATGGCCGACGTCGGCGTCCTGGCCGCCCTCCATGCCCCAGGGCGCGGACTTGGTCTTCTTGACCAGCGTCAGGGTGGTGGACGGATGCAAAAAACGATAGCGACGGGTGACTCCCACGCCACCGCGATACTTGCCTGGCCCGCCTGAATCCCTGCGCATCCGGTAGGTCTCGATGATCCAGGGCGCCTTGGTCTCCATGATTTCAACCGGCACGTTGCGGCAGCCGGGTTCGCTGAGGTGCATGATGGCATCCTCGCCGTCGCTGCCGGCGTACGCGCCAAAGCCGATGCCCTCGTTGGTCGCCTCCAGCCAGGGCAGGCCGGTCTCCGGGTGCATGCCCAGCCCCATCACGGTGAAGACGTCGCCGCCGCTGCAGGCAGGAATGCGGTCGGGCATGCCTTGCGACAGGGCCTTGAGGATCACTTCGGGAGCCAGCAGGGCGGCCCAGACGGTGAAGGTCGGCGCAGGCGGGATTGCATGCATCATTTCGCCGGCCGGGGCGATGACCTTCAGCGGTCGATAGTTGCCGCCGTTGGCGGGTGTATCCGGCGTGGTGACGCCCTTGAAGGCCAGGGCGCTCACGCCTTCCGTAAGGCCAATGGGCAGATTCATGGGGCCGGGCGTGGCAGGATGGGAACCGCTCCAGTCCACGATGAACTCGTCATCCGTGACCGTGACCCGGACCTTGAGCTTCAGCATGACGTCATGGTCGATACCATCATCATCGGCCCAGTCCTCGGCCTCCCAGGTGCCGTTGGGCAACTCGGCCAGACGCACGCGCGCCAGTTGTTCGCCGTGGTCGAGAATGGCCGCCGAAGCCTCGCGGAAGAGGTCGAGGCCGAAGCGACCCACGAGTTCGGCGACGCGGCGCTCGCCGGTGCGGCAGGCGGATATCTGTGCGTTGAGGTCGCCAATGATGCGTTCCGGCAGGCGACTGTTGAAGCGCAGCAGATTCTCGACTTCCTGGTCCAGCACGCCGGCCTTGTAAAGCTTGAGGCCGGGCATGAGCAGGCCTTCCTGGAAAACGTCGACGGAATCCAGGATGTAGCCGGGGTCTTTCTGGCCGAGGTCGAGCCAGTGCTGTTTGATGGCGGTGTAGCCGACCAGTTCGCCGGCGGCGAATATGGGTGAAACGGTGAGGACGTCCAGCGGATGGGCCGAACTCCAGTAGGGGTAGGACGTGAGCAACAGGTCACCCGGTTCCATGTTCTCTTCGCCGACGAACTCGACCGTCTTCTGCAGGCCGTAGTCGTTGCCGCGGGTGAAGACGGCCAGGCCGGGTGCCTCGGACAGCATGCGACATTCCCGGTCGTAGATGCCGAGGCCGAAGTCGCGGAGTTCATAGATCACTGTGCTGTACGAGGTGCGCATGAGATTGCGCTCCATCTCACGCGCGGCGGAGAGCAGGTAGTTGTGAATGACCTCCACGGTGATGGGGTCGAGGGCGAGGTCACGCCCTTCCTGGGCTAAATCGCTCATCACTTCGCTCGCAGGGCAGCCGTCGCCGCCTGATCGATAGCCAGTGAGTCCTCGTCAATGACGACGCCATAGTCCGAGCGCGCCGATTCCAGCGATACGAATTCGTTGATGACGTCATCGAGCACACGCTGCGGTTCGCGTTCAAGCGGGTTGCCCCAGCCGCCGCCGCCGCCGGAGTTGTTGCGGATGACGTCTTCAGCTTCCATCTGATAGTAGATGGCGCCGGTGCGCTCTTCCCTGTCCGTGCCGGGCCTGACGATGACGTGACCGGCTTCGGCTTCCTTGCCGCCGGCCATGCCCCAGGGGGCGGTTTTGGTCTTCTTGACCAAGGTCAGGGCGGAAGAGGGATGCTGGAAGCGGTAAGCGCGGGTGACGCCCACGCCCCCGCGATACTTGCCCGGTCCTCCGGAGTCCCGTCGCATGTGATAGGTATCGATGATCCAGGGCGCCTTGCTTTCCAGCACCTCGACGGGATTGTTGCGGCAGCCGGGTTCGCTGACGTGCATGATCGCATCCTCGCCATCATTGCCGGCGAAAGCGCCGAAGCCAACCGCCTCGTTCGTCGCTTCCAGCCAGGGAACGCCGGTCTCGGGATGCATACCCAGCCCCATCAGGGAGAATATGTCCCCGCCGCTGCAGGCCTGCACCCGTTCGGGCATGCCCCTGGCCAGGGCCTTGCAGACCACTTCCGGCGCAAGGATGCCGGTCCAGATGAAAAAGGTGGCTGCGGGATGCTGGGCATTCATCAGTTCACCCGGCGGCGCAATGACCCGCAGCGGGCGATAATGGCCGTCATTGGCGGGCAAATCCGGCGTGGAAACGCCCTTGAAGGCGAGGCCGCTGACGCCCTCGGTCAGGCCGATGGGCAAATTCATGGGGCCCAGACAGGCGGGATTCGAGCCGCTCCAGTCCACGATGAATTCGTCATCGGTCACGGTCACCGTGCACCTGAGTTTCAACATGGTGTCGCGGTCCACGCCATCGTCGTCGGCCCAGTCCTCGGCCGTCCAGGTGCCCTTTGGCAGCGCGGCCAGGCGCGCGCGCGCGACCCGCTCGCCATGGTCGAGGATGGCCTCAACCGCCTCCTGGAAGAGCTCCACGCCAAAATTCTCAACCAGTTCGGAGACGCGCCGCTCACCCGTGCGACAGGCGGAGACTTGCGCGTTCATGTCGCCGATGATGCGGTCCGGCAGGCGGCTGTTGAAACGCAGAAGGTTGTAGATCTCTTCGTCGCGCACCCCGGCCTTGTAGATCTTCAGGCCGGGCATGAGCAGACCCTCCTGAAAGACGTCGACGGAATCGAGGACGTAGCCGGGGTCCTTCTGACCCAGATCGAGCCAGTGCAGCTTAATGGCCGTGTAGCCGACCAGTTCGCCGCAGGCGAAGATCGGCGAAGTCGCCAGCACGTCCATCGGGTGCGCCGAGCTCCAGTAGGGGTAGGAAGTCAGGAGCAGGTCGCCCGGCTCCATATTCTCCTCGCCGATGAACTCCACAGTTTTCTTCAGGCCGTAGTCGTTGCCGCGCGTGAAAATGGCCAGGCCCGGCGCTTCCGCCAGCAAACGGCAGTGGCGGTCGTAGATGCCCAGGCCGAAATCGCGAATCTCGTAGACGATCGTGTTGTAAGAGGTGCGCATCAGGTTGCGCTCCATCTCACGGGCGGCCGAGAGCAGGTAGTTGTGGATGACCTCCGTCGTGATGAGGTCCAGCTCAGCCATCAGCCGTTGTCACCCCGTTGGGCGATCCGGATCTGCAACTCGCCGTATTCACCGACGATCAGCGTGTCGCCCGTATGCACCATCGTCGTGGAGCTTGGTTCCTCCACAATGGCCGGTCCGGACAGGCTGTCGCCGGCGCCCAGCTTCATGCGGTCGTAGACTTGGTATTTGATTTGTGAACTGCTGGCCCGGTCGTAGACCATGCGACTGCCGCGCGAGGCTGCGGCAAGGTCGCCACTGCCAGCTTCGGCGCGGGCCAGGTCCGGCCGTGGCAGCAGGCCGACGGCGCGCAGGCGCAGCGTCACGATTTCAATGGGGTCCTGCATCATGCTGTGGCCGTACTGCTGCAGATGGGCCGCGTGGAAGCGTTCGGTGATGAGCGGAATATCATCCGTCGAGAGTGTTACGCCGGGCAGTGGAATGTTGACGGTGTGTTCCTGGCCGCGGTAACGCATCTCGGCGCTGGGGAGGTATTGCTGCTGGTCCGCGCCGAAGCCATCGCTGGCGAGGGCATCCTGGCCCTGGGCCGCCAGTTCGGTATAGACCTGGTTCGCCTGGGCGGGGTCCATGTCCACCAGGCCGGTGATGTGGGTGCGGGCGTAGTCGTGCACCACGTCCACCATCAGCATGCCGAGGGCGGAAAAGTTGCCGGGCCCCGGTGGGATGATCGCCAGCGGAACGCCCAGTTCGCGAGAGATGTTGGCGGCAACGAAAGCGCCGCCGCCACCAAAGGCGCAGAGCGCGAAGTCGCGTGGATGGTAACCGCGCTCGACCGAGATGACGCGCACGGCGCCGGCCATTTTGGCCTCCAGGATGCTCACGATGCCGGCCGCCACGTCCTGCAGGCCCATGCCCAGCTGCTGCGCCAGGCGGTCAATGGCTGCCTCGGCCAGGGCAGGGTCGATATCGATTTCGCCACCAAGGAAATTGTCCGGGTTCAGAAAGCCGATTTGCAGGGCGGCGTCGGTGAAGGTGGCCTCCTGGCCGCCCTTGCTGTAGCAGGCGGGGCCGGGGTCGGCGCCGGCGCTTTGCGGGCCTACCTGCAGGTGACCGCCTTCATCCACCCAGGCGATACTGCCGCCGCCGGCGCCAATGGTGTGGATGTCAATGGTTGGAATGGAGATCGGCAGGGTCTGGAAGACCTGCTCATTCTCGACCGTCGGCTCGCCCTCGGCGATGAGCGAGGCATCCAGACTGGTGCCGCCCATGTCCACCGTGATCATGTTGGGCAGGTCGATCAACTTGCCCAGAAAGGCGCCGCCAATGACGCCGCCGGCCGGGCCGGAGAGCACGAGATGGGCCGGTTCCTCGCGCGCGGTGTCCAGGGTCATGGCGCCGCCGCCCGAACGCGTCATCAGGAAGTTGCCGTTGAAGCCGCCGTCAACAAGTTCACTGTTCAGGCGCGTGAGGTAGGTGCGGGTGATGGGCTTGATGTAGGCATCGATGACGGTCGTGCTGGAGCGTTCGTACTCGCGATAAACGCGGCTGAGGCGGTGCGACAGGGTGACCGAAATCTGCGGCGCGACTTCCTGGAAGACCTTCTCGAAGGCAAGTTCGTGCGCCGGGTTGGCGTAGCTATGCAGAAAGCAGACGGCGACAGACTCCACGCCCTGGTCCACGATGCGCTGAGCGACCTCACGCGCCTGGTCGGCGTCAAAGGGGGTCAGTTCCTGCCCCTTGTAATTCAGGCGCTCGGTAACCTCAAAACACAGTGAGCGCGGCACCAGCGACTTCGGTTTCTTGTACTTGAAATCGTACATCGGCTCGCGATCGGTCCGTCCGAGCACGTAGATATCGCGGAAACCGCTCGTGGTGACAAAGGCGACTTTCGCGCCACTGCGGGTCAACATCGCGTTGATGCCAAGTGTCGTGCCATGCACGAAATATTCAATTTCACTGGTCTGTGCGCCGACCTTATCGAAACCCTGCAACACACCTTCGGCCGGATTGGCGGGCGTGGTCGCCACCTTGTCCAACTGGATGTCGCCGCTGTCCTCGTCAAGAACGATGACATCGGTGAAGGTGCCGCCTACATCGACTGAAACGCGCATGACTTCCTCTCTCTCTCAGAACTCCAGATTCAGATGCCTTGCAAACTCACGGCGCTCCGGCATGATCTCCAGCAACTTGAGCGTTTCCGGATCAAAACGAAGTCCGTAATCCTCCATGGCCTGCTGCGGGGTGACGAGACCGGCCCGCAAGTCCTCGCGCAGGGCCTCCGCCGGACGTTCCAGCGGATTGCCGCGCCCGCCGCCGCTACCCGTGATGATACGTACCAGATCGCCCCTGCACAGGGGATATCTGGCCAGCTTGCCGCGTCGCACTTCCGGCCGGGTCGAGCCGGCGCGGATGACGGACGCGCTGTTGGACGAACCCGGATGGCCGCCGTCCGCGCCCCAGGGCGGAATCCGGTGCCGGCCATAGGTGGTGGTGATGTGGCCGGCGGGCCCGGTCAGGCGGTAGTCGCGCACCATGCCGCGCCCCCCGCGCCAGCGTCCTGCGCCATGGGCCGTGATGTCCAGCGCATACTGTTCGACGAGCAGGGGATAGCGCGATTCGCAAACTTCGACCGGGATGTTGCGTGTTTCGCCATTGCCCTGGGCGACGAGGCCATTCTGACCGTCGCGCGCCGGGGCGGCTCCCCACCCGCCAGCCTGCGGTTCCGTCAGGACAAAGAGCTCGCCATTGTCGAAAGTGCCGCTGAGGTTGGTGCCGCAAATGCTGAGAAAGTGGCCCGCCGACAGCCGCTCGCTGGCGATGGGCCAGAGCGCCTGCCAGAGCAGATCGATCGCGATTGCACCCGCTTCCCAGTAGGTGGAGACGGGCGCCGGTCGCTGCGCGGTAAAGATGGTTCCCGACGGACAAATCACTTTCACCGGGCGGAAGCAACCGCCGTTGTTGGGGTAATCGGGCGCGGTGATTGACTTGAACATCACCCGTGCTGACGACTGCAGGCGCGCCCAGGTGCCATTGACCGGGCCGGGCCGTTGCGGCGAAGAGCCGCTGAAATCCGCGATGAATTCCTCGTCGGTGACAGTGATGCGCACGCGCACCGGGATCTTCTCGTCACTGAAACCGTCGTCGTCCATGAAGTCCTGCGCCTCCCAACTGCCCTTTGGCAATTTGTCAAGCGCAGCGCGCGCCACCAGTTCTCCCTGTTGCAGCAGGGTGTCGATACTGGCGCGCAGGGCGTCGACCCCGTGTCGCTCACAGAGGGCGGTGATGCGCGCCTCGGCGACGCGGATGGCGGCCACCCCGGCGTAAAGGTCGCTGAGTGTCATGTCGGGCAGGCGGACGTTGGCGGCGAGCAGGTCAATGATGTCCTGCACCGGTTCACCGGCGTCGTAAACGCGCACAGCGGGTAGTTGCAGCCCCTCCTGGTAAATCTCGGTTGCGTCGGTGGTCCAGCTGCCGGGGGCCATGCCACCGAGTTCTGTCCAGTGGCCCTTGTTGGCGGCGAATGCCACCAGCTCGTCATCGACGATGACCGGGCCAACCAGGCAAACGTCGCTGAGGTGGGTGCCGCCGCCGGAATAGGGATCGTTGGTGGCGAATATGTCCCCCTCGCGCATGCCGTCTGCGCCGAACTTCTCCACAATGGATTCCACAGCCACGGGCAGCACGCCGGTGAAGCCCGGCACGCCCTGGGCTTCTGCGATCAACTCCGCCTGCGGCGTCAACAAGGCGCAGGCGTAGTCCAGCACCTCGTAGATGATAGGGCTCTTGCTGGCGCGACCCAGACGAACAAAGCTTTCGTCAGCAGCGGCCTGCAACTGCTCCTGAATGATGGTCAGGGTGAAGGGGTCATGCACCATGATCGCGCTCCCGCGACATGTCCGCCCGCAGGGACGCCGTGGCCGCTTCGTCCACGCCCGCGTCGTCCAGCACGACGCCATAGGCCTGGCGCGCGATTTCCGGCGACACATAGCCCTCGCGTACGTCCTCCTCCACGTGCAGCGGCTCACGTTGCAGCGGATCGCCATAGCCGCCGCCAACGGCCGTGACCAGACGCGCGACGTCGCCGCGCTGCAGGCGTTTGCGGGCGCAACGACCCGTGCGCAGCACGGCCTGTTCCTGACCGGCCGGGATGATTTCGATGGCGTTGTTCGAGCCGTCCGCACCGCCGGCTGCGCCCCAGGGCGAAAAGCGGAAGCGACCGAAGGAGGCGGTCAGGTCCGCGTGGCTGGAGGTAACCTGATAGTCGCGAATGAGGCCAAAGCCGCCGCGCCAGCGACCGGCGCCGCCAGGCTCGGTGTTGAAAGCAAACTGGTCGACCAGAAGCGGGTAGCGCGTTTCGCAGATTTCGACCGGTATGATGTAGGTCTCGCCATCGCCGGAGGGCACCAGCCCGCTCTGACCGTCGCGCTGGTGGGTGGCGCCCCAGCCGCCGGCCTGGGGCTCGACCAGTACCCATGGCGTCCCGCCCTCATCCACACCGCTGACAATCGTGCCGCAAATGCTGAGGTGATGACCGACGGAGAGACGGTCCGGGGCGACCGGATACATGGCGCGCCAGATCAACTCGGCGGCGTAGGATCCCGTCTCCCAGTAGGTGGAAGTGGGCGCGGGCCGTTGCGCGGTAAAGAGCGTACCCGGCGGGCAGATGATCTCGATGGGTCGAAAGAAGCCGTCGTTGTTGGGGAAGTGCGGGTCCAGCACGCACTTGAACATTTCGCGTACGACGACCATCAGCCCAACATGGGTGGTGTTGATGGGCCCGGTCGCCTGCGGGGCACAACCGCTGTAGTCGGCGACGAAGCGATCGCCGTCGATGGTGACCCTGACACAAACGTATTGCGGTTCGTCGCCGATGCCGTCGTCATCGAGCCAGGCTTCGGCGTACCAGGAGCCGTCAGGCAAGGCCGCCAGTCGCGCGCGCGCCACGCTCTCGCCGCGCTGCAACAGCAGGGCGATGGCCTCCAGCAGTGCGTCGGCGCCGTACCTGGCGCAGACCGTGGCCACGCCGCGGGCGCCGGCGTGCAACGCCGCGATGCCGGCGTACATGTCGCCCAGAGTCATCTCCGGCAGGCGCACGTTAGCCTCAATAATGTCAAGCAGGTCCTGTTGTGGCTGCCCGGCGCGATACAGTCGCAGGGCCGGCAATTGCAGGCCTTCCTGATAAATCTCGGTCGAATCGGTGGTCCAGCTGCCCGGGGCCATACCGCCCACTTCGGTCCAGTGGGCCTTGTTGGCGGCGAAGGCCAACAGACGGCCCTCATGGAACAGGGGCATCACCAGCACGACGTCGCTGAGGTGCGTTCCGCCGCCGCCCCAGGGGTCGTTGCAGGCGAAGATGTCACCGGGTTGCAGCGCGTCCGCGCCGAATTTCTCCAGCACTTCGCGTACCGCGAAGCCCAGGCAACCGACAAAGCCGGGGACGCCTTCGGCCTCCGCGATCAGTTCCCCTTCCGCCGAGATCAGGCCGCAGCCCATATCCAGCACTTCGTAGATGATGGGACTCTGCGCGCTGCGACCGTAGGTGATGAACATCTCCACGGCGCTGGCGCGCAGCATGTCGCCGATAATCTCCAGCGTGAAGGGGTCCGTGCTCATTGCGGTTGTGCCAGCTCCGCAAGTCGTGTACCGATCGGGGCGGAGTCGCCGAAGAAGCCACGGCGGGCGACCTCGTCGACGGGCGGCCCCTCGCTGGCCCCTACCCGCGAGGGCAACCAGTCAAAGCGTTCTGCGGCCTCCGCCATCATTTCCGCCGTCTTCAGGGCGGAGATCACGGGGTCGAGAACCGGCACGCCCAGTTCCTCCTGCATGTGGCTGTAGAAGCCGAATTCAGCCGTGCAACCGAGGATGAGCGCTTCCGCGCCGTCTTCCTCGATGGCCGTGCGACCGGCCTCCAGCAGGCGTTCACAGGTCAGTTCATGGTCGATCTGGAAATCGCGCACGCCCATGCCCATGGTGCGGAAGGAGGCGAGGCGTTCGCCATGGCCGTAGAGGAGGAGGTTCTCGCGCATCTTGGAGATCCACTTTTCGCGCCCGACCAGCACCGAAAAGCGATGACTCAGCATGGAGGCGATGGCGCTGCTGGAATGGCAGGGGGCCACCACCGGCGCGCGACCGGAGACTTCGCGGGCCTCGCGCAGGCCGACGTCGTAAAAGCAGCCGATGATGATGGCGTCGAAGGCCGGCGCTTCGTGCCAGGTGATGCGCACGATGTCGGCGATGACCTGCGCCTCGTAGGAGTGGTATTCGACGTGGTGAGGGCGGCCCTGGGGCAGGGCGACCATCTCGATTTCCGTTTGAAGGCCTTTGGCGGCCAGCAGGGCGTCGTACATGCCGGGATCCATGGAATCGGCGCCAACAGGGTCGATATAGAGCAATCTCATGATTAATCCTCCCCCTGAATATGAACAAAGCCATGGCGATCGCGCCAGGCGCGTTGTTGCGGAAAGACAAGAATGGTCGCGGTGGGTTCCTCGATGACTGCCGGGCCCGTCAGTGCCTCGTCGACGGGCAGGCGCTCACGCTCGAAAATGTCCGCCTGCAACGGGACGGGATCATCGAAATACACCTCGCGCCGGCCCTTGTCCGCCCCCGCCAGCGTGAGGCCGTCGCTGCAAACCCTGCCGATCTCGGGCGCAGGCACCAGGCCAAAGGCGGTGACGTGGTAGTTGACCAGTTCGACAGGTGTATCCAGGCGAAAGGTGTAGGTCTGCTCGTGCACTTGGTGGAAGCGTTCCAGCAGTCCGTCGATGGCTGCGGCGTCAATGCAGCCCTCCGCCAACGGGACCTTGACCGTGTGTTCCTGGCCGAGATAGCGCATGTCGGCGTGGCGTTCGCTGCGAATGTCGGCCGCCACGTCTTCGCGGCGCAGCGCTTCATGAACGCGCCTGTCCATGTCGGCGAAGGTCTCGTCCAACACGGGCGCGGCCTCTTCAGTGACACGGGTGATGCGGGTGCGAATGTCGTCGCGGCGCAGGTCGCTCATCAACATGCCCCAGGCGGAAAACACGCCGGGCTGTTCGGGGATGACGACCTTGCGCGTTTGCAATTCGCGCATCAGGGCCGCGCCATGCAACGCGCCGCCGCCACCAAAGGGCAGCAGGACAAAGTCGCGCGGGTCGTGGCCCCGCCGCACCGAAACGAGCTTGAGCGCGTTGATCATGTTGGAGTCGGCGATGCGTATGATCCCCAGCGCGGTCTCGGCGATGCCGAGGCCGAAGTGGGCGGCAAGCGGCTGCAGCGCCTGCTGCGCCCGCGCCACGCTGAGCGGAATGCGCCCGCCCAGGAAATAGTCCGGGTTGATGCGGCCGGCGACGAGGTTGGCATCCGTCAACGTCGGCTGTTCGCCCACGCCCTGGCAGGCCGGCCCGGGGTCGGCGCCGGCGCTCTGCGGGCCCACACGCAAGGCGCCGCTCTCATCCAGGTGGGCGATGGACCCACCGCCCGCGCCAATCTCGACGATATCGACGGTAGGCACAAGAATGGGGTAACCGGCGCTGCGCCGGTCGTGCTCGATTTTGTAATCACTTGTGATTCGTGGCGCGCCATCCAAAACCAGCGAACACTTGGCCGTGGTGCCGCCGACGTCGAGGGAAATCACGTTCGGTTCGCCGATGAACCCGCCGATGCGGGCGGCGCCGATGACCCCGGCGACGGGGCCGGATTCGACCAGGTTGACGGGCAAATGGCGACCCGTGCCAAAGCTGGCGCTGCCGCCATTGGACTGCATCACGTGAAGCGAGGTCGAAGGAATGCCCATGTCATTCAGGTCGCGCTCGAGGCTGTTGAGATAACGCGCCACTATGGGCATCACGTAGCTGTTGAGCACTGCGGTGTTGCTGCGCTCGAATTCCCGCCACTCGCGCGTCACCTGGTGGGAAAGCGTCACCGGCAGGTCCGGCGCCAGGTCCGCCAGGATTCGGCCGCACTCCAGTTCATGCTCAGGATTGACGTAACTGTGCAGAAAACAGACGGCGACGGCCTCGACGCCTTCCGCCAGCAAGGTCTGCGCCGCGCTCGCCACGTCCTCACGACTCAGGGGTTGCAAAATCTCGCCGCGATAGTTCAGGCGACCTGTGACCTCCAGGCGAAGCCGGCGCGGTACAAAGGGCGTCGGCTTGACGTAGGTCATGTTGTAGATGTCGGGGCGATTGGCGCGCCCGATCTCCAGCACGTCGCGGAATCCGCGGGTGGTGATGAGCCCCGTGCGCACGCCCTTGCGTTCGGTCAGCGCGTTGATGACGAGGGTCGTGCCGTGCACCAGAAAGCCGGTGCCGCGCGCGTCCTGCCCGCTCTGACGGATGGCGGCAACGACCGCGGCGCCGAAGTCCTGCGGCGTGGTGGGCACCTTGGTGTTGCCGACGGCGCCACTTTTCTCATCCTGCCAAACAAGGTCCGTGAAGGTACCGCCTATGTCGGTGGCGATGCGCATGTCAGGACGGGACCTGACCGTTCGGTTGCTCGAACAGGTGGCAACGCACGATGTGGTCGCTGTCGGTGACGTCGATGGGCACCATCAGCGGGTCGATTTGGCGGCAATGGTCCATGACCTGCGGGCAACGCGTATGAAAACTGCAGCCCGCGGGCAAATCGACCGGGCTGGGGATTTCGCCGGTCGAGCGAACACGCGCCGGACGCAGGTCTTCCTCGGCCTCGGTGAGCACCGGGATGGAGGACAGCAGCATCTGGGTGTAGGGATGTTGCGGTGACTCGAAGAAGTGCACGGTTTCGGCGACTTCCGCAATGCGTCCCAGATACATGATGGCCACGCGCGACGCCAGGTTACGCATGACGCTCAGGTCGTGCGTGATAAACATGTAGGTCAGATTCAACTCACGTTGCAGGCGGATGAGCAGGTTGAGGACCTTGCCCTGCACCGAGACGTCCAGCGCAGACGTGGGTTCGTCGAGGATCACCAGCGACGGGTTGGTGGCCAGCGCGCGGGCAATGGCGACGATCTGTCGCTCGCCACCGCTCAACTGCCGTGGGTACTTGTGCATGAATTCCGGCGGCAGGTCCACCAGTTCCAGCAAGCGAATGATTTCCGTCAGCCGGTCCTTTTCCGGCTGATGAATGCTGAGCGGCAGTTCCAGGATCTGGCGAATGGTGCGGCGCGGATTGAGCGAGGATCCAGGGTCCTGGAAAACGATCTGAACTTCCTTGCGCAGGTCCAGCGGCCGCCGGTCACCACGTTCGAAGAGGTCCCGGCCATTGAAGGTGATCGTGCCGCTGGTGGGCAGGTACATGCCCATCGTGATGTAGGCGATGGTGCTCTTGCCGGAGCCGGACTCGCCGACGATGCCGAAAGTCTCGCCCCGGCGTACATTGAAGGAGACGCCGTCCACAGCCTTGACAGTGATCGGGTCCCGTTTGATCAGACCCTTGCGCCCGACAATGAAGTGCTTGCGCAGGTTTTCTACACGAAGAATGAAATCGTCGCTCATACCGGCTGGAGCTCCGCCTTGTAGTTGCTCACCTTGTGGGGCTCGTCGTAGAGGAAACAGGCCACCTCGTGCGATTCGTCTTCCGGGCCTTCGATCTCAAACACCGGCGGTTTCTCACGAATGCAAACGGGCATGGCGTGCGGACAGCGACCGGAAAAGCGGCAGCCGGCGGGCGGATTCATGTAATCCGGTATTCGTCCGGGAATTCCCTCGCTGATGCCGCCGCCGGTGAGTCGCGGAACGGCGTCCATCAGGCCCTGGGTGTAGGGATGCAAGGGATTGGTGAACAGGCGCTGCGTAGGCGCCACTTCCACCATGTTGCCGGCGTACATGACGTAAACCCGGTCCGTCATCTGACGCACGATACCCAGCGTGTGCGTGATGAGAATGAAAGAGTTGCCCTGTTGCTCCACCAGGTCCTGCAACAGGCGCAGCACCTGGTCCTGGATGGTGACGTCCAGCGCGGTGCCGGGTTCGTCAGCAATGAGCAGACCGGGCCGGGTGCTGAGCGCCATGCCGATGCAGACGCGCTGGCGCATGCCGCCACTGAGCTGGATGGGATAGCTGTCCAGCAGTCGTTCCGGGTCCGCCAGGGCGACCTGGCGCAGGGCCTCAAGCGCGCGTTCCCGCAACTGATTGTTGTTCAGGTTTCGGTTTTCCGGTGAGGCGTGGCGGATCACGGCGGTGAGCTGCTGGCCGACGGTGAAGACCGGGTTCAGGGCGGCGGTGGGGTCCTGAAAGATCATGGAGATTCCCTGGCCGCGCATGTTAACCAGCTCGCGCTGGCTCATCGTCATAACGTCCTGACCCTGGAACCGGATCTCGCCCTGGGGGATTTCGGCGGGCGGCGTGGGCAGCACCTGCAGGATGGTCTTCATGGTGGTCGTCTTGCCGCAGCCCGTCTCTCCCACCAGGCCGACTCGCTCGCCCTGCAGGACGTGGAAGTTGATGCGGTCGAGGACCCTGAGCACACCGCCATAGACGCGGAAATTGACCGACAGTTCGCGAATATCAAGCAGCGGTGTTTCCTGGGCCACCATTACACCTCTTCCGCGGAGAACAGATCGCGCAGGCCGTCGCCAAGCAGATTGAAGCCGAGCACGACGACAACGATGGCCAGGGCGGGGAATATGGCCATCCACCACTGGCCGGTCGGCAGGTAATCGGAGCCCTTGGCGACCATGGTGCCCAGGCCGGGCTGGGGTTCCTGAACCCCGAGGCCGAGGAAGCTCAGCATGGAGCCAATGATGATGACCCAGCCCACGTCCAGGCTCATCTTGGTGAAGATGGGCGAAATCATGTTGGGCAATATCTCACGAAAGAGAATGTGCGGCGTTCTGGCGCCAATGGTCTCGGCCGAACTGACAAAGTATTCGGTGCGCAGGGCGCTGGAAAGGCCGTAGACCAGGCGGGCGTACCAGGGCCACCACATCAACGAGACGGCGATCATCGAATTGGTCAGGTTGGGCGTAAGCACGGAGGCGATGGCCAGCGCCAGAATCAGGGGTGGCACGGAAAGGAAGATATCGGTGATGCGCATGATGATGGTATCGATGATCGTGCCCTGAAAGTAGCCGGCGACCATGCCCAGCGTGACCCCGACAGGGACGACCAGGGTCAATACCACGACGGCCATCAACAGCGAAAAGCGAAAACCAAAGACGATTCTGCTTAGAATGTCACGGCCAAACTGGTCCGTCCCCAGCAGATACTCACCGCCCGGCGGTTTCTTGGCATTCACGAAGTCCGTAAAGGGTTTGACATGGTCCGGGAAGGGGGTGATCTGCTCCGCGAAGATCGCCAGCAAAATGATGGCAATGACCATCAGCAGGCCGATCACCGAGAGTGGATTGCGGGAAAACTTGAACCACATGCGCCCCAGGTTTTCGCGGCGATTCTGACGCTGAATGCGCGCAAGGGCAGCGGCGTCGACCACCTCGGGCACCGGGGAAACAGCAATTTCGGCCATGTCAATCGCTCCTTGCCCCACGCAGACGAATGCGCGGGTCCAGAATGCCTACCACCAGGTCAACAAGAATATTTACCACGATAAAGGTCACGCCCAGGATCAGGATGACGGCGGCGATGGCGTTCAGGTCCTTGTACAGCATCGCAGTCGTGGCGTAACGGGAGATGCCGGGCCAGTTGAAAATCACTTCCACGAGGAAGGCGTTGGAGAGGTTGGCGGCGAAGTCCAGCCCAAAGATGGATACGGTCGGGATCAGCGAGGGTTTGAGCAGGAATTTGCCGGTAACGGTCCTTTCCGGGATGCCCAGCGCACGCTCCGCGGCGATGTAGTCCCGCGTCAGATTGTCCGACATGGTGGAACGGGTGATGCGCGCTTCCTGGGAAAGCGAGCCCAGCGCCAGGGCCAGCGATGGCAGAATGAGATGGTGCAGGGCGTTGATGAAGGTGTCGAACTGACCGGCAAGCAGCGAATCCACCGTGTAGAGGCCGGTAACGCGTGGGGGTGGTTCAAAGCCGCTGCTGAGCCGCCCGATGGGCGGAAAGAGGTCCAGGCCGAATTCGGCGGTCGTAAAAAAGGTAAGGAATATGATGGCGACAACGAAGGCGGGGGTCACCACGCCCATATAGGAAACGACGCGCACCAGGTTGTCGATCCATGAATCCTTGTGGCGCGCGCTTAGAGTGCCGAGGGTGATGCCGCCAATGGCGGATATGACGCCGGCCAGCAACACCAGCTCCATCGAGGCGGGCAGGAACTCGACGATGTCGTCGACGACCGGGCGGCGCGTGCGCAGCGAGTCGCCGAGGTCGCCGCCCAGGGCGTTGGTGAACCAGATTTGGTATTGCTGAAGCAGCGGTTCATCCAGGTGCATTTCGTCGCGCAGGCGCTGGATGGTCTCCTGCGGCGCGCGCGCTCCCAGCGCCATGCGCGCCGGATCGCCGGGCAGGACGCGGCTGAGCAGGAAGATGAGAATGCTGAGCCCGAACAGGACAAAAATCGACTGAAATATACGTCGCAAGAGAAAGAGGAAGAGGCGCTGAAGCTCCTCAACATTAAGGAAATTCATGGACTCTCCCTCTCCCTGTTTTCCTTACTGACTTGGGGAGGCGCAGCACGCAGCCGCGCCTCCCCGGATTGCGGACGGGCCAAACTCTAGCCGTCCACGCCGATGAAGGGCGCGAAGATCTGATAGCCCATCACGCGGCTATTCTCTTCGGGGCGCCAGTCAACGAATGTCTTGAATGCGTGCTTTTCCAGCTGGTCGTAGAGGAAAAGCGAGTAGGACTGATCGGCGATCTCCTGCTGCAGGGCGGCGTACTTGGCGAAGCGCTCGTCCCGGTCCATGGTTAGCAGGGCATCGGTGATGCGCGAGTCCAGGTCTTCATCCAGCAGCCATTCATTCTGCTGCCAGGTGTTGGCCGTGGGCGAGGTGTAACGCTGCTGCAGCATCAGACCGGCTTCCGGCAGGTCCGTGGAGACATAGATTGTCACGATGTGCGGGCTCGTCTCCATGTTGGCCGCGTTCTCAACCACGGTGCCCCAGGGCGTGGAGAGGACGTTCACTGTCACGCCAATATCCGCCATGTTCGCCTGGAAGAGCAGGGCGAACTGTTCCTCGAAGGGCACCTGCGAAATCCAGTGCACGTCGATCGGATAGTCGGCGATGTTGTCGGCGTACTGGCACTGGGCCAGTTCCGCCTGCGCCTTGTCCAGGTCACGGCCGTAGATGGTCAGGTCGGAGGTATGCCCACCCAAACTCTGCGGAACGGGGCCGATCATGGTCTGCGTACCCGGCCACTCCAGGGCCACGACCTGATCGTAGTCGTAGGCATAGGCCAGGGCGCGGCGGCAGTGCACGTCATCCAGCGGGGCCAGACGCGTGTTCATCATGTAGTAGAACGAGGTCATGGAGGGGATGGCCATCACGTCAATGCCATCAACCGCATCCAGGGCCTGCAGACCTTCAATGGACTGCCAGGCGTCAGTGATTTCCAGCTCGTCATTCAGCATCAACGAGCGGACCGTGGCCGCCTCGGTGGTGTCCACGTAGGTGACGACGTCCGCGGCGCTCACGTGGAAGTTGTCCGCATTCCACCAGCTATCCCAGCGGCGCATTTCAAGATAACCAACCAGCGGATAGTCCGTCACCTCGTAGGGGCCGGAGCCGGCGCTGTTGGTCAGCAGAAAGTTGCGGCCGTAATCGCCATGTTCGCCGTAGAGGTCAGACTCCATGTCGTAGTTGGCCCGCACGACGTCCTCGTTGGCGATATAGAGACGGATCATCTTGTCGACGGCGAAGGGGTCCGGCTGGGAGAGCGTGAACTGCACTGTGTATTCGTCCAGTGCTTCCGCAGTGGCGTCCGGCATCAGATAGGCATAGCCTTCTCCGACGGCCCTGAGACGATCGAAGGAGTAGGCCACGTCGGAAGCCTGCAACTCCGAACCGTCATGGAAGAGGACTCCCTGGCGCAGGTTGAAGGTCAGGGTCAGGAAATCATCGGAGAGCTCCCAGGATTCCGCTACCCAGGCGTCTACCGAGGCATCCTTGTTGGGGAAAACCAGGGTGTCATAAATGTTGGCCAGGGCGTGCGAACTGGAGAAGTCGTCGCCGACGGCCGGGTCAATATCGGTATCCCAGGAGAAGGTGATGCGCAACTGGCTATCGTCCTGGGCGAGGGTCGTTGCCGAGAAGACCAGCAACAGTAGCAGGGTAAGAACGAGCAACTTTCTCATGGTGCCTCTCTCCTCCATCTTTCGAAACAATGCTGCGACGCCGTTCCTTTCGGGCGGCGTCGATTGTCGCCTTGCCTTACGCGAGTTGCGGCACATCAGGGATTATTGACCCCGATTTGCGGCAGATAGTAGTGGTAGCCCTGAATGCGGGCGCCCGCCGATGAGTCCCAGTCCACGTAGTCGGCGACGGCGCGCTTCTCCAGTTGGTCATAGAGGAAGAATGAGACGACGTCCTCGGCCAGCTGTTCCTGCAAAGCCGCGTATTTGGCGAAGCGCTCTTCGTTATCAACGGTGCCCAGCGCGTCTTCGATGGCTGCATCAAGATCGGCGTCTTCCAGCCACTCGTTTTGGAAGAAGGTCGCGGCGGTCTTCGAATGGTAGCGCTGTTCAATGAGCAAGCCTGCCTCCGGCAGGTCCGCGCCGGTGTAAAGCAGGACAATATGCGGACTCAACTCCTTGCTGGCGGTGTCATTTACCACATTGCCCCAAGGCGAGGCGACCACATTGACTGTCATGCCGATTTCGGCCATGTTGGACTGGTAGAGCAGGGCGAATTTCTCCTCATCCGGCACCGCTGTCACCCAGACGACGTCGATGGGATAGTCGGAGATGTTATCCGCATATTGGCATTCGGCGAGGGCGGCGCGGGCGGCTTCCAGATCCCGCGTCGGAGTGAATACATCCGGGTTGTGCCCTGGCGTGGATTGCGAGAGGATGCCAATCATCCGCTGCGTACCTGGCCATTCGAGTGCAACGACGGTTTCGTAATCAATGGCGAGAGCGGAAGCGCGACGGCAATTCACGTCATCGAAGGGCGGCAGGATGTTGTTTAGCATGAAATAGAGCGACGACCCCATCGAAGTGGTATCGATGTGGATGCCGTCAAACGTGCTCAATTCCTGAAGGCTGTCGAAGCTTTGCCACGGGTCGCTGATTTCCAGTTCGCCATTGAGCAGGAGCGAGCGAATGGTAGAGGCCGCGGTGGTGCCGAGGAAAGTGACTTCGTCAGCGGCATTGTCCCTGAACGCCTCCTGATTCCAGTAATCGGCAAAGCGTTCCATCTGCAGCGACTCAGCGAGCGACATAGCGACGACCTGATAGGGGCCGGAACCGGCGTCGTTGGTCAGCAACCATTCCTTGCCGTAGTCGCCATGTTCGCCATAGAGATCCGTATCCATGTTGTAGTTGGCGCGCACCAGTTCTTCATTGACGAAGTAGAAACGCGAAAGACGCAGGGTAAAGAGCGGATCAGGGGTCGTCAGCGTGAACTGGACGGTGGAATCATCCGGCGCTGTCACCGTGGCTTCAGGGAGAAGGTAGGATAAGCCTTCCCCGATGGCTTTAAGGCGATTGTAGCTATAGGCGACATCGCTGGCCTCTACCTCACTGCCATCATGGAAGAGGACGCCATCACGCAAGTGGAAGGTGTAGGTCAGGCCGTCATCGGAGGCTTCCCAACTTTCCGCTACCCAGGGAACGGCGTTCGTTGACCCGCCGGCCGGGTCCGGGAAGATCAGGGTGTCGTAAATGTTGGTGATTGATATTGAACTTGAAAAATCGGAGCCGACGTGGGGATCGATGTAGGTGGGCCAGGCGAAGTTGGCGCGCAGGCGACGGACGCCGTCGTCCTGGGCCATGGTCGATGCTGAAATCAGCAACAACAGCACCAGGCACAGTAAAATTACTCTCTTCATTAGCAAGTCTCCTCAATTCTTGCGGACAAAACAGGGTTCAGGCCTTGTCGGCCCGTTGCACGCACAAACGCAGGATAGTCTGCCCGGGCACACGCCCGTTCTCTTGACAAGAGACTGGATTGACTGCGGTGGTTCGGCGGGCGCCTGGGCAATGTCAGGGTCTGGAGATGCGCCCGCTCTCCGGACCCGGCTGGGCGGGCGGGGTATGGGCGGTGGCAGGGCCAGGCGTTCCGGGGCCCCAAAATGTCGGCGTTGACATCGCGCGCGGCTCCTGAGATGGATGGTAGAAAGTCTCGCCATACCTTGCCAACAATCTGCGGCAAACACCTGTAACGACGGGAAGGTAACGCGGCCTGCAACAAATGTCAAAAACCCGACAATACGGCGGCGAAGAAATGGATGCGCAGGCCCGCGCGACAATTTATGTTATGGCGCTCATTGGTGTCCTGACTGCCGGCGTCCCGCGCAATGAGGTCCTTTCTGACTATCGTGACGGCTTCTTTGGCAAGGCCTACGGCACGACCATCAGGGAGTTGAGGATTCTGCACCGGGCGTTGTTTGTCATTGATGACGAAAACTACATCAGCTACGTACAGTACCTTCCGGAAGTCCACGAGCATCCGGACTACCAGACGGCACTGACAGTTCTGAAGGGCCTGGACTGAAACGTTGGCTGCGGTATTGCGGTCGAAACGGCATTTCGCCCCTACATTTTTGCAAGACGCACCTCCGCTGCCGGCATTGACGGCAGATTCGTCTGGCATCCGACGGCTTCCACGACAAAGCTGGCGACGCCGGCCCCGAGTTGTATGGCTTCCGACAGCGCACGTCCTTGCGCCAGACCCACCGCCAGTCCCGCGACGAAGCCGTCACCGGCGCCGGTGGGGTCAACCACCTGGCGTGGGGCCACAGCCGGGACATGCCCGCAGTCCCCCGACGTTTGCCAGGCGATGCCGGCCGCGCCCTGCGTACACACGATGGTGGACAGCCCCGTTTCCAGAAGCGCTTGTGCGTCATCATGAGCCAGAGATGACACAAGCTGCGCCAGTTCGTGTTCGGTGCAGACCAGCATGTCTGCCCTGGCGATGAAGGCAGCGGCCAGGTCCGGCGCCGTCGCCAGGGCGCCACTCAATATCACCTGGGCGCCGCCCGCCCGCGCCAACTCCGCCGCGTTCAGGGTGAAGCGGTCGAAGCGGTAGGTGATGACGGCTACTCTTGCCGCCGCCAGAGTAGCGGGGTCGGGTGCAAATTCCTCCTGGTGCGCGGCGACGCCGATCTGCGAGATGCAGACGGAGTCTCCGTCAACATCGCGAAACATGAAACTGTGCCCGCAGCGCTCACCTGCGACGACGTGCACGGCCCGCTGGTCCACGCCGCATTCATCCAGATGCGCCGCGTAGCCGCGCGAGCAGAAGTCATCGCCAACCACGCTGACCAGGGCCGAACGCGCTCCCAGGCGCGCGGCGGCGACCGCCACGTTGGGCGCGCAACCGCCGAAGTAAACGCGCTCGATTTCGTGGACAGGGCTGCAAATTTGAACGGTATCGCCCGGAGCGGGCAGGGAAGTGACTTCAAACAGGTGGTCGAAATTGGTCCAGGAGCCGACGGCGATGACATCGAACTCCGCTGCGGGCCGGCTCATGTTGTTGCGGCGGGGAAGCCCCAGATGCGCTCGGCGTTGCGGTGGAAGATCAACTCCAGCTCCTCGTCGCTGAAGTCGCATTCCTCGACCTTGACGCGTTCCACCAGCGGCGACTGGAAAGGCGCGTCACTGCCATAGAGCAGGCGTTCGGCGCCGACGGCGCGCACGAAGGCCTTGATGTCGTAGGGCCAGGCCTGGCTCATGTCGGCGAACACATTGTCCGCCTCCTTGCAGGCGATGATGGTCTCCGTCAGGTAATCGTGTAGCCCGATGTGGGCGATGATGACCTTTGCCCGGGGGAACTGGCGCGCCGCATAACCCTGCAGCGAAGGCAGGTCCCGGCCGGCATGCCCGGAGTGGAAAAGAACGGGAATATCGTATTTTGCGGCCGCCTCGAAAACCGGACCGGTGACCCGCAGGCTGGCCGGATTGTAGAAATCGGCACGGGCGACCATTTTGATCCCGCCGAGTCCGCGTTTCTCGACGAAATGGCGCACGGTTTCCCACACGAATTCCTCGCCGAACAGCGGATTCAGTCGAATCGCGCCGATCAGACGCTCCGGATTGGCCGCAACGGCGCGGGCAACAGCCTCATTGGCCTGGCGATAATCGTTGTCGTAAGGGGGATTGAGGATGCGGTCCGGCGGCAGCAACACGCCGCGGTCGAGGCCGTAGTCATCCAGCATGCGGATGATGGACGCGGGCTGGTCGTACTGCACGTAGGGCACGATGAGATGCTCGGCGATAGCCGGGTCCGTACCGAAATGAATGTGCGCGTCGATGATGGTCATGGGATTTGTGCCCGTGGGTGAGGGGGCCGCCGCGGCGACCCCCTCCTGCAGTCAGTCGTTACTCTTCTTCTTCGCCATACATCTCGACGAAGGCAGCGTGGACGTCTTCCATCAGGAAGACACCTTCAATGGGTACGGGCTCCATGATGACGCCGCTGACATTCACGAAGTAGTCATTCGTGTCGTCCCAGCGGGCCTTCCAGTAGCTGTAACCATCTTCCGAGAGGATGTCGCGCTCGATCTCGCTGGCGTTGAGCGGGTAGTGCTCGTAGCCCTGCCAGAACTCCTTGAAGACCTCGACGGACATGTTGGCGCCCGTCTGGGTGTTGAGGACATCCAGAATGATGGCCGCGCCCTCATCTGTGTTTTCCTCGACGAAATTGACGATGCGGAACCAGACTTTCAGCAGTTTCAGCAAGGTCTCCTGATTCCCGGCGGCGTAATCCGGCGTCGAGACGATGCCGTTCAGCGGCGGTGGCGCCAGGTCGGCGCCGACGACAACCGGCTTGTAGCCCTCGGCCGTCGCACGGGTGCGCTGCGGGATGCCGCCCAGGTAGAAGTCGCCCGTGCCCGAGAGGAAGGCGGCCAAACCTTCGTCCGGATTCAGGTCAACAATGGTGATGTCCATGTCCGGGTCCAGACCAACGCGCGCTGCCGAACCGACGACCGCCTGGCCCATATCGGTATTGCCCGTGGTCACGACGGTATGCCCCTTCATCTGCTGCAGGGCAGCGACGACGGCATCGTCGCGCTCCATCCCTTCTTCCTCGAATTCCTCAACGGACTTGAATTCGGGTTTGGCCATCAGGGCCGCGCCGGCGTCGAAGATGTTGAAACCGTAAACGTAAACGAACTGGAAGGCATCGTAGGTGGCGATGACCGAGGAGATGTTGTTGATGGCGACGTCAACTTCACCGGCGGCCAGCGCTTCCTGCACCTCGGTCCAGCCGAGGATGACGAACTCGACGTCGAGGCCTTCTTCCGCATACCAGCCAAATTCCTGCCCGAGGATGGGCAGCAAGGTATCCTGGAAGGGCGATACACCGTATCGGACGCTGACCATCTCATCCTGGGCCTGCACGCCGGAGATGGCGAAGACAGCCAGCAAGATGACGATCAAAACGCCGCGAACACCATTCATCTGCATTACTTCCTCCTTGTGGCACAACGATAACTATCTGGCATTCAGCCAGCGGACAATCTCTGCAGCCGGTGTGACAGTCCCTCAGGCCAGCGTTTCAGCGTCACGTTCCGTCCAGCGCGTCAGGCGGCGGGTGAACAGGTACAGGAGGCGGTCCGCCAGCGCCGCCTCCATGCCGATGATGATAATACCCAGCAGAATGGTCTGGGTGTTCAGGCTGCGTCGAGCGACCATGATCATGAAGCCGATGCCCTCCTGCGCGCCCATCAACTCGGCCGCGATCATCAGGCCGAAGGCCAGCGCCAGCGCCACGCGCCACCCGGCGATCAACTCGGGCACGATGGCCGGCAGGATGACCGTTCGGTAAATGTGGTCCTGCCCGGCGCCGAGCGAACGCGCCGCCTGAACGTAAATCCGCGGCACGTTGCGCACGGCCTCGATGGTACTCACGACCATGACCATGAAGCAACCCAGCCCCGCCAGCAGGACCTGGCCAAACATGCCGATACCGAACCAGAGTATGAAAAAGGGAATGAGAGCGATCGGCGGGATGGGCCGCAACGCTTCGATGACCGGTTCCAGCACCGCAAAGACGATGCGAAAGCGGCTCATCACCAGGCCGACCAACACGCCCAGGGCAGAACCGGCGAGGAAACTGATGCCCACGCGATAGAAGGTCACCAGGGCCTGGCGCAGAATCGTGGCCCGTACCTGCACCAGGGTATCCAGCACGCGATCAGGGCTGGGCAACTTGAGCGAAGAGACCAGTTCCCACTCCGTGGTCACGAGATACCAGGTCGCCAGGACCAGCAGGATCGAGGCCAGGCTGATCGCGCGCGTGCGGCGAATCCGCTGGCGCAGGCCCTCTTCCTGCAGCATCAGGCGACAGACTCTGCTTCATTCTGGCCGAGAATGTCCATCAATTGCTGACGGAGAGCCTGGAAGGCGGCGCTCGTCTTGCGGCGCGGGTCCAACTCGCGCTCAAGCGGCACAGCCACGTCCGCCGCCACGCGGGCGGGGCGGGGCGTCATCACGACCACGCGATCACCTATGAAGAGCGCTTCCTCAATGTCGTGCGTGACGAAAAGGATGGTCAGCGCTTCTTCCTGCCAGAGGCGCAGCAACTCAATTTGCATTTTCTCCTTCGTCAGCACGTCCAGCGCGCCGAATGGCTCGTCCATCAGCAGGATGGCCGGTTTGTTGGCGTAGGCGCGGGCCAGGTCCACGCGTTTCTTCATGCCACCGGATAGTTGCAAGGGAAAAAGGTCGCGATATTCGGTAAGGCCGACCAGAGAGAGCAATCGCTCGACGATTGAAGAAACCTCGGCGGCCGGCAACTGCCGCGCCACCGGGCCATAGGCGAGGTTCTGCTCCACCGTAAGCCAGGGGAACACGGAGTCTTGCTGGAAGACGACCGCGCGTTCCGCCCCCGGGCCGGGCACCGTTGCGCCATCGACGAGAACCGCGCCGGCGCTCGGCGCGATGAATCCGGCGACCAGGTTCAGCAGGGTCGATTTTCCGCAGCCCGAAGGACCGACGATGCAAACGATTTCGTTGGTGGCGATTTGCAGGCTGGTTTCATCCAGCGCTGCGACCGTGCCCTGGGGCGTCGCAAAGGTCTTGCTGACGCCGACCAACTCTATTTTTGACGATGCGACGTTCTGTCCCGCCACCGTTTCCCTGCCCAAGCCATTTGTGCCGCGGGCGATAGTAGCGCAGGGGCGTTTCGCTCTCAACAATTCGCTATGATTGCCCTTTCCCGATCAATCGGAAATGCCTTTATCGCGGGGTTAGATCGGGCAAATCCGAAACCCGGTCGGGGGCTTTCACAAGGCATTGCGAAAGACCGGCGAGGGGCTGGAGCGAAGGGACGGAGTTTCTGTGAACGACAACGGCGTGCCAGGGCTACCTGTGGTCCTGATTTCCGGCGGCAATGTTGGCATCGGGCGCGCCACGGCCCTGCGCTTCGCCCGCGCGGGCGCGCGGATCGTCATCGCGGCGCGCAACGCGGAGACCGCCCGGGAAACCCTGGGCCTGATCGAGGCCGCCGGCGGCCAGGGCCGCTTCGTCGCCTGCGACGTGCGCGATGAAACGCAGTGCGACCGGGTCGTGGCGGAATCAGTCGAACGCCATGGCCGCCTTGACGTGCTGGTCAACAACGCGGGCAGCATTATTCGCCAGCGCAGCGTGGCGCAACTCACCACGGCCCAGTGGCAGGAGATGCTGGACGTCAATCTGAACGGAACTTTCTACCTGTGCCGGGCAGCGCTGCCGCATCTGGCGCGGACCCGCGGCAACATAGTCAACGTCTCTTCCTACGCAGGTCTGGTGGGTTTCCCCGGTTCGGCGGCCTACTGCGCCGCCAAGGGCGCTGTCGTCCAGTTGACGCGGGCCATGGCGCTGGACCACGCGGCCGAGGGAATCCGCGTCAACTGCGTCTGTCCCGGCAGCGTCAACACGCCCATGATCGCCGCGGCCTGGGAACAGCACGGGCCGGGCGCGGAGGAACTCTGGTCGGAGAAACATCCGCTGGGACGAATCGCCGAGGCCGAAGAGGTGGCCGAGGCGATTTACTGGCTGGCCAGCGACGCCGCCAGTTTTGTGACGGGCGCAGCACTGCCGGTCGACGGCGGCATTACCGCCGGCTAGCCACCCCAGACCTGCTCAAAGACACGCATCCAGTTGCCGCCCAGAAGGGCGGTCAGTTCCTCGCGGGAAAAGCCGCGTTTGAGCAGCTCGGCCACGAAGACGGGCATCTTGTCCGCGCTCTGGCAGTCCTCGATCCAGTTGTCCAGCATGTCCGGCCCGAGGGAGGATTCGACCAGGGCCAACTTGCTGACTTCACGCAACGTACCCTCAAGGAAGTCTGCGCCGATGCCGAAATGCTCGATGCCCACCAGATCGACCATGTGCTGCAGATGGTCGGCCATGCGGACGCAGGTGGGTGGGTCGGAAATGTAGCCGCCATAGAAGTTGAGCCCGATGACGCCGCCACAATCCGCCACTGCGCGGATCTGGTCGTCAGTCAGGTTGCGCGGATGGTCGTGTACGGCGCGGGCGTTGCTGTGTGAGGCGACCAGCGGCCCTTCGACGATGTCGATGGCATCCCAAAAGCCGGGCTCCGCCAGGTGGCTGACGTCAAAGATGACCTTGTTGCGGCCCAGGTCGCGCAGGGCCTCCTGGCCGGCAGCGGTCAGACCGCCCGGGTTGCGCACACCCGTGCCGTCGGCAAAGGCGTTGCGCCGCTCCCAGGTGAAGGCCACCATGCGGAGGCCGAAACGACAGAGCGCGCGCAGCACGCGGGCATCGCCGCCGAGGCCGTCGCAACCCTCCAGGGCCAGTATGCCGGCGATCTTGCCGGCGTCGGTGATGCGGCGAATGTCCGCCACACTGTATGCCAGTTCCATGCGGCTGTCGTCACTGGCGATGTCTTCCTGCGCCGCCTGCAAATGGCGCAGGATTTCGCGCAGGCCGAGGCCTGGCAGAAAGCGGTCATCGACGTAGACCGGCAGGACCTGAACGTCAATGCCGCCCGTCTCCATGATCGGGGCCCAGTAGGAGGAAAGCGCGCCGCGCTCGCCCCGAAGGTGGCGGGACAGGACGTCCATCAAAATGTCGTGATGGGAATCGACGAACAGCAGGTCCTGGCAGACCTCTTCGGCTTGCTGCAGATATTGCATGGCTCCCTCCCGGCAGGCTATGCTCGCGCGCAGGAGTATGCCACAAGGAGAACGCGAGTGCCTGCCAGCAGCGTTGTGGAAACTGCCGACGTCGTGGTCATCGGCGCGGGCATACAGGGCCTCAGCGCCGCCTGGCATCTGGCGAGGTTCGGCATTCGCGACGTGGCCCTGGTTGAGAAGTCCACGGTGGGCAGCGGCTCCTCGCGCTGGTCGGCGTCCATGCTGATGAAGCAGATGTGGGGCGAATGGCAACAGCGCTTTTCCGCCTACACATTCGAGCGCTACGCGGCCTTCGCCGAGGACACCGGCTTCGACGCCGGTTTCGTGCGCACGGGTACCCTGACCCTGGTGACGCCGGACGTGGCGCAGCAGGAACAGGACTTCGTGGACTCGCGGCGCAAGTACGGCGTCGAGACCCAGGTCCTCACGCCGGACGAGGTTGTCCGCTGGCTGCCATTGATCTCCCCGGACGAGATGGTTTTCGGCGTCTACGGCCCGGATGATGGCGTGCTGGATACGCCCAACATCCTGCGCGGCTGGCGCCATTCCGCGCAAGCCATGGGCGTGACGATCCACGAGGGCCGGCGCGCGACGGGACTGGAAATCGAAAGCGGGCGCATCGCCGCTGTGCAGACGATTGCAGGTCCCATCGCCACGCGGTACGTTGTAAACGCGGCGGGTGCCGATGCAGACGAGGTCGGCGCCTGGGCCGGACTGCGCATCCCGCTGCTGAACCGGGTGCGCAACATCTTTCTGGTGGAAAGACCGCCGCAACTGAGGTCCCGAATTTACGTGATGGACGCCGCCACGCACTGGTACTTCCGCAGCGACAACGGCGAAGTGCTGGTGGGCATGGGCGCTCGCGAGCATGCGACAGTGCAGGACAAGCCGGACATGGACTACTGGCCGGAGATGCGCGCGATGTGCCTGCGCAAGGCTCCCGCACTGGCACAGGCCCGCATCGTCGGGGGCTGGTCCGGCATCCGGCCCCTGACGCCTGACGAAAAGCCGGTTTTGGGCCCGGTTGCGCAGGTCGAAGGTTTCATCAACAACTGCGGCTGGGGAGGCGTGGGCATCATGAACGCGCCGGTCGGCGGCCAACTGGTCGCGGAGCAGGTCCGCGACGGGGTGACCAGCACTTTCGACGTCGAACCCTTCCTTTTGTCCCGCTTCGACGCGTAGAATCCGCTGCAATACGGACGCAGCTGCCGTGGACACACGCGGACCCGCCCACGAATAGACATTCCTGTGGTCCTGAAAGCGAAATTAACTCCATGAATTTGCCTGGTCATTTCGTTCGATTATTGGGCGCGCTTTTGACGTTTTTGCTCTGCGTGGGCGCGGCGCCGGCGCAGACACCACGACCGGCTGGCTGGACGGAGGAATCGCACGGCAACGTGGCGCCACCCAACTACGCGCTTGTGCTGCCCGACGAGCGCGTCAACGAGATCACCATCGTCTTCCGGGCGGAGGACTGGGCGGCGACCCTGGCCAACATGACGGAACTGCTCGGCGAGCATGGCGAGGAGACGGAATTCATGCTGGCTATCGCCGGACTGTTCGGGGCGGGTAGCGACTCCTGTCCCTGGGGAGTCGAGGAGGAATTCGGCCGCGTACTGATCACGCAGCACGGGGTCGACGAGCAGGCGCTGGTCGCTGCCGCCCCGCTGGCGGACGAGGACCCGGCGGCCTTCGCGGCGGCGATTGGTTTGACCCCGGCGGTTTTGCAGCGCGTATGGCTGGAAGTCAGCAGTCGCTGCGCCGGTGGTACGCAACGCGCCGTCGCCACGCGGCCGGACAACCCGTTCAGGGTCCCCAATCCGGACTGGTTCCCGGTTGAGATTCGTTTCGGCGGGCAGGTCTGGCCAGAGGTCGGCTTCCGCTTCAAGGGCAACTCCTCGTTGAGTTTCGGCTGGGGCACGGGTCGCCTTGACATGCCGATCAAGCTCGACTTCGATGAGTTTGAAGACGATCACCCGGAACTGGATAACCAACGCTTCCACGGCTTCAAACAGCTCACTTTCGCCAACAACTTTGAAGACTCGAGCCTGATGCGCGAGAAACTCACGGCGGACATCTTCCGTGCGGCAGGCGTACCGGCCGCCGAAACGGCGTTCTACCTGGTGTACCTGGACCGCGGCGATGGCGACGGCGCGCAGTTGCTGGGCCTCTACACCGCCGTCGAACTGCCGGACGACACCCTCATCGAAACGCAGTTCGTCGACGATGGGGGCAACATGTACAAGCCCGATGGCCCGGGCGCGACCTTTGCGGCCGGCAGTTTCGACGAGGCCAGCTTCGACAAGGAAAGCAACAGGGGCAGCGGCTACGATGACGTGCTGGCGCTCTTCGACGCGCTGCACGATGGCTCGCGGCACAGCGACCCCGCGGCCTGGCGCTCTGGTCTGGAAGCCGTGTTCTACGTGGATGGATTTCTGATCTGGCTGGCGACCAACCAATTAATCCAGAACTGGGACTCCTACGGCGTCACGCCCCACAACTACTATCTCTACGCCGACGCGGCCAGGAACGGCGCCTTGACCTGGATCCCCTGGGACCACAATCTGTCCCTGAGCCCCGGCTTGGGAATCACCGGCCCCGATGGCTTCGGCAACGCGCTCAGTATTTCCCTCGACGAGGTTGGCCCGGAGTGGCCCTTGATCCGTTTCCTGCTGGACGATCCGGTCTATGCGGCCCGCTACCGCGAACTGCTGGCGGAAACCGCGGCCGGCGCATTCTCGATTGAGGGCCTGACTGCGCTGCTTGACGCAAATGCCGCGCTGGTCACGGATGCCCTCTCCAGGGTTGGCGATGGAGCGGGCCTGGCCGGAGTTAGATTCGGCCACAATGAATTGAAGTCACACTTTGAGAGCCGGTCCAGGGCAGCGGCTCAGTGGCTGGCACAGGACAGCAACTGACAATCCTGCTCCAGGCAGCAAAGGCATTTGCGGGCCTCCGGGCCGGTCGCAGCCGGTAGTCCCGCCTGGTGGCGGCAAGCGATGCCGGGGTTGACCACTTTACAAACCTTTAACATCCTTTAGCTTTTCGTGAGCGGCGGCAAAATGGCCGCGTTCATTTGCTACCCTGACTCCGGCATCGACCCGGGCGAGCTACATGGATACCTGACCTGACATGGTGAATATCGGCGAATACCTCCTTTACTTTGGCCTCAACCTGCTTACAACAATGTTGGTAGTCCTGCTCTACTGCAGGCGGCGCAAGCCCGGCTACAACAGAATCCTCTTGCTCGTCATGGCCGGTGCGCTGATTTTCGTCGTTATCGACCAGATGTTTCGGGCGGAAATCGGCCTGGGCGTCGGCTTCGGCCTCTTCGCCATCTTTGCCCTGTTGCGCTTCCGCACCGTGCCCATTCGGCTGCGTGACATGACCTATCTCTTCACCGTGGTGGCGCTTTCGCTGGTCAATGCCCTGCTGCTCAATTCCGGCAATCTGGAGGCCATGGTCGCCGTCGACGCGGCGCTGCTGCTGACGCTGGCCACGCTTGAATGGACGCTTGGTCGATTCCGCTTTGCCAGGAATGGCGGTCAGAATGGTGACGACGGCAAATGGTCCACTGTTCGAATGACCTACGACAACATTGCCCTGGTCAGCCCGGACCAACAGGAGGCGCTGCTGGCAGATCTGCGCGAGCGCACCGGCCTGGAGCCGGAGCGCGTGCGCGTGGACAACATTAACCTGAAGGCCGGGACCGCCAGGCTGCGACTCTTCTTCCGCATCGTGAACAACAAGTGAGCACAGGAGCAACAAGGTGAACAGAGGAATGCAATTGGGCTTTTCGTTGCTTGCATGTCTGGTATTCGCAGGCGCGGCGCAGGCACAGGTGGAAAGGCCGCCCGGCTGGACCGAGGCCAGCCATGGCAATCAGGTCCCCGCCAATTACGACGTTGTGATGCCTGATGATCACGTCAACGAAATGACGATTGTCTTTCGGCCGGAGGACTGGGACGCAGCCATGGACAACATGACCGAACTCTATGGTGAGCGAGGTGCGCAGGTCGGTGGCAGGGGTCGGGGCGGCCCCGGCATTCCCGGCGGCCCCGATGGACGCGAAATACTGGCCTTCCTGGATGAGATGGACATTGGTATCCAGGCGATCATGGCGGCGATGCGTTACTTGCCGGACCTGGAGGCCGTGGCCGCCGAGCTTGGGTTGGACGATGCGCAGCGGCAACAATTTCTGGTGCTGATTCCCTCCGACTTTGCCTTCCCCGGACCCGGGCAATTCGGTGCAGGACCAGGCCAGCCTGGTCGCGGTCCCGGCGGCGGTGGGGGTCTCACCTTTGCCGAAAATCCGGACTGGCAGCCGGTGGGAATCCACTTCAATGACAAGGTCTGGCCGGAAGCCGGCTTTCGCTTCAAGGGAAATTCCTCCCTGAGTTCAGGTTGGCGCAGCGGCCAGAGAAACCTGCCCTTCAAACTGGATTTCGACGAGTTCGAGGACGACCACCCGGCGCTGCAGAATCAGCGCTTCTACGGATTCAAGCAACTCAGTTTTTCCAACAATTTCTCTGACCAGAGCCTGCAGCGCGAGAAAGTCATGGCCGACGTCTTTCGCACGGCAGGTGTGCCCGCCGCCGAGACCTCTTTCTGGCTGATCTGGCTGGATACGGGCGATGGCAGCGGCGCTAACTACCTTGGCCTTTACACAGCAGTCGAGTTGCCCGACGACACGCTGATTGAAACGCAGTTCGCAGACGACAACGGCAATATGTACAAGCCGGATGGCCGGGGCGCCACCTTTGCCGCCGGCAGCTTTGACGAGGCCAGCTTTGACAAGGAGACCAACCGGGACAGCGGCTACGAGGACGTTCTGGCGCTCTTCGACGCGCTCCATGACCCCCTGCGCAGCAGCGACCCGGCCGCCTGGCGGGCCAGGCTTGAACAAACGCTGGACGTCGACGGGTTTCTGCGATGGCTGGCGACCAACCAGCTGGCACAAAACTGGGACGTCTATGGCGTCCTTGCGCACAATTACTATCTGTACGCGGACGACAGTCGCGGTGTGCTAACGTGGATCCCATGGGACAACAACATGTCCCTGCAGGAACGCATCACAGTGCCGGGTCTGGACGTCACGGCGCCACAGAACCCCCAGGCCGGCAGCAGGGTATTTCGGACCGAAGGATTCGGCAGGGCAAGAAGCCTGTCCCTGGAAGAGGTGGGCGACGACTGGCCCCTGATCCGTTTCCTGCTGGACGATCTGGTCTATGCTGCCCGATACCGTGAACTGGTGGCGGAAGTGGCCGCCGGCGCATTCTCGATCGAGCGCATGACGCAGATCTACGAGGCCAATGCAGCACTGTTGACTGATGCCCTGACCAGGGTTGGCCATGAATCTGCGCTGACGGGCGTGACTGATGGCCGGGATGAACTGCTGGCTCATCTGGAACGGCGGTCGCTGGCCGCCGCGCAATGGCTGGCTCAGGATGGCAATTGAACGCCCTGCGGCGGATATGGACAGGAGTCGTCGTCAGCCGATGATGCGCAACTCCCGCGGGAACGAGGTCAGGGACTCGAGTCCGTCTTCTGTGATTACGACGTTGTCCTCGACCCGCACGCCCAATACGTCGGCCTTGTAGAGGCCGGGTTCGATCGTGAAGACCATGCCGGGCTCGAGCGGAGCTTCGTTGCCACGGGTGATCCATGGGCCTTCATGCACGTCAAGGCCAAGACCGTGACCAGTGCGGTGGAGGATGTAATCGCCGTAGCCGGCGTCCAGCAGCGTTTGCGTGACGATTGCGTCCAGTTCCCCGCAGGCGAGCCCTGGTCGCCCCGTCTCTCGCCCAACTGTGTTGGCATTCAGGACAGCAGCGTAGAAGGCGCGCGCTTCTTCGCTCGCTTCCTGAATGAAAAAGGTGCGCGTGATATCAGCCGGGTAGCCATCGACGAGGCAACCGAAATCGAAAATCAGGGCGTCGCCTGCCGTCAGGGGGACGTCGTCGCGGACCTTGCCGTGGGGACGTGAACTGTTGTCGCCGCCCAGCACCAGCGGCTCGAAAGACAGGCCCTGACCGCCCAGTTCACTCATTTGATTGATGAGGAAATTGGCGACTTCGCGTTCCGTCATGCCGGCGCGCAGCCGGGTGACGGTGTTCTCAAGCGCCTGTTCCGAGATACGAATGGCGCGTCTCAGCGCCTCGATTTCGCCGGGTTCCTTGCACAGGCGAATGGAGGAAATCAGATCCTGGGCGTCCATCAAGGCAGCGTCCGGGGCGTTGCGGCGGATGGCCTCGGATTCGAAGAAGCGCAGGTTTTGTCCCTCAATGCCAATGCGGCCATCCAGCAGTTCCAGATGCGCCAATGCGCCGGCGAATGCCCCTTCGAATCCCTCGGCATCGGCCCAGCGGAAGTGGTCGGCGTCAAAGCCCTTGCTGGCGAAGAAATCCGCCTCGAGGTCGGGAATGACGATGGCGGGCCGGCCCTCGCGCGGCACAAAGAGCACGATTGGGCGTTCCATGACGTGGTGAACGGAGCCGGTCAGATAGAAAAAGCCGGGACCCGGAATGAGCGCCGCGGCATCGAGGTCATTGTCCGCGAGGACCTGCTGCAAAAGCTGCAAACGTTTTTCTGAAGGCATGTCAGGGCGTCTCCACGCTGTTGTCGGTCCTGGTCAGAATTTCGCTGACGAGAAACAGGGCGTCCGAAGTCTTGCTCCCGATCTCCCCGAATTGGGCCTGCAGGCTTTCCTCGTAGAAACTGCTTTCGAAGGCCTCGCGCGTCTCCCATTCGGCCACGGTCATGAAGCGGAAGGGCAGGGGGTTGGGCGTGCGACCCTGACCGGGCAGGGGAGATTCAGTCACCAGACCGAAATCTGTGCGGACGACGCCCGCCATGGCTGCCGCGGGGTCGCGACGTTCGCTCTGGCGCAGGCGCAGAAACTCAGCCTCGTCACTGTCGGGCAGCAGATTGTAGAACACGGTCAGGCGAATCAAGAAGGTCTCCCGGCGCCAGATGCTGGCGACATACCGGTCCTGCCAGACGGCGACCAGCAGGCCTCGCTAACAGGCAGTCCTGGACAACCGGTCAGGATGCATTGGCCCGATTGTCAGTCTCGGTCAGGATTTCAGTGACGAGAAATACGGCGTCGGAAATCCGCTCAACATTGTCCCTGAGTTCGTTTTGCAGGCGCTCTTCGTAGAAGCTGGCTTCGAATTCCTCGCGCGTATCCCACTCCGCGACGGTCATAAAGCGGAAAGGCAGGGCGTTGGGCGCACGTCCCTGGCCCGGCAGCGGCGATTCCGTCACCTGGCCGAAGTCAGTCCGCAGGACGCCTGGCATGGAGGCATTGGCCTCCTGGTGTTCGCCCAGGCGCCAGCGCAGAAACTCTTCCTCATCGCTGCCTGGCGGCAAGTTGTAGAGCACGGTCAGTCGAATCACGGAGCCTCCTGTGGTCAGGTGCTGAGGGCAACAGGGCAGTGGCCGGCGAAAATCCTTGCAACGGATGCAGGCAGTTGGCGGGCGGCACGTCAGGGTGTCCCGTCCCGATTGTCGGTCTCGGTCAGAATCTCTGTCACGAGGAAAACAGCGTCCGAGATACGCTTGACGTCCTCTGCCAGAATTGCCTGGCGGCCTTCATCATAAAAACTATGTTCGAATTCCTCACGGGTATCGTATTCGGCGACGGTCATGAAGCGGAAGGGCAGGGCATTGGGCGCCCGCCCCTGGCCCGGCAGGGGCGACTCCGTGACCTGGCCAAAGTCGGTTCGCAGCACGCCGGGTCTCGAGGCATTGGACTCCTGATGTTCGCCGAGGCGCCAGCGCAGAAACTCTTCCTCGTCGCTGCCGGGGGGCAGGTTGTAAAGCACGGTCAGCCTGATCACAGGGGCCTCCTTCACGAAAAATTACAGCGTCCAGCCTGACATGTTGCAGCGGATTTTGCAACGCCTGTGGTCAGGAAGTACACTTTCGTCGGGTTCCAAAAGCAAAGGGAGCATTTAAAGATGCACAGAAAGACTTCACTGTTCATTCTGCTGGCCATTCTGCTGGCCCTGCTGATGCCGGTGGCGGCCCAGGACGGCCCCAGAATCGCCCTGTTGCTTCCGCTCGGCAACAACGAGTACGTGCGCAATGCGGCACTTGGCGTGCAAGGCGTTATTGAGGCCGCGGGCGGCAGCATCGCGGAGTTTGACGCCGGCTTCAACCTGGAGGAGCAAATCAACCAGATTGAAGACGTCATCACCTCCGGCGAATTCGATGCCATCGTCCTCTATACGGTCGACGGCGTGGGCATCACCGTAGGTGTGGACATTGCACATGAGGCCGGGCTGCCGGTGATCGCCCTGGACGCGGCCATCAACCCGGACCGCAAGACCCTGGTGCCCTACAAGAACGTGGCCGCCCAGATCGCGCGCACCGGCGACGGTGACGGCAGTCAAATCGGCCAGGCCATTGTGATGGCCTGCGAAGGCATGGATGCCTGCGAAGTGGCCTTCATGATCGGCTTTGAAGGGTTCCCGCTGGACCTGGATCGCTTCAATGCCGTGCAGGGCGTCGTCGACATGCACGACCACATCGAAATCGTGACCATGCAGGCGGCCTCCTACACCAATGAGCACGGCTTCGAGGTGGCCACCGACATGCTTCAGGCCAACCCGGGCATCGACGTGATCGCCACGGTGGGCGACCAGATGACCCTCGGCGCCGAGCTGGCGGTCGAAGATGCCGGCCTGACCGGCCAGGTCGCCCTCATTGGGCAGGGCGCAAGCATTGATGGTTACAACGCCGTGAAGGAAGGGCGCATGTTTGCCACGGTCGCCAACATCCCCTTCACCAACGGCCAGATCGCAGGGCAGATGGCCTTGCAGGCAATTGCCGGGACATTGTACGTCCGGTCGGTAAACATGTACGACCAGGCGCCGCCCTTCCCGCCCACCGGACCGATCATCACCGCGGACAACTACGAGGGCTTTGAACCCCAGTGGTAATGACAGGGCTGCAAGGTCTTGAACCCGACAGCGCTCGTTGAGATACGCAAGGTCTCGCTGAGTTTCGTCGCCGTTCAGGCACTGCGAGACATAGACCTTTCCATCAACCAGGGCGACATCCACGCCCTGGTTGGTGAGAATGGCGCCGGGAAATCCACGCTCGGCAAGGTCATCAGTGGCATCGAGCGACCCGACGAAGGCGACTTGCTGATTAACGGGGAAGTGCGTCATTACACGCATCCCCGCGACGCCCTGCGTGACGGCATCACGACGATCACCCAGGAAATCGCCCTGCTCAACAATCAGAGCGTGCTCCACAACGTGCTGTTGGGGCAGGAAATCTGTCTCGCCGGCGTTCTGCAGCGGCGCCAGATGCTGGCCGAGTTCGAGCGTCTGGTCGAGATGACCGGCTTTTCGCTGGACCCCGACGAAAAAGTCGGAAACCTTCACATGGCGGACCAGCGCAAGGTTGAGGTGTTGCAGGCCGTTGCGCGCGATTCGCGGCTGATCATCATGGACGAGCCGACCGCCATGCTGGCGGACGACGAGACGCAGGTCTTTCTCGAAATCGTGCGCAACCTGCAGCGCAGCGGCCACACCATCATTTATATCTCCCACTTTCTGGAAGAAGTGCTGGAACTGGCGGACGTCGTCACGGTCATGCGCAACGGGCGCATCGTGCGCACGGCGCCCACGGCCGAAGAGACGACCCACTCGCTGGTCGAGGCCATGTTGGGCCGCAGCATGCTGGAGATGTACCCGCCGCGGCAGGCCCCTGCGCCGGACGCAGCGGTCGTCTTTGAAGTGCGTGGTCTGGAAGCACCGGGGCTGGGCCGCGTTGATCTGCAGTTGCGGGCCGGCGAAATCACCGGCCTGGCCGGTCTGGTCGGCAGCGGCCGCAGCCGCCTCGCGCGCACGCTCTTTGGCGCGCTGGAAAGGGATGCCGGTGAGATTGTCGTTCGCGGCGAATCCGTGCAGTTGAACTCAACCTCCGATGCCATTCAGGCCGGCGTTTTCATGCTGCCGGAGAGTCGCAAGGAGCAGGGCCTGTTGCTGAAGCAGAACATCCGCAGCAACCTGTCCCTGCCGCATATGCACAGCATCGTGGGGCGGGGCGGGGTCATCAGCCGCGCCCGCGAAAGCGATCGTATAGGACAATTGTTAAAGTTACTCAACGTTGTGCCACCGGAGCCGCGGTTGATCGTCAACCGGCTTTCGGGCGGCAATCAACAAAAGGTACTTTTCGGCAAATGGCTTTTTGAGCAGCCGACGGTCTTCATCGTCGATGAACCCACCCGCGGCATAGACATTGGCGCCAGACGCGCGATCTACGAACTGGTAGTGGAACTGGCGACGCAGGGCGTGGCCATTTTGCTCATCTCTTCAGAAATTGAGGAAATAATCGGGCTGGCGCACCGCAGTCTGGTCATGCGACTGGGCAATATCGTGGCGGAATTTGAGGCGGGTGAGGACGGCAAGCTGGACGAGCAGGCGATCATGCAGGCGGCGTTCGGCGCAGAAACACTGCACCGGGCCGCCACCGGGGGTGAACTTACGTGACGCAGCAGACCAGCCCGGGACGTGAGCGTTCCGCCCGGACGATCAGCGCCTTTTTGCTGGATTACGGCATCATCATCGCCGTCTTCCTGCTGTACATCGTGCTCTCCTGGCAGACCGACGCCTTCTTTTCCATCCGCAATCAGCTGAATATCCTCGACCAGGCGCACCAGATCGGGCTGATCGCGGTGGCGGCCACGGTGGTGATCATCGCCGGCGGCTTTGATCTGTCCACCGGTGCCATCTTCGCCATGAGCGGCGTGATCGCTGCCATGGTCGCCCGCGACCTTGGCGCCCACGAGGAGTTTGCCTCGGCGGCGCCCTGGATGGGCTGGGTGGCCGGTCTCATCGCGGGCACGCTGCTGGGTCTGCTCAACGGCGTCCTGGTGACTTTCTTTCGCATCAACACTTTCGTCGCCACCCTGTCCTCGGGCATCGTCTTTCGCGGATTCGCGCTGTTGATCACCGAGGCGGAAATGGTGCGCGTTTCGGACCGTGCCTTTCGCGAACTGGCGCGGGGCAGCATTCTCGACGTGCGCCACACGGTCTTCATCTGGCTGGGTTTTGCCCTGGCGCTGTCCTTCATACTCTTCCGCACGCGCTTCGGCCGCTACATCTTCGCCGCCGGCGACAACCCGGAAGCGGCGCGGCTCTCCGGCATCAACGTCAACCTGGTGCGCACGATCACCTTCGGCATCAGCGGGCTGGCGGCCGGCATGGCCGGCGTACTGTCCGCCTCGAAGTTCCTCAAGGCGCAGAATGACTCCGGCCAGGGCCTGGAACTGATTTCAATCGCGGCCGTGGTGATCGGCGGCACCAGCATCATGGGCGGCGAGGGCGCGGTCTGGCGCACGGTACTGGGCGTGATGCTGTTGCGGCTGATCGAGAACGGCTTCAACCTGATGAACGTCGAGCCCTTCTACCAGGACATCTTCCAGGGGCTGATCATCCTGCTGGCCGTCGCGCTGGACGCGCTCAGGCATCGGCGGAGCTAAGGTCGCGCGCAGCTGGTCGCTCAAAACCTGAAAAGTGAAATCACTCCTTTATGATGCGGAGGGTATTATTCGCAGGCCGATAATTAAACAGTTCAAGTAAAGCGTAGGAATGTCTGATGACATCTCTTGCGCTGAAATTTGCTTCGAGAAACAGGCCGTTTGAAAGATGTTTTGGCCCTGCAAAAGGGCTCCCGTTTGGATGATTGGAAATTGTGTGAACCAGATAGCGTTGCCCTCTTCCTAGCCGGACCGGGCAATCTTGACGTTGCAACCTGCCACGCCGGACTAGCCATTCAGCGGTGTGAACAAGTACATCCCTTACATACGTTACTCGTTACTCGAAAGTGCTCTCCTTCCAACTCTATCGCCACAATTCTTGAAGTTGGAGTCGGCGTAGGCGGTAGTGGTGGCGTAGGCGGAATAGGTGGCGGAGGTGGCGGAACAGGTTCGAACATTCTCGACTGCAATATCTCTTTAATCGGGCCAAACGGGATTTCGGTTGGCCGCTTGTTGTGATGGCGGGCGAAATTCTCCCGCAAGGTGCGAGCAAAAGTTTCAAGCAACTCTTCATTGGCTTGATTGTTCCAATAATTGTTTAGCATAAGCGGCAAATCGTCACGATCCAGCCGGTCGATCAATTTGAAATCCAACCGAGACAGTTCTTTCACGATCTCCGCTGCATTTCTTTGTCTCAAATCTACATAAATCAGCCGACGATCCTTCATCGGCATTGTGGTGAGCAGCGGCCTGTATACACTCCATTCCACGCCATTGCTCAGTATGGCCGTTGGTACACCAAGGTCGAAACAATACCCCCCCGAGTTGCTTAAGCTCTTGTACTCCCAAGTCCACACCAACTCTCTTTGCTTCAAGAAAAGCAACAGTTTTGTCATCATGCTTAAATGCCATGTCAACTTGCCCGTTGCCTACGGGGAATTCGTGAATCACGCGTGTTCGATCGTAAACATTCCAGCCCAAAGAATTCAGAATGGGACTAATCAGATAATTGATCGTCTGTCTTTCGTTCAGATTTGCACCTTGCCTGATTTCTGATTGCACTCTTTCGATGGTGCGAAGCAACTGATCTGACATGAGCTTCCCGTTGTCAATTACAATGATTGTGAGATTGTAACAATTCTCAGAGCGGCGGCAAGGCAGCCTGTTGGCCAGTAGGAGCCATTCGTTAGGCAGCCAAACTGCTGCAACCCGCCAAACGATAGAGACCGCCGTCTTGGCGGTCCCTTACGATGGTTTTTCTGCCCGCCTTCTGTGGCGGCGTTCACACAGACCGACGTTACTCGACCCAGGGCTCCGGCTCGCTGAGCTGGATGATCGTGAAGACGGCGCCGGCCGGCTCCCGGATGATGCGAAAGCGACCAGTGTCAGGTGCTTCGAGGGTCTCGTACATCGCTTCGCCGCCCAGTTCCGTGACCTTCTCAACGGCGGCGTCGATGTCGGCCACGGAGAAATAGACGCTCCAGTGCGCGGGCATGAAGTTGCCGTCGGGCATCTTCCACTCATCCGTCATTTGCAGGATGCCACCATTGTTGCGGCCCCGGTTGCGGATGAGCATGTAGCCGGGCGGCCCTTCCTGCGCGAATTCCCAGCCCAGCAGGGCGCCATAAAAGGCCTGCGCCGCCTCACTGTCCGGCGTGGCCAACTCATTCCAGGACATGGCGCCGGGGCAATTGACGAGGCCCGCGCCAATGTGCGAACGGGGTTGCCAGAGACTGAGGTTCGCGCCCGTTGAATCGCTCAGTACCAGCATGCGTCCGGAATCGGCGACGTCGAAGGGTCCTGACACCACGGTGCCGCCCAGTTCCGTGATTCGCGGCGCGATCGCGTCCACGTCGTCCACCGTGACGTAGTTGTTCCAGAAGGATGGCACTCCGGGCGGGAACCTCTCGTCATCCATCTGGAAGCCGGCGCCGACATAGCGGTCGTCCAGCGTGTACATGGTGTAAACCATGTTCCCGCCCATGGGGAAGTCGACGTAGGACCAGCCGAGCAGGCCAGTGAGAAACTGCTTGCTTTTCTCGCTGTCCCTGCTGGCAAGTTCTGCCCAGGAAAAGGTGCCGTGCGGGTATTTCGTGACCTTGAACATGAGTTTCTCCCCGATGTAGTCGTGAATGCAAAAACGACGAGGGCCTGCCCATTCGGACAAGCCCTCGTGAAATCGACTATTCCTCACCCTCCGGGTCCAACGCCTCCGGGAACAGGGTGGCGAAGAGCCAGGCGTCATCGCGGATGGCGATGCCGGCCTGCTCCTGGATGGCGTCCGCCGTCAGATTTTCCCACCTGTCGGTACTGTGCCTGGTGTATCCGTAGTCCTCTTCCAGCCCGATGATTACCCGACGCAGCGCGCCCAGCCAGTAGCCGTTCTGCTCCCGTGCTTCCTCGATGTTGTTGATCCGCTGCGTGCGCACGCCCTCGATTTCCTCTTCCGTCGGCCCGTTCTCACGCAAATCGTGCAAAATATCGAAAGCGGCTGCGCGCAGCGCCGGGTATTTCTCCGCGTTGGTGAAGGCCACACCCTGCAGCAGGAAGTTTCGGTTCGGGATTTCGCTGACGCTCGCCGTGGCGTAGGGCGAATAGGTGCCGCTCAGGTCTTCTCGCAGGTCTTCGATGAAGCGCTGGTCGACGATGTCGCCCAGTGCCAGCATGTCGGCCGAGTCCTGTTCGTCACCGGTGAATTCGCCGCCATAGGCCAGCAGGAAGATGACCTGTTCCTCGACGCCGGCGTAGACGTCCTGCTCACGGATTTCATCGGGGAAGGGCAGGGTCCGATCGACCCATTCTTCCGTGCCGCCGTCCGTGGGCAGGTTCCCCAGATAACGCTGCGCCAGCTCGCGCACGTCGTCATGCTCGAAGCTGCCGACCAGGGCGAAGGTGAAGTCACCGGCTTCCTGCCAGCGCGCGCGCCAGCTGGCAAAGGCCTCTGCGGAATCCAGCGCTTCCATTTCCTCCACAGTGGCCGGCCGGTAACGCGGCGATTCATTGCCGTAGGTCATCAGTTCATTGATGGCGTCGGTCAGGGCGACGATGGGGTTGAGATCCCGGTTTTTCAGCGCATCGATCTCGCGGCTGCGGGCAGACTCGAAAGCACCCTCATCCAGCCGGGGTTCGGTGAGGTAGAGCCAGACCAGCTGGAAGAGTGTTTCCAGTTCGTCGTTGTTGGCGAATCCGCTGACGCGCTCGTGCGTACCGGAGACCGACAAGCCCGCGCTGACCGTACGACCGCTGAGATAACGTTCCAGTTGGTCCTGGCTGATGTCGCCGATGCCGCTCTGCTGCACGACGCCGTTGACAAAGGTGGCGCCAAGATACTCCTCGTCGCTATACAGACCCGTACCGCCGGGACTGAGGCCCGAGAGCGAGACTTCCCGTTCCGCGAGGTCGGTGGGCATGAGAAGCAGCCGGGCCCCGTTGGCGAAGGTCCATTCAGTCAAGGCCCATTCTGCGCCCTCGATGACCTGCTCGGCGACGATGGCAGCGGGTTCCGGCGGAGTCTCCAGCAAGGCCGCTACAGTCTCGATTTCCTGGTAGGCAGCGATGTCCCGGGTTGCACCCAGTTCAGCCTGAAGCGCAGCCTCGTCAGGCAAGGCGTCTAGTGAACGCTCCGGCCCGAAGAGCAGCAAAACACGTTCTTGCGGCTCCAGCAGGAATCCGGAAAGCTCGTCCAAGGTCTCCAGTGTCAATTGCGGCAGCAGTTCATTGACCAGTTCCAGTTCCACCTCGATGCCGGGTGAGATTTCGTCCTCGAGGAAATGCCGCCGGTATTCGCTCGCGATGGACGTGTTCTCGCGGAATTCCTTCTCTTCGAGGGCGTTTTCGTAGAATTGCAGGCGGTCCGCCTTCGCGTCTGCCAGTTCGCCTTCGGTGAAGCCATCACGGTGTATCCGTTCGAGTTCATCAAGGACGGCAGCGACCGCTTCGATCACCCCATCTTCGGTGCTGTATACAGTGAAGCCGTGGATGGCAACGTTGCCCAGTGTGCCACCGCCAAAGCCCGAAGCCTGCAGGAAGGGGGCATCCGCCTTGCGTTGCCTCTCCTGCAATCGTTCGTTGAGCATGGAGTAAAAGAGGGAGTCGCGCTGGAGATCGCGATAGTCACCAAGGGTCACAAGCCCGGTGCCGTCCACCTTGCGAAACAGCTGGACTGCCGTGACTGGAAGTTCCGGGTCCGTGATGACGCCAACGCGCGTGTCTGAATGCCTTTCGTTGTCGAATTCCTGAGGCATGGGCGCGTCCGGCGGGCTGGTGAGAGGGCCAAAGTGTTCCCGAATGCGCGCTTCGGCATCGGCAACGTCGACGTCGCCGACGATGATGATCGCCATCAGTTCAGGTCGGTACCAGGTCTCGTAGAAGTTGCGCAGCTGCTCCGTCGGGGCACTTTCGACAACGCTCATGTCTCCGCCGATGATGTCGCGGGTTACATAGCGCGATTCTTCACCGAGAATGACGGGCCAGGCCTTTTCGTTGATGCGACCGGAAGCGTTCTGCTGGCGCTGACGCCACTCCTCGATGATGACGCCCACTTCCTTTTCGACTTCCACGGGGTCAATCGTGGCGTTTACAGCCCAGTCGAGCAGCACGTCGTAGGCGGTGTCATATAGCTCGGGGTTGGTCGTATCGATGCTCAACAGATACACGGTCGCTTCATGGGAAGTGAAGGCGTTGAGGTCCGGGCCGAATTCCATGCCGTTGAGTTCGAAAAAGTCGATGAGTTCATTGGCCGGAAAGCTCTCCGTGCCGTTGAACATCATGTGCTCAAGGAAATGGGCGAGCCCGAGTTGCTCCTCCGTTTCCTGCAGGGCGCCCACGCGGACGGCCAGTTGCATTTCCGCGCGTCCGGCGGGCTGCTCGTGATGCTGGATGTAGAAGGTAAGGCCATTTTCCAGAACGCCGTAATGGACGTCGGGCGTAAGGGGCAGGGTGGCATCGCGGTCGAAGCCATCCTGTGCGAATACGCCGCCGGTGGCGACCAGAAGGAAAACTACGACAAGGGCAATTCTTCCGTAATTCAAGGCACAATCTCCCCGGGAATCGTCAAGTGTTAACCGCGTCTACCTTATCACAGGCGCGGGCACAGCGCGTGTGAGTTTTGCATAAGAAGGGATGACGCGGCTGCCGGTCTGTAGCCACAGGCGGCCGGAAAAACATTGGGCCACAGGCCGCTTAGGTCCGGGCCCGGCAGGGGATGACGACAGGGTTGTAACGCTATCGGCCGGGTTGAACGCTGCTACCAGCCGCGCTTGCCCAGCACAACTTCTTCCGGTCCCACCGCGATGCCGGACATGGGCTCTCCCAGGTCCCGGCTGACGCGCAGGAGCGCGTCCGCATCCTGAAAGTGCGTCACGGCCTCGACGATAGCGCGGGCGCGTTTGGCCGGATCGCCGCTCTTGAATATGCCGGAACCGACGAACACGCCGTCCACCCCCAGTTGCATCATCAGGGCGGCATCCGCCGGCGTGGCGACGCCACCGGCGGCGAAGTTGACGACTGGCATGCGGCCCAGTTGCGCCGTTTCCCGTACAAGATGCAGCGGCGCGCGGATTTCCTTTGCGTAGCTGAAGAGTTCGTCTTCATCCATGCTGGTGAGGCGGCGGATTTCACCATTGACGGCGCGGGCATGGCGCACGGCCTCGACCACGTCTCCCGTGCCGGCCTCCCCCTTGGTACGCATCATGGCGGCGCCTTCACCGATTCGACGCAGGGCCTCACCCAGGTTGCGGCAGCCGCAGACAAAGGGCACGCTGAAACCTGCCTTGTTGATGTGGTGTTCCTCGTCGGCCGGGGTCAGTACCTCGCTCTCGTCGATGTAGTCGACGCCCAGCGACTCCAGAATCTGCGCCTCAACGAAGTGACCGATTCGCACCTTGGCCATGACGGGAATCGAGACGGCTTCCATAATTCGGCTTATCAGGCCGGGATCGCTCATGCGCGCGACACCGCCCTGGGCGCGAATGTCGGCGGGGACGCGCTCCAGCGCCATCACGGAGCAGGCGCCGGCGTCTTCGGCGATGACGGCCTGTTCGGGCGTGACCACATCCATGATCACACCGCCCTTGAGCATTTGCGCCAGACCCGCTTTCAGGCGGAAGCTGGCCACTTCAGAAGCGCCCTGTCTGTTTCCGTTGCTGACCATTTCCCGTTCCTTTCCCTGCTTGCTGCCCAGCCTACGAAGGCCGTCAGGCCAACTGTATGTCCAGTTGAGTCCAATCGAAAACCGGTGGCATATTCACTGGCGGGGCCGCACGTCGAAAGCGCTTTCGTCCCGCGTCCGGTCCGGATACAGAAGGTCAAGCGCGTCCTGCTCCATTTGCCACAACTCCAGTTCCGCGTGCTTGCGCAGCAATCGCAAGAGACGGGGGTATCCATCCAGCTGCTCGCGCGCCCAGTCGCGTGAGAAAGACCCGTTGCGAATGTCGTCGAGCGTCAGACTCATGAGAGTCGCCAGACGATTGTCCTGAAAACGCTCCAGACGGCTGAAAAGTCCGTACTGGCTGGTGAGCGACATGGTGCGCAGGGCCGGGAAAAACCCTTCCCGTCCCGCGCGGCGCATCAGGTCTTCGAGTTCGCCGGACAGATACAGATCGATGAACGTGGCTTCGGGCGGGTAACCATGGTCGATCAGGACCTGGCCGGCCGTCTGGATGGCGTTTTGCAGCACCGGCAAGATGGCCTGCTGCATGAAAAGGTCCAGTTCGGCCTCCAGCGTGAAACTGATTTCTATGCCGCCGGCGTCCCCACGCAGGGAGCCGACCGCTCTCGCCAGCGCCAGCAGACTGCGCCAGGCGCGGCCGCTGGCGTCCTGGTGTACGGAGAGAAAGCAAAAGAATCCACGCTCCGCCAGATAGCGCTCGCGCACGGCCAGACCGATGGTCCTCGGCGCCAGCAGGGCGACGTCGACCATCGGCGGAGGTTCAATGAAGCCAAAAGCAATGTTGCTGGCGCTGGCGAAGACCAGCATGTCGCCGCGCGTCAGCCAGGGCGAAATATCGCGCAGGAAAACAGTCTGCATGATTTCGTCCGGCAGTAGCAAAAAGATCAGGTCCGCACTTCGCACCAGATCGGGCAAAGGGACCGGGCGAAAGCCCTCGCGGCGGGCAAGCGTCTGGCGTTCGCTGTCGCGTTCACTGAGTACTATGTCCAGACCGCTGTCGCGCAGGTTGAGGGCGATGGGGCGCCCCAGATTGCCGTAGCCGATGATCCCCGTCCGGCGGCCGGCGAGGTCATCAAGGCTGGCGTCTTCCGCGCGGAATATCTTCTTCATGTCACGGCGGCGTGTTCCGGAATGCGCTGCGACCACACCTGGTAGTCCGGTCCCGTATGCTGAAATCCAAAGCGACGGTAGAGGCGCAGCGACCGCCGGTTGTGTCTCTGGGTGTTTACGGTCAGCGACGTGAGGCCGCGCATCCGGCAGCGCCGAATGACGTCAGCCAGCATGAGTGAACCGTGGCCTTCTCCCTGATGGTCCGGGTGAACGGCGAGTCGCGACAGGTGCGCTTCGGCATGTTCGCGCGTGGTGATTTGGCAGGCGCGAATGACCCCGTCCAGCTCCAGGACGGTGAAGCTGGCGGCGCGGCGCAGGGCGCGGCGCAGATCTGCGGCGGGCATGCGCCAGTGCAGTGGGAACGCGGCCTCGTCCAGGGCCAGCAGAGGGTTAAGGTCGTCGTCGGTGGCTGGACGAATGTGTTCTGCGCCAGAGGGACAGGGTGGCTCGCTGTGCAGGGGCCTGCCCAGCGTAATGACCTGTTCTTCAACAGCAAAGTTGCTGACCGGCAAACAGTCCCGCAACCAGTCCTGGCCACCGTCCAGAAGATGGACCTCGTGCACGCCATGCTCCCGCAGAACAGGGCTCAGGCGTTGCCAGAGATCGACGAAGCTGCGGGCCCCGTCCACGTCGTCCGCCAGGGCGCAGACCTGCAGCCAGGTGCAGCCGGCGTGGGGCGGCCTGCAGGCCAGCAGGCCAACAAGTCTGCCATCCTGCCAAAGAGTGCGCGTCCATGCGGGAGTCTCACGAATCCAGTCGGAGCTGTCACTCCAGTGCAGTCCGGTGGCGACCCGCCGGCTGCTGTAGAGCAACTGCTGTATGCGCGCGGGGGAGGCTGGCGAAGATCTGGGCGATGCAGGATTGTCTGCGATCACCTTGTATTTCCTCGCCGTTTGATGCGTTCAGCAAATGATCTGGAAGTTATGGCGAGAATGTGACAAATGCGTTGATCTATTAGACGACTGCGAATGCGCTTGTCCAGGTCATGCAGTTTTTGGGCTGTTGTGAACACCGTAGGCAATTGATTCAAATAGCGGTAATCGATCAATTGAAACAGCTTCTCTTTGACCCAAGGAGTCTCTTGTCCAGACGCCATGTCATCGAGTACCAAAAGGGGAGATTCTCTAACCCTTTGGAATCGTTTCTGAAAAGTAAAGGGCGAACTACTGTCAAAGGAATAACGAAGCCAATCCATTAAGTCAGGTACAGTAGTAAATGCGACTCTGTTTCCCCGCTCATTTTGAGCGTAGGCAATTGCCGCAGCCAAATGCGTTTTCCCAGTGCCAAAAGCTCCACTAAGCAACAGCCATTTTTCTGGATTGTTTGCATATTCTTGAACTCGCACCAATGCCTTGGTCAGGTTTTCCTGCTCTGACTCAGTTGCTCCCGTTAATACGTCGAAATTCTCAAGATGCATGTCGTTTGGCCATGTAAGTTGCATTTCCTGAAGAGACTTGGGTGTGCGGTAGTCGGGTGCAGAGATGGGGAAACGGCGAACGATGTCATCATCAAGCAATCGACTTCTTATAGATCCATCAAAACTGTCAATGTCGACATTTGTTGTAATGACAGTCGGCAATTTTCGGCTATGGCGGTGATTTAACAACTGAAACAGTTTTTCGTTGGCCCATGCCTTCGGATTTTCAGTCCCCAAGTCGTCCAAAATCAGGAGTTGGGCATCGCGAATTCTCTCAAACAGTTCGTCAAAGTCATCTTCCGAAAATGGTCCAAATGCACTACGTAAATGGTCCAACAAATCTGGTGCTGTTACGAAAAGGACAACATTTCCTCGTTCCAGACATCTGTTTCCTACTGCTGCCGCAAGATGGGTTTTGCCGCAGCCGTACGTACCTGTGAAGACTAGCCATCCATCGGGATTCTCGGCGAATTTCCTGGCGTTTTCCCAAGCGACTTTCAAGGTTTGATTGTCGTAGATCCCCAAACCGTGGCGGGAGACTTCGAAGTTGTCGAGTCGTTTGCTTTCGTAAGCATCCAAATTACTGATTTTTCGGAGTCGCAATTGTCTTTCCGCATCTTCTTCTGGCCCGATATTGGGGCAGCGATAAATCTTGCCAAATTCAGGATGACCAAACGGGACTTCATGACTGACCACTCCCAAACCAGCGCAAAGCGGAGCTTTGCCACACCGCTGGCAGCGTTCCTTTTCAGCTGTCAATGAATTCTGCATATGGCCCTGTGGCGTAACTTTGTCCGTCGTCCTGCGCGGCCCGTCCGACAAGTCCACGGTCCCGTCCTTCCCGCTCCCAGCGGTCCAGTATGGCGCGTGCGTAGCGCCAGTTGCGTTTGTTATGCTGCACCGCCAGTTGCAGGGCTTCCTGAAGCCAGAAATAAGGGTAGCTGGCTTCGGCCTCTTTCAACTGCTCGGCGAGCATCGGCGTGATTGTACCGATGTTGGCCTCGTAGAGACGGAAGAGCCCTGGCCGCTCCGGCAGGATTGCGGCCGAATGCCGGGCGTGTCCCGCTCGCCAGTGACCCGCATCGAGCCGCGCCAGCAGTTCCCGGCCCGCGGCGCTGTTGAGGACGTAGAGGGTTTGCTCGTCCTCACCTTTCCCGAAAGTCGCCGCCAGCAGCACGCGCCGCCGCAGCGCGCGACCCAGGGCCCGCTGCAGGGTATCGACAGGCGCTTGCCCTGGCTCCACTGTTTTCAGCGCTGCCATAAGGTGTTCGTCCGTTTCAAGTTCAGCACCCTGCAAGTAGCGCAGCGGCGCGTCCCTTTGCGCCAGCGCGCGGCAGCAAAAGAGGATCACTTGCAGCTCGGCCAGGTCATCGATCAGCGGCAGCAATTCGCCGAAGAAGCTTTCAGGCAGGGGCGTATGCCGACTCAAACCTTCGCGGAACCCCGGGAAGCTGCGCATCACCCTGCGCCAAGATCGACTGGTCGTGCATTGACGTCGCGGAAGCGGGTGACGGCCTTGTCAAAGAACAGGGAGACCGTGCCGGTGGGGCCGTTGCGGTGTTTGGCGACGATGATGTCCGCCTGACCGGGGATCTCGGTGGCCTCGTTATAGACTTCGTCGCGATACAGAAACATGACGATGTCGGCGTCCTGTTCGATGGACCCCGATTCGCGCAGGTCACGCAGTTGCGGCCGCTTGTCCTGCCGCTGTTCCACGGCGCGCGACAGCTGGGCGGCGGAGAGCAGAGGGATGTTCAGGTCGCGCGCCAGCTCCTTCAGGCTGCGACTGATGAAGCTGATCTCCTGCACGCGATTGTTCTCGTAGGCGCCACCGGCGTTCATCAACTGCATGTAGTCGACGATGATCAGGTCGACGCCGGTGCGGAAGTTCATGCGCCGGCATTTGGCGCGCAGTTCGAGGGGGTTAAGGGCCGGCGTGTCGTCGACGTAAATCTGCAACTCGCCAAGCCGGTCCATGGCTTCCACCAGTCGGCCCTGTTCGTTGGTCGACAACTGGCCGAGGCGCAGCTTCTGCATGGTAATGCCGGTCTCCATGGAGGCCAGCCGCTGGACGATTTGCTCGCGGTCCATCTCCATGGTGAAGAAGGCCACCCGGCCGCCCTGACGCGCGACGAAAAGCAAGACGGAAAGCAGGAAGCTGGTTTTACCCATACCGGGCCTGCCGGCGAAGATGAGCAGGTCCGATTTCTGCATGCCGCCCAGCAGTTGCTCAATGGCGCGGAATCCGGTCGGCAGGCCAAGCGGCGCGTCGCTGTGGCGGATGAGGTATTCGATGCGCCGGTAGTAGTCCTCAATGATGCTGCTGATGGGCACCAGTTCGCGTTTTTCGCGGCTCTCGATGGCGCTGAAAATCGACTCTTCGGTCTGCCTGATAACGTCGTCAGTGTTCTGTTTTTCGTCTCGCGCCGCGCCCTGAATCGTCTCGGCGGCGGCCAGCAGGCGACGGCGCAGGGCGGCGCGTTCCACGATGCGTCCGTAGACCTCGGCATGGACGGACACAGGCGTGTTGTTTATTAGGCGGACGAGCGAGGCAGTGCCGTCGATGTCCTCGAGATGCCCCAGTTGCGCCAGTTCCTCGCTGACGGTGAGGTAGTCCAGGCTTTCGCTGCGTTCGGTGATGCGCTGCATCGCCTCCCAGATCCAGCGATGGCGCAGCAGGAAAAAATCGTCCTGTTGCAGGAAGGAGGCGATGTCTACCCAGACTTCGGGGTTCAGCAGGATGGCGCCAAGAACCGCCTCTTCGGCTTCTGCGCTGAAGGGGATGTTTCGTTCCTGAAAGTCAGCAGGGGGCGAATCAAACATGATGGCCTGAGTCGCGCAATCTCAGGCGGGCGCTTGATCATCGTCTTCCAGGTCGTCGAGGTCGAGGGTGTCGAGGAAGTCTTCGAAAACGCCCAGGGTCTCCTCTTCGCCGCCTTCGCCGGAAGCGCCCAACTCATCCTCAATATCGCCTTCGCGGCGAATGCCGGCCTCGCTCATCACCTCTTCATCGACGTAAATCGGTGAGCGGGTGCGGACGGCGAGGGCGATGGCATCGCTGGTGCGCGAGTCGATCTCAAGCCGGCGTTCGCCGACCTCGATGACAATCAGTGCGTGGAAAATGTCCTTGCGCAGGCTGCGAATAACGACGTGCAGCACGCGACCGTCCATGCTGCCGATGATGTTCCGCAGCAAGTCGTGCGTCAGGGGTCGCGGCCGCGCCTTTTCCTGCAACTCCAGGGTGATGGCGTCCGCCTCGCAGGGGCCGATCCAGACAGGCAAATAACGGTCGCTGTCAGGGTCCAGCAGCACGACGAGGCGCTCCTGTGACATCAGGCTGACACGAATGCTGTCAATCACGACTTCAATCATGGGCGCTATTCCGCAACTACGGTCCCGACTGGCGCGCAGCGGCACGCGTTGCGATTATACACCCATGCGCACATTCGGCAATCAACTGAATTGCGTCCTGCCGGTTTCCAGGGCTGTTGGAGGGCCGTTTTTGCCGCTTGTCCTCGCGCTGCTGACCCTGCTGTCCACACTGGTCGCCTGCGCACCATTCATCGAGCCCGTTACCGGCCTGCGCGGACCGACGCGCAGCGTCCGCGCCGGGCGGGAACTGGTCAACTACAGTTTTCACCAGCCGGCGACCTGGGACCTCTTTGACCTTGAGGGAGGTATCGCCCGTGCTGCGCTGGAAGGCAATGCTCTCGTACTGGGCGTCGATGTCGGCCTTGGCTACCTGACGGCCGGAAACAACGTCACGCACCAGGACGTTCTGATCAACGCGACCGTGCGCCAGACGGAGGGCTTGCTCGGCAATGGCTTTGGCCTTTTGTGCCGGGCCGACAAGCTGGGCAACGGCTACTGGTTCCTGCTTTCCAGCCGGGGCGAATACAGCATCCAGGTTGCGAGCGCGGTGCGCGAGGAGCCTTTCCCGCTGGTGCCCTGGCGCTATCACAGCGTCATTCGACAGGGACTGCAGGCCAATGACCTGCGCATTGTCTGCGCGGAAAATTATCTCGCCCTGCTCATCAACGACGTCTTCGTGGCCGAGGCCTTCGATGACGAGTTTCGTGAGGGAGAGCTGGCGGTGGCGCTGGGCGCAGGCGAGCGTCGGGCAAGCGCCAGCTTTGATGACATTCGTGTGCGGGTAGCGACGGTCACCGGCAAACGCTAGTTGCGGGGCGGGATAAGGATCTCCTGGCCCACTTCAAGGCGGTCCGGGTCCAGCAAATCGTTGGCGTCGATCAGGGCGCTGGTCGTCCGGCCATAGTTGAGGGCGATGCTGTAAAGCGTGTCGCCGCTGCTGACCACGTGCATACGATAGCCCTCCGGCAGGCTGGTGACGACGACCAACGGCACCGGGGTATCAGGAGGGGGCAACGGAGTCGGCTCGTCAAAGCGGCCCTGCAACTCCGGGCAACTGGCGATGACAAGTCGCTGGCCGGGACGAATCATTGTGTTGTTGCGTGAGAGCGAAGGGTTGGCCTCGATCATGGCGTTGACGGTCGAGCCGTTGTCGATGGCAATGTCATACAGGGTGTCGCCGCCCAGCACGGTATGGACACATTCCGGGCTGACCTCGTCCACGGTAGGCGGTCTGGGCGTGGGCGTGTGGGTGGGCAGGGAAAAAGTCGTGAAGCCGGACCCGCCGCCCGCACTCCGGGACGGGATTTCCGGGCCGCCAGGCGTGATGAAACCCGGACCCTGTTCGGCGGCCGACAGGGTAGGCGTCGCCGGCGCATCGGCCGGCGACGTGGGCGCAATCATGGTGAGGGGCAGGGATGACGTGCCCCTCAGCGTAAGCGCGCGGTCGCTACGGCGGGCGGGCAGCGGAGTGATTTCCGGCTCGGAGCTCCACGGCGAACCGCCGGCTTCCTGATAGCAGCCGGCGACGGCGTGCACCATGAACAACGCAAGCGCCCGCAGCAGAAATGCCCGCCGCATTCCCGATCCTCCACATGCCAACAGCGCCGGTGACGGCAACGTTAACCCGCCGTCGATTCCTGGTCAATCCGGCAGGTCTCGCGTTGGCTGCCGGCATTCGGACTCCTGGCGCCAGGGAGGGTCCAGTTGCCATGCCACATGGTTTTCCTGCCGCCAGGCGAGGTTGACGGCAAAGCCGGCTCCCCGCAGTGGCTGCAGCCAGGGGTCCAGGTCCTGGTCCGCGGGAGCGGGGAAGTAGCGCGGACCGAATTCACAGAGCCGGGCCGCGTCGCGCGCCAGCGGCCCCGGATCCGGATACCAGGTCAGGCGTTTGTCACTCCAGACCCCCAGATAGTAGCCCAGTTGCCAGCCTAGCCAGTGGTCGTAGACCACGGTGGCGATCGGTTTGGCCGCCAGCCAGGCGCCAAGGTCATCGATGCCGGCATGCGGATCGGGTTCTCGCAGGGGTTGCAACAGGAGCAGGGCGGCCAGAATGGATAGCAGGGCCAGACGCAGGGAGCGACCCTGCAGGTTCAGGCCAGTCTGCAATCCGGACAGGCATACGTGGAGGCCCCTGGCGCAGAGGGGGTACAACGCGGGTGTTGCGAGTAACAGATAGCGCCCGTAAAGGGGAATGGCGGGCAATACGTGCAGCACGGTATATGCGCCCGCGAACAGTGCCAGCGGAAGGTTCTCCCGGTGATCACTGCGGGAAGACGAGACACTGGCGACTCGTAGAAAGGGCGCGGTGGCTGCCAGCAAGAGCAGCGCGCCGGGCCAGCCAGGCCAGAACAGGGCCGCAGCGTGGGCTGTCCAGGTCGCAAGGCGGTCTGGTAACCTGGATATCGCGGCCAGCCCGCCCGGATCGTTGTTACTGATCGCCAACACATGAACACCGATGCCAGGGCGCGCCATGTCCCACAGAAGCAACAGGATGATGCAGGGCGCCAGGGCCAGACCGAAGCGCACGACCACTCGCCAGGAAAAGGGCGTCGAACGGAAAGCGGCCCAAAGGACCAGGGGCAGTGCCAGCAGCGCCTGGTGTTTGGCGGCGAGAGCGAGACCCAACAGGAATCCGCTCCAGCCCGGTCGATTGCGCAAGGCGAGCCAGAACGCCGCCGCCAACGCCGTCAGCATCAGGCCATCCGTCAACGCGTTGGCCGACGAAGCGATCAACACGGGCGAACAGGCTGACAGCAACAGGGCCGCAGTCGGCGTGCCAGGAGAATGGTGCCGGTAAAGATCGCGGGTGAGGGCGTAGATGAGTGGCAACAGCAGAATGCCGGCAAGGGCACCCGGCACTCTCGCTGCGAGTTCGGAGGGGCCCAGGGTCACCTGCGCCAACGCGTTGGCGTAGAGCGCCAGTGGCGGCTTGTCCAGGGGGCCGCTGAGCCACCAGTCGCCCTTGACGGCTGCTGCCCGCGCGAAGGTACTGAAGAACGCTTCATCGGGAGTAAGTCGCTGGTCCAGCACCAGCGCGCCCCAGCGAAACCAGACACCAGCCAGCAACAGAACGAGCGTCGGAAGTGTCGGGCGATGGCGCCGCCTGCCCTGCGCGGGCGCGTCCTCCATGCCTGCCCCCCGAGCCCCGTCTGTTCACGTCCTGGAGATTCAGTATACTACCGGGGCAGTTGCAGGAGCGCGCATGGACCTCGGCGACATCAGGGGAGTGGTCTCGGATATGGACGGCGTGCTGTGGCGGGGCGATACGCCGCTGCCAGGCCTCGTCCCCTTCTTTTCCCTGTTGCAGGACAGAAAGCTGCCCTGGGTGTTGGCGACCAACAACAGCAGCAAGTCCCGTCAGGACTACGTGCGCAAGCTGGCTTCCATGGGAGTACCGGATGTGCCCGCCGGAAACATCGTCACGTCCGGCACGGCGACGGCGGCCTGGTTGAGGCGAAGATTCGCGCCGGGCACGCGGGTGCATGTCTTTGGCGGTGAGGGTCTGCGCGAAGAGTTGCGCAACGCCGGATTCTGTATCGAGAACAGCGACGTCACCGTGGTGGTGGCCGGTCTGAATCGCGACTTCAGCTACGAGGACCTGCACCTTGCCAGCACCCTGATAAGGAATGGCGCCTGCTTCGTTGGCACGAACCCGGATACCACATTCCCTGCAGCCAACGGCGTCGCTCCCGGCGCGGGCAGTCTGCTGGCGGCGCTGGCGGCGGCCAGTGGCGTTGAGCCAACGATTATCGGCAAACCTCACCCGCCCATGTTCGAGGCGGCGCTGGAATTGCTGGGCACGGATGCGTCCGAAACCCTGATGATCGGCGACCGCATTAACACAGACATTCTTGGTGCGGCGCGGGTTGGGATGCGCACGGCGCTGGTGATGACCGGCATCGCCAGCCACGATGATCTCGATGACAGCGCTCCCGGGCCCGACTTAATCTGCGAGTCGCTCCCTGCACTGACTGTGGCCCTGGCTTCAGACTAACTTCAGACTAAATGACAGTTCTCAATCTCAACCGGCGCGGCTTCCTGACCCTTCTCGCCGGTGCCCCCTTCCCTTCGGCGCTTGCGCCACAGCCGTCATTCCAGGCGGACAGGCTGACGCAGGTGCACAGGCGATTGCAGGAAGTCGTGTATGGCCGTCACGTCGCGCTGGATCTGCGAGCTCTGGATCAGCGTCGCCAGGAACTGTTTCGCATTCAGTTCAATGCGGACCTGTTGTTGCCGGTCGCCAGTTGTTTCAAGGCCTTTGTCGTGCCCTGGTACTAACTCAACGTCCCTGGCGTGGACTGGGACGACGGGCCGGGGAGCCCTGTCTGGGAAATGGCGGTACACAGCCGCAACTATAACACGGCCGTGGTGCTGGACCAGGTGGCTCGCAACCTGCCGGGCGAAGGCAACGCCATTGAGAAATTCAACGATTTCCTGCTTTCGACAGGCATGAAAAACGGCATCTACGTGTGGCGTACCGGGCCCACGCGTGAATTCCACGACCAACGATTCCAGCCTTCACGCAGCACGGGATGTGTGGTCCGGCCGGGCGAACGTCAGATTCCGATCCTCAACGTGTTCACCGCCAGCGACCTGGCGAACGGCTATGATTTCCTGCTTCGCGGTGACCCGTACCGCAGTGGTCGAGGCGTGGAGATTGCCCTGGAACAGGCCCGAACGCTGCTTGGACAATTCGGAAAAGGGCCTGCAGTCCTGGCTACGTCGGCAAGCATGGCTCCATTTGGCCGAGTGACATTCCGACCGGTTTCGTCCTGAATGGCGCCGGTCTTGTCAGGATCGGCGATCTGCATTTCATCGTGGCCTTTATGTCGGTGGCGGAATCCTGGAAAGATGTCGTGGCGGCCCTGCGCGAGGTTTTCCTTCAGGCCGTTCTTTTGGAGCAGGCAATGCGCCCGGCGCCGGCCAAACCCTTCCGGCGCCTTCAGGGCCAGGCCCGCGCCGCGGATGCGCAGCCCTTGACCGGGTCGCAGGGGTCGTGTACACTTTTGCCACAGCCACAAACAACCGGATTTCACAGGATCCACTGCATCCAGATTGAAATCGGCGCAACCGAAATGACGTTATCGCGTTGACCGGAGCCGAAAGGCTGCGGCCTTTGTGTTCGCGTATTGGCAAGTAATGCCCGGGGGCAAGGCCAGTGCCAGCAACAGAACGAACCAAGAATTACGCACGCACCCGCAATTCGATGGAACTTCCATCGCTCATCAAGGTCCAGCTGGATTCCTTCAGACGTTTCAGGGAAGAAGGTCTGGCTGAACTTTTCGATGAGATCAGCCCGATTGAAAGCTTCAATGGCAAACTGAAGCTTTATCTGCCGGGCTACAGCGCCGAAGCTAAAGAATTCGGCCTGACTTTCTGGTTTGAGGAACCCACCTACAGCGAAGACATCTGCCTTGAACGAGACATGTCCTTTGCCTCGGCGCTCTACATGCGCGTGGCGCTCGTGAACCACGAGGCCGGCGAGGAAGTGATGCTTTCGGACATCTTTCTCGGGGACTTTCCTCTGATGACCGAGAAGGGCACCTTCATAATCAACGGCACCGAACGCGTGGTTGTCAGCCAGCTCATCCGCTCCCCCGGCGTCTACGCCGACGCGGAAGAAGACCGCACGACGGGTCGCCGACTGGCCTCTGCGCGGCTGATTCCGGATCGCGGCGCCTGGATGGAATTCGAAACGCGCAAAAACGATTATCTGACGCTCAAGTTCAATCGCAAGCGCACGGTACCGGTCACCATCCTGCTACGCGCACTCGCGGCTGTCGACGACGCCTTGTCCGAGGGCAAGACGCGCGTTCCACGAAAACTCGCGCCGGTCAGGACGGGCAGTGACGACGAATTGCTGAAGCTCTTTGAAGATGTTGACGTCGATCCGGACCGGCCCTTCATCGCCAATTCCATCCGGCAGGAACCGGACCTCGTCATCGAGCATCGCATTCGCCGCCGGGACACCGTCAACGTCATCGCCGAAGAATACGGCATGAAAGCGGCGGAACGGCAACAATTGCTCGACGCACTGGGCAACAGAATCGGCAGCGTCGATGCATTGTTGTGGCCGGAAAACGAGCCGGTGCCACTGGTGGGCACGGCCCAGGGGACCCTGGTTTTCAATGCGCCGGACAGTCGCATCGCCGAGGTAGCGCTGATCGAGTTCTACAAGCGCATGCGCCCGGGCGACCCGCCGACCCTCGACAATGCCCGCGAATATCTCTACGGTCAACTTTTCGACCAGCGGCGCTATGACCTTGAGCGGGTGGGGCGCTACAAACTGAACCAGCGCCTGCAGCTGGACGGCTTTGTGCCGGTGGAAGTGCGTACCATCACGCGGCTGGACATCGTGCGCCTGATCGAGCGCATGATCGCCATCAACAACAACCAGGCCAACCCGGATGACATCGACCACCTGGGGAACCGCCGCCTCAAGACTGTCGGCGAACTGATCCAGAACAAGATACGCGTGGGCCTGCGCCGCACAGAGCGGGTGGTCAAGGAACGCATGTCCATTCGCGATTCCGACAATCTCACGCCCGTGGCCCTCATCAACATTCGTCCGATCGTGGCCTCCATTCGCGAATTCTTTGGCTCCTCGCAGCTGTCGCAGTTTATGGAGCAGACCAACCCGCTCGCCGAGTTGACGCACAAGCGCACACTGTCGGCGCTGGGCCCTGGCGGTCTGCGGCGGGAACGAGCTGGCTTTGATGTGCGCGACGTGCACCACAGTCACTACGGGCGCATCTGCCCCATTGAGACGCCGGAGGGCCCCAACATCGGGCTCATCGGCCGTCTGGCGAGCTATGGCAGCGTCAACGAATACGGCTTCGTCGAAACGCCCTACCGCAAGGTCATAGGCAGCATGGCGCCGGACGATCCCGGCATCATCGGCCGCTACCTTGGCGAGGACGTGGAAGACGAGGAAGGCCTGCTGCTGGCCGACGAGGGCGAACGTATCGACGGCGCCCTGGTTGAAAGGCTTGCCCGGGCCGGCGTCGAGAACGTGCCCGTGCGGCCTTTCGTCACTGACGACATCACCTTCCTCTCGGCAGATGAGGAAGACCGCTACGTCATCGCCCAGGCCAACGCGCCGCTGGACGAACGCAACCAGTTCGCCAATGCGCGCGTGTCCGGTCGCCACAACCAGCAGTTCGCCGTATTCCCGGCGCAGCGCGTGGACTACATGGACGTGGCGCCGCGGCAGATTGTCGGCATCAGCGCCGCGCTCATTCCCTTCCTCGAGCATGACGATGCCAACCGCGCCCTGATGGGTTCGAACATGCAGCGTCAGGCCGTGCCCCTGCTCAATCCGGACGTGCCGCTGGTGAGCACCGGCATGGAAGGCGAAGCGGTCAGCGACAGCGGCCAGGTGATGATCATCGATTACGATGGCGAGGTCATCGGCGTTCAGGGCGACCGCATCACCATACGCAGCGACGAGGGTGAGTTGCGCGAGCACCGTCTGCGCAAATACAACCGTTCCAACCAGTCCACCTGCATCGATCAACGCCCGGTGGTCTTCAAGGGGCAGCGTGTCACGCGCGGCATGATCATCGCCGACAGTTCCTCCACCGACCATGGCAACCTGGCGCTCGGACACGACGTGCTGGCGGCCTTCCTCTCCTGGGATGGCGGCAACTACGAGGATGCCCTGCTGGTTAGCGAAGACCTGCTGCGGGACGACAAGTTCACCAGTATTCACATCGAAAAGCACGAGCTTGAGGCGCGCGATACCAAGCTGGGCGCGGAAGAAATCACCTACGACATTCCCAACGTGGCCGAGGACGCGCTCAAGGACCTTGATGAAGAGGGCATCATCCGCATCGGCGCCGAGGTGGGCCCCAACGACATTCTGGTCGGCAAGATCACGCCCAAGGGCGAGAAGGAACTGAGCCCGGAAGAAAAACTGCTGCGCGCCATCTTCGGCGAAAAGGCTCGGGAAGTGAAGGACTCCTCCCTGCGCCTGCCGCATGGCGACTCCGGCAAGGTGGTTGACGTCAAGACCTTCACTCGCGAGGAACACCGCGATCTGCCGGCCGGTGTGGAGAAAATGGTGCGGGTCAGCGTCGCGCAAAAACGCAAGCTGACCGTGGGCGACAAGATGGCCGGGCGGCATGGTAACAAGGGCGTCATTTCCAAGGTCGTGCCCGTCGAGGACATGCCCTACCTGACGGACGGGCGTCCAGTTGAAATCATCCTGAACCCTCTGGGTGTGCCGGGCCGCATGAACATCGGCCAGGTGCTGGAAATCCACCTGGGCTGGGCGGCGGAGCGTCTTGGTTTTCGCGCCATCACGCCGGTATTTGACGGCGCGCGCGAAGACGAGATTCAGGTCGAACTGGGCCGCGCATGGTTAATCGACCACGCCTGGAACATCGTGACCGAGAAAGCGCTGGACTGGGTCAGCACGCGCTTTGAACCGGAAGAACTCGAAGATGATGACGAGATTCGGCGCCTGTACGTCGCCGACTGGCTGAAGGACAGCGAAACCCTCAGCCGGGAGCTGCTGCTGACGGACCGCGATTACGCCCGTCGGGTGGTGCTGGAGGAGTGGTTGCGCGAGCGCGGCCATGACCCGGAAGACATCCTGATGTTCGAAACTGAAGGTCTGGGCTCGCGTGAGCGCGCACGTCGCGATGAACTGGCCCTCGACCTGGTATTGCGGCTGTGGATGGAATGGGTTGAACCCGACATTGAGTTGCCGCAGGACGCGGACAGCGCCGCGCTGCTGAAGCTGGCCGACCAGGTCATGTTCCGCAGCGCTGTGCCCGTACCCCTGTATGGCAAGCAGCTCCTCTACGACGGTCGAACGGGCGAGCCCTTTGATCGCCCGGTGACGGTGGGCATGATGAACATGCTGAAGCTGGCCCATCTCGTCGAGGACAAGGTGCATGCGCGTTCGACCGGGCCCTACAGCCTGGTGACGCAGCAACCCCTGGGCGGCAAGGCGCAGTTTGGCGGTCAGCGCTTCGGTGAAATGGAAGTTTGGGCCCTGGAAGCCTATGGCGCGGCCTACACCCTGCAGGAAATGTTGACGGTGAAATCCGACGACGTGCAGGGCCGCGTCAAGACCTACGAGGCGATCGTCAAGGGCGAGGCCATTGAAGAGCCCGGCATCCCGACCAGTTTCCGCGTCCTGGTGAAGGAACTGCAGAGCCTGGGCCTGGCGGTGCAGGCGATCGATAGTGACGGTGAGCCCATCAATTTCGGCAAGGAAGACGAACGGACGCGCCAGCCACGCATGAGCCTCTTCAGCATGGCAGGCGACATCCATCGCAACTGACGCTCCACGGTGAGAACCGGTAACGCCGACCGAGGGCTGAACGCGGTCGGCCTGCTGTGACATGGCGGCGTCTCCTCAGGATCAGGACAAGACAGGGACGACCATGGCCCTAGGCTTCCAGGATGTGATTCTGCGACTGCACCATTTTTGGTCAAGGCAGGGTTGTGTGCTCTGGAACCCTCACAACGTGCAGGTCGGTGCCGGCACCAATAACCCGGCGACGCTGTTGCGCGTACTGGGGCCCGAACCCTGGCGTGTGGCCTACGTCGAACCCAGTATCCGCCCCGACGACGGGCGCTACGGGGATAATCCCAATCGCATGCAGCAGTTTTTCCAGTATCAGGTCATTCTGAAGCCGGACCCGGGAAACCCGCAGGAGCTGTACCTTGAGTCCTTGCGGGCGCTGGGCCTGAAGGCGGAAGAGCAGGACATCCGCTTTGTGGAGGACAACTGGGAGAGCCCGCCGCTGGGCGCCTGGGGCCTGGGCTGGGAAGTGTGGCTGAACGGCCAGGAGATCACCCAGTTCACCTATTTCCAGCAGGCCGGCGGCCTGGAACTGGACCCCGTGTCCGTAGAGATCACCTATGGCATCGAGCGCATCGTGCTGGCCCTGCAGGGCTCGGACAGCGTCTGGGACATTCGCTGGCTGGGCGACCTGAGTTACGGGGACGTATTTCTGCAGGGCGAGATCGAGCACTGCCGCTACTACTTTGAAATCGGCGACGTGCCGGCCCTGCAAGGGGTGTTCAATGCATGGGAAAAGGAGGGGCGGCGCGCCCTGGAGGCCGGCGCCATTCTGCCCGCCTACGATTACCTGCTGAAGCAAAGTCATCTATTCAACGTGCTGGACACGCGCGGCGCCATCGGCGTCACGGAACGGGCGACCTGGTTCCGCCGCATGCGCGATATGGCGCGCGACGTGGCCGCAGCATGGACGCGTCAACGGGAAGAAGCCGGTCATCCGCTGCAAAACGCCTTGTGGGATGCGCCTGCGGTGCCGGATCCCGGCCCGTTGCCGGTTGCGGCAACCGCGCCGGCAGATTTCCTTTTGGAACTGGGCGTAGAGGAATTGCCGGCGGCCGACGTTGACCGCGCCGCTTGCCAACTGGAAGCGGTGGCCACGGACTTTTTCGCCGACCTGCGCCTCTCGCACGCGGGGATTGCCGTGTCAGCCACGCCGCGCCGCCTTGTGCTGCACGCGCGGCAACTGGCGCCACGGCAGACGGCGCTTGAAGAGCGGGTCAAGGGGCCGCCGGCGGCCCGGGCCTGGGACGCCGCAGGCGAGCCGACGCGCGCCGCGCTGGGGTTCGCCCGCAGTCGTGGCGTGGCGCCGGAAGACCTGCAGGTTCAGGCCATGGATGGGGGCGACTATGCGGTCGCGCTAACCCACACGCCGGGACGAGCGGTCGCGGAAGTACTGACCGAAGCGCTGCCCGCGCTGATTTCTGGCCTGCGTTTCCCCCGTAGCATGCGCTGGAACGCCAGTGCCGTGACCTTTTCGCGGCCTTTACGCTGGGTTCTTGCGCTGCACGGGGACAAGAGCATTCCCTTCCGCTACGCTGACGTCGTCAGCGGCACCAGCAGCCGCGGCGCGCGGCAGTTTGGCTCGGAAGAATTCCACGTAACGAACGCGCAGAATTACTTTCAGCGCATGGCCGACCAGGGCATTTTCCTCCAGCGTGAAGCCCGCCGTGAAGAAATCATGTCCCAGGTCAGGACGCTGGCAGCCGAAGTCGGGGGGCGCATTCCGGAAGATCCGGCTTTGCTGGATGAGGTGGCCAATCTGGTGGAAGTGCCGTCGGCCTTCCGGGGCGCTTTCGACGAAGATTTTCTTAACTTGCCGCGCGAGGTGCTGGTGGCCGTCATGCGCAAACACCAGCGCTACTTCCCGCTGGAGGATGATAAGGGCCGGCTGCTGCCCTGGTTCATCGCCGTGCGCAACGGCGACCAGCAGGGGATGGCCAACATCGTCGCCGGCAATGAACACGTTTTGCGCGCCCGTTTCAGCGATGCCCGCTACTTTATTGAAGAAGACCTGCGGGTGCCGCTGGCCGCGCATTTGCCGCGGCTGGATACGCTGGTCTTTCACGAAAGCCTGGGATCGATGCTCGACAAGAACCGCCGTGTCGCGGCGCTCGTGCCGGAGACCGGCGCCTTGCTGGGCCTGGACGCGGCCGTCATTGCCGTGGCGCAGGAGGCGGCGCAACTGGCCCGCGCTGACCTGGCGACGCAGATGGTGGTCGAAATGACCTCGCTGCAGGGCGTCATGGGGCGCGAGTACGCCAGGCGCGCCGGCAGTCCTGCGGAGGTGGCGCAGGCCATCTTCGAGTTCTGGCAACCCCGCAGCGCGGAAGACGGGTTGCCCGCCAGCGAGGCCGGTGCTCTGCTGGCGTTGACGGACCGGCTGGACAGCCTGGCAGGTCTCTTTGCGGCGGGGGTGGAGCCGCGGGCCACCGCCGATCCCTACGGCCTGCGACGGGCCGCGCTGGGAGTCATTCGGATCCTCTGCGACCGGAAAATGGACCACGGTCTGGATGCATTGCTTGCGCCTGTGGCCCGGGCGCAACCGCTCGCTGCGGATGATCAGCCTCGCCAGGCGCTGCAGGATTTCCTCTCAGCCCGCCTGAATGCCTGGCTGCAGGATCAGGGCTTCGCGGTGGATGTTCTGGAGGCCGTGTTGGCGGAGCAGGGCAGCAATCCCTGGCGCGCCCTGCAGTTCGCGGGCCAACTGCAGTGCTGGGTCGGCCGGCCGGACTGGACACTGGTCCTCGACAGTTTCTCCCGCTGCGTGCGCATCACGCGGGGGACGGAGTCGGCAGCGACCCTGCAAACGGCCCTGCTGCGCGAACCTCAGGAACGCGCGCTTCATCAAGCGCTGAAGCGGGCGCAAGAGGCGCAGGCGGAGGGCAACGTGGATTCCCTGCTCGCTGCCGTGGAATCGCTGGTGCCGACGATCCGGGATTTTTTCGATCACGTGTTGGTCAACGTGGAGGATGAGACCTTGCGAGAGAATCGTCTGGCGTTGCTTCAGTCCATCGCTGCCTTGCAGGCTGGCCGCATCGATCTGTCGCGTCTGAGTGGCTTTTAGAGCGGCGGTCGACGGGCCCTGATGCGGCCCGCCACTCACAGGATTCTAAAGAACTTCGCCCTTGAAATTAGAACACATGTACTATACTCTTGCCTGAGGGAGTATGGCGGCGGGGATTGCCGCCGCAGCCGCCCTTTCGTATAATGTTGACCCGTAGTCGGGGACAGGGCCATGTCCGTCGCTGACGAGATCAAGTCCCGCATCGATATTGTCACCTACATTCAGCAGTACGTCCCGCTGAAGAAGGCCGGCCGCTACTACAAGGCCAACTGTCCCTTTCACAGCGAACGCACGCCCTCCTTCATCGTCAATCCGGATACACAGAGCTGGCGTTGCTTCGGCAGCTGTGCCGAAGGTGGCGACCTGTTCTCCTTTGCCCAGAAGCACCACGGCTGGAGCTTCCGCGAGGCTCTGGAAGATCTCGGACGCCAGGCGGGGGTGGAGTTGCGGCGGCAGACCGACGAGCAGAGGCAGCAGGTGGCGCGCCGCGACGTCTTGCGGGGAGTGCTGCAGGCCGCGACCGACTGGTATCAGGAAAGACTGTGGGACACGCCGCAGGTGCTGAGCTATGCGCGGGAGCGGCGCGGCTTCAGCGACGATACGCTGCGGGCCTGGGCGCTGGGCTATGCACCCGGGGGCTGGCAGCACCTGCGCGAATACATGCGACAACTGGACTACAGCGACGAGGACCTGCTGGAAGTCGGTCTGCTGCGACGCCATGAGGAGAGCGGTCGCGTCTACGATTACTTCCGCAACCGCCTGCTCATCCCAATTCGGGATGAACGCGGACGAGTGGTCGGCTTCGGCGCGCGCGCCCTGACGGACGAGGATCAGCCAAAGTATCTGAATTCGCCGCAAACGTCGCTTTTCGACAAGAGTCGCCTGCTCTACGGCTTGGACCGGGCGCGGCAGGCGATTCGCAACGAAAACACGGCGGTGATCGTAGAAGGCTATATGGACGTCCTTCAGGCCCACCAGGCCGGTCATATGAACGTCGTGGCGCAGATGGGCACGTCTCTGACCGAGCCGCAGTTGCGTCTGCTGACCCCGCGCCTGACAGCCAGGGTGGTGCTGGCGCTGGATTCTGACAGCGCCGGCCAGAATGCGACCATGCGTAGTCTCGAAGTGGCCCGTCAGACCCTGCAGGCCGATTACAGCGGGCGCCTGTCGCTGGACATTCGTGTGCTGCAGATGCCTGGCGGTGTAGACCCGGACGACCTCATCCGCGAGGATGCCACCGTCTGGGCCCTGCGGGTCGGGGAAGCCACGCCGGTCGCGGACTATGTCATTGAGGCGGAGATGCAGGCGCTGCCCGGGAACGCCAGCATTCAGGAGCGGGAAGCCGTGGCCCGCAGGCTACTGCCCCTGTTGCTGGCTTCGGAAAACCGCCTTTATTCGCGCGACAACCTGCAAAAGCTGGCCATGCGCCTGCGTATCGCCGAGGATGAGCTACTGCGTTGGTCACAACGGCAAAGACCAGTCAACCGCCGTCGCAGGGAAGGCGCTGAGACGTCCCCTGAAGGGGTGACCCAGGCAACCGGTCCAGGGCAGGAGGACCAAAGTCGCGAGCGGGACTTCCTGGGCAACCTCTTGCGGCAACCGGACCTGGTCTACCGGATCAATCGCGCCTTTCGCGAACTGGCAGCCGGCGATCTGGCGCTGCTGCGTGGCCCGCTGGAAGCCTTTGGCGCCTCGGATTTCGTCAACCGGGACTGCTCATCGCTGTTGCAGGGGCTGCAACGGGCCTTGAAACAGGATGACCTGCCGGTGTTGGCCTGGCTGCAGGAGCAAGGCGATGACCTGCAGCGCGAGACCCTGCAACAACTCGAACGCGAGACACCCGGCAGCGACCTCGATCACGCTCGTACAGTGATGCGGCAGAGCTTCGGCGCGGACCTGCCGGTTGTCGTGAAACGCGCCGAAGCGGTCGACTGGCAGCGCGAATTGTTGCGAACTGCCCTGCGTTTGCGCCTCAGACGCCTGGAAAGGGAGCGCCGTGAACTTTATTACCTGCTTGAAGACGATGATGCGGGTAAGGAAGCCCTGCATGAACGCATCCAGTTGTCAGTAAAGGCGCGTAACCGGATCGAAATGGCGCTGCAGAATCAGACCCCTGCAAACCGGCAATCGACATGACAACCTTGCAGGAGCAGGAGAAGGGAGCCGGAATGAACCCGACGTCCATTGGAACCCGGCGTGCATCTGCCTCTCTCGCGTCCGGCAGGACCGGCGAGAGACAAGACAGAACTGACCGGGAGGAAATCGAAAACGACGCGTTGCGCCGACTTGAGGAGGAAGACCTGCAGGCCGGACATCATGACCCGGTCGGGGACCCAGTGCGTTTGTATCTGAAGGAGATCGGCCGGGTCAAGTTGCTTGAGGCATCGCACGAAGTCTGGCTAAGCATGCAAATCGCCGCCGAGCGCGAGCTGCAGACCGTGCTGGACGCCCATGCCTCTACCGGTGATGACCCAGGCGCGACGAAGGCCCCGGCGGGACACATCGGTGAGCATTTGTACGAAAGCGTGCTGCGCAACCATGGCGCGCTGTCGCAACTTTCGGCGCAGAGGCAGCTCCCGCCCCCGGACCTGGCGACCATGATTGAAGAGGTGAGCGCCATTGGGGACGAACTGGATCTGAGCGGCAACTCCGCGGCCCGTGCCTGGCTTGAAGCAATCGGCCCGGAACGCGACGATGCGTGGACGGACACGGCCCGCGCCCTTTATGCCAGCATGCAGGGGCTGTACCTGCTGCCCCGGGCCCTGCAGGTCTGGCTCCTGCGCCGCTGGCGCAAACAACGGGAATTGCCGGACGTTGAGGAGTTTCACCGCCTGCTGAAGACCGACCCGCAACTCGACGAGGACTTTGCGGAGCACTTTCATTGGGTGGAGCAGCGCGCCCTGCTGGCCATCGAGGCCCTGACGCGCGCGAACCTGCGCCTGGTGGTCAGCATTGCCAAGCGTTACACCGGGCGCGGCATCAACTTTCTCGATCTCATTCAGGAGGGCAATCTCGGCCTGCTGCGCGCCGTCGAGAAATTCGATCACGCGCGCGGCTACAAGTTCAGCACCTACGCGACCTGGTGGATTCGTCAGGCAATCAGCCGCGCCATAGCGGACCAGGCGCGGACGATCCGCATTCCGGTCCACATGATCGAGACCATCAACCGCCTGGCGCGGGTACAGGTGCAACTCACCCAGGAACTGGGCGCCGAGCCGGATGCGGAACGCGTTGCCCTGGAGATGGACTTCCTGACGCCTTCAGAGTCCGCCGCCATTCGCGAAAGCATCGATAGCGGAAAAGCGCTCGATGTCGATTTGCAACGAAAGTTGCGTCGGGCCGCGCAAAAAGTGCGTCGCATTCAGCGCATCAGTCAGGAACCGATGAGCCTGGACAGCCCGGTGGGAGAGGAAGACAGCAGTACCCTGGGCGATTTCATACCGGATGAGGAGACCGCTGGCCCGGTCGATGCTGCCAGCCGCCAGTTGCTACGGGAACAGATGCAGACGGCCCTGGGTGTACTCAGTGAGCGCGAACGCGATGTGCTGGAGCGACGTTACGGTCTGCTGGACGGGCGGGCGCGCACCCTGGAGGAGGTGGGGCGCGAGTTTCGCGTCACCCGCGAACGCATCCGCCAGATTGAAGCCCGTGCGCTGCGCAAACTGCGCCATCCGTCCCGCAGCCGCCAGTTGCGCGACTACCTGACGATGTAGCCGCTGCAACCCCCGGGCGAGCAGTTGCAAGTCAGGGTCTGGCGGCGTCGCCAGGCCCGCATTTTCAGGACGTCAAATCATTTGACGCCTTGCGCCAGATATGCTAATCTGCGCCTGTTTGCTCCAAAATGAACAAACGCTCGGGGAAGGCACCATGGCGTTGCAGGAATTCGCACCCATCACCGCGTTGCTGGTGATATCGCTTGCGGTTGCCCTGCTGATCCTGTTCATTTCGCGCATTTTCGGCCCGCAGCGTCCTTCCCTGCGCAAGTCGGCGCCTTATGAGAGCGGTGTCAAACCGATCGGGCCGGGTACCCGCCGACTGCCAGTGCAGTTTTACCTGGTGGCGGTGCTCTTCATCCTCTTCGACATCGAGGTCATTTTCTTCCTGCCCTGGGCAGTGATTTTCCGGGAACTGGCGCTATACGGCCTGGTGACCATGGGAATCTTCACGCTCGTTCTGACCATCGGCCTCGTCTATGAGTGGAAGTCAGGAGCACTGGAATGGGAGTAAGCTCGAAACTTGGCAACCTTGGCGTGGTAACGACCACGCTGGACCAGGCGATAAACTGGGCGCGCACGGGCGCGATGTGGCCGCTGCTCTTCGGCCTGGCCTGTTGCGCCATCGAATACATGAGTACCCAGGCGTCCAGCTACGACATGTCGCGTTTTGGCATGGAACTCAATCGCGCCACGCCACGGCAGGCGGACCTGTTGATCGTCTCCGGCCGCGTGACGCGCAAGATGGCGCCCGTGGTGCGGCAGCTCTACGACCAGATGGCGGCGCCCAAATGGGTCATCTCCATGGGCGACTGCGCTTCCTGCGGCGGCATCTACAACAACTACGCCATCGTGCAGGGCGTCGACGAAATCGTCCCGGTCGATGTTTACATCGCCGGCTGCCCGCCGCGGCCGGAACAACTGATGCACGGCGTCCTGACCCTGCACCAGAAGGTGCATGGCGAGACCATCCTGGACTGGGCTGCGGAGGCGCCGCGTGCCTGAGATTGCCCCGGCCCGGGACGCCGCAGCAGCATTGCAGGAATCGATGCCCGACGCGCTGCTGGACAGCCATAGTTTTCGGGATGAAACGACCCTGATCGTCCCGTCCGCGCAGGTCGAAGACGTGTGTCGCTTTCTGCGCGATACGCCTGGGCTGGTCTTCAATTTCCTTTCCGACATAAGCGCCGTGGACTACTGGCCGGAACAGGACCGGCCGGAGCGATTCGGCATTTGCTACCACTTGCTCTCCATGCTTTATGGCCGACGGCTGCGGGTGAAGATTTTTGTGGCGGAGGACGAGGCCGAAGCGCCAACCTTGACCGCTGTCTGGCCCGGCGCCAACTGGCTGGAGCGCGAGATCTTTGACCTGATGGGCATCCGCTTCCGCGGCCATCCGGACATGCGCCGGGTTTTGATGCCGGCGGACTGGGACGGTCATCCGCACCGGCGGGATTACCCGCTGGGTTACGAGCAGGTGCAGTTCTCCTTCAACGCCGAGGAGATCATGAAGCACAAGCCTTTCGCGAAAGAGTAGGCCGGGAGCGAGCATGGCAGTCGTCGAGACGCCAACCAATGCCCCTGACGCGTACCGTTGGGAAGGCAACATAGAGGAATTGCGGGGTCTCGTCTCGGAGCGGGCTTTCTCTGGCGAGACGATGCTGCTCAACATGGGACCGCACCATCCCAGCACGCATGGCGTGCTGCGGGTCCTGCTCGAACTGGACGGCGAGCAGATCGTCAACGCCGTGCCGGACGTGGGCTTTTTGCACACAGGCATCGAAAAGACCATCGAATCCAAGACCTACGAGAAGGGCGTGACGGCCACGGACCGCATGGACTACCTGTCGCCGCTGTCCAACAACATGGCCTTTTGTCTGGCGGTCGAGAAGCTGGTGGACCTGGACGTGCCGCCACGCGCCCGGTTGATTCGCGTGATCTGCCTGGAGTTGCAGCGCATCGCCAGCCACATGGTCTGGCTGGGGACGCACGCCATCGATCTGGGCGCCATGAGTGTGCTGCTTTACGCGTTCCGCGAACGCGAAAAGGTGCTGGACATGCTGGAGATGCTGTCCGGCCAACGCATGATGGGCAGTTACTTTCGGCCGGGCGGCGTCTGGCGCGACATCACGTCGGACTTCAAGCCAACCCTCGTGAAGTTCCTCGGTGAGTTCCCGCGGGCCGTGGAGGACTACCAACGATTGCTTGAGAAGAACCCCATCTGGGTTGATCGCACCCAGGGCGTGGGCGTGATCGAGCCCGAGCAGGCGCTGGCCTGGGGCATGACCGGGCCCACGCTGCGTGGCAGCGGCGTCAACTGGGACCTGCGCAAGTCGATGCCTTACAGCGACTACGAACAGTTCACCTTCAACGTGCCGCTGGGCGAGCACGGCGACGTCTACGATCGTTTCATGTGCCGCATCCTGGAACTGTGGGAGTCGATGAAGATTCTGCACCAGGCGCTGGAGCGGCTGGAAGACAGGGGGCCATTCCGCTCCGACAACCGCAAGTTCGTGCCGCCACCGCGCAGCGAACTGGGCCAGAGCATGGAGGCGGTCATTCACCATTTCAAGTTGTGGACGGCGGGTTTCGACGCGCCGGACGAGGAAGTCTTCGCCGCCGTCGAGAGCCCCCGTGGTGAAATTGGTTGTTATCTGCACGGGACCGGTGGCAACATGCCGCGCCGCGTCCACTTCAAGACGCCCTCTTTCATGCACATCAGTTCATTGCCGTTGCTGACCCAGGGTCATTTCATCGCCGATCTGGTGGCGATCATCGGCAGCGTGGACATTGTGCTGGGCGATTGCGATCGTTAGGGCGTCAGGGACGGAAGGAATGTCACTACACGATCCCAGATACAAGGCGCGTATCGCCGGTCATTTGGCCAAGTATCCGGACAAGCGTTCGGCGGTGATGCCGCTGCTCTACATCGCGCAGGAAGAGTACGGCTGGGTCAGCCCCCGTGGCATCCAGGAAGTCGCCGAGATCTGCGAGATGGATCCCACCCAGGTGAAGTCCATCGCCGGCTTCTACACCATGTATTCGGAACGCGAAAAGGGGCGCTACTGGCTGCACGTTTGCACGGACCTGCCCTGCGCCCTGAACGGCGCCGATACCTTCTATCGCGAACTGCGGGAATACCTCGGCGTGGAAGACGGGGGCACGTCGGCGGATGGCCTGTTCACCGTTGAACACGTGATGTGTCTCGCGGCCTGCGACAAGGCGCCCATGCTGCAGTGCAACTTCCGCTATATGGAATCGCTGGACATGGAGAAGATGAAGGCCTGGATCGAGGAACGGCGCTCCGAACTTGAGGCTGCCGGGCAGGGACAGGGCTCATGAGGCTGTTACTGCGGGGTCGCGACATCCCGGACCTGCACCGGCTGTCGGTGTATCAGGCCAACGGCGGTTACGAGGGATTGAAGAGAGCCCTGGCCATGAAACCGGAGGAAGTCATAGACGAAGTCAAGGCTTCCGGTTTGCGCGGGCGCGGCGGCGCCGGCTTTCCGGCCGGGGTCAAGTGGAGCTTCATCCCCCAGGATGAGCCGATCAAGTATGTTGCGGTCAATGCCGACGAAAGCGAGACCGGCACCTTCAAGGACCGCGAGATCATGGAAGGCAATCCACACCAGATGCTGGAAGGCGCCCTGATTTGCGCCTGGGCGATTCAGGCGACGGCCGTCTACATCTACCTGCGCGGCGAGTTTTGGGATATCGGCGATCTGCTTGATGGCTGCATTGCCGACGCGGAGGCGGCCGGGTTCGCCGGGGAAAACATTTTGGACAGCGGCTGGTCCTGCCCGGTCTACACGCATCTGGGTGCCGGCGCCTATATCTGCGGTGAGGAGAGTGCCATGCTCAGCAGCCTGGAAGGGGTGCTGGGCCAGCCACGGGTGCGCCCGCCATTCCCTGCCCAAAAGGGTGGCGGCCTGTACCGGGAGGCGACGGTCGTCAACAACGTGGAGACGCTGACGAACGTGCCCTGGATTCTCAACGAGGGCGCCGAGGCCTTTCGCGCCATTGGCACGGAACAGAGCGCGGGCACCAAGGTCTTTTGCGTCAGCGGCCACGTGCCGCGGCCCGGTAACTACGAACTGCCGCTGGGCACACCCTTCCGCGAGTTGCTGGTCGATCATGCCGGCTGCGACCCCGATAACATCAAGGCCATTTTGCCTTCGGGCGGTTCGGGGCCCATTGTGCCCGGCACGGATGAAGTGCTGGACACGCCGCTGTCCTACGAGGCGATGCAGGGCCTGGGCACCATTCTGGGTTCGGCCTCGATCATCGTGATGGACAATTCGGTGGACATGACCTGGGTCGCCTCGAAGGTGACCAAATTCTTCAGGCACGAAAGTTGCGGCAAGTGTACGCCCTGCCGCGAAGGCACCTACTGGCTGGACAAGGTGCTGGACAGAATCCTGGAAGGCGAGGGCAGGCCGGAAGACGTGCAGTTGATCGACAACGTGGCGAAGAATATGGCCGGGACGACACTCTGCGCCCTCGGCGACTTTGCCGCCAACCCGATCGTCCATACCATCAGCAACTTTCCGGACGACTTCAACGCTCACGTGCAGCCCAAGCCTGAGGAAGAGCAGCCCGCGGCCCGACCGGCGCGCGGCGGGCGTCGCAGGCGGGCAAGTGCCTGAGCCGCGCCGGAAACGGCGCCGCAGCGGAGGATTGCATGGCTGAGACCGTGACCATCGTCGTCAACGACCGGGAGTATCTGGTGCCTGCGGGCGCCAACCTGGTCGATGCGGCGCGCAGCATCGGCGACCTCATACCGGTGTTTTGCTACCACCCCAAGATGGATCCGGTCGGCATGTGCCGCATGTGCCTGGTTGAGATGGGCAGCATCCAGCGCGACCGTGCCAGCGGCGATATCATGCTGGACGACGAGGGCGCGCCCCAGGTGCGCTGGTTCCCGACCCTGCAAACGGCCTGCACCACCAGCGTTTACGAGGGTCTGGTGATTCGCACGAACACGCAGCAGGTCGACGATGCACGCGAAAACGTGCTTGAGTTCCTGCTCACCAGCCACCCGCTGGATTGTCCCATCTGCGACAAGGGCGGCGAATGCCCCCTGCAGAACCTGACCATGGAACACGGCCCGGGCCAGACCCGCATGGTGTTTGGCGACAAACTGAAGCTGGACAAGCACGTACCTCTGGGAGACCTGGTCTTCCTCGACGAGGAACGCTGCATTCAGTGCGCCCGATGCGTTCGCTTTCAGGACGAGATCGTCGGCGACGACGTGCTGGCCTTCCACGAGCGCGGCCGCTCGCTGCAGATTATCACCAACAGCGATCCGGGTTTCGACAGCTACTTCTCCGGCAACACGACCGACATTTGCCCGGTAGGAGCACTGACGACGGCGGACTTCCGCTTTGGCGCGAGGCCCTGGGAACTGACTGACGTGCCCAGTATCGACCCCTGGGATGCGGCCGGCTCCAACATTAGCCTGAGCACAAGGCTGGACCGCGACGCCGACGGGCGCGCCATTATCAAGCGCGTCATGCCTCGTCAAAATGAATACGTCAACGAAATCTGGATCAGCGACAAGGTGCGCTTCGGTCACCACTTCACGCGCAGCGCGGACCGTCTCGCCTGGCCGACCACCGGCGAATCGCGCGCGACCTGGGCAGAAGCCCTGCAGGGCACAGCGGACAAGCTTCGCGAAGCCGGTGAGGACCTGGCCATTATTGCGGGCAGTAGCCTGAGCAACGAAGACCTCTTCGCCCTGCGGCGGCTGGCGGAAGGCCTCGGCAGCTCGCGCCTGGGCGCATGGCCGCCGACGCACGGCGGCGCGGACCTGGTGGCCCAGGTCGGCCTGGGGCAGGGCAGCAATCTGGGAGCGCTGGGCCCTGGCGACACGGTGCTGGTCATCGCCAGCGATCTTGAGGAAGAAGTGCCGCTCTGGCGTCTACGCATCAAGCAGGCCAGGGACCGCGGCGCCCAATTGCTGGTGGCCAACGCGCGTCACACGCGCCTGGACGACTTTGCCAGCCAGCAATTGCGTTACCCGACCGGTGGCGCGGCAGATTTCCTTGCCAATCTGAAGCAGGGCGACGAGACCCTTTATGGTCACCTGCGCGATGCAAACAATCTGGTCATCGTCGCCGGCGCGGAAGGGCTGGAACTGGCCGGCAGCCGCGCCCTGATGCAGGCGGCTGCCAATATCCTGGTGGAGACCGGGCACGTTGGACGGCCGAACAATGGCCTGCTTTCACCCCTGCCCGGGCCCAACGGCATGGGTCTGCACTACCTCGGTTTCACGCCGGAAAACACGCTGGACATCATGGCGAATCCGCCGCAGACCCTGTTGGTCGCCCAGGCGGACCTGTTGGCGGATGACCCCGCGGCGCCAGAGTGGCTGTCCAGGGTCCAAAACATCGTTGAGATGACCCTGTTTCAGGACACCCTGGGCGATCGGGCCCAGGTCGTCCTGCCGATTCAGAGTTTCGCGGAACGCGACGGCAGTTTCACCAGCGGCGAGAGGCGGGTGCAGCGCTTCTATCGCGCGCAGGGGCCGGTCGGCGAGGCCTTGCCTGCCTGGCAGGTTGTCATGAGAATCGGCGAGGTGCTGGGGCAGGGCCGGGCCAAATCCTCGGCCGCGGCCGTAATGATGGAAATGTCGCAACAAGTCCCGGCCTTTGAGGGTTGTCGCTATCGTGACCTGGGTTGGACGGAAAAGCAGGACCCTTCCGTAGGCGAAGACCCCTGGTATGGCGGCACCGCGCTGCTCAATCGCGGCGGCCTTGGCGTGCAGATCCCGGCAGATGCGGACAGGGGCGAGGTGAAACCTGTCGCGCCCGACTTGCCGGACAGTGTGAAGGCCGAAAAGGGCAAATTCCTGATTGTGCCGATAACGCGGCTTTACAACCGCGAACGCGCCTTTCGCGCCACGGACATTGTGTCGCCGCGGGTGCCGGCACCCTTCGCGCTGCTCAACCCGGCCGACGCACAGCGTTTGGGTGTCGATGCCGGCGATACCGTCGAAATCGAGGTTGACGACGGTCCGGCAGTGCAGGTGCTGGCCAGGCTGGACGAGAGCATGCCGCGCGGCAGTCTTGCCCTGGCGCGGCACCTGACAACAACCGCGATGCCTCTGACGCCGGCCACAGGAAGCGTGTCCAAAGTGACCGTTTCGGCGGCGGCCATGGTACAGACTCATGATGCCTGATATCGACTGGCGCCTTGTGCGCCGCCTCCTCATCGCCGCCGGCACCGCAGTGGCGTTGTTGCTCAGTCTGGCCACTGTGCTGGGGTCCTTGGCCGCGCCGGCAGACCTGACGCTCAAGATCGCCGTTTTTGCGGCCGTGGCGCTCGGTCTTGCCTTGCTGGCCCTGGTCTCACGGGTGGCAGGTATCATCTTTCTGCTGTTGGCGAACCCGCTGGCTTTCATTTTGGTCAACTGGCCGGCCATCTACGATTTTCTCGACGGTGCGTTGCGCTTTGCCTTCGAACCGGCCACACGGCAACTGGTCATCGTCGACTGTTATGACGATGGCGGCTGTTCGGGCATCTGGCCGATCGTGTTTGCCGCCCTGTTCTTCTTCATAGTGCTGACCAGCTTCGCCTATACGACCCTGCTGGAACGGCGCCTGATCGCCTTTTTCCAGCAGCGCATCGGGCCCAACCGCGTCGGGCCGCTGGGCTTTCTGCAGCCGGCCGCCGACGGGGTCAAGCTGGTGTTCAAGGAAGATTTTCGGCCGGCAGGCGCCTATCGCGTGGTCTATACCTTCGCGCCGCTGATCAAGGTCTTGCCGGTGATGTTACTCTTTGGCGTTATTCCGATCGGGCCATCCATCATCGTGCCCTGGTTTGCGCCGTCGCTGGGTGATGTCTGGTTCCGGGTGCCGCTGGGCCTGGCCGACCCCAACGTCGGTCTGCTGTGGCTGCTGGCCATCACCAGTCTGGGAACCTACGGTGTAGTGCTGGCGGGCTGGGCCAGCAACAACAAGTACGCCATGCTGGGCGGGCTGCGCGCCTCGGCGCAAATGGTCAGCTACGAACTCAGTTTCGGCTTTGCGCTGGCCGTGCCGATCATGCTGGCCGGCAGCATGAGCATTGGTGACATCATTCGGGGACAGGAACTCATCTGGGAGTGGTACGTCTTCCAGAATCCGCTTGCGGCGTTCATCCTGTTCATCGCCGTGCTGGCGGAGACCAACCGCGCCCCCTTTGACTTGCCGGAGGCGGAGCAGGAACTGACCCAGGGTTACCAGACCGAATACAGCGGCATGAAATTCGCCCAGTTCATGATGGCCGAATACCTGGGCATGATTGCGGTGAGCGCTCTGGTTGCGATCACTTTTCTTGGTGGCTGGCAAGATGGTTTCGGCCTGGTTCGCACAGCGCCGATTCTCGGCCCGCTGGTGATGGGCGGCAAGATCTTCCTCTTGCTGGCGCTGATGATCTGGGTACGGGCGACCTTGCCGCGCATTCGCTATGACCGCCTGATGCAGTATGGCTGGAAGGTGTTGCTGCCGCTGTCCCTGGTGGCCGTGGTCTGGACGGCGGTTGCCGTAGTGCTGGGTGACCTGTTTGACAGCCCGGTCATTTACGGCATGGCGGGCGCCATCTTCTTCGTGCTGATCGTGGGCGGCGCCTGGCTGATCATCGGTCGTGAACGTCGTGAAGAGGAAGAACAGGCGCTTGACCCGATGATCACCGGTGAGCGCGGCGGTCTGGGTCACGTGATTTTGAATGTGGTGGGCGGCCTGCTGGCTGTTCCTTTCGTACTGTTTCGCTACACGCTAAACGCCCTTGACAGCCTTGCCGGCGTAGCGCCCGGCGATACGGCCGACATGAGCGGAGATGCCAGCAGTTCCGGGCAGGCAACGGGCTGAGGACGCCGGAGGACTCGCATGAACCTGATTCGCGGTTTCCAGACCACTTTCCGGCACGTGCTGGAAGAACCGGTAACGATCCAGTACCCCGAGGAGATGCGTCCCTTCCAGCAGCGCTTCAAGGGACGCCATGAACTCAAGCGCTATGACAACGGGCTGGAGAAGTGCATCGGTTGTTCGCTTTGTGCCGCGGCCTGTCCGGCGGACGCCATCTGGGTCGAGGCGGCGGAAAACACCGATGAGGAACGCTACAGCCCTGGCGAGCGATACGCCCGCACATATGAAATCAACATGCTACGCTGTATCTTTTGCGGCTATTGTGAAGACGCCTGCCCGACCGAGGCTATTGTGCTGACGCGCGAGCATCGCCTGAGTTTTACCGACCGGCGCGATGCCATCTATACAAAGGACATGCTGATCGAAGCGCCGGCGGAAGGCCAGGCGGACACGCCGCAACAGGTGGCCCCCGGTTCTTTCGATCGCTCGATACCTGACATGGAAGACCCCGAGTAGGTCCGGCGGCAGACAGGGAAGCGACAGGAGATTCATGGCAACGGAAGTCTGGCTGTTTATCCTGGTGGGCGCAATCGCCGTCGTGGCGGCGGTGTTGTTGCTGCTCAGCCAAAACGCAGTGCACGCCGCCCTGTTTCTGATCATCAACATGGGCTGCATCGCCTTCCTCTTCCTGTTGCTCAACGCCGCATTCCTGGCCATGGTGCAGCTTGCCGTTTACGCCGGCGCCATAATGGTGTTGTTCCTGTTCGTCATCATGTTGCTTGGCGCGGAAAGGCCGGGCGGCAGGTCGCCCTATGGCTGGCTGGCGCCCGGCGCCGTTGTGCTCGCGCTAATTTTCCTGGTGACTGTGGCTCTGGCGCTTTCCCAGGGTGGCATCAGCGACCTGCAGGCGCCACCCGCTCACCCGCAACTGCGCGTGGCCAACCTGGCGGCGGATGCGGGGCCCGTTGCGCTACGTCTCAATGGCTCCAGTGTCGGTGACAATCTGCCCCGGGGAGGTGTGCAGGACTATGAGGCACTGCCCCCTGGCGAGTATGAACTGGAAGTGCGGGCGGCGGATGACAGGACCTTGCTCAGTGGCAGCCTGGCGCTGGAAGCCGGGAAACGCTACACGGCCCTCGTTCACGGAACTGGCGCCCCGGAACTCAGTCTGGTGGAGGACCTGGCCGAGGCGGGCAGTTTGCGCGTGTTCAATGGCTGGGGCGAAGCGGTCTGGCTGGTGGACTTCGCCTCTGAACTGAGCGATGAAGATACGGTGGTGCTTTTGAGCGACATCGCTCCCGGCGCCCTGTCGGACCCTCTGGCGGTCGCAGAAGACGCGGATTTCAGCAATCGGGCGCTGGTCAACGGCCTCGATGAAGTGCTGGCGCGTATGGGGGCCGGCATGAACTTCGACACGATCGAAGACGGGAGCGCCCTGCTGGTGTTGGCGCCGACGCGCCGCTTCGAGGGGACGCTGGAAGCCACCGTCGACTTGTTGGTGACGCCTTCACAGGCGAGCTTTGGCAGTCCGGCGGACATCGGCCTGAAATTGTTCAACCGGTACATGTTGCCGATGCAGATCGTCGCCCTGTTGTTGCTGGTGGCGATGGTGGGCGCCATCGTCCTGACTCACAGGCCAAAAGTGGCGCCGGAACTGGAACGCGCCCGTTTGGGTCGCCGCCGTGTAAGTCGGCCCCTGACCAGCGCCATTGCTTCCCAGCTGGGTCAGGGTGGCGGCAGTCAGGACCCCGACGCCGCAGCCCTGCCGCCGGCAGGGTCACAGGAGCGCTGACATGCTGCAAACCGAAGCCTACGTCATGCTGAGCATGGTGCTCTTCGTGCTGGGCGCGATGGGCGTGATGCTGCGCCGCAACGCCATTCTGGTGTTCATGTCGGTTGAACTGATGCTAAACGCGGCCAATCTGGCACTGGTCGCCTTCGCGCGCCAGTGGGGCAACAGCGACGGCCATCTCTTTGTCTTTTTCGTCATCACGGTGGCCGCTGCGGAGGTGGCGGTGGGGCTGGCGCTGATCGTGGCCATTTTCCGCACGCGCCGCAACATCAACATCGATGAACTGAATCAGTTGCAGGGATAAGGACCGGAACGAATCCATGGCAGGTTATGCCCAACTGGTACCGCTGATCATCCTCGTCCCCGCGCTGGGCGCCATACTCAACTATTTCTGGGGCGCGCGCCTCGGTGAGACCTGGGCCAGCCGGGTGGCAATCCTGGCGTCGGCGCTGTCTTTCGTCATCGCGCTGGCGCTCTACGCCGGGTTGAACGCGGCCCACGGCCAGGCGTCGGTAGTGGACCCGCCGCTGCTGGATGGCTGGATCCGCATTGGCGAAAGCGTCTCGATTCCCTGGCAGATGCGCGTCGACACGCTCAGCGTGACGATGATGCTCTTCGTGTCCTTCGTCGGTACCCTGATTCACATTTACGCGGTCGGTTACATGCATGGCGATCCGCGTTTCGCCCGTTTCTTCGCCTATATCAACATGTTCCTCGCCTTTATGTTTGTGCTGGTGGCGGGAAACAACTTTCTGATGATGTTTGTCGGCTGGGAAGGTGTGGGCGTCTGTTCCTTCCTGTTGATTGGCTTCTGGTTTGACAAGCCGCGGGGAGAAGGCTGGCGCAACTCGAACGCGGCCAAAAAGGCCATGATCGCCAACCGGATTGGCGACTTCGGCATGTTGATGGGCATCTTCCTGATGTTCTGGACATTCGGCACACTGGACTACTACCGCCCGGGCGAAATTCCCAACGTACACATCCTCGAAAAGGCCGTGCACGAATACGAACTGGAGCATGCCGCCGCTGACGACGGCGCTGCTCACGCAGGGGAAGGCGAGGCCGGGGATACGCATGGCGGCCTGATCCTGACCTCTCTCCCTGCTGCAGAAGAAAAGGGCGGCGGAGCGGCCTTCCCGCCGGCGCACCTGAACAACGACCATCTGGCAACCCCGGACCTGGGCGTGTTCGGTCAGTCCGAGCGCCTGATGGCGGCCGGCACGGAGGTGCAATTCGGCAACTTTTCGCTGCCGATTGAGACTGTCTTGGTGCTGATCACGCTCTTCCTGCTGCTGGGCGCGGCGGGCAAGTCCGCGCAGATCCCGCTCTTTGTGTGGTTGCCGGACGCCATGGCCGGCCCGACGCCCGTAAGTGCCCTCATTCACGCGGCCACCATGGTGACTGCGGGCGTGTACATGATGGTGCGCTCCAACGTGTTCTTCGCCAACGCGCCCCTGACTTCCTTCGTCGTTACCGTTATCGGCGCCCTGACGGCTCTGCTGGCCGGCTACATCGCCATGGGCCAGTGGGACATCAAGCGCGTCCTGGCCTACAGCACGATCAGTCAACTGGGCTTTATGGTGGCGGCGGTCGGCATTGGAGCCTATGGTGCGGCCATGTTCCACATGGTCACCCACGCCTTCTTCAAGGCGCTACTCTTCCTGGGCAGCGGTTCGGTGATCCATGGTATGGAGCACGGTCATCACCACGTCCACCACGACCATGGCCACGCCCATGAGGATGAACCCTTTGACCCGCAGGACATGCGCCACATGGGTGGTCTGCGGCGCCGCATGCCGATCACCTGGTTCACTTACCTGATTGGCACCCTGGCGCTGGCGGGCATCATCCCCTTCGCCGGCTTTTGGTCCAAGGACGAGATTCTGGCAGACTCCTGGCTGGCGGGACTGCACGGCAAGGACCTCTACCAGCAGTTCGGCGGCTACATCGCGTTGGCTCTCCTGCTGCTGGCCGCGGCCTTCACCGCCTTTTATATGTGGCGACAGATGGAACTGGTCTTCTACGGGCGTACGCGCAGCCCGGCTGCCGACCACGCGCCGGAAAGCGTGGCGTCGATGACCGTGCCGCTGCTGGTGCTGGCGCTGTTTAGCATCTTTGTCGGTTTCGTGAATACACCGAAGGCCTTCCTCGGTCTGGGCGATGTACTGGGCAATTCCTCCCTGACGCATTTTCTGGAGTGGTCGCTGGCCAATGTACATCCCTGGTTGCCCGAAGGGGGAGTCTTCAATCCCGTGATTGCCGGAATAGCGCTGGCCCTCGGTCTCAGCGGCATTCGCCTTGCGCGCATGATTTATGGCGATGGGAAGGCCCTCAACAGCGCCGGTGGCGATCCCCTGGCGGCAGGGCCCTCGACGGGTGCCATCTGGCGTCTGGCCAATGCCCGGCTTTATCTGGATGAAATCAACTTCCGCTTTTTCGAGAATCCCTTCAACCGCATCGGCGCTTTCCTCGCAGATGAACTGGACTGGAAGTTTTGGCATGACTACGTGCACAACAGCGTGTTCCTGCGCGGCTTCAACAGCCTCGGGGAGTTTCTCGGCCGCCCGGTGGATCTCGGGCTGGTCGACGGCGCCGTCAATGGCGTCGGTCGCCTGACCTTGTGGTTGAGCGGGCACATGCGCCGGGTCCAGAGCGGCTACGTCCGCATGTATGCCATCAGCCTGTTGCTGGGAGTCGTTTTTGTGATCGTGCTCTTGTTGCTGCCGCTGTTGCAGACCTGACCTGGAGACCCCTTATCCATGGAATCTTCCGGACTTTCCCTACTGACAAGCGTGCTGTTCCTGCCGCTGCTGGGTGCCGTCGTGCTGCTTTTCCTGCGCGAGGAACAGGCGGGCCACATCAAGTGGACGGCATTCGGCTTCAGCCTGGCGACTTTTTTCGGGACGCTGCTCCTGTGGCTGGCCTTCGACAGCAGCGCAAGCGGTCTGCAGATGGTGCAGCGCGTGGACTGGCTGCCGCAGTACGGCATCAGCTACTACGTAGGTGTGGACGGGTTGAGCCTGTTGCTGGTGGTTCTTACGGGCTTCATCATGCCCCTCGCCATTCTCAGTTCCTTCCGCAGCCAGATCTTCGAGGAACGGGGTCGCATCCGCCTGTACTACCTCTTCATGCTCTTGCTCGAATGGGCGATGATCGGCGTCTTCGTTGCCCAGGACCTGTTCCTGTTCTACATCTTCTGGGAAGTGACGCTCGTGCCGATGTACTTCCTGATCGGCATCTGGGGCGCGGAAGAACGCATTTACGCGGCCGTCAAGTTCTTCCTCTATACCATGGCCGGCTCGATCCTGATGCTGCTGGCCATTCTGTTCCTGGGCAGTCGGGGTGGCAGCTTCGCCCTGCCGGAACTGATCGCCATGGTCGAAAGTGGCGCGCTTGAGCTGCCGTTCACCGGGCTTCTGGGTGCTGGCAGCGTTCAGTCTTTCCTCTTCCTGGGCTTTTTCATCGCCTTCGCCATCAAGGTGCCGGTCTGGCCGTTGCACAGCTGGTTGCCTGACGCCCACGTGCAGGCGCCCACGGCCGGCTCGGTTATTCTGGCCGGTGTGCTGCTAAAGATGGGCACCTACGGTCTGGTGCGCTTCAACCTGCCGCTCTTTCCCGAAGCCAGCGTCGCCTGGGCGCCAGCGATCGCCGTGCTGGCGGTCATCGGCATTCTGTATGGCGCCTGGGTCAGTTACGCGCAAACGGACGTCAAGAAACTGGTAGCCTACTCCTCGGTCAGCCACCTGGGCTTTGTCGTGCTGGGTATTTTCGCCCTGAATGCCCAGGGCATCGAGGGCGGCCTGCTGCAGATGGTCAATCACGGCATCAGCACGGGCGGCCTCTTCCTCCTGGTCGGGATGCTTTATGAACGCCGCCACACCAAGGCGCTGGATGCCTTCGGCGGTATCTGGAAGGTGATGCCCTTCTTTGGCGCGGCCGGCCTGATTGTCGTGCTGAGCAGCATGGGTCTGCCGGGGCTGAACGGGTTCGTGGGCGAGTTCACCATCCTGCTGGGCTCCATGGGCAGTGAGGTGCTGGGCTTCTTCTTCACCATGTTTGCGGCGCTGGGCATCATTCTCGCGGCAGTTTACATGCTCTACATGTTCCAGAAAGTGTTCATGGGCGACGTCGACAAGGAAGAGAACCGTAACCTGCCCCGCTTGCACTGGCAGGAGATTGCGGTGCTGGTCCCAATCTTGCTGGTCATTTTGCTGATCGGCCTTCAGCCGGGCCCCTTCTTCGACACCATGACCGCCACGGTGGACGACCTGGTCGCCGACGTGGGTGAATTCATCCCGCGCGGCGAGGACATGGTGGCCGCCACGGCGCTGCGCGACAGTCCGGTGCTGAACACTGGCGCACAGGGTACGCGATGACCGACATACCGGTTCTTGCGGACCTCAACCTCGCCTGGACCTGGCCGGTGGTCGGGCTGGGGCTGGGCGCGACCCTGTTGCTGGTCGCAGACCTGTTCATTCCACGCGACAGGAAGCAGCAAACGGCCTGGCTGGCGCTGGCCATCCTGCTTGTCTCTTTCCTGCTCAATCTGGCGGCCTTCCCGGTGGTGGACAGCGCCTTTTTCGGCATGTTCGTCGTGGACCCCTTCAGCGCCTTCCTCAATCTGATTGCGCTGACTACGGCCTTCATCAGCATTTTGCTCAGCGTGGATTATTTGCAACGAAGCGGCATGCAACGCGGCGAGTTCTACGCCCTCATCCTGTTTACGACGGCCGGCATCATGTTGATGGGCCACGCCAACGATCTGGTGGTGGTCTTCGTCTCGCTGGAACTGCTGAGCATCCCGCTGTACATCCTGGCGGCCTTTCGCTATCCGGACGTGAAATCCAGTGAGAGCGGCATGAAGTATCTGGTACTGGGGGCATTTGCCAGCGCCTTCTTCGTGTTCGGCGCGGCCCTGATCTACGGCGCCACGGGCAGCACGAGCCTGCCTCATATTTTTGAGGTGGTGGCGCGCGGCTTCGCCGCCGGTGGCGCGCCGGAACTGCTGCTGCTGGTCGGCACGGGCCTGGTGCTGGTGGGCTTGGGCTTCAAGGTGGCCGTGGTGCCCTTCCACATGTGGACGCCGGACGTTTATGAAGGCGCGCCAACGCCGGTCACGGCTTTCATGAGCGTGGGCGCCAAGGTGGGTGGCTTCGCCGCCCTGCTTCGCATTCTTGTGTTTGCCCTCCCGGTCCTGAGCACCGGGGCGGTGGAGGCCAGCGCCTGGCAGCAGGTGGTCTCACTGATCGCTGCGGCCACGCTCATTCTGGGCAACGTGGTGGCCATCGCGCAGCAGAACGTCAAGCGCCTGCTGGCCTATTCCTCGATTGCCCACGCCGGTTACATCATGATGGCCCTGGCGGCCGCCGGACACGCCGGTTTCGGTGAACAGGCCACTCGCGCCGCGCTGGTGTACATGCTGGCCTACATGTTCACCAACCTGGGCGCCTTTGCGGTGGCCATCGCCATCGAAAGGGGCGATGGCAGCGGCTCGGACCTGGAGCGATTCGTCGGTCTCGGACGCAGCCGGCCCCTGCTGGCCGGCATCATGGCTTTCTTTATGCTCAGTCTGACCGGCATCCCGCTCACTGCGGGATTCATCGGGAAATGGCTCATCTTCCAGGTGACCATCGAGGCCGGTCTGGTCCCGCTCGCCATCCTCGGTGTCCTGACCAGCGTGGTCAGCGCCTACTACTACATCGGCGTCATCGTGCGTATGTTCTTGCGCGATGGCGAAGGCGACCCGGCTGCGGGTGGAACGGGACTGGTCAACGGCGCGGTCTACCTGAGCTTTGCCGGTACCCTCCTGCCCGGGATTTTCCCCTTCCTGATGATTGATCTGACACGGGTGGTGTCGACGACACTGGTTGGCGGCTGAGCGCATTTCGCGCATGCTGTCACTTCCGGTCCGGCGCAATAGACTGCGCGCGAGCGCGCGTATGTTGCGACGAAGCGGCGTCCTCTACATCCTGACGGGGTCCCTCGGCTACGCCTTTCTGCCGGTGTGGGTCCGCTGGCTGGAACCAAGCGGACTGACGGCCCTGGACATGACTTTCTGGCGCTATCTGCTGGCGGTGCCCGCCGTATGGGCGACGCTGGCCCTGCTGGGGACGCCGGCGCCGACGAAAGCGCTGCCCTGGCGCGGTTTTCTTGTGTTGGGGTTGATTCTGGCCGCCACTGCCCTGAGCGCCTTCATCGGGTTGCAACTCATGCCGGTGCCGACCTATGCCCTGTTGATCTACAGCTATCCGGCGCAAGTCGCCTTTATCAATTATCTGCTTGGTGAACGTCTGTCGCGACGCAGTTGGCTGGCCCTGCTGGCGACGAGTTCCGGCATTCTGCTGACCCTCTATGGCGTTGAAGGCGGTTTCGCCGGCATTGGCCTGCCAGGCGCCATCGTCGCCTTTTTGAACGCCCTGTTTATCGCGCTCTATTTTCTCGTCAACAGTCGCGTCATGCGCGGCAACGTGGCCATTCAACACGCGGCAGCCTGGGCGACGACCGCTGCATTGATTGTCATCCTGCCCTTCAGCCTTTTCGCGCGGGTTACAATCCCGACGGACCTGGGGACCTGGCTGTGGCTGACCTGCCTGGCCGTCTGGAGCACGGTGATGCCGATCTTCATGTACATGACGGGCATTCAACGTCTCGGCTCTTCGCGCGCGGCCATCCTGAGCACCAGCGAACCGGTGCTCACGTCAATAATCGCCCTGATGGTACTGGGTGAGGCCTTGCAGCCGCTTCAGATACCGGGTGGCGCGTTAATCATTCTGAGTATTGTGCTGCTGCGCGCCGCACCGCGGATAACGGGCAAGCGAGCCGCGGCCAGTGTCTGAGCGCGCGGAGAACCCGTGAACTCGCAACGCCTCCTGGTGGCCAGGCCGGCAGCACGCAAACGTCACCGACGTTTGCGCGCGCTGTCACGCACGCTGTCGCGCAGCGGCTTCTTTTACGTGCTGGTCGGGACGCTGGGCTACGCCCTGTTGCCTGTGTGGGTGCGCTGGCTGGAGCCGACCGGTCTTTCACCGCTGGACCTGACATTCTGGAGTTTTCTGATTGCCGCGCCGGCAGCCTGGGCGTCGCTGGCCATGCTGGCTCCGAAGCCGCCGGAGAGACCCTTGCCCAGGCGCGGCTTGCTGCTGGTGGGGATCGTCCTGGCCTGCACGGCGCTAATTTCCTATATCGGCGTCAGGATGATGCCGGTCCCCACCTATGGCCTGTTGATCTACAGCTATCCGGCCCAGGTGACCGTCATCAGCTTCCTGCTTGGCGAGCGTCTCTCGCGGCGAAGCTGGCTGGCGCTGCTGATGACGACCTGCGGCATCCTGTTGACGCTCCGGGGCGTCGAGGGGGGCTTTGCCGGCATTGGCCTGGACGGGGCGTTGGTCGGTTGCGTGAACGCCTTTTTCATCGCCCTGTACTTTCTCGTCAACCGACACGTCATGCGCGGCCACAGGGCCCTGCAGCGCGCAACGGCCTGGGCCATGACCGGCGCCCTGGTCGTGGTCCTGCCCTTCAGTCTGCTGGCCACGGTCACCATTCCTTCCGACCTGCGTACCTGGGCCCTGCTGGCGGCTCTGGCGCTGTGCAGCACGGTCATGCCCGCCTTCATGTTCATGGCCGGCATTCAACGCCTGGGCGCGTCGCGCGCGGCGATTCTGAGCACCAGCGAACCGGTCCTAACCGCAGTGATCGCCTTTCTGTTGCTGGGCGAGGTCATTCAACCCCTGCAGATACCCGGAGGCGCGTTGATCGTGCTCAGTATTTTGTTCTTGCGGAAAGGTGAAGCGCATGAAGCGGTCAGTCCTGCAGCCCGCGCCTGAGAGCGAGGCAATTCGGTGAGTCACCGGCGACTGCCGGTCGCCCTGCGCAAACGGCTTGAACGGAACCGGCAGGGTCGTCTGGCGGGCGCGCAGTGGCTGGCCACCGTCACGCAGCCGCTATCCGTCCTGCTGGTCCTGCTGGCGCCCCTGGTGATCATTCTGGGGCCGCGTCTGGCGGCGTTTTCCTTGCGCGGTTTCGCCCTGGTCGCGCTGCTGGTGTTGCTTCTCTTGCTGGTTCCGGCCCTGTGGCGCGCCAGACGCTATGCCCGCGCGCCGCTGGAATTCGCCGAACTGCAAAGCGACTCAAATCCTGTAGCGGGTCTGTTCTTTTGGCGGCCACTGGTCATGCGGACGGCAAATGGCAAGGTGGTCCGCTTTCAGCGGCGTCTGACCCCGATGCCGCGCGTGCGCTCCGGTCAGACATGTCTGGTGTATTTCCTGCGGGACGGGGAGCAAAGGGTACTGCTCAGCCTGGTCAGCGCGGACCACCCGGACGCGCGCCACTATCGACCGGCAGACGCGTTTCTACGGCGGGCGCAGCAACGGTCCTGAACGCTAATCTTTATGGGCTGGTCGGAGTCGGGCCAGCCTGCCCAGCAATTGTTGCAGCAGCGGCTGCCAGTCTTCCTGCCCGATCTCAACTTCCCGTTCGACCGCCGTGCGCGTGACGCGAAACTGCGTTCCCAGCGCTCGCTGCAGTTGGTCGCGGTTGACGGTGGGAAGCCAGGGTAGGCGAATCGCCAGTTCATTGTTGCGCAGGGTGATGGCCGTTGCTCCCGCTGATTGTCCCAGCAGCTTGACCTCTATCTGGTAAAGGAGGTTGACGACGGCCGCGGGCAGCGCGCCAAAACGGTCGCGCAATTCCTCGCGGACCTGCGTCACCTCTTCCATGCGGGTCAGGCCCGCAATGCGTCGGTATATCTGCAGGCGCAATTCCATTTCATGGACCCAGGCGGCGGGCAAATAGGCCGGCAGAGGCAGGTCTATCGCCAGACGCGCGTCTACCGCCTCATCGCGGCGCTGCGGACCCTCTTTCATCCCGCGTACCGCCTCCGAGAGCATGCGCGTGTAAAGTTGCAGGCCGACGGCGGACACCTGTCCCGTCTGGCGGTGGCTGAGGATGTCGCCGGCGCCACGCAACTCCAGATCGCGCATGGCGATTTGCAGGCCGGCGCCAAGTTCGCTGTTTTCGGCGAGGACGTCCAGGCGCGCCAGGGCTTCCTCGCCCGGGTCTCCCGTGCCGCCGTGAAAGAAGTAGGCCCATGCCTGACGGGCGCCGCGCCCCACGCGCCCTCGCATCTGGTAAAGCTGGGCCATGCCAAAGCGGTCCGCCCGGTCGACGATCAGAGTGTTGACGTTGGGGATGTCCAGGCCGTTTTCGACGATGGAGGTGCTGACCAGAACGTCATGTTCACCGCGCGAAAAGGCGCTCATGACGTTCTCAAGCGTGCGTTCGTGCATCTGGCCATGGCCGACGATGCAGCGCGCTTCCGGCACCAGTCGCTCCAGTCTGCCGCGCACCATGTCGATGGAGCGCACGCGATTGTGGACGTAAAAGACCTGCCCGCCGCGTTCCAGTTCGCGCAGGATGGCCTGGCGCGTCAGGTGCTCGTCAATCTGACCGGTGTGGGTGATGACGGGCAGGCGTTCCTCGGGCGGGGTCTGGATCATGCTGATGTCGCGCACGCCCGTCAGGCTCATATAGAGCGTGCGGGGAATCGGCGTGGCAGTCAGCGTCAGGATGTCCACCTGGGTACGCAGACGCTTGAAATGTTCCTTGTGGGTGACGCCGAAGCGTTGCTCCTCGTCGATGATGAGCAGCCCCAGGTCACGAAAGACCACGTCGGACCCCAACAGTCGATGCGTACCGATGAGAATGTCGATTTCGCCGTTGGTGATTTTGGGTAGCAGCGCGGCCTGTTCTTCGCGGGTGCGAAAGCGCGACAGCATTTCCACCTTTACGGGGAAAGGCACCAGGCGCCGGCTGAAGCTCTCCAGGTGTTGCTGGGCCAGCACGGTCGTGGGAACGAGCAGGGCAACCTGCTTCCCGTCCATCACGGCCTTGAAGGCGGCGCGCAGGGCGACCTCGGTCTTGCCATAACCCACGTCGCCGCAAATGAGACGGTCCATCGGGAAGTCGCGCTCCATGTCGGCCTTGACTTCCCGCACGGCGCGCAACTGGTCCTCGGTCTCGATGAAGGGAAAACCGGCCTCCAGTTCGTGCTGCCAGGCGTTGTCGGGATTGAAGCCGGCGCGGCGGGCCCGGGCGCGCTGCGCATAGAGCTCCAGCAGCTCTTTGGCTTCCTCCTGAATGGCCTTGCGGGTCTTGCTGCGGACGCGGTCCCAGTCGGGTCGCCCCAGTCGGTTGAGCGCCGGCGTCCGGTTGTCGGCGCCGATGTACCTCGTCAGGCGGTCCGCCTGGTGGATGGGCACGAAGACCATGTCCGTGCCTTCATACTCGACCAGCAGGTATTCGCGTTCGGTGCCGCCAAGGGTGCGACGGCGCAGGCCGGCGAAGCGACCGATGCCGTAATCGACGTGCACGACGACGTCGCCTTCGTGCAGGTCGCTGTAACTTCTGTCTGGCGCGCGCGGGCGGGGCGCGGTCTGGCTGCGACGCGGTTCCGGTCGGCTCCAGCCAAAGATCTCCTGATCGCTGAGCAGCAACAGGTCGCCATCGTGCGAGCGCAGACGCCAGCCTTCCTGCAGGGCGCAATCCACGAAGCACAGCGATCCCGGCTGCGGTTCCTGCTCCAGCGACTTCAACGTGGGAATGAAGCTTTCCTGTTCGCGCCAAAGTTCGGCCAGGCGCGGTGCCTGTGCAGTGACGACGACGATGCGTTCCTGTTGGCCCCTGCGCAACTGGCGCAGGTCATCGAGCATCAAACGCAACTGGCCCCCAAAACGCGGGCCCGGCGCGAAACATTCCCGCAGGGACAGGGCAGTCGCGCCTGCTCCACCGGGCGGCCGACCCAAATGCAGGGACCGCCTTTCCTCGATCGCCTCGACCAGAGCGTCCCAGGTGAGGTAGGACAGGGGCATGTCCGAAGCGATCTGCTGTGTCGAGATGCTTTCACCCCGTTGCTTCAGCGCGCTTTCTTCCAGACCGGCGACGGTCTCGCGCAGGGTCGACCAGTCCTCGACGACGACGAGCGCGTTGGCGGGCGCATGGTCCAGCACGCTGGCTGGTCGCTCGTCCAGCCAGGGGAGGTATTGCTCCAGCGTCGGAAACAGGGCCCCCTGTTCCAGCGCCTCGCGGTCCGTGGCCGGGCCAGAGGAGTCGGCACCCGGCAGGCTGTCAAACCAGCTGCCCAGCCTGGTGACAAGAGAGCGGGCGCGATGGGGCAGGACTTCACGGGCGGGCGTGACCTTCGTCTCCTCAAGTCGCTCCAGCGAGCGCTGGCTGGCGGGGTCAAAGCGACGCAGCTGCTCGATCTCGTCATCGAAATAGTCGACGCGCAGGGGCGTCCGTGACGCCTGCGGGAAAATGTCAATGAGTCCGCCACGCCGACTGAAGGTGCCTGGCGTCAGCGCCAACGTGCTCGCCGCGTAGCCCAGGCGCAGGCAATGGGCCAGCAGGGCATCCGGCGGCAGACGTACGCCTGGCCGCAAAGTAAGGGTTTCCGCCGCGAATTCTTCCGCCCTCATGCTGCGCTGCATGAGCGCGCGCGCCGGACAGACGATAATTGGCGCTCCCTGCACGCTGTCAGCGGCGTGAAGTGCCGCCAGCGCCGCGATGCGGCTGCGTATGGCGGCATCGCCCCAGGGCGCCCGCTCGTAGAAGTGCGGCACCGGTTCCGCGAAACGGTACACGGGCCTGTCGGGTAGCCAGACCGGCAACTGGCCGGTGACGTTCCAGGCGCGGTCCACGCGGGCAGTCAGAAAGAGAACGGGGCCTTCCCACTCATGGGCCAGCGCGGCCAGCACAAAGGGCCGCGCCGCGCCGATCACCTGCAGGTCCGGCAGGGGCGTCTTGTGGTGCAGATGTTGCTGGACTTCTTGCCACGCAGGGACGCTGCGCAGAAGCGGGAACAGTCCTGTCAGTTCTGTCATGAGTGTTGTTTCCGGCCGGGCAGAGTGCAGGTTGGGGCTTCAGGCATGGACGTCGACCGGCATTTTGCGCGCGGCGCTGTCGATGGCGGCGTGGACCATCGCGAGGCTGTGAATATTGTCGCCGGCAACTGTCTCCACGCTTCCGCCTTCCCGCACTGCGCGCAGAAAGTCACGGATCAGGCCGCCGTGGCTGCCGGTCTGCTCCGGTGGCACGGCGATTTCAGGCAGGGTCACGTCGGCCAGGGGGCGCATGAAGCCTTCGTCTCCGCGGGTCACCTGGGCGCGGAAGCCCGTTTCACCATCCCAGGTGACGCTGCCACGCGTCCCGACGATGCGCCAGTCGCACTCCCAGGAGGTGTGCAGGCCTTCGCTGCACCAGCTGCCGCGATAGGTATAGACGATGCCGCCGCTCATCTGGAAGACGGCCACCGCCGAGGCGTCGCCTTCGTACCAGGAGCCTGCCGGATTCCATTCGTGACAGTAGACCGTTTGCGCTTCCGACGCCGTGAGGTAGCGGGCGGCGTCGAAAGTATGGATGGCCATGTCCGCCAGCAAGACGTGCGGCATACGATCGCGAAAGCCGCCAAAGTGGGCGCCAATGTAGAAGTCGCTGTTGACCGTGGTCAACTGGCCCAGGACTCCGCTGGCGAGAAAGGCGCGCAGGCGACGAATGTTGCTGTTGTAGCGGCGATTCTGAATCACGGCAAAGAGGCGACCGGCCGCTTCCGCCGCCTCGACCATCCGGCGCGCCTCCTCCATGTTGTCTGCCAGGGGTTTCTCGCCGAGGACGTGCGCGCCATGCGCCAGCGCCGTCAGGGTGACGTCGTGGTGGGCTTCCGGCACGGTGCAGTTGAATACGATATCCGGTCGCACCCGCTGCAGGGTGGCTTCCAGGTCATCGCTGACGACTGCTGCCGCGGCATTCCATGCGGCGGCGCTGCTGCGAGCGGCTTCGAGGTCGAGGTCGACGAAACCCGCCATCGTCAGGCCCTTCAGGTCAGCCGCCCCGCGGCGCCAGGTGTCGCTGATGCTGCCGCAGCCGACCAGCACACATTTCAGTTCCGAATTCATGGTGGGACCTCGCGTCAGGCTGCGCATGATACACGAGGCCTCTTCGGGCGACAATGCGCTGGACTGGCCTCTCGCGCCTGGTGTATGCTGAATGGCAGAAGAGGGGCCTGAAGACATGGGATTTCGCGGCGGCGGCGACTGGCGCCTCATGCGAAACGTGGAAGAGCATCGGGCCGACGTGACCTGGGCACTGCTGCGTCGTGTGCTGGGTTACGCCTGGCCCTGGCGCTGGCGTCTGCTGTTGATGCTGTTGACCATCCTGCTCACGGCGGGACTGGGCTTGCTGACCCCACTCATCTTTCGTGATCTGATCGACGAGGCGCTGCCAAAGCGCGACGTGCAGCGACTGCATCTTCTGTCGCTCCTGCTCATCGCCGTGCCGCTGGCCATTGGCGCGCTGCGCTTGTGGCAGCGCAAACTCAGCGCGGAGGTCGCCGAGGAACTGATATTTGAATTGCGGGTGAAGTTGTTCGAGCATTTGCAACGCATGTCCCTGCGCTTCTTCACCCATACCCAGACCGGCGAGCTGATGAGCCGCCTCAACAACGACGTCATCGGCGCGCAAACGGCCATCAGCAACACCATCGTCGACCTGTTGTCCAATCTTGTCACGGCCGTGGCCACCCTGGCCGTCATGCTCACCCTGGAGTGGCGTTTGACCCTGCTGGGCGTGGCGGTTTTGCCGCTCTTTGCCCTGGTGGCGCGGCGGATTGCCAGACGGCTTCGCGAGATCGCCAGGCGCCAGATGAATCAGAACGCCAGCATGAACGCCACGATCAACGAGACCCTGAATATCAGTGGCGCCCTGCTCGTCAAACTTTTTGGGCGAATCGACAGCGAAATCGCGCGTTTCAGTGAACGCGCCGGCGCACTGCGTGCAACCGGCGTGGACCAGGCGGTGACCAGCGGACAGTTTTTCATTCTCATCGGTCTGGTAAGCGCCATTGGCACGGCCCTAGTCTACTGGGTGGGTGGCCTGCTGGTCATTGAGGAAGTGTTCACCATCGGCACCATCGTGGCCTTCAGCGCTTACCTGACCCAGCTTTATGGCCCGTTGCGAATGCTGACCAACGCGCCGGTCGCCTTCGCCCAGTCGATGGTCAGCTTCGAGCGCGTTTTCGAGGTGATCGATCTGCCGCTGGAGATCGCCGAGCGGGAGAATCCGGTCGAGCTTGTGCGTCCCCGCGGCGAACTGACTTTCGAAGACGTCAGTTTCAGCTATCGCGAAAGCGGCAGCAGCCTGCTCAGGGACGTCATGCGGTACGGGCGGATGGAAGACTTCACGGTCTTTTCCGGCGTTTCGCAGCGGGAGGAACGACTGAAGCGGTCTCGTGGCACTACCGAAGCCAGCAACAGTCAGGCGCGCGAAAAGGCCCTGGATGATATCAGTTTCACCATGAGGCCGGGCCAGCTGGTGGCCCTGGTGGGTCCCAGTGGCGCGGGCAAGTCCACCATGACCTGGTTAATCCCTCGTCTCTACGACCCGGACCGGGGGCGCATCCTGGTCGACGGCAACGATTTGCGTGACGTGTCGCTAAAGTCGCTTGTCGGCCAAATCGGTATGGTCACGCAGGAGACCTATCTCTTTCACGACAGCATTCGCAGCAACCTGCGTTATGCCAGACTGGATGCCAGCGAAGAGGAAATGGAGGCCGCCTGTCGCGCCGCCAACATCCACAGTTTCATCGCCGATCTGGAAAAGGGTTATGACACCCTGGTGGGCGAGCGGGGTTATCGCCTCAGCGGCGGCGAAAAGCAGCGCATCGCCATCGCGCGTGTCATTCTGAAGGACCCGCGCATTCTGGTGCTCGACGAGGCCACCAGTCATCTGGACAGCCAGTCCGAGGCCCTGATCCAGGAAGCGTTGAAGACCGTCATGCAGGGCCGCACCTCGCTGGTGATTGCGCACCGGCTCAGCACCATTCTGGCGGCCGACCTGATCCTCGTGCTGGACCGCGGCCGCGTCGTGGAGCGCGGCACACACGGTAGCCTGCTGGCCAAAGGCGGCCTTTACCGGAAACTCTACGAGACCCAGTTTCGCCCGGAAGCTGACGCCCTCTCTGGCAGGCCGGCGTGAGCGACCGCTGGCTGATCGTCGGCCTGGGCAACCCGGGCCGCAGGTACGAGCGGACGCGTCACAACGTGGGCTGGTTTGTGCTGGACGAACTGGCGCGACGACATGCCCTGCAGTTCATTCGCAGCGCCCAGGGCGCGCTTCTGGCGGAAGGCAGAATTCAGGGTCAATCTGTGATATTGGCCAAACCCCTGGGCTACATGAACCGCAGCGGACAGCCGACGGGCAGTTTGTTGCGTTACTGGCGCATTGAAACGGAGCGTCTGCTGGTTGTGCTTGATGATCTTGACCAGTCGGCAGGGACCATGCGCATGCGACCGGGCGGCGGCGCGGGCGGGCAACGGGGCCTGCAGGACATCATCAATCAACTGGGCACGCGCGAATTCAGCCGGCTGCGCCTGGGTATCGGGCGACCGCCCGGTCGTATGGAGCCGAGCGCCTGGGTGTTGAAACCCCTGCGCGGCGATGACCTGATCAGGGCGCAGGAGATGGTGGGACGGGCCGCCGACGCCGTGGAGACCTGGTTGCAGTCGGGAACGGAAACCGCCATGACCCGGCACAATGGCGATGGAACGCGGGAGACGACGCAGAAGCGTCGCGAGTCTCCTGAAGAGGACCTGGAGCGTTGGCAGCGGGCGCAGGAACTCAACCCCGGGGACCCGGGACCGCCGGAACGCATTGGCCGCACCTTGTTGCGTCTGGAACGGCCGCAGGAGGCGGCCGGGTGGATGCTGCGCGCGGCGGCCTTGCATGAAGGACTCGGTGACACAGATCGTTCGCTTTTGTTGCAGGAACGGGCCCTGAAGCTGGACCCGTCGCGGGTCGACGCGCAAAGACAACTGGCGACGCAGTGGCTGGCGCTGGGAAACCCTCGCAAGGCCGTGAGGCGTCTGTGGACGCTGGCGCAATGGCTGGGGCAACAAGAGCGAAACGACGAAGCGCTGTCCGTGCTGGAGGAATTGCTGGCGCTGAATGGCAACCACGGGCCCGCGGCCATGCTGCATGGCAAGTTGCGGGAGTAGATTGTCGCCCGGCAGTCCCCTCAGACCAGCGAACGATAGAGCAGTTGCTTCCAGCGCGGCACGTCGATTTTCCAGCAGACGGTCACGTTGGCGGCCAGCGCCTGCGCCCAGGTATGCCGGTTACGCACGTCCCCGGCATTGTCGAGCTGGTCGACGATGGTCATGCCGCGGGTCAACTCACTTTGCGTCTCGATTTCCACGGCATGGCGGCCGCTGCGGGTGCAAATATCCGGCTCCAGCGCGATGGCCATGGCAACCGGGTCCGGCAGGTCCAGGTTGTCTTCGCCGGACTGAATTTGAATGGCTTCCATGGCGCTGCGGTTGCAGTCGATGCTGAAGTGCGCCAGCGGTGTATCCAGACTGCGCACGTGAGCGATGTCCTCCTGGGACAGGGCGGCGTCAAAGCGACTCAGTTCCCAGCCAACCATCTCAACGGGCAGGCCGGACAGGAAGACCATGCGGGCGGCTTCGGGGTCGTGCCAGACGTTGAATTCGGCGGCGGGCGATACGTTGCCGACCGACCAGGCCGTGCCCCCCATCACCACGCAACGACTGACCATGCCGACGATCTCCGGCGCGCGCGCCAACGCCAGGGCGACGTTGGTCAGAGGCCCGAGAGTTACAAGCACGATACCCGGGTTATCGCGGATCGTGTTGACCAGGGCATCGACGGCGTGGCCCCCGGCTGCCTGGGCCTGGGGCGGCGGGTAGTTCATGTTGCCCATGCCGTCAAGGCCGTGAAACCAGTCCGCGCGCGCATTGGAACGCAGCAGCGGCTGGTCGGCGCCGGCATAGACGGGCACGTCGTTGCGACCGCAAAACTCCATCGTGGTGAGGGCGTTGCGCACGCCCTGCGCCACGTCCACGTTGCCAGAGACGATGGTCAACGCGCGTATGTCTACGTCCGGGGCCCGCAGGGCCATGATCAGGGCCACGGCGTCATCCGAGGCGGTGTCGGTGTCGATCAGAAAGCTGCGGGTCATCTCAGGCTCCTGTAATGTACAGCGACCGGCATTACAGGTCGCGAATGCTGAAGGTCACGAAGTCACTTGCAGGAACGCCATTGATTTCGAGGCGAACGCTCCAGTTTCCGGCGACGAAGGGCAGGTCGCTTTGTTCAATGTAAAACCAGATGCAATTACCGTTGATTGGCGCACCCGGACGCCACTCCAGCAGGGATTCGCGTCCCGAGATGACGAAGCGCGCCGCGATCTGCGTGTTTGCCCGAATGTTCCAGGCCGTGGCGACGACATAGATGCGCTCGGCGTTGGCCCTGAAGTCGAACTGAGGCTGACTGGCGCAATCATTGTCGCGAACGGAGGCCGCCATCACGATGTCCGTAAAACGCGCCTGTTCGGAAAACTGCAGGGGCAGTTCCGTGGCAACTGGAACGGTCGGGGCGGAGCTTACGTTATCCGGCAGCGGAAAGGGTGTGCCAGTGGGGCCGCTGATGCTGCCAGGGAAAGGAGTGCCCCTGGCGCTCAGGGTGGCATCCAGTTCCTGACGTTGGCGGCGGGCAAATTCGACGCGTGTGGCCATGTAATCGAGCGTAACTTCAAGGCGCTCGGCGCCGACGGTGGCAGTTTCCCGCAGGGCAGATATCTGGGTCTCCAGGTTGAGTCCGCGTGCGACCAAAGTGAGTTCGACGTTATTCTGGCGCTGGCAAGCCGTCAGCAGGGCGAAGGTAACAAACAAAAACGGCAGGGAAACGTGAAGCCGCACGGGACCTCCAGGTACACAAGACCGCCCGAAACGCTACGGGCGGCCTGGAGTGGAGGTGAGCGGAATCGAACCGCTGTCCAGAAGATTCAACCCTGTGCTTCTACAGGCATAGTTGGCTCTTCATTCTCGTCTGCGCATTGCCTGGCCAACCCGGTCTTGTGCAGACCAGCCGATCACTCTTTGCCTCCGCCTTATCGGCGTCAACGGAGACGCACTTCACCTTTGGTGACGCCCGCCGGACCGTCCGGGTGAAGACGGGCGGGGCGAACGGCCAGCCTCGCAAGGCTGGCTACGCTACTCATCGCCTAAGCGGCGATGGGCAGCGCGATGGGATTGTAATCGTCGGCAGTTGTATGCCTTGCCCGTTTTAACGCAGTCCCGGGCGCTGCGGCCTGCAACACAGAACCAGCCTCCCCTGTCGAAGCCATGTCACCCCCCATGGCGCTCAGGATAACACGGGATTAACGAGCTGTCCAGCAGGGCCTCAGCTCGCGCCGCTGCGGGCGCGCAGGGCTGCCGTCAGGGCCGGCACGATTTCGTAGAGGTCGCCGACCAGACCGTAATGCGCCAGGCGAAAGATGGGCGCGTCAGAATCGCGGTTGATGGCGACGATAGTTTTGCTGCTGCGCATACCGGCCTGGTGTTGAATGGCGCCGGAGATTCCGCAGGCGATATACAGATCGGGACTCACGACCTTGCCTGTCTGGCCCACCTGATGGGCGTAGTCAATGTAGCCCGCGTCCACCGCTGCACGGCTGGCGCCTATCGCCGCCCCGAGTTCGGATGCCAACGGCGTCAAGGTATGCTCGAAGCCATGTTGCGCCTTCCAGACCGCGCCGTCGGGCGCGTCGGCCGGTGGCTGCGCCGGATTGGCGGACATGCCGCGCCCGCCGGACACAATGATGGCGGCGTCGCCAAGGCTGACCTCGCCTGCCGCGGGAGTGACCTCCGCGACTTTGGTGGCAATGCCGTCCTCGCCGAGGACCGGTACTACAGCGGTGACGGGGGTGTCCGCATCCTCTCGCGGTGCAGCGGGCGGAAAGGCGCGGGCGCGCAGGCAAAGGTACTGCGTCTGCGACGGCGACCCCTGCGCGGTCTCTGACAGCTTGCCGGCGTAGACGGGTCGAGTGACGCGCAAGGCACCGTCCGACTGCGCCACGATCCCGCTGACTTCGGTCAGCAGGCTGGCGCCGAGGTCGGATGCCGAGGAGGCCAGCAGCTCCCGCCCCCGGATTGTGCCGGGCGCCAGCAAGGCATGGGGACGCCGGTCCCGGACCAGTTGGGTCAGCAGGGCGGCGCAGGGCTCGAGGCGCAGATTTGTCAGTGTCTCGTCCTCGCAGACCAGCGCCTCGTCCGCCGCCATGTCCCTGGCGATGGCGCCGGCATCCTCACCGAAGACCAGCGCCACAAGGGGCAATTTCAGTTCGGAGGCAAGGGCCGCAGCTGCGCCCAGCGCTTCCTGGCTGAGCGGAATGGCGGATCCCGAATCAGTCTCGATCCAGACAAAGATGGCGCTCACAGGACCTGCTCCTTCTCAAGACGTTCGATCAGCGCGCCGGCTTGCTCCGCCGGCGTACCGGACAGCAGTTCGGCTTCGGCCACGCGTTGGGGCGGTTCCTCCAGTTTGAGTTGCCGCGTCAGCGGATTCGGCAACTCAAGCTTCAGGTCTGCCAGTGACCACAGCGGAATGCTTGCGCGGGAAGCGCGGCGGATGCCCATAAAGGAGGGATAGCGGGGTTCGTTGATGTCCTTAAGCACGCTGATGACGGCCGGAAGCCGACAGTCGAGCAGCTGTCTTCCCTGTTCCAGCGAGCGTTCCACGCGCAGCCTGCCGCCCGCGGCATCCAGTTCAAGAATGCGGGAAACAGCGCCGATGAAGGGCCAGTCAAGCAGTCTGGCCGCCTGGATCTGGTGCTGGTCGCTGCCCACGTCGACGGCTTCCTTGCCAAAGATGATCAGGTCGACATTGTCCAGCTTGCGGATGGCCGCCGACGCCGCGGTCGCCCAGCCAATGCTGTCCGCTGCCGCAAGCACCGGATCGTCAATGCGCAGGGCCGCGTTGACCCCCATGGCCAGGGCCTGGCGCAAGGCTTCCTCATGCACTTCCGGGCCAATGGCGATGACAGTAGCTGTTCCTCCCCGGTCCTCCGCCTGGGCGATGCTCTCTTCCAGCGAGTATTCATCCCAGGGGTTGACGACCATGGCGGCGTCTCCCTGGCTGACAGAACCGTCGGCGTCGACGGTCAGCCGCGCCGCCGTGTCCGGCGTACTGCGGGTGAAAGTGACGATGTGCAAGGACGCACCTCCTGTTTCGTGGCTGCCACCAGTTTAACGTGACCGGCATGCATGCTGAAGAAATGTACCAGAGTGTCAATCGTTCATTCGAGTGTAGGTGTCTCTGCGCACTGCGCGCAGGTTTGCGCCATCCAGCAGGGCCCCGGCAAGATTCGCGCCCCGCAGGTCCGCCCGCCACAGGTTGGCGGCGCGCAGGTCGGCATTCTGCAGGTCTGCACCGCGCATATCGGCGGCCGCCAGATGGGCGCTGCGCAGTTCGGCCCTCCGCAAACTGGCGTCGATCAGCAGGACGTCGCAAAGGTTGGCGTATAACAGGCAGGCTTCGTCCAGAATGGCGTTGGACAGATCGGCCGCGTGAAAATAAGCGCCATCAAGTCTTGCGGCGCGCAGGTCAATGCCTTTCAGACTGGCGCGGGCCAGACGTGCCTGCTGCCACTGCGCGTCCTTGATGGCGAGGCCGCAAAGGGTGCCGTCCTGTGTCCAGCCCCTGGCCTGCATGCGCCGCAGGGCCTGAAGCGCGGCGTCGTTGTCGGGGGCCTGCAGGTCCCTGAGTGTGGCCTGCCTGCTGCGCAGCAGGCGATCCAGCGGTTCACGTAGCGCTTTCATCCGGGCAATCCCTGCTCGCGCAGGAAGTCCACGATAGCCTGCGCCATGACTTTGGCAGCGTCGGGCGTGGGGTGCAGGCCGTCACAACTGTAGTTGAACTGGCCGCGTCGCCGCAGTAGCTCGTAGTCCGGTGCGCGCCATTGCCAGCTCCAGGCGCGAAGCAGCCAGGTCAACTGCAAGGGAGGTCGTGACGGGATGCCTGCAGGCGTCATGCGCTGCTGCAAGTCCAGGTGGGGCACTTGCAGTTCGTCACAGAGCTGCCGCGTAGCCGAGTTGACTTCTTCCAGGGCGGCGACCAGTGGCGGACGATACTCTGCGGGTGGCGTGGCGACCCAGGTGTTGATGTCGTGACGCCCGAGTATTTCCAGAATGGCGCGAAGGTTTTCACGGCAGGCAATCGTCGAGAGGCGACCGCCGCGCAGGCCCTTTCGCCAGCGGTACCAGGGGCGCAGGGCAGCTTCGCTCTGGCTGATGGCGTCGTGCAGCCCGGCCATGATGAAGACCGCGTCCGGGCCATGGGCCAGCACGTCCGTCTCCACGCGTTGGTAGAGGTTGAGGCTGGTATCCCCAAAGCGGCCCCGCAGGACGAATCTGTGCCCGCGCAGACCGGTTGCGACCTCTTCGACGATGTCCGCGCCAGGAAGTCCCTGCAGCAATTCATCACCGTAAAAGACAATCTTCACGGGCCATCATCCATCAGGGCGCGACGTCGTCACCAAGCCAGAAGTCTTCGTCCCAGGCGGGCAATTCGCAACGCAGGGGCCTGTCCTGGCGCAGGCCAAGCGCGTAGTCCGCCTGCATCAGCTGGTGTATTTCACTGGTACCTTCGTAAATGGTCGCGCCCTTGCTGTTGCGCAGGTAACGCTCGACCGGAAACTCGTCGCTGTAGCCATAGGCACCGTGCAGTTGAACGGCTTCCAGCGCAGCCTTCACGCTGTGATCGGTCGCGTACCACTTGGCCAGGCCGGTCTCGCGCGTGTTGCGTTGCCCGCGGTTTTTGAGCCAGCCGGCCTGCAACCAGAGCAGGCGGGCGCAGTCGTACCACTGCTGCATGTACGCCAGCTTTTGCTTGACCAGTTGATGTTGGCCGATCGGCTCGCCGAAACTGCGCCGTTCCCGGGCGTAACGCAGGCTGGCATCCAGACAGGCGCGGAGGAGGCCGGTCGCGCCGCTGGCAACGGTGTAGCGTCCGTTGTCCAGGCTGGACATGGCGATTTTGAAGCCCTCACCCTCCTCGCCCAGGCGATTCTCGACCGGGACGGCAACGTCCTGCATGGCGACCCAGCCGGTGGATCCGGCGCGGATGCCAAGTTTGCCATGGATATCGCCCGTAGTTACGCCGGCCATGTCGCGCGTGACCATGAATGCTGTCAGCCCCTGTGTCGCCCCGGCATCGGGATCATGCCGGGCCATCACGAGGAAGTTGTCCGCCCTCGTCGCCAGGCTGATCCACATCTTTTCGCCGTTCAGAATATAGGCATCGCCGTCGCGTCGGGCAGTGGCGCGCAGGGCGGCCACGTCACTGCCGGCCCCCGGTTCGGTGAGGCAAAAGGCGCCGATCTCATCACCCAGGGCCTGGGGCGTCAACAGGCGTCGTTTTTGCTCGTCGTTGCCCCATTGAAGCAGGGCAAGGCTGTTCAGGCCCATGTGGACCGACATGATCACGCGCAGGGAGGTGTCCATGCGCTCCAGTTCCTCGCAGACGAGACCGAGGGTGAGGTAGTCGTAGCCCTGACCGCCGTAGCGCGTCGGCAGACAGATTCCGAGGATGCCCAGTTCGCCCATGCGTGGGAGCAGGGCAGGATCCATGCGCTGTTCGCGGTCCCAGGTGGCGATGTGCGGCCCGACCTCGCGCTCCACAAAGTCGCGTACCATGCGCTGCGCCTGCAGGCGCTCTTCACCCAGTTCCAGATTCATGGTCTTCCCCGAATCCATCAGGACTTGGCCAGTATAGCAGTCGCTGCCCCCGGGCGTCTGCTACAATCCCATTTCGTTTTCCTGGGGGAGCCATGACCCTGATTCCCGAGACCCTGGTCATTACGTATCTGGAGATGACCGAGAGGGAACAGTTCCGCCCGGCCTTCCTTGATTCCGGAGCGTTGGCTGATTGCCGGGTCCTGCCGCTGGAGCCGGTGGACCTGGACTTTTACCTGTTCCTCTACGGCGCGGTGGGGAGGCCATGGCGCTGGTTCGGTCGCCTGATTATGGATCGCGGCAAATTGCGCAAGCAACTGGAAAGGCCTGGCGTCTCGGTGGATGTCCTTTACGTAGCCGGCACGCCGGCGGGCTACATTGAACTGGCTCGCGTCGGCCCGCATACCGAGGTGGCCTACTTTGGTTTGCGCGTGAATTACTTCGGGCGCGGACTGGGCAAGCATCTACTCAGTCTGGGGTTGCAGCGCGCCTGGGACGATGGCGCCGGCCGCATTTGGGTGAACACCTGCAATCTGGACGGTCCTCATGCGCTCACAAACTACCGGAAGCGCGGCTTTCGCATCTACATGGTCGAGGAAGTGCCGATGCCACCCGAGTACGCGGAGGCAGCGCCGGACTAGACCATTCAATTTCCGGGACATGGAACGCCCGGAGTAAACGCTCGTTGTGACCAGGTTGAAAGAGGGACAAAAGCGCCCACCTGGCCGCGTCCGGACGGAAGTGTCAAAGAGTCCCTGCGTCCGGATTCAGCCAGCTGGTGCGTAACCTGGCGCCACCCGCGTCAGTAGATCGGCAGGGACGGGTCGATTTCCCGCGACCAGGCGTGGATGCCGCCGCTCAGGTTCAGCAATTTGTTTTTGTAGCCCAGGCGCTTCAGGAAGGCGATGGAATCTGCGCTGCGGATGCCGGTGCGGCAGTGCAGCACGATGTCCTTGTCATCCGGGATTTCGGCCAGCACCGTTTCCTCGCGTGAACGGACACCGGCCAGCACGTCGTTCATGGCGGCCTCAATCTGCGGCTTGGGAATCCGTAGCGTGTCGTCGAGCGCGGCGATCTCCCATTCGATGGGGTTGCGCACGTCCAGCACCAGCAGGTCATCGCCGGCGTCGAGGCGCTCCTTCAGCAACGTTGCGCTGATTTCCTCAATGAGATATTCCGCTTCCTGATGCCCGTTTTCCTGACCAAACGTGCTGCGATCATGCGCCGGCATACCGCAGAACTGCTCGTAGTCGATCAGTTCGACCTGCCCGGGCGGGATGCTGCAGACCGGGCAGGCGATGTCGCGACGTACGCGAATGGTCGTAAAAGTCATTTCCAGTGCGTCATAAAGGAGCATGCGACCGATCATCGGCTCCCCGATGCCCAGTAACAATTTGATAGCCTCGGTGGCCTGCAGGGTGCCGATCGTGCCCGGCAAGATGCCAAGAACCCCGCCTTCGGCGCAGCTGGGGACCAGACCTGGCGGCGGCGGCTCCGGGAACATGCAGCGGTAGCAGGGCCCTTGCTTTGCGTAAAACACGCTCAGTTGCCCCTCGAAGCGAAAGATGCTGCCGTAGACGTTGGGTTTCCCCAGCTTGACGCAGGCGTCGTTGACCAGATAACGCGTCGGGAAGTTGTCCGTCCCGTCAATGATGACGTCGTAGGGCTCCATCAGGCGCAAGGCATTGGCCGACGTGAGGGGCTCATTGTAGGTGTCGATTTGCGTGAAGGGGTTGATGTCGCGGATGCGCGCGGCGGCGCTTTCCAGTTTGCTGGTGCCCAGTGTGCTTTGCCCGTGAATGATTTGCCGTTGCAGATTGCTTTCATCGACGACGTCGTAATCCACCAGGCCAATCCGACCGGTGCCGGCGGCCGCCAGATAGAGCGCCAGCGGGCTGCCGAGACCGCCGGTGCCAATGAGCAGGATGCTGGACGACTTCAGCAGGCGCTGCCCCTCGATGCCCACTTCGGGCATGATGATATGGCGGCTGTAGCGCCGTATTTCATCGTTACTCAGCGTGCCGGAATTGCTTACCAGTGCCTGCATGATGCCTAACCTTTACTCCTGCCGGAGGGAAAGGGCTCTTACGCGCCCCGCCCGGCCCCCGGCGATACTGGGAATGATGCGCAGGCTGTCACCCGCGTCGAGGCCGGTTTCCAGCCCGTCCAGAAAACGAATGTCTTCTTCACCCAGGAAGACGTTGACAAAGTTGCGCAACTCCTGCCCTTCGTAAAGGTGTTGCCGCAACTCCGGATAGCGCGCGGTCAGGTCCTCCAGCGCGGCACCGATGGTAGCGCCGTCCACTTCCACGACGGCCTGCTCCCCGGTGTAGGCGCGCAGGGGGCTGGGAATACGTACTGTGACCATACTCTTGCAACTCCTCGCGGCTAATGCCTGCAGTATACCTAAAATGGTGCGCGCGGGAGTCGAACCCGCTCACGTCGCATTGGTCATGCATCGCTACACCCTGCGGCCCGCGCACCCGGCCTTTCAGTCGTTGACAACCTCCAGCGTCTCACCGTCAAAGCGACTGCGATCCGTCCTCAGGCGCCAGGCGAGCATTTCCCGGGCAGCACCGGCCTGAACCCGTGTGATGAGATAGACGAAGTTGGGCAGGGCATGTTCCTTGTCGTAGTCCGATGGAATGGCCGGGGAATCCGGATGGCTGTGGTAATAGCCGAGCAAGGCCAGACCGCGCAGGTCGGCCTCGTCTTCCAGACGCATCCAGTCCTGCGGCGTCATCGCATAGCGATGGTGCTGTTCGGCCGCCTCAAAGACGTTTTCAACGGCGATGCTTTCGCACACCGTTGCCACGTCCTGCGCAACCTCGCCCAGGAGAAAACCTCCGCCCTCATTGGGCCAGGTCTGCTCCAGATGGTGAAAAATGTGCGCCTGCAGTTCCTGCGAGATGCGGACGGGCATTTCACGACTCTCCACTCAAACAAAACGCCAACCGGGAGGGTTGGCACTGGCGCCACTGCTGCAAAATGATACAGCGTCCCGGGTGTGAAATCTGGTCAGGGACAGGTACAGACTGTATATGGAAAGACTGCGGCAGGGGAGAAACTCATGTGGGCAGTGTATCATGCGCAGTTGCCGGGTGCAAGCGCTGGCCGGTGACTGCCGTGAGGCGGGCGTTGATTCAGGGGGAGGGCGTTGCTATACTGGCCGCCCCCGCAGCTGGCGTCCCAATGTTATCCGGCACTGGCAAGAGGGATTGAGGTTCGTAGATTCGCCGGGGAGCGAGCATGAGCGAGCAGGCAAACAGGGGGCTGGAGGGAGTTGTAGTCGGGGAGACTCGTACCAGCCTGGTGGACGGGGCGGCTGGCAGGCTGTCCTACGGCGGTTATCGTATTGAGGACCTGGCCGCCCATGCTTCCTTCGAGGAAGTCGTCTTCCTGCTCTGGAACAATCGTCTGCCGGACGCCGCAGAACTGGAAGCCTTGCGCCATGAAATTGCCGGCAACGCCAGCCTGCCCGATGACCTGCTGACACAAGTCCGCAGTTATCCTGCTGATGCCGAGCCCATGGCCGTTCTGGAATCGGCTGTGGCTGCGCTTTCCTTCCACGACGCTGACGCAGCGGACAACTCGCTGGAAGCGTCGCGCCGCAAGGCCGTTCGCCTGACCGGTCAAATCACCACGCTGTGCGCCGCCTGGATCCGGCTGCGTCAGGGCGCAGATCCGATCGCGCCACGCAGCGATTTGTCGCTTGCGCAGAACTTTCTTTATATGTTACGTGGCGTCAAGCCGGATGAGACGGCGTCGGCGGCGCTAAACGTGTATCTGGTGCTGCTGGCCGAGCACGGCATGAATGCCAGCACCTTCACCGCCCGCGTGGTCACGGCGACCGAATCAGACATCCACAGCGCCGTCGTGGCCGCCATCGGCGCGTTGAAGGGGCCGGCCCATGGCGGCGCCAACACGGCGGCCATGAACATGTTCATGGAAATCGGTGATCCCTGCCGTGTGCCGGACTGGTTCAGCGACGAGGTGCTGAACAAACGGCGTCGTATCATGGGAATCGGCCATCGCGTCTACAAGGCCCCCGACCCGCGGGCCGGTGTACTCAAGCGACATGCCCGCGCCCTCGCCGACAGCACCGGCAACAGCAAATGGTTTGATATCGCCGAAAAACTGGAACTGGCCGCCCGCGCCGAAGACTTCTTCATCCAGAGACGCCTGTTTCCGAACGTGGACTACTACAGCGCCATCCTGCTTTACACGATCGACCTGGACGTGGACATGTTTACGCCGCTCTTCGTCATGAGCCGAATCGCCGGCTGGTCGGCCCATATCTTTGAACAAAAGCGCAACAACCGCCTCATCCGGCCCAGCGCCAACTACATCGGCCCGCTGGACCTGGAATGGAAACCCGTCGCGGAACGACCGCTACAGTCAACGGGCTGAGTGGCCTGCCGCAGAACGGTCGGCCGCAGGCTATACTGGCCCCATGAGCCGTCAAAAATCCGGAAACTCCGCGTTGACGTTGAGCGAGAGCGTGGAACCGTCATTCGACCTCTTACACGCCCTGCCAGGCCGAACCTCCAGCCCGCATACGCATCGCGCCTACTATCGCTGGATCGACGCCTGGCTTGCGGATCACGCCGGTCTGCCGCGCACACGCGGGGACCACCGCATCGCCCGTATGCGCGCCCTGCCGCTCGCCACGCTGTGCGAGACCCTGAGCGCGGCGCGCCTGCGCGCCTGGCTTGGCTGGCTGGCGGAGAAGGGGCAAAGTCGTCCCTCGATCGATCAGGCGCGCGCGGCGGTCGTCACGCTGACCCAACTGCTGGTGGAGGCGGGCTGGCTGGAAGACGTGGTCGGCGCCACCATGGCCAACGTCCGTTCACCAAAGGCGGCCGGTGGCCGACGCGCGGGTCGCTGGTTGGACACCGATGAAATCAGGCGCCTTGTCGCCGCTGGACAGCGTGTCGGCAACAACAGCAACCAGAAGTTGCGCAACCGCCTGGTGCTTTGCCTGATGTGTACGTTGGCGCTGCGACGTGAGGAGTTGGCGACTCTGCGCCTTGATGACTTCAGCGTGCAGAATGGCCGGCCCGTACTGCGCGTACGGGGGAAGGGCAACAGCATTGCCGTGCTGGATTTACCTGCGTCGGCACTGGAGGCCCTGCAGGACTGGCGCCAGGCCCTGGCCGGGCAGGGTCCGGTCGACGGGGACGCGCCGCTGCTGCGACGTTTGTGGAAGGGCGGCCGCATCAGCGATGACGGACTGTCAACGGAAGGCATCTGGCACATCGTCGATCTCGCCTCACAGCAGGCCGGGCTGGGCCACGTTGCGCCCCATGATCTACGTCGCTCGGTCGCCGGCACATTGCAGGAAGCCGGCGTGACGGTGGACGTGATCAGTCGGCTGCTGCGCCATGGCAACGTCGCCGTAACGGAACACTATCTGAGCCGTCTGCCCCAAAGAAATGAGGGAGGCTTGCTCATGGAACAGTTGCTGGCGCGGGAAGGCCAGGCAGAAACGCTCAATCAGGCTCAATAGCCCTGGCTGGCGACAAAGGGCAGGAAGATCAACGTCAGGTTGACGCCGATTTGACATAGCCAGGCGGCAGCCAGGCCGTTTCGCTGTCTCACGTAACCATAAAGCAAGTTCATCATGAGCAGTGCGGTAGAGACGATCAAACCGATCGCCGGAAAGCGGGAGACGTCCAGCAGGGGAAGGTAAAGCAGAATAGACCACAGGCTGGCCATCAGGCCGGTCAGCCAAAAGACGAAGCGTTGCTGCAACAGGCCGCGAAAAAAGAGCGTTTCCGCCAGTGGAATGACGAAAATCAACAGGGCGAGCAGGGAACTGCTGCGCAGGCCGCCAAACATGCGCTGACTGATGGCCCCCAAAGTGTTTTCCCCGAAAACCAGCATGGGGCCGGAAAGCACCAGCGCAAAGGTCACGCCCCATGCCAGGTTTGCGGGCGTCTCGACGTCGATTTGTTCGCCATCCGCCAGCAGCCAGTTGGCCACGCCGTAGCCGGACATCGCCAGCCACAGGAGCACAAGACGCAGGTCATGCTGGCCGGCGGGAAGTGCGGTCAGGCCGAGGGAGAGCGCCAGCAGGAGGAGAAGGGCGAATAGCGGGTCATTGCGGCCGGCGATTCCGGCGGGCAGGACGTCGTCATCATCGCCCGGTTCCGCCTCTGGTGTGCCCGTTTCATGCCCCGGGTCGTCAGGGACCAGGCCCTCCGGTTCTTCGCCGTCTGGCAGGGAGTCCTCATTTTCCCCGAATTGGTCCAGGTCTTCCGGCCGCTTCATGAGAGAATTTGACGGAATCCTCGCAGCACCTGTTCAACATCATTGGCGGTCACCCAGTAATGGGTCACCAGGCGAATTGTCGTGGGCGAGTAACGGTTACGGGCGATCTGCACGTTGTATTCGTCCAGCAGCCGTGTGGCAAGCGCTTCCACCGAGAGTGGAGCCTCTGGCGACAGTTCCAGATAGACCATGTTGGTGTAGACGAGGGTCGGGTCCACGCTGACCCACGGGATGTCCACGAGGCCTTCCGCCAGCATGCAGGCGTGGGCGTGGTCTTCGTGCAAGCGCTGCGGAATGCGGCGCAACGCTACCAGACCGGCGGCGGCCAGAATACCCGCCTGTCGCAGGCCGCCCCCCAGCGCCTTGCGCGTGCGTCTGGCCTCCGCAATGAAACACGCGTCACCCAGCAGCAGGGAGCCCACCGGCGCGCACAGGCCTTTGGACAGGCAGAAGGCGACGCTGTCGGCCGCGGCCACGAGGTCGCTGACCGGTGTGCCAAGGGCGGCCGCGGCGTTAAAGATTCGTGCGCCGTCGATATGCAGTTTCAGACCATGGGCATGGGCGAATTCGCCAACACTGTCGGTGTAGGCGCCGCTGACGGGCACGCCATACAGGGAGCCCTGGGTGTTTTCGAGGGCGATCAGCCGCGTGCGGGGCATGTGTTCATCGTCCTCGCGGATGGCGCCCTCGATCTGGTCCAGGTCCAGCGTACCGTCCGGATTCAACTCGAGGGTGTTGAGTTGAATGCCGCCAAAGGAAGCGGCATTGGCCGCCTCGGAACGGAAGATGTGCGCCTGCTTGCCGAGGATGACCTCGTCGCCGCGCTGGCAATGGGTGAGCAGGGCGGTGAGATTGCCCATCGTCCCGCTGGCGACGAAGAGCGCCGCCTCCTTGCCAAGCATTTCGGCTGCCTCAGCCTCGAGGCGATTGAGCGTGGGGTCGTCGCCATAGACGTCGTCACCGACTTCCGCCTGCGCCATGGCAGCGCGCATCTCGTCGGTGGGCCAGGTCACGGTGTCACTGCGCAGGTCGATCGTGTCCATCGGCATCCTGTATCGTCTTGTGGCAGCGTTTCAGGCGGGTACAATCATAGCAGAGGAGTTCTGTGCATGGCCACAATCACCTTACGCAAGGTCAGCAAAAGTTTCAGCCGAAAAGTGGAAGGCGTTCGCCGCGACGTGCGGGCGGTTGATGGCGTGTCCCTGAAACTGGAAGACGGTGAAGTGCTCGGCGTGCTGGGTCCGTCCGGTTGCGGCAAGTCCACCTTTTTGCGTCTGATCGCGGGGTTGGAAACGCCGGATTCCGGCGAGGTCTTCTATGACGGCCAGGCGTTGAACGAAATCGAAATGAAAGACCGCGGCATTGGCATGGTGTTTCAGAACGGCGCCCTGATGCCTCACTGGGAAGGCCGGCGCAGCGTGGGTCTGTTTCTTAATATACGCAAGCGGGACGAGGAACTGCCGGATCGCGTGAAGGAAGTGGCGAAGATCACCGGCATCGGCCTGGATGCCTTGCTTGAGAAGCGGCCAAAGCACCTTTCCGGTGGCGAAGTGCAGCGAGTCGGGATAGCGCGCGCCCTGGCCCGCGACCCGCGCCTGTTCCTCTTTGACGAGCCCTTCGCCAATCTGGATGCGAAGATCCGCGCCCAGGCGCGCGTGGAACTGAAGCGACTGCTCAACGCCTTCCCGGTCACCTCGGTCTACGTCACGCACGATCAGATTGAGGCAATTGCGCTGGCGCAGCGCATCGCCGTCATGCGCGACGGCGGTATCGAGCAGGTCGGCAGCTACCGCGAGCTCTACGAAAGCCCCGCCAACCTCTTCGTCGCCGGTTTCATCGGCACCCCCCTGATGAACGAATTCCGGGGCCGCGCCTCCGGGGGCAGCTGGCGCGGACGCAGCTTTGCCGGCTTGCCCATACGCAAAGACCTGGAAGACGGCGCCCTGATCACCATGGGCATCCGCCCGGACCGCATCCGCCTGGTTGCGGAAGGGGGCGTGCCGGCCGTCGTCGAGCGCGTGACGCCATTTTTCGCCGAACGCTACCAACTTCTCGACTTGCAGCAAGGGCGGGAACGCTGGCGAGTCTCCGTACCGGCGAACTTTCAGGTCCAGCCGGGAAACACCCTGCGCTGCGAACCGGACCCGGAAGGCGTCCTCTATTTCGACACCCTGAACGGCAGGCGGGTCGGTTAGTCGAAGCGCAGCAACCCTTCCAGCTGACGCAGCAGGGAGGGCCCGACGCCAGTCACGGCATCCAGGTCCTCCAGCGCCGCGAAACTCCCCTGGGCCTCGCGCCAGGCGATTATGCGCTGCGCCAGTACGGGCCCGACGCCGGGCAATTGCTGCAACTCTTCCGTCGTCGCCCTGTTTATGTCGATGCGTGGATCCCCGGTGGCCAGCAAGGGCGAGGGCCGGCCGCGTTCAGCCACGTGCACCTGCATGCCGTCCCGCAGTTCTTCAGCCAGATTGACGCGATCAAGATCTGCGCTGGCCAGCGGGCCGCCAGCCGACTCGATGGCGTCCTCTACGCGGCTGCCGGGAGGAAGTCTGAGTACCCGGGGTTCGTGCACCGCCCCGCTGACGTACACGGTCACGGGGCCAGGTGTGGGCGACGGAGTGGGGGTCGCGGTGGGCGGCGGCGGAATGACGCGGATTTCAAGGGGCTCCGGTCGCGTCTGCTGCCACAGGGAAACCGCGCTCGTGACGATCAACAGCGGCAGGGCGATGGCGAAGAGGACTTGCCGCAGGGGCGGCCTGTCGCTGGCGGGAGTGTGATTACGGGGATCGGGCATGGCGTCATTGAATGCAGGGATGTCAGCTCTGCCCGTCGCATTCCCCCCAGCGTCTCGTGAATTCTTCCGGCTCCACGCCCAGGGCGTCCGCCAGGCGATTGATATAGTTGAAGAAGCCGATTACCTGCGTGGCGTCGTGGATGGCGCAGTCATTGAATCCGGCTGTACGCAATGCCTCGACCTGCTGCGGCCCCATACCCTGCGGCGCGCGCGTCAGGCGGTCGGCGTAGGCACAGAGCGCGCGATCGGCCGTATCCAGGTCGGCCTCGCGCCAGTCCCGCGCGATGCTGTCCACCCAGGCGTCGGCCGCCTCCTCGCTCTCGAACCAGTCGACCTCGGCCCGGAGGTCATGCGCGTGGCCATACGTTCAGTAACGACAGTGATTGACCTTGCTGACGACGACGGCGAGCATCTCACGCTGGGCGCGACTGAGGGGCGATTCACCAAACATCAGGGTCGAATAGAAGTCCATGCAGGTGCGCAATGCCTCCGCGTTGGGCGTCATGATGCGCACGATGTTCCAGACCCGGCCGGCGCGTTGACGCGCGCGGTCCAGTTCGCGCCTGACCGCGCCCTGCGCCTCCGCGTCGCTGACCACCTTGATGTAAGGCATCGTCCCTCCTGCAGGAAGCATAACCCTCCCGCCGGGGGCTTGCAATCTCAACCGGAACCGGAAGGGCGCAGGTCGTCGAGCAGGGCCTGAAGGTCGGCGGGCAAGGGCGACTGGAACGAAAGCTCTTCATGCCCGGTCGGATGCGTGAAGGTCAATCCCGCGGCGTGCAGGAACTGGCGCGCCAGAGGCAGCCTTTGCTTGCGCAGGCCATATACGCTGTCCGCGACGATGGGACAACCAATGTGCGCCATGTGCACGCGAATTTGATGGGTGCGGCCGCTGTGGGGCCGTACCTCGACCAGCGCCCGCCCGCCCGTCAGGCCCGGTTCCAGCACGCGATAATCGCTGATAGCCGACTTGCCCCGGGCGACAACGGCCATGCGCTGTCGCTGCCGCGGATCTCGCCCGATCGGCGCGTCAATGATCCCCTCCCGAACGGGCGGGCAGCGCTCCAGCAGGGTCAGATAGCGTTTGGACACGCGACGTTCCTGAAACTGGCGCATGAGATGACGTCGGGCGCTGTCCTGCAGGGCGAGCAGGATGAGCCCGCTGGTGTCCTTGTCGAGACGGTGCACGACGCCGGCGCGTTTGGGTTCGCCGGGCATATCGCTCAATTCGGGCCAGCGGGCCAGGGCGGCGGCGACCAGCGTGCCGCGCTCATTGTGGTCGCCTGGATGCACGACCATGCCGGCCGGTTTGTCAATGACGGCGAAATACTCGTCCTCGTGTAGGACCTGCAACGGGATGGGCTCCGGCAAGACGCCGGGCGTGTCGTCCGGGCCAGGCAACTGCAGCACAATGAGTTCGCCGCCCCTCAGACGTTCGCCCGCCTTGCGCTGCTGACCGTCCACTTGCACGGCGCCATTCTTGATGAGGGTCTGCAATTGCGAGCGCGACAAGCGGTCTCCCAGTTGACGGAGAACGGCCAGGTCAAGGCGCTGGCCCGATTCATCGGCGAAAAACTCAAGAGGGTCAGGTTTCATCTGGAGCCGTTCAGGCTGCGTCGAAAGGTGGCGGCCTTCGCCACGTAGGCCTGCGCGCTGGCGCGATTGGCCTCGATTTCCACCTGCGAAAGTGAGCGAACAACCCGCGCCGGACTGCCCAGAATCAGCGATGCGGCGGGAAAGCGTTTGCCTTGCGTCAACAGGGCCCCTGCGCCGACGATCGAATCCCTGCCGACGGCGACGCCATTGAGCAGGATAGCGCCCATGCCAATTAAGGCGTTGTCGCCGACCTGCGCGCCATGCACGATCGCGTTGTGGCCAATGGTGCAGCCCGTCGCGACAATGGCGGGGAAGCCCGGGTCCGCATGGACGACGGCGCCATCCTGAATATTGCTGCCCGCGCCGACACCCAGCGGTGCCGTATCGCCTCGCAACACGGCGTTGAACCAGATACTGACCTCCGCCTCAAGGGTCACGTCTCCCACAACCACGGCTCCGGGAGCGATGAAGACCGACGGCGCCACCAGTTCCGGCCGCCAGGTGACGTCGTATTGCGGTTCAGGTCTGTTCACTCGACCACACCTGCATTTGAGATACGAAATGACTTTACAGGACGGACAGGATCGCGCAAGCGTCACGGTGTTTGGCGAACCGGTGACAGTGAGTCTGGCACGTGCTACACTGGCGGGACAGCGGAGAGGAGGCAACACTGGACGAACAGGAGCAGCTGGCACGCCGCATCATCGATATCCTGGAGGAAAATCGGGCGACGCAAATTACGCTGCTGGACCTGCGTCCGGACACCGTAATCGCCGACTTTTTCGTGATTTGTACCGCGACCAGCGAGCGTCAGATTCGAGCCCTCGTCGGCTACGTGCGCGGCGCTGTGCGCGACGAACGGGAACAATTGCCGTCCTCAATCGAGGGCACCCACGAAAGCGGCTGGCAATTGCTGGATTATGGCTCTGTGGTCGTCCACGTATTCCTGGACGAGGTGCGCCGCTACTACAATTTGGAAGGCCTGTGGCGCGATGCCACGGTGATGGTCAACATCGTCTGAGCGGCGTCGGTCAGTCCTGTTCCTCGAAGACCCAGCGATCGATCGATCGAGCCCAGTTCTGCAATTCATCGGCGGCGAAGAAAGTGTTCACTTCCTCCCGCCCGTTTTCCACGCTGTCCGAGCCATGGACAAGATTGAAAGCTACCTCCAGCGCCAGGTCACCGCGGATGGTGCCGGCGGCAGCGGCAGAAGGGTTGGTGGCGCCGATGGTCACCCGGGCCGCAGCGACGGCGTCCCTGCCTTCCAGGGCAATGACCACCACCGGTGACGAGGTGATGTACGCAATCAATCCGGCGTGAAAGGGTTTGCCTTCATGGACGGCGTAATGCCTTTCGGCCAGGTCCCTCGATATCTGCATGAACTTCATGCCGATGATGCGCAGGCCCCGTCTTTCGAGGCGGCCCAGAATGTCGCCGCACAGGCCGCGTTGTACAGCATCCGGCTTGATGATGATCAGGGTGCGTTCCAATTGCTTCTCCTTCAGAAAAGAGTTGGTCCAGCCTGGTTCAGGTCAGGTTCTGGTCCTGGTTGCGCGAATGTCGCAGTGAAGGCAATCCCTTGACAGGTGCGCGCAACCACAAGGGCAAACGGGAAAACACATATTGTTGCTGCCTGGGGGCTACCGAATCAGGTCCAGGAGACATTCCGCGAAGCGGGTTGTTCCAGTCTGTGCCGGGAGAAGACGACGGCGCTGGCTGACCGACGGACAACAACTCGTGCGAAATGTGGCTGGAGGGTGCGGGATCGTCCCCGGCGTCTTCCGGAAACCACTGCGCGCCGCCATCCGGCGGGCTGTTTAGCCAGTCCAGTTCGTCACCTGCTTCATGCATCGCAGCTGCCTGGGATGGCGCAGGAATCGCGCCCATGTCGCCGCTCTCCCAGGGCAAGACGGTGCTTCCGTCTTCGCTCGTTGCTGCGGCAGGCGTATCGCCCTCCAGCCAGGCCAGCTCGTCGGATGCTGTGTCGGTGGCGACACCCTGTTGCAACCAGTCGGGCAGGGAGCCATCAGTCACGTCCGGCGGATAGCCGTCCTGGCGCCGTTGCCAGGAACTGCCGTTGCCGGCGGGCCCGGGCGTCGACGGCGACTGACGCACAGTCGGCTGGTCCTGGCCAATTTGCCGGTAATCCAGTTCCGTCAGCGTCCAGGTATGCTCGTCTGGCGGGCTGTTACTGGCAAGCCGCAGCGACAAATAGGGGTCGACGTCATGAATGCGTTCCAGGAATGGACGGGCGTCCGAGGGTCGCAGCTCAGCCAGCCACAGACTGGCGACAATGCGATTGGCGTGCAGGCACCAGGGCATGGCCTCAAGCACGTCCAGCGCTGACTCAACGGCATCCAGACGCTTTTCCGCATCCCACTGCGCGCGGGCAAGCAGCAATCGCAGATCCTGACGGCCTGGCTCGACCTTCAGCGCGTTTTTCAGGGTGCGAATGGCCTGCACACGTTGCCCTTCACGAATCTGGCGGCGGGCCACAGCGCCGGGCAGACCCTCGGGCAGTTCCGCGCCCTCACCGCGCTGCATTCGATACAGATTGCGCAGGCGTTCCCGGTAGCTTCTGTTTTCCGTGGCATGTTCGCTGGCGCGCTCCAGATGCCAGATCGCTTCCGTGTATTGAGCGTTGCTTTCATGGATTTCCCCAAAGGCGGCGTGGGTCGCTGCGTCATCGGGAGTGATGGCCAGCACCCGGCGCAACAGCGCCTGGGCTTCGGAACTGTTGCCACCCATCTGGACCAGCGCCTGACCCAGCATGTGACTGGCTTCCAGGTTTTTGGGGTAACTGACCAGAATGTGACGACAGTGGTGGGCCACTTCGTCCAGGTTGCCGACTGTCAACAGGGTGTCAACCCGGCTGATGTAGGCCTTGAGGCTTATGGTCGCCATCTCACTCATCCCGCCCGGGCCGGCCAGTATAACATGGCGGGCGCATCACGACGATGGACTTTTGCGGCCGTGGCGGAGCGTATTCCCTAATCTCCGTCGCGGGGTTCCACTTCAACGTTTATCCAGTTGATTCGGCCCTCAACGACAGGCGAGACCGGACTGTAGGCCACGATGTAGTCCATGGTAAGGAGGTAGTCCACATGGTCAACAGTCTGCAGGTCAAAGGCCTTTTCCTCCAAAACGCTGTGTCCCTCCCCGCCCTTGCGAATGTAGTCGTTGCCGATGATGTTGTAATCGGCCTCCGGGTCCAGCGCCACGTACTCCCCGGCGGCGTTAAGCACCTCAACACTGACGATGCGATTGCCCGGCTCACGCGCGGGGTCCGCGTTGAAACGGACGCCGGACAATTGCAGGAAGTTGCCGCTGCCATCGTCTCGCCGTACCTGTCCCGCTTCGTTCAGGGTGATGTTCATGATGGCCTGTTCCAGGACGGCGACAAGGTCCGCGCCCGAGAGGCTGAAGGTCTCGATGATGTCGTTGTAGGGATGCACCTCAAGCAGGTCGTTCAGGGTGATATCGCCCGCTGCGATGTTGCCGTAAAAGCCATTGCCGTTGATATAGGCAATTTGCGCGCCACTGTGTTCCCGCAGGGCATCAGTCAACAGGTTGCCCAGCGGGCATTCGGACACGCCGCAGGCGCGCCAGCCCCCTTCCAGCGGAACCGTCGTCTTGCCAATGATCATCTCGCCAATCTCTTTCACCGGCCCCGCAAGTTCGGTGACCAGTTCGGCCACGTCCGCCGCCGGGGCGATATAGCGTGAAAGGTGGATGACGTCACCGTCCCAGTCGGTGAGTACGCCGCCGGCATCAAATTCGACGTCCAGCCGTCCTAGGTACTGCGAGTGTTCGCCGGCCATGACAACCAGGACCGGTTCGCCCGTGACGCTTTCCTGAACAGCCGGATAGCCGTGTGCAGCGTTGGCGTAGGTGTTGCTGAAAATGGTGTTGCCCTGACTGACGATGATTACGTCGACTCCGCTGACTTGCGGCGCCAGTTCGAACGCGCTTTCGACTCCGCTGCTGGCCAGCAGAATGATCTTGTTGACGCCCTCAGCCTGCATTTCCTCGACGACGGCCTGTGTCGCGGACACAAGGTCGCGGTCGACGACAGCGGAAGGCCCCGGCGCGGAAAGCATGGCATGCACGGCAGTGACGAGGCCGCTGACGCCGATTCGCTCACCGCCCACCTCCAGAATGACCCAGGGGGCTACCTTGCCTGCGAGTGCGTCGGAATAGCCGAAGTCAATGTTGGCCGCGACCATTGGAAATCCAAGCGCGTCGATGAAGTCCGCCAGCACCTCGTCGCCATCGTCGAACTCATGACCGCCAGGCACCATGGCATCGTAATCGAGCAGGTTCATGATGCGCGCGCTGTCCTGTCCCTGCCAGGCAATGTGGAACAGCGTGCCGGTGAATCGATTGCCCGCGTCCAGCAGCAGGCTGTTGGCGACCCCGGCGCGGATCTGGCGCACCACCGTGGCCTGCCGTCCCGCTCCGCCGTCGCCGTTGTCGTCGGGTTCATGCTCGGCGTTCACGTCGTTGCTGTGCATGATGGTGAGTTGGAAACTGCCATCCTGTCCGGCGAGCGGCGCCGTCAACGTAAGACAGGCCGCGAACACAAACAGTGCGAATGAATAACGACGCATGTTTTCCTCCTGGTGCCAGACGTTTCGGCCCCGTCCATTATTATGGCAGTTTAGCGAAATGTCAGTGCTGAACCGATATCTGCGGATTAACTGAAAGGGCCGGCGACTTTGGCCGCCGGCCCAAAACGTTGCTGCGTGTGTCTAGCCGCCCAGCGGCTCGACCTCGGCATTGACGTAGGTGATGCGGCCCTCGGTTGCCGGTGAGACCGGACTGTTGGCCACCATGAAATCCAGGGTCACGTTGAAGTCGACGCGGCCGCCGTCATAGGGATTGATGGCGTTCTCTTCCAGAACGGAGAAGCCGTCGCCGCCGGTACGGACGTAGTTGTTGCCGGCGATGCTGTAGACAGCCTCGAGATCAAGCGGCTCGAATTCACCCATGTCATTGAGCACCTCGACGTTGACGATGCGGCTTCCGACCTCCTGGGTGGGATCAATCGAGAAGCGCGCGCCGGAAATCTGCAGGAAGCGGCCACTGGCGCCACCGCGCTGCACCTGTCCCTGCTCGTTCAGTTGGATGCGGGAAACGCCGTTCTCAAGCATGGCGAGGACGTCCGAGCCCAGCAGGTCGAAGGTGCTGGTGACGTTGTTAAAAGGCTGAACAGTGAGAATATCACCCATGGTGATTTCGCCCGCTTCGATGTCGCTGCGGATGCCGCCACCGTTCATGTAGGCGATCTGCGCGCCGGTTTCCTCACGCACGGCGTCGGCGATCAGGTTGCCGAGGTTGCATTCCTCGACGCGGCAGATGCTGCGGGCGCCATCCAGGTGGACGGCGGCTTCGGCCACGACCTGCTGACGCAAGGCAGCGATCGGTTCGGCCAGGCCTGCGACGAGATCCGCCACGTCCGGCGCGGCCGCAATGTAGCGCGACAGCAGGATGGCGTCACCCTCCCAGTCCGACAAAACGCCGGCGGAGTCAAATTCGAGGTCAAGACGACCCAGATAGTGGGTCCTGGCGCTGGCCTGCACGACCAGTACAGGTTCGCCGCTGGCGCTTTCGAGCACGGTGGGGTAGTCGCCAATGGCGCCAGCATAGCGGTTGCTCAGGAAGGTGTTGGTGTGGCCGCCGACGACGACGTCCACGCCGCTGACCTGCTGTGCAACCTCGATATCCGCCTCATAGCCAATGTGCGTCAGCAGGATGATTTTGTTGACGCCCGCGGCGGTGAGGTCATCGACCGCATTCTGGGCCACGGTGGCAAGGTCTTGCTCAAATACGAGTTCCGGGCCGGGTGAAGCCAGGATTTCACTGTCCGGCGTCACCAGGCCGATGATGCCCACGCTTTCCCCTCCCACGTCGAGCGTGACCAGGGGCTCGATTTTGCCCGCCAGAAACGGCGACTCGCTGAAATCGACGTTGGCGGTGACGACCGGGAATTCAAGCGCATCGATAAAGGCGGCCAACACGTCGTCGCCGTTGTCAAATTCATGGTTGCCGAGAGTCATGGCGTCGTAGCCGATCATGTTCATGATCTGGGCGCTGTCCTGACCCATCCACTGAATGTGAAAGAGTGTGCCGGTGAAACGGTCGCCGCCATCCAGCAGCAAACTGTTGGCGACCTCGTCGCGAATCTGGCGTACCACGGTGGCCTGGCGAGCCGCGCCGCCATTGCCATCGCTGTCGGGTTCGTGCTCGGCATGCACGTCATTGGTGTGCATGATGGTGAGTTCGAAGCTTTCGTCCTGGGCTGTTAACGGAGCGACCAGCGCCACGTACAGCACGAGTGCGAACAAGAGTGCCACGTTGCGGTGCATTATTCCTCCTGGCAAGAACTGTCCAACGGGATTCGGCATGGTCAACTGTCGCGAAAACTGACGCCCGCAACAGGATGACATCCTCCTATGAAGTAAACATATCACCAAATGGCGATTTGGGGATGGCTAAACCGGCGGCCAGGGGACATTGGGGCCATGTCCGGGTTCCGGCCAGCGGCCCTGCTCCAGAAGCCGGGCGATCCTGTGCCGCAGGGCGGCGATTTCGTATTCGTCCAGCAGCGAGGAAAGTCTTTGCGACACGGGGCTACGCTGGTCGTTCAATCTGGAAGCCAGAGCATCCACGTCGGCCAGCAAGCGAGCGGAGATTTCCTCCCCGGCGAAATCCCAAATCACCGTCCGCAGGCGATGGTGTGCGTTGAAGGCGATGCCGTGGTCGATTCCCCAGAGTCGACCGCTGGCATCCAGCAGACAGTGGCCGCCCTTGCGATCAGCGTTGTTGATAATGTGGTCGAAGAGTGAGAGCCGCCTTAGCTGCGCTTTGGTCTCTGGCGGGAAGGTGAAATAGGTCTGCTCGGGATCGTGGTCGATGAAGTACTGCACGGATCCCAGACCGTGCGCGCCCTCACGCAGAACGGTGGGTGGCACGATGTCCCAGCCCAGGGCGTGGGCCGTCTCCCAGGCGGCTACTTCGCGCAGACATAGCGTGCCGTCGGGAAAGTCCCAGAGCGGGCGTTCCCCGCTGCGCGGCTTGTAGATGACCATGAACGCCAACTCTTCATGTTGCATCGAGGTCAGGAAGGTGAAATTGGAACTCCAGCGCATCAGGCCAATGTCGCCGCCCAGTTCGCCTTCGCGCAGGGCCTGCAGCAGTCTGGTCACCTGCACCCCGGTCGTCGACAGGTGAAGGGAGTTTTCCGTCACGACCAGTAGTAAACCACGTGCCCGTTCTGGCGCGGATCCGCCCTGCCGGACTGTGCGCACTCCGACGCCTGTGAACTCAATTCGCGCATTTGTCTGCGATTGCACCACAGGCGCACCACGCCTGGTTCGGCTTCGACCTGGTCTTCATCGTCTTCACGCGCCAGCAGTTCCTGGGCCAGCAACACGACCATGCGCGTCTCGTCGTCATAGCCCAGTCCCATCTCGGCGACTCGAAACAGGGGTTCCAGTGGCTCTCTCAATTCCATGTCATCGGAGCCGATAGCGGAGTCTGTTTCCTCACCAGGCGGCGGAAATCGTTCGTCTATGTCGTCCAGCAGTTCACGGATTGCCTCACTGAGCGCCAGGGCCTGTTCTTTCTCAATGATCAGGGTGACGATTTGCGTCTCTTTGCCGGCCTGGAGGTAAAACACGCGCTGCCCTTTCGGGCCGATTGTATCGATCGTCACAAAGTCAACAGGCCTCAGTTCGAGTTCAGAGCCGGCCATGCGCAGCTTCCCCTGTTGAACTGGATGCGCGGTTCTTGTGGCTCCGCCCGGCATCCCTGTGTTTCAGGCCCTGCAGATGGGACACGTCGTTCATGCCATGTATCCAGGGGCGGCCATGCCCCAGGGACAGCCGACTGATCGAGGCGGGCGCGATGTCAATGCGCTGGAAATTGTCGAGATGCATGCCCAGATAGTGCGCCAGCGCCATGCGGATCAGATCGGCATGAAAGACGATGGCCACCTGGGCGCCGGGCCAGGTCAATGCCAGTTCCTCCAGCGCATCCACAACGCGCGTCTGCACCCCCCGCATGGTCTCGCCATTGGGGAAGCGCGCCCGCGACGGATATTCCTGGACCACGCGCCAGGCCTTGCGACGGGCGAGTTCATGGAGTTTGGCGCCCTCCCAGTCTCCGTAGCGGACCTCGCCAAGGCCTTCGTGCTGCCGTATTTGCAACTGTGGATGCTGTTGCTGAATGGCAGCGGCCGTCTCCATCGTGCGTTCAAGAGGGCTGGCATAGAGCTGGTCCATCTTTTCTGCGGCCAGGCGCTTTCCGAGTGCGTCCGCCTGGGCACGGCCGTGTTCGCTGAGATGCACGCCCTCCGTCCAGCCCGCCAGGCGGTTGGTCCGTACATAATCATTGATGGCGTGGCGAATGAGCAGGAATCGGGTCATGGCAGAATCCGCTGCCGTGCAGAAGCGGAATGATAGCATATCAATGACCAAACTGCAGAATGGAGAATTTGTTATACTGGCCAGATTGACGTCAGGTGGCCACGTGAAACTGGGCATAATTTCTGATATTCACGGCGATTGTCAGGCGCTGGAAACTGCCCTTGCGCGATTCGAAGGGGTTCACCAGGTTGAAAGTGTCCTGTGCGCGGGAGACCTGCTGGGGAGCGACAAACAGGTGGACGGCGTCGTGCGCATGGTGCGCGAACGCCGCATCGTCACCGTTCGCGGCAACCACGATGCCTGTCACCCGGAATTGACGAGGGATGACGCCCGCTTCCTCGAAGAACTCCCGCTGGACTGGGAAGGCATCCAGGGCGGCCGTCGCCTCTTCATGTGTCACGGCAAGCCGGGCAACAACATCTGGGGCCTCTACCGGGACCACCTGTCGGACACCTTGCTGAACATGATGTTGCGTTCGCTCAATGCCGATGTATTAATCACCGGTCATACGCATTTGCCCATGTGTGTACAGGTCGAAAGCGGCTGCGTGGTCAATCCCGGCTCGCTCTTTCGCAGTTGCCACAGTTCGCGGGACACCTCGCATTCCTATGGTGTGTTGCACCTGCCGGAGCTGGAATTCGAAATCTACGACGTCGACTGCGGCGACCTGCAGCCACTGAGTTGTATTTCCTGAGAGCCGGCGCACCCTCCACGTGAATGAAGACAGGGCCACAGTGCCCCTGCAGCACTACGACCGTTCCTACTTCTCAAGGTGGAATTATGCAGACCGTGGCCTGGGGCGCTTCACCATGTACTGGTTTGCGCGCCGCTATTACGCGGGGCTGGTGCGGCGCCATGCGCCGAAGGGGCAGGGGACGCTGCTGGAACTGGGCTGCGGCCTCGGGCATCTGTTGGGGCTGCTGCAGGATGACTTTTGCTGCACGGGAATCGACCTGATCGACTTCGCCGTCGAACAGACCCGAAAGAACGCCCCCAGGGCCCGCGCGATTCAGGGCGATGCCGCTGCCACAGAACGATTCGGAGACGGAGAATTTGGCGCCGTAGTCGCCCTGCACCTGATCGAGCATCTGCCGCGGCCCCGGGCCATGATTGGCGACGTGAATCGCATTTTGCAACCAGGTGGTCTGTGGCTCTTTGCCACGCCACATCCAGACTACGTCCTGCGCCGCTTCAAGGACCCCGAAACCGACGCCGCCGGCAAGGACCCGACGCATATCAACGTACACCCGCCCGCGGTCTGGCGCGCCTGGTGCGAAGAGAGCGGTTTCAGGGTGCTGCGCCACTTTGGTGACGGGCTGTGGGACGTGCCCTATGTGCCGCTGCTGCCGGTGAAACTGCAGTTCGCGCTGTTCGGGTTTCCCGCGTTGATTCAGGTATTGACCCGTTCAACCTTCATGCCCCTGGCGCTGGGCGTCAACCAGATTGTCATTGCCCGCAAAATCGCCTGAGTCCATTACAGTCCAGTTGGCCTGGAAGTAGTACGAACAGGTGTAGACTGGCCGCCGTTTTGGTCGCGGACACCCTCGTCCGCCTGCACTTCTACAAGGTTCAATGCAAAACATCCTCCATACCCGCAGTCTGCACGTCGTCACGCATTTTCCCGTTTTCTATGGTTGGGTCGTTCTCGTGGCCGCAACGCTGGGTCTCATCCTGCCCTTCTTCGGCCACAACACGACCATCGGTTTGTTCGTCGATGATTTCATCGTCGAATTTGGCATGGACCGCACGACTCTCTCGGGCCTCTTTGGCCTGGGCGGATTCGTGGCGGCGCTGGGGCTTCCATGGGTAGGGAAAGTGACGGACCGTTATGGCAGTCGTCGCGTGGGCGTGATCGCCGGGGCGATTTTCGCCCTTTCGCTCATCGCTCTGTCGACGGCGACCAACCCGCTGGCCCTTTTGATGATGTTCGTCATCATGCGGGCGGTAGGGCTGGGACCGCTGTGGATTGCCAACAGCACGGTGCTGGCGCAATGGTTCCGCAGTCGTCGCGGTCGGGTTTTCAGCATTACGGTGGTCGTCACCTGGCTGTTTCAGGGGTTCTACGTGCCCTTTGTGCAGCAATTGCTGGAGACCATGAGCTGGCGCCAGGTCTGGCAGTTGCTGGGGCTGCTGGTGGGCCTCATCGCTGTGCCGCTGGTGTGGCTGCTGCTGCGTGACCGGCCCGAAAGTTACGGGCTGCTGCCCGACGGTCGTGTGAACCACGAGGAGGAAAAAGCGCCGGAACCGGAACAGGGCTGGACCCTGCCGGAAGCGCGGCGCACGACCATTTTCCTCATTTTCGTGCTGGGGCGCATGTTGACGCCGGCAGCCGGGTCCGCGCTCATTCTGCACCAGGTCTCAGTCTTCAACAGTTTGGGTTATGACGCGGCGCTGGCGGCACAATCTTTTGGCATGATCGCCGTCGTGGCAGGGGGGCTTTCACTCTTTGGTGGCGTGCTGGTCGACCGGCTGCGTCCCAATCACCTGATGGTCATTCAGCTTTGTACTTCGATCGCCGTCTTGCTGCTTTCCGTCACCATGACCTCTCCCCTGTTGCTGCTTCTTTACGTTCTGGCCTTTGGCAGCAACATCACGCTGGGCAGCCTGTTTGACAACACGGTCTGGGCCAATCTGTTTGGCAGGGAGCACCTGGGAGAGATTCGCGGCTTCGTGGCTATCCTGATGTCGGCCGGCGTGGCGATCGGCCCCGTGCTCTTTGGCTGGTGCTTCGATACTTTTGGTGACTACAAGCTGATCGTCGCGGTCTTCATCGCACTGATGCTGGTGCAGACGGTCGTCGCCTGGATGGCGCCCGCACCGCAACGCAAGGAACAGGGCGACGCGACTTCTTCTACAATTCTCCAGCCTGCCAACGCCTGACCAGCGCCTGCGTCGGCAGAAAGGCCAGGGGCGGCAGCTGATCGCGGCGGAACCAGGCGACCGCGTCCGCGTCATCGCCCGCCAACAGGTCCCCGCCACAGATGCTGGCCTCGTAGACCAGGACGATATTCGCAAGGCCGCCGTCGGCGGGCGTGTGGAACAGATGAAGCAATTGCTCCACCCGCACCTGCAGGCCGGTCTCTTCCAGGACCTCGCGGCGCAGGGCGGCTTCAGGGTGTTCGTCGTATTCCATGAAACCGGCGGGCATGGCCCAGAACCCGGCCAGGGGGTCACCCTTGCGCCGCACGAGCAGCAGTCGTACGTCCTGCCGGATCCAGGCGGCGACCGCCACCTTGGGGTCAAAAAAGACCACGTGGTCGCAGGCGTCACAAACGGGGCGAATGGCGCCAAGTCGTTGTTGCAGGGCGAGGGGATGCCCGCAGGCCGGGCAGAAGCGGGCGACCCGGCTCACGGCATGTCGCCAGAAGGCCTGAACAGCGCTTCAGCGATGGCAAACATTGACAGTTCCACGCTGGCTTTCTATCATCAGGTCGCGGCCGATGTGGCGGAACAGGCAGACGCACGCGACTCAAAATCGCGCGCCCGCAAGGGCATGTGGGTTCGACTCCCACCATCGGCACAGAAGGTGATGCTAACCTCCGGCCCCGCCGCCGTCAATTGAACGCGAGCCCTGCTATACTGCCTGCCATGAAGGTGTGGCGCGTGGCAAGGGGTTCCCTGCCCATGCTGCTGGTCGGCCTGCTGGCGGGTTTGCTGATCGGGCAACTGGCAGGGGGTGGCGCCCTGAACCCGGGAAGCGTCGACCCACAGGACCAGCAATTCCGTGACGATCTGTTGGTCATGATCGGCGCGGCCTACAGCCAGGACGGCGACCTGCCGGCTGCATGGCGCCGAATGCGTCAGGTGGTCGGCGACGCCAGTGTTGCCACGCTGCAAGCCACGACCGAACGATTCATAGCCAATTCGCGAAACGTCCAGGACATTCGCTTTCTCGTCGCTCTGGCGGAGGGACTGGGTCGGTTGACCCCCGCCATGAGACCTTTCCTGGTACCTGACCCGGCAGCCGCCAGTCCGTGAAGCCTCCCGCTGCACGCAGCAAACGACGCAGGGTGCGAGTGCCGACAACGCTGTTTGTTCTGGCCAGCGCCCTGACAGGGCTATGCCTTGGCCTGATCCTCGCCTGGAGTTCACTTCCTGCGACTCCCCCGGGCGCAGCTGGCGTCCTGCGGAAAATGCCCCCGGAAGACCATGCGGCGCTGGTGGCCCAGGCCTGGTCGGTGGATGGCGACCGGGCGCGGGCCATGGAACGTCTGCGGGCGGCAATCCCTCTTGGAACCAACCCGGCGCGCCACATGGCTGACATGGCCTGCCGCCTGGCTTCCACGGATTTCGTCAACGATTCTGCCGGCTTGCGGACCTTGCGAAAAATGCAGAACTTCTATCAGATGGAGGGCCAACCCGGTTGTGCCGACACCTTGCTACCGTCCCTGGACGGCGCGGCGGTCCTGTTGCTTGACAGCAGTCCGACGCCACGACCCAGTCCCTCGCTGGCGCCGCCTCCCAGCAAGACCCCCATGGCGACCCTGATCCCTGAAGTGAGCTCTGCCGCCACGGCCGTCCCGACGTCCACGGAAACGAACGCGGGACGATTCGAGCTGGCCGGACTGGGGGCCCACTGCGACGCGGCGCAGCCGGCCACGCTGGAGGTTTACGTGCAGGAGCGCGACGGTCGCGGCATTGCGGCCATGGCCTTGCGTGTGCGCTGGAGCGGCGGCGAGGACCGCTTCTACAGCGGCCTGAAACCGGAGCGAGGCACTGGATACGCGGATTTCACCATGGAGCCGGGTCGGCGCTACGTCATCGACATGCCAGGATTATCCGGGGTCTCTCCCGAATTCGAAACCGGCGATTGCGTGGATGATGGCATTCAGACCTTGCGCTCCTGGCGCGCCCTGTTTCGGCCGGTGGACTGAGATTGTTTGCCCCAGGATGTTGCCGCAAGTGAGGCAATTGCCCGGCACTGACGAAATCGCTATTCTCTGAAACAGAATTTCAGCCTTCAGGCAGGATACCCGTGCAAATCGATGTGCTGACCCTTTTCCCGCAGATGTTTGAGGGGCCAATGGGTCTGAGCATGATGTGGAAGGCGCAGGAACGCGGCCTGCTGCATTTGCATTTGCATGATTTGCGCGACTGGGGAGAAGGTCGCCGCCGCCAGGTGGACGACACCCCCTGCGGTGGTGGCGGCGGCATGATTCTGCGGGCGGACGTACTCATCCGCGCGATCGAGGAAGTCCGCGCGGAAAGTGAACAGCCGGTCATTCTGTTCACTCCCCAGGGTCGCGTCTTCAACCAGAAAATCGCCGCGCAACTGGCGCAGAAAGAACGGCTGTTGCTGGTTTGCGGCCACTACGAGGGCGTCGACGAACGCGTGCGGCAGCTGGCCATCACGGATGAAATCAGCATCGGCGATTACGTACTCACCGGCGGCGAACTGGCGGCCATGGTCGTGATTGACGCCACCGTGCGTCAACTGCCGGGCGTACTTGGCGCCGAACATGCCGCAGCGCAGGACAGTCACGCCGACGGCTTGCTGGAAGGGCCGCACTACACGCGACCGACCGATTTTCGCGGGCTGCAGGTGCCAGAATTGCTGCTGAGCGGCGATCACGGGCGCATAGCCACCTGGCGCCGGCGGCAGTCCCTGCTGCGTACCATGCAACGTCGTCCAGATCTTTTCAGCGCAGCAGATATCAGCGATGCGGAGCGGGACTGGCTGGCGCAAAACGACCCTGATTCCCGTTTTCCGGACCCATGAGGCAATTGCGCCACCTGCTGCTGGCAGTTGCCATTCTGATACTGGCCAGCGCCCTACGCCTCCACCAAATCGACAGCCAAAGTCTCTGGTTCGACGAAGGCTGGTCTGCCTCGGCAGCCATTCAGCCTACGTTGGTGGATGCCGCGCTCGCCGATGATACCAACCCGCCGCTTTACTACGTCCTGCTGAACGTCAGTGCGCGGTTTCTCGGAGACAGCGAATTCAGCCTGCGTTTGCCTTCGCTGTGGCTGGTATTGATCACCATGGCGCTGACCTGGAAGGTGGCCCGGCGAAGTTTCGGCGGACAGTCCGCCTGGCTGGCCCTGTGGCTGGCGGCAGTCTCGGCGCCCCTGTGGTGGGCGGCGCAGGAGGCGCGCATGTATGCCCTGCTTGCCACGCTGATGCTGGCGCTTTGGCTCGTCTGGCAACGTTTGCTGCAACGGCCAGACCGTCTCGGCTGGTTTCTGCTGCTGGTCCTTGAAACGCTCATTCTCTACACCCACAACACCGGCCCGGTAATCGCGCTCTGGCTGAATCTGGCCATGGCGTTGCACTGGCTGTCCCGCCGCAGCTTTCGACAACCGGACTGGCGTTTGTGGCTTGTCGGGCAGGCGGCGGTCTTGCTGTTGTGGCTGCCCTGGCTGTCTTCTTTCTTTGTCAATGTGGCGGTTGCCAACAATGCCCTGCGCGACGGGCCCCAACCGGGGCTGACGCTGTTCAGCCAGATGTGGGGCGCGCTATGGCTGGCCCCCTGGGAAATTGTATTGCAGGCGCCTCTGAGTGATGTCGCCGTGATCGTTGCGCCGGCGTTGATGTTGTTGCTGTCCTGGCGCTTGCCCGCTACGCGTCGGCTTGCCCTGCACATCGTGTTGCTGGCGTCACTGCTCACCCTGGGGTTGGGAATCATCGGCAACCACATGCACGGTCGCTATCTGGTGGCGCTCGTGCCGCTGCATTGTGTGCTGCTGTCCTCTATCTGCGCGGGTCCGGCGGGCCGTGGCCGCGGGCGTCTGCTTGTCCTGCTTTCCGCAGGGATTCTGCTGCACAACCTGCAGCTGGCGGCGGACCCGGGCTTGCAACACGATGATGCCCGCGGCATGGTTCGCTATTATCGCGAGACCCTGTCCGGCCCGGACAGCGCCCTGGCCTGGTCCTATGCCGAACGCTACGATCTGGCCTACTATTGGCGCAGGTTCGGGTTGCCGGCGCAACTGATTACCTTGCCTGAAGGTGCGGGCATGGACGCCGTCTCGGCTCTTTTGCCTAAACAGGGCAGGGTGGCGCTGAACCAGTGGTTCACGCAGCGCGCGGATTACCGCGGCATGGCTCCCTGTATGCTGGCGCATGGCAGCACGACCCTGCCCGCCGTCCATACGGTAAACGGTATGCGCAACCTGCTCTTTGACGCGCCGCCGGATTCCATTCCCCAACTGCAGGCACTGACGCAGGCGATCATCGTGGGTGGCGCGGAACGGGCCGTAGTGACGGCGTATGGCAGTCTGCCGGCGTTTCATGCCAGTCAGGCGCTGTGTTTGCCGGTGCTGCTGGAGGCCGGGCCGCAGCTACGGACTGAACTCCAGGCGTCGATCGTCATTCGAAATTGCCTGGGACACGTTGTCGGCAGGGACAGCGCGATCTTCGCCACGGATGATCAGCGCAGTGGCGCGCAGGCCGCGCCGGGCGACGTCCTGAGCGCATGGCCCGTTCTGCGCCTGCCCTACGGGGCGCCTCCTGGCGACTATCAGATCTGGCTGCGAGTTTTCGATGAACTGCAAGCGATGAACGGCCATGAACTACGCCGGGCGGATGGTGCTGTGTTGGGAAGCGAAGTGCTGCTGGGGATCTGGCGAGTCACGCCTGGCGCCGATTGGGAGACCACGGGTCGTGAAACCGGGCTGCCAATGCGAGACAAAGTGTCCGTAGCTGGCGATTTGCAACTGCTGGCCCACAATCTCTCTGGCGGTAGCCTGCAATCCGGTCAGTCTCTGAAAGCCAGTTTGTTGTGGCGTGGGGTCGGCGACCTGCCCGACCTGACCCTGGCGGCCGCGGACGGCAGTTGGTCGCGAACGCTGGACCCCATGGATGGTCCGCGTGACACGATCTCTCTGGATTGGCGCGAGGTCACGGTTCCCGCCACGGTGGCCGCTGGTGACGCACAAATGCTGCTGCCCGATGGCAGGGAACTGGCCCGCTGGACCCTGGACGCGCCGCCCCGACTGGACAACGCGCCTGAATTTGCTGTAGCTGTCGGCCAGAACCTGGGCGCATTGGGTAGCCTGGTGGGATTCACGTTGCCCGAGGTAAACCCGGTGACGACTGCTCTGTTTGAGGTCACGCTGGTCTGGCAGGCGGGAGCCGGGGGCTCGCCAACGAGTTATACGGTGTTTGTGCATCTTCTCAATGAGCAGGGTCAAATTATCGCCCAAAATGACGGCGTACCGGCGCAGGGAGAGCGACCCACCAGCGGCTGGCGCGAAGGCGAATACATTCTTGACCGGCATGAATTGCGCTTCAACGCGTTGGCAGCGCCAGGTCCGGCGCGTCTGATCGTCGGCATGTACGATGCCCGCAGCGGCGAGCGCCTGGCGCAGTGGCCAGGCAATTCCGATCACGTCGCGCTTCCGGGCGAGGTCGTGCTGCAATAAGTTGGTCAACCACTGAAGGAAGTCATAATCCAGCGGGAGGTTGGCGCCAGGGCGGGCGCCGGCTACGCTAGGTTGCCGGATGCCACTGCCTCCAGGGGCTGATTCGCCAAACAACGCTACAATTCCCACAATGACTACGGTAAAGGAGCGCACTATGGAATATCGCATGTTGGGACGCACCGGGGTACCGGTCAGCGCGCTGTGCCTGGGATGCATGAATTTCGGACGCACGACGCCGGAAGACGAGTCGATTCGCATGATTCATTACGCGATGGACCAAGGCATCAACTTTCTGGATACGGCCAACGTCTATACGCTCGGCGTGAGCGAGACGATCGTCGGCAAGGCCCTGCAGGGCGGTCGCAGGGACAAGGTGGTGCTGGCGACCAAGGTGCGAGGTGCGATGAGCGACGACGTTCTCGACGTGGGCAACAACCGGCGCCACATCATCCAGCAGTGCGAGGCATCGCTTAAACGTCTTAACACAGACTGGATCGACCTGTATCAGATCCACCGGCCGCAGAGCGACCTCGCCGCGGATGAGACCGTGCGCGCGCTCGATGACCTGGTGCGGGCGGGCAAGGTGCGTTACCTGGGTACCAGTAGCTGGGCCGCCTGGCAGTTGCTTGAATCGCTGTGGATCGCGAAGGAACTGGGCGCCAACCGCTTCGTTTGCGAACAGCCGCCCTACCACATGTTGGACCGCAGCATCGAACGCGAATTAATTCCGATGGCGCAGACCTACGGCATTGCGCTCATCCCCTGGTCGCCACTGGCGCGCGGCTTCCTCAGTGGCAAATATCGCAGCGGCGCGGACGTCACGTCGGAATCACGTTTCGCCTTTGACCGCGAAGGGGCTACCGGCCACATGGCGGAGCGCTGGGACAAGCATTTTGGCGAGCGGGCCGGCGCAATGATCGCCCTGCTGGAAACGCTGTCGGAGGAGAAGGGCGCGACCATGGCCCAGGTCGCAATGGCCTGGGTTACCCGTCAGCCGGGCGTGACCAGCCCGATCGTCGGGCCACGCACCATGGCCCAGTTTGAAGACAACCTCGGCTCCATGGCGGTTGAATTCACCGAGGACGACTACGCCCGCATTGACGCCATTTGCCCGCCGGAAGAGGCCATCGTCTCCTATTACAATGGCAGCGCCATGGACTTTGGGCCGGGGCAATACCGCTGGTAGACGGGCAGAAGTTCAGTCCTTTGCGCTGATCGGCTCCAGCGAATTCCTTTCGTTGGCGACGTTATCGAATCCCGGGTTGTCCGCGACGGCCCATTCAACGGCGTTGGAAATCACACGCAGAATCTGCTCATTGTGAAAGTGCGGAAAACTCTCGTGGCCCGGCCGGAAATAGAAGATCCGGCCGCGGCCGCGGTTCCAGCAGCAGCCGCTGCGAAACACGTTGCCACCCTCAAACCAGCTGATGAAAACCAGGGTGTCCGGCGCCGGGATGTCAAATCGCTCGCCGTACATTTCGACACGGTCCAGCTCGATGAAGCGGTCGATTCCGGCGGCGATGGGATGGCCGGGCTCAACCACCCAGATGCGCTCGCGTTCATCGGCCTCGCGCCACTTGAGATGACCGGTGGTGCCCATCAGCCTCCTGAACACCTTTGAGTGGTGGCCTGAATGCAGGACGACCAGACCCATGCCGGACAGGACGCGCAACTGGACGCGATCGACGATTTCGTCACTGACCTCGTGATGGGCGAGGTGGCCCCACCAGACGAGAACGTCCGTGTTGTCCAGCACGCCCTGCGTCAGGCCGTGTTCGGGCTCGTCCAGCGTCGCGGTGCCGACGTCCATGCCCTGTTGCCGCAGCCAGTTGGCGATGGGAACATGCATGCCATCCGGGTAGATGCGGCTGGCCACGTGGCCTCCATCCTTTTCGTGACGGTACTCGTTCCAGACTGTGACGCGTACAGGTTTCGACATGGGTTCTCCTCAAGGTTTTAGAGTTTCACCAGGGCACCGCCCTGGGCAGAAGATTCGGTGATGGCGTCCCACAGGCGCGCCATGCGCAGGCCAACTTCCGGCGGGCAGGGGTTCTCAAGACGACCGTCGCGGACGGCCAGAAACTGTTGCCAGGTCCCCAGCGATTCCGGCACAGGTACGGGAGTCAGTTCCGTCTCGCCGCCACGGGCCATCTCCAGGCGCCGGCCCCAGATGCAGGTGCGGATCAGTCCTTCCGTGCCATAGACCCGCACGTCAGAATCGATGAAACCCGGCGCACTGCGGCCGCAGCCATGCAGTGTAACCATCGCGCCGGAAGCCAGGCGCCCCATCACAACGCCCAGCAGATCAACAGGGCCGCCCAGGTTATCCAGCCAGGCGCCGACTTCGACGAACTTCTCGCCGGCCAGGTCGACCACTGTGTTGAGCATGTGTGCGCCGGTGTCGAAGAGAAAGCCACCGCCCGAGACCTCCGGTATCTGGCGCCAGGTGTCAACGGTTATGCGGTCCCAGTCCTGCCACACGGTCGCGGTGATGGACTGGACCCGACCCAGGCGGCCACCGCGCAAGATGTCCACCGCCGTACGGATGTTGGGAGACATGCTGCCGTTGAAGGCCACAACCAGCAACCCGCCCGTGCGGTCCCGGGTATCGATCAGGCGAACGGCCTCGTCGCCGTTCATGACCATGGGTTTCTCCAGCAGGACGTCCAGACCGGCTTCCAGACACATGGAGGCGTGTTGGTAATGCAGGTTGTGCGGCGTGACGATGAAGGCGGCTCCGAGCGCTTCTCCGTGTTCATCCAGCAGCGTCTCAAGATCAGGAATGTTGGGCGGGGGCTCAAGGCCCCTCTCCCTGAAAAGGGCGGCCGCCTCTTCCCAGGCGGCTGCCGAAGGTTCGCAGACGACGCGGATCTGCGTCGTGTCCACTTGCTGCAACATGCCCCGAATGTGGTTGCGTGACATATTTCCGGTACCGATGACGGCGGTTTGCAGGGGGAAGGTCATGGGGCCTCCGACGAATGCTGGAGCGGACGCGCGAATTTTACCCGCCTGCGAAGGTGAGGCAAGAAAATGCCGGGCCGTGCCAAGCAATACAGCGCGCCGCTTGCCGATACAGGCTGGATGTGCATAATCGGCGCTTCAGGCAGGAGGGATTGATGAACAAGATTCAGGAACTGGGTCAGCTGGGTCAGTCTGTCTGGCTGGACTACATCCGGCGGGCCTTCGTCACCTCGGGCGAAATGCAGGCGTTGATCGACCAGGGCGTGCGGGGCGTGACCTCCAACCCGGCTATTTTTGAGAAGGCGATCGCCCAAAGCAACGATTACGACGATCAATTGCAGGAACTCGTGGTCGGCGGCGCCAGCGTCAGCGAGGCCTATGAAGCCATGGCGCTCAGGGACATACACATGGCGACCGGGCTCTTCCTGCCGGTTTATGAAGAGAGCGAGGGAGAGGACGGTTACGTCAGCCTGGAAGTCAATCCCAACCTGGCCTTTGATACCGAAGGCACGGTGGCCGAGGCGCGGCGTTACTTCCAGGAACTGCAGCGCCCCAACCTGATGATCAAGGTGCCGGCTACGCGGGAGGGCATCCCGGCCGTGGAGCAACTGATCGCCGAGGGCATCAACGTCAACATCACCCTGATGTTTTCCATGGCGCACTACGAGGCTGTCGCCAATGCCTATATCCGCGGTCTGGAGCGCCTGTCGGCCAGAGGCGGGGACCTGGGCAAGGTGGGGTCGGTGGCCTCCTTCTTCGTCAGCCGCGTGGACGTCAAGCTGGAGGGCCCGCTGGCGGAGGCCGGCGCGCCGGAAATGCAGGCCAAAATCGCGATCGACAACTCGAAACTGGTCTACCAGCGCTTCAGGGAATTGTTCTCGGGTGAGCGCTGGCAGAGACTGGCGCAGCAGGGCGCCCGCGTACAGCGACCGCTATGGGCCAGCACCAGCACCAAAGACCCCGCCCTGCCGGATACGCTCTACGTCGATACGCTGATCGGCACGGACACCGTCAACACCCTGCCGCCCGAAACGCTGGAAGCCTTTCTCGATCATGGCACAGTCGCCCTGACCGTCGAGGATGACCTGGAGGACAGTCGCGCGCGCATCGGGCGTCTGGCCGAACTCGGAATTGACCTGCACGTCGCGGGCGAAGAACTGCAGACCGAGGGAGTCGACAAATTCATCGCGCCCTTTGAAGACCTGCTGGGCACCATCGCCGCCCGTCGCGACCAGATCCGGGCGGAAACGCAGCACATGTCGTCGCAATTGCACGGCCATCAGAGCCTGGTGGATGCAACCCTGGCGGACATGGTCGCACAAGACGTCGTGGCGCGCATCTGGCGCCGCGACCATACGGTCTGGCGGCCCGAACCCACCGAGATCGCCGACCGCCTCGGATGGCTGGACTGCGCGCAGACAATGCTGGACAGCTGCGAATCAAATGCCCCGGCGGCGGAGGGCTCAACTCACGCCTGGGGCTCACCCGGCGGCGTTCAGGCCCTGGCCGATGCCCTGGGCGACGAGGGCTATACCGACGTCTTGCTGCTCGGCATGGGAGGTTCCAGTCTCGCGCCGGAACTCTTCGGCGAGCTCTGGGGGCCGGATGCCGGTGGTCTGAGGCTGACCGTTCTGGACAGCACCAGTCCCGACGCCATTCGCGCGGCGACCGATGACCTGGACCCTGCGCGGACCCTCTACGTGGTCTCCACAAAGTCCGGCAGCACCATCGAGACTCGCACGCTATTTCAGCATTGCCACGCCCAGGCGAGCCTGGCCCTGTGCGGAACGGAAGTCGGCGAACACTTCGTCGCCATCACCGACCCCGGAAGTTCTCTGATCGACCTGGCGCGTGAGCACGAATTCCGCGCGATTTTCCTGAACGACCCCAACATTGGCGGCCGCTATTCCGCGCTCTCGTACTTTGGCCTGGTGCCGGCGGGGCTGGCCGGTGTCGACCTGCCGCTGCTATTGAAGCGCGCACTGGCGATGGCCAGCGGCTGCCAGCTGGAGCCCGAACAAAACCCCGGGGCCTGGCTGGGGGCGGTGCTGGGCAGTCTGGCCCGCGCGGGACGGGACAAACTGACACTCGTTTGTTCGCCAGGACTGGAACCCTTCGGCGACTGGATCGAGCAACTGGTTGCCGAAAGCACGGGCAAGGATGGCACGGGTATTTTGCCGGTCACCGGCGAGACCCTGTCGTCGCCTGAATGCTACGGCGCGGACCGACTCTTCATGCATTTGAAACTGGAAGGCGACGATAGCCAGGACGCGGCGCTCGCCGCGCTTGAGGAAATCGGCCACCCGGTGCTGCGGCTGACGCTGATAGACTTTTACGATGTCGGCGCGCAGTTCTTCCTCTGGGAATACGCCGTGGCCGTGGCCGGCTGGCGCATGGGCATCCATCCCTTCGACCAACCCAATGTCGAAAGCGCCAAGGTGCAGGCGTGGCAGATGGTCGCCGCCTGGCTGGCCAGCGGCGTGCTGCCACAGGCGGAGCCGGAAATCAGCGAAGCGGGCGTTCGTGTCTATGGCGAGACGGGTGCGGACAGCCTGGCCGGGGCGCTGGCCAGTTTTCTGGGGCAGGCCAATCCTGGCGATTATGTCGGACTGCAGGCCTGGTTCGCGCCGAATGACGAAACGCAGGCCGCGCTGGCTTCGCTGCGGGAGCAATTGCGTGTTGCCACGGGCCTGGCCACGACGCTCGGCTACGGTCCGCGCTTCCTGCATTCCACCGGCCAGTTGCACAAGGGCGATTCCGGAGCGGGCCTCTTCATTCAACTCGTCGCGGATGCAGGGAGTTCCCTGCCGATTCCAGGCGAAGGGGGTCTGAATTTCGACGTGCTGTTTCAGGCCCAGGCCCTGGGAGACCGTGAAGCACTGCTGGCCCAGGGAAGGCAGGTGCTGCGTTTGCATCTGGGCGAACAAACAGAAGAAGGCTTGCGCGCCATTGCCAACGCCATCCAGACGCTGCCCTGAGCGGGCTGTCCCGTGGCAGTGATGGACGAGAGGACCCGGCTCAAGCACCTTGCCGCCGCCAAGGCGATGGAATTCATCGAATCCGGCATGGTGCTGGGGCTGGGCGAGGGCAGTACCACGCTTCTGGCGGTCCGCCGCCTGGGCGCCCTTGTGGCTGCCGGCGAGTTACGCGACGTCGTGGGCGTGCCGGCATCGCCGCGCATGGCGCGGGAGGCGCGCGCGCTGGGCATTCCCCTCACCACGCTGGAAGAGCAGCCCTGCATCGACCTGACGATTGACGGTGCCGATGAAGTTGACCCGCAGCTGGACCTCATCAAGGGCGGCGGCGGGGCCCTTCTGCGGGAAAAGATAATCGCCCGGGCCACGCGGCGCGAACTGATCATCGTGGACGACAGCAAACTTGTGACCAGGTTGGGAAGCCGCTGGGCCATCCCGGTGGAAGTCGTGCCTTTTGGCTACAGCACGCGCCTGGCCTGGCTGCGTTCGCTCGGGTCGAGGCCGGCGTTGCGCATGCGCGACGGGCAGCCCTTTCGCAGCGACAACGGTAATTTCATCATTGATTGCGACTTCGGGCCGCTGGAGGATGCCGGAGCGCTGTCACGGCAAATCAAGGCAGAAACCGGCATCGTGGAGCATGGTCTGTTTCTCGGCCTGACCTCTGACGTCATCGTGGCGGGCGTGGATGGCATTCGCCATTTGCAGGCCACCTCCCTGCCGGAACAGGATCGGGAAAGGGTGCAGGATGGGTGAAGCGACCAGCATCGTCATCTTCGGTGCCTCGGGCGATCTGGCCCGGCGCAAGTTATTGCCGGCCCTCTACAATCTCTATCTGAAGGGCCGACTGACAGAACCGCTTAACATTGTTGGCATCTCGCGTACGCCTTTTTCGCACACGGAATGGCGCGAGCGACTCTCGGCCGGCGTGCTGGAGCATTCGCCCCTGACCTGGGACCGGGCGCGCTGGGAGGAATTCGCCCATCACATCTGGTACGTGCCCGGCAACGCCAGCATACCCGAAGACATGCAACGGCTTAACAATTTTCTGACCGCGCGCGAGCAGGGGCCGGGCAGGCGGCTTTACTATCTGTCGGTGGCGCCGCCGCTCTACGTGCCGATTGTCAACAACCTCGGCGCGCTGGGCATGCATCAGGAATCGCAGGGCTGGCGGCGGGCCATATTCGAAAAGCCCTTTGGCACGGACCTGGAATCGGCCCGGGCCCTGAACGTGGAAATACACCGCTTCTTTGGCGAGAGCCAGGTCTTTCGCATCGATCACTACCTGGGTAAGGAGACCATTCAGAACATCATATACCTTCGTTTTGCCAACGCCATCTTTGAGCCGATGTGGAACCGGGAGCATATCGAAAACGTGCAAATCAGCGCGCTCGAAGCCGTGGACGTCGGCACGCGGGGCGGTTACTACGACGATTTCGGTGTGTTCAGGGACATGTTTCAGAATCACATGTTGCAAATGATGATGCTGACGGCCATTGAGCCTCCCGAGTACTTTGATGCCGACCTGATTCGGGACGAGAAAGTCCGTCTGCTCAATTCGGTGCGCCCGATACAGCCGCAGGATGTGATATGCGGCCAGTATGGCGGTTACAACCCGGCGGACGACAGCGACAGCAGTGTGCGTACCGCCACCTACGCCGCCATGCGCATCCATGTCGACAACGAGCGCTGGCGCGGCGTTCCCTTCTACCTGCGTTCCGGTAAGGCGCTTTCGGGCAAACGCACCGACATCATCATCAATTTCCGACGCCCTCCGCAGCGCATGCTGGGCGGGCGGCAGTCCATCCCCAACGCGCTCTCCATTTGCCTGCAACCGGACGAAGGCGTGCAACTGGCTATTGACGCCAAGGTTCCGGATACCGCCAGCGATACGCGCCGGGTACACATGGGCTTTCGCTACGATCATGCCTTCGCCTCCACGCCGATCCCCGAAGCCTATGAGCGCTTGCTCCATGACGTGATGCAGGGCGATGCCTCGCTCTTCGCCCGCAGTGACGGTATCGAGGCCGCCTGGAAACTGATGGACCCGGTCATACGCGACAGTGAGCGCGGCATGCCGTTGCTGTACACGCCCGGCGGTCAGGGGCCGCCGGCAGCGGACGCCCTGCTGAGCCAGGCCGGACACGTCTGGGAAGCCGGCTTTGGCGGCAACTGACCCCGGTGGCCTGTGTCAGTAATTGCCTGATCCAGACATGGCGACATGGCGACAGTTTGAGCGGCAGGCCCTGGAACTCATCGCGAGGATTCCGGCGGGCAGGGTGAGCAGCTACGGCCGCATCGCCGCCTGCATCCCGCCGCCGCCAGGTATGGACCCCAACGGCTATCGTCGCATCGCCGCTCGCAAGGTGGGCACAGCGTTGCGCAACCTCGGGCGGCGTGGCGCCGGGGCACATTCAGCGGAATTGCCGCCCGTCCCTTGGCACCGTGTCCTGAATTATCGCGGTTGCAGCAGTCTGGATGGGCAGGCGGCGGACCTGCAGCGCACCCTGCTTGAGGCCGAGGGCGTGCCCTTTGACGACAACGGATGTGTGGATATGGCGCGTTACGCCTGGGATTTCAGCGACGAAGTCAGGACGGTAGGCCAGGACCCTGAGCCCTGACTTTAGCCAGCCTCGCATACACGATTGATGTCGTCACGCAGCGTTCTGGCCGCCTCCCCGGGGTCCAGGGCATAGAGGATGCTGCGGGCGGCATTGACGAGCAAACCGCCGCCCTGCGAATCAAGGCCGGCGCGCACAGCGGCCGCGATATCGCCGCCCTGGGCGCCAACGCCTGGCACAAGGATGGGCATGTCGCCCACGAGCTGGCGGGCCTGCGCCAGTTCCGCGGGGCGGGTCGCGCCCATGACCAGCATGCAATTGTTGCACTCATTCCAGCGTTCCGTGACGGCCACGGCGACGTGCTGCCAGAGCGGGCGGCCGCCAGCCTCCAGGTCCTGAAACTCACCGGCGCCAGGATTTGACGTGCGGCAGAGGATGATGCAGGCCTTGTCGTCCCGCTCGAGGAAGGGCTGCAGGGCGTCGCGGCCCAGCCAGGGACTGAGGGTGACGGCGTCAAAACCCAGGTCGTCAAAGATGGTACGGGCGTAGGCCTTGCTGGTGCTGCCAATGTCACCACGTTTGGCATCGCAAATGGTGAACAGGTCCGGCCGGGTATCGCCCAGCCACTCCATCGTTAGTCGCAGGCTACGCATCCCCGCTGTGCCGGCTGCCTCGTAGAAAGCGATGTTGGGTTTGACGGCACAAATGGCCTCAAGCGTGCACTGGATGACGTGTTGATTGAAGGTGAAGAGGGGGTCATCGTCCTGCAGAAAGCGCGGCGGCAGGCGTTCAACACGGCTGTCCAGGCCAAGGCAAAGCAGTGAGTTGACGCGCCCGGCCCGCCGCCGATACTTCGCGATGGCCTTCATACTTCGCTCGCGGGGCGCCATTCGCGCGGGTTACGGTTCCACTCCTCGATTTGCCCGCGCGCCACTTCGTCCAGCATACCGCTGGACACGGCTGCCGACAGCAACGCCCTGAAACTCACCAGCGGCCACAGGCGAACGTCCTGTTGGCAAAACGCCCGCTGCGCCTCCTCCAAATCGTAGGAGGTGATGGACAGACAGTCCGTGACGGTGGCGCCGGCGGTGCGCAGGGCTGCCACGCCGGACAGGCTGCTGCCGCCGGTGGTGATCATGTCCTCAACCAGAAGCACGTGCCTGCCTTCAACAACCCCGCCGTCGATACGCCCTTGCATTCCATGATCCTTGGCTTCCTTGCGCACGAACACCGATGGGACGGACAGGGACCAGGCCAGGGCTGAACTGTGAGGGATGCCGCCGACCGCGATGCCGGCGATGACATCGAAGCGAAGGTCGGATTCGGCGATGCGGGCCCGCATGCCGTCGATGATGCGATGCCATTGCGCAGGGTTATAGATCAGGCGACGATTGTCGATATAGACCGGAGAACGGATTCCGGAACGAAAGGTGACCGGGCTGGTGGGCGTGTGGTGAAAGGCTTTCGTTTCCAGCAGGGCGAAGGCCAGGTCAACCTCAATGATCGGGGTCATTCTGTCCCTCGCGCAGCATGAGCGCCGCCGCCAGCGGGCCGCGCCAGACCAGGGCCGACCAGTATTGGCCGGCCTGTGCGCCGCAAGCCTTCCAACTGGCCCCGTCGAGTATACCGCCACAGGCGATCAGGTCGACCGCGCCCGCGTATCCGGCCAGATCCTGTTGCAGCAGCTTTTGCGCCCGCCTGGCATACGGGAACAGGCCTTCGCCGCCCAGTCCGGCCTCTTGCCGGAGGTTTTCCGGCGATGGTTGGGCCAGGGTGTTGGTGGCGACGATGCCGCGCACGCCGGCCCGGGCGCAGGCGTCTGGCAAGGCCTTGTATTGTTCGGGACCAAGGTCCGGCGCGATCTTGATCCAGAGCGGCGTTGGGTGGGCGAGACGGACCGCAGGTTCGCAGAGCGTCTGCACCATGTTCGCGCTGTGGCTGCCCCCGGGGTCGTCGCCGGTGTTGGGGCAGCTGACGTTCAGGGTAAACCAGGCGGGCCGCACGCCTGCTTCGAGAAAGAACCCGATCGACTCAAGCAGTTCGTCCCCCTGGCGGCCAACATCATCGATTCCAGGGCTTGTCGCAATGTTTATGCCCCAGGTCTCTGGCAGTTTGTCACGATGCAGCCCAAGAAAGCGGGCAGCGGCGCGGGCGCCAGGGTTACGCAGCCCCACGCGATTGCGCGTCGTGCGCGTCGAAGAATCGCGCCACAGCACGGTGCCGGGATTGCCAACACGCGGCCAGCGTGTGAAAGAACCGAATTCCATCGGTCCGAGCAGGGCAGGCAAGCTGCGCCAGCCAGGGAGAAGATTTTTTCCCTCGTCCACCACCGCCTGGGCATCCTTCTCGGCAACGAAGCCGGGACCCTTGACCATGCCCGCCGCGAGAATCAGGGGCTGCGGCAAGCGGACGCCACCGACTTCAGTCGACCGGGAATTCGTCCGCGGAAAGCAGCTGCGATGAATCCTGGACGAAAGAGAAGTCGCATTTTCTGAACTGTCCAGCGTGGACAGCAGGGCCAGCGCCCGTTCATGTCCGCGCCGGGGAGAATCGAGAAAGAGCAGGGGCCGCAAAGTTCGCCAGGTCAGGAGGTACAGGCCCAGGGTCAGGTCACGCATTGACGCGGGGCTTGCCTTGCGTCAGCGGCAGTCCGCTGCCAGGAACAGCATGGACGTGCTCGCCGTCGTAGACCTGTTGACCGCGCAGGATCACCTGCCGCACGACGCCGTGCACGCGCATGCCGCTGAAGGGTGACCAGCCGCAGTGCAAACGCAGGTTTCTGTCCTCAATCAACTGGCAGGCCGCCAGGTCCAGTTCGGACCAGCTATCCGGTGGGGCAGGATAACCAAACAGGCGACGCGGGTTGGTGGAGACCAGCTCGGTCAGGCGCTGCGGCTCCAGCCAACCTTCGTGGACGGCCTGGCCGAGCAGCGGCAGGGTGGTCTCCAGGCCGGGCACGCCATGGGCTGGCTCCTCCCCGTACTTTTCGGCCAGGGTATGCGGGGCGTGGTCCGATTCGACGACGTCGACCAGGCCGCTACGCAGCGCCTGGCGCAGGGCGTCGCGGTCTGCGGCGGTCTTCAACTCCGGCTTCATGCGACCGAGCGGACCCAGGGCGGTGAGATCGTCGCGGGTCAGAAAAAGGTGGTGTGGGCATACGCCAATACTGACCGGCAGACCTTCTTCCCTGGCGGCAGCCAACAGCTTCAATTCATGGGCGCTGCTGATGTGGCAAAAGTGCACGTGCTTTCGGTGGCGTCTGACCAACTGCAGGATATCGCCGACCGTGTCTTCTTCGGCGTGCACGGCGATTGAGGCGCCGGCCGGCCAGGCGGCGAAAATGCGGTCCCGCAACTGCTGGTCTTCAATAAGCAGGTCGCCCGTGGTCTCGTTGTTGTAGATCTTCAGGCCGCAGACACGGCCCTGTATGACGTCAAAGTGCTTTTGATTGCCCGGCTGCGCGGCGCCGAACCAAAGCCCCCAGTCGCAACAGGCCGATTCTGAAAAGAGGTTCCATTTCCTGTCCAGGGCGGCCGGGTTGGTTGTCGCCGGCGGGGTGTTGGGCATGTCCAGCAGGGCGGTGTAGCCGCCGGCCAGCGCCGCGGCCGTCTCACTGGCGACGCTGCCCTTGTGCGACCAGTCCAGATCGCGCAGGTGAACGTGGGGGTCGAAGGGTGCGGGGATGCGCAGGCGCATCAGACATGGACTCCGCGCAACACCTTGGCCAGCAGGGCCATGCGCACGTACATGCCATTTTCCATTTGCTGGAAGTAGACGGAACGCGGATCTTCGTCAAGCACGTCGTGTGATTCCGGTGGCCCCATTTCATGTTTGCGCGGCAGGGGATGCATCAGGATGGCGTCCACCCGTGCGCGCTGCAGCAAATCCGGCGTCATGATGAAGCCGTCCTGGATGGCGTCGTAGTCGGCGCGCTCGGCAAAACGCTCCTCCTGGACCCGGGTCCAGTAAATGACGTCGCTGTCGCCCAGCACCTCGTCGAGGTCGGCGGTCTCATACACGCGGACCTGGCCGCCCTGCATTTGGGACAGCACGTCCGCCGGCATGCGCAGGGAAGGGGGAGACACACAATTGACCGCCACGCCCGTTCCTTCCAGCCTGGCCACCAGTTTCGCCAGAGAGTGTACGGTCCGCCCGTGGCGCAGGTCGCCCACCATGGTGATTTGCAGTGCGTCTATGCTGCCTTTCAGGTCAAGAATGGTGTAGAGGTCGAGCAGGGCCTGACTGGGATGCTCGCCGATACCGTCGCCGCCGCTGATGACGACCGGGCGCCGCCCGATTTTTTCTTCCAGCTTGTCCAGATACCAGGCGGCTTCCAGCGAGGAAGCGACTTCCGGGTGGCGCAGCACAATGACGTCGGCGTAGCAACCGGCGGCGCGCACGGTATCCGCCAGATTTTCGCCCTTGTATACCGAGGAAAATCGTACGCCGTTGCTGGCGCCAACGACCTCGCCGCCCAGGCGCCGCATGGCCGCCTGAAAGGACATGTCCGTGCGTGTGCTGGCTTCGAAGAACAGGGTTGCCATGATCTTGCCGCTGCATATTTCGGTCAGGCCGCGGTCGTGCTGACGCGAGCGCTTTCTGAGTGAGGTGCTGGCGTCAAAGAGGACCTGCAGGTCATGGCGCGAAAACTGTTCAACGGACAGGACGTGCTTGCCGGTGAAATCCCCTCCAATGCGCGGCGGCACGTAAAGACTGGCGAAATCCATGGCGCGACGGGTATCGGCCAGCGTCGACTCTGTCTCCATTTACCCTCCCGGTTCCCCCAAAAAGTCACCTTCTGCGATGACTTGCCTCCATGCTGCCTGTCGCATTGCCCCTGGCGCGCAAGGAAGTCGGGCGAATTGTCGGGCCATTGGCATTGCTTCAGTCTCATTGTTGCGCGCCCTTTTGCCGGCCCGGTTCATAATCGCTCAGTTTCCCCGGTTGCAAAGGGCCAGAACACGCCCGGCCATGGCGCGGGCGCGCTGCGGCGCGTCACCCACGTAGTCCTGTGCGCACATCAGTTCGCGGATACGCGCGGCCGGCAAGCAACGAAGCAACTCCTCTTCCTCGCACAGCAGGTCGGTCAAGGGGTTGGGCTCGCCGCGAGACAGGGCCTGCCAGGCATTCATGCTGTGGCCGCGGATGACCTCATGCAGTTGTTGGCGGTCGCCACCGGCGAGGCAGGCCGCCATCAACACCCGCTCCGTGGCGGCAAAGGTCCCGTAACGCTCCAGATTGCGGCCTATGGCGCCGTCATCGAGGCGCAGGCCATCCAGTATGCGCCGCGTACGGCGCAGCAACTCGTCGCAACACAGGCTGGCCTGCGGCAGCACGATGCGGCGGTTGGCGGAGTCGTCGAGGGTACGTTCCAGCAGGTTGTGGGCGCCGTTGTCCCAGGCCACGCGCGGCAGGGCGGCCAGGTAACGCGCCAGGCTGTCGATGTTTTCGGCGTTGACGGGGTTGCGCTTGAAGGGCATGGCCGAGGAACCGACCTGTTGGGCCGCGAAGGGTTCCGCCCATTCACCCAGGGGAGGGCTTTGCAAAAGGCGCAGGTCGAAGGCCAGGCGGTAGAACGTCATACCGATGCCGGCCAGCAGGGACACGTATTGCCAGTCCTGGCGGCGGCTGCAGGTCTGCGTGGCAACGGGATAGGCGTCCAGTCCCAGACGCTCCATGATGTCGGCTTCCAGCGCTTCTGCCGTTAGTGCACTGCCTTCAAGCAACTGTTGCCAGGAGGCCCCCGTACCGACCGCGCCCTTGAAGCCCTTGCCCCGCAAGCCCTTCTGAAGGTCGAGTAGCGATTCGTAGTCCGCGAGCAGGTCCTGGGCGTAGCCGGCCAGGCGATAGCCGACCGTCGTGGGTTCCGCCGGTTGCAAATGCGTCCAGCCGATGCAGACGTGGTCCGCACCCTCCTCGATTTGCTGCGCGAGGATGAGCAGAAGATCACGCAGCCCTTCGCCCAGTTTGGCCAGCGATGCGCGAATGCGCAGGGCGTCGGCATTGTCCTCGATGTCCATACTGGTAGCGCCCAAATGGAGGATGCCGCCACCAAGCGGGCACTGCTCCGCGAAGCAACGCAACTCGGCCATCAGGTCGTGATGCAGGGTCGCTTCCAGTTCATGCGATCGCTCGACGTCTACGTCGTCGGCACGGGACCGCAAGTCCTCGACCTGCGCAGCCTGGACCAGGCCGGCGCGCAGTTGGGCTTCCGCGAGTGCTATCCAGATGCGGCGCCACAACCGACGCTTGTGGGTCTCGGACCATAATTGTCGCATGTCCGGACTGCCATAGCGCCAGCTGAAAGGGCCGACCCAGGTGTCGTGTGTGAAGCTCATTGATTCAGCGCAGGTACCCGCTGGTCACGCCGCCGTCGACCGGTAGCATGGTGCCGGTCGTCTTGGCAGCCCGCGGGCCCGCGAGGAAGGCGATGGCCTCGGCGATGTCTTCCGGCAGGATTTCCGCGCCCAGCACGTTGCGGTTGGCGTAAAAGGCGTTCAGTTCCTCGACGGCGATGCCGTATTGTTTCGCGCGGGCCTCCTTCCATTCGCCGTCCCAGATGCTGCTGCCGCGAATGACGGCATCCGGCAGCACCGAGTTGACGCGAATACCGTGGGCGCCCCCTTCTTCGGCGAGGCAGCGGGCCATGTGCACTTCGGCAGCCTTGGCCGCGCTGTAAGCGGCGGCGCCCTTGCCGGCCGCCACGCTGTTCTTGCTACCGACAAAGACCATGCAGCCGCCGACGCCCTGGGCCTTCATAATCCTGAATGACTCGCGCGCCATCAGAAAGTAGCCCGTGACCAGAATATCGACGTTGCGCTGAAACATTTCCAGCGAAGTGTCCTCGATCGGCGCGCCACCGGCGATGCCGGCGTTGTTGACCAGCACGTCCAGACCGCCATATTTCAGTACGGTCTGGCGCAGGGCGTCCTGAACAGCCGACTCGCTCGTGACGTCCGTGTGCACAAAGAGGGCACGATCCGCGCCAAACGTCTCTTCCAGGGCGCCAACTGTCTCTTCGCCACCCTCGCGGTTGACGTCCGCCACCACGACGTGCGCGCCATCCTGCGCCAGGCGGAAAGCGGTGGCGCGGCCAATCCCGCTGGCCGCCCCGGTGATGAGCACGACCTTGCCGGCGAAATCGCGATCGGGTGGCGCCAGTTTCAGCTTGTAAAGCTCCAGCGGCCAGTACTCGATATTGTAGGCCTCGTTGGGCGTCAGGCTGACAAAGCCGCCCAGCGCCTCTGAATCGCCGATGACGGCGATGGCCCGGTGATACAGCTGGCGGCTGACGTCGGCGTTGGCGACGTCCTTGCCGGTGTTGACCATGCCCAGGCCCGGAATGAGGATGACCCGCGGCGCGGCGTCGCGCAGTTCATCGCCCGGGTTCTTGTTCTCTTCGAAATAGGCGACGTAGCGTTCTTCATAGTCGGCGATGCCGTCGCGGATCCTGTCGGCAAGCGCGGCCGCGCCGTTTTCCGGCACCCAGTCGACGTATAGCGGTTGACGCTTGACGTGCACCAGATGGTCGGGGCAGGCGGCGCCGATCTGGCTGACGCCGGCGGTCTTTTCGCTGCCGATCATGTCCAGTACGCTGTCGCTGCTGTCGGTCTGCAGGATGGCGCTGCGACGGGAGGAGACCGCTCCCCGAATGACCGGCAGCACATCGGCGAGGATGTCGTCACGTTCCTGTGGGGACAGGCCCGGAACGGTCATCTCACCGAAGACCTTCCTGCCCATGCGCCGGTCCGCCAGATAGTCCTCGGTCTCCTGGATGATGCGCATGCTGCTCTCGTAGCAGGACCTGCTGTCATCCCCCCAGGTGACGAGGCCATGCTTGCCCATCACCACGCATTCGATGGCCGGGTTGTCCCGCACCATGCCGCCGATCCACTTGCTCAGTGTGAAGCCGGGGCGGATATAGGGCACGTAGGCGGCCCGCTCGCCGTAGACGCGACGCGCTTCTTCCGCGGCATCTGTGACGCACATCAGGCTGATGATGGCGTCCGGATGCGTATGATCGACGTGTTTGTGGGGCACGAAGGCGTGCAGTAGCGTCTCAATGCTCTGGCGCGGTCTTCCCTGCTCGAACCAGGTGCGCTCCAGGTAGGCGACCATCTCCTCGTCGCTCATTTCGTCCCGCCGGTAAAGCGGTTCGATCTCATCCATTTTCAGGAGGGCGAACTGGGGTTCGGTGATGGTCAACACATCGGAGCCGGAGGCCTTGACGGCCAGCACTTCCTGCTCACGTCCGACGTGATCGATCATGCGAAGTTTGGCGCTGGTGTTGCCGCCAAAGATGTTGACCACGGCGCGGTCAAGTCCCAGAATGTTGCTGCGGTAGACAAGTCCATCCAGGTCCGGCAGAGCCGCTGCCTTTTCGTCATCCCAGAAGTTGTTTGGCATGGAGTCCCTTCCAACCTTCATAACCAGAGGTGGAACGGGTTCACAGTATACAGCGTGCAGCGAAGGACGGGCAGTGTGAATCCTGCATTCAGGGGATACAATCTGCAGAGGTTCAGATACGGGGAAACCCATGCCGGCACGCAAAGGCGAACAGTGGAATGAAAGCGAAACCTGGCGCGATGCATGGACGCTGCGGGCCTGCCGCGGTCTGACCACGCTGGGCGAAATCAACCAGACGCCCAACTATCACACCAACATCGGCTTCACTGCAGACAGCGAGTTTCTGGTCTTCTGGACCTTGCGTGAAAATCGCGGTGCCTTCTGCAAGGTTGAGGTAGCGACCGGCGAAATCACGCAACTCACTGAAGCGGTAGCCGATTACGGTTTCTGCACTCAAATTCAGGGCGGCCCCTATCCCCGCATGTGCCTGGCGCCGCAGAGCGGTTGGCTGGTCTACACGGGAGAACGGTCCTTGCACGCGGTTCACCTGGACACTTTGGAGGAACGCACCCTGATCGCCGACACCGGTGCCTGGGAGTTGGGCTATCCCAGCGTGTCCGGGGATGAAAGTCGTGCCTTGCTGCCGCTTTCCACGCTACATCCCGAAATCGCAGCCGGTTCCCGCGTTACGAGACACTATTTTGAGCATTTCGCCGATGGACAGGGCATGCAACTGCGTCTGGCCTCGCTGCCGCTGGCGGGCGGTGAAGTCAGCGACCTGTGGCGGGAGGATGGATGCCGCAGTTTTCACGCGGAATACTCCCCGACAGACAGCGACCTGCTGCTTCTGGACCGCGACTTTCCGCCGCGATACTGGAGCGGCGGTGACGGTCAATCCACCCGCATCTGGTCCCTGAGGCCGGGCAGCAACTCGCTGACCGAGCTGGCGGCGCGCAACCGCAACTGCGACCACACCCACGCGGTCTGGTCCTTTGACGGCGAGCGTGTGCTTTATCACGGGCGCAATCGCCGCGAAGGGGGCTGGATTCTGGGAGTCTGTTCGCCCCGGGGCGAGGTGTTGCGCGAATACGACATGCCTGACGCACACCATTACGGCCATGTTTCGGCCATGGCGGACAGGGATGCCCTGTTGCTGGATGGCAACGTCAGCGACAATCTGCTTGTCTGGCTCTACTACGATGGTGATTTGCCGCGAGTTGAAGTCATCGCCGAGCACAACACGGAGTGGGGCAGCCTGCCTGGGCAGACCACGCATCCACATCCCCTGTGCTCGCCGGATGGCCGTTGGATATCGTTCAACACGACGCAAAAGGGCCGCAGCAACGTGGCGGTCGTTCGCGTCTGAGCGCCCCTCCATGACAACACGGAGCGACGCGCGCGGCCTTCGTGTGTGTTGGGTGGATACGATGCGCTACACACAGCCGCTGCAACCAGGGCAGGCGCGCAAGTGGCGTCGACTCACGGAAGACCTGGGCGTTGAGATCGTGGTCACCAGTTTCGCGCCAGGCCTGCGACCTCAAGTGTTCAGGGAACACGCGCGCTTCATTCAATGGCCGGCCCTGCCGCTCGCGCCGCTGCGCTGGCTGACGGCCTGGCTACTGGTTCCGCCAGTGGTGCTGTGGCTTGTCTTCGCGCAAGGGATCGACGTGCTGATCGCCCATGATCCAGTCATCGGAGCCGCGGCGGCGCTGGCGAAAACGCTGGCGCGCATAGTGGGTCGACGGGTGGCGCTGGTCGTGGAAACCCGCGGCGATTTCCTGAAAGGCTTTGTGGGTCAACGACGGATGCCCGTACCTGGTCTGTGGCTCGGGTTGATCGAGCGACTGGCGCGTTACAGCCTCAGACGGGCGGATGCCCTGCGCGCCGTATCTGCCTCGTCAGCCGGGCAACTGCGGGAATTTGCCCCGGAAAAGCCCTTGCGACAATTTATGAGCTGGACGGACGCGTCAGTCTTTCAAAAGTTTGGAGCGCAGCAGACAGTCTCACAGCGACTCGAAGTCCTCTACGCCGGCGTGCTGATTCCGCGCAAGGGCATTCGCGAATTGATTGAGGCCTTCGCCAGGATCGCCAACGACGTACCGCAGGCGCAATTGCGCATTGTTGGAAAAGCCGCCAACCGGGACTATGCGACCGGATTGCACCGTCAGGTCAGCGACCTGGGCCTGGAGTCGCGGATCACCATTGACGATCCTCTGTCACAGGCGGAACTGGCAGTCGCCATGGCGCGGGCCCGCCTGCTGGTGCTGCCTAGCTACAGCGAAGGGCTCCCAAAGGTCCTGGTCGAAGCCATGCTTTGCGGCACACCGGTGCTCGCCACGGCGGTTGACGGCATCCCGGAAATTGTCGAGGAAGGTGTGACCGGCTGGCTGGCCCCCCCAGGCGACGTCGATGCGCTGGCGGACAAGTTGCTGCATGCGCTCCGTGAAGCCGACGTCGACCGCATGGGCGCAAGCGCGCGAGCGTTTGCGACCCGCTTCTTTTCGGCCGAGACCTACGTGAATCATTATGGCGACCTGTTTGTCTTGGCCTGGAACGAGGCGCAGCGGTGAGTGACCGGCCCTTGCGCCTGCTGTGGTTCAATCTGGCCACCGACGCCGATGCCCCCAACCTGGGATTCGCCACGGACTGGATCAATGCCCTGGCGCAGCACTGCGAATACATTGACGTAATTTCGATGCGGGTGGGCCGCGTGGACGTGGCGGCAAACGTGCGCGTGTTGTCGCTGGGCAAGGAACGGGGATACAGCGAAGCGCGACGCGCGTACAGGTTTTATCGTCTTCTGTGGACCACGTTGCGCGCCAGGCCGCATGATGCCTGTTTCGCGCACATGCAGCCTCTTTTCGCCGCGATGGGCGCGCCCCTGCTGCGGCTGTACGGCGTTCCCCTGACGCTATGGTATGCCCATCGGGCCGTCACGTTGAGGCTGCGCGTTGCCGCAGTGGCCGCCACGAGGGTCGTGTCCCCTTCCCGGGAGAGTTTTCGACTGCCTGGCGACAAATTGCGCATCACCGGTCACGGAATCGACGTCGATCGTTTCGCGCCCGCAGAACCGGCGCCGGGCCCCTTCACCATTCTAAGTCTCGGCCGAATTGCGCCGGTCAAGCGACTTGAGAATCTTCTCTCCGCGGCTGAAATGTTGGCGGAGCAGGGAGACCGGTTTCGTCTGCGTTTGCTGGGCACGGTTTACCCGCAGGACCGAAAGTATGCCAATGACCTTCAGACCCAGGTCGACAGTTGCGGACTGGGCGACATAGTCGAGTTCGCCGGCGCAGTGCCGCATGAACGCGTGCCCGCTGAAGTGCGTCAGGCGCACCTGATGGTCAACCTGAGCGCGACAGGCAGTATCGACAAGGCCGTGCTGGAGGCGATGGCCTGCGGCATTCCCGTGGTTACCGCCAATGCGGCCTTTGTTGAAATGCTTTCGCCATGGGCCGGGCAATTGCTGACACCCCCCGACGACCCGAAGACTTTGGCTCAACGCCTTCAGGGCTTGATAGCCATGGATTCCGGCGCGCGGGTGGAACTGGGCCAGGAACTACGGGCGCTGGTTGAGCGCGATCACAGCATGCAGCGCCTGGTGGAGAACCTGCTTGCGGTTTTGCGTAGCGGAGAGCCAGTGGCATGAAGCTGCTTTACCTCGCCAACGCCCGCATTCCCACCGAGAAAGCGCACGGACTGCAAATCATGCAGAACTGCGAGGCCCTGGCCAGGGCAGGCACCGAGGTCACGCTTCGGGTCCCGCGTCGGGTTAATACCCGGGAAATGCGCGCCGTTGCCGACCCCTGGGCGCATTATGGCGTACAACCTTGCTTCGCCCTGCAGCGATTGCCATGCCTGGACCTGCAGTGGCTGGTTGGCGAACGAATCGCCCTGCTGCGCCGCGGGGCTTTCCTGTTGCAGGTCATCAGCTGGCTTGTCGTGCTGACGGTCACGCTGTTGCCAGTGAGAAGGCCGGATGTCTATTACACGCGTGACCTGCCGGTGGCGAGCCTGTTGGTGTTGCTGCGGCGGGGCAGGCGCCTGGCCTACGAGCCTCACCGCATTTCGGGTTCCGGCCCCGGCCGTTGGTTGCAGGTGCAGGTCATGCAGCGTACCGCGGCCCTGTTTCCCCTGACCGCCGCCATGGCGCGCCAGGCCGGGGAACTGGGCGCGACTGGCGAGCAACTCTGTGTGGTGCACGACGGCATTCGCGCCGAACGCTTCATGGACATGCCTTCAAGGGAGGAGGCCAGGCAGCAGCTTGGCTGGAACAGCGACCGCTTTGTGGTTGGCTATGTCGGTCGACTGCAGACCATGGCGATGGACAAGGGCGTGGGCAACCTGGCGCGGGCCGTCGCGCCGCTGGAAGACGCGGCCATTGCCCTGGTTGGCGGGCCGGAGGAAAGCGTTATGGAGTTGCGCGACCTGTGGCATGCAAGTGGAAGAAGTGAGGACGATTTTCTTGTCGCCGGGCAGGTGAATCCCGAAGCCGTGCCCCTGTATCTGGCCGCTTTCGACGTCTGCGCCATGCCCTTTCCCTGGACGGAGCACTTTGCCTGGTATGCCTCTCCGGTCAAGCTTTTCGAATACATGACCAGCGGGCGCCCCCTGGTGGCCACGGATTTGCCCGCGGTCGCCGAGGTCGTGCGACATGAGGAGCATGCCCTGTTAGTACCCCCTGATGACTTAACCGCCTTGCAGGAAGCGCTGCTGCGCCTGCAGGGAGATGCGGCATTGCGTCAGAGACTGGCCTGCAAGGCCCGCGAGGAAGTCATGGGGCGCTACACCTGGGCGCATCGGGCCCGTCGCATCCTGCGACACCTTGAATGCCGGACAGGTTGCTCAATTTAGCCCCGACCTGCTGGAACGCGTGCATCCGACCCGCTGAAATTGGCCCGTGCCAAGCGGCCCCTGCGGGCGTATGATGCTGGCTGCGACGAAATCTGACGACAAGCCACCGGTCTACGACAGGTCATGACTATCCACATTCCCGAAACCAACCTGCAAAGGGCGCTGGCTGCCAGCCGGATGCGCGGCATTTTCATGCTGCTGGACGGCTATCGATGGATTTACGCTGCCGCGATTACCAGCCTGATTCTCTCCACCTTGGCGCAGACGACCATCTGGCTGCTGCTCGCCTGGTTTGCGGACAGCCTGCTGGCCAGCATCGGCGTTGCGGGCGCGGCTCCGGTGGCGATGGGCGACCTGTTGTTGCTGGCGGGCGTGTTTCTGGTGCTGGCCGCTTTTCAGGCGGGCTTTTCTTTCAACAGCGGCCGGATGGCGGCGCGCGCAGCGGAGGGCGTGGCCCTGCGTTTGCGGGTTGCATTGTTTGATCACATCCAGTGGATGTCCTTCCGCACCCTGGACAAGCAGCAGACCGGCGACCTGCTGCAACGCTCCACCTCCGACGTGGACGCCATTCGCCGGTTCTTTTCGGACCAGGCGCTTGAAGTCGGTCGCATCCTGTCGCTCTTCGTCGTCAACCTGGCGGCCATCATGGTCATCCACGTACCGCTTGCGCTGATCTCGGTGGCGTCAGTACCGCTTACCGTGATCATTTCCGGTCTTTTCTTCAAGCGTCTGGAAAAAGTCTACCGCCGGTATCAGGAGCAGGAGGCGGTACTTTCAACCACGATGCAGGAGAGCCTGACGGCCGTGCGCGTGGTCAGGGCTTTTGCTCGTCAGGACCACGAGACTGAAAAGTTCGAAAAGGAAAATCTGCAGCGCTTTCGTCTGGGCCGTCGTATGCTGACGATGTACTCCCTGTTTTGGCCCTGCTCGGACATGACGGGCGGCTTGCAGCACATTGTCGGTCTGGTTGTCGGTGGGTTGTTCGTTCTGGATGGTGAAATCAGCGTGGGCGCCTACGTCGCCTATGCGGGCATGTTGCATCAGGTGGTCTGGCCTATACGCGAACTTGGACGCCTGATCATCCACTTCTCGACCGGCATCGTTTCCACCCGTCGTGTGCTGGAGGTCGTTGGCGAAGAACGCGAGGCGCAGGGTGAAAGTGAACGGCCGGAGCGCAAGTTGCGCGGCGATCTGGAATTCCGCAACGTGGGAATGCACTATGACGAGGGCGAGGCCGCGCTGGAGGACATCAGTTTTCGCTGCGAGGCCGGCCAGACCATTGCATTGCTGGGAGCCACCGGTTCCGGCAAGACCACCCTGGTGAACCTGTTGCCGCGTTTCTATGATTACACCGGGGGCAGCATTCTGCTGGACGGAGTGGAACTGAACAGGCTCTCCCGGGGCTGGCTGCGGGAACAGATTGGCATCATCGAACAGGAGCCCTTCCTCTTTTCGCGCAGCATCCGCGAAAACATCACTATTGGCGTATCGCGCGACGTCACGGACGAGGAAGTATTCGCAGCAGCGCGCGCCGCCGCAGTGCATGACGTCATCCTGACTTTTCCGAAGGGCTACGACACCGTGGTCGGGGAACGTGGTGTGACGCTCTCCGGTGGTCAGAAACAGCGCCTGGCGCTGTCGCGCACCCTGCTGCGCGATCCGGCGATTCTGCTGCTGGACGATACGACCTCTTCGGTGGATACCGAGACCGAAGCCGAAATCCGCGCGGCCCTGAACGTTCTCATGGAAGGTCGAACGACCTTCATTATCGCCCATCGCATCCAGAGTCTGATGCGGGCCGACCTCATTCTGGTCCTCAGGCAGGGGCGAATCGCGCAGCGCGGCAGCCATGAACAGTTGCTGGGCCAGGCGGGCATCTACCGCGAGGTCTATGAGGTGCAGGAGCGAATCGACGAGGAGCTGGAACGGGAAGTGAGCCATGCCTGACCCGACATGGTTTGAAGAAGAGGAATTCGGCGACGTTCTTGACGGGCGTACGCTGCGACGCATCCTGGGGCTGGTGCGGCCGCACTGGCGCCATGTCGCCGGCTTCATACTGGCGATCACCATCACTTCAATCCTTGAGTCCTGGTTTACCTACCAGGGCAAGCGCATCGTCGATGAAGTCATCGTGCCGCAGGACACCAGCGCCCTGCGGGAAATCCTGATCAATTATCTGATCATCGTCTTCGGCTTTGCGTTGGGCGTTTTCACCTTCATCTATCTGACGGGCCTGCTCGGTCAACGCATACAGTATGAGTTGCGGCAGCGGCTGTTTCACCACCTGCAAACCCTGTCGCTGGCCTATTTTGACCGCACGCCCGTTGGCTGGATCATGTCGCGCCTGACCTCCGACACCGAGCGCATCGCCGAACTGGTCACCTGGGGTCTGCTGGATACCACCTGGGCAGTGACCAACATGCTGGCCGCCGCCTCCTTCATGATGATTATCAACTGGCGTCTGGCGCTGGTCGTGCTGGCCGTCATGCCCATACTGATCGTTGTGGCGCTCTGGTTTCGGCAGAAAATTGTGCTGCAGTTCCGCCTGTCGCGGCGCATCAACTCGATCATCACCGGCGCGCTCAATGAGAACATCACCGGCGTTCGCGTGGTCAAGTCGCTGACGCGTGAGCGGGCCAACCTGCGGGAGTTTCGCGTCCACACCGATGACATGTATCGGGCATCCTACCGCGCTCACTGGCTGGCGGCGCTGTTCCTGCCGCTGGTGCAGTTGATCAGCGCCCTGGCCCTGTCGCTGATCGTCCTTCGCGGCGGTCAGCTGGCGTTGGAAGGGGCGTTGACCATCGGCAGCATCCAGGCCTTCATTTCCTACCTGATCATCATGCTCTGGCCGATTCAGGACCTCGCGCGGGTCTTCGCCAGCCTGCAGCAGGCCGTCGCCTCGGCCGAGCGCACCTTTTCGCTGATCGATACGCAGCCAGACCTGGAGGATCGGCCGGGCGCGTTTGACCCGGGTACGCTGAAGGGCGACATTGAGTTTGACGAGGTCGACTTTCAATACGAGGACGATAAACCTGTACTGCAGGACTTCTCATTGACCGTGCGCCAGGGCGAGACCATCGCCATCGTCGGGCCCACCGGCGCCGGCAAGACGTCCATCGTCAATCTCGTGTGCCGTTTCTATGAGCCGAAGGGCGGAGCGATCCGCATCAACGGGGTGGACTACACCCGCTTCACCATGCACGCCATTCAGTCTCGCATCGGGATGGTGCTGCAGACGCCGCAGCTGTTCTCCGGCACGATCCTCGAGAACATTCGCTATGGCAGTCTGGGCGCCAGTGACGACGAGGTGTATGAGGCCGCGCGCCTTGCCGGCGCCGACGAATTCGTGCAGCGTCTGGAAAAGGGCTATGAGTCCGGCGTGGGGGAGGGCGGCGTGTTGCTTTCCACCGGACAGAAGCAGCTCATCAGTCTGGCGCGAGCGATCCTGTCGAAACCGGATATTTTCATCATGGACGAAGCCACCAGCTCGGTGGATACCCTGACCGAAGCGCTCATCCAGCAGGGCATGGAAGCCCTCATGAAACAGTCGACCACGTTCGTCATCGCGCATCGCCTTTCGACCATTCGACGCGCGGACCGCATTCTGGTGTTGCAGGATGGTCGCATCGAGGAACTGGGGACGCACCGCGAGCTGTTGCGTCAGCGCGGGCATTACTATCGACTCTATACGCGGCAGTTTCGCGAACAGGCCGATCGTGTCTGGGATTCCTGGAATGGCACCACGACCGGACCCGCGCTGGCGGACCAGGCGGCCTCGCTTGACAAGATATAGGTTGCCTTCCACAATCGCTTACTCGTGAATTGAAGATCGGAGTGGCGCGATGGAAGCGCTGGTACTGGAACGCAAGGATGAACTGAGTCTGCGCGACATTGTGCTGGAGGAAGCCCTCGGTCCGCAGGACGTACGAATCGCCATCCGCAAGGTCGGCGTCTGCGGCAGCGACGTGCATTACTACACCCACGGTGGCATCGGCCCCTTCATCGTGCGTAACCCGATGATTCTGGGGCATGAGGCTTCGGGCACCGTCATTGAGACTGGAGCAGAAGTCGAAGGTCTGAAGGCGGGTGACCGCGTTTGTATGGAGCCTGGCGTGCCGGACCCTGACAGCCGCGAAACCCGCCTCGGCATGTACAATCTTGACCCGGGCGTACGCTTTTGGGCCACGCCGCCGGACCATGGCGTGCTGCGTCCCACAGTGGTGCATCCGGCGGCCTTTACCTTCAAACTGCCCGAAAACGTCAGCCTCGCCGAGGGCGCCATGATCGAACCCCTGGCGGTGGGCATGCATGCCGTCACCAAGGCGGGCGTCAAACCGGGGGACGTGGCCGTGGTTAGTGGGGCAGGTCCTATCGGCATGCTGACGGCGCTGGCGGCGCTGGCCGGCGGCTGCAGCCACGTTTTCATTACGGACGTCATTCAGCAAAAGCTGGACCTGGCGGCCAGCCTGGGGCCCATCACTCCGGTTAACGTGCGCGAACAGGACCTGGCGGAGGAGGTCAACCGTCTGACCGGTGGCGTTGGCGCGGACATCGTCTTTGAGGCCAGCGGCAACCCGCAGGCGGCGGCGGCCGTTTTTGGACCGCTGGCGCCGGGCGGCACGGTCGTGTACATCGGTTGTCCGGTGGAACCTGTGGCGCTGGAAATTGTGGCGGCCCAGGCGAAGGAAGCGCGCATTTTAACGATCTTCCGCTACGCTCACATCTTTCCGCGCGCTCTGGGGCTCATCAGCAGCGGCGCGATCGACGTCAAGCCGTTAATCACGGACGACTTCAGCTTTGCAGACAGCGTGGAGGCCTTCGATTACGCCGTCCACATGCCGCCGGCCTCGGTGAAGGTGCAGATCAACCTGCCTGTCTGAGCCGGGCTACCTGTCCAGGCGAACCTCGCGCCCGCTTTGCTGGCTTCGGTAAATCCCCTCCAGGATCGTCAGGACCTGCAGCGACTGTTCGGCAGGAACAGGTGAGGGCGCACCTTCGGCCACAGCGCGCGCGAATTCCACACATTCCAGCGCATGGGGTTCCATGCTGTCCTGCGTCCGCCGGAGCGCGACATTGTAGTGTTGCTGCGTCTCGTAGTTGGTGGAGTAAATCTCGCATTTGGGCCAGTGGCTCCCGCCCCGGGTGCCATAGAGCCACATTTGCATGTCCTCGCCGATGACGTCGTGATGCAGCAGCCAGCTGACTTCGAGTACCAGCGTGGCGCCGTTATCGAAGCGCACCAGGGCCAGCGCCAGTTCCTCGACGTCCATCTCCGGCGGGACAGCTGTGCCCGTCCACGCACTGAAAGCGCCGGGGATGCCGGCCAGTTCGCTGCGCGCCACACCGCTTACGGCCACCGGCTGCGGATTGCCCATCATCCACAGCGTGAGATCGAGAATGTGCACACCGATGTCGATGGTTGCGCCTCCGCCGCTGTGCTGTTTCAGCACAAAGCCCGGGCCTGGGATGAGGCCGGCACGGCGCAACATCCAGCCACGCGCGTGATAGATTTCTCCCAGTGCGCCGCGATCGATTTCCGCCTTCAGCGCCCGGGCCGTCCCCGTGAAGCGGAAGTGCTGGGCAGTCATCAGCAATTTACCGGCTGAGTCTCGGGCCGCAATCATGTCGCGGATCTCGTCGGGCGTGGGCGCCAGCGGCTTCTCGCAAATGACGTGTTTGCCGGCTTGCAGGGCGGCAATACCCAGTGGCGCGTGATAGCGATTGGGTGTGCAGATGTCGATGATGTCGATGTCCGAATCGCTGAAGAGGGCGGCCGGGTTGGTCTCAAGGCGCGTGACGCCGTTGACTTCACCCCAGGTGCGCAGGGCGGCTTCGCTGATGTCGCTGCCGGCCACGACTTCGGCATGTTCCGAAGCGGCCCAGCCGGGCATGTGGGAGCGGGCGATGCCGCCGACGCCGATTACGCCTACCTTTAGAGTCATGTGAAGTCCTGTTACTGGTCCAGACGCACTTCGGCGCCGCTGGCCTGACTGCGGTATATGCCGTCGAGAATCGTCAGCACCTGCAGCGATTGCTCGGCGGGAACGGGAGAAGGCGCGCCTTCTGCCACGGCGCGCGCGAATTCGACGCATTCCAGGGCGTGCGGTTCCATGAGGTCGTGCGTCCGCTTGAGCGCGATGTTGTAGTGCTGCTGGCTTTCGTAGTTGGTGGAGTAGATCTCGCATTTGGGCCAGTGAGAGCCGCCCTGCGTGCCGTAAAGCCACATCTGCATGTCTTCGCCGATGACGTCATGATGCAGCAGCCAGCTGATCTCAATGACCAGAGTGGCGCCGTTATCGAAGCGCACGAAGGCGGCGGAAAATTCCTCCACGTCAGTCTCGGGCGGGACATTCCCCCAAAGACCGAAAGCGCCTTCAATATGCGCGAGGTCCGCGCGGGCCACGCCGCTGACGGCCACCGGCTGCGGATTGCCCATGAACCACAGGGTGAGGTCGAGAATATGGACCCCGATATCGATGGTGGCACCGCCGCCGCTGTGCTTCTTCAGCACAAAGCCGGGACGCGCTGGCAGGCCAGCGCGGCGCAGCATCCAGCTGCGGGCATGATAGATGTCCCCCAGCGTACCCCGGTCGATTTCGGCCTTCATCGCCATGGCGTTGCCACCGAAACGAAAGTGCTGCGCGGTCATCAGCAGCTTGCCCGATGCATCGCGAGCCGCGATCATGTCACGGATCTCGGCCGGCGTGGGCGCCAGCGGCTTTTCGCAGATGACGTGCTTGCCGGCCTGCAAGGCCGCGATGCCGAGCGGCGCGTGGTAGCCGTTGGGCGTGCAGACGTCGATGATGTCGATATCCGGGTCGCTGAACAGGGCGGCCGGATCGGTCTCCAGCCGGGAAATCCCGTTTTCCTCGCCCCATGCCTGCAGGGCAGTCTCGCTGATGTCGCTGCCGGCGATGACCTCGACGTGCTCCGAAGCTGCCCAGCCAGGCATGTGCGTCCTTGCAATGCCACCAACTCCGATAACTCCCACTTTCAGACTCATGCTTTCGCTCCTGTTTCAGGCGGTAGACCTGGAATATCCATGGATCGGGTTGCTGGATGCGTCCGGCGCTCAGCCGCTGATATCGACCCAGCTGAGCCCGCCGGCAGCCTGATAAAGCGCTTCCATGACCGTGCTGCGGGCGGCGGCTTCGGCCGGGCTGACCAGCGTGCCGCTGTCGTCTCCGGCAAGATGATTGAGGAAGAGATCAAAGGCGTGAGGCCAGGCCTCCGGCAAGTTCGTCCATGGCGTTTTGCCGTCCGCGCCGGCCACGTGCTGACTGTTGAAGAAGAGTTCGCCATTGCGCACCAGGGCGTGGCCTTCCGTGCCGCTGAGAATGACGCTGACCGGATGCTCGACGTCCAGCCAGCCGGCGCCCAGACTGCCGATGACTCCATTGCTGAATTGCAATAATGCTTCGCCGGTTTCATCGAGTTCGCCATAGTTGCCGCTGTGGCTGGCGAAGGTCGCCGTGACGGCGTCGACGTCGCCCATCAGCCAGAGCATGATGTCGAGCGAATGCGTGCCCAGGTCGCCGAAGCCGCCGATGCCGCTTTCCTCCAGGCGGGTCATCCACAGATAGTTGGGCGTGAAGATGTCGCGCAGCGCGCCGGCATGGAAGTTGCTGTGGCGCAGGCGGGTGATCTGACCGAAGCTGCCGGCCTGTACCTGTTCGCGCAGGAACTGGTGGACCGGCATGCCGCGCATGAAGTATCCGGTCTGAAAGAGGACGCCCGCAGCCTCTATGGCCTCCGCCATGTTGCCGGCGTCCTGACGGCCCATCCCCAGAGGTTTCTCGACGAACATGTGCTTGCCGGCCGCTGCGGCTGCCAGGACAAGCTCTTCGTGCAGATTGGTTTCGGCGCAGATGACGACGGCATTGATCGACGGGTCGGACCAGATGGCGCTGGTCTCCTGCACCTTGGCGGCGTTCAGTTCTGCGGCGCATCCGGCCGCGCGCTCCGTGTCATGGTCCCAAACGGCGCGAATGGCGACATCCGGGCGATCGTTGAGCCGCCGGACGAATCCGGGCGTGTGGATATGGGCGCAACCGACCAGGGCAAGGTGTTGCATGGCGATCTCCTGACCTTCCAGATTTCAGGGCTCAGTGTGGAAACTACTGCCGTGCATTGTAAAAGGACTTTTTGTTGCTTGGCTATAGCCACTGCGCCCTGAATTGCGACTGGCCTTGCAATTTGCCACGTAATGTGCCAGAATGTACGGCGCAGTCAAGGTGAGCCCATCAGATGCACTTTAACATGGCGAACAAGGCGGAGAAGCGTAGCCAACCTGGAAGGTGATCCGGGACTCTGCATCCGCCTGAACGGCCTGCCCGGAACGCCGGAGCAGGCTTTTTTGTTGCAGGGACCCGGTGGCCGAATAGCGAAAACGGGACAACATGCAGGCAGCGTCTTTCAGCAATTTCAACGTGATCGAATCCACCCTGCGCGAGGGCGAGCAGTTCGAAGGCTGTCACTTTTCGCTGGATGACAAACTCGAAATTGCCTCAGCGCTGGACGCCTTTGGCGTGGAATACATGGAACTGACCACGCCGTTGGCCAGCCCGCAGAGTGAGGCCACGCTGCGCGCCGTTGCCGGAATGAAGCGCAATTTCCGCCTGCTCACGCACATTCGCGCGCGCATGGACGAGGCGCGCCTGGCGGTGGACTGCGGCGTCGATGGCGTGGACATCTATATCGGCACCTCGGCCTACATGCGGCAGTTCAGTCATGGTCGCAGCCTGAATGAGATCATCGACAGCAGCAGCGAGATAGTCACCTGGTTGAAAGACCAGGGCATCGAGACGCGTTTTAGCACGGAGGACACCTTCCGCAGCAACCTGGCGGACGTGTTCACCGTCTACAGGGCGATGGACCTTGCCGGCGTCGATCGCGTCGGCGTGGCGGATACGGTCGGTATCGCCGACCCCCTGCGTACACACAGTCTGATCAGCAGTTTGCGCCAGGCGGTGCATTGCGACATCGAGTTTCATGGCCACGATGACAGCGGCTGTGCGGTCGCCAACGCTTGGTGTGCCCTGCAGGCCGGCGCGACGCACGTCGATACCACCGTGCTGGGGATCGGCGAACGCAATGGCATCACGGCGCTGGGCAGTCTGGTGGCCCGCATATACACGGTCGACCCGCAGCTCGTGCGTAAGTACGACTTGCAACTGCTGCGCGAAATCGAGGAACTGGTGGCGCGCCGGGTTGGCATCGACGTGCCCTTTAACACGCCCATCACCGGACGCACCGCCTTTCATCACAAGGCCGGGGTGCACACCAACGCCGTGTTGCAGAACCCCACCAGCTACGAAGCCATCGACCCGGCAGACTTCGGCATCGCGCGCAACATCGACGTCGCTCATCGTCTTGTGGGCTGGAATGCCGTGCGCGACCGGGCGGCCACGCTGGGCATGGCGCTGGACGAACCGGAGCTGCGTGCGGCCACGCTTCGCATCAAGACTCTGGCCGACGAGCGTCGCATCACGCTCGCCGACGTGGACCAGGTGCTGCAGGATGCGGTCACGGAGCCCGGCTGATGGGCGCGACCTTCAGCGAGAAGGTGCTGGCGCGCAACGCCGGTCGCGCGCAGGTCCAGCCCGGCGAAGTGCTCGACATCACACCCGACGTGGTGCTCAGCCACGACAACAGTGCCGCGATTCTGCAGTTATTCGGGCAATTGTCGCAGGCGAGAGTGCGCTTTCCGGAGCGTCTGGCCATTACACTGGACCACGCCGTGCCACCGCCCACGCCACAACATGCGCAGAACCATGCGGAGATTCGTCGTTTCGTAAGGGAGCAGGGCATCCCGCACTTCTTCGAAATGGGTCGCGGTATCTGTCATCAGGTGCATTGCGAAGAGGGCGTGGTCGGGCCCGGCATGATTTTGCTGGGCGCGGACAGCCACAGCCCGCATTGCGGCTGGCTGGGGGCCTTTGGGGCCGGCGTGGGCCGCAGTGAAATAGCGGCGCTGTGGGCTACGGGCGAGTTGTGGCTGCGCGTGCCCGAGACCCTGCGCATCACATTGTCCGGGCGGCTCGTGCCAGGGGTGATGTCCAAGGACCTTGCGCTGCAACTCATCGCCCGCCTGGGCGCGGATGGCGCGAACTACATGGCTGTCGAATTCGACGGGCCGGGTGTGGCGACGCTCTCAGCGGACATGCGCGCCGCGCTCGTCAACATGATGGCTGAAATGGGCGCCAAGAACGCCTTCATCGCGCCGGACGACGTCACCTGGCGCTGGCTGGAAACGCAACTGCGCCGGAATCGTGCGAACGACTGGCAGGAGCGTCTCTCATTTTTTCGCGAACAGGCACTGTGGCCCGACGAGGATGCCCCTTGCGCAGGGCAACTGGACGTGGCGCTCGACGAGATTGATGCGATTGTTTCCTGTCCCCACCGCGTCGACAATACGCAGCCGGTCTCGGCGTTAACGGGAACCAGGGTTGATCTGGCCTTCATCGGCACCTGCACCAATGGCCGTCTTGAGGACCTGGCGGCCGCGGCGGAGGTCGTGCGAGGGCGTCGGTTGCGCGCCCGGCTGCTGGTCATCCCGGCCTCGTCCCAGGTGCTGGCCGACGCCCTTGACGCCGGACATTTGGCCGACCTGATCGAAGCCGGCGCCAGCATTGGCACGCCGGGCTGCGGGCCCTGCATGGGGGTTCACGCCGGTGTACTCGCGCCTGGGGAAGTATGCATCAGCAGCGCCAACCGCAACTTTCGCGGGCGCATGGGCCAGCGTGAGGCCGACATCTATCTGGCGAATCCGGCGGTGGTCGCCGCCAGCGCTGTCGCCGGCGAGATCACGCATCCCGCCAACCTGCTGGCTGAGGTCTGAGCGGGATGCGCAGCAGATACCGCATTTGGGCATACGGCGACCACGTCAACACGGACGTCATCTTCCCGGGCAAATACACCTACAGCGTACAGCATGATCCGGCGGCGCTGGCGCGGCACGCCCTGGAGGACCTGGACCCGTCCTTCGCCAGCGACATGCGACCCGGCGACGTCATCGTTGCGGGCCGCAACTGGGGCAATGGCAGCAGCCGTGAACAGGCGGTGACCTGTCTGGTGGCCTGCGGCCTGCACGCCGTCATCGCGGAATCTTTCGCGCGCATCTACTTCCGCAACGCCATCAACAACGGCTTGCTGGCCCTGACTTGTCCGGGCGTATCCGCGCTGGCGCGGGCCGGCATGGAACTGTCGCTGGACCTGGACGCGGGGGCACTGGAACTGGCGGGGAAGACCCTGCGCTTTGCTCCCTTGCCGTCCTCCGTGCGCCACATCGTCGCAGCCGGCGGGCTGATCGAGTCCCTGAAGGTGGCGAGGGGAGAATAAGGGGGCAGGCGCCGCCCGCCCCCTGAGACATCAGTCTTCGTAGCGAATATCGACCTGGCGGCCCGTGTTGGCGGATTCCTCGATGGCATCAGTGATGACGTTGTTGCGATAGCCATCGACGAAAGTCGCTCCCCAGGGGGCCACATCCTTGCCATTGACGATGCAATCGAAGAAGTGGTGGAATTCGTGCAGGAAGGTGTGCTCCCAGCCGATCATGTGGCCGGGTGGCCACCAGTGCTCCCAGTAGGGATGGTAGCCCTCGCTGATCAGCACGTTGGTGAAGCCGAGGGTCTCCTGCCGACCATCGTTCCAGTATACGTCCAGTTCGTTCAGCCGCTCGAGGTTGAAACGAATGCTGCCGTTTTCGCCGTTGACTTCCCACATGTTGCCGTTGCGATGGCCGATGGCGAAGCGCGTGGCCTCAATGGTGCCGAGGGCTCCATTGTCGAATTCGAGCAGTGCCGTCACGGCATCGTCCACGTCGACGGTGGCGCGACCGCCCTCGCCATCGGGCCGTTCGTCGATGAAGGTCTTCTTCATGCCCATGACGCGCGTGGGCTCGCCGACCAGAAAGCGACCGATATCGAGGATGTGGGAGGCCAGGTCGCCAAGTGAGCCGCTACCGGCGACTTCCTTGCTGAAGCGCCAGGTCATCGGAAATTCGGGGTCGACAATCCAGTCCTGCAAGTAAACGGCGCGGAAGTGATAGATGCGCCCCAGCGCGCCGCTCTTGATCAACTTGCGGGCCTGAACAATGGCGGGCACAAAGCGGTAGTTGTAGGCCACCATGTGCTTGACGCCGGCCTTGACCGCGGCGTCGAGCATGCCTTTCGCCTCTTCGGCCGTGCGCGCCAGCGGTTTCTCGCAGAAGACGTGTTTGCCGGCCGCGGCCGCGGCAATGCAGGGTTCGGCGTGGACGTTGTTGGGGCCGCCATTGTCGAAGACCTGGACGGCGTCGTTTTCCAGCATGTCCTGCCAGCGGGTGTATCGATGCTGATAGCCGTAGCGATCGGCGGCGGCGTTCAGGTTGGCCTCGTTGCGGCCGGAGAGCGCCACGAGGCGCGGGATGGCGACCGGCGGATACATGTTGTGGGGAATGCTCAGGAAGGCGTTGGTGTGGGCATTGCACATGAAGGCGGTACCCAGCAGACCGATGCCCAGTTCCGGGGCTTCTGCGTCGCCACCGGCCACTGCGCCCATACGGGAGATGCCACCTGCTTCGCTCATCGCTTCTTCTCCTTACTCGGCAAAGGATGCATCAAAGGCTCGCCCGGACTTTTCGAAGTCGGCGTTGCGCACGAATTCGACCGATTCAGCAGCACCGTGTTCGCGGTCCATGCCGCTGTCCTCCCACTCGACCGAGAGCGGCCCGTCATAGCCGATGCGATTCAGCGCGCGAATCATGCCCTCGAAATCGACGTCGCCGCGACCTGGCGAGACAAAGTCCCAGCCGCGTTTGTAATCGCCAAACTGCAGATGCGACGAAAGAATGCTGTTAACGCCATTTAGCGTGATGCGCGAGTCCTTGACGTGCACGTGATAAATGCGGTCCTCGAAACGATCGATAAACAGCACCGGATCAAACATCTGGTGTATGAAGTGACTGGGGTCGAAGTTGAAGCCGAAGGCCGGCCGCCGGTCGATGGCCGCCAGCGCCAGTTCCGAGGTGTGGATGTCGTAGGCGATTTCCGTCGGATGCACTTCCAGGCCAAAGCGGATCCCAACCTCGTCAAAGACATCCAGAATCGGGTTCCAGCGATCGGCGAATTCACGGTAACCGGCGTCGATAAGTTCCGGTGACGTGGGCGGAAAATGATAAAGCAGATGCCACACGGAACTTCCGGTGAAGCCGTTGACGACGTCAACGCCGAAGGCGCGCGCAGCGCGGGCCGTATTCGCTATCTCTTCGGCAGCGCGCTCGTTGACGCCATCCGCGTCACCATCGCCCCAGACGTAGGGCGGGACGATATCCTGATGACGCGCGTCGATGCGGTCGCACACGGCCTGGCCGACGAGGTGGTTGGAAATGGCGAAACACTGCAGGCCGTGTTTGGCCAGGATGTCATGGCGGGTCTGCAGATAGCCATCCTCTTCCAGGGCGCGATTGACCTCGAAGTGGTCGCCCCAGCAGGCGAGCTCAAGGCCGTCATAGCCCCATTCTGCGGCTTTCTGCGCCAGGGTATCCAGCGTCAGATCTGCCCATTGTCCGGTAAACAGCGTTACTGGTCGTGCCATGGAAGCCCCTCCCGCAGTGCCCCTGAATGCAATGCGGGCAGTTTAGCGCGGGACTCGCGCTGCTGCCATGAAAGGCGGGAAGGGAGCAGGTCGTGCCTGCCTTCAGTCGGTCACCTTGTCGGCGGCTTCGATCAACCCGCGCATATAGCCAACGGCGTAGATCTTGCCGAGCAGCATATAGCCCGGATGCTCGTTGCTTTCGCGCTCCAGCGTGGGCGCGTGGTCGGGGCGCAGGGGGCCCGCGAAGCCCACGTCGCGCCAGGCGCGCATGCAGGCCAGCATGTCGGTCGGTCCCTCGTCATGGAAGACCTCGTCGAAATCCGGCACTTTGCTGCTGACATCACGGAAATGCACAAAGAAGACTTTCTCGCGGGCGCCGAATTCGCGGATGGCGGCCGGAACGTCTGGCACGTCGCGCATGGCGGCGAAATTGCCCTGGCAGAAGGTCAGGCCGTTGCTGGGGGAGGGCGCCATTTCGATAACGCGGTGGAAGGCAGTGGCACTGCGCATGATGCGCGCGATGCCGCGGATCGGAGAAATGGGTGGATCGTCGGGGTGCAGGGCGAGTTTGACGCCGGCCTGCTCGGCCACGGGAAGCACCCGCTTCAGGAAATATTCGAAATTCTGCCAAAGGCGCTCCTCGCCGACTTCGCCGTATTCGGTGAGCGGGGCGTTCGCCATGAGTTCGTGCCGGTAGCTGCTGACCAGGGCACCGCCGCGTCCTCGATCGGCCAGTGAGGTGCGCAGCCAGCCGAAAGCGGTCATAAAGTTGTAGCAAAGGACCGGGATCCCGGCGGCTCCCATGTTGGCCAGCGACTCACAGAAGTGGTTGATGTCCTCGTCACGGTCGGGCAAGCCAAGCTTGATTGTGTCGCTAATGGGGATGCTTTCAATGACGCTGAGGCGCAAACCGGCCGCCTCAATGCGCTGGCGCAAGCGCAGCAGGGCGAGAAAGTCCCAGACCGGGCCGCTGTCTTCTGCCGGACGGCCGGTGACGATATCGCTCACGCCTATTTGGGCGGCGAGACGAAGCGTACTGTCGTCGAGTGACATCGGCAACAAGGCAATGCGCATGGCGACATTCTCCAGCGTTTCAGGGATTGTATCCCTGTCGCGGCCGAAAGACCCCGGACCAACGAGGCCACGTGACATCAGCCTGATCCGGCCGGGGGCCGCCACGTGCTATACTGCCGACGCATGCGACTTTGAGACGGAAGGGAGCGCCCGTGTTTCGCTGGGGAATCATCAGTACGGGTCGAATCGCCAATGACTTTGCCGCCGGTGTCAGTCAACTGCCGGATGCTACGGTGCTGGCCATTGGCTCGCGCACGCAGCAGGCGGCCGACGCCTTCGGCGACCGTCACGGCGCCGAACGCCGCTACGATTCCTACGAGGCCCTGGCCGCTGACCCCGACCTGGACGCGATTTATGTTGCCACGCCGCACCCTTACCACGCCCCGAATTGCATCATGTGCCTCGAGGCAGGCAGGGCCGTCCTCTGCGAAAAGCCATTCACCATCAACGCTTCCGAGCTGGAACAGGTGGTGACCCTGGCGCGCGACAAGGGGCTTTTCCTTATGGAAGGAATGTGGTCACGCTTCATGCCGGCCACTGTGAAGCTGCGCGAGTTGCTGGCTTCCGGCGTCATTGGCGACATCAACATCGTGGACATCGACTTCGGCTTCCGCGCGCCATTCAACCCGCAACATCGCCTCTTCGCGCCGGAACTGGGCGGGGGCGCCCTGCTGGACATCGGCGTCTACTCGCTGTCCTTTGCCTCGATGGTGCTGGGCAAGCCCGAACGCATCGTAAGTATGGCGCAGATGGGCGAAAGCGGCGTCGACGAAAATTCGGCGATTATCCTGGGCTATGAGAGTGGCGCCCTGACGACGATCAACACGGCCATCCGCACCACCACGCCGCATCAGGCGGTCATCAACGGCACGTTGGGCCGCATCACGATGCACCCGCAGTACTGGTTTCCGCAACGAATCACGCTTGAAGTCTACGGGCAGGAGACCAGCGTGATGGACATCCCGATGAACGGCAACGGCTTCAATCACGAGGCGGCCGAAGTCGCCCGTTGTATTCGGAACGGTCAGCTGGAAAGCGACATCATGCCGCTCGAAGAGTCGCTGGAACTGATGCGAACGATGGACGAGATTCGCGGACAGTGGGGTCTGCGCTACCCGATGGAGGATGCACGATGAAATACAGCAAAATTGAAGGCGTCGCCAAACCTGTGTCGCGCATTGTGCAGGGCACGGCATTCTCCGGCAGGGCATCCGAGCAGTTCGACTATATGCTGGGACTCTTCGACGACGTCTTTGAACTGGGCATCACCACCTTTGACATGGCCCACAACTATGGCGGCGGAGATGTGGAGCGCATTTTTGGTCACTGGCTGAAGACCCGCGGTGTGCGAGACCAGGTCGTCATTCTGACCAAGGGGGCCCATCACTCGCAGGACCGCAAACGGGTGACGCCCTTCGACATTGAATCCGACATCCACGATTCCCTGGCTCGCCTGGGGACGGATTTCCTTGACATCTACCTGTTGCACCGCGATGACGAGTCGCAACCTGTCGGTACCATCGTCGCCAAACTGGACGAGTATCATAGAAAGGGCGTGATCGGCATTTACGGCGGCTCTAACTGGTCGATTGAGCGCCTGCAGGAAGCCAACGCCTGGGCAGCGGCCAACATGGCGGAGCCCTTCCGCGCCAGCAGCCCCAACTTCAGCCTCGCGGACCAGATCGCGGTCCCCTGGGAGGGCTGCATCAGCATCAGCGGGCCGGGCAACCACGATGAACGTGCCTGGTACCAGGAGGCGCAGATGCCGCTCTTCACCTGGTCGAGCCTTGCGGGCGGTTTCTTCAGCGGTCGCTTCCGGCCCGACAATTTGGACAGTTTCAGCGACTATTACGATCGGGTCGTCGTCGACTTCTATTGCAATGAGGACAACTTCGAACGCCTGGCCCGCGCGCAGATTCTCGCGCTGGAGAAGAGTTTGACGGTGGCGCAAATTGCAGTGGCCTACATTTTCAACTCGCCGCTGAATGTCTACGCACTCATCGCCAGCCGCAGCGCCGAAGAACTGCAGCAAAACATTGAGGCGCTGGAACTGGAGTTAAGCCCGGCCGAAATGGCCTGGCTCGATTTGCTAAGCGACACGCGTTAGAGCCGGGGGCACCTCGTGCGCATTCGCAACGGCCGCATCCTCACGCCAGGCGGCGTGCTGGAGGGGCATGATCTGGTCGTTGCCGGGGGACGCATCCAGGCGCTGGAAGTCCCGGACGGTCATGACAACAGCGTCCTTGATGCGCAGGGATTGTGGGTCGCGCCTGGCCTGATTGACATACACGTTCACGGGGCGCTGGGCTGCGACGTCATGGACGCAACAGCGCCGGCGCTGGCGACTGTGGCGCGTTTTCTGGCGCAGCATGGCGTCACCAGCTGGCTGCCGACCACCATGAGCGCGTCGCAGGTAGCGATTGACGTCGCAATTGCCAACGTGGCTTCTTGCCCGCAGCCGCAGGATGGCGCACAACATCTGGGTGTGCACGTCGAAGGCCCGTATCTCTGCCGGCGATACCGCGGCGCTCAGGCCGCAGAAGCACTGCGTTCGCCGGACCCTGAGGAGTACGACGGCTGGCTGCAGAGCGGTGTCGTGCGGCTCATCACTATGGCCCCCGAGTTGCCCGGAGCCGACTCTTTGATGGCGACCGGCAGGCAGGCGGGCGTTGAGTACGCGATTGGACACAGCGGCGCGGACTACGAAACGGTGCTGCAGGCGGCGGACCGCGGCTTGCGTCAGGCGACGCATACCTTCAACGGCATGGCTGGTTTGCACCACCGACGACCTGGCACCCTGGGCGCCGTGCTGGATGACGGGCGCATTTTTGCCCAACTCATCGGAGACGGATTGCACGTGCATCCCGCCGCCGTGCGTTTGCTGTTGCGCGCGAAGGGACGCGACAGGGTCATCCTCATCAGTGATGCGATGCGCGCTACGGGTCTGGGCGATGGCGACTTCGAATTCGGCGGTCAGGCCGTGACCGTCCGCGAAGGCGAGGCGCGCACGCAGGACGGCGCCCTTGCCGGCAGCACGGTGACCCTGGACGAAGTCTTGCGGCGCGTCATGCGCTACGCTGACCTGACCTTGCCACAGGCCCTGCCCATGGCGTCCACAGTGCCGGCAGCTGCCATGGGCCTGACGGGGTGCAAGGGGAGTCTGCTGGTCGGCGCTGACGCTGACATCGTCCTGCTGGATGATGACGCCCAGGTGCAACTGACCCTTGTCGGGGGCCGGGTCGTACATGACAGGTCCGGGGTCATGAATTCGTAAGGAATCTGCTGTACGCTAGAGGCAGGTTGACGAGGAAAGGATGAACCATGGCGAGGATTCAGCAGGCAACCCTGGGCGGCGGGTGCTTCTGGTGCCTGGAAGCGGTCTACCAGCAACTCAACGGGGTCAGCGAGGTCGTGTCCGGTTACGCCGGTGGCCACGTCGCCTTTCCGGACTATCGCTCCGTCTGCAATGGCACCACCGGCCACGCCGAGGTTGTGCAGCTCAGCTACGACGCGGACGTGATCAGCTTTCGGGACCTTCTGGACGTCTTTTTCACGATTCACGACCCCACGACCCTGAACCGGCAGGGCGCGGACGTGGGCACCCAGTATCGTTCGGCCATTTACACGCATTCGGAGGAGCAGGCGCAGATCGCCAGGGACGTGATCGCGGAGATCAGCGCTGCCGGCCTCTGGAAGAACCCGATTGTGACCGAAGTCGAGCCGCTGGAGCGTTTCTGGCAGGGTGAGGACTATCACCAGAACTACTGGCTCAACAACCCCAACCAGGGCTACTGCCGCGTGGTCATCGCGCCCAAGGTGGCGAAGTTCCGCAAGCAGCACCTGCAAAGGCTGGCCGCGGCCAGTTGAACCCCCTCCAGCCAAAACGAATGCGGCTTGCCAGGCCAGGCTGACCTGTAAGCCGCATTCTGTTCCCCTTGCGGGGCGACGGTCATCTATCTGTCCCGCCAGTTGCCTCGCGGGATCAAGCGACCTACCCGGCGCTGCCTGCGGGGCGGGCCACCCCTCTGCGCCTGTATGGTCTTGCTCCCGGTGGGGTTTGCCTGGCCGCCGACATCACTGCCGACGCCGGTGGTCTCTTGCACCACCTTTTCACCCTCACCCCCGGACGGGGGCAATCCGTTCTCTGTTGCACTTGCCGTCGCGTTACCGCGCCTGGCCGTTAGCCAGCACCGCGCCCTGTGGAGTGCGGACTTTCCTCCGGCCCGAAGACCGGCGACCGCCCGGTCAGCCTGGCGCTTTCAGTATACACCTGAAACAGGAGATGGTTGCCACCGCGAGCGCCAAGCTTCTGGCGGTAGTCTCACTGGTTTGATGGCCTGCCTGCAAGGAATGGGTTTCTGCAGAAATGAAAGCGAGGCGGAAACGCCCTCACGCCAGGGTGGAAGGGTCGGGGAGCGACCAGGGTCAGCCGCTCCCCGTCAGGGCCGTCAGACCTCTACAGCCTCTTCCTCTTCTTCCACTTCCGTGACGTCCACGATCTCGAGGATGAATTCGCCTTCGGAGGCGTCGTTGTAGGTCGTGACTTCAACCGTCAGCACCAGGTCTGCGTCGCCCGCGCCAACGCCGTGGAGGGCCGAACTCGACCCCGGCAGGGCAATGTCGTCGTTGCTGTCGAGCAGTTCCTCACCGCTTGCGTCGTAGAGGTTCAGCAAGGTGTCGAGATCGCCTTCCTCGCTGCCAAGCAGAATGTCCACAGCGTTGCCGGCGGGCACGGTGAGGCTGTAGCGCAGGCGCTGACGCGCCACAATCTGGTCCGCCACCACCTCGCCGACGGCGATCTCACCGCGGTCCTCGGGCTCAATGACCAGCGCATCGTCGAGCCACGCTATGGCCGCATCGAGTACAGGGTCGCCCTCGCTGAAAAGGGTTTCTTCGCTGACCGGTACGCGTACCGTCGGCACAACGCCGATGCCCTCCAGGTGGATTTCGTGATCGGCGTTGACCGCGCGTCCGATCGTCAGGGTGACCTCCATGTCATCCGGCATATAGAAGGTTTCGACGCTGCCCCCGGCGCCGGCCGTCGAGGTGTGGCCGACGATGGCGGCCCGGTCCCCGATTGTCATGTACCAGGAGAAAAACTCGCAGGCGCTGTAGCAACTGGAGTAAACCAGCACGGCCACCTCGCCCTGATAGCGCAGGTTTTCGGGCGGCAGCACAAACTGGTCCTCGGTGTCCGGGTCAAAGTAGAAGTCTTCCGTGTCCTCGTCATAGTAGCCACTGTTTCCCAGAACGTGCGCTTCTTCGTAGAAGTAGGCCGCCATTTGTTGCGCCAGCCAGCCGCTGCCACCACCGTTGCTGCGCATGTCGATGATCAGACCGGGGACGGAATAGTAGATGAGCTCATCGATCATTCGTTCCCACAGATCAATCGTGAGGCGCTCGTTGTCGCTGAAGGAGTGAATGTTGACCAGGGTGTATTCCGTCCCCTCGATTTCCTCGAATTCCAGCGGCAGGTCATGCCGGCCGTGGCTGGCAAAGAACGAGGAAGCATCGAAGCTGTCGCGTTCGTCGCTGACAGACAGGGTCGCGCTGGACGACTCTTCATCGCCCGGATTAATCCAGCTGACTTCCACCGCGCTGTCGGCCGGGAAACGCGTGGCATAGCGCAATTGCTGCAGTCGCTTTTGCTCCTCGAGGCTGAAAGGCTCGGACCATGCCAGTGTCTCCCTTACATGGTCCTGAATCGGTTGGCCGTTGATTTCGAGAATCTCGGCGCCGTTTTCGATGCCGGCCCCAGCTGCCGGGCCGTCCTCAAGCAGGAAGTTGACCACAACCCGGCCATCATCCAGATCGCGGATGGAGATGCCGATGCCGCCGGCGATCGCCTCACGGAATCCGCGATACATGGTCGGGCCGAAGCTCACGCCCACGTGCGCGTCAGGAATCGACCAGGCGAAGTCGCGCAGGGCCAGTTCATAGGCAGCGGAATCTTCAGCGGCCTCGGCCTCTTCGAAACGAGGTCGAAACTCTTCGCTTCTGGCGTCCCAGTCGATATCCTTGTATTCGGTAAAGGCGTATTCCAGGCGGAACTTGTTCAGCATGGCGTCAAAGGCTTCTGTGTAGGAAAGCTCCGAGAAGTCGTCAACTTCGGAGGCCTCGCCCTCGATGAGGTTGACGACCGGCTCCGCCGAGCGGTCAAACACGAAGGGGTCCTCGTCGAGATCGACCAGGGTGTAGCCGGCCGGGAGACCCACCGCTGGATCATCCTCTGTGAACAGGAGGCCGTCCTCGCCAAAATCGGACGGGAAGCCCTGCTCGCCATCCGGGGCGTAGACCAGCAATTTGCCGCCAATGATCTCATTCAGGGTCTGCGAGCGATGGCTGGTGTCCGTCGATGCATAGGCGTTTGACCAGCCGCCACCGTAGAGGTCGCGTTCCTCCAGCTCCGGCGGTCCCCAGGTGTTGGTCCAGTAGGCGACGGCGAAAACCTGGACGCCGGTGTCTTCCTCGCCGTCGTTGTCCACGTCGCGCAGGCTGCCGCGCGGTTCAAATGGCAGTTGCAGCGTCCAGGAAACGGGCGAGGTGAAGAAATCACTGGTCAGGCGCCCAAGGACCTGCGACTCGGGCGAAAAAATGAAATCCCGGTCACGATCAACAAAGCCTGCCTGGTCCTCGAGGATGATGAGAGGCTCGGCGACGCCATCCGTAAAGTAGGGATTCGTGTAGGCCATCTCGCCCGTCAAAACGCGCGGGCCGCCCTCGTCATTGACGATTGGTGCCGGGGTCAGTTCAGTCTGGGCTGAGACCGCAACTGTCAAGGCCAGTAGCAGGCTGGCTACGAACGTTAGTTTGACCACGAGGCCACTCCTTTGTTCTGATCGAAGCAACAGATCACAGAACTATCGCCATGAATACTTGCCACAACCTTAACGCAATCCTGGCAGTCGGTTAACGACCGGTTCCCGCGCTTGTTGCCACTTCTGCCGACAATTACAATATCACATCTTCACCTGGAGCAAACTTTACGTGATGGGTCAGTCGACGTCCGCGCCATCGTGGCTGCAGCGACGCAGCCAGGATTTACACAGGTTGTCGGGCGCTGCAGAGCCCGCCACGCTGCTGGTCCTGACGCTCCTGCTCCTGATGCCCCTGCTTTCGCTGCGGGCCGCCGGCTGGCCGCTGTCCATGGACACGGCCGTCCCCGTCCTCTTGTTGTCGCTGTTTTTCAGTCTGTGGTTGGCGCTCAGCCGCCACAGCGAACTGTTCGCCTTGCTGCTCAGCTGGCTCTACGGCTTCAGCAGTGCGTTGTTGCTTGTGGCGGCCAACGAACCCGGAGACCTGTTTCAGGGTGTCGCCAGCCTGCTGCAAAAGGTTGTGATGTGGGTCAACGCGGCACTGGCCGGTAATTTCAGCCAGGACGCGGTCATTCTGAATTTGCTGCTGGCGGCAGTGATCTGGCTGTTAACCTATAACGCGGTCTGGCACGTTTACCGCATCAACCAGGTCCTGCGCGCTGTGCTGCCCGTTGGCCTGGCGTTGCTTGCCAATGCCTTCTCCTACCAGGGTGCTGCCAACCTGGACCCCTACCTTGGCGCTTTTCTGTTTTTGTCCCTGTTGCTCGTCATTCGCTCCAGTCTGGAAGGGCGTGAATGGCAGTGGTATGTGAATCGCGTGCGTGTTCCCCGCAACCTGAGGCGTCAGTTCTATCAGCTGGGGGCGTTGCTGGCGCTGCTGGCACTGCTGCTGGCATGGTTGTTGCCGGCGACCAACCTGCAGCAACGCCTGGGCCAACTGGAAGAGTTGCTGGCCGGGGAGCCATTGACGGAAGCAGCCAACTTGCTCGACCGCCTTTTTACGTCGGGCGACCGGCCCGGCCCGGCCACAGCTGACTATTACGGGGGAGACTCGCTGCAGCTGGGCGGCGCCGTCCGCCTTGGGGACGACCTGGTCATGCAGGTGGCTGCGTCTCCGGAGCATCGTTATTATTGGCGTTCCCGGGTGTTTGACATTTACGAAAACGGTCGCTGGCTTCCCGCCGCCGACACCCGTCTGACGGACCCGCAAGCGCCCCTGGAATTGCCGCAGGTCAGCGCTGCGAATGAGACGCGCGTGGCCGTCGACCAGACCTTCACCATGGCCCTGCGCGCATCGCGTCTGGTGTACGCTGCGCCCCAGGTTTCCGCCGTCAACTTGCCAACACGCAGCGACATCCGCTACATCGGCCCGGACGGTCGATTCCTTGAACCGCCGGCAGCTGACCAGCAGATTCGCTCCATCAACGTTTCGGTGATTCGTCCCTTGAGCGTCCTTTACAGTGGCGACAGCTACACGGTGACCAGCCTGCTCAATACAGCCAGCGCCGGCCAACTGCGTTCGGCCGGTCGCGAATGGCCCGACTGGGTACGCAGCCTGTACTTTTACGTGTCTCCTTCAGTAACGCCGCGGACCCGTGACCTGGCCCGCAACATTGTCAACGCGGCCGGCGCCGAAACACCCTACGATCAGGCAGTGGCGCTGGAATCCTGGCTGAGACAGAACATACGCTACAACGAACTCGTGCCCTCCCCACCGGAAGGGCAGGACCCCGTCGACTGGATGCTCTTCGATTTGGGGGAAGGCTATTGCAACTATTACGCCTCGGCCATGATCGTCATGCTGCGTTCGCTGGGGGTCCCTGCCCGCTTGGCCACCGGCTTCGCGCAGGGGCGCTGGGATGCCGCCGGGTCGCATTACGAGGTGCTGGAGCGCGACGCGCACTCCTGGGTAGAAGTCTATTTCCCGGGCCATGGCTGGATCGAGTTTGAGCCGACCTCCGCCCAGGCGCCCCTGAACCGCCAGGACCCGGAGGAGCCAATCATTCCTGCGGGAGATTCATTCTCCACAGCGACGCCGACGCCGACGGCCACGCCGACCCCGGTTGACCAACAGGACTTTCCCACACCGGAACCTGAAAGGGAGGGCTTGCCGGAGAGGCCCGACATAACGCCGACATTCACCTGGACTCCCACGCCCTCGCCCACGCCATCGCCAACGTATACGCCGTCGCCCACCTTCACGCCGTCGCCGACCCCCGACCTGCCTTCTGCGCCGCCGCAGTCCGCGCCGCCCCTGGAATCCCCGCTTGACCCGCCGCAGAGCGATCCGCCGGAAGCTCCGTCCAGCGTCCCGCCTCTGCCAAACGGCCTGCTTGCAGCCATGTTTTTGTTTTTGCTGCTGCTGCTGCTCTTGTTCCTGTGGTGGTGGTGGGAGTGGCGCGGGCTGCGTCAACTGAACCCGATTGCGAGGGTGTGGGCGCGACTGGAGCGTTATACCCGACTGCTCGGCATTCGGATGGACCCCGCCCAGACGCCGGCGGAACGCCGTCGTCGCATCGTTGAGGACCTTCCCGTCGCCGAAGCGCCGGTGACGGCCATAACGTCCCTCTACATGCGCGCGCGTTACGGACCGGCCAGTCAGGCCGATTCAGGCAGCAACGAAGCCGACGTCTCCTGGGGGCGGGCGCGTTACCGGATTTTGCGGCGCTTGCTGGGGCGCGTACTGTTTCCCTGGCGAAAGCGTTGACTACTGCTCGTTGATGATGCTGAAGACCATCGGCCGCCGCCGCGTTTCACTGTAGAGCATTCGGCTGATGCGTTCCTGCAAGATGTTGCGACGGCGTCCGTTCTGGCTGGTGCCGATGTCCGCCAGCGATGCCCTCGCCGTCTTGCGGATGTTTTCAATCAGGTCATCGGCCTCGCGTTGATAGACGAAGCCCCGCGTCAGGATTTGGGGCTCGGAAACAAGCTCGCCGCTGTCGGCGTCCAGGTTGACCACGACAACGAGAAACCCGTCCTTGCCAAGGGTTTCGCGGTCGCGCATGACCGCCGGTCCGACGTCACCGACGCCGCTGCCATCGACGAAAACATATCCACCCGGGACCCGTTCGCCGATTTGGATCCTGTCCTCGTTGATGCTGACAACGCTGCCGTTTTCAACGACCCGAATGTTTTTCTCCGGCAGGCCGGAAGCCAGCGCCAGTCGCGCGTGTGCCATCAGATGTCGCAGTTCGCCGTGTACCGGCACGAAAAAGCGCGGCTGGGTCAGATTGAGCATGAGTTTCATCTCTTCCTGACAGGCGTGGCCAGAGACGTGCACCGGCGCGACGGGGTCATACAGTACGTTGGCCCCACGTTGAAAGAGCCTGTTGATGGTGCGGTAGACCATTTCCTCGTTACCGGGGATGGCGTGAGCCGAGATCACAATCGTGTCATCCGGCCGGACATCGAGTTGCTGGTGACGGCCCTGGGCCAGACGCCCGAGGACGGCGGAAGGCTCGCCCTGGGTACCGGTCACCATGATTACGACCTCTTCCGAAGGCAAGTCGTTGCTCGCCGACAAGTCGACCAGGATGTCATCGTCCAGGTTCAGAATGCCCATCGCGCGCGCCATGCGGACGTTGGCGTTCATGCTGTAGCCGGCGATGGCCAGACGGCGCCCGTGCTGGCGGGCGCAATCCGCCACTTGCTGGATTCGTTGCAGATGCGAGGCGAATGTGGCGATCATGATGCGACCGCGAGCTTCTTCGAAAACTTCGTCAAAGGCGGCGACCACTGTACTCTCCGAAGGCGTCCAGCCCGGCCGGTCGGCGTTGGTGCTATCGGCCAGAAGCAACAGGACCCCTCGACGGGAGAAATCGGCCAGTTTGGCATAATCTGGCCGGTGCCCGTCAGGCGCCGTGTTGTCGAACTTGTAGTCGCCAGTATGCACAATGAGGCCGAGAGGTGTGTTGATACCGAATCCGACGCAATCGGGAATGCTGTGGCAGACACGGAAGCTCTCGATGGCAAAGGGCCCCACCTGGAAATCGGCGCCTGGCTGAAAGATATTGACGTCGCAGTTTTCCTGCTGTCTGGCATCCTTCAGTTTGACGTTGAGCAGGGCGGCGGTCAGGGGAGTGGCCCAGACGGGAGTGCCCGGAAAAGCCTCAATGACGTGGGCGATGGCGCCGGTGTGGTCTTCGTGGCCGTGCGTATACAGGATGCCATGCAGGCGGAGTCCACTCTTTTCCCGCAGATAGCTGAAATCCGGAATGATGTAGTCCACGCCCAGCATGTCGTTCTCGGGGAACATGATGCCGCTGTCAATCAGGAGGGCATCGTCGCCCCATTCAACAACGGTCATGTTCTTGCCGATTTCTCCGAGGCCGCCCAGCGGGACGATTCGCAAGGTCTGGTTTTGCATGATTCAATGCACCGGGCGCGCTGCCGGGTGCGTTCCTTTCGCTTGTTTTCAGGTCACAAGGAAAAAGAAGACTATTCGACGGCCAGTATATCACGGCCAGACTGAATGTCAGGGACCGATAACGCCGCGTTTCCGTCAAGGGTGGTACAATCGCCAAGGGCCGGATAAACAGGTGACTTGCGCCTCCGACACAGGGACTGGACGATGATCAGCTTTGGAACCGATGGTTGGCGGGCGGTCATTGCCGACAGCTTCACCTTCGGAAACCTTGCCCTGGTGGCCCAGGCGGTTGCACAGGCGGTGAAGCGTCAACACCAGGGTGCCGATCCGCCTGAAGTGGTGGTCGGTTACGACACCCGCTTCCTTTCCGATCGATTCGCCGCCGAGGTTGCCTGTGTACTGGCCGGCAACGGCGTCATCGCCTGGTTGACGCGAACGGACGCTCCGACGCCGGCCATTTCATGGAACGTCCGCCTGAAGGGCGCCAGCGCCGGGGTCGTTATCACGGCCAGCCACAACCCGCCCCGTTACAACGGCTTCAAGCTCAAGACGGCCTATGGCGGCAGCGCCACCCGGGAACAGTGCGCCGGGGTCGAGGCGGAACTACGCGCTCTGGAACGGGCCGGCCGTGAGCCCCTGCGGGTGGGCTACGAGGAAGGCCTGCGGTCTGGTCAAATCCGACGTTTCGATCCGGGCTGGGACTATTACCAGCACCTGAGCACACTGGTGGACGTCGACCAGATCTCCAGGCGCGAGCTGTCCGTCATGGTGGACGCAATGTGGGGGGCCGGGCGCGGCGCCATCAAGACCATCCTGTCGCGTTCCCGCTGCCAGGTGAACGAAATTCGCGATGTCTTGAATCCGGGATTTGGTGGTATCCACCCGGAGCCTGTCCTGCGCTACCTCAATGAACTGGTGGCGGCCGTGCAACGCGTCCAGGCAGACGTGGGCCTGGCGACAGACGGCGACGCCGACCGTATTGGCGCCATCGATGCGCTGGGTAATTTCGTCGATCCTCACCAGATCTTTGCGCTGGCTTTGCGCCATCTGGTGGAACAGCGAAACTTGCGTGGTGCCGTGGTCAAGACGATTTCTACGACGCGCATGATCAACAATCTGTGCAGCCGGTACGGTCTGTCGCTGCATGAAACGCCAGTGGGTTTCAATCACATCGCCGACCTGATGATGCAGGAGGACGTTCTCATCGGCGGCGAGGAAAGCGGCGGCATCTCCATTCGCGGTCACATTCCGGAGGGTGACGGCATTCTGATGGGCTTGTTGCTGCTGGAAATCATGGCGCAGGCGCAGGCGCCGCTTCATGAAATCGTGGCGGACCTGCAAGCGGAATTCGGGCCGGCGTACTACGGTCGCATCGATGCGCAGATGGAAAACCAGTTGCCGAAGAACGAAATGGTCCGCCGTCTTACCGAAAGCGCGCCGTCTGCCCTGGCCGGCGAAAGTGTCACGCAGGTGGACACGACGGACGGCGTGAAATTCTGGCTGGCCGATGACAGCTGGTTGCTCATTCGCCCCAGTGGCACCGAACCCCTGCTGCGCATTTACGCCGAAGCGCCGACGACCGATGCCGTTCCGGTCCTTTTGCGTGAAGGCCAGGCGCTGGGAAATGATCTGATCGACGGGAGGGATTAATGAAGCAGGCAATGATTACCGGCGTACAGCAAACACAGGTGAAAGAGTTCCCGGACCCGCAGGCCGATGAACGGCGCGTGCTGCTCAAGGTGACGGTGGCGCCGCTGTGTACGGATTACAAGTTATTCCAGGCGGGCGATCTGCGCGATTCCCTGGGTCATGAAGCAGCGGGTGAAGTGCTGGAGGCAGGCAGATCGACCCTTGTTCAACCGGGGCAGCGAGTCGTCGTGATGCCTCAAATTCCCTGTGGTGACTGTGATTATTGCAATACCGGTGACTTTATTTACTGTCTGAGTGACTCCGGTGCCACATTGAAGAACGGTAGCGGCACGGTCGCTCAGTACATGCTCAAACAGGACTGGCAACTGGTGCCGGTCCCGGATGACATTTCGATCGAACATGCGTCGATGGCCTGCTGTGGCCTTGGTCCGACCTATGGGGGGCTGGACAAAATGGGCCTGGACCCTGGCGAAACGCTGCTGATCACTGGCATGGGCCCGGTGGGACTGGGCGGCGTGATCAACGCCAGCTATCGCGGCGCGCGTGTGATCGCCGTCGAAATGAACCCTTATCGCGCCAGTATTGCGCGGGAACTGGGCGCGGACGTCGTGCTGGAGCCCGACGGGGCGCTGGAGCAAATCCTGGACCTGACCGATGGCGTGGGTGTGGACAAGGCGATGGACTGTTCGGGTATGGTCGCCGCCCATCGACTCTGCATCGATGCCGTGCGCCGTCTGGGCTCGGTATCTTTCGTCGGTGAATGCAGCGAATCCACGCCGCTCTGCATCAGTAATGACATGATTCGCAAGGGTCTCACCCTGGTAGGCACCTGGCATTACAATCTGGGTCTGGCGCCGCGCATCATGCAGCAGATCCGCAACGTCCGGCCACAACTCGACAAACTGGTGACCCATCGCTTCCACATTGATGAAATCCAGCAGGCCTTTGAACTGCAACTGACCGGACAAAGCGGCAAGGTGCTGATTGAGCCCTGGGGGCCCACTGCCTGAGGCGTCCGAAGAACGCCGCCGGAATCTGTGCTATACTGCTCGCCTGATGCAGACCGGATGAGGAGACGCGTGAGCAATGGCCTTTGACAAAATCAGGGTCCCCGATCATGGAGAGAAAATTACCTCCAGTAACGGGGCGCTGAACGTACCCGACAACCCCATCTTGCTGTTCATAGAGGGGGATGGAATCGGCTACGACATCATGACGGCCAGCCGGCGAATCTGGGACGCCGCGATCGAGAAGGCCTATGGCGGGGTTCGCCAGGTCTCCTGGATGGAAGTCTATGCCGGTGAAAAGGCGGCCGGGATTTACGACGGCAACTACATGCCGGAGGAGACCTTCGACGCCCTGCGCGAGTTTCTGGTGGGCATCAAGGGACCACTGACGACGCCCGTGGGGGGCGGCTTTCGCAGTCTGAACGTCACGCTGCGCCAGGTGCTGGACCTTTACAGCTGCATTCGCCCGGTCCGCTGGTACGAAGGCGTTCCCAGTCCCCTGCGCCAGCCGCAAGACGTAGACGTCGTGATCTTCCGCGAAAATACGGAGGACATCTACGCCGGCATCGAGTACGAATCCGGCACGCCCGAGAACGAAAAGCTGGCGCGTTTCCTGCGTGAGGAAATGGGCGTGACGAGCTTTTTCGAGGGCGCCGGACTTGGCATCAAACCGGTCAGCGCCTTTGGCAGCAAGCGCCTGATTCGCGCCGCCATTCGCTATGCCATCGAACGCGGGCGCAAGAGCGTGACTTTCGTCCACAAGGGGAACATCCAGAAGTACACCGAGGGCGCCTTCGTCAACTGGGGCTATGAGTTGGGACGCGAGGAATTCCCGAACGAGACGATTTCATGGGACGAGGTGGCCAGCGACCATGGCGGCCAGGTGCCGGAGGACCGCATCCTGTTGCAGGACACCATCGCGGACATCATGTTTCAGAAGATGTTGCTGCGGCCGCGCGAGCACGATGTCATCGCCACCACCAATTTGAACGGCGATTATTTGAGCGACGCCCTCGCGGCAGAAGTGGGCGGCGTCGGCATTGCGCCGGGAGCCAACGTCGGTGACGAGGTCGCGCTCTTTGAGGCGACGCATGGCACGGCGCCCAAGTACACCAATCTGGACAAGGTCAATCCGGGATCGCTGCTGTTCAGCGGCGTCATGATGCTGGAGCACATTGGCTGGAATGAGGCGGCGGACCTGATTGGCAGCGCCTACGAAAAGACTCTGGCGCAAAAAATAGTGACCTACGATTTCGCGCGTCAGATGGAAGGCGCGACCGAGGTCCCCACCAGTGCATTCGCCACGGCCATCATCGACAACATGGGGTAGGGCATTCCACCTGTCTGTGTGAGAAGGGCGCTGCGGCGCCCTTTTGCTTTACCTGTGAGTCAGCAATTGGCGCGCCAGCGAGCGCAGCGTGAAATGGCGACGTCGCAGACGGCGGGCCGGCTGTGGCACCTTGTCGCGCCGGGCCAGCTTCTTCATGATGGCGAGGCCCGTGCTGCCAAAGTGGAATTCCAGCAACAGGTCGTCCTCGTTGGCGTGAAAAAAATCCAGTACGGAGTCTGAAATGCCTCGCCAGACCACTTCCATGTTGGCGTTGTCCTTGCGCCGGCCCTGCATGAAGGGCCCCGGGTCCACGTCGTCAAAGGCCAGATAGCCACCCTGGTTCACCAGGGGATAGTAGAGTGAAAGCAGTTTCGCAACATGTCTCGGGGAGTGCAGGCTGTCGATGTAAACGACGTTGATGCCCCGGGCAAGTTCCGGCGCGCGGGAGAGTACGAAGTCCAGGTCCGCGTCATCGGTCTGGATGAAGGTCCAGACTTCTGATTCAATCGCCGCCGAACAGTCGGCAATGTCCAGCGAAACGAGGCGCCCCGCCTGTTGCTCACAGGCATGGGCCAGCACACCGCTGGACCAACCTTCGTTCACGCCGCACTCCAGCACCAGGGGGGCGTGGAACTGCTGCACCAGCCGGTGCAGACACATCAATTGCGTAGCCACCTTGCCAAAGACGCCTGGCTGGCCGTCGGCTTCAAATACGGCTGGCAAGTCGTAGTGTCGGGTCTGGACCATGGTTTATTCCATAGTGTCGCGGACGAGTGTGGCGCAAGCGAAGTTTGAACGCAAGACCACAGGCTTGCGGCAAGCGCCCTGTTCGGCTGTAGAATTGAGGTGAGGCAGGGGCTGCGAGGCATCAATGGGGCGCGGATTCCAGCCCACCTGGCTGATCATCCTGGTCGCTGTGGCCATTGTTTTTGCCGGGTGGTATCTCTGGCAGGGTATACAAAATTATCTGCGCAGTGGCGGTCTGGGCGTTCGGGAAGTGACCCAACAGGCCCGGCAGGATGCGAGCGCCACGGTCGTCCAGGAAATGACCCGTCTGGTCGTGCTGGCGCCGCCGCCCACACGCACGCCCTATCCCGAGTGCCAAACTTTCGTTGTCATGGTGAGTGAAGCGATCGTGAGGTCCTCTCCTTCCTTCGATTCGGGCATTGTGAAGGCGCTTTTCGAAGGTGACGAGGTCTGCGTCATGTTTCCCGCGCCTTCGAACCCGGACTGGTTGCTGGTTGACGAAGAACCGCGCTCGCGCCGCATCGATTCCGTCTACATGCACCGCTCGCTGTTGCGCGCCCTGGAGCCGACGGCCACGCCCGCGGACACGCCGACGCCGCTGTCCACCATAACGCCCGATCCCCTGCGCCTGACGGATACGCCGACGGTTCCGCCCTTCACGCCATCCCGCACTCCTGTCGCGAGCCCGACCAGTGCCCTGCGAAGCGCCTGAACCCGCAGGCATGTGATACAGTCACTTTTGTAATGTATGAACAGGGAAAGAAGCATGCGCAGCGACCTTGAGATCGCACGCCAGGCCAGACTGAAGCACTGCCATGAAATCGCAGCCGGGATGGGCCTTGAACCGGAGGACCTGGACCTTTATGGCTCACCACACGTGGCCAAATTGCGTCTGGAGGTCCTGGAAAAACTGCGTAACCGGCCGGATGCGAAGTACATCGACGTCACTGCCGTCACACCCACGCCTTTGGGGGAGGGCAAGTCCACGACCACAGTGGGTCTGGGCCAGGCCATGAAACATCTGGGCAAGCGCTCGGTCGTGGCGCTGCGGCAACCTTCCATGGGGCCGACCTTTGGCATCAAGGGCGGCGCGGCCGGCGGCGGGCATTCCCAGGTGGTCCCCATGGAGACCTTCAACCTGCATTTGACCGGTGACATTCACGCAGTGGCGGCGGCCAACAATCTGCTGGCGGCCATGATCGACAATCGGCTGCTGCGCGGCAATCCCCTGGATATCGACCCGGACAGCATCACCTGGCGGCGCGTACTGGATATGAACGACCGCGCCTTGCGCAACATCGTGGTGGGCATGGGCGGCAAGTGGAACGGCATGCTGCGCGAGACCGGCTTTGACATTGCGGTGGCCAGTGAAGTGATGGCCATCCTCGCCGTGACAACCTCGCTGCAGGACATGCGCGAGCGCTTCGCGCGCATCGTTATCGGCCAGAATGGCAGGCGTGAGCCGGTAACGGCAGGGCAGATCGGGGCCGCGGGCGCCATGACGGTCCTGATGAAAGACGCCCTTCGGCCAAACCTGCTGCAAACCCTGGAGAACACGCCGGCCCTGGTGCACGCCGGGCCCTTCGCCAACATTGCCCAGGGTAACAGCAGCGTGCTGGCCGACCTGATCGGCATCAAGTGCGGTGACTACCTGATCACCGAATCCGGTTTCGGCGCCGACATCGGCGCGGAGAAATTCTTCAACATCAAGTGTCGCGCCAGCGGGTTGCGACCGGATGCCGCCGTGCTGGTTGTCACAGTACGCGCACTCAAGTTGCACAGCGGACGACATCGCGTCGTCGCCGGCAGGCCCCTGCCGACGGCCATGCTGGAACGCAATGTCGGGGACGTGGAACTGGGCGCCGTCAACATGGTCCGGCAGATCGAAAATGTGAAACGCCACGGCGTGACACCCGTCGTGGCCATCAATGTATTCGACAGTGACCATCCTGATGAACTGGACGCCATTCGCAGGCTTGCTGTCGAAGCCGGGGCGCTCGGGGCCGCAACTGCCAGACATCACGCCCTGGGCGGGGCGGGCGCGGTGGAACTGGCGGAGATGGTGGTCAGCGCCGCGGAGCCTCCTTCCAACTTCCGTTTTCTGTATGATCTCAGGCGTCCAATTCGCGACAAGATTGAGGCGATTGCCACGCAGATCTATGGCGCGAGCGGCGTGCATTACGAGGCACAGGCCGCTCGCCAGATCGACAGCTACGAAGCCAATGGCTTCGGCGACTTGCCGATTTGTATGGCGAAGACCCACCTCAGCCTCAGTCATGACCCCAAACTCAAGGGCGCGCCAACCGGCTTTGTTTTGCCAGTGAGGGAGGTGCGCGCCAGCGTGGGGGCGGGCTTCATCTATCCGCTTTGCGGCGACATGCGTACGATGCCCGGCCTGTCGGCGCATCCGGCCGCGGAGCAGGTTGACATCGATGAAAACGGCGAAATCGTCGGCCTATTCTGATTTCCAACATACATGGGTAGCCGGGTTGCCATGGTCCGCCAACTGGCGGGCCGGAGTGAATCTGGCACGTGTCCGGAGTTGACAGGCGGGGAGGAGACACCGTGATTTATGACATCACGCGCCCGGTCCACGAAAAGACGGCGGTCTGGCCGGGGGACCAGCCTTACCGACTGCGCCACACCCTGCGCAGAAATGAAGGGGCGTCCGTCAATTTGACGGCGGTGGAGGCCACCCCGCACCTGGGTACCCACATGGATGCCTGGTATCACTGCGACGATGGTGGCGCGACGGCGGCCGACATGCCCCTCACAGCGTGCATCGGGCCGGCGTTGCTTATGACGGTAACGCGCCGGGATGGGCCGTTGGCGCCGGCAGATCTGGCGCATGTCAACCTGACCGGCGTTGAACGACTTCTGTTGCGCAGCGAGGTCAGTAATTTGCCGGAAGACCAGTGGCCGGAGACCTGGCCATGGCCTGGCGATGCCCTGATAGAGCAACTGGCGACTGGCGGGCTACGTCTCCTGGGCTTGGATTCCCCGTCAGTCGACGCCGGCGACAGCGACACCCTGCCAGGTCATCATGCCTTGCGGCGGCACGGCATCGTCACGCTGGAGAGTCTGTGGCTGCGCGATGTGCCTGATGGCAATTACGAACTGGTGGCCTTGCCCTTGCGGCTGGAAGGCGCCTGCGCCTCTCCCGTGCGCGCCATTTTGCGCCGGCTCTCCGGTTAAGACGTCATTTGCGCGGAAGAGTCGCGAGGACGGGCAGACCAAGCGTCTCAAGGTCCTCACGTTTGCGCAAGGCGGGGTCGAAGGTATGGGCCACCATCACCAGCATTATCCCCGCAACCAGCCCCAAAGCCACGCGCAACAGAGGAGCCAGACGTTGGCTGAGCGGCACCGGGGTCGGGGTGATGGTCGGGGCATCCAGCAGGCTGACGGCAGCCGACGCTTCGGCGAACTGCGGGAAATAGTTGCGGCTTGTATTTTGCAATACGTCTGCCGCCGCTGTGGCAATTCGCAAGAGGGACTGTGCGTTCGGATGGTAGAGAAAGAGCTGGCCGACGCTGCGATGGCTGTCCGACGCGATGGCCAGTGCCGCGATGTCGCCGCTCTCGACGCCGGAGGCCGCGTCAAGTTCCCTGCGGAAGCTTTCGGTGCGCACCCAGGCGGAAATGGCGTGTACCGCCAACTCGGAGGCAAGCCAGACATCCTCCAGCCCGTCGTCTGAGGGCATGGCCTCGGTAGAATGTTGGGCGGCACTGAAATGCATCACAGTGCCATAGCCACTGCTGCTCTCACTCAGTTGCGGCAGGGCAGGGATCGTGGCGATGCTCGCCAACAACGTCGGTATGACGACCAGCCACCACCAGCGTCGCAACACATCCACGATAGCTCGCAGTTCCATCAGATCACCCGGATTCACAGGGATCGCGCCATTGCAAGGTCTCCCGCCTGCGAAATGCTGCCAGAGCCTGGTCAACGAAGGCGCGCATTTTTCTGTGAAAGACACGCGTATCGAAACGCTGTGCGTGCGCGCGAATGGCGTGGCTATCGTAGCGGGAGCCATCCAGATTCGCCAGCACAGACGTCAGCGCAGCAACTGATTGTTCCTGAAAAAGTTCGCCGCTGAGGCCTGGCACGACGGTATCCAGCGCGCCGCCGGCGCCGTAGGCGATGACTGGCCGGCCGGCGGCCTGGGCCTGAACGGGGGTGATGCCGAAATCCTCGTGCCCGGGAAACAGAAAGGCGCGACAACGCGCCATCAATTCTGGCAGTTGTTCATTCGGGACGTAACCCAGAAACTCCACTGTAGGCCCGGCCATGGCGCGCAGACGGTCCAGATCGCGGCCGCTGCCTCCGACCTTGAGCGGCAGATTGAGACGGGTGGCCGCCCGCACGGCGAGATCGATTCGCTTGTAGGGCACCAGTCGTGCGACGGTCAACAGATAGTCGTCATGACGCGGGACGGGGCGAAAGCGATGCGTATCCACGGGCGGGTAGACAAGAATCGAATCGCGACCGTAAAAGTCCCTGATTCGCTGTCGTACGACGCTGGAGATGGCGATGAAATGATGAACGCGTTGAGCCGCAGCGTAATCCTGGCGGCGTAACCGGGCTATCAGGGGACGCAAGGCATGACGCATCGCAGCGCCCAGGCGCTCGCGTTCGATGTATTCCTCCAGCTGCCACAGGTAACGGGTTGGCGTAAGGCAATAGCAAATATGTAGCGTGGTTTCATCATGCTGCAGGGCCGTGCAAAAACCGCTCTTGTTACTGAGAATGACGTCGTGGTCTAGCAGGTGCAGGCCGGACCAGGCCAGAGGATACAAGGGCAGGAATGGCTGGTGATGACGATGAATGCCCGGCAGCCGGTCCAGCCAAAGGGTGCGGACATCCGCCGCGTTGATGGCGGCAGTCATTTTTTCGGGGTCGTGGATGCTGGTGTAGACGGGGCTCTCAGGCCAGATTTCCAGCAGGGCTGCCAGCACGTCCTCCGCGCCCCCAACCTGGTTCAGCCAGTCATGCACCAGCGCGATTTTCACCGTTGCTGCCCGTTCAGCATCTCTCGCAGCGGCTTGTAACTGCGCCGATGCAGCGGAGAAGGGCCGTGAACATCGAGGGCGGTTCGATGTGCCGCTGTTCCATATCCCTTGTGTCGTTCGAAACCGTAGGTCGGGAATCCCGGCGCAAGCGACCGCATTTGTGCGTCCCGCCAGGTCTTGGCCAGGACGCTGGCCGCCGCAATGCTCAGGGAGCGGGCGTCGCCGTCGATCATCGTGACCTGGAGACAGCGCGGCAGCATTTCGGGCCAGACCAGCGCATCGAGCAGCAGGCAATCGGGTTCAAAACCTGGACGGCGCCGACAGGCATCGTCCAGGGCCCGCTGCATGGCCAGCGCGGTCGCCTGCTCAATGCCCTGCTCGTCGACTTCTGCGTTGCTGGCCTGACCGAGTCCCCACGTCCAGGCCACGCGCCGGATCACGACCGTTGCGGCCTCCCGCTGATGCGGTCTCATCACCTTGCTGTCACGGACGTCCGCCAGTGATCGCCGCAATCCCTTGCGCCCGAGTGGAAGACAGACGGCGCCCACGCACAACGGGCCGGCCCAGGCGCCCCGTCCGACTTCGTCCATGGCGAGGATGTGGTGAAATCCGGCGCCCTGCAGACGGCGCTCATGCCCCAGGCCGGGCATAAAAACCGCGCTGCCAGTTGCGGTGAATCTGCTGGATTTCCAGCAAGATGTAGAGCGAGTCGTAGATCAGGCGCATGCGACTGTCGGCATCGAAATACCAGGTGATAGGGACTTCACGGATTCGGTAGCCGCGTTTGCGGGCAATGAAGAGCAATTCGACGTCAAAGCCGATACCCACCATCTGCTGAACACTGAACAGGTCCTCAGCCGCTGTTCGGCCAAACATCTTGAAGCCGCACTGCGTGTCCTGCATGCCGGGCAGGGCGGTCCACTGGATGATGCGGTTGAAGATGCGTCCCATCAGATGGCGGTGAAAGGGTTCGCCAATGCGCCGCGCTTCCCGCCCCTCTCGCGTAGCGATCTGAACGTCATAGCCATCGCCATGGGGAGGAAGAAAGCGGGCGATTTCCTCGATTGGCATGGAAAGATCGGCATCGCAGATGAAACGGAAGTCGCCCAGGGCCTCCTGCATGCCGACCTTGACTGCCAGTCCCTTCCCGCGAACGGCCGCCTGAATGACCCGGGCCCAGGGACGATTTGCGGCGAATTCGCCGGCCACGGCGACCGTTCGGTCCGTACTGCCGTTGTCCACGATGATCACTTCGGCTTCATAGGGTTGCCACTGCAGGAAGGCGTCGATCTTTGCGAGACTGTCAGGGAGGCGCAATTCCTCGTTGTAGGCCGGAATGATGATGGAGAGCAAGGTGTTACAGGAACCCGCCTCGTGGCGACTGGTCATGAAGCGCTCTCCCCCAGCAATTCCTCAAGGTATTGCAGGGAGACCTGGCGGCTGGCCTGAATCGCCGGCCGTTTGCGCAACATGCGCGGCAGTCCGATCAGACCGGCCAGCATGCCACGCAGGCGCGCGCGGGCTTCTGCTCCCCGCCAGGCCGTCAACGCTTCACGCAGAAGGCGCCACTGGGCGCTCAACACCCTTCGGCCATAAAGTCGCCAAAGGTCTGCAGGGTAATTCTTGGCGAGCAGATAGATCAGGTTGCGTCCATCGTAGTAACTGGCCGTCACACCGCCGCCCGTCGCCGACAGATGGTGGTATACGACGGCGCGCGGTGCATAGATACAGCGCCAGCCGGCCAGTTGGGCGCGCCAGCCGAGGTCAACGTCCTCGCAGGAAAAGAAGAAATCGTCGTCCAGCAGGCCGATCCGGTCCAGCATGCAGCGGCGATAGACGGCTGCGCCACCACAGGCGCTGAATACATACTCTTCCCGTTCGAACTGACCGCGATCCCGTTGCCAGACCCCGCGGTTGCTGGCGCGGCCATCCAGCGAAAAGCAGTCGCCGGCCGTGTGCAGATGGTCGCGCCGGTCGAAGAGCAGCATTTTGCTGGCAACAGCTCCTGCCTGGGGATGGCGCCGGAAAGCGGCCACTACCTCAAACGCCCACTCCGGATGGACTTCGGTGTCGTTGTTAAGCAGGGCGACAAGCTCGCCCCGGGCAACGCGCAGACCGGCGTTGCATGCGCCGGTGAAGCCCTTGTTTCGCGGCAATTCTATCAGTTGCACGCAAGGATAGTCGCGGCGCAGCAGGTCACGGGAGTCGTCGGAAGAGGCATTGTCTACGGCGATGGTCTCAAGCGCGAGCCAGCTCTGGCGGGCGAGGGAATCCAGGCACGTCGGTAGAAAGTGCGCACCGTTCCAGTTTGGGATGACGACCGAAAGCAGCGGGCCGCAATTGTCTGACACGCTCACTTGAGCCAGCCCTCCTGCGAGAGGAAGGCATCGACCGCTGCCCGCCAGGGGCGCAGCGTAATTCCAAGGAGACGCCCGGCATGGTTGATTAACGCCGCATGTTCCGGGGTCGAACCCGGGCGAGGCCACTGATGGCTGCTGATCGACTGGACCGGCGTGTCAGCAAAGCCGCTGCGATCGAGAACGTAACGGGCGAACTGGAAGCGGGAGCACGCGCCTTCATTGACAAAATGGTAAATGCCGTTGCGGCCGCAGGCGATGAGACGGACCAGCGCGGCGGACAGGTCATTGGTATAGGTCGGGTTGGCGACCTCGTTGCTGACGACGCGCAGGGGCTTGCCGGCGCGCGCGGCCCCCAAAATCGCCTGGATGAAGTTGCGTCCGCCATGGGCGAAGAGCCAGGCCGTGCGCACAATGGTGTGGTGCGGGCAGTGGGCAACAACTGCCAGTTCCCCGGCGCGTTTGCTGTAGCCGTAAGGGTTGTCAGGCGCGGGAGTGGCGAATTCGTCCAGCGGCCGGCGGTCGCGCCCGGAAAACACCTCATTGGTACTGACGTAAACGATCGATGCGTCCACTTCTGCTGCAGCGAGGGCGACGTTTTGCGTTCCGAAACCGTTGACTTGCAGCGCGCGCACCGGGTCGCGGGCGCATCCATCCACGTCGGTCCAGGCAGCGGCATGGATGACAAGTTGTGGTCTGTTTTGCTGCAGCAAGCGCCGCGTGGCGGCAAAGTCGCAAATGTCCAGGTTCAGAACATCAACCCCCACGACGTCGGCGCCCAGGACGTCGTGGCCCGCCCGGGCCAGGTCCCCGAGCAGAAGGCCGCCAAGATTGCCGGCAGCGCCAGTTACCAAAATTCGCATGTCACTCTCGCTTCATCTGGCGGCATTTTAGCACGGACGCAGCGAGGCGTGACAGACGGTCAGCCGTCGGCAGCGGCCAGTCGGGCAGCGTACTGGCGCTGATACCAGTCCTGCCAGTCCCCGGACTTGATGGGGCGCCACCACCACTCGTTCTCCTGATACCAGCGCACGGTTGTGGCGGCGGCTTCCGCAAAGCTGTATTCGCGGCGCCAACCGAGCGCCTTCAGGCGTTCACAACGCATGGCATAGCGCAGGTCGTGACCTTCGCGGTCCGGCACGTGGCGCACCAGCGACGCCGGTCTCTCCAGAAGGTCAAGAATTCGTTGCGTGACTTCCACGTTGCGCGCCTGGTGCTCACCGGCAATGTTGTAGACCTGACCGCTTTCACCATGAAACAGGGCGCAGGCGACGCCACTGGCATGATCTTCGACGTAGAGCCAGTCTCGCTGCTGCTGCCCGTCGCCGTAGAGCGGCAGGGGTTGCCCGTCGATGGCTTCGGTGATGAAAAAGGGCATCAGCTTTTCCGGGTACTGGTAAGGCCCGAAGGTGTTGCTGCCGCGCGTGATTACAGTGTCCATGCCATGGGTGACGTGCCAGGCGCGCACCAGCAGTTCCGCGCCGGCCTTGCTGGCCGAGTAAGGGCTGCTGGGCAGTATCGGGTCATCCTCGACTGAAAAGGCGTCGGCGGCGATGTCACCGTAGACCTCATCCGTCGAGACCTGAAGGAATCTGCCAATCCCCGCGCGGCAGGCTTCGTCCAGCAAGACATTCACGCCAAGCGTGTTGCTGCGAATGAAGGCGTCCGGCTCCAGGATGCTGCGGTCCACGTGGCTCTCCGCCGCAAAGTTGACGACCGTGTCGATGGCGTATTCCTTCAGGGCCCCGGCGCAGTCCGTCCGGGAGGCTATGTCACCTTGCACGAAGCGGTAGTTGGGCTCATCGCTGACGGCCAGCAGATTGTTCAGGTTGCCGGCGTATGTTAGCAGATCGAGGACGATGATGTTGAGTTTGGGGTGACGCGCGACCATCTGGCGCACGAAGGCGCTGCCAATAAAACCCGCACCACCTGTGACCAGGATGTTTTTCACGCGTCGCCGTCCAGCAGCAGGCCAGGTGGAACAATATGCGGCAGGAAGCGCGCGAGTGCGTGGGCAACGCCATCCTGGTCATAAGGCGTGGAAACGAAGTCCGCTGCGGCGCACACCGATTCGTCGGCGTTGCCCATGGCGACGCCAATGCCGGCCAGTTCCAGCATCTCAATGTCATTTTCGCCGTCACCGCAGGCCAGGACGTGTTCCGGCGCGATCCCCATATCCTTGATCAGGGTGCCAAGGGCGTCGCCCTTGCTGGTGTCCGTCGGCAGAACCTCAACCATTATCGTCAAACCGGGTTGCAGCACCTGGGCGCGGTCGCCCAGGGCCTCTTCCAGTCTGGCGCGCAGGGCGTTCATTTTGTCGGGGTTCATGACGTCCATGGCGGCAAACTTGTTGATCGGCACGCGCCCGGTCAACTCCGCCAGGGAGTCGCATTGTCCGGGACGGGGTTCGCCATACATGACCAGCAATTCAATGTTCCGGTCGAAACGTTGCACCCAGGTCTTCGTGCCGGAATAGGCGATGAAGGCTATGTCGTCGTCGACGAGTTCCACGACCTCCCGCGCCAAATCGGCGTCAAGGTATTGCTGATGGCGAATACTGCCATCGCCGTTGTGGGTGACCAGACCCTGGACGTAGATGCCTGGTGATTCCAGTCCCAGTTGCTCGATGATGTTGAGCGCCGAGCCCCGCGTCCGGCCGGTGGCCAGCACGATTTCGATGCCGGCTTCCTGGGCGGCGACAAGCGCCTTGCGGTTGATCGGGGATATCCCGGTTCGCGGATCGTAAAGCGTGCCATCAAGGTCGAGTGCGATCAGTCTGATTTCCGTTGTCATCAGGGGATCCATACGCTGCTGTGGTCTCCAAGGTTCATGCGCAGGGCCTGCGGCTTGCCAATCGCGCGCCGCACGTTGACGTGTCGCCCGACCAGCGTGTCCTGCAGTCGGGCGGCGATATCGCAGACGCTGCTGTGCTCAAGAATGATGCTGCGTTCGATTTCGGCGTTTCGCACGCAGACATCATGATAGATACTGGTAAAAGGCCCGATGAAGCTGTTTTCAACAACTGTGTTGCAGCCGACGATGCTGGGGCCGCGCAAAACGCTGTTGCGTATTCTCGCGCCGGCCTGCACGCTGACACGCGAATCGATTTCCGAGTTTTCGATGGCGCAGTCCGGAGCGATGGCCGGCGACAGTTCGGCAAGGGCGTGACTGTTGGCTTCCAGCATGTCGGTCGCCTTGCCGGTGTCGATCCACCAGCCGTCGTGGACGTGCGGCGCCACGTGGTAACCGGCGTCGATCAGCCATTGAATGGCGTCGGTGATCTCCAGTTCGCCGCGCGCCGAGGGTTGAATGGCCCTGACCGCCTGATGGATGTGGTGATCGAACATGTAAATACCGACCAGCGCCAGATTGGTGGGTGGCTGCGCCGGCTTTTCGACGAGGCGCTCGATGCTGCCGTCCGGTCGCAGGGTTGCGACGCCGTAAGCGCGCGGGTCGGCCACTTCTTTCAGTACGATTTGGCTATTCCAGGCGTTGGCGGTGAAGTCGTCGATCAGACCGCCAATGCCGCCCTCGATCACGTTGTCGCCCAGAAACATGACGAAACGCTGGTCGCCGAGGAAATTCTGCGCAATTCGTACGGCATGGGCAAGGCCGTCCGGGCTACGCTGCGGGATCCAGGTGATGCGCACGTCCAGATTGCCGCCATCTCCCAGCGCTTCCTTGATTTCCGGCCCGGTCGAGCCGATGACGACGCCGATATCGGTCACGCCGGCATCGCGCAGGGACTCAATGACCCGGAACAGGATGGGCTTGTTGGCGACGGGAATGAGTTGCTTGGCGCGGGTATAGGTCAGGGGGCGCAGACGTGTGCCGCTGCCGCCACTGAGGATCAGCCCTTTCACTTCAGGCTCCGGCCTGACCCGCAGCCGCATAGCTGGAGGCGACACTGCCGCGTGGCGCGTTATCGAGGACGGCGCCTACGATGCGCACGTGTACGCGCTCCAGCGCTTCGCGGGCCCGGGCCGCGTGTTCGCGACGGGTGTGTCCCGCCCGGATGACCAACAGCACACCGTCCAGCTGTGAGCCAAGCAGGGCGGCATCGGTCACCGCCAGCACAGGGGGGCTGTCAAAAAGCACGTAACTGGCGCGCGCGCGCAGCAGGCCGATGATTTCGCCCATGCGCTGGCCGCCCAGCAGGTCCGCCGGGGTGGGGGGCAGCGGCCCGGAAGGCAGAAGCTGCAAACCGTCAACACCCGTCGGGACGAGAGGCGGGGCGGCGAGCGCCGACTCTTCGAGCATCATGGTCGTCAGACCGCGCTCGTTGCCCGCGCCCCAAATCACATGCTGGGCGGGTCGACGCAGGTCGCTGTCAACCAGAATTGTGCTGTGCCCGCCCTGGGCGAAGGTAACCGCCAGATTGGCGAGTACGACGCTTTTCTCGTCGGGGCGCGCGGGGGAAGTAACCAACAGGGTGCTGACCGGCCTCTCAACGCTGCTGAACATCAGGTTGGTGCGCAGGGTGCGATAGGCCTCGGCGGCGGCGGAACCCGGATTGCGAATGGTTACAAGTTCCATGGTCTATCCTTCGGCGTTTGGGATGTTGGCGAGTACGCTGATGCCGGTCGCACGCTCCATGTCGTCGCTGTTGCGGACGATACTGCTCTCCAGATATTCCAGCACCAGCACCAGTACGCCACCAAGTAGCAGGCCCAGAATGGCGCCGGCAGCGGCGTTGAGGGCCGGCCGCGGACGCAGGAGACTGTAGCGCGCATTGTCCTGCAGCCGGGCGTTGATGTGGTCCTCGCGGCGGGCGCGCTGGTTTTCCTCGTTGCGATACTGGATGAGCAGGTTGCCCCACTCGCGCGCGACGTCGTTGGCCAGGTCGCCGTCGCCAAGGTCCACGTCGATCTGGATGGTCAGGTTGAGCGGGTCGGAGGCGATGGTCACCAGACTGAGCAAATGCCGGGGAGTCATGTCTAGGCGCAGGATGTCTATGACCTCGGCTGCCCGAAACTCGCTGTCCAGCCAGGCGACGTGATTTCCCAGCAGGGTCTTGCTGGCTTCAGTGAGACCGAAGTCGGCGCGGGTGGGTTGCATCAATACCCGCTGCGTGGCGCGGAAGACTGGCGACTGCTGACTTCCCAGCCACAGGGCGCTGCCCGCGGCGACCAGCGCCAGCAAAAGCATGATCCAGCCGCGCCGCAGCAGAATGTTGACGTATTCCAGCAGGTTCATCGCGCTCCCCGCCGTCGATTGTTGCGGTCATTGTACCCGAACCAGGCCTTATGGCGAGAGTTCATCGCTGCCCTGGGTAAGGTCCTCTTTCAGTTGCTGTGTGCCTGCTGTTCCCAACCCCTCCGCAATTTCGCGCAGGGACTGGCCGGTAAGGGGATGGCGGTAGTCGGGGTCCAGTGCCGCGAGTGGCCGGGACACGTGGGCAAAGCGAAGGATGTCCGGGTCGGGTACCTGGCGTGGAGGCTCACCGAACTCAAGGCTTGCCTGGTTCCAGAGCGCGATGTCAATGTCGATCGTGCGCGCGGCATTGCGGTTGCCCGGGACACGGTGGCGTCCCAGTTGCCTCTCTATGGTCTGGATGACTGTGGCATGGAAGCAGGCAGGGTCGTGTGATGTCCGGGCGCGAAGGGCCATGTTGAGGAAGTCCGGCTGGTCGCTGTCACCACGGGCTAACGTGCGGTAGACGGGAGAACAGCGCTCGACCCTGCAGGCCTTTCGCAACATCCGCAGGGCGGCGCGGAGATTGGCCCGGGGCCTGATGTTGCTGCCCAACGACAACCAGACCACGTGGTCAGTCAATTTCGAAGTCCGAACGCACTCTTTCGATGCAGATACCAACGGAGTCGGAGAAGCGCAGGGCGCCTGGCTTGTGGGCACGCACCTGCACCCACTGCGCGTCATGCTCCATCACACAAATGCGCGCGATGGCCGACGCCAGGGTTTCCAGGAGCTGCCAGCTGGAGCCTTCCACCAGTCTAATGACGTCCTTGGTGAGGCTGCGATAGTTCAGGGCGTCTTCCGGATCATCGCTGAGCGCGGCGGCGCGCATGTCGCAACCCAGTCGCAGACTGATGACGACGTCCTGGCGGTCCCTGCGCTCATGCGGGCTGAAGCCGATGATGCAGCGCAGACGCAGGTTGTCAATCTCGATGACGTCCACGACTTGTGGTCCTCACAGCATGTGGTCTGCCGAATTCGTTAAATCGGTGTTATGTTAACATGACTTGAACCAGGCCATTAGTGCAGATTCGGAAAGCGACGCAAATGAGCGAACACCCTGAAGACCTGACTACGTCGCAAAATCAAATGCCAACGAGGGAGTTTTCAACGCGGATGGCCGAGAATGGCAGTCTTGAAAATTTTGCCACGGCGCCCGAAATCGATCACGCGAAAATCGTGGCGGCCACGACTGCGATGCTGGAGTCCATCGGGGAGGACACCGGTCGCGAGGGGTTGATAGCCACGCCGGACCGGGTGGCCCGCGCCTGGGATGAACTGACCTCCGGTTACCGAATCGACCCGGTGAAACTGATCAATGACGCCATCTTTGAAGTCGATCACGACGACATGGTTATCGTACGTGACATTGCCTTCCACAGCCTGTGTGAACATCATTTGCTGCCCTTCGTCGGACGCGCCCACGTGGCCTACATCCCGCAGGGCAGGATCGTCGGCCTCTCCAAGATTCCACGCATCGTGGACATGTACGCCCGGCGCTTGCAGGTGCAGGAACGCATGACGCGCCAGATCGCAGATTTTCTCTCGTCGGTACTGACGCCCCACGGCGTGGCCGTCGTCGTCGAGGGCATGCACTTTTGCTCAGTGATGCGCGGCGTCAAGAAGCACGAAGCCAGCATGACGACCAGCAGCATGCTGGGCACCTTTCGCAATAGCCCGGCGGCGCGCAGCGAGTTTCACGTTTTGCTGGGCCGCTCCGGCAACGGAGAACTGATCGGTTGAATTGCCGCAGTGCTGCGCACTGTGCTATAGTGCCGCCGAACCGCCTGACCGGAGGCATGCCTTGTCCAGTCTGTCTTTCGTCAACTCGCCGTCATTTCTGTATACCTCGGAGTCGGTGACGGAAGGCCACCCGGACAAGATTTGCGACCAGATTTCGGATGCCATCCTGGATGCGATGCTGGCGCAGGACCCCCATGCGCGAGTCGCCTGCGAAACGGCCACCACCACCGGCCTGGTGCTGGTCATGGGCGAGATCAGCACGCGCGCGCCGGTAAGCCAGGAAGCTATTGCCAGTGTGGTTCGCCAGACCATACGCGAGATCGGCTACACCGACGCCGCCAGCGGTCTGGACAGCGAGAGTTGTGGCGTATTGCTATCGCTACACGGGCAATCGGCGGATATCGCCGCCGGCGTCGACAGGGATGGCGCCGGCGACCAGGGGATGATGATCGGTTTCGCCTGCGACGAGACGCCGGAACTGATGCCGCTAACGATTTCGCTGGCCCACAGGCTTTCGCGGCAGTTGTCGTCAGTGCGCAGAAGCGGTGAACTCCCCTGGTTGCGTCCGGATGGAAAAAGTCAGGTCACCGTCGAGTACGCCTGGGGCAAACCGAGGCGAGTCGAGGCCATCGTGCTTTCGGCCCAGCACGATGACGACATCAGCCAGGACCTGCTTCACCGTCAATTGAAAGACGTCGTCATTCGGCGGACGATTCCTGCGCAGATGATGGATGACGACACAAAGGTCCACATCAACCCGACAGGGCGCTTCGTGACCGGCGGTCCGCACGGCGATGCCGGTCTTACCGGGCGCAAAATCATTGTTGACACCTACGGCGGCGTGGCCCGGCATGGCGGTGGCGCCTTTTCCGGCAAGGACGGCACCAAGGTTGATCGAAGCGCTGCTTACATGGCGCGCTATGCTGCCAAGAACGTCGTCGCCGCGGGCCTTGCCAGTCGATTCGAATTGCAAGTCTCCTACGCGATAGGCCGGGCCGAACCAACATCGCTGGCCGTGGAGACTTTTGGCACCGGACTGTTGCCGGACCAGGATCTGGTGGACTTGGTTGAGCGGCACTTTGACATGCGCCCGGCTGCCATCATTCGCGAACTGAATCTGCGCCAGCCGCAGTATCGTCAGGTGGCGGCCTACGGTCACTTTGGGCGCGAAGACCTTGACGTGCTCTGGGAGCGCTGTGACAAGGCGCCGCTGCTGCGCCGCGAGGCGGGTCTGGAAGCTGAAACGGCCCGATGAACGCCGAGGGCGACGCGCCACGTCCGGACATCATCGATTACGAAGGCTCGCGCTATCGCCACGAATTCTGGGAAGACGCCAATCGCGCCTACGAGGACCGGGCTGAACGCGTTGCGCTAAGGCGACTGTTGCCTCCTTCGGGCCGCCGGCTGCTGGAAGTGGGTGCCGGCTACGGACGGCTGACGCCGGAATATGGGGGCTTCGCCCAGGTAGTCTTGCTGGACTATTCGCTCACCCATTTGCAGGACGCGCAGCGCAACCTGGGCCGTGAAGAACGTTACCTGTACGTCGCCGCAGACGTCTGCCGGCAGCCATTTTGCGACGGCGCCTTTGACGCCGCGACGACGGTCCGTGTGTTGCATCACTTGCCCGACGTTCCAGGGGCTCTGGCCGAGACGGCGCGGGTGCTGGCGAAGCAGGGCGCCCTGGTGCTGGAGCATGCCAGCAAGCGACACCTGAAATCCGCCCTGCGCCACGCGCTGGGGTTGCAAGAGTGGAGTCCCTATACGCTGGAGCCAGTGGAATTCGTCGAGCTCAACTTCGATTTTCACCCGGAATACATGCGACAGCAACTGGCAGCCGCCGGGTTCCGCATCGATCGGCGCCTGCCGGTCTCCTGGCTGCGGCTGGGCTTGCTGAAGAACACCCTGCCGACGGGGTTACTCGTCCGTACGGACAGCCTGCTGCAGCTCAGCGGCGCGCTGTGGAGCCCGAGCGTCTTCGTGCGAGCGGCAAGGGAAGGGTCTGCCGCTGTCGAGTTTGCTGGTGACGATTTTTTGCGCTGCCCGCACAGCGGCGAGGGCCTGCAGCGGGATGGCGACATCATGGTCGCCGTGGCAAGCGGCCTTCGCTGGGCTATTCGTGACGGGATATACGACTTTCGCGATCCGGTGACGTAGCCTACAGCGCTTCCAGGTGACCCTCCACGAACCGCTCAAAGGCCTCGCTCAGGGCGAGAGTGAAGGGGCCGGGTCTCCCGCCGCCGATGAGCTGCCCGTCAACCTCAATCACGGGCAAGAGGCCGCGACTGCTGCTGCTCAGGAAGGCTTCCTCCAGCGCGGGCAGTTCATCCAGTCGTACGCCTGACAGCCTGACCGGCAGGGTGTCAGGCGCCAGTTGCAGCACAATGTCGCGAGTGATGCCGGCCAGGACTCCCGTGCCGGCCGTGCGTAATTCACCGTCCAGCACGGCGTGAAAGTTGCTGCTCAGCCCTTCAAGTATCGTGCTGTCGGCGCCAAGCAGAAGCGTTTCGTAACAGCCGGGCGGTATGCTGATGCGGTCGCGCTGCTGCAACCAGGCGCTGTCCTTGGCCCGGGGGTTGTGGCGAGACAGCCCTGCGATGGTGACACAACACACCCCTTCGCGATACATGGACTGCCCCGGCGCCCGCCAGGGTTCAATCGTGATGAGCACCTGGTCCGGCATGAGGCGCGGGACATTCAGTCGGAAGCGCATTTCCTGATAGCCGGCCTCGTCCAGCATGCTGCGCAAGGCCAGGCGCAGGCGACCCCGATTCAGTTTCAACTGGAATCCCTCGCGGGTGGCTGAGTCCTCAAGGCGGTCCAGGTGCGCGTCCAGATATAGAACGCGTTGGCCACGCTGCGTATTGCTGACGGTGTAAACGCCCTCGGGCTCGCTGTTGGCGGCCTGCTGCAGGGACTCTGCCTCGCAGGCCAGGTCTTGCAGGCCGTCTGGCGTCAGTCGCTTGCGCAATACCGGTGACATGCGCCAAGCATACTGTTGAAGCGGGGCATGGGCGACAAAATACGCTTGACAGTCTGCGTGACAACCGCTAGTCTTCGCGCCGTTGAAACAGGAACGGACAGATCATGTTGTCTGGCGTGACGATGATGACGGGCGCGACTACCGGCGCAGCACTTGCGCGCAGGGGTTTCTGCCTGTCCTGACGCTGACACCAGTCACAGGGACGCGAGCGTGTGGAAATCTCCCACACGCTTTTTTGTTGTGAATCGTGAAAGGCCTGAAATGCAGCGCATCACAATGAAATTCGGCGGAACGTCGGTGGGTTCGGCGGAGGCTATCCAGCAGGTGATGGACATCGTGCGCAGGGAATTCAGGAGCGGCAGCCAGGTGATTGCGGTGGTCTCCGCCCTGGCGGGCGTGACCGACCTGCTGACTGCGGCGGCGCAGGCGGCGGCGGAGGGCAGACGGGGCGTCTGGCAGGATACCGCGCGGGAACTGCGGGGCCGCCACGGTGAAGTGCTTCAGGCGCTGGTAGCGGACGACGCCCGGCGCGACATCGCGCAACGCGAAGTGGATACCCTTGTCGCGGAATTCGAGGACCTGTGCGGCGCCCTGGCCGTCGTTGCTGAATTGACGCCGCGCGTCCACGATCAGATCCTTGCGCTGGGCGAACGTCTCAGCAGCCGGGTGATCGCCATGGCCCTGTGCGCGCCCGGCGTCCCGGCGCAGCAATATGACGCGACCCATCTGATCGTCACCGACGACCAACACCAGAACGCCAATGTTGAATTCAACCGGACCCAGGTCTGCATGGACCGCGTGTTGCTGCCGGCGCTGGAGCGGGGGGAATTGCCGGTCATCACCGGATTCATCGGGCGCACGCCGGAGGGGGCCACCACGACCCTTGGCCGGGGCGGCAGCGACTACAGCGCGGCCCTGATCGCGGCGGCCTGTCACTGCAGCGAATTGATCATCTGGACGGACGTGGACGGCGTGATGACCACCGACCCGCGCATCGATCCGCGCGCCCGCGTGCTGTCGCAAGTGTCGTATCAGGAAGTGGGCGAACTGGCCTTCTACGGCGCGAAGGTGCTGCATCCACGGACTGTGCAGCCGGTGCAGGAACGCAATATCCCGCTGCGGGTGCGAAACACCTTCAACCCGGCGCATGAAGGCACCCTGATCGCCTCACAGAGTGCGCCCAGCGCGACGGTCATCAAGGCCGTGACCAGCGTGCCGCACGTGGGGCTGTTGACCGTGTCCGGCAGCGGCATGATGGGTGTGCCCGGTATTGCCGGCCGCGCCTTCCTGGCCACGGCTCGCGTCGGGGCCAACATACTGATGATTTCGCAAGCATCCTCCGAGCAGAGTTTTTGCTTCGTTGTGCTGGACGACAGGGCCCATGCCGTGCAAGACGCCCTGCAGAGCGAATTCACGGGCGAGATCGAACACCGGCTGATCGAGCACGTGGAGTTGCTGGAAGACGTCGTGATTCTGACGGTGGTCGGTTCCGGCATGCGCGGCACGCCGGGCATCGCCGGGCGGGTGTTCACGACCATGGGCGCGCAGGCCATCAACGTGGTGGCCATCGCCCAGGGCGCTTCGGAATGCAGCATCTCCTTTGTGGTGGATGAGGCGAATCACGAACAGGCGGTCATCGCCCTGCATGAACTGGCGCTGGAGCCAGTCCTGGCGAAATAGGGTTGTTTCAAGGCGGCCAGACGGCCAGCAGCGCCGGAACCGGGTCCAGCGAGGGCAGGCGCTGGGGCTCGTCGGCGTGGACGTAGAACATCGTGGAGCCGTCGCCGTCCAGGTTGAGCGCGCTGTCGACGTCGAGATCGGATGAGGCCAGCCAGGCGGCCATCCCCGCCAGCGAGGGGCCCAGCAGGGGCGTCGCCAGCAACAAGACGCGCCCGCTGCGGTCCAGCGCCACCACGCTGCGCCGCGCCGGAGGTCCACTGCGCCGGTAAGCAGGTTGTCCGGCCATGACCAGCATGGGAAAGCCCTGCACCGCCTGCCGGAGACCGCCCGCCCGCCAGGGACGCACCGAATTGGACTGGAGAACGGGCAGTCCGTCCCGCAGCAGGAAGGTGCCGCCGCGGGTCAGCCAGGGCTGGCCATGGGAAACGCCGTCGGCGACCAGCAGGCCATTGATGCGCAAGTCGCGGTCGAAGAAGTTTGCGTTGATAAAGGCCGTAACGCCGGGCAGGGCATCCAGCCAGGTGTCGAGGGTTCGCGCCTCCCCTGGCACATAGTGCGCGCGCAACTGAAACAAGTGCGGGTCGACGCGCAGGGCGTAGGCCTGGCCGAAGAGGGAGCCGGTTGCCAGCGAGCGATGCAACTCCAGGCCCGGAGCCAGTTCCTGCCAGCCATTCTGCGATGGAGCGGTCGGTGCTGGCGCAACGGCTGTTGTCGTGGTTGACGGGGGATTGAGGGAAAGAACCGCATTGCGCATCTGGCAGGCGGAGAGCAACAGGGCGAGCAAAGCAACGAATGCGCCAAAGCGCGCCGCTGCGCAAACTTGCCCGCCTGCGGGCCGCATGGTAGACTGCCACCAGTAAATGCGGGGCGCGTAGCTCAGCTGGTTAGAGCGCACGGTTCACATCCGTGAGGTCAGGGGTTCGAGTCCCTTCGCGCCCACAGCCCCGATAAGCTGCAGTTTTCCTTCAATTCGGTTCAAAGTAGTCCGCGTCAAGTGCGTAGGTGGAAAAGTGTTGCTCCGCCTGAACGCCGAGGCCATGCTCGATCATCAGCGCAGCCAGTTGCTTGCCGTCCAGTAACTGCAGGTCATGGTCGCCGCCCGGCCCGCTGGCGGTGAGAATGTCGCCGGCAAAGCGGGCGCTGGATATCAGAATGCCCTTGCAACCGTCCTGGCCCGGCACTTTCAGGCTACTGGCATGCAACGCGCGCCAGTCCAGCAGGAGCAGGGGGTCAAGGCAGAGCGCCAGAAACCCCGGCGCGGGGCCCTCCGCCTCGCGACTCTGGATGATGCCGGCAAAGCCCTGTTCATTGCGTTGCTGCACGACGATGCGCTCGCGCTCCCCGTCCAGTTGACCGAAGTTCAGCGCCAGCAACAGTTCAATCACCGTTCGCTCAAAGACTTCCGGCAGCGCGCCGGTCAGGCGCAACAGCAGGTCATCGTCAAACTGGCTGCGCATGCGCGTCAACACCATTTGAAGGACCTGGCGCAACTGCTGGCGCGGCGAATACAGCGCGCCGCGCGACTGTCGGTCCTGCAGCATCTGCAGGTCTTGCTCATCCCAGATGGGCAGGGGACGGCGACCGGGCTGGCTGCGGGCGGACTTCAATGCCGGCCGTGAAAAGGCGGCGAAGGAGGGATAGCGCAGCAGGTACTTCTTGTCGATCGGTCCGCCGGCGCTGGCCAGCACGCGGCGTCCTTCATCCGTGATGCGAAACTGCCCGCGCCCGGCACTTTCCAGCAGACCGGCCCGCTTGAGGCTGGTGTTGGCCCAGTTCATGCGGCTGCGCAAACGGGTTTGCGCACCGCCGGCCGTCAACTCGTTACGTTCGCGCCGTGCCAGCCGGAATTCGCGCGCCAGATACTCTTCGGCTTCCCGCAGGGTGTGGCTTTCGCCGTCCGCCGCAAGGTCAAGCAGGGGTTGAATAAAGGCATCAAGTTTCGGGACTGGCACAGGCGCCTCACAAGGGATTTGTTCGAATTATAGCGCGGGCGTTGGGCGCTGTCATTCAGGCGAAGGCCGGCGTGCGTCGTTCGCGGAAGGCGATCCAGGCCGTCCAGGGCGCCATCAGCGCGAGCAGGGCGGCGGCCAGCAGCAGGATGCTGGAGATCGACCAGCCATTGCTGATGAAAGCGTAGGCCAGCAGAGGGCCCAGCGCGCTTCCGCTGTCCGCCACGGTGGTGAACCAGCCCAGCACACGGGGGCGCCGCCGGGGCGGGACCAGGTCACCCACCAGCGCCGTGGACTGGGTTTGCAGGATGCTGTTGGTAATCGCTCCGGGCAAGATGCCCGCGATAACCAGCAGGCCCTCCGCCCCGGCGGCCAGAACGAGAGTGGCGCTGCCCAGCAGCAGGGAGAAGACGATCAGTCGCCAGCGATCACCCAGGCGGTCGGATATCTTCCCGGTAAGCGGAGAGGTCACCATGCTGAGTACGTGTTTGCCGGCGAAGGCGGCCCCGCTCAGGGTGGTCAGGGGCAGCAAGAGGGAGCCGACCATCAGTGACTCTCCGACCTTCTCCATCAGCAGCAAGGTCAGGGTCGTGCTGATGAAACCCAGATAGACCATCCAGTTGAGCGCCATCAGCAGCATGGCGGTGATGAGCGGCAACCAGCGCGCGCGCCACTTGTCATCAGTGGGAAGGGAGCTGACTTCACGGGACGGAGAGCCCTGGGCCCGCGTAGAGGTCTCGGGCAACTTCCACAGCCACAGCAGCCAGGCGAGCAGGCCCAGCAGGGCGCACACCAGGAATGTCCCGTCATATCCGAGCCAGTCGTTGAGCAGGCCGCCGACCAGGGAACCGCCCGCGAAACCGGCGAAAATCCACAGGTGGAAGCGGCCCGACAGATTGCCCCGGGACTCGGCCGGCGCCACGTCCAGCAGGGCCGCGGAACCTGCGATCCACAGACCAACCCAGGAGACACCCCACAGCATGCGACCGATCAGCAGCGGCCAGAAGCCGGTCAGCAAATAACATAGCGATGACAGGACGCCGATCAGTTGGGCGGCAAGCAGTACGCGGCGACGCGGCAGCCGCTCGATCAACAGGCCGGCCGGCCCGTTGAGCGGAATGCGCACCAGGCGATTGGCTGCGAGCATCAGGCCGACCTGGCCGAGCAGGATCCCCGCCTTTTCCATGTTGACCGGCAGCACGATGTACATCGCCGTGTCGCTGAAGAGGGCCAGAAAAATACCGACGCCAAGGATCAGCGCCACGCCTTGCGGCGTCATCTGGCTCGTTCCCTTCGTTTTGTTGTTGGCAGGATTGTCCGACTGCCGGATCCCCGGAGACCTCACTTCCAGGACAACGCGAGTTCGCTGCGTGGGTCAAAGAAGTGCGCGCGGGTAATATCAAAACTCAGTCGCACGCGATCACCGGCGCGCGACCTGAGTTTGGGGTCCGCCAGCAGCAGAAAATGCTCCGTACCGACGATGATGTCCAGCAAGTCGTCGCGGCCGAGCGGTTCGACCACAAACACTTCACCAATGACCGGGCCGTTGTCATCCAGGCTGATGTCCTCGGGCCGAATGCCAAAGGTCACGGTGCCATTTGCGGCTTCCGCCACCGCAGAAATTTCCGAAGGCAAATCGAGTTCAAGGCACTCGCTTCGCAACTGAAGCGCAGAGTTCTCCTGTGCGAATTCGACGTCCAGGAAATTCATGGGCGGATTGCCGACGAAACCGGCGATGAATTTCGTTGGCGGACGCTCATAGAGGTCGTCAGGTGTGGCAAAGGCCTGCAGCCGACCCAGGTTCATGACGGCGATGCGGTCCGCCATGGTGAGGGCTTCCACCTGGTCGTGGGTGACGTAGATGGCTGTGATGCCAAGTCGCTTTTGCAGCGATCGAATTTCGCCGCGCATGGTCAGGCGCAGGCGCGCGTCCAGATTGGACAGCGGTTCGTCGAAGAGCAGGATGTCAGGTTCCTTGACCAGTGCCCGACCCAGCGCGACGCGTTGTTGCTGCCCGCCAGAAAGCTGACCGGGCCGACGGTCCAGCAGGTGGGCGATGCCCATGGTCTCCGCCGCGGCTTCCACGCGCCGTTGCTGTTCCTGGCGCGGGACCTTCTTCAATTTCAGCGGGTAGGCGATGTTGCCGAATACCGTCATGTGGGGGTAAAGCGCGTAGCTCTGAAAGACCATGCCGATATTGCGGTCTCTTGGTTGTAACTGGTTGACGATTCTGTCGCCAAAGCGGATGGTGCCAGTCGTCGGTCGGTAAATGCCCGCCATCATCAACAAAGTGGTGGTCTTGCCGCAGCCGGAGGGGCCGAGGAAGGCGACGAACTCCCCGTCGTGGATATCCAGGTCCAGGGCCTCAACGCCAACGACGTCGCCGAATTTCTTGGAGAGGTTGGTCAGTTCAACTTCCATGTCAGACCCCTCAGGAACTGCCCTTGGTCCCGCCCGCGTAGATGTTCAGCAGGTATTCCTGGGCGAACACAAAGAATATGAAGATCGGAATCAACTGGAACAAGCCCACGGCCGCCACCTGGTTCCAGTCCACCGGCGCCGTCTCATCGATCAGTTCGTTCAGGAAGACCGGCAGGTTCACGGTGCCGGCGCCGATACTGTAAGTCTGCGGAATGAGAAAGGCATTCCAGCCGCCGATAAAGGCGAAGATCCCCAGAGCCAGCAAGCCCGGGCGAATCTGCGGCAGGACGATCTCGCGGTACACGCGCCAGCGCGACGCACCGTCAATGAGGGCGGAACGCTCCATGTCCCAGGGAATGTGGTCGAAGAAGCCCTTCATCAGCCAGATGCCCAGCGGCAAGTCAAAGGCGACCATCACGAGAGTGATGCCGCCCAGGGTGTTGAAGCCGATGAGGTCGCCGATCAGCGGCAGATTGCCCAGGTTGAGCAATATGAAGAAGATCGGAATCAGCAGGGTGACCGCGGGAAAGCCGTGCAGGATGAGCGTGAAGGAGAGAAAGAACTTGCGACCGGCGAAACTCATGCGGGACAGCGCGTAGCCGGCCATTGAAGAGACCAGCAACACAACAGCCGTCATGAAGATGGCAAGCAAAAAGGAGTTGAGGGTCACCTGCCAGATGCTGAACTCCAGACCGGCGATGTCCTCGCCCAGCAGGAAGTCCCAGTTTTCCAGGGTCAGGCCGCCGATGTTCCCCTGGCCATCGAGAGGCAGGATCCCGCGCGTACGGTAGGAAAAGGTGGCGATGATGAGCCACAGGTAACCGACCACCATGGGTACAAGGGCGACGGCCAGCAGGATGTAGGGCAGGGTGCGGCCTGGCCAGTAGATGGAAAGGGCGGCGATGACCAGCGCGATGACCAGGCCCGTGACGATGGCCGAAATGTCGATGCCGGGTTGCAGGGCGATCCGTACCGTGAGCTGGTCCTGCTCCCCGTCACGGTGATAGCGCAGCCTGAAGGGGTCGTCCTCTTCGGCCAGGTAGACGCGCTGGTTGAGCTCCGCCAGGGTCACCTGGTCCCGCCGGATGGCGGTGACCAGGTCCCCGGGTTGGAGGCCCGCCTGCTCGGCAGCGCCTCCGGCTTCCAGAGCCTCGATCAGAATCCCCTCATCGGTCTGGCGCGCGCTGAACTGCAGTGTGGGTCGAGGCGCGAAGGGGCCGGCGTTTAGAAGGGCCTGGGCGCCGACCACCAGGGCATAGACCGCCGAAACTGCCACCAGCGCCAAAATCAGCGCCTTGTGGCGCTCTTCCATGTTGCGCACTGCCGTTCCTGCTGCCAGATACGCGGCGATCGGCAACAGCACCAGAAACAGCCGCGACAGCGTGATCGTCAGGGTCTCTTCCACGAGGACCGAGCTGATAAGGGGACGCAGCAGTGAATGGAAAAAGAATGCCAGCAAAGCCATGCCCAACGCGGCCAGCAGTCCGTTGCGTAAGGCCAGCAGCAATCGACCGGTCATTGATTCCGTATCGCTGACTGCCAGCAGGTTCGCAGCCGCCATCACAGCACCTCTATCCTGGGTTCGGCGACAAGCTCGTCGAACCTGAAGACGCGCATGTAGACGACGGCGAGAATGACGCCGACGATTACCAGCACGACGGCGAAGGCCGAACCGTAGCCCCACTGCGTGTTGCCGAAGTAGTTGGACAGGGCGCGATGGAAAGCCGTTAGCGCCCAGACCTCGGTGCGATACAGTCCGGGCCCGCCGTCGGTGAGCAGCAGGATCTGCTCGAAGGAGGTCAGCAGGGAAAGGCTTTGGTAGGTGACGACAAAGAGCAGGGGCCAGCGCAGCAGCGGCAAAATAACGTGGCGAATGCGTTGCATGTAGGTGGAGCCATCGACCAGCGACGCATTCATCAGATCCCTGGGGATCGATTCGATGGCCGACGTGAAGATGATCATGCCAAAGGAGATGCCGATGAACCCATTGACCAGGATCACGAAGACCCAGGGGTTCTCCGAGCCGTAGTTCCAGGTGGGCCAGCCCAGGGCAGTGTTGACCTGATTAATGATACCGAAGGGCGCTTCGGCCATCATGCGTCGCCAGATCAGAATGTAGACGGTTGAGGTGGTGATGCGCGGCAGGATCCAGAGCGCCCGGAAGACGAAACCGGCGCGCCGGTTGATATGTGCTGTCAGCAGGGAAACGACGAGCGCCGCCGTCACATTGAACATCGCCAGGGTGAAGAGTACGTAGAATATCGTGTTAAAGAAGATCTTTTTGGCGAACTGGTCGTTCAGCAGGGTATGAAAGTTGCGCAACCCGACGAATTCCATCTCCGCCAGGTTGGAGGTGAAGTTGGCGCTGGCCAGGTTGGTCAGGCTCAGGTAGAGCACGATCAGAACCGGCAGGAAGAAAAACAACAGCACCAGCAGGCCTGCCGGCGCCATGAAGCCGTAGGCGGTCAGGTTGGCCTGCAACGCGCGTCTGCGGTTGCGGGCCAGGGATTGCCCGGGAGCGGGGGCTGCGTCAGCCGCCCCCGCTCCGCCTTTCTGCTGTGACATACGGTCGAACTAGCGGACGGTGATGCCGTCGCCCAGTTCGTTGGTCATCTGCGAGATGGCGATATCCACCGCGCCTTCGGGCGTGGCCTCACCGGTCTCGACCGCCTGGATGCCCACAAAGTAGGCGTTGGACCAGGCGTTCCAGCCCGGATGGTTGGGTAGCGCCGTCGTGTGATCCAGCATGTAGTGAGCGCCGCTCAGCAGACGGTTATTCTGGTAGGCCTCCGATTCCAGTTGGGCGTTCAGGATGCCGAGGTGGAAGCTGTCGATCGCATGCTTGTTGTTGTGTTCCGCAGTGGTGATGGCGGCGATCAACGCCAGGGCCACGTCCGGATTCTCGCTGCCGCTGCTGATCATGTAGGTCAGCGGATGGGTCAACGTGATCGCTGCACCGGTACCCATCGCCGGGATCAGGGTCAGGCCGATGTTCTCAAAGAGATATTCGTCTCCACCCTGGTCGGCGACGTAGTTGATCGCCCAGTTGGGCCAGTTCCAGGTGCCGCCGGCGGCGAAGAGTACGGTGTCGGCCTGGGCCACCGTCGGGTGCCAGACCTCGTTCCAGTCAACGCCGATGAGATCGGAACGCATGACGCCGGCTTCGGTCAGGCCGCCCAGCAGTTCATAGGTGGCGAGTAGCGCAGCGCCGTCGACGACGAGACCGCCCATGTCATCGAGCACGGCTCCACCGTTGCCGTAGTAGTAGTAGAGGAAGTCCGGGCCATTGCTGGGGCGGTGCCAGAAGCCGTTGCCCTCGTCGACAACGCCCTCGTCGATGGCTTCCTGCGCGGTGGCGATCATGTCGGCGAAGGTGAATTCTCCGGCCGCCACGCGGTCGGGCAGCGACTCGATGTCATCCTCGCTCCAGCCCAGGTCGCGCAGCAGCAACTTGCTGTAGAAGACGGGGCGCGCCTCGGCGTCCTGCGGAATGCCGTAGATCGCGTCGCCCAGTTTGTGCGAATCCCACAGACTGGGGACGATGTCCTCAAACTCGGCGTGCATGCCGATCATGTCATCCAGCGGGATGATGAGGCCGGCGGTCGCCCAGGCGCCAATGTCCTCATGGCCGCTAAGGACGATATCCGGCGCTTCACCGGCCTCGGAGGCAAGCACGAATTCCTGCTTGTAGTCGCCCCAGCCGGCGTTGTCCTGAATGAGGTTCAGGTCGATGGCGATACCGAGGGCAGCCTCCACCTGTTCCTCGACCTCTGCGAAACTGTTGCAGCGCCAGTCCTCTTCCGGCGGGCTGGCCTTGCAACGAATGGTAATGCCTACTGCGTCCTGGGCCTGTACACCGGCAACGGCGGTGAGCAGCAGGAGCGCAAGCACCACGAGCAAACTGCGTCGAAACATCATTTCTCCTCCTGTACAAATCCTCGTTTCAAATCTCCAGGCAGTGACGACCTGCCATTTGGCAAACGGTTGGCACTCCTTGAGATGTCTCTCAGACGAATCATAACATGCCTTTAACATTCCGGCAAAAGGGATCGATCCTCGCCGGTCCCTGCGATGTCTTCGGGCACTGCGATCCCTCCACCTTGACATGGCAGGGAGGAACGATAGACTCCAGTGCAGTGCTGCCCCATTCGTCTAGCGGCCCAGGACGTGGCCCTCTCAAGGCCAAAACAGGGGTTCGAGTCCCCTATGGGGCACAGGACGTCCGCCTGCGCGGGCGTTTTTGTTTCCAAACTTCAGCGCGCGGGCATCTCCACCATTTCCAGCGTGATGCCGTCGGGGTCACGAAAATAGCAGGTGTAGCCGCCCTTGTTGATGCCGCTTGTGATGGCATTGGGCGGGGAATTGAAGTGCACGCCGGCGGCCAGCAAGCGCTCGTAAAGGGAGTGAATGTCGCCGACCTCGAAGGCCATGTGCGCTGTTCCGGGCCGGCAAATGGCCGTATCGGTCGCTTCACAGTCCGGATGCACGTATTCCACCAGCTCCAGCAGGTGGCCCGAACGTGAGGCCGGAATGCTGTCAATGGTCAGCTGCGCGACCTTGAGGTGGGCGTTCTCGTATCCGACCAGGCGTGCGGTGTATTCGTTGGCCTGTTCCTGACGGTGCACCAGACGCATGCCCAGCAGGTCACGATAAAAGACGATCGAGCGATCGACGTCGCTCACGGTGAAGCTGAAGTGCCAGCAAGCCCTGAGCATGAGGCCTCCTTTCCCGCTGCGGACGTCTGGCAGGACGCCGCGGCGGCCATTATGATCTTGCCGTCAGGTATATCACAATGCGGCAAAGTCGTGGTGAAGTCCTGCTTCACCGACAACGCCGGGAGCCGGAAACACATGGCAGTCAACGTCATAGACTCGATCCTGTTTGGCGGGTTGTTCGGGTCTTCGCGCATGCGCGCGCTTTTTGAGGAACGCGCGCTGCTGCAACGCTGGCTGGACTACGAGGCGGCGCTGGCGCGGGCCCAGGCGAGTCTGGGGCTTGTTCCAGCGGAAGCGGCGGCCGAAATCTCTCGCCAGGCGCGGGCGGAACACTTCGACCTGGAGGCCATTCGCGAGGGTATCAATCGCACGGTCCACCCTCTGGTGCCACTCATCTGGCAGCTTGCCGGTCGCTGCGAAGGCGATGCCGGACGTTGGGTGCATTGGGGGGCGACCACCCAGGACGTGATGGACACGGCCACCATCCTGCAATTGCGCGACGCGCTGGCGCTCATTGATGAGACCACGGCCGACCTTGCCGGCATTCTGGCCGACCTCGCGCAGTGCCACCGCGCCACGCCCATGGCCGGTCGCACGCATGGCCAGCAGGCCCTGCCAATCACCTTCGGCTTCAAGGTTGCTGGCTGGCTGGCCGAACTTAAACGCCACCGGGGTCGACTGCTGCGGGCGCGCGAGGAGGCGCTTGCGGGCCAGTTCGGCGGGGCAGTGGGCACGCTGGCAGGTATGGGAGAGGGAGGCGTGGACGCTCTCGCCGTACAGCGCGCGTTGATGGCCGAACTGGGTCTCGCGGTCCCGCCGATCGCCTGGCACAGTTCACGCGACAATCCGGTCGAGTGCGCCGTTGTCATGGGAATGACCGGCGCTCTTTGCGGCCGAATCGCGAATGAAATCATCGAATTGCAAAAGATCGGGTTTGACGAACTGGAGGAACCCCATGCCTCCGGCAAGGTGGGCAGCAGCACCATGCCGCAAAAGCGCAACCCCATGCTTTGCGAATCGATTTTGACCCTGTCCCGCCTGATGCAGGCGCAAGTGGCCGTGGCGATGGATACGCTGGTGTACAACGAACACGAGCGGGACTGGTCTGCGGTGCAGATGGAATGGGCCTGGGTGCCGGAACTGTGCGTGATGTGTCAGGGCGCGCTGGAAATGACCTCGCGCGTGCTGGCCGGCCTGCAGGTCAATGAAGCGCGCATGCGCCAAAATCTGGACCTGACCGGCGGTCTGTTGCTGGCGGAACGCGTGATGTTCGCCCTGGCGCCACAAATCGGTCGGCAGGAGGCGCACGACGTTGTGCATGCCTGCGCCATGGCTGCGCACGAGCAGGGGCGCCCTTTCAGCGACCTGCTGGCAGCCGACCCGCGGGTCACCCCACACCTGGCAGGGGAGCAAATCACCAGCTTGCTGGACCCGACGGGCTATACTGGTCTGGCAACTGAATTCGTGGACAGGGTCCTGGCCGACCGGGGCGGAGACCCGGTTGAGCCCGGCCGCCGAGAGAAATGAAAGAGGAGAAAATGCTCAAACTGGACACGCATCAACATTTCTGGCATCTGGACAAGGTGGAATACCCCTGGCTGGTACCCGCCTACGGGCCCATCTATGCCAACTTCGAGGCGCCGGACCTTGCACCGCAGCTCTCCGAGGTCGGGATGCACAAGACGGTTATCGTGCAGGCCGCCGACTCTTACGCGGACACGGACTACATGCTGGCGACCGCCGCGGCCAACGACTGGGTCGCTGGCGTGGTAGGCTGGCTGCCCCTGCTGGACCCGGCCGAAATGGCGCGCAAGATTGACGAGGACTATGGCAACAACACCTACTTCCGTGGCATTCGTCACCTGATCCACGAAATTGCAGACCCGGACTGGGTAACGCAGGACACGGTCATCGAGGGCCTGCAGGTGCTGGCCGATCGCGGCCTGACCTTCGATGTCGTCGCGGTATTCCCCAATCACCTTGAACACGTTCCGACTCTTTCGGAACGTGTGCCGAATCTGAAAATGGTTATCGACCATCTGGCCAAGCCGCCACAGGGCGCTGAAGACAGTCGGGTCTGGCGCGAGCAAATGGCCGCGGCCGCCGAAAATCCGAACGTCCATGCCAAGGTCTCCGGCCTGAACACGGCGACGGCCGACCTCGAGAACTGGACCTGGGAGGACATCAAGCCCTGGGTCGACACGGCGCTGGAGATTTTCGGCGCCGACAGGCTGATGTTCGGCAGCGACTGGCCCGTCGCCATTCTCGCCGGCACGTACAAAAAGGTGCATGACGAGACGGAGAAAGCGCTGGCAGACCTCAGCGATGACGAACGCAGCGCCATCTGGGGCCGCACCGGCAACGCCTTTTACGGGCTCGGACTGGACTCATGAACATTGCCCCGCAGGACATAAGCTGGCGGCCGAAACTGCCGCAGCGCATGGACATGGGCATCGGCAGCGTGGGTTGCGGCGGCATCGTGCAGTACGCTCACATGCCGGCGTATCGCAAGGCGGGCTTCCGCTGCGTCGGCGTGTACGACATCAACCGCGAGGCCGCAGAAACGGTGGCCGCGGACAACGGCATCCGGCGCATTTACGACTCCCTGGACGAGTTGCTGGCCGACCCCGCTGTCGAGATAGTAGACATCGCCGTTCCGGCCTGGGAGCAGCTGGCCATCGTGGAGCGGGTGGCGGCCGCGGGCAAGCACATGCTCTGCCAGAAGCCGCTGGCCGAGGACTTCGGCGAAGCGCTGCGCATCGTCGAACTGGCTCGGCAGGCGGGGGTCAAACAGGCCAGCAACCAGCAAATGCGCTGGGACGCCGGCATCGCCGCCAGCGCGGAACTAATTCGCATGGGGGCCATCGGTCAGCCGACGGACGCGCAAATCCTGGTGACGATCGCCACGCCCTGGCACATGTGGCCCTGGCTGGCCCAGGCGCCGCGTCTGGAAGTCATGTACCACAGCATCCACTATCTGGATTCGCTGCGTTTCCTTTTTGGCGATCCGCAGTGGGTGACCAGCCGCCATGCCCGTTTTGCGGAACAGGCGCCCGTCATCGGCGAGAGCAAGACGGTCACCGTGCTTGACTACGAAGACGGGTTACAGGCCACGGTGGCGGTCAACCACTACAACCTGCACGGTGAGCCAGAGGCGGTCTACCGCTTCCTGGGGACGGAAGGCGCGATTGAAGGCACCATCGGCCTGCTTTACGACTATCCCGATGGTCGGCCGGACACGCTGGTCTACCGCTCCGGCGATGCGGACCCGGTCGATGTGCCCCTGGATGAGAAGTGGATTCCCGATGCTTTCGTGGGGCCGATGGCGAGCCTGATGATCGCCATTGAGACGGACAGCGAGCCGGCCACCCCCTGTGCCGACAATCTGAACACCCTGCGCGTGGTCAACGCCGCCTACCGCTCGGCGGCCGAGAATCGTTCGGTGCAACCATCAGAGATCGAGGGCTAGACATGGCGCCAGTTCCGGACCGACACAGGGGCAAGGTCGCCATCGTTACCGGCGCCGGTCAGGGCATCGGCAAGGGCATCGCGACGCGCCTGTCGCAAGAAGGCGCGACGGTCATCATCGCCGAATACAACGGGGACAACGCCCGTGAGGCTGCCGCCGAAGTGGACAGCCACGCGGGCCAGGGCGTGGCGTACCCGATCGACATCGGCGACGTCGACCAGATTCAGACGATGGTCGACACGGTCGTTGAGAAGTACGGCCATATCGACATTCTCGTCAACAACGCCGGCGTGCTCCACACCATGCCCCTGGATGAAATCACGCCCGAAGAGTGGGACTGGCTTCAACGGGTCAACCAGCGCGGCCTGTTTTTCTGTCTGCAACGTGTGGCCGTCCAGATGCGAAAGCAGGTTGAGGAGGGCATCAGCGTGGGCATGCCACCCGCCTCGATCGTCAACCTTTCGTCCGTGGCCGGTCGCAGCGGCCGTCCCTATGCGGCGCATTACTCGGCGGCCAAGTGGGCGGTCATCAGCATCACGCAGAGCGCCGCCGAATGGCTGGCGCCACTGGGCATCACGGTTAACGCCATCTGCCCGGGCATTGTCGAGACTCCGATGTGGGAAGACATCGACCGCATTCAGTCGGAACGTTTCGGCCTTGAACCTGGCGGCTGGATCGAGAAGAGCGTCAACGAACTGGTGCCCCTGCGCCGCGCCGCGCGCGCTGCGGAAGATATCGGCGCGACTGTCTCATTCCTCTGCTCGGATGACGGCGCCTACGTCACCGGTCAGGCCATCAACGTGGCCGGCGGCATGGAGATGAACTGAGATGAGCCGACTGGGTCACGTCCGCATCGCTCCCTCGGCCACCATCGGTCGGGAGTTGCGTCTGGACGGCATCGAGACCATCGGCGTGTCGTCGCAGACTCTGGCGGAAGAGGCCATTGAGGCGGGCGCACAGGACCTGGCGGCCCGCATCCTGCGCTACTATCGCCAGGAAATGGACATCATGAACGCCATCATGCATGTCTGGATCCAGGACACCATGCGCTACATCATCCTCAAGGCCGGCGGAAGCGACGAAAGCGCGACGGTCGCAGCTGGCGGGGTGATGCGCGCCTTCCGCGCCTACCCCTTTGGCCAGGCGGAGGAGGACAAGGCCCTGGCGGCGCTGGAAGACAGTCGCGACGAAGATGCCCTTTACTGGCTGGAGCGCATGCACCTGGCTTACCTCAACGTGCATGACCTGCAGGTGGCCTGGATGCAGGACCAGCTCTCATTCATCGCCAGCGAATATGAGGAAGAGGCGGTGCTGGAAACGGTACTGCATACGCACCAGGACATCTGGGGCGACCGTTACGCCGCCTGGGATGAAATGACGCCCTGGGAAAAGGTCTGTCTGACGGTCGAAGGCATGCGCGGCGGTCACTTCAGTGGCGAGCGCCGTCGCGGCGACGTCATCGTCGAGGACCAGGGAGACCGCTTCATGGTCGCCTTCGATCCCTGCGGCAGCGGTGGCGTGATGCGTCGCGGCGATCCCGAGACGGGACGCGTTCCCTGGCCGCTGGCAGGGCATGGCGTGAACGAAATCCCGCATGAATGGATCTGGCAGAAGACCGACGTGCACTGGTACTGCGCGCACTGCGCCATCGCCATGGAGTGGCTGCCGGGTCGCACGCGTGGCTATCTGCTGCGCCCGCTGGACCACACCCTCGACCACCAGGCGCCCTGTCCCTGGTACATCTACAAGGAAGACCGTCTCATCCGCGAGGAACACTACCCGCGCACCGGTCAACGCAAACCTCTGGAGTAATTCATGTATCACTACAGCGATTTGCCCGCGTTCCCGACCCAGGTCATTGGCAGTTACGGGACGCCGGGCTGGCTTTTTGTCGTGCGGGACGCCATGAAACGCGGTGAGTTGGGCAGCGTCGACGTTCGCGAAGTGTTCGACGATGCCACGATGCTGGCCATCATGGAGCAGGAAGAGGCCGGTCTGGACGTCATTTCTGACGGTGAAATGCGGCGTTTCAATTTTCTCGTGGGTTTCTACGACTACATGCAGGGCGTCGAGGCCATCCCCTGGGAGCGGCAACTGGGCTATCCCGGCCCGGACATGATCGATGCCTTCATCGTGCGCGAACCAATCCAGACTCCGCAGGGCCTGGGCCTGGTCGAGGAACTGGAGTTCGCCCGCACGCGCACGCAAAAACACCTGGTGACACCCCTGGGCGGGCCGGTGACCTTCGCCTTTCGCATCAATCCTGGCGAGGTCTACAGGGACAAGCGCGAGGTCGCGTGGGCGCTGGTGCCCCTGCTCAACCAGGAATTGAAGGACGTCGTGGCCGCCGGCGCGACCCACATCCAGGTGGACGAGCCCTCGGCCATCGACGACTTCGTGCCCCTTGCCGAATTTGTGGAAATGTTTAATGCCATGGTTGAAGGCGTCAACGCGACCATTGGCCTGCATATCTGCTTCGGCAACTTCCTGGGCCGGCCGGCGGTGGCCCACAGGACCTACGAACACATCGCGCCCTGGTTCGGCAAGATGAACGCCGACATTCTGCATCTTGAGTTTGCCAACCGCGGCATGTGGCAGGTGGACCTGTTCCCGCGCCATGCACGGGATGACCAGTTCCTGAGCGCCGGTGTGGTGGACGTGAAGGCGCGGGCCGTCGAATCGCCGGAGATCATCGTCGAGCGAACCCGGGAGCTGCTGAAGGTCAACGACGCCCAACGTTTGTGGCTCAGCAGCGACTGCGGCTACAGCATGACTGCCCGTCCCGTGGCGCGCGACAAACTGCGGGCGTTGGTACAGGCGGCGCGGATTTTGCGCGCGGAAAGCTGAAGGAGGACGGCATGCAACGTTTCGGACAGGTTGTCGGCATCAAGCCGGAGCATCTGGAGGAATACACCCGACTGCACGCTGCGGTGTGGCCGGAGGTGCTGCAAAAGATTGCGGAGTGCAACATCCGCAACTATTCGATCTACCATCACGAGGGCCTGCTCTTCGCCTACTTTGAATACCATGGCGATGACTTTGAGGCGGATATGGCGGCGATGGCCGCCGACGAGGCCACGCAGCGCTGGTGGGACGTTTGCATGCCGATGCAGACGCCGCTGGAATCGCGCGCGGAAGGGGAGTGGTGGAAGACGATCGAGGAGGTCTTCCACACGGATTAGGCGTAAGCCGACCTAGCCCTTGGTGGCGCCGAAGGTCAGGCCGCTGACCAGGTTGCGTTGTACCAGAATGACGAAAATGATGGCCGGCACCATCATGATCGCGCTCATGGCCGCCATGCCGCGCCAGTCGAAGGTGAACTGCTCGGTGAAGTCGAAGAGGCCGGGCGGAAAGGTGCGCGCGGCGGCGCTGCGTGACAGCACACTGACGATCTGAAATTCGTTCCAGGCGGCCAGAAAGGCAAAGATGGCCGCCGTCGCGAAGCCGGGCAGGGCCAGCGGCAGTTCGACGCGCCAGAAAGCCGACCAGTAACCACAACCATCGATATAGGCCGCCTCGCTGAGGTCCTGCGGGATCTGGCGAAAAAAGCCGTCCATCAGCCAGGTGCTGAAGGGGATGTTCATGGCGACGTAGACGGCTGCCAGACCGAAAATGTTGTTCACAAGGCGCATCTGGTTGAAGAGGATGAAGAGCGGCAGGCTCAGGGCCACGCCGGGTATGGCGCGCGAAAGCATGATGCCAAGGAAGGCGGCGGTGTGAAAGCGAAAGCGGAAGCGCGCGAAGGCGTATCCGGCCATGGTGCCGATGCTGACTGCCACCACGGTGCTTATGCCGGCGGCCAGCAGGGAATTGCGCATGTAGCTTTCGACCGGGACACGCATGCGCTCTTCCGGGTTGAGGCCAAACATGGTGGCGAAGGCGTCAAGCGTGATTTCCTGCGGCACCCAGACCGGCGGCCAGCTGTTAATTTCCACATTGGGGCGGAAGGCCGTCAGGACTATCCAGAATGCCGGCAGGGCGATCAACACAAGCACAAACCAGGCCAATGCATTCAACAATCGTTGGTTGCGGCGACGCTGGCCGGCCCTGAAGGACATCTTCAGCGCACCACGCGCGAGCGCACCAGCTGGCGGAAGAAATAGAGCGTGAAGGCCACGGCCAGCAAAACGGTCACCCAGGACATGGCGCTGCCCAGGCCAAATTTTGTGTTCTCAATGGCCAGCCTGGTGACATAAGTCCAGATCAACTCGGTGCGATGGGCCGGGCCGCCGTCGGTCATGATGCGCACGATGTCAAAGGCGCGGGAGATATCCAGCGACAGGATGGTCAATGCGATGTAGCTGAAAGGCGCCAGAAGGGGGAAGGTGATGAAACGGAATTGTTGCCAGCTGTTGGCGCCGTCGACGTCGGCGGCCTCAAAGGTCTCGACTGGCAGGGAAAGTGTGCCGGCGAGCAGGATGATGGTCAGCACCGGCAGGTTCATCCAGATGGAAGCCACGATAATGCTGAACATGCCCAGGGGCTCGTCCACCAGCCATGCGATCTGGCCGCGCTCCTGCATCAACCCGAGAGAGTACAAAAGGTTGTTGACGAGTCCCACGTTGGCGTTGAAGAACCAGCGGAATTGAAAGCCGACCAGGATGGGCGCGAACATCATGGGGACCATCAAGAGGGTGCGCATCAGCCCCTGGCCGCGCGTGACGCGCGCCAGCAACTGGGAGAGGCCCAGGGCAATGACGTAACTGAGATTGATGGAAAGAAACAGGAAAACAATCGTATTGCCTACCGACTTCCAGAAAATGGCGTCGGCGAAGAGTTTTTGATAGTTGCGCAGGGCCCGCGCCAGTTCGAACTTCAGGCTGTTGGGTTTGAGCAGTTCGTAAGGCGTGAAACTGACGTAGAGCGAGTAAAGCAGCGGGAAGAGCAGGACGACCAGGATGAAAAGAATCGCAGGCAGCAACATGAACACGGGAAACCAGCGGGCACTGATACGCCCGTCCGTGAATCTCTGTTCCGGTTCGGCATTGCCGCCGGATCGAACCTGTGCCTGAAGCGTCATTGGCTTGCCGGATTTCTGAAGCGAAGCGCGGCTCTGGCCAGGATTACCCCTGACCAGAGCCTCAGGATGACGAATCAGCCGTAGTAACCGGCGTCCGCCATCATTTCACGGGTTTCGGCAGCAGCCTGGTCAAGACCGTCCTGGGCGCTGACGTCACCGAGCAGAATTGCCTGCATGTGCGGGTAGAAGATGTTGGAGAAGGGAATCCACTCGGCGATCAGCGGCGGCGTCTTGAAGTCTTCGGACACCTGCAGCTGGGCGAGCACGAGGCGCTCGCGATCCAGAGGATTCTCGGCCATGGCGGCGTCGTCGATGATCCGTGTCCAGACGTCATTGCGCACCGGCAGATATCCCAGTTGGGCTTCCTCGTAGGCCACGCGCTCCGAAGAGAGGAACTTGATCAACTGGGCTCCGGCCTCGGGGTTGGGCGCGGTTGCCGGTATGGAGAAGGCATGGGCGCCGGCCCAGCCCGAGGGGCGAACGGCATCGCCACCGACGCTCAGGCCAGTGAAGCCGCGCGCCAGGCCAAAGTTGTGGTTGATGGCACAGTTGTCAGCGCTCTGGAAGTAGGCGTACCAGCCGTACCACTCAAGTTTGATGGCCGTGTCCCCGTTACAGAAATACGCAGCCACGCCGTCCCACAGCAGGTCAGTGGTGTCAACCGGGATGATGCTGTCCTGGTACCAGCCGCGCAGCAGTTCGGCGACGGCGACGCCGATTTCGTCATTGAAGGTCGGTTCCCAGTTCTCGTTGAAGAGGGAACCGCCGCTGGCGAAGTGCATTTCGTAGAAGCGACCGGTGAGGGCTTCCTCACGACCGGCGAGAGTGTAGCCGAAGGTGCTGTGGCCGTTCTCGACGAAGAAACGCGCCTGGCGGTCGATCTGTTCCAGGGTCGTTGGCACCGTCAACTCTTCGCCGGTGGCCGCCAGGTATTCCGCGGCAATCTCTTCACTCTCGTAGAGATCAAGGCGGTAATGGATGGGGCTGATATCGGCATGACGCGGGATGAGGTAGAGGTTGCCGTCTACAGTGGCCGCGTCCATGATGGCCGGGCTGAATTCCGCCAGGTCTTCCTCGCCGAAATAGTCGTTGAGGGGGAGCAGGAAGTCGGTGTACTGGGCCATGAAACTGGTGTGGTCCCAGGCGACGTCGTAGTCTGCCGCGCCGGTGGCGAAGTCCACCTTCAGCTTCTGGTCGATGGCGAAGCCGTCCAGCAGTGCCACGATTTCCACGGTGGCGCCAGTGGCTTCTTCAAAGACGGAAATCGACTCATACATTACTTCATAGGTGCCGCCGCCGATATTGGCCATGCGAATGTTGATGCCGCTCAGGTCCATGTCGAGCCCGGCGTATTGCGGCTCGCCCATGTCCTGCGCCGCCAGTCCGGTGCCGAGCATGAGTACGAGCATGAAAACCAGCAGTCTTGCCTTGTGAACCATTGAGGGACCTCCTGTCCAGTTTCGATTACGGGAACCAGGGAGCCAGAAACAGTATCCTCGCTTGCCGGGCTTCCACGTGTCCCGTTAGACTGCAATCCTGACGCGTTTTTGATGAAGGCGCAAGAATTGGTTTTGCGAAGTAGCCAAAGCCCTCAGGCGGCCCTGCGCGGAGAACCAAGTTACGTTTGGCGTGCCGGCCAGGAACGCCGTCTGCAGATGATTGCGCGCCACGCCCGGCTTGAGCAGGCCCTGGTACTCGAAGCCGGGGGCGGGACCGGCATGTACGCCCGGCAACTCCAGGATCGCTACGCGGCCAGGGTGGAACTCTTTGACATTGAACCGGACCGCGTACTGCAGGCCCGTTCGTCCACGCTTCATGCTCTGGTGGCCGCTGCGGAACGGCTTCCCTACGCCAGCGACCGCTTCGATACCGTGCTTTCCAACGAGGTGCTGGAGCACGTTCAGGACGACCGTCAGGCATTGCGGGAGATGATACGGGTGCTGAAACCGGGCGGACGTGTCGTCATTTTCTGCCCGAACCGCTGGTACCCCTTTGAAACGCACGGGCACTTCTGGCGCGGTCGCTATCATTTCGGCAATACACCGTTCATCAACTGGCTGCCGGACGTCGCGCGCAATCGCCTCGCGCCCCACGTGCGCGCCTATACGCGGCGCGGTTTGCTCGGTCTTCTGGCCGGTTGTCCGGTCCGGCTGCTGGAAATGCGCCGCATTTACGGGGGTTATGACAATCTGGTCAGGCGCTTCGGTTGGCCAGCCCGCTCCATACGGGGCCTGTTGCAGGGATTTGAAGGAGGCCCGCTGGACATCTGGGGCCTGTCTCACTTTCTGGTGCTGGAGAAACTGGAGCCCGGTTGAGTTGGCTTTAGTCGTCCACCCAGACGGGGAGATGCCCCAAAGCGACGATATTGGTCCATTTGGCGCGGTCGCCCTCGGTCAGGATCGCGGCCTCAGTGACAACCTCGGCGCCCGCCTTGCGCATGATCAACCGCAGGCCCTGCAGGGTGCTGCCGGTGGAAATGACGTCATCCAGAAGGATCACCCGTCTACCCAGGACAAGATCACGGTCCCGTTCGTCAAGGTAAAGCATTTGCGGCTGACCCGTCGTGATACTCAGGGTCTCGGAAGCCAGGGCCTCACCCATGTAGGGCTTGAGCGACTTGCGCAGTACCACGTAGGGCAACTGCATGTCGACTGACAGGGCATGGGCCAGCGGAATTGCCTTGGCCTCGGGCGACACCAGCACATCGGCATTGTAGTCGCGCAGTTTGCCGGCCAGCGCTGTACTGGAAGCCTGGACCAGTTCGCTGTCCCCCAGAATGTTGAGAATGGCGATACGCACGCCCGGGCTAATTTCAAACAGGCGCAGGTCCCGTTTTATGCCGGCGATCGTAATGGGCCAGGTGGCGGGCAACTCAGGCCGGTTCATGCAGTTCCTCCTGCGCCTGGTCGTGAAGCTGGCCATCGACCAGGGTCAGTTGACGGTCTGTGATGCCCGCCAGTTCCGGATCGTGGGTTACCAGGACCACCGTCGTGCCGGCATCGCGTTGCACGTCCCGCAGCGAATCGAGTACGACCTGGCCAGACGCGGTATCCAGGTTTCCGGTCGGCTCGTCAGCCAGCAACAGGGGTGGGTCGTTGGCCAGGGCGCGGGCGATGGCAACGCGTTGTTGCTCCCCGCCGGAAAGTTCCGCCGGACGGTGGTGCATGCGGTCGCGCAGTCCCAGTTGCTCCAGCAATTCACGGGCGCGCCGGTCGGGCCTGTATTTGGGTTTGTGGGCGAACTGGACCGGGAGGGCGACGTTTTCCTGGGCGGTGAGTGTGGGGATCAGGTTGAAGAACTGGAAGATAAAGCCGATCTTTTCGTTGCGAATGGTGGTGAGTTGGTCCTCGTTCATGTTCGAGATGTCGACCCCGGCTATTTCGACGCTGCCGCTGCTGGGTGAATCGAGGCCACCGATCAGGCCCAGCAAGGTGCTCTTGCCGCTGCCCGATGGTCCGACAATACTCACCATCTCGCCGGCGAAAATGTCCAGGTTGACGTCGCGCAAGGCGTGCACGCGGACCTTTCCCAAACGCAATTCGCGCGACAGGTTGCGCACGCGGATGACGGCGCGGGACCTTGTGTTCGTTTCCTTGGCCATCACGATCAACCGACCGCCTGCTGCAGTGCGTAGACCGGCTCCAGCCAGTCCATGTAACGATTGTCCCGCCCGTAGACCACGTCGAGGAAGCGTTCCCTCAGACGCGAAGTCAGGAGGCCGATTTCGCCATCTCCGACCGGGCGATGTTCGATTTTGGTGATGGGAGTGATTTCTGCGCCGGTACCGCACATGAACATCTCATCGGCCAGATAGGCCTCGGTGCGGTCGACAGGCCGTTCCTGAACCTCGACGTTGAGTTCTTCCTGCAACAACTGAATCAGGGAGCGACGGACGATGCCCTCCAGGACGTCAGCCGTGACCGGAGGCGTGATAGCCACACCCTTTCTCACGAGAAAGAGATTGGCCACACTGCATTCTGCGATGTGGCCGTCATTGTTGAGCACGATGGCATCGTCGTAACCTGCGAGCATGGCGTCCGAACGGATCATGAGTGAATTGGCATAGGAGCCGGCAATCTTGCCGCGCGCCGGAATGGCGTTGTCATCCACCCGGCGCCAGGCCGAAATGCAGACGTGCATGCCACCGGCCTTGCTGACGAATCCGCCGTCCCGCAGGGGCATCAGCGTGATGGCCAGTTCCGGCCGGGTGTCCAGCAAATGCACGCCGAGTGATTCATTGGCGGCATACACCAGTGGACGGATGTAGCAATTGCAATCCACGCCCTCGGCCTGCAACAACTCGATCAGGTTTTGCAGCAATTGCGCCGGCGTGAAGTCCAGGTCAAGCCGCAGCAGGGCGGCAGACTGCAACAATCGCTCGAAATGGTCGAACGGCCGGAAAAGGTAGAGTTGCTCCCGCTCTGCATTCCAGTAGGCGCGCATTCCGGCGAAAACGCTGGTGCCGTACTGCAGGGCCTGGTTGTGAACGCTGATTTTGGCCTCATCATGGGGCACGACGGCCCCGTCAAACCATGCGTAACGGACGTTGTTTTCACTCATGCAGGACTCTCCATGCGTATTCTTTGGATGCACTCACTGCGCCCCGGCCAAAATCTGGCGCGTCCGGTCGGTTTGCCCCGGTACAGGGCGCCGCATGACAGTTCTACGATGATTCAGCCCAGATAGTCGCGAAGATTGTGTGCCAGGCGAGGATGTCGCAATCGGCGCAAGGCTTCCTTTTCCAACTGACGAATGCGTTCACGGCTCAGACCGAACTTGCTGGCGATCTCCTCCAGAGTGTGAGGCTCGCCATCACCCAGGCCGAAACGCATGCGCAGAATCTGGTTTTGGCGGGGCGTCAACTCGGCCAGCACTTCCTCGATCGTTTCCTGCAGCAGATTGCGCGTGGCCACCTCGACCGGGCTCGGCGAGTCCTGGTCCTCGATGAAATCGCCGAATTCGCTGTCACCGTCCTCACCAACCGGTCTTTCCAGGGCGATGGCATGCTGGCTGGCATCCATCATGCGACAAACAATATCTGCCGGCAGGTCCATCTCGAGGGCGATTTCCTCAGGCGTGGGCCGACGCCCCAGCTTTTGCTCCAGTGACTGGGCAGCGCGATACATCTGGCGGATTCGTTCGGTCATGTGCAGCGGAATGCGAATGGTGCGCGTCTTCTGGGCGAGGGCGCGCGTGATGGCCTGTCGGATCCACCAGGTGGCGTAGGTGCTAAAGCGGTTGCCACGCTTGTAATCGTACTTGTCGACGGCGCGCATCAGGCCCACGTTGCCTTCCTGGATGAGATCGGGGAAGGGCAGGCCCTGGTTCATGTAACGTTTGGCGATACTGACCACCAGGCGGGTATTGGCCCGGCCAAGGTGCTCCCGGGCAGCCTGACCATCCATCTCCAGGCGCAACATGCGCGCCAGTTCGATGTCGTTGTAGCGGTTGCCGGCGTCGGGTTCATCCATTTGCTGCCGCATGTTTCGCCCGATTTCGATGCGGCGGGCGAGATCGATTTCATCCTGGGCCGTCAACAGGGGTTCCTGGGCCATCTGGCGAAAATAAAGGCCGACGGGATCGTCGGCGGATACAGCATTGATGTCGCCGATGTCGGCGTCGTTGTTTTCTGTCGCCAAGGTCTCCCGGCCTCTGGAGAGCAGGCTGCGGTGGTTTTCCTCGTCCTGCCGGACTTCGATGCCCAGTTCCTCCAGTTCGTTGTGAATTGCGGCGAGTACCGAGGCGTTTTCGTCTTCGTCCGTCAGTTCAATAATATCGTCCAGTGTCACAAAACCGCGCTGTTCGGCGCGCTGAACCAAATCCTTTAGCACGTAGCTGCCGGTCCCCTGACGTTTTGTGCAGTCACCTCTAACCAGACACCCTGCCGGCGACCGCTGCCGGTAAATCCCGGCAACAGTATAGCACAGGAATCGTGAATGTGAACGCCCGGCCAGTGAACAGGCGACGTTGTCACTTACTGCGTCGGCGCCACCCGCAAGCGGAACTCCTGTCGTTGGGACAGCGCGCGTACCTGTTCGCCGGCGCGGTAGCTGCTGCGGACCAGCGGCCCGCTTTCCACCCAGCGAAAGCCCATGGCCAGGCCCCGTTCGCGAATAAAATCGAACTCACCCGGTTCGTAGAATCGCTCTACGGGCAAATGCACCTGGCTCGGCTGCAAATACTGGCCGACGGTCAAAATGTCGACGTCACATTCGCGCAGGTCTCGCATCGTCTCAAGCAACTCGTCCATTCGCTCGCCAAGGCCAACCATGATTCCGCTCTTGGTCAACACCTCGGGGTCCAGGCGACGGGCGTTGCGCAAGGTGGCCATGGCCCATTCATAGCGGTCCTGCGGCTGCACGACGCGAAAGAGACGAGGGACCGTTTCCACGTTGTGATTGAGGATTTCGGGCTGCGCGTCGAGGACGGTGCGCAGTGCAGCTTCGTCGCCCTTAAAGTCAGGGATCAGCACTTCAATGCTGCAGCCAGGCTGCAACTGGCGGATGCGACGGATCACCATGGCGAAGATCGGCGCGCCGCCATCCGGCCGTTCGTCGCGATTGACGCTGGTGATGACTACGTGCTCAAGGCCCATGGCGCGCACGGCCTCCGCCACGCGCTTCGGTTCGGCCCAGTCAAGTGGCGCCGGCCGACCGGTCCTGATGTCGCAAAAACCGCAGGAACGGGTGCAGGTGTCCCCCATCATGAGGAAGGTGGCGGTGCCCTTGCCCCAGCATTCGCCAATGTTGGGGCACTGCGCTTCCTCACAGACCGTGTGCAGGGTCTTCGAGCGCATCAGACTGCGGACGTGTTCGTAAGTGGCGCCAGAGGGCGCGCGCACCTTGATCCAGGGCGGGCGCCGGCGCGGATGCGCGGGGTCCGGTTTCCAGTCGCCACCCCCGTTTGGGTCAACGACGGGAATGCCGTCCGGGTTCATCAAGTCAGCCACAATTTACTCCCCTGCGTCTGCCTTTTAATTATAGGAGGGTGGACGAGCTTGTCCAGTATGCCGCTTGCTTCATCCATTGCGAGGGCATGAGCCCTGTGCCAGACTGAATGCCCGTTGACTATCGAGGCACAGTCGTGCGCCGACCGTTGCTTTACCTGCTCTTGCTGGCAGCGCTGCCAGCCCTGACCGGGATGTCCAATCTGGCAGCCAACCTGCGATTTGTTGCCAGTGGCCCGGCGGGAGCGTTGCTTTATGCGGCGAATTTCACGTTTCCCGATGCCAGTATGGGATTGTCAGCAATTGGCAGGTCGGCCAGTCTGCGGGACGGGGCGCTTCACCTTGAACCGGGCGATGCGAATCGCCTGGTGTATGCCCTGGTTGGCCCTGAACTTGCTGATTTCGATCTGGATGTAGAGGCACGCGCGCTGGCTGGTCCACTGGACAACGGTTTCGGCGTAATCTTTCGGTTACAGCAGCCGCGCCCGTTCCCGCTTGTCGAGGCCTTCGGATGGACTGCCGCACGCGGGTCGGCCGGTATCAATTACTATATGTTCCTTGCCAGCAGCGACGGTTACTATCAACTGCTCCGAACGCTATCCGGCAGGCAGCAGGTGTTGAGTACCTGGATTCCATCCCCGTTTATCCGTCAGGGCCCTGGTGCCAGCAACCGACTGGGGATTCGCGCAAGGGGCCCGGAGTTGGAGTTCTTCATCAACGACGGGCAACTGGAGTTTTGCATACCGGACAGCCAGTCCGACAGCAGCACCTGGGTTACCGGGGAATGTCTGGGCGGTCAGATGCGCAGCATAGTGAGGGATGACACGCTTCAGAAGGGACGTACCGCGCTGGCAGCGCAGTCCATGCAAGAGGCCGGAGTCCTGGTGGCATTCGACAATTTGCTGCTGCGCATGCCGACTGAAGGAGATGTCGCGGCATGAAAGTCCACCTGCGAAGCCTGGGCTGTCGCCTCAACCAGGCGGAAATGGATGCCTTGGGCCGCAATCTTTTGCAACGGGGCCATGAACTGACGGGGGACCCGGCGCAGGCCGGCGAGATCGTCGTCAACACCTGCAGTGTGACCCGGGAAGCAGGCGCCGACAGTCGCGCCCTGGTGCGCGAATTGGGGCGCCGGTCCCCTGGAGCCGGCGTCACCGTGACCGGCTGCCATGCCGAACTGGCTCCGCAGGAATTCAGGGCCATGCCCAACGTGGGACGGGTTGTTGGCAATCTGCAGAAGGATGGCATCGTCGATCTGCTCGACGCTGAAACGCCGGATGCTGCGGAAACAATGACCGTTGGGCCGGGCATGCGCACCCGCGCCTTTGTCAAGGTGCAGGACGGTTGCGACCACGCCTGCACGTTCTGCGTGACCACCCTCGCGCGTGGGCCAGGCCGCAGTCGACCGCTGCCGGAGGTTCTGGCCGACATTCGCGGGTTGCATGCGCTCGGTTACCAGGAAACGGTCTTGAGTGGAGTCCAACTGGGTAGTTTCGGCCGCGACCTGGGGTTTGGGCAAGGGCTCGCAGAACTCTTGCAAGCCATTTTGTCGGATACCGACATTCCCCGTCTGCGCCTCTCTTCACTGGAACCCTGGGATCTGACGCCCGGGTTGTTTGGCCTGTGGCAGAATTCACGTCTCTGCCGGCACGTTCATTTGCCGCTGCAGAGCGGTTGCGCCGCCACGCTCAGGCGAATGCGTCGGCGCTGCAGCCCGGAGGCATTCAGCGCGCTGTTGCGTGATTTCCGCGCGAGCGTTCCCGACCTGAGAATCACAACGGACGTCATGGTCGGTTTCCCTGGAGAGGACGAGAGGGAATTCGAGGCCAGCAGGGCCTTCATCGCCAGACAACCTCTGGCCGGTCTGCACGTCTTCCGATTCAGTCCACGTCCAGGCACGCCTGCTACCCGTATGCGCGGGCAGATCCGGGAAAGCACCAAAAGGGAACGTAGCGCCGAATTGCGGCGTCTTGGCGAAGCGCTGGCCAGTGACTATGCACGCGATATTGAGGGGCAGACGCAGGAAGTGTTGTGGGAACAGGTCGCCGGCGCGACACCGGAAGGCTTTGTCAACGTCGGGTATACTGATACGTGGATGCGGGTTCGAGCCATTCATCCATGGCCGCTTACCAACCGAATTACTGCGGCCAGGCTGGGGCGCTATCTGGATGGAGAGGTCCAGGCGACGCCAATTCTCTAGTCAGGACGATATTCGGAATGTTTCAGCGGGCGCAAGCCTACAGGTGGCACCCTTGTGCTTCGCGCTGCAATTCCCGGGCCAGGTCAGACTTGCAAAAAGACCAGGCGGCGAAAGTGACAGATGGCCGACGCCGGGGCGAGGCAACGCATGGAATGGCGTGAGGACTCTGGCGCTGGCGATCTGCGCCCGCACATTCCGGGTTTCATCATTGCGGCGGTTCTCACCGTCCTGCTGACGACAGCCATTGTGGCCAGCGACGTGCTCTTGCCCCTCTGGACGGGCAGCAGCGATCTGCGAGTGGGCCAGGTCGCTGAAGAAAACATCCTGTCACCGTTCAGCCTCACCTTTGAAAGTGCCTTGCTGACCGAAATGAACCGCAGGGAAGCTGCCGCGGCGATTGTCGAGGTCTTCGACCCACCTGACCCCAACGTGAGTCGCGCCCAAAGCCAACTGGCGCGACAGGTGCTTGACTATGTCCGAACGGTACGCCAGGACAATCTGGGAACGGTGGCGCAGCGTGCCGACGACCTGCAGCACATTACAGCGCTGACTCTGGGTGATGACCAAATCGATCGAATTCTGAACATGCCCGCCGAGACATGGGACAGCGTTGATGACGAGATCATCAATGTGCTGGAACGGATCATGCGGGAACCCATTCGCGCTTCTTCCCTTGACGTTGTGCGCACCCAGTTGCCCACGCAGGTGAGCATTCGCTTCTCGCCGGCTGAATCCGAGATCATTGTCGCCATCGTCGAAGATCTGCTCCGTCCCAATACCTTTCCCAACCAGGAGGCAACCGAGGCCGCGCGCAGGGCCGCGGTGGCTGCGGTGCAGCCGGTAGAGCGGACCTTCGCACTCAATGAGGTGGTGGTCCGTCAAAACGAGCAGGTTACCGCGATAGACATGGAAGCCCTGGGCGTGCTCGGTCTGTTGCAGACTGAATCACGCCGCTTGCAGGAAGTTGGCAAGGCCTTTTTTGCCAGCCTGCTGGTGCTGGCCCTGACCGCCCTCTATATCGTGCGCTTCGAACGCGCCTTGCTGGTGAGGGCCAGTTTCTCCCTGTTGTTGGCGGGCTTGTTCCTGCTGGTGCTGGCTGGGGCCCGCCTGGTGCAAATGAACAGCATGCCGGCGGAGCTCTATTTGTTTCCCACGGCGGCCCTGTCCCTGTTGTACGTGGCCATCGCCTCTCCTCGCATTGCGCTGATTGCGACTGTCAATTTGTCGTTTCTGCTGGGGCTGGTTGCGACCGGCTCCCTGGAAATGGCGACGCTTACCATTGCCGGCGGCCTGACGGGACTGTTGACCCTGCGCAGCACAGATCGCCTGAACAACTTTTTTCTCTCCGGACTTTTCATCGCACTTTCGAACATGTTGGTGGCTGTCGTGTTCAATCTGGGTGTGTCGGGCGCATCGCTGACCGTGCTGTTGCCCTACAGCCTGTTCAATGGCCTGCTGGCAGCGGCGATTGCCGTGGCCGGCATGTATCTGCTGACCCTGTTTTTCAATTTGCCCACCAGTCTGAAGCTGGTCGAGCTCAGCCAGCCGGGGCAGCCGCTGTTGCGCCGTCTGTTGCGGGAAGCGCCTGGCACCTATCAGCATTCACTGCAGGTCGCGAACCTCTGCGAGCAGGCGGCCCTGGCCATTGGCGCCGATGCCGAGCAGGTGCGCATTGCGGCCATGTATCACGACATCGGCAAAATCCCCAATGCCGTGTTCTTCAGCGAAAACCAGCAGTTTGGCACGGGCAACGCCCATGACGTACTGGGCGACCCGGAACGCAGCGCCGATATCATCATCAGTCATGTCCCCGATGGAGAAGCGTTGGCCCGGGAATACCATCTTCCGGGTCGCTTCAGGGACTACATCGCCGAACACCACGGAACGACGGAAGTCTTTGTGTTTTGGCGCAAGGCCGTTGAATCTGCCGGGGGTGATGAAGGCCAGGTGGACAAGGCGAAATTCCGCTATCCGGGACCTCGACCGCGAAGCCGCGAGACCGCGGTCATGATGCTGGCGGACAGTTGTGAGTCTGCCGTTCGTTCCATTGGGCCGACCAGCCGCGACCAGGTCACGGAAATCGTGATGCGCATCGTGGAAGGCAAAATGGATGAAGGGCAGCTGGATGAATCCGGGCTGACACTGAAGGACATCCGTACTATCCAGGGTACCCTGGTGGAAATGTTGCAGGCGGTCTATCATCCGCGAATCGATTATCAGAGAGTCGGTGGTGCGGCTCCGGCGATGCCGGCCCCGACTGCAACGTTGCCGGTGCGCAGCGAGTCTGTTCCCGAACCGCGGCCCGTGGCCGTTCTTACGGCGGAGAACCTGTCGATGAGTTCTCCGAGCGATCGACCTCGCCCGGGGCCGTTGCCGGAGGTGCCTGAATTGCCCCATCACGACGATGCGGAGTGGGCCGGCGACGCCGGACGCGAACAGGGAGAAAAGTCATCATCGTGAACGACGTTGATGTTCGCAACGAGACCGGTCACGTCATTGACGTGGCCCCCTTGACCAGGGCCGTGCAGGCAACACTGCACATGCATGGTGCCTGCGGGGCGACGAATGGCAGGGTCTCGATTGTACTCACCAGTGACGATCGGGTACGAAACCTGAACCGTCGTTATCGTGGTATCGACCGTGTGACCGACGTCCTTTCCTTCCCGGCCCTGCCTCACGGGATAGGGCAGGAAGAACCTGTCCTGGGAGACCTGGTGCTGGCATTGCCCTGGGCCTCGCGTCAAGCCGAACTTGCCGGCCATCAGGTCATGGAAGACCTTGCCCTGCTGGTGGTCCACGGGACCCTGCATTTGCTGGGATTTACCCATAGTGACGAGAGGGGGAGCGACGCCATGCGGACCGCGCAGGCCGCCGTATTGCAACGCCTGGGTGTTCCCCCGGAGAATGTTGATCAATTGGAACAACTGTCCGAAACGGAAGCATGGGTGTGAGTCGGTAACGTGGCGCGTGAACGAATGATCCAGTCTGAACCGCAAGTACGACGCGGTCACGCCCGCCAACGGCAAATCAGCCGGCAGCGGCAGCAGCGTCGACGGGAATTCACGGCGGACCATCTGTCACCGGCCGGCGGGATCCGCATCTCGCTCCCCAGAGTAAGGATTCCTCTTTTTCGGCTGGTCGCCGGCCTGGTGTTGGCTGTCGTGTTGCTGATTGGCGTGGTGCTGTTCCTGCGCGGGCTGAAACCTGCCGAAGCGCAATTGCTTCCCAATGCCCTGTGGCTGGGAACCGAATGGACCTACGAGATCCATGATTCGCATGACGTTCGCGAACTGGCGACCCGGCTGCGGGACCACGAAATCGGCACCGTTTACGCCTGGGTGAGCTGGTTGCAGGGTGACAACACCTGGCGCGGCGCAGAACTCTTCAATCGCGTCAAGGTGTTTGCCAGCCAACTGAAAGCGGAATCGCCGGACCTCGCCGTGCTGGGCTGGATAAGGCTGCCGGTCAACCTGGACGAGGACGGCTATCGTCTGGACGATCCCGAATTGCAGCAAATCGTCGCGGACTTCAGCAGCAATGTCGTGCGCGAACTTGGCTTTGACGGCGTTTTCCTGGATATCGAGCCCGTATGGGACGGCGACGGCCACTTTGTGGACTTGTTGCGCAAGGTGCGTCTGCGTCTTGGCGAATCAGTGCCGATTTCAGTGGCTGTGCCGCCGGACTGGAGCCCGCTGGATGCGGACATTCCGGTGCCGGAACTGATTTTGCCCGGTACCGAATGGTCCCGCAGTTACAAGCAGAACGTCGCCTTGCTCAGCGACCAGATGGCGGTTATGGGCTACAACAGCGGTCTGACGGCGGCCAGGGACTACGAGACCTGGATGGCCTATCAGGTGCAGACCTTTGCCGAAGCGGTCAGCGCGCTGGGGGAGGGCACAGTCCTTCTGATCGGCATCCCAACCTATGACGCTGCTCCGCCCGGTCATGACCCGGAGGTCGAAAACGTGGTCACGGCCCTGAGCGGCCTGCGCGCCGGGCTGGAGGCGGCCGGACCGGCTGCCGGGTGGGTTCAGGGGGCGGCCATCTACGCAGACTGGGAGACGGATGCCGCCGAATGGGAGCAGTTCCAGTTGCTGGCCGTCGACAGGCGCTAGTTGCCGGCCGCGTCGCCCCGGGCGATTTCCTGCAGAAACAGAACCGTCGTGTCAATTCCCTTGCCGAGCATGTCCACACGGTAGTTTTCATTCGGGCCATGGATGCCGCTGTCGCTGGTGCTGAAGCCCAGCGGCACCGATGAAATGCCAGGCACTTCGCTGAACATGGCAATGATCGGCACAGATCCGCCCGTACGGCGAAAACCGACGGGGCCGGGCCAATGCAGGGCATAGGCCCGTTGCAATGCCCTGACGACGGGGCTGTCGATGTCAATCTCTACGGGGTCTCCCGACCCCAACAGCACGAAATCCAGCGTTACCGTGGGCGGCGCTATCGTGCGGATGTAATCGCACACCAGTTCATAAATTCGCTGCGGGCGCTGGTTGGCCACCAGACGGCAACTGATCTTGGCACGGGCCTGGGCAGGAATCACAGTCTTGAACCCGTCGCCGCTGTACCCGCCATAGATGCCGTTTATTTCCAGCGTGGGGCGCGCCCCCGTGCGTTCGACCCGCGAATAGCCTGGTTCACCCCAGTCGCTCGGCGCGCCGACGAGGTCGTGCCAGTCTTCATCGCTCATGTCGCCTTCGGCCAACAATTCGCGTTCCCTGGCTGAGAGCTGACGCACGTCGTCGTAGAAACGCGGGACGGCGATGCGGCCGTCCGGATGATGCAGGCGGGCGACAATCTCGGCGATGACCTGCGCCGGGTTGTGTACGATGCCGCCATGAATGCCGCTGTGAAGGTCCGTCGCAGGCCCGCTGACGCACAGCTCAAGGGCCACAATTCCCCGCAGGGCAGTGACAATGAGCGGCTCGTCGGGGTCCTCGAAGCCACCGTCAGCGATGACTGCCGTGTCCGCCTGCAAACGTTCGCGGTTATCGCGCAGGAAAGGCAACAGGTTTGGGGAACCGCTTTCCTCTTCGCCTTCCAAAAGAAAACGCAAATTGACCGGGCAACCCTCATCACTGGCGAGCAGGGCGGCGACGGCCCGCAGCAGCATGATGCAGTGGCTCTTGTCATCCGAAACGCCTCGGCCATAGAGACGCCCGTCGCGCAACTGCGGCTCAAAGGGCTCGCTGTCCCAGCCATCCTCACGGCGGGCCGGCTGCACGTCGTAATGCGCGTAAAGCAGCACGGTGGGCGCGCCTTCGCCTGCGCCCGACCATTCGCCATAGACCACCGGATTCCCCGCTGTCAGAAGTACATCCACTGCTTGAAGACCGATGGCGCACATCTCGTCGGCCAGCCAGCGGGCCGCCCGCAACGTGTCCTGCCGGTGCGCGGGGTCCGTGCCAACACTGGGGATTGAGGCCAGTTCCATCAGTTGTTGCAGGGCCAGATCATGACTGTCACGCGCGAGAGTAAGGGCGTCAGGCATGTTGCCATCCTTTCCGTCGCCGGCAAGTATAGCGCGGGCCCGACGCTCACCTGGTATACTTCGCCGGGGAAAGGCGGGAGCCAGATGCTGAACCGTCCGCTTGCCAATCGCACTGCCAGTCGCGTATTTGCCACATTGCTGGTCGTGATTGTGCTGGTGGCGTTCTGGCAGGTCCGTAGCGTCCTGCTGCTGCTGCTGAGCTCAATCATCCTGGTCGTGCTGGTAACGACGCCCATGCGCTTTCTGCAGCAGCGCGCCCGCCTTCGGCGTACGCCAGCCCTGCTGATTTCCCTGCTGATTTTCCCTCTCTTCTTTCTCGTTTTGACCCTTACCGTGCTGCCCCTGCTGGCGACCCAGCTGGCGACCCTGTCGGTACGGGTAAACGAGGGCGTGTTGCTGTTGCAGCAATACTGGGAATCCCTCAACGCGACACCCAGACCTTTTTCGGGCTACCGCTTTGTTCCATCGCCGGTGCGCGACCCCGTGCTGGACCTGGTGTCGCTACTGGGCACAAGTTTTCAGGTGGACAGCCAGTTGATCACCCAGGTGGCAAACCAGATCTTCAACGCCTTTGGTCAGGTTGGCGTTCAGGTCATTCCGGTTGTGGGCGGCGTCGCCTCGGCCCTGCTGAACACCCTCATCGTCATATTTATGAGCGTCTACTTGTTGACGGACCCCGAAAGCCATGAGTCGGGTCTGCTGCGACTTTTTCCGCCGGGCTATCGCGAGCGTGGCCGCGAGATTCTGACCCGGCTGGACCAGGTCATGCGGGGCTGGCTGGAATCCACTGCGCTGGCCATGGTCTTTGTCTGGCTGGCCACCTGGATTGGCCTGACCCTGCTCGGGCTTGAGGAAGCGCTGGCGCTGGGCGTCATTGCCGGTCTGCTGGCCTTTGTGCCCACCTTCGGCACACTGATCGCGGCGGTACTGGCGGCGGTTGTCGGTCTGTTGCAGACACCACAAAACGTGGGCCTGATCATCGTCATAACCTACGCCATTTCGCTGGTGCAAAGCCAGCTCATCAGCCCGCTGCTGGTGGCGGACCGCATCAAGGTGCCCCCGATTGTAGTGTTACTCGGACAAATTGTGGCCACGGTGTTTTTCGGCTTCCTGGGGATCCTGCTGGCTGTGCCCCTGACGGCCATCCTGATGGTGCTTGTGCAGGAAGTCTACGTGAAGGACATCCTCGGCGACATTGACGGGAATGCGCAACTTCCAGTGCCGGCGGCTGAAGCATCGACGGGTGAAGTCTGAATTGCCGCAAAACATTGCGACACAATTGTCCTGCCCTAACGAGACAAGGCCATGTTCCGCTCCAATCACAGAAATATGGAAACTTTTGTCCATCATGCATTAAGTTAGTTTTTCTCCGACCAGACTGTTTGGTGGGAGAGAAAAATGAGAATCCGCTTCTCACCTTTTTATGCAACACTCCTTTCACTTATAGCCATCGTCGTGGCCGTGCTCCTGTATGTTGAACAGCGCGCGACTCTTGCCAGTCGCAATGAGGAAGCGCGCTCCAATTATGTCAATTACGTGCTGGCCGACGGTCTCCGGCAGACCTCTGACGATCTCAGCCGTATGGTCCGCCTTTACGCTGTTTCGGGTGACCCGGTCTACAAGGAATACTTCGATCAAATCCTCGCAATCCGCAATGGCGAGCAGGCCCGTCCGAACCAGTATTTCCAGATACCCTACTGGGACCTGGCGCTGGCTACAGGCGAGCACCAGGGCACAACCGGAGAAGCAGTGCCGATCCGGGAACTCATCACCCGCTCTGACGCTTCCCGCCTTGAAGTGACGCTGCTGGCGGAGGCCGAGGACTGGTCCAACGTTCTGGTCGAACTCGAAAACGAGGTCATGGACGTCGTTGCCGCGCAAATTGAGGCTGGCGATGGAAGCTATCGGCTGGAAGGGGAGGCCCTGGCAGCCATGCGACGACTGCATGGTACGGAATACCATGTAGCCAAGGAACGCGTCATGCGTCCGCTGGTGCTTCTCTCGGAATTCGCCACGGATGAAGAAACGTCGCGGGACATCATTGGCACGGCGCGGGAAATGAACAGTGTCGTTTTGGGGCTGATCGGTCTTGGCGTGTTGATCGGGCTTGTCACCGTCGCGCATGCACGCGGCACAGGGCTGTCGCTCCGAAGCAGAGCGTCCCTTGTCTCAATTCTTGCCATGGTCTCCATGCTGGTCTTTGGAATCCTTGTCCAACGCTTTCAGGAAAATCTCGACTCGCTGGCGGACACCTTTGGCGAACGGTACCGGTCCTACACGCTTTCGGATGGCCTGAGACAGACGTCGGACGACCTGACCCGCATGGTGCGCCTCTACGCCGCCACCGGCGACCCGGTGTATCGTGAGTACTTCGACGAAATCCTGGCCATTCGCAATGGAGAAGCTCCGCGGCCCGAACGCTACTTCGAGGTGCCTTACTGGGACATCGTGTTGGCGACAGGCAGAGACATCCAGGCCAGTTCGGAGAAGCCGTGCCGATCCGGGCCCTCATCGCGGAAAGGGACTTCACAGAAGCGGAACTGGGTCTTCTGGCGGAAGCGGAAGATGCGTCCAACGAACTGGTGGTGCTGGAGAACCGGGCCATGGAAGTGGTCGGGTCTGCGATTGCCGACGGTGGAGACTACAGCCTGGACGGTCCGCCAGGCATCGCCCTGCAGCGTTTGCACGGCGAGGACTATCACAGGGCCAAGGCAGGAATCATGCTGCCCCTGGTGAACCTCGCCAAATCCGTTCAGCAACGGTTGGCGGACGAAAGAGAGCAGGCGTTGACGACCGCCCAACAAAACAGCATCGTGTTTGGCGCCGTCATGGGGCTCTCCATTTTGTTCAGTCTGGCTTCCGTGGTCCTTTGGAGGCGGGAAGAGCGTTAGCTTCAGGAATCGCTTGCGGACCTGCAATTTAAGGCATAAAGGCGAGGTCCGGACCGGCGACTGGTATTGGCCGTCCGTTGCCCCTGAACAGCAAGCGGGCCCTTTCACGACTGTTGTTCAGCCGCCGCCTGCAGACCCCTGTCCTGCAGGGGCTCAGGACGCCGTTGCGCGCCACGTCTTTGGCGGCATTGTCGCCGAAAGCGATTTTGCGATGCCAGCAGCCGTCTTAACCAGGCAACCGGAAGCTGGCATGCGCCTTCACATTCAGCCTGCGAGGTTCCGCAAAGAGAACCATGTCCTGTTTTGTGGAAACATTTGAGGTAACATTCAGGGAGCCAGGCGTTGGCAGTGAGGCCTTTGGTGTGGCAGTTTCTGCACACAAGGCTTTCCAGCCACGTTCCTGCGGCGAGCAAATCGGGGAGGGGTCTGCCCATGAGCAGTATGCACAGCCTGATCTGGTTCTATGACATTGAGGCACTAACAATATTCCAGTTGGCGCAACTGGCCGGCGGCGAGGGTGAGGGTCAATTTGGCGCCCCCAACCTGGCGCAGGACTACCTCCAGCAGTGGCTGGTCATCATCGCCGCGCTCTTTGGAATAACAATCCTGGTTTCTCTCTATGGATTGCTCCAGAGACGCTTTCACATGCCAAAGGCCGAATCGCTGGGCCTGCTGCTGGTCCTCGTCGCGCTGGTGTTGGTGCCCCTGACCTATTCGGGAATCAATGACATCCGGGCGGATGGATTGCAGCGTCGCGAACTCTACCATCTGGCGGACGGATTGCGGCAGACCTCCGACGATCTGACGCGCATGGTTCGCCTGTATGCAGCGACCGGCGAACAGGTCTATCGAGACCACTTCGAGGAAATCCTCGACATTCGCAACGGAATCGCTCCGCGGCCGGAGCAATACTACGAAATACCCTACTGGGACATCACGCTGGCTACGGGCGAGCGACCTGGCGATCTTGGCGCGCCGGAATCCATCCAGTCACTGATGCAGCAGGCCGGTCTGCGGCCTGGCGAGCAGGCCATGCTGCAGGAATCGGAGAGGCAGTCCAATCTTCTCTCCAAGCTGGAAGAAGATGTCATGGACGTGATTGCAGCCAATGCCGGCGATGATGGCCTCGTGTATGAGGGCGAGACACTGGAGGCCCTGCAACGACTGCATGGTCAGGAGTACCATGATTCCAAGGCTCTGATCATGCAGCCTCTGGTCGAACTGGTGACCGGTTCCGGCCTGGACGTCCTGATCGTTGAGGGCATCGCGCACAATTTCCTGCAGCAACGTGTGGACATCCTGCTGATTCTGACAATTGTTGCGGCCGTCGCGCTGGTGCTGGCCGTGGACCGGCAGAATCCGCGGGAATCCATCCTGCCGTCCCTCGCGTTGCTGCTCGTGATCGCGTCCGTCTTTCTGGGCCGGCAAAGTCTTGCCAGCAACGACGCTACCGGCCTCAACGCCGCCCGCCGGCAAAGCGAAATCTTCCTTTCCGACGGCCTGCGCCAGACCTCCGATGACCTGACGCGCATGGCGCGTCTCTACGCCATCACTGGTGAAGACATCTATCGGGAGTATTTCGACGAGATTCTGGCCATCCGCAATGGCGATGCGCCGAGGCCTGGCATCTACTTTGAGGTCCCCTACTGGGACTTCGTGCTGGCCACCAACCACCGTCTCGGTGAAACAGGAGACGCCGTTGCCATCCGGACCCTGCTGGAAAGGGTCGGGGTTTCCGCTGCGAGTCTGTCGCTGCTGCGGGAGGCGGAAGAGCAGTCCAACATTCTCGCCGTGCTGGAAAACGAGGTGATGGATGCTGTGGCCGCCAGCGCCGGCGACGATTACCGCCTGGAAGGTGACGCTCTGGAGGGCATGTTGCGCCTGCATGGTGCCGAATACCACGAAGCGAAGGCCCGCATCATGCAGCCGCTGGTCGATCTGGCGCGGCAACTGGAACAGGACCTGGCACAGGAAGAGGAAGCGGGGCGCGGCGAATTCGACACCCTCATGAACCTGCTGGCGGGGTCCCTCTTGCTGGCGGCCCTGGTACTGATAGCTTCCCTTTACCGCAGTCGCCATCCGGAGGCCTAAGCACTTACGGGGGCCGGCTGCAGGGTCAATTCTCAACTGATCCTGCAGCCAGGCCCTTTGGGTTCATTGCACTCGTGTTCTACCTGTGCAACGTGAAGCGGGGATGTGAGATCCATGGCCAGGGCCAATTTTTCACGTGCGATTTCGGCGGTGGCCTTGCTGGCGGTACTCGTCAGTATGCTGGCAATGACCAATTACATGAACGAGCGAGAGACCGTGCAGGGTTTCTGGCGGTCTCGAATGGCGGCGCTCTCCCTGTCTGACAGACTGCGGCAGACCTCTGACGATCTCACGCGCATGGTGCGACTGTATGCCGTCAACGGCGACCCGGTGTACAGGGAATATTTCGACGAGATCCTGGCCATCCGCAACGGTGAAGCGCCGCGCCCGGTCAACTATTTCACAACCCCTTATTGGGACATCGTACTGAATTCTGGCGAGCGTTTTGGTGAACCTGGCCCGGCTGTTCCGATCCGGACCCTTGCAAACTGGGCAGGGTTACTGGAGGAAGAAAACGCCTTGCTGCTGGGGGCTGAGGACGCGTCCAACGCGCTGGCCGTGATAGAAAACTCGATCATGGAGACCATTGCCCAGAGAATCGATGCCGGCGCCGGGGCCTACGCGCTTGAAGGCGAGACGCTCGCGGCCATGCAGCGCCTGCATAGTCAGGAGTATCATGGCGCCAAGGCTGATGTCATGTCCAACCTGGCAGAATTGGGCAGAAACGTCAGGGCAACTTTCGGCGAGGCGCGGCAGCGGCTTGTCGCGCTTTCCACCAGTGCGATGAGAGACAACGTAATTCTGTTGGCACTTACCCTGGTGTTTATCGCCGCTGACCTGTGGTTTCAGTGGAGGCGCAACGGGTTGCAGTTGGCAAAAGGTAATCTCGCCAGAGGAATCGGCCTGATTGCCGCTGTGCTGGCTTGTGTTCTGATTCTGTTCAGTCTGACCCTGTTCACAAACTTTCTGAGGGACCAGCCCGCTGTCAGCAGGACCATTTCCGAGCGCGTCGCTGCCCGGGAATTCTCGGACTCACTGCGGCAGACCTCGGACGACCTGACAAGAATGGCACGTCTGTACGCCATTACCGGAGAGGCGCGATATCGGGAATACTTTGACGAAATCCTGGACATCCGCAACGGAATAGAACCGCGACCTGATGGTTATTTCGATTTGCCCTACTGGGACATCGTGCTGGCCAGCGGGGAACGGCCCGGTGAAGCCAGACAGATCGCTGCAATTCGGGCCCTCGCCAACAATGCAGGATTGTCGCCCGTGGAACTGGCAGAGTTTAGCAAGGCTGAAGACGCATCCAATGCCCTGGCGGTCATTGAGAATGAAGTTATGGACGTCGTCGACGATGCCCTGGTCGCCAAGGGTGGCGACTATGTGCTGGAAGGCGAGACACTGGATGCCATGCTGCGGCTTCACGGCGCGGAGTACCATGCCGCCAAGGCGCTGGTCATGCAGCCGCTGGTCGAGCTGGAGCGCCTGGTACAGGAGCAGTATGACACCTGGATAAACGGCACCATCAGTTTCATCTCCCAGTCACTGTTTACTGGCTACCATGCAATTATTGCGGCTTTTCTCCTGCTGGCACTGAGCATCTGGCAACGGCGCAGGTAAGGAAGTGCTCTCAATTCAGATCGTATACTGTGGACAGATGCTTAACTTGACTGGTTCCGGCTCCGCCACCAGGGCCATTTCACGTCGAACCCTAAATTACCGAAATGTCACCTGTTGACCTTGAAACAGAAAGTGAGTGCAAACATGACGATGTCAAGATTTGGCCGAATTGTGACTGCCCTGGCCTTGCTCATGCTCGTGGTGAGCGCGGTGTTTCTGGCCAACTTTTTGAGTTTGCGGGAAGCCCAGCTAAAGACCTGGAGGTCGCGCAACGCAGCGCTCACCTTTGCAGACCGTCTGCGCCAGACTTCCGATGACCTGACCCGCATGGTGCGGCTCTACACAGTCAACGGGGATCCGGTGTATCGGGAGTACTTTGACGAGATTTTGGCCATCCGCAATGGTGAAGCGCCGCGGCCGGTCGACTATTTTGCCGTTCCCTACTGGGACATCGTGCTAAACACTGGCGAAAGCTTTGGCGAGTTGGGGGAGGCCGTATCAATCAGGAACCTGGCCAACAGGGCCGGCCTGCTTGAAGACGAAATCGCCCAGATCGAAAAGGCTGAAGATGCATCCAATGCTCTCGCTGAAATCGAGAACGGGATTATGGAAACGGTCGCGGCACAGATTGAGGCCACTGGCAGCGATTATGTGATTGAAGGCCCGGTGCTGGATGCCGTGCTGGGGTTGCATGGGCCGGAATACTTCGAAGCCAAGGCCCAGATCATGACCCATTTGGTCGAGCTTGGCAGAAGAGTCACAGCATCATTTCTCGAGGTAAGGCGTGACACGGTTGAATTGTACAACTGGGGCCTGGGCAACGGCGTCATCCTGTTAACTGTGACGTTGGTCCTGATTGCCCTGGACTTGTGGCTGCATCGTCTAAACCGCAATCGAACCTCTGGAGAAAGCGCGTCAAGCACATTTCTGGACAGACATGGCAGGCTGATCGCCACGCTGGCCTCGTTCCTTGCCCTGGTAACGGTGCTGTTCAGCATCACGTTTGTCGGGAATTTCCAGAGAGAGTTGCCGGCCGTCAGCAGGAATATTACAGCACGCCTGGCCGCGCGCACTTTCGCGGACAACCTGAGGCAAACATCGGACGATCTGACGCTCATGGTGCGCCTGTACGCGATCAATGGGGACCCGGTGTACCGTCAGCACTTTGACGAAATCCTGGACATTCGCAATGGCATCGAGCCAAGGCCGGCGGATTACTTCGACGCCCCTTACTGGGACGTGGTGCTCGCCACAGGTGAGCGCATCGGCGAGGCTGGCGAGGCCGTGCCAATCAGGACTCTGGCCCGCAATGCCAATCTGACAGCTGCCGAACTGGCCGAGTTTGAAAGGGCTGAAGACGCTTCCAATTCGCTGGCCACCCTCGAAAACGAAATCATGGATATAGTCGCAGCACAGATCGAGGCGGGCGGCGGCGAGTACGTGCTGGAAGGAGAGGCGCTGGATGCGATGTTGCGGCTGCACGGACCGGAGTATCACGCCGCCAAGGCACTGGTCATGCAACCCCTCGTGGAGGTGGAGCGTCTGGTGGATGAGGCATACGCAAGCTTCCTGAACGCAGCCATCGACTTCAACAACCAGACTCTGTATCTGGGACTTTATATTCTGGTGCCGGCATTGCTGTTGCTGTTGGTCGGTGTGTGGCTCCGTAGACGCTAAGGGAATCCCCCAATTGCAGCGGAGGGTTTCTTTTCCCGTCAGGAGGAAACCTGCGTGACCTGGATCAACGCCGTCATTGAGTTCAATGACCTGAGTCTGTACCCTGGTGTCTATACGCCTGCCGCGGCCTTCCTGCTGACGCTTGCCGGCTTGTGGCTGCGGCGCCGATAATCGCTGCTGTGTGATTTCGATGATGGCATGTTGGTCGGTTTTGCCGCTTGACAGGTGTTGACGGGCCGAAGTAAAGTACGGGCCCTCCCCGCCAAGGGCGCGGGCGCAGTTTGACAACAGGACAGCGGGAAAGACAGAGGAAGCCGGTGCGACCGGCTGGGGGGCCAACATATCCGGGCCCTGGAAAGATACGGATATGGAAGAGGTGGGATACAAACGGCGAGTTTGATCCTGGCTCAGGATGAACGTTGGCGGCGTGCCTAACACATGCAAGTCGAACGGGAGGTTCACTTACGGGTGGACGGAGAGTGGCGCACGGGTGCGTAACACGTGGTTAACCTGCCCTGGGGACGGGGACAACCGCTGGAAACGGCGGCTAATACCGGGTATGGCCTGAAGCGGGGGACTGCAACAGGTGAAAGGGCGCGAGAGCGTCTGCCCCGGGAGGGGACTGCGGCCCATCAGCTGGATGGTGGGGTAAGGGCTCACCATGGCAAGGACGGGTAGGGGATCTGAGAGGGTGGTCCTCCACACCGGGACTGAGACACGGCCCGGACTCCTGCGGGAGGCAGCAGTGAGGGATATTGCGCAATGGACGGAAGTCTGACGCAGCGACGCCGCGTGGGTGAAGAAGGTTTTCGGATCGTAAAGCCCTTTTCTGCGTGACGATAATGACGGTAGCGCAGGAAGAAGTGTCGGCTAACTACGTGCCAGCAGCCGCGGTAACACGTAGGACACGAACGTTATCCGGAATTACTGGGCGTAAAGGGCGCGCAGGCGGTTATACAAGACGGACATGAAAGCCTGGGGCTCAACTCCGGGAGGCTGTCGGTGACTGTATAACTTGAGCGTGAGAGAGGGGTGTGGAATTCCGCGTGTAGTGGTGAAATGCGTAGAGATGCGGAGGAACACCGGAGGCGAAGGCGGCACCCTGGCTCACGGCTGACGCTGAGGCGCGAAAGCATGGGGAGCGAACGGGATTAGAAACCCCGGTAGTCCATGCCGTAAACGATGTGCACTCGATGTTTGTCGGGCTACGGCCCGGTGGGTGTCCCAGTGAACGCGGTAAGTGCACCGCCTGGGGAGTACGGTCGCAAGGCTAAAACTCAAAGGAATTGACGGGGGCCCGCACAAGCAGCGGAGCGTGTGGTTTAATTCGAGGCTACGCGAAGAACCTTACCCGGGTTTGACATCATGGTGGTAGGGAGCCGAAAGGTGACCGACCTTCGGGAGCCGTGACAGGTGCTGCATGGCTGTCGTCAGCTCGTGCCGTGAGGTGTTCGGTTAAGTCCGAAAACGAGCGCAACCCCTGGTGCCAGTTACAGGTGTCTGGCGCGACTGCCCGTGACAAACGGGAGGAAGGTGGGGATGACGTCAAGTCAGCATGGTCTGGATATTCGGGGCTACACACACGCTACAATGGGGGGTACAACGGGTAGCGAAGGGGCGACCTGGAGCCAATCCTGCAAAGCTCTTCGTAGTTCGGATTGCAGGCTGCAACCCGCCTGCATGAAGCTGGAGTTGCTAGTAACCGCCGGTCAGCACACGGCGGTGAATACGTTCCCGGGCCTTGTACACACCGCCCGTCACGTCATGGAAGCTGGTCATGCCTGAAGTCGGGAGGCCAACCCTTTTGGGGGAGCTACCGCCGGGGGCGGGGCTGGTGACCGGGACGAAGTCGTAACAAGGTAGCTGTAGCGGAAGCTGCGGCTGGATCACCTCCTTTCTGGGAAGAGAGTTGGGGTACCGGTGGATGTTTTTCCCGCTGTCGTGTTGTCGGGGTGCGGAGGGGCCCGTAGCTCAGGCTGGTTAGAGCGCACGCCTGATAAGCGTGAGGTCGGAAGTTCGAGTCTTCCCGGGCCCACAGGAGGGGGTGAGAGGGGGATGTAGCTCAGACGGGAGAGCGGTGCCTTTGCAAGGCACAGGGCAGGGGTTCGAGTCCCCTCATCTCCACAGGGGAGGCGCCGGGGGGCGCCTCTTTTTTGATTCAGGCTGGGCGCAGTCTGGCACAGGCTGGCGCACCCGGGACAGGGGGAACCGGGCGTCTTTGTGGAGGTGGTTGCTTGCGTCACACTGCGCTGTTCCGTCGGCAACCCGGATTACAGGCTTGACGGGAGTGGGTGGCGGGTGGATAATGCATGACCCGCCTGCATCCGGGAATTGGGGATGTGGGCGAGGGCGCTGTTTGACAGGTGCATGGCGAGTAAACGCGAGAGAGCATCAATTTCTCCGTATCACATGGACAGGCGCGAAAGGGCATTTGGTGGATGCCTTGGTGTCAGATGCCGACGAAGGACGCGGTACACTGCGAAAAACCCTGGTGAGGCGTGTGCAGCCGCAATTAGCCGGGGGTATCCGAATGGGGAAACCCGGCACCCGTAGCGGGGTGTCACTGTGTTGTAAGAGGCACAGGGGGAACCGGGCGAAGTGAAACATCTGAGTAGCCCGAGGAGAGGAGAGGATTCTGCGAGTAGTGGCGAGCGAAAGCGGAAGAGCCCAAACCGTTGTTTTCGGATGACGGGGTTGCAGGACCGGCGGAAGCGTTGCGAACCGAAGCCGAAGGGTCTGGGAAGGCCCGCCGGAGGGGGTGAGAGTCCCGTAGGCGCAAGGGGAGCGAGGTGGCCGGGATCCTGAGTAGTGCGGGACACGAGGAATCCTGCATGAAGCGGGGACGACCACGTTCCAAGGCTAAATACATCTGACGACCGATAGCGGATAGTACCGTGAGGGAAAGGTGAAAAGAACCCCGGCGAGGGGAGTGAAAGAGAATCTGAAACCGGATGCCTGCAAACGGTCAGAGCGGGGTGTCTGAGGACATTCTGTAATGGCGTGCCTTTTGGAGAATGAGCCAGCGAGTCAATTTCTGTGGCGAGCCTAAGGGTGGGACACCTGGAGGCGGAGCGAAAGCGAGTCTGAAGAGGGCGAGAGAGTGGCAGGGATTGGACACGAAACCAGGTGAGCTACGCATGGACAGGCCGAAGGCGCGGTAACACGCGAGGGAGGGCCGAACCCACGGCTGTTGCAAAAGTCGGGGATGATCTGTGTGTAGGGGTGAAATGCCAAACGAACCTGGAGATAGCTTGTTCTCCCCGAAACAGCTTTGGGGCTGGCGTCACCTGGTAACTGGCGGGGGTAGGGCACTGTATGGGGGAGGGGGCGCAAGGCTTACCGAACCCTGGCAAACCACGAATACCGTCAGTGAGAGGGTGGCAGTTGGACCATGGGAGATGAGTTTCATGGTCGAGAGGGAAAGAGCCCGGACCCGCGGCTGAGGTCCTAAAGGGGTGACTAAGTGGGAAACGAGGTCGTCGTGTCGAGACAGCCAGGAGGTTGGCCCAGAAGCAGCCATCCTTGAAAGAGTGCGTAACAGCTCACTGGTCGAACGCGGTGGCGCGGAAAATGGAACGGGGCTTAAGTCACCGACCGAAGCCCGGGAGTGGATCCCGGAAGGGGTAGACTGGTAGGGGAGCGTTCTGCGGACGGTGAAGGCAGACTGTGAGGTGTGCTGGAGTGCGCGGAAGTGCGAATGCTGGCATGAGTAGCGAGAAACATGTGAGAACCATGTTCGCCGAAAGCTCGAGGTTTCCGACGGAAGGTCAGTCCGCGTCGGGTTAGTCGGGCCTAAGCCGAGGCCGGAAGGCGCAGGCGATGGACAACCGGTTAATATTCCGGTACCGGATGGCGGAGCGAGCGCGCAGACCTGGGGAAAGTCTGGCCGCTGAGTGGATTGCGGTGGCAAGCGGGTCACACCCGCGATGTCGTCCCCTTCGGGGGAGGAAGCAGGCGGGACTCCGGGGCGAGAAAAGGCGCGTGAGCGGTGAGGTCATCTGCCCGTACCACAAACCGACACAGGTAGGCGAGTTGAGGATACGCAGGCGAACGGGAGAACCCTCGTTAAGGAACTGGGCAAAAAGGTCCCGTAACTTCGGGAGAAGGGACGCCACCCTGTGAGGGGTGGTTGCAGTGAAGAGGCTCTGCCGACTGTTTAGCAAAAACACAGGTCTCTGCGAAAGCGCAAGCTGACGTATAGGGGCTGACACCTGCCCGGTGCCGGAAGGTTAAGTGGAGGGGTGAAGGTATGCGGGAGCGTACCGGAAGCTCTGAAATGAAGCCCCGGTGAACGGCGGCCGTAACTATAACGGTCCTAAGGTAGCGAAGTTCCTTGTCGGGTAAGTTCCGACCCGCACGAAAGGTGTAACGAGCGGAGCACTGTCTCAACGGGGGACCCGGCGAAATTGAAGTACGTGTAAAGATGCGCGTTACCCGCAGCAGGACAAAAAGACCCCGTGGAGCTTTACTGCAGCCTGTCATGGCGTCAGGGCGCATGTTGTGCAGGATAGCCGGGAGACTGGGAAGCGAGGCCGCCAGGTTTCGTGGAGTCGCTGTTGAAATACCGGCCTGGATGCGCATTGGTCCTAACCGTGGCGTCGGGAGCGGCGTACGGGACAGTGGCAGGCGGGCAGTTTGACTGGGGCGGTCGCCTCCGAAAGGGTAACGGAGGCGCCCAAAGGTCGGCTCAGGCTGAATGGAAACCAGCCGGAGAGTGCAAGGGCAGAAGCCGGCCTGACTGCGAGACGAACAGGTCGGGCAGGGACGAAAGTCGGGCCTAGTGATCCCACGGTACCGTGTGGAAGGGCCGTGGCATAACGGATAAAAGCTACCCCGGGGATAACAGGCTGGTCTTGTCCAAGAGTTCACATCGACGACAAGGCTCGGCACCTCGATGTCGGCTCATCGCATCCTGGGGCTGGATCCGGTCCCAAGGGTTGGGCTGTTCGCCCATTAAAGCGGTACGCGAGCTGGGTTCAGACCGTCGTGAGACAGGTCGGTCTCTATCCGCTGCGGGCGTGGGGAGTTTGAGGGGAGCTGTTCCCAGTACGAGAGGACCGGAACGGACGCAGCGCTTGTGTACCGGTTGTCGCGCCAGCGGCATGGCCGGGTAGCGAGCTGCGGAGCGGATAAGCGCTGAAAGCATCTAAGCGCGAAGCCGGCCCCGGGATGAGACTCCCGGTCCTGAAAGGGAGGGAGACCGCTGGGAGACGACCAGCTGGATAGGCCGGACGTGGAAGTGCAGTAATGGATGGAGCGGACCGGTACTAAGGGTCGAGAGCCTGGGATGAGGTACGGAGAGACGGGTGCTCTTTGGAGCCATGCACAGAAGACACAGTGAAGCGAGGGGGTTGGTGGCTGGAGCCACGGGGGTCCACCCGGGCCCATATCGAACCCGGCAGTTAAGCCTGTGAGCGCGGATGGTACTGCCCTGGCGACGGGGTGGGAGAGTACGCCGCTGCCAACCCCTTTGGGGCGCGTCGCCACCAGGCTGACGCGCCCTTGATTCCCGGTCAGGAGGTCGGGGCGTGAGCATGCAGGGACGTGAGCAGGGCCGAAGGGAATGGATGGTCGCCTGGGTGACAAATGCGCCACAGGAAGCACAAATTATCGCGGGAAAACTACAGTTTGAGGGTATCCAGACCTTGCTGCACCGCCAGGCCGGCGCCAGCGCCATGGGAATTCACATCGGCCAATTGGGTGAAGTCCGTGTTTTGGTGCATCCTTCCGATTATGAAATCGCAATAGCAATCCTTAATCCGGCGACTCCATCGTCGTTGCCGCAGGACAACTCGAACATCATCTTTGACGACGACAACAGCCGATAGTGCCACACCGCCCATGGCCGGCAATCGAGTTGGATTTGTCACATTCGAGGACAGGCCTGGGGCCAGGCCTGGTTCCGCCGGCAATCCGGCTGTTATTTCCTGTGGCCACTACAAAGTCTGCCCTGTGTCCAACCATGGCGAGTCTGCAGCCCTGCGACCAGGCGCCTGCAGACCGAAATGAGGAAAGCAATGCCGATGCCGGCGCCGTAAGTGGCGCCAGCGCACTGGAAGCCAGTTGCAGCTTCACGCAAAAAGGGGCGAATTGGCCCTGAATGTCTGAGGAGGTCAGGCAAGAAATCCCGGCTCTTGTCCTCGCATTCAATTTGAGCAAGATTGCGAATGACGGGTAAAGACGTCATGCGATCAAAAGACTACGCCGCAGGTCAATGATATCATTCCACGCGTGGACGTTACCGGACGCTTCCAGCCCTTGGATGCATGTGCAAAATGAAAAGTTTCCGCTTCACACAAGGCTGACTGCAAGCGGGTAAAGGCCCGGGAAAGCGCAGGACCAGTTTGGGGAAGATGTTGATCCGCCCCTTGAATGAGTCCAGAAGTCTTCCTGTACGGGATTGGCTGATCCCGGCAGGGATATTGCTGGTTGCATTTTTCTTCCGCGTCATTCAACTCGATACTGCGTTTTTTGGCCCGGAGCAGGCCTGGATCGCCCGGGCCAGTCTGCAAATGGCCCATCTCCAGCACTTCCCTACCCACATGTATCCGTCGAGCGCAAATTACAGTCAGTTGCCCCTGACGATTTATCTCACCTTCATACCTCATTTGTTTTTGGACAGCGTTTTTTCCCTGCTCAACCATTACCTGCTGTTGAACCTGCTGGCAGTTACGTTGTGTTGGTGGTTTGCTCGACGCTTCTGGGGATTGTACGTGGCCACCGTCGCCACGTTTGTCTATGCCTGCATGCCATGGGCGATCTTCCTTTCGCTTCGTGTCTGGCCCAACACGCTGCTGCCGCCGTTCGTGATGCTTTGGGCCGTGGGATGCGGATTGGCCTTCGCGGAGAAAAGGCCACGTTGGCTGATGCTGGCCTGGGCCGCGGCCTGGCTTGCACTGCAATTGCACATCAGCGGCATCCTCTTGCTGGCGGTGCTGTTCATCATGACCATGGTCTATCGTACACCCCAGAGTTGGCGTCATGCGCTTGCAGGAAGCCTTTTGGCCCTGCTTCCTGCGCTTCCGTGGATCTATGCGCAAATCACGGGTACGGCGGAGTTCGGATTGAATCTCTCCACGTCTGCCGGCAGATCCGGATTCCAGATCAGTTTCGACCGGGTTATTCAGTTTCTGACAGCTCGTGATCTGGCAGCCAATTTACTCAGTGGGGGCCAGGAAACCCTGTCTTCCCGACTGTCCTATCTGCAGTTTGTGGCACCGGTATGGCTGTTGCTGTATTTCGCCTCGTTGATGTATTTGCCCTGGCGATACTGGCAGGCGAGCGAACGACAACGGCCGCTTTACCTGCTCCTTGTTTTGTGGAGCGTAATGTCTTTGGGCTTTACATTTTTCACAAGAGCGCATTACACGCTGGCCTATTACTTGCCGGTCTTGCCGGCTCCCTGCATCGCGCTGGCAGTCCTGTTAAAGCACCTTGCCAGGACTGTACGCCGTTCTGGCGTTGCACTCTCTTTTGCCCTGCTGTTTCTCTGCATCCTCAACCTCAATGCAGTTTGGGCCATTGACCAACAGTTCAACGAGGACATCCGCAGGGAGGATCCTGCCAGCCACGCCTTTTCGACGGGAGATTACACACCACCGCTCGCCTGGCAGCTGGATATGGCCCGTCAGATTCGTCAGATGCTGGATGCCGGTGACGCGTCAGAACTGATTTTGGTATTCCACGTAGACAAGGGGGAAAGTGCCGAATACCTGCGTTGGCCATTCGAGCACCACTTGCGCGGCCACGACGTGCGTGTTCTGGACAGCAAGCAAGCTCATCTGCTCTATCCACAGGGATCACCCCTCTTTCTCTGGAATGAGAGAGAATCTGATTTGAAGGAAGACCTGAAAGGCGACTGGCAATTGCTACAGAATGTAGGCCCCTTTCATCTGTACCGGGCGTCGGGCGACAGCAGGCCTGAACCCGGGACCCAGTTTCGTGAACGGCCGGCCTACGAAAATGGTCTGCAATTGGTGGGTTTTGATGCACTGACATGCGAAGGCAACTGGACCTTACACTGGGCTCCCGGTCCTGCAGACCGGGACAGCGCACCCGTGCATTTCTACGTGCATTTGCTGGACGACGCCTCTGAAAAACTGGTGCAGGACGATCTTCGCGTTTACGACCCGGCGGACTGGCGTGAGGGAGACCGGATCGTTACAAGCTTTGATTTCGGTCGTGAACTCGGGAGTCTGCCGATTGAAACGTTGCGCGTGGGACTTTACTATTTTTCGGACGAGACCAATTCTTTCCTGAGAGCGATCAATGCGCTTGATAAACAGGGCCGTCCCTGGCAATACGCGATTGATATCCCCTTCGAAGCTCCTTGTGCATAAGTTGCCGGGGCTTTCCCGTCGTGAATGACACACTGACTGCGATACCCGGCATACGGGTTGGCCATGTCACGGACAGGGAAGGCTGCACGGGCTGTACAGTCGTCCTGTGTCCTCCAGGTACGGTCGCTGGCGTCGATCAGCGTGGTGGCGGCCCCGGTACCCGTGAAACCGACCTCCTGCGTCCGACAAGGCAAGTCGACACTGTACATGCGATTCTGCTGTCCGGTGGCAGCGCGTACGGATTGTCCGCGGCAGGTGGCGTCATGCGTTGGCTGGAAGAGCGGGGCACGGGGTACCGGACGGGCGACGGCTCTGTCGTGCCCATTGTTCCGGCAGCCATTTTGTACGACCTGGGGCTGGGCGTTCGCGGGGTTCGCCCCGATGAGGAGGCGGGTTATCTCGCCTGCGAACGCGCCAGTTCGAAACCGGTAGAGGAGGGTAGTGCAGGGGCCGGAACCGGTTGTCGCGTGTGCTCAATGGCAGGAAACAACAGGGCCAGCAAGGGTGGGACGGGCTCTGCCCTTCTGTCTGTTGGAGGCGGGTTGCAGGTCGCGGCGCTGATGGTCGTCAATGCTCTCGGCGAAATACTGGAAGAACAGGGTGACATTCTGGCCGGGCTGCGTTCACCGCAGAATCCCGGAGAGTTTGTTCCCGTCCTGGAAGAGTTGGGTCAGCACCTGTCCGTGTGGCAATCACGGCAGAATACGGTCATCGGCGTGGTGGCGACCAACGCCCGATTGTCGAAGAGCGAAGTTACCCAGGTCGCCCGGATGGCCAGCAACGGCGTGGCGCGAGTCGTCAGGCCGGCGCACACGGCCCATGACGGTGACACGATGTTTGCCATGGCAACGGGCAAGCTGGAGGCCAATGCCACTCTCATTGGTGCCTTTGCCGCAGAAGCGGTTGCCATGGCAATTCGGCGGGCCGTGCGCGCGGCCACGTCGCTGGGTGGAGTTCGGGCGATTTCTGAAAAGATCTGAGAGCGGGAAAGGCGAACTGATGCCAAGTGTTCTTTTGGTCGAGGACGAGAAAGTCCTGCTCGGCAACCTGGAAGCAGGACTACGTGACGATGGCTTTCAGGTCTTCACTGCCGCGGATGGAGAAGAGGCCATGGCGCACATTCGCGCCACACCGCCGGATCTTGTGGTGCTGGACATCATGTTGCCAAAGCTGGATGGCCTGAGCGTTTGTCGCATGCTGCGCAAGGACGAATCCCTCTCCGGCCTGCCCATCATTATGCTGACCGCGCGCGGTACCGAAGTGGACCGCATCGTTGGTCTGGAAAGTGGCGCCGATGACTACATTGTCAAGCCCTTCAGTCTGGGAGAATTCCTGGCGCGGGTGCGGGCCGTTTTGCGCCGGTCGCCAGGACACCGGTCACCTCAGGAACAACTGGTAGCCGATGACCTAAGGCTGGACCTCAAGGGTCACAAACTCTTTTGTGGCGACGCCGAAATACATCTCAGCAACCGCGAATTCATGTTGCTGGCTGAACTGATGCGCAACAGCGGAGCGGTACTCACGCGCGACCTGTTGCTGACCCGGGTGTGGGGAGAAGACAATTTCGTGGAGAAGCGCACTGTCGACGTGCACATACGTTGGCTGAGGGAAAAAATCGAGGAGGACCCCTCACAACCCAGGCGCATCGTGACCGTGCGCGGCGTCGGTTATCGCTTCGAGGGTTGATGACACGGGCCGCAGCGGTGCAGGTGCTGCTGGCAGCGGCCCTTTGGGGCACAACCGGTACCGCCATGACCCTGGCTCCTGCCGCCGCCGATGCCGCCGGCATTGGAACCATGCGATTGTTGCTTGGCGGGCTGGCCCTGGCGCTTCTGGCATGGCGAACGGGTGACCTGCAACGGGCCCGACCCTTGCCGCTACGGGCCCTGGCGGGAGCAGGGATCATGATTGCGGCATACCAGCTCTGTTTTTTCAACGGGATCTCTCGCAATGGCGTTGCCCTGGGCACCATGGTTGCCATTGGCAGTGCACCTGTGCTGGCAGGCATCCTCGAATGGGGAATTTACAGGCGTACCCCGGGCGGGCGCTGGTCGGCTGCCACGATGCTTGCGCTCACAGGCTGCGCCCTGCTGCTGTTACCCGGTGAACGCCTGCCCGCGATGCTGGAACCCGTCGGGCTGTTGCTGTCTCTTGGCGCCGGACTGTCCTACGCCGCTTATGCCCTGACCAGTAAACGCTTGTTGTCACGCATGTCTCCCAACGCCGTGATGGCACTGATCTTTCTTCCTGGCGCCCTGTTTCTGTTGCCCTTGCTGGCGGTCCGGGACCTGCAGTGGGTCCTGCAGCCAGACGGATTCCTGGTTATCCTGCACCTGGGCCTCATAACGACTGCACTGGCGTACGTGTTGTTTGCACGAGGGCTTAATTGCCTGGCCCCCTCGGTGGCCGTGACGCTCAGCCTGGCGGAACCGCTGGTTGCGTCTGCGCTGGGTATTCTGTTACTGGGAGAACAGCCCGGAAGTCGCGGGCTCCTGGGAATGGTCGCCCTGGCCGCGGCGCTTCTGTGGCTTTCGATTCCCGGCTCAAGTGGAAGGACGAAAAACAATGGACGAGTTGACGGCTGATTTCTCTGCTGTCCGGTCTACAAAGTCTGCGGAAGCGAGCATCCTGCGCGCCATGGTGGACGGTTCCTGCGATGTCCTGTTTGTACTGGACAAGGACGGGAAGGTGCTGGCGTTGAACCGCAAGGCCTGCGAGACATTTATCGTCGACCACAGTTTTCAGGGTTCTCTGGTTGAATTGACCGCATCCCGCGAACTGGATGCCATGGTCGGCGAGGCACTGCGCAACAAGGAACAGGACCTGGAGGAACAGCTGCAGCTAAACGGGCGCTGGTGGCACGTCCACATCCAGCTGGTCGATCGTTCCCGACCGCCAGCCCTGGTCTGTGTTGCGTTGGAAGACGTAACCCGGCTTGTCCGTCTGAACCGGGCGCGACGCGATATGGTGGCCAACATTTCTCACGAGTTACGCACTCCGATCGCCAACATTCGTCTCATCATCGACAGCCTCTTCATGGATACGGCAAAGCCCGGCCGCAAGAACAGTATTCGTTCCCTGCATGCCATTGCCCGCGAAACCGACGCCCTGCAGTGGATGTCCGAGGAACTGCTGGACCTGTCGATGATCGAGTCCGGTCAGGCCCTGATGAAAATGGTCGACGTGCCGGCAAGGGCAGTTGTCGCCGAAGCCGTCGAGCGCATGGCGGATTTCTGCGAAGACAGGGATGTCCGCATAGTGCAGAAAGTGCCGCGTGGTATAGATGTTCTTTGCGACCCGGACAAATTGACGCGGGTACTGGTCAACCTGCTGCACAACGCCCTGAAGTGGTCGCCGCGGGGGGAGAAAATCCGCGTGGTCGTCACCCGCGAGGGCGACGAAGTCCTGTTTGCTGTGATCGACCGGGGCGAGGGGGTGCCAAAGGAATACACCGGCCGAATCTTCGAGCGTTTCTATCAGTTGGACCCGTCTCGCAGTGGCAACGAGGGCACCGGTCTGGGACTTGCCATTTGTCGACACATCATTGAGGCGCATGGCGGCACCATTCACGCCGAGAGCAACGCAATCCGAAAGGGTGGACGCTTTTACTTCACGGTTCCCGCCGGTAACTGCCCCTGATTTACAGTTCTCGCTCCGCCGAAATATGCTATAGTCGCCAAACAACAGGCAACCTTCGGGGCAGGGTGAAATTCCCTACCGGCGGTATGGCAGAGTCCTGCCAAGCCCGCGACCCGTGTCATCAGCCTGGGAGGGCTGATGCGTCATGACTGCGGTCATGCCGGTGGATCTGGTGCAAGGCCAGAGCCGACAGTGAAAGTCTGGATGGGAGAAGGTCGCTGGATAACGTTTCGTTGCGCCGCCATGCTGTGCGATCCGCGTCGCGCGTTTTGCCGTCGCCGGGGCGTGACGCCGCTGTTGCTCGCCCCGTTGGCTCCTGTCTCTTGATGAATGTCGTGCAGGTGGGTGCCGGGGCCAGGCATGATCCGCCCAGGTTCAACAGATATTCACGGTCGGGGAGTTCTGTCGAGGCGGCTCGCGCCCCTTGCGTTGATGGCGGCCGGCCTGCTGCTGTGGCAAATACTGGCCACCTTGCAGGTCTATCCCGCCTTCATCGTCCCGCCGCCCACCGCCGTGCTGCAAAAGCTTGTGGCGGTTTCGCTTGATGGCAGCCTGCTGCATCACAGTCTGGTGACCCTGCAGGCCGTTTTGGCCGGCCTGGCCAGTGGCGCAGTTGCGGGTGCGGCGCTGGGCTATCTGGTTGCGCGCAGCAGTTTGCTGGAGGATGCCCTTGCGCCCTTTGTCGTTGCCCTGCAGTCGACGCCGATCGTTGCCTGGGCCCCGCTGCTGGTCATCTGGTTTGGCAGCGGTTTGACCAGCAAGGCCATCACCAGCGCTCTCATCGTTTTCTTTCCAACCTTCGTGAACACAGTAGTCGGTATGCGCAACGTGCCCGCCTCACTGCAGGACCTGCTGCGCGTGCACCACGCCACGCGCTGGCAGATGCTGACCGTGCTGGAAATTCCCGCCGCCCTCCCTGTGCTGCTTGGTGGCCTCAAGATCAGCGCCACCCTGGCGGTCATCGGGGCGGTCGTGGGCGAGTTCGTCAGCGCCGATGCGGGTCTGGGCTTTCTCATCACGCTGGCGCGCAGCCGTTATGACACGCCGCTGGTGCTGGTGGCGGTCATCGCCCTTGCCGTGATTGCCCGCATCCTGTATGGCATCGTGTCCGCGCTGGAACGCCGGTTACTGGCCTGGCAGCGTTCCAGCCACCGTCTGAGTCACCTGCAACAGGTAACAGTTCAGGAGTAGCCAAATGCGTCGAGTGTGTTTTCTGTTCGTTCTGCTGCTGTTGACAGGGGGAAGCGTCACTGCCCAGGGCCCCGTCACCACAGAGCTCTTTCTGACTTTCATTCCCAACGTGCAGTTCGCGCCTGTCTATGTCGCCATCGAGGACGGCTACTTCGCCGACGAAGGCCTCGATGTCCGCATTCGGCACGGTGCTGAACACGATGGCGTGGACCTGGTCGCTGCCAACCAGTTGCAGCTGGGCATCTTCGGAGGGGAGCAGGTGCTTTTGGCGCGGGCCCAGGGTCGTCCGGTGGTGTCCGTTTACGAATGGTTTCAGCAGTTCCCGGCGGGCGTGGTGGCGACGATCGGAGCAGATTTTGATTCCCCGGAGCGTTTCAGCGATCTTGCCGGCAAGAGGGTTGGCATTCACGGGCGCAGCGGTGTCACCTGGTCGGCCTTTGTCGCCCTGATGAACGCCGCCGGGATGAACGAGCGGGACTTTGAGTTGGAGACTGTCGGCTTCAACGTGCCGGAACTGGTCTGTCTGGGTCTGATCGACGCCGCCGTCGTCTATCTGAACAACGAGCCACTGCAAATTGACGACAGAATCAGCGCCAGGGACTGCGGTGACGCGCGGGGGTATCGGGTATTCCCGGTGACGCCGGTCGCCGATCTGGTGTCAAACGTGATTGTGACCAACGAGACTACGATTGATGCTGCACCGGAACTCGTGAAGGCATTCGTCAAGGCCTTCGACAGGGGACTGCAGGCTGCCATTGCCAACCCTGCTGCAGCCATGCTGGCCAGCGCGCCACACGTGGAAGGCCTGCTGGCGCCAGGCGACGCGGAAGTTCTCGCCTCTCTTGCTCAACTGGTTCAGGATGGAGAGGACAGGGACACGATGCTGCTGGTTGAGGCTGACGCCGACGAAGAAGACCTGGAACCGCAACTGGAGGAGTTGCGCGCCACCCTGGGCAGGGGATTGAGCGCATCGGCCGCCTTGCAGTCCTCTGTGCTGCTGGCCACCCTGCCACTGTGGCAAGCAGAGGTGTTGGGCTACAGTGACCGCAACTCCTGGGAGACGACGGCCGCCGCCTTGCAGGCCTCAGGAATGCTGGCAAGCGCGCCGGACGTTGACCAGGCCTTTACCAATCGCTTTGTGCCGGGCTGCTCTGCTGAAGACGCCTGTCCGTGACAGCGATGAATGGCGGCAGGAGACGGCCAGGGTGAAGGTCCACGTCGAAGACTTGCAGGTGCAGTATCCCGTCGGTACTGGTGGTCAACTGGATGCGCTGGGGCCGCTGGATTTCGCACTCGCTGCCGGCAGTTTCGTAGCCTTGCTGGGCCCCAGCGGTTGCGGAAAATCGACACTGGTGCGCGTGCTGGCCGGCTTGCTGAAGCCGACGCAGGGAGCGGCGTCGCTGGATGGCATCGAGCCGGATGGCGGCCGAACCGGTATCCTCTTTCAGGATGCCAATCTGTTGCCCTGGCGCCGGGTCCGCGACAACATGGCCCTGCCGCTTGAACTCGCGGGTGTCGACCGGGAGACGCGTTACAAGGCCGTGCGCGAATTGCTACCCGTCCTGGGGCTGGAAGGCTTTGAGATGGCCTGGCCTGCGGAACTTTCCGGTGGCATGGCCCAGCGCGTGGCCATCGGACGCGTACTCCTGCAGGGGCCGGACCTGCTGTTGCTGGACGAACCCTTCGGCGCGTTGGATGCCATCACCCGTGAACAACTGGGCCTGGATTTGCTGCGCTTCCGGGACCGTGCCGGCCAGACCGTGCTGATGGTCACACACGACATCAACGAAGCCCTGTTGCTGGCAGACCGCGTGCTGGTGCTAAGTCCCAGGCCCGGCCGTCTCGTCGCCGACCTGGCCGTGCCCCTGCCTCGCCCGCGCCGGCTTGAACACACCTGGTCGCAGCAATTCATAGACCTGTTGCGACAGTTGCGCACTGCCCTGGGCAGGGGAGCGGCAGAACAGATGCGAAATGCGGCCCTGGAGGTCTGATGAATATTGACTTGGAAGCCTTGCGCGCGCAGTTTCCGGCGCTGCAACAATGTGGTGAAGACGGCCGTCCATTCGTTTATTTCGATAACCCGGCCGGCACCCAGGTGCCGCAGGCGGTCATAGATGCGGTCGGCAACTACTACCGCAGCATGAACGCCAATGCCGGGGGTCTTTTCAGGACCAGCCAACTCACGGATGCCATGGTCTCGGAGGTGCGCGCCGCCATGGCGGACTTTCTCAATGCCCCTGCGGCTGAGGAAATCGTCTTTGGCCCCAACATGACGACGCTCAGCTTTGCGCTTAGTCGCTCGCTGGCTCAAACACTGGAACCAGGCGACGAAATCGTCCTGACGCGCATGGACCATGACGCCAACGTCGAGCCATGGCGACGCGTGGCGGCCAGGCATGGCCTGGTTGTGCGCATGGTCGATTTCGTCCGGCCTGAATGCCTGCTGGACATGGACAGCCTGGAGGCGGTCTTAAACGATCGCACCCGCATCGTGGCTACCGCGCACGCCTCCAACGCGGCCGGCAGCCTAAATCCCGTGCGGCAAATCGCGTCGATGGCGCATGCCGCCGGCGCCCTGTACGTGGTTGACGCCGTGCAAAGCGCGCCCCACGTGCCACTTGACGTGCAGGAGATCGGCTGCGACTTTTTGCTTTGCTCCGCCTACAAGTTCTATGGGCCGCACGTGGGCGTGCTATGGGGTCGCCACGACTTGCTGGCGGCTTTGCCAGTCGACAAGGTTCGGCCGGCTAAGGACCTGCCGCCCTGGCGCTGGGAGACGGGCACAGCCAGCTTTGAGACGATTGCCGGGCTGGGTGCGACGATCGCCTGGCTGGAGGACATCGGCCGCAAGTATGGCGATCAAATTGCACCGGATGTCGCACGTTTACCGGAGCGGCGCCGGCGTCTGAAGTCGGCCATGGCCACGCTTGCGAGTTGCGAACGCAGTCTTTGTCGCGAACTCATCGTCATGCTGCAGGACGTACCCGGGCTGGAGGTTTACGGCGTGACCGATCCGCGGCGTCTGGAGCTGCGCGTGCCCACGGTGATCTTCACCCTTGCCGGCCATAATCCGGCGGATGTGGCCAGGCGCCTGGGGGAGCAGGGGGTTTTCGTCTGGTCCGGCGATTACTACGCCCAGGAGCTGATGGAAGGTTTGGGGCACGGGGAGAAAGGGATGTTGCGGGTTGGCCTGGCGCATTACAACACGAGTGACGAAATCCGGCGACTTGGCGCTGCGCTCTATGAGATTGTGCAGAACTAAAGGGTTGCTCAGGTGCCCGCGCGCAGCGCATTGAGCCGCTTCATCAGGCGCGACTTGCGCCGGGCGGCATTGCGCTTGTGGATCACGCCCTTGCTGGCGGCCTTGTCCAGGTCTCGCATGGCGACGCGGGTGGCTTCCTCGGCGCTGGTGACGTCACCGCCCTCGATTTCCACCCTCGCCCTTTTCACCAGGGTTCGTGCCCGGTTACGGTGGGAACGGTTGCGCAACCGGCGTTTCTGGTTTTGCCGAATTCGCTTTTCGGCGGACCTGCTGTTGGCCATTGTTGCCTTCTGCGGCGTCTGCCGCCACTTAATTCATATGCGACTTGCGGGCCAGTCTACACGGGCGCGCTGTGTCTGTCCATAGCGGTCCGACCGGCAAATGAATGCCTCGCACCTTCAGCGTAAAAATGGCGGGGAGGACAGGATTCGAACCTGCGGTCCGGTCTAACCCGGACAACCACTTAGCAGGCGGCCCCAATCGTCCACTCTGGCACCTCCCCGGTTCTGTCAGCAGCGGAGCGAGAGGGATTCGAACCCCCGGTGGCGTTGCCGCCACAGTGGTTTTCAAGACCACCGCCTTAAACCACTCGGCCATCGCTCCCTGACAGCGCTCGAATCATCGCACAGACGGTCGCCGCTGTCAATGCTGCTATACTGCGGGCGACCCTGTGAGAGCGACCTGCGATGGACGTCCTGTACCAGTTGCTGTTGGGTTCCATGCTTCTGCTCCTGGCCCTGGTTTCCGCCCAGGGGCGGCATGATCAGCTTGTGCTGCGCGCAACGCAAATCGTTGCGTTGGCGCTTGGCCTGCGTTGCCTCGCCCATTTTCTGCAGCTGGACCCGATGGCCATGGCCGGCGCCTGGTGGCCCATGGCACTGGTCCTGACGGTGCTGTGTCTGTTCGCGGGCATGACAGTCTTCTCTTTCCGCTGGCGTGGATGGCTGGAGCTGCGTTTGCGAGGCGGAGGCGCGGCCTTCAGTAGCGCATCGTCCCGCCACGTCACCGCCCTTGTGCTCATGCCCGTCGTCGTGGCCTGCACCCTTGTGCTGTCGGCGGAAAGCGAAAGTCCTGGCAACCCCTTCGATCTGGACGTGACCTTCATGTCCATGCTGCTTTTGTTGTTTTTTGCCTTTCTGGGCGTTGGTTTCCCCTTGCGCAGGACCTGGAAGCAGGCGCGCGCGCGCCTCAATCTGCTTGTGCCGGCGCCGCGGGTGTTGTTGCTGGCCGTTGGCGTCGGCATTGTGCTCGTGTCTCTCGTGTCGGCACTTTGGTTGCTCTGGGTGCTGGTCACCTGGCCCTTGTATGCGGAAAACGACGGAAGCCAGATCAACCCGGACCTGGCAACGGCCTTTCTCGCGGCGGCAATGACGGCGTTGGGCGAAGAGACCATGTTCCGCGGCCTGTTGCAACCGATATTTGGAGTGGCGTTGACCAGTGTTTGCTTTGCCCTGTTGCACATACGACCAGGCAGCGAAATCGCTTTTCTGCCTGTACTGGGCGTGTCCCTGACCCTTGGCTGGCTTCGCTGGCGTCACGGCACTGCCGCCGCTATCGTCGCGCACTTTTGCTACAACCTGACGCTGGGTCTGACTTCGCCCTGGTATGGCGCGTAGGCCAGACCGGACGGGAACTGGAATTCGTATGCAAAACTTGCTGGAACTGGACCGGGACCCACTGACGAAACTGCTGGCCTCCTGGGGACAGCCCTCCTTTCGGGCGCGCCAGATTCTGACCTGGGTCTACCAGCGTCACGTTACCGATTTTGCGGCAATGACGGATTTGCCCCTGGCCCTGCGTGAACGTCTCATGGCGGAAATGCGCGTTGGTTCACTCTCGCTGGCGCATGAAAGGCGCAGCCGCGACGGAACGCTAAAGCGGGTGTATCGACTGGAAGACGGGCAACTCATCGAGACTGTGCTGATGCACTACCGGGACGGACGGCGCAGCGCCTGCATCTCAACCCAGGCGGGCTGTGCCCTGGGTTGCATCTTCTGCGCCACCGGTCAGATGGGCTTTGCGCGCCACCTCAGCGCTGCCGAAATTGTGGAGCAGGCCCTGTTGCTGGCGCAGGACCTGTCCCGCCGCGGAGAACGCCTGAGCAACGTTGTTTTCATGGGCATGGGAGAGCCCTTTCACAATTACCGTGAATCGCTGAAGGCCGTGCGGCGTTTGATGGACGATCTGGGCATAGGGGCGCGCCACATCACCATTAGCACGGTGGGGTTGGCGCCGCAGATTCGGCGTTTTGCCGATGAGGGCTTGCAGGTCCGTCTGGCCGTGAGCCTGCACGCCGCCACCGATGCGGACCGCAGTGAACTCCTGCCGGTCAACCGGCGTTGGCCGCTGCGGGAATTGATGGCCGCCTGTCGCCTCTACGTCCGCAAGACAGGGCGACGGATCACCTTTGAATGGGCGTTGATTCGGGGTGAGACGGATACCATGGAACAGGCTCACGCCCTCGGGAGGCTGCTGCAGGGGTTGCTCTGCCACGTCAACGCCATCCCGCTCAATCCAACGGCGGACTACGCCGGCTCGCCCTCCGGCTCGGAAGAGGTGGAACGTTTTGTGTCCATCCTGGAAGACTATGGCATCCGGACGACCGTGCGCGTGCGACGTGGCATAGATATCGATGCCGGCTGCGGTCAACTGCGGGCCGCTGTGCAGTCCAGTGAGGTGAACAGCGATGCGCTATGAATGCAGCGCCATACTGAACGTGGGCGAACTGGACCTCGCCTACGTAGACGAATTCGAAGACCTTCGCCTTATCAGCCTGGAGGATTGCGGCCGACTCGCGCCCAGGCCGGATTGCGTCGCGCGCCGTCTGCGCACGGTCGACAGCCAGGGAGAACTAGGGTGGTCACTGGCCTTCTTCACGCGCCCGCCGACGGTTTTCCATGCGCGCTCGGAAGAGGACCTGAAGCGTACGGTATGGCGCCTGGCGCAAATGGGCTGGCAGGTCGTTTGAAGGCACGCGGTTGCAAATCCGGCATGCAAAAGGTAGCATCAACCTGTTCGCCTGCTCGAAGCGGACTCTCTGAACCAACCACGAACACTCACACCGGACGAGGCGTTGACTGTAAAGCTCGCGCCGTCCATTCTGGCGGCGGACTGGACCCGAATGGGGGAGCAGATCGCGGAAGCCGAGGCCGCCGGGGCGGACTGGATTCACGTCGACGTGATGGACGGTAGCTTTGTGCCCAACATCAGCTTTGGACAGGACATGGTGGCCGCGACCCGCCGCGCGACGCTGCTGCCGCTGGACGTTCACCTGATGATCGTCGAGCCATTGAAACATCTGCAGTCCTTTGCGAGAGCGGGCGCCACGCGCATCAGCCTGCACTTTGAAGCCGTCGACTCATTGTCAGTGGCCATGCAGGCAGTGCGGAAAACTGGCTGCGCGTGTGGCGTGGCGATCAATCCCGGGACGCCCGCCGCGGCCCTGCACAAGGCTGCGCCCGATCTCGACTACGTGCTGGTGATGACGGTAAATCCCGGCTTCGGCGGTCAGGAATTCATGCCGGAGACCTTGCCGAAAGTCAGGGCCTTGCGATCAAGGATTGCTGAAAGCGGCAGCGACACTTCCATTGGCGTGGACGGTGGCATGAATGTCGACACAGCGTCACTGGCCGTAGCAGCCGGTGCTGACCTGATTGTCGCCGGCAGCAGCGTGTTTCGCGACGACCAGCCGGTGGCCGTCGGTATGGAGCAACTGCGCAGGGCAATTGTTCAATGAGCGGGACGGAGGGCATGATGGCGGGGCCGGACAGGCGGACTTGTGACGGCAGACAGTTGCGCTGGCTGTTGACCGCCGGTCTTGCCTGGCTGGAACAAAACCAGGCCTTGGTCGACTCACTCAATGTCTTTCCCGTGCCAGATGGCGACACGGGAAAAAACATGGTGTTGACCATGCGCAGCGCCAGCGATCTCGCCAAATCCGGAACAACGCGGCTGGCAGGGGAAGTTGGGGAAAGGGTGGCGCATGGCGCGCTTATGGGCGCGCGGGGCAACTCCGGTGTCATTCTGTCCCAGTTGCTGGCCGGCTTTGCCGAGAGCATTCGCGAATGTCAGGACTTCGACGCACAGCGAATGAACCGGGCATGGCAAGCGGGGGTGGAGAAGGCTTACAAGGCCGTAACCGATCCGGTTGAAGGCACCATCCTGACCGTGGCGCGGGAGACCGGTGTTGCCCTGGCGCAGCGTGTGCAGGACGAGGGAGAAGACGATCTGGTCGTCCTGCTGGAGACCATGGTGGCTGCGGCACAGGTCTCCCTGTTGCACACGCCCGAGTTACTTCCTGTGCTCAGGAAGGCTGGCGTGGTCGACTCCGGAGGGCAGGGGCTGGTGTGCATTCTTGAGGGGATGCTACGTCTCGTGCAGGGGCAACCTGTTGTTGCGACCATGGCTTTCCCGGCCGGTGACGAGCAGGGATGGCAACATGCGCTCGAACCGGACGATGAAGAGGGCTACGGATACGACGTGCAGTTCCTGATGCATGGCGAAAACATGGACGTGAAGACCATCCACGACGGCATTGATGCCCTGGGCTGGTCTACCCTGGTGGTCGGCGACGATCGACTGATCAAGGTACACGTGCACGTACATGATCCCGGCCAACCCATTTCCTACGCCATCGACCATTGCGGCTGGCTCAACGACGTGGTCGTCGAAAACATGCAGGAGCAATACCTGCAATACCTTGAGCAGCGCATGGACGGGGCTGACGAAGAGGAGGAGGTGGCGGAAGCCGGAGAGGTTGGCGTCATTGTCGTAGCCGGCGGTGCCGGTCTGACGCATTTGTTCCGCGAGGAGCTGGGGGCCGCCCAGGTCATCGAAGGCGGGCAGACCATTAACCCCAGCGCCAGGGACTTCGTCGATGCCATGGAACGTCTGCCCCAAAAGGCATTTGTCCTGTTGCCCAACAACAGCAACATTATTTTGGCCGCGCAACAGGCCGCTGACCTTGCAGAGGGTCTCGATGTGCGTGTCGTGCCGAGCAAGAGTATTCCCCAGGGCATTGAAGCCATGTTGCACCGTCCCATGCACCTGCAAGACATGGACAGCGGCGTTGCAGCCATGGAAGCAGCGCTCGACGAAGTCATCAGCGCGTCGCTGACAACGGCCACGCGCGATGCCGAGATAGACGGGTTGGCCGTCAGCGCCGGTCAGTTTATTGGCCTGCTGGACGGTCGCCTCTGTGTCGCTTCAGATACCCTTGAGGAGGCACTGGAGGACCTGGTGCAGCAGTCGCTTCAGGATGACGGCGAACTGGTCACCCTGTATTATGGCGCACAGGTCGATTCGCAACGCGCCGAAGCGCTGGCGTCGTCACTGGCGGATTCGCTTGAGGACGTGGAGGTGGAACTCGTACGCGGTGACCAGCCGCTCTATCCCTTCCTTGTAAGTGTCGAATAGTCTACTGCGTATCGTATAGCTGACAGGGAGTTGAACCATGGGTCCGCAAGGAATTCGCGTTGTTACCGATGTCTCCAGCGAATTGACAAGGGAAACCCTGGAAGAATTGAAGATTACTTTGGTTCCGGGTTACATCAATGAGGGAGACGAGAGCATTTTGTTCGATGGCTTCAACCTGGACCGGGTCCGCTTTTACAATGAACTGAAGGACAAGGACCCGCTGCCGACTACGGCTGCGCCGGCGCCAGGCATTGTCCAGGAAATTCTGGACAAGCTCGCAGAAGAAGCGGAGCATCTGGTGTTGATCACCCTCCCGCGAAATCTCAGCGCCTACCAGGAATCTTTCCGCCTGGGGTCGGAGCACCTGCCGGAGGATCGCGTCACCCTGATTGACAGTGGCACCATTGCCTCATCCCAGGATACGCAGGTCATGGCCGCCGCCGAAGCGGCGCAGGCCGGGGCCAGCCTTGAGAACGTGCTGGATGCCATCAAGAAGGCCCGCTCCGCCACGGTATCGGCGTCTGCGTTGAGCACCATGGAAAACCTGCGGCGCAGCGGACGAGTGAACATGGCCCAGGCCGGCCTGGCGACTCTCCTGCAGATCAAGCCCATATTGGGTGTGGTGGATGGCGAAGTCGTGACCCATGCGCGCGTGCGAACCTTTCGCAAGGCACGCCTGGAGCTGCTTCGCATGTTGCGGGAACAGGGGCCCTTTGAGCGCCTGGTTGTCGAACACTCCAACAATGAGAGTGATGCCAGCTGGCTGGCTGAACAGGCTGCCGACCTCGTGACAGGGACGACGCATATCGGACTCATCAGCCCGATAATAGGCACGCATCTGGGCCAGGGCGCCCTGGGCTATACTGGACTTAAAGCTGGCTGGAGAGACTGAATTGCCAACGGCGCTGGAGACCCTCGTCAAAATCCTTCGACTGGAACGGGAACAGCGCTGCAGGGACAGCGCTGTTGCGGGCGGACTGAGCGCCTACAGCAAGGTGTGGGAGCCGGATGCGCTGCGACAGGCCCGCAACAACCAGCAAAGGAAGCTGGTCGAGGAATTGCGGGCGCTGATGCAAGGGTACAGCGGCCTCCGCAACGTCGACGCCCGGACGGAGCGGGTGCAATACATGCTGGACCGCATTCACGCCAGGGTCCACCCTGAAACGGGACAAAACGCGGCCGAAGGGCAGGGTAACAGGACTTCCGGCAGGAACCGGCGCGACCGGAAGGCGAGAAAACCCCGGCGCCAGGGACGCAACCAGAGTTCAGGCGGGGAACAGGGAAGGCGGTCTCGTCGATCCGTTCGGGCCAGTCGGCCAGACATCGCGGGCCGGGTGTCCCTGGAACAGCCGCCACGACGACAACGCGCTTCGCTGGACCCCTCTGTCGCCATGGCACGAACGCGCGACCTGGAACAGCCGCTTACGGTCCTGCAGGGGATCGGCGACCGCCGCGCGGAGGTATTCACCCGTCTGGGCATTCAGACCCTGGCGAACCTGCTTTACTTCATGCCGCGACGCCATGACGATTACCGTCAGGAACGCTATCTCGGCAGGCTGGAACCGAACATTCGGGTCACTGTTGTCGGCCGGGTCCGGCGCAGCGCCATTCGCCACATCGCCGGCGGCCGGCGGGATTTCCACATGTCGCTGGAGGACGAAAGCGGCCAGTTGGAGGCGGTCTTCTTTGGTCAACACTGGTTGACAGGACAGATCAGGGTTGGCGATCTTATCGTGCTCAGCGGTTGCACGTCGACCCGGGGCTCGCGCCTGCAAATGAGCAATCCGGAATGGGAGCCGCTGGATCCGCAGAACCTGCAGACGGTTGGTCTGGTCCCCGTCTATCCCCTTACAGAGGGTCTGACGCAGCGGGGGATGCGGCGTCTCATGCGTGACGTCGTCGCGGACAAGACCCGCGACCTGCCGGATCCAGTGCCGGAAGCCACGCTTGAAAGGGCCGGTCTGGCAGACCTGCCGTGGGCATTGCAACAGGCGCACTTCCCGGAAGGGCCGGACCATCTGCGCCACGCGCGAGAGCGACTACTCTTTGATGACCTGCTGGCGCTTCAACTGGCGGTCCTTGAAAACCGGCGTGAATGGCAGTCGCGCCCGGCAGATGCCCTGGCGATGCCTGATGAAGATTTCGCCGTGCTCCAATCCGGGCTCTTTCCGTTTGAGTTGACCCGGGCCCAGCAGCAGGCTGTCGATGAGATTCGCCAGGACATGGCTGCTGAAGTCCCCATGAATCGCCTGCTGCAGGGTGACGTGGGCTCGGGCAAAACCGCCGTGGCCATGCTCGCCATGCTTCTGGCGACACAGGCTGGCCGGCAGGCGGCCCTGATCGTCCCTCTGAGTGTCCTGGCCGGACAGCACTTTCGCAATATGTCGGAAGCATTTGAGCGATTGCCCGAAGACAGCCGGCCTTCTCTGGCGCTTCTGACCGGCGCGACCCGGGGCGAGCAGCGGGAGACCATACTCGCAGAGCTGGCCTCCGGCGACCTTGACATCGTAATCGGGACCCACGCCCTGCTTCAGGAGGGTGTTGATTTCAGTGACGTTGGTCTGGTCATCATTGACGAACAACATCGATTTGGTGTCGGGCAGCGCAGGTCACTGCGTGGCAAGGGGCGCAATCCGCATTTGTTGTTGATGACGGCGACTCCCATCCCGCGTTCGCTGGCCCTGACGCTGTATGCGGACCTGGACCTGAGCATCATTGACGAGCTGCCACCCGGCCGTGGCACGGTGCAGACCACCATCATCGAGCCGGTTGCCCGCGAGCGGGCATTCAGTTTCGTCGCCACAGAACTTGCCCGCGGGCGTCAGGCATTCATAGTTCATCCTCTGGTAGAAGAATCGGACAATATGGACATCCGGGCAGCGACTGTCGCCCGGGAAGAACTGGTACAGGTGTTTCATCGCTTCCGCGTCGCCCTGCTGCATGGACGGATGTCGGTCCCGGAAAAGGACGAGGTGCTGCGCGCGTTCAGTAGAGGTGATACGGACGTGCTGGTGACGACTTCCGTAGCCGAGGTGGGAGTGGATGTGCCCAACGCCAGCGTCATGGTCATTGAGGGCGCCAACCGTTTCGGTCTGGCGCAACTGCACCAGTTTCGCGGGCGGGTGGGACGCGGTGAACACGCTTCACATTGCCTGTTGATCCCGGACAGCAGGGAGCCAGCGGCCCGGGAGCGTCTGGAATCACTGGAGCAGCACAGCGACGGCTTCAGCCTCGCCGAGCTTGACTGGCAAATGCGGGGTTCGGGCGACCTGGCGGGAACAAGGCAGAGTGGCGGCAGTCTCCTGCAAATGGCCGAATTTATGACGCCGCAACTGGTGGCGCTGGCCAGGCGCGAAGCGCGCACCATCGCTCTTGAGGACCCCGAGCTGGCATTGCCACAGCATGAACTGCTGGCATACCGGGTCAATCGCCTGCGGGACAGGCGCAGCGACATCAGTTGAGGGGCAGGGAGGGAGGAAGCCATGTCGTGCAACCGCATAGCCCTGTTTCCTGCGTCGCTGGATCCGGTGCACAATGGTCACATCGATATTGTGAGTCGGGCGGCGCGTCTGTTTGCTGAAGTCGTCGTCGGCATCTACGATTCTCCCAGGAAACCTCTGTTGTTCAAAACAGACGAAAGAGAGGCCCTGGCCTGTGAGGCCTTTGGCGAAATTCCAAATGTAAAAGTTGCACAATACAGGGGCTTAACGGTAAACTTTGCGTCCGGGTTGGGGGCGGTCGCGATCATCCGGGGGTTGCGCGTTTCTTCGGACTTCGATTTTGAGTTACGCACGGCCCTTGCGAACCGACAGTTGTCGGGGAAGATCGAGACCATAGCCATCATGGCGGATGAGCGTTACATCCACGTCAGTTCCAGCATCATCCGGGAAATTGCGGAACTGGGTGGAGACGTGAGTTCGATGGTGCCACCGCACGTCATGGAGGCCCTGCAGCAGCGCTTTGCGGCGCCTTGCAATTGATCGTTCGTCCCGGAGGACGCAGGAGGACGTCATGGACATCCAGCATCTGATTGATCGCCTGGAAGACCTGGTTGATGAAGGGCAACACATCCCGTTCAGCCGCTACACGATGGTGGATGAAGAACGAGCGCTGGAAATCATCGATCAGATGCGGATTTCGGTGCCGGATGAAATAGAAAAGTCCTCGCGCGTTCTTGCAAACCGGGACCGTATCCTGGAACAGGCGGAAGAAGATTCTGCTCGCATCGTACAGCAGGCCCGGCGCGATACGGAACTGATGCTTGATGAAGGGGCGACCGTGCAGGCTGCCCAGAATCGCGCCGCCAACATTATTGAGGCGGCGCGGCAGGAAGCGGAATTGATCGCCGACGAGGCTGACCGCTACGTGTTGCAGGAACTGGCGCGCATGGAACGTGAGGTCGCCAGATTGCTGACCGTCGTGCGAAATGGCATTCAGGAAGTTTCCAGTCAACGCCCCAAATTGCAGGTGCGGCCTGACCTGGACGATGAAGAGGGACTTGCGCAGCCGCTGGAAGGCGAGGCAGGGATGGAAGATTTGCCCGTCATCACGCCGGCACGTTCGCTTTCCAAAAACGAAATGCAGTTTGCGCCGCCCAGTCCGCCGTCAAAGGAACCAACTGACTAATCGCCGGACTGCTCCCGCGGCCAACGATCACGCCACAATTTGACGCCATCGCTCCACAGGTGAATGCTGACGGCCCCGTCGCTGCGGAGTAGCGGCGTGTTGCCCAACATGGCCAGGACTTCGGGGTCCGGGCTACCATGGCGGTTGCGCAGGTCGTCGGCGTCCGTGTGCAACAGGGCCAGCTGAGCCCCAGCGTGGAGTAGAAAGTCCGGTTCCAGCGAACGCGGGGCTCCATGCAATGGCAATTGAAGCACGGTCGCAGGAGGCAGGTCTGCAGTAGCCAGCAACTCGCGCTGACCCTCGCGGTCCAGCGTGCCTGGCAGCAGGAAAGAGACCGACCCGAAACGTACGCGGAAGACGAGGGCGTTCCTGTTCATTTGACGGTCGTCCGGCAGAGGCCGGGTCTGTGGATGCAGCACGTCAATTTCAAGCCCCTTGCCAAAATGCAGGCTTTGGCCTGCCACCGGCGTGATCACTGTGTTCGCCGCTTGGACCAGGGCCGCCGGCAATTCACGTTGGCCATTGTGAAGCAACAGGCCCAGGTCATAGCGCTGCAACAGTGATTGGAGGGATTCCAGGGTATCCGGATCTGGCACTGTGACAGCCAGCATTTCCAGGTGACGATCGTGAAAGGGAAGTCTCTCGCCAATCGCGGTCATCAGGCGTGATGGCGAACTGCCCCCGTCTATCAAAATGTGTTCTCCGGCCGGCCCCTGCAACAGAATGGCGTTGACGTGGCCGACGTCCAGCAGCCAGAGGTGCAACATGCCGTCGGGCCGACTCAGGCGGGTGGCGATGAGCAGCAGTGCGAGGCTGGTAGCCAGCAACAGGGCGGTAACCCCGCCGGCGTGATTGACGAGCACGCGGCACAGGCGCAGAACGAGGGGATGACGTTGAAACCTCATCAACGCTGCCAGCAACAGTCCAAGGTAGAGTGCTGCAATCAGTCGCGGGTCAGTCTGGATTTCAACGCTGGCCAGGGACAGGCGCGCGGCTGCCCTGACGACTTCAACGGTCCAGCCAAGTGGCAAAAGACCGAGCCAGTAAAGCAACTGTGCCGGCATGGGGGCCAGGAACGCCGTCAGGGTCGCCAGCAGACCCACGATCAGGAGCGGCGCCTGGGCTGGTACGATCAGCAGGTTTACCGGCAGCGCCAGCAGTGACATGCGGCCGAAGTAGCGCAGGATGAGGGGAAAGGTCGCCAGGTAGGCGGCGAGAGATACAGCCAGGGGCTCAGCCAACAGGGCATGGGCGGCACGTCCTGCTTTCGCCGGAAGCAGGATGAGGAGGAAGCGCTGCAAGCCGCCTCCGAGCGGAGACGCCAGGAGCATGATCCCCAGGGTAGCAAGGGCGCTGAGTTGAAGCCCGATATCCCATAGTACAGTCGGGTTTTCCAGGGACAAAAGCAAGACGGCAAATGCCAGCGATGCGGGCGTAAACACACGGCGACGTATGGCGCCGGCGACGACCAGGGTGCAACTCATCAGGGCAGCGCGCATGACCGGCGCGTCGGCGCCAACGAGGATGGCGTAGCACAGAATGGTCAGGATGGCGGTGGTCGCAGTCACAGCGGGCGCGAGCCTGGAGCGACGTAAAAGCGCCAACACCGCGCCACTCAGCACGATCATGTTGAAGCCGCTAATCGCGATGACGTGCGCAGCGCCAGTGGCATTGAAGTCTTCTCTCAGGTCTGGCGAGAGGCTGCTTTCATCGCCCAGCAGGATGCCCTTCAGCAGGGCGGACCAGGGCGCCGGCAAGGATGCGGTGATCTGGCGACCGGCGCGCCGGTTCAGTTCATACAGGACGGACTGCAGGCTGACTTCCTGTCTTCTCTCAAGGAGTTCCACCGATGCATCGCGCATGACGCTGAAAACGCCACTGCGCGCCAGGTGGTCGTTCCACGAGAAGCGATCGAATTCGCCGGGTCGTTGAAGAAGCCCGGTGGCGCGGACGTGATCGCCAGGAGCGAATGAGGTATGGGCTGCCGCCAGCACCAGCACTTCACCGTGAATCGGAAATCGTTGGCCATCCCTGACGAGAACCGATGCCGCCACACGGACCTGGACGCCGCTGTCGCGCAAAACCGGGGCGCCGCTGACCAGGCCTTCTACGCTGACGCCACCCAGATTGTTGAACCGGGCGATTTCGCTGTCTGTAGCGACCAGCGACATGCGCAGGCCTCCCAGGGTCAGGGCCAGTAGCGCCAGGGCATACCAGCGCCACCTGTCCCGCATCAACAGGACGCACACCAGCGCCAGTGCGCAGGGAATCAGCCAGGCGGGGGCCAGACCGATGGACAAATCAGGATTGTTGGCTGCCAGGACGATGCCGCAGACCCAGCCGAGCGTGAGGTAAATGAGGCGCATGGCTTCGAAGACGCCGGCCTTGATATCGGGCTATACTAACGCCCGTCTGCGACAGTAGCAAACGAAGGATCGGACTCATGACAGCGCCCAACGTGATCGTGTTCTTCACGGACCAGCAGCGCTGGGATTCGACCGGCGCGCATGGCAATCCTCTGGACCTTACGCCCAACTTCGATCGCGTGGCGCGCGAAGGTACCCACGTATCCCGTTCCTTCACCTGCCAACCCGTCTGCGGACCGGCCCGCTCGGTCCTTCAAACGGGCATGTACGCGACTCGAACCGGTTGCTATCGCAATGGAATCGCCCTGCCACAGAATGCGCGAACCCTGGCGCACCACTTTCGGGACGGCGGCTATACCACCGGCTACATCGGCAAATGGCACCTGGCGGATGCGGACCGCGGCCCGGTTCCCGTAGAACAACGCGGGGGCTACGAATACTGGCTGGCCTCCAACGCCCTCGAATTCACGTCGGATGCCTATGACACGGTGATGTACGATGGCGAAAACCGCCCGGTCAATTTGCCCGGCTACCGGGTCGACGCCCTGACGGACGCGGCCATACGCTACATCGACAACCCACGCAGCAAGCCCTACTTCCTGTTCATTTCATACATTGAACCGCATCATCAAAATCACCGCGACGACTACCCGGCGCCAACCGGCTACGAAGAGCGCTATCGCGGTCGCTGGACGCCGCCCGACCTGCAGGCGCTGGGTGGCTCTGCCTGGCGACATCTCGCCGGCTACTGGGGCATGATACGTCGCCTGGATGAGGCCCTGGGTCGCCTCATCGATGCCCTGAAGAGCCTGGGTCAACTGGACAACACGATTTTGCTCTTCACCTCGGACCACGGCAATCACTTCCGCACCCGCAATGCCGAATACAAGCGTTCGGTCCATGAATCCTCATTGCGTGTGCCGACGGCACTGAATGGCCCTGGCTTCGACGGCGGGGGTCAATTGTCGCAGTTGATCAGCCTGATTGACTTGCCACCCACCTTGCTGGATGCGGTCGGCCTCCCGGTGCCGGAGGAGATGCAGGGTCGTTCCTTCCTGCCCCTTGTGCAGGGGCAGACCCGGGACTGGCCCGACGACATGTTTTTTCAGGTCAGCGAATCCTGCGTGGCCCGGGGCGTCCGCACGCAACGCTGGAAGTACGGCGTACTTGCCAACGACAGGGACGGCAATCGCGACAGCGCTGCCGATCGATACACGGAAACCTGGCTCTACGACCTGCTGGCCGATCCGGAAGAACTGCACAATGTTGTGGACCTGGAATCACACGCTGAAGTGCGCGAAGTCCTGCGAGAACGTTTGCTGCGGCGGATGGCTCAGGCGGGCGAGGCGCTGCCCGACATACTGCCGCCGGGAGCGTTGCGCCAGGCGCAGCAGTTGAGAGTATCGGAGGCCGAGGCTCGCTCCTGAGGCCCCGCTTGCGTTGTTCTGTTCTGGCCGGAGCCAAAGTTCTGGTTTACAATGACGCCAACTTCAGGTTTCCGTGAGTTTCTGTGGTCTCAACCGTGAATTTCACAGACGTGACGAGGAACATTCCCGCCCGGGATGAATTGCCGCCCGGGGCCGTGGCAAGTGAGCGCGCTGTTGACCGCATCATTCATGGTGCGGCCCTTGGGGGCGCTGCCTTGCTGGACGGGCTACTGGACAGCCAACTGTCGCCGGGCACGGATTTGCCCCGCCAGGTTGCCAGTCTGCCTCTGGATCCCGGTAATTGTCTCCTGACTACGGTGCACGAGTTACGAGGAGAACGCGAGGCAGAAATGTTTCCGGGCGCCACGCATCTGGTACTGACCCGCGGCGCCGCAGAGCCGCTGTCAGCCAGGGCGACCAGCGAACATCTGCCCGATGGCCCCCAGGCTTTGGATGACCGACGCCGCGCCAGTTGGCAGGAAAACATTGCAGCACTGGAACAGGCGGGATGGCGCGTACTCGGCATTGCATGGCGGCCTCTGGAAGAGTTGCCACCTGCGTTGTCTGCGGACCTGGAACGTGACATGTGTCTGCTGGCCCTGCTGGGAATCCAGGAGACTGAACACCAGCCGCCGGCCACGGAACGCAGTGTCGCCCGACGCATCGCGCTGCAGGTGCTGTTTGAGCTTGATTGCACCCGTCACAGGGCTCAAATCGTGGCTGACGCACGACTGTTCGCTCAAAATGCCACGCGAAAACAGGCGCGCTACGTACGAATGCTGGTCAATCAGGTGCGAGGTCATCGGGCAATTCTGGACGAGATCCTGCGCAACTACGCCATAGACTGGCCGCCGGAGCAACTGGCCATCGTGGACCGCAACATTATGCGCATGGCGATTCTTGAATTTGCCATAACCCGCAGCGCGCCGGTGGGAGTGGTCATCAATGAGGCCATCGAACTGGCGCGCCTGTTCAGCGGAGAAGAGTCCTTCGATTTCATCAACGGCGTCCTTGGTTCCATCGCAGAAGAGGACCTCGCCACTGAAGACCTGAATTCCCGCTCACGAATCTTGCGCGATTACCGCGCGTCCCTGGACGAGTATGGCAACAGGGCCGACCCCGGGGACGCCCGGGAAATGATGGTGATGGATACGGAGTTTCCGGTCGCATGAATGTGCTGGGGGTCGGCGGCAGCGAACTTCTGATCGTATTGTTGATCATGCTTGTCATCGCCGGACCCAAACGCATGATTCACTGGTCCTATGTATTGGGCCAGCACATGGCCAAATTCCGCCGCATGTGGTCGGAAACGGTTGACATCGTACAGCAGGAATTCGATGAGGCGGGTGTCGGCATCCAGCTGCCGAAAGACGTGCCGACCCGTGGCTCGCTGCAGAAGCAGGCGGGCAAGGTGGTGGGCGGCGTGACGGCGCCGGTCCAGGACACCCTGAAAGACGTCAACACCCAACTGGGTGACATCAAGACGGGCACCAGGGAGGCAGCGGGCACAGCCAACACCGTGGCCCGTGGCAGCAACGGCGCGCAATCGGTGCTCAAGGTGGAGAAGACTCCGAAACCGGCGATGCAGTCGATCGCTGCTACCGAATCGGCCGCAACCGGTTCCGCCGCCGTCAGTTCCGTCAGGACGACTGCACCGGCCAGGCGAAAGTTGTCCGGACGGGAGGACGACGATTTTGGCGCCTGGTCCAGTCATGAAAAGGCGCACATTGGCAGCTGGTCCCGGAAGGTAGAGCCGTCCAGACCGGAAGCAAGGACCTGAGCGCGTGCCTTCACTCAGACTGCCGCGCCTGCGTCGCCGCCAGTCGACGCAGCAGTCACCGGAGCCAGCGTCACCCCCGCCAGACAATGGATTTGATCCCGACGATGGCCACGGCGCCCGGATGGGCTTTTTTGAACATCTGGATGAACTACGCACGCGCCTGTTTCGGGCGGCCCTGGGCCTTGTGCTTGGCACGGCCGTCGGTGTGGCGCTGGCTGCACCGGCGCTGGACTATTTGCGCACGCCATACTGCAAGGTTGTCGCCATCAACGATGCGGCGCGACGTGGTGAGGCAATCGACATCAACGCGCTACAAAACAAAGACGTCGATTGCCAGTACGTAAACCTTGGACCAACGGGTAGCGTGGTGGCCTATTTCCGCGTTGCCCTGATGGTAGGCGCCGGATTCGCGATGCCGCTCATCGTCTATCAATTGCTGATGTTCATCTTTCCTGGCCTGACGCGTCGGGAAAAACGCATCGTCCTGATGTCGCTGCCGGCCATTTCCCTGCTCTTCGTCGTGGGCGTCGTTTTTACCTGGTTCGTGCTCATGCCACCGGCGCTGGGTTTCCTGGAAGGGTTCCAGCAAAACCTGTTTCGCTCGGAATGGACCGCCGATCTGTATCTCAGCTTTGTCACGTCGCTGATATTCTGGATGGGCGTGGCCTTCGAAACGCCGCTGGTCTTTTTTGTCCTGGGCTTGCTGGGCCTGGTCAGCACCGTTGCCCTCATACGGAACTGGCGCTTCGCCATCATCGGAGCGGCCATCGCCGCGGCCGTTATCACACCGACGATTGACCCCGTCAACATGTTGCTGGTCATGGCGCCGTTGCTCGCGCTATACGTGTTGAGTATCCTGCTCGTTTACATTTCCAGACGTATCTCACGCCTTGAGGAACCTGCCGTCTAACCTTTCTTAGCGGACTGGAGTAGCAAGCGATGACGACAGAAACGCATCATCCCGGTCGCATTCACATTTACGGCGTCCCGATGGACCTCGGTCAGGAAAAGCGAGGCGTGGATCTGGGGCCGATCGCCATTCGCTACGCCGGTCTTGCCGATCGGCTGGAGCGGCAGGGATGGGACGTCATCGACCATGGCGACATGTCCATGGACGCTTCCCGACTCATGATGCGCAAGGTCAATTTCGGCGGACACACGGTCTATCACTCCAGCGCCATAATCAACATTGCCCGCTCCCTGCATCATCGCATCGAGGAAGACGCGCGCCCGCAGGACAAGGTGCTCATGCTGGGCGGGGACCACAGCGCCTCGCTGGGCAGTGTGGCCAGCACCCTGGAACGTCCGGGTCGGGCCGGCGTGATCTGGATCGACGCTCACGGCGATTTCAACACGCCACAGACCTCGCCCTCCGGCAACGTGCACGGCATGGTAGTCGCCTGGTTGATGGGCCGGGGAATCCCCCGGCCAGGTGTTAGCGACATCAGTTTGCAGCCGGACCAGGTGTGCATGATCGCCATTCGCGACCTGGACCCGCTGGAAGCCGCCAACCTTGAGGCCAGTGGCATCAACGTGGCCACCATTCGCGACGTTGAGGAACGCGGCATCTCGGTGGTCGTGCATGACGCGCTTGACAGGCTGGGCGACATTGATTCGCTGCACGTCAGTTTTGACCTCGATTCACTGGAGCCGACAGTCGCGCCTGGTGTGGGCACCCCCGTTCCCGGCGGCCTTACGCAACGGGAAGCGCTCTTGCTGGCGGAGATACTGGGCGACGACGGACGTGTCACCACACTTGACCTGGTCGAGGTGAATCCCATACTAGACGAGGCCAACAAGACGGCCAGATTTGCGGTGGACATCGCAGCCAGCCTGATGGGCGAACGTATTTTGCATCCGGAAGATGTATAAAACCGAAGAAAACGGAGCAGGAATGTCGAAACGCGACTCAATCCTGATCGCTCCCTGGGGCGGTCGCCTGGTGAATCTGTTGACGCCGACGGAACAACTGGAAGAGGCCCACGCCCACGCCGGGTCACTGCCCTCGATCCAGTTGAGCGAACGAGCCGTCTGTGATCTGGAGTTGCTGGCCACCGGCGGATTCTCTCCGCTTGAGGGCTTCATGGGACAGGCGGACTACCGGCGTGTCGTGGAGGAAATGCGCCTGGCGGACGGCACACTGTTCCCCATCCCGGTGACCCTTCCGGTCAGCGAGGACAGCGGCGTTCGGCTGGACCAGGAAATCGCCCTGCGCGACAGCAAGAACAACCTGCTGGCGACCATGCACGTGGAAGAAATCTACCCATGGGACCGCGAGGCTGATTCGCAGCAGGTGTTCAGCAGCCTGGATGCGCGTCACCCGCTGGTTGCCGAGATGCATCGCTGGGGCCCCCTGAACGTGGCGGGGAAACTGCGCGTGCTGCAGGTGCCGCCGCATCCGGACTTCCGTTTTCTGCGCCGCACGCCGGCCGAAACTCGCGCCATGCTGGAGGAATACGGCCATCGCGACGTGGTGGCCTTTCAGACTCGTAATCCCCTGCACCGCGCCCATGAAGAACTGACCAAGCGCGCCGTCGAGGACGTTGACGGCGTCCTGTTGCTGCATCCGGTGGTGGGCATGACCCGCCCAGGAGATATCGATCACTTCACCCGGGTCAGGGCCTACCGCGCGCTCGTCGATCGCTATTACGAGCGCGACCGGATCCTGCTTTCGCTGTTGCCGCTGGCGATGCGCATGGCCGGCCCGCGCGAGGCCCTGTGGCACGCCATCATTCGCCGCAACCACGGCGCCAACCACATCATCATCGGCCGCGACCACGCCGGGCCGGGGGACGATTCGCTGGGGCGCCCCTTTTATGGCCCCTACGACGCCCAGGAACTGGTGCAGGCGCATGAGGAGGAGCTGGGCGTCGGGGTCATTCCCTTTCGCAAACTGGTCTATCTGCCGCGCGAGCGACGCTTTGAGGAGATCAACCGGGTTGAAGCGGACGCCGAGGTCGCAGACATTTCCGGCACCCAGGTGCGGGAAGACTATCTGGGGCGCGGGCGGGCGTTGCCGACCTGGTTCACGCGTCCCGAAGTGGCGGAGATTCTCCGTGATGCCCGTCCTCCGCGGCACCGACAGGGCGCCTGCATCTGGCTGACCGGCCTCAGCGGCTCCGGCAAGTCCACCACTGCGGACCTGCTGACCGTATTGCTGATGGAACACGGTCGCCAGGTGACTGTGCTCGACGGGGACATCGTGCGCACGCATCTCTCCAAGGGACTCGGTTTCAGCCAGGAAGATCGCGACACCAACATCAGGCGCATCGGCTTCGTTGCGGCCGAGATTGTGCGCCACGGCGGCATCGTCATCTGCGCGGCCATCAGTCCCTGGCGTGCCACGCGCGACGACGTGCGCAATATGGTCGGGCCGGACTTCATCGAAGTCTATCTGGACACGCCGCTGGAGGTCTGTGAGGCGCGCGACAGCAAGGGCCTCTACGCCCGCGCGCGCGCCGGGGAAATCCGCGGCTTCACCGGCATCGACGACCCCTACGAGCCGCCGCTGAATCCGGAAGTCACCTTGCAGACCGTCGAACGGGACGCGGAAGACAACGCCGCCATCGTGCTCGACCTGCTGCGCGAGCGCGGCCTGATCATGACAGCGCAAGCGGAACCGCAACCGGCCTGAGCCGCATGCGGTTCCTGCGCCGGCGTCGGCGCGTACTGCTGTTGGGATGGGACAGCGCCAGCCCGCAACTTGCGTTCGAAAGCTTCGCCGCTGACCTGCCAACTCTTGGCGCACTGCGGCGTGAGGATACCTGGGGAGAACTGCGCTCATGCATCCCCTGCATCACCGTGCCCGCCTGGTCCAGTATGCTCAGTGGCCGCGACCCCGGTGAACTGGGACTCTACGGCTTTCGTCAACGCGTGTCTGGCTCGTATCTGAAGCAGCGCCTGGCTGACAGCCGTAGCCTGCGACATCCCCGCGCGCATGACCTGCTAAGTGCTGCCGGCCGCGACTGCCTGGTCATGGGTCTGCCGCAGACCTGGCCGGTGCAGCCCCTGCGCGGTCACCTGGTCAGTGGCCCTCTGACACCGGGCCTGGACAGCGCCTGCACCTGGCCCGCCGTTTTGCGTCAGGAACTGCGGCAACTGGCGCCGGACTATCGCTTTGACCTGCCGGACTTTCGCGCCTGGGACAGGGAGCGGCTGTTGCAGACGCTCATTGACATGGCGCAGCAGCAGCACCGCGTGTTCTGCCACCTGCTGCGCACAAAGCCATGGGACTTCGCGTTGCAGGTACACATGGGTCTGGACCGCGTCCAGCACGTTTTCTGGAGCGACCATGACCCGCAGCATCGCGCCCACACGGCCGGCGGGCGCTGGCAACATGCCCTGTGCGATTTCTACATCATGCTGGACGACATGCTGGGTGAAGTGATCGAACTGGCCGGCGACGACTGCGACCTGCTGCTGGTCAGCGACCACGGCGCCAAACGCATGGACGGAGGCATCTGCGTCAACGAGTGGCTGTGGCGCGAAGGCTGGCTGCGCCTGAAGAAAGACCCGCCCGCCAGTCGCCTCAGTACGCTTTCCGGGCTGGAGGTTGACTGGGCTGACACACGAGCATGGGCCGAGGGCGGCTACTGCGGCCGAATCTGGCTGAACGTGGCGGGACGTGAGCCGCAGGGCTGCGTGAACCGGGAGGAAGCGCCGGCGCTGCTGGAGGAACTGGTCGCCGGACTGCGCGCAATCCGCGGGCCGGGAGGGCAATCGCTACCGACGCAGGTCCACCGACCCGTCGAAATCTACCGCGAGGTCAAAGGTCTGGCGCCGGACCTGCTGGTCTATTTCGGCGATCTGCACTGGCGCGCGATCGGGACCCTGGGGCACGGGCAGGACTGGTCGCTGGTGAATGACAGGGGCCCGGACGGCGCGAACCACGCGATGGAAGGGCTGTTTGTGCTGCGTGAGGCGCGTGGGCGCGGAAAGGGCGAAGTGCAGGGTCGTCAACTGATGGATGTGGCGCCGACGATTCTCAAACGCCTGGGCGTCCCGCGTCCGCCGGCGATGCGGGGGCGGGTGATTTAGCGGGGTGGGTTCTCTGGTGCCGGGGACGGTTGTTCCTTTACGGGCCGAATCTGGTCAGCCTTGACCCAGGCGACGCCGATTGTCGTGCCATCCTCTTCGAAGAATTCGACAGAGTATGCTGCGCCGCCATCGTACACCTCGACTACAGCGCCTCGGTCACCAACGCGTAAATCGCGATCCAGAATGTGGTCTCAGGCGTGAAGTTTGACTACCAGTTCACAGGAATCGTACAGTGGGATCATTGCCTTGACGTGGCAACCGGCCTTGGCTCAGAGAATCTCTGTATCTGGCTGGCATCAACATGGACTACGTCGATCGTCTCGCCCGCAGGAGTCATGAAATCCACGAAAAAGGCCCGGCCGCTCTCCAGCACTTCTATGACGACCCCCAAGTCTCCAGCGTGCAGGTCATGGCGCGGCAAGTCAACAATCAGGGACACTTTTTCGGACAAGGTGATCATCGCCTTCGCCTTCCCTTCTTGTAGGCGGATATTAGGCGGGGCAGTTGTTTCCCCCGATCAATCATCCAAACCGAACGCACGTTGTCGCTTCGTCCGTTCGGCATTCGCATCTCCCCATTGAGTATGTAAATTGTACCATCTTCCCGCTCTTCACGCATCGAGACCTCGTGTTCCATCGCATGGCGCAGCAGCGCTTCGCGGAAAACGTTCCAGTTCTCCAGCGTGAAACCGCGTGCAAGGAAGAACTGCGCCTTGCCCCACCCCGATTTACTGGACAGGTCCAGCAAATAGCGCGTAAGCTTTTCTTCGGCGACGATGGCCCGCGCGGCGTTCGGCAGTTTCACTGGTACTGGCAACCCACAGGGACGGCGAGAGTGATTTTGCTTTTCTTGCCGCTGTGGATGGAAGTCCGAATGTGGGCAATTTGGATGTCAAGCCGTTCAAATGGGTTTGCCAAGCTCAATGGGCTTAGCGGGGAAAAACAGCTTCTGCAACTCCACGGCCACCAGCACCAGCGAGGCCATGACGACTGATACCAGCAGCTGCAGGGGCGGGATGGCGGCCGTCTCGAAAATCGGCTGGAGGGCGGGTACGTAGATGACCAGCAGCTGCAGCAGGGCGGTCAGGGCGATGGCGGCTGGCAGCAGCAGGTTCTTGCGGAAGCCGACGCGGAAAAGCGACAGTCGCTCGCCGGCGTGGATGGCCATCACAGCGAACATTTGCGTCATGGCCAGTACGGTGAAGGCGATGCTTCGCGGGATGCGCTCGGCCGAGGCCAGCAGGCCTTCGCCGCCGCCCTCGCCGGATGCGTCCCCTGCCGACAGCCACTGCACGATGCGCTGCTGCGGCGAGTAGGCGTCCCAGTCCGGCGGGATCAGGGAGGGGTCAACAATCGGCTGCAGGTCGGAGGCCAGCATGAATTCGAGGCCGAGCGTCTCGCTGAAGGGCTGCATACCGAGCGAGGTGTAGCCCCAGACGTAGCTCACCAGCGTCAATATGGCGATCAACACGCCAATGCGCAGGATAAATTTGCCAGTGCCGCCGGCGAGGATGCTTTCGTCGCGCGCGCGCGGTTTGCGGCGCATGACATCCTCCTCGCCTGGTTCGAAGCCGAGGGCGATGGCCGGCAGGCCGTCGGTGACGAGATTTACCCACAAGATCTGGATGGCCAGCAGCGGAATCTTGAGGCCGATGATCAGGGCGACGAACATCACCAGGATTTCGCCGACGTTGCAGCTGAGCAGGTAGCGCACAAACTTGCGAATGTTGTCGTAGATGACGCGGCCTTCCTCGACAGCGCGCACGATGGAGGCGAAATTGTCGTCGGTGAGCACCATCTCGGCGGCGCCCTTGCTGACGTCGGTGCCGGTGATGCCCATGGCGATGCCTATGTCGGCCTGTTTCAGCGCCGGCGCGTCGTTGACGCCGTCACCGGTCATGGCGACCGTTTCGCCCTGCGCCTGCAGCACCTGCACCAGACGTAGCTTGTGGGTCGGCGACACGCGCGCGAAGGTGGAGCTGCGTTCCAGTTGTTCGCGCAGTTGATCGTCGTCCAGGGTGTCCAGTTCGCTGCCGGTCAGGGCCTCGCCGTCCGGGCCCAGGATGCCGAGGTCGCGGGCGATGGCCTGGGCGGTCAGGGCGTGGTCGCCGGTGATCATGATGGAGCGCAGCCCGGCCCCGCGCGCCGTTTCGACGGCCATGCGCGCCTCGGGTCTGGCGGGGTCGACGATGCCGACCAGGGCCAGCAGCGACAAATCACGCTCGATTTCCGGCGTCAGGGTCTCGGGCACCGTCTCCAGCGCGCGCCAGGCGACCCCGATGACTCGCAATCCCTGCTGTGCCATGTCGTCAATGGTCTCGCGCCAGATGGCTCGCCGCCCGTCATCCAGGGCCTGCGAGCCCTGGGGAGTGGTCTCCTGCGTGGCCCAGTCCAGCAGTTGGTCCGGCGCGCCCTTGGTGATGGCGACAAAAGGCGAGTCGGGAAAGATATCGGCCTCGATTTCACTACGGACCTCATGGACCGTGGTCATGGCCTTGCGCTCACTGCTGAAGGGCAGTTCAGCGACGCGGGGCAGGTCGCGCTCCAGTTCTTCGCGGGTGATGCCGGCCTTGCGCGCGGCGACCAGCAGGGCGCCCTCGGTGGTGTCGCCGACCACATTCAGGGCTGCCCCGTCGTCGAGCGTTTCCAGGTGGGCGTTGGTGGAAAGCGAGATGGCCTGGATGACTCGGATGACGTCCCGGTCGGCCCGCGGCTCGTCCGGGCGCAGAGACTCCGCCGTCAGGGGATCGCCGTCGCCTGGGCGAATGTCACCTTCAACGTTGTAGCCGATGCCGCTGATGACGAGGGCTTCGTGTTGGGGCAGGGCGATATCCGTGACGGTCATTTCGTTGCGGGTGAGTGTGCCAGTCTTGTCCGAGCAGATGACGGTCACGGAGCCGAGGGTCTCTACGGCGGGAAGGCGGCGGATTAGCGCGTTGTTGCGCACCATGCGGGCCGCGCCGAGGGAGAGGCTGATGGTGATGAGGGCCGGCAGGCCTTCGGGCACGGCGGCGACCGCCAGACTGATGGAGGTCAGGAACATTTGCTGCAGGGGGATTCCTCGCAGCAGTCCGGCGACGAAAACCAACAGCACCACGATGGCGGCCGCGATGGCCAGGGTCTGGCCCAGGCGGTTCAGACGGCGCTGCAGGGGCGTTATGCCGCGCTCCACCTGCAGCAACATGGCGGCGATATTGCCCAGTTCGGTGTTCAGGCCAGTCTGCGTGACGGCCATGACGCCGCGGCCGTAGTTGACCGAAGTGCCCATCCAGACCATGTTGGCGCGATCGCCCAGGGGGATGTCGCCTTCGCCTTCCAGGACGGCGGTCTGTTTCTCAACCGGGACGGATTCACCGGTGAGGGCGGCTTCCTCGACCTGAAGATTGACGGATTCAATCAGGCGTCCGTCGGCGGGCACGCGGTCGCCCTCCTGCAAGAGCACGACGTCGCCGGGCACCAGGTCTTCCGCGCTGATCTGGTGAACCTCACCGCGGCGGCGCACGCGCACCAGCGGCACCTGCAAGGCGCCGAGGGCGGCCAGTGCCTGTTCGGCGCGATACTCCTGGCTGATGCCCAGCGCGGCATTGAGCAGGACGATCGCCAGAATGACGACCACGTCCTTGACGTCGCCGAGGAACCAGGAGATGCCGGCGGCGACCAGCAGAATGATGACCATCAGGTCTCTAAACTGGCCGAAAATCAGGTGCAGCCAGTTGATGCCCTGGTCGGATGGCAGGGCATTGGGGCCGTGCTCTGTCCGACGTTGCGCGACCGCGGCGTCCTCCAGTCCAGTAGAGGCGTCAACGTCCAGCGCAGCCAGAGACTGCGCCACATCGAGTCTGGCGAAATCGCGCATCAGGGAGACCTTTCAGACGTGGCTACAGGCCAACACTCGCAGGAATGACGACGGGGTCTGGCATGAAAGCTGGCCTTTCGCACGCCGCCTACATCATGGACTGCATCAGTTTGTCGAGCGCCATACGTGGGGGCCGTAACATGTCGTCGGGCAATTGCGTCAGGGGCCGGTCGCTGAGGTTCTCGCTTTCGGCAAGGGTCATGCGAGGCTCTTCGTAATAGAGCAGGCCGGTCAACAACAGGTTGTCCATGCGGGCCTCCTCCAGCAACTGGATGGCCTGCACGCGCTGGCGCGGGTCATAGTCCCGGTCGGTTTTCTTGAGGCGGACGATGGTGCCGTCGTGCATGGGCACCTCAATGATCTGGCCCGCTTCGTAGTCGTCGATCATGATTTCCTCGCGCTCCTCGACGAAGTCCGGCGCGAGCAGGTCTATGTCGTGCAGAGGGATCTCATGCTCCCTGCCGTAGGGGTAACTCTTGGTCGAATCCGGCGCGTTGTTGAAGGTGACGCAGGGGCTGACGATATCGAGAACGGCCGTGCCCTTGTGCGCAATGGAGGCCTTGAGCAGGGCCTGCACCTGTCCCGGGTCGCCGGAAAAGCTGCGGCCCACGAAGGTGCAATTGCTGACGATGGCTTCCAGGGCCAGATCGATAGGCGGCAGATCGTTGTCGCCGTAGTACTTGAGAAACTGACCCTCGTCCGCAGTGGCGGAGAACTGGCCCTTGGTGAGGCCATAAACGCCGTTGTTTTCGATGATGTAGACCATGGGCACGTTGCGACGCAGCAGATGCTTGTACTGGCCGAGACCGATACTACCGGTGTCACCATCGCCGCTGACGCCCATGGCGACCAGTTCGTTGTTGACGGTGGTGGCGCCGGTGACGACCGAGGGCATGCGGCCGTGAATCGCGTTGAAGGCATGCGCGCGACCCAGGAAATAGGCCGGAGTCTTGCTGGAGCAGCCGATGCCGCTCATCTTGATCACGTTGTGTTGTTCGAGACCCAGTTCGTAGGCGATGCGGATGATCTGGTTGCTGATTGAATCATGACCGCAGCCGGGGCAAAGCGTACTCTTGCCGCCCCGGTAGTCGTTCCGGCTGAGGCCGAGCGCGTTAGTACGTGCGTTCCTGGGCATTTTGGCCTTGCTCCATGCTGAGAATGTTTTCGTAGACAAATCGGGGCGTCATGGGCAGACCGTCGCCCAGCGCTAGGGATTCCACGTGGCTGTTGTCCTGCGGCATGTCGATGCGAATGAGGCTGGTCATCTGGCCGTCAAAGTTGTTCTCGACCACGTAAACGCGCTCATGCTGCTCGATAAACGTGATGACTTCAGGTTTCAGCGGCAGGGCGCGGATGCGAAGGTAACTGGTGTCGATGCCGTCGGTGCGCAGCCGATCGCGCGCTTCCTGCACGGCCGGGTCGTTGGAGCCATAGCTCACAATTCCGATGCGCAAGTCCGGGCTGGTCTCAATTTCCGGCGCCGGCACCAGCGTCCGCGCCGTCTCAAACTTGCGCCGCAAACGCTCCATGTTCTCGACCCAGTCGTCGCTGCGCTCGCTGTATTCCCCCTTGTCGTTGTGACCTGTGCCCCGGGTGAAGTAAGCAGCGCGAGGGTGGTCTGTGCCGGGCAGCGTGCGCCAGGCGATGCCGTCCCTGTCGTAGTCGCGATAGCGGTACCACTCGCCCCGTTCCGCGAAGAACTCTTCGAGTCCGATCTTGTCGAGGGTCTTGCCCCGGTTGATGGGCCGGTCGGGGTACTCAAAGGGTTCGGACATCCAGTTGTTCATGCCAATGTCCAGATCGCTGAGGACGAAGACCGGCGTTTGCAGGGAGTCGGCGATGTCGAAAGACTTCCAGCCGAACTCGAAACATTCGGCAGGATCACGCGGCAGCAGGACCACCTGCTGGCTGTCGCCATGGCCAAGAAAATTTGTAAAGAGGATGTCGCCCTGGCTGGTGCGCGTCGGCAGACCGGTGCTGGGGCCCATCCGGGTGATGTCCCAGATGACGATTGGGATCTCCGCGATGTAGGCGAGACCGGCAAATTCCGACATCAGGCTGATGCCGGGACCGCTGGTGGAAGTCAGGGCGCGCGCGCCCGCCCAGCCGGCACCGACGACCATGCCGATGGCGGCGATTTCATCCTCGGCCTGGACGACAGCCACAGTATCCTTTTCGCTTTCGGGGTCCTTGCGCAAATGGCGATAGCCCAGCAGGGCGTCGATCAGACTGGTGGAAGGTGTGATGGGATACCAGGAGGCGAAGGTGACCCCGCCAAAGATGGCGCCCAGGGCCGCGGCCTCGTTGCCTGTGATGAGAATCTTGCCTTCGGTCAGGTTCATTGGCGCAAAGCGGTAGGGGTCCTGCTTGACCAGGTTTTCGCGCGCCCACTCCCAGGCGGCCTCGATGATCTGGTAATTCATGTTTACGGGGCCGGCCTTGCCGCGGAACTGGTCCGACAGCGCCTTGTGCACCTGGTCCAGCGGGATTTCGAAGAGCCAGGAGACGACGCCAACATAGACCATGTTGCCGACCTGCTCGCGCCTCGCCGACGGGATCTTAAACTGGCGGATGGTTTCCTTCACCGGAATCTCGTACCAGATGATGTCGTCGCGGGTACGTCCCCACTTCCACTCCTGAGGAATTATGACGACACCGCCTTCCGGCAGATCGGCAATGTCCTCGGCGGCCGTGAGTTCGTTCATGACGATGGCGATTTCGGTGGTGTCGCGCCGGGCGATGTAGCCCTCGCTGCTGACGCGGATGGTGTACCACGTGGGCAGGCCCTTGATGTTCGACGGGAAGAGGTTTTTGCCGTTGACCGGGATACCCATGTGGAACAGGGACCGCACCAGCACGCTGTTTGAAGTCTGGCTGCCGGAGCCGTTTTTCGTGGCTACCATGAACGCGAAGTCGTTGACCTGACTCTCGCGCTCTTCGGCCAGAAACTCTGTACCCTGCTGAATCTCTGCGATACTCATGTCATGTTGGCGCAGAAGCGCCCGGCTCCTTTTCTGCTCCTGCCGGTCTCTGGCTACGTGCCGTCATCCGGCGACGCCGGTCAGGGCACTTTCCCCGGCGACGGAAACGCGCTGCCGGCGCGGGGGGTAACGCAGCAGCTCCGTGTGTTGCCGAAAGTGTTCGCGCGCCGCCTCGAAATCTCCCGCGCGGATGGCCTGCAGAATGCGCCCGTGATAGTCCCAGACAGTCTGCAGGTAGTCGTAGTCGGCATAGCGGTTGATCTCAATGGCGTCGTAGGCGTCCCAGTAGGCTTCCAGCAGGCCAATGACAAAGGGGTTCTGCAGATGGCGGAAGATTCCCAGGTGAAACTCACGGTGTTCCTGATTGGGGATCTGGATCCACTCTTCATCGTCCAACTTGGCCCGCGCACGCGCCATGCAGTCCTCCAGCGCGTCCAGGTCATCCTCATCCAGCAGGACGCATGCTTCGTCCCAAAAGGCCAGTTCAAGGTGCTGGCGGAGTTCGCTGAACAATTCGAAGTTGCCTTCGTCCGTGGCCAGGGCGAAGAACAGGGCCAGCCGGACCGCCGGCGTAAAGCGCCAGTCGCGCAGGCGCATGCCCATGCCCGTCCGCACCTCGACCAGGCCAAGGCTGCGGGCAACCTCCAGTTGCTCCCGCACCTTGCTGGCGCTGATGCCCAGCAATTCCTCGCCCTGCAACTCGCTGATGGTCGGCAGGCGGTCTCCGGGACGGAAGCGCCCGCTGGCGAGGAATTCCAAAAGTTCGGAGTCAATGTCGAGCCGTGCCATGGTCGCTGTCGTCCAGTTCCAAATGTCCTGTGATTAATCGGATAAATCCGATTAACATGACCATAACATGGAATCGTCAGGTTTGCCAGTCCGGTTTTTGATTTGCCGGAAGGATTCAGGGATTCGTTTCCGCGCGCCTGGATGCAACAGAAACGTAGCCCAGTCGCCCCTGCATCACCTGAATGGCGTCGGGATTGTCGTCGATGAGCGTGAAGTGGCGTCCCAGGGATGCGGCAGCAACGCCCGTCGTGCCCGAGCCCGCGAAGAAATCCAGCACGTGGTCGCCTGCGTCGGAGTGCACGGCGATGATGCGTTCAAGCAATTTCAGCGGCTTTTGCGTTGGATAGCCTGTCTTTTCCCTGCCCGTGGGACTAACGATGGTCAGCCACCAGACGTCAGTAGGGGTCTTGCCGCGGGCGGCCTTTTCCGGCGTCACCAGGCCCGGCGCCATGTAGGGGATGCGGTCGATGGCGTCGTAGTTGAAGACGTAGTTGTCGGGGTCCATGACGTACCACAGGATGTTGTCGTGCTTGGTCGGCCAGCGCGACTTGCTGCGCCCGCCGTAGTCGTAGGCCCAGATGATCTCGTTCATGAAGCAGTCGCGCCCGAAAATGCCGTCCAGCAGCAGTTTGCAGTAGTGCACTTCGCGATAGTCGATGTGGAAGAACAGGCTGCCGTCATCGGTGAGCACTCTCCTGGCTTGCTCCAGACGAGGTCGCAGGAAATCCAGGTAATCGTCGAATTCGTCATGGAAGGCGCGCTCACCGAGCACTTCGCTGCGAAATCGTTTGCCCTGAAAGCCCGTGCGGTCGCCGCCTTCATCGCGCACAGTGCGCAGGCGTTTGCGCCGCTGCTGACGACCGGTATTGAAGGGCGGGTCGATGTAAATCAGACGGTAGCGCCGCGGCGGCAGGGTCGGCAGCACGTCAAGGTTGTCGCCAAAATAAATGCTGTTACTCACAGCAGGTCTTTAAGCAACGAGCGGTCGACGTTGCCGCCTGAGAGCACGCAGACCACCTGCGAGCCAGGCGTCACCTGCACTGCGCCATGCAGCAAGGCGGCGAAGCTGGCCGCCGCCGCCGGTTCGGCCAGCAATTTGCAACGTTCCAGAATCAGGCGCAGGGATTCCCTAATCTCCCTGTCGCTGACCAGAACGATTTCGTCTACGAATTCCTGGACGTGGCGCAGCGTGTGTTCACCCGCGAAGGGCGCCGCCAGTCCGTCGGCGACGGTCTGCACGTCTTCGATGCGCTCGGGTACACCGGTCTCCAGACTGCGTGTCATGGCCGCCGCGCCCTCCGGCTCGACGCCGATGACCCGAGTCGGTGGACGCTTTTGTTTGATCGCGGCGGCGACGCCGGAAAGCAGGCCGCCGCCGCCGACCGGCGCGATCACAAGGTCCGGCGCCGGACCCTCCTCAAGCAATTCGAGTCCCAGCGTGCCGTGGCCGGCGATGAGATGCAGGTCGTCGAAAGGGTGGACGAAAGTCAGGCCCTCGTCGCGTTGCAGTTGCTGCACCTTCGGCAGCAGGTCGTGCATGCCGCCGTGCAGCAGGACGCGCGCGCCGTAACCCTCCGTGGCGGCTGCCTTGCTGCGCGAGGCCCCCTGCGGCATGACCACGGTGGCCCCGATGTCCAGCTGCGCGGCGGCGAAAGCCAGCGCCTGGGCGGCGTTTCCGGCGGACATGGTCACGACGCCGCGTTTCCTGGCCCCGTCGTCGAGTTGATGCAGGCTGTTCAGCATGCCGCGCGGCTTGAAGGAGCCGGTCTTCTGAAACATCTCGGCCTTGAAGCGCAGGCGAACGCCGCAGAGATCGCCAAGTTGCTGCGACGTGACTAGGGGCGTGCGCCGCAGGTACCTGTTTAGCAGCGGCCGCGTGGCTTCAATGTCCGCGAGCGAGACCCGCAGGGTAGACGCGTCCATCACTTCGCTGCGCCGTCGCTGTAACTCTGGGCGATCCGGTGCATGATGAAGTGACGGACTGGAGCCAACATCATCCTCGCAACTTCCGCATGCGCTCGGCGGCCTGCAGCAGAGTGTCGTCGTTCTTGCAGAAGGTGAAACGCACGTGGTCTTTGGTGATGTGTCGGTGCTCCGGCGTGAAGAAGACCGAGGGCGGGATGCAACTGACTCCGATCTCCTTGACCATGTGTTGCGTGAAGGCCACGTCGTCACCCTCAAACAGGTCCGAGAAATCGGCCATCACGAAATAGGTGCCTTGGGGCAGGATGGACTTCATCCCGGCGCCGGCCAGCACGTCCATCATCAGGGCCCGCTTGCCGTGATACAGCGCCTGGTACTCCTCGTAGTAGCTGCTTCCCATGGCGAAGCCATGCGCGACCCCCACCTGGGCCGGGTGATTGGTGGCGAATGAGGTGAACTGGATCGAGCGCCACGCGCCGGTGATCAGGTCGGGCGGGCCGTAGACCCAGCCGATTTTCCAGCCGGTCATGCCGAAGGTCTTGCCCGCGCTGCCGACTGTGACGGTGCGCTCGAACATGCCGGGCAGGGACGCGATTGGGACGTGGCGGGCATTGTCGAAGAGCAGGTGCTCGTAGACTTCATCGGCAATGACGATGACGTCATGTTGCAGACAAAGGTCGGCGATGTGTTGCAGCTCCGCGCGGGTGAAGACGCGACCGGTGGGGTTGTTGGGGGTGTTGATGATGATGGCCCGCGTGCGGTCGCTGAAGGCGGCGCGCAATTCCTCAGGGTCGAACACCCAGTCCGGCGGATGCAGGGAGACGTACACGGGCGTTGCGCCGGCCATCTCGATGCCGGGCACGTAGCTGTCGTAAAAGGGCTCGATGACGATGACTTCGTCGCCAGGGTCGATCAATCCCATGATGGAGCAAAAGATCGCCTCGGTGGCGCCGGGCGTGACCAGCACACCATTTTCGGGATCGACCTCCATGTCATAGAACACGGCGGCATGTTTGGCGATGCCTTCCATCAGTTCCGGAATGCCGCGACCTGGCGCGTACTGATTACAGTTGCCGGAGCGCAGGGCGCCTATCGCGGCCTCGACGACTTCCTGCGGCCCGTCAAAGTCCGGTCTGCCCTGACCAAGATTGACGGCGCCATGTTTGAGGGAAAGGTTGTTGATTTCGGCGAAAATGGTCGTGCCGAAACCGGCAACGCGGTTGGCATAGCCAGGTGCAGACATGGTCGCTCCGTCAAATGCGCGTTTGGCGGCTGGAGTATAGCAGTGGGCGCCCGCTATGTCAGCGACCTGCGGGCGGCGCTGGCGAGGCGGTCGACTTGCCGGTTGGCCGGGTCGCCGGCATGCCCGCGCACCCAGCGCCAGTGAATCTCGTGACGCTGGCAGGCTGCATGCAGGCGCTGCCACAGGTCCTGATTCTTGACCGGTTTGCGGGCGGACGTTTTCCAGCCCCTGCGAATCCAGCCGGGCAACCACTCGGTGATCCCGTTCTTCAGGTACTGGCTGTCCGTACAGAGCGTGACCTCGCAGGGTTCGCGCAAGGCCTCCAGCGCCATGATGGCGGCCGTCAACTCCATGCGGTTGTTGGTCGTTGAGGGCTCGGCGCCGCTGAATTCGCGTTCCTGCCCCTTGTAGATGAGCAGCGCGGCCCAGCCGCCAGGTCCGCCCGGGTTGGGTTTGGCGCCGCCGTCGGTATAGATGGTGACCTGTGGCTTTGTCATCGGGCTCCGGAGTGGTCAATGTACATGGACCGGCAGTCTACACAAGCGCCGGGCGTAAGGGTACACTTTGTGCCCCACGGCGCAGGGAGGACAACATGATCAGAATAGTGGGCACAGTGTCTGTCTTTGTGGCAGACCAGCAACGGGCGAAGGACTTCTACGTCGAAAAACTGGGGATGGAATTGCGCCTGGAAGCGCCGCTCTTTCCCGGTTCGGACCTGAAGTGGATCGAAGTGGCGCCGGCCGGCGCGGAAACCTCCATCAATCTTTACAAGACGAACTTTGACGACCACGACTGGGGGCATTACGCTGGCACCGTCGGCAAGTCCCAGGCGATCACCATTCAGGCGAGCGAACTGAAGAATCTGGCGGAGGACCTGCGCGGCAAAGGCGTCACTATCCTGCAGGAGCCGGTATCGGAACCCTGGGGCAACTGGATGTCCATCCAGGACTCCGAGGGCAACACGCTGATCATCACGGCCGATACCCTGACGATGCGCGATGAGTGACGAACGCATTCTCACGCTTCACCCGGAAGGGAAGAAGGGCGTCAACATCCTGCGCTCGAAATACGACCCTGTGCGCGCCGCCCTGCTGGACTCGCTGCGCTCAGCCGGCGGCGAGCTGACTCACACGGAATTGATGGCCGCCGTCGCCGAACGTCTGGAGGGCTTCAGCGGCTCGGTCACCTGGTACGGGGAGACGGTCAAGCTCGACCTGGTCGCGCGGGGCACGATAACGCGCAGCAGCGGCAGCCCGCAGGTGCTGACCTTGGTTGAGGATTGACGCTCAGTCGCGCAGGAAGTTGCGCAGCACAGTCTGCAGGATTCCGCCATTGCGGTAGTAATCCACCTCGACCGGCGTATCCAGGCGCACTTCGACCTCAAACTGTCTGGAAACCCCCTGGTCGTCGCTGGCCGTGACGGTAAGGAGCTGGCCGGGTTGAATGTCTTCCGGCACCGGGATGTCGAAGTGTTCCCTTCCGGTCAAGCCCAGTGACTTGACGCTCTCGCCTGGCAGGAAGGTCAGCGGCAGCACGCCCATCATCACCAGGTTGCTGCGATGAATGCGCTCAATGCTCTCGGCGATGACCGCGCGGGCGCCCAGCAACTGCGCGCCCTTGGCGGCCCAGTCGCGGCTGGAGCCCATGCCGTAGTCCTTCCCGGCCAGCACCACCAGCGGCGTGCCTTCGGCGATGTAGCGCATGGCTGCGTCGTATATTGGCAGGGTTTCTCCGCTCGGGAAGTGCGTGGTGATGCCGCCTTCCGTCCCCGGCAGCAACTGGTTGCGCAGGCGCACGTTGGCAAAGGTGCCGCGCATCATGACTTCGTGGTTGCCCCGACGTGAGCCGAAACTGTTGAAATAGGGCGGGCTCACGTCGCGGTCCTGCAACCAGGTCCCGGCCGGGCCATTGACCGCGATGGCGCCCGCCGGCGAAATGTGATCCGTCGTCATTGAGTCGCCGGCCATGACCAGCACCCGCGCATCCTGAATGGACTGTAGCGGCTGTGGCTCTGGCGCCAGATCCATGAAGAAAGGCGGCTCCTGGATATAAGTGCTGTCGCGGTCCCAGCGGTAAACGGCCTCGTCCGGGCTGGGGATTTCGTTCCACGTGACGTTGCCGTCGTAGACATCGCCATATTGCTGCCTGAACAGGTCGGGTGTCAGGCAGTTCTGGATCGTGTCGAGAATTTGCTCCTGGCCGGGCCAGATGTCGTGCAGATAGACGTCGCGTCCGTCGCCGTCCTGCCCCAGGGGCTCGTTCTGCAGGTCGACGTCGACCGTACCCGCCAGCGCGTAGGCGACCACCAGTGGCGGGGAGGCGAGGTAATTGGCGCGTACGTCCGGGCTGATGCGACCGCCAAAGTTGCGGTTGCCGCTTAACACGGCCGCGGCGACCAGGTCCGCCTCGCGGACCGCACCGGACACCTCTTCAGGCAGGGGGCCGCTGTTGCCGATGCAGGTCGTACAGCCGTAGCCCACAGTGTGGAAACCAAGTTGCTCCAAGCAGGGAGTCAGGCCTGCCTCGTCCAGATAGGCAGTGACCACGCGCGAGCCTGGCGCGAGGCTGGTCTTGACCCAGGGCTTGCGGCGCAACCCTTTTTCCACGGCGTTTTTGGCCAGCAGACCGGCGGCAACCATGACCGATGGATTGCTGGTGTTGGTGCAGCTGGTGATGGCAGCGATGACCACGGCGCCGTGTTCCATGGTGGCGCTGTGTCCGTTGTGTCGGCAGGTCGCGCTGCTGGCCAGCTGGGAGTCGGAGAGCTCAAAGCCCTGCGGCCCCACTGGCGCGCGCAGGGCGCGCCTGAAGGCCGGCTGCATGTCTTGCAGCAAGATGCGGTCCTGCGGTCGCAGCGGGCCGGCCAGGCTCGGCTGGACGCTACCCAGGTCCAGTTCCAGCGTGTCGTTGTATTCCGGATCGGGCGTATTGGCTGTGCGAAACAGGCCCTGCAACTTGCAGTAGCGTTCCACCAGCTCGATCTGGCTTTCGGCGCGGCCGGTGCGCCGCAAATAACTCAGGGTCTCGTCGTCGACCGGGAAGAAGCCGATGGTCGCGCCATATTCTGGCGCCATGTTGGCGATGGTGGCGCGATCGGGCAGGGTCATACTGTCCAGACCGCTGCCATAAAATTCGACGAACTTGCTGACCACGCCCTTCTCGCGCAGCATCTGGGTGACGATCAGCACGAGGTCGGTGGCGGTTGCGCCTTCGGGCAGACTGCCGGTAAGGCGGAAGCCGACGACTTCGGGCATGAGCATGTACACCGGCTGGCCCAGCATGGCGGCCTCGGCCTCAATGCCGCCCACGCCCCAGCCGACGACGCCAAGGCCATTGATCATGGTGGTGTGGCTGTCGGTGCCGACCAGCGTGTCCGGCAGGGCCACCGGCTCGCCGTCCGCTCCCTGGTAGAGTTGTACGACCCTGGCCAGAAACTCCAGGTTCACCTGGTGCACGATGCCGGTGGCCGGAGGCACAACACGGAAATTGTCGAAGGCTTTCTGGCCCCAGTGCAGAAATTCGTAGCGCTCGCGATTGCGCAGGAATTCCATTTCGGCATTGCGGGGCAGAGCATCCGGCCGTGCGAAGACATCCACCTGCACGGAGTGGTCTATAACGAGGTCAACGGGGACGACAGGGTTGATTTTGGCGGGGTCGCCGCCCATGCGTTGCATGGCGCTGCGCAGTGCGGCCAGGTCGACGACGGAGGGCACGCCGGTGAAGTCCTGCAGGATGACCCGGGCGGGCTTGAAGGGGATTTCGACCGGGTTGTAGTTGGCAGCATCCCAGCTGGCCAGATTCACCACGGCCTGTTCGTCAACCTGAAAATTGTCGAGGTTGCGCAGGGCGTTTTCGAGTAGCACGCGGATACTAAAGGGCAGACGATCTGTATGGCCTATGCCACGCCGGGCCAGGGAGTCGAGCCGGAATACTGTTGCCTCTCCGCTGCCGGTATCAAAACGACTGCGCGCCCCAAAGCTGTCTAGTGGCTTGTACATCGTTCCCCCGCGAACAGCGAAAACGTACGCTCATAGAGATTTTAGCAGAAACGGAGGCGGTCGGCAGCGCCCCGGCCTTGACGCGCGTTCCCTGCACAGTGAAAATCGGCTACACTGCGACGCAGCAGATCGGGATGGCGAGGACAGACCATGAGCAGCAACCGCATGCGGACACGTGAGCGGCGCCGGGCACGGGAACAACAATCACGGCGCCAGCGACAGATGCTTTTGCTGGCCGCAGTTGTGGTCCTCGCTGCCGTCGCGGTCCTGGCGTATGTCATCACAAGCCAACCCGCCGAGGCGCCGGTCAGTGACGCGGTGATTGCCAGTTACCAGGGCATCCCGCATTCCCGGACGGCAGAGGGCTTCCCTTTGCTGGGAGACCCGGCCGCGCCGGTGCAGGTTAGCGAAATCTCCAGCTTCGATTGTCCTTCCTGCGGCAATTTTTATCGAACGGTCACGCCGTCGCTTATTGAGCGCGTGAAGGCCGGTGACATTTCCTTTGTCTATGTTCCGATTTTTGGTACTGGCGGTATTCCCAATGGCGAAGGCGCCAACCGGGCCGCGCTCTGCGCCGGTGAGCAGGACAGATTCTGGGAGTATCATGGCGCTCTGTTTGAGTGGCAGGCGACCTACGCCAATCAGGCCTACGCCAGCAATCGCCTCGCCAGTGGCATCGATAATCTGGGCATCGACCGGGCCGCCTGGGACGCCTGTATGGCCAGCGGGCGTCCGGACGAGGTCATTACGGCCGCCAACACGCTGGTCAGCCGCACCGAAGGCTTCCGCGGAACGCCTTCAGTGCTGGTCAACGGCGTCCTGGTGGACTCCACGCTGGCCGGGATTGAGGCCGCCATCGCCTCAGCCCTAATCCCTGGCTGAATTCGAGGTCAGGTGCGGCGCGTCAGCATCGGCCCAAGGGGTCTCCCGCCAAGCAGGTGCAAGTGCAGGTGGTAGACTTCCTGGCCGCCATGCTCGTTGCAGTTGATGATCAGGCGGTAACCGTCGGCGTCGATTCCTTCCTCGGCCGCCAGCCGCCGGGCGACGACGAACATGTGTCCCAGCAGCTGCTCGTCATCTTCCGAAACGTCATTGGCAGTCGGGATTTCGCGATTGGGCACGATGAGGATATGCGTCGGCGCCTGCGGACTGATGTCGCGAAAGGCCGTCACCTGGTCGTCCCGGAAGACCATGTCGGACGGAATCTCCCGCGCAATAATTTTCGAAAAGATCGTGCTCATCGCTACACTCCTGTATCAGATGGCCGTGCCGCCATCCACCGCCAGCACCTGGCCGGTGATGAGCGCAGCATCGTCCGAGACCAGAAAGGCGACGGCGCGGGCGACGTCCTCGACTGTGGCCAGCTGGCGCAGGGCGGCGAAGTTCCGCGCCATGTCCGTCAAATCTTCCAGGTCCCGTGTCAGGTCGGTGATGATGAAGCCTGGCGCCACCGCGTTCACCGTGATGTGGCGCGGTCCGACTTCTTTCGCCAGGGCCTTCGTGAGCCCGATTAGGCCGGCCTTGCTGGCGCTGTAGTTGGTCTGGCCGCCCTGGCCCAGGAGGCCGCTGATACTGGTGACGTTGACGATCCGGCCGTAGCGTTTGCGCATCATGCTGCGTACCGCGGCCCTTGAACAAAGCCAGGCGCTGCGCAGGTTGGTTTGTAGAACGTCATCGAAATCCTGCGGCTTCATCATCATGATGACGTTGTCGCGGGTAATGCCCGCGTTGTTGACGAGAATATCCAGACGGCCATATTCGCCTGTCGCCGCCTTGACCAGCGCCGCCGCCCCGTCTTCCTCGCTCACGTCGGCCTGGATGGCGCTGGCCTCTCCACCGCCTTCATCGATGAGCGCGGCGACTTCTTCAGCGGCATCCGCGTTCTGAACGTAATTGACGACCACCGTCGCGCCACGCTGCGCCAGTTCAAGCGCAATCCCGCGGCCGATCCCGCGGCTGGCGCCGGTCACGATGGCGACACGATCCTTGAGTTGCTCCATGGCGATTCCCGATCCTGTGTAGCGTGCAGCCCCAAGATACTTCCTGAAGCGTCCGTCTTCAACGGCCTGGAAGGAATTAACCGCCCACCCAGCCCAGCAATTCGATTTGACCGCGCAAGTCGCCCGTAAGATTGCGCAGCCCGAAACCATTGCGGTTGGCAGCGTAAACGTCGATACGACCGTCAATGCGTGGATTGATGCCGGTGAAGGCCAGCTGACCGTCACTCGAATAGACCGGGTCACACATTCCGGGCGGCGTGCTGCCACTGGCGACGACGAAAAACCGCTCGTCGAGGACCCGCACGCCGTAGGGGCAAAAGCCGTTGTTGCCGCCGAGCGCCAGGCGTTGGCCGTCGGGGGACCAGGCGGCCGCCATGCCATAGCGCGGAAAAGCGAGGCGGGGCTGACCGCCAATTCGTTGCCCCCGTGCATCCAGCAAGGTGGTCACACTGGCGGTCTGCGACGTGTCCTGCAAGACGACCCGACTGCCATCCGGAGACCAGACTTCCATCAGGCTGCCCTGGCCGGAACCTGCATCCAGCGGGTGCACGCGTCGTTCCTGCCCGTTGGCCAGGTCAATCAGGAAGATGCTGCGCTGCAAATCTCCTTCGGCAATACTGACGAGGTTGTCGTTTACCCAGACTGGTGCTTCAGCGATCCAGCGGTCGGAAATCTGTCGCAATGCGCCGCTGTCGAGGTCCAGTAGCCAGGGATTTCCGCCATGGGGGACTTCATCTCGTTGCAGGTCACAGGCATCTGGCGCTCCTGGCTGCCAGCCGCCAGGGCAACGGGCCCGGTCGGACACAAAGAGCAGGGTACGGCCATTCGGTGACCATGAGGGCCAAAGGTCGCGGTTGTGGCTGCGCGTCAGATTGACGAAAGCGCCGGACGCCCGGTCAATAGTGAAGATGTCGATACCCCAGGCGTTTTCGATGGCGACCACGAGGCGCGAACCGTCCGGCGCCCAGCGGATGTCGCTCGCGACGGCGCGCCGCGACAGCGAATCGATCGCCAGGACTCGACTGCTGATGCCGGTCCTTACGTCAAGCACGTAAATACCGGCATTGGCCGGCGGTTCGCTGACAAACCAGGAAATCCCGTTGCCGGGGGACGCCACAGCGACATCGGAAACGCTGTCCGCATTCATTTCAATCACCGGCAGGCGCAGCCCACCGGTCAGGGGGGCAGCGAAATAGACTGTCTGGCTGTTGGTATTGGGACGAGGCGTGCGCACGTCATAGTCTGGCAGGCGGTCGTTGCGGTTGATGAAGGCCACCATGGGCGAGTCAATCCCGTCGCGCAGGGAAGAAGGCACGTCGACGATTTGCCAGTTGTCGTAGACGAAACGTGGCCCGGGCACCGGTGTAATGGTGGGCGTCGGGGTCACTGTCGGCGTGCGGGTCACAGTGGCGGTGGCTGTAACTGTAGGAGTGATCGTTGCAGTCGGTGTCGACGATGGCGTCACGGTCGGGGGAGGCGTTGCGGTGGCGGTCGGCAGTGGCGTAGAGGAAGGCAGCAGCGTGGCTGTCGGTGTTGCAGTTGGGGTGGGCGCCATCAGGGCTTGACAGGCGCTGATCAAAAGGGCCAGCAGGGGCAAGGACCTGGAAAAGTGTGTCACGGGAATTGTCCTGCGCAGCGAAGGATCACTTTTTGCAGCCACCGGGAATGACAGCGATCAGGCAGGTCTTACTTCAACCACGACGATGAAAGGCTCCTGCTCACCATTGCTGTACAGGACCAGCAAGGTGTAGCGAGTCGTTTCTTCCGGGCATACCTCACGGATTCCGCGCCCGCTGGCGGGCGTGCCGTCAAAGAATACGGCATCGACATTTTCAATTTCCCAGCGCAGGATCGTGCATTCACCGGCGAGCAGGGCGGTGCTGTCCGCGCTGAAGAGTAGTGGCGTTGCCGTCCCGGCCGCCGCCGCTGTCGTCGGGCCAGCCGTGGCAGTCACTGGCTCGGGGGTGCCTGGAATGCGCAATACCTGCCCAACCTGGATGAAGTCGGCATTTTCGATGCAATTGGCGGACTGCAACTCGGAGATGCTCAGGTCATAAGTCTGTGCGATGAGAAACAGGGCGTCTCCGGACTGAATCACATGGCTTCCGCCCCAGTCAGGTCTTGGCGTGCAGGCTGTCGGCGCAACTGTTGCCGGCATCACCAGGGTGACGGGCGGCAAGGTAATCGTCACTGGCAGGACGATGGTCGCTTTCGGGGCCGCGACCGGCGTGGAGGTTGGGGGCAGCGTCTCGCTTGCCGGCGATGTCGGGGTTGTGGCGCGTGTCGCCGTAGCCGGTGACGCGTCCTGGGCGCAGGACGACAAGGCAAGGGCCAATACAAGCAGGCCAAGAGCTGCCCTGCTCATCGCTGAATCTCTCCTGAACCGGCAGCCAGCAGCTCTTCCACCTCCGCGCGATTCACAAGCGCAATGTCGCCAGGCATGCTCAACTTGAGGGCTGCCACGGCATTGCCATAGCGCAGCGCAGCGGGCAACCCGGCTCCCTCAAGCAGGGTGCAGTGCAGGCCGGCGGCAAAGGCATCGCCGGCGCCAATGCGGTCGACCGGGGCCACCGCCCGGAAGGCCGGTACACAGTGGGTCTGAACCCCGTCGTGTGCCACAGTCGGCTCCGCCCCCTGGGTGATGACGACAGTGGGCCGGCCCCAGCGATCGTGAAGTTGGCAAGCCAGCGAAGCGGCGTCCTCCTGGACCTGGAGGAGCTTGCGGGCATCTCGCGCGGCACTGATGACAAGATCGCAATCCTTCGCCAGGTCATCGACCACCGGTCGACACGCATCCCAGGACCACAGTTTTTCGCGATAGTTGAGGTCAAGGGTGATATCGGCGCCGGCGTCGCGCGCTTCTTCTACGGCGCGGCGAACTGTTGCCTGGCAGGAGGCACTCAAGGCAGGGGTGATGCCGCTCAAATGCAGGCGACGCGTACGCTGCAGGGTGGACCAGTCGAAATCGTCGGGCTGCATGTTGCTGGCAGCGGAACGGGCGCGGTCGTAGATGACGCGGGTAGGGCGGGGCGCGCTGCCGAATTCGATGAAGTAGGTCCCCAGACGCGCATCTTCATCCGGGTCCAGCACGACGCCGGAGACATCGACGCCATGCCGGCGCAACACGCCCAACAGGTTTTCTGCGAGGGCGTTGCGCGGCAATCTGGACCACCAGGCGACGCGTTTGCCGAGGCGGGCGAGGGCGATGGCGACATTGCTCTCGGCGCCACCGATCTGAATATCCAGGCTGCGTGCAGTGACAAGGCGTTCCACGCCCGTCGGGGCAAGACGCCACATACTTTCGCCCAGGGTCAGCAGGTCCAGCTGCTGCGCCGTCACCCGGCTACTCCTGATTCAACGGTAGCCGGCACTGGCGTCTCCTCCGCTTCCACGCTGGCGGACGGCATGTGTCCGTTTGCGGGCGGCAGCAACACCAGGTCAATGACCTGCTTCATGGAATCGACCAGGTGAATGCGAAGACTGCGTCGCAAACGTTTGGGCACATCGACGAGGTCCTTGCGGTTGCTGGTCGGCAAAATGACGTCCGAAAGCCCCGCGCGACGGGCAGCCATCAGTTTCTCGCGTACGCCACCGACCGGCAGCACCTTGCCGCGCAGCGTGATTTCGCCGGTCATACCGAATTCGGGCCGTACGGGACGCTCGGTCATGGCCGATACCAGCGCGGTCGCCAGCGTGATGCCGGCGGAAGGCCCTTCCTTGGGGACCGCGCCCTCGGGCACGTGCACGTGGATGTCGGTCTGCTCAAGGTCTTCAGCCGGGAAAACGAACATGTTCGAAAGCGACCGCACGTGACTGAGCGCTGTCTGGGCCGATTCCTGCATGACGTCGCCCAGGTTTCCGGTCATGGTCAGGCTGCCCTTGCCAGGCAAGAGGGAAACTTCGAAAATCGCGATGTCGCCGCCGCCCAGTGTCCAGACGAGGCCGGTCGCCATGCCCAGAGAAGGGCCGTCCAGGGCCCGTGTGCCCAAAAAATGGGGCGGCCCCAGCCAGCGGGAAACCATGCCGGCATTGATGCGCGCCGGATGCGGCCGCTCTTCGGCGACCATACGCGCCAGCTTGCGGTTGATGTTGGCGATCTCGCGATTCAGATTGCGAACGCCGGCTTCCCAGGTGTAATCGCGAATGATGGTCTGCAGGGCCGATTGTTCGAGGCGAATGCCACGTTCCTCCAGCCCGTGCCTGGCGAACTGCCTGGGGATGAGAAACTGTCGCGCGATGTCGATTTTTTCTTCTTCAAGGTAGCCTGGAAATTCGATGACCTCCATGCGGTCCAGCAGGGCCGGTGGCAGGGTATCCAGTTCGTTGGCGGTCGTAATGAACAACACCTGGGAGAGGTCGTAGGGCACCTCCAGGTAGTGGTCCGAAAACTTGCTGTTTTGCTCCGGGTCAAGCACTTCCAGCAGGGAATCCGCAGGGTCGCCGCGGAAGTCCATGCCCAGCTTGTCAATTTCGTCCAGCATGAAAACCGGGTTGACCGTACCGGCGCGTTTCATGGTCTGCAGGATGCGGCCCGGCAAGGCCCCGATATAGGTGCGCCGATGCCCGCGGATTTCGGCCTCGTCGCGGACTCCGCCCAGACTGACGCGCACAAACTTGCGGCCCAGCGCCCGGGCAATACTTTCTCCCAGAGAAGTCTTGCCGACCCCAGGTGGCCCCACGAAACAAAGGACCGGACTTTCCATGCGTTTGCCCGCCAGCTTGCGCACGGCTATTGCTTCAAGGATGCGGTCCTTTACCCGCGGCAAACCGTAGTGACCGGTATCCAGCACAACCCGGGCATGGCTGACGTCGAGGTTGTCCTCACTTGTCTGGCTCCACGGGAGCGAGATGATCCAGTCGACCCAGGTGCGCAGGATTCCGGCTTCCGGTGTGGCAGGGGGCATACTTCCCAGCCGGGCAAGCTCCTTCAGCGCGCGTTCCCGCGGCTCCGGTGGTAACTGCGCCTCTTCGATTTGCCCGCGCAGATCGGCCTGTTCCTGCTGGAAGACGTCTCCTTCACCAAGTTCACCCTGAATCACACGCAACTGTTCGCGCAGCCATATTTCACGTTGACCGCGCTCAAGTTCGTCATGTACGCGGCTGTTAAGGTCTTCCTCGATTTCCAGGGCGCCCAGTTCCTGCTGTAGCAGTTCTGTCACCTTGTCCAGACGGGTCTGCGGGACGAAGGTTTCCAGCACGTCCTGGCTGACAGCGGTTGACAGCGACAGCGACGAGGCGACCAGATCCGCCAGCCAACCGGGGTCGTCGGCGTTCAGGGCATGGAGCAACATGTCTTCCGGGATGTTGCTGTTGAGTTCCACCAGCTTGCGGAACATGTTGACGACGGCCTTCATCATCACGGGCCCGGCGTGGTCAGACGGGTGGCTGTCCTCAATCAGGCGTGCCCTGGCGTAGAGGCAGGAGTCACCCTGCCGGAATTCGACCACTTCAACTCGGCGACGGCCCTGTGCGAAAATGCTGCGGGTCTCGTCCGCCATGCGCAGCACGCGCCCAGGCGCCGATTCAGTGCCTATGCGATACAGGTCGTCCGTTTCGGGCTCCCCGTGGCCGGCGTCTCGCCGCACGAGGCCAATGACGGTCCCCAGATTGCTCCTGGAGGACTCTGCTGCCAGCAACGCCTGTCGGGTATCGAGATACAGGGTGGTGACGATTTCGGGGAAGACGGCGCCGCCCGAGATCGGCATCACCGGGCAGGTGATCAGCCCCGCGCTGTCCGGTTGGGCGTCGCGTACACTGTAGAAATCACCCGTTTCACCAGGCATGAAGCGCGTCGACCTCCCGGGGCAATGGTGCAAATATTCTACCCTGGCCCCTGTGACGGGTAAAGCACAGCGCCACCCCGACCGCCCTGACCGGCCGTGGTACAGAGGCTCTTGATTGACTTGACACAGGGACGCCCGCCAGGCCAGACTGGTGCGATTGTAGCGGGGGAAGGCGCAAGCATGCGGGTTGTGTTGCTGCTGGCCGTGGTCGCCGGCGCCGCTGCCGTGTTGGTGATTGGCCAGGCGCTGGTCAGGCCCGACCTGCCACTCATCGGCGAGGCAGCCTTTTCAGCCACGCGCATCAGTCCCAACGCAGACGGCAGGGACGACGTCGCCCTTTTTAAGTACAACCTCTCCCGCAACGCTCTGATCACACTGCAATTTGAAGGCGAGGGCGGCTCCCTCTACACCTTTCGGAGGGACGAGCCCCGCCCCAGGGGGGATTACTCGGTCGCATTTGGCGGCGTGGTGGATGGCTGGGTCCGGCCTGACGAAGCGCTGACATTCGACGTGCTGCGTCGCCTGTTGCCCGATGGTGATTACACCTGGCGCTTGCTGGCGGCAGAAAGTGATGGCGACGCAAGGGACGAGCGGAGCGGTGTCCTGACCATTGAGGATGCGGACTCGCCATTGCCGGTCATCAGCACTTTCACTGTGTGGCCTGACGTTTTCACCCCGAATCAGGATGGCATCAGCGATCGCACGGAAATCAACGTCTATCTGGAAAAAGGGGCCCAACTGAAGGTCTGGTTGCTGGGCGGTGACGGGCAAAGGATCTACGTGGCGCCGCGCAAGGAAGGCCGCAAACCAGGCGAAGCCGGCCGCCACATCTTCGATTACGAAGGCGGTGTCGACCTCGGTGCCGATCCGCCGCCAGATGGCACCTACGAGGTGGTGGCGCGTGCCGTGGATGACGAGGGCCAGGTCGTTGAACAGCGGGCGCAATTGACCCTGCGCAATGGCGGCAAGCCGCTGGCGGAGATCGTGCCACAATCGGTCGGGGTCGACGTGGCCTTCGCCGTGCAGCCTTGGGACCATCGCTATCTGACCAGTGTCGCCCGGCCTGGCGCCCTGCTTGAAGTGCCCGAAAATGTGCAGGACAACCGCTTGACTGCGCTAACCCTTCGGATTCGGGAAGAGATGCTTGTGTTCCGGCTGACGGTCGAAAACTACAGTGAAGTGCCACTGCGGACGACCGGCCCGCCTCCGGGCACGGTTTACCAGCAGGACCAACGCGCGGCCACGCTAAACGCCTTCGATGAATCCGGAGCATGGCGTGTGGGCATCGACTGCACGACTGCCGAGACGGATTATCCCTGGCGTTGGGCGCTGGGCACGGACAGCGATCTTTACGAAGAATTCGACCCGGACAGCGGCAACACCTACAGCTTTCTGCCACCTGGAGAACAGGTTGTTGTCTGGGGCGGCATTCGCTTCAATCATATTGAGGACCGCAACCCGCAGAACTGCTGGGCGGGCCTCATTCACGAGGACGTAGAGGTTAGCATCCGCAATCGCAACGTCGGCAGCCGAGAGATTGAGCTGGTGGAGTGAACAACGATCCTGCCCCAGGTCAACAGTCTGCGCCGGACCTGGCCGTGGTGCTGGTCACCTGGAACGTTCGTGACCTGGCGCTGGATGCGCTGGATACGTTGTACGCTGACCTTAAAGCCCATGGGCCTGCCGACAGCCAGGTCTGGGTCGTGGACAACGCCTCGCAGGACGGCACGGTGGAAGCCATTGCGCGCCGCTTCCCGCAGGTGCAATTGTTGGCCAGCGAGGAAAACCTGGGGTTCGCCGCTGGCAACAACCTCGCCATGCGCGCCATGGGATTCGGTCGTCCGTCGGGCAATGGCTTGCCACGCGCCGTCTACCTGCTCAATCCGGATACGCAAAGCTCTGCAGGCGCGACCAGCACGCTCTACGAGGCCCTGGTCGGCACGCAAGGTGTAGGCCTGGTGGGGGCGCAACTCCGTTACGAAGATGGCAGTTTTCAGCATTCGGCCTTCATGTTTCCCGGCCTGCGCCAGTTGTGGGCAGAGTTCTTCCCTCTGCCAGGTCGTCTGATTGAAGGACGATTCAACGGGCGTTACCCTCGCAGCCGTTATGCTGCCGGCAGGCCCTTTCGCATCGATTTCCCTCTTGGCGCCACCATGATGCTGAGGCGCGAGGCCATTGAGACAACGGGGTTGTTTGACGAGGAATTCGCGCTTTACTGCGAGGAGATTGACTGGGCCTGGCGCATTCGCAAGGCTGGCTGGCAGATCCTCTGCGTGCCCGCAGCGCGGGTCACGCACCTGGAAGGACGCAGCAGCGCCCAGGCGCGCCCCGAAAGTTTCCTCAAGCTTTGGCGCAGTCGCGCGCGTCTTTTTCGAAAGCACTACCCGCCCTGGCGTGAGCGCCTGGCGCGGAGGCTGACTGTCCTGGGGCTGCAATGGCGCCTGAGGCACGAGAAACGCGATACTGAGTTGGCAGAAGTTTACCGGACTCTGATCGGAGAGCTGCGGGCCGGAGTAGATTCACGGTGAAGCAGGGGCAGGGCCTCGTAGCGGTCGTTCTCACGTTCAACGAGGCGCGCCACATACGGGAATGTCTCGACTGTCTGGACTTTGCTGACCAGGTGCTGGTGCTGGATTCTTTCAGCAGCGATGGAACTCCCGAACTCGCCAGGGATGCCGGCGCGCGCGTGGAACAGCGTCGCTTCCGAGACTATGCCGACCAGCGGAATTACGCGCTTGAATTGCTCCGTGACGAAGCTGACCACGTGCTGTTTGTCGATGCCGACGAACGCGTGCGGCCAGAGCTGGCAACGGAAATACAGGCCGCGTTATCTGCCTGGCCCGGTGGGACTGCCTGGCGCATTCCCCGCCACAACATCATTTTTGGTCGTCTGACCCTGCACGCCGGCTGGTTTCCGGACTATCAGACGCGTCTGCTGAAAGGCGGCTGCGTGCGCTATGACCCGGAACGACCGGTGCATGAACTGGTGCAGCTTGAAGAAGAGCCTGGCACTCTGGAGCAACCCCTGTTGCATTACAACTACGATTCCCTGCGTCAGTTCATGCGCAAACAGCGGGACTACAGCGAGCGGGCCGCGGGGATGCGACATGCGCAGGGCGAACAGGCGTCGCTGCGAGACCTGTTTCTGCAACCTTTGCACCACTTTCGCTGGCGCTACGTCACCCTGCAGGGTTACCGCGAGGGCTGGCACGGACTGCGACTGTGCCTGTTGATGGCCTGGTATGAATTCCAGACCATTCGTCGGCTGCGCGGCCTCGCCCGTCAGGGCGTGATCGGCACCAGCAGGCCGTAGTCTCCCTTGCGGCGCCGGTAAAGCACGTTGATGATTTGTGTGTCCGCGTTGTAAAACATGAAAAAGTCGTGGTCCAGCAGTTCCATTTGTTCAATGGCCTCGAGTTCAGACATCGGTTGGAGTTCGACGTCCTTGCGGCGGGCGATTGGCAATCCAGCCTGGTCTTCCCCGGCAGTGGAGAAATCAAACTGGAAATCACCAACATCCGGAATGTCCTCGGCGAGAGACAACTCCTCGACGGTGGCGACAAAGCGGTCCCGCCCACGACGTTTTCGTTTACCCTTGAAGCGCTGAATCTGTCGATACAGCTTGCCTACGGCGCCATCGATGGCAATGCGGATCTCGCCCTCCGCCTTTTCCTCGGCGCGCAGGATGGCGCCACGCTCATGTCGCAGCGTTATCTGGGCGCTTACGCGATCGCTGCCGCGCCGCGTATGCTCATGGGACAGATCCACTTCTACAATTTGAATACGCGGCAAGTAGCGGTCCAGCCGGCCCAGCTTTTTGAGCGTGTACTGTTCCAGTTCGTCACTGATCCGGACGTTGCTGCCTTCGATTCTTACATCCATTCCGGGGTTCCTCCGCCATGCTTTGCCGGTGAAACTGCTTTCGTCACGGTCAGGCCAAAGACCGATCGGGCGCCCCCTGCCGTGAGCGCGCGGGCGCATTCGCCCAGTGTGGCGCCTGTCGTGTAGACGTCATCAACCAGTAGCAGGTCGTGGCCCTTAATCCGACTTCTGTTGACCGCAAAGGCGTTGCTGACGTTTTCCACTCTTTGCCGACGAGTCAACCCAACCTGGGCCCGTGTGTTGCCTGTCCTGTACAGGGCGTCATCCGCCAGGGGGATACAAAGATCCTGCGCCAGGGCCTCTCCAAGCAACCTGGTCTGATTGTAGCCACGTTCCCTTTCGCGGGAGGGATGGAGCGGCACCGGCACCAGGAAATCAGGTTCCCACTGCAAACTTGCAACCAATGCTGCAAGTCGCTTCCCAAGCGGCCAGGCAAGTTTCGTTGCACTTTCATATTTGAGGGCGAGCAGTGCCTGACGCAAAAGGCCCTCGTGGTCCCCACTGCTGGCAAGTGCGGCAAACGGGCCCTGCGCGCGGGTCTGCCGGGCGGGGAAGGGAATGGCATCCAGTTGCTCCTGACATTCCTCGCACCAGATCGTGTCGACGCGCTGGCAGCCGGCGCAGCGGGGCGGAAACAGTAACTCGAGACCCACGTCCAGCAATTGACGCAGTTGCCGGATTAAAAGCGCGCTGCGCCTGGGAGGGGCCAGGTGTGAACCAAAGGTCCGCTCCGGTTCGTAAATCCCGCGAGGCTGGTTCATAATTGGCAGTATAGTCCTCTGTTGCCGTGGCTGGCAACTGGCCGGGGAAGGGCTACTTGCCCATGATCAGGGTGGAAGACGCGGGACTGGCCTGGTACCGTTTTGACAGTTGGCCCCAATTGAATCACGGCGTCTTCACGCGCAGGGGTGGCTGCAGTCCACCGCCCTGGGAGTCCCTCAACACGGGTGGCAATATTGGTGATGAACCCCGCAACGTTCGCCAGAATCACGAACGAATCTTTGACGCGCTGGCCGTCAATGAAAAACGCGCCTGCACGGTCTGGCAGGTCCACAGCGCGGACATTGTGCTGGCGCAGGGCCCGGTGCGCAATCGACGCTGGCTGGCGAAGGCGGACGGGATGCTGACCGCCGAACCGGACACGCCACTGGTCATGCGATTTGCGGACTGCGTGCCCCTGTTATTTTACGATCCCGTGCGTCGGGTCATCGGAATGGCGCATGCCGGCTGGCGTGGGACTGTGCAGGACATCGCCGGGCGCATGGTGGATCTGATGGCGAACGCCTGGGGCTGCCGACCGGAAGACATCGAGGCGGGTATCGGTCCTTCCATCGGGCGGAACTGTTATCAGGTGGGGGAAGAAGTGGTCGAGGCTGTGGAGCATTGTTGTGGCACCCTGGAGGGCCTGGTACAGCGGGACCCGGCGGATGGCAGCGCCTGGCTGGACCTCTGGGCCTGTAACCGTCTGTTGCTGGAACGGGCAGGTGTACGACAAATCGAACTCGCCGGGCTCTGTACCGCCAGCCATCTGGACGAGTTTTATTCGCATCGCGCGGAAGGTGGGCGCACCGGACGCTTTTGTACTGTAATGACCTTATGAGCATTGCTGCCAATATCGAACGCATCCGGGAGCAGATCGATGCGGCCTGCAAACGGGTTGGACGCGACCCCTCTGGCGTCACCTTGCTGGCGGTGTGCAAGCAACAATCGCCTGAGGCAGTTTGCGCGGCAGCAGCAGCAGGTTTGCGACATTTTGGCGAAAATCGCGTAGAAGAAGCTGTAGCGAAAATCCCGCAAGTGCAGCACTGCGTTACGGAACCGGTCGTCTGGCACATGGTGGGTCATATCCAGAGTCGCAAGGCGAGGCGGGTGCCCGGGTTGTTCCACGTGGTTCATGCAGTGGACAGGGTAAGGCTGGCGCGTCGCCTGTCAGCGTTGATGGGCGAGCGGGGCGACACGCTGGAAGTGTTGCTTGAGATCAACGTTAGCGGTGAGGCCAGCAAGGCCGGTTTCCATGCCCATGGCTGGCAGGAGAATACGGAACTGCGCGCCAGCCTTTGGCAGGACTGCGAAGCGATAATGGCCTTGCCTGGACTGCGGGTGACAGGCCTGATGACGATGGCGCCAATTGTCTCCGAAATGGAAGCAACGCGACCGGTCTTCAGACAGTTGGCGGCATTGCGGGTGGCGCTTGCCAGGGATTTCCGCGTGCCCTTGCCGGAACTGAGTATGGGAATGACGGAGGATTTCCCCGTCGCAGTTGAAGAGGGCGCGACCATCGTTCGAATTGGCCGGGCCATTTTCGGACCCCGCCGGGAGTATGAAAAATGAGCTCGATTGGTGATCTGCTGGCACAGTTGCTACAAATCTATCAGTTGGTATTGCTGGCGCGCGTTTTGCTCAGTTGGTTCCCGGACATTGATCGCAGCAATGCGATCGTCCAGTTCCTGTTTGACGTGACGGAGCCCGTGCTTGAACCGGTCCGGCGACGTCTGCCCCGTGGCTCCACCATCGATTTCAGTCCACTGGTGGTGTTTTTCGGAATATCTGTGTTGTCGATGGTTATTCGTGCCATTTTTTGACCGGGGCCAGGCGGCGCGCTCGTCTTTGCGCTGGCGGATTTCGTACGCCCGGCGGGTTCAGGCCGGCACCACGACCAAAATGCGGCCACAATTGGCGCAGGCGACCAGTCTTCGCCCCTGACGCACTTCACGTTCGGCAGTGATGTTTTGCGCAACGCCACAGAGTGTACAACTGTTGCCTTCCATGCGGGCGACCGGCAGGCCTCCCTTGCGCGGCTTGAGAGCATCGTACTGCCTTTGCAATTCCGGCTGGATTTTCTCAAGGGCATTCTGACGCCGGTTTTCCAGTTCCGGCAAAGACGTCTGTAATGCATCCCTTTCAAGAATGAGTTCCTGATGGGCATCGCCGCGTAGACCGATGACTTCTGCCAGAGCTTCTTCCGCATCAGTCAGGCGGGATTCAGCGTCCTCAATGGCCATCATGGTCTCCAGTGACCTGGTCTCCAGGTCACCATTGCGGCGCGTCAGGGAGGCAACTTCAAGTTGCATGTCCTGCATTTCTCGCGGGCTTTTGACCGTGCCGCTGTACAGCAACTCTCCCGTGGTGCGAATCTTTTCTTCATTCCCGGCCGTTTCCAGTTCCAGATCGCGCAATTGATTGCGCAGCGGCCTGAGTACGTCGCGGACTTCCTGACATTGTGATTCGGCTGCCTGAATCTCCGCGTCGTCAGCCAGTGCCTGCGCAATGTCCTGCAGGCGTCGCCGGGCCTGCAAGGCAGATTGTTCCAGTTGCTGCAAGTGATAAAGCTGCAGGGCGGGGTTCACCGACAATGCACCAGGATGATGAGTGTCGGCTCAGTATACTGACCAGCCTGATTCGTGCCAAACCCTGCTGCCCTGCTATAGTTTGGAAGTGCATTCAGCCCGCCAAACGGACGGCAGCGCCAGAGCAGGGATGAACCGGCGTCTTCAGTTGCGTTTCAAGGAACGGGTCAGACTCTTGATGGCCGGTGACGTTCTGGCCGTCCTGCTTTCTGTCTTTGTTTCCCTGATTTTGCGCGCCTTTAGCAGCCAGTTTGTGATTGACCGGGCCTATTTTGTCAGCCAGGCCTTCTGGTTTCTTTTCTTTGCCGTGGTGTGGTTGGTTCTGGCCAACGCCAATGACCTGTATCGATTGTCTCTCGACTGGAGCCCAACCCGTATCCTGCTACGATTGATTCGGGTCACGTTGCAGATTTTACTCTTTTACATGATCGTGTTTTTCCTCGCCGAACGAAACGAACTGCCGCGACTCTTTATGCTCTATTTCGCGGTGTCTTCCGTTTTGCTGATTGTGCTGTGGCGATTGATCTGGCCGACATTCAGCGACTGGGCCAGCGAAGCGCGTCGCATTCTGGTCATTGGCGACGGCGCAGGCGTGCAGCTCATCAGGGAAGCCATTGAGGAACAGGCTGCCGATGCATTTGTCATCGTCGACGTGCTCAACACCAGGGAGCTGGAATCTCTGCAAGGCAGCACTGGTCTGACGGAACTGGCCCGGGAAAAACGGGTGAGTGACATCATCGTGACGGCCACCCGGCCTCTGGAGGGCGACGGACTCCGTGGCGTCATGGATGCCACGGTGGCCGGCATTAATATCTTGCCAATGCCCGTACTCTATGAAGGCATAACCGGTCGTTTTCCCGTTGGCGTGGTGGGCGAAAACTGGACAATCCTGTTGCCGCCGAACACAGAAGACCTGCGCCCCTGGTTGCTGGTCAAGAGCGTGCTGGACTACCTGTTTGCATTGGTGGGCGCAGTGATTCTGTTGCTGTTGTTGCCTCTGGTTGCGCTGGCCATACGTCTTGATTCGCGTGGCAGAGTCTTGTATTCCCAGGAGCGTGTGGGTCTCAACGGACGACTGTTTCGCATGATCAAGTTCCGCACGATGTTCGCCGATGCCGAAGAGGAGACTGGCGCCGTTTTTGCTCTGGGCGATGACCCGCGGGTCACCAGAATCGGTAGATTCCTGCGACGTTCCCATCTGGATGAATTACCCCAGGTGCTCAACATCCTGCGCGGTGAGATGAGCCTGGTTGGGCCGCGGCCCGAGCGACCGGAACACGTCGCAAGGCTGGACCGGGAGATTCCATTTTACCGCGTCCGGCAGACGATGCTGCCCGGCCTGACTGGCTGGGCCCAGGTGCACCAGGATTACGCCATGGACGTCGCCGAGACCTGGGTCAAGCTGCAATACGATTTGTACTATGTGCGTCACCACTCCCTTTTGCTGGACCTGGAAATCCTGTTGCGGACTCTGGGCCGGGTCCTCGATTCGCGGGCCTATCGCAGGGGTACCAGGGGAGCGTCCGGCCAGGGCGCCGCAAACTTCCGTTGATGCCGGAGTGAAATTGTGTCCGATATCAAGTTAAGGGCAGCACGACAATTGATCGCCGAGGAACAGACGGCAGCGGCGCGCCGGATTCTGGAAACCATGCCGTCCAACGAGACGGCTCGGGGTTGGCTGGCCCGTCTGAAAGAGATGGCAGCCGACACACCTGAATCGCCCGCCAGTCCGGCAGGCGCATGGGAATACCTGGAGGTCTTTGTCAAAGCCAGTGAACGGCAGCAGGCCGATGCCCGGGTGGTTCTCGCCGGCCAAACTTTCACCACGGTGGAACACTTTTATACGCGCAAACTGAATGAACTGGGTGCGCAGGGCTGGGAGTTGCTGTCGGAAGAACTGCAGGGCGGGGACTTCTACCGACTGTTGTTCAAGCGTCGCATCTCCGTTGCCGCGGATTGATGCTCATCGCCCTGACAGTCAATTGCGGCCAACATGGCGTCGTTCCAGCGGCTCCCGCAATTCCTGGAAACTGATTTCCAGCCAGGGGAATCCCAGCCAAACATTCATGAGTCCAAAAAGCATACCGGTGACGAAGCGAAAAGCGGGCGTCGTCTCCCGCGGCGGCCACAGGCTGAAGGGCGGGTAGCCCAACAGCTGGCTGAAACCATCAATCCCGACCGGAGCCAGCCCCAGTAATACGTAGAGCCAGATCGGCGCCGGCCGCAAGTTTCTCCGCCAACGCCGGTACAGCGTGGCTCCGACGAGCATGGCGCCGTAAATCGCGATGTCTCTTTCGCAGAGCGACAGCTTGTAACCGAATTTCTCATCGCCCAGGAACGCGCGGGACGCGAATTGCAAGGCCGGGGTGAAGTCCGACAGGTCATCCAGCGCTATGTCCGCCGGATTTCGGCCGGCAAAGTGAGCATACAGCTCCCGAAAGGCGGGAGAATCCAGGGCGGCGCGCTCAAAGGATACGTCATCCAGCCCGGCGAGTTCACGCGGCCATAACGTTTGCTGTCCGCCGATGAACCAGGACCGAAAGGCGAACTGGTGACAAAAGGGACTGTATATGGTGTAGATGACCCTGCCCGGCGCTTCCAGCCCGAGCTTCATGAAGACCGGCGCCAGAACGGGCAAGGCGACATACAACGCCAGAAAGAACGTGACGAGTTCCAGCCAGTGACGGCAGATCCCCAGCAGCATTCGATTGCGGCGACTGGCGGCGCGGCGAAAGAAAGCACGAGCCGGGTTCACAGGGCCGCCCCGGAATCGGAAAGGCCCTTCATTCGGGGATCAGGATGCCAGCACTCCGTCCACCAGTTCATGAATCTGTTCGACAGTCAGCGCTCCGAAGTGCCGGGACAGTATTTTGCCATCCCTATCCAGCAGGAACGTGCTGGGGTAATTGCTGATGCCAAAGAGCGCCTGTATGGAGGCGTCCCCGTCGAGGGCCAGTGGAAATGACAGGGCAAGTTCCTCGCGGAATTCCTGCACTGCGACTGCCGACTCGGCATTGTTGACGGCAATTACGACAAAGTCCTCACCCGCCCGGTCGCGGTAGATCTGCTCGAATTCCGGCATTTCAATGCGGCAGGGTCCGCACCAGGTCGCCCAGAAATTTAGCAAGACAACCTGGCCCCGATAGTCGCTGAGACGCAAGGCTTGGCCGTCATCGCCGGTCGTCGCGAAATCCGGGGCGATCTGTCCGGCCGCTGTGCCCGTGGACGGTGCGCTCGCCGCCAACTGTTCGAAACCGGCCGGCGCGTTGGATGCGGAAGGCGCATCGACCTCGCCGGCCGATTCTGCACCTGGTTCGCCGATCAGACTGTCAAGGACCTGCTCCTCGAGATTGATGGCCGCTTCGGCGAAAGCGCCGGTGGCCAGAGTGGCGCTGAGACCCTGCAGAGTGCCGCTGGCAACGAGCAGGCCGACAAGGATGAGGAATGCTCCGCTCAACAACTGGATGCTGCGCAGATGCCGCTGCAGGCGACGCAAAATGCCCTGTGCGCCATCCAGCAGGAAGGCCGTGAGCATGAAGGGAACGCCCAATCCCAGTGAGTAGGCCCCCAACAGGATGCTCGCCTGGCTGACGTCTCCACCATTGGCGGCCAGGGTCAGCACTGCGCCATACACCGGGCCAATGCAGGGTGTCCAGCCGGCCGAAAACACCACACCCATCAGCGCCGAACTGGCGAAGCCGTTTTTGCCGCCGCTGGCGCTGACCTCGCGCCGCGTGTCGGCGTAAAGATAACCGGTAAGTCGATCGATGGTTGCGCGCCAGAAGCGGACGCCATCAGTAAAGGCGCCGCCCAGCAACAACCAGGCCAGAAAGAGACCCAGCACGATCAGGCCCAGGGTCGGCGACCAGGGCGCCCATTGCCACAGGTCTGACTCCTGGATGGCGACCGTGCCCGCAAAGCCCCACAGGATGAGACCCGCAGCAACCAGGGCCACGGCCAGACTGAACAGGGGGCTGGCAAGCAGGGTTTCACTGGACCTCAGCCGCTGCAGCCAACCGGAGAGGAGTCCCGAAAAATGCAGGCCAAGAAAAATAATAATGACGCCGCCGACCCGCCCGATCAGGTCCGTGATCGTGCCGATGTTTTGACCGCCAACCACGCTGATAAACGCCGTCGATACCAGGCCGATACCTACAAACACCAGGCTGAAGCCGGCGACGAAAAACAGACTGTGGGCGAACGTGATGAAGCGCTGGGCCGTGCCGATGCCGACGACCGGCCCGCCTGCCAGGGCGACATTACTGACGGAACTGGTCAGCCGCCCCCCCATGTAACCCACATAGGCCGGCACCAGGGGAAGGACGCATGGCGAAATGAAAGACACCAGACCGGCAATGAAGGCCAGCCATAGTGACAACTGGATTTCCATGAGCTCACCTTTCCCCTCCTTGTGTGGAGGGAACGCAATGATTGTCTGCTATTCTATCAGGACGGGTCGTGTCCCCGGATTCTTTCGTGATTCCCTAATGATTGAGAATGAAATCGTGTGCCGTCGCCAGTTCATTTGCCCTCATTGGCCTCATCAGAAACGGCAGACTGCCTTTCCGCAACAACCAGTTGACCAAGCATTGACCTTTCCTCTGTCTCGCTGGTGATCGAGCCTTCGTACCAGGCGACTCTTAGTTTCAGGAGAATGCTGGCTATTGCAGGACCGGGCGAAAGACCGATGGCAATGACGTCGTGTCCGGTACTGTAAACGCGGGTTTCCGGCCAGCGACGCAGCCAGTCCTCAAGTCTCATTCGCAGTGTGGGGTCCACCGTAAGTTGTGCCAGGCAGCAGAGGGCAGGAGCTGGTACGCGCAAAAGCTGCTCCACAAACTGAAATGTGCTTGCGCACGCGTCTGCCAGGATTCCGGGTTGGCGCAGCAACCGCGCGGCCGCTTCCATCGATCTGGCCCGCCTGGGAGCAATCTGCAGGCGCTCGCAGAAAGACGGCAACCTGTCCGGCTCGACGTCGCTCGCCAGGGCATGCCACATGCCTGACTGTGAGTCACTGCAAGCGGGCAGATCCTGGGTGTCCCGGGATCGCTGCAGCCGCGTTTCAATGTCATTCGGCACACGAAATCCGGGATGGATTTCCGTCAACAAGTCAGCCCGTTGCATGGCGAGCAAAATGGTACCCGGGCTCTCTTCCTGTAGCAGCAGGTCGATTTCGTTGCGCAGCCGGGTGCCGGTGATGCGGGCAAGCGCAGGGCGGGCAACCTGCATCAGTTCCGCCGTACGTGGCTCTATGTCGAAGCCAAAGCGCGCGCGGAAGCGCCACGCGCGCAGGATACGTAGTGGATCGTCATGGAAGCTCAGGGGGTGCAAAACGCGGATCACCCCCGCGTCGAGATCGGCAAGTCCTCCAGTGGGGTCGACTACCGGTCCCGCAGCCGGAGCGACTGGAATGGCGAGCGCATTGATACTGAAGTCGCGTCGCAACAGGTCCTGATGCAGGCTGCTGCTGAAGACCTCTGGCAGCGCAGCCTGCGCGGCGTAGGTCTCGGCGCGGGCGCCCGCAAAATCAATGTGCTGCGGCAGCCGATCCGAGGTCAGCGACAGTCGCTCGGCCGTCCAGTCATCAGGGAACCAGCGAAACGTGCCAAAAGGCGTCAGCGGGCCGGAGGTCCCACCGAGCCGGGATTCAATGAGACTGGCCAAACTTCGCAATTCCGACCCCGCGACGAAATCCAGGTCATCACAGGACCTTCCCAGAATCAGGTCGCGAACGCTGCCACCCACCAGCCAGAGATCAATGCCGGCGCCAGCCGCCACGTCTGCGATGCGCTGGATCAGTTCGCCATGCGGTGTGCCGGAAAGAGTAACCACGCGTTCGCTGTGGAGGTTTCCGGCGCGGTAACGTAGCAGGTCGCCTCTGGAAATCATGCCTCGCAATTGACCGGCTTCGTCCAGCACCGGTAGACTGTCCCAGCCGTGTTGGGCCAACGTGGCCTCTGCAGCGGGCAGTTCATCACTTTCCCGCAATTGCGGGAACTCGCTGTGCATGATGTCCTGCACCCGCAGGAATCCAAGATCGTGCTCCAGGGCCCGATCCAGATCTTGCCGCCGCAGCAGCCCGACGATTTCCCTTTCGCCGTGTACGGGCCAGCAATCGTATGAGACTCGCCTGACGAGAGCGGCAATTTCATGCAGACGCGCCATGCCTTTCAGGGTCTGTAAAGTGCCGGAACTCATCAACTGGGAAACTCGAGGATTCATGGCCTGATGCCGCCAGCGGCAGGGCGGGAAAGGTCGGGCATACTCACCCTCGATTGCAGTATAGCGTGCCGGCGACTCAGACAGCAGGTGTTGACCACGGTCCGGTTACGCCTCGCTGGGCCATGCTGAAGGCGGTGGACGCGTTGAACAGGGCCAGGATCGAGAAGGCCAGCGCGGCGTGCCGGTCATCGCGGCCGCGAAGGAGAGAAAACAGGCCCGGCATGATCACAAGCTGGAACAGCATGTAAAGGTAATAGAGCAACAGGCGTTGCGGTCGAAGGTCCTGCAGGGTCAGGGCGACGCCAACCAGCAGCGTGACGCCTGCCAGGCCTGCACTGATGGCGACGGCGCCCCAGAATCCACCGCTTATCGAGGCATCCCGCGCCGCCATGCCGGCAGCCCAGATTCCCAGAGCCAGCATGTACAGGATATACATGTTAAAGCAAATGGCGTGAAGATCGGCCAGTGTCACCGCGGGCCGGACGCTGCCTCAGGCGGGGAAGAACTGGCCCAGCAGTACCTGGCCCAGCCACATGCCGGTCGTGAGATTCACCGTGATCAACGTTTGCACCTGGGCCGCGCCACTGGGGTCCAGCGCCTGACTGCCGCGCATGTCGGTGGCCGGGCGGAAGAGCAGGCTGACGGCGATACTGATCAGAAGACCCAGCCCGAGCCAAAGCGGAAAGACCTCGCGCACAAAGGCTGCCAGCAGGCACGCCCCACCGAGCCCGGCAGCCAGATACATGAAACGACGGGTATTGACCGCGCCGAGCATGATGGCCGTATTTTGCAGACCTGCCGCGCGGTCCATGTCAATGTCGCGCAGCTGGTTGTAGAGTTGGCCATAGACCGAGAGCAGCGTCACGGAGATTGTCACCAGCCAGACGATCCCGGGTTGGGCGTCGTAGAGAAAATAGCCTGCCAGCAACAGCAGGCCACTCAGCATCAGTGAGTGCGAAACGACGTCCGTGACGGGCCAGGCCTTGAGCCGTACCGGTCGCCAGGAATAGAGATGTGAGAGAAGAAGAGTCAGGATGCCGGTCAGTAGGACGGGAAATCCGCCTGTGGCGTAAAGGACCAGGGTAAAAAGGGCCACCGTGCGGCAGGCGGCATAGCCCAGGCCCCTGCCAATTTCGCCGTTGGCCACAGGATTGCGGGCGGCGCGGGCGGGGTCGCGCGCGTCGTCCGGTGCGTCTTCGATGTCGTTGATCATGAAGGCATAGGCCACTGCAAGGATGTTGGCAATGATGATGGCCGGCAGGCGCCAGTCCAGTGATGCGGCGTTGGCCCGTGCTGCCAGCAAGGCCCCCAGGACAGTCAGGGGAACGACAAATGAAACGAATTCACGCCAGCGCGTGAGGCGCAAAAGGCCTCGCAGGGTCCGTTTGGAAGAAAGGAAGGGCACCGTGAAACTCCTTGCAGGCCGAAGTGTTTACTCGCCCACGGGCCTGCATGCTGCCACAGACCGAAGGGAATTTCAATGGATGGTCTTGTCTGGCAGTCCAATTGACCGGCGAGTATCCTGCCCTGTATGCCGCGCCTTTCCCACATGCTCCTGACGATTCTCGCGCTTTGCGGCTGCGCGCTTTTGAGTCAGCCTTCGCCAACTCCCGCAAGGATTGCAACAGCCACTCCCCGGCCATCACCCGCGGAGGTGCCGCAGGTCGCCGCCACTGCGCAGGAAGTTTCACTCAACCAAAGTGCAGTGAGACACGAAATCAATGCCACCATTGATCTGGCGCAAAATGAAATCTCGGTCCTGCAAGACCTGCGTTTCAGAAACGATACGGCATCCCCACTGGAGGAGTTGCTGCTGCTCGTCGAGGCCAACAGACGGGCGGGCAGCGTTGAGGTCCAGCGGGTCGTCGCCGGCGAGACCTCGCTGCATTTCACTCTGGAGGGGCGCAGCCTCATGGTCCGACTGCCTGGAGTGTTGCAGCCAGGAGACACGGTGGAACTCTCGCTGGCCTTTAAACTGTACGTTCCGCCATTCGAGACTGACGACTATCTGGGATGGCTGGGCCATAACCAGCGACAAATGAACCTGGGCAACTGGCTGCCAGTGGTCGCGCCCTGGCGTGACGGCAACTGGTTGGTCAATGAAGCGGCTGATCTGGGCGAACATACTGCCCAGGACCCCGCAGAATGGCAGGTACAGGTCGACGTTGAGAACGCGTCGGAAGACGTCGTGTTGGCCGGGCCGGGCCTGGTCACCGAGGTGGACGACTGGCGATGGCAGATCGAGCTGCAGGCTTCGCGTGACTTTTCGCTCAGTATCGACGCCCGTTTCCAGCTTACGGAAACGGAACTCGCCGACGGGACACAACTGGAGGTCTATTCGCTCACTAATTCGCCGGATGCCCTGGCCGCCGCCGCCTGGGCGCTGGACGTCACCCGCCGCAGCGTAGAGCGCTTTTCTGCGCTTTACGGCCCCTTTCCCCTCAAGCGCCTTGCCGTTGTCGAGGGCGATTTCCCGGATGGCATGGAATTCAGCGGTCTGGTCTTCGTCAGCCGGGACTGGTTCGAGAGCTGGGAGGGCAACCCAGCCAGCTATCTGACAGTGATCACTGCGCATGAAGTTGCCCACCAGTGGTGGTATGGCTCGGTGGCGAATGACCAGGCCGGCGAGCCCTGGCTGGATGAAGCGCTGGCAACCTACAGCGAATACCTGCTACTGGAGTCGGATTTCCCGGATTTGCTGGATTGGTGGTGGGAGTGGCGGGTCGACCGTTTCGCGCCGGGCGGCTACGTCGACAGCGACATATACGAGTTTGCAAACCGCCGCGACTACATCAATGCAGTCTACCTGCGAGGCGCGCGTATGTTGCACGAGTTGCGCCAGGACCTGAGCGACGACGCCTTTTTTGACTGGTTGCGACGTCATGCGGAGCAGGGTGCGGGCAACATCGTCACTGAGGAAGATTTCTGGTCCCTGCTTGATGAATCTCAGCTGGCGGCTACCCTGGAAACGCGGAGACGTTACCTGCACGATCCCGGTCCCTGACGCACAGGGCGTAGCCTAGATGACCTCCAAACCGTCGGCATCCGGCAGATGCGGAAACGGCGCATGAGGTTCCGTCTGATACCACCAGGCGACGGACGCGATGTCATCTTGCAAGGGAAGATAGCGACGGCCGCTGCGCCAACCCAGCGCCTGAATGGTGACGTGCAGGTCTTCCCGAAAACGAATCGGGTCCAGTATGTGCCAGCGGTAGAGCCCGAATCGGGTCTGGCTTTGTTCGAAGCCATCCGGCCGCAGCACCTGGGGCATACCGGAGTAAGGTGAACTGAATTCGCCATAGTCGCCATCCGGCATGCGAAAGGCCCACGCACCGCCGAAATAGTCTTCGGTGCCGGTGCCGCAGATGGTTGGATGCTCATCACCGTCCATATAGAACTTGATTTCGCCCTCGCCCCACCAGCCGCTGTTGTTTGAGCCCCAGGCCATGTAGGTGCCCACGTAATGGCCCTGACCCGTCACGCCTTCCAGCAAGGTATGGACCTGGCCGTAAGGCAGGGGATTATTGCGACGCCACTGTGCGTGCAGGTAGGCAGCGTCGTCCGGGATGTCCGTCTCCGCCCAGGTGATCTGGTAGTAGCAGGTGATCGTCTCTTCACCGATGTTTTCCAGCGTCACGCGGGCGTGCTTGCGGAAGGGCATCTGCCAGTAGCTGTTGAAGCCGGCGATCGGGTTGACTGCGATTGCCAGGGAACTGATAGTGCTGTGCCGGTTCCAGCCGCTGCAGAAGAAATCGCCAAAGGGGACCTCTATCGAAGGCGAGTCTTCTTCGTCCCAGAAGAAGCGGAGCACCATCTGGCGCCAGCTGCCGTGTGAAACCGCAAACCAGATGTGCTGGATTGCCCCGGGACCGGCAATGTCGGCCAGGGTAACGTCTGTGCCTCCGTCAATGTGGATGCTGGGCGAGACCTTCCAGCCCTGGCCAAGATCGCGCGCGGCCTGCAACCCGGTGCCCTCGGTCGCGAGGTCGCCACGGCCCCTGGCGCCATCCGGGTTTTCCGCGCTGATGGAGCGCGTTCGTGCGTTGGACAATCGCACCAGATCGCTCATGCCCGTAACGAGCCCGTTGAATGCCATTCTGTTCCACTCCCCTGCGCTATACTGCTCCCGGTAAATGGTAACGCGCAGGGGACTTGCGATGAAATTCTCGCCGCAACAGGTGAAGTGTTTTCGTGAAGAGGGCTGGCTGCGCGTGCCTGAATTCTGGACGGAACGCGAAATCGCCGCCATGCGCATCGAACTGCAAGGTCTGCGGGACGCCGGCCTCCTGCATAACGTCAGTACGGAGGGAGACGGTACGACCTACTCAAAGCGGACCGCCAATCTGCAGCTTTGCCCCATGTACCCGCACAGCCGCTTTTTCCGCGCCATGCCTTTCGCCGACAAGGTGGCGCAGGCCATCGGCCAACTCATTGGCGATCCGGTGATTCTGCATCTTGATCAGGTCTTTCTCAAGCCGGCAAGACATGGCGCCGGCACTAACTGGCACCAGGACAATGCCTACTTTCGCATCCCGGACCCGCTGGGGGGCACCGCCATGTGGACGGCGGTCCATGACGCGACGGTCGCCAACGGCACCATCCGGGTCATCCCGGGCAGCTATCGCATCGAATACGAGCATACGCGCGACCCCTTCAGCGACCACCACATTTGCTGCTACCCTCCAGAGGACGACGCGGTGGCCATCGAATTGCCGGCCGGCGGCGTGGCCTTCTTCGCCTATGGCGTGGCCCATGCGACGGGCGCCAACAAGACCAACCGCGACCGCGCCGGCATTGCGCATCACTTCGTCAACGGGTCGATGAAGGACATCCAGTGGCGGAAGAAGAAACTGAGCGAAAACCCCTGGATTTCCGGCCCCGAAGCCAGCGGCGGCGAACGGGAATACGGCGAATGTATCAGCGGCACCTGGGAATGTGAGGTTGAGCGCATGCTCTGAATAGCGGTTATACTGTCGGGTGGCTGATGCTTTGAAACCGACAAGGAACTGCCATGCTTTCCATCGTGCGTGCCTGCGCCGTCGTCGGTCTGGACGGTTGCATCATTGATGTCGAGACCGACTTCAATCCCCGCGCCGGAATCCCCTCCTTTTCCCTGGTTGGTCTGCCCGGATCGGCTGTCCGTGAGAGCCGCGAACGGGTCCGCGCCGCCATCCGCAATTCCGGCCTGCAATTTCCAAACAAGAGCTATGTGGTCAACCTGTCGCCCGCCGACCTGCCCAAACACGGGCCGGCCTATGACCTGGCCATCGCGGTTGGCGTGCTGGCGGCGACCGACCAGGTACCGGAAGGGGCGCTGAACGAAGCGATTTTCCTCGGCGAACTCTCGCTGGACGGAAGCGTGCGACACGTCAAGGGTGTGATGCCCATGGCGAACGTCGCCCGCGATGAAGGGTACAAGACGCTCTACGTGCCCGCCTGCGACGCGCCGGAAGCGGGGCTGGTGGACGACCTCGACATCATCCCGCTGGAGTCCCTGGGTCAACTGGTCGAACACGTCTATGGCCTGAATCCCGTCGCTCCGCTGGAGCGCAGCATGCCGGACGAGGGGAGCGATTCGCTATCTGAAGGGCAAATCGACTTTTCCGATATTCGAGGCCAGGAGCATCTTAAGCGCGCACTGGAAGTGGCCGCCGCCGGAAACCACAACCTGCTGATGAAGGGGCCGCCCGGCGCGGGCAAGTCCCTCTGCGCCCACGCCTTGCCGGGTATTCTGCCGCCGTTGACGCGTGTGGAGGCGCTGGAGGCCACCCGCATATACTCCGTGGCTGACATGCTCCAGAGCGAGGAACCCCTGCTGCGCCATCGACCCTTTCGCGCACCGCATCACACCATCTCACAGGCCGGCCTGGTGGGTGGGGGGCCGGTGCCACGTCCCGGCGAAATCTCTCTGGCGCATCGCGGTGTCCTGTTTCTGGACGAGCTGCCGGAGTACGGTCAGCGCATGCTGGAAGTGTTGCGCCAGCCGATTGAGGAACGCCGGGTCACAATCAGCCGGGCCAGCGGCTCGCTCACCTTTCCGGCCAACTTTCAGTTGCTGGCGGCCATGAATCCCTGTCCCTGCGGCCACTTTGGCGATATGTCCCGCCACTGCAGTTGCTCTCCTACGCAGGTCCAGCGGTACCAAAACCGAATCTCCGGACCCATGCTGGACCGCATCGACATGCACGTCGACGTGCCGCGGGTAGAGTATGACAAGCTGATGACCATGGAACCTGGCGAATCGACCCGGGAAATCCGCGCCCGCGTCGTGGCGGCACGGGAGAGGCAGGCAGAACGCTTCAGCGGGCAACCCGGGCTCTTCGCGAATGCCGACATGGGGCCCGGTGAAGTACAGGAAATGTGTCAACTCAATGATGAGGCGCGACAGATTCTGGATGCCTCGGTGCGACAGATGCGGCTGGGGGCGCGGGCATTGCACCGCGTGCTGAAGCTGGCACGCACCATCGCCGATCTGGCCGCCAGCGACATTGTCTCTGTGGAACATGTGGCCGAGGCGTTACAGTATCGGCAGAGCGGGCAGTTTTCTGCCACCGGCATGTAGGGGAGGGGACGATGGAATTGTTGGTCATCAATGCGGTGGAAGTGCGTCAGTTGCTGCCGATGGCGGCCTGCATGGATGCGATGGAAGGGGCGCTCAAAAAACTGGGGCGCGGCGAGGCGCAAAACCCCCTGCGCAGCTTCACCTGGCTGCCGGAAAAGCGCGGCATCCTGGGGGCCATGCCTGCCCTGACAGACGAGGCGATGGCGATCAAGGTGATCACGGTGATGCCGGGCAACCATGGCACACTCTACGATTCACATATGGGCGCGGTCATCCTGTTTGACGCGCAATACGGCCGGCCCCTGGCCCTGATGGACGCAACCGAGATCACGGCCATTCGCACGGCAGCGGTCAGTGGCGTGGCGACCCGGACGCTGGCGCGCGAGGATGCCGGCGACCTGGCGATACTCGGTGCGGGTGTGCAGGGGCGCTCGCATTTGCGGGCGATGCTGGAAGCGCGCCCTGTACGGCGCGTGCGGGTCTGGAGCCGCAGCGAGGCCAATCGCTCAGATTTTGTTCGGTGGGCGAGTGAGGAACTGGACGTGGAGGTCGAGGCGATGGAAAACGCGCAGTCCGCCGTGACTGGCGCGGACCTCATCTGCACGGCGACTGCCACGACCCTGCCCATTTTGGAGGGCACATGGCTGTCTCCTGGCGCGCACATCAATGCAGTAGGCGCCGCAACGCCAGGCGCAAGAGAACTGGACTCGGCGGCCATGGCCCTGGTCAGTCACTTCGTGGACCGGCGCGAATCCACGCTTGATGAATCGGGAGATTACCTGATCGCCTTGCAGGAAGGGGCGATCGGTGACAATCACATTCGCGCAGAACTGGGCGAGGTCCTGCTCGGTAGTGCCCCGGGTCGGCGCAGCGATGACGAGATCACGTTATTCAACTCACTTGGCCTTGCGGTCGAAGACCTGGCGGCGGCGCAACTGGTTTACCAGGAGGCGCAAGGGCAGGGCCTGGGTACGAGTGTGGAGTTTGGCGAATCCCGCGAAGAGTAGGTCAACTCCGGTTTGGAGCGAGAGATTCAATGGCCGTCACCAAAACGTCAATCGACCTAAGGTACTCGTCGAGGTCGACGTGTTCGTCAGGCGTGTGATCCAGCGCAGAATCACCGGGGCCGTAGGCGACAATCGGGCAATTCCAGACGGGCGCGACCAGGTTCATGTCCGACGTACCGGTCTTGGTCACAAAGCGCGGTCGGCCGCCATGCTGACGGATTGCGCGGCGAAAGGCCCGGCTGAGCAGGTTGTCGCGGGGGCTGAGCCAGGCGCGTTCGTGGCCCCGGGCCATGCTGCTGGCGTTTTCCCCCGCGGCTGGCAGTTCGGCCTCCAGCTCCTCCGGCGAGATTCGCAAGGGCAAGCGGAAGCCGGCGGTCAGGCCCGTTTCTCCCCAGGCGCCGTCCTGCCCCGAATCAATGGCCTGCAGGGTTACGTCCAGGCGATCAAAGAGCCCTGAAACTCCCTCGTTGCGTCGCTCTACCCATTGCAGCAACTCCAGCCACCAGGCCACGGCGTTTTCCGCCGGACTTTGGCTCTGACCGGCGCTGTGCGCCAACGGGCCGCGCCATTTCCGTTCGACCAGCAGGCGGCCCTTGTACCCCAGCGTTATGCGGTCCGCGCGCGAGGGTTCGCCGATGACGCAGGCCCAGGGTTGATAGCGCCCGAGCAAATGCCGCGCGCCGCAACTGCTGCCTTCCTCCTCGACGGCGCCGACGACTACAAGGCGCAGTCCGGCTGGCAGCCTTGCCCGCGCCCCGGCGACGGCGAAGGCACAAAGGGCACCCCTCGCGTCGACAGTGCCGCGGCCGTAGAGCAGGCGTCCCTGCCGACGTACGGGCAGGTCGCCGGGAACGGTGTCGATATGACCCAGCAGGACCAGGTCGCGGTCACCCGAGCCAAGAATGCCCACGGCGTTTCCAATGTCGTCAATGAAGGCCTCGTCGAATCTGCTGGCAGCCATCCATTTGACCAGATGGCGAGCGGCCGGCCCTTCTTCGCCGGTGACTCCGGGAATGGCGACGAGGTCCTGCAGCAACGACTCGGCAGCGCAGTCGTCGGGGCGCGACTCTTCAGCCATCCAACGACTCGCGAATGGCCACGACGATCTCCTGCAATTCCTCCTCACTGATGAGCAGGGGAGGCAGCAGACGCAACACGTTGAAGCCGGCCGGCAGGGCGAGGACGCCACGGTCCTGCAGGCGCTTCAACACAGGTGTCACACGTCCACGCAATTGAATGCCGACCAGCAGACCGAGACCCCGCACCTCCCGGATGGAGGCGTTTTGCATGCCTGCCATTTCCGACATGAGCCAGTTGCCTAATTCTGCTGCGCGTTGCGGCAGGTGCTCCTCGTCGATCACCGCAAGTGTGGCCAGGGCGGCGGCGCAGGCCAGGGGGTTGCCGCCAAAGGTGCTGCCATGGCTGCCGGCGGGCAGGCTGCCCAGGGATGCGCGCCAGCATACAGCCCCGATCGGCACACCACCCGCGAGGCCCTTGCCCAGGGCGAGAACGTCCGGGATGACGTCGGCTTGTTCGCAGGCGAACCAGCTGCCGCAGCGTCCCAACCCTGTCTGGATTTCGTCGATGACCAGCAGCGCGCCATGGTCGTCACAGAGTTGCCGCAGGCCACGCAGCCAGGCGGTTTCGGCAGGCCGCACGCCGCCTTCGCCCTGAACAACCTCAACCACGACGGCGGCCGTATTTTCGTCAATGGCGTCGCGCGCCGCCTCAAGGTCATTGAAGGCCAAATGTTGCACCTGGTCCGCGTGCCAGTTGGCGAAGGGCTGGCGGTATTTCGGATTCCAGGTGAGCGCCAGGGCGCCCAGCGTGCGCCCGTGAAAGGCGTTGCGCGTGGCCAGCACCTTGCTGCGCCCCGTCAGCAACATGGCGACCTTGAGCGCGCCTTCGATGGCTTCCGCGCCGCTGTTGCAGAGAAAGAACTTGCCAATGTCGCCTGGCGTCAGGGCTGCGAGACGTTCATAGAGACGGGCGCGATGTTCGTTGAAGAAGATTTCGGGGCTGGTGACCAGTTCGCCCGCCTGTCTGGCGATGGCGGCGGTGACCACCGGGTGGGCATGACCGGTCAGGGCGACGCCCTGGCCGCTGGTGGCGTCAAGGTAACAGCGCCCCTCTTCGTCCCAAACACGCGTGCCTTCACCCCGTACGAGGGTTAGCGGCCTTTTGAAGTAGGCCCCTGACGTACGGGCGGTCTCAATTTGACGCAGGGACTGATCGATTTCCTGCAGGCTCATGACTCAAACACCGATCCGGCGCCGGCCAGCGCATTCTGAACGGGCTCGCGGACACGACCGTCGCTGATGATGACGCGGCCCGCACCTCCGTCCAACGCTTCTGTGGCGGCCAGCACCTTGCGTTTCATGCGTCCCTGTGCCCAGGCCAATGCCTGCTCACGCTCGCCGGCGGAAATGACGGAGACGATGCTGTTTGCGTCGGGGAAATTGCGATAGAGGCCGCGCACGTTGCTGAGAATGACCAGGACGGCCGCGCCAAGCTCCGCAGCGACGGCCGCCGCAGCCCGGTCGCCGTCGATGTTGAGCTGGCCATCGCTGCTGTGGGCCAGAGGGGGCAGCACAGGGATTCGGCCTGCTTCCAGATGCGCCAGCAGGGTCTGACCATCGACAGCAGTTATGGTCCCGCTGTAATCATCACGAATGATGCGCACACGCCCCTCCACCAGCGCGCGCAGGACCTGCTTGCGACGCGCCTGAAGCACGATCTTGTCACCAGTCAGGCCAGTCGCTTCGACGCCATTGTGGCCGAGGCAGGCCAGCATCTCACGGTTCACCGCTTCGGCTGCCTGCACGAAGAGATCGCGGGTTGGCGCATCCGTGTAGCGCGAGCTGTGGCCGGAAGGGGATGTCAGCGTGCGCAGCGGCAGCCCGGCTTCTTCACAGAGCCGGTTCGCCTCGGCGCTGGCGCCATGTACCAGGACCATCGGGCGCCGGTCGCTCCGCAGGACATTGACCAGGTCTTCACAGGTGGCCGCCAGATCGACTCCCTCGGCGCCACCCAGTTTGACCACCAGCAGGTTAGCGGGCACGATCATTCCTTCAGGGATAGATGCCGGGAAAGGTGAGGCCGGCCGATTCCTCAAGCCCGACCATGAGATTCATGCACTGTACCGCGCTGCCGGCCGCGCCCTTGCCGAGATTGTCGAGGGCGGCCATAACGACCAGATGGCGTCCGTCGCTTTCCAACTCGAAGCTGAGATCGCAATAGTTGGTGCCGGCCACCACGCGCGGTTCCGGCACACGATGGAGTCCCGTCTTGCTGCGCACGAGGCGCAGGAAGGGTTCGTCGTCGCAGGCCGCGCGATACAGGCGCCAGATCTCCCGTTCCTCGCGCTCCTGAAGCAGGTCGCAATGGGCGAGGAGGTGGACGCCACGCACCATTTCGATGGCCGTGACCGAAAAGTGCAGCGGCAGGCCTTCGCCCAGAATCAGGCGAACTTCCGCCATGTGGCGATGGCCGGCTGCGCTGTAGGTGCGAACAACGCCGCTGCGCAGCGGATGATGAGAACCCGCTGTCGCCCTGTTGCCGGCCTCTGACGAACCAACCTTGAGTTCGATGGCAGCCCGTTCAATCCAGCCGGCCCTGACCAGCGGTAGAAGCGCCAGATTGATAGCCGTGGCGTTGCAGCCCACGCCGCTGACGTAAGTGGCGCCCCGCAAACCCTCGCGCTGATGCTCCGGCAGGCCGTAGACAAATCGCGGCAGCCAGTCCGGCGCGGGATGCGGCTCGCCGTACCATTGTTCCCAGCTGGCGGCGTCATTGAGGCGAAAGTCTGCAGAGAGGTCTATGATGGCCGGCGCCAGGGAGACATAACGTTCGATTTCACGGGCAGCGGCGCCATGCGGCAGGGCGAGGAAAAGCAGGTCGCAGGGCTGCAGGGCATCCGGCGCAATGAATTGCAGGCGGCTGTGACCCCGCAGGTTGGGGTGCACGTGGTGCAGGGGACGCCGGGTCTGACTGCGACTGCTGACCTGGACCACCTCCACTTCCGGGTGGCAGAGCAGGAGGCGCAACAGTTCGCCGCCGGTAAAGCCACTGCCGCCGACGATGCCAACCCGAATCATGCCGGCACGCTTGCCTGAGCCAGGACGTAGGCCGCCACTTCGGCCGGGATGTCCACACCGGTGGGCGCGCTGCTGTTGCGGAACTCCATCGTGTGGTTGATCTCGTTGAGCAGCAGTCCGCCATCCGGAGATTCCAGAATGTCGATGGCCAGCAGCCCCCCGCCAACCGCCGCCGCGGCACGTTGGCACAGGTTGTCAAGCTCCGGCGTCACGGGGCAGTTACTGGCCACGCCGCCCCGGGCGGTGTTTGTGATCCAGTGCGGGGAAGTGCGGTAAATGGCGCAAACCGTCCTCTCACCGATGACGAAGGCGCGAATGTCGCGGCCAGGTTTGTCCACCATCTCCTGACTGTAGTACACATGATGGTTGTAGCTGCCGAGCGTCTGACGGTGTTCGATCAGCGCTTCAGCGGCGTCCGCATCGTTGACGCGTGCCAACAGCCGTCCCCAGGAACCGGTGACAGGCTTAAGCACGGCCGGGTATCCCAGAGACTCGATGGCCCCGAGGGTCGTTCGGGCCTCGAAACTGAGGAGTGTCCGCGGCTGGGGCAGGCCTGCGTCTGCAAATGCGAGGCTGCAACGCGCCTTGTCCGCACAGATCGTCGCCGTGCGATAGCTGTTCAGGGTGCGGACACCCCAGGAATCCAGGACAGCGAGGGCGAACAGGCCCCGGGAAGTACTGACGCAGCGCTCCAGCACCAGGTCATAGTCCTGCCAGGCCCGACCGACGGACGAAAGTTGTTCCGGCCCCGCGCTCAAATCGAAGAGCAGGTCTCGGTCAGGGAGAACATCAAGGTCCACGCCCTGGTCGCGCAAGGCAGTCAACAGCAACTTTTCCTCGGCGCGGACATGGGTGATGAGCACCCCGATATGCATATTATTCGCCCCAGTCCTCTTCGACTTCCGGCGCCAGTTCCAGTTGCAGCGGGTCCAGACAGATGATTTCGAGTTCTGAGCCACAGTCGATGCAGGCAATCAGCTCATTCTCCATGACGTCCGCAGGGATTACCAGGGCAGCGTCACATACGGGACAGACCGTGCCGGGCATGTGTATCTCCTTCATCCAGGTTGCCGGCGTTGAGACCAAACGTCAAAGGGACAACAAAAAACCTGCTCCGCTGTTTCGGGCAGGTCTGCTCGTTCCACGAGCCATGGCAAAGCACCCGAAACAGGATCAGGACGCGGGCTTCTTCGCCTTGGCACCGTCGAAACTTACCATGTCACCTGGCTCTCACGCTTGCTACCGCAGCAGCGTAAACCCTGGAGCCCGCCCACGCCATAGAATATATGCACAGATGCATTTATGCAATCTGGCTAGTAGCCGAATCGATCAAGAGTTCGCGCCACCTCCGCCGGGTAATGGCGGCCGAAGACCCGGGCGTGCACCAACAGGGGATAAAGGTTGTAGATGTGCCGCCGCTCCTCGAAGAAGCCGGGAGCAATTGGTCGCAACTCCTGGTAACTGCGAAAGAATGAATCGCCAAAGGTGCGGCCCCGCGAGCCAAACAGGGTGGTGTAAGCCAGCTCGATCTCTTCGTGAGCATAGTAAATCGCGGGATCAAGAAAGGCGGAGATGCGACCTTCGCTGGCCAACAGATTGGTCGCCCAGACGTCGCCATGGACGAGTGCGGGTTGCTGCGCTTCGTCAAGCCAACGTTCCAGATGGCCGGCAAGGGTCTCAATGCGTATACACAGGCACGCGGCAATTGCCTTTTCCTTCAGCGCCTCATGCGCCATGTAGAGCAGGCGCTGCTCACGAAAGAAATCGATCCAGGACGGGGAAGGCGGATTGGGCTGGTGTAGCGGGCCGATAAGCGTGTCCTGACTGTGGCCGTAATGCGTCCAGGCCACGCCGTGCAGGGCGGCCAGCAATTCGCCCGCATGTTCCTGGGCCGGATCGTCCAGCTCGCTGCTGCCCTCAACGAAGCCAAGCACCAGCAGGTCGGGTTCGCTATGTATCAGGGGCGGCAGGGGCAGGTCACTGACCTGCGCCAGATGGCGGAGCATGTCCCCTTCGATATCCAGACGGCTGTCGGCGTCGCCGGCCTTGACCACCACGTCCTGTCCCTCTGCGAGGGTCACCCTGTAGACGGCGGCGATCATGCCCCCGGTCAAAGGTACGATTTCCTGCGGCTGAAACCCGGGCAACTGCGACAAACGCGCGGCGACGTCGCGGGATGTCGGAACTTGCATGGGGCTAGTCCCGGCGCAAACGGGGGTCGAAAATGTCGCGAATGCCGTCGCCGATGAAATTGAAGGCCATGACCAGGCTCGCGATGGCCATACCGGGAAAGAGCCACATCCACCATTGACTGAAATTGTCCAGGCCGGCGTTGACCATGCTGCCCCATTCGGGAGAAGTGGGTGGAGGACCCAGCCCGAGAAAACTCAATCCGGCGAAGGTCAGGATGGCGTTGCCGATGTCCAGGGTCATGAGCACGATTGCCGGGGCGATGGCGTTGGGCAGGATGGTGCGAAACAGGATCCAGGGGCCGGTGGCTCCGGCGCAATGGGCGGCGTCGACGTATTCGTTGTGCTTGATTTCCAGCACTATGCCACGGATCAGCCTGGCGTAGCTGGGCCACCACACGATGACCAGCGCGATGATGGCGTTGCGAATGTCGCGGCCCAGGGCAGCCGTGATGGCCATGGCCAGAATGATGGTGGGGAAGGCCATGAACAACTCGGTAATGCGCATGAGGAGTTCATCCCAGAGGCCGCCCAGCCAGCCGGCAAGGGAGCCCATAAGAACACCGATGATGCTGCCAAATATGATCACTGCAATGCCCGCAGGAATTGTGATGCGCGCGCCGTAGAGTACGCGGGTCTGAATGTCTCGTCCCAGGGCATCGGCGCCCCAGATGTGTCCGTTCTCGCCTGGCTCGTCGAGGCGCTGGGAGACGTCCTGGGCCAGGGGATCATGGGTGGCGAGGCCGGGGGCCAGCAGCGCAACCAGAATCCAGCCGGTCACGACCAGGATGCCCACCAGCACCAGGGGATGGTTGCGCAGGTGATAGCGCAAAAGCGCGACGCGCTCAGGCGACGCGGATGCGCGGATCGAGGAAGTAGTAGAGGACATCGACACTAAAATTCACCATCACGTAAATGGAGGCGATCAGGATGCTGATCCCCATGATTGCCGGGAAATCCTGGGTCGTCGCAGCGCGAAAGGCATAGCGCCCGATTCCAGGCCAGGCGAAGATTGACTCGATCAACACGGCCCCGGTCATCAGATTGGCCGTGGACAGGCCGATTACGGTGACGATCGGGATCATGGCGTTAGACAGGGCATGGCGGATCACGACGCGCCGTTCCCGCAATCCGTGTGAACGGGCCGTGCGAATATAGTCCATGCCCAGGACCTCCAGCATGGAAGAGCGCGTGATCCGCGCGATGATCCCGGCGACGTAACTTCCCAGCACGAAGGCGGGGAGGATGATGTGCGAAAAGGCGTTGGCAAACTTGTCCCACTGACCGGCAATCGCGGCATCAACCATGAAGAGGCCGGTTACCGCCGGTGGGTCCCGAATGATGAAGTCCAGCCTGCCGGGCCCCGCCACCAGTCCCCATTGAACGTGCAGGAGGTTCAGACCAATCAACGCCAGCACGAAGATGGGAAAACTGACGCCAACCACGACATAGCTGCGCGTGAGGTAATCGGCGATGCTGTTGCGCCAAACTGCCGAAACGATTCCCGTGCCTATTCCCAGGGCCATGCCGATCAGAATGGCGAAGCTGGCCAGTTCGATAGTGGCGGGCAGAAACTGGCGGATGTCTTCCAGAACCGGCTTGCTGGTCTTGATCGAGACCCCCAGGTCACCTCGCAGGAGGTTGCCGAGATAGGTCAGGTATTGTTCGTGCGGCGGCTTGTCGAGCCCCCACTTGGCGCGAAAGGCGGCGATCATTTCCTCGTTGTCTAGGGCGTTCTGTGGCAGATTGGCAACGATTGGGTCGGAAGGGACGGCGTTGGCGATGATGAATGAAAAAAGCGAAATGCCGATCAGGAGCGGAACAGTCAGCAACAGGCGGCGCAGAATGAAGACCTGAAGCGGCATGTTATCCCCTGGTGCTGATAAGGAATGATGGCGGAGCCGGAGGCCCCGCCATCGGTGGTTGCGGCGAGAAGACTTACATCTCGTCGCGGCTGATAATGGCGACGTCCATCACCCATTGCGGGTGCCAGTTGTAGCCAACGATGTCACTGCGGAGCGCAGTCTGCGTAGCCGGGTACAGGAAGGGCGCGAAGTTTCCGCTCTCCTGCAGCCAGACCTGGATCTGCTCGAAGAGGTCGGCGCGACGCATGGGGTCGGATTCCTTACTCACAGCGTCACGCAGTTCCAGAATCTCTGCCGATGCCCTCTCCTCGGTGAAACGAAGACGCTCGGTCGCTACCTTGCCACCAGGCACGAAGGCCAGGACGTCGACGGGGTCGTTGATGTCCGGCCCCCAGATCCAGTAACCGAAGCCCGCCTCGCCGTTGCGGTATTCCTCAAGGGCGATGCCCAGTTCGCCCGGCACAAGTTCAACGGTAATGCCGACCTCGGCCAGGTCCGCCTGGATCTTCTGGGCGTTGATGTTCATGTCGATGCCGAAGGCGTTCCAGTCCGGATACTTGAGTTGGATGTCAAAGCCATCCGGATAGCCGGCCTCGGCCAGCAGGGCCATCGAGCGATCAAGATCGCGGCTCAGGGCGCGGTCTTGCTGGAAGGCGCCCGCAAGGAAGATGTTCATGGAGGACCCGGGTGTGGTGCTGCCAGGCCAGAGCTCAAGGTAACCCTCGTAGTCCAGCGCAAGACGGACCGCCAGCCAAACGCTGGGGTTGGACATCGGACCGCCAACCTCGGGATCGGCATTCATGATCAGGAAGTGTTGCCACTGCCCAGGGCCGCGCCAGACGGCGACGTCCATGTTGCCCTCAAGGTCTGCCACCTGGTCGGGAGACAGGTCCGTGGCGATGTCGATCTGACCGGATTCCAGGGCGGCCTTCTGCGTGGCAGCTTCCGGAATGTTGACGATCAGAATGCGGTCAAAGTAGGGCGCATCGCCAACGAAGTGGGGGTTACGGACCAGCACAGTCTCGTCCTGCAGCGCCCAACTTTCCAACTGGTAGGGGCCGGTGCCGGCCGAATTCTGGTTGAGGTACTCGGCAGCGCCGTCTGTCTCGGCGGCGTCCATGCCATCCGTACCACCGTTGGCGCGCACCACGTCAGCATTAGTGATTGAAAAGGCCGTGTTGGCCAGTTCGGTGATGAAGGACGGGCGGGCCTCCGGCAGGGTGATGGTCACCGTGCCGTCCTCGTTGGCGGCGATGGAATCGATCCCATCGGCCAGGAAGGAGGGATTGCCGTTTACGTACTTCAGCCGCTGGAGCGAAAAGACCACGTCGTCGGCCGTGACACCGTCGCCATTGTTGAAGCGCGGCGCTTCGTCCAAGGTGAAGGTGTACTGCAGGCCGTCATCCGAAATCGCCCAGGATGAAGCCAGCGAAGGCAGAATCTGGCTGGCGTCCTCATCCGGGAAGGTCACGAGCGTGTCGTAGGTGGCCCGGCGTACCATGCTGGTGGTGCCTGTAAAGCCATTGGCCGGGTCATAGAAGTCAGTCTGCTCGGCGTGGCCGATGACCAGTACCCTTTCATCCTGGGCGGCAGCGCCGAAACCGGCCAGAAGCACGACTGCCACTGCGAGTACGAACATTACTGATTTACGCATGTATCTGTTCTCCTGCAATTTGCCCTTTTGTCGGTTGCCTGCCAGAGTATAGCCATAGGAGAATTGTGCGTCAAACAGGCGGCCGATGCGCTGTCGGGAGGTTGAAGTGAATTACAACGAGCGACTGGAGCAGTTTGAACAGGACCTGGCTGAAGTGGCGGACCTGGCATTTCTGCCGATCTCCGCCGACCTGCAATACGTTACGGGCGTCCCGCGCGACCTGCCGACCTTCGGCTGGACGATGCATCCCGGCGCCTGGCTGGAGGGGCTTTGGCTCAGACCGGGCCGACCGGCGGTATTGGCCCTGCCGCGCATGACCGCCGAATTCGGCGGGTTGGGGTCGCAGCAGGGCTTGAACATTCGCGTCCTTGGCGACCACGATGATCCGGGAGTCATGGTTGCCGACATTCTCGATGGCCTGCAAGTGGGCTCGCAGCCGCGCATCGCCACGGGCGACCGCGCCCACGCCGAGACCCTGTTCGGTCTTCAGGCCCTGCGGCCTGGCGCCCATTTCCTCTCTGCGACGGAAATCCTGCGCAGTCAGCGGGTAATCAAGAGCGAGGAGGAAATTGACGTGATGCGCGCCGCCGGCGTCATCACCGAGGCGGCCTTCCGTGACGCCATTCCCAACTTTAAACATGGCATGACTGAACAGGAAATCATCAGCGAGGTGAATTTCCAGTTGCGCCGTCACGGTTCGCTGGGCGAATCCTTCACCAGTTCTCTCTACAGCTCCGGCCCCAACCACCCCCTGTTGATGGGGCAAAGGCTGGAAAGCATGAAAAGGCGTCTGGACCCGCCGGTCGCCCTGCAGTTTGATTTCGGCGCCATCCACGAAGGCTATTGCTATGACTACGGCCGCACGATCAGCTTTGGCCAACCCGATGACGAACTGGTACGCATTCACGAACTCGTGATGGCTTCCCAGGCGGCGGGCATCGAGGCGCTGCAGGCCGGCGTGCACACCACAGCCCAGGCGGACGCGATCGCGCGCCAGGTCATTGAGGACGGCGGCTATGACGAGGAGTTTCGCCATCGCCTTGGGCACGCCATCGGCCTCGACGTGCATGAGCCGCCCTTCCTGACGGCCAGCGACCAGACCCTTTTGCAGGAAGGGATGCTGTTCACCATCGAACCCAGCATCATGCAGTTCAACACGTTCTCGGCGCGCGTGGAAGACGTCGTCGTGGCGCGGCCAGGAGGTGGCGAAAAGCTGACCGACGGTTATCAGGACCTCATTGTCATTGACTGACCAGAAACATAAGGGAAGGATCGTGAAGAAACGACAAAACATCCCTTCGGGCAGCATCTGGGAAAGCCGCGCAGGGTATTCCCGCGCCGTGCGATTCGGCGACATGGTCTACGTCTCGGGAACGACCGCCTCGGATGAGGAAGGTCGCGTTCATGGTTCGGACGCCCGCGAACAAAGCCTCTATATCTTTCGCAAAATTGAACGAGCCCTGTTGCAGGCGGGAGCCAGCCTGAAGGATGTCGTCAGGACCCGCATCTACGTTTCTGACCTCGCTCACTGGGAAGGCGCGGCCTACGCCCACAAGGAGATCTTTGGTGACATTCTGCCGGCCAATACGCTCATCGGCGGGATTCATTTCCCTGGCACCGGCTATCTGGTCGAAATTGAGGCGGACGCGATCATCGGCGCCGGCGCGGCTCAGGCGGAGTGAATGCGCTTCAGCGTTCGCCTTAACAATGACCTGCCCATCGATGAGACGGTGACGCTGGCGGTCGCGGCGGAGCGAGCCGGTTTCGACCAGTTCTGGCTCAGCGATGACCTCTTTCAACGCAGCGCGACGGTGATGTTGGCCGCCATTGCTCGGGAAACGCAAGGAATCCAGATTGGCAGCGGCATCTTCAACCCCTACACCCTGCATCCGGCGCAAATGGCCATGGAAGCGGCGACGCTGGACGAACTGTCCGGAGGGCGCTTTTGTCTGGGCCTGGCTTCCGGGGCCGCCGAGTTCCTCAAATGGATAGGGATTGATCAGGATAAGCCGCTTACGGCGGTCGTCGAGACCATTGAGGTCTTGCGACAGCTGTTCGCCGGTGAACAGGCGCCGCTGGACGGGCAATTCCTGCAGTGGTCGGAGGCGGCCTGGCTGCGTTTCACGCCCTTGCGCAGGCAGATTCCCATTTACCTCGGCGCCATGAGTCCGCGCATGTTGCAGACCATCGGTTCTCACGCCGACGGCGGGTTACCCCTGCTCTTTCCTCCAGAGCATTTTTCTTGGGTTCTGCCGCAGATCCGGAAAGGCGCGGAACTGGCCGGGCGCGACCTGGTCGATATCGACGTGGCCGCCTGCATCTGGTGTTCGGTTTCGGAGGACTCGCTGGCCGCTGAACATGCGCTGCGAGCCAAAATCGCGTTTTACGGTCATGCCCTCAGCCCAACGATTCTGGAGCGCCTTGGCCTGACGCGCAGCGACTTCGATGACATCGAGCAGGCGGTTGTGGCGGAGAATGACCTGGCCTGCGGCAGCGCCCTGGTCACCGATGACATGCTCCGCATCGGTGTGGTCGGTACGCCGCGTCAGCTAATCCCGCGGCTGGAAGAACTGGTCAACGTGGGCGCGCGGCACCTCAGCTTCGGCCCGCCGCTGGGGCCGGAGCCTCTGAAGGCCATTGAACTGATCGGCCGCGAAGTCTTGCCCTGGTTCCGGGGAGGCAGGCAATGAGCCGCGAATTCCACTTGTATGACCTGCGCGTGACCGTGGTTGAAATCGAGGGCGAATCGGTCTGTGGCATGCAGGTGGGCGACTACTTTGAGTTGACTGAAAGCAGCCGCCTGCGTATCCCGCCCGGCAAGCACTTCTGCATCTATGCGCTCGTTTCCGTCGTTCCCTTTCTGGCAGCCAAACAGCGCGAACTGGACGGCAATGACTGGCTTGCCCAGGATTCCCACTTCATGTGCCCGGACCCCGAGGAACGCCTCATCATGCGCATGGAACGCCGTCGCCGACGTACGCTGGACAGTGACGAACTGACATGAGACAGGTTGCCCTTGGCATTCAAACCGACAAGACGCCGGCGGAATACGTCGCGCTGGCGGGTCTCATCGACCGCTATCAGGTAGACGTGGTGCATGTCTATTGCGATCTGCCTTTCACACCTTCGTATCTGCCGATGGCGCTGATGGCGCCGCATCTGCGCCGGGCGCGTCTGGGCCCGGCGGGCGTGTCGCTGGCGCGCATGGCGCCGGTGGATATCGCGGCTGACACGGCCCTCGTGGCGCAACTGGCGCGCGGCGGGGTCAGCGTGGGTCTGGTGCGTGGCGGCTGGCTGGGTGATTATGGCATCAGGGAACCCGATCGTCCCCTCCAGGCGATCCGTGAGGGCGTGGCGGTCATTCGCTACATGCTTGCGGGAGAAACTGGCGGCCTGGAAGGCGACATCTATCCTCTGGCCGAACATGCGTTCTCTCCCTGGGCGCTGCCGCTGGGGACGCATGTCCCGATCCTGATCGGCAGCTGGGGCCCACGGCTTTGTGCCCTGGCGGGAGAAATCGCCGACGAAGTCAAGATCGGTGGCAGCACCAATCCGGCGATGTTGTCCCTGGCCCGGCATTGGGTGAGTCAGGGCGAGCGCCGGGCCGGGCGCGAAACGGGCAGCGTGGCGCTGGCGATCGGCGCAGTCTGCGTCGCCGACGAAGACCGGGAACTGGCGCGCGCTGCAGCGCGCCGCGGCGTGGCCATGTATCTGCCCATCGTTTCCAGACTCGATCCGACAGTGGAGGTCGAACCGGAGCTCATCGCCACCTTGCAGCGGCACTTCGAGCAGCGCGATGAAGAGGGGGCCGCACGATTGATTTCGGATGACCTGCTGGACCGCTTCGCCTTTTCCGGCGACGCCAATGATCTCATTCGTCAGGGCGAAGCGTTGTACGCTGCGGGGGCGGCAAGGGTGGAGTTCGGCACGCCCCACGGCGTCGACCCGGCGCGCGGTATCCGGCTCATCGGCGAGCAGGTGATACCCGCTCTGAAGGGGATCTGAAGCGACTCAGAACCCGTCGTCGACCAACTTCTGCAGGGCATCGGAGCTGTTTAGCGCGAGACCCGGAGTCTTGCGGTCGATGCGGCGCAGCAGGCCGGTGAGCACGTTGCCAGGGCCGATTTCAATGAAGCGCGCGGCGCCGTCCCTGATCATGTTCTGCACGGATTCGCGCCAGCGCACCCCTGCCGTAAGTTGGCCTTCCAGTTCGCCGCGATTGGCGTCCACGGTAAGGAGCGGTGAAGCGCCCAGGTTGCCGTAGACCGGGACGGCCGGACCCTGCATTTCAGCGGCCCGCACAAAGCTGGCGAATTCGTCATTGACCGGAGCCATCAGCGGCGAATGCGCGGCGATGCTGATCGGCAATCTCGCGCTACGGCGGGCGCGAATGCCAGGCGCAAGTTCAAGCGCGACGGCCAGGGTCGCCTCGTCGCCCGAAATCACGGTCTGGCCCGGGCAGTTGTCGTTGGCGACGACCAGGACTCCGCCCGTAGTCGTCCGCGCCTGTTCAACCAGAGCCTGCACGGCGTCGATGTCCGGGCCCAGCAGGGCGGTCATACCTCCGGGCGCTCGGCTGTCCGCTTCGTCCATCAGGCGACCGCGCTCCTTGGCGAGCGTCAGTCCCTCTGCGAAGCTCAAAACTCCGGCGGCGACCAGCGCCGTGATCTGGCCGAAACTGTGGCCGGCAACCATCGCGGGCTGCGCGCTGGGCAGGGCGTGTTGCAGGGCGCGCAGGGTGGCGATGCTGGTGACATAAATGGCTGGTTGTGTGTTGCGGGTCTGATTGAGGACTTCGGCGGGGCCGTCGAAGCAAAGCTCGCTCAGGGCGTAGCCGGCCACTTCGTCCGCTTCAGCGTAGACATCCCTGGCGACCGGGAATGCGGCAGCAACATCCCGGCCCATGCCCACCAGTTGCGACCCCTGACCGGGGAAGACGAAAGCGGTTTTGGACTGGCTGTTCACGGAAGGGCCTCGAACTGCGAGTCGCTAGTCCGTGTCCACCTCGATGACTTGCTCACCCCTGTAGCTGCCGCAAGCCGGGCAGACGTGGTGAGCGATGTGGTATGCACCGCAACTCTCGCACACAACGAGGTGATTGAGCGTCAAGGCGTGATGTGAACGACGTTTGTTGCGTCGTGTACGGGAAATCTTGCGTTTGGGAAGCGGCCCCACGTTCCTGCTCCTGAATTCCATTCCGGGACCGGAATGTCCGGCCCGCGGCAGTATAGGGGTGGGCAGGCGGCACTGTCAAGTGGCGACGCCAGGGTCCTGCGGGATTGCCCGGTGAAGCACCAGGGCCTGGCTGGAGTGCTGTGACGAGCCCCACCGTTTTTTGCACTTTGCTCAATTCCCGTTATTCTCCTGGACACATCTAGTGTTGTTGGTCGGGACAGACTGTGCTTGGCTTTCGGGTCAGAAGCTGCAGTTGGAAAGGTCGCTTAAGCCAGCAAGAGAAGGGTTTACGGCAAGATGCATCCGGGCAGGCTGGCCCCCTGCCCAGGCATGATGTTGATCTTAGAGTTGGTACGTTGGTACAGGAGGCAGAAATGAACCACAAACTTTCGCGCAGGAACTTTCTTAAGACCACCGGTCTGGCTGGAACCGGACTGGCGATGGGTGGCCTGGGCATAAGCCCGGCTCTCGCCCAAAGCAGCGAGGTGGTGACCATTCCAACCTGGTGGGGGCCGCACGAACTCGAGGGCGCGCAGGCATTCATGGATGCCAGATTCCCGCCTGACGGTGGGGGCATCACCGTGCAGTACGATTACATCGGCTCGGACTTTTTCAGCAAGGTCTTCACCAGCCTGGTCGGTGACGATCCCTACGATGTGATCACCTTCAACGCCTACCATACGCCGATCATGCTGGACCGTAACGTCATTGACCCCATCGACGACCTTGTCGAACGTGACGGTTTCGACCTGAGTGACTTTGACGACGCGGCGCTTGCCGAGTGGACCTACGACGGCAAGCTCTATGGCATGACCAACGATCGGGGCGCTTTCCACTGCTACTTCAACGTTGACCTCTTTGAGGAAGCCGGCATCACGCCCCCGGCCTCCACCGACGAGTGGACCTGGGATGACCTGCGCGAGTGGGCCAAGGCGCTGACCAAATACGATGGCGACCAGGTCGTGCAATATGGCTATGGCTCCGGATCGGACTGGGCCTACGATCTTTTGCCCGGCCTTGCCGGTCAGATGGCCTTCAACGATGACGTGACGGCATCGCTGCTGGACAATCCAGAAACCATCGCCCTTCTGGACCTCTACCAGAAGATGATGCATGAGGACGGCTCGACGGTGGCGCCAGGCTCCCTGCAAACGGGCGCCAACGAGCTTTTCCTGGCCGGGCAACTGGGCATCCTGCTGGATGGCACCTGGCAGGCGGGCTACTTCCGTTACAGGAGTAGCGACATCAACTTCACCTGGGACGTTGGTCTGCCGCCGCGCGTGGCCGGTTCGGAGAATTACTACATCCCCAATTTCACCGGTGGCTGGGTGATCCCCAAGACGGCGCCGGACAGGGACGCCAGCTGGGAGGTCATGAAGGCCTATGCCTCCCCCGAATTCGCCACTGACGTCATGTTTGTGTCGCTTTCGTCCCCGCCCGTGCGCAAGAGTGCGCTCGAACAGGCGGGCTTCGACCAGTGGCCGGACAACCAGCCGCAGGGCATGACGCGGGAGTTCATGAGTGCCTTGCTGGGCAACGGCATTTCCCGCCAGGAGATCGGCCATCTGTTCAGCAGTGAGGTGAACGCCGCGCTGGCCAAGATCGCTCTCGTTTACTCGAACGAAGGCAGCGCTGAAGATGTTCTGACTGAAGTTTCTGCCGAGTTGACTGCTGCGCTTGGTGGCTAAACGCGATTAGCTGCAAGGACCTCCGTGCTCGTCCGGCAGGGCGGGCACGGAGGTCGGCTGGCGCGCGGAGGACGGTATGGCAAGCAGGGCCGCGAAAGGCGGCGGAGGGTTGGTAGCCAGGGTAAGGGCCCGGATACCCGAAACCACCCGCCGTGACAACATCGCGGGCTGGCTGTTTATTGCGCCGGTCCTGTTATGGATCACGGTATTTACGGCCTACCCGCTGCTTTCCTCCCTTTTTCTTAGTTTTCGTGAATGGGACCCGCTTTTTACTGACAAATACGTCGGCCTCGCCAATTACGCCGAGTTGATGGAAGACAGGATCTTCCTCCTGGCCTACCGCAACGCTTTGGTTTACGCCGCCATCACCATCCCGCTCGGTCTGGTCTGGGGAATGTCCGTGGCCCTGGCCGTGCAGCACATCCGCGGACGCGCCTTCTTTCGCGCCCTGTATTTTTTGCCCACAGTCACGTCCAGCGTGGCCATCGCCATCGTCTGGAGCTTTGCCTACAACCAGGACTACGGTCTGGTCAACAGCCTGCTACGCTACGTAGGGGTGCAAGGACCGAACTGGCTGGGTCACACCCAGTGGGCGCTTCTTTCAGTTTCGCTCGTGGTGGTCTGGGCCGGTACCGGTTTCTGGATGATTGTGTTTCTGGCCGGACTGCTGGATATTCCGCCGGAGTACTACGACGCCGCCAAAGTGGACGGCGCCACAGGCTGGCAAAGCCTCTGGCGCATCACCCTGCCGCTGATGTCGCCGACCATCTTTTATTACATCACCAACGCCCTCATCACGGTCTGGATACAGTTTGAAATCCCCTTCGTGATGACCGGCGGCGGCCCGGCCAACGCCACGCTCATGCCGGCATTGCTCCTGTATGATGAGGCTTGGGAGCGATTTAAGATGGGCTACGCCTCGGCCATGGCCTGGGTGATGGCCCTCATCATTTTCATCATTACCGCCCTGCACTTTAGTCTGTCACGGCGTTGGGTGAACTATGACCGCTGAACGATTTGCCAACAGGCAATACACCTTGTCAATTCTGGATGAAGCCAGGCGTCAATTTTTCCCGGTAATCAAATACGCCCTGGTCGTCGCGGGCGGCATCGGCACGGCGCTGCCCTTCATCTGGATGGTGCTCAGCTCCTTCAAGACCAACGCCGACATTGGCCGCATCCCCATGCACTGGTTCCCGACTGAGTGGGTCCCGCAAAACTACGCGAAGGTCTTCGAGATCATGCCCTTCGCGCGCTTCTACCTGAACAGCGTCATCGTCGGTGTGTTGACGACCCTGGGTGCCTTGCTGATTTGTTCCATGGCGGCCTACGCCTTCGCGCGCATCCGCTTCATCGGGCGCGACGTCATGTTCATGCTCATCCTGGCGACCATCATGATCCCCTGGTGGGTCACGCTGATTCCGGCCTATCTGGTGATTCGTCAACTGGGATGGTTGAATACCTATCAGGGACTGGCCGTCCCCGGCATGCTCAACATTATGGGCATTTTCCTGTTGCGACAGTTTTTCCGCACCATCCCGCCGGATATCGAAGACGCAGCCTTCGTCGATGGCGCCAGCCGCCTGCAAATCTACGCTCGCATCGTCCTGCCCATGGCCAAGCCGGCCCTGTTGACCGTCGGACTGATGACCCTGATGGGCAGCTGGAACAGCCTGGTGTGGCCCCTTGTTATTTCGCAACACGAATCGATGCGGACGCTGCCACTGGGTCTGGCGGTGCTGGCCAACCTGGCGGGTTGGGTGCGTCATGAAACGGGCGCACTGCTGGCCGCCACTTTCCTCTCAATTCTGCCGATCGTGGTGATTTACATGTTCCTGCAGCAGTACTTCATCCGCGGCCTGGCGCTCAGCGGACTGAAGTAGGGCGGGCCACACTTCAGGCAGTTCCAACAAACTCCAGAGTGTTGCTGCTGGCCTGGTCGAGGTCGCTGTACGCGCCGCGCAGCGCGGGATCGACCAGCGCGGCGGAGAGTTGGTACATGGCCTCGTCGGTCATCTCCTGCAAACGCTTGCGTGAGATGCGACGCGTCCCCTCCTTGCGAAAGCGGAAAGGGCGACCGTAGCGGAGATGAATCTCCGGGCGATGCAGGCGCAGCCATTTACGGTTCCAGCCGCGGGCGCCGGAGATGGCGCAGGGCAGAACCACCGCGTCCGTCCTGGTGGCGATCCAGGCCAGGCCTTCCTTCGGCCGCGCCAGACCGCCTTGGCGCTGCCGTGTGCCCTCAGGCGCGATGAGGATACACTGGCCGTCGCGCAGCAATTCGATTGACGTCGACAGCGCCTGGCGGTCGATCTCGCCGCGCCGAATCGTGTAGCAGTCCCACCACCAGACAGCCAGACGACCGAGGAAAAAGTAGGTATTTTCGATCTTGGTCATGGGGATGACAAAGCGCTGGGCGGTGGTGGCCATGATCAGTCCGGGGTCCAGCCCGCTGGTGTGATTGATCATCATGATCAGGGGGCCGCGAGCCGGAATATGCTCCAGGCCGGTGACCGTCAGCCGGTTGAAGCTGAAGGCAATCGCACGGATGGCCGAGCGAAACACGCTTCGGCGCCATCGCAGCCAGGGGCTGTCCTGACGTTGCAGGTATAGCTGTACCTCAGCCCGGGCACTCATAGGCGAACCTTGCGACGGGCCGGCCTTCCGCCGCTCCGCCGGCCCGATGGCCTGCGGGAGTTGCGCCGTTGCTGCGGTCGTACGGGCCGTTTGCGTGGCGGACGGGGCTGCCGGCTTCGTTTGAGGGCGCTGTCCGGCGTTTTCAGGAGGGTCAATTCACGCTTGTCCAGTTCACGCCATTGGCCAGGTCTCAAATCGCCCAGGCCGAGGCGACCGATGTGCGTCCGGGTCAGGTGGCGCACCGGGTGGCCCAGTGCGCTGGCGACGCGACGAATCTGACGTTTGCGGCCCTCCGCCATGACGATTTCGACCACCGCCAGGCCCTGACTGTTTTTGACGACCCTGACAACGCAGGGCGCCGTTCTGCTCTCCTCTTCCGGCAACCAGATGCCCTGTTCCCACTTTCGCAGGGCGTCGCTGTTGGGCAAACCGTAGAGCGTGGCCCGATAGGTCCGCGTGTGCTGGAAGCTCGGATGAGTCAGGCGGTGGGTCAGTTCGCCATCGTTGGTCAACACCACCAGCCCCTGGCTGTCGGCGTCGAGGCGTCCCACCAGAAACAGATGTCCGGATCGCCTGACCAGATCGCGCACTGTGGCGCGCTCATCTCCCTTGTGGCGGGTCGTGCTCGAGAGTACGTTGAGCGGTTTGTTTAGCGCGATGTAGACCTGCCTGGGCACGCGCAGCCGCAAGATCTCGCTGTCCAGCGTGATTTCGTCGCGGGCCGGGTCGGCCTTTGCGCCGAGTTCCGCGACTTCACCGTTTATGCGTACGCGACCCTGGCGAATGAACTCCTCGCAGGCGCGCCGCGATCCCAGACCGCCCTGGGCCATGAGTTTTTGCAAGCGTTGTTGCACGCGCTTCTCCTGCTGCCGCTGACTCTCAAGGCCCACGCCAACGGGACCTGCCAGGCGCTAGCAGTCCGGCTCTTCAAGACAAATCTGCGCCAGGGATTCGTAAACGCTCACGACGGCGCTGTTGTCCAGTTCGCGATTGCCCTGTTCCAGCATGGCGGTATAGAGTTGGTGGATCACCGCGGAAAGCGGCAGCGGAATGCCGTAGGTGCGGGCCGTATCCAGAATGATGCCATGATCCTTGTGTTGCATGTAGGCCTTAAAGCCGGGCTGTCGATTGCCGGCAAAAAGCCGCGGCGGCTTGACGTCCAGGGTCCACATTTGGGCGGCGCCACCCTTGATGGCGTCCACCACGCGCTGCGGATCGACGCCCGCCTTTTGCGCGGTGATCAGCGCTTCCGCCAGCGAGGCCATCTGCGCACCGACGATGATCTGGTTGCAGACCTTGGCAATCTGGCCCGCTCCGCTGTCCCCGACCAGCACCCAGGCCTTGCCCGTGGCTTCAAAGAGCGGGACAGAGCGGTCAAAAGCCTCCTGCGGCCCGCCAACCATGATGGTCAGCGTGCCGTCGCGCGCGCCAACGTCGCCGCCGCTGACGGGCGCATCCAGCGCCTGGACGTCCTTCTCCGCCAGCCGGTCGGCCAACATGCGGGCAGTCTCGGGTTTGATCGTGCTGTTGTCGATAAAGATCGTCCCGGGCTCGGCGCCCTCAAGAATCCCGTCGGCGCCGAGCACGACCTGCTCGACGTCCGGCGAATCGGGCAGATTGGTGCAAACGAATTCGACCTGCCCGGCTACCTCGGCCGGCGAGTTCGCGGTGCTGGCGCCCTCTGCAGCGAGCGAATCGACGATGGCGCGGCTGCGATTGTGGACGACCAGTTCATGGCCGGCCTTCATCAGATTGCGCGCCATGGCAGCGCCCATGATGCCCAGCCCGATATATCCGATTTTCGCCATCAGGCGCTCCTTGTCCTGTGCTTTCAGTCCTTGCGGGTCACGCGGAACTGTAGCGGAATTCCCAGCATTAGACGAGTCTGGGCCTGAAGGGTAGGCAGCGCCACAAAGACCAGCGCCAGGATGAGCATCAGGGGGAAACTTGCAATCGTGAGAACGCGTTCTTTCAGCGTCTGCGGGCGATCTGCGGGCCTGGGCGGTCGCATGCTGACGTCCTGTGCCCACAGAATGATGCACAGTGTGGAAACCAGCAGAAAACCCGTTTGCAAGGCCAGAAAGACCGGACTGCGAACATTTAGCTTGAGCGACTCAAGCAAGATATCGGGGTGAATCAGCAGGGTAACCTGGGAGCCAACAGTCAACAGAATCCAGCCCGCGCCGGCCAGCAGGATGTCGTGGGCGACGCGGAAGAGCAACTGAAAGGCGACGCCAAAGCGAATGTCCGGACGCGCCAGCATTTGCGCAATGATGTAGCCGACCTCCTTGCTGCCCCAGGCGTGGCGCAGGGTCTGCAAGTAGCGGTTGACGACGGTTTCACGCAGGTTCCTGCCGGTGGTGGCGTGGGCAGCAAAGGGCAGGAAGATGCGCTCCAGCCGGACCTGACCCTCTTTGGCAAACCAGGACTTGATGAACATGTGCCATTCGTCGGCGATAACGTCACCGTCCCAGTAATCGCTTTCATCCAGCAAACGCATGCTCAGGGACCAGGACGACATCGGCAGTGGCAACCACCATGGCGCGGAAAGATAGGCAAGTTCGAAGGCGGTTGAGTAGGCATTGATCAGGCGCATGGGCGGGCTGATGTCCCAGATGTTGGCGTGATAGCGAATCGGCGCCTGCCAGAAGCGCAAGTGCCTCTGGGGATGCAGGGCGAAAAGGCAGGTCAAGGCGCTGAAATAACGCGGGTCCCACAAAGTATCAGCGTCCATACTGGTGACGACCAGGGTGTCCAGCTTCAGTTGCCCGCCCTTTACCAGAGCCAGATACGCCTGTCGCGCGGCCCATGCGAGGTTGGCGGATTTGCACTGAATTTCACCTGGCAGGTCTTGGGGGTGCATGCTGTAATGAATGGCCGCAAACCGGTCGGCAAAGGTCTCACAGAGCTTTTGGGCCTTTGCCGACGAACTCTCTTCGGCCTCCTCCATGGCCAGCACCACGTGCATTTGCTCCCTGGCTTCGGGATAACGCGCAAGGCAGTCAAGAGTCTCCTGCAGGGTGGCGAGCGACTCGCCGTAGTTGGGGATGATGACGAGATGGCGGATTTCATCCAGGGGCAGGGAATCGGGCCTGGCGTGTTGATGCCAGTACGCCACCCAGTCCTGGCGTTCCCAGGCACGGATCCGGCGCAGTCCGATGAAATTGGCGATGCCGGCAAGCAGGAAACGCAGGGCGGAATACAGCCCGATCAATGATGCCAGGGCCAGAATGACGTATGGCGCCAGAAAAGCCAGGGCCAGCGAGACCAGCAAGGCCAGCCAGGCCACTAAACCGGGAATCCCGTCCAGTAACCTTTGGGGAACGCGCGAAGGCGGGTAAGTGCTGCGTGGACGCTGCCGGACGCCGGGCCCGGCATTCGTGTGTCGACCGCCACCGGAAAGCAAGGGCAAGCTCGACCTCGGTTTGATTCAGGACGCCAGCTCAGGATAGCACAGGGCTGAAGCCTTCCAGGAGCACGGTTCAGACCCCCGGAGGGGCCTTGCTACCCTTGCTGCCCTTACGGCCATGCAGCCTTGTCAGGCCTATGAGATCACTACGAAAATCGTAGCTGTTGCGTCGCTTTTCGACGCTGGCCGCGCGCGCCAGGTCGACAAGTTCATCGAGCAACTCCGAAAACGCAAGTCCGCTCTCCTGCCACAGCCAGGCGGCAAGCGATCCCGGCATGGTATTGATCTCTCCCAGCCAGACTTCTTCGCTCTGCGGTTTGACGAAGAAGTCGATTCGCGCGATGCCGTGCCCGTCGATGGCCTGGAAGGCTTGAATCGCCAGGTCCTGGATGTGTTGCGTCAGGCCCTCGTCCAGAGGCGCAGGTATGATGCGACCGGCGCTCTTCATCCCTTCCGGGCCGTGCAGATATTTTTCCTCGTAGGTCAGGAACTCATCCCAGGTCAGGGGTTGCTCCAGTGCTGAAGCGCGCAGGTTCGGGCTGTTGCCGATCACGGAGCAGTTAATTTCGACGTGGCCGGTGATGCCCTGTTCGACCAGGATGCGGCGGTCAAAGTGTGTAGCCACGTCGATCGAGGCGCGCAGAAGGGACTCATTGTCGGCGCGGCCGATTCCAATGCTGGATCCGGCAGTGGCCGGCTTTACAAAGACCGGCCATTCAAACTGGTCCCTGATTCGGGCCAGCGTGGTTTCCGGATCATCCCGCCATTGCTGTCGGTGAAAATGCAGGGCCGGCACAAGAGGAATGCCCTGTTGCTGAAGCACGGCGCGTGTAGTGACTTTGTCATTGGCCAGCGCCGACCCCAGGGTCAGGCAACCCACGTAGGGCACGTCCGCCAGTTCCAGCAGGCCCTGCAGCGTGCCGTCTTCACCATGGGTGCCATGAATCGCGGGGAATACGACGTCGATGCGTTGAAGCCTGCTGCGGCGGAAACGACCGGCCAGGGGCTGCAGCAGCAGCCCGTGATGCCTTAGGTCCGGCGATAGCAGCAGGGGATAGACGGCGTCGTTTGTCGTGACGTCGTCATCGAAGCTGGCCAGTTCCAGCAAGGGGTCACCGCCGTACCAGCTTCCTTCACGGCTGACATAGACCGGCACCACCTCATAACGCTCCCGGTCCAGCGCGCGCATGACCTGGCTGGCAGTGACGATCGACACATCATGTTCGACGCTGCGCCCGCCAAAGATGACGGCGACGGTCCTGCGACGGCGAGCGCTCATGCAGACTTTCGCAAGAGATGGAAGGCGGATTCCAGCAGAAGGGCGGCGCCCAGCGGGAAGGAGGACTCGTCGATATCGAAGACCGGCGTGTGGTGGCCGCGCTCCCTTTCGTCATACTTCGCGCCCAGCTGGAACATGGCGCCCGGTGCCAGCTTCGTCATGAAGCCGAAGTCTTCCGCGCCCAGCATTGCCTGTGGCGGATTGAGTGCGTCGGGTCCGGCCATGCGGGTCGCCAGTTCCTCAATGAGGCCCGAAATCTCCGGGTCATTGTAGGTGGCGTCGTAGCCGTTCTTGATCTCCAGTTCGTAGTCCCCGCCCATCGCGCGGGAGATGGCCAACGCGCGCTCCAGTTCAGCAAACAGTTTTTCCCTGATGTCGCTGTCGTAGCTGCGAATGGTGCCGCTGATCTCGACCGAGGCTGGAATGACATTGGAAGCGATGCCACAGTGAATCGTGCCGATGGAGATGATGGCCGGCTGGACCGGATCGATGCGGCGGGCGCGAATGCCGAAGATGGCGTTGATGATTTGCGCCAGCATAAAGACCGGGTCCGTGCCGTGGTGTGGCGACGCTCCGTGGCCGCCATCGCCGCGAATGACGGCACGGAAGGCATCATGAGCCGCCATGGCATAACCACTGCAAACTTCAATCTTGCCGGTCTCCATGTCACTGGCCATGTGCAGCGCCAGCACGTTGTCAACGTCCACCAGCGCCTTGTCTTCGATCATGCGCATGGCGCCGCTCTGTCCTTCTTCATCCTGGTTTTCCTCGCAAGGCTGAAATAGAAGACGGATCTCGCCGGGCGGTCGCTCGCTTTCCGGTATCTCGCTGAGCATGGTCGCCACGCCCAGCAGGATTGCTGTATGGGCATCGTGGCCACAGGCGTGCATGACGTTGGGCGTTTGCGAACGGTATTCAACGTCGTTTTCCTCGTTGATGGGCAGGGCGTCCATATCCGCCCGAATGCCAACGACGGGTCGTCCTTCGCCGATGCGGGCCACGACCCCGGTCTTGCCAACGCCGGTCTCGGCCTCGAAGCCCAGCTCGTTCAGGGTTTCGGCAACCTTGCGCGCCGTACGGAACTCCTCGAATCCAAGTTCCGGGTGCATGTGAAAGTCGCGCCGCCAGGCGACAATCCTGTCCGCCAGAGAATTCGCGTGTTCGAGTCGATCGGGATGATAGGTCATGTCAGGCCTCCAGGCCGGCTGTCAGAATCCTGCGGGGCATTTTGACACAATGCCGAAAATCCGGGTAGCGTTTCAACTCCAGTTTTCAGGCAGATCATTGAGAAAGAGTACGGCGTCACCCGCAGTCAGGTGAGATTCGTACCAGGCGATGGCCTCCGTCAGGGTGTCCATCGTGTGCAGCCGGTCTTCGGCGAAACCGGCCTCAAGCAAGCCCTCGCGCAAGGGTCGCGTCTGCCGCTCACCCACCAGTATCACGTCGCTGGCCTGCCGCGCCGCTTCCGCGCCAAGTTTGCGATTCTCTCGTTCCATCAGGTCTCCCAGTTCGACCATGCCAGGGGTGACCAGCAGTCGCCGTCCGGCATGCATCCCCAGCACGCGAAGGGCGTGGCGCGCCCCGGCGGGATTCGCGCTGTAGCCATCATTGATCAGCGTGATACCGGTCGCAGTTTCTTCCATCGCCAGACGCGCCTCGGCCGGTTGCAGACTGCGTACGCGCCAGGCGATGTCGCGCAGGGACATTCCTTCGTTCCTGGCGACCGCGGCAGCCAGCAAAATGTTGCTAACGTTGTGTCTGCCAAGCAGGTTGGTGCCAAACGCCACGCATTCCCCGCTGCGCCGGTCCTCAACGTCGAAGCGCAGTCCGTCCAGACTCTCGTGAATGTCTGTGGCGACCAGGCGCGGGTCGTCTGGAGGGCCGTCTTCAGGTGACCCCTCACAACTGACCGTCAGAATCGTGGCCGGGTACATTCGATCGGCCATCGCGCGTAAATGGGGATTGTCGCGGTCCAAAACGGCGACGCCGTCGGCGGGCAGGGCACTGATGATTTCGTACTTGGCGGTGACGATGTTGTCGATGCTGCCGAACCTTTCCAGGTGCTGGGGTCCGATGGCCGTAACCATGCTGATCGCGGGGCGCGCCAACTCGCAGATTTCAGCGATTTCCCCGGGGATGTAGGCCCCCATCTCCACGACGTAATAGTCCAGGCTGCGGTCCTCCTCAAGGTCCTGGTTGATCGCCAGACAGACGCCCATCAGCGTGTTGTAACTCTTTGGCGTCGCGCCAACGCGGTAGTGTCCGTTCAGAATGTGTTGGAGATAGACCTTGGTGCTGGTCTTGCCGAAGCTGCCGGTGATGCCGATGACTGTCGGCCCGGCTTCTACCAGTGTCGCGCGGGCCCGCTCTACAAATCGGCGTCGCAGCAGCGATTCAACGGGACGCAGCGTGAGATTGGCGCAGACCAGCAGCAGGGGCGCGATCAGGACCAGCAGCAGTCCGGCCCCCGTCACCAACAGCGGCTGCAACAGGCCGTCGCCAGAGTCGCCAATGGCGATCACCGGCAGTAGCGCAACCAGCATCGCCAGTCCCCAGGCGACAACCAGGAGGCGCCGCGCCCGCCAGGTGACGCGAAAGCCCTTTTTGACCTCGCCGCCGGTCTGCGGCCAGTTGGCCAGGGCGGCGACCGGCAAGGAAAGGAACAGGGGCAATTGCGTGTCCGGGGCTTCGGCAAACAGGACAATCAGGGCCGAGCCAACCAGCCACGCCGTCAGGGGGCGACGTGGCAACAATCCTGAACCACGTTCTGCCAGCCAGCGCAGATAACGCTTACTCTCGTACTCCTCCAGCTGAAGGAAAAGCGCCTGCCTGTAGATGCGGTGGCAACATCCGGCCAACCAAACAAGGGCGGTGAGGGCCAGAATCATGGCTGTGACTCTTCCCGCAGGAAATGCAACGCGACGCGGGCAGTATCTGCCAGGCGATCAAGGTAACTGTAGTGGCCTGCGCCTTCCCAAACGATGAGACCGGCATCCGGGATGAGGTCTTCCAGTTCCTCGCCCATCCAGAGCGGAGTCTCCTCGTCCTGGTCGCCCCAGAACAGCAGGGTGGGCGGGCGAACGCGGGGGGCGAAGGAACGCATGTCTTCGTTGACAATGCGCACGAAGGTGGGACGCATCACACCCTCGGCGGCGCGATAATCGGGGGACGCGAATCGCTGTTGATACCAGCCGGCAAGGCGATCGCCGGCGCTGGAAAGCCCGACACGTTTCATCGATGAGCGCGTCAACTGGTAAGCCCTCAGGCGCGCGCGGCTTGATAGCGACTGTCGTGGACGCAATCCCGCTGCATTGAACAGCAGCATTTTCCCCATGAGTTCCGGATGGTCCGCGCCCAGCATCAGGCAGACCCGTCCGCCAAAGGAGTGACCGCCCAGATCGACACGATCGAGTTTTTGCACCCTCAGGAAATCCAGAACGAAGTTGCTGTAATCTCGCAGCGACCAGGGGCGATTCGGCCGTTCACTGTGGCCGAAACCAGGGAAGTCCGGCAGGTACACGCGGAAGCCTCCGTTGGCGACGCGTTCCGCCAGGGGCCACATCAACTCAATGTTTGCTCCCCAGCCATGCAACAGTACGAGCGGTCGGCCTTGCCCCGCAGAGACCCAGGCGCATTCGAGCCCCGCAACTCGCGAATACTGCAGTTCTGGCTGTTTCATTCCACGCTGATTTGCGCGCCCAGCGCCTTCAGTTTGTCGATAACTGCCCCAAAGTGGTGCTCAATGGCCTGGGCGTTGTCGATGGTGGAAGGCCCTTCCGCGACCAGGGCGGCGGCCAACATGCCCAGACCGGCCCGGATGTCCGGCGTCGCCATGTAATTGCCGTAGAGCGCTGCCGGACCGACGACGATCGCCCGATGGGGATCGCAAAGGACGATTTGCGCGCCCATGGCTTTCAGCCGGTCCACGAACAACAGGCGATTGGGAAAAAGCTTTTCGTGTATCAGCGTGGTCCCCCGCGCCTGGGAGGCGATGACCGTGGCCATGGCGATAAGGTCTGAAGGAAAACCGGGCCAGATGGCGCTCTCGACGCGCAGGTCGACGTCGCCGGCGCGATCACGCACGGTCAATTGCTCGTGACGCGGCACAAACACGGTGTCCGCCTCCAGCTCCAGATGGATGCCAAACTGGTCGAAGACGCGCGCCACCATTCGCAGGTCTCTCTCTCGAATTCCGCCAAGGGTGACGCGACCGCCACAGAGCGCCCCGATTGCGGCAATGCTGGCTACCTCAATGTGATTGGGGCCGATGCTGGTCTCCGCGCCACGTGGGTTGCCGCAACCGCTTACCTGCAGCAGATTGGAACCCTGCCCCTTCACACTCGCTCCCATGGCTTCGAGCAGCCGGCAAAGTTCCTGCACGTGGGGTTCGCTGGCGGCGTTGTGGATGACGGTCTCCTCGCCCAGGGTTGCCGCCAGCATCAACACGATTCCGGTCGCAGTCACGCTGGCGCTGCCCAGCAGAATCTCCCGCCTGCGCCAGGGGACGGCGCGAATCTCTACGGCGCCATGCAGGAACAGGACGTCCTGCCCCAGGTCCCGCAGGGCGTCCAGATGAGTGAGCAGGCGACTGCGGGGCGTTTCGATTTCGAGGCGGACGTGGCGGCAGCGGAGCAGCAGGGGAGCGACCATGAGGCTGGCGCCGGCATGATCAAGCATGTCCGGCCCAAGAGTTCGGCGGGATAGTTGACGCGTCTCTACCCTGAGCGTCGATTCCTCGTCGAATTGAACGTCGGCGCCCAGCCAGGACGCGAGTTCAATCTGCTGCAGGGTGCTGGCCGTGCGTGGCATGTTGTGCAGCACGACGGGCTGCTCACCGAGCAGGGCAGCGGCCAGTAAGGCGAGGGCGGCGTTGGGGTTGCCGGAAGGGCGCCAGTTGCCATTCAGGGCTTGCCGGCCTTCGACGTGGATACGCACGGGTCGGTTCGCCCTTTCAGGGCATCAGCGTGACGTTGGCTGTGCGCTTGCGTTCGGCAATTGGACGCACAGGAGGGCATTCCCAGGCGCTGGCCGCCGTCTGGCTGCGGGTCTTCGTGAATTTAGGCAAGATCCCGCAGGCGAAACATTTGTCGCGGCAATCGATTCGCGTCTCACCCTTCAGGCTCATTTGATAGTCCTGAAGCAGGAACTTGCGGTGCACGGCCACGTCGATGTGTTCCCATGGGAAAACCTCATGGTCCCCGCGTGTCCTGTGATTGTAGAAATCCGGGTCCAGTCCGGCCTCCGCAAAGGCCTGCAACCATCGATCGTGATAGTGCCGGTCCTGCCAGGCGTCGAAGGTGCAGCCCAGTTCCCAGGCCCGCTGCACCACCTGGCCCAGACGCCGGTCGCCGCGGCTGAGGAAGCCCTCAAATTCGCTGGACTCGATATCGTTCCAGCGCAGATGCAGGCCGGGACCGCGCAATTCCCGTTTGAGCAACTTCTGTTTTTCCAGCACCTGTGCTCTTGAGTCCTGGGGCACCCACTGGAAGGGCGTATGCGGTTTGGGAATGAAAGTGCTCACGCCAACATTGACGTTGGCCTTGTTGCCCAGCTCCTTGCGTCCCTCACGCAACACCGCCTTGCACAGGTCGATGATGCCCCAGACGTCTTCGATGGTCTCCTCGGGGTGACCGATCATGAAATAGAACTTGATTGTGCGCCATCCGCCGGCATAGACGTCGCGCGCCGTCTGCAGCACCTGCGCCGTGGGAACGTACTTGTTGATCAGGTTGCGCATGCGTTCGGTGGCGGCTTCGGGAGCGAAGGTGAAGCCACTGCGGCGCGTGTCCCCCAGTTTCGAGAGCAGTTCTGCGCTGGCAGTCTCGATGCGCAGACTGGGCAGACTCATACTGAGGCCGGCATCGCCGAATTCGTCGTGGATGGCGCCCACCAGTTCGTGCACCTGGCCGTAGTCCGAAGAAGACAGGCTGAGCAGGCTGATTTCTTCAAAGCCCGTACTGGCCGTTATTTTGCCAATGGCCTCCAGAACTTCCGGTACGGGACGCTCCCGGACCGGGCGCGTCACCATGCCCGCGTGGCAAAAGCGGCAACCGCGGGTGCAGCCACGCATGATTTCGACGGGAGCGCGGTTGTGTACAGTGTCAATGTTGGGGACCAGAAAACGCGTAAAGGGTGGCGGAAGTACCGGCACAATCCGCTTGAGGACCCGCTCGGGCGCTTCCGGCCGGTTGGGGGTAATGCCGGCCACAGTGCCGTCCGGATGGTAAGCGACGTCATAGAAGCGCGGCACGTACATCCCCTGGATGCCGGCCACTGCGCTCAACAATTCCTCGCGCGACCGCCCGCGCAGCGCCTGAACGCAACGGGCCACTTCAACGATGATTTCCTCGCCCTCGCCGATAACGAAAGCATCGATGAAATCGGCGACAGGCTCGGGGTTAAAGCAGGCATGGCCGCCGGCGACGACCAGCGGGTAACTGGAATCGCGGTCATCGCTGCGCACGGGCATGCCCGCCAGGTCAAGCAGGTTCAACGCGTTGGTATACAGTTGCTCGTAGGGCAGACTGATCCCCAGCATGTCGAAGTCGCGGATCGCGTGTTTCGTTTCCAGCGAATACAGGGGCAGACCCTCCGCACGCATCAGCGCTTCCATGTCCACCCAGGGGCTGAAGACGCGCTCGGCGAGGATGTCGGGCTGCTGGTTCAATTGTTCGTAGAGGATCATGATGCCCAGATTGGACATCCCCAGGTCGTAGATGTCCGGGAAGGCCAGCGCCACGCGCAGGTCGGTGGCCTCCCAGTCCTTGACGATACTGTTGTATTCGCCGCCCACGTAACGGCCCGGCCGCTCTGCTTTCAGCAGAATGCGATCCAGTATCCGCTCGATCTGCTCCGGCCGCATGGCCCGTCTCCCCTGGGAATGGGTAAGGCGAAGGTTGCAGGCAGTATAGCGCAAGTCCCGGCCATTTGCAGGCCGGGACAGGTTCAGAGAGCGGCGGCGATGCGGGCGGCGATCCGGGCATTGTTGGCCAGCAGGACGGTGTTGGCCGCCAGGGAAGCGCCGCCGGTCAGTTCGGCCACGCGGGTCAGAAGATAGGGCGTCAGCGAAGCGCCGCGCAGCCGTTTGCGGCTGGCTTCTTCATTGGCCTTTTCGATGGCCGCCTCCGCTTGGTCCTGGGCCAGCGCGACCTCCGCCGGCACGGGCACGCAAATCAGTATGCCGCCAGGTCTGTTCATGTCCATTTGCGCGCGAATGATGCCGGCCGCGTCCTCCACCGTATCGACCCTGACGTCGACGGGAAGCGTGCTGGTGCGGGAAATGAAGGAGGGCAACCTGTCCGTGCCGAAGCCGATGACCGGCACGCCCTGGGTTTCCAGCACTTCTCGCGTCAACTCCAGATCCAGGATGGACTTGGGGCCCGAGCAGACCACGGCGACCGGCGTGCGCCCCAACTCGATCAGGTCGGCGGAAATGTCAAAGGGATGCCCGCGGTGTACGCCGCCGATTCCGCCCGTCGCGAATACGCGGATGCCCGCCTGGCGGGCGACGATCATTGTGCCGGCCACAGTCGTGGAAGCCGTTTCGCCAAGTCCGATTGCAATGGGAAAGTCGCGGCTGCTGCATTTCCGCACTTTCTCCGGTGACGTCTTGCCCAATTCGTCGATTTGCCCGGCATCAAGCCCAACCACTACGCGACCCCTCAGAAGGGCAATGGTCGCGGGCTGCGCGCCCTCTTCGCATACCGCGGCTTCCATTTCCAGGGCGGTCTCAACGTTTTGCGGCACGGGCAGCCCGTGGGTGATGGCGGTGGATTCCAGCGCGACGACGGGTCTACCGGAATCGAGGGCGTCGGCCACAGGGCGCGCGAGTGTCAGTTGCATTTCACTTCCTCCATTTCCGCCAAAACGAGTTGATGGCGGTGAACTCTGTGCCAACTATCAAGGAGATCCAGCTCCTGCAGAACGTCGCGCGGGCGCAGGTTGCCACGGTCTCCCACGGCGACGTGCATCTGCAGGACCTGCGGCTCGTCGGCCCTGAGATCATTGATCAATGGCCGCAAATCTTTTTCGACAGTTCGACGCTTGCGCTGGATCGTCTGAAAAATGTGGGGTCTCGCCAGCAGGCCGTCAACCCTTTGGGCAAGGTCAGGCACGGATTCCTCGAAGGTAACCACATAATGTGCACTGCGCACGCGGGTTTGCAGGGCAGCGGAGGCGACGGGGACTTCTTCCACCTTGTAGATTTCCAGGCCATCCGGACTGACGTCGCGCAATTGCTGCGGCAAGCCGTCAAGCTGAATGCGCTCCCTCAGGGAGACGTCGAGCAGTTCACACTCGCTGCTGATTCCCAGGGGCAGGGCCGTCGCCAGCTGCAGGCGGGGCCGGGTGTTGAATCCCTGCGAATAAAGCAGAGGCAGGTCGGCGCGGCGCAATACTCGCTCCCAGATCTTGGCCACGTCCAGGTTGCTGGTGTATTTCATGGCTGCGAACTTGCCAAAAGTGATTCGCAGGCGCTGTCTGGCGGGATTCTGACTCATGTCCCAAGTATCGCATACAGGGCGCAACGAATACATGGCCACCCGGGTATATTTGTGTCGAGTACGATCATAAAGCTAGGAGAGTGAGCGCATGTGCGGACGATTTGTGCTTGTCGCGCTGGCCGATGAGATTGCAGACATGTTCGATTTGCACACGGTGCCGGAGCCCTTTGCGCAGCGCTTCAACGTGGCCCCCTCGCAGCAGGTCGCCGTCATTACCAACGAGAGACCTGGTGAGCTCTCGTGGCACCGCTGGGGACTGATTCCCTCCTGGGCCAGGGAAGCCAAAATCGGCTACCGTATGATCAATGCGCGCTCCGAGACGGCGGCCGAAAAGCCCTCGTTCCGCGCCGCTTTCCGCAACCGGCGTTGCCTCATCCCTGCCAGCGGCTTTTTCGAGTGGCAACGGCGCGGCAAGGAGAAACAACCGGTCTATATCAGCCTGCAAGACAGGCCTGTGTTCGCCTTTGCCGGCCTGTGGGAAGTCTGGCGCAATCCGGAGGGGGAGACGGTACCCAGCGTGACCGTTCTCACAACCGTTGCGAATCGCTTCATGGCCGATATTCATCTTCGTATGCCGGTCATACTGCAGCCGGAAGAACACGAGATCTGGTTGAACCCGGCCAGTCGGGATGAGCATCAGGCCCTGCTGAAACCCTGTGCGGAAGAAATCATGCAGGCCTGGCCGGTCTCGACCCTCGTGAACCGGCCGGCGAACGACACGCCGGAGACCATCGAGCCCCTGCAGTAACCTGGTGGCCGCGTATTAGTTCTGGTTGCGGCGCTGAATGGCCTCGCCCAGGGGGTCCTCGCCCGGGTCGTAGAGGACCCGTCGGCCCCTGCCGCCGGCTTCCGGCGGACCGATAATCTGTAATTCAAACAGCAGGTCGATGATGCGGGCAGCGCGGGGGTAACCGAGCCCCATGCGACGCTGCAGGAGCGAGGCCGAGGCCTCGCCTTCCTCCAGCACGGCCTTGACGGCCTGTTCCAGCAAGGGGTCCGTGTCGGAGAGCAGTTGTCGTCGGCGCATCGCCTGCTCCCATGGCGCTTCCGACGGGGCGGCGGGTAGTTGGCGGCTCTTCAATTGCGCCTCGCGCCGCCAAAAGTCGACGACCGCGCGCACCTCTTCTTCGGAGACCAGACAGCCCTGAATCCGTTGCGGGCCGGAGGCGTCCGTCGCCAGATAGAGCATGTCGCCATTGCCCAGCAGACTTTCCGCGCCCACAGAATCCAGGATGACGCGGGAATCCACGCCAGACGCCACGGCAAATGCCATGCGGGTCGGGAAGTTCGCCTTGATGAGACCGGTCAGGACGTCAACGCTGGGCCTTTGGGTCGCGACGATCAAATGCATGCCAACGGCGCGCGCCATCTGCGCCAGGCGGGTGAGCGCTCGTTCGGTTTCTTCCGGGTGTGCCTGCATCAGGTCGCCGATCTCATCGACAAGAATGACGATCCAGGGCAGGTGCGTGCCATCCTGCCGTTGCGCCGGCCGCGCGTTGTAGGCCTCGATGTTACGGGCTTTGGCAGATTCCAGCAGCCTGTAGCGCCGGTCCATTTCTCGCGTACACCAGCGCAACACCTCAATGATGTGCTCCAGTTTGGTCTCCACGGGACCAACCAGATGGGGGATGCCATTGAAGCGACTGAGTTCCACCAGTTTCGGGTCAAGCAAGACCATGCGCAGGGTTTCGGGCGTGTTTTGCAGGAGCAGGGACGTGGCGATGGAAGCGATCGCCACAGACTTGCCCGTTCCGGTGGCGCCCGCAATCAGCAAGTGCGGCATCTGGCCGATATCCGCGGCAACCGGCATGCCGGCTACGTCCCGCCCCAGCGGGATGACCAGGGGTGAGCCGCTGCGAGCCCTTTGTTCGTTGTAGGTCTCGCTTTCCAGTACTGGCCGCAACGCCACGACAGCAGGATTCAGATTGGGAACCTCGAGCCCCAGGTAATTCTTGCCTGGTACCGGCGTTTCCAGTCGCAGCCGACGGGCAGCCAGCGCCAGTGCGAGGTCGTTGGTCAGCGAAACGATTTTACGCACCCGCGTTCGACTGAAAACCGCGCCTTCCCTGTCATCGAGATTTTCGCGATAGGGCTGAATCGCGTATCGCGTGATGGTCGGGCCCACCTGCACGTCCACGACTTCGATGTCGATGTCAAATTCCAAAAGGGTGTTTTCAAGCAGCACAATATTGCGATTGATCTCTTCCGCATCCGGCGCAGCCAACTGCATGTCGGCAAGCAGTTCCAGCGGTGGCAATTGCTGCCCGCGAGCGATGTGAACGCGCGCTTCCGGCTCATGATCAAAGGCGAAAAACCGTCGCATGCGTCCGTCCGGGCGCTCGACGAGGCGGATTTCGCTGCGTCGGCGTCGCCGACGTGGCGCCGGCCTGTCGTGAGGCAATGGCACCACTCCCGGTCGGTGTCGGGGAGCCGCTTCTCTCGCGGCCCTGTCCGCGGACGGGGCGTCGGCGGCATCGGAAGCGACAGGGCGGTTGACCCGGCGTGAGGGCGGCAGGTGCGCCGGGTTGGTGCGAATTCTTATGATATTCAACTTTCGCTGTTCGCCCGACACTGACGGACGACGGGGAACTGCCGGGGTCGCCTGCCTGGCGCGAGGCATATTGGGGCCCGTGGCCAGGTTTTCCCCGCCCTTGCGAAACAGAAGACTCATCCGCTGGAGGATTCGCACGATCCAGGAAAGATCATGGCCGAACAGCGTCGCAATGCAGGCAGCGAATATGGCGAGGTAAAAGAAAAACGCGAAGGCTGAACCGAAGAGTCCGGCTATCACTACGCTCAGGGCCCAGCCGACGATTCCGCCGCCCCTCCCTGCTCTGGCAATGGCGCGCAATTCACTGCCACCGCTGGTGACGTGCAGCATTGCGAGCAAGGCCAGAAAGGCAATCTGGAGCGCAAGGATTCGCCGGGGAGGCAACCCTGGCGTGATCCCCAGACGCGGCACCAGAAGCAACAGCCCGAGAGCAACGATGCCTGTCGCCACCAGCAGACTGCCGTAGCCAAACACACTGGAAAGAGCGGCTGCCCAGGCTCGCGCCACAGTCGCATCCGGGGACACGTTGAACAGGGACAGGAGCGAGATGATGCCAAAGACCACGAGGACCAGGGCGACAATTTCTCCCCCCCAGGGAGGAAGGCTATCAAGAAACAGGCGCCTGGCGTCGGGAAACGGCTCCTGGTCTGTTTCTTCACGCAAGTCGTCATCAGCGACTTCAGGCACAGAATTATCCAGGTCCCCAGGTGGCCGATTCACGACTGGCGCTCCCTGTTGGCTGCAATTGCGCGCGCGCCGACACGCAGGGCCGGGAGAAGCGATTCAACCAGGTCAGGGGCGGCCAACAGTGCTTTCATGATTCCCTGAATTGTTGTTCCATGGTCAGCAAGGCCGTCGCAACTTCCTCAATGGCAATACGCTGCTTGCGATAAAGATCGGCCTCACTGAGGGCCAGTCGCGCCGCTACTTCGCGCACGCGGCGACGTTCCAGAAAGCGTTGTTCAAGGATGTTGTAGAGCGTCCATTCCGGGCTTGTCATTCCCTGTTTGCCCTCGGGCCGCAGTTGTTCGATCGCCTGGCGCAGTACGACGCGCAGGGCATTGGCGGGCCCCTGCTCTTGTCGCATGGCCTGCTGTACGACCTGCAGCGCCAGCAGGTTGCTGTGCGTCAGCCCCGGTCCGCCCCAATAGTGGCGCAGCGCAGCCCGTACCAGTTCGTTGAAGCGTTCCTGGTTGACCTGTTCTCCGTTTCCCGTCAATGGGCGCGAGCCGAAGGGCAGGGAGGCGACGTCCGTTTGACGGGGCATTCCCAGTTGCGGCAGCAGGCCTTCCAGTGCCGCTGAAAACTCGTCTTGCAGGGCCATGTCGTCCAGAGCGCGGGCAATGCGCCCCTTAAGCAATTCCAGAGTCCGGTTTTCATCCGAGTCAAAACCGGAATCATCTTCCCGCGTCCGTATTCCGAGTACGCCGACGGGCTTGGCCGCGCTGTTGAGCATTCGTTCACTGTAGAGCGGCATGTACCAGTAGTCCCCACGTTTCTGTTGCTCCCCTGCCAGTTCCCCGGCAACTGTTGGCGAGGCCTTCAGCTTTGAGAGCATTTGCTCCGGCTGATCCAGCAGTTCGTGTTGGACGCCGACACTGGCCACGACCTCCGGCCGGGCCGGAACAGCAGACAGAATGAAGGCAGCGCTCACTCGCAGGCTGTCGCAAATGGTAGCCAGATTGGCCTCAAGCAGAGATTCAAAGTCCTTGCGTGTCAGTATTTGTTCGTCAAGGTTTCGCAGCCGTTGCGGGAACTCTTCGTCTTCCGCTGTATAGATGAGCAGGTTTTCAATGGCTGGCAAAAAGAGGTGAATGAACCATTGCCAGATCAAAATCGCTGCGACGACTGCAAAAGGCATAAATTCCTGACCCGGTAGCCCAAGCACTTCAATGGCAGGACCCATGTTGAGGATGATGACAAGCGCCAGGGTCGCCGAGGCCGGCCCTCGCAGAAAGGCGCGGAGCAGCCCGACCTTGATCTGGCTTTCTGGCCGTCCAGAGCCGAAAAATGTGAGCGGCCAGGCCAGGAACAGCAACATGAGCACCACGATCACGTTGGAGACATTGATCAGGGTCAGCTGCAACAGGGCGGGTTCCGCTTCCCTCGCCAGCAGCACGGACCAGGGAAACAGGCCCAGAGCCGGGGTAGGCATGGCAAGCAGGAGGAATCCCATCCGCCGTTTGGACTTTGGCGTCAGACAACGCCGGCGGGCGCGGGCAACGCCAAGCAGGGCGAAAACGGTGATTATCGTGAAGTACAGGATATAGAAGGGGAAAAGCACGCCGGCCCGAACCCTGGTTTGGGGGCCTGACCCCTCCGTCTGAATGAGCGAGTTGCTGAAAAGGGCCAGGAGCAGGAAGAGCAGGCCCAGCGCGTAAAGAACACGAATGGCGCGGCGACGTCGACCGCGAGATGGCAAGCCGGTCGTGGCCAGCAGGGCGTCCGAAAGGTGATAGAGCGCGGTCGGCACAAAGGCAATGCCCAGCCACTGCAGGCGCAACGCCAGTTCATAAATCACCTGTTCCGGTTGCAGGGAAACAAAAACATCCGCGACATAGGCTGCCGTAACGCAGGCAAGCAACACGCTCGAAACACGCGTCACACGGTCATGTAGTTCGTTGCTGAGGTTATAGAGCAGCAGTGAGGCCGCTACGATTACAATGACAGCGGTAAGCGTTTCATTGGCCAGCTGCAGAAAGAGGTGATACAGCGTCTGCAGGTCAGACATGGTCTAACGCAGCACTTCTCCGAAAAACATCGCAATTTCATGTTGCGGAAAGTAATGGTCACTATAGCCGGAGAATGTCAGTCCTGCACGTTGCAAAAAACGAACCGTGGGGTAGTTGCGGGTTTGCACCTCGGCCACGAGTCTCATGAGTTGACTGTCCCGCGCCCACTGTCGCGCCACCTGAAGCATGCGGATGCCAATGCCGTTACGACGCCAGGGGCGTGAAACGACAAGGTCATGAAGGCGCGCAATCCCGTGGACCGGGTCCGCGTACAGCGCAAGATATCCCAGCAGCTCACCCGTTTCCCTGTTGGCCGCAATCAGGAGACAGTTGTCCGCTTCGGTGGCGACGTACAGGCGATGTTCACTGGGGGGCCAGACGGATTCCAGATCACGCGGCAGTCGTTCCGGATGAAAACGGACTTCGTACTGATCGCCATCGTTATACAGGCGCATTTGCCAGGCGTATTGGGTTCGGTAGCTGTGGTCAAGTAACAGGCAGTATTCGATGTCTCGCGTGTGACCGTCGCGAATGAGCAGACTGACCTTGTCAGGCATGGCAGGCATGGGACACGACAACGCCAGGCATTCCCGGGATCCATCGGGCAATGGTCTTGTTGTCCGACTGGCGTCCGGCTGCCAGCCAGGTTGTCCGACTTTCCATGCAGGTTTAACCCGATTGCAGACGGTCAGGAGACTGAAGCAGGATCCCTGCGACTGACGGAGGTTCTAGATTTCGTACAAATAGTCCCGCAACTTGACCCGGGCTGATGACTGGCGCAGCCGGTTCAGTGCCTGTGCCTCCAGTTGTCGCACGCGTTCGCGGGTAACGCCGATCGTTTGGCCAACTTCCTCCAGCGTGTAAACGCGGCCATCTTCAAGCCCGTAACGCAGGCGCAGTATTTGCGCCTCGCGCTCCGGCAACCTGTCAAGGGCTTCCCCCAGTTGCTCGTGCAGCAAGTGGGACGCAACCTCATCCGCAGGGGCCGGACTGTTAACGTCTTCCACGAAGTCCCCGAAAGTGGAGTCGCCATCTTCGTCGATGGGCGCCTCCAGGCTGACTGGACGGCGCGAAATCTCCATCAGGTCCTCGACCTTGTCCGGCGTGGTTTCCATGCCGGAAGCGAGCTCTGCGATGGAAGGATCGCGGCCCAGCTCCTGGGTCAGTTGCAATTGAAAGCGGCGCATTCGGTTTAGCTGGTCGCCCATGTGCACCGGCACGCGAATGGTGCGGCCCTGGTCCGCGACAGCCCGGCTGACGGCCTGACGAATCCACCAGGTGGCATAGGTGCTGAACTTGTGGCCGCGCTGGTATTCAAACTTGTTGGTGGCGCGTATCAGACCGATATTGCCTTCCTGAATGAGGTCCAGGAAGGGAACGCCTCGCCCGATGTATTTCTTGGCCACGCTGATGACAAGGCGGACGTTGGCGCGCACCAGGTGCTCCTGTGCTGCTTCACCATCGTCCACAAGGTCCTGTAAGGTATAGACGTCATCAAGAGGCAGTGACTGCCCTTCGCAATCGAGCCGTTCACGCGCGAAATCTCCGGCCTCCATGCGTTGGGCCAGTTCAACTTCTTCTTCGGCCGTGAGCAGGCTCACCCTGCCGGCTTCCTTAAGATAAAGGCCAACGACGTCGTCCGATTCCAGCGCCTGTTGATAGCCGAGATCTTCCACGATGTCAGTCTTGTCCTGCAGCCAGGGTCGGGCCGCATTCCTCGTTCGTGGCGAATCATCAACCTGAATGTCATTCACCACCCGGGTTCCAGGAGTTTCGGCCCTGACCTGGCGAGGCGCGTCGACTTCCACGCCGGCTTCCAGCAGGCCTTCCATGACCTCCTCGAGCAGGGACACGTCCCGCTCGGGCCAGGGCATGTTTTCCAAGATTTCGTCACTGGTAATGCCGCCCTGGCGCCGCGCCTGTTGCATGATGCGCGTGTAAACGTCTTCGTCGCCTCGTTCCTTCGTTGCGATCATCGTCACCTTCATCTCAGCCCAATGACACACACATGCTCTTCCGTGCGTTTGAAGCGCAAGGTGTATTCGAAACCGTCGTCGTATCGAACTCTAAACCGGGATCAGCAATTGTACAGGGGATTCGGCCAGGCACGTTAACATGCCACGCGCCCGCAAATTTGCAACTCCGGTGACTTGCGTTCAGGAAAACATTACTGCAATCAAAATCTGCTGTCAAGCAGTCTGGAACGCGGCAGAAACGGCCTCACACTTTTTTATACATTGCGCACAAATAAAACTTCATTTTGCACAAGATTTTGCACAGGGCCGTTGACCCTGCTTGTGGGAAGACCTAGACTTCCACCCGCATCCCCTGGTGCAAACCGGCCAATTGACGGCACGGTCTGGAGGAAAAGCCAGTATTGCTGCATCCAGGCTTGCGGCGCACCGTTTACTACCTTGTTGCATAGAATTCCGGGTTCAGAGCCCGCCAGACAGGAGAAGAACGATGCAGGCCATTCGCGTGGGTGTGTATGGCGCTTCCGGCTACGCAGGCGGCGAACTGGTTGCCTTGCTGAACGGGCACCCGCAGGTGCAACTCGCCTTTGCCACCTCCGGGAGCCAGCTTGGCAAGACCGTCCCGGATAGCCGCCTTCGTTTCATCGCCCATGAAGATGCCCGGCCGCAGGACGTGGACGCCGTTTTTCTCGCCTTGCCCCATGGCGCATCCGCCGATGTCGCCCAGGCTGCCCTGGACGCCGGCGCCAGGGTCATCGACCTGTCGGCAGATTTCCGCATGGACAGCGAGGCCGCCTGGAAGGAGTGGTACGGGACCGCGCACCAGCACCCTGATCTGCTGCCTGTACCCTATGGCCTGCCGGAAATCAACCGCGACAAACTTCATGGTGTAGAGCTTGTGGCAGTGCCGGGTTGCTACCCGACGACCACGCTTCTTGGCGTGTACCCCTTGCTGCTGGCAAAAGCGCTGGCGCCGGGCTCCCCCATTGTCGTTGACGCCAAGTCCGGCGCTTCCGGTGCCGGCCGTACACCAACTTCAATGACGCATTTGCCCGAGTTGTTTGCAAATCTCGTGCCTTACAAGACCGGCAGGTCGCATCGTCACGTCGGCGAGATGGAGCAGGAGTTGCACAAGTTTGACGACGATATCGGGCCCGTCCTCTTCACACCCCATTTGCTGCCCATTGACCGTGGTCTGCTGGCCAGCATCACCGTCACCCTGGCGCCGACATTCAATGTTTCGGAATCGCAGGCCCTGTACGAGGAGACTTTTGACACGGAGCCCATGGTCAGGGTTTTGCCGGCAGGAGACCAGGCGACCATCGCCCACGCGGCGAGACGCGATGGCTGTGTCATCAGCCTGGTGCCGGTGCTTGATCGCTGGTTGCAGATCACAAGCGTTACCGACAATTTGCGCAAGGGCGCCGCCAGCCAGGCCGTACAGAATTTCAATCTGATGTTTGGCCTGGCGGAAACAGCCGGCCTGACTCCCGAGTCGTAGCATGCCGCCTGTCGTCCTGAAAATCGGCGGGCATGATCTGCGGAATGAAGCATTCTTGCGTGAACTGGCTGTTGTGGTCCGCGATCTACGTCTGCCGTTGGTGCTGGTGCACGGCGGCGGCGCCGAGATCGCCGACCTGCAAAGGCAAATGGGGATCGAACCCCGCTACCTGCAGGGCGTGCGGGTAACGGACGCCGAATCGCTGGCTCTGGTCGAAATGGTCCTCTGTGGCCTGGTCAACAAACGTCTCGTGCGTTTCCTGGTGCAGGCCGGGGTGGATGCTCTGGGGATGAGTGGTGTTGACCGCGGTCTGTTGCGCGCGCGTCAGATGCCACATGATGAAGTGGACATGGGTTTCACCGGCGAAGTGAATGAGGTCAATGCCAATGTCATTCATGAATTGCTGGCGGGTGGCATCACACCGGTCGTCGCGCCGCTCTGCCTGGGGCCGGACTGCGCCTTCAATGTCAATGCTGATCACGTCGCCGGAGCCCTGGCAGTGGCCATTGGAGTCAGTCGCATTGTGTTTCTGACCAACGTGCCAGGTGTTTTGCAGGACGGGAAATTGATTGAGGAAATGGATGCCAGGCAGACCCGCGAACTTGTCGGGAGTGGTATCATCCATGGCGGTATGATACCCAAGGTGGAAACGGCCTTGCAGGCCCTGACGACCGGGGTGCCGCAGGCGCTTGTCACCGATCTGGCAGGACTCAGGCAAAACACGGGCACCTTGTTTCACGGCGAAGCGGAGGCAATCACAGGAATGGAAACAGGATCGGGGGACAGGGCATGACGAAGGAACTGGAGCGGATCGCTGCGCTGGAAGGCAGGCATGTCGTTCAGGTCTATGGCCGCCCGCCAATTCTAATCACCCGCGGCGACGGGATGACTGTCTATGATGACGAGGGCAGGGCCTATCTTGATTTCGTTGCCGGCATCGCGGTCAATGCGCTGGGGTACAACGATGAGGGCCTGAACAGGGCCATTAGCAATGCCCTGGACAGCGGTGTCATTCACACCAGCAACCTTTATCACACCGCAGCGCACGCCGAGCTGGCGGCCCTGCTCTGCGAAACGTCCTTTGCCGATCGCGTACACTTTTGCAACAGTGGCGCGGAGGCGGTTGAAGGGGCGATCAAGTTTTCGCGCAAGGTCGCCTACGAAGCCGGCAAGCCGGACAAGACGGGCATTGTGGCGTTTTCAAATGCCTTCCACGGGCGCACGATGGGTGCCCTGGCGCTCACGCCGCGCGAGAAGTATCAGAAACCCTTCCGGCCCCTGATGCCGGGCGTCACCATTGCGGAGTTCAACGACGTCGACAGCGCAGCCGCTGCCATCAACGCCGACACGGCCGCCGTTTTCGTGGAACCGGTCCAGGGTGAGGGTGGCATCAATATCGCGACGCCGGAGTTCATGCAGGGCCTGCGTGCCCTCTGTGACGAGAACGAGGCCCTGCTTGTCAGTGACGAAATCCAGTGCGGTATGGGGCGCACCGGTTCCCTGTGGGGCTACGAGGAAAGCGGGGTCGAACCGGACATCATGACCGTCGCCAAGCCGCTGGCCGGGGGCCTGCCGATTGGCGCCATTCTGGTGACGGAGGCCGTGGCGGGCGCACTTCACGCCGGTGACCATGGTTCAACCTTCGCCGGCGGTCCCGTCGTCACCGCTGCCGCGCTTGAAGTCCTGCGTCGCATCAGCCAGCCCTCCTTCCTGGCGCAGGTGCGGGATGTCGGCGAATACCTGGTGGAGCGGTTGGAGGAGATCAACAGCCCGTTGATCCGGGAGGTGCGCGGTCGCGGACTCATCGTAGGAATCGAACTGGACTGCCCATCGGCGGCGCTGGTTTCCGCCGGTTACGACAAGGGTCTGCTTCTCCTGAATGCCGGTGAAGAGGTATTGCGCTTTGTGCCGCCGCTTGTGGCGCAGCGCTCCGATATCGATACGCTGATTTCCTCCCTGACGGACATGCTGGAAGACCTGGGCGATGCATAGGCTCTCCGGCGATATTCAGGGAGTTAAGGGATTCCGCGCTGCCGGGCTTGCCTGCGGCATCAAGGCCGATGACGTTTCGGACATGGCGTTGATCGTAAGCGACCGGGACTGTGCTGCCGGTGGCGTCTTTACCCGCAACCTTGTCAAGGCAGCGCCTGTCTTGCTGGACCAGGAATTGCTGCGCGACAATCCCGCCGGCATGCGCGCCCTGGTCGTCAACAGCGGTTGCGCCAATGCCTGCACGGGTCAGAAGGGACTGGACAACGCGCGGGCCACCGGCGAACTGGTCGCCGGCAAACTGGGTTGCGACGCCAGTGCCGTGTTGGTGATGTCCACCGGGGTCATCGGCGTGCAGTTGCCCATGGACCGCATTGGGGAAGGCGTGGCAGACGCGTCACCTGTGGAGGAGGCGGAAGGCTGGCAGGCCGCGGCCCGGGGCTTCATGACCACCGACAAGTTTCCCAAGCTGGGGTCGACCACGGTTGAGTTGTCCGGAGGGCGGGAAGTCAACATCGCGGGCATCAGTAAGGGCGCCGGCATGATCGCGCCGGACATGGCCACCATGCTGGCGATGATCGCCACAGATGCCGCCCTGACCGTTCCGCAGGCGCAGTCCCTGCTTGAAGAAGTCAACGGCGTCAGCTTCAATTGCATTGTCGTCGACGGCGATACCAGTACCAACGACACCGTTTTGCTGCTGGCCAATGGCGCCAGCGGCGTCGCACTGTCAGACGATGATGATGTGGCAGCCTTTCGTGACGCCCTGCAGGACCTCTGTGTACATCTGGCTCAGGCAATTGTAAGGGATGGCGAAGGTGCCACCCGCTTCGTTACAATCGATGTCGAGGGCGCGACAGACGCCGCCGCTGCGCGTCAGATTGCCAACACAATCGCCACCTCGGCGCTCTCAAAAACGGCCTTCTATGGCAGCGATGCCAACTGGGGACGTTTTGCCGCGGCGGCGGGTCGGGCCGGCATCGCCTTTGACCCGGCGGACCTGGCGCTGTGGCTGGGCGAAGGCGAAACGCTGGCGAACCCCCTGCAGTTGATGCAGGCCGGTGAGCCCGTCGATTATGATGAGGATGTAGCGACGTCCATCGTGAGCCAACCGGAGTTTACGGTGAAACTTTCTGTCGGTGCAGGCCAGGGCCAGGCGCGCGTCTGGACTTGTGACCTGGGACACGAATACGTGTCCATTAATGCGGAATACAGGACCTGATGTTCGCCTGTCTTGCGCTTGAAGATGGACGTTTGTTCTCGGGGACAGGCTTCGGCGCCGAGGGCGTCACAACCGGAGAACTGGTCTTCAACACCTCCATGACCGGTTATCAGGAGATCCTTACGGACCCCTCCTACTACCGGCAAATCGTCACCATGACTGTTTCACACGTCGGCAACACCGGGGTCAACCAGCAGGACCTTGAGTCCGACCGCATCTGGGTGTCCGGATTCGTCGTGCGTGCCCTGAGCCCGGTAGTCAGCAGCTGGCGCGAACAGGGAGCGCTGGCCGACTGGCTGAAAGAGCAGGGCATCAGCGGGATAACTGGAGTGGCGACGCGGGCTTTGGTACGTCACATTCGTTCCAGGGGTGTCATGCGGGCCGCCATTGCCTGCGGGGAAGGCGCACTGGACACGGCATCTCTGGTGGAAATGGCGCGAAGTTCGCCGGACATGTCCGGCGCGAATCTCGTCGATTCAGTCACGACCCGCGAGTCCTACAACTGGGCCTCGCACAGCGATCCGCAGTGGTATCGCGGTGAACAGCTGGATGTCCGCGGCCCCCTGATCGTCGCCTGGGATTTCGGCATCAAGCGCAACATACTGCGCATGATGGCCGATCGCGGCATGCGGGTCACCGTGGTGCCCGCCCAAACCAGCGCGGATGACGTGCTGGCCATGAACCCTGACGGTGTTTTCCTCAGCAACGGACCGGGCGACCCCGCCGCTGTGGACTATGCCATCCACAATACGCGGGAACTGGTGGGGAAGGTACCGCTCTTCGGCATTTGTCTTGGCCACCAGATTCTTGCCCTGGCGCTGGGCGGCAAGACGGAAAAGATGCACTTTGGTCATCGGGGTGGCAATCAGCCGGTTCGCAATTTACTCACCGGTGTTGTGGAGATCAGCGCGCACAATCACGGCTTTGCCGTCAGTGAGGACAGCGAACTGGGAGGCGCGGAAGTCACCCACATCAATCTGAATGACAACAGCATTGAAGGCATTCGCGACACGGAGCGTTCTGTCTTCAGCGTACAGTACCATCCGGAGGCCGCGCCTGGCCCCCACGACTCTCTGTATCTGTTTGATGAATTTGTAAAACAGGTGCACAGCACGACGACAGGCCCGGGCCATTTCCGGGGCCGCTAAACGGGGAGATCATGCCAGCCCGCAAAGACATTGAAACCATTTTGGTCATCGGTTCGGGGCCGATTGTAATTGGGCAGGGATGCGAGTTCGATTACAGCGGCGTGCAGGCTTGCAAGGCCCTGCGCCGGGAGGGTTACCGCATTGTGCTGGTGAACTCCAACCCCGCCACCATCATGACGGATCCGGAGTTCGCCGATGCGACCTATGTGGAGCCGCTAACGACAGAAATCTGCGAACTGATTATTGAGGCTGAAAAGCCGGATGCCCTGCTGCCCACGGTGGGCGGTCAAACGGCATTGAATCTCGCACTGGAACTGCGCGAAAAGGGCATCCTGGACAAGCATGATATTGAGCTGATCGGGGCCTCTACGGACAGCATCGAACTGGCCGAGGACCGCCTGCTCTTTCGCAATGCCATGGATGAAATCGGTCTCCGTTCGCCCCGCAGCGAAGTTGTGAACAACATTGAGGACGCCCTGTCTGCTGCGGAAGAACTGGGCTATCCGGTCCTGGTGCGGCCTTCCTTCACCCTGGGGGGATCGGGCGGCGGAGTCGCGAACTCTGCGGATGAATTGCGGGAAGTGGCCGCGCGCGGCCTGAACGAGAGCCCGGCCAGCGAAATCCTGGTCGACATGAGCCTGCTCGGCTGGAAGGAATACGAACTGGAGGTCATGCGCGATTACAGCGGCAACTTCGTTGTCGTTTGCTCGATCGAAAACCTGGACCCCATGGGAGTCCACACGGGCGACAGCATCACCGTGGCGCCGGCGCAGACCCTGACCGACAAGGAGATGCAACGACTGCGCGATATGGCCAGGGAAGTGCTCAACAAGGTGGGACTGGCCACCGGCGGCGCCAACGTGCAGTTTGCCGTCAGCCCGGAAGACGGCGAGGTCTACGTCATCGAGATGAACCCGCGTGTATCGCGCTCCTCGGCGCTGGCCAGCAAGGCCACGGGTTTCCCCATTGCCAAGTTGGCTGCGCTTCTGGCTGTCGGCTACCGCCTGGACGAGATTCCCAACGACATCACGCAGGAGACCCCCGCCAGTTTCGAGCCATCGCTGGACTACGTGGTCGTCAAGATCCCGCGCTGGAACTTCGAGAAGTTTACCGGTGTGCGGCATGTGCTCGGGCCACAAATGAAGGCGGTGGGGGAAGTGATGGCCATTGGCCGCACCTTCCCGGAAGCGCTGCAAAAAGGCGTTCGCTCGCTCGATATCGGTGAGCCGGACTTCGCCGCGAGTCAGGGCACGGACAGCGAGGCACTGCGGGTTCCGACGGCGCAACGTCTCTTCAACGTGGCCTCAGCCCTGTATCGCGAGTCGACTCTGTCGTCCATAGCCCGGGAAACGGGTTTCGATCCCTGGTTCATTCAGCAGATGATCGACACGGTTCAGCTGCAACAAGACTTGCGGGAGTCGTCAATCAGTCTGGAACAACTTGACCGGGAGACCCTGCTTGGTCTGCGCCGACAGGGATTCAGCGACGTCACCCTGGCGCAACTGCTGGAGACGGATGAGCCCTCATTGCGCAAACGGCAGCAGGAGTTGGGGCTGCGCGCCAGCTTCTACCGGGTCGATACCTGCGCTGCCGAATTCGAGGCCAAAACTCCCTACCTGTATTCCACCTGGGAGGAAGATGACGAAGCCGAACCCACCGACCGGTGCAAGATCATTGTGCTGGGTGGTGGCCCCAATCGAATCGGCCAGGGCATCGAATTCGACTACTGCTGCGTCCACGCCTGTTTTGCCATGCGCGATCTGGGCTTCGAGACGATCATGGTCAACTGCAATCCGGAGACTGTCAGCACCGACTACGACACGGCCGACCGGCTTTACTTTGAACCACTGACGGCCGGGGATGTCCTGAATATCATTGACGAGGAATCCCCTGAAGGCGTGCTCGTGCAATTTGGCGGCCAGACGCCCCTGAACATTGCCGGCGCTCTGGATGCCGCCGGCGCGCCCATCATCGGTACGCCCTTCGAGGCCATTGACCTTGCCGAGGATCGCGAGCGTTTTGGTGACCTGATGCATTCGCTGGGAATCCGCCAGCCGGCGGGCACGACGGCCAACTCTCGAGACGAGGCCCTTGCGGCTGTCGCGCGCATCGGGTTCCCCCTGCTGGTGCGGCCCAGTTACGTCCTGGGCGGGCGAGGCATGGCCATCATCTATGATATGGATGGTCTGAACGCGTGGCTGGACGACAACCTGGACCTGGTCGGTCTGCCCTTGTTGATGGACCGCTTCCTCGAAAGTGCCGTGGAAATCGACGTGGATGCGCTTTGCGATGGTGAGCACGTCACAATCGGGGGCATCATGCAGCATATTGAGCACGCCGGCGTGCACAGTGGCGATTCGGCCTGCGTGTTGCCCGCCTGGAAACTGGGCATGGTGGAACTGGCGACCATCCGCGATTACACGCGTCGCATTGGACTGGCGCTGGGGGTACGCGGCCTGTTCAACATCCAGTTCGCCATTCACGATGACGAGGTGTACGTTTTGGAAGCGAATCCCCGCTCCAGCCGTACTGTCCCCTTCGTAAGCAAGGCCACCGGCGTCCCGCTGGCGCGACTGGCTGCACAGATTGCCGCCGGCCACAGCCTCGCCGACCTCGGTTTTCTGGAAGAACCGCCCATCGACGGGTTCTTTATCAAGGAGGCCGTGCTGCCTTTTCGCAAGTTCCCCGGGGCGGATGCCCGCCTGTCGCCGGAAATGCGTTCCACCGGTGAAGTCATGGGTCATGCGTCCAGCTTTGGCCACGCCTTTGTCAAGGCACAGATGGCGACCGGCACGAGCCTGCCGACAAAAGGGGTCGTTGCCATCAGTGTCAACAATGAGGACAAGGGTGAAATCGCCGGCATTGCGCGCGATTTTCAGCGCATGGGATTCGAACTGGTGGCAACTCAGGGTACTGCCCGCATGCTGGAGGTCGTCGGTATCCCGGTTCGTGTGATGCGCAAGGAAGATGAGGCCAGCCCGAACGTCGTGGACATGCTGGCCAACGGTGACATTGACCTGGTGATTACCACGCCGACCGACAAACAGAACCACAGCGATGGCTCCTTGATGAGAAGTTCAGCCTGGCAATACGGCGTACCGATCATTACCACGCTGGAGCAGGCGGCGGCGGCGGCTCGCGGCATCCGCGCCCTCCATGAGGCGCCACTGGCCGTCCGCAGTTTGCAGACGCATCACGCCCTGCAGGCTGTCTGAAACCGGATTGTTCGGCACTCTGGCACGGCTGGCTCCTGTGGAAGTCGCTTCATGCCCTGTGATAAACTGAACGAAACCCAAAGACGCACCTGCTGAACGGAGAACCGGTGACCGACGGCCATGAGCGTTATCTGCAGGAAGTACTGATATCCGAAGAACGTTTGCGCCAACGAATCGCCGAACTGGGAAAGGAAATCTCAACCGACTATCAGGGCTGCTCCGGACTGCTGCTGGTCTGCGTGCTCAAGGGCGGCATTCTTTTCCTGGCGGACCTGATGCGCCACATCCAGGTGCCGCACGCCATCGATTTTCTTGCCGTCTCCAGTTATGGCGTTGGGGCACGCCAGTCCCAGGGCGAGGTCCGCATCATGATGGACCTCAGTTCCCAAATTGCCGGTCAGCACGTGTTGATTATTGAAGACATCATCGACAGCGGCCACACCTTGCGTTACGTCATGGAAATGCTGCAGGCCCGCCGTCCGGCAAGCCTGAAACTCTGCGCCCTGTTGAACAAGGTCTCGCGCCGGCGGGTGGACATCAGGGTCGATTACACGGGATTCGAAATCGAGGATCGCTTCGTGTTCGGCTATGGTCTCGACCTGGATGAAAGGTATCGCAACCTGCCATTCGTCGGTGTCGCCGATCTGTCGCAGACGGGCGATGCCTGAAACGCAAGCCCGCAGGCCACACAGACCACTGTTCTGGCCGGAAATCGTCTCGCAGCTGCAGACCGTCGTCGCAGAATTCGCTCAACCCGTTTTTCTGGTGGGTGGGGCGGTGAGGGACGCCCTTGCCGGTCGACCGGTGCACGATATTGATCTCGCGCTCGCCCGGGGCGGCGTTCGAACGGCGCGTCGCGTTGCCAACGCCCTTGACGGCAATTGCTACGTGCTGGACCGTGAAAGGGACGTAGGGCGGGCCCTGCTGGACGTTGGACAGGGCCAGATTCGCGTCGACGTCGCCCGTTTCCGTGGCCCGGAGCTTCACGCCGACCTGCTGGACCGAGATTTCACCGTCAATGCCATGGCGGTTGAGGTGGCTGGTGACTGCAACCTGCTCATTGACCCGCTGGGCGGGGAGGAGGACCTGCGGTCCCGGCGCTTGCGTCAATGCCATGCCGACTCACTGACCAACGATCCCATTCGTGTCCTGCGCGCCCTGCGCCTCGCGGCCCAGTTCGGTTTCCAGATCGAAAGGAACACCCTGGATTCGATGCGCCTGGCGCGTGAGCAACTTGCCACCTGCTCTGCGGAGCGGATTCGGGACGAGTTCTGGCGGCTGCTTGAACTGCCCCAGGCGACTGCAGCCATTCGCGCGGCCGCGGCAACAGGCGTCCTGGAAGTGTTGATGCCGAAGCTATCCGGGTTGCTTCACAAACCGGCAACCGGCGAGGACTACGGGGACGGCTGGCAGGAATGCCTTGCCATTCTGGAACGACTGCAACATGTCGTGTCCGCATTCACAGGCCGGCGGCGCGACGAGGATGGCGCATCTTTCGGCGCGGGCCTGCTGGTCATTCAGTTAAACCGCTGGCGCACAGCGATGCAGCGGCACCTCCGAACGACCTGGCCGGACCAACGGTCCCACACGGCCCTGCTCATGCTTGGGGGCCTCTACAGCACTGCGGACCAGTCTGACGAAAAAGCAGCGCAGGCGGTTGAACGCGCGAAGACTTTCTGCCTTTCCAACGGCGAGTGCGAAAGACTGGGGGGTATGTTGCGCTGGCAAAATGAAGTCCTGTCGCTTGATGCCGGTTCAAACCTGTCGCTTCACCGCTTCTGGCGTGGCGCCGGAGATTCTGGTGTGGACGCCTGTTTGCTGGCAGCTGCAAACTATCTGGGGGTAGCAGGCAGCCGGCTCGATCACGAAGACTGGCTTGAACGGGTAGACTGTCTTACACGCATTTTGCAGGCCCGCTTTGAACTGATGGACACTGTGATCAACCCGCCGCCACTGCTTGATGGTCACGGGTTGATGCGCGAACTGAAATTGTCGCCCGGCCCGCTCGTGGGCGACGTCCTCGACCATATTCGTGAAGCCCAGGCGTGCGGGACCGTGCGAACCAGGGACGAGGCATTGGTCCTTGCGCGAGACCTGCTCGATGCCGGTACTCGTTAGACTATTTCGGTGTCGGCCTGCCGCGGATTATCACTGACCTGAAAGTACCACAGCAGGGTGTTCCCGTAACGACGTTCGTCGAAAGCCCTGAGCCGACCCAACTTAAGGCCCTGGCGCTCTGACGGGTCAATCTGCACGATAACTACTGAGTCTGCGTGGGTCCAGTCAGGTCGCTCGTCGATCAGTTGCAGGGTCTGCGACCACAAGCCCTGATACTGGGGTGGGGCGACGTAAATGATGTCGTAGGAGTGCGCCGCGTCGTTGCGCAACCAGGACAGCACGTCTGCGCGTTGCACATGCGCGCGTTCCCAGACTCCGGCAAGTTGGAGGTTTTCGCGTATGATACGCAGGGCGCGCGGGTCCTGCTCGACCAGTTCCGCCAGCGCCGCGCCCCGACTCAGTGCTTCGATGGCCACGCTGCCCGTGCCGGCGTACAGGTCCAGAAAGCGGGACCCGGCCACGCGACGTCCCAGCTTGCTGAAACAGGCTTCCTTCACGCGGTCCATGACCGGGCGCGAGCCTTCCCCCGGCACCATCTTCAGGCGGCGTCCTCTCGCCGTGCCGGCGATGACGCGAATGGGCATCAGGCGCCGGCCCCGCCGGGTTCCACGGACTGGCGCATGGCGCGAAGATTCGAAAGTGGGGTGGTCACCAGGAGCGGAGATCCTGGTGCCAGAATGAAGCGTCGGTTTCCGCAAAGTTGCTGCGCTGCGCGCGCCCGGTTCAGCACCGTCGCCGGCGTTCCCTCATGCAATTGTTCCTGCGCAGAAAGCCCGGCACAGGCGGCGCCGTAGAGGCGGGATCGACCGTTCAGCAGATCCGGTTCGCCGCTCTGGTCATCCCAGTTGACAGCAGGCAGGTTCGTATCCGCAGCCAGACCGAAGATGGGCGCGTCCACGGGAAAGCTGATCATGTTGAACCACCAGGCTCTGGGCAGGCTGTCCAGGATGGCCCGGTCGAAGGGCCACGCAACAATCTGGTATTCGTCCTCAGAGAGCAAATCGTGGCTTGCCAGTGACATTTCGTAGCATATTCCTGCCAGTGGGTAACGTCGCATTTCGTCGATGATTCGTTGCGTACCCGAGGTCAGGATTTCCAGCCCTGCGCGCAAGTGTTCCGGCTTTTGACGCATGTGACGCAGCAATCGCGGAAAGCCGGTCAGTTGCCCGGCCTGGGTGAAAGGAGAGGGCAGGCTCATGAGTACCGGCGTTTCATCGTCCAGTCCCTCGAGGACCAGTCGTAACGTCTCCAACTGGCGCCCAACCACGCCACGGAGAGGCGTCAGGGTTCGCAGGTTTGTCCAGTCCAGCGAGCGTTGAACGACGTAACGGGTGACCTGGCGAGTGCCATCAAGGGCGCCGCGCCAGGAGTCCTGCAAGCCGTAATCCGCGACTGCCCAGGTCTGGGCAGGCAATATTCGGAGAAAATCAGGATCATAGGTTTCCTGGAAGTCAATCAGGACTCGGGCGAAATCCGCCGCGCGCTCATCGTCGCCCGGCCAGTGACGCCAGAACGCTACCGGTGTTCGGTCGGTTGGCTCGCCGGCAAAGGTGCGCAGCAGCCGTTCACGTTTGTTCACCCGCCGCCTTCAGTTTCGGCGATGCGCTGATTGAGCATGCGGGCCAACATGGTCAGGCGATCGTCTTCGGGCGTGCGGATCGTGTCGTCGCTGCTGCTCTCTTTTTGCTCTTCCTGCGCCTGCTGTCCACTTTCGACAAGTGTCAGGGCTTCACGAAAACTCTGTATCGCCTTGTCCGGATGGCCGGCTGCCTTTTGCGAAATGCCCAGCCCGTAGCGGGCGTCGATATCATTCGGGTGAGCCTGCACGATGGACTCAAACGCGTCCATTGCCGCGGCGCTTTTGCCTTCCCGTTGTTGTTGCCAGGCGCGTCGAACCTCTTCGCCAACGTTTCCGGCTGCCATTTCGTCCTCCCGCCCTGTGTGCAAGACGCGTGCAATTGTATTGTACCTGCTGGAGCGAGGCAAGCAATCGGGACCAGGTTTGCTTGAGAATCGCCAGTCCGGCTGCTATGCTGAACGCATGTGCAGGGAAGCCACGATTCGCAGGGCAAGTGCCGCAGATCTGCCAGCGCTGGCCGATCTTTGGTTGGAAAAAATGGCCCTGCAACAGCTTTCGGATTCGCGAACAAGGCTTGCACCGGACGCCCGCGACCGACGGCTGGCTGCTATGGGATGCTGGCTGGATGACCAAGACTGTTGTCTGTTTGTTGCCACCAGGAAGGCGCAATCTGAGGGCTATATCATTGGATGCGAGCAGAAGGGTCAGCCCGGGATGTTGCCGCTCAGTCGTGGTCACGTACTGGAGATGACTCTGGCCATGCACAGCGATCCGAATGGCATTGGCAGTCGCCTGTGGTCGGCACTGAGGAACTGGTTTGGCGGTCGGGGACTGGAAGAGGCAATCGTCCACGTTTCGAGTCGTCAGCCCGTCGAGCAGGCCTTCTGGCGCAGTCTGGCTGCCAGTGAACTGACGGACAGTTTGTGGTTGCGGACATGATCCGGCCTGCCCGCGCCAGTGATGCAGTCGCCATCGGCCGCCTTTGGCAGCAACTTGTGGACTACCACCAGGAGCTTGATGCGGCCATGCCCCGCGCAACGCCGGACGGGCCACAGCGTTACGGTCGCAACCTTAGCGACCGTCTGGCAGACAGCCACACCCAGGTGTTCGTTGCCGAGGAAGAGGGTCAAGTCGTGGGTTACGTACTGGGCGTCGTGGTGGACCTGATGCCCGACATGTTTGAGCAGCAGGCGGGCGGCTTCCTGGCGGACATATTCGTGGATGCCGGCTCACGGCGTCAGGGGCATGGTCGTGCGTTGGTCCGCGCCCTGACCGACTGGTTCCGGCAGCAGGGACTGCGTCACTACGAGTGGCATGTGCCAGCCAGCAACCCGGATGCCCTGGCGTTTTGGCGCAAAATGGGCGGAACGCCCTGGCAATTGCGCATGCGAGCGGAGCTTGGGGAGCCGGAGTCATGACGGAAGTGCTTTATTTGACAGACAGTTACCTGCGTTCTTTCACCGCACGCGTAGTCGCAGTCCAGGGTGACCCAAAGGCCCTGGTCCTTGATCGAAGCGCCTTTTATCCCGGCGGAGGCGGGCAACCGGGTGACATCGGCGTGCTTAAGTTTGACGACCAGGTACTGCCAGTCACGCAAGTCAGGCGTGGCCATCTGCACGTTGTTGATGGCGCCCTGCCACCCGTCGGCGCGGAAGTACAGGGCGAACTGGACTGGGAACGCCGTTACCAGTTGATGCGTACCCACAGCGCCATGCACGTCCTCTGTGGTGTGGTCTGGCGCGACTACGAGGCCAGCGTCACTGGCGGCAACATGCAACCCTTGCGGGGACGCATGGATTTCGAATTTGAGCGCATGGAAAAGGAACTGGTCGCAGAAATCGAGGCCGCGATCAACGTCGAGGTGGAGGCAGAACGGGACATTCGCATCAACATCCTGCCCCGCGAGGAAGCCTTTCAGATCCCCGACCTGATCCGCACGAAGATCAATCTGCTGCCGGAAGGCATCAGGGAAGTGCGCACGGTGGAGATTGTCGGGCTTGACCTGCAGGCTGACGGCGGCACACACGTCGCCAACACCCGGGAAATCGGATCGCTGCGCATTGCCGAATATCGCAGCAAGGGGCGCATCAACAAACGTATTACCCTTCAGTTGTGACGGGCCGGCCATGCGTCGTCTTCATACAACCGGCAGGCGCGAGCGCTTTGTTGCCAGTGGCGTCTACCATACCTGGGGCGGACTTCAGGAACACTGGAGTGTGCATGAAGTTGGCGGCGGCGCACACTTCATTCGTGTCGACCGCGATGGCCGCGGCTATGGCCGGCGCAGTTTGCTGCAGGAAGCGCTGCGCAATGCCAACGGAGGTCTTGAGCGGGTCGATCAGCAACTCTATGGCCTGAACGGGCAGCCTGTGGCAAGACTGCGCTGCACGAGATTTCAAAACGCCGTTGAACTTGACCTGGAGGGCAAGGCCGATCACTGCAGCACGGCCTTGCCCGATGAAGGGGGATGCCTGTTGTTGATGCCCGGCATTCTGTTGACTGGAATGGCCTTGTCACGGGCTGCCGGAATACAACGACCGGTCGATACCCTTGTGATTTCCCAGGTTGGAGACGGCTTTGCCTGGGAGCGACGGACTCTGGATGCACGCTGCGGGTCACCGGTTCCGGCAGAAAAGGACGCTGGCAACCAAATGGCGCGGGCCTGCAATTGGGGCGGTTGCGACAGGACTTTCTGGCTGGATGCCCATGACATCACGCTGCGACTTGAGGATGAAACGGGCTGCATCAAACTGAACCGCTACTCCCGGCGTAATGTCTGAGTTTCTGCGTTTTGGCACGGCCCGCCTTCGGGCAATATTCCTGCTGATCGCACTGACCGGCCTTGCCAGTCTGGTACTCAACGCCCTGGATTCCACGGAAAACCCCTGGATCACTCCGCTGCAGACCTTGCTGGCCTTCAGCGTGCCCGTCGGGGCAGTTGTCATTTATGTCACCGGGCTCGAACGCTCCTCGCGCTGGCGGTCAATCATCATTCTGCTGCCGGTGGCGTTGGCGTTGGTCTTGACTCTGGTCGTTGAGGCCAGCCTCAGGTTACCCCTGGCCGGCGTGGCGCTGGGATGGGCCCTGGCCGGCTGGTTCCTGTTTCGGCCCCGGCAGCCGCGACAGGTGCAGGTAGCCATTCGGGCCCTGCGGCGGGGACGGCAGCGGGAAGCCCTCGCGGCCATGGATGAACTCATTGAACTTGAACCGGACGTCGCAGCCCATTACCGTTTGCGCGCAGAAATACAGCGGCTCGACGGCGATCTCTCCGGGGCGAGCCGGGACTACCGTCGCATGACCCGTTTGGCGCCGGAAGATGCCGGCGCCTGGAACGGCCTGGCCGAAGTCCTTTTACAGGCTGGCCGGCACCAGCAGGCCCTTGAAGCTGCGCGTCAGGCGGCCCTTCTGGCGCCTGGCGACTGGGTTGCCAGTTACAATCAGGGGATGATTGAGGATCGCCTGGGTCTGGCGCGTTCCGCACTTGAGCACGCGGGCGAGGCTTTGGCAGCCGGTGTGCCGGACGCCCGGCATCGCCTTTTGCTGCAACTCTATCTGGCGCGGGCCCGGATGCGCTTGGGCGACAGGGCAGGGGCGGAAGAAGCACTGCAACAATTGCGACGCGAACGCAAGGGTCTGGAAGAATGGCAGCGCTTGCTGACGCATGAGCAGGCCGCAACCCTGCGCAAGGTGCTGGAAGACGACATTCAACTGGCGCATGCGCTGATGAATGATAGCGCGGCGCCTGAAACACTGATCTGAGCCAGGTGCAAGGGAAACCGCGTTTTCGTCGATGTTCCACATTTTGATTGAATTCTGGCGCGGGCTGCAACGTTGGGAGCGCCCTGCGCGTCTGGCGCTGAAACTTGGGCTGCTGGCATTTGTCCCCCTGCTGCTGTTGTGGCTTGCCGGCCCGGAGTCTCTGCGACGTCCTGCGCTCGCCGGTCTCTGTGGCCTGGGGCTGGGCCTGCAAATGGTGTTCCTGTGGGCCTGGCGTGGCATGCTCAGCGACTGGACCCGGGCGCAGCGCCTGTATCTGGACGGAGACTTTGAAGCGACCTGCGAACTGCTGCAGGCCCGACGTGCTGCCGGCAGCGCCGACATGCGTTCCCTCACCCTGTTGGGAAACGCCCTGCGGATGAGGGCCATGCTGGAGCAGAGCGAGACCGTCCTGCGTGAGGCGCAGGCCGAGGCGCCGCGACACGCCTTTCCGCTAACCGGCCTCGGTCGCACCTTGCTGGCGCAGGGTCGCTATATGGAGGCTGCCGACTCGTTCGAGGCTGCCATTGAACGGGGCGCGCCCGAAGTGGTGGTGCTGGACCTGGGCGAAGCCCTTTACCACGAGGGCGACGTCAAGGCGGCTGTTGTGCAGTTGCAGACGGGACTGGACGCGACCCGGGATCCAGGTCGCCAACTGATAGCGACCTTGCTGCTGCAGCGGGCAGGGGCCTCTGCAGAGCCGCACGAGAAACTTTTGCACGAGGGCTTGCCCTGGCTGGAGGCCCAGGCAAGGCGCTTCGGGTCGACGGACTATGGTCGCGCCCTGCAGTCCCTGTTGCCCGCAGCGAAAGCTAACCCGAAACTCTGAGGTTGAATTCATCGCCCTGACGGGATTATTATCGCTCTGAACGGACACGAGCAGGAGGTGATTGCGTGGTAGCGAGGGATTTGCTCGCGCCGCGGTTCATTCCGCGCCGACAGTGACGTTTCGCAACGTAGCGATCGATCTTGTTGGCGACAGACAGAGAGGAATGAACCATGTTCAGGGACGTTAACTCCCGGGTCGACATACAAAAGCTCGAGCAGGAACAACTCGATTTCTGGCGCGACCAGCGGATCTTCCAGCGCACGATGGACGAACGCGAGGGTGGGCCCGGCTACGTCTTTTACGAAGGGCCGCCGACTGCCAATGGCAAGCCAGGCAGTCATCACGTGCTGTCGCGCGCTTTCAAGGACATGTTCCCGCGCTACAAGACGATGCAGGGGTTCTACTGCCTGCGGCGCAGTGGCTGGGATACGCATGGCCTGCCCGTGGAGATCGAGGTCCAGAAGGAACTGGGCCTCAAGAGCAAGGAAGACATCGAACGTTACGGCGTTGCCGCATTTAACGACAGGTGCCGCGCCAGTGTCCAGCGCTACATTACGGACTGGGAACAACTGACCGAGCGCATCGCCTTCTGGGCGGATCTGGACAATCCCTACATCACCTTCACCAACGACTACATCGAAAGTGTGTGGTGGATCCTGCGCCAGTTATGGGACAAGGGGCTGATTTACCGCGGCCACAAGGTAGTGCCCTACAGTCCCAGTTCCGGCACGCCGCTCAGCAGTCACGAGGTGTCGCTGGGATACAAAACGGTCACCGACCCCTCGGTGTTCGTTCGCTTCCGCCTGAAAGAGCGTCCCGACGTTTCCTTGCTGGCATGGACGACGACTCCCTGGACCTTGCCAGGCAACGCCGTGTTGGCCGTCGGTGAGGAAATTGCCTACGTGCAGGTGGAAGGGCCGGACGACCGCGGCAGACCCGAACAACTCATCCTGGCAGAAAAGCTGGTGAATCAGGTGCTGGTTGAGCCGGAGCGCTATCAGCTGCGGCGTCGCCTGACTGGCAGGGAACTCGCGGGGATGCGCTACGAACCGCTTTACAACTTCCTTCCCACCGAAAAGGACCATGCCTTCGTGGTCACGGCGGACTTTGTCAGTACGGACGATGGCACCGGCATTGTGCACGTTGCGCCCGCCTACGGTGTCGATGACATGGCGCTGGGTGAGGAACACGACCTGCCCCTGTTTCGGGCGGTGGTGGAAGACGGCTGTTTTGTGACGGAAGCCGGGTCCTTCGCCGGCATGTGGTTCAAGGATGCCGACAGGGAGATCATCCGCGACCTCAGCGACCGCGGGCTGATGTACCTGGTCGGCACCTACGAACACAGCTATCCACACAACTGGCGTGATGACGTTCCGCTAATGTACTACGCTCGCGAGACCTGGTTCATTCGTTCCACCGAGAGCCGCCAGGCGTTGATCGATCTGAACCAGACCATCAACTGGGTGCCGGAGCATGTTCGTGACGGTCGGTTCGGCAACTGGCTGGAAGACCTGAAGGACTGGTCCCTGGGGCGCGAGCGTTACTGGGGTACGCCCTTGCCCATCTGGGTTGATGACAGTACCGGCGACATGATTTGCGTCGGCAGCCTGGCGGAGCTTGAGGAACTCACCGGCCGCAAGCTGCCGGAGCTCGATCTGCACCGACCCTGGATCGACGAGATCACCTTCGCCAACCCCAATGGGGGCGGGATCATGCGCCGGACGCCGGAAGTTATCGACGTCTGGTTTGACAGCGGCGCCATGCCGCTGGCACAGTGGGGCTATCCTCACAAGGGCCGGGTTGAATTCGAGGGCCAGTTCCCGGCGGACTACATCTGTGAGGCGGTAGACCAGACGCGCGGCTGGTTTTTCGCCTTGCACGCCATCAGTTCGATGCTCTTTGAGGAAGTGTCCTTCCGCAACGTGATTTGCCTCGGTTTCATTCTGGATCATGAAGGCAAAAAGATGTCCAAGAGCCGGGGCATCGTCGTCGACCCCTGGGAGGTGATCGACAGCCAGGGCGCGGACGCCATGCGCTGGTATTTCTATACCGCCGGCCCGCCCGGTGACAACAAGCGCTTCTCCACTGAAATGGTCGCCGAAGTCGTGCGGAAGTTCTGGTCGACGTTGTGGAACACCTACAGCTTCCTGGTGACCTACGCCAATCTCGATGGCTGGACCCCGAACAGTCCGCGCCCGGCGATTGAAGACCGGGACCTGCTGGACCGTTGGGTGCTGTCCGAATTGCATCAGACCATCCAGACCGTTACGGAGGCCTACGACAACTACGACGCTCCCAATGCGACGCGTCCTGTGCAGGCTTTCGTGGAAGCCCTGAGCAACTGGTACGTGCGCCTGAGTCGACGCCGTTTCTGGAAGAATGAACAGGACACGGACAAGGCCGGCGCCTATGCCACGCTTTATGAATGCCTGGTCACGGTAAGTCAGTTGATCGCGCCGGCCATGCCATTCCTGAGCGAGGCGATGTACCGTAATCTGGTCGCCAGTGACAATGCGGAAGCGCCACCCAGTGTACATTTGTCGCGCTGGCCGCAGGCAGACCAGGGCGTCATTCGGCCAGCGCTGATGGATGAAATGCGATTGCTGCGGCAACTGGTCAGCCTGGGGCTGGCCGCCCGCAACGAGGCGGGCATCAAGGTCCGGCAGCCGCTGGCCAGTGCCGCCTTTGTACTGCGGCCGGACGTCGACCCGAAGGCGTTGGAAGCCTGTTCAGAACTGGTCCACAATGAACTGAACGTTAAACAGACAACCTTCTCCGCCGGGGCGCCTGGTCTTGTACGTGAGGTCGTGCGGATCAATCCCTTGCCGCAACTGTTGGGCAAGAAGTTTGGTGCGGATTTCAGGCTGGTCCAGTCCGCCATCCGGGCTGGCGAGCAGGCCGATCTGCGCAGCCATGCGACGACTTTGCAGGCCGGTACGCCGCTGAAGCTGCAACTGGATGGCCGGGAGTTCGAAATCCTGCCGGACGAGGTTGAGATCCACGTCAGCAGCGAGGTACCGGAAGGGTACGTCATGGCTTCCGAAGGAGGCAGCGCCGCCATTCTGGATGTACGTCTGGACCAGGCACTGCGTGAAGAAGGCCTGGCGCGCGAGGTTGTCAGACGCGTACAGAACCTCAGGCGTGAGGCGGACTACCAGCTCAATGACCGCATTGCCATCCGCTACAGGGCGGAAGGCGACCTGGCCGAGGCTATCGCCCGCTTTGGCGACAGCATTCGCGGCGAAACGCTATGCGACGAGATGGAGCAGGTCGATCCGGACAATGACTGGCTTCAGGCAGAATTCCAGATTGACTCCAGTCGCTTGCTTCTGGGTGTAAAGCAAATTCAGCGGTAACGCCTGGCAATACCAACCAATGACTGACACTGGTTTGAATCCAATCGCTTGCTTTCCCCAGTGGTTATGCGATAACTTTCACAATTATGGAATAAATGCCGGACGTTTCTTACAGTATTTGTAAGAAAGTTCCATGGCCAGATTCCGTTTGGCATTGATCCGCCGGTGAAGGAAGGGGAAATCTGTGTCGTTGACGCATGCCGTTACTGTGCAGGCCCTCTTGCAGTTCGCACTGCCCCTGGGCACGACCCTGGTCAGTGGTTCGGAGTCGGCCCGAATTAGCTGGTCAGTGACCATTCGCGCGCAACCCCCTGCCTTGCCGGACGTATCCAGCGGGGACATGGTGTTGCTGGCGATGGGCATGTTGCGCGCCTACAACAGTCGCATCACCCTGGCCGAGGTGATCGACAGTCTCGCCGACGCCGGCGTGCAGGTCATGGCCGTTCGCGATGAAATCCCGGATGACGCACGTTCCTGTGCCGCCAGTCGAGACGTTTGTCTGCTGGCCCTGCCGCCGGACTGCAACCTCCCCAGCGTGGAACGGGCTGTCAATGCCCTGATCGTCAATCAGGCGGCCCAACTCAACCAGCGTGCCCAGGAAATCCAGCGGCAACTCACGCGCAGGGCCGCCGAAAACCATGATCTCGCCAGTTTGCTACAAATCGTTGCCCGGGCAACTGCCTGTACTGTCGTTCTCCACGATGAAACCAGTGCACTCCTTGCCAGGGTCTCACCCAACCTGAAACGCCGTTTCCCTGAGCGGGATGAGTCCGAAGATTTCATGCTCAGGACCTTTCAGTCCTGGTTGCAACGGGAGGCGCCTGTCAGCGAAGGCAACATCGTTGCCAGCCCCCTGGGCTTTACGACGGTGCTTCTGGTGGAAAAACGGGTGGCAGGATGGCTTTCCCTGCTCGCCGGGGGAGGGACGCTTGAGGAGTTCCCGCGCCTGGTGCTCGGGCATGGTGCGGACGTCTGTTCCATAGAATTGGCCCGCAACCGCGCCATTGCCGTGGCGGTGGAACAAACGCGAGGAGACTGGGTGCAAATGTGGCTTGGCGGCGTCCAGGCGGATGATGACATGATGGCATCCCGCGCGCGTCAGGCGGGATTCGATACGGACGGCCCCTGCATGGTTTCCGTGTTCCGCATCCCGGGTGGGGCCGGCAACGATTCGCTGGAATTGCTTTCCGGTCTGATTCGCGACGACATGCAGCGACGGCGAATGGACGGGGCAGTGGGGCAGTATGTTGACATGATCGTGGCGCTTTATTCCATGAGCAATGGCGCGCGTCCCTCGCGCATCCGCGACATCATTGGCGATCAGCAAAAGCTGCTTGCGGCAAGAATGAAATCCGGTCACGTGGACGTTGGCATAAGCCGACCGGGAGCTGGCCTGGCGGCCATGCGCGAAGCCTGGCGCGAGGCCCGGGATGCGCTGGGAATCGCCAATGAGTTGGGCGAGATCAATCAGGTGACCTACTACGGAGACCTCAAACTGTACCAGTTGTTACTGGCGCTGAAAGAACACAACCTGGAGGAACTGGAGCAGTTTCACCACGCCACTCTGGCGACCTTGCTGGAGCACGATGCCCGGCGTCAGGGGGAATACATCAGGACACTCAACGGATTTTTTCAGGCGAATGGCAATCTGGCGCGGGCCGCGAAGGAACTGGACGTCCACCGCAATACGCTTGTTTACCGTCTGGAACGTATCCGGAAGCTTACCAACCTCAACCTGGATGATGCCGAGAACCGTCTGATCCTGCACCTGGCGCTGAAGATCCAGCGAGTTCTGGCCACTGTTCCCGGCGTGCATAATTCTGTGCACTGATGTCATGCAGACTCAGGACCGAGCCTGTTCGTCCTCGAAGATGATCCGGCGCGGCTCGACGGGTACGGCAACGGCCATGACCAGATAGATGAGCACGCCCGGTCCGCCGGCAAGCGCCAGGAACAGGAAAAGCAGTCGCGTAATCGTGGAATCGACACCCAGGAAACTTGCCAGTCCACCGCAGACGCCTGCCAGTTGACGGTCCCTGAGTGAACGGTAAAGTTTTCGTTTCACGGGTGCTGCCCTCCGCCAACCGACTCAATATCCTGTTACGGATTGATGGCAGAAAAGTTGCAACACCGGGTCCCCGGCGAACGCAGTCTCTACTGTTCCGGTTCGTGAAGTAGTGGCGCGATCCGGATGAAATAGTCCTGCGGCCGGGATTTAAGGTTGTACAGGTGCTGCACGGTATCTGCCTGGCGGTTGTCCTCCAGGGTCTTGATGTAGATGCCGAGCATTTCCTGCACGTCATTGATGCCGGTTTCATCCAGCGAATAGATGTCCACGGCGGCGCCAGGCGCAATACGGCTGCGAATCGCCTCCACCGTCAGATTCATCTCCGGCTGAATGCGTTGATAAATCACACCACCGGTCATGCCGGCGCAAATCCACGGGCCGGGGTCGCCGAGCACCAGGGCCCGTCCGGATGTCATGTATTCGAAAGCGTAACCCTTGAGGTGCGCGCGGGCGCCGATGCCGCCCAGGTCGTCGCGCAGGGGTTCGCCCAATTCTCCGCCGAAGACGACGTCCGCGCCGCTAAAGCGGATGCAGGCGCGCGTATCGGCGCAGCCCTGCACGATGAAAAAGCCGCCCTGCGCGCCATAGGCGAAACTCTTGCCCACAGAACCATCCAGCAGGCGGCCGTTATGGTTCAGGCCCTTGAGAATGGTGACGTTGCCGCCACGCGCACACTTCGCGACGCCGTCCTGGGCGCCGCCTTCCACCACGATGTTCACCGGCGCGTCCGTGAATGCGCCCAGGCCATTGCCGGCGATGGCGGAGTTACTGAAGCTGAGATGGATGTTTTCCATCTTGTGCGCATTGGGGAATCCACGTTTCAGGGCGCCGCACAAATGCGTTCCCAAAGCGCGGTCGCTGGCCATCACGCCTTCGTCATCGTAGGTCATTTCGATGAAGCCCAAGGCGGCGTTTTCGGCCAGTTCCTGGGTGATTTGCTTGCTCAGGGTATTGCGCGGACGGGTGATCAGTCGTCCCACGCCCTTCTGAATCCTGGTTTTCTGGACTGGCGGCACGGGTTCCATAAGGACATCCAGATCCAGACGGTCCTGCAGGGACGTTTGCGTCAGGAGATCGACACGCCCGACCAGGTCCTGGGTCCTGCTTACACCCAGACGCGCTGTCCACTTGCGAATGTCTTTCGCCAGCATGTCGAAGACATTGCAGATGCCTGTGACGGCTGCTTCGTAGTCGCGAGGCTCAAAGGAGGGAAGACCCTGGGCCTTCGCCTCTTCTTTCGTCTTGATGTGGGTCGTGATTCCGACGTGGCAGGTGCCTTCCTGGCACTTGCGGCAAATCGTACAACCCATGGCGACCATGGCCAGGGTCGCAAAGCCCACGCGGTCCGAGCCCAGGCACATCATCTTGACCACGTCCCGGCCGCTTTTCATGCCGCCGTCGCACCACAGCTCGACGCGATCGCGCAGGCCGCTTTCAATCAGGGCCCGGTGGGTTAGCCACAGGCCGATCTCCACTGGCAAACCGACGTAACGCAGGGCATGGGCGCGGGCCGCGCCGGTGCCGCCCTCGTAGCCGGTCAACGCAATGATGTCCGCCCCGGCCTTGGCGATTCCTACTGCAATAATGCCAACACCAGGCACAACCGGAATCTTCACCGAAATACGGGAGTTGGTGTTGGCAGTCTTGAGTTCGTCGATGAGCTGGGCGAGGTCTTCAATGGAATAGAGGTCATGGTTGTTACTGGGAGAAATCAGACCGACACCGGGGACAGTCTGACGGGCGGCGGCGACTTGATCGGTCACCTTGAAGCCCGGCAAATGACCGCCTTCGCCCGGCTTTGCTCCCTGTCCAATCTTGATTTCAATCAGGCCGGTTGAATTGAGGAAGGCTACGTTGACGCCGAAACGGGCGGATGCCACCTGCTGACCCCGATTGTGCGGGTAGAGGCCCATCAGTTCGGGGAGTTCGCCACCCTCACCATTGACGCAGAGGATATCCAGACGTTTGGCGGCTTCGGCGTAGGCCCTGTAGGCAAGTTCGCCCTGGGAGCCGAACGACATGGCGGTGATCAATACCGGCATGGAATGGCGCCGGCCCTTGCCGGAAACTGTCGTATCGACGTCTTGCGGCTCGACCGGGTTGTCGCTTTCCTTCAGGCCCAGCGTGTGCCGCACGGCAATCGGGATGGTGTCCTCAAGATTGAGCAGAACATCCGTGTATTCTTCGAGGGAAAGTTCGCCGTGTGCGACGGACTCCGCCTTTTTCCACATCTTGGGATAGAAACGATCGGCGTTGGCCAGTCTGGCGCGCGTGTCCCCGCGCAGGTCACTGGCCCTCGCCTCGGCGTCCTGCTGAATGGCCGTCCAGGACAGGCCGCGCTCTGCGGAGCCGAAGTAATTGGGAGTGCCGAAGAGGTCGGCCACGCTGTCCGTAAGGCCCACGGAACTGAAGGAATGACCGTAACCCCGCAACTCATGGCAGCCAATGGTCGACGTGACCTTTTGCAGGCCGGCAGTCAAAATGCGTACGGCGGCGTTGAGAGAACGCAGTTGCTCCTCGGGGGCCATGGGCTTGCGAGAGGGTCGCGGCGCTTTTTTGAGCGCGACGGCGTAAATGGCATAGGGAGAGATGGCATTGGCCCCCAGGCTGATGCACAGGGCCAGATCGTGCAGGCAGCGCAGGGCGCCCGAGCGTAGAATAATCCCGGTGCGACGGCGCAAATTGGGCGTATCCCGGGCTTCGCGCAGGGCCTTGTCCACAGTCGTCGTCGCCAGTGCCGGGTCCAGCCACAGTCCGTCTCCGGCCAGCGATTCCTCGTCATCCAGCAACAGACATCGGCTGCCGGATCGCACGGCGTCAATGGCGCTGCGTTGCAAACGCTTCAGCGCTTCTTCCACACTTTCGCCCGCCTCAGTGACCAGGGGCAGCCGCGTCAATGCCTCTCCGTAATATTCACAGATTTCTTCCAGCAGACACGTCCCCTGCGCACTGGCTACCTCACGCATGATCTCTGCAGGTGCAAGGCCCGGGTGACCACCCACAAGCATGGGGGTTTCCAGCTCCAGCAATCGGTTCTCTTCCGTGGCAACCTGGCCAATGTTCGGCCGCGCGCCCAGCAGAACCCTGGTCGAGAACTGCGAACGCTCCCGTTCCCGGTCAATTGAAGGGTTGGTGACGACGGCCACCGTTTCCTTGAAAAAGTCCGTCATGTTTGAACGCGTGCGAGACATGGCGGCGAGAGGCCCGTCCCAACCCAGTGAGCCGATTTGCTCCTTCTCGTTGTCGACCATGCTGTCAATCAGGCTGGTGTGGTAGCGTTCCCATCCCATGGCGGCCAGCACCTTCAGGTTGACTGGCGTGGCCTCTGCCAACCAGGGCAGCGATTCTGCAGTCGCCACCTTTCGTTCAAGCGTTTGCACCTGAACTGCGCCGCCGGGGCCGCCACCGGGATTGATGCCAGCCGGTTCCACAACGGCAGTCACGGGGCCCTGAGGCTCTTCGGGGACAGGCTGGTCACCATTGGCCCCCGTGTGACGCACACCGTTTTCGGAGATGCCGTTTTGTCCCTTTTGTCCATTGCTGTTCAGAAGGGCCGGAATCCCGCCCGACATCCATGAAAAGTGGATCCCGCGCGAACGAAAGCGCTGCAATACGTGCCGTTGTATGGCGGGGTAATCCAGAACCTCGATGCCCCGTCCCTGTTCAATGCGCAGGGCGATCTTCTCGCCAGGCGCCAGCGGTCGCGGATCCGATGACATCATGTCCAGCGGATAAACACCGCGTTCCGAACTGACGAAATATTCCTTTTCGGTATCGCCGAACCAGAGTGGCCGCAGGCCGAGGGCGTCCACGCTGAAAACGGCCATTTCGCCCAAACGGGCGACGACTGCCGAGGGCCCCTGGGCAAAGGGGCCAAAGCTGTTTCGCATTTGCTGGTACATGCTGCGAATTTCAGGAGAATTGCGAATCAGGTCATGTTCAAAGGGCGGGAAAACCAGTTCCATGGCCTCGATGAGATCCAGGCCGAAATCATGGCACAGCGCCGAGATGGCCCGGTCGACGTCCTGCGAGTCGGAGTTCTCGCTGTTCAACTCGATGCCCAGCATGGCAGCTTCCATACGGAAGCGCGAAATTGTGTTGAACTCGCCGTTGTGTCCCAGCAGGTCAAAGGGCTGGGCGCGCTCAAAGACCGGGTTGGTGTTGGTGCTGTAGCGCGCGTGACCCAGGGTAACCGTCGAGGCGTAGTCGGGATCCCGCAATTCAGGATAGTAGCGGCGCAAAATCTCGACCGTGCCCTGCATCTTGTACACAACGCTGTGCGAGGAAAACGACGGAAAATGGATGTCCAGTTCGCCTTCCAGCCGGGTTTTCAGGCCAAAGAGCGTTGCTTCCAGATCATTCCTGGCTACCGTGCCGTTCACTCCCGCGATTTGCCAAAAGATCGGCGCGCTCTTCCCGGCATTGCGCCCCAATACGTTGGAATCGACCTGGCCCGGCATATCCAGCAGGGTTTCCAGCCCGGCAGCCGTGATCTCCATAATGATCTTTTCGACGAGTTGCTCGGCCTGGCTAAGGGTCGTGGCGGGAATGAAAACGTGTGCCACCCAGAAACGGGAACTGGAGGCAAGGGATGAGCGCAATCCTACCTTGGCCAGCTTGCGGGTCCAGAGTTGACGCGGGATATCGGTAAGAATCCCGACACCGTCTCCTTCACCGTCGATGTATCCGGTGCGATGACCCATTCGCGCCAGCGCTTCGATCGTACGTTTAACGTTGCCATGCGTCGCTTCCGCGCCCTTGCGGACGGCGCAGATCAAGGCGCAGGCATCGCGTTCGTCGCGGTCGATCGGGTGCAAACTTCGGGTTGAGTTCAGTCGGGATTGCTGTTTGCTATTCATGGTTGGCGTCACCTGACTGCCCTGGGTTGCAAGGCATGGCAATAAGGACGCGGCCCACAGTGCCTGCCCACTGTGACAGGTTCATCCGCATGTTCGTAGTGTACCACGTACACGGCCACAAGCACAGTTTAACGCAAACTGACAAAAGTGCAAATTTTCACAGAAAAGTCGCGGGATGCCCGTGTCAGGAGAGCGAAAGCAGACGGCGAATGGTCAGCGCGAAGTGCAGGGCCAGTCGGGTTTCCGGTCGCTTCATGTCGATGCCGGCGATTTCCTCGATGCGATTCATTCTGTATAGCAGGGTGTTGCGATGCACTATGAGCGTCTCGGCGGTCTGGCTCAGGTTTCCATTGCAATGAAAAAAAGCCTCCAGGGTCTTGACGAGATCGGCATGCTGCCGGTGATCATATTCCCTGAGGGGGCCCAGATTGCGATCGCAAAACTCCACCAGCCGGTCCCGGTCGGACAAACTCAGGATTAACTGAAAGACTCCCAGGTCACCAATATAAAGAGGGATGTCGGTCTGCAGGCGCTGCGCCAGATCCAGCGCCTGACGCGCGTCGCGATAACTGTTGCGCCAGGAACTGACCTCCCGCACCATCTGGCCGAGGCCTGTGGCGATGCGACTGCCGCTGTATTGCCGGCGCGCCTGGCTGCAGCAGCACTGGGCCAGCGCCAGCCCTGAATCTACGGGATTGTGGCCATCAGGTGCAAAAAAGACCAGAACCTCCTGCTCTCTTTCCCGGTGCCAGACCAGTGCGTCGATCCGGTGGCGTGAGACGACCCATCTGACCAGGGTTTCGAGACGTCTCAGCGAGGGCGTTTGCTCTCCCAGCCAGTTGAGCACCATAGCAGTGTGCGGGACGCTCATATCGTGATTGAAGCGCGCGCCCTGCCCGATGGCTTCCTGCTGACTCACGTCGCCGGACAGCAAACGGTCCAGAAATGTGCCCCGCAGCCGTTTTTCCGTGTCACTGACGGCCTTGGCCTTCGCCATCTCCAGGGCGCAGGCGGCGGCGCCATGTTCCGTCACCAGGGTGTCGATGTCGTCGAGCTCGGTGTCCGGGCCGATGATGGAGAGGTAACCTCGACCAATTTCACCGGCAATGATCGGAGAAATCAACCTGGCCAGCCCCGGCCGCGGAATGGCCTGCATCAAAACGGCCGGATCTGTATCTGCAAGTCGATAGCGGTCCTGGAACTCCGCCGGAACATTGTCGTGGCGAGCGAGGAATTGTTCGATTTCATCCCAGGAGTTGTGCAATTGAGGTTGCACCGAGCTGTTCAGCACACTCAGGTTTTTGTCCTGCAATATCACGGACTTGTCCGTGAGCTGTGACATGGCACCGATCATTTTCTGAAGGCCGCCATTGCTTGAGGAAATGCCCGTCAGTTGTCGATAGACCTGCGCGCCACGTTGCTCAAGTTGCCCCTTGTGGTCAACGAGCAGGCGGACAATTGACTGCTCGACGATTCGTACGCTGCTGTTTTCGGGGAGCACCAGGGTTGGGATGCGTCGGTTGTTTGCCTCCGCCAGGACAGCAGGTGACGGAGGATCGCAAAAGACGATGGCGGAAGCCTGAATGTTGGCAGCATACCTCAGGGTCTCAATCTCGCTGGAGGCATTGCTGTGATTTCGGGGCTGGCTGGCCACCAGCAGCATTTCGCCAGGATAGGGCATCCTCGTCGCAGGCGTATATTCGGGATAGATGACGCTGACCCAGGTCACTGCCCGGCCAAGCAACGCATTGCCTGCCACGACGTGCGTTCCAAGGGGCAGCGCCTGTTTGCGCACGTCCTCAATGCTTGTGCGTTCGATTTGCCTGACCATTCGCGTCCTGAATCGCCAGCGATCAACACTGTCGGGCCAAACCAGTGCAGTAAGTATACTGGTTGTCGGGCAACATGCACAGAAAACATGCCGGGGACACGAGGTATTTCCAGGCGGATGCCTGCCTGAAAGTGGTATGCTTGTCGTCATCGCTTTCCGTTTAATCTGACCTGGTGCCCAAACAAGGGGCAGGGACATGAACAAGCGTATTGGCATCCTGACAGGCGGCGGGGATGCGCCCGGTCTGAACGCAGTCATCCGCGCTGTCGTGCTGACCGCGACTCGTTGCTACGACTGGGAAGTGTTGGGCATCCGCAATGGATTTGACGGTCTTTACGCCGGTACTGCCGCGATCCCGCTCGGGCCAGACGATGTCAGCGGCTTGCTGGCGCAGGGCGGCACTATTCTGGGCGCCGCGAACCGCGGCAGTCCCTTTGCCCAGCGGGTGCGCCAGCCGGATGGCAGCGAAAAGGTGGTCGACGTGTCGCACGAGGCGATCGCACAGATTGCCGGACGCGAGTTGCATGCCCTGATCGTCGCCGGTGGAGACGGGACCATGGCCATCGCGCACCGGCTTGCCCGCCTGGGCGCTCCCGTCGTCGGCGTTCCCAAGACGATTGATAACGACATCAGCGATACCGACGTCACATTCGGCTTCAATACGGCCATCCAGACCGCAACCGAAGCCCTGGACAAGTTACGCACCACTGCAGAGAGTCATCACCGCATCATGGTTCTGGAGTTGATGGGGCGGCACGCAGGCTGGATCGCCCTCAAGGCGGGCGTCGCAGGTGGTGCCGACGCCATTTTGATCCCCGAGATTCCCTTTCGCATCGACGTCGTTAGCGAGAGGATTCGCCAGTTGCAGGCTGACGGTCGACGCTACAGTCTGGTCGTCGTGGCGGAGGGCGCGGCACCGGTTGGCGGAGACCAGATGTATTACATCGAGGGGCGCAATGGTTCCGAAGGCCGACTGGGCGGCATGGGACACCGGGTTGGCAACCTGCTGGCCGACAGGATCGAGGCCGAAGTCCGCGTCACTGTGCTGGGCCATCTTCAGCGGGGTGGGAGGCCAACGCCACGGGACCGCTGGCTGGCAACACGATTTGGATCGGCGGCGACGCACCTGGTCGCGCAGGGAAGCTGGGGCCACATGGTGGCATTGCAGGGCACAGAAATCGTCACCATACCCTTGTCCCGTGCACTCTGTATGAAGCGGGTCGATCCCTGCGGCGACATGGTTCAAATGGCCCGGGACCTGGGAGTCGTGTTTGGCTAACGCTCTGCCATTTGCGTTCGGGGCAACTGCATCAGGCGCTGGTAGCAACCGCGCCACAACTCCGGACTCCGAACGTAACGGTTTACGCGGATGTCGCCGAAATGCGGGAACAGGCTGGCGACGGCAACCGGGATTTGTTCTGCGGCATCATCATGAAGCAGTGAAGTCAACCGCACTGCGTTCCTGCGGGTCCAACTCCATCGCTGTCGCAAGGCCTCGGCCTTGTACCAGTAGTCTCGCTGCTCCCAGGCCGTTGCGCTTTGTTCGATGCCCTCGTCGATCTCATGAAGGCAAAGCACAATCAGGGCTACCATGTCGCGCGCCTCGTCGTCAACAAGGGGCTTTTGACCGAGACGGCGCAACATTTCAGCGATGGTGCGTCGGCATTGATTTCGGCGTTTGGCGGCACTGTCGACGTTGACGACGCGGCTCATCAATCAGCGTCCTGGTCTTCCGATAGCCAGGGCCGAATTCCCTTGTAGATGCGGGTACTGCCAAAGGTTTTGAGAATCGTGGTGGCGCTGCGTCCGGTGAGCTCGGCCAGTTGAAGAGGCGTTTGGGGGTCGTTGTTGTTGGCGAGGAAGACCCGAAAAACGCTGTCCACCAGGGAAGTTTGCGGGTTTATGAAGTCAGATGCGAGCACCGCCTGGCGAATGGCGAACGTGAGTTCGTCCATCCGGAATACCTCGCCGGTGTCCGGGTCAATGAAATCGATCCAGGCGTCTTTGGAATTCCTTGCCAGACGCTCCCGCTGTTCAGGTTGAATGTGACTCAGCAGGTAAATGCGTAGATCTTCCTGGCTGCGCTGCCACCAATCGTAATCGATATAGAAGCGGGTTCGTAGCGTGGGCTTGATGAGAAAGCCGGAATACCCGTTGCTGACTGTCATCGCCCACGTTCCCTGCGCGCGCTGCACCAGTAGTGATCGCCCACATAGTCGAAATCCGCACTGGATACCAGGGTCGTCATTAGCGGTCCTGGCGGGCATCGGCGCAGCACGTTGACCGCGCTGTAAAGCGTCTTCAGATGCACGGCGCCCTGGGGAGAAAGTGGCGCGAGCGCATTCAGGACGTCCCTGACGTAGCGAGCCAGAGGCCTTGCCTGTTCCCGGTTGGCTTCGAAAAGGGCGTCGACGGCTGCAGGCTCCTCTGTGCCCAACACCATTAACTCATCATAGCTTGCGCCTATGGTGCCCCGCGCTTCACGAAAGGTCAGTTGATTGTTGACGGGGGCAATTAATCGCACCAACTCCTTGCGCGGCCGGTACTGGTTCAGGTTTAGCAAGATGCGACCAGCCTTCTCATCGCGGCTGACCTCAATATAGGCACCAACAGGAAGGCCATACTTGCGGTAAAAGGGGCCAAGGCCGCAGACATAACGGGCCTTGCGCACGATCCAGCCGGTGAATTCTTCCCCGTCCCTGGCATCAACAAGGGTCACATACACCCGTTCACTTCGGCGCGCTGTGGGGAAAAAGGTGCGCAGGCGAGCGTTCAGGGGCAAGGTCCCGAGGCGGCGGTGCGGGTAAATCAGGGTAACGGTAGCGCTCGAGATTTCCGCGCCGGCGTAGCGCAGGGGCGAGAGCTCGTCATCGATTTCCGCTTCCAGGTCCAGCATGTCATCGTCAAGCAGTCTGCGATCATGCTCCAGACGGGAATAGAGCAGGGGCAAAGGCGTCGTTTGCACTTCCTGCGGTTCCATGTGTCTGAGAAACCACAGGACGGCGCCGGTAGGCCCAACTTCATCAAAGCGGTCGTCATGCAACAGCGCGTAATTCATTGAGAATTCCTGCAACGCCGGTGGGCCCGCAAGTCCACCAAACTGTTCCAGGATTTCGTTCGTCTGAAAAGGGCCACCGGCGTACATGTCGAGTACGGCCTCGGCCAGATTAAGATTGGCCTCTCCCACTTCCAGCAACAATTCCCTGACAAACCATTCATCCTTCAGGCGGACAAGGTTTCCGGCAGCGAGGAGTCTTTCCTCCAGGTCACCGATGAATTCTTCGCCAGAGCTTTCCAGTATCTCGTCGACGGTGAGCGCCGGACCCGGAACAGCCTGAGAATCATCATCGCCGTCCCGACTCAGGGTGTGGGGAGATTTAAGGCAACTTGCGAATTCCCGTTCGGGGCCATTGCTTTCAAAATTGACGGCAACGACTACAAATGGCTCAAGGTCGGGATGGCTTCCGGTCCGTTTTCCTGTAACTTCGCCAGCTGCAAAGTTCAATGCAGGAAAAATGAGACGCTCCCCGATTTCAAAGCTGGCGGCAGGATTGTAAAAACTGGCATTGCTAAAGCGTTCCAGCAATGCGCGCCGCTCGGATTCGAGCCTTTCCTCGATCAGCCGCCTTGCGATCTCCAGGGTGGAGAGGGGGCGTTCCTTTTCCAGCAACAAATTGCTAATGAAATCAAGATCTTCCGGCCTTGTTGAGAAGGACTTTAAGCTGGGTGAAAGGGTCGGTAACGCCATCATCCCTCCGGCCGGCGGGGCAAGAGGAGTATACAGAAGCAGCGGGTTGCATTCAAGCGTCAGCGGCGGGTTGACCCTGGCCAGGCCCTTGTGTATACTTCGCCGCTGCCGGCAACGGCAGCCGGGTTCGCGCGACGATTCAGGCAACAGACCAGGAAACGGTGAAATGTCCACCAAACGCACGTGGCAACCCAAAATCCGCCGGCGGAAGCGGGTCCATGGTTTTCGCAAGCGCATGCATACAAAGGGCGGACGACGAATCCTCAAGGCGCGAAGGGCGCGTGGCCGGCACCAGCTGGCTGTCACGCCGAATCACGTCAAGAAGGTCAACTGGAAGGTCTGAGCATCGGAATGGAGCGTCGTCTGCGCCTGCGAGACGGCGCCGACTTCCGAAGCGTACGCCAGGGCGGCCGTCGTTTTGGCAGTGCACTGATGCGGGTTCACGTGTCACGCGGCCGCTGCTCACACAACCGTTATGGACTGGTGACTGGCAAACATGTTGGCGGCGCCGTGCAACGCAACCGGGTCCGCAGGACGTTGCGCGAAGCCCTGCGAGCGCTGGATCCGGGACTGCGGCAAGGTCATGATCTGGTGATCGTGGCGCAAGCCGCGCTGGCAGGCGAGACGGGCCCGGCGGTTTCCATGGAATTGCAGCGACTCTTGTGCAGGGCCGGGTTGCTGGTTGGCAAGGGAACCAGGACGTGAAGTGGCTGGCGCTGAAGGTGATTCGTGCATACCAGCTCAGCATATCCCGCATTTTGCCCTCCAGTTGTCGCTTTCATCCGAGTTGTTCGGTCTACACGAGCGAGGCGATTGATCGTTACGGACTGTTGCGTGGTGGCTGGATGGGTGTGAAACGGATCGCCCGTTGCCACCCCCTGAATGAGGGCGGGTATGACCCCGTGCCCGATCTTGACTGAAAGGGCGGCAGCGCAAAAGAGCTTGTGGCGACCGCCGCTCGTCGTGATGGCGCTGGTGCTGGTGGCAGTGGCCGCCTGTATTCCCTTCCGTCAGGAGGCGGGCTGGCCGGAATTGAGCGCTCTGGACCTTCCTGGCAGCATTTATGACGGACACATTTTTCTGACCTTTAACGACAAAATCACGCTGATCGACCCGGACAACGGGCAGGCGGCGCGCTTGCGCAACGCCGATGGTGAAGTGCGGGTGGATGCTGAGGGTATGGCCCGAATCTGGGAATTCAGTGATCCGCAGGCCGCGCCGAACCAGTTTTTTGCGGATCCATTGAACCTGGATGGCGACAATTTGCTGGTGCTAAGCAACGGCGAGCGTCTGTTTGAGGTCAATCTGGCCCGGGCGGATGCGCGGATTGCCGACGGCCTGCCGCTGCCGGGGCGCGTACTCGCGGCGCCATCGCTGGGCGCGGGCCAGGTATACGTCGGCGCTGAACGAACGATGTTGGCGCTGGATGCGGCAAGTTTTCAGCAGCGTTGGGGCTTTGAGACCGGCCAAAGCATCTGGTCCCGTCCCTTGATTATCAACGGCGCGCTGCTGTTTACGTCTCTGGACCACCATCTCTACGCTCTTGACCCCGATGACGGCAGTGAAATCTGGCGTCTCAATCTGGGCGGCGCGGCGCCCGTTACGCCGGTCGAATACGAAGGCCGTTTGTATACAGGCACTTTTTCGCGTCGGATTTTCGCAATCTCGCCGGATGGTAAAATCCTGGCGGAATACTCGACGGAAGACTGGGTTTGGGGCGCGCCGGCCATCGACGCCGGAGTACTCTATGCCGCTGACCTGGCTGGCAACGTTTACGCGCTTGAGATCGGAGAAAGCAATTTCCGTCTGCTCTGGCAGGTGAAAGTCAGTGAGCGTGCCATCCGGGCGGCGCCGGTCGTGAGCGGGGAATACGTCATCGTGGCGGGTCGGGACCAGAATCTGTACTGGCTGGGCCGCAACGACGGGCGCGTGTACTTCTCGCGGCAACTCGTCGGTGAAATCGTGTCCGACATGTTGTTGCTGGATCAGGTCGCCAATGCTGGTCCCATGTTGGCGGTGAGCACGCTGGCGAACGAGGAAGCACTGGTCGCCTTTGGCGTCCAGAACGGGGATCGACGCTGGACCTACAGTCGGTAGGCGCTGGCGCAGGGGAGGAGCGGACAAGGCCAAATGTGGGATCTCATCCTTAATCCCTTCATAACCCTGTTGACCCTGCTTTACTCCATTCTGGGTCACAACGTTGTCCTGTCGATCGTGGTTTTCACCGTGCTGGTCCGTCTGGCGATCCTGCCACTCACTGCCCAGCAGCAGCGTTCCTCGAAACGCATGCAGGAGTTGCAGCCGGAGCTGAAAAAGCTGCAGGAGAAACACAAGAACGATCGCGAAAAACTGGCGCAGGAACAGATGGCGCTTTACAAGGAGCACGGCGTCAACCCCTTCGGCGGCTGTTTCCCCTTGCTCATACAGTTCCCGATATTGATCGGTCTTTACCAGGCGATTATTTTTACGCTGGCAGCCACCCCTTTTCAGTTGCTTGATTTGTCGGGCCGCTTTCTGCTGCCGGGTCTGGACCATCTCGTGCCGCTTGAGAATCTGTGGCTGGGTATGGATTTAAGTCAGCCGCCGACCAACAACCCGACCTGGGCGCTTGCCTTGCCCGTGCTCGTACTGGTGACCACCTGGGCCCAGTCCAAACTGACCGTCACGCCCACTCCGCCGAGCTCGGGTTCGGACGGGCGGCCCAGCCAGGCCCAGGCCATGACGCAATCGATGACGACCGTCATGCCATTGATGTTTGGCTTTTTCTCCCTTTCCTTCTCGGTCGGCCTTTCGATCTATTTCGTAATCTCCAACGTCATCGGCATCATTCAATACAGCCTGATGGGACAATCGAAACTTGACCTGCGCAAGTTTTTGAGGCGCCGGCCCGCCCGTGAAACCGGGGGGCAGGAAGATGATGCGCCGCCCGCCCAGGATGCGCCTGGAGCCGGGCGACGCCGGCGCAGGGATGCAGGTGACGGCAAACGCAAGGTCAAGTCACGCAAACGGTGAGGTCGCCGGCGTGCTGTCTCCCTCAACTGCAACGAGGTTCAAACCATGAACGTGGAAGAATCAATCGAGGTAACTGGCGAGGACGTGGAACAGGCGCTTGCCAGGGGATTGGAAACGCTGGGGGTGGGCCCGGACGACGTGATGGTCGAGGTCCTGGAAGAGCCGGCCAGCGGTATGTTCGGGCTTGGCTCGCGACCGGCGCGCGTGCGTCTGCGATTGCTCACCGCCGCCCCTCCGGCCGAAATTGAGGAAGCTTCGACCGTAGCCGACGCCACGGAATCTGATGGCCCGGACGATGAAGAAGTCGCCGACAAGGCGCCTGATGCCCTTTCTTTCAAGGCCGCCATGGAAACGACGACCTATGAGGACGGGGACTTCGAGGAAGATGCCGAGGTTGGCAAGGTCGTGCTGGCCGAACTCCTGGAAAACATGGCCGTTCGCGCTGACGTGGAAGTGCGTCGGGCCGAAGCAACGGACGATGAAGAACCGCCCTGGATGCTGGATATCGTCGGCGAATCCGATCTCAGCGTACTGATCGGGCGCAAGGGGGAGACCCTGGCTTCACTGCAATACATCACGCGTCTGGTCACCAGCCGTGAATTGCAACGGCGCGCCAACATTGTCGTCGACGTCGGTGGTTACAAGTCCCGCCGCATGAACAGGCTCTACGCCCTGGCCAGCCGCATGGCCGACCAGGCCACCAGTCTGGGGCGCCCGGTCGCGCTGGAGCCGATGCCGCCCTACGAAAGGCGCATCGTGCACCTGGCCCTGCGCGAACGGGACGACGTGACGACCGAGAGCAGCGGCGAGGGCCAGGCGCGCAAGGTCAACATCATTCCTGCGCCAGGTTAATGAGCCTTGACTGTCTGGTCATCGGTCACATGACCGCGGACCTGACGCCAGAGGGTGAGCGCCGGTTGGGGGGCACCGCCGCCTACGCCAGCCGGACCGCGCATGCCCTGGGGTTGCGAGTGCGCCTGCTGACCAGTGTGGCAGATGGCGAACCATTGCTTGAGAAGCTGCGACCGGGCCTGCAGGAAGTCTGTGTCGTGCTTTCCAGGAGCACAAGTACCTTCGAAAATATCTATGACGCTGATGGCAACCGCACCCAGTATCTGCGTGAGGTCGCCGCGCCACTGGGGCCTTGCGACGTCCCGCCCGCCTGGCGCGAGACAGCGCTTGTGCATCTTGCTCCCCTGACCGGCGAGGTGGACCCCGCTTTGGCGGCATGCTTCCCCAATTCCACGGTGTTGCTCACACCCCAGGGCTGGTTACGCCAACGGGATAAAGACGACCTGGTCAGATTCCGCTACTGGTGTGACGCCGAAGTGCTGCGCCACGTCGACATCGTCGTGCTCAGCGAAGAGGACATCGCCGACGCGCCGGAACTGGAACTGGCCCTTGCGACCCGGGTTCCCTGGCTCTTTGTCACGAGGGCTGAACGCGGCGGGACCTGTTACCGCCATGGTCACCCATACGAATTCGCGACGCCCCGGCCTCCGGTGACCAACACGACGGGTGCCGGCGACGTTTTTGCTGCTGCCGTGTTGTCCTGTGCGCATCAGCTGGAAAGCGACCTGCCCGGCGTTTGCCGCGTGGCCGCGCAACTGGGCGCCAACACCATCACCCGTCCCTGGATTGAGGGCGTTCCCACAAGAGAAGAAGCGCGGGCCGCCCTGAAGATACTGGAGCAAACATGAGCGTCGTGGAGCGAGTGCTGTATAACGGACGAATCTGGACCCAGAGTTCTGCAAACCCGTGTGTCAGCGCACTGGCGTTGATCGGCGAGCGCATCGTGGCAGCAGGTTCAGATGCGGACATACTTGCGCTGGCCGGACCGGACTCGGTCAGGGACGACCTGGCTGGCGGGCACGTCATTCCAGGGTTGACCGACGCCCACGTTCACTGGGCCGCGACGTCCTGTTCTTTGCAGGAAGTGGATGTCTTTGAATTGTCTTCCAAAGACGCTGCGCTGGCTCGCGTCGCCGACCGCGTCCGGTCAAGCGCAGCGGGTGAATGGATCACCGGATACGGCTGGTCCCAGGACTTCTGGCCCGAGCCGCACTTTCCGACAGCCGCGGACCTGGACAGGGTTGCGCCGGCGAATCCGGTCTACCTGGATGCCAAGAGCGGTCACGCGGCCTGGGTCAACAGCGCAGCACTGCGTCTGTGCGGCCTGAACGCCGCTACGCCGGACCCTGAAGGCGGCTACATCGGCCGCGACGGCGAGGGTCAACCGGACGGCATTTTGTTCGAAACAGCGATGGACCTGGTCGGCGATCACATTCCCAAACCGGACCCCGAACAACTGGCCACCCTGATGGCGACGGCGCAGCAGAAGGCCCTCGCCGCCGGCCTGACCGGCCTGCATGACTTTGACGGGCCGGACTGTTTGCAGGCCCTGCAGATTCTGCGGGAGCGGGGCGAACTGGCACTGCGCGTCACCAAGCAGATTAACTGCGAGTGGATTGATCACGCCTTGTTGAGCGGACTGCGCAGCGGCTTTGGCGACGACTGGCTCCGGATCGGGGCGCAGAAAATTTTCTCGGACGGGGCGCTGGGCCCCCGCACAGCCCTCATGCTCGCGCCCTATGACGACGACCCTGACAATCTCGGTGTTGCGGTGGTTGAACGCGAGGAGATGCAGGCGCTGGTCAGTCGCGCCAGCGCCGCCGGCTTTGCCAGCACCATCCACGCCATCGGCGACCGCGCCGTCCACGACGTTCTCGACGTCTTTGAGACTGCGCGCAAGGAAGAGGCTAGTCGCGGCCAGGCGCCTGGCGACTTGCGGCACCGAATCGAACACGTCCAGCTCATTCACCCGCAGGACATCACCCGGCTGAAGTCGCTGGGGCTTGTCGCATCCATGCAACCTCTGCATGCCACGTCGGACTACCTCGCTGCAGAGCGGGGCTGGGGCGATCGCGTCCCGTGGTCTTACAACATTCGTGCCCAGCTGGACCTCGGCGCGCGAGTCGCCCTGGGCAGCGACTCACCGGTCGAGCCGATTGAGCCCCTGAAGAGCCTCTATGCGGCGATCACCCGACGTCGGCCCGACGGTTCGCCGGGACCTGAAGGATGGCTGCCGGACTTGCGGCTCACGCCCGCGGAGACCCTGCAGGGGTTTACCATCGGGCCGGCCTGGGCTACGCACATGGACGATCGTCTTGGCCGGTTGGCGCCCGGATATCTGGCAGATCTGGTCTTGCTGGACCGTGACCTGCTGGTCTGTGACCGGGAAGAACTGCCAGAGACGCAGGTGCTGGGGACGATGGTGGACGGAGTCTGGCGTTACCGCGCGCCCTGAGCGTCCAGATCCAGCGTCGCCAGGGTACGCTCCGCCTCCAGCGCGTCACCGCCAGCCTGCTGCAAGACCAGGGCCGAGCGCAGTTCGATGATCTGGTCGCGCAAAATGGCGGCCTTCTCAAACTCCAGCATCTGGGCCGCGCCCTTCATTTCACGCTCAAGCTCCTTGATCAGGCGTTGCTTTTCTTCCGGCGGCAGGGAAGCAGGCGACAGGTCTTCCAGGCCGGTCTCGGAACGGCGATCTTCCTCCACCATGGTGCGCACGCGGTCGGTCAGGTCCCGCACCTCCTTGACGATGGTCGCCGGTTCGATGCCGTGTGCCAGATTGTGAGCGTGCTGCAATTCACGTCGCCGCCGCGTTTCCTCGATAGCGCGCGCCATGGATGGGGTTTCGTAACTGGCATAAAGGAGCACCTTGCCCTCAACGTGACGGGCCGCCCGGCCAATGTTCTGAACCAGTGCGCTTTCGGAACGCAGGAAGCCTTCCTTGTCGGCATCGAGGATGGCCACCAGGGAGACCTCGGGAAGGTCAAGCCCTTCGCGCAATAGATTGATGCCCACCACGGCATCGTAGACACCCTGACGCAGGTCCCGCAGGATCTCGACTCGGTCAAAGGTGTCCACCTCTGCATGCAGGTACTGGGCGCGAATGCCGGCTTCGACAAGGTAGTCGGCCAGGTCCTCCGCCATGCGTTGGGTCAGTGTGGTGATCAGTGCCCGCTGCCCCACGCTGATGCGCTGCGCCACCTCCTGCAAGAGGTCCTCGATTTGCCCGTCCTGGGGCCGCACTTCCACGATCGGGTCGAGAATGCCGGTGGGCCGGATGATCTGCTGCACAATCGCGGCGCTCTTTTCCTGCTCGTAGGGGCCGGGCGTCGCCGTGGTGTAGATGGTTTGACCCGTACGTTTCCGAAATTCATCGAACTTCAGGGGGCGATTGTCCAGGGCGCTGGGCAGGCGAAAGCCATAGTCGACCAGCACAGTCTTGCGGCTGCGGTCGCCGTTGTACATGGCGCGGATCTGCGGCACGGTCATGTGACTCTCGTCGATGACCAGCAGAAAGTCATCGGGGAAGTAGTCGATCAGGGTGTAGGGTGAACTGCCCGCAGGTCGCTGTTCCAGATGGCGCGAGTAGTTTTCCACGCCGCTGGTAAAGCCGACTTCGCGCAACATTTCAACGTCATAGTTCACCCGTTGCTCAAGCCGCTGGGCCTCGATCAGCTTGTCCTGCGAGCGCAGGAGTTTCAGTTGCTCCTTCAGTTCAATCTCAATGTCGTGTACGGCCAGGCGCAGTTTTTCCACGTCTGTGACGTATTCCCGCGCCGGATAGACCAGCAGACTGTCGTGAGTGGTGAGCAGTTCGCCGGTGAGGGGATCGAATTCCACGATCCGCTCGACCTCGTCCCCGAATAGCGTGATGCGGAAGGCGGTCTCGGCATAGGCCGGGAAGATCTCCAGGGTATCGCCCCGGGCCCGAAAGGCGCCGCGGCGCAGGTCATAGTCATTGCGCGTGTACTGAATGGTGACCAGTTTGCGCAGCAGGGAATCGCGGCGGATCACGTCTCCGACCTTGAGTTCAACGGTCAGCCTTTGCCAGGCGGCCGGGTCGCCAAAACCGTAGATGCAGGACACCGAGGCGACCACTATGACGTCCCGACGGTAATTCAGCGCGGCACAGGCGGCGAGACGCAGCCGCTCTATGTGATCGTTGATCTTGGTCGATTTCTCGATGTAGAGGTCATGGCGCGGTACGTAGGCTTCCGGCTGGTAATAGTCGTAATAACTGACGAAATATTCGACGGCGTTGCGCGGGAAGAGTTCCTTGAATTCTGCGTAGAGCTGGGCGGCAAGGGTCTTGTTGTGGGCCATGACCAGGGTTGGCCGTTGCGTGCGTTCGATGACGTTGGCCACGGTGAAGGTCTTGCCCGTGCCGGTTGCGCCCAACAAGGTCTGATGCCTGTGACCGGCGAACAACCCTTCCGTAAGTTGATCGACGGCCTGCGGCTGGTCGCCCGTCGGTTGAAAGTCCGATTCAATCGTGAAGTCTGGCATGCAATCCCCGGCACATCTGTTCGCATTCCATTATAGCAGAGGGCGAGCAACCGGGCAGCGCCCGGCCAAAGAGGGGCTTGACAAGCCCGGCCCGAAATGTCATGCTTGCGGCACGCTGCGGGGTAGAGCAGAGGTAGCTCGTCGGGCTCATAACCCGGAGGTCGCAGGTTCGAATCCTGCCCCCGCTACTGTTCCAGTATGGTGATATAGCTCAGCCGGTTAGAGCGCGGGACTCATAATCTCGAGGTCGGTAGTTCGAATCTACCTATCACCACTGACGCACGGTTATACAGCGTTTCAACGCCACTGAATTCAAAGAACCGGCAGGATACGCAACTCAAGTCCGGGTCGCAGTTGCGCCCGGCGAGCGGGCATCTGCTTCCCTTGAATTCACCTCTCCCGTCGATGGTCCGGCCCGGTCGGGAAGCCGGGCACCCCGGAAATGTATGTTGCCAGGCGAGATCAAACTCTCGCGGTTTGCTGCGACCCTTCACTGTGGGCAGGTACAGCCGCCTGAAGCGCCAGGATTGCCGCGCCTCGCCGCCCGCATTATGATTGATTCGCCGGCCAGCGGAGACAGGCATGCAGGGAGACAGGGATCGGCTGATGGCGCAGTACGACGCGCTGCGGCGCCGTCAGAGTGCGGTGATTTCTTCCCTGCTGGAGTTCCTGCCGAGACTCGACGGGCTTCCCGCAACGGTCATCGAACAGCTGCGCGACGCCCTGTTACACGCTGACCATCCCTTCCTGATCGTTCTGGTGGGCCCTTTTGGCGCCGGCAAGTCCAGCATCATCAACGCGTTGACTGGCCGTCAGGACCTCATGCCCGTGGGCGTAACGCCAACGACGGACCACATCAGCATCTTGCGCTACGGACAACAGGAAGAATCGCTCGAAAGCGATGCCGGCGTGACGTCCGTCTTTATCCCGTCTCCACTTCTGCAGAAGGTGAGTTTGGTCGACACACCGGGCCTTGAATCGGTGTTTCGCGGACATGAGGACATCACGCGCGATTTTCTGCACCGCGCGGACATCGTCTTTCTGGTGATGCTGGCCACACAGGCGTTGACGGCGCAAAACCTGAAGTACCTGCAGCAACTGAAACGTTATGGCACGCGGGTTATCGTGCTGGTCAATCAGGTCGACCTGCTAACAGAAGACGAGCTGCGCACTGTCGTAAGTTTTGTGCGCGAGGAGTGCCGGGTCGAGATGGAGGGCGAGCCGGAAATCTGGACGATTTCGGCCAGGGCGGGCCTGAAAGCCTGGCGCGCCAGTGCGCTGGACGAGCAGGCCTGGCGCGCCAGTGGCATGCAACGCATCGTGAGTTACGTGGAAAGCCAGCTGGGCGACGAGGAACTCCTGCGCCAAAAATTGCGCACGTCACTGCAAATCACGCGTAACGCCTTGCGCCAGGCCGAAGATATATTGAGAAGCAACCAGGCATCCACCCTGCATTGCGAAACAATCGCGGCCAACATTGAGGAACAGTTGCTGGCACAGCGCCGGGATCAGGAGGCGGCAATCGAGCGAATCGTCGTTGACGTCGACGATCACATGGTGGACGCCGGCGCAAGGGTCAACGCCACCCTGCGGCAGTTGTATGCGGCGGGGCGAGCGCCCGATCTTTTGCGCCGTGGCTTTCTGGAATTGATCGGACTGGGTGGACTGACCCGGCGAGGCGGACGCACTTATGTCGAACGGCAATTTGCCGATCAACGGTTGCTCTCCCCCCTGAGTGAACTGACAGCAATCAGTGACCGTGCCGGACCGCGCCTGGAGGGGCAGGACATCCAGGACCTTGGTGACCTGGTGGGCTACGCTCGCCACGAACTGGACGCATTGCCGTCCGGGATTCAGGAGAAAATGATCGGCGATCTGAGCCTTCCTCATAATTACGATCGGCGGGCACTGGATGATCTGCCCGCCAGGCTTGACGACCTTCTGCGGGAAGCGACTTGGCCCAACGTAGAGGACCTGGACCGCCACTTGCGCAACACCGGGCTCTACCTCGTGGTCTTTGAGATCCTGCTTCTGGTGGTGGCCTTCTTTCTCGCGCAGGTACTCAAGGCCGAGCCTGAGATTCTGGCCCTGCTGCTGCTCACACCCCTCATCGCCCTGGCCAGCCTGCTGTTTCTGCCGCTTCGCGGGCAGGCCATCGCAGCGGCCCAGGATGCTCGCCTGCTGACCCTGCGCGGCCACTACAGCGGCCTGCTCCGCGAACTGACGCGTCAGCAACTGGAACGGAGCATGCAATTTCGGCGGGACGCCGTGGCGCCACTGTTGCGCCTGGTCAGCGCCCAGACGCAATTGCATCAGGCGCAGCGCGCCCGACTGCAGGACGCCACGCGTGAACTGGATGCAATTGAGGCTGATTTGCCCTCGCTGGGTGCGGAAGGCTTGTTGCGCAAGGCGCGCCAGGTCGTCGGGAGGGAAGATGGCAGTCCCTGAAGCAGCGATGACCGGTGCGCTGGACGTCCTGCGCCTGGAAGGCATTGGGCTTCTGCAGGGAATTGGCCAAACCCTCGTTGATTTCGGCGCCGAAGCGCAAGAGGACCGCCAAAGACTTCTGGACGTGGCGCGCGACCTGCGCGACTCATTCTTTCTGGTGACCGTGGTCGGCGAGTTCAACGCGGGCAAGTCCACCTTCGTCAATGCGCTGCTCGGTGAGGGCTTGTTGCCGACCGGCATCACGCCCACGACCGCTACGATTGACATCGTGATGTACGGCGCACAGCCCCGTCGGTCACCGACCATTCGTGACGACGGACTTCGTGAGTGGGCACATCCCGGAACAGGCGCGCCGGGCGTGGCGCTTGTGGATACGCCGGGCACGGGTTCCGTGTTTCGCGCCCATGAACGCTTGGCGCTGGAATTCCTGCACCGCAGCGACCTGGTGCTGTTTGTGATCTCGGCGCGGCGCGCCCTGGCGCAGGCCGGCCGCGACTATCTTGAACTGGCCCAGAAGTATGGCAAGAAAATCGTCATCGTCGTCAATCAAATCGACCAGCTGGAACCGGCCGAACAGGCGGAGGTCCGCCGTTTTATCGAACGTCAGGCGCGCGAACTTCTCAATCTGGAGCCCATGATCTTCATGGTGTCGGCTCGCCAGGACCTGGATGGCGGAGATAGTGGACTGGTCAGGCAGCAAGGGCACGACGGGATGATAGCCCTGCGCGCCCATCTCTTGAGCCTGGTCCGCCAGGCGCCGCCGGCGCAGCAAAAGCTGCTGGCGCAACTGGATCTGGCGGAGCGAATTACGCAGACCTGGCTGGAGCGAACGCGGCAACAAATGGCGACCGTGCAGGCGGACCGCTCGCGGGTGGATGAGGTGCAGGTCGAACTGGAACAGCAATCCAGGGGCCTGGATAAACATTTGCAGGAGACGCTTGGGGAAAGTGACCGGGTATTCGCTGACCTGCAAACGCGCGGCAATTGTTTTCTTGGAGAGAATCTCTCGCTGCGGCGTTGGGGACGGGCCCGGCAGCGGGAAACCCTGCAATCCGCCTTTCAGGAGGAAGTCGTCGGTCAGTGCCTGCAGGACCTGGACCAACTCGGTTCCGCTTTTGCCGGCGTCTTGCTGGACCAAAGTCGGGTGTACTGGCAGGGAGTCATCGAACGCCTGCAGCAACTGGTCGACCTGCTGGAACAGGAGCCCGCCGGACTGGATGCCAGCGTCTATGCCAGTCAGCGCGAGAGTCTTCAGGAGGCCCTGCGGCTCGCCAGAGCAGAACTTGACGCCGGTGTCGGCGAGGCGGCGCTGGACGACATGCGAAGCGCAGGACTTGCAAGAATCAACAATCTGGCGACAGCTTCACTCGCTGCCCTGGGCGGGACACTGGTCACCTTGCTGGGCGTCGGCGCCCCGGGTCCGGTTTTGGGTGCCGGCGCGGCGGCCTTGGCGTTGCCGGCGGTGGCAGTGGGTGTGCCCCTGGCGCTGATCGCTTCTGCCCTGACGTTGCGGCGTTACCGCCGCTTGAAATCGCAAACCCTGGAGGAATTCGACGTCCGAATTCGCCAGATGCAGGAGAGTTTCCGGGAAGCCCTGCAAACCGTCAGCAATCAGGAACGCATTCGCCTGACACAATACGGGCAGCAGGTCCTCGTCCCCGTGTACAGCCGAATGGATACGTTGACCCTGCGTGGCCAGGACCGCCGCGACGTTTTGCAGGGCCACCTGGATGCCATCGCCCGACTGCGCCAGAGTCTGCAGCGAGATTGATGCAACTCAGATTGCATGGATGTGGCGAATTCGTTCAATCACATCCAGTGCATCGGAACGTGTGCGCAAGTTGCTGTTGTCAAAGGGATCGCTGAACTGGTCATCGCCAAGCAGCCGTTGCGCTACATTCTGTACGCCGTGGGACAGCACCTCAACCTGGTAGCCGCCTTCCAGCACGAAGACGACCCGACCATCGCATAAATCCTGCGCCAGGGCCAGTAGTTCCCTGCCCATCCAGTCGTAGCCGGCCAGCGTCAAACGCATGTTGGCCAGGGGGTCCGCGTGATGCGCGTCGAAACCCAGCGAGACCAGGACGAGTTGCGGTCGCCAGCGGCGCGTCAGGGGCCATAGCAGCGACGCAAACAGCGCCCGGTAGCTGGCATCGCCGTGACCGGCTCGCAGGGGGATGTTGACCGTCGCGCCCTTGCCCGGCCCTGCGCCGGTTTCCACGGCGGCCCCGGTACCCGGATACAGGGGTGACTGATGAATGGAAAAAAAGCCAACCCGTCCATCCCGGTAGAGAATGTCCTGACTGCCGTTGCCATGGTGCACGTCCACGTCCACTATCAAGACGCGCTCCAAATCATGGACGGCGCAGGCGTGCAGCGCCGCCATGGCGATGTTGCCGAAGAGGCAAAAGCCCATGGCGACGTCAGGGCAGGCGTGATGCCCCGGCGGACGGGCGACTACCAGGGCATTGTCCGCCTCGCCAGTCAGAACAGCGTCCACGGCTTGCAGGCAGGCGCCGGCGGACAGGCGGGCCACCTCCAGAGATCCCGGGGCAAGCCAGGTGTCCTGGTCGAGCATGACAATCTGCTGAGGATGGTCCCGCGAGACGCGTTGCAGCAACTCCAGATAGCCAGGCGTGTGCGCGCGCAGGATCGCCTCGTCACTGGCGGGTGTCGGTGTCATCCGAAGCATGCGGTCTGCTATGCCGGTCGCTTCCAACCTGTGCCAAACGGCGCGCATGCGTTCCGGTGATTCCGGATGGCCTGGCAACTCATGCTCCACAAAGCGGGGATGGGTGATGAGGGCGCTGGTCATGATTCTTGTGATGGTCTCGGTCGATAGACGCGATAGTCGAATCCGTTCATGCTGATGACCTGCCCGGGCTCATAATTCTCGCCGATGGCCTGGAGAATTGCGCTGGGGAAGAAACCGGCGCGCAGAATGATGAGCCCGAAGACCCGTTCCTGCAACATCTTCACCAGCGCATCGCCACTGTAGAGGCCGTTGTTGGCCAGGTTGAGCAATTGCGTGGGATTAGAGACCACGTCCTTGCCGGCGAGCAGTGCAAACGAAGCGTCTTCGCTCAGCACCGGGCCTTCTGCGGCGCGCACCATCGCCACCAGCTCCTCGCCCGCGCGGAGGTCTTCGCCGGTCGTCAGGTGGCCGATGTCGGCATAGCCGGGCGGAAAGTCTCCTTCCGGACCGCGCGCTGAGTCGTGGAATCCGTTGTGGGCATTTGGCGTGATGTCCAGCCAGGCGGCAATGGAATCGAAAGGAAGGGAATGGGTCGGAATATGCAGGACAGCGCGCCCGTAACCCAGGTAGAGCAGGGGGATGAACAGCATCGCAAGGGCAGGTCGCAGTGCCCGCCTGGCGGACTGGTTGGCCAGAAGCCGTGTGCAGCCAACGCCGGTGAGGACGCAACTGGCGGCGATCGCCGTACTGAAATAGCTGTCGCCGGCGCCCCACTTGCCGGAGAGTAGGCCAAAGGCAAGAGCGGCGGCCAGCCAGACACTGTAGATCGAGAGCCGCTCCACATAGAGTTCGTACAGGAGAAAGAGCAGCGCCGGTACCACCAGAAAGCCATGTAGCCCGAACCATTGCTGAAACAATCCCAGGGCCTGGTGCGGGTCGTAGCGGTTGACGTTGGCGCTGATGGTCTGCAACCACCACTGGCCATCCGTGGCGAGAGTCAACAGAAGGAAGATTCCCCCGCCCGACAGCGCCAGGCCCGTAGCCAGTTGCAGGCCACTTCGAGGCCGCCGGATGAACAGGAAGGCGATGGCGGCGAGGGCAGTGGCCAGGGCCAGTTGCTTGGTGTAACCGGCAGCAAGGATCAGTAGCAGTCCCGCCCAAAACGTTCTGCGACGCTTTCGGGAGTCAGCAATGCTCTCAAGGTTGGCGAGCACGACAACCGCCAGGGTCTCAAACATGACCATGCTCATGTGCTGGCGGTTGAGCGGGCCGATGTGATAGATAGTGTTCGAGGCGATGAATGCCAGGCCGGAGAGCGGGGCGAGCAGTCCCGGGCCGCCATCCCTGCGTACTGCACAGGCGATGGCGCCGGCGGCGATCAGGGTTGCCAGCGTCCCCAGGATGCGTCCATAGGCATAGGACGGGCCAAACAACCAGGCGAAGGGGACAGCCAGCAAGTGAAAGAGTGGCGGGTAATTGCTGGAGTAGAAGGGGTAGGTCTCAACGTCCTGCCAGGGCCAGCGCCCCTGACTAAACAGCAGGGTGTCGACCAGTTCAAAGCCTTCTCCCTGATCGTAGTCAAAGGGGAACTGGATGAGGTTGGCAGCGTAGGTCAGGAAGACCAGCAGGTAGCCGAACAGTAACAGCAGGGCGGCCCACAGCAAGGCCTTTTGCAGACGCGAAACGAGTGGGTAGGGACCGCGGGTTTCCGCAGGCATGTCAGGCAGGACGGTCCCCGAGTGGCAGGAGGGACAGGCCGACGAGCACAATCAGGCTCATGACTCCGAGGGCCAGCGACTGTGTCGGACCCACGCCGCCTACTCGTCCGGCATCCAGGAGGTCGACGGCAAGTACTCCGACGAACCCCGCCCCGCCAGCCAGCACCAGCAACAGGCCCAACCGACGTTTGCTAAGGGGTCGCTCCCACATGAGTCGAAGTATAGCACGCAGGGAATCCCGGTTTTGTAGCGGGATGCGCCGTGTATTTTCGCGGGTCGCCATGCTATCCTGCTCCCTGCGTATCCACCCCCGGGAGAGGCAAGAGTCGATGCTCAAAAGTATCAACTGCGGCGAGTTGCGACCGGAGCATGACGGGCAGGAAGTTAACCTGGCGGGCTGGGTGAATCGCTGGCGCGATCAGGGTGGCGTGATTTTCATCGACCTGCGTGACCGCTCCGGCATTTGCCAGGTCGTGGCGGAGATGGAAAACGCGCCGGAGGCGCATGCCCTGGCCAGCCAGGCACGTAGCGAATATGTGTTGCAGGCCTGCGGTCGTGTTCGCATTCGGCCGGAAGGCACTGCAAATCCCGATCTGGTCACCGGTGACGTGGAAGTTCTGGCCAGCAGCATCAGGTTGCTCAACCCCGCGAAGACGCCGCCCTTCTACATCAATCGCGAGGACAGCATTGACGAAAACATGCGCATGAAGCATCGTTATCTTGACTTGCGCCGGCCCAACATGCAGGCCAACCTGATGTTGCGGCATCGCGCCGTCAAATTCATCCGCGATTGGCTGGATGAGCGGGGCTTCGTCGAGATTGAGACTCCCATCCTGTTCAAGACGACGCCGGAGGGCGCGCGCGATTTCCTGGTTCCCAGCCGGATGCAACCGGGACGCTTTTACGCCTTGCCGCAGAGTCCGCAACAACTGAAACAAATGCTGATGGTGGCCGGCTTCGAACGTTACTTTCAGATTGCCCGTTGCTTTCGCGATGAAGACTTGCGCGGTCAGCGTCAACCGGAGTTTACCCAACTGGACCTGGAGATGAGTTTCGTCGAGCGGGAAGACGTCATGGCTCTTAACGAAGAGCTCATGACGAGCCTGGCGCAAACCGTCGTACCGCAACGGCGACTGTTGCAAAGGCCGTTCCCGCGGCTCAATTACCAGGATGCCATGGAACGCTTCGGCAGCGACAAGCCCGACCTCCGTTACGATCTCTGCGCCGTCGATGTCAGCCACATTGCGGGCGGCAGCGCCTTCCAGGTGTTTGTCGACAACATCGCCGCCGGCCGACCCGTCAAGGTCATGCGCGTGCCGGGCATGGCGGCTGACATGAGCGGGACGCGCCTGCGCGCCGTCGCCCGCGGGCTGGAAGATCTGGCGCGTTCGGTTGGCGGCAAGGGTCTGGCTTACATGGCGCTGGACGCGGACCCGCAGGGCGAAGTGAAGGGGCCGATCGGCAAGTTTTTCACCATTGAACAACAACTGGCGCTATTCGATTGCGTTGGCGCGCAGCCAGGCGACCTGTTGCTCTTTATGTCTGACCGGCGCGAGACAGTCTGGGACATCACGGATATCTTGCGGCGTCATCTGGCAGCCGAGCTTGGCCTGGCAGATCCCGGGGTGCTGGCCTTTTGCTGGGTAGTGGACTTCCCGCAGTTTTTGTGGGATGAGGAGGGACAGCGCTGGGACCCGTCCCAGCATCTCTTCACCATGCCCATGCCCGAAGACCTGCACTTGCTGGACAGCGACCCCGGCGCGGCGCGGGGATCGCAATATGACATGATTTGCAACGGCTTCGAAGTGGCCGGCGGCAGCATCCGCATTCATGATCGCGCCCTGCAGGAGAAGATCTTTCCGCTCATCGGCCAGGACATGGCGGAGGCGCGCGAGCAATTCGGTCATATGCTGGACGCCTTCGAATACGGCGTCCCGCCCCATGGCGGCATCGCCTGGGGCATAGACAGAGTCGTGGCCCTGCTCGCCGGCGAGCCCAACATCCGCGAGGTTATCGCCTTTCCCAAATCGCAGACCGGGATGGACGTGATGTCGCAGACGCCCTCGGCGGTGGCCGAAGATCAACTGGCGGAATTGCACATTCAGCTGGATTTGCCGGAAAACGGCGACGGGGCGGACTAATCCTCCACGTCGCCCAGAACCCGGGAATGGAACCAGCCACCAACAATTCCGCCGCCGAAGATGCCCAGCAGATAGGCGGGGACGTAGCTCAGGTCGCCGGCGATCAGCGCCGGGCCCAGGGTACGCGCGGGATTGAGCGATGCGCCGGTCAGGGCGCCGCCGGCCAGGATGCTGACGCCAAGAGTGAGGCCGATGGCCAGACCGGCCATGTTGCCGGCCTTGCCATAGACAGCCGCCTGATAGACTGCGCTGACCAGCAAAAAGGTCAAAATGCCTTCAAGCAGCAGCGCTTCACCGATGTGATTTGCGGTGAGCGCGCCGGTCGTCTGACCGTAGTTGAAGACGTTTTCTCCCAGAAAGCCGGCCATGAATTCCGCATTGTTGTGCGGCACGATGATTGAAATCGCCCACCCTGCCAGGATCGCGCCGATGAACTGCATGATCATGAATCGGACCGTTTGGCCACTATCCTGCTTGCCGCCCACGAAGAGACTGAGCGTTACGGCAGGGTTGAACTGGGCCCCAGAGATGTGGCCATAGGTGTAAATCAGCGCCGTCAGGACCAAACCATGGGCCAGGGCGGGAACAACGACTCCGAACAGGGGCGCCACCACGACAGCCCCGGAACCTATGAATACCAGTACAAAGGTGCCAACCAGTTCGGCGAGGCTGGCGCGCGTCTGATCGTCGGACATCATTCCCCCCGCGGTTTCCTGTTCAAGGGCGAATTATGGCAGGCGCGAATGGCGTGTCAAGCAATCGCCTGATTGCGCCGGGCCTGCAGGCATGGTATACAGAAACCGGGCCTGCCCTGTACGTGATTGCGCCATGACGTTTTGGGCCAACACCAGATCGAATGGGTGCAGAATGGAGACGGGGAGTTCCTGACCTGGTCGGGAGCGAACCGGGGCCGAAAGCGCCCGCCCTGCGAATGCAGGTTCAAGGCAGCGCGCACACACGGCCGGGTGGGCCCGTTCCGCGGATGCCAGATGACAGATTCTGGTTATACGCCGTAACTGTTGCCAAACACGTTGGTCAGCAATTCGCCCAGACGGTTGCGGTTTGGAATCAGGACCTGGGCGCCTTCCGGCGTCGTGTAGTCGATGGCGTAACGATCGTCAATGACACCCGTTCGGATCCTGTCGCCCGTGACGTCCTTGAGGTAAAGCCCCAGCTGTAGGGCCTGCTCCAGGGACAGATTGGTGAAAAAGCCGTCCTGCAACGCTGCCCACAGCCCCGGTGACTGAATAATGAGTTCCGGCAAGTGGGCGGGGTCCAGTAGTTTGTCGCGAATTGCATACATGACCACCTGTTGCCTCTCGGCGCGCTGAAAGTCATTGTCGCCGTGGCGCGTGCGGGCGTACTTCAGCGCCGTTTCGCCGTCCAGGATTTGCAGACCGGCCGGAATGTAGAAGGGGCTGTAGCCGAAATTCATGTCAGGATAAAAAGGGTCGCGGATGCTCTCGGGGACGTCGATTTCTATGCCGCCTATGGCGTTCACCAGGTGGACAAAGCTGTTAAAATCGACGGCAAGATAGTCATGGACACGCATTCCAAGGTTGTATTCCACGGTTTGCATGGCCAGCAAGGGGCCGGAGCCTGGTTGTCTCAACTCGCCAATTAGCAGGGGTGTGTTGACGCGTTGCAAATGTTCGATTCCGGGCACTTCGACATAAAGATCACGCGGGATGCTCAAAATGCCGAGGCTGTCGGTGCCGGGATCGATGCTGGCCAGCATCATCGTGTCAGTCCGGTGGGCCAGACCGGTCTGGCCGGGGCGGCGGTCAAGACCCATCACCAACACCGTAAAGCGCGAAGTGCCATTCCAGGGGACGCGTTCGAAGCTCCGGCCGTCACTCAGAATGACTTGTTCGGCAGTGCCGTCAGAGGCGCCGCCAAAGCCGGATTCGTCTTCGCTGGCGGGCGCCTGGACGGCCACCGCCGTGGGCAGTACTTCCTGCGGCGTCCGGGTGACCCGCAGCAGCAGGGAGACCACCATGCTGAATACGACCACAGTCCCCAAAAGGGCGACCGAGACCACCACCCAGGCCCATTCAAAGCTTCGCCGCGAACGCACCCGTCGACGGCGAGCCCGTTCACGGACGCTGGAACCGCGACCCTGGCGTGGCACCCTCAGGGCCCCGGCATCTCGCAGGGAGCCGTGCTCGCTCATGCTCTTTGCAAGTTGAATTCTTTGCCCAGACAAAAAGTATAGAACTCCTGACGAAATGCGTCAATGGCGTCTGATTCACGACGGCCCGGCGACCGGTGCGTGCAACATGGCGGTTGACGAGGCCCTGCTGGCTGAAATGCGCGTGCGTCCCGTTCTGCGTTTCTACAGTTGGCAGCCATTTTGCCTCTCCCTGGGATACGGCCAACGCTGCTCTGTGGTGGACCACCGAAGTCTTGCATGGCGAGGCTACTCACTGGTCCGCCGGCCCAGCGGTGGCGGCGCCATCCTGCACGCACGGGAAGTCACCTGGAGTCTGGCATTGCCTGCTTCCCATCCTTTGGCAGCCGGGTCGATAAACGAAAGCTACCGGCGCATCGCTGTAGTGATGCGAGAGGCCCTGCGATCGCTGGGGATCGCGGCAACACTGAAGGAAGGTGATGCTACGCGTCGTGCTCACCCCGCCTGCTTCGAGACTCCGGCCCGTCATGAACTGGTCGTCAACGGGCGCAAGATACTCGGTTGCGCGCGGGTGCAACGGCGACACGCTCAGTTGCAGCATGGTACGCTCCCGCTGTCTGGTGACGTCGCCGCCATTGCCGATGTGTTGGATTACCTGGATCTCGAGGGGCGGGAAGAGGCGGCCCTGCGTCTGCGGAGGCAGGCGTTAACGCTGGCCGACGCCTCGCCGGGAGCAGCCGTTGGTCCTCAGCAGGTCGTCCAGGCGATCGTCAAGGCCTTTAGTGGCAGGTACGGGGTGGATTTCGTGGGTTCGGAACTCACCGCAGCCGAAAAGGAACGGGCACTGGCCCTGGAGGCCTGCCGCTACGGCAACCCGGCCTGGGTTTGTCGCCGCTGAAACCTCTTCTCCGGAAAGCGACGCTGCCGGCGACGCCCAAATGCTCATCCAGGCGCTGGAGTTCAATTGTCTGTTGGTTCGGGTCGACTAACCGTCTGCGAGCAGGGACTGCAAACCGTCTTCGTCAAGTATGGGGATTTCCAGTTGCTCAGCCTTGCGCGCCTTGCTACCCGGCGATGCGCCAGCAATGACGTAGTCGGTCTTGCGACTGACGCTGCCGGTCACCTTGCCACCAAGGGCCTCGATTCGCTCCCTTGCCTCGTTGCGGGAAAGCGTAGGCAGAGTCCCGGTGAGGACGAAGGTCAGACCCTCCAGGGTATTTGCCGCGGTGTCGTTTGGTGCTTCGGGTTGCAGATTGACGCCGGCAGCCGCCATCTTTGTTAGCAGCTTCTGATTGTGTTCGTTCGCAAACCAGGTGACGATATTCTGCGTCAGTACGGGTCCCAGTCCCTCGATTTGCAGTAAGGGCGCGGCGGCGTGGGAAAGTTGCGCCACGGCATTGGCCAGGCCAGACAGCTCGGTGCCCTCCTCCAGCAGCAGGGGTTTGAGCGCGCGTTGCATGCGCCCTTCCACCGCTTCCTGAGGCACGTCGACGAAACGCGGCGCCAGTTCCACCAGCGGGTTGTCAAGTTGTCTCTTTACGCGTTGCCGGGCTGGTTCGTCCAGGTCTTCGACAAGAGGCACTGAACGCAGGGCGACAGCAAAACGACTCCTGGCTGCCTGCACATCCGTTGCCAGTTGAACTAGCAGGCGGAGTGCGTTGTCTTCGCAGGACTGGCTACCATCCTTTTTGTGCAAATTCGCGGCCAGCAGAGCTGCCACGGTTTCACCGACGCCGTCGATTCCCTGGGAGGCCAGAATGCGCTCCAGCGGGCGGGACATCGCGTCCCTGATGGCGGCCAGCAGATTGTCCACCTTCGTTTCGCCGAAGCCCTCCAGTTCCAGCAACTGGTCCCTTTTGTCCGCCAAGGTGAAGATGTCGGCGACGTCCTCGACAAATCCCTGTTCGATCAGGGTGCGAATGGTCTCCGGCCCCATGCCCTCGATATCCATGGCCCCGCGTGAGACGAAGAATTCGACCTGGCGAAAGACTCGTTCGGGACAAACGGGATTGACACAATACCAGTCCACGGCCGCCTCGGGTCTGGCCACGGGCCGTTCACACCAGGGACAGGTCCTTGGTGGAAGAATCTCCTTTTCGCTGCCATCGCGCGCGGCGACCACGGGGCCCACAACATAGGGGATGACGTCGCCGGAACGTTTGACAATGACGGTATCGCCACGCCGAATGTCCAGCCTGGCCACCTGATCATAATTGTGCAGACTGGCGCTGGAGACGGTCACGCCACCGACGAAAACGGGCTCAAGAACGGCGGCGGGCGTGATCTTGCCGCTGCGTCCGACGTTGACCGAGACGTCCAGCAGTCGCGTCGATGCTTCTTCGGCGGGAAACTTCCAGGCGATGGCGCCGCGCGGGTCCTTGCCGACCACGCCCAGTTGCCGCGAAAGCTGCAGGTCATCGACCTTCACCACCAGGCCGTCGATTTGAAAGGGCAACTCGTTGCGACGGCCTTCCCAGGCGGGCAGGGTGTCAATCAGGGCGTCGAGACCAGGACAGGACTGCACCTCCGGCGGTACCGGAAACCCCAACGCATCCAGGTCCTGCAACAGGCCGGACTGGCTGGTCAGTTCCATGCCTTCTGCCGCCATCACGTCGTATACGAAGGCGCTTAGCGGGCGCGCGGCCGTGTTGCGCGAGTCCTTTTGCTTGAGAGTACCGGACGCAGTGTTTCGAGCATTGACGTAACGCGGCAATTCCTGTGCTTCCTGCTGCCGGTTTAGCGCTTCAAAGTCCTCCTTGCGAAAAAAGACTTCGCCTCGCACGACCAGGAGCGAAGGCGCGGCCGGGCCATCCTCCGAGACGGGAATGCGCAGGGGAATGCTGCGAATTGTGCGGACGTTGGGCGTAACGTCGTCGCCGGTCTCTCCGTCGCCACGGGTGGCTGCCCGCGTCAGCACACCGTTTTCATAAGTCAGGACGATGCTGAGTCCGTCCAGTTTGGGCTCCAGCGTATAGCTCAGGGTTTCGGCCGGCAAGAGACGAAGGTTGCGTTGTTCCCAGGCGTGCAGGTCCTCCGCATCAAAGGCATTGGCGAGGCTGAGCACCGGCGCAAGGTGCCTGACCTTGCTGAAGTCGTCACTCAGGTCACTGCCGGCCCGCTGAGTTGGCGAATCGGGGGTGACCAATTCGGGATGCGCATGTTCAAGATCGCGCAATTCACGTAGCAGCCGGTCGTATTCGTCGTCACTGACTGTCGCTTCGTGTCGCACGTAGTATTGGTAATTGTGTCGCTGCAGTTGCTCACGTAGTTCCGCTGCGCGGGTATTGTTGTCCATCAGGCCTTTCGTTCCAGCCATGCCAACAGTCGGTCCTGTGGCCAGGCGTTGATCACGTTTTCGGCTTGCACCCAGCCCCGGCGCGCGGTCAGGATGCCATAGGGTAACAGGTCCATTCCGGCTGTGTCGTGGGCGTCGCTGTTGATCGAAAGCGGGATGCCCATTTCCACTGCCCGGCGGGCGTAGTGGGCCTCAAGATCGAGACGGCGTGGATTGGCGTTGATTTCCAGGGCAGTTCCCGTGCGGGCAGCGGCCTCAAAAATCGCATCCATGTCCAGGTCGGCCGGCGGACGCTGTTCGATCATTTGGCCATGGGGGTGGCCGATCAGGTCGACGTGCGGGTTCTCAATGGCGTTGAGCAGGCGTTGGGTGATGACGCTGCGCTCCTGTCGCAGGCTGTAATGCAGGGATGCGACGACGAAATCCAGTTGCGACAGGACTTCGTCGGGATAGTCCAGCGTGCCGTCGGCGCGAATGTCCATTTCCACACCATGCAGCACCCGCACATCCGCGAACTCGCGATCTACAGCACGTACTTCTACCTGTTGCCGCAGCAAACGGTCGGCATCCAGCCCGTTGGCGATGGCGGAGTACTGCGAGTGGTCCGTGATGACCACCGTACGGCGGCCCCGCGCGCGGGCGGCTCCGACCATGGTGCGAATATCCTGGCGACCGTCGCTCCAGGTGCTGTGCATGTGCAGGTCGGCCTGCAGGTCTTCCAGAACAATGAGCTCGGGTAACGCTCCGGCATCGGCCGCCTCGAATTCCCCGGCATCCTCGCGCATTTCAGGAGGTATGTATGGAAGCCCAAGTTTTTCGTAGAGTTCCTCTTCGCTGGCGCAAAGGACGTGCCTCGCCTCATCGCCATCGGCGTCCACGGGCCGCAGGGCGTGCTCGTTGAGGCTGAATCCCAGGCTCAAAGCACGTTCTCGCAAGCGCACGTTGTGCGCCTGGCTGCCGGTGAAGTAGGAAAGCGCCGTGCCCATGCGCGCGGGCGAAAGGACGCGCAGATCAACTTGCAGGCCGCTGTGCAACTCCACAGAGGATTTGGTCGGCCCGTGACCCAAAACCCGCGCCACCTGGGGCAAGGCGACGAAACGGTCCATGAGCGCCGCCGCCTCGTCACTGGCCACCAGAAGGTCGACGTCGCCTATGGTGGGCCGTCCCCGGCGAATGCTGCCGGCGACGTAGCCGCTCTCGGCCTGGGGCAAGGCCAGCAGGGAATCCAGAAGCTCCTGCGCCGCCGGCAAGGCGACGCCCAGCGGCGTACGCCCCGTCTTTCTTGCAAGGGCGGTGATTCCTTCCAGGATCCGTTGCTCGCTCTTTGCGCCCATGCCCTTGAGCGGCCTCAACTTGCCGGCTTCGGCGGCTTCTTCCAGGGCTTCCAGCGACGTGATGTTCATTTCGTCCCAAAAGAGACGCGCCTTCTTTGGGCCCACGCCGTTGACGTGCATGATTCGCACCAGGCCAGGCGGAATCTCGGCCGCCAGGCGGGTGTAGAAATCCAGTTCGCCGGTCTGCAGCATCTCGTCTATCTTGTCCGCCAGTGTCCTGCCGATGCCCGGCAGGTCCGTGAGGCCGCCCTCGGCGGAGATGGCGCGCAGGTCACGCGGCAACTCACGGATGGTCTCGGCGGCGCGCCGATAGGAGAGCACGCGATGGATCACGTCACCGCGGATCTGAAGCATGTCGGCGACGGTTTCGAAGGTGTCGGCGATTTCCCGGTTGGTCAGTGCCATGTCAATCCATTTGATGTCCGCGCCCCCAGTATAACTGATGCACAGGGACCGCTTGACAGTCCGGCAAGGCCAGGTTATGCTGCCGGCAACTGGATAAACTGTGTAAAGACAGCGATCCGGAAGAGTAGGTACCGAAGCGGGTTTCAGAGAGCCGCCGGAAGCTGAAAAGGCGGCAACAGCGCCGGTATCGAATGGGCCGGGGAGTCGCCCCGACGAGGGCAGGGCCATTAGTCGGGGACGGAGAGCGCACCGTTATCATGGCGCAGGGTATCGGCGATCAGGCCCGTACCCATGAGTGCCTGCCAATGGCAGGAACAAGGGTGGCACCGCGGGAATCCCTTCCCGTCCCTGGAGGACGAAGGGGTTCTTTTTTGTGGAGGTCACCATGGTCACCATGCAAGCGCCCGTTCAACCGGCAACCCGCCATGCGCCCACCCTTCCAGCACGCAACGACGTAGTCGAACTGTTCAACCAGGGGGACCTGGTGCCGGTGCATCGCACGGTGCTGGCCGACCTGGAGACGCCGGTTTCGGTCTACATCAAGCTGGCGCGGGCCGGTGTGGTCTCGTTCATGCTGGAAAGCGTGGAAGGGGGCGAGCAGGTTGGCCGTTACTCCTTCCTCGGCGTCAATCCCAAGGGGCTGATCAAGGTCCGTGGCAAGCGCGTGGCGCGCGAGCTGCACGGCGAGGTAACGATCCGTGAACTTGGGCCCGGTGAACACCCACTGGAAGCCATCAAACATGAATTCGAACGCGTGCGCCCTGTGCGCCTGGAGGGCCTGCCCCGCTTTGTCGGCGGAGCCGTGGGATTCATCAGCTATGACGTGGTGCGCTGGTTTGAGGACTTGCCCGCCACGGCGAAAGAGGAACTGGAAGTCCCGGATGCGGCCTTCATGCTGCCGGACACCCTGGTCATTTTCGATCACGTGCGCCACCGCTTGATCCTGTTGGCCAACGCCCATAACAGGGGTGATCCCGGGGAAGCTTGGGATGACGCCGACCGGCGCCTCGACGAACTGGCGGCAATTCTGCATGAGCCCCTGCCGGTCGGCGACCTGCCGGCGGATCCACTCGACGACGAATTCACATCCAACATGAGCCGCGAGCGTTTTGAGGACAACGTCCGCGCCGCGCGCGAATACATTGCGGCCGGAGATGCCTTTCAGATTGTGCTTTCGCAGCGATTTCAGCGTCGCAGCAACGCAGAGCCCTTCACCATTTACCGGGCGCTGCGGGCACTGAATCCTTCGCCCTACATGTTCTTTCTGCACTTTGGCGATGGCCTGACCCTGATGGGCGCATCGCCCGAGATGATGGTGCGCCTCGAGGACGACGTGGCCTACGTGCGGCCCATCGCGGGTACGCGGCGGCGCGGAGACACCGATGAGGAGGACGAGGCCCTGGCCAGTGAATTGCTGCAGGACCCCAAGGAACGCGCCGAACACGTCATGCTGGTGGACCTGGGGCGCAACGACCTTGGGCGTGTTTGCGATTACGGCACCGTGCGGGTGCCGGACATGATGTACATTGAGCGATATTCCCACGTGATGCACATCGTCAGTGAAGTCATCGGCAAGTTGCGCAAGGGCATGGACGCCTTTGACCTTCTGGCGGCCACCTTCCCGGCCGGCACGCTCAGCGGAGCGCCCAAGGTGCGTGCCATGGAAATCATCGAGGAGCTGGAGGGGACACGGCGTGGTCCTTACGGCGGCGCTGTCGGCTATTTCAGCTTTGACGGCTCCATGGACACCTGCATCACCATCCGCTCCCTGCTGATGCTGGATGACCAGTTGTTTCTGCAGGCGGGCGCGGGCATCGTGGCGGACAGCGACCCGGCGACGGAGTACGTGGAAACAGTCAACAAGGCGCGGGCCGTGGCCGTGGCGGTCCGCCAGGCGGAGGAAGGTCTGACGTGGTAAACCGCGTGCATTTGCCTGGAGGCAGGGCATGATTCTGGTGATCGACAATTACGACAGCTTCACCTACAACCTGGTGCAGTTTCTGGGAGAACTGGGTGCGGACATTGAAGTCGCGCGCAACGACAAGATCTCGCTGGACGAGATTCGCACCTTGGGCCCTGAGCAAATCGTCATCTCGCCGGGGCCGGGCACGCCGGATGACGGTGGCATATCCTTGCAGGTCATCTCCGAACTGGGCCCGGGGACGCCGATTCTGGGCGTGTGCCTCGGCAATCAGTGCATCGGACAGGCCTGTGGCGGCGTAGTGAAACGCGCCGGACGCCTCATGCATGGCAAGACCAGCATGATTTACCATAACGGCGACCCGCTCTTTGCCAATGTGGACAATCCATTCGAGGCAACGCGTTACCATAGTCTGATCGTGGAGCGGGAGACCTTGCCGGAGGAGCTGGAAATCATTGCCTGGACGGACCGGGATGAAATCATGGGCCTGCGCCATCGGGAGCAGCCCCTGATCGGTGTCCAGTTTCATCCTGAAAGCATCTTGACCGCTGCCGGTCATCAAATCCTGCAGAATTTCCTCGACATGCAGGTTTGACGTCATGTAGCGAGAAGACAGGAAGGGAAGGGCCAATGGACATACAACAGGCTGTCGAGGGACTCGTTGCCGGCAGGGACTTGCAGGCGGACGAGGCCCAGGCCGTGATGAACCAGATCATGAAGGGCGAGGCCAGCGATGCCCAGATTGGTGGCTATCTGACGGCGTTGCGCATCAAGGGTGAGACTCGCGACGAGATCGTGGGAAGCGCGCGCGCCATGCGGGCGAACGCCACGCGGGTGCCGACCGGGCTGGACGGCGCCGAGTTGCTGGATACCTGCGGCACTGGTGGCGATGGTTCGGGGACTTTCAACATCAGCACGACGGTCGCTTTTGTCGCGGCCGGCGCGGGCGTGAAGGTTGCCAAACACGGCAACCGCGCCGCCAGCAGCCTTGCCGGCAGCGCCGACGTGCTGGCGGCACTGGGAGTCAACCTGGACCTGTCGCCGGAGCAGGTGGGTCGCTGCATCGAAGAGGTGGGAATCGGTTTCCTCTTCGCCATTCAATTGCACCCTGCCATGAAGCATGCCATTGGTCCCCGTCGCGAGTTGAAGCTGCGCACAGTTTTCAACATCCTTGGACCGCTCACCAACCCGGCAGGGGCGAAGCGCCAGTTGATGGGGGTCTTTGCGGCTGAACTGACCGAAACGCTGGCAGAAGTGCTGGGCGCTCTGGGGGCACTGTCGGCGATCGTGGTCAACGGCGCCGGCGGACTCGACGAACTGACCACGACCGGGCCCAGCCGGGTCAGTCACTGGCGCGAAGGCCGCGTGACGACATATTCTCTGGATGCGGCTGATTTTGGGCTGGAGCGGGCGAAACTGGCACAGCTAAAGGGTGGAGACGCGTCACAAAATGCCGAGATTTTGCGTTCCGTGCTGGATGGCAGCGAGCGCGGCCCCAAACGCGACATTGTCCTGCTAAACGCAGGCGCGGCACTGATGGCAGCCGGTAACATAGAGGACATCGGGCAAGGCATAGAACTGGCGCGCAAGACGATAGACAGCGGCGCGGCGCTGACCAAACTCGATGCGCTCATCGCTGCCAGCCAGGCTCTTGCGGCATGAGCGCGACATTCGTACGCACCGGCAGTGTGCTGGACCGTATTCTGGCGCACAAACTGGCGGAAGTGGACGAAGCCCGGCGCGAAAGGCCGTTGCGGCAACTGCAGGACGCCTGCGAGAGCCAGTCCCCGGCGCGCGACTTCGCCGCTACCCTGCAGCGAGAAACTGTTGCCCTGGTCGCCGAGTGCAAACAGGCTTCACCAAGCAAGGGTCGGCTGAACAATGACTACGACCCGGCCAGACTGGCCAGGACCTACGCCGCCAATGGTGCGGCCGCCATTTCCGTGCTTGCGGATGCCCGCTTCTTTGAGGGCAGCCTGGACCATCTGGTGGAGGCGCGCGCCGCAGTGACCGTGCCGCTGCTTTGCAAGGAATTTGTGGTGGACCCCTGGCAAGTCCATGCCGCACGGGCCAGCGGAGCCGACGCCGTCCTGCTGATCGTCGCCGCTCTGGGCGATACGCAACTGGCAGAGTTGCACGCCATCATCCTGGCGCTGGGAATGACGCCGCTGGTAGAAGTCCATAACGAGGATGAGCTGGAGCGTGCACTCAATGTTCGTCCCCGGGTCATCGGCGTCAACAACCGTGACCTGAAGACCTTTGAAGTGGACCTGCAGACGACGGCGCGCCTGGCTCCAAATGTGCCGGCGGAGACCACGCTGGTGGCTGAAAGTGGCATTGCGGATGCGCAGGACGTGCGACACATGGGGGAGCTGGGCGCGCATGCCGTCCTGGTGGGCGAGACCCTGATGAAGGCGCCGGACCTGGCGGCCAGCGTACAAAGCCTCAGTGGAGTTTGGCGGGAGGCCCGTTCATGACCCTGTTTCAATACCACCCGACACTGCTTGAGCGCTATCCACAGACCCGTGGCGCAATCATTCGCGTTAAGGGCCTGCAGGGCGGCGCCAGCAGCCCGGAATTGCTGGAACTGTACCTGCAGGAACAGAGCGCCACGCTGGAACGAATCGGGGGCCGACCTTTGAGCGAATTGCCCTCAATTGCGGCCTGGCGCCGCTGTTTCACCGGATTCGGCGTTCGGCCCACGCAATACCGAAGCGCCGTGGAGGCCCTGCTGCGGCGGCTGACGAAACGGGGCGACATTCCTTCCATCAATCGCCTGGTCGACATCGGCAATCTGGTGAGCATTCGCCACGAAATGCCGGTCGCCGTCTTCGACACCCGGGAACTCGCCCTGCCCGTAACCGTGCGTTTTGCCGATGGCCATGAACGCTTCACAGGCCTGGGCGAGCAAGAGCCGCAACAACCGGCGGGTGGCGAGGTCATCTTCGCCGACACGACGGACCTGGTGGTCGCACGGCGCTGGTGCTGGCGACAGAGCGCGGAAAGCGCGGCCCAGGCCGACACGACGGCAGCCCTTGTGACCTGCGAGGCTCAGCACCCCGACAGCGCGGGCGCGGTTGAACAGGCCCTGGACGACCTGACGGGTCTTCTGTCCCGTTTCGCGGGTGGCGATGCCACTTCCGCAATTCTGGATGCCGGGAATTCCGCGCTGTGAGCCACGATACTCGCGTCAAGATTTGCGGCGTGACCACGGCCGGGGATGCCCTTGCGGCGGCCAGGGCCGGCGCCGACATGCTGGGCCTGAATTTCTATCCGCCGAGTCCGCGATATCTCACTCCGAAACATGCGCAGGAAATTGCAAGCCGTCTGCGTAGCGAACTGGGCGAACGCACGCCGGCATTGATCGGGGTCTTCGTGAACGAGGCTGCGTCGCGAATCGCGGACATTTGTGAAGAGATTGGACTGGACGCCGCCCAACTCAGTGGTGACGAAGCGCCGGAGGTGTTGCGGGTGCCGGCCCTGCGGCACACCCCTGCCTTTAAGTCACTGCGGCCGAGGAACGCGGACGCTGCCCAGGCGGAAGCCAGGCTGTACGATTTGGCCAATCCCGCAAGCGAACGTTTGCCTTCCCTGCTGCTGGATGCCTGGCACCCCGATTTGTACGGGGGCAGCGGCGAACTGACGCCTGACGACGTGGCCCGCGCTGTCCAGGCGGAAGTTCCCAAACTCATGCTTGCCGGCGGTCTGAATCCTGACAACGTCGCAGATCGCGTCTGCTCGCTGCGTCCCTGGGGCGTGGACGTGGCCAGTGGAGTCGAGAGCGCACCCGGCGTCAAGGATGCCCGTATGGTGCGCGCCTTTGTTGCCGCGGCAAAGGGTCTCTGATGCAGGAAATGCTCGACATTTACGACGAACAGGGCCGCCATATCGGCGTGAAGGAGCGCGGGGCCGTTCACCGCGATGGCGACTGGCACCGCGTATTTCATTGCTGGGTGGTGTGGCGCGATGCGTGCGGCCGGGACCAGGTGCTCTTTCAGAGGCGCGGCGCGCACAAGGCGACTTTCCCGCTGTTTCTGGCGGTTACGGTGGGCGGCCATTACAGCGTCGGCGAGACCCCTGAGGACGGTCTGCGTGAAATGCGTGAGGAGCTGGGCATTGCACCGCCATTTGCGACGCTGGTGCCCTGCGGCCAACAGCGCATTGACGCGCGCTGGAAGGGTCTCGTTGACCGCGAAATTGCCGATACATTCCTGTACGTCAGCGAGCGCCCGCTGACCGGCTACCCGGTGATGCAACCGGAAGTCGCAGACCTGGTCGCGGTGCCGGTGAATGAAGGGCTCGAGTTGTTTGCAGGAAAGCGGACGAATATTGAGGCCGGGACTCCTTCAGGCTCCTGTGTCTTGTCGTTGTCAGACTTTGTGCCGCACCATGAATCGATGTACACCGACGCCTTGCTGCTCGCCCGGAGGGTCCTGGACGGGGAACGAAATGTGAACGTGCAACTGGAAGGGCAACCATGAATCGCAGCGCCGAAACTGCAACAACCACACCCGATGCCCGCGGCTATTTCGGAGAGTTTGGCGGGCGTTTCGTGCCCGAGACCCTGGTGCCGGCGCTTGACGAACTGGAAGCGGCGTTTTCGGCAGCCATGATGGACGAGAACTTTCTGCGCCAGTTTGCGCAGTTGCAGGCCAGCTACACGGGCCGGCCCACGCCCCTCACCTACGCCTCGCGCCTGAGCGAGCATCTGGGAGGCGCGCGCATCTGGCTCAAACGCGAGGACCTGGCGCATACCGGGGCACATAAAATCAACAACGCGATGGGGCAGGCTCTGCTGGCGCAACGCATGGGCAAACAACGGATCGTGGCCGAGACCGGAGCCGGTCAGCATGGCGTCGCCAGTGCCACGGTTGCGGCCTTGCTGGGGCAGGACTGCCACGTCTACATGGGAAGTGTCGACATCGCGCGTCAGCAGCCGAATGTGTTCCGCATGCGCCTGCTGGGCGCCGAGGTCATCCCGGTTGAGAGCGGCAGCCGCACGCTCAAGGATGCCATCAATGAAGCGATTCGCGATTGGGTCACCAACGTCAGGGACACCTTTTATCTGCTTGGCTCGGCGCTGGGGCCGCATCCCTACCCCTTGATGGTACGGGAGTTTCAGAGCGTCATCGGGCTGGAGGCGCGCGAGCAAGTGCAGGAAGCCTGCGGTCAATTGCCGGACGTTTGCGTGGCCTGCGTGGGTGGCGGCAGCAACGCCATCGGGTTGTTTCACGCCTTTCGCGACGACGAGTCTGTCGACCTCATCGGCGTCGAGGCCGGTGGCCACGGCATCGCCAGCGGCGCCCACGCGGCGCGCTTCGCCGACCCCTTGCTGGGGCGACCAGGCGTCCTGCATGGCACGCGTTCCTTCGTGCTACAGAACCAGGACGGCCAGATTATGAATACGCACAGCATTTCGGCGGGGCTGGACTACGCCTCGGTGGGGCCGGAGCACGCCTGGCTGCGCGCGGAAGAACGCGCCCATTACACCCTGGCGACGGACGAGGAAGCGTTGACGGCTTTCGAGATGTTGAGCAAGTTGGAGGGCATCATTCCCGCGCTGGAAAGCGCGCACGCCGTCGCCGAGGCTATCAAACGGGCCCCATCCATGCCGCGCGACTCCGTGATGCTGGTCAATTTGTCGGGGCGCGGCGACAAGGACCTTGACACGGTTATTCAGCAACTGGAGGGAGCGCTGTGAGGGGTTTGCGCGCGCTGGAGGCCATGTTTGCCAACGCGGATGAACAGCGACGCCCGGCCTTCCTGCCCTACTATCCGGTGGGTTATCCGGACATGGAGAGCTCGCTGGATGCAATAGTGGCCATGTCGCGCGCCGGCGTGGATGGCTTTGAGATCGGCATTCCCTTCAGCGATCCGCTGGCGGATGGCCCGACAATTCAGGCGGCAACCCAGCGATCGCTTGAGCAGGGCACAACCGTGCGCGACTGCGTGGCTGCCGTGCGCAGTTTGCGCGAGCGCGGCGTTGACCAGCCCCTGTTGCTGATGGGTTACCTCAACCCACTGTTGGCCTACGGCGTCGAAAAATTTGTGGCGGACATCCGTGATGCCGGCGCCGATGGACTGCTGGTGCCCGATCTTCCTCCTGACGAGGGTCAGGAGATCTGCGACATTTGCGAGCGGGCCGCAATGGCCCTCGTTTTCTTCCTGGCGCCAACGAGTGATGCCCGACGCATAAGCCTGGTCGACAGACATTCCACCGGCTTCATCTATTGCGTGTCGCTCACCGGCGTCACCGGCGAGCGGGACGCCTTGCCCCGGGACCTGCAGGACTTTGTTGCGCGGGTGCGAGCCGGCGCGCAAAACCGGCTCGTACTTGGTTTCGGCATCAGTACACCACAGCAAGCCAGGCAAATGAAGGGACTGGTGGACGGCTTCGTCGTCGGCAGCGCACTGGTTCGAGCCGGTGGAGAAGGGCCGGCGGCGACTGGCGCGCTGGCCGCATCGCTGCGCAGGTCTCTTGACCAGGAATAGTCATTCCACGCTGTAAGCGTTGTTGACAACTTGCGACCGCCTTGCTATCATCCGGCCGTCCGATGAATGGGCTTCAGCCATGAATCACCGCTTCGCAGCAGCAGTCCAGTTCTATTACCCCTCCCGTGAAACAAGTGGAGCGCTGCACGCCAGCATCCGGTGAGACGGACCGCAACCCAGGGATCCTCCGGGCGCAGGGCACAGGCTCCGCGCTCTTTTTGTTGTGCAGGAGGGGTTGACCAAAATTCAGTCTGTTCGGCAGGAGAATTGCCATGATGCTTCGTGGCCTGCGCGGCGCGACCACCGCGGCTGAAAACACCGAGGAAGCGATTCTTGGTGCCACGCGCGAACTACTCGAAACCATGATTGAGACCAACGGCGTCAGGGAAAACGAGGTCGCCAGTATATTCTTCTCCAGCACTTCGGACCTGACGGCCGCCTTTCCTGCGCGGGCCGCGCGCGACCTGGGCTGGCAGACAGTCGCGCTGATGGGCACCCAGGAGCTGGACGTCCCCCATGGGCCGGATCGCTGTATCCGTGTACTGATGCACTGGAACACGGTCAAGGGAATCATCAGTTTGCGGCACATTTTTCTGCATGGCGCCAAAGTGCTGCGCCCGGACTGGGCTGACGGAAAGTGAGCCAGGCTATGGATATGCGAATGCCGGATGCCGAAAGCGCGGTTGTCACCGGCTTTCATTGTCGTCAGTTGACGGTCGTGGGACTGGGTCTGATGGGAGGTTCGCTGGCGCTGGCCCTTCGGCCTTACGCCGGCAACGTCGTCGGGGTGGAGACTGAACCGGCTGCCCGTCAACTGGCGCTGGAACGGGAAATCGTCCATGAGGCGACCGGCGACCTGCGCGAAGGGGTGGCCGATGCCGACGTCGTCGTGCTGGCGGCGCCGGTTCGCAGCATCATCGACATGCTCGAACATCGCCTGGGGACCTACATGCGCTCCAATACCCTGCTGTTGGACCTGGGCAGCACCAAGCAAAGCATCAATCGGGCGATGCGTGAATTGCCCATTGGCATCCTCGCCGTCGGTGGCCATCCGATGACCGGGCGCGAATCGAGCGGCGCTGGCGACAGCGACCCCGACATGTTTCGCAATCGACCCTTTGTCCTTTGTCCCAACCGCCGCACGACACCTTCGGCCCTGTTGCGCGCGCGCGCGCTGGTTGAGGCCCTGGGCGCGCTTCCCATTGAAATGGATGCGGAGCGACACGACCGGGTGGTTGCCGCCATCAGCCATCTGCCCTACTTGTTGAGCACGGCGCTGGTGGCGACGGTGGCCAATGAGGGAGAGAACGACGAGGCCGTCTGGGACCTGGCTGCCGGTGGATTCCGTGACATGTCTCGTCTGGCCGGCAGTGACGTACGCATGATGGGTGACATTCTCAGTACCAATACCCAGGCGGTAGCAACCTTGCTGGCCATGTTTCGCATGCAACTGGCGCAACTGGAAGCCATGCTGATATCCCGCGACGATCAACGTCTGACCGCCACGTTGCGACCCATCAGCGAATCGCGGCGGGAATGGACGGAGGGTAACGGAGCGCGTCATGCAAAACCCTGAATCAACCTGGCTGGACGTACAGTCCTCGCAGCACCTGCGAGGCACGACCGGGGTACCTGGCGACAAGTCCATTTCCCACCGTGCGGTGATGCTCGCCGCCCTGGCCGAAGGCAGGTCCACTGTGCGCGGTTGGCTGGCTGCGGGCGATACCGAGGCGACCCTGCGCAGCGTGAAAGCGCTTGGTGTTCGGGTCGAGCGCCCGGCACATGACGAACTCCAGGTCCACGGCAGTGGAGGGTTTCAGGCAGCCACGATGCCGCTGGATTTCGCCAATGCCGGTACGGGTATTCGCCTGATGACGGGCATTATGGCGGGTCAACCCTTCGCGTCGGTGCTGGACGGCAGCGCCCAACTGCGTCGACGGCCCATGGATCGCATAATCACGCCCCTGGCGCAAATGTGCGCCGACATCAGCGGGGAGGAGGGCAGGGCGCCATTGTGTGTCCGACCGGCAGCGCTGCGGGGCATTCGCTACGAAATGCCTGTTGCCAGCGCCCAGGTGAAGAGCGCAGTCTTGCTGGCGGGGTTGTTCGCAAGGGGAGAGACGATCGTCGTTGAACCGGGGCCGACCCGGGACCACAGTGAGTGCATGTTGCGCGCCGCCGGTGTCGAAGTGAGCAACGAAGCAGGGGTGGTCACCTTGCAGCCACCAACAGGGCTGCGACCGCTGGATTTCCGCGTGCCGGGCGACTTTTCATCCGCGGCATTTTTGCTGGTGGCAGCGGCGACCACGGCGGAGAGCAAGGTCCGACTGACGGGCATCAATCTCAATCCGACCCGCACCGGTCTGCTGGACGCCCTCGGCATGATGGGTGCGGACATACAGGTCAGCGAGGCCGGTATGGAAGCCGGCGAACCGGTCGGCACCCTGACCGTGAAACACGGTCACCTGCGCGGAGTCGAGATCGCCGGTGACATGGTCGTGCGCATGATCGATGAATTTCCTGCGTTGATGGTGGCCGCCTTGTGCGCAGAGGGGCGAACGACCGTGCGCGACGCCATGGAATTACGTTTGAAGGAGACCGACCGGCTCTCGGTAATGACACGGGAATTGCGGCGGCTGGGGGCGTCCATCGAAGAGCGGGACGACGGTTTCGTTATTGAAGGTCCCCAGACTCTGCAGGGCGCAGACGTGGACGGCCATGACGACCATCGCATTGCCATGAGTCTGACTTTGGCGGGGTCTCTGGCGCGGGGCCGGACACGGGTACATGATGCGGATTGCATCGGGGATTCTTTCCCCGGATTCGCAGAGACCCTGAGTTCTCTTGGCGCGCGTGTAGTCATCCGGCGCGACGAGTGAGGGCGCGCTGCGACCAACTGCTATACTGCCCTTACAGGGAGGCATGCTCTTGCAGCACAAGGTTGGCGTCATCGGGTGGCCGGTAGAGCACAGCGTTAGCCCGCAGATGCACAATGCCGCCCTGCGCGCGGCGGGGCTTGCCGACTGGCATTACGAGCGCATCGCTATCCCGCCGGACATCGTGGGGCACAGCCTGCGCACCCTGCGTGACGAGGGCGGTTTCTTTGGCCTGAATGTGACAGTGCCGCACAAACAGGCCGTCCTGCCCTATGTGCGACCGGATGAAGTCGCGCTGGCGCTGGGAGCGGTCAACACCATCGATTTCCGCGACAACAGCGCGACCAACACGGATCACATTGGTCTGGTTGATGACCTGCTCGCCCACGGCGTAGAGCTGGCGGGCGTCCGCGCGCTGGTGCTGGGCGCGGGCGGTTCGGCGCGCGCAGCCGTCTACGGGCTCAAGCGGGCCGGCGCCGACGTGACCGTCGTCAACCGCACAGAGTCCCGGGCAAGCGACATGCTGGCGCATCTAAGGCGAACTGCGGACATCAGGGATGTTGCGCTGCTCACGATAGAGCAGGCCGCCAGCAGGGAACCGTCACTGGTGGTCAACTGCACCTCGCTGGGCATGTGGCCCAATGTAGACAGCTGTCCCTGGCCAGCCTCTATCCTCTTTCCCGCCGGCGCTACAGGATATGATCTCGTGTACCGGCCGCGTCGGACCCGTTTTATGGACCTGGTTGAGGCCAGTGGCGGTCGGGCCATCGGCGGGTTGGGGATGCTGGTGAGACAGGGCGCGGCATCCTTCGCCATCTGGACCGGTCGTCAGGCTGACATCGACGTCATGCTCGGCGCTGCTGAAGCGGCGCTGCCCGCTGACGATGAGTCCTGACGCCAGGGAGTGAATTCATGATCAGATACCTGACGGCGGGCGAAAGTCACGGTCCGCAAATAGACGCCATTGTGGATGGCGTGCCGGCAGGACTGGCGCTTTCTGCCGAGGACATCAATCGTCAACTCTTCAGGCGTCAGCAGGGTTACGGCGCCGGTGGACGCATGAGCATCGAGAAGGACCGCGTGCAAATCAGCGCAGGCCGGATGAACGGTCTGACGACCGGCGCACCGATTGCCCTTACGGTCAGCAATCGCGACTGGCGCAACTGGCGCGAGCGGGACGTGACACCGATGACCACGCCGCGACCGGGTCACGCAGATCTGACCGGTGCCATCAAGTATGGCTATCGTGAGCTGAGGCTCTCGCTGGAACGCGCCAGCGCGCGGGAAACGACCATGCGCGTGGCGGTAGGGGCCATTTGCCGGCGGATGCTGGCAGAGTTCGGCATTGTCATCGGCGGCTACATCACGCGGATAGGCGCTGTGGAACTGGACCTGGCGGAAGAGTGGCCGGTTGACTATGAAACGCGCTTTCGGGATGCGGAGGCCAACGACGTTCGTTGCCCGGACGAGGGCGTGGCGGCCAGTATGCACGAGGAAATCCGCCAGGCGATCATCGACAAGGACACGCTGGGCGGCATTATGGAACTGGTGGCACTGAACGCGCCGCCCGGTCTGGGCAGTTACGTGCAGCATGACCGCCGCCTGGATGCCCGGATCGTGGGCGCCATGGTTGGCATTCATGCGATGAAGGGCGCCGAGATCGGCAGCGCCTTCGCGAACTCGGCGAGGCGGGGTACGCAGGTGCACGACGAAATCACGCTGGCGGAGGACGGGGATGCCCTGAGTCGTCGCAGCAACCGGGCTGGCGGCATTGAGGGAGGTATTTCTACCGGCGAGCCCATCGTGGCGCGCGTCGCCATGAAACCCATTTCCACGGTCTTGAGGGGCTTTGCCTCAATCGACCTGGCCAATGGCGAAGCTCAGGATACGACCTATGAACGCAGCGATTTTTGCGCCCTGCCGCGGGCCGTGCCAGTCGGTGAAGCCGTTCTGTCCATTGTGCTGGCGGACGCGTTGCTGGAGAAACTGGGCGGTGACAGCATGGACGAGATGCGGCCGAGGCTCAAGGCCTTGCGAAGGGCACGTCTGAGCGACCTGCCAATGGACGACGTTCCCTGGCGCTTTGGCTATGAAGACTAATATCGTCCTGACCGGCTTCATGGGCAGCGGCAAGTCGACCGTCGGTCGACTGGTTGCCGAGGCGCTTCAGCTCTCCTTTGTGGACAGCGATGACTTGATCGTCGAGCGCGCCGGCAAGTCGATTGCGCAGATCTTTGCCGACGAGGGAGAGGGTGGCTTTCGCAGGCTGGAAGGCAGTGTGTGCCGGCACCTGGCCAGGCAGGAAGACCTGGTCATCGCCACCGGAGGCGGTGCGTTGCTGGATGAGCAAAACCGCAACGCACTGGAAGACAAGGGAATCCTGATCTGTTTGCTGGCGTCGCCGGGAATCATTCGTCAACGTCTGGCCGGGGAGAGCGGTCGCCCGCTTTTCGAAGGCAACTGGGAGGCGCTGTATGAAGACCGTCTGCCCGCCTATCGACGCATCCTGCATCGCATAGACACGGACCAAAGGACTCCGCAGGAAACGGCGCAGAAAGTGGTGGAACTGTGGCGCACATCCCGGTAAAGGGCTCTGGCGGCGGCTACGACATCCTGATCGAACCCGGTCTGTTGCAACAGGGCGAGCGGCTGGCCAGGGATTGCGATCTTGCCGGTCGGGTGGTCGTAGGCACCACGGAGGTCATCGCGCGTACGCATGGCCGTGCCCTGGCGCAACAACTGCCGGATGCCGCACTGGTCACCATGTCTGATGGCGAAAAACACAAGTCACTGGAGACCGTGGCGCAGTTGTACAGTGACCTTGTGGCAGCCGGTCTGGACCGGCAGGGGACGGTATTGGCGCTTGGCGGTGGTGTCGCCTGTGACACTTTTGGTTTTGCCGCCTCGACCTACCTGCGAGGCGTTCGCCTGGTCATGGCGCCAACATCCTTGCTGGCCATGGTTGACGCCAGCGTGGGAGGCAAGACAGGCGTCGACATTGCAGAAGGCAAAAATCTGGTAGGGACATTTGCGCGACCGGCGGCGGTTCTCATCGACACCGACGTGCTTGAGACCCTGCCGGAACGGGAATGGCGTAATGGCATGGCCGAGGTCCTCAAGCACGGGCTGCTGGCCGACGCTCAATTGCTTGATCCGGCGCTGCACAGTCGAAACAATGCCCCGGCCCTGGTCAGCCGGGCCGTGCAGGTCAAGGTGGACCTGGTCGAGCGCGATCCCTATGAACAAAACGTGCGCGCCTGGCTCAACCTTGGACACACTTTCGCGCACGCTATCGAACTGGTCAGCAAATTTTGCTGGTCTCATGGTGAAGCCGTGGGCGTCGGACTGGTGGCAGCGGCGCGGCTTTCCCATTCTATTGGCCTGTGTTCCGCTGCGCTGACAGACCAGGTCGAAGCCTGTGTCGCGCGGGCGGGATTGCCGGTTCGTCTGGGTGGCATGGATGCCGAAGCGATTTGCGCCGCCATGGCGACCGACAAGAAACGGCGGGCCGGTCGCGTTCGCTTTGTGCTTTTGCGGGCGCTGCACGACGTGACCCTGGTGGATGACGTTCCCATGTCGGCGGTTGTCGAGGTCCTGAACGGGATGCAGGGAGAACCGGAGCAGGAGGAAAGATCATGCTGAAGGGCCGCATTCTGGTGTTGCAGGGGCCGAACCTCAACCTGCTGGGAACCCGCGAACCGGACGTATACGGAGCCCTCACGCTCGAAGCAATTCATGAGCACGTTCAGGAGCATGCTGCCCGCCGGCGCATCGCTGTAGCGACGTTTCAATCCAACCATGAGGGTGCACTGATTGACCGGCTGCATGCGGCCCGGGATGAAGTGGACGGCGCGGTGATCAATGCCGGCGCTTTCACCCACACGTCCGTGGCGCTGAGAGATGCCATTTCGGCGATTGGTCTGCCTGTGGTTGAAGTCCATCTCTCCAACGTGCATGCCAGAGAAACATTTCGTCACCACTCCATGCTGGCCCCCGTCTGCATCGGCGTAATCGTCGGCTTCGGCTTGCACAGTTATTTGCTGGCGCTGGATGCCCTGCTGGGGCACGTTGGTCAACCGGACGAGTAAACTTGTATTCCTTGACCAGGGATACACAGACTTATCTGTAAAAAAGCACACAGGTAGCAAGCGGCAGGCTTGACTAGACTGGTCTGCCGCCTTCATTTCTTTCCCGAGGGGCCATGCCGGACGCCGGATCCATCATCGACATCTTCAAACGGGACGGGCTGAGTTACATCAACCTGTGGTTTGTCGATGTTTCGGGTGGTGTCAAGAGCATCATCATCCCGGCCGAAAGGATTGAGGAAGTCCTGGAGCGCGGCGTCCTGTTCGACGGGTCTTCGCTGGAAGGCGTTTCCCGTTCGGTCGAAAGCGAACTTCTTCTCGTACCTGATGTCAATACTTTCGCGATTTTGCCCTGGGACAGTCCTGAAGAACGTGTCGGTCGCCTGATCTGTCAGGTGCATACGCCCCATGGAGAACCTTACTCGGGAGACCCGCGCAGGGCCCTGCAAAATGTGCTCAACCAGGCGCAGGCAATGGGCTACAGTTTCCGCACAGGTGTGGAGCTGGAGTTCTTTCTCTTCCAACTGGACGACCATGGCGTGGCCTTGCCCGCCTGGCCGCACGACTCCGTCAGTTACTTTGATTTGTCCACCAACTTCCGCCAATCCATTCGCCGCAAAATGGTTGCCACCCTGACGCGACTTGGCATGTCTGTCATTTCCTCGCACCACGAAATCGGCTCCGGCCAACACGAGATAAATTTTGGTTATGAAGAGGCGTTGACCACTGCGGACCAGGTCCTTACGGCCCGGGTGGCGTTGAAGTCCGTTGCGCAGCACAATAACCTTCATTGCACTTTCATGCCCCGTCCGCGACGGGACTTGCCAGGATCGGGAATGCATACGCACCAAAGTCTTCACTCGACAGAGACCGGCGCCAATCTCTTTGGCGATTCCGGGCATGAATACGGGCTGTCCGAGACCGGTCGCTGGTTTCTTGCCGGTCAACTGCACCATGCGCGCGCGATGGTGGCCGTGCTTGCGCCGCTGGTCAATTCCTACAAGCGTCTCGGCACCAGTATTGAAGCGCCGGTCTACGTGACCTGGGCCCACATCAATCGCGCCGCGTTGATACGTGTGCCAGGACTGATGCCCGACGATGGCGCGCACACACGGCTGGAGTTGCGCTGCCCGGATCCTTCCAGCAATCCCTATCTGGCAGCTGCGGTGATGCTGGCCGCCGGTCTTGACGGTATCCGCCAGAAAATGCCACTGCCGGAACCGCTGGAGGAAGATTTGCTGGGGCAGGACCGCGCCCGCCTGCGGCGAGCCAAAGTGCTTCCGGCTACGCTGGAAGAGGCACTGCTGGCCCTGGAAGCGGACGAAACGATCCTTTCGGCCCTGGGCCCCTATATCAGCAACAGCTTTCTCGCCTCCCGCCGCGAAGAAGTCGAGGACTTCAATCGTCAGGTCACGGACTGGGAAATGGAACGATACTTCCAGAAATACTAGCCGCAGACCCAATCGCCAAACCATCTGACCGTCACAGACCCCAGGCCCGGTGCCGCACGGGTAGCCGCACAATTGCATGCAATGAGTCTGCTTCAGATTTCCCGGGGTCAGCGCTGTCCCGCCACCAGCGCATGAATGCTTGAGAGCGAGCCGCATGTACGTTAACATGGTATGGGTGCCAGCATGCGGAGTTACAGTATGGCCGTAACCAAAGAGGCGCCGACAACCGTTGCGGGGGTCCGCTTCACCAAGGTCGGCAAGTTGTACCATTTTGACCACAGCGCATTTCCTGACCTCGCAGCCGGAGACTACGTCATCGTCGAAACTGTTCGCGGCCGTCAGATGGGCCAGGTGATGGGTTTCACGGAGTCCGAGAAATCTTCGAGACATCGCAACGCGCCGGTACTGCGCATGGCGACTTCGCGGGATATGGCCCTGCGTCAGCATTGGGAAGCCCAGCAGGATGACGCCTTGCGTGTGTGCGAGCAATTGGCCGTAGCCTGGGACAATTTGCGCGAAGTGAAGTTTGTCGCGGCGCAATACAATTTTGATGGCAGCCTGCTGACCTTTTTGTACGCTTCCGAGGAAAACGTCAATCCAGGTCGCTTCTGGAACGCCCTGCAACGGAAATTCAGCGCCACCGTCGAAATGCGCCAGATTGGCCCCCGTGACGTGGCCCGCCTGCTGGGCGGCTACGGCGCTTGCGGGGAGTTGCGTTGCTGCAGCACTTTCCTCACAGATTTCAGCCCCATATCGATCAAGATGGCCAAGGCCCAGGGGATATCGCTCAATCCTTCAGAAATCACCGGCATGTGCGGTCGCCTGCGCTGTTGCCTCGTATACGAATACGAGCAATACGCCGAGGCCCGCAAAAAGCTGCCGCGGCGCGGTAGAACGATGGGCACACCCTGGGGTGAGTGCAAGGTGATTGACGTGCATCCGCTGCAGGACGCAGTCACTGTAATCACGTCCGAGGGGCGCAAACTTGTGCGCCGCGAGGAGCTCGTGCCACTGGCCGAACTGCGGGCCCTGCAGCAAAAGGCGGAGAAACCCTGCGACCGGCACGGAGATGAACCCTGTGAATGCGGCAAAAAACCAGGCGAACGCCGCAGTGACGCCAGAGCGGATGGAAAGACATGAGTGACGTCATGCAGGATGGCATTCGACGCGTCGTGGGTGTTTTTGCCCATCCGGACGATCCGGAAATCCTGGCCGGGGGGACCTTCGCCCGCTGGGCGGATGAAGGGGCAGAAATCATCTTTGTAATGGCCACCAGCGGCGACAAGGGCAGTTCTGACCCCGACATGACGCCCGAACAACTGGTTGCCATTCGGGAAGAGGAGGAGCGAAGGGCGGCTGCGGCGCTCGGTGTAAAGGACGTCATCTTTTTGCGCTATCCGGATGGCGAACTTGAGCCCTCGCTCGACCTCCGACGCGACATCGTTCGCGAAATCCGGCGCTTTAGGCCAGACGTGCTGGTGACCTTCGATCCCTCCAACTGGTACAGCGAAAACCGCATCAATCATTCGGACCATCGGGCCATCGGCGAAGCCGCGCTGGCAGCCGCATTTCCCACGGCGCGCGACCGTCTGAATTTCCCCGAAATGGAGCGTGACGAAGGACTGTCCGCCCACAAGACCCGCTTCGTTTACATCGCCAACGCGATAAACCCCAACACCTCGATTGACATCACCGACTATGTGGAGACCAAGATCCAGTCGTTGCGAGAGCACAAGAGTCAAATGGGCCTTTCGGAAGGGCTGGCTGAACGCATTCGCTCACGCGCGCTGGACCCGCGCGCCCCTGAAGGCGCACCGCGATACATCGAGTCTTTTTTCGTCGTAACCCTTCGAGTTTAGATGCCGGCCCGTGCGGCGTTGCGCTGGCGGGAGGCCAGGGGCTGGCTGGTGCTGTCCGGAAACGCCTCGGGCAGTGAATCCGTCCGGGCCCGGGCGTTGACCGTTGCGGCGGGCGAGGGGCCGATCGCAGTCCTTTCCTGTGGCGGCGACAACGAGGCGGCCGGGCGCACGCTGGAGGATTTTGAGGATCTCGGCGATCGTCCCGTCTATCTCGTGGATGCGCTGGTCGAAGACGACGATTCGTTGCGGGCAAGTCTTTCCAACGCGGGCATGATTGTTGTGACCTGTGCCGAGGACCCGGTTGTGGCGCACGATGCCCTTTCTGGCGCGACGAACGAAGGGGTCTTCAGCGCCTGGGAAGCCGGCGCGCTGGTGTTGCTGGAAGGTCCGGCTGCCATGTGCGGCGGGGCATGGGTGGTGACGGAAGACCTGGAATTCAGGGATGCCCTTGCCTGGCTGACCGAAACGCTGGTTTTGCCCGGAACTGAGGATGCTGCTGCGAGCGAGTACACCCGTGCCTTGCTGGGCAGGGAGCGTCAAGGCGTCGCCCTCGGAATTGGCGAAAATGCTGCCCTCGCGTTGGGGCCATCCGGCGAACTGGAAATCTGGGGCCGGCAGGAGGTGAGCATCGCGCTGGGCGCTGCCTGGCAGGCCGTTTTGGACGGAGAGACAGGAGCATAGACCATGCCGGTGACGTTAATCATCGGTGCCCAGTGGGGCGATGAAGGCAAAGGCCGCGTTGCCGACGTGCTCGGCGCAGACGCGGATGTGGTGGCCCGCTACGCCGGGGGCGACAATGCCGGTCACACCATCGCGGTGGGTGACGAGGTCTTCAAACTGCATCTGGTCCCCTCCGGCATCCTCCACGGGAGCGCCAGCTGCGTCCTTGGCAACGGCATGGTTATCAATCCGGTCAATTTGTTGGCGGAGATGGATCGACTGTGTTCACGGGGTGTGGACTTGTCGCCGGAACGCTTCCTCATCAGTTCGCGGGCGCACATCATTACGCCTGCACACATCGCCCTTGATCGCGCCAGCGAACGCGCGCTGGGCGAGGAGGCAATCGGGACCACGCTGCGAGGCATCGGCCCGTCCTATCTGGACAAGACTGGCCGTCGCGGGATTCGCGCCGGTCTTATGCAGGACGTGGAGACTTTCGCCGATGCCGTGCATGACTCCATTGAAAGGGCCAATGAGGCGCTGATCGGCGCAGGGGACAGCCCGCTGGATGCCAGGGCCACGGCGCTGGAATGGATCGACGCGGCGATACGCCTGGCCCCCTACGTTCAGGACACTTCACAATACGTCAACCGCCGGCTGCGGGAGGGCGCGCGCATTGTCTGTGAGGGCGCGCAGGGCACCATGCTTGATCTGGACCACGGAGATTACCCCTTCGTCACCAGTTCCTCCCCGGTCGCCGGCGGCGCGCTGGTCGGACTGGGGTTTGGCCCCCTGCACGTGGACCGCATCGTCGGCGTGACCAAATGCTTTTCGACCAGGGTTGGCTCCGGCCCCCTTTTGACCGAGCTGGATGGCGCTCTCGGTCAGCGCCTGCGGGGCAGCGGTGAGAACTTTTGGGATGAATTCGGCACGACGACCGGACGCAGCCGGCGCTGTGGCTGGATGGATGCGGTCATCCTGCGGCATGCCGCCCAGGTCAGCGGGTTCACCGAGCTTTTCCTTACAAAACTGGACATCCTTAGCGGCATCGAAACCCTGAAAATAGCCGGCGCCTGGGATCTGGATGGCGTTCACCATGAATTTCCACCGGCAAACCAGGAAGATCTCAAGCGTGCCAAACCCGTCTATGAAACGATGTCTGGCTGGGATGCCGATTTGTCCGGCATGCGCCATCAGGATGATCTGCCGCAAGCCGCCCGTGACTACGTTCGCCGTATCGGAGAGCTGTGCGATACGCCGGTTCGGACCGTGGGCGTTGGCCCGGAGCGTGAGCAGCAAATCACACTGGACGACGAGCTCTGACGGCCTTGTAAGATGGCTTTCGCTGCGCTAGACTGACAGCGTTGCGGCTGGCCTGGATGTGAGGGCAACAGCGTGAAAAGACTGGCGCTGACTGCAGTTATAGTGGCCCTGTTGCTGGCGGGCGGCGGGCTGACCAGTCTGTTGCAGGGCGGAGGGCTGGACAGCTTCTTCATTGTGCAATCCACCGCGGCCGATTCCTCCGTGCTTACTGCGGCGCCCTGGCAGACCGAACAGTTGCTGTTGCTGTTCGGTTTCCTGCTCGTCAACCTGCTGGGTATGGGCATCACGCTTGGGATCGTGTTCTGGCTCCTGCATCGTGGAGTGAAACGCGCATCGACGGCAGGTAGCAGCAGCAACAACTGACTCCGCGCCACGTGGATGCTGGCGCATGTACCTCGACTTTTTCACACTGGCGGCGCTCGTTGATGAGTTTCAGTCCCTTCTTCCGCGCGGAAGGGTTCAGGACGTCCTGGACGTCGACGCTACGGGACTGGGACTGGAGATTTATGCACAACGCCGGCGCCACTGGCTCTACCTGAGCGCCGACCCGGCCCGGCCACGCCTGTACCTCGCGCCAGAACGTCTGCGCCGCGGCCCGGACCGACCGACGCCTCTTGGCCTGCTGCTTCGTCGCTATGTCGAAGGTGGGCGCATTGAGCGCATTACCCAACCGGCCTGGGAACGCGTCGTCACGTTGCACATCACCGGATCGGAAGGTGACGTCCAGCTCTTTGTGGAGCTCATCGAGCGTCGCAGCAACATCCTGTTGGTCAGGGACGGCGTGATCCTGGATTGCGTGCGGCGCGTGCATCCCGGCGAAAACCGCATGCGGAGCAGCTTGCCGGCGCATCCCTATCAGCCACCGCCACCCCAGCGGGGAAAGCACGACCCCCTGGATCTCACCCTGGAGGTCCTGGGCGGTTTGCTCGCGGGAGACGCCGTCCGGAACCTCAGTACACAGCGCTTTCTGAGCGCCAAACTGCTGGGCGTCAGCCCGCTGCTGGCCCGCGAAACCGTGCACCGCAGTTCAGCGCCCGCCGATCAACGCGTATCCGATGCCCGGCCCGACGATCTCTGGGGCGCGTTGCGTTCTGTGCTGGAGCCCCTGGCAGCGCGCGATTGGCAGTCGGGTCTGGCCGGCGATGACGATAACCCGCGTGCGTTCAGTGTGTATCCGCTGCACTGTGAACCTGACTGGAGACCGGTTGATTCAGTCAACGGCGCCCTGGTCACCTGGTTTATTGCCTGCACAGGGACGGATTCCTACCGAATTGCAAAGGAACCCGTCGCCGCGGCCCTTCGTGAAGCGCGACTTCGTCTGGAAGCGCGGGCAAAGTCCCTGCAAGGTTCCCTGACGGACGATGTTGATCGGGAACGGCTGCGGCAAAGCGGCGAACTGTTGCTGGCCTATCAGTACACGCTGGCGCCAGGCCAACGCGAGCTACGCGCCCAATACGAGCCGGACGGGCCCGAACTGGTCATCCGGCTGGACAACACGCGGTCGCCCCTGGAGAACGCGCAAGGATATTTCGCGCGGTACGAAAAAGCCAAACGCGCGCTGCAGGACGTGCCGAAATTGCTGCGCCGGACGAAAGCGCAGCTGAAATCTCTGGATCAACTGACCTGCGACCTTGAGCTGGCGGGCAGCCGGCCTGAGATTGAAGAGGTTCAGGCAGCCCTGCAATCCATGGGCCTGTGGCGCGGCAGTCGCAAGGCCCGACCGTCCGGGCAGAAAAGCTCGTCCCTTCGCCTGCTGACGTCGGATGGTTTCGTGATTCGCGTCGGTCGCAACAGTCGTCAAAACGAAGAGGTGACCTTTGAACGCGCCTCGGGGTCCGACCTCTGGCTGCACGCGAGGGGAATACCGGGCGCGCACGTAATCGTCAGAAATGACGGGCGACCGATACCCGACGAGGTCCTCGAACGGGCCGCGGGTCTTGCGGCCTGGTTTAGCCCGCAACGTGACGAACGCAGCGTCGCCGTGGACGTGACCCCGCGGCGGCACGTGCGGCGCATCCAGGGCGCGGGGCCCGGAATGGTCAGTTATCGTAATGAGCGAACGCTGCGGGTCCGGCCGCGATCACCGGAAGCATTGTCGGATCACTGATCGCCGAGGCAGATTTCCAGCGCACGCGCCGTTTCAATCCAGATATGGTCCTGAGGCACTGTCTTGCGTCGGCCCACCACCTCCTGCAGGGGTACGGCCTCGGTATCGCCATCGCGCGCGGCAATCATCACGTTGGAGACACCCTCCTGAATGGCTTCGGCGCAGGCGGTGCCCAGGCGGGTGGCCAGCAGGCGATCTGCCGCTGTGGGCGCACCGCCGCGCTGCACGTGACCCAGCGTCGTCACACGAGCTTCCAGGCGAGTCCGGTCTTCAAGTTGTCGGGTCAGTTCGTGCGTGATGTTAGCCTTCCTGGCAAGCAGCTTTCGCAGTTTCCGCTTCAGTCGCTTGCGCCTGGCCTTGTCCGCTTCCTCCCGAATGTCGGCCTTGAGCTGCTTCATCTGTTTTCCCAGTTCGGAGGAGAAGGCGCCTTCGGACAGGGCGATGATGCTGAAGTGCTTGCCGCCCTGGCTGCGGCGAAGAATGGAATCCGCCACGATGTTGATGTCGTAGGGGACCTCCGGGATGAGAATGACGTCGGCGCCGCCGGCCAGACCTGAGCCCAGCGCCAGCCAGCCAGTGTTGTGGCCCATGACCTCCACAATGATGATGCGATGATGGCTGTGCGCCGTGCTGTGCAGGCGATCGATGGCCTCTGTGGCGATGGACAGGGCCGTGTCAAAGCCGAAGGTAACGTCCGTTCCGTACACGTCGTTGTCGATCGTCTTGGGCAGGGTGATGATGTTCATGCCCTTTTCCGCCAGACGCCAGGCGTTGCTCATGGTCCCGCCACCACCCAGGCAGACCAGAACGTCAAGGTGGTGCTGTTGATAGGTATCCAGCATGGCATCCGTCATGTCCATCACCTTGTCGCCCACCGGCATCTTGTGCGGTTTGTCGCGACTGGTGCCAAGAATCGTGCCGCCCATGGTCAGGATGCCCGACAGCGCGCCGGCATGCAGGTCCACCGTACGATTTTGCATCAGGCCGCGGAAGCCCTGACGGAAACCCGTGACCCGCATGTCATACTTGCTGATGGCCGTTTTGCCGAGCGCCCGAATCGCCGCGTTGAGTCCCGGACTGTCCCCACCGGCTGTGAGGATTCCAATCGAATTCGGCATTTTGCCCCCAAAAGTTTTCTTGCGAGTCTAGCGCACGGATGGCGATGCGCCACAGCACAGGGTTCGCCGCGCCAAATCCGGGAACGGCGCCCAAGGCATGTCATGACCAGTGGCGGAGAGATCTTGTGGGGTGAATCAGGGCGATCAGTGAAGGTCAGTCTGCGTGACCGACGCGCCGACGATTCTCCAATCCCACCGGAAGCCGGCGGGTTTCATCGCTCAAGTCCGGACTGCAGCGAGAGGGCGGCTTCGACCACCTGATTGACCGTAATGTCAGCAAGGCAGGGGTGCCAGGATGGGTCGTCGTCGCCCCAATCCAGGATGCGACAGGGTCGGCAGGCGATGGGCGAGGTGAGCACCTTGTGTTTTCCGGGCGGGCCCCAGGGGCCAAACTCGACGGGGTCGGCCGGGCCATAAAGCGAAACTGAAGGCGTCCCGACCGCCGCCGCCAGGTGCAGGGGTCCGCTGTCCGGGCCCAGCACCATGACGGCGCGTTCGTAACAGGCCGCCAGTTCGCCCACGTCTGTTTTCCCGGCAAGGTCCAGTCCCGCCATTGACATTTGGACCAGAATGTCCTGCACCAGAGTTCGTTCAGCCGCGCTGCCGCTAAAGACTACCCTGGCGTCAAGGGACTGACCCAACGCGCCTGCGACCCTTGCCCAGTGCGCAGCGGGCCAGTGTTTGAATCGTGCTCCGGTACCGGGGTGAATGCAGAGAAATCGCGCATTCCCGGCCAGCCCTCCAGCATTCAACAATGCCGTCGCCCTGAAACGGTTTCCCTCCGCGAGCGGAAAACGCAGGTGAACTTTCGGGTTCATTGGCTCGCCAGTCAATACAGACGCCAGACGCAGGTTGTGCAGCAGGGCGTGTTCCCGTTGCAAGGGCAAGGCCGTCGTCAGAAAGGGACTCGTTTCGGCCGTGGCGAAGCCGACGCGTTGAGGGATGCCGGCCAGCCAGACGACCAGCGCCCCCCACCAGTGGTCGGGCCGCAGGACCAGTGCAGACGTAAACTGTTGCCGACGCAATCTGCCGGCGGTCCGCAGCGCCAGGCGCCAGGGCGAGGCGGAAGCGATTCGCCCGGACCGATCGAAACCGGGAAAGTCCAGCGACTCCACGCTGTTAAGGGCGGGCAAGCGACCCAGGATGGCCGCCGCCGCAGGGCTGGCCAGAGCCATGAGTTCAGCATCGGGGAAAGATTTGCGCAATGAGTCGATCGCTGGAAGGGTCAGCAGGGCGTCGCCCAGGTGGTCCGGCCTGATTAAAAGGATGCGTTGCCAGTCTGCGGTCCGGGCCGGTGCAAGTGGAACTGTCGACGCGGCCTTCAGCAACAGACTTCGCAGCCTGTGCCGCGCGGAGGGTCGGTGACGGGCGGCGCTCAATCGCTGGTTACGGGCGACGAGTGCTTCCCGCTTCACAGGCCGAAACGCTCCCAGGCGTTCAGCAGGGAGGGCAAAATCGCCGACCAGTCGCTGGTTTGCCGCACCGCCGCCGCGGCAGCCTTTCCCATACGCGAGCGCAATTCAGGGTCGTCCAGCAACTCAGTGATAGCCTCCGCCATTTCGCGCTCGTCGTCAACGATGCGCAAAGCCTGTGTAAGTGCGGGCGGCAGACCTGAGGCTGCCACCGGGGTGGCCACAATGGCGCAAGCGCTGGCCATCGCCTCAAGGACCTTGAGTTTCGTGCCGCTTCCTGCCAGCAAGGGGGCGACATAGACGTCGCAGCCATGCAGCCATGGCTGAATCTCCTTGACCCACCCCGTGACATGGATGTGTTCTGACCTTGCCAAATGCCTGATGTTGGTATGCGGAGACTGGCCGACGATATTCAGTTGGCAATCGGGCTGCTTTTCCAGTACGTGAGGCAGCACCCGATTGCAGAACCAGTGCATGGCATCGACGTTGGGGCGATAGTCCATTTTGCCGGTGAATGCCAGCGTCGGCAGCGAATTTTCCCCCGGCTGCGCCAGACCGTAGTGGCTGGTGAAGATGCCGTTGGGTACCACGGCGACGTCAATCTGCGGTGACAGTGCCTGCAGCGCACGGGCATCTTCATCGGAGACCGCCAGCGTTCCCCTGGCCTGCAAGCAAATGTTTCTCTCGAAACTGGCGATGCGCCTGGCCTGCAACCAGGACCACAGGGCAAGGGGCCAGCGCGCAGGTTGCCGGCGGTCAACCCTGAACAGATTCATTTGCAGCACGTATTCGGCGTTGAAGGCGTCATAACAGCAGGGCAATTCCGGTTGCCATTGCCGTACCAGGGGCAAGAGGTCGCAGACTTCCAGACCTTCAAATTGCACAAGGTCAAATTGTTGCCTGTCCAGCAATTCCTTCAAGGCCTGACACATTTCATCGCTGACCAATCGCAGAGCCAGGTCCGGCTTGTCGCTGAACAGGAGGTCGCGCAGGCGAACGGCCAGTCCCCGGGAGGGCGGCGACGCCGTGACGATTTCTTCGCACAGCTCATGCAGTGGCGAATCGCTTTCAGGTGTCGAGCCGACGCTGAGCAAACTGATCCGGTGCCCTGCGCCATGCAGACCCTTCAAAAGGCCGAGGACGCGCATGGTGCCCCCCTGGTGCGCCGGCCAGGGGAGGGCAGGAGTGACCATCAGGACCCTCATGCGTCGTTCAGCACCCGATCCCACACCTGCAGCAAGGCCTCCGCGTGGACATCCCAGGAGAAGTTCGCGGCCCGCTTCACACCGGCTGCTTCCTGTTCGGCTGTCCAGTCGCCGTCGCCCAGCGCCCGCGCCATGGCCGAGGCAAGGGCCTGCGAATCCTTCGGGTCGACCTGAATCCCGACGTCCCCGACAACTTCGGGCAATGAAGAGACATTGCTGACGATGGGCAGTGTGCCGCAGGCCATGGCCTCCAGCGCCGGCAGACCAAATCCCTCGTACAAGGAGGGCAGGACCAGTGCATTGGCCAGATTGTACAGAGCCGGCAGCGATTCCTGTCCGACGTCTTCGCGCCAGATGATGTCATCGGCGGCCTGCAGTTCCTCTATCCGTTGCATCGTCTCGTCAAATAGCCAGCCGCGTCTTCCTGCCAATACCAGGGGGGGCGCATCCGGGAACTGTTCCTTCAGGAGACTCCAGGCCTCCATTAGAGTGATCAGGTTTTTCCGTGGTTCGAAGGTGCCGACGAACAGGAAAAACTCCTCCGGCAATTTCAGTTTGCGCCGTTGCTCGTCGAGAACGTCGGCAGCGAGGGGCCTGAATTGTCCGTTTACACCGTGATGCAGTGTCGTGATGCGCTCCGCCGGCACCTGCAGCAATTCCATGATGTCCCGTTGCGTGGCGTGGGAGACGCTCACGATGTGGTTGGCCTGGCGTACAGCGCGGCCCAGTTGTCCTCTGTAGTAGCGTCGGCTTTCTTTCGTCATGTATTGCGGGAAGTGAAGAAAGTGCAAATCGTGAATGGTGATGACGTGGCGTCTGGCCCCACGCAATGGCGGGATGAAGTCCGGACTGTGCAGCAGGTCCAGCCCTTTGGGAAGCAACTCGAGGCTCAGCGCGAACTTTTCCAGGGCATGGTGGCAGGGTGTGTAGAGTGTTGAACGGTCGAAGCGTCCGGCCAGGGAGCATCGCGCCTTGCGGCTCTCCAGTACGGTGATGTGGTGCGCTGTGTCCTGCGACTGAAGCGCGTTCAGCACTTCTCGTATCCACGTCGCGATGCCGCCCTGGTGGTATGCCGGCAAGCGGGCGTCGAAGCCGATTTGGGACATGGAATCAGTATAGCCTGTCGCCATTCGTTTCCATAGATGGCTAGAGCCAGCGGTCCAGCAAACGCGGCACCACGCCCTGTTCAAAGAGACTCCCCAGCGCATGATCGATGACTCGCCAGCGCAAGGCCGAGTCGGACAGAAGGGCCATGGCGACGTGTTGCTCGCTGACCTGATGCAGCGACACGACCATTTCATGTTGGCGCAGGTAAAGGCGGGCGTCCATGGCATTGACCAGAGCGGCCTGCGCAACACCGAATCGCAGGGCGTCCAGGGCGTACTGTGGCAACTCGTAGGGAAGGATCGAAAAGGCGGCGATGCGGCGCTGCCAGCGACGCGCCTCGGCGTCGGCGGCGGAGCCGAGCGCCAGCGCCAGTGAGCGGCCGGCCATTTCCTGCATGGAATGGAGCGTCTGGTCTTCATGGCTGACCAGCACCAGACCGGCATCGAACCAGGGACGGGTGGCGAGGACGTCGGCTTGAAACGCGGCGTGGCGGGCATCCACTGCAATCAGCAGGTCGACGATGCCCAGGCGCAAGGCATCGTAGCGACCATCCAGTGAAACGTTGATGAATTGTGGCTCCAGGTCCAGTTCACTGGCCAGCGCCCGACCCAGGTCAATGACCAGTCCCCCTGGCTCTCCTTCCTGCAGGTGAATATAGGGAGACGGGGATGTTTCAATGCCAATTCGCAGAACGCCGCCGGGGAACAGGTCTGCGACCTCCGGCGCGGGCAGACGGCTGCGCTGGAAGAAGGTCGCAACCATCACCAGGGCCAACAGGCCCAGGGCGATCAGGCCGGGGCGACGGGAGGAGGCAACCACAGGGTGTCACTGTTTCCCTGGCCGCTTGCCAGATTCAGGATCGCGTGGTAGACGGGTTTCTTCAGGAATTCCGGCGTAATCAGGGTGTATCCGTCGCGCCAGTTCATGGACGGGGCAGGATAGCGCAGGGCCCACAGGCAGAGGCTTTCCAGCCAGGGCCACCGCCGGCCGGAAAACCGAAGGGCGTCAAGAGTGTAGCGGATACGTCGGGCCGGGCTGACGGCCTGGGCATGGTGCGGGTCATCGTTCCAGCCGGTCTCGGTCAGAAAGTAGGCAAGTTGCTTGTCAGAATTACGTAGAATGGTTTCCCTCTGCAGTTCCGCGCGGCGGAAGTTCAGGCGGTTGCTGGACGACGGGGCTTCCGGGCCCTCTGCGAAACCATAGCTGTGCAGGGCAAGACCGTCGATCCAGTCGGCGGCGCCTGCAGCAAAGCTCTCTTCCAGCCAGAGCAGGTCGTTCATCCCATGGGGGCTACCGGCAGGTTCGAGGGTTGGCGCCGGGCCGGCTGCCAGCAGGACAGCACGGGGGCTTGCTGCCCGCACTGCATTGTGGGTGACCCGCAAAAGCTCGACATAGTCCGCCGGCGACAACGGGGCGTGACCCCACTCGAACGCAAGGTTGGGTTCGTTCCAGACAATCAGGTGTTTCACCACGTCCTGGTAGCGAGCCGCGAAAGTGGCCACAAAGTCGGCGAAGTCCTTCCATGCTTCGCGTGGAAGCGTGTTCAGGGTGTTTCGTGACTCCTGCCCGAGATTCTCCCGGTCCCAGGCCGGCACCATGCCCATGCGGGCGATGACCCGCAAGCCCTGGTTTTCTGCATGGCGCAGGATGCGATCGGCCTGTTGCCAGGTGTGGTTCCCCGGTGAAGTCTCGAAATAGGCCCAGGGGAAGAATTCGACAATGGTGCCTGCGCCCATTTCACGCACCAGTTGCAAACTGCGCTGGATTTTCCATTCCCACACCTCGTCAATGAGGCGCGTATGCACGCAAAGCTGTGGCAGGTTGGTGATGACCCGTTGCGGCTGCTCCAGCGTTGCCCGTGGTTCCACGGGGTGAAGGAAATGGAGGAGCGGCAGGACGACAAGCAATCGCAGCGCCGTCGGCCCGTGTCTGGTTATCAGTTTCAGACGCTTCACAATCATGTGAGCCGGATTTCGGCGCCGCCTGGATGACGAGCCTTACGCTCTGACAGACTCAGGCGTGCTGTCTGAATTCCCGCACGTCGTGCCAGGCGCTGTGGACTTCAGTCTCGCCGCGGCGCAGCGCCAGCAGCAGGGCATCCTGGTCAACCGGCAGGCTGAAAACGCGCACTCCCACAGCATTGTAAATGGCGTTGGTTATCGCCGGCATGGTGTTGATTGAGGGAATTTCGCCCACGCCCTTCGCTCCCCAGGGACCTTCACTTACGGGGTCCTCGACCAGATAGCTAACGATTTCCGGTGTGTGCTTGATACTGGGCATTTTGTAGCGCGCCAGCAGGGTCGACCAGGGCACACCATCCTCGACGATGTAACTCTCGGTCAGGGCGTTTCCGAGGGCCATCACAATACCGCCCTCGATCTGCCCCTGCAGCAGCATTGGATTGATCGCCCGGCCAACGTCCGTGGCCGAAATGATCTTCTCGCAATGGACGACTCCGGTATTCAGGTCGACGCTGACGAGTGCGATTTGCGTGGCGTAGGAGAAGGCGAAATGCATGTCTCCGCCAGTGCCGAGCGGTTGCGTCTTCGGCCCCCAGTATTCATGCTGTATGCGGGTTGGGATTCCCTGGTTTTGGGCCAGCCGGACGGCGTCGCCAAAGCTGACGCTGCTCCCGTTGACCCGGACCAGTCCTTCCTCGAAGCGAAGCAGGTCCGGCGGCTGGTCATGCTCTTCCGACAGGACGCTGCTGAGTGCGTCTCGCAGGCCGATGGCGGCGTGGCGCACGGCATTGCCACTCATAAAAGTCTGGCGGCTGGCCGTCGTGGGTCCGCCATCCGGCGTCAGGTCCGTGTCGGAAAGCAAAACGCGCACCCGACCGTAGGGCAATCCCAGTTCTTCGGCGGCACACTGTGCCAATACGGCGACCAGGCCCTGACCCATGTCTGCCGATGAGGTGCGCACTTCCACGGTTCCGTCGTCATAGGCTTCCACTTCTGCGGCGGATTTGTCCGGCGCGCCACCGCCCAGGCCGGTGTTCTTGTAGGCGCAGGCGACGCCCCAGCCCCAGGCCAGGTCGGCCTCGCGCCAGCCCCAGCGGAAATTGCCATTGACCTTGCCGCGCAGGTCCTCATCGCAAATGCGGATGGTCTCGAGCAGGCCCACGCTGTCGCGCAGTTTCTGCCCGGTAGCCGTGACCACGCCAACTTTCTGGGCGTTTATGTGCCGCAGTTCAAGCGGGTCCATGCCCAGTTCTTCAGCGATCAGGTCCATGTTCTGTTCGACGGCGAAGGCGCTTTGGGTGACCCCGAATCCGCGAAAGGCGCCGGCTGGCGGGTTGTTCGTGTACATGGCGTAACAATCGATTTTCGCGTGGGGAACTTCATAGGGTCCCGTCGCGTGGGTCGTCGCCCGCGTCATCACCTTGTCGCTCAGGCTGGCGTAGGCGCCGGCGTCGCCGTACAACTCGGCCTCCACCGCTGTCAGGCGGCCGCCACGTTTCGCCCCTGTGCGAATGCGAATGACGGTGGCGTGCCGCTTGGGATGGAAGAGCAAGGATTCCTGGCGGGAATACAGCAATTTCACCGGTCGCCCCACGGCGTCGGCGAGCATGGCAACGTGAATCTGGCCGGCGATGTCCTCCTTGCCGCCGAAGCCGCCGCCAATCAACGTTCCGCGAACGCGTACCTGTTCGTCCGGCAGGTCCATGGCGCGCGCTACCTGGTTGCGGTCCTGGTAGGGAATCTGCGAGCCGACGTAAATGGTCAGTTTGAGATGCTCCCCGTCGTATCCGGCAGGGACGCCGATTGTGCATTCTGGTTCAAGGAAGGCGTGTTCAATGATTGGCGTGCGGTAGGTGCGCTCGACCACCACGTCAGCTTCGTCAAATCCTCGTTGCAGATTGCCATGCCGGACCTTAATGTGCTTCAGCAAGTTGCCATTCTCGCGCCCGGCGTGCACCAGGGGGGCCTCAGGAGTATGCGCATAAACGGGATCCGCCACCACAGGCAGCGTTTCGTAATCCACCTTAATCAGTTTCAGGGCCTGGTTGGCGATTTCCTCCGTCTCCGCTGCGACGAGAGCAATGGCGTCGCCCATGTAGCGGGCCGTCTCGTTTTCGCCAACCAACACGGGCCAGTCCAGGGTAACAATGCCATGCACGTTTTCGCCTGGCACATCCGAACGCGTGAGAACAGCCAGCACTCCAGGCAGGGAGCGGGCCCGGCCTGTGTCGATGCGGCGCACAATGGCGTGTGGGTACGCTGACCTCAGTGTACGGCCATAGACCATGCCTGGAAAACAGTAGTCGTCCGTATATTTGGCGCGGCCGGTGACCCGATCGACGATGTCGGGCACAAGTTCGCTGTGGCCGATGGTCTTGAGTGGCGTGACAACCTCAGGCGCGCCGGGTGGCAAGGGTTCTTCACCGCGTATCACCCTGCCGGCCGAGTGGATGGCCTGCAGCACACTGGTGTAGCCGGTGCACCGGCAATAGGTGTCCTTCAGCGCGACCTTGATGTCACGGTCGTCAGGTTCAGGGTTTTCCTCCAGCAGGGCAGCTGCCGTCATCATCAGGCCGGGCGTACAAAAACCGCACTGGACGGCGCAATGATTGATGAATTCGCTCTGCAAGGGGTGCAACTGTTCCTCGCCGTTGGCTGCATTGCACGCCAATCCTTCCACCGTTCGGACTTTGCGCCCCTGGGCTTTGAAGGCGGGATAGATGCAGGAATCCACAGGGACTCCATCCACGTGTACGGTGCAGATGCCACATTCGGCCTCATCGCATCCGATCTTGGTTCCCGTCAGTCCCAGCTCCTGCCGCAACAGGGCGGCAAGGGTGAGCGACTCCGGGACCTTCAGTTCGTGGTCGACGCCATTCACGTTCAGTTTGAGTTCTGACATGGCGGCTCTCCTAGCCGTTTATCCCAGGCCAACGCCCTCGGCTTTGGCCACGCCGCTACGGGCTCTGGCAATGGCGAGGGGCAGGACCTGATTTAGCAGGGTCTCAATCATGTGGGAGCGGTATTCCGCGCTGGCCCGGTACTTGCTGGCCCGCGGATGCAACTGGTCACGGGCGGCGGATGCCACCCTGCTGATGAGCGCTTCCGTGATTACCTGACCGCGCAGGGAGTCCTCGACTTCTGCGGCAAGAACCGGCACGCGGTCTACAGGGCTGATACAGATGCGAAGGTCTTTGAGGATCTGACGGCTTTCGTCCAATTGTACCCAGACAGCGCAACCCAGGATGGGCAGCGCCACGCCTTGCGGCCGCATGACGCGCTTGAATGCGCTGGCCTCGCCGTCCTGCCTGCAGCGAAAGCGGAACCCGACCAGCACGTCCTGCCTGGAATCAAGCGCCGATATGCCCGGCCCCCGGAATATCTGCGTGACGGGCAGCCACTCCCGGATGCCGTTGTGCCATGCGACTTCGGCGTCCGCGCCAAGGGCGACCAGTGAGGTCGTGCCGTCACCGGCGGGCAGGGCATGTGCCACGTTACCACCGAGGGTCGCCACGTTACGCACCTGCAGTCCGCCGACCACGCCGCAACTCTCAACAAGACAGGTTGCATGGTCCTCGACGAGCGACGATTTGACGATGGAAGTATGCGTGACGGCGGCGCCGACGTGCAGCCAGCCAGCCATCCCGGATATCGTCGTCATTTCCGATACGGTGGTGACGTCGACGAGCGCCGCGAGGGGGTGATCACCCTTTTCGACGTGCTGCATGTCAATGAGGAGGTCCGTGCCGCCCGCAATCAGACGCGCCTGGCCCTCGTAACGGGCCAGACAGGCCAGCGCGTCGGCGACGGTCTGAGGCGTGTGATAACGTTCCCAAAGCGCCACGAAGCGTCCCCTGTAAGGCGAACCAAGACCAGGCAGCACTTTTCGCGGGGAATAAGGGACCGCGCCGCCAGTGACAATCACTGACGACTGCACACAGTATCAAGATTATAGCGAGTGATACAAACTCATGCAAACTTTTTACTGGTCGAACGCGAATGTGGCGATTCGATCTGTCGAATGGCCATGACTTCCAGTTTTGCAATCCTGATGTTCTGTGTTATTAAGGAAACAGCCAGGTATCGTTGGCAGGGCAAGAATCAGTGTTTGTGAGGACTACCTTGAGTCGCGCAAACGATGTTTCAACTTAGACAAAAGGTCGTCCAGCGCTCGGACCCACTTATCGTACTGGCGCCCATTCTTGCTATCTTGCTGGCGCTGGTGCTCGGCGGCATCCTGCTCCTGCTGCTGGGAAGGGACCCGATTCTGGCGTACCGTGCCATGTGGGACGGGGCCATCGGCAACCCCTTTGAAAACCTGACCAGCCTGGCCAACACCTTTACCCGTGCGATCCCCCTGATGCTGGTGGCGACAGGCATCTGTGTCGCGTTTCGCGGTGGCGTCATCAACATCGGTTCGGAAGGTCAACTGTTTGTTGGCGCGTTGGCGGTGGTCGCACTCTCGGCAAACGTCGGCGATTCCCTGCCGGCGTTAATCTACGTGCCCCTTTCGCTTGTGGTCGGTTTTGCCGGTGGCGCGATCTGGGGCGCCATTCCAGGATTCCTCCGTGCCAGGTTTTCGGTCAACGAAATCCTGTGCACGATCATGATGAACCAGATCGCCATTCAGTTGCTGAACATCATGCTGAGCGGCCCCTTGCGCGACCCGAGCGCAAATGTCACGCAATCTGCGAGGTTGCCTGAGGCAGTGTGGCTGGGACGCATGTTGCCGCCAACCCGCCTGCACACGGGCATCTTTGTCGCGTTAATCGCCACGGTGGTGACCTGGCTGTTGTTGTGGCGGACACCTATCGGTTATCGGATTCGCGCCGTCGGCCAGAATCGCGAGGCTTCGCGCTACGCAGGGATTTCCGTGCCTGTCTACATCATCCTGGCGCTGACCCTGAGTGGCGGACTTGCCGGTCTGGGCGGTGCCGTTGAATTGACCGGCGTGTCCCGCAGGATGGTGTCGGGTTTCGCCGCCGGCTACGGCTTCTCGGGAATCGTTGTCGCCATTTTTGGACGATTACATCCCTTGGGCGCCATTCCCTCGGCATTGCTCTTCAGCGCCATGGTGACTGGCGCGGAGCGAATGCAACGCACGGTCCAGGTCCATTACGAGACCATCATCGCAATTCAGGGAATCGTAGTGTTATTTGCTGTCAGTAGCAGTATGTGGGTCCAGCGACGGGCCGCAAAGCGTCTGGCGATTGACGTCAGCATGAGCCGCTCCGATGACAAACCGGGCGGTGGCGCCGGCGACGTGCACCCGGCGGAGGCCTAGCGACGATGGATGAACGGACGCTACTGGATGTTCTGGTCGCCGCCTCGGCGCTGACTCTGGCCTCCGCCATGCCATTCCTGTATTCCGCGTTGGGTGAAGTCTTCTCCCAGCTCTCCGGAGTCTTTAACCTGGGAGTCGAGGGCATCATGTTGATGGGGGCCTTCGTCTCCATTTACTTTGCCTCGGACATGGGGCTGGATGCCGGGCTGCTGGCTGGCGTGTTGGCCGGGATAGTAACAGGGGCCGTACTGGGGCTGGTCATGGCCTTTGTCAGCGTGACCATGCATGCGGACCAGGGCATAAGCGGTATTGGCATAACCCTGGTCGGCCGGGGGCTTTCCACAACCCTGTTCATTTTGCTGGCGGACGGCGTGTTGCTGGTCGAGTCCTTTCAGCCCGTTCGCATTCCCTTGCTGAGCGATCTGCCGATACTGGGCGACATCTTTTTCAACCAGAACGTCATGGTCTATGGTGCCTTGCTGCTGGTGCCGCTTACGGCATGGCTGCTGCGGCGAACGACCTGGGGGCTGCAGATCCGCGCCGTGGGCCAAAATCCGGCCGCTGCCGATGCAATGGGCGTCGATGTCGTGCGCGTGCGATACTCGGCAGTGATTCTGGGCGGGGCGATGGCCGGCCTCGCCGGCGCTTCCATGCCTCTGGCGCTGACCAACGTCTTTCAGGTGAACATGACGGCAGGGTTGGGTTTCATCGCCGTCGCCATGGTCTATTTTGGTGGCTGGTCACCATGGAGAGTGATGGTGGGTTCCCTGCTCTTTAGCGCCGCCTACAATCTGCAAATCTGGGTGCAGGTTCTGGACGTCAAGCTCTTCGGCGAGACCATTCCCGTGAATATCTTGCTGATGATGCCCTATGTCCTCGCAATTATTGTTCTGGTCTTCGCTCGCGACATGCAGCGATTTCGTCCCCAGGCCATGAACAGGCCGTTTCGTCGAGGTGACTGAGGGTCAACCGGGGCCGATGGCAGTGTATGGCAGACGGACATGACAAGATCATATGCCACAGGCTTGCGCGCCATGCCGTTTCTCTTCCTGGTTGCTGTCTTGTCGGCGGCGTTTGCCGTCGGCGCCCAGGACCCCATACGCGTGGCCATCGTGGCGCCAAGCAGTATCCGGGATCTCTCCTGGAGCCAGTCCATTCATTCCAGCCTGAAGGAGCTGCAGGAAGAAATGGGCGGCGAAAGTGTCCTGCACATCGCCTATTCCGAAGCGATGTCCAGCGTGTCCGCCGCGTCCGAGACCCTGCGCGGCTATGCTGAAGATGGCTTCGACGTCATCATTGCACACGGTACCCAGTACGGCACGTCCATTTTCGACATGGCGCATGAGTTTCCAAATACTTCCTTTGCCTGGGGGACGGCCACGGATACAGGTTCTGATCGGGGCATAAACAACGTTTACGCTTACCAGGCCGCAGCCGAGGAAGGTGGTTACGTCAACGGCGTCATGGCTGCCTTGCTGACGGAAACCAACGTCATCGGCGCCATTGGCCCCATTCCGGCAGGAGACGTCCGGCTCTACATCGGCGGCTTTACCCAGGGTGTGAAGTCCACCAATCCGAACGCAGAGGTGTTGGTAGTCTATGTGGGGTCCTTCAGCGATATTGCCGCCGGCACGACCAATGGCAGGACACTTCTGGCTGCAGGCGCCGATGTCCTCACCGGAACTTCGCAGGTTGTGGTGGGTGCGATCGAGGCCGTTCGCAGCGCCGGTGGCTACTGGTTCAGCACCCAGAGCGATCAGGGGGACGTCTGGCCCGGCACTGTCGTCAGTTCACAGGTCTATAACTGGGCCCCGATGTTGCGCGACATCATCGGGCGTTTTCAGGAAGGGCAATATGGCGGGGTCGCCTACAAATTGACGCTGGCCAATGACGGTCTGCGAATCGCGTTTGGAACGGTCGACATTTCCCCGGAATTGCTTGAGGCCGCCGGTCAGGCGGTCGAGGACATTGTCGCCGGTGCTGTTGAGATAGCACCTTGAGACCTGTGTCGGGATCGATCCTTTGGCGATCAACGGACAGGGGGCCATCCGGATGAAGGAGGCGGTCAAAAAATGAATGCGACAAATGTGCTTCCTTCCGGTCACAATCGCATTGAACTCACTGAAATGGTTGGAATAACCAAAAGTTTCCCGGGTGTGCTTGCCAACGACCATGTCAACTTCGAAGTGCGCGCCGGCGAAATTCATGCCCTGTTGGGCGAAAATGGCGCCGGCAAGAGCACACTCATGAATCAGCTGGGCGGGTTATACGTGCCAGATGAAGGCGAAATCCGCCTGGACGGTCAAAGGGTCGACATTCGCTCGCCCTCCGAGTCGCTCCGACTGGGCATTGGAATGATCCACCAGCACTTTATGCTGGTGCCAACCCTTTCCGTGACGGAGAACATCGCACTTAGCCGGCAGGGCGGCCCTCTGCTGGACCTGAACACCGTTCGTACCGAATTGATGGCGGTTTCCGAGACCTACAATCTGGAAGTCAACCCGGACGCCTATGTCTGGCAAATGTCGCTGGGTGAGATGAAGCGGCTGGAAATCATCAAGGCGCTGTTCCATGGCGGGTCCATTATCATTCTGGACGAACCTACGGCCGTGTTGACCCCCAGGGAAGTGGAAGACCTGTTTCAGACGCTCGCATTGATGCGCAATCGTGGTCACTCGCTGGTGTTCATCACGCACAAATTGAATGAGGTGCAAATCATCAGTGATCGCATCACCGTGATGCGAGACGGCCGTGTGATCGATACCTTACCCAACGATGACATTGATCAAAGCACCCTGGCGCACATGATGGTGGGCAGGGAGTTGCGCCTCAAACTGGAAAAGACTGAACTTGATGCCGGAGATGAAAAACTCCGCGTCCGTAATCTGTCCGTGCAGAACGATTACGATTTGCCAGCCTTGCGAGGCATCAATTTGTCTGTGCGCGCCGGTGAAATCCTCGGGATCGCGGCTGTGTCCGGCAACGGCCAGAATGAACTGGCCGAATGCATTGCAGGGCTGCGTCCGGCCACTGGCGGCGAAGTTTACCTGAACGGGGAATCGATTCTGGACAAGTCGATAAGTGATCGACTGCAGGCCGGCCTTTCCTACATCCCGGAAGAGCGAACCGTTCATGGAACCATTGGCACCTTTTCGGTTGCTGAAAACGTTATACTGCAAAAGCATGGTTCCAAACGCTACCGCTCCGGGCCCTTCATGGATTTCGGGGCAATTGGAGAATTCACCGAGGAATTGATCAGTTGGTTTAACATCCTTCCGCGCCGCAAGGAAGCGCTGGTCAAGAACCTGTCAGGCGGAAACGCGCAGAGAGTCATGGTTGCCCGCGAGTTGTCGCATGAACCGGTGGCGATGGTCGTGGAGCGCCCCACCCACGGCGTTGACGTCGGCGCCACAGAATTCATTCGGGAATTGATGTTGCAAAAGCGCGGGGACGGGGTGGCCATTTTGCTCATTTCCGAGGACCTGGATGAGATTATGGCGCTTTCGGACCGCATCGCGGTCATTTACGAAGGAAGTGTCGTCGACGTTGTCAATCGTGAAGACGCAGTCGCGGATAAACTGGGCCTGTTGATGGCCGGTGGTGTCGGCCAAGTCTGACTGGATCCGGGAGAATTGGTTTAGGCGAAAAGCAATAACATGCCCCAGGTTTCCGCCAGCACACTCGTCACGATGGGCAAAGCGATCTTTGTCGCGACGGGCGCGCCAGATGACATCGCCGATTCTGTAGCAAATTCTCTGGTTGAGACCAACCTGGCCGGCCACGATTCGCACGGCATCATTCGTTTGATGCTCTATGTCGACATGATTCGTAATGGCGACCTCAGCCCGTCCGCAAGACCACAACTGAGACAGGGCAACGGCGCCGTCGCCAGCCTCGATTGCCGCCGCGGTTTCGGGCAAATTGGCGCGCAGGTCGGCGCGGCCATGGCTGCGGAACTGGCGCACGAGCACGGGATCGGCTGCGTTGCGTTGGAAAACGTCAACCACGTGGGTCGCCTTGGTGAATACGCGGAAACTCTGGCGCGTCAACGAATGGTCGGCATCGTGCTAACCAGCGGGACCGTGGTCCGCGTCTCGGTCGCGCCATGGGGCGGGCGCGAACCGCTCATGTCAACCAACCCCATGGCCTGGGCGGTGCCCGCCGGGACCGGGGACACGCCTTTCGTGCTGGATTACGCGACTGCTGTCGTGGCCAATGGCAAGGTGCAGGTGGCGCTCAGTGAAGGCAGGACCTTCCCCGAAGGCATGTTGCTGGACAGGGATGGAAACCCTACGACCGACCCGGCGAGCTTCCTCAATGGAGGCATGTTACTGCCCTTTGGCACTTACAAGGGTTACGGTCTTTCGCTCATGATGGAACTGATTCCGGGCATACTTTGCGGATTCAGCCCGGTGTCTTCAACCCGCTTCCGCTCCGGCAACCCCACGCTCATCCTGGCCCTCAACATCGAAGCCTTTGCCGAACCCGATTGGTTCAGGGAACAAACACAGGAATTCCTGGAGCGAATCAAGGCCGTCGAACCCGCTGAAGGATTCGATGAAGTCCTCTTGCCGGGTGAAAAAGAGCAACGTTCCAAGGCGGAACGCAGCCGGTCGGGCATTCCAATACCCCGGATCGTCTGGAACGAACTCTGTGAAGTGGCCGCCGCTTACAAAGTCGACGTGCCGGAAATCCCCGTTTCTGCCTGAGGCGGCAGGCCCAGATGATAATATTTCAGCCCGCCGCCCGTAAGGAACAACACGATTCGTTCGTCCGCCTGAATCTTGCCATCAGCCTGCAAGGCACGCAGGGCGACCAGTGTGGCCGCCGCTTCCGGCGCGACCAATAGTCCTTCCGTCCGCCCTGTTTCCAGCATGGCGGCGCGAATGTCGTCGTCGTCCACTGCGATGGCCATGCCGCCACTTTCCCGCACGGCGCGCAAAATCAGGAAATCGCCTACGGCAGATGGTACCCGCAGCCCGTCGGCGATGGTCTCGGCGCCTTCCCACGGAGTCGCCGTTTCGCTGCCCTCGCGCCAGGCGCGGACGATGGGCGCGCAGCCGCTGCTTTGCACGCTGATCATTCGTGGCCGCCTTTCCACTCCTGGCCAGCCCAGTTGTTCCATTTCTTCAAAGGCCTTCCACATGCCGATGAGTCCTGTGCCACCGCCGGTGGGGTAGAGGATGACATCGGGCAAAGTGCCGCCAAAGTGCTCGTAGAGTTCGTATCCCATCGTCTTTTTGCCTTCGATGCGATACGGCTCCTTCAGGGTGGAGACATCAAACCAGCGTCCCTCTTCGGCGCCGGTACGCACCATGGCGCCGCAGTCGGTGATCAGGCCGTCCACCAGGGTGATGTCTGCGCCCAGCGCATGCATTTCAGCCAGGAATGGCGGCGGCACGTCGCGCGGGGTGTAGATGTGGGCCGGAATGCCGTGAAGCGCGGCATAGGCCGCCATGGCGCTGCCCGCGTTACCGGCGGTGGGGATGGCGAGGGCCTTCGCGCCGAGTTCAGTGGCGCGATTGACGGCGACCACCAGGCCGCGCGCCTTGAAGGAGTTGGTCGGATTCGACGACTCATCCTTGGCGTAGAGATGCTTCAGCCCCTGTACCTCGCCCAGGCGCTTCAGGTGTAGCAGGCTCGTATTGCCTTCACCCAGGGTCTTGCGCATTTCCGGCCGCCGCACCGGCAGCATTTCGGCATATCGCCATAGATTGGCCGGCCGCAGCGGCAGCGCATCGGGGACCAGGCTGCTCGCGGCCTGTTGCAGGTCATAGCGCGCCAGCAGGGGGCGCCCGCAAGCGGGGCACAGATTGGTCAGTTTGTCTGCTGGCCAGACGGAGTTGCACCAGCCACACTCAAGATGAGAGAGTGCGCTCGGCACTTCCATTTCAACCGCCTTCATGCGACCCTCGTCCGCTTGTCCTGGCGCGCGGCATCGGGCGTTCCCGAATGTCCTCGAGCAGGCCGCCATGGCCCATGGCCACCAGGTCCGCGCGGGTCAGGCGTTCACCGGCGAGCAGGCGCGGCAACAGCAAATCGATGACGTTGGTGCGAGGTGACCTGATGCACCCCGGCGCCCCGATGACCGGCACGTCACCGACGTAGCCCAGCATCAGGAGGCTGCCGGGATCTACCGGCATGCCAAAGTGGGTTACCGTCCCACCGGCGAGCCGCAGGCCGGTCGGTACCACGTCATCGCGATCGATGATGGCCGAGACGCTGCCGATCAGCAGCAGGTGCATGCCAGAGTCGACCTGCTGCCTGATGGCGGCGGCGATTCCATCCGGTTCATGACTGGTGGACACAACGTCCGCAAGCTGGCTGCCAAGTCGATGCAGACGCTCGTGTGTCGGCGCTTCCAGAGCGCGTCGCAACCGTTCTTGCGCCCGCTTCGGTCCCGAAATGATCAGGCCGGCGTTCAGGGATTCCATCTTTTGCTGGTCGATGATCGGCGCCAGGCGGCGGGCGGTGCTCTCCACGTCGATGATGCGCGCTTCCGGGATGCCGAAAGGCACAATCTTGACCAGAGTGACCAGTTCGCCCTCCTGAACCAGCGTGTGATTGCGAAGTGTCGCCAGGGTAATGCCGGGGTCAATGTTGTTTAATATGGACAGCGCCGGAACGTTGATGGCTACCGGGCCGTGATGCCTGGCGATCAGGTTGGCTCGGCCCACGCCGGGAGTGACCAGGCGTATGCCAGGTCCGGCGACCGCCAGGCCGACCCGCCGGGCGGCTTCGTTTTCGTCGAGATCACCAGGCCCTGGGTCAGCGATCACGACGCGGTCCATCCCCAACCGGCCTATTTTCTCCACGTCAGCGCAGGAAAGGATGCGTCCCTTTCCCAACAGTCGCTGGCCCCTCTCATCGACCAGATTGTGCGCCAGTACCTTGCCAATCGCTTCTTCGAGGAGGACCGGGCCGAACTTCACGCGCGAACTCCGCTTCGCACGGAAACGACTTCGGCCATGATACTCAGCGCGATTTCCTCTGGCGTGCTGGACCCGATTTCCAGACCGATTGGCGTGTGGATTCGCGAAGTCTGTTCCGGGGTCAGGCCGGCGGCATGCAGGCGTTCCAAACGTTGCCTGTGAGTGCGCGGGCTGCTCAGCACGCCAACATAGGGCACCGGGCCAGGCAGGGCCGTGAGCAGGGCGGGGTCATCGATCTTGGGATCATGGGTCAGCACGGCCAGCCATGTATCGTCGTCCAGACCAATCTGCCGGAGGGCCTTGTCCGGGTAACTGTGCAAAATCTGGTCAACGTCCGGGAAGCGCTCCGCAGTGGCGAAGACCCGACGCGGGTCAATCAGGGTCACGCGAAAACCCAGTTCGCGCGCGAATTTCTGCAGGGGCATGGCGACGTGAACGCCGCCAATGATGACCAGTCTGGGGCCCGGTTGATGTCGGTCCACCAACACCACAAGACCATCAATTTCGTGACGACCGCTGCGAGAATCGGCTGCACTGGACATCCTTTCGACACTGCTGTCGTCAAGCAGTGATGACCTGTATTCCAGTTCTCCGCCTGGCCCCAGCATGACCTTTGCGCCCGACTGGTCGCCTTCCAGCAGGGAAATCGACGTGGCGGGTCGGTGCTGCAGGATATGATGCGACACCCTCGACCACCACGCCGCGTCCAGGGGCTCGACGAAAACGCTGATTTTGCCGCCGCAGGTCAGACCGACGTCCCAGGCCTCGTCATCGCTGACGCCGAAGGTCAGCATGCGGGCGATACCATCCTCCATGCCTTCCAGCGCGCTTTCCACCACGGCGCCCTCGATGCAGCCACCACTGACCGAGCCCACCAGCGCCATGTCCTGTGTCACGGCCATTTTCGAACCTGTGGCGCGCGGCGCCGAGCCCCAGGTCTGCACGACAGTCGCCAGGGAGACCTGCTGTCGTTCCTCCAGCCAACGGGAGACCGTCTCCAGAATGTCAAGCATGGCGGCCGTCCTTTCAGTGCCTTTTGGCCAGATTCTGCAACGCCGTGACCACAGTCTCCAGGTTATCGAGATTCCGCAGGGGCAGGAAGTCATCGGCGTAGGGCAGCATGGCCCTGGCGCCCCGGGTCAGGGGTTCGTAACGCGGCAAGTCGAGCAGGGGATTGAGCCAAATCAGGCGGTGGCAACTGAGCTGAAGGCGTTCCATTTCTTGTCGCAAGAGGACCGGGTCGCCGCGGTCCCAGCCGTCCGTGATGATCAGCACCATGGCGCCCCTCCCGAGCACCCGACGCGACCAGCGGTAATTGAAGTCGCGCAGGGCTTCGCCAGTCCGGGTGCCTCCGCCCCAGTCGTTTACGCTGCTGCCTACGTCCGACAGCGCACGGTCGATGGACTTGTGGCGGATTTGCCGGGTGATGCGGGTCAGGTGCACGCTGAAGACAAATGACTCGACCTGTTGCATGCCAGTGGCAAAGGTGTGCATGAAGTGCAGGAAAATGCGTGTGTAACGTTCCATGCTGCCGCTGATGTCGCAGATGAGCACCAGGGGACGCGGCTTGACGCCCGGCGCGCGCGTCGGCAGCGTGAAATACTCCCCGGCGTGGCGCAGGTTCTGCCGCATGGCGCGCCGCAGGTCGATGAGGGCGCCGCGTCCCGGTCGCAGACGACGGGTGCGTCGGAAGTCCAGAGATTGCGGCATCTTTTCCAGGATGCGTTTTGCCAGCGCCAGCTCCTCCTGGCTCATTTCGGAGAAGTCCTTGTAGCGCAGTTGTTCCTGGGTACTCCAGGTGGGCAGGACGGCTGTCAAATGAGAATCACCAGGGCTTGCGACGCCATCGCTGTTCTCATCGAGCGGACTGGCCCCCGGCGGCAACAAGAACTTCATGCGTCTGGGCTCGTTTTCCACCGGAGGGGGCATGTCCAGTTGCACCCAGTCGTCCACCGGCCGGCTCCAGAACAGGTCGAAGGCCCGGTCGAAGAGCTCCAGATCTCGCTGACGCGAGACAATTAACGAACGCATCGTGTGGTACACGTCCAGGCGTTGACCCAAATCGATATGCCCAAGCGCGTTGGCCACCTCAATCATGTGATTGGGCGTGGCGGCCATTCCCAGCGCGCGGCACATGCGCCCAAACAGGAGAAGGTTGTGCAGGAGTTTGCCACCCTGATGAAAAGTCCCGTCCGGCAGAACAGGCGCGTGGTTCATGAGACCAGGGCGGCGTTGGTTTGCGCCTGGACGATGGCGCGCTCGTGCAGGGCCTGCAGGCTGTCGCCCGAAAGCATGTCGATGTCGTCCTGATATTTCAGAATGACGCCGAGCGTTTCGGCAACCGTCTGGAGGGAGAGGGCGCGCTGGTCCAGCGCCACCAGCGCCGCCGTCCAGTCCAGGGTTTCGGCCACGCCAGGTGATTTGAAGAGTTCCAGCTCACGCATTTCCTGGATGAAGGCCGTTACCTGACGGGCGAGCAGGGGTTCCACGTCGGGCGCTTTCGTGCGCACGATGCGCAATTCCTTTTCAAAGGACGGGTAATCGATCCAGTAATAGAGGCAACGGCGTTTGAGGGCGTCATGGACTTCCCGTGTGCGATTGGACGTCACCACGACGACGGGCGGTGTTTCGGCGCGAATGGTGCCGAGTTCGGGGATGGTGACCTGGAAATCGGACAGCAGTTCGAGCAGAAAGGCCTCGAATTCCTCGTCGGCGCGATCGATTTCGTCAATCAGCAAGACGGGACGCAGGCCGTCGACGCTGTTTTCGACGGCCCGTAGCAGGGGACGGGTCTGCAGGAATTCGCGTGAGAAGATGCCCGCCTGCATTTCCTCGCGGCTGGCGCCGCTGGCTTCCAGCAGGCGAAGATGCAACATCTGGGCAGCGTAGTTCCATTCATAGAGCGCGTTGCTGGCGTCCAGTCCCTCATAGCATTGCAGGCGGATAAGGTCGCTGCCCAGGGCCCCGGAGAGTACGCGCGCGATTTCCGTCTTGCCTACACCGGCCTCGCCTTCCAGAAACAGGGGGCGACCCAGGCGCAGGGCGAGATAAATCGCCGTGGCTAGGCCCCGTTCCGCGATGTAGTCCTGCTGCTGCAGGGTCTGTTGCACGGAATTAACGGAATCGAACATACGGCTCCCCGACATTAACTAGGAGGGCGAGGAATTCCTCGCCCTCGATTGCCTGGTATGTTAACGCGTCGTGCTGCAAACGGGAATGCTACGTTTAGCCGCCTGCAGCCCGGACTGCGCGTTTGAGATAGACTCCGGCCATTTCCTGCCGGTAGGCCTCCGGAAAGCTCATGTCGCCAATCAGGTCATTGGCGATGTCGTCCTTCAACGCCGCCGCCGCTGCATCGAGAGCCGCGTCATCGAGTGAGGAACCGCGCAGCGCGGCTTCGGCGCCCGGCGAGCGCATCGCCCGTACCGTCGCCCCGCCCACAGCGACGTGCGCGCCGCTGCATGTGTCGCCGTCCTTGTGCAGTACCACGCAGATTCCTGCCACGGCGTAGCGTGAGGCAGGGTGGGGCATCTTGACATAGGCAGAACCCTCGTGGGGGTGTGCCGGAATCTCGATGCTGGTGATGATTTCGCCAGGCTCCAGATCGACGGTGAAGAGGTCCATGAAGAAGTCGGACGCCGCCACGCTGCGACTGCCCGACGAGCCCTCGATGTTGATGTTGGCGTTGAAGGCGACAAGCACGGTGGGCGGGTCCGACGCCGGGTCGGCGTGGGCCACGTTGCCGCCCAGGGTACCCCAGTTGCGCACCTGCTGGTCGCCGACCATGCCCGTAGCTGTTGCCAGCGCGCTGCAAGAAGCCTGGACGTCGGCTGAAGCCGCGATGTCGGCATGGGTACAAAGCGCGCCGATCGTCAGCGAGCCGTTGTTGCTGATGCTGCCCAGACCCTCGATGCGGCTGATGTCAATCAGTAGCGGCGCTTCGTTGAGACGCAGTTTCATGGCGGGCAAGAGACTGTGGCCACCGGCCAGCAACTTCGCGTCCTCGTTGTCCGCCAGCAACTGGAGCGCTTCCGCCACCGAAGACGGACGTGCGTAGTCAAATTCGGCTGGCCACATTAGCTGTTTCCTCCATTGCTGTGGGACTTGATAGTCTCCCATACGCGGCTGGGTGTAAGGGGCATGTCGATATGGCGCACGTCAAGGTGCGAAAGGGCGTCCACCACGGCATTGACGACGGCCGGAGTGGCAGCGATCGTACCGGTTTCGCCGGCGCCCTTGACGCCCAGCGGGTTGTTTGGCGTCGGCGTTTCGGTGCGGCCCAGTTCAAAGGAAGGCAGCAGGTCAGCGCGCGGAATGGCGTAGTCCATCAGCGAGCCGCTGACCAGCTGACCGTTTTCGTCATACTGGGCGCCTTCCCACAACGCCTGGGCAACGCCCTGGGCTATGCCTCCGTGTACCTGACCGTCAACGATCATGGGGTTGATGACCTTGCCGACGTCATCAACGGCGATATAGCGTTTGATCTCGACGTTTCCGGTTTCCGCATCCACCTCGACGATGCAGATGTGGGTGCCGAAGGGGTAGGTGCAGTCCGGCGGATCGTAGTATGAGGTCTCGTCGAGGAAGGGCTCCATGTCACCAGGCAGGCTCCAGCCGCCGGCGGCGGAGGTTGCAATGCCCATGAACTCGCCCACGACCTTGGACTGGTCCGGCGAACCCTTCACCTGCACTTTGCCAACACCCTCCTCATTGACGATGTACTCCACGTCTTCAATGTCGGCCTCGAACTCGTGGGCGGCGATGGCGCGCGCCTTTTCCTTGATGCGTTGCAGACTGCGCCAGACAGCGACACCGCCGACAGCGGTGCTTCGGCTGCCATAGGTGCCGTAGCCGAAGGGCGTACCGAGTGTATCGCTGTGCTGCACGTGTACCTGGTCCATCGAGACCCCGAGTTCATCGGCCACCAGTTGGGCGACGCTGGTCTCGTGTCCCTGGCCGTGCGACTGCGAGCCGGTGGTGACGACCACGTCGCCGGTGATGTGCATGCGCACGTTTGCGCTCTCCCACAGCGCCGCGCCCCAACCCTCGCCAAACATCCAGGCCGACGGCGCGATGCCGCAGATTTCGATGTAGGTCGAGAAGCCGATGCCGAGATAGCGTCCCTCGGCGCGGGCGGCCGCCTGCTCGGCCCGAAAATCCTCGTAACCCGTCATTTCCAGCGCCATGTCCAGCGCCTTGTCGTAATCGCCGCTGTCGTAGCTCAGCCCGTTGAGGAGGTTGTCGTTCGGCTCGTAGGGGAAGGCATCGTTGGGCACAAAGTTCTTGCGCCGCACTTCAACAGGGTCCATTCCCAGTTCACTGGCAACCAGGTCTACGGCGCGTTCAACGACGTAGGTCGCTTCCGGCCGTCCCGCGCCGCGGTAGGCATCGACCATGCCGGTGTTGGTATAGACGCCGGTCACGTGACAGTAGATGTTGGGGAACTGATAGGCCCCCGACAGCATTCGACCGTAGAGCGTGGTGGGAATGCCCGGCGCTACGGTTGACAGGATGCCGCCCAGGTTGGCGTAGGTCTTGACCTTCAGGGCTGTGATCGTGCCGTCCCGGTTTGCGCCAACCTCGACGTCGGTGACGTGATCACGACCATGGGTGGTGGCGATGTAGTTTTCCGAGCGCGTCTCCACCCACTTCACCGGTCGCCCCACCTTCTTCGACAGGGCCGTGGTCAACACATATTCCGGATACATGAAAATCTTGGCGCCGAAGCCGCCGCCGATTTGCGGCGAGATGACGCGCACCTTGTTCTCCGGCACGCCAAAGATGAAGGCGGTGAAGAGCAGGCGATGCACGTGCGGCGCCTGCGAGGTCATCCAGATCGTGTATTCGCCATTGACTGGCTCGTGCTGGGCGATGCAACCGCGCGTTTCCATGGGAGTGGGAATCAAACGCTGGTTGCGCAGGCGCTGCTTCACGACCACGTCGGACGAGGCCAGCGCCGAGTCGGCGCCCGCCTGGTCGCCGCAGTCCCATTCCAGACAAACGTTGTTGGGCGCGTTTTCGTGCAGCTGTGGCGCGCCTTCGAAGGTGGCCTCCTCGGCGTCGGTGACGGCCGGCAACACCTCCCACTCGACGTCGATCAACTCGACGGCGTCCTGGGCGGTGGCGCGGTCTTCGGCGACGACGACCGCGACGCCGGCGCCAACGTGCGTCACCTTCTCAACTTCCAGGGCGCGCGGTGTGTTCTCATGATCCGCCGAACCCCCGGAAGGCCAGGGGCAGGGCAGGGGATTGACGTCCATGAAGTCCTGACCGGTGTACACGCCCACGACGCCGGAGACGGCTGCGGCCGCTTCGGTGTTGATGCTGACGATGTTCGCATGGGCATGCGGGCTGCGCAAAATGGCGATATGGGTCATGCCCGGAAGATTGATGTCCTCCAGATAGCGGGCCTCACCGGTGATGAGACGCGGGTCTTCCTTGCGTTTTACGGCCTTGCCCACTAAAGCCATTTAGTCACCTCCTGCCTGCGCCGCCGCCGCCACGGCCTTCACGATATTGTGGTAGCCGGTGCAGCGGCAGAGATTGCCTTCCAGCCCGTGACGAATCTCATCCTCGTCCGGGTTGGGATTGTCGGCCAGCAGGGCCGTGGTCGCCATGATCATGCCAGGCGTGCAGAAGCCGCACTGCAGACCATGGTTGTCCCAGAAACTCTGCTGCATGGGATGCAGATCGCCGTTTTGCGCCAGGCCCTCAATGGTCGTGACGTCACAGCCATCTGCCTGAACCGCCAGGGAGGTACAGGACTTGAGCGCCTTGCCGTCCATGTGGACGGTGCAGGCCCCGCACTGACTGGTGTCACATCCGATTTTGGTGCCCGTCAGCCCCAGTTCGTCACGAAGATAATTGACGAGCAGGGTGCGGGCCTCCACATCACTTTCTCTTGTGCAACCGTTCACATTAACGCTGATTTTCATGGCTCCTCCGAATAGCAGAAGTATCCAGTCAAAACAGGGACATTTGCGTCAAAGGCAATGCTCCTCGTATGTATTCGGGTTCATGCGGCCGCCTGGATCTGGCGGGCGAGATTGCCAAAAAAACGTTTGCTCATCATATTGGCCGCCGCCTTGATCAGGCGTTGCCCAACTCGCGCCAGCTTCCCCGAGATGTTGGCTTCTGCATCCCACTGGAGAACTGTGCCGCCACCATCCCTGTCCTCCAGCTGCATCACGACGTTGCCGCTGATTATGCTGCCCTGGCCTTCGCCGCTCACGGTCAGGCGGTAGCTGACGGGCGCCTGAATCTCGCTCATGCGCACCTGGCCGCTGAATCGACCGCTTACGGCGGCCATGCTGACCTTTGCGATCGCCCGCCAGGCGTATTCCTCGCCTTCCAGAGGGACAAACTCTTCCACGCCAGGGATCGCGCTGGAGATGGCGTCCGGGTCCATCAGGGTTGACCAGACCTGCTCGCGCTTTTCCCGGAAAAGGTAGGTTCCTTCCAGCTTCATGCACTTTCCTGTCTACAGGATTGCAGTTAAGCGAAAGTATAAATCGCTTTGACATGCGCTGCAAAGAAAAGTTGCCCGGCAGTCAACCGGAGCAGTAATCCCTTGTAAATCTTGCCTTTTCGGCCGCCTGACCCGAGGCCAAACGAGCGACCGTTCATGACAAAGCGGCCCGTACCCGTTATACTTCCAGCGTTGGACAGTATTCCACTTGATTTGGAGACCCGGCATGAGCGAATTTGCTGCGATTGGACAACCAAAACCGATCATTGATGGCAAGGCCAAGGTCACGGGAAGCGCGCGTTATTTGCCGGACATCAACCTTCCGGGCACGCTGCATGCCCGCCTGGTTCCCTCAACCTACGCCCACGCCAACGTCCTCGGCGTAGACGACACTGCTGCCCTGAAAGTCCCGGGCGTCGCGGCCGTCCTGACACATGAAGACCTGCCGGACCTTGCTCCGGCCTCGCGCAATCGCCTCCTGCTGGCGCGCGGCAGGGTCATATTCGTGGGTCAACCCGTGGCCCTGGTGCTCGCGGACAGTGAGACCGCCGCGGCGGACGGCGCAGACCAGGTGGTCGTCGATTACGATCCCTTGCCTGCCGCCATGAGTTTCGCCGAGGCCGTGGCCGATGACGCGCCGCTGGTCTGGCCGGATGGCATTCCGAAGGGCGCGGACGACGCGGGCGAGCACGGGGCCGGGGCCGGCGGCGGCGATGAAGAGGAAGAGGATGACACGCCGAGCAACCTCGCTGCGGAAAACACGACGTCGCGCGGCGACCTGGCCGCCGGATTCGCCGAGGCTGATCTCATCTTGGAGCGCACCTACACTTCCCCGATGGTTCACCAGAGTTCGATTGAGACGCACGGCGTCCTGGCCCAGCCGGACCCGCTGACGGGCGGCATGAACGTGTGGACCAGCACGCAAGACCCCTTCGGATGTCGCAGCACCGTCGCCGACGTCCTGGGCGTGACTGAATCGATTGTCAAAGTGAAGGGCGCCGTCGTCGGTGGAGGGTTCGGTGCCAAATTTACGGTCTACGAGCCCCTGGTGGTTCTCGCCGCCCAGGCAGTCAACCGTCCTGTAAAGCTGGCGCTGACCCGCAGTGAGGAGATCGCCGCAACGACGCCGGCGCCGCCGCTGGAAGTGAAACTGAAACTGGGCGCCCGCAAGGACGGCACGCTGACGGCGCTGCAGACGGACGTCACCATGGATGCCGGTTGCTACCCGATGAATCTTGCGAGTTTCGTGGGCTACCAGGTGGGCAACTATTATCCCGTACCCAATCTGGAGATCCGGGTGCGCGAGGCTCTGAGCTTCAAACCATCTGCCGGCGCCTATCGCGCGCCCGGTGCACCGACCGCGTTCTTCGTCATTGACACAGCCATTGACGAATTGGCGGAAAAACTTGGGTTGGATTCGGTCGAAATGCGCATCATGAACGCTGCGAAGGAAGGCGATTTGCAGGCGGATGGCAGTCCATGGCCCGACCAGGGCATACGAGCAACGTTGGAGGCCGTCAGGGCCCACCCGGTATGGCAGAACCGTGAACAGAGTCGTGCGGAAGGCCGCGGTGTCGGCATTGCTCTCGGTGGCTGGATGGGCGGGACTTCCGCCGCGGCCGCTGTCTGCGGCGTCAACCGCGACGGCATGATACAGATCAACTCCGGCGCGATGGATATCAGCGGCGTGGCAACAAGCTTTAACCTGATCGCCGCCGAGGCCTTTGGCGTTTCACCGGACAAGGTCATCATTCTCGATGCTGATACGGAGACATCGACCTATTCCGCCGGCTCGGGCGGTAGCAAGACGCTCTACAGCAACGGTCTGGCGGTGCGCGAAGCCGCGGAGGACGCCCGCCGCCAGGTGTTGGCCATCGCCGCCGATGAGTTTGAGGCGGACCCCGAGGATCTCGAAATCGTCGATGGTCAAGTGCGGGTCAAGGGCACACCCACCCGCACTATTCCGGTTGGGGATATCGTCGAAAAGGGACAGGGCTTTGGCGCCAATCACGCTCCGGTGCTTGGTCAGGGCCGCACCACCGTGACGGACCAGTCGCCAGCCTTCAGTGTGCAACTGGTGGAAGTCGACGTCGACCGCGAGACCGGCGAGGTGCAGGTGCTGAAGCACGTGATTGCCCAGGATGCCGGCCGCGCCATCAATCCCCTGGCCGTCGAAGGCCAGATGGTGGGCGGCGCCGTCCAGGGTCTCGGCTGGGCGCTTTATGAGGAAATGGCCTACGACGAGGACGGCCAGTTGCTCTCCGGTTCCTGGATGGACTACACCATGCCGGACTCCATGCAAACAGCGCCCGAGATGGAGGCCATCATCGTCGAGGTGCCGTCGGAGCACGGCCCCTTTGGCGCGCGTGGGGTAGGGGAGCCGCCCGTGGTCCCCACGCCCGCGGCCGTGGCCAATGCCATAGCCCACAGCACCGGCCTGCGCCTTACAGACCTGCCGATGACGGCGCCGCGCGTGTTGCAGGCCCTTCGTTCGCAGAACGGAGGTTAATTGTTCGGGCACCTCACGGGCGGCTGAAGTGGTAGACAGCCATCTGGCGAAGTTGCGGGGCGGGCAGCGAGCGGATGACGAACTCGCGCTCGCCCTGCAGTTTGCGCCCGTGCTGCGCATGGATGCACGGGAACCCTTTCTGCCCCTCGCCCTTGGGTACACCGTTTTCCGGGAAGATCGCGACTCACCCTCTTTCCCGCGTCACATTCAATTGACTCCCGCCTGCAAGTTCGCCATTGAGTACGCGATCTGGTGGGACTGGGACATTGAACATCTCTACGAACTTGAGCACGTCTGGGTCTATGTCGGCCAGGACGAAAGGGTCGTGGATGCCGAGGCCAGTTGGCACGGCGAGTGGCATTCCATGCGCTCGCCGGATGGCAGTTTGCCCACCCTGGATGGCCGCGTTTCACCCTGCTCAGAACCAGGCAAACACGCCTTTGCGCCCGATCCCGCGCCATTGCTGAAACAGAAGGCAAAGACCGGCCTGTCCTGCGGTCCACGCGCCGGGACCAGTGGCGTGCACGTTACGCCCCTCTTTGCCGGGCGCATTGCGGAACGCAACGTCATCAACAACCAGCTGGTCTGGACCTGGCTGGAACGCAAGCGCTTTGAGCCCGCCTGGAATTTCTCGCAACTCGTCGACCTGCGGGACTGCATCGCCGTGCCCTGGCCCGCGCTGGAAGCCTGGATTCCTGAGCGCGTCAAGCATCTGGTGGCAGAACTGGAAACCGGCATCGCGCCACGCGAACGTCGTGTTTTGCGCATCGCCCATCGCGGCGCTTCAGCGCTGGCACAGGAGAACTCCACCAGCGCCTTTCGCGTCGCTGTCGAGCGGGGCGCGGACATGGTGGAAGTGGACCTGCGCTTCACGGCGGACAAGATTCCGGTCGCCGCCCATGACGCCGACCTGCAACGCGTCTACGGCGTGGCGGGCAACGTGGCCGATTGCAGCCTGGAAGAGCTGCGTCGCCTGACCGAGGGCAGGGGAGAGCCGCTACTGACTCTGGAGCAGGTCATACAGGCCTGCCGGCAATTGATGCTCGGTCTGTATCTGGACGTCAAGGACGTGGACGATCAGTCCGCTGGTATGGCAGCCGTTGAATTGCTGCGGCGGAATGGCATGCTGCCGGTGACCGTCTTTGGCTCCTTTCGCGCGGACTGGATGGCCGATCTGAAGGCATTTTGCCCTGACGCCATGACCTCCGTTTTGTTCGCCTCGCGTCATGTGGAACCCGTCCAACTGGCCCGCTCTCTCAACGCAGATTTCGTGCACCCCTGCTGGGAGCGTTTTGACCGACCTCAGGACTGGCTCACGCCGGACTGGCTGGCAGCCGTGCGCGAAGCTGGCCTTGGCGTCATGATCTGGCACGAGGAGCGCCCGGATGTAATCCGGGACCTGTATGAGCTGGGCATCTACGGCATTTGTGCCGATGACCCCCAACTTCTGCTGCCGCCGCAGAGCGCGGACGGCTCCCAATGAACGAGGATGCAAAACCGACCTGCGAGCAGATTGCCGCCGCCGGACGTCTGATCGGCCTCGATTTTACAGAGGACGAATGCAGCCTGATGGCGCAGCGTCTTGGCAAAAGGGCCGACGACTTCGAGAGGTTGCGCGAAGGGCCCTTTTCGCGCCTGGCCAACCATGATGCACCGTCACTGTATTTTGCTCCACAGTTGCCTGGCAAGGGGTCTGTGCCCGCCATGGAGCGTCACTACCCTTTGGCGGAAGCGCCCGAGCCGCAGCGTCCGGACGATCTGGAGGAACTGGCCTTCTGGCCGGTTTCGCAACTTTCCCGTCTGCTAGGGCAGCGTCAGGTCAGTTCGCTTGAACTGACGGAAATGTATCTGGCCCGCCTGAGTCGTTTCGGCCCGCAACTCGAATGCGTGGTCACTGTCACCGAAGATCTGGCGCTGAAGCAGGCGCGCCGCGCCGACGAGGAGCTGGCGCGCGGCGTTTATCGTAGCCCTTTGCAGGGCATCCCCTGGGGTGCCAAGGACCTGCTGGCCACCAAGGGCTATCGGACCACCTGGGGCGCGACGCCCTGGCGCGACCAGATGCTGGATGTCGACGCCACCGTCGTTCAGCGCCTGGAGGAGGCCGGCGCGGTGCTGATCGCCAAGCTGACCCTGGGCGCGCTGGCCAATGGCGACGTCTGGTACGGCGGTACGACCCGCAACCCCTGGAATATGGAAGAGGGGTCCAGCGGGTCTTCGGCGGGCTCGGCCAGCGCGACCGTCGCCGGGCTGGTCGGCTTTTCGATAGGCAGCGAGACGCTGGGCTCGATAGTGTCTCCCTCGGCGCGCTGTGGCGCGACAGGGCTGCGCCCGACCTTCGGGCGGATCAGTCGCCATGGCGCCATGACTCTCAGCTGGACGATGGACAAGCTGGGGCCAATTTGCAGGACGGTGGAAGACTGCGCTCTGGTGCTCGGAGCGATCTACGGCCCGGATGGAAAAGACCTTACCGTGAGTGACAGTCCCTTCGCCTGGCAGCCTCAGAGTGAAATGGGTGGAACCCGCATCGGTTACGTGACGTCGGCTTTTGCGCCCGATGGCGCTGACGACGACGATGAGCAGGAAAGGGAAAACAACGTCAACGCATTGGCGACATTGCGTTCACTGGGCGCAGATCTGCGCGCGGTGCATTTTCCGGAGGATGACCTGGACGCCGCCAACATGGTCCTGCTGGCTGAAACCGCCGCGGCATTCGATGAGATGACCCGGCATAATCTGGATGATCAACTGGTGCGTCAGGTTGAATCTGCCTGGCCCAACCAGTTGCGCTCGGCGCGCTTCATTCCGGCAGTCGAATACATCCAGGCCAACCGTTTTCGCATGCATCTGATGCAACAAATGGACGACCTGATGGAAGACATAGATTTGCTGGTAACGCCCTGTTTCGCCGGCAAGGTCTTGCCCGTAACCAATCTGACGGGTCATCCGGCGTTGGCGCTGCCGAATGGCTTCAGGGCCAATGGTACGCCGACAAGCATCAGCTTCATTGGAAAGCTGAACCAGGAGGCCGAATTACTTGCTGCCGCCCGGGTGTACCAGCAAGCGACCGGCTTTCATCGGCAACGCCCACCGCAATTCACGGGAAGCAAGAGTGGCTGATCGTCGCTTTGCCGGTCAGGTGGCGTTGGTTACGGGTGGCGCCAGCGGCATTGGCGCGGGCATCGCCAGTCGTCTGGAGAGGGAAGGCGCCATCGTGACGGTCGGCGATGTCAATCCTCCCGCTCAACCGGATGGCCCGAGGTCGGTGAAGGTGGACGTGCGGGACGAGGAGTCGGTCGGTCGGGGCGTGGCCGCAATGGTCGCCAGGCACGGCAGGCTGGACATATTGGTCAATTGCGCCGGTATCGCCGGTCCCACCAGCGTCAACATCACGGACTACTACGCTGAGGATTTCGATCAGGTACTGGCGGTAAATTTGCGTGGGTGCTTTCTGACGACGAAGGTTGCCATAGGGGCCATGTTGCCTCGCGGATACGGGCGGATCCTGCATCTGGTATCGATCGCTGGCAAGGAAGGCAATCCGGGCATGGTCGGCTACTCTGCCTCCAAGGCGGGAATGACCGGGCTGATCAAGGGTGTCGGCAAGGAGTTCGCGACCAGCGGCATCACTGTGAACGGGCTGGCTCCTGCGGTCATTCAGACGCCCATGATCGCCGACGTGACGCCGGAGATGCTTGCCTACATGGAAAGCAAAATCCCCATGGGTCGCCTGGGCACGATCGAGGAAGTGGCGTCGCTGGCCTGCTGGATCGTGTCGCCCGAGGCCAGTTTCAATACCGGTTGCATCTTTGATCTCACCGGTGGCCGCGCCACCTGGTAGCAAAGACGGCGCCCGCCTGGCGGACGCCGTCCTCCTGAACTGATCAATGCCCGGATCAGGCTTCCTTGCTACCGCCCGTCGCTTCGGCAAGCCAGGCGAGTGTAACGCCGGAAATGATGTGGGCGTAGAATTGTGCGCCTGAAAGATCCAGCGCAAGCACGGCGCCTCCGGTGATCGCGGGTACGATGATGTTGGGAGAAATGATCCACCAAATGATGCCATAGACCAGTCCGACGACCATGGTCTGCCAACCACCCGTGGCCATGCCTTCAACCCAACCGGTATAGATACCGCCGTAAATGGCGCTGCCAATCAGAAACAAAATGAAGCCAATTATCGCTGCGCTTCCCTCTCCAAGAATCCCGGCGATCATGGAGATCTCTCCAGATCCCATAAAGGCGAGGTACAGGAAACTGGCGATGATGCCGAGCATCCCTCCCCTGTGTAGTTTGTCCATCTCCATCAGAATCCCCTCTCAACTCCTCCTGTCTGTCGGTTTGCCGCGACCCAAGCATACTCTGTTTTGCTTAGTGTGGCAAAGTAACTGTTTCACAGTCCCCTTACAGCGATTGATTGGCATCACCAATGCCGTCAAATGTCGTGTTCCACTGTAACTGGCACAACAGATGTCTCCTTCCATCGGACGCGAAATCCTCGCCAGGGACCTCATGTATCCAGGCAAACGCAGTCTGTTGAATCGCCAGCGGCTGCGTTATTCTCTTGCAGACTGGCGGGCCCAAAATGGAGATGGAATGACTGCAAGGGCGGACATCGGGTTGATCGGGCTGGCTGTGATGGGTCAGAACCTGATTCTTAACATGAACGACAATGGATTCACTGTCGCGGTCTACAACCGGACGACCGAAAAGGTCACCCGCTTCGTCAAAGGCGAAGCCAGGGGGCGCGACATCATCGGCACCTACAGTCTCGCGGATCTCTGCGCCGAACTCAAACGCCCACGACGGGTGATGCTGATGGTCCAGGCCGGCCGGGCGGTCGACGTGGTCATTGAACAACTCCTGCCGTACCTGGAACCTGGTGACATCATCGTCGACGGCGGCAATTCCAACTACGAAGACTCCCGCCGCCGGACGCAGGAACTTGAGGCCAGGGGCTTTCTGTACGCCGGCGTGGGCGTGTCAGGAGGTGAGGAAGGGGCCCGATATGGCCCTTCCATCATGCCCGGCGGTTCTCCGGAGGCCTGGCCGCACCTCCAGCCGATTTTTCAGGCGATCGCGGCAAAGGTCGCCGATGGTACGCCCTGTTGCGACTGGGTGGGGCGGGATGGCGCAGGCCACTTCGTCAAGATGGTGCACAACGGCATCGAATACGGCGACATGCAACTGATTTGTGAGGCCAGTCATCTGCTCCAGGAGGGCCTCGGGCTGGACCACGACCAGATGGCCGCGGCCTTCAGGCGCTGGAACGACGGGCCGCTGGATTCTTATCTGATCGAAATCACGGGAGACATTCTGGCCTTTCGTGACGAGGAAGGTGAGCCACTCGTCGACAAAATTCTGGATACGGCGGGTCAGAAGGGCACGGGCAAATGGACGGCAGTGGCGTCATTGGACCACGGGGCGCCGCTGACCTTGATAAGTGAGGCGGTCTTCGCGCGCTTTCTCTCATCTTTGAAGGAGGAGCGTTGCAAGGCTTCCGGCATTTTATCCGGTCCCTGCGACCTCGCCGCCAACGCGACCCTGAACCTCGAGGACGTGGAGCAGGCGCTCTACGCCTCAAAGATCATTTCCTACACCCAGGGTTACATGCTGATGGGCGCCGTAGACCACGAGTTGGGCTGGGAGCTCAACTATGGTGGCATCGCCCGCATGTGGCGGGAGGGCTGTATCATCCGTTCGGCCTTTCTGGACCGCATCAGCGACGCCTGGGAGCGCAACCCTGAACTTGGGAATCTACTACTTGATGACTATTTCAGGCAGCAGGTGGGACAGGCGCAGGCCGGTTGGCGGAGTGTCGTCGCGTGGGCGTCGCTGGCCGGCATACCCGTGCCCGCCATGTCGAGCGCGCTGGCCTTTTACGACGGCTATCGTCATGAACGCCTGCCGGCCAACCTGCTGCAGGCCCAGCGCGATTACTTTGGCGCGCATACCTACGAAAGGGTCGACAGACCGCGGGGTGAATTCTTCCACACCAACTGGACCGGAACGGGTGGTGCGGTGACCGCCGGTTCCTACGACGCCTGAGCCAAAAGCCGGCAGCGTCATGCCTTCCCTGACGGTAAACGCTGGCTTTTTGATCACCTTTTTTCTGGCTCTGGCGCTGGCCGTCGCGACCAGCCCGCTTATGATGAGACTGGGCGTTCGCCTGGGCATTGTGACGCAGCCATCCGCAAGACGCTTTCACGAAGGCGATCGCGCCCGCCTCTCAAGGCTGGGGGGCGGCGTCCTGTTTGTCAGCTTCACCGGTACGGTATTGGCGGCCCAACTGCTCGACGTGCCGCGCCATGACGCGGAGGAACCGCTGCGGTTGACCGGCCTGTTGCTGGGTGCATTGGTCATTTTTGTCACGGGCCTGCTGGACGACTGGCTGGAGTTGAAACCGCACTGGTGGTTTGCCGGTCAGTTGCTGGCCGCCGGCATTGCGATCCATCACCTCATTTTCATCGAAGGGTTCAACAATCCGCTGACCGGCACACAGACGCCGGAGTGGCCCTTTGTGATCACGATCGCGATTTCGCTGCTGTGGATCATTGGCATGACCAACACCGTCAACTTTCTGGATGGCCTCGATGGACTCTCGCATGGGGTGGTCTTCATCGCCGCCTGCGTCCTGTTTCTGAACAGCGCCGTCGTGCTGGAACCGCCGCAACTCAGCGTCAGCCTGTTGCCACTGGCATTGATGGGCGCCACCCTCGGCTTCCTGGTCCACAATTTTTACCCTGCGCGAATTTTCGCCGGCGGGGGCGCCTATCTACTGGGTTACCTGATCGCCTGTCTGAGTATCATCGGCGGGGCCAAAATGGCGACCGTGCTGATGGTGATGGCCCTGCCCATACTGGACGCCGTTTGGCAAATGTTGAACCGCATCCTGACCGGGCGCAGCCCGTTTCGCGGCGATCGGGGCCACGCCCACCATCGGCTGCTCGATCTTGGCTTTAGCCAACGTCAGATTGTTCTGGGCTACTATCTTTTCTGTACAGGTTTCGGCACCCTGACCCTGCTACTGGAAAGCCGCTCCTTCAAGCTGATTTCCCTGGTCCTGTTGTCGGCCATTGTGGTGTCTGGCCTGGCCCTGTTGCTCTGGTTGGGGCGGGCAGGCACTCAGGACGCAGCGGGCAAGAGGTCTCCCGGCAAGGGCGTGTAAGTCACATCCTTGTAGCCGAATGCGGCCGGCCCGATAACCTCAAGCGCAGCCGGTGTTTTCAACTCCCTAACTGCCGGCATGCCAATCACGGCCACGCGCAGCCCGTAGCGTAGCAGTTCGGTGCCCAGTGGTGTGCCATCCTCCAACGTGACGATGGTAATCAGGTCGGGCACGCAGCACTGCACGTCACCATCGCGCCATGCGACCAGGTTCTCATTCTGGAAGACGATATCCATGTTGTCTTCGGGAGCGTCAAAGGCCTGCAGGCGCATTCTGCCCCTCGCAAAGCCCTGCACCGTACGCCGTTCCACGTCCACGATCTTGCCCTTGAACAGGATCCGCCCGTTTCCCAGTGCTGCAATGACCTTCGCCGGGGACGCCACCTTGTCCTCTCGCGCCTGCATAACGGCCCGGCCCATCTCCAGAGCCAGCGAAAGTGTGCCGCGTACCAGGTTTGCCTTGACTTCCGCGCCACTCATCAGGGACATCACCAGCGCGGCGCTGCCACCCATTTCAATGGTCAGGTTGCGGGCCCATTCCTCGGCCTGAAGGGGGCTGGAAAGCCGTTCAAAGATGGCAATGTTGCCGTGGCAATCGCCAAGGGCCAACGGGCTGGCCGGGATGCCGCCGATAGAGAAGGTGTCCATCTGCAGCTCCGGGAAGGCGCGGCCCATCCCGTCGCCGTCAAGCACCGGCAACCCGAGTTGCAGGGCGCACATCAGCGGCTCCAGGGCATTGGAACCGCCGATTTCGTTGATCACGAGGGCGTCGAATTCTCGTCCCAGGTGCGCGGCCAGCGCCTGCACCGCGCGCGCGACCTCGTCGCCGGCCTCAATCTTTTCGATGCCGACGGTGGGCGCGCCCATCATGCCAACGCCTACTACGAGCGCATCGTCGGGCAACTGCTCCACGTCCAGGACCAGGCAGGGCGTCCCACTCAACTGCAACTGTCTGTCCAGCTTCAGGCGTCCAATGTAGGTATTGCCGCCGCCGCCGGTGCCAAGTATGCCGGCCCCCAGCGCCAGCGCAGCGGTGTCCCCCAGGCCGACACTGGCGCTCACTGGCCGTAGCGCTCCTCGACCGGCACGTAATCGACGTCGTAGCCGAACACACGGGGCCCGACCAGTTGCAGACCCGCTTCGCTGCGCCAGCGAGGTGTGCAGGCAAAGGCGATCACTTCAACGCGGAAACCGTAACGCAAGCCTTCGGTGGTGATGGGTTCACCGGTCTCGATGTCCAGCACGGCGATAAGGTCCGGCACAGTGACGCAAACCTCCCCGTCGATGCGCGCGGCAAGGTGCTCGTTCTGGAAGGAAAGTTGCAACTCCCGGCCTTCAAATTCGGCGACTCCGGTCATGAAGGCGTCGCCCTTCGCAAAACCCGCCTCCGTGCGACGCTGGACGTCGCTTATCTTGCCGCGGAAAACCGTGTATCCATTCACAGACTCGCGTACGGTGCGGACAGGGTCCTGTTCCTCCAGCCGGGCCCGGCGGATGGTCTCGCCGATTCGCTGCGCCTGGCTGATGGTGTCCTGCACGGCCGCTTCCTTCAACTCCGCAACGGTCGCCGCGTAGAGGGCGATCATCGCCATGGCGCCCATGTCAACGGTCACGCTGCGGGCGAAGGTCTCCGTCCAGTGGTTGTTGATGGTCTCCATGATGACGGTATTGCCCCGTTCGTCCGACATGCCGATGGGGGTGGCGGAGATGCCATGAATCGTGTGGGTGACCATTTGCAGCTCCGGGAAAGCCCGGCCCATGCCGTCACAATCGACCATGGGCAGGCGCAGTCGCGCGGCCGCGTAGATCGGAACGACCGAATTCAGCCCGCCGGCCTCTATGCTCATCGTGGCGCGCACGGGTTTGCCGATGTACTTGCCGACCGAGAGGAAGGCGTTGACGATGTCGTCGCCGTTGGGCATTTTCTCGACCATCACTGTGGGCGCGCCCATCATGGCGGTCGGAACGATGAGGTCCTCATCATTCAGTTCGTCCAGGGTATAAAGATCAACCGGCCCGTAGCGACGAATCGATTCACGCGCCATCAACTTGCCAATATAGGGATCGCCGCCGCCACCGGTGCCCAACACCGCGGCGCCAAGGGCAATATCCTCCAGGGCAGATTCATCAATAACGCGCATCACTCGCCCTCCTGCAGGTCGCCAACGGCCTTGACCATGATTCGCGTGGCGTTACCCGGCAGATAGGCCAGCGGCACTTCCTCGACTTCCACGATTTCCACGCTTGCCGGGTCCGCGCCCGCGGCGGTGGCGCGGGAGGTGGCTTCAGCGCGGGCCTTTGCCAGCGCCTCGTCGCGCGTCATTTCCGCCAGCGAAAAGATCTGGTCGCACTCGCCGCCAACCTGTGCGATGGCGGCTCCGATCGCGTTGGCCACGGGGAAGTGGTCCGGACGCACCATCTCCGATGCGCCGACGATTTTGCGGCGCACGAGTATGCTGCCGCCGCCGACCACGATGACCGGTACCTCCGCCGCACTGGTCTTCATGCGGTCCACTGCAACGTTGACTATGTTCTCAATGCGGTCTTCGACCTTCGCGACCAGACCGGCATCCAGGCCGGAAACCCGGCTGGCGTCACCGATGTCTTCATGGCCGGCCGCCACCACGATATCGGTCGCCGTGAGTTCCTCGCCGCCGAAGACCTGTGCACGGGTGGTGAGTTCGTACCCCACGCTGCGCGGCCCGACCTGCAAGGGGTCCCCCTGGATGAGGCTACCGCCGCCGAGCCCAATGGAAATCGTATCCGGCATGCGGAAATTGGTGCGGACGCCACCGATCTCCACCGCAAGGGCGGCGACGCGCGGAAATCCGTGTCGCAACACACCGATATCGGTCGTTGTGCCGCCTACGTCGACCACGATGGCGTCGCGCAGGCCGCTCAGGAAAGCCGCGCCGCGCATGCTGTTGGTGGGGCCGGACGCGAAAGTCAGCACGGGGTAGGCGGCGGCGAAATCGGCGGCCATCAGGGTGCCGTCGTTCTGGCTGATATAAAAGGGCGCGGTGATCTTCATTTTCTGCAGCGCGGAACGGAAGCCATTGATCGTCTGGTGGGCAAGCTGTTGCAAACAGCCGTTCATTATGGCGGCGTTTTCGCGCTCCAGCAGGCCGATGCGCCCGATGGAGCTGGACAAGGTGATGGTCGCATCGGGGATCACCTCACGCACGATGGCCGCGGTGTCTTCCTCAAATTGGGAATTCACCGGGGAAAACACAGAGGAAATGGCGACGACGTCGATGCCCTCGTCGCGAATCTGCGCGGCGATGTTACGAACTTCGCCTGGGTCAAAGGGCGATATTTCTCGGCCATCAAACTCGTGCCCGCCATGCGCCATGAACATCACACCGCCTACGGCCTCACTCAGGTCCCTGGGCCAGTCGACCATGGGTGGCAGGCAGGCCGTCGCCGGCAGGCCGAGACGAATGCAGGCCGTGCGGGTGAGGTGACGCCGTTCCACGACGGCGTTTGTGAAGTGGGTCGTTCCGATCATGACGCCGTCGACAGAATCCACTGCCAGTTCGCTGTCGCGTAACAGGGTCCCGAGCGCGTCGGTGATCCCGTCCGTCACGTTGGCTGTCGTGGGCGTTTTGACTGAACCCAGTACGTTGTGGCCGTCCATCAGCACGGCGTCGGTGTTGGTGCCCCCGACGTCAATTCCTATGCGCACGCTTGCTCCTTTCGGGTTTGCCGGTCAGGTACATTGTCCGTCCCGTCTATCCGTTACGGGTAGTCCTATGCGTCCTCCAGGCAGAGGGCGCCAGGGAACATCGTAGCCAAAGGCTGGTGGCCCCACGGCCGCCAGCGCGGCCTTCGTGCAGAGTTCGGCCGGCGCCGGTACCGCGATGACCACCACGCGCGTCCCGTAACGCAGCATTTCGGTGGAGACCGGCTCACCGGTTTCGGCCGTGACTATGCAAATCAGATCGGGCACGGTCGCGACCACCTCGCCATTGAGCCAGGCGATCAGGTATTCGTTCTGGAAGGCGATCTTCAGTTCGTCTTTGCCGTCAAAGGCGACGCAGGTCAGGTTGCCCCGGGCGAAGCCGCGCACGATGCGCCGGTTCACGTCATTGATCTTGCCGCGAAAAATGATCTTGCCCTGCAGGCGATCGGCAACGACCGCCGGCACGTCATCGCCCTGGGAACTGAGCACGGCGCGGCCAAGCTGGCGGGCCAGGCTGAGCGTGTATTTGATCGCGGTTGACCGCATCTCGGCGCCATTCATGACATAGCCGGCCATGGCCCCGCGGGCGCCCATGCTGATGGCGATGTTGCGGGCCACGCGTTCGCCCCATTTTTCTGTGGCAGCCTGTGGCACCAGTGCGAAGCGATGGGCGACGTCCACCAGGGCATAGGGCGCGGCGCTGATGTCACCCTCAAAGACGAAGGCAGACATCTGAATCTCCGGGAAGGCGCGTCCCATTCCGTCGGCGTCCACGGTCGGGATGCCCAGTTGTCGGCCCGCAATCAGCGGTTGCATCGAATTGGCGCCGCCGATTTCAGCGATGACCACGGCATCGAATTTCCGGCCAACGTGGTTTTGCAGCTGGACGATGGCTTCCGCCATTTCCCGCCCCTGGGGAATCTTTTCGATGCTTACGGTGGGCGCGCCGATGTTGCCACAGACCACCAGACAGGCATCGTCCGGCACCTGCCTGGGGTCCAGCACCGGCTGCGGCCCGTATTCCTCCAGCACGGATCGCAGGTGCAGGCTGCCCAGATAGGGATTGCCGCCGCCGCCGGTCCCCAGAATGCCGGCGCCGATGGCGATCGGTTGAATGTCATCAACGGTGACCTGTTTGAGCATCAGACCACCTCCGGATGAAGGTGGCAAGCGACCTTGTGTATTGCATCGACGGTCACCAGCAGCGGCTCGTCGGTTTCGCAGTGCTGCAGGGTTTCAGCATGGCAGCGCGGCGCGAAAGGACAGCCCCTGTCCGGCCGGCCCGCCGTGGGATCGCCGCGTAACACGATTTGCTCTCCCTGTGAGTCGGGCTCCGGCTCCGGTATGGCGGAAATCAGGGCCTGGGTGTAGGGGTGTCGCGAATCTTCGAAAATCGTACGCACGGGCGCCTGTTCAACGATCTTGCCCAGGTAGAGCAGGGCGACCTCGTCACACATGTAGCGCACCACACTGAGGTCATGAGAAATGAACAGATAGGTCAGATGGAACTGGTCCTGCAGTTGTTGCAAGAGGTTGAGAATCTGCGCCTGTACCGAGACATCGAGAGCGGAAGTGGGTTCGTCCAGGATGAGCAGTCCCGGACGTACGGCCAACGCCCGCGCGATGCCAATGCGCTGTTGCTGGCCGCCGCTGAACTCATGGGGATAGCGAAAGTAATGTTCTTCCTTGAGCCCGACGACGTGCATCAGTTCCAGTACGCGGCCCCGCGCCATGCTGCTGCTGATGCCTTCGTGAATCCAGAGGGGTTCGCCAATAATTTGACCGACGGTCATGCGACCGTTCAAGGATGCGGAGGGCGATTGATAGATCATCTGCATGTCGGCGCGACTGGCGCGCAACTGGCGCGCATCCAGGGCCCTGAAGTCCACGCTGTCGTACAGTATTTCCCCGGCCGATGGTTCCATGAGGCGCAGGATGCATTTGCCTATCGTTGTCTTGCCGGAGCCCGATTCGCCGACCAGCCCGAGCGTCTTCCCGCGTGGGACCGTCAGGTTGACGTCGTCAACGGCGCGCACGACATGCTGTTGCCGCCCAAACAGACCGCCGCGCTGCACAAAATCCTTGCGCAGGTTTCGCACTTCCAGCAGGATCTCGCTCACGTGCCCTCCGGATACAAATGACAGAAGGCGAGATGTCCTGAGCTTATGGAACCCGGTCCTGGCACCTGGCTGGCGCAGTGGTCCAGCACCTGGGAGCAACGCGGATGAAAGCGACAACCCTGTGGCGGGTCAATCAGGTTGGGAATCAGGCCAGGAATGCCTTGCAGCTCACCGCGACTGGTACTGCCGGAGGGCACGGCGCGGATCAGCCCCTGGGTATAGGGATGCGCCGGTCTGTGGAACAGGTCCCTCACCGGGGCCTGCTCGATGACGCGACCCGAATACATAACGGCGACCTTGTCACAGGTGTTGGCGACCACGCCCAGATTGTGGGTTATCAGCAAGACTGTCAACCCAAGCTGGCGCACCAGCGAACGAATGAGACGGAGGATTTGCGCCTGAATGGTGACGTCCAGGGCAGTCGTAGGTTCATCGGCGATAAGCAGGTCGGGTTCACCCGCCAGGGCCATGGCAATCAGGACCCGCTGACGCATACCCCCGCTGAACTGGTGGGGGTAATCGTTGATACGCATTTCGCCATCGGGTATGCCGACAAGTCCCATCAACTCTATGGCGCGGCGCTGCGCGTCGCTGCGAATCTGTCGCGCGGAGGGCAGAAATCCCCTCCAGCGTCCCGGTACATTTCTGGTATTGGCCTGCTGGTACAGGACGGCATCCACAAGTTGCTCGCGGATAGTGAACAGCGGGTTGAGGTTCGTGGTCGGATCCTGAAAAATCATGCCCAGATGACGCGCGCGAAATTCCTGCATGGCGCCGATCCGCCGTTCCAGCAAATCTTCACCGTTGAACAGGATTTGCCCATGGGTGATACGACCCGGTGGCATGCGGATGAGACGCGGGATGGCGAGAGCGGTCATGGATTTGCCGCAACCGGTTTCGCCCACCAGACCAACAACGTCGCCACGCTGAATGGTCAGATTGACGCCTGCCAGGACTTTCGCCACCCCGTCAAAGGTGTCGAACTCGAGGTGAAGGTCCCGGATGTCCAGCAATGCTTCGCTCATGCCCTTCTCCGCTCAGCGCCGCGCCCGCGGGTCGAGCACGTCGCGCAGACCGTCACCCAGCAAATTCCAGCTGAACACCAGCAGCCAGATGGCCATCCCGGGAAAGGTCGCGACCCACCACTCCTCCGGGAAGTAGTGCCGACCGTCCTCGATCATCGCACCCCATTCCGGAGTGGGCGGCTGCGCCCCAATGCCGATGAAGCCCAGCGCCGCCGCGGTCAGAACGGCGAAGCCGAAGTCAGTGGTCATCTTGATGATGATGGGCGAGACGGCATTGGGCAGGATGTGGCGAAAGAGAATGCGCATGTGGCTGGCGCCGATGCCGTAGGCGGCCTCGACAAAGGCTTCCTCACGCAGGGAAAGCACCAGACTGCGAGTCAGGCGCGCGAATCCCGGCCACCAGACCAGGGAGATGCCGATCATGGCATTGATGATGCCCTTGCCCAGCGCGGCTGAAATGGCGATTGCCAGCACCAGCGCCGGGACGGTCAGGAAGATGTCGGTGATGCGCATGAGCAGATCATCGACGGCCCCGCCGAAATAGGCGGCAACCGCGCCGATGGTCACGCCGATGGTGGTGGCCAGCACGATGATGGTGACGCCAACCTGCAGGGCCAGCCCGGTGCCCATCAACACCCGGCTAAAGATGTCTCGTCCCACCTTGTCCGTGCCGAAGGGGTGTTCCGCACTCGGGGGCAGCAATTTATCCAGAAAGTGTGTCGCTCCCCCGGCGTCTTCAGGGAAAGGCACAATGAAGGGTGCTGCAAAGGCTACAAAAATGATGAACAACAGGATGGCCAGGCCGATCATTGAAAGGGTATTCGAACGGAAGCGGTAAAGGCTGCGCCGCAGGTTCTCCCGACGCGCGGAACGGGCTTCCGACTGCAGTTGCTGAAGTGATTTGCTGCTAATTTCAGCCATAGCGGATCCGCGGGTCCAGGACGCCATAGGCCACGTCGGTCAGGATGTTGACGAGGCTGAACAGGACACCATACACGATGGTGATGCCCATAATGGGTTGAAAATCGAGGCTCAGGGAGGCATGCACCGCGTAAAGGCCAATGCCGGGCCAGTCGAAAATCGTCTCGATCAAAATCGCGCCGGCCATCAACCAGCCGAAATTTAGTGAGATCACAGTCAGTGTGGCGATGAAGGCGTTGCGCAACACGTACTTGCCGATGACGACGCGCTCCGGTATGCCGATGGCGCGGGCCGAGCGCACGAAGTCGCGCTCCAGGATTTCGATCATGCTGGCCCGGGTGATGCGCGTGATGCTGGCCAGGGCTCCAAAGGAGAGCACCAGCGCCGGGACCAGGATGTGATTAAGCGCGATGCTGAAGGCAGCGAAGTCAAGCGCCAGCAAACTGTCCACCAGGTACAGCCCGGTCACCTGGGGCGGAGGCGTCATGATGACCGGAAAGCGTCGTCCTATGGGCACGAGGCCGGCATGGCGTCCCAGCACGGTCTGCATGATCATGGCCAGCCAAAATGCCGGAAAACTGACGAAGAACAGGGAAATGACGCGGGCGATGTGATCGGGAATGCGGTTGCGATACATCGCCGAGATGACCCCGGCCGGCACCCCGAGGGCCGTCGCCAGGATCACTGCGGCCAGCGTAAGTTCCAGCGTTGCCGGAAAAAACACGCCCAGTGCTTCAATGACGTCACGTCGCGTATAGAGCGAACGTCCCCAGTCGCCTTGCAGGACGCCCCGGATATAGTTGAGATACTGGATCGGCAGCGGCTGATCCAGGCCGAATTGCACCCGCAAGGCTTCCTTGATCTCGACGGAAGCCTGCGGGCCGGCTGCCAGACCGACCGGATCGCCCGGTACGAGACGCGAAATGGTGAAGGTCAGGAGGCTGAGCCCCAGCAAAAGGGGAGCCAGCATCAGGACGCGCCGGGCCAGGTAAAGGCGCAGAGTCACGAGTCAATCCAGCCGGGGCGTTTTTGGCGGGAACGCCCCGAAAACCCGAAAGCTGGCGACTGCGGCATCAACCGCAATTGTCCATCCACAGGTCCTGGAAGAGGACCGTGATCGGATAGAAGGGCGAAAACACGAAGCCCTTGACGCAGTCGTTGAAGGCCGTGAGGCTGTCTTCCGTGTACATCCAGATCGAGGTCTGGTCGTCAGCGATGAGAGTTTGGGCCTCTGCGTAGAGTTCCAGACGCTGCTCCTGGTCGCCCAGGGAGCGGGCCTGGTCCAGCAACTCGTCCACGCGTTCGTTCTGGTAGAAGCTGCAGGACTGGAAGCTGCCTGCGCCGCTGGTCCACTGACTGGAATGATACTGGTTGTAGAGGTGGGCATGCGGGTCCGAGAAGGGCGGCAAGGTGTAGATGTTGATGAGGTCCGGTCCTGTGGCAGGGTCACCGCAGGAAGCCACCATGTCCGGCCAGAGCGTGGGCACCATATTCATGGTGATGTTGAGTTCGCGCAGGGCCTCCAGCAGGAGCAGGCCGGGGATTTCCTCGCGCGTAAAGTCGGTGACGTAAACGTAGTCCAGTTCGAAGCCACCGTCCGGCCAGGGCGACTGGGCCAGATGCTCGCGGGCCTTGTCGAGGTCGTAGACCGCGATGTTCAGGTCCGGCACGAATCCCGGGAAGTTGGACGGCGTCGGGCCGGGCATCAGGGTCACCTTGACATCCTGAACTTCCGGCAGGGCCGGGTAGTTCATGGCGTGAGCGATGGCCTTGCGCACGTGGACATTGCTGGTGTACTCACCCTGGTTGTTCATCTTGATGGTGTTGATGAAGAGCCCGGACGATTCGTCGAGGAAGAAACCTTCTGCCTCAACCACCTGTTCCTTGTCGCTGGCCAGAATGGTGTCGGCGATATGGGTCTCGCCGGCCAGCAGTGAGTTCAGCTGGGTACTGCCCTCGCGCTGGATGATCCAGAAGAATCCATCCAGATTGTCTTCACCCGTCCAACCCGCCCAGTAATCCTGCACGGCGATGAACTCGTAAATGTTGCCGATTTCCCAACGGCCCTGCATAAAGGGACCGGAGCCGGCAGCGTTGCTCTGCATGTATTCCTGACCGTAGTCATCGACGCCGGCCGAGTTGACGCGGTTCTCCTCGACGATGGCCGGGTTCACGACAAACAACTGGGTCAGCGTGCCGATAAAGGGCGCAAAGGGCTCGGTGAGGGTGAAGCGCACGGTGTAATCGTCCACGACTTCCACCGTGTTTTCGTCAGCGATGTTGCCCCAGCGGAAGTTTGGCGGACCGTTGATATCCAGGATGCGGTTGAAGCTGTAGGCGACCGCCTCGGCGTTAACTGTGCTGCCATCGTGAAAGACTGCGTTGTCGTGCAGGTTGAAGGTCCAGACGGTGGCGGCATCGTCGACGTCCCAGTCCTTCACCAGATGCGGCAGGACATCGCTGCCGCGGTTGATGAAGAGCGCGTCATAGAGGCTGCGCAACGCCGCGTTGATGGAGTAGTTTTCGCCGGTGGCCGGGTCGATGTTGTCGATGTCCTGGTTGCCGCCGTAGAGCAGGATGCTTTCACCCTGCGCGGCCAATGGGGCCGCCGCCATGAGCAGCAAGGCCACCAGCAACACCGACACTCTTGTTACAACTGTTGTTTTCATGATTTTGCCTTGTATTGGAGACACTGCTCGAAGTTTATCCCCGCGTTGCTACCCGTGCAACCTCGGCGCGGCGAAGCCGGAGGCCAGGGTCCGATCAACTGTCCAACTGGATTTCAAGCCAGTTCGTTCGGTTGGGCCAGACAAAGATCGTCTTGCGAAACAGGATCCGGCCGCCTTCGCCGACCGTGATTTCGTAATAATTGGCCGGCAAGTCCCCCAGAACATAGTTCTCTTCCAGAGCGTCGTCACTGTTGACCGGGTTTCCGGCATAGGACCAGGCGTAACGCAGCAGATCCGTGGAGCGAACGCTGATCGTGACCTCCTGCAGCAGGTTGCCCGCCGCGTCGCGCACGCGGCCCGCCAGCGTGCCGTAGCCGCCGAAGGGACGCAACCATAGCTCCGGGTTGCGCGTGGCCGCGTAGCTGTCCGGGTCGCCGACCCGAACCTCAAAATGAAGATGGGGGCCGCTGGCGATACCGCTGTCGCCCACCAGGCCGAGCAAATCACCGGCCGAGACTTTCTCTCCGGTGGCAGCTGTCAGGGATTCGAGATGTCCGTAAAGTGTAAAGAGTTCCTGTCCCCGGGGTGTCCGGCCGTCGTGCTGCAGGACCACCAGATTCCCGTAATAGCGGAGCGAGGGGCCAAATTGCCTGACGGAGTCATCACCGGCGAAATACACGCTGCCGGAAGCAGCAGCCAGGACCTCTGTGTGGCGGGCGTTGACAAATTCCACGCCATGGTGCAGGGGAAAGCGATTGCCGGCCGTGCTGCCATAAGGGTAGGTGCGATCGACCCAGTTGGTCGCGTCGGCGGAGATGGGCCGATCCAGGACATAGTGGTCTTCCAGGCGCGCGCGGGCTTCTGCGGGCGGCGTCCACGTTGGCGCACTCGTCTCTCTCGCGAGAGGCGTACCGATGTCAGTGGGTGTGATGGACGGAGTGGCACTGGGTGTCGTCGTAGCGGAAGGTGTCGGGGACGCTGTTGCCGTCCAGGTCGCCAGGTTGGCGGTCGGGAAGGGAGTGCCCGCCATGGGAGTTGATCTCTGATCAATGTTAAGCGGGGCGACGTAGGCCAGCTGCGACGATTCAGCCTGGCAGGCTGCCAGCAGCGCCAGGGTTCCACACAGTCCGGCAATTGCCAGGGCTGCACGCAACAACATGCGGTCAGCCATCCATCATCAGGTCGGCTTCGCGAAACGTGAAGGACTGTGGAGTCTCAAGGGCGGCCCCGTCGGCGTACAACTGCACGCGCCAGCTTCCCGCGACAAATGGCGCGAGATCCGGTGTCAGCGAGAACCAGTAACAGTTTTCGGCGCTGTCCGCAGGCAGCACCCAGGCCTCGCTGTGTACCGGTTCACTTTCGTGCCACCATTGCACGCTTAGTTGCAGGCCGGCCCTGACGTTCCACGCGCGCAACGTGACATACAGTACCTGCGCGTCGCTGGTGAAACTGATCTGGGGCGAAACGACGCAACCGGTCTGTGGGCTGATAAAGCGCGAAAGGCCGGTCTTGGCAAACCAGCGGGCGCCTGGTGTTAACGGCCCCCGGGGCAGGGAGAACGATGACGGGCGCAGGGTTTCTTCATCGCCGGCGCGCACCGTAACCAGCAATTCGGCGTTGTCCCGTTGCAGGGCAGCGATTCCGGTCTCCTGCAATTCCACAGTAGCGCGGGCCTGTTGCAGGTCGCGCGAACCGGCACGGGCGATTGAGGTCGCTTCACCCAGTATCTGACGTTCCCTGGCCTGCAGGGTGGCGTTGGCGTCGGGGGGTGTCAGGGTTTGGCAGGCACAGAGACAAAAGACCAGGCAAGGGAAGATGAGCTTCATGGCGCCGCATGCTTGTCCTGGTGGCTGCGCTGTGTTAGCATGAGGTCAACTACCCCCGTAGCTCAGTGGACAGAGCGTTGCCCTCCGGAGGCAAAGGCACAGGTTCGAGTCCTGTCGGGGGTGTCAGGGTATCGCAAGCAGGCACACCGGTCGAACAGGTATCTGCAGTTTCTAAACGTCCAGGTTACGAACATTCCTTGCGTAGGTCTGGATAAAGCGCTTCCGCGGCGGGACGCTGCTGCCCATCAACATGTCAAAGACGCGATCCGCTTCAGCAGCGTCCTCGATAGTAACCTGCAACAGCGTTCGCGCCCCGGGATCCATCGTCGTTTCCCATAGCTGGTCCGGGTTCATTTCTCCAAGACCCTTGTAACGGCTAATGCGGACCGAATCCGGATTCTTGCGACGCTTCAGGGCATCCGAGAGCAATTCCGCGTCGTTCTTGCCGGCGCTGGGATACACGTATTCGATCTTTTTCCCCTGGGCGAGACGGTATATGGGCGGCTGGGCAATGTACAGATGACCGTTCGATATCAGGCAGCGCATGTGGCGGAAGAAAAAGGTCAGCAAGAGCGTGCGGATGTGACTGCCATCCACGTCCGCGTCGGTCATGATGATGACCCGCCCGTAGCGCAGCTTGCCGACGTCGAGTTCGTCGCTGATTCCGATGCCCAGGGCCGAGATCATGGCCTTGATCTCGTTGTTGTCGAGCACCCTGTCCATGCGGGCGCGTTCCGTGTTCAGGATTTTGCCCCGCAAGGGCAAAATCGCCTGAAAGTGACGGTCACGGCCCTGCTTGGCGCTGCCACCGGCGCTGTCTCCCTCAACAATATAGATTTCGGATTCCGGCCCGTGTGATGAGCAGTCGGCCAGTTTGCCGGGCAGGGTGCTGCTTTCCAGCAAACTTGGGCCGCTGCGTACCAGATCGCGGGCTTTGCGGGCCGCCTCACGGGCCCGCTTGCTGGTCATGCACTTGTCAACAATTCGACGCGCGACGCGTGGATTGACGTCAAGATACTCCTGAAACGCTTCGGACAGCACCTGGGACACGGCGCCCTGCACCTCGGGATTGAGCAACTTGACCTTGGTCTGGCTCTCGAACTGGGGGTCGGGATGCTTGATGCTGATGACCGCGGTCAGCCCCTCAAGGGTATCGCTGCCGCTGAAGTTGGCTTCCTTCTCCCGCAGCAGGCCGCTCTTGCGGGCATGCCGGTTGATGACGCTGGTCAGGGCCGTGCGCATGCCCGTGATGTGAGAACCGCCATCCGGGGTGGCGATAGTATTGGCGAAGGCCAGTTCGGTGACGTTCGGCGTATCGGTGTACTGAAAGGCCAGTTCCACGCTGACGACAAAGGGCGCCTTGCCCTCGGGCGCGATTTCGACGTCGCGCTCGGCGTGCACCGGCTGGTGCAGGGCGCTGCGCTGCCAGTTGAGGTGACGAACGAAAGAGCGCAGTCCACCCTGGAAGTAGAAGCTGATTTCACGTGGCTGCTCGCTGTCGCGCTCGTCACACAGGGTAATGTGAACGCTGCGGGTCACAAATGCCATTTCACGAAAACGACGCAGCAAAATGTCGTAGTCAAACTCGTTTCGGTCCATGATGCTGAAATCAGGCGTGAAAGTCTGGCAGGTGCCGCTGCGCTCATTCTTGCGCAGTCGCCGCACTTTCTTCACCTTGCTGACGGGTTTGCCGGCCTCGTAGCTCTGACTCCAGAGCCAGCCATCGCGGCGGACCTCCGCCAGGAAGTTCGCGGACAGCGCGTTGACGGCGGAAAGCCCCACGCCGTGCAGGCCGCCGCTGACCTTGTAGGCCCGGTCATCAAACTTTCCGCCCGCTCCCACCTGGGTCATGACCAGCTCCAGCGTGGAAACCTTTTCGGTCTTGTGGATTCCCACCGGAATACCAACGCCGTTGTCCTCAACACGGACGCTGTTTCCGGGAAGCAGGGTAACCTCGATCCGGTCGCAGCGACCGGCCAGGGCTTCGTCTATGGAATTGTCAACCACTTCGTAAATCAGATGGTGCAGGGCGCTGCTGTCGGTCCCGCCGACGTACATGCCGGGTCGCAGGCGAATGTGCTCGATGGGGTCCAGCTTCTGGATGTTTTCCTCGGTGTAGGCAAGGGCTTTTGCCGGATCGGGCATGTCTTCTCCCTGCGCAACGTCAGAATCAGGGCCCGTCCAGTGTCAGACAGGCCTGGTGCAGTCTTACTGGATTTCGAACTGGAAAGCAGGTGTGGAACAGCTGCCTGTTTCCTGTGCATTTTATCACATTTACTGCCTGCAATCAAGCCGTGCGGGCATGCCGCCGCTGCTTGACACTCACTGCCTCCGGGGCCTACAATGCAACTGGCCTCCGTAGCTCAGTGGATAGAGCAACTGTCTTCTAAACAGTAGGTCGGGAGTTCGATTCTCTCCGGGGGCGCTGCTTCAGGTGCCGCGCCAGGAAAGCCAGGGTTCAGGGATCGTGGCGACCAGGCCCGTCTGCGTAATACACACGTGACGGCTGCTGCCGGTGACGAGACGTGTATCGTCCCCTGCGTCGGAAATGATGTAGCGAAAAACGATGGCACGCCTGTTCATGTCTTCAATCCAGCTGCGCATGCGCAGGCGTTGACCGTAACGGGCGGGGCGGTGATAGCGGACGTTCAGTTCCACAACCGCCATGTGATGACCCGTGCTCTCAAAGCTGCTGTAGTCGTGGCCGCGTTGGCGCATGTAGCCCGTGCGCCCCAGTTCGAGATAGATCACGAAGCTGCCGTGATGCACGACGCCCATCGCGTCGGTTTCGGCGTAGCGAACCTCGATCTCGCTTTCGGCGACGAAGATGCCTTCCGGCGGGTCCGGGGCCATTACTGGCGGTGACGCCGCTCAAGCTCGGCGCAGACGTCGGCCAGGGAAATGTCCAGTTGGGCCATCAGGACCAGTGCGTGATAAAAGAGGTCGGCAAACTCATTGATCCGGGCCGAGCGGTCCTGTCCCAGGGCCGCAACGATTACTTCGGTCGCCTCTTCCCCCAGCTTCTGAGCGATCCTGTTTTCGCCGGCAGCAAACAGGGATGCCGTGTAGCTGTCCGGCGAAGGGTTCGCCTTGCGCTCCTGAATGACAGTCTCCAGATAGTCCAGCATTTCTGTCATTCAATCGCTCCCGGTCCCGGAGACTCCATCTTCAGGTTTCGAAAGAAGCAGGACACTGCACCCGTGTGACAGGCCGGACCGGCTGGCTGGACCTCGACAAGCAGGCAGTCGGCATCGCAATCCAGATGGATAGCGCGTACACGCTGTGTGTTGCCGGACGTGGCACCCTTGTGCCACAGTTCCTGGCGGCTGCGGCTCCAGAAAACAGTTTCACCGGTCTCAAGCGTTTGCCGCAGGGACTCGGCGTTCATCCAGGCGAGCATCAAGACCTGTCTGGTTTCTGAATCCTGAACGATCGCAGGTACAAGACCCTGCTCATTCCACTCGATCGCTTTCAAGTCGCTCATAGTCCCATCCATTGGTACGCATCGCCACGCCCTGTTCCTTCAGCCAGTTTTTGAGTTCGCCAATACGCATCGTGTTGTAGTGAAAAACGCTGGCGGCCAATGCGGCGTCCGCGCGACCGACGGTAAGTGCCTCCAGAAAATGTTCCTTGCGGCCGGCTCCGCCCGAGGCAATCACCGGGATGGATACGGCATCGGCGATGCTTCGAGTCAGATTGATGTTGTATCCGTCCAGGGTCCCGTCGGCGTCCATGCTGGTGAGCAGGATCTCACCGGCCCCGCGGGATTCGGCTTCCCGCGCCCAGTCGATGGCGTCGCGCCCGGTCGGCAGACGGCCACCATTGATGAACACTTCGTAATTGCCGGCTTCATTGCGGCGTGGATCAATGGCGACGACGATGCACTGGCTGCCGAAGTTCCAGGCGCCGGCGTCGATCAGGTCGGGATTGCGGATGGCGGCGCTGTTGATGGAGACCTTGTCGGCGCCAGCCAGCAGGGTAGCCCGGATGTCTGCCAGATTGCGGATGCCGCCGCCTACGCAATAGGGGATGAACACGCTGTCTGCGACGTGCCGCACCATGTCCAGCGTGGTGTTGCGGCGTTCATGTGAGGCAGTGATATCCAGGAAAACGAGTTCGTCGGCCCCTTCCCGGTCATAGACGACGGCCTGTTCGACCGGATCGCCGGCGTCGCGCAGGTCGACAAAATTGACGCCCTTCACCACGCGGCCTTCCAGGACATCCAGGCAGGGGATAATGCGTTTGCTAAGCATCACTGCCGTTCCCCGCCACGGCCAGGGCATCGGCCAGGGAGAGTTCGTCGCGATAAAGGGCCATGCCAATGACCGCGCCAGCAACCAGCCCGCTGGCTTCAAGGGCTTCGATTTGGTCAAGCCTGCTGACTCCGCCGGAGGCGATGACCTGCAGACCTGTGTCGCGGGCCAGGCGAATTGTCGCAGCCACGTTGACTCCGCTCAAGCGGCCGTCCCGGCTGATGTCGGTGAACAGGGCGTGACGCACGCCCCGTTGCGCCATCGCTGCGCCAAGTTCGGCAGGGGAACTGTCGCTGACCTGTTGCCAGCCATGGGTGGCGATCTTCCCGTCCCGGGCATCCAGTGCCACGCAGACCGCTTCCACGCCGAATCTCTGAATGGCTTCCTCCACCAGATCAGGTTCCATGACGGCGACAGTACCCAGGACGATGCGACTGGCGCCGCAATCAAAGGCGCGCTGCATCTGCTCAAGGGAGCGGAGACCGCCACCGAACTGAACATTGGCGTCGGTCGCCGCGATTTCTTCCAGCACGGCCAGATTGTCGTTTGTTTCGGCAAATGCCCCATCGAGGTTGACCACGTGTAACCAGTCCGCCCCTTCTTCCAGCCAGCGACGGGCGGCTGCGAGTGGGTCGGCGTTGAAGGTGACCTGTTGTTGCGGATCGCCTTCCCGCAGACGGACGACGGACCCGCCCCGAAGGTCAATGGCCGGATAGATGATCACGGCGCCCACTCAAGAAAATTGCGAAGCATTTGCAAACCTGCCTGCTGGCTCTTTTCCGGGTGAAACTGAACGCCAAACAACGCGCCACGCTGGACGGCGGAAGCGAACTCGACGCCATAGTCTGTGCTGGCGATGACGTCCTCCTCGCAATCAGGTACGCAATAATAGCTGTGAACGAAATAAAACTGGCTGTCCGACCTGACATGGGCCAGCAGCGGCGATGCCTTGCAATGGGCAAGGCCGTTCCAACCTATGTGCGGCACCTTAAGCGTAGCGTGGGGCGGAAAGCGGGTTACGTGGCCGGGCAACAACCCGAGACCTTCGTGCTCGCCCATTTCGTCGCTGCGTTCGAACAAAAACTGCATTCCAAGGCAAATGCCCAGGCAGGGGACACCGGTATTGATCGCGGCGACAAGCGGGTCAATGAACTGCTTTTCGCCAAGTTGTTGCATCCCTGCGCCAAAAGCGCCCACTCCCGGAAGGATGATGCGCCGGGCGCAATGCAGGACAGCGCCGTCCTGCACGACCTGCATGTCCTTTACGCCCAAAGCGCGCAGGGCGTGGACGACACTGCGAAGGTTGCCTGCGCCGTAATCGATCACCGCCAGCATGGACCTCCCTCCCGTCGATATGCAACAAAAAAGCCCCGGAACCGGGACTGTTTAATTCTGTGACCTGAATAAAGGCCAGCCAGACCCGGCAGCACTCAGCAAACCTGTCCTGAATGATGCCGGTCCCTGCCTGGGTTGGCCATGCGGTGTGCCCTCCTGACGACGCGCAGACTATACGCTCGCGCCTGTATCTGTCAAGTGTCGATTGGGAGTCTGCAGGGCTGTTACAATGACCGCCAGAGAGAAAGGGCCGAATGAGACCAGTCATCGCCATCCTGACGGACTTTGGCATGCGGGACCCCTTCGTTGCCGTCATGAAAGGGGTGATGCGCCGCCTTTGCCCGAATGCGGAATTCATCGACATGACTCACGAGATCGAGGTGCAAAACGTGAGGCAGGCAGCCTTTTCCCTGCTGACCTCCTGGCGCTGGTTCCCTTCAAGTTCGATTTTCCTCTGCGTCGTTGATCCAGGGGTAGGCAGTGAAAGGCGCCCCCTGGTGGCGTCCGCCGGGGGCTGTCATTTTGTGGCCCCTGACAATGGTTTACTCTCGTGGACGCTGGCGGAAACTCCCGCGGACGGGATCATATCGGCGGACAAGGGCAGTTGGCACCTGGAGGAACTCAGCCATACGTTTCATGGCCGTGACATTTTTGCCCCTTTGGCTGCGCATCTGGCCTGCGGCGTCGGACTGGACGACCTTGGCTCCTCCGTTCCCACGATTCAGCAACTGCCTGAGCCACGGCTTGAAGTCAGGTCGGACAGGCTCTGCGCAGAGATCCTGCACGTCGACCGCTTTGGCAACCTGGTGACGAGCATGGGGGATTGCCGCTGGCGAGCGGATGGGAATCTGTTGCTGTCTCCCCGCTTTGGCAGCGCTGCGCCCTGCGGATTACAAGGCAACAAACTGCGCATTGACCTGTGTGGCCGTGAAGTCAAAGGCGTGTGCAAGACCTATAGCGAGGTAGCAGTGGGGGAGACCCTGGCCTGCGTCGGCAGCAGTGGATTCCTGGAAGTGGGCATCAACCAGGGCAATGCGGCGCAGGCGCTGGGTCTTGACGTCGGAGATTCCGTCACAGTGAGCTGGACATGCAACAATTTCTGATTGAAGGCGGCCACCCCTTAAGGGGGGCCATGCATGCCCGCGGCAACAAGAACGCCGCTACAAAAATGCTGCCAGCCTGTCTGCTCACGGATCAACCAGTGCTGTTGCACAACGTGCCGGACATTGTCGACGTGCGCGTCGTCATCGAGTTGATGCAGCACCTGGGCGCGGAAGTTGAATGGACGGGGCCCTCGACCCTGCGCGTGCATGCACAGGATATCTCCATTTCGAAACTGGACCCCGATTTGGCGAGTCGCATCCGGGCCAGCGTAGTGTTTGCAGGGGCCCTGCTGGCCCGCACGGGGAAGGCAGTTTTGCCAATGCCCGGCGGAGACCTCATCGGGGAGCGGCGCCTGGACACGCATTTGGCGGCCCTGAGGCAACAGGGTGTTGAGGTCGACTTTGACGGTCAGGCCCTGCACTTCCGGGCGAGGAATCTGACCGGCGACGACATCCTGCTGGCCGAGGCCAGCGTTACCGCCACGGAGAACCTGATCCTTACATCGGTACTGGCGCAGGGCACAACCGTACTCAGAAACGCGGCCGGGGAACCCCATATCCAGGACCTTTGCCGCATGCTGAACGGTTTGGGGGCCAGGATTTCGGGCGCGGGTTCGAATTGCCTCGTGATTCACGGCGTGGACCGCCTGGCTGGCGGCGCGGCGCGGGTGGGCGCCGACTTCATGGAAGTGGGCAGTTACGTTGGTGCGGCAGTCGTCACTGGCGGTGAGTTGCTCATTCAGGACGCGGACCCGCACTACCTCGAGATGGTGGCCCAGGTCTTCCAGCGTCTGGGAGTCCGGTGGGAGGTTCGGGGCAGGGACATTTTCGTATCCGAACGCCAGTCGCTTACAGTCACACCGGACCTGGGCGGACGCATACCGGTGATCAAGGCGCAGCCCTGGCCGGGTTTCCCCCCCGACCTTATGAGCATCGCGCTGGTCATCGCCACCTGCAGCGCGGGCACGGTACTGTTTCATGACTGGATGTACGAAAGCCGTTTCTTTTTCGCTGACAATCTCGTGCGCATGGGGGCCCGCATTACGTTGCTGGACCCGCATCGTGTGCTGGTGCAGGGGCCGACAACCTTCCACGCTGTGGACTACATTTCGAGCCCGGATATCCGCGCGGGCATGGCGATGCTGCTGGCAGCCCTGTCCGCAAAAGGGGTGACACGCATCGCCAACATTCAGCAAATCGATCGCGGCTATGAAAGGGTGGAGGAGACGCTGAACGCACTTGGCGCCCGTATCGTCCGCATCAGGGATGACGCTGCTCTACAGTCTCGGTCCGATTCTCATCAAACAGCGTAGACAGTGGCACGGTCCCGCGGACGCGAACGTCGCCCTCACGCCGGGTGATCCGCGCCTCGTCAAGTGATTCCAGAAGTGCGATGACGTACTTGCGCGAAGTGTCGAAGCGGTCTCTCAACTGACTGGCGCTGACCGAGCCATCCTCTTCGATGATCTCCATTGTTGCCCGCAACATTTTCTGCCAACTGTCCCGGGAGAAGAAGACTTCCGGCGAAACCCGTACGAGAGCCCCTTCTTCAACCAGGGCGAGCAACAACTCTTCGCCCGCAATTGACGTAGCTTCCAACCAGGAGGGCGGCGTAAAGGCCTGGGCCTGAAGTCTGGCTTTCAGTTCCTGTACCCGTGCCTGCTGTTCAGCCGAGAAACGGACCTTGTGTCCGCGCAGGTTGACGACATCCGCGCGGGCATGGACTTCCGCGTCACTGTCGAGCAGGAAACCCAGCAGGCCCGCTTCAATTTCAAGCGTACTGCGCAGGTCTTCCCGCTGCATGCCGCGTCGCAGGGGAAACTGTCGATGCCGGGCCGCCAGCAACTCGCGCATTTCGCGCATGAGGGAGTCCCGGTCTTCTGTGGCCAGCAGGCGACCGTCGGGCAGGCTTGTAACCGTCTCCGCCTGCAAGGCATTTTCCAGGGCGTGGTCGAAAGCAAGTGGCGCCAGACCGCTCAATCGCATCAGATCGTCGCGGGAACGTGGACTGCGCCCCCGCGCTGCCAGTGTCACCCGTTCCTCCGGTTTGCCGTCGGACAGAATGCGCAGGCGCTGCAGCACCTGGGGCTGGTTGCGCCGCCAGTGCCGGCCGGGATGCGGATCGAGAACAGTGCCACCGCCAGTCGTTTCTGCGGGGGAGGGCCAACGCAATATGAAGCGGTCCCCGATGTTTAGTGGCAGTTCGCTGGCGAGGCGAAGTTGCAGCCAACCAGTCTCGCCGGGCGCCAAAGCGTCGCCTTCCAGCAGACGGGCCTGGGCGACCGCTTCGCAGGTGCCGGAAAAGAACTTGACTTCTGCGTTGTGGGATAACGGACGCGACGCGGTGGGAAGGTAACGCAGGCGCACGTCCGCCAGCGTTGTGGGTTTGAGTTGACCAGGCCCTGTCAAAACGTGCCCACGCGTGACGTCCGCTTTCGTCAATCCGCTGATGTTCACCGCCACCCTGGAGCCGGGCCAGGCCTCGTTGACCTTCTGCTGGTAGCATTGCAGACTGCGAATTCGCCCGCGCATGTCGCCAGGTTGCAACTCGACCTCATCACCGACGCGCAGGGAACCTCCGCCTAGCGTGCCCGTGACGACCGTGCCGAAGCCGCTCATCGTGAAAACACGGTCAATCGGCAAACGTGGCTGGCCGAAATCCTGTCGGGACGGGCGCTGCCCGGGCAGCGCCGCCAGTTGTGTCAGCAACGCATCCATGCCAACGCCTGTAGTCGCCGAAACCGGCAGGATCGGGGCATCTGCCAGACAGGTGTCGGCGAGCAATTCCCGCACGTCGTCCTCCACCAGGTCCAGCCACTCCGGATCCTCAACCAGATCAACCCGTGAAAGCGCCACCAGACCGGCTTCGATGCCCAGCAGGTCCAGGATCGCAAGATGTTCACGAGTTTGCGGCATCACCCCTTCGTCAGCGGCGATCACCAGCAAAACGGCATCGATGCCGCCGACTCCGGCCAACATGTTCTCGATGAAGTCGCGGTGGCCGGGGACGTCGATGATCCCCAGTTGCTCGCCGTCTGGGAGTGTGAGCCAGGCAAAGCCTAGATCGATGGTGAGCGTGCGGGCCTTTTCTTCCGCCAGTCGGTCCGTGTCTATCCCCGTCAGATGCCTGACCAGTGTGGTTTTGCCGTGATCAACGTGGCCTGCGGTTCCAATGACGCGCATCGTCAACCGCTGTTGCGGTCCATGCCATTGGTACCAGGGATCTCGTCATCCGTGGCCGACAGCAACCCGCTGTCCTGCTCGCGGTCGTATTCCTGCAAGAGGGAAAGATCGTGTTCGTGGTGGCGTCGCACGCGTTCACGTTCCAGCATCCAGATTCGCTCCAGAGCATCCTCGATCGGCGGAAAGCGTTCGCGCAGGTTTTCGACAGCCTTGACGAATCGCTCGAATTCGCGGTCGTGACTGCGCCAGACTTCATCGTTGGCCAGGGTGAATTGTTTGCGCCGGCGCTGTTCCTCATCGCTGAGCCGCTCCCAATCCTGCCGCAAACGTTCTTCCGCGATACGTTGCACTTCAATCAGTTCGTTGAAACGAAGCTCCAGACGTTCCTGATTGCGTTCGAAGCGGTCCACCAGCGCTTTCATTTCCCGGAATACTTCCGCCCAGGTCTCGAAGCGCCGTGAAAAGTGTTCCATGTTAATGTCGTATTCGGAGAAGCGTGCGCTGTAGGCTTCGATAAGCTGTTCAAGCTGGCGTGAATGCATGCCCTGGGAATCTATGAATGACTGGATCGAGTCGCGTCGCTCAAGTTCGGAGTTAGCCAGTTCCCGAATCTGGCCTTCCGTGCGCAAAACCAGGTCTTCGACCAAAGCCAGTTTGTTGCGACCTGCGTCGATTTGCCTCTGCATTTCCGGCAGTTCCGCCGCCGTGGCGCTGTGACTGCGGCTGTCCTGCCGCCGTTGTTCCTCCAGCATGGACAGGCGCCGCTCAGGTTCCTCCAGCTGACGGTAAAGGTCGTCAACGCGTTGCCCGAGTTCATACAGGGCCCCGGTGACACGGTCACTTTCCGTCTGGAAGGCCGGGATGTTGCCCTGGTTGCGTTCCATCTCCATGAGCTTGTTTTCAAGTTCACGGATGGGCCGGTCCAGTTGCTCGCGCAACAGGTCTGCCCGCCGAACTGCCTCCTCCTCGGCTTCCCGTCGGCGCGCTTCACCGGTTTCCAGGCGCTGCAGCAACTCCGCGCGCAGACCTTCGACAACTTCCCGTTCCCGACTGGCGCCGGGTTGTGCGCTGCGAAGCGTCGAATGTTCACTTTCAATCCCGATCAGGCGCGTCTGCAGGACGTCCAGCATTTCCTGCTGTATCGAAAGACGCTCTTCCATTCGGGCTATGCTGGCCTTGTCGCGGCGCCGCTCCTCGTCCAGCCACTCGATCATGCGGACTGTCTGATTGATATCCATGGCACCGCCTCGCGGGCCGACACCCTTTGCGTCCGACCCTGCAACGGAGTATAGCACATTGCAGCAACTCTGGCTGGCTCCAGGTTGCCGGAGGTCGGGCTACAATGGAGGAAGGGCTTTCGGAGCGGGACCATGATCCGCGATCGTGAGGAACTGGAACAAGTCGAAAACGCGATTCTGGGTCCCTGGGCGCTGTTGAGCGCCAACAGCCGGGGCAGGAAGCATCCGGAAGCCGAACCGGCCCGGCGTACCGCCTTTCAGCGTGACCGGGACCGAATCATCCATGCCGCTGCCTTTCGTCGCCTTGAATACAAGACCCAGGTCTTTCTCAATGACGCCGGCGATTACTATCGTACGCGCCTTACCCACACCCTGGAAACAGCGCAAATCGGGAGGGCGCTGGCCCGGGCGCTTTCCGCCAACGAGGACCTTGTCGAGGCGATTTGCCTGGCTCACGATCTGGGACATCCGCCCTTCGGTCACGTTGGAGAGGCCGTCCTCAATGACTTCGCAGCAGGGGTTGGCGGCTTCGATCACAATTTGCAGGCCTGGCGGATCGTTACGGACCTGGAGAGGCGCTTCCAGGGCTGGCCGGGCCTGAATCTCACCTGGGAGACGCTGGAAGGCATGATGCGTCACGAGACCGAACGTGATCTGGCAGCTCATACAGGATTTCCCCCCGGTCTTCGCGGAAGCCTGGAAGCGCAAATCGCCAATGTCAGTGATTCCCTCGCCTACCAGGCGCACGACCTGGACGATGGTCTTCAGTCCGGCCTTTTGCATTGGGTCGACCTGGAAGCGCTTGAGATCTGGCGGCTGTGGGAACAGGGGGGTGAGGGGTGGCCTGGCGCAGGCGACGACGGCATTGCCCGGCATTTGTTCATTCGGGAATTGATCGGACTGCAGGTAGAAGATGTCCTAACGGAATCTGCAGCCCGGATTGAAGCGCTTTCGCCGAACTCATCCCTGGACGTGCAGTCACAGCGCTACGACGTAGTCGCTCACAGTGATGGCCTTCTGGCCATGAAAGGTGAACTTTCCGATTTCCTTTACGAGCACATGTATCTTCACGAGCAATTGCAGCCCACAGCACGGCTCGCCAGAGACAGCATTGAGACCATTTTCAGCGCCTGTATGGCAAACCCTGATTCCTTGCCTCGCTACTGGCGCGTCCGGCTGGCGAATGGCGAGCCTGTACGGGTGGTGGTAGATTTCGTGGCGTCGTTGACGGATCGCAGCGCCCTGAGGCTGGCCGACAGCTTGTCCAGGGCCTGACGAGGCAGTTGACCAGTTCCAGGCGTGGCCATGGCATCCGCCGAAAACATTCTGAATCAGCGCTATCGCCTACTGGGCCAACTTGGTTCCGGTGGCATGGCCGTGATCTACAAGGCGCTGGACCAACGCCTGGCGCGGGTCGTGGCTGTCAAGGTGCTGCGCCCCAGCCTGACCAGCGATCCCGGTTTCGTGAAACGCTTTCGCAACGAGGCGCGCTCGGTGGCCCGTCTGGCTCACCCCAACATCGTGACCGTGCATGACGTGGGCAGCGACCGGAATACCCATTTCATGGTCATGGAGTACATTGAGGGGCAGGACCTGAAAAAGGTCATACGCAGCAAGCGCTTGCTGTCGGTCGATGAAGCCCTTGAGCTTGCCATACAGATCTGCGCGGGCATTGGTTTCGCCCATCGCTCCGGTTTCGTGCATGCGGATGTCAAGTCGCAAAACATCCTCCTGACTTCCGACAACAAGGTCAAGGTGGCCGATTTCGGCATCGCCCAGGCGCTCAGCGATACGCTGCCGGCCCGCCAACAGCAGATCGTCTGGGGCAGCCCCCACTACTATTCACCTGAACAGGCCAGGGGTCTGCGACCCACTCCGGCGGCGGACGTCTACTCCATCGGGGTGGTGATGTTTGAGATGTTGACGGGGGAGTTGCCCTATGGTGGTGACAGCCCGCAGGAGTTGGCGCAGGCCCATGTCAACAAACGCGTGCCGCACGTCATCGACGTCAACGCCGCCGTTCCGGAAAACATCTCAAAAATCGTTCACCGTGTCATGCAAAAGGAACCGGCGGCGCGTTTCCGTACCGCTGACCAGTTGGGAAAGGTGCTTGCCAGTTTGCGCGATCACAGTCGGTCCTTCACGTCGCCGGCGCCGCCCCCTGGACCAGTCAAGGGGTCTGTTCCCTCGCCATCATCGGCTGCTGCGCCAGTGCCCGGGCAGGCGGCCCAGGGCGCCGCTCCGATGTTTTCCGGGCAGCGGTCCTCCCAACGGGAAGGGCAACCCATGTCGGACTCGCCTGGGCGGGCACCGCAAGAGAAGAGAAGCCTTCCGGTTGAACTGGACCTTGTGACAATCCTTCTGGCTTTCGTTGCCCTGATTGCCGTGTCCGGCCTGGTGCCCTTGCTGATTGTCGTACTGCAGGCCTGGAACGTTTAGCTGTCTCCGGGCCCGGGGGCCTGGAGGGTGACCTGGGCAACCAGGACGCTGTCGGTCCCCCTGTCCGTCGTCAAGCGCTCGCCGCTGTCCGGGTCGTAAAGGCCGGCGAACAGACCGTAACGCCCTGGCGAGACGCCGGCGAGCGGCAACTGGTAGGTATCGTGCAGTGTGGACCCGATTTCCCACAACCGCGTGTCCACCCGACCGTCCTGAATGTACTGGTCGTCCTGGCTCCACAGCGGGGAACCACCCGCTGGCCCACGCGCGTCGTAAAGATGTACAAATGCTTTCAATGAAGCGCCTGATTGTCCGACTGCCCGCCAAATCAGCTGGACGACCAGGTCAGTGGGCGTGCGTCCTGTCGCTGCGCCCGCCAGCTCGGCAACGTCAGCAAAGGTCGCCAGGTTTCCTGCAGCGAGTTCTTCCGCCCGAACCTCCCACGATCGGTACTGGCGAACGGGCAAAACGCCAATCCTGGTTGTTCGAACGAGCTGCATGTTGGCGTCCAGCCAGTCGATGACGACATTGCGGTTTGGCCAACCGGGTGGTGGACTGGCCACCAGCCACAGACTTCCATGGGTAACCTGGGCGGACCGGAGCGCCTCCAGAATCTCGTCTTCGCTCTGGACCGGATTGGCCGGCAAACGCAGGAAATCCGTCCAGTCTTCATGGTAGAGCGTGAAAGCCTCATCGGCGGCCGTCTGGATGACCATGTCACCCGGGACAGTCTCCTGGCGCAGATACAGTGCGAGACCGCGCCAGTCCGGTGACTTGGCGAATTCCGGGTTGAACCAGGCATTGTTCAAACTGTGCAACATCAGACCGAGCCATGCCGCGAAAATGGCTGTGGCCAGCAAGCGTGTCCACAGGGCCCGTCGCCACAGCGCCACAGCAAGGCTGACCAGCAGCAGCAGACAGGCAGGGGTGCTGGCGAGCACGTATCGCGGAGCGAACACATTGAGGAACATGGCTGCGAGTCCCAGCAGCAGGGGCGGCAGGAAAGCAGCCAGGCCGACGTAAATCGTGTAACGATTATTGCGCCGCGCCATGAACCACAGCCCTGCCAGCAGGGCGCAGATGACAAGCAGGGAACTGCGTGCGGCGATTTCTGGCGACAGACTTCGTCCAAACTGCAAGGCAGGCAAGAGCCAGGTGACCAGTTGCAGGGGCTCCGTGACGCCGGCAGTGCCGCCGTAGCCGCTGCCAAGCAACAGCCGTTCCTGCAGATACCAGGGCGCCAGCACCACAGCCAACAGAAACTGCGCGGCCAACCATCTTCGCAACAGGCTCAGCCTTTTGCGCAAATAGAATATGGCGTAGATATTCAGGGCAACAAGAAAAAAGATCTCCAGGTAGTAAAGGTAGGCGGCGGAGGCGGCAGCCAGAACGTACAGCAGCCAGTCTTTGGCGCGGTCCCGGCGAAGGGCGCACAGCGCCAGCCAGGCGGCGATGGTGCTGGCTGCGACCCAGATGGCGTAGGGTCGGGCGTCCTGGGCGTGCCAAATCATAAAGGGATGAACTGTCAGAAGGGCCGCGGCGAGCAGGCCGGTACGACGGCCGTCAATACGATGTCCCAGTGCGTACATGCCTGCAATCCCTGCAAGGCTGCCAAAGACCGGCAACACACGCATGACCAGCTCGCCGGTACCGAAGACCAGGGCCCAGCCCCGAAACAGGGCGTAGGCCAGCGGCGGCTGCGGGTCCCTGACCGGAATTTCGCTCTGCAGCGTCTCGGCCAGGGGCCGATTGACCCAGTTGAGCACGGTGAAGGCTTCGTCACCGCGGAACGAAAAGCTGTCCAGCTGATTGAGTCGCAGAATGAAACCTGCAAGCAGGATGGCGACCAGTAGCGCAAGCGTTTGCGCGCGGGTCATGATCAATCGGCGAGTGTCGCCGCCTCGAAATCTTCGATTTGGGCGGCGGACATAGGCTGCCGCTCCTGCTCGGGAATCTTGCGCAGATAGTCCCGAATATTCGGTTCCTGCTTGCTGTCCGCGAAGAGTACGGGGACCGGAGACTCGCTGACCTCCAGGCTCGCGGCCGGGTCGACGAAGACAATGAGCGGACGCGCTTCAATGCCTTCCGGCAAATGCGCCTGAAGACGCGCAGCGTGAGACCGGGCTTCAGAAACGGGGTGACCAATGCCGTCGCGGCGGAAAAAGCTGGTAAATTGGCTGAAAGTGCTCTGCTGTGTTTTCCAGCGCTCACCCTCTACCTGATAACTCCCGTTTTGGAAGCGCGTCGTGATGGCAAACACGCCCTGGGGGCAGATCAGCAGGTGACGCAGGGGCATGTGCAGGTAGTTGTAGAGTACGCTGCGATTGCTCAGTCCCTTCAGACCGGAGCGCAGGGCCTCTTCCGGACGGGGTTGACGAATCCAGTTATTCGTCATGCGCACGGAAATCATGGAGGATATGACGCCGAAGGGCAGCACCAGGGCCGGCAACAAGAGGTACAAGGTGCCTTCCAGCGTGCCGGGTTCCGGCAGTTCTCCTCCCAGTGCCTGGGAATTCACGTAAATGAAAGAACCCACTAGTACGGCGATGCTGATGAAAAACAGGTACTGGGCCAGACGGCGGTTGCGCCTTACCAGAGTGTGATTGGTTTCTATACGCATTTCCGCCCCTTCTCTGCAGGCGACCTTCACGGACAGGGATTCCGTTTCGGTCTGGCCGCCTATTCTGAAATGCCAGGCAGGGACTGTCAAGCGCCCCTGTAAGTGCCATGCAGGCAGGGGTATACTGGCGCTGTCCGACTTTTGCAGAAGGTATGCATGCAGGAAGTCCTCATTTTGGCCGTCCTGATGTTGCTGGGGCTGGGCGCCTGGTGGTCCATGGTGCTGTTCCCGCGGCAACGGGACTTCCAGAAGCGCCAGCGATTTGTGCGCAGTCTGGCCGAAGGTGACGAAGTCATCACAGCCGGCGGGCTGGTCGGTCGCATTACGGACCTGCAGGGCGGGGTCGCCTGGGTTGAGTTGGCCGAAGGCACAAGTGTCCGCATTATCGCCTCTTCCCTGCTGGCCCCCTTCGACGCGGAGGAACTGGCGCGCCAGTCCCGCCAGCCTTCCAGAGATTCCGAAGAAGCAACTGAGCCAACGTCATGAGCCCCCACTTTCGCTGGTTGCTGCTAATCGTCCTGCTCGCCGCCATTGCGTTACGCGTGAGCCTGCCAAATGGCGGTGACCTGGTCGTCGACAGCAATGGTGACGGCGTGCCGGAAATTGCGCTGTCAATTGATCAACCACTTGGTCTGGACCTCGTGGGAGGCCTGCGCGTGCTGCTCAGGGCGGACCTTCCGCCGGAGCAGTTCACCGCCGAAGACCTGGGTCAGACGGCCAATAACGTGGCGCGACGCATCGATGCGCTGGGCGTCAGTGAGGCCACGATTCAGGTGCTGCCTGGCAGCGGAAGGATATTGGTGGAGTTGCCCGGCGTCAGCGACCCCGAGCAGGCGGTAAGGACCATTCAGCAGACGGCCCTGCTCGAATTTGTCGATTTCAGTGGACTGGGCGTGCAGACACAGGATTTCACCGGTCAACGAATTCTGACGACCGCCCAGCTTGAGATCGAAAAACAGCGAACGCAATCGCTTGCCAATCCGGCTGGAGGGCAGAGCGACCGACTTGCCCTGGATGCTCATGTAAACCCGCTGACGAGGCAGCCCTTCAACACCATCATGACCGGTGCAGGTCTGCAGGCGGCGGTGGCCGGCTACGACCAGATGAGCGCGGGCAACTGGCTGATCCAGTTTGAGCTGAATGAAGAGGGTGGCGCGGTATTTGGGCCCTTCACTGCCAACAGCATAGGCCAGCCGATGGCCATTGTACTGGATGGTGTGGTCCTGTCGGCGCCGGTAATCCAGGCGGAACTGACCAGCGGAGGTGTGATCACCGGCGATTTCAGCGAGGAAGAGGCGCGTACCCTTGCCCTGCAATTGCGTTCAGGCGCCCTGCCGATACCACTCAGCGTGGAGAGCACGGCCCAGGTCGGCGCGACTTTGGGACAAGAGTCAGTGGCACTCAGCATCCGGGCCGGCGTCATCGGCGTGATCACCGTGCTGGTTTTCATGCTCGTCTACTATCGCCTTCCCGGCCTGGCAGCTGATCTTGCGCTGCTGGTCTTTATCGTCATCAACCTCGCGCTCTTCCGGCTGATCCCGGTTACCCTGACCCTGCCGGCCATCACCGGTTTCCTGATTGGCATAGGGACGGCAGTCGATGGCAATATTCTCATTTTTGAGCGCATCAAGGAGGAATTGCGGCTTGGCAAGAGCGTGGACGAGGCACTGAACGCCGGCTTTGACCGGGCCTGGACCTCAATCCGCGATTCGAATGTGTCGACGATCATCATTTGCATCATTCTCTTTCTCTTCGGGCAGACCCCCGGCGCCAGTATCGTCAGCGGATTTGCGGTGACCCTCGGGCTCGGCCTGGTCCTCAACCTGTTTACGGCAGTGCTGGTCACGCGCACCTTTTTGCATCTCTTCGTCGCCCTGCTGCGCAACTCGCCGCAGCAGAGCCGCTGGCTGCCGGGCGTTTAGCGATGTATTCCCTGATCCAGAAGCGTCGCTTCTTTTTCCTGCTTTCGACAACTGTCCTCGGGATCGGCGTATTGATTATGCTCTTCTCGACCCTGACGACCGGTTCCCCCTTTCGTCTCAGCATCGATTTCGTCGGTGGCAGCATCTACGAAATCACGTTCACCGATGGTGAGCCAGGCGAAGCAGACCTGCGCCGGGTCTTCGCCGCATTCGGAGACGAACACGTCATCGTGCAGCAACTGGGCGACCAGTCAGAGAGGCGCTGGTCGTTGCGGTCTACCATTCAGCAGGCAGCGGTGAGCGACCAGATCATTGCGGAGCTGGACCAGCTTGCAACACTTGACATGAATCTGCTACGGACAGAAAGCGTGTCGGCGACGATTGGCCGCGAAGTGACGCAGGCCGCCGTGGTGGCGGTGCTGGTGGCCACACTGGTGGTTATTGCCTTCATCGTGCTCGCGTTTCGGCAGGTTCCGCGCGCCCTGCGATATGGCGTTTGCGCCGTGGCGGCCATGTTGCATGACGTGTTGATCGTCGCCAGCGTCATGTCGCTGACCGGGTTGTTACTGGGCTGGGAGGCGGATGCGTTGTTTCTCACCGCGCTATTGACCATCGTGGGTTTCTCCATTCAGGACACCATCGTTCTCTTCGATCGCATACGCGAGAACGTGCCAAAGTATCTGGGAGAACCCTGGGAGACCATCGTCAACCGCAGCATTCTGGAATCCATTCACCGCTCGCTGGGAACCCAGTTGAATGCCTTCTTCATCATGGCGGCGATTCTGCTCTTCGGCGGAGAGACCATTCGCCACTTCATCTTTATCCTCTTCGTCGGCCTGCTGTCGGGCACGTATTCCTCGATCTTTACGGCAGTGCCGCTGCTGGTTGCCTGGGAGAAGGGCGAACTGACCTTGCGGGGAAACAGGGCGACGGGGGCCGCGGCCTGAAATGCGCGCGCTGGTCTTCGATGAAACCCTGCAACTGGTCGAGGACGTTCCGCTGCCAACGCCCGCAGCCGGCGAAGTCCTGATCCGAACGCGCAGCGCCGGCATTTGCAATACCGACCTCGAGCTGGTTCGCGGCATGTATGATTTTCGCGGCATACCCGGCCACGAGTTTTGTGGTGAAGTCGTGCAGGGGCCGGACTCCTGGCGCGGCCGGCGCGTTGCGGGCGAAATAAACATCAGTTGCGGTGACTGCCAACTGTGTCGTCTTGGCATCCCCAGCCAGTGCCTGGCGCGCCATGCCCTGGGCATTCACGGTTATCCTGGCGCATTCGCCGACTATCTGCGTCTGCCCCTTCGAAACCTGCATAACGTGCCGGAGGGCGTGAGCGACGATGCGGCCGTTTTCACCGAGCCCCTTGCGGCAGCCCTGCAGGTCACCGAGGCCGTGCATATTCAGCCGGGTACGCCGATACTGGTTGTCGGCGCCGGCAAACTGGGTCTGCTCATTGCGCAGGTACTGCAACTGACGGGCGCCGATGTATCTGTCATCGTCCGGCACGAGAAACAGGCCTGCCTGCTGCTTCGATGGGGCATTGCTGCCCTGCAAATCGAAGATACAGAACCACAAGCCTATTCGGTTGTGGTTGAAGCCAGTGGCGCGGCCAGCGGGCTGGAAGCAGCGTTGCGTCTCGTCCGCTCGCGCGGGACCATAGTGTTGAAGAGCACCTACCATGGCACACCAAAGGTAGACATGACTCAGGTCGCCGTCAGGGAGATCGCCATCAGGGGCAGTCGCTGCGGCCCTTTCGCACCCGCACTAAAGACGTTGGAACAGGGACTCGTGGACGTGAAATCTCTGATTGAGGCCAGATACCCACTGCGTGACGGTTTGCGGGCCATGGAGCGGGCTGCCCACCCCGGTACGCTCAAGATTATGATTGATTTTGCGCAACATGACAGAGACCCGGCCGCGGCGGACAATTGAGGGTGGAGTGACAGGGGCGTGCTGATTGGCTGTCAAGTTATGCCCCATATGCAATACGAACAACGATGCGTCGCAATCAAAATGTGCCAATTGCGGGGCCGATCTCACACGCGTTATGCCCTGGCAGGAGGGTGTGGGGAACTACGGCCCGGAGACCAACGATCTTGCCGATTTGGCGGAAAGCCGCCTGCGCTGGCGCAGCGGCACCTGTCTGACCCTGCTTGCGCTGGCCCTGGCGGCCACGCTCTGCACCGGGGTACTTTTGCAACTTGCAATTTGGCTGTTGGCCGGCAGCAACATTGCCCTTGCCCCGACGGCCGCAGTCCAGCTGCCTCCAACCTCGGTCGCGACGGATACACCCGTGCCCACCTTGTACCTTCCGACCGTCACCAGGACCCCCGTGCCGCCGCCGACGGCGACCGAAACGCCGACGCGCGCACCCTGCCTGCAGAAAGTCCGCAGCGGTGACAGCCTGATCGCCCTGGTGACGCGCTGCGGCCACAGGGACCTGGACGTCCTGGTCCAGGTTCTGGAGGACAACAACCTGGCTTCTGCCGAATTGCTGCAGGCTGGTCAGGAGCTTGTCATCCCCTGGCCGACGGAAATCGCCGCTGCGAATGTCCCCGAATCTCTGCCGGGCCGCCAGGACAACGCTGCAAACGCCGGTGACGAAAATTCGGTTTCGGTGGCCCGGCCCATATCCGGCGGGTCGGGCCGGCCGGACCCGACGCTGCAACCAGGCGTAATGTGGCACCAGGTGCGCGGCGGTGAAACGATTGTCGGCATCGCATTTCGTTTCGGAACAGATCTCAAGGTGTTGTCAGAATTAAACCCGGAAGTCACCTTTTCCCAGTGCGACTTCGGCCAGGCATCGGGCGGACCCAGTTGCGTGGTTACCATTTACGATGGACAGCAATTGCGCGTGCCGGCGCCCACGCCGACGCCAACGCAGTCTCCCACGCCATCGGGCCTCCCCAGCGCAACGCCGACAACCACGGTCAACGTTCCTGTGGCTTTCAGTCCGCCTGACAATCGAAATTACAATGCTGACGAACTGGTAACCCTGCGCTGGGTCGCATCCGGTTCACTGTCTGCAGGCGAAACATGGAGGGTCGTGGTGGAGAGTCTGTCCAGCGGACGGACCTACACAGAAGCAACCACGTCCCTGAATCTCGTTTTGCCCGCCGAATGGAAGGAAACGCAACCCGGATGGCACGGCTACCGTTGGCGAATTCAGTTGATACAGGGTGAGGGCGACGGCGATATTCTTGAGTCGGACACCCGTCAGTTTCTGTGGGAGACAAGGGGGTGAAGCCAACTCTCGCCGCCCTGTTCGCGTTGCTGATGTTGACGGGCTGCAATTTCGTGCGCCTGGACGACGGCCTGGCTGTCACCGTGACTGTCACCGAGGTCACCTCGGTGGAGACCCAACCGCAGCCCGAATTCTCAAGCACCCCGACTTCAGCGATTGCAGTAAACGTTGTGACGGTAACACCCTTGCCAGCGCCGGAGGCTGCAACGCCAGGCCCGACTCCCGGCCCCTGGCGACACACGGTTCGTGAGGGTGAAACCCTGGGATTCATCATTCAGAGATACGGCTATCGCGACTTCGGGGTCTTTGACGCCATTGTTCAGATGAATGAAAACATCCCCAACCCGAATCTCTTGCCGGGGGAAGGCAGCGTCATTCTTGTACCCCGTCCCACAGCCACGTCCCTGCCGGCGGATTTCACTCCATTGCCGGTACCCCCTGCGCTTGCCGAGCGAATCGTGCCGACCTCACCCGACACCGGCCTCAACTACGACACGGAGATTGCCGAACATGTGGTGGTTGCCGGCCAGACCGTGATAGATATCGTCATTCAGCACGACACGACCCTGGAAATCGTATCCATTCTCAACCCCGAAATTGCTTTTTCACGCTGCGATTTTGGCCTGCGCAGCGGTGGTCCGGAATGCAATCCCCTGCTAAACGTGGGACAGATCGTCCGTGTGCCCGCTCCCACGCTGACGCCAACCTTGTCCCCTACCTTTTCCGGCAGGGAAACGGCCACGCCCACGCCGACCTGGATGCCTCCCCGCATCGTTTTCCCCGCGCAGGATAGCGTCCTGCCTGCGACGGCGATTCGCCTGCAATGGCTAAGCGTAGGAACCCTCCCGACGGGAGAAGTCTATCTTGTGCAGATTTCCGATGAAGCCGGAGTCGTGCATAATGCCGTCACGCGCGATACCTCTCTTTTGCTGCCGGAATCGATGGTGCCCACCGGCGGAAATCCAGGGGACCTGACATGGACGGTGAGCGTCGCCCGTGTGGACGAAAATGGCGTGTACGGCATTATCAGCGGTTATCCGACGCCGAATCGCTTCCGATGGAGCAGCCGCTGAGCGGTACTGGCCCCGCTCTAGTGACGGCCGAATTCCCGCGCGAGTTGGCCGGACGACATGTGCAGCAGGGTGGGTCGCCCGTGCGGGCAGGTGAGGGGCGATTGCGTGCGTTCCAGTTGACGCACCAATCCCTGCATTTCTTCTCTGCCCAGAACGGTGCCGGCTTTCACCGCGGCCTGTTTGCAGACCCGACGAATTAGTCTCTGCTCCAGAGTTGCTTTCCCCGGCTTCAGGCCTCTCTCCAGTTCTTCAAGAACGCCGCGCAAGACCTCACGAGGTTCATGGTCCGCCAGCATGGCCGGGATGCTGCGAATGAGGAAGGTATTGGTGCCGAAGGGCTCCAGTTCGAGGCCCACGGCGCGCAACTGGTCCTGACTATTGACGATCAGGCTGGCATCACTGGCGGGAAGTTCCACAGTTTCGCCGGCCAGAGCGAACTGGGACATGGACTCTTCACGCTCCTGCCGTTCGAGGAATTCCTCGTAAAGGATACGCTCATGGGCCGCATGCTGGTCGATCAGATACATGCCCGCCGGTCCTTCGGCGACGATGAAACTTGCGCCGATCTGTCCGATGACGCGCAGCATGGGAAGCGAGCGGGGCCTTTCCGGGGCGGCAGGCAAGCCCTTTACGGCCGCCCCGACCTCTTGATCATTGGCAAACAGGGGTTTGCGCGCCACCGGTGGCGCTTCCTGCCAGGTGCCCGCCATGAACTCGTCGACCGGGTCCCTGGGAGACAGAGCGTTTCCGCCGGGACCTGACGCGTTACCATCTGCTTCCAGCAGGGTCGCGCGAACGGCGCGCAGCAAGGCACTGAAGACTTGGCGCGGGCGCTGGAAGCGCACCTCGGCCTTGGCAGGATGCACATTGACGTCCAACTGCTCCGCCGGCAGGTTGATCATGAGCACGACGACCGGAAAACGCCCTTTCATCAAAAGCGTGTGGTAGGCCTGGATGACGGCGTAAGCGAGGCTGGCATCCTGCACGTGGCGACCATTGACAAACAGGGTGATGCGGGAACGGTCGCTGCGGTGCAACGCTGGCGCGGAGACGAAGCCGCTTACCTGTATGCCGTCATCAATGGCGGAAAGTGGCTTGACCCGCAGCATGTCACGGGCGACGTCTCTGCCCAGAACAGCAACCAGGGAATCGGCAAGAACGCCATTTCCGCTGCTGCGAAAACTCTCGCGGTCATCCAGCGTTAGCGTGAAGCGCACCTGCGGCCGGACCAGGGCATAGCGGCTGACCAGCAGGGTAATCTGTCGCCTTTCCGCAAGTGGCGACCTGAGAAATTTCTGTCTGGCCGGAACGTTGTGAAACAGGTTTTCTACCGTCACGCAGGTGCCCGGGGGCGAACCGAGGCTGGCGCGCTCCACGATCTCGCCATCCTCCAGCAGAAGCGCACAGCCTGTCCGTTCATCCCGGAAACGGGAGCGAATGCGCAGGCGGCTGACTGCGGCGATGCTTGCCAGGGCCTCGCCGCGGAAGCCCAGCGTCTGGATGCCATCCAGATCTTCGACGGACCACAACTTGCTCGTGGCGTGGCGCTGGAAGGCCAGTTCCATGTCGGAAGCAGGAATGCCATGACCGTCGTCAACGACCTCGATGAGTCGCTGCCCACCAGCCTCCACCCGAATATCGATGCGGCTGGCCTGGGCGTCCAGCGCATTGTCAACCAGTTCGCGCACAACCGCAGCCGGGCGTTCCACCACTTCGCCGGCCGCAATTCTCGCGATGACGTCGTCTTCAAGGACCCGAATGGGCATAGGTTTTTCTGGCTACCGTTGCTGTGGCCAGTATAGCATGAGACCTCAATCGCGCAGACTGGCCAGGCGCGCCTCCACAATTTCCAGACTTGCCTGCAACTCGTGCAGATTGTCACGCTCGCGACTGACCACAGCTTCCGGCGCGCGCGCAACAAACTGCTCGTTGGCCAACATGCCCTGTGAACGTCGCAGTCGTTGCTGCAGCTGGTCACGTTCCTTCACCAGGCGCAGGCGCTCGGCCTCGACGTCGATCAGGTCCGCCAGAGGCAGGAAAACAACGCTGTCGCTGACAACAACCGTGGCACAGCCCACCGGGTCCGGATCTTCTGTGCCAAGCAATGTGAGGGATCCGACCCGACATAACTGGCCAAACATTGCGCGCAGCTCGTCGACGTAATCGCCCGCAAGGCCCGGCCGTAGCCGGGCAGAAATCGTACGGCCGTGAGGCACATTGTACTCCGAGCGGGCATTGCGCACGCCGCGAATCAACTCGATCAGGGTATCCATGATGGCTTCTGCGTCCTGGTCCTGCAGGTCAGGATCCTCCACAGGCCAGGGCGCCAGCATGATCGTGTCGCCCTCGTACGGCAGGTGCTGCCAGATTTCTTCGGTAACAAATGGCATGAAAGGATGCAGCAGTCGCATGCCCGTATCAAGAACGTGGGCCAGGGTCTGCAACGTCCGCTGCCGCTCGTGGTCGTCGTCCCCGTACAGGGCGATCTTGCTGACCTCAATATACCAGTCGGCGAATTCATGCCAGAGAAAGTCGTGAATTTGTCGACCGGCTTCACCATAAAGATAGCTGTCGAATTGCCGGTTTGTGTTGTGCAGCAGAGTGTCCAGGCGGGACAGAATCCAGCGCGAATACAGGTTATGTGGCCTGCTGTCGTGTCGCCACCCGCTCTCTTCCCCACCGAGGTTTCGGTTCACAAAACTGGCCATCTGCCAGAGTTTGTTGACGAAGCGCCAGTTGCCTTCGATTCGCTTGACGTCGACGTTTACGTCGTTGCCAGGCGTGCCACTGGTCACTAGCGTGAAGCGCAAGGGGTCGGCGCCGAAGCGGTCCATGTATTCCAGGGGGTCAATGGAATTGTCGAGGGTCTTGCTGATTTTGCGACCCTTGCCGTCGCGCACCATGCCGTGCAGATAAACGGTGTGGAAGGGCACCTCGTCCGTGAACCACAGCCCCAGCATGATCATGCGCGCCACCCAGAAGAACAGAATGTCGTAACCCGTCTCCATCATGGTCGTGGGGTAAAAGCGCTGCAGGTCCGCCGTCTGCTGCGGCCAGCCCAGCGTGCTGAAAGGCCAAAGTCCGCTGCTGAACCAGGTGTCGAGGACATCCTCTTCCGCCGTCCAGCCATCGTCCGTCGGCGCCTCCGCACCCACGTGAATCTCGCCGTTTGGCCCGTACCAGGCGGGAATACGATGGCCCCACCAGAGTTGCCGGCTGAGGCACCAGTCCTCAATGTTCTCGAGCCAGTGGTAGTACACCCTAGTGAAGCGATCGGGCACGATGCGAATGCGCCCGTCGCGCACGGCCTCCAGCGCCCGCTGCGCCAGCGGCTGTACCTTCAGAAACCACTGCACGCTGACCATCGGCTCGATGATTTCGCCGCCCCGCTGACTGCGCGGCACGCTGTGCCGAATCTCCTCGACGCCGATGGCCAGGCCGGCTGCCGTCATGTCGGACCACATCTTTTCGCGGCAATCGAAGCGGTCCAGTCCGGCGTAGGGGCCGGCGTTTTCGTTCATGCTGGCGTCGCGATTCATGACATTCAGGACCGGCAGGCCATGCCGCTCGCCGATGCCAAAGTCATTGGGGTCATGTCCGGGCGTGACCTTGAGGGCGCCACTGCCCTTGTCGCGCTCGACCTGAGCGTCGGCGATGACCGGGATTTCCCTATTCAACATCGGCACAAGGGCCGTTTGACCCACCAGATGGCTGTAACGATCATCGTCGGGATGGACGGCGACGGCGGTGTCGCCCAGAATCGTTTCCGGTCGGGTCGTCGCCACCGGTATGTGACCGCCATCCCTGAGTGGATAGCGAAACAGATACATTTGCCCCGCTTCTTCCTCGTGTTCCACTTCCAGGTCCGATACTGCTGTCTGCAGGCCGGGGCTCCAGTTCACCAGGCGCGGCCCGCGGTAGATCAGGCCCTGCTCGTACAGGGCGATGAACACATCGCGCACGGCGGCCGACAGCCCGTCGTCAAGGGTGAAGCGCTCGCGCTCCCAGTCGCAACTGGCGCCCATGCGCCGCAACTGGTGAAGGATTTCGCCGCCGTAGCGCTCTTTCCAGGCCCAGGTCCGCTCCAGAAATTCCTCACGTCCGACCTCGTCCTTTGAACGGCCCTCATCGGCAAACATTTTCTCAATCTGCAACTGTGTCGCTATGCCGGCATGGTCCGATCCCGGTACCCAGAGCGCGGCCTTGCCCTGCATGCGCGCATGGCGAATCATCAGGTCTTCAATGCTGACGAACAGGGCATGGCCGATGTGCAGGGCGCCCGTTACGTTGGGTGGGGGGATGCTGATGACGTAGGGTTCGGCATCCTCCGGCGCAACCTCGGGGCGGAACCAGCCGTTGCGCTCCCACCAGTCATACAAGCGTTCTTCGGCAGAAGCGAAGTCAAAGTTTTTGGGCATCGGCATGTTGTAGCGCTCCTTAAACAAAAGCCCCTTCGTCCTGACAAGGACGAAAGGGTTCACCTTCCGCGGTACCACCTTGCTTCCCCGCAGGGCGGGGCGCTCAATTCGCGATAACGGGCGTTCCCGGCCCCGGCTACACCAAACAGGTCTGGCTCACCGAAGCGACTCACGGGCGACAGTCAGTCAGGTCTGCGGGCGGACTCTCAGCCGGTGGTCCGCCTTCTCTGTCGCAATCGCCTGACCGACCCTCCCGGTCAACGTCGATACTGTGATGTTAACGGCTGGGCAGGTGGTCGTCAACGGCCACCCTCATCTGCAAGAAATGACCGGACATGGTTGGCCACGATAGTGACTGCGGTTTCGTTGAATCCACCGCGCGGCACGACAATATCTGCATGGTGTTTGTTGGGTACCACGTAACGCAAGTACATTGGTCGTACCGTCTTGAGGTACTGTTCCATCACGGACTCCATGGTTCTGCCGCGCTCCTCGATGTCACGACGCAGCCGTCGAATGAAACGGACGTCCGAAGCCGTGTCGACGAAAATGCGAAGGTCCAGCAGCTCCAGCAATTCCTTCTCGGCAAAGATCAGAATGCCTTCCAGTAAAATAACCGGCCGTGGATCGATTCGTTGGGTTTCGGGCAGACGCCGGTGTTGACTGAAATCGTAGCGGGGAATGTCGGTCGCCACACCGGCACACAGGTCCCGGAGATTCGCCACAAGCAAATGCGTGTCCAGCGAATCAGGATGATCGAAATTGCGAATGCGCCTTTCGTGCAGGGGGATGTGGTTCAGGTCCCGGTAATACAGGTCGTGAGCCAGCCAGACGACGTGTTCCGCCCCCACTCTTTCGATGACGGCGTTGGCAAATGTGGTCTTGCCGGAACCCGTCCCGCCGGCAATGCCGATAACAAGAGGTTTGCTGCCTGTCATTTATGTTCCCTTAAGGCAAATGCCCACAAGCGTGGGCACCTGAGCCACCCGAGGGATTCGAACCCTCAACCTCACGCTTACGAAGCGCGTGCTCTGCCATTGAGCCAGGGTGGCGACACGGAAAGTATAGCGAAGCAGGCAGGGACCGGCAAGCGTCAGTGCCGGAAGTGTCGCACTCCGGTGAAGACCATTGCAAGGTTGCCATCATCGGCCGCGGCGATGACTTCTGCATCACGCACCGAGCCGCCCGGCTGAATGACCGCTGCGATTCCGGCGGCGATCGCCGCTTCAATGCCATCGACAAAAGGGAAGAAGGCGTCTGATGCGAGGGCCGCGCCCTGGGCCCGCTCTCCGGCCTTGTGCACGGCCAGTTCCACCGCATCCACCCTGCTGGGCAGGCCTCCCCCCACGCCAACGACGGCGCAGGGACGGGCGATGACGATGGCGTTGGATGGTACGTGTTGTACGGCGCGCCAGGCGTAGGCGAGCGCTTGTTGCTCCTGCTCGTCCGGCTCGCGCGCGGTCACGGTGCGCCAACCCGAGCCGGTCGGGTCGCCTTCGTCTGCGCTTTGCACCAGCAGCCCACCAGTGACGCTGCGTTGCTGCCACGCATCGGCAGTTGACCAGGCCGGGAGCCGGAGCAGCCGACAGTTCTTGCGCTTCGCGCCCAGCAAGGCCAGAGCGTCTTCATCGAAGTCCGGCGCGACGATGGCCTCAACAAATGTCTTGCCGAGCGCATGAAAAAAGGCCGCGTCCACAGGGCGATTGGATGCCAAAACGCTGCCAAAGACCGACAGGGGGTCTGCAGCCAGCGCCTGCTGACAGGCCACCGCCAGGTCCTCATCGCTGGCGAGCCCGATGGGGGACAGGTGCTTGACAACGGCCACAGTCGGTAAGGGGAAGTCCTGTACCGCGCGCGCGGCGGCGTCGAGGTCCAGATAATTGTTGTACGAAAGTTGCCTTTGCCCGCCCAGCAATTCACCGCCCAGGGGGCCGGCATCCGGAGCCTGACTGTACCATGCGGCACCCTGATGAGGATTCTCTCCATAGCGCAGGACCTCAGACCTGTAAAAGGTCTGTGTAAGCCTGGCCGGAGTTGCCCCGCCTTGCGCCGAAGCATTGACATCCTGCAGCAGCCGCCGTTGAATGGCTGTATCGTAGTCCTGCGTCAGTGCGAAGACTTTGGCCGCAAGCGATCGGCGGGTTGGCAGATCGATTTCCCTTCCTTCTTCAAGGGCCTGCACAAGCAATCCGTAGTCCCCGGGATCGCACAGGGTGGTGACACGGCTGTGATTCTTGGCGGCAGCCCTTAGCAAGGCCACACCGCCGATGTCGATTTGCTCAATGGCGTCTTCCAGCGTGGTTCCTTCCCGGGCGCTGACTTCACGGAATGGGTAAAGGTTGCAGACCACCACGTCGATTGGCGCAAAACCGGCCTGTTCCAGCTCGGCCAGGTCGGCAGCCGAATCTCTCGCCAGGATTCCGGCGTGCAGGGCGGGATGCAGGGTCTTGACGCGGCCGCCAAGCAACTCCCGCTGGCCGGTCAGCATGTCGACCGGCGTTACAGACAGACTTGCCTCGGACAGCGTTCGGGCGGTGCCTCCGCTGGCGACCAACTCATAGCCAGCCGTTATGAGGGCACGGGCAAGTTCGATCAGTCCGCTCTTGTCGGAAACGCTCAGCAAGGCGCGTGGCAAGGTTGACCTCCCCGTGTTCTGCGCCAGCAGTATAGCCAGGAATGCCGCCATGAGGCAGTGCACTTCTGATTGATCAGTGGCCGTTTGCAGGTCGACGTCGTTCAGGTACAATCGCCGCGCGTCAGGCGGGCAGGGGACGGGCAATGGCGGACGACATACACATTCTTGAACGCAGGGATGCAAGGGCCACCCCGCATCTTGAACAATACGCTCCCGTATGGCTGGTTGATCAACGCATGGTTGCGGAAGATGACGCCGTGCTGTTCAACGTTGTATTTCAGCACCATCTGTATGGCTGGGTCAACCGGCGCTACAAATTCGATGCCTTCAATGACGTGCTTTACCACATGGGCCAGACCAGCGTCGGGGAAGATGACGCGCTGGAACTACAGGAAAGCGACCCCTGGATTTCGGCGACCGTGGCCGACATCCCCAATTCCTACGGCGGTTAACCCTTTGGTCTAATACGACCTGGCGTAGAGATTAAAGACGGCCTCGTCGCGCCCGCCCATCTGGTACTTGTAGGTCTCGTTGCCCTGCAGGAAATCAAAGCGGCTCATACCCTGTTCAATGGAGTGGCGAATGTTCCACGCCAGCAGGACAATGCCCGGGCTGAGGTGTCCATACGTTTCGGGTCGCAGACCGGAATTGTAGACCAGCATTTCGTTGTTGCAGACGAAGTTCAGATAGGTCGCTGCGCGCTGGCCGGCGATAGTCAGGAAACTCAGGCGCAGCCAGCCGCGCTCCAGCATGACAGCCGCAATGTTGCGGAAGAAATCGCGATTGCCCGGACCTTCAAGAAAGTGACTCTTGGCATGATCGCTGGCTGCCATGAGCTCCAGAAAGTGCCCCATCTCCTCGTCGAGATCATGTTCAGGTCCTACGAAATACCAGTCCATGTCCAGCGCCGGCGCCTGGGCACGGCGCAACTTGCGACGCAATTCGTGCCGTTGCTTCTTGTCCAGTGAGTTGACGTATTCACCCCAGGTGGCCGGCAATTCGACAACCGGACATACGTCTTCCTGTCGCACCTCAACGCTGAATCCGCGGTCCTTCAGCTGTTCCGGTAACAATTTAAGGATCGGTGAGGCTTCGGGCACGTTGCAGAGTTCGATGCGATCGTACAGGGGCTGAATGGCGCAGATTTCGTCAACGACGGAAGGCAGGAGGTCGTCGAGCGCTTCACGGTCGATGATGATGTCAAGATAGTCGGTAACTTCCTTGCAACCGACCAGCGACAGCACGCGTTCGCCGTTGATGTCATCGATGAAGAGGGGAGCGATTGCAAGCAGGAGGCCGTTCGCGTCGCGACAGGTCAGCACGTGCAGTGGGCCGGGGTCGAAGGCGTACCACCAGTTGGCCTGCCATTCCAGCGTGCTGAAAATGCGATTGGACGCGCTGCGGCTGACTAGCGCATTCCACTCGGGCTCCAGCCGCTCGAATATCTCAGGCGAGTTGTGAATCTCGAAATTCACCTGCCGGGCGTCCTTCCTGACCCTGATGTCGCTGACGTATCTGTGTCGTATCTTTGTATTGTACAGGCGTATCGGGTTCAAATGAAGTTGTAGAAACAAAAGCCGCCCGGCGGACCGGGCGGCTTCCCCTTGCGCATGACCTCGCTCAGGCCTGCAGTTTCATCTGGTGCTCAAGCCGATACTGATAGTCCAGCGACTCACGGGTGGCGGGGTCAAAGAGATGGATGTTGTCAATGTTGACAGCGATCTTCAGACGGTCTCCAACCTCGGCATCGCAGCGCGGGTCCATGCGCGAGATGAAGCTGGCGCCCTTTTCGTTGAGGTAAACCACAACCTCGTTGCCCATCTGCTCAACCACGTCGACGTTGGCTTCCAGTTCCCAGGGAGAAATGCCCGCGGGCTGGTAACGGGAGTCGTGGATGTCCTCGGGGCGAATGCCCAGGATGACTTCCTTGCCGGCGTGGCTGCGGAAAGCGGCCGCGTGCGCCGGGTCAATCTTGATTGACACGGCGCCGGCATCGACAGTGAGAGCCTCGCCTTCGGCAATCAGGGTGCCATCGAAGAAATTCATGGCCGGGCTGCCGATGAAACCGGCGACAAAAATGTTGGACGGGTTGGTGTAAAGCATCTGCGGCGTGTCGACCTGCTGAATGATACCTTCATTCAGGACGCAAATGCGCGTGCCCATCGTCATGGCTTCGACCTGGTCGTGCGTCACGTAGATGAAGGTGGTCTGCAGGCGCTGGTGCAGCTTGGCGATTTCTGCGCGCGACTGGACGCGCAGCTTGGCATCCAGGTTCGAGAGCGGCTCGTCAAGCAGGAAGACGGCCGGCTCGCGCACGATAGCGCGGCCCACGGCCACACGCTGACGCTGTCCGCCGGACAACTGCCGCGGGCGACGGTCCAGCAGGTTGATGCCCTTGTCTTCCTCAATGAGGCCGAGGCTACGGGCCGCCTCGTTCACGCGACGATCGATCTCCTGCTTGGGAGTCTTGCGCAGGCGCAAACCGAAGGCCATGTTGTCATAGACCGTCATGTGCGGATAAAGGGCGTAGCTCTGGAAGACCATGGCCACGTCGCGATCCTTGGGCGCGACGTTGTTTACGACGCGGTCACCAATCAGGATCTCGCCCGCCGTCACCTCCTCCAGGCCGGCCAACATACGCAGGCTGGTGGACTTGCCACAGCCGGAGGGGCCGACAAAAACGAGGAATTCCTGATCCTGGATCTCCAGGTTCATGTCCGTGATAACGACGGTATTGCCGAACGATTTGTGTACGTTGCGATAAGTTACACTGGCCACTGAAGATCCTCCATCACACAGGCTGTGCCATTCGAACAGGTAAGCATTTGTAGAATCTGCCCAAAAATGTTGCCAGGTGCAAATTCCCCTTAACACCAGAAAAGTATAGACAGTTGCGACATCGATTGCAAATTTTGCCTGAAAAACATCCGGGCGCTACTAGGTGCGCTAGAATACTCGAAAGCCGGGGCAGGCCGGGGTGCCAATGGTACAGGAAGTCAACGCCGAAATTGTGAGCATAGGTACCGAGTTGCTACTCGGTGAAATCACGGACACCAATTCCGCCTACATTGCCCGGGAGCTGCGGGACATTGGAGTCAGCGTGTATCGCATGACCACAATGGGAGACAACGAGGGACGGATTACGGAGGCGATTCGTCAGTCCATGTCCCGCGCCGACGTGGTGATCACGACGGGCGGGCTGGGACCTACGGTGGACGACGTGACCCGCCAGGCGGTCGCGGCCGCCACCGGTCGCGATCTTGAGTTCCACCAGTCCCTGCTGGATGACATCGCCGCCCGTTTTGCCGGCTTTCGCTCGAACATGACGGAAAACAACCGGCAACAGGCCTGGCTGCCGCGAGATGCACTGTTGCTGGAAAACGCCGTGGGAACTGCTCCCTGTTTCCTTGTGGAACATGAAGGCAGTGTCGTCATCAGCCTGCCGGGCGTTCCGCGCGAGATGCGTTTTGTCCTGGCGACGCATGTGCTGCCATGGTTACAGCAGCGCTATCATCTGGGGGTCATTCGCGCCCACGTGCTGCGGGCAGCCGGAATCGGCGAAAGCGCGTTGGACGATCTGATCGGCGTGGATTTGCTGGGAGCGCGCAACCCCACGGTGGGCCTGGCGGCGCACAGCGGCGTCGTAGACATGCGCGTCACCGCGAGGGCCGAAAATGAATCCAGGGCCAATGCGCTTATCGCCAGGGTAGCAGAAGAACTGCGCAGGCGGGCCGGGGCATGGATATTCGGGGTCAACGAGGACACGATAGAAGCCGCGTTGGTCGAACGTCTGCGCAGGGGAGGCCGTACCCTTGTTTTGAGCGAGACGGGCATTGGCCATGCGCTGGTCGACCGTCTGGGTCAGGTAGCCGGTTACCGAAACGTGTTGTGCCACGCGGAGGCCCACGACAACCTCGATGGCTTGCCCGGGAGTGACGAAGGGCTGCGCGAACTGGCCAGCAATTATGCGGCCGCACTGGCCCGTAAACATGGCAGCGACGTCGCCATCGTTGTCATAAGCGACCCCGATCGCCTCGAAGACCAGGCGGACCGGGACGTCGGCACGGCGGTGGCTGTCAGCGTGGACGGTCAGCTGGCATCGCGCGTTTACGGTTTCGGACCACGTTCACGCGAGGCGCGGCTGTGGACCGGCACCTGGAGCATGGCGCAGGCCTGGCGATTGCTGGGCGACACAAAGGGATGAAATCCCTTGGCCGCGAACTGACGGATTGTGGGCTGCTGCAGTTCGGGCTGATCGGAAAGGACTCCTGGCGACTGCACGTCGAACTGTTGCCATCGTATCCGGATTTGCTCCACAAGCTGGCGTCTCTCACAGAACCGTATGTCCAGGGTGTTGATCGCCTGCTGGCTGCAAGGGGCGCCCTGGCGTGGGGCAGCGCACTCGCCCTGCGCCGGTGCATTCTACTGGCCTACTGCCGTGGCGACGAACTGGTAGGCGCTTACGACATCGGGCACCCCACACTGTTGCTGGCTTGCGGTCACGAAACGGATGCTGAATTGCGCACGCTCATGGAAAGAGCCGATCGCGTCGGTCTAAAGGTCTGCGTCGTGGTTTCGCTGCTGGACTCAGGTCGCGACAGGCTCGATCAGGTCCCCGTACATAAACTCGTCGATCTCGAAGAACTCTTGCAGCAACTGGTGGCCGCAGGGGTCCTGCCAGCGGGTCAGGGCATGCTGGTGAATCGCTGGTTACTCAATCATCGTCCAGGCTCAGCAAGGCCATGAAGGCCTCCTGCGGCAATTCGACCTGTCCCACCATCTTCATGCGTTTCTTGCCTCTTTTCTGGCGCTCCAGCAACTTGCGCTTGCGCGTGACGTCACCGCCATAGCACTTTGCCAACACGTCCTTGCGCAGGGCCTTGACGTTTGCGCGCGAAATGATGCGCTTGCCGCTGGCCGCCTGGATTGGCACCGTGAACATCTGGCGCGGAATCAGCCGCTTGAGTTTGCTCACCAGTTGCTGTCCCTTTTGGTACGCGTCCTCGCGGTGAACGATCAGGGCCAGGGCATCAACCGGTTCGCTGTTGACCAGGATCTCGAGACGAACCAGGTCGCCGGCACGATAGTCGTCAAACTGGTAGTCCAGGCTGGCGTAGCCGCGTGACGCGCTCTTCAGACGATCGTAAAAATCGATAATGATTTCATTGAGCGGTATGCAAAAATGCAGGATGACGCGGCTGCCGTCCAGATATTCCGTCGTCTCGTATTCGGCGCGCTTGCGAATACACAGTTCCATGATGGCGCCGATGAATTCACCCGGCGTGTAGACCTGGATCTTCATCCACGGTTCACGAACTTCTGCAATCGTGCTTTCATCCGGCAACCGTGCCGGACTGTCGACCCGTAACTCCTCGCCATCCAGGGTGGAGACTTCGAATTCCACGCCCGGCGCCGTCGCCAGAATGTCGATGTCATATTCGCGTTCAAGGCGTTCCTGCACGATCTCCATGTGGAACAGGCCAAGAAATCCCACCCGGAAACCAAAGTTTAGTGCCTGGGACGTTTCCGGCTCAAAGCTCAGGGACGCATCATTCAGTTGCAATTTTTCCAGAGCGTCACGCAAATCGCCGTAGTCTTCATTGTTGACGGGATAAATACCGGCGAAGACCATAGGTTTCGCCAACTGGTAGCCGGGCAGGGGCTCCGGCGCTACCTGAGTCGCAGAAGTGATGGTGTCTCCAACACGACATTCCTTGACTGTCTTGAACCCTGTCGCAACATAGCCGACTTCACCGGCTGAAAGTCCATCCCTGGTTTGCATGGTCGGGCTGAAAACGCCGATTTCCACCGGCTGGAAGCGTGAGTCGGTGGACATCAATTGAAGCCAGGCCCGTTTGTCCAGTCGCCCGTCAACGATGCGCACGTAGGCCACCACGCCCTTGTAAGGATCGTAATGCGAATCAAAGACCAATGCGCGCAGCGGGGCATCCGGGTCACCGGCTGGAGGCGGTATTTCGACAATCGCCTTTTCCAGCAGTTCCCGAACGCCAGTTCCGCTCTTGGCAGAAATTCGGAGCATGTCGCTGGCCGGCGTGCCAAGCAAGTCTTCCAGTTCCTGCGCCACACCGTCAGGCCGCGCTGCCGGCAGGTCCACCTTGTTGATAACAGCCACAAGCTCAAGGTCCTGCTCCAGCGCAAGGTATACGTTGGAAAGTGTTTGCGCTTCAATGCCCTGGCTGGCGTCCACGACCAGCAAGGCTCCCTCGCAGGCTTGCAGGGCGCGACTGACCTCATAGCCAAAATCCACGTGTCCAGGGGTGTCGATCAGGTTGATCAGATAGTCATGACCGTCACCAGAGCGGAAAGCCATGCGAACGGCGGAGGCCTTGATGGTCACGCCGCGCTCGCGCTCCAGGTCCATGGTGTCCAGCAACTGTTCCTGCATGTCGCGGTCGGCGACGGTATCTGTCAACTGCATCAGTCTGTCGGCCAGTGTGCTCTTGCCGTGGTCGACGTGGGCGATAATGCAGAAATTGCGAATACGTTCGGGATTCACATGAATTCACCGTCGGTTGTTGCGACCAGTATACGCATCGGCGTGGCCATCGTGTATGCCGACTACAAAACAGTATCAACCATCCTGTCAAGGTCTGCCGCCTTCTGTTCCACTGCGGAGGGGGAAAACTCCAGCCAACACAGAAACTCGACGTTGCCGGCTGGCCCCAACAGGGGCGAGCGCAGGAGGCCGGCGATGCAGAACCCTTCTTCCCGCGCCATGGCCAGCACCTGATTTAGCACCTGCCGGTGCACTTGCGGGTCTCGTACCACGCCGCCCTTGCCAACGGCTCGCCTGCCCGCCTCGAACTGGGGCTTGACCAGCGCCACTACACTGGCTGGCGTCTTCAGCCAGTTCCGAATGACCGGCAGGATCAGTCGCAGGGAAACAAAGGAAACATCGATAACTGCGATGTCGACCGGCTCCGGCAAACGGGTGACGTGTCGCGCGTTGGACCGTTCCATCACGATCACGCGACAGTCCTGGCGCAGTGTCCAGTCCAGTTGACCGTAGCCGACGTCAATCGCATATACCCTGTCGGCGCCGTTTTGCAGCAGGCAGTCAGTAAAGCCGCCGGTACTGGCGCCAACATCCGCACAGAGGGAGCCGGCAATGCGAAGCGGAAACGCAACCACAGCTGCCTCCAGCTTGTCACCGCCCCGGCTCACGTAGCGTGGTTTCTCCCTGAGTTCGAGTGTGGAGGTTTTGGCTACTCGCGTACCGGCCTTGTCTACCCTTTGGCCGTCTACAAGTACTTCACCGGCCATGATCATCGCCCGGGCACGGGAGCGGCTTGGGGCAAGGCCACGTCCGGCCAGCAGCACGTCCAGTCGTTCCAGCCCGGGCATTATCTGTCCCGGGTCATGGGAATGACCAGTTCAATCGGGTCTGGGGCGTCGTCCCCAAACTGGTAGGAATCAGCTGCGAGGGGCAGCCATCCTTCCGCCTGGACAAGGATGCTGTAGGGCGTATTTCGTTGCAAAAGACGCTGGACCTCGAAATTGCCGTTCTGGTCGCTTCGGGCCGCAGCGAAAATCTGATCTTCGCGCCACTCGAAGTCTGAAATTGAATAGTCTTCTGTAAGGAGAATCAGTTGAATTCCTTCCAGTCCGTCTCCGCTTTGGCTGTCCACAACCTGCCCTCGCAGGCGCAGACCTGCGGCGCTGGCAAGTCGGTCCACAAAAAGACGCCCAATTCCCACCTGCACTTCGGCGCTGTCCAGCAGGACGTTGTTGATCAGCAGTTGCATCCCCCAGGTGCCGTCCGGAACCGACCCGGCACTGCTCGTTTGAACAGCGAAGTCCTGACCGACTGAGGGAGCGGACCAGAGGAGGTGACGATCGAAGAAGGGTTCGTCATCTACCAGCAGGCGCAATTGCCACGGGGTGCCTGGCGCAATTTGCTGCCAGTCGAAGCGGGCCGTCAGGGTCTCTGCGCCAACCGTCGACCCCCGGGTAGAGCCCGTCAGGCCGCTTGCCGGCCCTGCGGCGCCGGTGGTGAAGCGGGAATTGCTGAAAATTTGCGGCAGGATGCCCTGCTGGGCCCCGGCGATTATGAAATCAGAAGTGGCCGCCAGCTTGCCTTCGATGTAAAGCTCCACACGCCAGTTTCCGGGAGGCAATCCTCCCGGCTCCTCTATCTGAATCGTCTTGGCCCCGCTTTCTCCATCCTGCTCCGACCACGGGTCCTCAGTCCGCGCGACTTCAAAGCCATTGAAATACCAGACTGCCGTCCAGACCAAACCGGCACGCATGTTGCGATAAATGAACCTTGCGTTGGCGATGTTGCCAGAAGGCAAAACAAAGCCATTGCCGAGCGGTGTGCCTCGTGAATCCACGATTCCAAAGACCAGATCGCTAAAGACCGGAACGGGGTCGGCGCCCCCGCCGATAACCAGGCGGGCGCTACCGGCGGCCCGTCCATCGATGAACAGCGAAAAGTCATAGACGCCATTCGGCCAGGGCTGGACATTGCTGCCTGTGTACCACATCCCGTTTTGCTTTCCGCGCCACCGGGAGGGGGCGAGGCTGAATCCCGGTTCCAGGATTCCGTCCCGCGTTACACGAAGCTCGACGACGGACTCGGGAGCCATGTCTCGATAATCGAAGAACAAGTACAGCCCGTTGCTGCCGGCTGGCAATCGGCCGACAACGGTGTTGGGCATGCCGGCTTCGTTCACGGCCGACGCAAAAAACAGGCGACTCAGTTGTGGTGCTCTTTCGGGCCGCTGCGTATCGCCGTCAGCGAAAGGCAGGTTGACCTCCAGCCCCAGGGAGGCTGCGCGCAGCAGGGGCAGGGCGTAATCGACCGGCCTCAAGGTATTGATCGCAGCGCCACGCGGCAGGCACCGATCCTCGCGGTTCAGGAGGCCGTCACGATTGCTGTCCTGCAAGGAAGTGCAGGAACCGCCCGTGGCGCCCGGCAAACGGGGAACAGTCGTGGGAATGCCCACCAGTTGACCCGACTGATTGTAGGCGCCGCCACCGGTCAGGGTACCCGGGAAGTCTCCCCGCAGATGGATCCAGTAGGGATTTCTGGCGCCAGGCTCCTCGGTAAATCCGATAATTGTCCCCTGACGCAAGGTGACGGGATCGTCGCCGACATCCGGAAAACCGGCGATCGTCAGGGTGTCGTCCAGAGCCAGCGACGTGGCTTCCCCTGGCTCGACAAATGGAAGGGACAGACTTCCGGTCTCCAGCAGGCGGCCGTCCAGTTGCCGGTCTATCCGCAACAGGGCCAGGTCAAGGCCTTCATCCAGCTGGGCAATTTCGGCCCGGAAACGAGGGACAGGCGCCTGGTCCGCCTGGACGGTGAAGGCAACAAAGAGTGTGTCCCCCGGGCATACGGCATTGGGGAGGGCGAAGTGGGCATTGGTCAGAATCAGACCGCTACGATCGACGAGAGTGCCGGACCCCGTACAGGTAATGACCGGCGTGTCTCCCTGCAGTTGCACCTGCATGAGATACACCGTTGCCTGGCGAATTCGTGCGGCAATGGCAGTCGGCTGGGCTCCCAGAAGGTTGGCCCCCACCAGCAATAGAATCCCGAACAAAAGACTGACAAGAGGTCTGCGCATCAAAAATCCAGGCTTTGCATGAATCGATTCAAATGTTGCAGTTCCCGACCGAAGTTTTCGGCGCTTGCACGATACGTAATCACAAGGGCCTGGTCCCGTTCGAAGACCAGCACGTCCAGCCCTTCAACAATGACCGGCCTGCTGCCCAGAAAGGGGTTTCCGGCCGTCGTAACGTAGGTATAGGAAAGGGCGCTGGTCTCGATTCCGTCCGGCAGAAGATAAGGCTGCACGTCGTCGACGCTGTAGGCGGCCAGCGTCTGTGAGCGTTGCAAGGTGAGGGAGTCGAAGATATTTCGCGCGGCGCTGTCGCTGCTTACGGGAAACAGGGAGACCTGCAGGGTAGTGGGGAAATCGGGCGCAGCCGTATCCCGGATCCGAAAGACATAATCGCTGCCGGCTTCCTCAAGCAACCAGTCCGGCGGGAAGTCGGCAATAATGCCGGCCTGCAAGTTGCTGTAACTAATGGAAACGCCCAACACCTGGTCGCGCAGAAGCAGGCTCAAAACGATGCCCACCAGACCCAGCAACACGACAAGCAGGTTCGCCCATCGTTGACGCGGGCCGGGAGGCCTGACGGCAGGAAAACGGTCAGGAAGCGCCATCGCTGTCCGGGACCGGAGTTGAGCCTGCGTCCGCATTGACGGACAGGAAGCGGAAAACTATCAGCACTGCCAACAGGAGCCCCATGGAATAAAAATTGCCGAGCAGGGGGCGGGTTTCGGATACAGGCTGCAGGGCGCTGAGACTGGCATTTCCCAACCCCGAGACCAGTGGAATGGCGCTTCCAGACACAAATGCAGCAAGCGCCGTTACCAGCATGGGCATGGGCAGAAACAGTTCCCGCCGAAAATAAAGTTCCGCCAGCGCATAGGAGACCATGATGGCCACGCAATTCAGCACCGCCGTCTGATTGAAGACATGGACGGCAAGAGCGCTGGCCATCGGCCTGGCATCCAGAGCGAAATCAAGAGAAGCGACAAGGATGTAGCCGGTTGCAGCGGCCCGACAACACACAAGCAAATCAGGACGCCCTGTCAGGTCCCGACGGGCAACGGCGAAACGTACGACAAACCAGATGGCCAGTGCCTGTGTGAGTCCCACGGTCAGGCTGTAACCAAGGATCCGAGTGACTGCGTCTGCAAGGGGCAACCAGCGATGCACCTCAAGGAAATTTTCAATCAGCGGCAAGCACAGGGCATTACAAAGCAGCCCGGTAATGACTGCGCAGCCAGTAGCGGCCAGGCGCAACCGGCGTTGCCAGGCACCCCGCCACCAGCTGTTGAGCAGCCAGAACAGAGCGGGCAGCAAGGCAATGAGCAGATTCCCGGGCGAGCGCAAGGCTGTCGGCAGCGAAATAGCGAGACCCTCCAAAACCAGGGCCAACATGAAGAGAACTCCACATTCGAGCATGATTGCGTCCCAGGCTCTTTGCCGGAGAGCAATGTCGGTTCCTGCGTCGGGACGGGGCTCAAGGAATGCCATTGGCGAAGAATAGATGGATCACTATAGTCAGGTCATGCTCATGGAGACCAGTTTACCTGAAACCCTGCGGCTGGTCGCCGTCTGTCTAACAGTTGCCCTGGTAGCCACAGGTTGTGCCGCCGCGGGCGAAGACAGCTTCGATGAACAGGGATCCGTCGCAATCTACGGCCTGAACCGCCAACCGGCAGGTTTCGACCCTCACAGGCATCGGGGCCCCGTCACTGCTGTAGTTACACGTCAGGTCTATGACACTCTCTTGTACCGTCATCCCCAGACCAGAGAGTTGGTCCCGGGGCTGGCAAAAGAGTGGTCGCTTTCGCAAGATGGCCGCGTCCTCGATCTGCAGCTGCGCGAAGATGTGCGCTTTCATGATGGCAGTCAGATGGATGCCGCCGCTGTCGTTACCAATCTTTCCCGCATTCTCGCTTCAGACAGCCAGGATGCTCAACTTGGGGAATTCAGGCAACGGTTCATTCGCGCAGAAGTCGTCGACACTTTTCGAATCAATATCGTTTTGCAGCAGCCCTGGACGCCTCTGCTGGATGCCTTGACCCATCCTGGTTACGCCATTGCCAGCCCCGCTGCCCTGGACGAGTGGTCGGATACTCGTTACCAGTTTTATCAGGTCGGTAGCGGCCCCTTTCAATTTGTGGAATACATTCCGGGAGACCGCGTTGTCGTTGCGCGAAATCCGGACTATTTCTGGGGGCCGGAATTCCTCGCTTCTCCCGGAGAGGGCGCAGTCGACACCATCGAATTCCGCTTCCTTGACAACGCAAGAACCAGGGACAGCGCCCTGCGGGCCGGAGACATCGACTTGCTGGACGGCCTGCTGCCATCAGAGTTGCGGGCAAGCGATGCTGCCGGCATGCGCACGGAACTTGTCCCTGTGGCGGGTCAGCCACTGATGTTTCACTTCAATACAGCCCGGTTCCCGACAAATTTGCGAGGCTTTCGACAGGCCCTGATTCTCATGACCAACCGCGCCGCGATCGCCAACGCCGGAGGGCGGCCGCTAGCCCCGCTTGCCTGGGGGCCATTGTCAGAAAACACGCTGTTCTTTTACGGCAATTTGCGAGGCCTCTATTCCCTGGACCGTCAGTTGGCGCGTGACCTGCTGGAACAGTCCGGCATTGCCGATACGGATGGCGACGGCTGGCTGGACGTTGAAGGGATTCCCTTGCAACTGGACATTCTGGTTACGCCCGCGAATGCCATGCCGCAGGCAGCTGACCTGCTGGTCGATCAATGGCGCGACGACGGACTCCGCAGCAGCCTGCGGCCAGTTCCAACCCGAGACGCCCTGCAGGAAGAGGTCCAACAGAATAGCTACCATCTGATTGCAAGCGCACATCAGGGCTACGACCCCGCCTGGCTGGGTCAGTATTTCGGCGGCGGTGCGTCCAACTGGAGCAGGTTTCAGGATGACGAGTTGAACGACCTGTTGCGTGAGGCCCTGGCAACTTCAGATTCGCGCGCCCGCTTCAGTATGTACGCCCGCGTGCAGCAAATCATCATGGATCGGGCCATCGTCTTGCCACTGAGGGATCAGGTCAACATCCTCGCCGTGTCACCAGAACTGGGCGGGCTGCTTTGGGACGCTTCCGGAGTGATTCCCTGGCTCCACAATTTGCGTTTCCTCAACCCGTAGCCTGAACGGTTGTTTTCCAGATCTGCACCGCGCCTGCTTCCTGCAGCGCCAGCGCCACATTTGTGGAACCGGACTCTTCCACCAGAGCGATGACATTGCCGCCACGCCCGGCGCCGGAGAGTTTTGCGCCGGCAGCTCCGCCACCTAGTGCGGCGCCAACGAGATCGTCAAGCAGGGGAGAGGAAACTCCGAGCTTGCCCAGCAAAGCGTGGTTTTTGTACATCAGCGGACCGAGCGCGAGGGGTTGCTCACGGGCCAGGACCTGCAAAGCCTGGTTGACAATTGCGCCGATTTCCTCAAGCAAGGCGGTTGTTCGTTGTGGACAAATCTGCAATTGCTCGCGGACGGCGCTGACCGGAACATGGGTGGCGCAGCGGACACCGCTGTCTGCAACCAGCATTTGAAACGGTCGGGCAATTCGCACGGGAAAGGGGTCCTGCCCCCTGGTGAAACAAAGCGCCTGTTCATGAACTACTACAGTATTATCGATTCCACTGGGCGTACCGTGGAACAGGGATTCCGTTTCGAATACGATGTCATTCACCTCTGCAGCAGTGATCGACAGGCCAGCATGCTTTGCGAACTCGCGAGTGAGCGCGGTCGCGATCGCCGCGCCGCTGCCGAAGCCGCAGGCCTGCGGGATTTCTGACCTGAGAACAATTGAAACCCTGGGAGCAGGGATCTGGAGACGCTGCAGGATCGTCACGAGCATTTGCATGAGAAGGGGATCGCCTTCCATTGGCAGATGCGGCGCTGCAAGCAGGGTCCCGTCGACCGATCGAAACTCCAGTGCCGATGCGCCGTCCCTGATTTCTACATGCGCGCGCAGGTCAGGAAATGGCACGGCGATGGCCGGCTGACCGTGCACCACAGCATGTTCGCCAAACAGGATTAATTTCGCTGGTGCGCTTCCATCAATCACGAATTTACGGCGCCCGGGACATAAATGATCACCAGAAAGCTGATCGCCCACAGCAACAAGGCCAATTGGAGTGGGCGATCGACGGCCAGCAGTTCGTCGGGCGCAGCAAGAGACTCCTTCACGCGAATGAGCCAGAGATAACGAAGTAGCCCATAAAGCACGAAGGGTATCGTGACCAGGGCGCTGTTCGTATTGGCCACCCGGATAGTATCCGCCTCGGTGGCGTAGAGCAGGTAGGCGACGAAGGTGCTGGTCAAAACGAAACGCAACATGTCGTCCAGCAGGGCCAGGTTGTATTGTCGAAAAGTGACTCGTATTTCTGCGGCCTGTCCGGCCAGCAACAGGAGTTCCTGGCGGCGCTTGGCGATCACCAAAAACAGGGCCAGCAATGCGCTGCAAATGTAGAGCCAGGGGGAGAAATTGCTCACGTGAACGATCACAACGCCGGCAAGCACGCGCAATACAAAACCCGCCGTGATGCTCAAAAGATCAATGAGTGCGACATTGCGCAACCAGCGCATATACAGCAACTGCAGCACGACGTAAACGACAAACACCAGCGTCAAACGTGAATTGAGCAGGACGGATCCGGCGACGGCGGCGAACGCCAATACCAGGGCCATCGCGCGGGTTTGATCCGGCGAAAGTTCTCCTGACGCCAGTGGCCTCAGACGCTTGACAGGGTGTTTGCGGTCCGACTCAAGGTCCGCCAGGTCATTGAGCAGGTAGACGCTGCTTGTGACCATGCACAGCAACACGAACCCGACGACGACTTCCAGCAGCAACGTGCCCTGCAGCAACTTGCCATCGAACACCAGGCCGGCAAAGACGAGCAGATTTTTGCTCCATTGCCTGGGTCGCATTTCGCGCCAGAATGATTTGGCAGTGCGCATGGAATCTCGCAATCCGGCCACTTCGCCGCAAGTATAGCGCAGCGCGACCTCGTTTCGGGTTGCCGGTAACTTCAGCCCCGTCACCTGATACCGGTGCAGTTTGAGTCTCCGGTTCCTGTATAATGGGCAGGGAAGGGTCTCGCAGTATTTGGCTTGGCATGCTGGAATTTCTTGTCGGGAACAACACACTCGCGACCGTCGTGGCCTTTGGCCTGGTTCTGATTCCGGCCATCTTCATCCATGAGGCCGGGCACTTTCTTGCGGCGAGGGCCACGGGCATCGCGATCCTCGAATTTGGCATTGGCTTTCCTCCCCGCGCATGCATTCTTGGGCGTCGCGGCGCCACAATTTACACCCTTAACTGGCTTCCAGTCGGCGGCTTCGTACGACCGCTTGGCGAGTCCTTCGTTCACCCGCAGGGCGAAGAAGCCCTGGACGAGGACCGCAGACGATTACAACGGGAAATGAGCCAAACCGACGAGACTGCGGATCGGTTGCTTGCTTTGAACGAGGCCAGACCCCTGGCTCGCATCCTGTTCATGGCCGCAGGTTCGACCGCCAATCTGTTGACAGCCTTGATTCTGTTTGTGCTGGTCGGTCTGGTGGGGGTCCCTACCGTAGTCGGTGGAAGCGCAGGAATCGTTGCTGTCCCGGCAAACGGTGATGGCCCCTGGAGTGACTTGCAGCTTGCCGAATACATCACGCGCCTGGACGGTCAGTATTTCGAGAGCACTTCGGAATTGTTGACGCGCCTCAAAACGCTCCAGGGCGAAACAGTTACCCTGACAGTGAGCGGGGAAGGGGAAGAAAGCGACGTCCGCGTTCCGGTGACTGAACTGGATCCAGGCAGTCAGGTGTATGTCGTGCAGGTATCCGCGGCGTCGCCGGCCGAAAGGGCGGGTCTTTTGCCCGCAGACAGAATCGTCGCCCTCAATGGCCAGGAAATCACACAATTCTCGGATTTGCAGACACACATGCAGACGAATGGCATAGAGGAGCTTGTGCTAACGGTTAAGCGGGGTGAGCAACGATTTGATCTTGCCTTAACGCCGCGGCTCAATCCGCCTGAAGGGCAGGGCGCTATTGGCATTGGCATCGTGCCGGCCTGGAATCTGGACGGCCTGGTGCTGGTAGAAGGTGGCTGGCAGGAAGGAATTGCTCAACTGTCCCTGCCGGAAGCCCTGCGATTCAGTCTGGATCAGTTGCAGTTGTTCATTCGTACGCTGGTGAACCTGCCGGGTCAACTGCTATCCGGTTCCTTGCGGCCGGAAGAGACCAGGCTGATGAGTCCTTTGGCGATCAGTCAGGTGGGCGGACGATTCCTGCAGGATAGCATTGAGGGCAACCAGCCTTATATCATTCTTGGCTTTGTTGCCCTGATCAGCATTGCCCTGGGGATCACGAACCTGCTGCCCTTGCCGGCGCTTGACGGGGGGCGAATCCTCTTTGTGCTCTACGAACTGATTGCCGGTCGTCCGGTCTCCCCCGAACGCGAAGGGATGGTGCACCTGTTTGGCATGGTGCTCCTGCTCTCCCTGATGGGCGTCACATTCGTCAATGATCTGATAAATCCGGTTACCTCATTGCTACCCTGATGGAGCAACAGGGATGAATGCTGACATCGAAACGGCAGAAACCTCTGGTCCCGGCCACGTGCACAGGTTTGAAGAGTCGCTTGACGCCCTGCGGCAGTGGGATGGTGGCGTGCCGGGGTCATCCATCTTCTACGGCTTCTCGGACATGGACGAGGCCCGCCTCGAGCGTTTTCGGCTGGTCTGGCAAGAGCTGCAGCCTGTTCGCCGTGCCAGCCTGTTGGGCCACTTGACAGAAGCGGGCGAGAGCAACGTTGACCTGAATTACAGGGGGCCGGGGATGCTTGCGCTCAGGGACCCTGCAGCGTCTGTGCGCAGGTCGGCCATTGAACTTCTGTGGGAGGACGATTCAAGAGAATTGCTGCAGGAACTGCTGGTCCTGACCCAGGAAGACCAGGCCCTGTCCGTGCGCAGTGCCGCCGCCAGCGCCCTTGGACGCTACGTGTTGGCCGGCGAGCTGGGCAAGCTGGAAAGTGGCCAAAGTGCGGCAGTGAAACAGGTGTTGAGCGGACTTTGGCAGGATCGCCAGGAGGACAACGAACTGCGCAGGCGGGCGCTTGAGTCGTTGGCAAATTCCAGTGCAATAATTGTTCCCGGTGCAATCAGTGAAGCATGGTGCAGTGACGACAACGACTTGCGCGCCAGTGCGCTCTACGCTATGGGCCGCAGTTGCGACCAACGCTGGGAAGAGATCGTCCTGGACGCCCTGAAAAATGACGACCCGGCGCTGCGTTACGAGGCCGTTCGGGCCAGTGGTGAACTGGAAATCATCACGGCTGTGCCCGTGCTGGGTGATTTGTTGCAGGATCAGGACATCGAAATACGGGGCGCCGCGATTCAGGCACTGGGTGAAATCGGGGGTACACGCGCACTTTCCTTGCTACAACAACTGGCAGCAGAGGCGGAGGAAGAGTCAGATGAAACCATGCTGGAAGCGGTAGAGGAAGCGCTCGAAAACGCAAGTTTCGGAAATCTGGACCTGGATTTCGGGACAGGAACGTAAGGAATTCAGGTTGAACCCAGCAATGTCTGCAGTTTCAACGCAAGGTTCATATTGCCCTGAATCTTGAGCCGACCGCTCATGAAAGCCTGCATGGGGTTGAGTTCTCCCTCGACCAAAGCTGCCCAGTCATCCGCCAGCGCCAGAAGCGTCATTTCCGGATTTTCCGCCGGCCCGGTGCCGCTGAGGACTTCGCCCTCGCCTACCTTTACCCAGTAAAGCCCGCCATTGTCGCCGTCGAGGTCGAATTGAATGGTGGCGTTCAGGTCATCCGTCATTGCCGGATCCAGATTGTTGGCGATATCCTCAAAAATCTGCGCAATCTCCTGCTTGCTCGCCATTCAAACCTCCTGCGCCTTACGCGCCGTCAATATATCACCGATGGCGGGATTGGTATACTCTGAAATCAGGCGAAAAAGGTGACGGAACGAGCGATGCGACCAACAACGTTGACTATTGCTCTTGTTCTGCTGTTGACGCTGGCCGGCGCCGTGTCAGGGCAGGAAACGGCCGGGGGTCACATCGCCTGGCTGGATACGAATTACAACCTGTGGCGTTATGACGTAACACAGGGACTGCATGACCAGTTGACCAGGGACAGCGCGGAAAACCGTCGCTATTTGTGGCCTACCTGGTCCCCTGACGGGCGTCTTGCCTGGTTCAGTCACGAAATTGCCGATGGCGGGCTCGTGTTCAAGGCATGGATTCAGCGTGAGCCGGGGGCGCAGGCGAGTCTGGTTTATCGGGGCGCTGAAGCCTTCAACTACGCCTACTGGTCTCCGGGACACTGTGCCGACGACCCCGAATGCAGCGTGCTGGCCCTTTTGCTTAGCAACAATGCCCAGGGCATGTTCGTGGAACTGGTCCGGGATGCGCCCCCGGAATTTGGAAGCAGCGTCCGCTTGCGGGGAGGCCCTCCCTTTTATTTCAGCTGGAGCCCGGACGGCGGCCGGTTGTTGCTGCAACGCAATAACCGTCGCTTCGACATATACAACGTTACTGAAGATCGAATTCAGACCACCCTTGAAGCCACGCCTGGACGGATACAGGCTCCGCAATGGTCTCCGGTTGATGATCGCCTGTTGCTTGGAGTGCGACAGCCCGATGGCCGCACTGCCCTGGTTGTCCAGGACGGAGAAGACTCACTGCCGCTGGCGGAAGACCTTCCGGAAGCGGTAGCCTTCAACTGGTCTCCGGACGGACGTCACGCCGCGTGGCGCGAGCAAACAGCCAATGGATATGGGCCGGTGGTCATTTCAGATGCCGGCAACGGTGAGCCCTTGACTGGCAGTCTGACTGATGGCGTGCTGGCATTTGTCTGGGCCCCTGACGGAAAGCGCATCGCCTGGCTGGAGTTTGACCTGCCCGGACGAGGCGTCAGCGCTTTCCGTGGAAGCGGTCTTTTGGCTCAGGGCGCAACATCATTTCCGCGCTTGCGCTGGCACATACTTGATCTGGAGAGCGCCGAATCCAAGGTCGGTCCTTCCTTCTTGCCTACACAGGAAATGCTCTATTACATCACCTATTTCGACCAGTTTGCACAGAGTCATCGTCTTTGGTCACCGGACAGCCGCCTTCTTGTGTATGGTGAATTGCGCCAGGGCGGACCACTTGTGCAACTGCTGGACGTCGATCGTATGAGGGATGGGCCATCAACCCTGGCCCCAGGCTGGATTGGCATCTGGGACTATGGAGAGTCGTGAGTCCTTACATTCCTCTGATTATTCGAAAAGCGATAATGCTGGCCTTGTTCATGTTGCCTTTGGCGGCCAGGGCACAAGAGATTGCCACGTCCACGCCGGTGCGCATCAACATCCCGGAAGGAGGCGTATCTGTCCTTCAGCCGGTTGCCTCGCCGACCGCTACGTGGACGCCTTCGCCCGCAGTTGTCATGCTGGAGGCCAAGGCGGCAGCCGGCCCGGTCAACGTGCGTGCGGACGCCGACATCGAATCAGACCGGTTGGGAACGATTCAGGCCGGAGAACTTTATCCTGTTCTGGGGCGCCGCTTCCGCTGGCTGCAGATTCAGTTTCTCTCCGCGCCGGAAGGGCGCGCGTGGGTGTTTGAAGAGCTTGTGACTGTAACTGGCGATGAAGGCAGTATTCCAAACCTGATATTGGCGGCTCCGCCGGCGATCGCCCAGGTGCAAGTCGATGCTACCCGGACCCAGGCGGCTTTGACGCAGACCCCTGGCGCTGTGCTAACGATGACTGCCAGCGCCAGAATCCTGGACTTGCCAGGACGGGAAGTGGATCTGTCAGGAGAAGATGGCGGAGAAGATAACAGGCGCAACAACCTGTTGCCCACCTATACCTGGCCGCCCAACCTTGCGTTGTCTACGGCCACATCACCTGGTCGGATTCAAACGGACACTCCGGAAACCCGGCAGCAAGCGCCTGGTGTTCCGGAGCGTATCCCGCCAGCCGTTCCGATTGCTTTACTGGCTGCGGGCGGTCTGTTAGGTCTGGTATTGTATTCCTTGCGTAGCCGTTAGCTAATGGCTGCAGGAGCCACTTGAACAGCAGGCGTCACCTGCGCCTTCGTCGCTGCGGAAGGAATGACCGCAACCGCAACTGGAAACCGCATTGGGGTTGTCGATGCGGAAGCCGCCGCCCATCAGGCTGTCGATGTAGTCAATCGTGGCGCCTTGCAGATACATCAGGCTGGTGGGATCGACCAGCAAACGCACGCCATCGACCTGAACGACCCGATCGAAATCACGGGCGTTTTCCTCAAAGGCCATGCCGTATTGCATGCCGGAACAGCCGCCGCCACTGACGAAAACGCGCAGCGCGTGATTTGGAATCGAACGTTCGGTCAACAGGTTTCGAATGACCGTTACGGCATTGGGCGTCACGTTAAGGACCGGGGCGTCTATCTGCACTGTGTCAGCCATAGCAGTTCTCCCTCCAGGAGCATCGACTCTATTCTAACGACTTCTCTGCCCGCCGTCAATTTTTGCAACAGACCGCAAGCGCTGCCTTGCAGGCGGAATTCTACCTGACTATACTGATTTCGGGCAATTCCTGTAAAAGTCGACATTTGGCAGGTAGAGAACCGTGACAGAAACGGTCTGGTTAACTGCAGAGGGCAAGCTTGAATTACAACGCGAACTGACACAGTTGCTCGACGTGAAACGGCCCGAGCTGGCGCGCAAGCTCAAGGAAGCGGTGGCCCAGGGTGACCTCAAGGAAAATGCGGACTACCATGACACGCGAGAGCAACAGGCATTTGTAGAAGGGCGGATTCAGTACTTGGAAGGCGTCCTGCGTTCAGCCAGCATTATCAACGAAGGCGGCAATCAGGGAATGGTGCGCCTTGGCTCAGTCGTCACCATCCGTGAGATTGGCGAGCAGGAAGACGAGACTTACCGAATTGTGGGAGCGGCCGAGGCCAATCCCCGCGAAGGAAAGATTTCGCACGAAAGTCCTATCGGCAGAGCCTTGCTGGGCTGTCGAAAGGGCAGCAAGGTTCAGGTGCGTACGCCCGGCGGTGAAATGACCGTCCGAATCCGGAACATCGAATAAGTGGGCGATTCTCGCCGTTCGACCCGTTGTCCGCGAGACTTTCCCTAGCCAACCGGTCTGAAATCGCCCGGACCATCAAAGGGGTCGTCCTGGGGTGGGACCACGGGATTGGTAACGTCCGTGGAAGGGCCGGAAGGCCGGGTTCGACCTGTCGCCTGGGAGGGCGCCGAGTGTGGGCGGGTTGCCTGCGCAGGATTCAGCGCTGGCAGGGTCGGCGCCGTATGAGAACCCTGATCGATGAAGCCCCCCTTGTGCCAAACCGAGATCTCTGTGGTCGCGCTCTCCAGAAAACTGTTTGAGGGCGCACTGCCCGTCGCACCCCACACAACGTCAATGACGCGCACCCGCAGGCGTAACGCATTGGTCTCCAGATAGGCCGTGGCGCCTGGTTCGAGAGGGACAATATTGCCTCTGGTCTCCAGTTGGGCCCGGGCTATTGGGTCATTGATGACAAAACCCGTGGCGAAAATGGTGGTCATGGAGCGAACCGGATCGTCCTTGTCGAACAACCAGGCTTCCAGTGCCGAAACATTGTGCGCCCCATGGCTTTCGGCATCGGCCGCCGTCACACCGCACTCGCCAAGAAATGCCTTGTCATTGGCCTGAATCTCCCAGGAGTCGTCATAGGCGGTGCTGCTGCCCTGATACACGGAAAGTCGCCGCAATACGGGCTGCCCGGCTTCTGTGTCGCCTGTGGGAATTGCTTCCGGCTCACGTCGGCGAAGGTGGGAGGGGACGGTCGGCATACTCATGGAGCCCGGGCGCCGGCGCCAAAGGACCTGGGCGCCAGCGAACACGGTTGGTTGCAGCACGAGCCGGTTGACAAGGGTCAGCACGATGGCGCCAAGTACCACGACCACCGGGCCCACGACAAAGGGTTCCACGTCCCCCTGTACGCTGGGCTCGGGGGGCGCAGCCATGCTGTTCAACTGTGCCCGTTCCACCAGGGGCAGGAAGCCTGCATCACTGATGCCAAGGGAACGCACGATTCCGACGGGATCGTCCACGGCGCTGAGCAAGCGGACAAGGTTTTCGTTGAATTCCGGGCTGGTTACTGCCGTATTGACCGCCAGGCGATAGCGCTCAACCAACAGTTGTGCCCAAATGTTTTGCCAGCCCTGGGCGAGCTGGGCGGGGGCCGCGTCTCGATAGACCGTTGGCGAAATGGAGTAAGCCCAGCCAAGCCCCAGCAGAAAGGGCAAGACCATCAGCAGCAGGGACCGTCGCTGCGGCATGGCCTTGCGCACGGCGGATTCATTAAACGCTGTGAATGTACCGGATATCGCACTCTTTAAACGACGCACAGGCTTCGCCCCCCAAACCATGTTGAGCATGAAGCACCACTATTTTAGCGAATGGCGCTGACATGCAAAACAACGAATCGATTCAGGAGCTGGCTGGTTCGGCCTGTTCAAGAGCGTCTTCGGTGAATTCAAGATCGCATTGGCTGCAACGCACCCTCCCGCGACCACGTTCAAGCAACAGCTGTCCGCAGGACGGGCAGGGCTGCCGCAAGGGCCGGTCCCAGGTACTGAAGTCGCATTTCGGGTATCGCACACAACTGTAGAAGGTCCGTCCGTTTCTGGTGCGACGTTGTGCCAGTTCACCGCCGTGTTCTTCACCGCATTGGGGACATGCAATGCCCATCCCCAACGATTCACGGTGCGTACACTCCGGAAAGCGTTTGCAGGCAATGAACATTCCGAATCGGCCCAGGCGCGTCACCAGGGTTTTCTCTCCTCCGCATTCAGGGCAGTCACGACCCACGGGCCGCTCCACGGGCGAAACAGGCATGTGCTCTCGCGCGAATTCCAGCCGGCGCTGAAAGGGTTGGTAAAACTCACCCAGCATGGGCCGCCAGGCAAGCCGGTCACTGGCAATCTCGTCCAGCTTGTCTTCCATTTGCGCGGTGAACTCGTAGTCCATCACGTCCGGGAAATACTCCAGCAACAGATCCACGACAGTTGAGCCGATGGACGTGGGTACCAGATGACGCCCTTCCCGGGTGACGTAATGTCGCTGCTTAATCTTGGCGATGATGTTGGCATAGGTGCTGGGCCGCCCTATCCCGCGCTCTTCCAGGGCCCTTACCAGACTGGCCTCGGACAAACGGGGAGGGGGCTGGGTAAAATGCTGTTCCGGCAAGAGTTGCGACAATTGCAGCCCGTCGCCACTGGCCAGGTCTGGCAACACCTGGCGATTTCCGTCAGCGGTGCCTCTGTCTTCGCTCGCAGCGAGGTGACCCGGAAAGCGCAATGTACGACTGGACGCCCGGAACAGGAACTCTTGCGCCGGTTTTTCCCTGGATGCCCCAATGTCGATGCGCGTGGTGTCATAGGTCGCATTTGCCATTTGGCTGGCGACAAAACGCTGCCAGATCAGGCGGTAGAGTCGCAACTGTTCCGTAGACAACGAGTTACGGACATCTTCTGGCCGAAGCTGCACCAGGGTGGGACGAATCGCTTCATGGGCCTCCTGGGCGCTGCGTGCCCGGGTCCGGTACACGGGGGGCTTGTCCGGCAAGTATTCCTTACCAAAGCTCTTGCCAATGAATTGACGGGCATTGCGCTGCGCCTGCCTTGAGACGGTGACGCTGTCTGTGCGCATATAGGTGATGAGGCCCGTCGTTCCCTTTTCGCCCAGTTCGATACCCTGATAGAGCTGCTGCGCAACACGCATGGTATTGGCCGGGTTCATTCCCAGCCGGCTGGAGGCCGTTTGCTGCAGGGTGCTGGTCGTGAAGGGCGCTGACGGCCGGCTCACGGATGTGCCACGGCGCACCGAGGCGACCCGGTAATGACATTGCCGCAGTGAATCCAGCAGCGGCTCAACTTCAGACAGGCTGGCCGGGCTGGAACCCGGCTCCGGCCGAATGGCCTCTGCGCCAATCCGTATCAGTCGCGCGCGAAAACGCTGAACAGCGTCGGGTTCGCCGTCGCTCTCCTTGTCCAGATCAGCGTCGATCGTCCAGTATTCCTGCGGCACAAAGTCCCTGATTTCCCGTTCCCGTTCGACAACCAGACGCACGGCCACGCTTTGAACTCGGCCGGCAGTCAATTGGTTGCTAACCTTTTTCTTGAGCACGGAGCCCACGTCATAACCAACAAGACGGTCCAGAATGCGACGCGCCAGATAGGCATTCACCCGTTCCTGGTTGATGTCGCGCGGGTTGGCGAAGGCCTCGCGAACGGCGTGGTCCGTTATCTCGTGGAAGACAACCCGATGCGTACGACCCGCATCCATGCCGGTCGCTTCCGTCAAATGCCAGGCGATCGCCTCGCCCTCGCGATCCGGATCTGTCGCGAGATAGATTTCATCGGCACTGTCCGCGAATTCACTCAGTTTCTTCACGACGTCGCGTTTCTTTTTGGGAATGCTCCAGGAAGGTTCAAAATCGTTGGCAACGTCAACGGCGTTGCGGCCACGTTTCAGGTCACGGATGTGGCCCACAGAGGATTCGACGGTATAGCCGGAGCCCAGGAAGTTACGCACCGTCCGGGCCTTCGTGGGTGATTCGACGATGACCAGCTTTCCGATCTTGCGCCTTCTGTTCACTTTGGAGCGTGACTGTTTCCTGCCGTTCTTTTTTCGTCCGGACCGCGGTGCTGCCCTTGGTTTGGGAAGGCCGGCGTGAGCGTCGGTGGCGCCCATGCGGAACAGGGTTGTGCCACAGACCTCACACTTGCCGCGTGAACCAGGCGAGCCATTTGCCGTATAGACCGCCTCGGGACTGTTGAGTGGGCGCTTTTCCCTGCAACCGAAGCAGTACGCCGTCAGCGCATCTTCCATGGAACCGGTTTCCGATCGTTAGAGGTATTTGTAGTTCTTGGTGGTCAACAGCTTGCTGACCACCTCGCGTACATCCTGGCTGCGGTCCTTGTGGCATAGCAGCAGGGCGTCCGGTGTTTCGACGACAATGAGGTCTTCGATGCCAATTGTGACCGTCAGTTTATCACTGTAGACCAGCGTGTTGCAGGTGTCCAGCACCACATTGGCCGCTGAATGGCCCCGAAAGTGGTTACCCTCGCGGTCCAGCGCCAGCACGTCGAACAACGACCCCCAGCTACCCACGTCATTCCAGCCTATGTCCACCGGGATGACGACCATGTCACGGGCGTTCTCCATGACAGCAAAGTCAATCGAAATGTTTCGAATGTTGTCCCAGTTGCTCTCAAGCGTGTCCACCCAGGCAGGACTGTCCAGCGCCGCCCCGATCGTCCTCAGTTGATCGTACATTGCAGGCTGTTGACGCGCGTATTCCTCCATGGCCCGTTGCGTGGCCCAGATGAACATGCCGGAATTCCAGCTGTACTCTCCCGATCGGAGGAAACCGGCAGCTGTTTCTTCATCGGGTTTTTCGACAAAACCAAGGGAATCGAAGACGTCGAATTCAGCAACCTTGTCGCAATGCTCTCCCTGATGTATGTAGCCGAAACCAGTCGAGGGATGGTCCGGAGTCAATCCAAGCGTGACGATCTTTCCTTTGCCTGCCACTTCCCGGGCGGCCTCCAGCGCCTTCAGGAATCGTTCCACGTCCTGAATGTGGTGGTCTGCCGTGAGAATGGCGACCGTCGCCAGGGGGTCGCGTTGATTAATCACGGTCATGCCGAGTCCGGCCGCCGGCGCCGTATTGCGGCCGTAAGGCTCCACGATGAAATTGGCGGATGGGATCGCCGGGACGTCGGCGTGCATCTCGTCAAAACAGGAGCGACTGGTGACCACGTAAATCCGGTCCGGCGGAAACAGGGGAGCAAGACGTTCCACGCTGACGCGAAAAAGGGAGCGATCCGCTTCTGTCAGAGGCAACAATTGCTTGGGCCGGTCCTGACGGCTCATGGGCCACAAGCGCGTACCTCCACCACCGGCGAGAATCATTGCGTAGAAATGGGCCGTCATGCTGAACTCCCCGTTTCAGGCAGGTTGGGTGCGCGAATATTGCATGGGCCCGACCTTTCGCGCAAGGCCACGCAACTCCAGAATCGTGAGAGTGCTGCTGACGATCGCGACAGGCATCTGGCATTGACGGGCCAGGTCATCCACGTGCGTTGGCTCGACGCCCAGATTCTCAAGCAGGCTGGCTTCACTTTCGTTGGCAGGGACGACCTGTCTGGCCACAACGGCTGTTTCCGCGCGAGTCCAGGCAAGATTCAATTCATCAAGGATGTCACCCACGCCGGTGACCAGTTTGGCGCCATCCTGAATCAGACGATGACAACCGGCGCTGGCAAGATCGAGGATGTTGCCGGGCACGGCGAACACTTCCTTGCCTTGTTCGCCGGCGATGTTGGCCGTGATGATGGCCCCGCTGGTCAGTGGCGCCTGAATCACCAGAATGCCCAGCGACAGCCCGCTAATGAGCCGGTTACGACGCGGAAAATTGCGTCCTTCCGGCAAGGCCCCGGTGGATACTCACTGATCAGGGCTCCATGGCGGCAAATCTCCTGCGCCAGTTCACGGTGTTTGGCAGGATAAATCACGTCCACACCACTGCCGAGCACGGCCAAAGTGCGTCCGCCGCCTTTCAACGCACCGCGGTGGGCGGAAGCGTCGATCCCGTAAGCCAGGCCACTGGTTACTGTGATGCCCTGACGGGCGAGGTCCTGCGCCAGTTGGCCTGCCACGTCGCGACCGTAGGTTGTGGCCTTGCGCGTGCCCACCAGGCCGAGGGAGTGACGATCCCCGGGTGACAAACTCCCACGGATGTACAGGGTCAGCGGCGGGTCCGCTATGTTGCGCAGTGCTTCCGGGTAGTCCTCGTCCAGCAGGGTCAGGAAATCAGCGCCGCAGGCCCTGATGCGCTCGACCTCGCGCTCCAGGTCCAGTTCGCGCCGCAACGAGACAAGCCGATGCCGCAGCCGCTGATCCAGGCCGGCCTGCGCCAGCTGTTGGTCACTGGCCAGCCAGGCGTCTCCCAGGTTGTGAAAGTAACGGCGCAGCCGTTCCAGTCGCCTGGGCCCGATTCCCGACACCAGGCTGAGGCCCAGACAGGCGAGGCGGGCTTCCGGCGGGCGTTGCGACATGGCAGGATACAGAGAGTCATTCACTGGAAGAGCGTATCCTGTCAGTTGGAGAGCAGGCCGTCCGGCAGTTGCACGCGCAAATAGCCGTCGGCGATGCGGGTTTCGAGAATGGTCTCTGCGGTTGCGGGTATCAAAATTTCTCCAGGATCAGGGCCCTTTACAATGTAGACGTCGTTGGCGCCCGTCTCAATGATGTCCTGGATTGTTCCCAGTTCGCAACCTTCAGCTGTAATGACGCGCAACCCGATCAGTTGATACAGGTAGAATTCGCCTTCTTCCAGAGGAACGGCGTCCTCAATGGCGACCAGTACCTTGAGGTCGCGCAACAATTCGGCTGCATTGCGGTCATTCACGCCATGCAGTTTGAGCAGACCGTACTGCTGATGCATGCGCATGTGTTCAACCCGCCAGAGCCGCGCATCCTGCGCCCCCAGGTCCGTGGCCAGGTAGATTTGTGGCAGGTTTTCGATCCGTTCCGGATAGTCCGTCAGCACCCGCACCCGCAGTTCGCCACGTAAACCGTGAGGCCGCAGAATGTGCCCCAGCAGGAGAAAGGAGGGCTCGGCCCTTTCCTCAAGGCCGGCTACAGTCGACGGCCCCATGGATCAGGTAATCTCAAGGATGATGTGTTTGCGTTGTCTTTCACCCTGCTGGTGACGGTCGGCGACGCGCAACAGGGCACGGATCGCATTGGCGACCCGTCCCTCGCGCCCGATGACGCGGCCCATGTCCTCGGGCGCGACACGCAACTCAATGACTGTGGCCGAGTTTGTATTGCGTTGCCGTACCCTTACCTGCGACGGGTCGTTGACAAGGCTCTTGGCAATATAGCCAACGAGGTCCTCAAGATTGGTTGGCGGCCTGGACTGCTGCCGCCGTTGGCGCCAGTTTCTGCCGCCGCTCATGCCGGAACGTCCTGGCTCGCGGCTTCTCCTGCCGGGAAACTGGTCTTCGGGCTAACTGGTGCGGTAGCTTCGCGTTCCGCTGCCGCCTCGGCCAGCAAGGTTTCCAGTTCCTCGCCCTTGCGAAGCCGTTCGAAACGCCCCATGGTGCCCGTGATTGTGAAGATCTTGCGGACCCGGTCGCTCGGATGCGCGCCAACGCCCAGCCAGTAGAGGGCGCGTTCCTCGTTGACTACGTTGGTGTTGGGACGTGTCCGCGGGTTGTAATGGCCGATCATTTCAATGAAACGACCGTTGCGCGGGCTGCGCTGGTCAGCCACGACGATGCGGTAACTTGGTTGCTTGCGAAGCCCTGTGCGACGCAGACGAATACGAACCATTCGACTCTCTCCTTGTGTTTGACACTCCCATGCGCCCTCATGGCGGGGAGCCACTGTCTACGAAAAAACGTGACATGGTGACAGTTGGGGAAGGGGAGTCAACCCTGGCCCATCGCCTGCGGCAACGCGCCGGGCATCTTGAGTCGCCCGCGTCTCATTTGCCGCATCAGCTTGCGCATGTCACGGTGTTGCCTGACAACCTGATTAACATCACTGACCTGCAGGCCGCTGCCACGCGCGATGCGTTTGCGACGGCTCGCATTTAACAGTTTGGGACGGGCCCGTTCCTGCGGCGTCATCGAGAGGATGATAGCCTCCACCTTGCGCAGGTTGTGCTCCATTTCTTCCTGGTCAACCTGCTCCTGCAGGCGGCCCATCCCTGGCACCATGTTGAGCAACTGTCCCAACGGGCCCATCTTGCGAACCCGCCGCAGATTCTCCAGAAATTCCTGCAGGGTGAATTCATCCCTGAGCATCTTTTCCTGCAGGTCTTGCGCCTCGGCCTCGTCAAACTCATCCTGCGCCCGCTCTATCAAGGTAAGGACATCGCCCATGCCGAGTATGCGCGATGCCAGGCGGTCCGGGTGGAACACTTCGAAGCCGTCGATCTTCTCCCCGGTGGACAAAAACTTCACCGGTACGCCGGTGACTGCGCGCATGGAGATCGCAGCGCCGCCGCGCGCGTCGCCGTCAACCTTGGTCAGGATGAGACCGGTTATGCCGACTTTCTCGTTGAATCCCTTCGCAATGTTTACGGCTTCCTGGCCCGTCATGGCGTCAGCGACCAGCAGGATTTCGGCGGGTGAGGTCCGTCTCTTGATCTCCTGCAACTCGGCCATCAGGTCGTCGTTGATTTGCAGACGGCCCGCCGTATCCAGAATCACCACGTCGGCGTCCTTGTCCGCCGCCGCCTTGAGGCTGTGCGCGGCGATGCTCGCCGGGTTGACACCGACGCCCTCTTCGAAATACGGCACGTCGACCTGTCTGGCCAGCGTCACCAACTGATCAACCGCGGCCGGCCGCACCGTGTCGCAGGCGACCATCATGGGCGAGCGTCCATCACGCCTCAACTGCACCGCGAGCTTTGCCGCCGTCGTGGTCTTGCCGGTGCCCTGCAGCCCTACCAACATGATGGCGTGCGGTTTCACGCTGCCACGGAAATCGAGCCGGCCCGGTTCGCCAAGTGTAGTGATCAGTTCCTCGTGAACGATCTTCAACACCATTTGCCCGGGCTTAAGGCTGCGCAGAATCTCCGCGCCTTGGGCGCGCTCACGGACACGGCGGACAAATGACTTGACGATTGGCAGGGATACGTCGGCCTCCAGCAGGGCGATGCGCACCTCGCGCATGACCTCGCTGACGTCCCGCTCGGTCAGATGTCCGGACCTGCCAAGGCGATCTACTGTGGCCTGAAGCCGTTTGCTGAGGCTCTCAAACATGCCTGTGCGCTAAACCGTTCTCCACCAGGTTCACGGGACCCGGCTGCATTCTAGTGTCGCGCCCTGCTGACGTCAACGGGGCAGTGTGTTCATGCCTCTCGGCGGAAATGGCGGTAGGCGCGATTGTGATAGACGAGCGGCCAGGCTGGGTCTTCCCGGCGACCGGTTGCCAATACCTCCCCGATGATGACGTGATGGGTGGCGCCATCATGCATACCGAAGACGCGGCAGTCCATCCAGGCAATGGCTTCCTTCAGCAAGGGCGATCCGGTCTCGGCGACGAAGGTTGGCACGGTATCGATACGGTCGACGCCAGGCGGCACATCGGTATAGCCGGCAAACAGAGAGGAATATTCTTCCTGTTCCTCACCCAGAATAGAGACCCCGAAGCAGGCGCTTTGCTGCAGGAGCAGACTGGTCCCGGCTTCCTTGTGCAGGCAAACCAGAATCAGCGGCGGCTCCAGCGAAATTGAAGTGAAGGAACTGGCCGTCATGCCCGCGCTTTTTCCGGCATGCCTGGTCGTGACTACCGTGACGCCGCAGGCCCACAGGCGCATGCTGCGGCGCATCGCTTCGGAAATGTTGTCCATTTGATATTGTGTTCCCTTGCCAAAAGCATCATGAGTATAGACGATTGGCCGACCTTTGGCAGGTCTGCATTGTGGCCGGTAACCTGCGCGGGTAAAGTCTGTACTGGCCATCTTCAGACGTCAGGACGGGGTTGCATGAGCGCTGCAAATGAAAACGAACTACTTTTGCTTGCGGGCAGTTACACGAGGCAGATGCCCGATGCGGTCGGTCGCGGGCAAGGCATCTATTCCTGCAGGTTCGATACGAAAAGTGGCGCACTGCGGGTCGACAGTGTCCTGAAGGGAATTGCCGACCCGACATATCTCGCCGTCGATGCCAAACGCAGGCGCGTGTATGCCATCGCCTCCGGGGCCGACGACGGTGATGGAAACACGGCAGCCGTCTGCGCCCTTGCGCTCGATCCCTCCGAAGGGGCTCTTTCCCTGCTGAACTGTGAACCGGTGGCGAGCGTGGGAGCGTGTCACGTCTGGACGAATGGCGATCATGCGCTGGTCGCCTGCTATGCAGGAGGGAGCGTGGCTGCCCTGCCATTGCGCGACGATGGCGGTCTGCTTCCGACCAGTAGCCTGGTGCAGCACGAAGGCACGACGCGGGTCAATCCGTCTCGTCAGGATGGGCCCCGCGCCCACTGCATCGTGCCCGATCCATCAGGGAGATTTTTCCTCGTTGCCGACCTGGGCAAGGACGAGGTCATCATCTATCGACTTGAGGATGGCATTCTGGTGCCACACGGGCAGGTCATGTCTGCGCCAGGTGACGGCCCGCGTCATCTGGCGTTTCATCCGGACGAACGGCATGTCTTCGTGGTCAACGAGCTGTCCTGTAGTGTGACTGTGTACCGTTTCGACCCCGAGGCCGGTGAACTCACGCGTCTGGGCACGCTGTCCACGCTGCCCCTCAATTACATGGGCTTCAACACCTGCGCCGCCATTCACGTGCATCCACAGGGTCGATTTGTATACGCCTCCAACCGTGGGCATGACAGCATCGCCGTCTTCGAGTTCGATGCCGAAAGCGAATCCCTTGTGCAACGTTCGATCCATGCCAGCGGCGGTCGAACGCCACGCGACTTCACCCTGAGCCCTGACGGAACCTGGTTGCTGGCGGCCCACCAGGATTCAGCCAACATCACCAGCTTCCGCGTCGATGCTGACACCGGGGCCCTGGAAGCGACGGGGCAGGAACTGGAGTTGCCTGCCGTGGTCTGTCTGAAATGGGCTGTGTGACGAAACTGAATCCCTAACGCCACTCTTGCAGGCGGTCACGCGTCTGCAAACCGCTTTGAATCCGCCAGTCCAGCAGGGCGGTCAGCAGTTCAGCTTTGGTCCCTGCCACGGAAGGATCGTCCCAAAGATTGTAAAACTCGTCGGGGTCCTGGCGCAGGTTGAAGAGTTGGCCTTCGACCGAATCCTGAAAGTGCACGAGCTTCCAGTTCCGGCTGCGCACCATCGTCATGTAGGGGCCTTCGTAGATGCCGTCGGCCGGGTGCTCGGCGTAAACCAGTTCACGTGGCTGCCAGTCCGGCAAGGTGTCGGCATTCAGGGCCGGCAACAGTGACTCCGCCTGCATGTCCGGCGGCGCAGGGACGCCGGCGAGGTCCAGAATCGTACGTCCGACGTCCATCAACTGGCACATGCCGAGTACGCGTTGCCCCGCGTCCACCCGGCCCGGCGAACAAAAGATGAGGGGCACCCGCACAACGGTGTCGTACATCGTCCACTTCTGACTGTGACCGTGGTCGGTCAGACAGTCGCCGTGGTCGGAAGTGAAGATCACGACCGTGTTCTCAAGGTAACCCTGCTCGTCCAGCGTGCGTAGCAACTGGCCGATCTTTTCGTCGATCATCGTGACGTTGGCGAGATAGTAGGCCCGTTGCCGGTGACGCTGTTCCTGCGTTGGCTCCGGCAGATGAACGACGGCGTCATGATCGATCTTGAAGTTGTGCTCGCGCATTTGCCTGAATGGGCCCGGCTGTCCACCCAGGTCCTCATGCAAAACGTCCTGCAGGGGCAGTTCCCGTTCGAGATAGGGCTCGGCGCTGGAAGGCAGCGGATCATAGGGCGGGTGGGGGCCCGGGAAGCCAATTTGCATGAAAAGCGGCTGCGTCCGGGGATAGGACTCAAGCCACCAGCGGGCCATGTCGCCGACGAAAACATCCGGGTGCAGGTCCGCGGGCAATTTCCAGTCGAACGCGCCCAGACTTTCGCGGTAATCCGGCAACTGCCGGTACAGTTCGCGACCTGGCTTGACCTCGCCCCGAATGCGCAGGGCCTTGTCCCATTCGTCAAAGTAGTAACGTCCCTCAAGATAGCGGTCCTTGTTTTCCACGACGTAACGTTCGTGAAAGCCCAGGGGAGTCTCGTAGGGAAAGGTGTGCATCTTGCCGATATTGACGCAGTGGTAGCCGCTGTCCGCCAGGCGACCAACCCAGGAGCGTCGCCATGGGTCGGCGTTTTGCAGGACGCCGGTCACGTGCGGCCAGTATCCAGTGAACAGGCTGGCGCGGGCGGGCGCGCAGGATGGCGCGGTGATGAAGCAATTGTCGAAGGAGGCGCCGTTTTCGACCAGCTTGTCCAGATTGGGGGTGTCCACCCAGGGGAAGCCCAGCGCGCCAATGCTGTCGTAGCGCTGCTGGTCCGTGATGATGAAGATGATATTGGGTTGTTCGGCCACTGCCTCCCCCGGCAACTGCTCAGGACACGCTTGCAGTGGCCGTGCGACCCAGGAGCCCGGCCAGGCTGTGCTCACCGGCCGCGTTGACCGAGACGGCGAGGCTTTCGCGCGGGTCATCATGGACCCGGTCCAGGCTGGCATCGCCGTAAAGGCGGTAGGCAAACAGAGCCAGTTCCCCTCGTCGGGACGCGAAGGCCTCCGGCGTGTTGGGCGCCCGCAAACGATCCGAGAGAATCACCCGCGTCTGACGCAGATCCAGCTGCAGGCCGGGCAGGCTGTCTTCTCGCTGCAACAACTCCGCCGCCAACAGGCACTGCCGCACGCAGGCCAGGAGGCCATCAGAGAGAGTCGGGGCATGCTCGCGTTTGCGCATGTAGAGAATTCCGGGCCGCCCTTCAGCGAAATCGACGCTGAGATCTCCCTCATTGCAGATAAGCATGATTCCGGGGCCGTGATGCACGTGACTGTAATCCGCCACGTCGATCAGCAGGCCGGGCAACTGTCGCCGTTGAATCCAGCCCTGCATAATCGGAATCAGGGCTGCAGGGTCCGGGTCGCATCCCTCTTCCAGGAAGAGCTTCGTGCCAATCCGTTGCAGCATGGTCAGGCCGGATTCACGATGACGCCGTTGACGCGGGCTTCGGCACTATGTGTGGCCTCGATAAAGAGTTGCGCTTCCTCTATTCGCTGACGCGCTTCCCGCTCGCCGTTGCGTGCAGGTGGGCTGGCATGACGCGCAAACAGATAGCGGGCGAACTTGCCCTTCGCGAAACGATCAAAGAACAACTCGGTATCGTAGAAGCGCGTGCGGAACTCGCTCACGATGTCGTCGGCTTCCAGGCTGACATCGAGATATTGCGTGCGAACCAGGGCTCGCGCCGCCATAAGCATGGCCTGGTAACTGCGTCCCTCGGCCTGTCGATAGTCGCCCTCATCCAGCGCCAGCAACGCATCGAAGTGCTCGGACTCGGCCTTTGAGATCTCAATGGAAAACAGCGAGACGACTTCGCCGGCGCATTCGCCAACCCCGATGTCGCCAATGGAGTAGCTGCGCGAATCGCCCCAGTCCAGAAACAGGTCAGGTTTCTCCTCGTAGGTGGGCAGTTTGGTCCACTGCTGGAACATGGCGCGAACTTCCTTGCGCCCGAGTCGGCGAACCCAACTCTGGAAACTTTCGCCCCGTTCCCGCTCGGCAACGTAGCGGTCGGTCAGGGCGTCCAGCACCTCGGGCACAGACTTGGCTGGCACGGCCGTCATGGCCAGGCCGAAACTGCCGGCGTTTTCGTCCCACTGGCCGCCGAGCACCACCTGGAAGTGAGGTACCTTGTGGTTGCCGGAGCGACGACTGTTGCCGAAGAAGCCGATGTCGGCGACATGGTGTTGGCCGCAGGAGTTGAAGCAGCCACTGATCTTGATCTTGAGGTCCTTGACCGCGTCCGGCATGGTCGCGTTGCGCACCGCCAGGCGTTGGCGCAATTCGGCGGCCAGCCCTCTTGAGGAGGCAATTCCCAGCTTGCAAGTGTCCGTGCCGGGGCAGGCCGTGATATCGACGATGGTGCCGGCGCCGGCATCGCCAAGACCAACGGCCTGCAGGGCGCTGTACAGGGCCGGCAGGTCCGCATCCGGCACCCAGCGCAGCACAATGTTTTGTTCTACCGTCGTGCGAACGTTGTCGCTGACGTACTCGCGCGCGATGTCCGCCAGCTGCCGCATCTGCCAGGACGTGATGTCGCCCAGGGGCAGGTTAACCGTGATGACGCTGTAACCGGGCTGTCGCTGGCGATAGACGTTTGTCCGGTACCACTCGTCGAATCCGGCCGGACGTTTGCTGCCGTTGAGCGCCATGCCCGCCCTGAGCGGACGTTCCCACTCCTCCGGTACGTCATCGATCCAGTCCGTCCAGGCTTCGTCGCGCGGTAGGGACTCCCGTTCCTCGCGCACCAGGCGGCGGAATTCCTCAATGCCCAGGCTCGCGACCAGGAACTTGATCCGGGCCCGGTTGCGGTTGCGTTTTTCGCCATGGCGGGCGAAAACCCGCGAGACCGCCTGGGAAATGGGCATGATCTCGTCCACTGTGGCGAATTCCTCCAGCACCTGCGCCTGATGCGGCACAGTGCCGAGCCCGCCACCTACATAGATGGTGAAGCCTCGCTCAAATTCGCCGTTCACTTCGCGGGTCCGCGCCAGGAAGCCCAGATCATGCATGTTCACCAGGGCGCAGGCGTGGTGCTCGCAGCCGGAAAAGGCCACCTTGAACTTCCGGCCGAAGTCCTGCACGTCGTCGTGCCCCAGCAGGAAGTTTGCCAGTGCGGCGGAGTAGGGCGTGACGTCGAAGGTCTGGTCGCGGCAAACGCCGGCCAGCGGGCAGGCCGTGACGTTGCGCACCGAATTGCCGCAAGCCTCGCGCGTGGTCAGGCCGACCGCCGCCAGACGCCGCATCAGGTCCGGTGTGTCGTCGATATGAATGTAGTGCAACTGGAAGTCCTGGCGGGTAGTGACGTGTAAAATGGCATCCGAGTATTCCTCGGCGAGGTCCGCAAGCGCTTCCATTTGTGCGATGGACAGACCGCCGTAGGGGACCTTGATACGCTGCATCCCGGGCGCATCCCACATCGTGTCGGGGCCCTTGGTCAGGTCGCCGGACGGGAAATCCAGTGGACGGGTCTCAATGCCGTCATGGCGCTGCCCGTTGTCATAGCGTTGACCGTAGACGCCGCGCCTCAGGCGCGTTTCGGCAAACACCTTTTCATCTAGGCGGTCCTGGCGGCGCAATTCCATCTGGCCTTCGAAAATGTCGATTTCGTGCGACCAGTCCTGCGGCATCTGGTCCTGCAATGCGGCCTTCCAGCTTTCGCTCATGTCTCCTCCAGAATCGCTTGCAGGGCATTGAGTTCACTGTGATTCTCTTCAACCCGTGATGGTAAATCAAACCAGCACATTCCCGCGCGCCGCAGCCGCACGACCTCTCCGATGACTATGGTCGCCGGTGCACACAGTTCTTGCGCCGCTGCAGTGTCGGCCAAACCGGCCAGGGGCGCTTCGATGACCCGCTGACCGGCGACACTGCCCCACTCAATGGCGGCGGCAGGGGTATCCGGGTCCAGGCCGGCATCCAGCAAGCGACGCTGAAGGCGCGGCAGAGCGTGGACACCCATCAGGATGACCAGTGTACCGCCAATCTGTGCCAGGGCGTCGTAATCGATGCGGGCCCGGCCCTCCTCAAGCAAATCGTGGCCGGTGATAATGGTGACACTGCTGCTGACTTCGCGCTGTGTAAGGGGGATCCCCGCGTAGGCCGGCGCAGCGTAAGCGCTGGAAATCCCCGGCACAATTTCAAAGGGGATGCCGGCAGCGTGGCAGGCCAGGGCTTCCTCTCCGCCGCGACCAAAAAGAAGGGGGTCGCCCCCCTTTAGCCGAACGATTTGCGCGCCACCGCGGGCCCGCGTGATCAGAATCTCGTTGATAAGGTCCTGCGACAGCCGCTGTCTGGCCGGCGCCTTGCCGACGTTGATCTGGACTGCATCGGGTCGCGCCTCGTCGAGAAGTTCAGGCGGAATGAGGCGGTCGAACACGATGACGTCTGCCGACTGCAGAAGTCGCAGTCCCTTGCGCGTGATAAGGTCCGGATCACCGGGTCCGGCACCGACCAGCCAAACCTTGCCTCTCAGGCCCATTACGCAATCGCCTTGCTTAACCAGTAGTTGCAGGGTTCTCGGCAGGGCAATGCACCTGATTTGGCCATCGCCCCGTTCCATGAGGGCTGGCGAATGCAGCGGCCACAAAGGTCGATCGCAAGCCTGGTGATTTGACCTGGAGACAACCTGTCCACGTTGCGGAAATTCCCCGTTTGTCGCGTCGCCACATTTTGCAGCGACTCCGGAATCAGCGTTCCGCGCCGATCAGCCGCCCAGTCCGCCAGTGCGCCAGGATAAACGGTCTCCACGACCGCGGCGAGCGTCTGTGCGTCAACCACTTCAGCGTACCAGCCCTGCGGCAGGCCACAGGCTTCCGGCAGGGGCCGAAACGGATGCTCCCGCACCAGCTGACGCAACTGCGCAGGAGAGCAAACCCGCGTCCCCGCTTGCCCGCCTCCGAAAGGATGCACACAAGTTGAACTAAGCAACAACTCTCCAAACGTCAATTTGCCCTGCCGGCGTACTTCCTGCCACAGGTCCAGTGCGCCCTGGGCCGGAAAACAGTTCCAGTCGCTTCCGGTACGTGAGTGACAGGAGCCGATTTCCGGTTCACAGGCCCGGGCCAGATCCAGGATCAGGTCGCAGGCCACGTCCGCCGTCCCTGGCGCATCCAGGTAATATACTGAACGTCCCCTGAACCGTCCACTCGTAGCTCCTGACGGCAATCCGAGGGCTCCGGGAACATCAAAGCTGACGTGCGAACCGGGAGCAAGGAACCAGGGCGCGGCCAGGATGACTGGTGCTTCCGTCCTGTCATAGATTGACGGGATCGGCGGATCATCGTCCAAATAAGCCTCCAGCACGTCGCAGCCTGGCAGTTTGGCAGCCAGGGAATGTGCAGTGCGGCGGGCAGCCTCCCGGCTGCGACTATCCCGGCGTGTCCCGTGTCCGATGATCGCCACCGCCACTTCCTCAGGCTCGACTTCCAGCGCTGCCATCTGCTGCAGAACGCTGGCATGCAGGACCTCGGCCAGTCGCGGGTGCAGGCCCAGGGGCCTGGTGTAGTGGATGCAACGTTCGCCAACGCGGGTTACAGGGCCATCCAGCCCCATTTCCGCCGGAATCACTGTACGCGAGAAGTAGCCATCGGCGGTGAGTACGGGCACGACAATCACCGTTTTCGAACACAGACTGCCAGTTGCATTGCGAAAGGACGGGGGTTCCTTCCAGAAGCAGGCGCTAATCTCGTCAGCTACGCCTCTTGCTCGCAGTTGGTCCACGTAGGACCAAACGAGACCGGCAGTTCCGGGACTGATGTGAGAGCCATGACCTGCCAGCAGCAGGGCCGTCACCGGCCGTTTTCCAGCATGCTGTTCATGAGATTCCGCGCTTCTTCTTCCTTGTCTGACCCCAGCAACGCTAGAACGTCGGACTCCAAAACTTCGCGATAGAAAGCGTGTCGATGTTCTTGCTGAGGGAAGACAGTACGCAGCCCCGGACGCAATTCCCCCAGCCAGTTCGCCAGGATGGCATGCTCTTCACGAATGCAGCATGCGATCCTGTCCCGCAGCCAACGCACGAGGGCAGGGGATGCGCCGCCACTGTCCAGCGCTACCACAAGGGGAGGACGCCTCAACACGGCCATACTGCCGAAATCGCCGGCCTGGCCGTCGTCAACCACGTTGACCAGCGCACCCAGTTGTCGAGCTTCTTCAGCGACTTCCCGATTGACGTCCGGATCGTCTGTCGCGGCAAAAACCAGGGTGGGCGCAAGTGGCAGCAGGCTTCCTGGACTCCAGCATTGTTGCAGCCAGTGCAGACTCTCGCACGATTCTTGGTCCCTCAAAGCCTCGTGCAGCGTCGGCGACATGACCACGATCGATGCGCCTGTCGGAAACAACCCGTTAATCTTGCGCGTCGCCACCGCACCGCCACCCACAATCACGCAGGTCTTGCCACGCAGATTGAGGGACACGGGATAATTCATTGTCGGGATTCCCCCTCAACCTCCGGCAGCTGCCGGAAATGGAGGCCGCACTCGGTCTTGTCGGAATCCTGCCAGCGCCCGCTTCGTCCGGCACCTTGCTGGAAGACGGGATGCGTGCAATGGGTGCAACCAATGGAGGGGTAACCCTGTGTGTGCAAATTGTTATAAGGGAGATCGTGCGTGTAAATCCAGTCCCAGACCTGGTCCGACGTCCAGGTGGCGAAGGGGGACAGTTTCACCAGTTGGTTGTTGTTGTCCCAGTCGATCACGGGAATGTCGGATCGGCTGGCGGACTGGTCGCGACGGAGCCCCGCAATCCAGGCGCTGTAATCGCGCAGGGCATTGCGCAAGGGCAGGACCTTGCGCAAGTGACAACACAGGTCCGGGTTTCGTTCCCACAGCGCCGGACCATGCGCCAGCGCCTGTTGCGCAGGATTCAACTGTGGGCAGATTCGATAAAGGTCCAGATTGAATCGGGAGGTCAATTCCTCGATAAGGCGCAGCGTTTCCGGGAACAGGAAGCCGGTATCGAGCGTGATGACTGTTGTTGCCGGGGAAATTTGCTGCAGCATGTGCAGCGTAACAATGCCCGTTGGCTGAAAGCTGGTGACTACGGCCAGGCCTTCACCAAACTGGTCGACCGCGAAACGCAAGATCTCCTGGGGAGACGCCTCTTCCAGCTCGCCTTGCCAAATGTCCAGTTCATCGCGAACGTGTCTCTGGAATTGCTGCATTTCATCTCCTGCATTCTGGTCCTGCAAAAAGACCCCGGACTTGTCCGGGGTCTCTCGCAATCGTTGCGCGCGCGTGATTCACCGGATAGCTACCGATTCGGGCCTGAACAACAGGGACAACATGTGCAGGAAAACGGTGCAAATGTCTTGTTTGTCGTCTTGTTGTACACTCGCATGTCTCTACCTGCCTTTTCCAATGCGAAACCCCGAACGCTTGGTCCGGGGAATGTCTGCCGCTTTCGGTCTGATCTATACCTGACCCGTCAGACCAAAGACTCCCCGGCGCCCATGGCACAAGGACAACACATACAAACGCACTGGCTGCCGAAAGTCTTGTTCATGAGCCGCAAGCTAACACACTTGATGCTGTCTGTCAACAAATTCATCGGGAATCTCGGGAATCCGGTGTTTCCGGTCCATCGGCAAACATTTCAGAGTGGAGAACCATGGCAGCCTGCAGTGCCGACCGGTCCGGCGCGGAATTGGCGCCGCCGGCCATTTGTGTAGACAGGCTTCCCGCAACGGTGCCCTGTTGCAGGCAGACTGCGAGATCGGCACCGGCCAGGTGCGCGGCAATGAACGCGGCATTGAAGACGTCTCCCGCGCCGGTCGTGTCGGTCACCGTCACGGGCAGGGCAGGTGAGTGGAAGCAACGCCCTCCCTGCCAGCAGCGGGCACCACGTTCGCCTTCCTTGATCACCAGGGTGGGGACGATCTGACCCAGTTCATGGGCCGCGTTGTCCACGTCGGCTGCACCAGTCAGTTTCCTGGCTTCCACGGCATTGGGCATGAACAGGTCCAGCAGGCCAAGAATTTCGCTCACCAGCGGGTCCTCAAGGGTTTGCTCGCGATGCTGGCAATCCATCGACACTTCCACACCGCGATCCTTGCAATCGCGCAGCAGGTCCGGCAGTCGCTCGTCAACGACCAGCCCGCTAAAGTGCAGATGTCGAATGCTCTGCTCCTTCAGATGCACTTGCGCCAGCTCGACGGGGTCCGGCGCCGGGTCAACGTAAGAAACGAAGGCGCGCTCACTGTGAAGCGGCAAGGCAACCGTTACCCGCCTGAGGGGCCGGTCCCGACGCGAAACCAGATCCATACACAGACCTTCCCCATTGGCCCATTCACGAATGAAACGACTGAAAAAGTCCTTGCCCAGTGCACCTGCCCAGCCAACGCGCAGACCCAGGCGTTTCATGGCGACGACCGTATTGAGCATGCCGCCAGGCACGACGTGCAGGTCCTGGCAATAGATTTCGGCCCCCAGTTCAGGAAAAGACGGCATCCCGGTGAATGTGACGTCGCAAAAATAGTTTCCGGGAACGAGAACGTCGTAGTTCATCAGCGCCACGTACCGACGATATCCCGGTGAGACCGATAAAAGGCATCGAACAGTCTCCCGGCGAGCGACCAGGAACCAATGAGGGGGTGAGCGCACAGGGCCTGCACGGCCAGTGAACGGGAACGTAGCAGGATTGCCTGTGACGCCAGGCGTTCATAGACCTTGACGCTGCGCATGAGCGCCAGATGTCGGTCCGGGATGTGCCCGATCGGCAGGGGCTGTGGCCCACCACCGTCGACTCGGCAGCTGACTTCGACTACGTCGTCCGCATCCATTCCGGCGATGGCGCCCCCGTTGGGGACATTCAGTCCGGTCCACGCAGGTTCGTCGCGGGCGATGGCCTCCACGCAGCCCAGCGCCACGGCGGCGTAACCTTCCTCGTCTTCTCCGACCGGCTCCTGTTTTTCTCTGTCGGCGCCGCCCCGCGCATGGGCCATGTAGCTTTTGCTGCGTTGGTCCATAACCTCCCGCCAGATCGCAAGTTGATCGTCAACGTCTTTTCCTGCCGCCAGTTTGAGAAGCAACTGCTTCGTCAGTCGCTGCACCTGTTCACCCCGTGTTTCCCTTTCCTGCAGCAGTTGGGCCAGGACGTCATCGCGGTGGTAGAAATAGTGAAGATATTCGTTGAGGAAGACTTTTTCCGCAGCACGCAATCCCGGTGCAAACATCTTCATGTGCGTGGCCTGGACGAAGCACTCATCACCCAACAGGGCCGGAAGCAACTCCTCTCCACGCTCACCGTCGCTCTCATCGGTCCGCACGCTGCGCGTCCACGACAGGTGATTCAGACCGTAAACGTCGTGTCGTAGCCGGTCCTGGGGGATGCCGAGGAAGCGACTGGCCTCGTTGCGTGCCTTGTTGGCACTGTCGCAGATGCCCACGACGCGTTTCACTCCCGCATCATGCAGCACCTGGGCGACCAGACCGGCAGGATTGGTGAAGTTGAAGAGCCAGGCCCCGGGCGCTCCCAGCCTGTCGACAAGCCGCGAGTACTCCAGTATGGCCGGAGCGCTGCGCATGGCCATGGCAAAGCCGGCCGCGCCCGTCGTTTCCTGCCCCAGGACGCCATGACTGAAGGCAATGCGCTCGTCGACCGCGCGGCTTGCTTCCAGACCAGGCCTGATGGACGTGATGACGTGGCTGGCATCTTCAATGGCAGATCGCGCATTCGTGCTGGTACAAACCCTGAAGCCCGCGCCAAGTTGTTCCGCCTGGCGGCGACACATGCCGCCGATCAGCTCAAGCCGTTCGGGGTCGGAATCCATCAGCCAGAGTTCCTGCAACCCCAGACGGGGTGCGCGGCGCACCAGGGAGGGAATCAGCCTGGGCGTACGCACGCTGCCGCCGCCGACAATGGTCAATTTCACTGACGCTTTCCTGGCAATTGTCCTTCAGGTATGGCCATTTTGAGCAACTCCCGGGCGGCATCGCTGATGTTTAATTCGCCTGCCAGCACGGCTCGCTCGTAGTCGGGCAGTACGTCCTGCACCTCCCGTCTCGTGTAGAAGGAATCGCGGATGCCTTCTTTCAGCAGCGCATGCAGCCAGGCAAGACGTTGTTGTTGGCGATTTGCATGCCAGAAGCCGGAAGCGACGGCCTCGTTTCGGTATTCCTGGATGATGGACCAGAGTTCCGCGATCCCTGTTCCTTCGAGGGCGGAGCAGGTGAGCACCCTCTGCCGCCAGCCGGAAGCCGAGGGCGACAAAAGGCGCAACGCTCTTTCCATGTCTGCACGAGCGGCGCGCGCAGCTGCCCGGTTGTCGCCATCGGCCTTGTTGACGGCGATGGCGTCCGCCAGTTCCATCACACCCTTTTTCATACCCTGCAAGCCGTCACCTGCCCCGGTGACCAGCAGCAAAAGAAAAAAATCGACCATGCTGCGGGCCGCGATCTCGCCCTGACCGCTGCCGACGGTTTCCAGAAGAATGACGTCGTGGCCAGCGGCTTCACAGAGCTGCATGCACTCCCGCGTCTTGCTGGCAACGCCGCCAGGCGTTCCCGCGGAAGGGGATGGACGGATGAAGGCCTGCGGGTTGCGCGCCAGGGAGGACATCCGCGTTTTGTCACCCAGTATGCTGCCACCGCTCACGCTGCTGCTGGGGTCAATGGCGAGTACGGCGACTCGTTTGCCCCGCCCGACAAGGTGTAGCCCGAGCGCTTCGACCAGCGTGCTTTTGCCGGCGCCGGGCACACCGGTTATGCCGACGCGGATGGCATCTCCGACATGGGGTCGCAGCTTTTGCAACAAGGCACTGGCAGATTGGCGATGAATTTCGGCGTTGCTCTCCACCAGGGTGATCGCCTGCGCCAGCGCCGCCCTTTCCCCGGCCAGAACGCCCGTCGACAGTTCATCGACGGAAATCCCTCTTTGGCCCCCTGATTCAGGCCCCATGTTGTCTCTGACGCTTTTGCAATTGCTCAAGAATGGCCCGTGCTGCATGCGGAATGACGGTGCCAGGCCCAAAAATCTCCGCGGCGCCTTGCTCACGCAAGGTGGCGTGATCGCGTTCCGGGATGACTCCTCCGATGATGACCATGACGTCCGGGCGACCCAGAGCGGCGAGCTCTGTTACCAGTTGCGGCAACAAAGTCCTGTGCCCGCCCGCCAGCGAACTGATGCCCACGATGTGTACGTCGTTTTCCACGGCCTGGCGGGCGACTTCCTCCGGCATCTGAAACAGGGGGCCGACGTCGACGTCAAAACCGAGATCGGCGAAAGCGCTGGCGATCACACGCGCACCGCGATCGTGGCCGTCCTGACCAATTTTGGCGACCAGAATACGCGGGCGTCGCCCTTCCACCAGTTCAAAGTCGGCGCATTGCGCACGCGTTTCCGCAATGTCCGGTCTGTCGCCCCAAGCGGAACCGTAGACTCCGCTCACGGTTTGGACCGACGCTTCATGCCGGCCCCAGACTCTCTCCAGCGCGGTGGAAATTTCTCCCAGGGACGCCCGGGCTCTTGCGGCGTCGACCGCCAGCCCCAGCAGGTTGCCATCCCCGCTTTCCGCGCAGTTGGTCAGCGCCTGAAGTGCAGCATTGACCGATGACTGGTCCCGACCGGCGCGCAATGCCCTGAGCCGTTCAGTTTGCGCCGCCCTTACAGCGCTGTTGTCTACGTCAAGAATCTCAAGAGGCGTGTCAGCTGCCGGTTGCCAGCGGTTGACGCCCACGATGATTTCCTGCCCGGAATCGATGCGCGCCTGGCGGCGGGCGGCAGCTTCCTCGATTCTCATGCGGGGCAGGCCCTCGGCAATAGCCGCAGCCATGCCGCCCAGGGCTTCGATTTCCTCAATATGTGACCAGGCCCGCCGCAGCAAGTCCTTCGTCAGTCTCTCAAGGGTGAAGGAACCTGCCATGGGATCGACCACTCGGGTAAGACCGCTTTCGTGCTGAAGCACCAGCTGCGTATTGCGGGCAATGCGCGCGGAAAAGTCGGTCGGCAGCGCGATCGCCTCATCCAGTGCGTTGGTGTGCAGCGACTGCGTGCCCCCCAGCACGGCGGCCAGCGCTTCTATACAAGTCCGCGTCACATTGTTGAAAGGGTCCTGCCCGGTCAGGCTCCAGCCCGAGGTCTGGCAGTGGGCTCGCAGCGCCATCGACTTTGGATTGCGTGGATTGAAGCTGTGGATGAGTTTGGCCCAAAGCACGCGCGCTGCGCGCAACTTGGCGATTTCCATGAAGAGATTCATGCCAATGCCCCAAAAGAAGGACAGGCGGGGCGCAAAGGCATCAATGTCCAGGCCGGCCCGCAGGCCGGTTCGCACGTATTCGAGGCCGTCCGCCAGTGTGTAGGCCAGTTCCAGGTCTGCCGATGCGCCGGCTTCCTGCATGTGATAGCCCGAGATGCTGATGCTGTTGAAGCGGGGCATGTGCTGCGCGCACCATGCGAAAATGTCAGCGATGATGCGCATGGAGGGGGCCGGTGGGTAAATGTAGGTGTTGCGCACCATGTATTCCTTGAGAATGTCGTTTTGAATGGTGCCCGTCAGATTGCTGGCCGGTACCCCCTGCTCCTCCGCCGTGGCGATGTAAAAGGCCAGGACCGGCAGCACGGCACCATTCATGGTCATCGACACTGAGCAGCGGTCCAGCGGGATGCCCTCCAGCAGCCGCTGCATGTCGGGCAGGCTACTGATGGCGACGCCCGCCATGCCGACGTCGCCGGCGACACGGGGATGGTCCGAGTCATAACCCCGGTGTGTCGCAAGGTCGAAAGCGATGGACAGTCCCTTTTGTCCCGCGGCCAGATTGCGGCGGTAAAAGGCGTTGCTTTCCTCGGCGGTGGAGAAGCCGGCATATTGGCGAATCGTCCAGGGTCGCTGCGCATACATGGTGGGGTAGGGGCCACGCAGGTAAGGAGGAATACCGGCAGTAAACTGCAGATGTTCCGCATCTGCGAGATCGGCTGCATTGCAAAGCGCCGGAACGACAATGTCTTCCGGCGTATGCCACACCTCCCCGGCGGAGGCCACGTAGTCCGGCGCCTTCGTCCACGAAGTCCGATACGGGGTTTCCGTGAAATCCGGTCCAACGCTCATGACGCAAGACCCAACTGATGCTGAAGCGACCGGTTGATCGCCAGGCAATCCGCCCCTGTATAGACAAATTCGTCAACCCCGGCTTCGCGCCAGTCGGCTTCCATTTCCCTGGAAGGACGTCCGGCGAGATAAATCATTGCGTCCGGCCGCTCCTTGCGAACGGCACCACAGAAGACAGGAACGACGGACGGATAGTCGGCATCCCGGGCGCACAGGACGACCACGTCGATCCCGGCGGAAAGCGCAGCCGCAGCCGCATCTTTGGGATCGCGCCGGGCAGGGCCGACAGTACATTCGAAGCCGCCCGCGCCGAAAAAGTCACTGACGAAACTGGCGCGCGCGTGCAGGAGCGCAGCCTCACCGCAAAGCGTTAGCCAGACCCTGTTCGCCCGTCCGCTTCGCCGCTGGTGAGCGCTTGCGTTCGCGCGTAATGCCTCCCAGGGGGTGGAAAGGCGTTGGCAGGTGAGTGGTGTGACCCTGGGGCTAACTGCCAAACCGTGAGGCAAGGTCTGCAGGAGTTCCTCCAGCCGTGCCCCCTCCTCGGCAGCAAGGACCATCGCATTAAAACTGGTTTCAGAGCGAGGGACTTCCCTGTGATTCCCCAGATCGGATTCCGAAGGCTTTCCGTTTGTGTATGCTGGAATTAAATCAGTGCCGTTGTCTGGCGGTCCAGGGGTCTCGAAATCCTGATCATCAACAAATTGGTTGCTGCCAACCTGCACGTCAACGCGCCTTGCATTGCGCACGGCGCGTTGTTGCGATACTGCGGCGATGTTCCGCTGAATGCTACCGTCCTGCAGGCAGGCGAGCAAGCCGCCTCTGCCTTCGATGTCCTGGAACGCGCGCCAGGCTTCGCGCGCCAGCCAGTCGGTTATCACCTCAAGCGTCCATGACCCGCCGGCCGGATCCACCAACCTGGCGAGACCGGCCTCATGCTGAAGAATGTGTTGCTGGTTCAGGGCGTGACGACGCGCCAGTTCATTCGAGGGGCCCGTCGTGGCGTCAAAGGGTTCAACCAGTATGCTGTCGCAGCCACCGATGGCTCCGGTCAGCGCCTCGAGAGTGGAACGCAACATATTGTTCCATGGATCGAGCCCGGACTTGCTGTGGCGGCCCGTGCGCGCATGTATCGTCGGTAGCTGACAGGCAAATGGCCCGTCAAAGGCCTCAATCATTTGTGCCCAAAGCAGGCGCAACGCCCGTAACTTCGCCAATTCCATAAGGAAGTCCCTGCCGAGCGAAATGGACAGAGCCATGCGGGGAGCCACCTCTTCGATGCCGATGTCTCTGGCCAACATGGCCCGCAAGGTGGCCGTCGCATTGGCCAGCGAGCAGGCGATTTCCTGCACGGCATTGCCGCCGGCCTCATGCCAGACGCAGCCATCCAGGAAGACCACATCGATTTGAGGTGCATGGTCCTGGGTCCAGCGCAGCCAGGCCGCCTGCTCATCATACAGTGCAGCTACAGGTGCCGGCAGGGTTCCCTGCGTCGCCAGCCAAGCCAGCGGGTCCGCTCCGATGGCGCCGCGCAATTCACGAGGGTCCGCAGCCTGTTGGCGTAACCCGGCAACCAGTGTGGCGGGCAGAGCCAGGCTGTGCGCCCCACACTGAATCAACAGGGTCGTTTCTTCCAGTGGAACAGAGTCCAGGGCAAACGCAAAATCGCCCGCTGATTGAAGAACATTGCCTTTGCTGCTACCTGGCGAAACACCGCGTCCGGTGTCGCCACCTAAATCAGGCGCGCTGTCAACGGGAAAAAGTTGAATGGCATTGCTGCCCTGGCGAATGCCCTCACGCAACTCGCGATTGACGTCTTCAGGGTCCCTCAGCGCGCTGGACTGAACGATGAGCCAGGGAAGTGCCCCTGCAGTGGCGCGCGGCAGCAAGGCAGGAAAAACTTCGGGGTGTTGCAGGCCGGCACTGTGTTCCGCGCTGTAAAGGGGCTCAAGTACAAGTCCCTCGGGGGTTGGTGTATTGAGGGACTCCGGCGTGCCAGATTTGAGGAGTGATGCTGCGGCTGCCTGCCAGTCCTCGTAAGTGGCCGGTGGGAACTCATCAAATTGCAGGGAAACGGATGCTCCAGCCACGGTTAGCAGTACCCCCGATTGCCATGAAGTATAGCAACAAAGGAACCGGGTTGTGGGTTGGGATCAGGATGGGGCGAGCTGCAGGCAAGCTGCCCGGTCAGACCAGCTCTTCGATTCTGCGGCCCTGGCGGGCCATGAATTCGCGCAGGCCGATCTTGTCAATGGTGCGAAGTTCCTTTGCCGTCACGCGGACCCGCACAAAACGTTCCAGCTCCGGTACCCAAAGGCGCTTGTTCTGGTAGTTGGGTTTGAATTGCCGGCGTGTGGCCTTGAGCGAATGGCTGCGATTGTTGCCGAATTGTGGTTTGACCGTCGAAATGCTGCGTCTGCTGGCCATACACCGCTTCCTTCCGCCGTGAAACCGTCCGCCAGTATATTGTCGGGGCCAGGGCAGTCAAGCCTCAATCCATGCCCAGGTAGGCCTTCTGAACGACCGGGTTCTCCCGCAAACTTGCGGCATCGTCATCAAGGACTATGTTGCCCGACTGCAACACATATCCCCGGCTGGCGACGCCCAGGGCCATCTGCGCGTTTTGCTCCACCAGCAGGATCGTCGTACCTTCGCTGTTGATTTGCTCGATCGTCTCAAAAATTGTTTCAACCAGGACGGGCGCCAGGCCCATGGAAGGCTCATCCATCAGCAGCAGGGAAGGGCGCGACATGAGCGCACGCGCCGTGGCCAGCATTTGTTGCTCGCCGCCGCTCATGGTGCCGGCCAACTGGTTTCGTCGCTCTCCCAGGCGGGGAAAAAGCTTGAAGGCGTAGTCGATGTCTGACTCTATGCCCTGGCTGTCCCGGCGGTGCCATGCGCCCATTTCCAGATTTTCTGTCACACTAAGTCGGGCGAATACTCTCCTGCCTTCAGGCACCAGCGCGACTCCCATGGCCACCAACTCATGGGCCGCCCTTGCCTGCAGGTCTTCACCGCGAAACAGGATTGTTCCGGCCCGCGCTCGCATCAGGCCGGAAATTGTGCGCAGGGTCGTGCTTTTACCGGCTCCGTTGCTACCGATGAGCGTGACGATTTCACCTTCGTCCACCCGCAGCGAAACACCCTTCAGGGCATGAATGTTGCCATAGCTGGCATGCACGTCATTGAGTTCCAGCAGCGGCAAGGCCTCCCCGTTCCCGTTCATGGGGACGTGCTCCCTGCGGCGCCTCTACCGAGATAAGCCTCGATCACATCCGGATTATTCTGAATCTCCCTGGGCGGGCCCTCAGCAATCTTCCTGCCGTGGTCGAGGACCGTTATATGCTCGGAAATGCCCATCACCACACGCATGTCATGCTCGATCAGCATGAGCGTGATGTCCAGGTCGTCGCGCAATTTGCGGATGAATGCGGTCGTTTCGGCGGTCTCGCGGGGATTCATGCCCGCGGTCGGCTCGTCCAGCAACAGCAAATGGGGCCGGGTTGCCAGGGCCCGCGCAATCTCCAAACGGCGTTGGTCGCCATAGGAAAGGTTGTCCGCAATGAGGTCGCCTTTGCCCTGCAACCCCACGAACTGTAACAGTTGGCGACCCTCTTCCTCGGATTCCCGATTTTCCCGCCTGGTGCCCGCCGTTCCAAGAATGGCGCCCATCCAGGTGGAGCGCAAATGCGCTTCCTGCCCGACCATGATGTTCTCGATGACGGTCATGTGATTGAAGAGACGTATATTCTGGTAGGTGCGGGCGATGCCCGCGCGAGCGATGTGATCGCTGCTCCAGCCGTTGATGTCATGCCCCTCGAAAATGAGTTCGCCGTCATCGATGGGGTAGAAACCGGTCACGCAATTGAAAAAGGTCGTCTTGCCGGCGCCGTTCGGCCCAATGATGCTGGCAATCGCTCCGTGTTTGATCTCGAAGTCCAGATTGTCCACGGCGATCAGACCGCCGAAGCTCTTGCTCATCCCCCTTGCGCTCAGGACGACGTCGCTCATGATGCCTGCTCCCCGACCTGCGGCGGCGCCCTTTCTTCGCCCCGTCGCACCTCCCGCTGATAAACCGCCGAGGGCCAGAGCCCTTCCGGCCGCGCCAGCATCATGGTCACCATCAGCGTGCCGTAGAGTAGCAGACGGAATTCGTCGAACTCACGCAACAGTTCTGGCAGTCCCACCAGGAACAGCGCCCCCACGATGATTCCAGGCAAGCTGCCAAGCCCGCCAATGATGATCAGACTAAGTACGTTGACGGAAACCAGCAGATTGAAACTGGTGGGGAAGATGGTCCCCAGCTTTGCAGCGAAGATGGCGCCGGCGACGCCGCCCGTCGCGGCGCTGATGGTGAAGGCCAGCAACTTGGAGCGCGCCGTATTGATGCCCATCGCCGAAGCCACGTCCTCGTCTTCACGGATCGCCATCCATTGCCGTCCGGTTCGCGAATTGTTGAGGCGGGAAGAGACGAATACCGCCAGCAAACAGGCCCCCAAAATGATGTAGTACAGTCGCTGTGGCCCGATCAGTTCAACGCCGAAGAAGTTGGGCGCCGGGATAAACAACACGCCCTGGGCTCCGCCAATGATGGGCTTTAACCAGTCGGAGAGCGCCAGCAGGCGGATGATTTCGCCGAATCCAAGGGTGGCGATGGCCAGGTAATCGCCACGCATGCGCAGCACGGGCAAGGCAAGAATGAAGCCCGTAAACATGGCTACCAGCAGGCTGACGGGCAAGACCAGCCAGAAATTGAAGACGGTCACGCCCAGTTTGTTCTCGATGCCCAGTACGCCGGTCGACGTCAACACGCCCATGGTGTAGGCGCCAACTGCGAAATTGGTCACGTAGCCGAGGTCGAACAGACCTGCAAGGCCAACGGCGATGTTGAGGCCCAGGCCCATCAGGATGTAGAGGCCGATGTTCGTCAAAACGTCGCTGATGGCCGAACCCACCAGAAGGGGCAGCAGAAGCAAAAGGACAGCCAGACCGCCGACCCGCGTGAATTGCAGGGCCCTTGGCGTCGGTCCCTCACGCCGGCCCCTGGTTTCCCGATACCATGACCAAAAAAGGTCCGCAAGAAACACCACGACGAAGAGGACGGCCGCCGGCTCGGGCTTGAGCGTGTCCCTGCGCAAAAACCAGGACAGCGCTTCACGATCAAGAAACTGCGAGAGTAACTGGCGCACCAGTTCACCCAGGATCCCCGCCCCCAGCATCCATGCCAGCGCAGTCAAAAGCGCGTGGCGCAGACGGGCAGGAATGAGATGTACAAAGGCGCCAAGAATTCCTGCAACGCCCAGCGCCCCTGCCAGTACCAGCGCACCGTACAGACCGACGCCCTGGTCAAAGCTGATCAGGCGCACAAGGTCCCTGTCCACGTTGATCAACACGGACCGCAAATTGACAAGGGAACTGACAAGCATCAGGGCCAGCAGGGGCAGACTGGAAACAAGGCCCGCAACGAGCCCACGAAGCAACTGTGCGGCGGGGCCCCCGCCTGACATCCGACCCGTCAACCAGCCGACCAGAACGGCCGGGGTAACCAGCAGCAACTGTCCCAGCGTAAAGGAATTGCGCACAACTTCCCGTTCGTCGAAGGCGACCAGCATGCCTATGAGTGCTGTATAAAGCGCAACGCCGCCGGCAATCAGGCTGCTGCGAATGACGGTCCGCCAGGTCGGGGCCAGTGTGGACATCTAGGCCTTCTCCGCCGAAAGTCGTTCGCCAAGGATGCCCTGTGGCCTGAAAATAAGCACGAGCACAAGCATGGTGAAGGCGATGACGTCCTTGAGTTGATTGGCACTGGGGATGCCCAGACCGTTCAACACCAGGTTGGGGCCGATGGCTTCGATCACGCCCAGAAACATGCCTCCCAGCATGGCGCCCGGAATGTTGCCGATGCCACCCAGCACCGCTGCCGTAAAGGCCTTGATGCCGGGGAAGAAACCCATGAAAAAGTTGACGCCCTGGGGCCGGAAGAGACCGTTGATGACGCCGGCTGCGCCGGCGAGCGCGCCGCCAACGGCGAAAGTGAAGACAATGATAAGGTCGATATTCACGCCCATCAGGGTCGCGACTTCCTTGTCTTCCGAGACCGAGCGCATGGCCTTGCCGATGCGCGTTCGTTCCACCAGCCAGTAAAGACAAATCATCAAGAATACGGCAGACAGGAACACAAAGAGCTGGGCGATTGGAACGTTAATAGATCCAACAGCAAAAGTGCCGCGCAGAAACGCCACCGTCGGATAGGCCTTGAAGCCGGAGCCGAACAGGCCGCGAAAGGTGTATTGAATGAAAAAGGAAGCGCCGATAGCCGTGATCAGGGGCACCAGGCGCGGGGCATTGCGCAGTGGCCGGTAGGCAATCCGTTCCAGTAAAACGGCCACAGTCATGGAAACCAGCGCCGCGAAACCCATGAGAATGAGGATCGCGAGCAGGGGTTGACTGTCCAGAAAGCCGGATTGACGGAAGGAATTGGCCAGAAAGACTGTCGTGAAGGCGCCCGCCATGAACACGTCACCATGGGCAAAATTAATCATGCGCAGGATGCCGTAGACCAGCGTGTAACCCAGGGCGATTAAGGCGTAAATGCTCCCCTGGGCCAGCCCGGCGAACAGCAGGGCCAGCCACTGTTCGAAAGTGAAGCGCCCCTCCAGCAGGGTGTTGCCGGCGCCAATGACGATAAGCGCCACGATGATGATGCGCAGCGCGCTGATGATCAGGTCTACGCCGGTATGACCGGCGGGTAGGGGTATCCCAAAAAACCTGTTGCGCGAAACTGTGCGTTTTTTGGTCACAGCAAGTCCGTTTACAAGAAGGGGCCGGCAACCAGAACGATCGCAGGCCCCTGTGTATGGCGGAAACGGTTTAACGGTGGACGGGACTACATGTCGTCCATCATGGCTTCGGCCTTGGACCAGATCACGTCCGGCGGCCACTTGCCTTCGTTAACTTCAGCCTCGGTGATCAGGTACATGCCAAGGGCCTCGCCCGTGGCGCAGTCCCCCGTCTCGTTGCAGGTCAGGATTCCGGTGAGCCCGGCGTGTCCTTCCGTTGCGGAGACGGCGTCCCGTAGCGCCTGCCTGCCGATGACGACGGAACCGTCTTCCTGCTCCACAGCCACGGCCTCAATGGCATCCAGCAGGATGTTGGCCGCGTCATGGGCATGCGCATGGAAACCGCTGGGTGGCGCTCCGCCGAACTCGGCATCCCATTCCTCAAGGAAGGCTGAGTAGTCTTCGCTGGAGAGATAGGGGCCAGACAGGTACATGCCGATTGCTGCCTCGCCGGTGGCTTCCGGGAAGCCGGCGACCAGCAGGCCGTCCGCGCCCATCAGGATGGTGTCTTCAAGGCCTGGGATGTTCTGCGACTGGGCGGCCACAAAGTTGCCTTCGGGCTCGAAAATCGGGAAGTAGAGGACATCCGGCGGATTGGTGGCAATCTCGGTCAGGATGGCCGTCATGTCGGTATCGCCCTTGTTCACGGCGCCCTGAAAGACCACTTCACCGCCCAGTTCGGCGAAGGTCCTGGCCATCACGGCCTGCAGGCCGTCTGTGTAGGGATCGCCGTCATGGATGGTCGCTGCCGAGGCAGCGCCAAGTTCATTCAGCGCATACTCCGCGGCCATGGCGCCCTGGAATTCATCGTTGTGGGCGGTGCGGTAGTAACCAGGTTGCCACAGACCACCGGCATCCATGTCCGCGTTGGTCAGGGCAGGTGAAGTGTTGGAAGGCGAAATCATCAACATGCCCGCGGCGCTGATCACCGGCAGAGCCGAGGCGGCCGCGCCGGAGCAACTCGTACCAACCACGCCAAGAATCAACTCGTCCGAAGCGATTTTCTGCGCGGCAGTTTGTCCACCTTCAGCGCTGCAAAGGCTGTCTTCCGTAATCAACTCGATTTCGCGGCCCAGAGCCGTGCCGTCCCGCCTGTTAAGCGCGATTTCGACACCGCCAACAGAATCTTCGCCCAGGAAGGCGACAGGGCCTGACAAGGCTGACATGACGCCGATCGTCACCGGATCATCCGATGCCAGCACCACACAGCCGATTTCGTCGTCGCAATGACCGTCCGCCTGGACAGCGACAACAAACATCAACAGCAATGCAGTGAGAATCAATAGCGTCTTCGACATCGCTTTGCTCCTTACACTTTTTCCAACTGCAAACCCTATCGCGCCCGTCTGCATTGTGCAAACTTCGTTTCTCCCGGGCTCATTCGGAGTCTTCCGAGCCAGGCTTCCACAGAATCGTCGGCGGCCACTTGCCTTCGTACACCTCGGCCTCCGTAATCACAAAGATCACCATGGATTCCACTGCCCCACAATCACCCGTAGGGCTGCAGCCAAGAGTCCCGGTCAGGCCCTGGAAGTCGCTGTAATTGGCAAAGGCATCCCTCAGGTCCTGGCGACCAACCAGCGTGGTGCCGTCTTCGCCGGTAATTGCGACCGCCTCGAGGGCATCCAGCACCATGTTGGCCGCGTCGAAGGAGTGGGCATGAAAGCCACTTGGCGGCGCCTCGCCATACTTGTCAAACCACAACTCAAGGAAGGCCTCATAAGGCTCACCCGTGACCGCCGGGCCGGTCAACATTACGCCCAGAGCCGCCTCTCTCGAGTCGATGGGGAATCCCTCCACCAGCAGGGCATCGGCAGTCAGCATGATGACGTCTTCCAGACCTGGTATGAATTTGGCCTGTGCAACCAGATAGTCACCTTCCGGCTGGAAAATCGGGAAGAAGAGGACGTCGGGGGGATCGGAAGCGATGTTTGTCAGAATGGCGGTCATGTCGGTATCACCAACGTTGACGGCGCCACTAAAGGTGATTTCGCCCCCAAAATCCACGAAGTTCCGTTCTGTGGCCAGCACGAGATCGAAGGCATAGTTGCTGCCATCGTGAATGGTCGCCATTGTGCGCGCGCCCAGCTCTTCATAGGCAAACTGGGCGGCGACCGCGCCTTCCAGCAGGTTGTTGTAGACCGTCCGGAAGAATCCGGGCATCCAGACGCCACCGGAATCACGGTCCGGGTTGGTCAGGGCCGAAGAAGTTGTCATCGGGGAGACCATCAAAAAACCGGCATTGCTGGCGATGGGTATGGCCGGCACGGCAGCGCTTGAACAACTCGGCCCGATGATGGCCACAACCTGCGGGTCGGATACCAGGCGCTGGGCGGCTGTCTGGCCGCCCTCGGGATTACACAGGCTGTCTTCACCAATTAACTCGATTTCACGACCAAGCACCGTATAGTCGCGCTGTTCCATGGCGATTTCTATGCCACCCACAGCGTCATCGCCGAAGAATGAAGTGGGGCCCGATACAGTTTGCATCCAGGCGATGGTCACCGGGTCATCAGGGCCAAGCGTCACGCAACCAATGGCATCTTCACAAGTCGGGCCCTGGGCAAAAACCGAACCGGAAAGTAACGCCATCAAAACAAAGAGTACAATTGCAGGGATCAGAAACCGGGACATGCCAACCTCCTTTTCCAGCCAGTTATGAGCAATAGTACCGTGGTTCCGGTACCGGAGCCACGCGAATTGGGTCGAAACGGGTTTCCGGCGAAAATCGTCCGCCCGCAGGGTCCGGTTTCAACGGCTACTGTTTCTGAAAAATCTCACGCCAGGATTCCAGCCATGATCATGCTGTCCCCCAGGTCGAATCAGGGATTGCCTTCAGGCGCGCCAGTCGCCGGAGTCCAGACTGCTGCAGGAGGCCAGTTTCGTTCGAAGACCTCCTCCTCGCCGATACGGAAGACCCCGATCGCCTCACCGGTTGCACAATCTCCGGTGGGGGAACAGGTTAGCGAACCGGTAATCCCTTCAAAACCGCGGGTTGCGGCAATGGCGTCACGCAAGGCCTGACGACCGATCAGGACCGTGCCGTCCTCGCCGACCTGCGCAACTGACTCTATCGCGTCAAGCAACAGGCTGGTCGTGTCGAAAGCGTGCGCGTGAAAGCCCCCTGGCGGTTCCGTTCCGTAACGCTGCTGCCACAGACCCAGGAATTCGGTGTATTCCTCGCCCTCGACATTGGGGCCAAACAGGATGACGTCCAGCGCAGCTTCACCGGTGGCTTCCACAAAGCCGGGCGTCAACAGGTTGTCAGAACCCATCAATTCAGTGTTCTGCAGACCGGCCACGTATTGCGCCTGTGCCACCAGAAAGTCCCCTTCCGGCTGGAAGATGGGGAAGAATAGCAGGTCAGGCGCATGGGAGGCGATTTCGGTCAAAACGGCAGTCATGTCGGTATCGCCGACGTTAACCGCGCCCTGGCAAACGACTTCACCGCCCAGCTCCAGGAAAGTGCCAGTCATGGCGTCTTGCAGGTCGTGGGCGAAGGTGCTGCCATCGTGAATGGTGGCCAGGGTCTGCGCACCCAGTACTTCCCGCGCATAGCGCGCGGCGATCCTGCCCTGAAGGGCATTGGTGTGAATGGTGCGAAAGAAACCCGGCATCCAGGTGCCGCCCTGGTCCCGGTCGGCGCTGGTCAGGGTTGAAGAGACTGCCGTGGGCGTGACCAGCACAAATCCGGCGCGACTAATGACCGGTATGGCCGCTTCCGAGGCACTGGAACAACTCGGACCAATGATTGCCAGGATCTGCTCGTTGGCGACCAGGCGTTGCGCCGCCAGCTGACCTCCCTCGGGCGTGCACTGGCTGTCCTCACCTGTCAATTCGATTTCACGGCCCAGCAAGGTAGCGTCTCGTTTTTCAATGGCAATTTCAATGCCGCCCAGCGAATCCTCGCCGAAAAAGGAGTTTGCTCCGGAGGTGACCAGCATCCAGGCGATCGTCACCGGGTCGTCCGGCCCAATGGACACGCAGGCGATTTCATCGTTGCAGACCAAGCCTTCGTCTGCACTGGTTCCGATGGTAACTGCAAGACTCACGAGAAGATGAACGATAAAGAACAGTTGTCGCCGCATATTTCTCTCTACTGAAGTTCAGGCCGGCGAGCGAGCGAAACGCAAAAAGTGGCAACGAAAAACCAGAAAACAACGAAAAGCTGGCCCCAATAAGGCCAGCCGAAACGTCAACTCATAACCGTCACCGAATTCAGAGACGCTTGACTACGTGACTATAATTGTTTCTGGAGGGTCCGGCAAACTGTCTTACATGCCTTCCACCAGCAAACCGGTTGCGGGGGTCCAGATCAGTTTCGGCGGCCAAGTACCTTCGTTGACTTCGGCCTCACCTATTTCGAAGACGCCGATGGCCTCACCAGTGGCGCAGTCACCGGTCGGCGAGCATTGAAGTGATCCCGTGATGCCGTCGAAACCGGCGGTCGCGGTGATGGCGTCCAGCAATCTGGCGCGCCCGATCAGAATGTCGCCGTCAGGCTGCTCGACAGCGACCGCTTCAATGGCATTCAACAGAATGTTGGTCGCATCGAAGGCGTGGGCGTGGTAGGAGCCGGGAGGAGAACTGCCGTAACTTTCGGCCCAGTCCGCGAGGAAAGCGCGGTAGTCGTCACCCGCAACGGCCGGCCCGGACAACAGCATTCCGAGGGCGCCTTCACCGGAGTTAAAGGGGAAACTGGCAACCATCAGCCCTCCGGCGCTCATGAGTTGTGTCTCTTCCAGCCCGGCGATGGCAGGGACCTGGGCGGCAATAAAGCTGCCTTCCGGTTCGAAAATCGGGAAGTACAGAATGTCTGGCGGATTGGCAGCGATTTCAGTAAGGATCGCCGTCATGTCCGTATCTCCGACATTGATTGATCCCGCGTAGAGCAATTCCCCGCCGCCTTCAACGAATCGTTCCGCCATGACCCTCTGCAGGTTTTCCGCGTAGACGCTGCCATCGTGAATGGTGGCGATGGATTTGGCTCCAAGTTCCTCGATCGCAAATTGCGCCGTGACCTCACCCAGAAGCAGGTCATTTTGCGAGGTGCGGAAGTACCCCGGTTGCCAGACTCCTTCGAGTTCGCGGTCCTCTTCTGTCAGTCCAGGCGTGGTGTTGGAGGGCGAGATCATGACGTAGCCGGCGCGGCTGATGATGGGCAGGGCGGCGACGGCTGCGCTGGAACAACTGGTCCCGATGACTCCCAGTACCTGCTCGTCCGCCACCAGATTCTCTGCAGCGGTCTGGCCACCCTCCGGTGAACACAGGCTGTCTTCACCCAGCAGTTCTATCTCGCGCCCCAGCAATTGATTGCCCCTTGAATCAAGCGCCAGTTCAATTCCACCCAGTGAGTCTTCGCCCAGAAAGGCAACGGCGCCGGACGTGGCCAGCATATAACCTATGGTCACCGGCTCGTCCGGCCCAATAACCACGCAGCCACCGGCATCGTCGCATTCAGGGTTTTGGGCCTGGGCCATCCCCACCATGGACATGACAGCCAGCAGCAATAGCAATAGCAACGCATTCATTCCGATCTCTCCATGTCAATCAGCCCTGCTACCCTGGTCAGGTCTCCACCATTCCTTCAGACGAGCAAATGGCATCGAAACTGTCTTGCCAGAAACTGTTCCTGCTTGCCCCGTTTCCTTCACCAGGGGGAGTCTGCCCTCCGGTCAGTTTCGCTGGACGGTCAGCAACACATTGCTGCCAGGATTCATCACGTCGCTGATCATGCCGTCCGGCCACTGGATTTCCAGGCGTTCCAGCACGGTCCCGCTCGGGAAGCCAAAATGCACGCGAGCCGGGTCGCCGGACAGATAGCCGCTGCCTGACTTTATTTCACGGGACATACTCCCAAGCGAACTGTGCAGGACCAGTTGCGCGCCGATGGCCTGCCGATTCAGGCCCCCGCTGTCAATCAGGTCCACTTGCAGGCTTTCTCCTCCACAGAGCCGGTTTTCGAAGAGCAGGGCGACCGAGCGCAGATTATTGACGACCAGGTCGAGGTCGCCATCCTCGTCGAGGTCGGCCATACTCAGCCCTCGGCCGCTGGCGCTGGCCTGCAGTCCCCAGTCCGGCATGTCAATGAACATACCCTTGCCGTCATTGCGGAAGGCCTGGTTTTCCTCCACCAGTTCGCCGGCCGGCAGATGGCCGAAGATCGTGCTTTCGATCATGCCGTTGACCACGTAAAGGTCGAGGAACCCGTCGAGATCGAGATCGCCAAACTTGCCGGACCAACTCCAGCCCGTGGCATCAATGCCGGCCATTTCAGCCACGTCCGCCTCGATACCCTGCAACACGTTGGCCATCACCTGCGGGTCGCCCTCTTCATGGGGCATGTTCATCATGGATGTCATGACGGGTTCCCAGGCGGCCATGGTTGCCTCGTCCGTGGCATAGGGTTTCATGTCGGTGGAGAACAGTTCCACCCTTCGATCGTTGTTCAGGTCGGCGCTGTCAAAACTCATCGTGCTGTGGCTCATGATCTCAAAGGGCCAAAGTGCGACCCAGCTGCCATCTTCCCGGGTCCAGGAGAAATCCGGAACGGCAAAGTCGTTGCCGACCAGAATCTCCGGTTTGCCGTCGCCGTTGATGTCGCTCAGCAGCAGGGCCAGCGCCTGGGCTTCGTCCGCCAGACGCTCCGGTCGGAATCCATCCCCCGTGTTTTCATAGGCATAGACCCCGGCGATCTGACTTTCCAGGAATTCGGCTCCTATGAGGGTCAGCAGCTCGGCGTCATAGGTGGCGCCGACCAGGTCCAGGTCGCCATCCTGATCGGTATCCGCCCAGTTGATGGAATAGAGCGGTTCCACGATGCCCGGAAGTACCTCCTGCGCGAACTGTCTGTCACCCTGATTGACCCAGAGGTTGGGAGCGCTGGCCACCCGCGAAAAGATGATGTCCTGCCAGCCGTCGCCGTCAAGGTCGACAATGGTGACCGCGCGCGTGCTGCCATCGCCCAGAGGCGCAGGTTCAAAGACCAGTCCACCCTGGTTCCAGAGAATCGTGTTGGCGTCGCCGTGGTTGGCGAGCACGATGTCGAGGAGGCCGTCATTGTCAAGGTCGTTGATGCCGACGCCGCTGCCGTTGGCCTCAAACATTCGGACCTCATCGCCGCCAGGAACCGTTGTGGTATGAGGCAGTGCGTGGGTTATGAATGAATCTCCGCATTCTTCAGGGCGTGTGATTGGCGCCTCCGTCACACTGGTCTCAATCGAGTGAACGGGCGCCACAAGAAGCGAGAGGCAAATGCCGGTCAACAGCACGGTCTTCATCGTTCACCTGCCTTTCGCCACGGAATTGAATATACGCCGGAGGGAAAATACCCCGTTTTCAGGCGATTGCCATTGTTCGGGGTTGTTCCAGGTTAAGGGTGCTTCACCTGCCCGGCAAGGATGAATCGCCATTGGGTAGTCGGGCGGTTCCAGCAAACCTTCCGGGCCTAGCGGCCGCCCATGCCGGTGATCGTAATTCCCCGGATGAACCACTTCTGAGCCATCATGTAAACGATGAGAATAGGCAGCATTGCTGTCACGGCGCCGGCCATCAATAGTTCCCAACGGGTGTTGAACTGACCCTGAAACTTGGAAAGTCCTACCGGAATGGTGCGCATTTCGTCGCGGTAGGTGATGACCAGGGGCCACAGGAATTCGTTCCAGGAACCCAGGAAAACGAAAATGGCCACGGCCGCCAGGGTCGTCTTGCTCATGGGCAACATGATCTGCCACCAGATGCGGAACGACGAGGCGCCGTCAATGCGGGCGGCATCGTCCATTTCCAGCGGAATACCGCGATAGTGCTGGCGCAATAGGAAGGTGCTGAAGGCGGAGAAAGCCGGCGGAATGATCAGCGCCTGGTAACTGTCGTACCAGCCCAGGCTGCGAACGATGACAAAATTGGGGATGAGAAGCACCGGAAAGGGGATCATCAGCGTGGCCAGCCAGACCGTGAAGAGCTTGTCGCGACCAGCAAAACGCAGACGGGCAAAGGCAAAGGCTGACAGCGAAGACGTGGTCAGTTGCAGGAACACGACGCTGACCGCGATGATTAAACTGTTCAGGTAGTAGCGGTCGAAGGGCACGGCCGTAAGCGCGTTGGGATAGTTGTCCCAGGCGATGGTGTTTGGAATCCACGTCGGCGGATAGGTGAAGATCTCCGGCGGGTACTTCAGGGAAGTGCTGAGCATCCAGAAAAAGGGCAGCAACATGACCGCGCTGCCGGCAATCAACAGAGCGTGCAGAATGACGTGCGTGCGGTTCAGGGGCTCCCGAACAACCTCTGGAAGATCGGAGCCGGCCCTGGCGGCGCCGGTCGTGGTAGCCATGTCAGTGCTTCCGTTCAAACTTCATAATGCACCCAGCGACGCTGCAAACGCAATTGAACAAAAGTGACCACGAAAATAATGGCGAACAGCAACCAGGCGATGGCCGTGGCCTTCCCCATGCGGAAGAACTCAAAGGCGTTCTGCCAGATGTAGTAGACGATGGAAAGAGTCGATTGCGGGGGTTCGCCACCAAAGAGTACGAAGGGCTCGGCAAAGAGCTGAAAGGCCCCGATCATCTGGATGACCAGCAGGAAAAAGGTTGTAGGGCTGACCATGGGTATCGTCACATAACGAAAGCGCTGCCAGCCATTGGCCCCGTCGACGCGGGCGGCGTCATAGAGCGCTTCGGGAACGCCTTGCAGTCCGGCGAGATAAATGACCATGGTGAAGCCAACGTTCTTCCAGATCGTCAACAGGACGACGGCCGGCTTGGACCAGATGGGATTGTTGATCCAGTCCGGCGGCTGGACGGGCACTCCGTAGCGTTCTGCGATGTCCCAGATGATCGAACTGATGATGCCGAAGTCCCGGTTGAGCAGCCACTGGAACACCAGTGCCGCCGCTACAATGTTGGTCACCACCGGCATGAAATATATGAGTCTGTAAAAGGACATGGCCCGGATCTGCTGGTTCAGGGCCGTGGCCAGGGTCAACCCCAGCCCCAGTTGCAGCGGAACAATGACGACAGTGTAGTACAGGGTGTTGACGAGCACGCGGCTGAAGATTCGGTCGCGCGTCAACAATTCGACGTAGTTGGCGATGCCAACGAATTCCGGCGGGCCCAGCAGGTCCCATTTGGTCAGGCTTACTCCCATCGACATAACGATGGGAATGAGCACAAAAATAACAAAACCCGTGAGACCAGGAATCAGGAATATCCAGGCTTCGCTCTGTTGGCCGGGGTTCCAGCGCCCCAGGCCGGCCCTCTGGCGAAATTTCTCAATGCGGCTGACCCGGGCATTTGAATTCATTACAGCGCCTCTTCGGGATCAGGCCAGGGCGCAAGGCCCTGACCTGATCATTAACTCTGCGTTTGCCTGTCTCAGCCGGCGTTCATTTCAGCGAGGTAGGCATCGACGTCGTCGCAGACGCCGGGCAGGACCTCGGCCGGTACCGCTTCACCGGCCCAGATCTCGTTCATCACCGGGCGGACGTAGTTGCCGTTGATCTCACCCCATTCGGGGAAGTAGGCGACGCGGCCACCGGGCTTGGCATTGCGACCCTCAATGATAAAGGCCATGCGATTGTCTGGTGGATCCGCCGGATTCTCCTCGGAACCCAGGAAAGCCTCGGAGAGAGCAGTGGATTCAAGCGCCGGCAGGATCTCGCCGGAGGCGGTGTAGATGCCCTGGCCACCATCGGTGCTCTGCAGCCAGCTGAGGAAGGTCCAGGCGGATTCCTTGTCATCGCTGAGCGCGCTCATGGTCCAGGCGGCGCCACCGGCAGCTGCGGCGCGCTGGCCGTCAGCGGGAATCGGCACCGGTGCCACGTCGTAATTCATGCCGGCCGCGTTGAAGGCCGACACACGACTGGCGTTCTGGATGATCATGGCCACCTGGCCGCTCTGGAAGACCGCCGCGTCACCGCCGGCCTGGCCCAGGTTGGCGCTGCGCATGGCATAGTTGTTGTCCATCATGCCGGCGAAGAACTCCACCGCCTCAATGGATTCTGGCGAGTCAAGGATGCACTGTGTAGGGTTGCGCATGTCATCCAGCAGACCGCCGTTGTTCTGCAGCACGAAAAGCGCAAACTTGCCACCCTCCATGCCCAGGGCATAGCGGGACACGCGACCGGTGCTTTCCACGACCGTCAACTGCTCGGCCGCGGCCAGCAGATCGTCCCAGGTCCACTCGTCCGTGGGATAGGCGACGCCGACCTCATCGAAGATCTCCTTGTTGTAGTACAGCACCTCAAGGCCGATATCGCGCGGGAAGCCCCAGATGCGGCGGGTGCCGTCCTCGTCGTAGGTCGTGCCGTATTCCAGCAGACCCGGCCAGAAATCGGAGATGTCGTAGTCGTGGGCCTCGATGTAGGGCGTCAGTTCCTCAAGGACGCCGCGAGCCGCATAGCGAATCGGCGGCGACAGGAACAGCACGTCCGGAATCAGGGCGCCGTCGCCGGCAGCCCACAGGGTGTCCAGCGAGGTGAAGTAATCGGACCAGGGCTGATGCCAGATCTCGATCTCGATGTCGGGGTTGGCCTCCATGAAGGCTTCGGCCACGCTGGTGTGGGTGGCGGCTTCTTCCGGGCTTCCCCAGAAGCCCCAGGTAACAACGGCCTTGTCCTGCGCCGCTGCCAGGCTGCTGAACATTGCAAGCAGCACGACCACCATCAATACACGAATCACTTTGTGTTGCACGATAAACCTCCTCCGGATTGCAGACGAAGCAACGGTAAGGAAATGGTAGCAAAGTTCTGACTATACGCAAACGCCTCCCAGACTATTCAGAGTGGACCGGGCCGCCGCCGGGCCGCAGACCGAACTCGTTGTTTTCGGCTGCGACGGCAGCTGCGGGTTTGACACGACGGAGTTCATCGAAAATCGGAGTGACCTCCATTTGCAGGCAGCGTTCTGCATACAAAAAAAGGCTTGCCGACCATGCCTGGTCGTCATAGCCCATCGGGTTGCCACTTTCTCCGTGAAGCCACTCGTTGAAGCCCCAGTGAGGTTTGTCGGCAGCCTGTCTCAGAGACTCTGCCAGGGCATACAACAATCTTTCTGCTTCACCGAGCCATCCGTGGCTGACCAGGGCAGCGATGTGAAAGCCACCCACCATGGGCCAGATGCCTCCATTGTGATACTGGTAGGGCAGGTTCAGGTTGCGGCTGCGATAGTATTCGCGCCAGTCGCTTTCACCGGGGTACACCGGTGGATAGATGGCACGGGTCGGGTAAGGTTCCGCGATCCCGACCTGGTGCATGTAACGCAAGATGTGTTCGCTGCGGTGTCCGTCGGCGATGCCGGTGAGGATAGCCAGGGCGTTACCGAGGCTGTCACACCATGTGCCGTATTCGCGAAAAGCTACCCAGGGGAGGTAATAGGGTCTGCTGGATATGGTCCCGATGTTGTGATAAAGCATGAACCATTCAAGGCGGATGCTCTTGAGTTGCTCAAGATGTTCGGCAAAATGCTCCGCCACCCAGCACCGGTCAACCCACATCAAAAGGTTTAATCGTTCGTGGATATCGTTTGACGAAACGGCCGGACAGCGACCGGTCGCGCCTGTTACCGCGCGCATTTGTTCCCAGCCGAGCATGGCAGCGTAATAGAGTACGTTGTCATACAGGGTGTTGTACCGAACGGAAATCAGGTCCATCCAGTTGCCGGCTTCCGGCACTTCCAGCAGGCCGCATTCATTCATGTCCTGATATTCGAGCCACAGCATGGCCCGGTCGATCTGCGGCCAGTGTTCCTGCAGGAAATCCAGGTCACCGCTGACCTGGTAGACCATCCAGTGCCCAAGGATGAACCACAGGTTGGCATCCAGGGCACCGGCATTCTCGGTACTGATGTAACCGTTGTCAGGGTTGACGTTCAGGGGGACCAGGCCAAGACCGGACTGGAACTGACCGAGATTCTCCAGGCTGGCGCGCGTTGCGGACTGAAGTTGTGCGTCGCCGCTGACCAGCGCACCGACGGAGGTGATGACGCTGTCCCGCGCCCAGATCTGCGGGTATCCGGCAGCCGCCCCTGAAGCCCGAAAACCCTGATCGGTACTGCAGCGATGCAGGACCTCAAGGGCCTGTTCACGAGCCTCCCGCAGCAATCGTTCCTCGCCCATGGAGTTCCAGCCGTTGTCTCCCTGTCAAGTGTACCCTGTTGGAGCCAAATGCAAAAAACATCCCGCTCAGGAAACTGTCACTCCCTCGTGCGTGAAGGTAGTCGCCTGCATGCGTAAACGAGTGTGACGATTGAACCAGTGCAGGTCATCCAATGGAACTGAGAATTCGACCGTTTCGTTTTCATGCGGGCGAACCTTGTGGGCTGCGTGCAGGGTCGCCACAACTTCTGCTTCGCCGCGCAATTCGCTCACCCTGCCATAGACCCGGCGATGATCGCCCAGATACTCAACCCGTTGCACGTGTACCGGGATGACCAGCGTGTTTTCGTCATTTGAAATACCCATGGCAGGGACAAAGTCCTCCGGCCGGAAACCGATAATGCAGTTGTCCATTTCAATAAGGTTCATGGGCGGGGAGCCGAGGAAAGTGGCGACAAAGGTGTCTGCCGGACGCTGGTACAACTCCTGGGATGTCCCGATTTGACGCAGGCGGCCCTCCGACATGACGGCAATGCGGTCTCCCAGACTTAACGCGTCCTGCTGGTCGTGGGTCACCAGCAGGGTGGTAACGCCCAGGCGCCGCTGGTATCGCCTGAGCTCCGCCCGCGCGATGCGACGCAATCCGGCGTCCAGGCTTGACAGAGGTTCGTCGAAGAGGAAGACGCTCGGCTGGCGCACAATGGCACGCGCCAGCGCGACTCGCTGGCGTTCACCGCCAGAGAGCTGGGCGGGGTATCGTTCCAGTCGGCCAACAATGTCCAGCTGGCTGGCGGCCAGTTCGACCCGTGATGTGATCTCGTCTTTGGGCAGCCCTTCGTTCTGCAGGGGGAAGGCAATGTTCCTGCGCACGCTCATGTGCGGGTATAGGGCATAGCTCTGGAAGACCATGGCCACGCGACGCTTGTCAGGTGCAACGCCGTTCATGTTGTCATCGCCGATTTGTACCCAGCCCTCATCCGGCGAGTCCAGACCGGCAATCAGACGCAGCAGGGTGGTCTTCCCGCAGCCTGAAGGTCCCACCAGCACCAGGAGCTCACCATCCCGGGCACGGAGATCGATTTCGTCGAGGGCCACGACGTCACCATAAAGCTTTCGGAGGCCAATAGCCTCCACCTGCGCCATAGCGTTTCTCCGTATGATCCTGCCTTGCCGACCCGGTGCCCATGCCGGCAAGGTACTGCGATTCCGAACTGGATTGCCTGAGTATGCTATATTCCACCCTGCTTTGCCACGCGGCCCTGCATTCGAAACTGACAGACGGTGAACGGACAGGCCGCCAGAGGCCGAAAACGAGCGGTATCCAGGAGGGGTTCGTGCGCATCGCTGACATGCATTGGCGCCAGGTGGAAGACTGGCTGCAGCGGGATGACCGATGTGTGTTGCCGCTGGGCAGCACGGAACAGCACGCCGGCCTAAGCCTCTGCGTCGACAACATCCTGGCAGAACGCGTGGCCCTCGAGGCGGCCGGGCCTACGGGCGTTCCGGTTTTCCCGCCGGTAAATTACGGGCTGACCGCTTACTTCATGGCCTATCCCGGCACAATCACCCTGCAACCGGACACCTACGCGGCCTTGCTTGGCGACATTCTGGACAGCCTGGCCAGCCATGGTTTTCGTAGAATTCTGATCGTCAATGGACACGGCGGCAATGCTGTTGCCAGCGAACAGGTCCGGGCAAGGGCGCGGGATGACCATCGTTTGCAGGTAATTTGGCATAACTGGTGGAACGCGCCGGCTACCTCGGCCGCATGCCAGGCACTGGACCCTGAAGGCGCGCACGCCTCATGGTCGGAGAACTTCCCGTGGACCCGTCTTGAGGGCGTGCTGCAACCGTCCGGCAGCAAACCTGTGGCGGACATGAGCACTGTGGACACCATGACACCGGCGCAGGTCCGCGAGACTCTTGGAGACGGGAATATGGGTGGTGTCTACCAGAAACCGGACGACGACATGCTGGAAATCTGGCGAGTGGCCGTCCAGGAAACTCGCAAACTGCTTGAAAATGGATGGGAAGACCATGCGCAGCTTTGAAGGTATCTGGCCGGCCCTGGTTACGCCCGCTGATGATGACGGCGCAATCAACGAAAATTGTCTGCATGAGTTGATTGACCATCTCGTTGGCAAGGGGGTCGATGGTCTTTACGTAGGTGGATCCACGGGAGAGGGTATGTCCCAGTCCGTCGGCCAACGCATGAAATTGGCCCGGCTGACAATGAAGGCGGTCCAGGATCGAGTGCCAGTCATCGTTCACGTGGGAGCTGTCGCGCAACCGGACGCCCTGCACCTGGCCCGCCACGCCGCAGAGCTTGGTGTGGCCGGGATCAGCAGCATCCTTCCTCCCGACTACGACAGCGAGGAGAGCCTGTGGCGCTACTATGCCGGGATTGCCGCAGCAGCCCCGGCTACACCGTTGCTGGCGTACATTTTGAACGACGATCGCGGCACACAACACCTGATGAAGCGTTTGCAGTGTTTGCCCCAGGTGGTCGGCGCCAAGTACACCGGCCCGGACTTGTACGAATTTCAGCACATGGTCGAACTCGGTGAGGGACGCGAATGGTCCATGTTCACCGGAATGGACGAAATGTGCGTGTACGGCGTCCTGGCCGGAGCCGCCGGCAATATAGGCTCAACGCTCAATTTCATGCCGGGCGTCTATCGGGAAATCCGGCGACTGGTCGCGGCGGGCGATGCTGCCGGCGCCACAGGCCTTCAGGAACGGGCCAACTCGGTCACAACCATATTGCATCGCTACGGTTACATGGGCGCGCAGGTTGTGGCGCTTGACCTGCTTGGTTTCAGCGTGGGCGGGCCGCGCCTGCCGCATTTGCCGCTGGATGACGACTCGTCCAGTTTGTTGCGCGTTGAATTGCAATACAGCGAATTCTTTCAGCTTTGCGCGCTCTAGGACCTCATCCCGCTTTTCCCGAAACATGATACAATAGGTACAGACTGACCGGTCGGTTTGCGAAGGTTGCCTGTGTCACCGGATAAAGCAGGGCGAGACCCCGACGGTACACGGGGGCGGATTCTGGATGCCGCTCTCGAGACCTTTTCCAGCAAGGGTTACCACAGCACCCGCATGGATGAAATCGTCGCCGGTTCCGGGACGTCCAAGGGCGCCATCTATTTTCACTTTCCCAACAAGGAGCGGCTCTTCCTCGCGCTGGTCGACCAGTTTGCCGACTTGCTCGAGCGTCGCGTCAGCGTCGCCATCGACGATGAAGATGTCGGTATGCGCAAGGTCCAGGCCGGTTTGCATGCCTGTCTGGACACCTTTGGCAAATACCGACGCCCGGCCAAGCTCCTGCTGGTCCAGGCCGTAGGCCTGGGCAGTAGTTTCGAAATGAAACGGATGGAAGTGAATGACCGTTTCATCGCCCTGATCCGCGGCTGGCTGGATGAAGCGATCGAAGTGGGGGACATTGCGCCTGTTGACAGCGACGTGGTGGCCTGCGCCTGGATGGGAGCCATCTACGGCGTGATCATTCGCTGGGTTTACACCGGAGAGCCGGAGCCGGACCGCATCCTTTCCGCACTCTTGCCCGTGTTGCTCAAGAGCGTTGGCTATGTTGCGCCAACGGACGGCTGAGTGGACCGGCGCCCGGGTCACGACGGGCCGCATTCTCAGTGTGAACCTGCCCTGTCCTGACGTCGATCTGCGCGCCTTTTTGAATTTCTCACGGGGCGCACCGCGATTTGCGCTGGAACAACCTTGTGGTGGGTCAGCCCAGGCGGGTGCCGGCATCACGGCAGAGCTCGTCGCCTGGGGTGACCGTTTCAACAGTATTGAAGGCCAGGCCCGCGCACTGTTTGAGAGCGCGCTGATTGACGGCGAAGGGCCCGCCGGGTGCCACCCGAGGCTGTTTGGAGGTTTCGCCTTTCAGGACGATTTTCTGCCGGACAACACCTGGACCATCTGGTCGCCAGCCTGGTTTGTTTTACCTCATTACCAGTTCACCTTGATTGATGGTGATTCGTGGTTATCCCTGAATGTGCAGGTCCCGGCTGACGAAAATGTCAACGAGACCTTGTGGGACTTGCGACGTGCCTTGTGGGACCGTTGCCACGCGTTGCAAATTGTTGCCCGGCAACTGAATGGGCGCCGGCAGGAGCGTTTGCAGACGCTTGAGTACCCCATGACGCGCTCAACCTGGGACGACATGATCTCGACTGCCAACAGCCGAATCGGGGCAGGCGAATTGCAAAAGGTTGTGCTGTCACGAGTCGCAGAGGCGCGTTTCGACCGTGCTCCAGATACCGGGCTCGCGCTGGAACAGTTGCGACGAAGCTACGGTAACTGCTGGCGTTTTCTCCTCGAACCACGCGCGGGACATGCCTTTTTTGGTGCGACGCCGGAGTTGCTGGCCGACGTGCAGGGCAGGCAGATGAAGAGCATGGCGCTTGCCGGTTCCTCCGCCCGTGGCGTCAGCCGGGACGCGGATGAGGCCCTGGCCCGGCAAATGATGGCCGACAGCAAGGAGCGTCACGAACATTCGCTGGTCGCAAAGACCATGCGCAGTCGCCTGTCCACCATGGGGGAAACTGAAGCGCCGGATGTTCCAGAGGTACTGAAACTGGCGAACATCCAACACTTGCTCACTCCTCTGGACTGTCGCCTGCACAGGTCTGGCCTTACACTCTCCCTCGTCAAACTGCTGCATCCCTCTCCGGCCCTGGGAGGGACTCCCCGGCAGCCAGCCCTCCAACTCATCAGTGAACTGGAACCCGTGCCGCGTGGCTGGTACGCCGGGCCGGTCGGCTGCCTGGACATGCAACTGGACGGCACGTTTGTGGTGGCCATTCGCTCAGCTATCTGCCAGGAGCGACGAATGTGGCTCTATGCCGGTGTCGGCATCGTGGCAGGGAGCGTCGCGCAGCGGGAATGGGAGGAATCCGAACTGAAGTTTCGGCCAGTGCTGGCCGCCATGGAAATGCAGGAGGAGCAACCTGAGTAATCCGGCAACTTTGTGGTCGCGCACCTTTGTCGCGGCACTGGCCCAGGCCGGGCTGCGGGAGGTCTGCGTCGCGCCCGGTTCAAGGTCCACCCCTCTGGCGCTGGCATTCGCCCGTCAGCCGACCGTCGAGGTCACATCCCACCTGGACGAGCGCAGCGCTTCCTTTTTCGCCCTGGGTATGGCCCTGGGGCACAACAGGCCGGTCGCCATCCTGTGTACGTCAGGCACGGCAGCGGCCAACTTCTACCCGGCCATCGTGGAGGCCAACCTTGCGCGCGTGCCCCTGCTGGTCATCACGGCGGACCGGCCGCCGGAGTTGCGTCACAGCGGCGCCAACCAGACCATTGACCAGGTCGGACTTTACGGCAATCACGTCTTGTGGTCTGTCGATTGCGCTCCGCCGGAAGCGCAGTCCTCCCCCCTGGCCTTGCGCCAGCTGGCGATTCTCGCCGCGCGCTGTCTCGCCCGGACCAATGGACTGCGCAAGGGGGTCGTGCACGTCAACATGCCCTTTCGCAAGCCACTGGAGCCGGATTCCGAAGACGACCTTGCAGTTACTTGCTCCTTGCCGGTCGCAAGGATGAAACCTGCTTCGGCTGATCTCCTGGAAGTGGATAAAGCGAGCAAAAACCTGTTTCACGAGCTGGTGCAGAAGCACAGCAATGGGATAGTCGTCTGTGGCCCTGGCTGTACGCGCGATTTCCCGGCCGAATCCGTGTTGAGATTCGCCCGCTCCATCGGCTGGCCGTTGATTGGCGACCCCGTATCCGGTTTGCGTTACGAAGACGCCGGCGTTGTGACCTGTGCCGACACCATCCTTGCAGCCAGACCGGAACATGCGCCGGTCCCCGAGCTGGTCCTTCGGCTGGGCGCAGTCCCGACGTCGGCATCCCTGAATGCCTGGCTGGATTCGGCCGGCCCTCTACACCAGATTCAGATGAGCCCTTCCGGGACCTGGGCGGATGACAGCCACCGGACCTCAAGCTTCCTGCAGGCCGGCCACTCGCTGCTCACGTCCGCCAGTGGCATGCATCGCTCGCGCACAGGACCGACAGAGTCGGCGACATGGTGGTGTCGGGCTGAATGCGCTGCGCGGAAGCTGCTGCGCCGCTTCCCGAAAGAGGGTCGCTGGTTCGACGGTGCCGCTGTAGCGGAACTTCTGAAACACCTGCCGGAAAACGCGACCTTCTTCGTCGGCAACAGCTTGCCGGTCCGTTTGCTGGACCAGTTCGGATTGCCACGGGGGCGCGGTCTGCAAGTCTTCGCCAATCGTGGCGCCAGCGGTATTGATGGCAACATCTCCACGGCCCTGGGTCTTGGATACGCGCGCAGGCAGCGCCCGCTGGTTGCCCTGGTCGGGGACATTACCTTTTACCATGATATGAACGGACTGCTGGCCATTCGCCGCCTGGGTATACCTGTGACCGTTGTGTTGCTCAACAACAATGGCGGCGGCATCTTCAGACGCCTGCCCGTTCATGCGTTTGAGCCGGAATTCACAGACCTGTTTCTCACGCCGCATGACCTGGATTTCAGCCACGCGGCCAGGCTCCATGGCATCCGGCACATCCTGGCGGGCAATCGCCATGAATTTCGAACGGCACTTGCGGAAAGTATCGGGAGCGGAAAATCGACGATCATTGAAGTGCCAACAGATTCACTTGAGGATTTGCGCCAACGTGATCGCCTGATTGAAGCAACCCGTGTGGAACTGGACCGTCTTCAGGCGGAGCATGTTTGGAGGGACAACACAGATGGAGAGTGAGAGCATGCCGTCAGACATCGGCAACGGGGACCTGATGAGTCTTGCTGCCTGGAAGGAAGTCAACTCCCCAGGAGACGTGACCTACCACAAGGCGGAAGGCATCGCCCGCATCGCCTTTAACAGACCGGAAATCCGCAACGCCTTTCGTCCACAGACCATAGACGAGATGACCGCGGCGCTGCTGGACGCCTGGCATGACAGCGACATTGGTGTGGTGTGGATTACGGCCAATGGTCCCAGCCCGAGGGATGGCGTCTGGTCCTTTTGCGCCGGGGGCGACCAAAAGGTCCGCGGCGAGGCGGGCTACGTCGGCGATGATGGCGTGGCTCGACTGAACGTCTTGCAGTTGCAGCGTTACATCCGCAACATCCCCAAACCCGTCATCGCGGTCGTCCCGGGTTTCGCCATAGGGGGAGGCAACGTTCTGCACGTCTGCTGCGATCTCACGATCGCCAGCGAGAACGCGCGCTTTGGGCAGACCGGACCGATCGTAGGCAGCTTTGACGCTGGCTTTGGCTCCTCATTTCTGGCCGCCCAGGTCGGGCAAAAGAAAGCCCGCGAAGTCTGGTTCCTCTGCCGCCAGTACAGCGCGGCCGAGGCGGAGGCCATGGGCATGGTCAACCGGGTTGTGCCCCTTGCCCGGCTTGAACGCGAGGCATTGGACTGGTCGCGCGAAATGCTGAAAAAGTCTCCGTTGGCGCTGCGTTTCATCAAGGCCGGCCTCAACGCCGAACTGGATGGCCAGACCGGAGTGCAGGTACTGGCGGGCGACGCGACCATGCTGTTTTACATGACCGAGGAAGGCAGTGAGGGGAAAAACGCCTTCCTTGAGAAACGCGAGCCGGACTTCAGCCGTTTTCCCCGCAGGGCCTGATGCGCGACTGGTTGGCGGCTCGCGCAGCCGCGACTCCAGGGCGGGAGGCCCTGGTTGCAGGTGACACGCGCCTGACCTTCGTCGAACTCAATTGGAGAGTAGCGCGCCTCAGCGCCGCCTGGCACAGCGCAGGACTTGAATCCGGCCAACATGTCGCCATGGTCATGCATGGCAACTGCCATTCAATCGTGCGCCTCTTCGCTGCCATTCGCCTCGGTCTGGTGTTGGTGCCATTGGGCCCGCGTCTGACCAAAGCGGAACGCAGTGCCACCCTGCAGAACGCGAAATGCCAGTGGTTGCTGCCGGAATCAGCGGAGGGGCCGCACTTGCGCCTGCCACCAACTGGCGTCCCCAATGGCAGAACGGTTGCGGTCGATTCGGAAGCGGGGCAGGCGGGGGCATTCCTTGACGGGACGCTAACGCCTTCGGCTCCGATGGCCATTGTCCACACGTCCGGGACGACAGGTGCGGCAAAGGGCGTCGTGCTGACAGTCGGAAATTTTTTCCACAGCGCCCTGGGTGCCACGTTGCGCCTCGGCCATCTGCCGCAGGACCGCTGGCTGTGCACGATGCCCCTGTGGCGCGTCGGCGGTCTGGCACTGGTCACCCGCGCCATCCTTCAGGGCACGACTTTGGTCTTGCATCCCCGCTTCGATGCAGAACGCTTCTTGTATGCCCTGCAGCACGAAGGCATCACCATGGTCTCGCTGGTACCCACCATGTTGCATCGTGCGCTGGACTATCGTGACGGTGGCTGGCCGGGCAATCTGAGGCTTGCCTTGCTGGGTGGAGCGCCCCTTTCCAGTGCCTTGCACCAGTGGAGCCTTGACGGGGAAGTGCCGGTGGCGCCGACCTGGGGACTCACCGAGACCTGCTCCCAGGTGACAACGATGCTGCCATCAGAGGCGTGGCACAAAAGGGGAAGCACAGGTAAGCCCCTACTCTTTTCATCACTTCGCATTGCCGACGACGCAGGGCAAAATGTGGCCTGGGGAGAGATTGGCGAGATTCGGGTCAGCGGTCCAACGGTGATGCATGGTTACCTGGGCGATCACCGGGCGACATCCACTGCATTGTGCGGCAGTGAATTAAGGACAGGCGACCTTGGGTACCTGGACGACGAAGGAGACCTGTACGTCGTACAGCGCCGCGACGACCTCATCATCAGCGGCGGCGAAAATGTCTATCCGACGGAAATCGAGAACCTGTTGATGACTCATCCCCTGGTGGAGGATGCCGTTGTGCTGGGCATTGAAGACGCGGAGTGGGGTCAGCGGGTGGCGGCGGTCGTGCAGGCAAAACGGCCAGAGGACTTCAGCGTCGAAGACCTTGCCGCTTACCTGCGCAAGCACCTTTCGGCGCCCAGGCTACCGAAGAAATGGCGGCTAACCCACAAGATCCCCCGCTCCGGTTCCGGAAAGATCAGGCGATCGGACCTGGCGCCAATGTTTGAGGGCGAATGGTGCCCCGGCTCATCGTCAACGGATTAAGTTACCACTACCACTGCGAGGGCAGTGGCCCACCGCTCTTGCTGTTACACGGCTTTACCGGGTCGCATGCCAGTTGGGCGCATCTCGTCAGGGGCTTCGCCGAACATTTCACGGCCGTTGCCGTAGATTTGCCCGGCCACGGCAAGACCGGGACACCACAAGACGCGGCACGCTGCCGCCATGAGCTCGTCAGCGCTGATCTGGTGGCCCTGATGGCCCACTGCGGTCATGATCGTTTCCATCTGCTTGGCTATTCCATGGGTGGGCGTCTGGCGCTGGCATTGAGCCTTTCCTTTCCGGAAAAGGTTGCAGCCCTGGTGCTGGAGAGCGCGTCGCCGGGCCTGCCCACAGCGGGGGAACGGGAAAAACGCCGGCAGCAGGACGAAGGTCTGGCGCGGAAAATCGAAACCGGCGGTGTACGCCGTTTCGTGGATGAATGGGACCAACTGCCACTGTTCGCCAGTCAAGGGCGGTTGCCCGCGTCCGTCAGGAATGTCCTGCGCGAGCAACGCCTGAACAACAGCGCCAGGGGTCTGGCTGCCAGCTTGAGGGGCGCAGGGACCGGCGCGCAGCAGCCCCTTTGGCCGCAGATACCGCAAATGAAGACTCCCACACTGTTGATCAGCGGTGAACTGGACACGAAATTCTGCGACGTGGCCAGGAGTATGGGGGCGGCCAACCCCACCCTCAATCTGCTGCAAGTTGCCGGAGCGGGGCACTGTGTGCATCTGGAGAAGGCCAGGTCTTTCCAGCGTACCGTACTGGATTTTCTGATCGGCCAGGAGAAGAACCATGCTGATATTTGACGGACACCTCGACCTCGCCTGGAACGCCTTGCAATGGAACCGGGACATTCAGCAGTGCGTACACACCTTGCGTACGCAGGAAGCGAGTCTCGTGGGCAAGGGAAGGGGTCAGAACACGGTTGCACTGCCGGAGATGCGTCGCGGATCCGTTTTTCTCTGCTTTGCCACCCTGCTGGCGCGTTCGACGCCGGTTCAGGTGCCGCACGTCGACTTTCGTTCCCCGGCCCAGGCTTTTGCCAGCGCGCAGGGCCAGCTTGCCTGGTATAAGGCCATGGAACGGCTGGGTGAATTGGTCATCATCACCAGTCTGGAAAAGCTGAAAGACCACGTCCGGGAATGGGAGAGGCACCTGACGGGAGACAACCGGGAGATTCCACCTCCCGGCATCATCCCCTGTATGGAGAGCGCTGACCCGATTCTTGAGCCGGAAGACTTGCACACCTGGAAGGCTGCGGGCATACGCCTGATCGGTCCGGCGCACTACGGAAGTGGGCGTTACGCCGGCGGGACTGGCGTGGAGGAAGGCCTCACAGATCGAGGTCGCCGATTGCTGCTGGAGATGGATCAGCATGGCGTCATGCTTGACCTGACGCATCTGTCAGACGCGTCATTCGGGCAGGCGCTGGAGTTGTACCAGGGCCCCGTGTTGGCCAGCCACAGCAACTGCCGCGAACTGGTACCCCACCAACGTCAATTCAGCGACTCACAACTGCGGGCCATCATTGAAAGAGACGGGGTCATCGGCGCCGCGCTGGACGCCTGGATGCTGGTGCCAGGCTGGGTGAAGGGCGTGAGTACCAATCGGGAAGCCACGCTTTCGATGGTCGCCGACCACGTTGATCACGTCTGTCAACTTGCCGGAAACTGTCGTCACGCTGCGCTGGGCTCCGATCTGGATGGTGGTTTTGGGCGCGAACAGTCACCGGCGGACCTCGATACCATCGCTGATCTGCAGGAAATCGCCGGTCTGCTCGAAAGGCGCGGTTACGGGGCGGAGGAAGTGGCCGCCGTGATGCATGGCAACTGGTTGCGTCTGTTGCGTGTGGTCTGGGGCGCTAATTGACCGGTGCGCTGAGCAACAGCGAAATGCCGGCCAGCGCCAGCAATGCCAGCATGACCCGTTCGAAGAGCAACCGGTTCACCTGGTTGATGACCCGGCGTCCCAGCCAGACAAAGGGCGGTACGAAGGGCAGGGCCCAGGCCAGGCTGGCGATCAGGGACAGGTCGACGACCCCGGTGGCGAAGTAACCCGGTAACTTGGCCAGATTCACGAAGAAAAAGAAGAAGGTGATGGTGCCGACAAAGGTTGCCGGTTGCGAACGTTGCAACAGCAGCCATGCTGTGATCGGTGGCCCGCCAAGATTCGCCAGGGTTGAGGCAAGGCCGGCCGCCATCCCCGCCAGTTGGCCATGCCAGTCGCGTGGCCGGTAATTCAGATGCGGCATCGAATCGCTGGCCAGCTTGTAAATCACTGCGACGATCGTCGTGATTCCCAGGATGCGACGCAGTACGAGATCCGGCAGGGACACGAGCAGGACTGTGCCGACGACGATGCCAACAATAGCTCCCGGCAGGAGCAATCGCAGATAGCGGACCTCCCACTCGCGCCAGTAAACCCGCATGGCGAAGATGTCGCCCATGATCAGCAGGGGCATGGCGACCCCCACGGCGCCGGCCACTGACATCCGCTGCGTGAGCAGGGGCAGGACGATGGCACCCGCCAGCGACCCGCCAATGCCTCCCTTGACCAGGCCAATAGCGACTGCCGCAATGACTATAGCAAGTGAAGTTTCCATCGCTGCCTGCCAGGATTACAACTGCGCCAGTATAGCGGCTGCGGATCACCCGCTCGCACTGGCAGTCCGTTTCCGGCCCTGATATTCTGGCCGGGTCCGGGAAGCATTCAGGGAGTGGCGGGTGAACATCGAACATATCGCGCTCAACGTGGACGACCCCGAGGCCATGGCGGCCTGGTACGGGGAGCATTTGGGATTTCGTGTCCTGCGCAAGGTGGGTGGCGAGGCGCAGATTCACTTCATTATTGACGATGCGGACCGCGTCGTCCTCGAAATCTATTGCCATCCGGATTCACCGCGGACCGACTTCCACGACCTGCATCCACAGCAATTGCACGTCGCCTTTGCCGTCGATGACCTTGAGGCCGAAAAGCGGCGCTTCATGGATGCCGGCGCCACCCTTGATATTGACGTTCACGCCATGCCCACCGGGGACCTGATGGTCTTCCTGCGTGACCCCTGGGGCCTGACCCTGCAGTTGGCCAAACGCCTGAAGCCCTTGCGATAGTGAAGGCGCGATTATCCCGTGCCTTTAACGGCCGATGACGTCAATCTGGACCGTGTACTGGCACGCCTGAGTCACCTGGCCGGGATCGGCGCTACAGCCGCCGGCGGTGTTACGCGCCACACCTTTTCTCCGGAGCACATCCAGGCCACGCGTGACGCCGCCGGCTGGATGACTGAAGCCGGTCTGGACGCCTTTGTCGACCAGTATGGCAATCTTCTGGCGCACCGGGATGGCGCAGATTCAGGCGCAGACCGGGTACTGTCCGGCTCCCATCTGGACAGCGTGCCCAATGGCGGCAACTACGACGGCGTGCTGGGCGTGCTTGCGCCGCTGGAGGCCCTGTGTCTGTTTCAGGAAAAGGACCTGCGCACCCGCCGGCCACTGGGTCTGGTTTCCTTCATTGAGGAAGAGGGCGCGCGCTTTCAGGGCCTGCTGGGCAGCACACTGGCTGTGGGTCAGATTCCCGACGATGAAATAGCCGACATCAGGGACGCGGACGGCAACCGTTATCTGGACGTTCTGACATCGAGCGACTTTGGTCTGCCGAGCCGCCACGTCAACTGGGCCTGCGGCCTGCACGCCTTCCTGGAACTGCACATCGAACAGGGTAAACGACTGGAAGCCGTCGGAATCCCGATCGGCGTGGTGTCAAGTATTGCCGGTCCGACCTTTATGCAGGTGACCTTTACAGGCCAGGCCGACCATGCGGGCGCCACGGAGTGGGAGGACCGCCGCGATTCCCTGCTGGCGGCAGCCCGGGCCATTGTGGCCTTGCGGGACATGGCGATGCAGGAGTTTGCAGGCCGGGCTCACGTCACTGTGGGCGCGTTGGAGGTCAAACCCAACGTCACCAACGTGATCGCTGGAGAAACTGTATTCAACATCGACTTCCGGGCTGCGGATGCCGACACGCGCGCTGCCATAAGCGAAGGTATTGAAGACATTCTTGCGGATTCCGCAGCCAGTCAACGCATCGATTTCAAAACCCGGGAGCTGCATAGCGCGTCGCCGGTCGAAACAGGAGCGACTCTGAGCCACGCCCTTGAGAATGGCGCCGCTGCCGCGGGCCTGAAGTGTATGTCGCTGGTCAGCTGGGCGGCCCATGACGCCATGAACATGGCGCAGGTGACGAATTCCGGCATGCTCTTTGTCCCTTGTCGCGATGGCCGCAGCCACACGCCGGAGGAATACGTCACACCGGACGACGTCGCCAGCGGCATCGCCGCGCTGGCAAATGCACTGCTGGAGCTGGCCGAACAGGTGTAATCTGTAATCATGGAACGCCCCAACATTCTGATTCTGTACACGGACCAGCAGCGCCACGATGCCCTTGGCGCCAACGGGAATGCTGACATTCAGACTCCTGTCCTGGACCGGCTTGCCCGGGAGGGCGTCAACTTCGACCACTGTTTCGTCCAGAACCCGGTGTGTATGCCGAGCCGGGCCAGCTTCCTCAGCGGACGCTACCCGTCTTCGCTGGGCATTACGCACATGGGCGTTCCCCTGCCCGAAGACGTCGTCACACTTCCTCACCTGTTGAAGCCTTACGGCTATCGATCCGCCAACATCGGCAAGCTGCATTTTCTGCCGCATGCCAACCGCGATCACCGGGTCCCGCACCCGATGTACGGCTTCGATCATCTCGAGATATCGGATGAACCGGGCACCTACGAAGATGCCTACCGCGCCTGGGTGGGTTCGTTTGCGCCGGACCAACTGGACCGTCTCAGCTTTGGACTGCCTCCCGGGACGGAGGTCTGGTATCGCACTCTGGGCCTGGAGGACTTTGTGCCGCATCCGCACGAATGGGCGCGGCAGGATTACCGCGGTGTCACTCCCTTTCCCGCGGCAGACGAGGTCACGCATACTGCGTTTGTTGCGGAGCAGACCATCAACTTTCTGCACCAGCAGCGCGGACCATTTCTCTGCATTGCGGGGTTTTATTCGCCGCACGCGCCATGGATCGTGCCGCAGCGTTGGCTTGACGTCTATGACAGGCAGTCCCTCGCACTGCCGGAGTTTCCTCCCGAAGTGGAGGCCGAACGCCAGGACGCCGGGTTCACGGACGAATTGCTGCGGTCGGCGCGCCACGGCTACTACGCCATGGTGAGCGAAGTCGACTGGCACGTGGGAAGAATCCTGCAAGCGCTGGAAAATCGAGGGCTGGCCGACAACACGATCGTCGTCTTTACCTCGGACCACGGCGAGTGGCTGGGTGAACATTTGTGTTGGGGCAAGGGTTACCCCGGCGCCGATGCTGTGAGCCGCGTGCCCCTGTTGGTTCGCTGGCCAGGCGGGAACCTGCAATCCGGTCATCGCGCGAGCGAAATCGTGGAAGCGCTTGACGTGCTGCCCACCCTTCTGGAAATAGCCGGAATCCAGGTCCCGCCGCATTTGCAGGGCAGTTCCCTTCTTCCCCTGCTACGCGGCGCAGAGGACGACCCCCTTGGTTCGGCGATGATGGAAGCCAGTGGCTGGAAAACATTGCGTACGGGCCGCTACCGCTATCTTGTCCATGACGACGGACGCGAGCGTCTCTGGGACCTGGAGTCCGACCCGCGCGAATACCATGATGTTGCCGACGACCGAAGATACTGCGACACGCTGTCCGAACATCGGCACCTGTTGCTGCAACGCCTGCTGTCCATGGAGCGGCCTTTGCCACGCACCTGGATCTACTAGTCGCAAATGTGCCCGCAATGGACTGGACATTGGTCTGGCAGAACCTGGCTGGGAACGCTACACTCTGTTTCCCGAAAGGATTCAGTTTGGTGACGGCCCTACCGGCGCAAGCCCTTCGTTTCTTGCGCAATCCAGCTGTAATACCGATTTATCTGCCCACGATGTTCTTCGGAATGGCGCTGGGCATGATCAGGCCGATTCTGCCCCTCTACGTCGCCGACTTTGACGTCAGCTATGCCCTGATCGGCCTCGTCATCGGCGCCGAAGCCCTTGGCGCGATGCTGGCCGACGTGCCGGCCGGGGTCCTGCTGCGACGCTATTCCGAAAAACAGGTGATGCTGGCCGGTCAAACTCTGGTGATGACGGGCATGTTGTTGCTGTTTTTGGCCCCTACCGTGTGGATGGCGTTCCTGTCCCTCTTTATGTTCGGCACCGGTCGGGCGCTCTTCAATGTCTCGCGACACATGTTTCTTTCCGAGCAGTTTTCGAGGGAAAAGCGGGGGCGCGCCATCGCGGTGTTTGGGGGCATGGTGCGGATGGGCTATGCGATCGGACCGGTCATTGGGGGCTTTGTCGCCGCCAGGATGGGCTTGCGTGCGCCATTCCTGCTGGTCTGTGCCTTTGCCCTGTTTGGCATCATCCTGGTCGTATTGCTGCTCAAGGAGACCCGCCGGCGCAATACACACAGGAGTGAGGAAGAAGGCCTGGCGGTCGTCGAGACACTGCGCGAAAACAGGCCGCTGCTGACCAGGGCGGGAAGTGGAGTACTCTTTGGTCAGGCGATTCGCGCCGGTCGCAGCGTCATCGTTCCGCTCTATGCCGCGGATGTTCTCGGGCTTGGCCCGGAAGCAATCGGCATCATTGTCAGTGTTTCCTGGTTGCTGGATATGCTGATGTTCCTTCCGGCAGGTTGGGTCATGGACAAACACGGGCGCAAGCATGCCATCGTGCCCAGCTTCCTGATCATGGCGACCGGGATCGCGTTGATTCCCCTTACGCAAAGCTTCGAGGGGCTGCTGCTTGCGACGGCCCTGATCGGTCTTGGAAACGGCTTTAGCAGTGGTTCCATGATGACCCTTGGCTCCGACCTGGCGCCCAGCCGGACTCGTGGTGAATTCCTCGGAGTCTGGCGTCTGATCGGGGATTCTGGCGCGACCGCCGCACCCTTCGTCATTGGATTTGTCGCGCAACAGCTGGCCCTGCAATCGGCCGCAGTGGCGATTTCGGGCATGGGACTGGCAGCTGCCGGTATCTTCGCCTTCCTTGTCCCCGAGACACTCAGGTCCTTGCCGCGGGAACAGATTCGAGCAGCAGCTTCAGGGAGTTGAAATGCCAGACATGCACTCCGTCGAGGAGTTTCTGCATGAGTTGCGGCCACGCGTCAGCGGCGACCTGAGGACCGATCAATACAGCCGCATGCTTTACAGCACGGACGCCAGCATTTACCAGCAAATGCCTTTGGCCGTCCTGGTTCCCCGGACGGTCGACGACGTACAGGCCGCGGTCGAACTGGCGGCCCGCCACCGGGTCCCGGTCTTGCCGCGCGCGTCAGGCAGTAGCCTGGCGGGGCAGGCCGTCAATGAAGCGCTGGTGATCGACTCCACGCGCTGGCTGGATGGCATCCACGAAATCAACCGCGAGGAACGCTGGGTACGCGTTGGTCCGGGTCGGGTGCTGGACGAATTGAACCTGGCGCTCAAGCCGCAGGGCTTGCAGTTCGGGCCCGACCCCGCCAGCAGCAACCGGGCGGCGATGGGGGGCATCGTTTCCAACAACTCAACTGGCAGCCATTCCATCCTGTATGGCATGACGGCCGATCATTTGCTGGAGGCCGAGGTCATTCTGGCGGACGGGACCCGTACGCGCATGGGCCCGCTGGGTGATGACGCCTTGCGTCAATACCAGATGCGTGATGGACTGGAAGGCCACGTTTATCGGGAGGTGGCGCGTCTGGCGCGCGACAACGCCGACGTCATCCGCGCCGGCACGCCGCGTCACTGGCGTCGCTGCGGTGGCTACAACCTCGACCGCTACATCGAAGGTGGCGTCAGTTTTAACTGGCCGCAGGATGAGAGTTTCAACCTTGCAAAGCTGCTCAGTGGCGCTGAAGGGACACTCGGCGTACTGACCGAACTTAAACTCAATCTCGTGCCCCTGCCGCGCATGACGGCGTTGGCAATCGTCCACTACGACGATCTCTTCACGGCGTTGTCGGCCGTGCCGGCGATGCTGGAGACGGGGCCCTCGGCGATCGAACTGCTGGACAATCTGGGTCTGACTCTTTGTCGCGACGTTCCCGAATACGCCCGTCTGCTGCGGACGTTCGTCGATGGTGACCCCAATTGCATTCTCATCACCGAGTTTTACGGTGAGAGTGAGGCAGAACTGCAAGCAAAGATTGACCGGCTCAAGCGCCACTTGCGCGATCAGGACATCGCCGCCGGCGTCACCGTCCCGGTCATTGACCCCGCCCGGCAGGAAGATGTATGGACCGTGCGCAAGGTGGGTCTGGGCCTCATGATGAGCATCCGTGGCGACCACAAGCCAATTCCCTTCATTGAGGATGCCGCCGTTCCGACCGACCATCTGGCGGAGTACGTCACCAAACTCGAAGAATTCTGCAACAGTATGGGCACACGCGTGGCCTATTACGCCCACGCCAGCGCCGGATGTCTCCACATTCGACCGCTCGTCAATACCAAGCAGGCGCAGGAAGTCGCGAAAATGTCGCAAATCATGGACTTTTCCGTGGACCTTCTGCACGGCTATGGCGGCGCTCTCAGCAGCGAACACGGCGATGGCCGCGCCCGCAGCTGGATGAACGAGCGTTTCTTTGGCCCGGAACTTTACAATCTTTACCGCCAGGTAAAACGCAACTTTGATCCGGACAACATTCTCAATCCCGGCAACATCGTCGACGCCGGGTCCATGAACGACAACCTTCGCTACGGCGACGCCTACACGGTCATCCCCGTGCAGACGGCGCTGGATTTCTCGGACGAACAGGGCTTTCACCGCGCGGTCGAAATGTGCAACGGCGCCGGCGTGTGTCGCAAGAAGACCACCGGGACGATGTGCCCCAGTTTCATGGTCACGCGGGAGGAGGAACACAGCACCCGCGGCCGCGCCAATGCCCTGCGCGCGGCGATGTCCGGTGCCTTACCCACCAGCGAACTGACCAGTGAGCGCATGTACGGTGTGATGGACCTCTGTATCGGTTGCAAGGCCTGCGCCGCCGAATGTCCTTCCTCGGTCGACATGGGCAAGATCAAGGTCGAGTTTCTGGCGCAGTACCACCGCGAACATGGCACGCCCCTGCGCTCCCGTCTCTTTGGTCATATCGGCCCGTTATCCCGTCTTGGGACGGGCCCACTGGCGCCTGTGGTCAATGGCGCCATGCGCCACCCGGTGGTGCGGAACCTGATGCAACGCTCCCTCGGAATCAGCGAGCAACGCGTATTGCCCGAATTCGCTGCGGAGTCTTTCACGTCCTGGTTCCGTAAAAGGGGAGCACCGCAGGGAAGCGCGAAGCAGGTCGTCCTTTTCAATGACAGCTTCAACACCTGGAACGATCCGTACATCGCCATCGCGGCCACCGAAGTCCTGGAAGCTCTGGGATACGAGGTGTTGTTGCCCGGTCATCGCTGCTGTGGGCGCCCCATGATGTCCGAAGGACTGGTGGCGGATGCGCGCAAGGCCGCGGAGGACGTGGTATCGCGGCTGGTCGGGTTCGTTGACGACGGCGTTCCGGTCGTCGGTCTGGAACCGAGTTGTCTGCTGATGCTGCGGGACGAATACCGCTACCTCCTGCCTGACGATGAGCGCGTGCAGCGGGTGGCGGACCAGTCGCTGTTGTTCGAGGAGTTCATCGCGCAACTGGCAGACCGCGGCGACCTCAATCTGGAATTCGAGCAGACGCAGCGAAGGCTGCTCCTGCATGGCCATTGTCATCAGCGGGCTTTGGTGGGCACAGGTCCATCCTTGCGCGCCCTGGGACTGCCGCCAAACTACGATGTCGAGGAAGTGGATTCCGGCTGCTGCGGCATGGCCGGCTCTTTCGGCTACGAGAGCGAACACTACGAACTTTCGATGAAGATGGCGGAACGCAGGCTGTTGCCCGCGGTGCGTGACGCCGACCCGGATACCCTCATTGTCGCGGCGGGAACCAGTTGCCGCCATCAAATTTCACATGGGGGTGGACGGGAAGCCCTGCATCCGGCCGAAGTTCTGCGCAATGCCATGGTGACAGAAGCGACGGCAGAGCGCGCATAAGGGCCATTCGATTGCTGGTGAAGGTCGCGTTTGTCGCGCTGGGGTTCTGGTTGCTGCAGCCTGCACTTGAGGCCTACAACACGGTCATTTTGAACTGGTTCAACTTTCTCCTGGATGATTCCCTGGTCAACCGTATGACTTTCGATGCGGTGGAGGCTGTTCACGAGGAAGTCTTCGGGCCTATCGTCCTGCCGCGCCTTATTCTCTTCGCCGCGCTGGTCATCGTGACCTGGATAGTACTGAGGCTTTTTCGGCCTGCGGCCAGATCGTCGTGACACTGCCGAAAAGGGGCCGCCCGTGACAATCACCATCCGCGACGTTCGCACCATCACGACCAAACCGGGCAAATCCAATCTGGTCATCGTCAAAGTGCTGACCTCCGAGCCTGAACTCTACGGCCTCGGCTGCGCGACCTTCACGCAGCGCTGGCACGCCGTCGTCACGGCCATCGAGAAACATCTGAAGCCCTTTGCGCTGGGGCGCGACGTCACGCGCAACGAGGAATTCTTTCGCATGGCGATGGTGCACGGCTACTGGCGCAACGGCCCGGTGCTGAATAATGCCATATCCGGCGTGGACCAGGCGCTTTGGGATATCCGCGGCAAGCTGGCCGGCATGCCGGTTTACGACCTGCTCGGCGGCCGGCAGCGTGAAGCGGCCAATGTCTACGTCCATGCCGATGGCGAGACGCCGCAGGAAGTGACGGAAAACGTCCAGCGTTACATGGAGGAAGGCCACCGCCACATTCGTGTACAAATGGGTGGCTATGGCGGGAAGGGCGGAAGAGACGTCAGGCCCGAGGGAGCGCCGGCCGGCAGCTACTATGACCCGCGCGCCTATTGCCGGGACATGCTGGGTATGATCGAACACCTGCGCAAGGTGGTTGGCGATGAGGTCGAATTGCTTCATGACATTCATGAGCGCCTGCATCCCATTCACGCCATCCAGTTCGCGAAAGACGTGGAACAGTTCCGACTGTTCTTTCTGGAGGATGCCCTGGCGCCGGAAGACATCGAATGGTTTCGGCAGTTGCGCGCCCAGAGCGCCGTGCCCCTGGCGATGGGCGAACTCTTCAACAACCCCCTGGAGTGGCAACCCCTGATCGAGGGTCGCCTGATCGACTTCCTGCGCATGCACGTCAGCCAGATGGGCGGCCTGACCCCGGCCCGCGACGTTGCGCTCTTCGCCAACATGTATGGCATCCGCACCGCCTGGCATGGCCCGGGTGACACGTCGCCGATCGGGCATGCCGCCAACCTGCATCTGGACCTCTGGGAGCCAAACTTCGGCATCCAGGAGTGGTACGAGCCGGACGACATGGACTACGAACTCTTCCCGGGCCTGCCGGTAGTGCGCAACGGATACCTTTACCCCAACTCCTCACCCGGACTGGGAATCGACATTGACGAGGACATGGCGGCGCGATGCCCCTGCGAGGACATGACCGAATTCTGGACCCGGACGCGTCTGCCGGATGGTTCGCCAACCCGACCATGATGGTTGTCGCTTGTCGACCCTGTTGACAGCGCTGGCAGGATTGACTATAAATCCCGCCGTTACCCAAACGAATTCACCGCCGACATTTCGGCGTCACCAATGGAACCACTTCTGCGCCTGGAACACATCGACAAGTCCTTTCCGGGCGTCCGGGCCCTGGTGGACGTGCAATTTGACGTACGCCCTGGTGAAGTCCATGCCCTGCTTGGGGAGAATGGCGCCGGCAAGTCCACCCTGATCAAGATAATTTCCGGCGTTTACAGCGCAGACGCCGGCAACATTTACGTGGAAGGGCAACCGGTCGCATTCGACAACCCCCGCGAGGCCCAGACCAGCGGCATTGCCACGATCTACCAGGAACTCCTGCTCTATCCTGAACTGAGCGTCGCAGAAAACATATTCATGGGCCACGCACCACGCACGCGCTTCGGCATGATCGACTGGCCGAAAATGCGTGAGCAGGCCGTCGAAATTCTGTCCTCTCTGGACATCCACGACATCGACGTTACCCGCAATGTCGGGACCCTGACCGTGGGCAACCGGCAGCGCGTAGAGATTGCCAAGGCCCTCTCGCAAAACGCCCGACTGCTGATCATGGACGAGCCCACCGCCGCACTCACCGAGGCCGACGTGCAGCGCCTGTTCGGTCTGGTCCGCCTGCTGCGAGACAGGGGAGTCGCCGTCATTTACATCAGTCATCGCCTCGACGAGGTCTTCATGCTGGCGGACCGCGTCACCGTATTGCGCGACGGCCAATACGTTGGTACGCGCGGCATTGAGGAGACCAGTGAGGACGACCTGATCAGCATGATGGTCGGGCGCACCATAGACGACCTCTTCCCCAAACTGGACACGACGGTCGGTGAGGCCATCCTCGAACTGCGTGGGCTGACGCGCCGCCCGCTGACGAATGACATCAGTCTGAAGCTCCACGCCGGCGAAATTGTGGGCCTGGCAGGCCTTGTCGGCTCAGGGCGCAGTGAGCTGGCGCAGGCCGTCTTCGGTTTCACCCCGGCGGAATCCGGTGAGATTCTGCTGGATGGCAAACAGGTCCAGATCCGCCATCCGGGTCATGCTATGGACCTGGGCATCGCTTACGTGCCAGAAGACCGGGGCACGCAGGGTCTGATTCGTCAAATGACAGTCCGCGAAAATGTTTCGCTGGCCATTTTGAAGACCCTGGCCAGGGGCAGTATCGTCAACCGCGATGCCGAACGCGAGCTTGCGCAACGCAGCATCAGCCAGTTCAACATTCGGGCCTACAGCACGGAGCAGGTCGTCAACAAGCTCTCCGGTGGCAATCAGCAAAAGGTGGTGGTCAGCAAGTGGCTGGCCAGCAAGCCACGAGTGTTGATCATGGACGAACCCACGCGGGGCATCGACGTGGGCGCCAAGGCCGAAATCCATCGCCTCATGAGCGAACTGGCGCAGCAAGGCCTGGCCATTCTGATGATATCCAGCGAATTGCCGGAAGTTCTGGGTATGAGCGACCGGATCCTGGTCATGCGACAGGGCCAGCTGGTTGCTGAGTTCGCACGTGATGAGGCGACGCAGGAGAACGTGGCCACCGCCATGATGAGCGAAGCAGTGACAGAAGTGCAGGCGTGATCGGGAGTTCGGAGATGGGAGCGGCCTCCCTGCAGCGCGTGACGCCGGTCAGGATCGCCCTTTTTTTGACCAGTCTGGTCATGCTGCTGGCCTGGGCAGGGCTGCCCTGGATACACCAGCCGGAACTGGGCCCGACCCTGGCCCGCGTCATCGCCGCAGAACGCTCCGCCAATGAGCTGGACATTCAGCGCCAGGGGCTGTCCCTGCCTCCGATCGCCGCCCTGGTCGCCCTCGGAGTCGCGTTCTGGAGCATTTTGTCGCCGCAGCTTTCCCGGGCCCTGGCGCTGGTAATGCTGGTCGCCGGCCTGCTGGGCCTGGTCTATCACGTCACTTTTTTTGTGGACCTGGCTGAAAGCGGGCGTAGTCAGTTGCTATCGTCGATGGGGGCCGGTTTCTGGCTCACCTTGTTGGCCGGAATCCTGCTGATGGCGCAGTTTGCCCTGCCACGCAAGGTGGTCCCGGGTCATGAAATCAACAAGGTGCTTGGACACCAGGAAAGCGTGCTGGCACTGGGCATTCTGGCGCTGATCATCGTGGTCGGGCTCCTCAATCCACGTTACGTGGCCGATCGCAACATCTCGGAGATCCTGCAGGGAAACGCCTATATTGCGGTGGCCGCCATTGGCGTCTCAATGGTGATCATTTCCGGAAACATCGATATCTCTGTCGGCTCGCTGATCGGCGTGCTGGGAATCATCAGCGGCGCGATGGTCGTGGCGGGCTATCCGGTCTGGCTGTCCTGGCTGACGCCGCTTCTGCTTGGCGCCCTGGTTGGCTCACTGATCGGCTTCCTGGTGGCCTGGTTGCACATACCATCGATCATCGTGACCCTGGGCATGCTTAGCATCCTCAAGGGCGGTCTGCTCATCTTCACCAATGCGGAATGGATCACCGGCATGCCGGCAGAATACGCCTTGTCGCAGCAGAAGCCGCTGGGCATCCCCATGGGCGTTTATATCATGCTGGTGCTGACCCTCATCGCTGCGTGGTGGTTGCGCAACAGCGCCACCGGCCGCGCCATTTATGCCGTGGGTGGCAACGCCGAGGCGGCGCGCCTGTCAGGTATCTCCGAACGGCGCATCATCATGTCCGTGTTCATCATCAACGGCGTCTTCGTCGGCATCGCCAGCGTGATGTTTGCGACCCAGTTGCAGGTCATCCAGGCGACGGTGCCCCCCAATCTTGAACTGGTCATCATCACCGCTTCAGTGGTCGGCGGGGTGAGCATACTCGGCGGCACCGGGACCGTGATCGGCTCCACGCTGGCAGCCATTCTGCTAAACACCATTCGCTCGGCCATGGTGTTCATCAACGTGTCACCCTTCTGGTTACAGGCCGTGCAGGGCGTCCTGATCCTGGCGACTGTGCTGGTGGACATTTTGAGGCGGCGGCGGCAACTGACATGACAGGCGATTTCGATGACTGATTCAGAGCGCACAGGACGCCCGCACTCCCGCTTTCATGATCTTCTCTTCAGTCAGGAAGGCGTGTTGCTCGTCATCCTGGTGCTCTCTGTGTTGCTGCTTTCAACCCGGACAGATGTGTTCCTGACCGTCGACAACCTGCTCAACCAGGGCCGCCTGCTGACCGAAATCGGTCTGCTGGCACTGCCCATGACCTACATCATCATCACGGGCGGCATCGATCTGTCCGTCGGTTCGATCTTTGGCCTCAGCGCCATCATGCTGGGCCACAGCTGGCAAAACTGGGGGCTGCCCCTGGAGTACGCCATCGTCGTGGCCTTGTTGACCGGTGTCCTTTGCGGCCTTGTCAACGGGTTATTCATCGTGCGCGTCGGCGTCCCACCCCTGATCATGACACTGGCGACATTGGCTCTTTTTCGGGGCATGGCGCTGGGCATCAGCCAGGGCCGCTCCGCGCGCGGCTACCCCGACTGGTTCCTGGAGCTGGGCGCCGGGGAGTTCCTCGGTGTTCCCAACCAGCTATGGATTCTTGTTCTGGCAGCGTTGATTTCAGCATTCTTTCTGGCGCGGACGGTGTTCGGGCGCTCGCTCTACGCCATCGGCAACAACGAACTGGGCGCCCGCTTTTCCGGTATCCCGGTCGGACGCAACAAACTGTTGATCTACACCTTCTCCGGATTTATGGCCGGCCTCAGTGGCTACATCTTCGTGTCGCGCGTGACGACCACCCGTTCGGACATGGGCACGGGCCACGAACTCGACGTTATCGCCGCAGTCGTTCTGGGCGGCACCAGCATCTTCGGCGGAACGGGCAGCATCGTCGGTACGATGATCGGAGTTGTCCTGATTCAGTTGCTGAAGAATGGACTGGCCCTGACCGGAGTGACCGGCGACGCCACCATCGTGGTCATCGGCACCGTGCTAATTCTTGCCATCCTCGTCAACAACTACGTGCAACGGCGGCGTTCGGGCGAAAGCGGCGCCGGAGCAGCCTGAACCCGTCACCTTGCAACGCAGTACTTGCACAAATGGATACAAAACTTATACTTTGTGCCTGTGTTTCATCCGTTCCGTAAAGTTCGTAAATGGGGAAGAAAGGAAAGACGATGAAAAACGTTCTCATGGTTGTCGCGTTGCTGGTGACAACACTGGCGGCGCCGGTGCTGGCCCAGGACGACATGATGCGCTGGGACGGTGCCGATGACCTTGACGTCAATCCGCTGGCCTGCCCGGGCGCGGAGATGATGGACGGCGACGGCGAGATGATGGATATGCCGGAGTATGACGGCGGCCAGCCCACCGATGCACCGGACCTCATGGGCGCGGACATTACGCTGGTCGACATTCCCAAGCTGATCGGCATTGGCTACTTCGCGGCCACTACCAAGGGCCAGGCGGAAGCCGCCGAGGAACTGGGCAACGTGACCGTGACCACCGACGCTCCCACCGAAGCCAACATTGATGACCAGATCACCTTTATCGAGAACTACATCACCCGTGGTGTGGACGGTATCCTCTTCGCCGCCAATGACCCGGTCGCCATCGCGCCGGTGTTGACGCGCGCGCTGGAGCAGGGTATCCACGTTGTTGGCTACGATGCCAACTCCGAGCCGCATGCCCGTGAGTGGTTCGTCAACCAGGCGGAATTCAACGGTATCGCCAAGGGCCTGATGGACGCGCTGGCGGAAGAAAAGGGCGAGGATGCTTCCTTCGGCATCGTCACCAGCACCTTCACTACGCCGAACCAGGCGCGCTGGATCGCCGAGATGTGGGCCTACACCAACGAGTGCTACCCTGACATGACCTGGCTGGAGACCGTGGAGGCGCAGGAAGACGCCATCCTCTCCTTCAACCAGGCCACGACCCTTATCAACAAGTACGGTGACGATCTGGATGCGCTCTTCGGCATGACCAGCGTCGCCACGCCGCAGTCGGCCGAGGCCGTGACCCAGGCGGGTCTCTGTGGCGAGGTGGCGGTAGTCGGACTGGCCACGCCCAACGCCATGCGGCCCTACGTGCAGGCGGAATGTGTCAAGTCCGTCGTACTCTGGAACCCGGTTGACCTGGGTTACGCGTCCGTCTACGTGATGCGCGCCGTGGTCGACGGGGAACTGAATCCGGGTGACAGCAGCGTCTCCGCCGGTCGCCTGGGCGATCTGCAGGTCGTGAACGGCAGCGAAGTTCTGCTTGGCCCGCCCTTCGTCTTCAACATCGACAACGTCGAGGAGTTTGACTTCTAGTCAGACTCGCCATTAACAACACGAGCCCCGGCGCGATCGCCGGGGCTCAATGCTTAACCACCCGGTCGTCCGCTCACTCGCCGGTCCAGGCGACGACGTCGATCTCAACCATGATGCCGGGCAACTGGCTGCCAACCGTTGTGCGCACCGGCCGGGGTTCCGGGAACCATTTGGCATATTCGGCGTTGAAGCGCTGAAAGAGCGACAGGTCGCTCAGGTGCACGGTTGACTTGACCACGTCTTCCATGCGGGCATCAGCGACGCCCAGAATGTTTCGAATGCACTCCAGAACCAGAGCAGTCTGTTCCTCGATTGTTTCCGGTATTTCACCGGTTTCCGGATGTTTGGGGCCAACTCCGGACACGTAGACGAAATCGCCCACGCGAAGCGCCTGGGAATAGGCGCCTCCGGGCGGCGGTGCCTGGTTGCTGCGGATTTCCATTTTGGGCATGACTCTTCCTTCCTGATCGGTTCAACTGCCAAAATCCGGTTCTTCGCTTCCTTCGCTCTCCTTTTGCTTCAGCCAGTCCCGTGCCCAGGCGAGGGCGCGCCGGGTTGAGGCAAAGACAACATCCTCGGCGGGGAAAATGGGCTCGAGCCAGTCCGCCTCCCCGGTCCGGTGCAGTTGCCGCTGAACATCCTGGCTGACGGCCGCCAGCAGGAGCCGCCCGCCGTTGGCCTCCAGTTTTCGCGCGTACTCCCGCAAGAAAGAAATGCCCGTGCTGCCCAGATACTGATTGTCGCGAATTCGCAAAATAACGACGCTGCCCCCACAGTTTGTTGCGGGAACAGGCAGGAGACCTTCCAGCCTGGAAACGGCGGCAAAGTACAGATTGCCGGCGACGGAGAAGACGACTGCTTCATTGCCGGGCAATTCTTCCGGGATCCCTTCTTCCCTGAAGTGACCGTCTTCCGTCTCCACCAGGCGGCGAATTTGAAGATTACTGGCGGAAGACCAGACATACATCAGCAGGGAAAGGAAGACGCCAATGTATACGCTGTATTCGAGTGGAAATACCATGGTGGACAGGAAGGTAACGACCATGGCGCTGCGTGACGCAAGATTTACACGCCAAGCCATTCTCAGTGCGTCCGCCCGAATCAGGCTTGTTGCAGCGACGATCAACTGACCAGCCAGTGCCGCCAGAGGGATTTGTTCAACAAGCGGGCCCAGCGTCAGCAGAATGGCCGCTACAAACAGTCCTGAAAACACGTTTGCCATGCGACCGTGTGCGCCAGCGCTCAGGTTGACCGCAGTCCGTGAGAGGGATCCGCCGGACGGCAGGCCCTGAAACAGACCGCCGGCGATGTTGGCGAGTCCCTGTCCCGTCAAGTCGCGATGAACATTCGCCTGGGAACCATCCGGCTGCGATACCATGCGCGTCAGGCCGGCGCTCTGCAGGGAGGCCAGTAGCGCGATGGCGACGGCCACCAGAGCGATGTCGGGGACATAGGCCGGATTGGGCAGCACGAGCTTTGGCAAGCCTGCCGGCATGGACATCAGGTCGCCCGTCAACAGGACTTCGTGCCAGCCTGCCAGCGACACGAACGCGCTGCTAACTGCAAGCGCCAGCAACATGGCAAACAATTTCAGCCGGGTCCGCTTAACCAGAAGGATGAGTGTTATTGAGAGCAGGCCCACAAAAAGGGTTTGTGCCTCCGTTTGACCCAGGCCCTCCAGCAATTCCACGATGCGATTGAGGGCATTGCCGCTGCCTCGGCTTGCCGGGCCGGTCAGGGCAGGCAACTGATTGATGATGATCAACAGTCCCGCGCCGCTGACGAAACCGGTCATCACGGCGTTGGACACAAAGCGGAACAGGTTACCTGCGCGCGCCAGGCCAAGCGCAAGCTGAAGAAGGCCAACGAGCAAGGTCAGTGTAAAGACCTGTCCGGGAAAATCTGTTTCAGCCCCGGCCACGAGCATGCTACCGACAATCAGGACCAAAGCGTTGGTGGGGCAAACGGTCATGAACACGGAACTGGTGGTCAGGGCAGCGACAATGGTCGCGACCACAATCGTGTACAGGCCGTAAATCGGACTGACGCCGGCGATAATGGAAAAGCCCATGGCCATGGGGACGCCCGCCGCCGCGCCACTGGCACCGGCCAGCAGGTCCGTCATGCAGTTTCTGCGGAGATAGTGCAGAATGGCGGGCTTTTCGGACATCTTGCCCGTAGTCTACACCGCGTGGCAGGCCCTGTACATGACCTGCCGGGCAGGGACAGCGTTACAATGGTGCGGAAGCAATCGGGAATCAGACAGGACTGCAGATGCGCATTTCAAAGGTCACCCCTCTTGTGCTGGGTACCCCCTGGCGCAACCTTACCTTCCTCAAGGTTGAAACTGACGAAGGGCTCACCGGTGTGGGGGAAGCGAGAGTGCTCAACCGCACGGATGCCGTGCTGGGCTATCTGACCGAAGCCATTCCCCGTTACATGCTGGGTAGCGATCCCTTTCAGATTGAGCGCCTGGTCCAGCGCATGTTCCGGGAAGACTACGGCCGCGCGGGTGAAATCATCATGACCGCCACCGCGCTGGTGGAGATTGCCTGTTGGGACATCGTCGGCAAGGCCCTGGAGCAACCGGTATACCGCCTGCTGGGTGGCGAGGTACGTGAGCGAATCAAGGCCTACGCCAACGGCTGGTATACGGTTGAAAGGACTCCGGGGGAATTCCACGAGGCGGCGAAGACCGTACTGGAAAAAGGGTATCGCGCCCTGAAATTCGATCCCTTTGGTGCAGGTTTCTATGAACTGGAGCGCGCGGAAAAGCTACGGGTTATCGAGTTGGTCGAAGCGGTAAGAGACGCCGTGGGGCCGGAAGTGGAAATCATGATTGAGATGCATGGCCGTTTCAATCCCGTCACGGCCATCGAATTGACACGTGAACTGGCGCGCTTCCGGCCTTCGTGGGTGGAGGAACCGGTCCCGCCAGAGAACATCGCGGCCCTGCGCAAGACCAGCGAGGCCATCGCCCCCCTTGGGGTCCCGGTCGCCACGGGCGAGCGCATGCACACCATGTATGAGTACCGCGAACTCTTCGAAATGCAGGCGGCAGACATCATCCAGCCGGACATCACGCACTTTGGCGGCATCCTGAACACGAAAAAACTGGCCGCCTGGGCCGAGAGCTACTACGTGTTGATCGCGCCCCACAACGTCGGCGGCCCCGTGTCAACGGCGGCTGCGCTGCATCTGGCGGCCTGCACTACAAACTTCAAGATCCAGGAGCATTTCAACGACTTTGCCGATGCCTACGTGCTGAAGGTTGCGCCGGGCCTGCCAAAGGTCGTTGACGGCTATTTCAGTCTCCCGCAGGGGCCGGGTCTGGGCGTCACGCTGGATGAAGAGGTCATCGCTGCCAACCCCCGGCAAAAAGTCCATCTCAACCTCTTTGCCGAAGACTGGCACAAACGCGGCGGCGAAAACCGGACGCCGTAATCAGGTGATGACGTTCAGCCAGCCGCCATCCACGTAGTAGGTCGAGCCCACGCTGTAGCTGGCGCGCGCCGAACAGAGAAAGACGAAGAAGTCCGCAATTTCCCCCGGGCTGGCAAAGCGTTTGATCGGCGCGTACTGGTCGGCGATGCCCTGAAGGAATTCCTCGGCCGTCTGCTCGGTGCCCTCGGTGATGATGGTCGCGGTCTTGAACCAGTCCGGCGTGCGCACCAGACCAGGATTGACGGTATTGACCCGAATGTTGTGGGGAATTAGTTCATTGGCAAGGCATTTGGAGAACATCACGAGGGCCGCCTTGGTCGTGTTGTAGATTGGCTCGTAGTAGAGCGGCTGGGTCGCACAGATCGAGGCGTTGTTGAGGACCACGCCCCCGCCGCGCTCGATCATGGTTGGCGCCAGGGCACGGGCCAGCCGCACCGCCGCCATCACGTGCAGGTCCCAGTAATACTGCCAGCGTTCGTCGTCCGCCTCCAGAATCTTTTCTTCGCTGCCCGTGCCGGCATTGTTGATGAGAATGTCGGCGCCGCCAAAGCGGGTCCTGATGGCAGTCACAAGAACTTCCACGTCCGAAGGACTGGCCACATCCGCGGCGACATCCAGCACCTCGACTCCGTAATCGTCCCTGATTGCACTGGCTTCAGCTGCCAGGCGCTCGCCATTGCGGGCGCATAATGCCAGATGGACGCCTTCGGCAGCCAACCCCCTGGCTATCGCCAGACCAATGCCCACGCTGCCGCCAGTGATGACCGCTACCTTGCCATTCAGTTCCAGATCCATCGAACGCTCCTCAATGAACTTGGGTCGCCTCGCACCCTGGTATGCTTCCTGCCGATTGACTGTAGCGAAGGACGACTGGCCTGGCCAGCACCTGCCTGGTTGGTCAATCACAGGGAATTGTAAACTCCTGTTCAAAAGTTATACTTTTGTCCATGATTAAATCACGCACTTCAGTCTTGCCAGCCCTTAGCACTGTCAAGCGCCGTTTGCCTGCCGGCGATCCCATTAACATTGAACAAACCCTGGAGCGAGCCTGGAGCGAGAAAAGCCTTGCTTCGCAGGCTGCCGGAAAAAGTGTAGCCATTGGCATTGGCAGTCGTGGCGTTGCACGCATCGATGAAATCGCTGCCTGTCTGGCGCGTCTCGTGAAGGAATCCGGAGGCTACCCCTTCATTGTGCCGGCGATGGGCAGTCATGGCGGCGGGACGGCCGAAGGGCAGCTCGAGGTTCTGGCCGGCCTGGGCGTGACCGAAGAGAGTGTCGGTTGCCCGCTGCGGGCGACCATGGACGTGGTCGTGACCGGCACGACGGAGCAGGGCTGGCCCCTGCATCTAGACCGCAACGTGGCGGAAGCCGACGTCCTGATCGTCGCCAATCGAATCAAGGTCCATACGGATTTCCACGGGCCGCATGAAAGCGGTCTGATCAAGATGCTGGCCATTGGACTGGGCAAGGAACGCGGCGCCGCCTGGATACACAGGTACGGCGTGCCAGGCCTGCGCGAAATGATGCCGGTGATCGGTGCGGCCCTGCTGCAACACGTTAATCTGCTGGCAGGGGTGGCGACCATTGAAGACGGATACCACCGTCCGGTCGAGCTCAAGGTCTTCGGCGCGGACGACCTGGTCGAAGGAGAGCGTTGCATGTTGCAGCGCTCTCGCGAACTCATGCCGCGTTTGCCGGTGGATGACATCGATCTGCTGGTCATTGACCGCATGGGCAAGGAAATAAGCGGCGCCGGAATGGATACAAACATTATCGGCCGCTGGATGATGGAGGGAGAACCAGAGCCGGAAGCGCCGCGGGTCCGGGCGATCGCCGTGCTGGACCTTACGGAGGCGACGCACGGCAACGCAACGGGCGTCGGGCTGGCCGATTTCATGACCCGTCGTCTCTTTGAGAAAATCGATTTGCCCCTGACGAACCTGAACGTTTTTACCAGTGGCGGCCTGTTACGCGGCAAGCTGCCCTTGATCTATGAAGATGACGAACAGACCATTGACATGGCCTTGCGACATGTTTTTCGCAAGAACCCCGAGGATCGGGAAGTCGCGCGGGTGGTGCGCATCGGCAGCACGCTGGACCTTGAGACTGTGCAGGTATCGGCCAGTATCCTGCGGGACATTCAGGACGCGCCCGATTTAATTTCCGCCACAGAGCCCTGTACACCCGAATGGTATGATGGTCGGCTGACGCCACTTTGAAGCGCGAGCGCCGGAATCGAGGGAGACATGAAGAATTCCAATACCGGAATTAGTTTTATCGCGGAATGTCCGCCCGGTTGCGAGGACATCCTTTCGGCCGATGCAGTCGCATTCGTGGCGGCCCTGGCGCGGCAATTCACAGATAGCCGCAATGCCCTGCTGCAGGCGCGACGGGAACGACAGGCAAAAATCGACGCAGGTGCCGGCCTCGACTTTCTGACGGAGACGCGCCACATCCGCGAAGGGGACTGGCAAGTCGCGCCGGTCCCGGCAGATCTGCTTGACCGTCGTACCGAGATCACCGGCCCGACCGAGCGCAAGATGGTGATCAACGCGCTGAACAGTGGTGCGCGGGTCTTCATGGCGGACTTCGAGGACGCCAACTCGCCGACCTGGTCGAACATGGTGGCTGGCCAGCAGAATCTGCACGATGCCGTTCGCCGCAGCATCACGTTTACCAACCCGGACGGGCGCTTCTATCAGTTAAACGACGAAACTGCGACGCTGCTGGTACGGCCTCGAGGCTGGCACCTTGACGAAAAGCACATGCTGGTGGACGGCGCCCCTGTTCCCGGCGGACTTTTCGACTTCGGCCTGTTTTTCTTTCACAACGCGCGGGAGTTGCTCGACCGGGGCAGCGGTCCCTATTTCTATCTTCCCAAACTGGAAAGCCACCTGGAGGCCCGCCTGTGGAATGACGTGTTCAACAGCGCGCAGGATACCCTGGCGATTCCCCGGGGCAGTGTCCGCGCCACGGTTCTCATCGAAACGATACAGGCGACTTTTGAGACCGAGGAAATCCTCTACGAATTGCGTGAACATTCCGGTGGCTTGAACTGCGGTCGCTGGGACTACATCTTCAGTTACATCAAGACATTCAGCAAGAACCCCGCTTTCATCCTGCCGGACCGCGCCCAGGTGACGATGACCGTGCCCTTCATGCGCAACTACACGCTCAACGTCATTCGCGTTTGCCACCGACGCGGGATCCACGCCATGGGTGGCATGGCCGCCCAAATCCCGATTCGACACGACCCGGTCGCCAACGAGCAGGCGCTGGAAAAGGTGCGGCAGGACAAGCTGCGCGAGGTGCAGGACGGCCACGACGGCACCTGGGTGGCCCATCCGGGCCTGATCGGCGTGGCGCAGGACATCTTTGATGAATTGATGCCGCAACCAAACCAGATCGGGCGGCAACGCGAGGACGTCAATGTCACGGCAGAAGACCTGCTGACCGCCTGCGAAGGCAGCATCACAGAGGCCGGTGTACGTCTCAACCTGCGTGTCGGCATCCAGTATCTGGAGGCCTGGCTCGGCGGCAACGGTTGCGTACCGCTTTACTCATTGATGGAAGACGCCGCGACGGCCGAAATCAGCCGGGCGCAGATCTGGCAATGGCTGCATCACGGGGTCCCCCTGGAAGATGGACGCACTTTTGATGAGGCCCTGTACCGGCAACTGCTGGCAGAAGAAATGGACACCATCCATGCCGAAGTGGGTCAGGCGCGGTTCGAAGGGGGCGTGTACGGGCGTGCACGCGACTTGTTTGATAACATGATTCGTGCAAACTCCATGATCCCTTTCCTCACCGAACCCGCCTACCAGGAACTTTGATGCCGTCCGGGGTCGAGGCCTGGTCCTACTGAACATTCCGACGTGCAAGGAGCAACTGCCATGATTAAGGTGCCCCTCACGCTGGGCGTGGAAGAAGAATATCAGATCATCGATCCGGAAACGCGTGAGCTCACGCCTCACTACGAAGCGTTGGAAGCGTCCGGCAGTTCCCTGCTGGGAGAGCAACTCAAGCCGGAAATGCTGCGGTCCCAGCTGGAAGTTGCAACCGAGGTCTGTCGTGACGTGACGGAAGTGCGGCAGGAACTGGTGCGCCTCCGCGGGACGGTTGACGGACTTGCCCGGGAGAGCGGTTACAAGATCCTGGCTGCGTCCACCCATCCCTTTTCTCGCTGGGAGGACCAGTTGGTCAGCCGGGGCGAACGCTACCAGGAATTGCAGATGAACCTGCAGGCCGTCGTGCGCACACAACTCGTCTTCGGTATGCACGTGCATATTGGCTTTGGCAAGTCGCCGGAAGCGCTCGAACTGCTCGTCGACGTGATGAACCAGATTCGCTATTTCCTGCCGCATCTGCTGGCCCTTTCCACCAGTTCTCCTTTTTGGGCCGGCATGGATTCCGGACTCAAGAGCTACCGCAGCATCATCATGAAAAGCCTGCCCCGCACCGGCGTGCCTCCGGCCTTCGGGTCTTTCAGTGAGTATCGCGCCATGATCAACCTGTTTGGCAAGGTAGGCTCACTGGGTAAATCCAAGGACAAACATTCCGAAGACGTGGACGCCACGCGCATCTGGTGGGACGTGCGGCCACAGGTCGGCCTGGGCACGCTCGAGGTGCGGGTCTGCGACATTTGCACGCGGGTTGATGAAGCTCTGTGTATCGTCGCGTTGATCCAGTCCATCGTGTCATTGCTGGTGAAACTGCGCGAGCAAAACTGCAGCTGGCGCGAATACCAGTCATTGCTGATCCTCGAAAACAAATGGCGCGCCGGACGTTATGGCATCGATGGAAAGCTGGTCGACTTTGGCAAGGAAGAAGAAGTTCCTGTGCGCTTTCTCGCGAACGAGATTCTTGAACTGGTCGATCCTGTGCTGGACGACCTGGGAACACGCAAGGATGTTGAGTACCTGCCGACCCTGCTGCGCAACGGCACCAGCGCGGACCGGCAACTCGCCACGTGGCGGCAAGCCATTAAGGAAGGCGCCGAGGAGAGCGAGGCCCTGCTGTACGTCGTGGACCAGTTGATCCTGGAGACGACCGAAGGCGTCCTGGATCAGGGTGCCTCGTCTTCCAGTGCGTGACGCAGGATGGCGTCCTCGTCACTGACAGGACAGGGTGGCATACCAGTCCTGCCCGGGTTGCCCAGTTGCGGGTTGGCAAGGGCGTTGTAACACATGATGAAGGCCCGCCGGTGCCTGTCGGAGTCGTTGGGCCCGGAGGCGTGCAACAGGTTACAGTGAAAAAAGAGTGTGTCGCCGGGCCCCATCTCACAATAGACCCGTTCGAACTGTGATTCGATCAGGGCCATGCGCTCTTCGTTAGCGCCGGTCTGCTCTCCTACCTTGCCATGCGAGAGCAGGCCCAGGTGGTGCGAGCCGCGCAAGACTTGCAGGCAGCCGTTCTCCCGCATGGCGGGGTCAAGGGCGACAAAGGCACTCATGAGGCGCGGGAACACGAAGCCCTGATCGTACCAGTAGCCATAGTCCTGGTGCCATTCCCACTGGCCCCCCGTGTGCGCCTCCTTGTGCATGACCTTGCCGTGGAAGAAACTGATCTCCTCCCCTAGCAGGACCCGAATGTTGTTGACGATGCGGGGACTGGTCGAGGCCGCCGCCCAGATGTCATCACCCAACTCGTTCCAGAGCGACAAACTGGACTTTCGTCCGCCGGCATCGGCGGGACCAGAGATGTTACCGGCCACCCGTTCTCCGCTTTCCACTGCACGCAACATGGCGGCGACTTCCCGTGGAGAAAACACACTCCCGAGCAGCACGTAGCCATCGCGCCGGTAACCGGCAACGTGTTCAGCGTTGAGCATCAGGGCGTCCTCCCTCCTGTAAGGCCCGGGGCCGTGCAGGTACAATTCCTTTCAGGTTTTGTGCAGCGGGGAATGTACCATGAAAGAGGACTTTAACGGCAGACGCGCGCTGGTCACCGGGGCCGGCAAGGGCATTGGCCGTGAGATCGCGCGCCATCTGGTTGCCTGCAACGCCGAGGTGTTGGCGCTCAGCCGGACGGCGTCGGATCTGGTGTCGCTGCAGGACGAGACCGGCTGTGAAACGATTTGCGTCGACCTCGGCGACGTGGTCACCACGCACGAAGCGCTTGCTGCGGCGGGGGATGTCGAGTTGCTGGTCAACAACGCCGGCATCTCGATACTGGAACCCTTCCTGGACGTGACGGTGGCGGCCTTCGACGAAGTGATGGCCGTTAACGTGCGTGGCGTCCTGATCGTGTCGCAGATCATCGCCCGCGGCATGATCGAACGTGGCAGGGGAGGCGTGATCGTCAATCTCTCCAGCCAGGCGTCAACGCGCGCGCTGGCGGACCATACGTCGTACTGTGCGTCGAAGGGCGCCCTGGACCAGTTGACGCGCATGATGGCGCTGGAACTGGGACCTCACAACATCCGCGTCAACGCCGTGAACCCGACGGTGACGCTCACGCCAATGGGTGAAATGGCCTGGGGCGACCCGGTGAAGAGCGGCCCCGTTCTGGCCCGTATTCCGCTCGGCCGATTTGCCCAACCGCTGCAGGTTGCCGAAGCGGTAACCTGGCTGTTGAGTGACGCCGCGGACATGGTGCATGGCGTCACCCTGTCCGTGGACGGAGGATTCTCGGTGGGTTGACAGCCGCTTCGCGTAGCCTGCATTCAACAGTTTCGGCCGATTGCCGATTTGTTGAAATTCCCCCGCGTGCTAAACTTGATGCGTTGTCATGTAAATGAGGAAGGGCTCATGTTCCGCAAAATAGCCTTCGTGCTAATGATATGCACCCTGTTCGGAATGCTGACTCTGCCGGCGATTGCCCAGGACGAGATCATCTATGGAGTCGTGCTGGTCGGCCCCAGGAACGATCGCGGCTGGAGCCAGTCTCACTTTGAGGCGGGCCAGTACGTCGAGGCGAACAACGAAAACGCGACCATGCTGTTTTTTGAAAGCCTTAACGAGGCGGACACTCCCGAAGCCACGCTCATGGATGTGGTCACCGAAATGGTTGACAGCGGGGCAGAGGTCATTTTCACCACGTCGGCTTCCTTTGAACAGGACACCAACGGCGTTGCGGATGCCTTCCCCGAGGTCGTCTTCATCAACATCACCGGAAGCAACGTACTTCACGGGGATGCACCGGCCAACGTAGGCAACTTCAACACCCTGATGGAAGTGCCGCGTTTGCTGGCCGGTTGCTCGGCCGCGCTGGCCTCCGAGACGGGCAAGATCGGTTATCTCGGCGCCCTGATCGACCCCGAGACCCGCCGTCTGGCCGCATCCTCCTATCTGGGCGCGCGCCACTGCTGGGATACTTACCGGGCGGACATGGGGATGGACCTGGAATTCACCGTGACCTGGATCGGCTTCTGGTTCCACATCCCCGGCTTCACGCTGGACCCGACCGAGGTCGCCAACGAGTTCTTTGACAATGGCGCCGACGTCGTCATCTCCGGCATCGACACCACTGAAGCCATTCAGGTGGCGGGCCGCCGGGCCAGCGAGGGCAGCCGCACCTTTGCCATTCCCTATGGCAACGCCGGCGGTTGCGATGAAGCGCCCGAGGCCTGCCTCGGCGTGGCTTATTACAACTGGGGCCCGGCCTATCTGGACGTCGTCAACAGCGTTCAGGATGGTAGCTGGGAGCAGTCCTGGGACTGGCTGGCGCTGGACTGGACGGACATCAACAATCCGGACACCTCTACTGCCGGCTATCTACGCGGTACGGGCATGCCGGAAGACATCGCGGCCAACCTGGATGAGTTCCAGGGGGCACTGGCCGACTACATGAGCGCCCAGGACATGGGCGTGGATTCAATCTACCTCTGGGAAGGGCCGCTCAACCTGCAGGATGGCACCGAGCTGGCGGCCGAGGGAGAAGCCGTCCCCTTGCTGGATATCTGGTTCGTGCCGCAACTGCTTGAAGGCATGATCGGCGCGAGCGAGTAATCCCCGCGAATCGATTTGGCGGGGTGTCTGCGCAGGCACCCCGCTTTTTTGTCGCGCGCAGCTCTGTGTTACATTCTGAAGACTGATGTCAAATTGCTTGTTGCTGACGGGGAAGGACCATGATTGACGACCCGGTCCTGCTGCATGACTGGCATGCGGTGTTGCCGCTGCGGGAACTTGACGAGAAGGGCGTCGTTGGAGCGCGCCTGTTGGGCGAGGACATCGTCATCTGGCGTGCCGGCGACCAGGTATTGGCCTGGCAGGACCTTTGCCTGCACCGTGGCACACGTCTGTCGCTGGGTGAAGTCCAGCATGGCGAGCAACTGATGTGTCCCTACCATGGCTGGACCTACAACGCGGAAGGCCAGTGTATACATATGCCGGCGCATCCGGACCAGACCCCGTCACCGCGAGCCAGGGTGCGGCAGTACGACGCCTGCGTGCATTTTGACTTTGTCTGGGTCTGCCTGGGAGACCCGCAGACGCCGCTGCCCCCCTTTGCCGAGTGGGAGGATTCCAGTTTTCGACGCATTCTTTGCGGCCCTTACCACTTCAGGGCCGCCGGCCCGCGCATGGTCGAGAATTTCCTCGACGTGGCGCATTTCCCGTTCGTGCACGAAAACATACTGGGCGTGCGTGAGCGTGCAGACATAGCGGACTATGACGTCACGACGATTGAAGAAGGGATCCAGGCCAGGGACATCCTGATTTACCAGCCCAACCCCGACGGCAGCGGCGAATCCAAAGTCGTCAACTACACCTATGAGGTTTACCGCCCACTGGTGGCCTATTTCCGCAAGGAGACGGTGGGCCCGCGCTTCGCCATCCTCCTCATGGTGACGCCGCAGGGACCGCTAAGCAGTCTGATGTGGATGTGGATGGTGATGAACCATTCTTACGACACGCCGGAGGAGGAGTTGCGGGCCTTCCAGGATGAAATCGCGCTGCAGGACCTGCCGATTGTGGAATCGCAGCGACCGGAGATGCTGCCTCTGGACCTCCAGGCAGAACTGCACCTGCGCTCCGACCGCACGGCCATTGCCTATCGGCGCTGGCTCAACGACCTGGGCCTGCGCTACGGGACGTCCTGACGATGGAAATCGAACTGCGTAATATCCACAAGCGTTTCGGTTCCGTGCACGCCAACAACGATATCAGCGTGGTATTTCCTGCCGGACGTATCACGGGCATTCTGGGTGAGAATGGCGCAGGCAAATCTACGCTGATGAAAATCCTGTCCGGCTATCAGCCGGCGGACAACGGCGACATCCTGGTCGACGGCAGGTCTTCACGTTTCGGCAGTCCCGAAGATGCCATCCAGGAAGGCATCGGCATGCTTCAGCAGGACCCGCTGGACGTCGGCGCATTCACCACGCTTGAGAACTTTGTTTACGGTCGTCCGGAAAGGGTGCTACCGGACTGGCCGGCAGCGCGAAAGGACCTTGAAGAGGCATCGGCGCACCTGGGCTTTGAACTTGAGGCCGAAGCGCCGGTCGAGCGCATGAGTATCGCCTTGCGGCAGCAACTTGAGATCGTTCGTCTGCTGGCCCTGGGCGTGAAGGCCCTGATTCTGGACGAACCGACCACGGGAATTTCAGCTGAACAAAAGCAGACTCTTTTTGCGGCCCTGCAACAGTTGGCCCACAGGGATGGTGTCATCATTCTGCTGGTATCCCACAAACTTGAAGACGTCATCACCCTCTGTGACAAGGTGGTTGTGTTGCGGGACGGGCGTCGAATTGGCGAAGAGGACATGCCCGCGCCGGGTGAAACCGATCCGGAGACTCTGGAGAGCATCAAATCGCAGTTGGTACACCTGATGTTTGGTCAGGAGCTGGGACCTCACGTGCGCCTGGAAGTGCCGCTGGAAAAGGTCGTCCTGAAGCTGGAGAACCTGAACCTGCGCGACCGACGTCTGCAAATCGAAGATCTGAATCTCTCCCTGCGCCAGGGTGAGGTCGTTGGCCTGGCGGGCCTGGACAACAGCGGCCAGGGCCTGACGATGCGGGCGATTTGCGGCCTTGAATCGGTCTCCAGCGGGCGTGTCCTGCTGGAAGGCCAGGAGATGACCAATCGCAGCTACCGCAGTTTCCTGCACAGGGGAGTCGTGTTCGGGGCAGCCGGACGCCTGGAAGAGGGCCTGATTGCCGGATTGACCCTGACCGAACACATGGCCCTGGTGCGCAGTGAACGCGCCGTTCTGGACTGGCCAGCGCTGGAAAGTTACACGCGCGAGAGTCTGAAACACTACGACGTGCGGGGGGAGGCGGAAGATCGCATAGAACAGCTGTCCGGAGGAAACCAGCAACGCGTCCTGATGGCCCTGTTGCCAGCCAATCCATTGCTCCTGATTCTGGAGCAACCCACCCGCGGACTGGACGTTGAGTCCGCGCGCTGGATCTGGCAGCAACTGCTGGAGCGACGTGAAGGCGGCACGGCGATACTGTTCAGTTCGGCGGAACTGGACGAACTGGTCGCCTACAGCGACCGCATTCTGGTATTCTACGCCGGTCGTGTGCATGAGGTATCGGACGTCGCGGCGACCACGATAGACGAACTGGGTTACCTCATCGGTGGCGAGTTCAGACAGGTGTAAATCGTGCGCAATCTCACTTCCGGACCGGGAAGGCTGGCCTTTGTTTTGCTGCCCGTATTGCTGTCGCTGCTGCTGGCTGCCTTGCTGGTTCTGGCCGTAGGTCGCGAACCCCAGGAGGTCCTGGAGAAGATCTGGCAGGGAGCCTTCCGCAACACTCGCTCTTTCGCCGGCGTCCTCAACTTCTGGATACCGCTGACCCTGGCCAGCGTCGGGCTGTTTGTGACCTTCCGCGCAGGTCTGTGGAATATCGGCATCGAGGGACAAATCCTGGCGGGCGCCATTTTTGCCAGTGCCGGCGCCCTGACCTTCGATTTCCCCCCGGAGCTTGCGCCCTTGCAACTGCTTCTGCAAATCCTGCTGGGAGTCCTGGGAGGCATGGTGTGGGCCGGCATCACCGGCGCGCTCAAGATCTGGCTGGGTGTGAATGAAATCTTCGGGGGCATGGCGCTCAATGCGCTTGCCGGTGTCTGGGGCATCTACCTGATCAGCGGCCCCTGGTATCCCGAGGGCGGCAGTGCCCAACAGTCCCGACCTTTCCTCGAAAATGCGCTCTACCCGGCCTTGTCCCGTGAATGGCCGGTGGGCTTGCTGGCCATCGCGATGACGGCCGTCGCCATGGTGTTGGTGCCCCTGATCATGGCGCGCACGCGCTGGGGTCTGCAACTGAAGGCCACCGGCAGCAATCCCCGCTCCGCCCTCTTGCTGGGCGTACCCACTTCGAGAGTGGCGATGAGCGCCTTCCTGGTCTGCGGAGTTCTGGCCGGAATCGCCGGCTCCTACCGGGTCATGTTCACGTACGGCAGTTTTCGGCCTCTGGTGGCGGGGGGCATAGGCTTTCTCGGCTTGCTCGTCGTCCTTCTCTCGACTATGAAGCCGCTGTGGATCCCGATGATTGCCTTCGTGTTTTCGTCGATTCTTGCCGGCAGCACCCGGTTGCGCGTCTCCCTGCAACTCGATTCCTCCCTGGCGGGTGTCCTGCAGGGAACGCTGGTGCTGGTCTTCATCCTGTTTCAAGGATTGCGTCAACGGCTGGAGGCGCGCCGCGGTGACCAGGCAGGGGATGCTTCACAGGCATCGGCATCCTCGCAGAGCGGACTGACGGGCTGATGAACGTCGAGTTTCTGAACACGCTCGCCAGTGTCGTGGCCAACGCAACGCCGCTTGTCATTGCCAGCATAGGCGAGACCATCACCGAACGCGCCGGCGTGATCAACCTGTCGCTCAACGGCAGTCTGATCGTGACGGCGATGGCAGGGTTCATCGCCGCGCGGGTGATAAGTTTCGGTGTCGACGTCGACGCTATCGACATGATTGCCTCGGCCGAGGCTGGCCTGATTGGCGGTGTGCTGGTCGCGATGCTGGTCGGCGGCCTGGTGGCGCTGATCATTGCCCTCTCCAGCATCGAGTTGCGCCTGGACCAGGTGACGGTCGGCTTCATTCTGACTCTGCTGATGGCGGACCTCGCGCAGTTTCTGGGTCAGGAATACACGCGCATACCGGGGCCGGTGGTCCCCAAATGGCCCGTCCCGCTTCTGCAGGACCTGCCCCTGCTGGGTCCGGTCTTCTTCCAGCAAAACGTTTTGGTCTATTTGAGCTACGTTTTGGTAATTGGTCTGTGGTTCTGGCTCTTCCGCACACGTCCGGGTATGGCCCATCGCGCCATCGGCGAACGACCGGAAGCCGCCTATGCCCGTGGCACCAATGTCAATCGCCTGCGATACATCTACGTAGTGCTGGGCGGGGCCCTGGTTGGCGTTGCCGGCGCCGCCTATTCGCTGCATTTCAAGCCGGGTCTGGCAAATCCCCCGGCCATGCAGGGAGACGGCTGGATCGCGCTGGCCATCGTCATTTTCGGCGGCTGGCACCCCTTCCGCGTGGTGCTGGGCGCCTGGCTCTTCGCGGCCTTGCGCGCGGTCTCTTCTGACATCCAGAAAAATGGACTGACTGTGCTCGGGCGTACCATCGAATTCAATTTCGTGCTTCTGAATGGCCTGCCCTGGCTCATGTTGATTGTTACTCTGCTGTTGGTCAGCAGCGGGGCGATAGAACGGCTGTTGCTGCTCCTGCCCGGCCCGGTGCAACGGCGCATGCGCTCGGTGCTGCGCTCGGACCCGCCGCGCGCCATCGGCACGACTTTCGAGGTTGACTGATGCCTCGCAAACCCCACATTGTGATTTTCAACCCGGACCAATGGCGCGGTGACGTGTTGGGCCACATGGGCAATCCCGCCGCCGTCACGCCTAACCTGGACCGCGCCGTGCGGGAAGACTCCGTGTCTTTCCGCCATGCCTTTTGCCAGAATCCGGTCTGTACACCCAGCCGCTGCTCCTTCATGACGGGCTGGTACCCCCACACGCGCGGGCACCGCACCATGTTCTACATGCTCAGGCCCGACGAACCCATGCTCCTGCGTTCGCTAAAGGAGGAGGGCTGGTTCGTCTGGTGGGGCGGCAAGAACGACGTGGTGCCGGCGCAGCATGGTTACGACAACTACTGCGACGTCAAGTACGATCCGCCGGACACGGCGGAACGCCCCCTGATACCCAACACACATGCGGCCGACAGCTGGCGGGGCGAACCGGGCAGCGACACCTATTACTCCTTTTTCGCGGGCAAGCAGGAGAAAGAACCGGGCGAACATCACGTCTACGACACAGACTGGGCCTACGTGGAGGCCGCTATTGAGCTGATCGAAAACCGGCCAACGGACAAACCGCTTTGTATCTACCTGCCGCTTACCTACCCGCATCCGCCATACGCGGTGGAAGATCCCTGGTTCAGCGCAATCGACCGGGCGTCCCTGCCACCCCGGATTCCTGCGCCCGACGAACCGGTCGACGAGCCCTCGCTGCGGACGGGAATCCGCGAGCGGCAAAACATGACCGGCTGGAGCGAAGAGCGCTGGAGCGAGTTGCGGGCGACCTATTACGGCATGTGCGCGCGCGTGGACGAGCAATTTGGCATGGTTTGTCAGGCGCTGCGTGACGCAGGTATCTACGACGACACGGCCATTTTCCTGTTTTCCGACCATGGTGATTTCACCGGCGACTACGGCCTGGTGGAAAAGACGCAAAACACATTCGAAGACTGCCTGACGCGTGTACCTTTCCTGATCAAGCCGCCGGCTGACGTGCCGGTAGAGCCGGGCATTCGGGATGCCCTGGTGGAACTGATCGACTTTCCGGCAACCGTTGAAGACCTGACCGGCATCGAGGTGCGCCACACCCATTTTGGCCGTTCCCTCTTGCCACTGATTGCCGGAACGGCGACGGAACATCGTGATGCGGTCTTTTGTGAAGGCGGTCGCATCCACGGGGAGCGGCAGGCAATGGAACTGGACAGCGACCAAAGCACACGCCACCACTACTGGCCGCGTACGTCGCTGCAACGCTGCGAGGGCACTGAACACAGCAAGGGCATCATGTGTCGCACGCAGGACAACAAATACATCTATCGACTGTACGAGCGCGACCAGCTCTTCGACTTGCGCGCCGACCCGGGAGAGCAGCACAATCGAATTGACGACCCTTCACTGGCCACAGTGAAACGGGAACTGCAGGAACGCACCCTGCGTTTCCTGGTGGAGACGGCGGATAACGTACCCTGGGACACAGACCTGCGCCGTTAGGCCAGGAAATCTGTGTTACACTGGTCCGCGGCCTTTCTGCATCCAAAGTCAATTGTATGAAAACTCGTCGACACCCCTTGCTTCGCCTGCTGTCCCGGACGCGGCGCTACCAGTCTCGTGTCATTCTGGCCTTCACCAGTTCCATATTGAACAAACTCTTTGACGTCATGCCGCCAATGCTCATTGGTGCAGCCGTCGACATCGTTGTTCGCCGCGATGAGTCCTTCCTGGCGGAGCTCGGCATCGTCGAAATTCTGCATCAGTTGCTGGCACTGTGTGCCATAACCCTGACAGTCTGGGTGTTCGAATCGCTTTTCGATTACATCCAGACCATCGCCTGGCGAAACCTGTCCCAGGAGGTCGAGCACGACCTGCGGCTGGAAGCCTATGGTCACGTTCAGAAACTGGACATGGCCTGGTTTGAGGACCGCAGCAGCGGGCGACTGTTAGCCATTCTCAACGATGACATCAACCAGCTGGAGCGCTTTCTGGACGTCGGCGCCAACTACATGATTCAGGTCGCTGCCACGGTCATTCTGGTGGGAGGCCTGTTCATTTCGGTCGCGCCGCAAGTCGCCTGGATGGCCTTCCTGCCAATGCCGATCGTCTTGTGGGGTTCATTCTGGTTTCAGGACAAACTGGGCCCGCGATACGCTGCCGTGCGGCAGCAGGTTGGGGTGATCAGCAGCTTGCTGTCCAACAACCTTGGCGGGATCGCCACGATCAGGAGCTTTACGGCAGAAAGCCACGAAGTCAGGCGCGTTCGTCGGGAAAGCGACCTCTATCGCGAATACAACCGCCGCGCCATTCGCCTCAGCGCGGCGTTCGTGCCCCTCATTCGCATGGCGATCGTCACCGGCTTTATCGCCATCATGTATTTTGGCGGCGTGCTGGTGCTGGAAGGCCGGCTGAACATCGCCCTCTACAGCGTACTGGTCTTTATGACCCAGCGTCTGCTCTGGCCGCTGACTCGCCTGGGCGAGACCTTCGATCTTTACCAGCGGGCGATGGCCTCGACCGAACGCATTCTTGATCTGCTGGATACGCCGGTGCGAATTCTGGATGGCAGGCGCGGTCTTTCCACAGTTTCCATACGCGGAGACATAAGCTTTGAAGAGGTGGACTTCGCCTACAGCAACGGCGTGCCGGTCCTCAACAACCTTTCCCTGAATGTCTCGGCCGGCCACACCGTCGCCATCGTGGGCGCGACAGGGGCGGGCAAGTCGACCGTGATTCGTTTGCTGCTGCGTTTTCACGACGTGACTGCGGGGAGCATTTCGCTGGACGGCCACGACCTGCGGGACCTGCGCGCGGAAGACCTCCGACGCGGAATCGGCCTGGTCAGTCAGGACGTCTTTCTGTTTCACGGGACGGTGCGTGAAAACATCGCCTATGGCAGCTTTGACGCCAACCTGGATTCAATCGTGGCAGCGGCAAAGATCGCCGAGGCGCACGACTTCATCACGGCCCTGCCGGATGGTTACGAGACGATCGTTGGCGAACGCGGCCAGAAACTCTCCGGCGGCCAGCGGCAACGGATTTCCATCGCACGCGCCGTGCTCAAGGACCCGCCGGTGCTGATCCTGGACGAGGCCACGTCCTCGGTCGACAACGAGACCGAAGCGGCCATTCAGCGCTCCATGGAACGCATCACGCAGGGCCGCACGACGATCGTCATCGCCCACCGCCTGTCCACCGTGCGCAATGCGGACGCCATTCACGTGCTGGAGCGGGGGCGGGTGGTCGAATCAGGTACTCATGAGGAACTTGCAGCCGGCGACGGCCTTTATGCGGCCCTGTGGCGTGTACAAATGGGCGAACGGCTGCTCACACAACAGCGCTAGACGGCCTGCCGCACCTGCTGCACGATTTCTGCCAGTTGTTTCTCAAAGTCCGGATCAGCGGCCCTGAATTCCGTGCCACTGATGACCAGCGGTGCGCCAAACACCACGATCTCGGCGCCCATCGACAGGGTCTGAATGGCCTGCTCGATGCTAAGACCGCCGACGGCCTGCACCGGGATGTCCACGGCGGCCAGTACGGCCGGCAGGTCGTCCAACGGGCTCAGACCCGGAATCATGTTTCTTTCGTCAAAGCCCGTGTGCACAATGATGTAGTCAACGCCCATGTCCTGCGCCTGGCGGGCGCGGCCCGGCTTGTCCGGGCAAAGCATGACGTCGCACATAACCTGACCGTTGCAGCGGCGCGCCATTTCCACCTGTTCGATGATGCTGGCGTCGTGCGCCTGGCCCATGACAACTACCATGTCGCCGCCCGCCTGAAACATCATCTCCGCTTCCAGACCGGCGCCATCCATCGTCTTGAGGTCCACAACCAGGGGAACTTCAGGGTGCGCCTTGTGAAGTGCGCGCACGCCATGCAGGCCTTCAGCCAGAATCAGCGGCGTGCCGGCCTCAAGCCAGTCCACCCCGGCGCTGACGGCGGCCTCAGCCAGGGCCAGGGCCTCGTCAATCGTGGTGACGTCCAGTGAAATCTGGATTTTGGCATTCATGGCGCTGCCTCTCAGAGAACCAGTACGGACTTGACGTTTCTTCCGGCTTCCATGTGCTCAAAGGCGCTGTACCAGTCCACGAGCGGATACTCGCCGCCGATGACCGGATCCAGGTTGAGCTGACCTGAACCCATCAGCCCCAGAACGCGTTCCCAGGTGTTGTAGGTATGGCTGAAGCTGCCTTGCAAGGTGACGGCCTTGCCCACCAGCGGGTCGAGGTTGAAGCCCAGCGGTTGCGGCCCCCAGCCAATCTTGGTGATCAACCCGTTGGGCCGCACCATGGCCATGGCCTGCTCCAGAGCCACACTGACTCCGCTGCAGTCAACGACCAGGTCCGCGCCGAGGCCGTCTCCGCGCGACAGGACGTAGTCCACCGGGTCTTCCTGCTGAATGTTGAGCGTGCGGCTGGCGCCCAGTTCGGCAGCTATGCCAAGCCGGTGGTCGTCGACGTCGGTGCCAAGCACGATGATCTCGCTGGCGCCCCGCAGGCGCGTGACCAGCAGGGCCATGATGCCGATGGTCCCCGCCCCCTGGATGACGACGGTGTCGCCGGGTTTCATGATCGCCGTCTTCTCGACCAGGGCGTTGTACGCCACGCAAACCGGCTCGGTGAGCGCTGCGTGGGAAAAGGGGACACCTTCGGGAATCTGGTGCAGAATCTCCTGGCGGGCCGTCACAAATCGCGTGAAAGCGCCGTCCGCCAGGGCGCCGTAGCCAAGCCTTTCCGGACAAAGGTTGTAGGCACCGCCAAGACAGTAGCTGCACTGCTTGCAAATCTTCGCGGCCGTTTCACAGGCGACGCGATCGCCGGGTTTGACCTTGGTGACGCCATTTCCCACGGCGGCGACCAGGCCACAAAATTCATGTCCAAGGACCAGCGGCAGGCGAATCTCCCAGCTGTGGTTTTCCTGCCACATATGCAGGTCGCTGCCGCAAACCCCGGCCGCCTTCACCTCAAGGATGACGTCATCGGGGCCAGGGTCGGGCGGTTCGGGAATGTCCCGCAGCTCCACGGCGTCAGGTCGGCTGTCGTACTTGACAAGAGCCTGCATCACTCACGGTCTCCAAAGTAAATCTCGCAAATGTTCCTTAGAAATCTCAGGGATTCCTGCATTTCGTCCAGGCCGTTGACTCCATCCTCAATGCTGATCCAACCGCGATAGCCGTTGTCCGCCAGGATCTGCATGATCGCCGGATAGTCGTTCATGCCCTTGCCGGTGACGCCATGCCGCAGATTGGGCGAATAGCCGAGCGTGCCGTCACTCTGACGCAACTCTTCCAGGGTGGTGCCCCCGGCCAACCAGCGATCGCTGGCGTGCATGCTGACGACTCGTGGCGCCACTGTCCGCAACAGTTCCAGGGGGTCGTCTCCGGCGACGATGGCGTTCGAGGGATCGTACTGGACGCCGAAATGCGGATGATCGGGGATAGCCGCCAGCAACTCAAGGAACACGTCCATCTTCTGGGCGAATTCCGGATACTCCCAGAAGCCGTCCTTGTAGTGGTTCTCAAGCCCCAGCACGATGTCCAGTTCTTCTGCCACGGGAAGCAGAGCCTGAATGCATTCTGCCACCCATTCGACGCCCTGGCTGAGGTCGACCTCGGGATAGCGCTGACCGCTAAGCACGCGGCAAACCGAACCGGGTCCGCCCAGGCGACGGGTGACACGCATGATCTCGACGTGACCCTCGACAGCCCGCGCCCTGCCGTCGGCATCGGGGAGCGTGAAATTGGGTGAGCAGCACATCATGGGCATGGCGAAACCGGCCCGCTCAAGGGCCTCGCCCACGCCGTCAAGATAAGCTGCATCGAAGCTATCCAGAAATCCGTCGTAGAGCTCCAGCCCCTCGGCATCCAGCGAGCGCGCCATCTCGATCCAGCGAAAGAGAGAGAGGCTGCGGTCTCCCGCAATTTGCTGTTCGAAGGCCTTGGGATAGGCGGCCAGTCTCATGGTGATGGGCTCTTTGCCATGTACGGGAAATGCGGCAGCCACTCTACGCAGGGGTTCCTGCAATTGCCAGTGCGACTACAGGGAATAGGGGACAGTGCCGGTCTCGTCGACCGTATAGCCCCAGCGCCGAATGTAGTCGTCACCATGCAGAAACTCGTCGCCTTGCTGGACGAGCATCTCCGTCAACCGGGAGTCAAGCTGCAGACGCAGGCCCTGACAGACAGAGTCATCGATTCTGTTTTGCAGTTGCCAGGGATCATCCACGTTGTCGAAAAGTTGCCAGGGGCCCTCCAGCGTTCGGGTGTAGGTATGGCGTCGCGTACGCAGCCCGCGAAACTCGCGCCCGCCAACAGTGCGTGTCCACTCACCGAAGGGATGGTAGCAGGCCAGCAAGGCCGCGCCACCGGACGGGTCCGGGGATGAATGGCGGATGTGGTCGCTGAAATCCAGTCCCTCAATGGAAGCCGGCAGGGGGATGTCGCAGAGGCCCAGCAAGGTGGGCATGATGTCCGGCGCGTTGATCAGGGCATCCGATTCCCGTCCGTCGATACCCGGGCAGCGCAGCAGGAAAGGCACACGAATCGACTCGTCCCAGGGCCTTTGCTTGCGCACTGTTCCTTGCGAGCCAAGCATGTCGCCGTGGTCGGAGGTGAAGACGAAGATCGTGTCGCGCTCCAGGCCGGTCTCGGCAAGTGTCCCCAGAAGCGCTGCCACACAATCGTCCAGGGCCGTGCAGTGGGCATAGTAGCCCGCCAGCCATTCCCGCGCCTCGCGGGCGGATTCTTCCGGCACATTGGGTCGCAGGACGACGTTTTCAGGTCGGTAGCGCCGGCGATACGCTTCCGGGGCGGTCTCGTAGGGATTGTGCGGCGGCCCCCAGGAAAGGACCAGCAGGAAGGGCTTGTCCCCATCCCTACCGCGCAGATAACGCTGCGCGTCGCGCGTTTGGGCGATGGCGTCGTAGCCTTCCCAGAAACGCTTCTCCCTGCCATTTCCTGCGTAATAAGGTGAGTTGTTGTAATCGTGGGTGCATTCCAGGGTCTTCCAGTAGTCGAAGCCGTGACGGCGTTCGGGCGGAATGTACTCCGAGCGGCCGTGACCATCGATGTGCCACTTACCGATCCAGGCCGTGTCGTAGCCAGCCTGGGAGAAGGCATCCCCGAGCCGCGTACCGCTGTCAGCCAGGGGCACGTCGTTGACGAATATGCCGTGGGTCAGGGGGTACTGGCCGGTGAGAAGACTTCCGCGCCAGGGCGAACAAACCGGCCAACCGGAAACGGCGTGCGTGAAATTGACACTTTCCTGCGCGAGGCGGTCCAGATGCGGCGTGGCGACCTGATCATTTCCGGCGTAGCCCGTATCCTGGGCGCGCCATTGGTCGGCGAATACAAAGACGACGTTGGGTCTGTTCATGGGATTGCCGGCTCCTGAATTCCGCTCGTCTTCAGCCAGGGAATGGTCTGCGGCCCTTCGGGCAGAATGGCGATGCGGGCGTCAGTGCCATATCGCCGCAGCAACTGCTCCAGCAGGGCGGTGATGTCCCGGCAGGGCTGCAACAGGGCGTTTTCGATCTGGCTGTCGCTGAGGCCATCGGCAAAGACGTACACGTCTGCGCGCGCCTGAATGCGGGCCTGAATCTGTGCCTGCCACTGATCCTGAAGGGTCTCCTGGGCCTGCAGAACATTGTTCGCCAGTTCAGCCGCGTCGGCAGCCTCGCTCAGCAACTGGCCGTAGAGTCCATGCTCGGGCACGCCTTCCGCGCACTCGGCGGCAATGATGATGCTGCCGCCTGGCCTTACAATTTGCTCGGCAGCGCTCATTCCCTTGACCGCCTGATAAAGGTTCATGTCAAGCGGCCAGCCGGAGTTGGTGGTGATGACAATGTCGCAGGGCCGCTCCACGGCCACCATGGAAGACTCGCGCACGAAGTCGATCCCGGCATCATGCGCGGCGGCCAGTTCCCCGGCGAAAACGCCGGTGATTTCCTTGTCGCTGTTCAAAGTAACGTTGAGCAACAGGTCCGGCCCGGTGAGCAGCGCGGCCTCTCGCGCTTCCTCCCAGATGGGGTTGCCATGCGTGATCCCCCAGGACGCGCGTTCATCCGCAATCATGCCGGCGTCGTGGTTGCCAAAGACCGTGCGCTGACCGGCCATGCCCGGCATGACCGCCTTGCCACCGCCGGAGAAGCCGGCAAAGAAATGGGGTTCGATAAAGCCGGTGAGAATCTTGACGTCGGCCTGCAGGTAGTCGCGGTTGATCCAGAGCTCATGGCCGAAGGAAGAAAGCCCGATACAGACCTGCGTGTCCTCGTTGGCCGAGTCATTCTGGACGATGCGATAGCTGGCGACGACGTCCTCTCCCAGCATCTGTTGCAATTCCTGCTGTGAATTGGGTCGATGCGTCCCGAGGGCATTGCACAACAGGATGTTGTCATCGGGCAGGTGCGCCAGTTCTTCAAGAATCGCGGGCAGGATCACGTGGTTGGGCGTGGGCCGGGTGATGTCGCTGAAAATGATGGCCACAGTGCTGTCGCGCCTGGCCAGTTCACGCAGGGGCCGCGCGTCGATCGGGGCGCGCAAGGCCCTGCGTAATTCGACTTCAGGGTTGGCAAGCGCCGGAACAAAGCGATTCTCGATGATCCTGACGTCAAGGTTGTCCGGCAATTCCAGCGTTAGGCCCTGTTTGCCGTAGGCCAGCCTGACCTGCATTTCCACTCCGTTTCCCGCTACTGGTTGCAATTCCCTCAAGATTCCGCGATTATCCGCGGGACATGCGCAAATTGCCAGCAGGAGACGGGCCATGAATGAAGTCCAGCACCCCAAGGTGGTTGTGATCGGAGCCGGCAGTCTGTTTTTCGGTCGCAAGGCCATCTGGCAAATGGTGCATTCGCCGCATTTGAACCAGGGCACGTTGGCGCTGGTAGACAACAACCCCGGACGGCTGGATCGCATGGGCCGACTGGCGGAAATGGTCATCGACGAGACCGGAGTGTCGCTACAACTGGAGTCCGCGAGCGACTGGAAAGACGTGTTGCCTGGCGCGGATTTCGTCGTGCTCAGTTTTGCCGAACGGACCGTATATTTCCGCGGCATAGATTGCACGATTTCGGAGAAGTATGGAATCCGCATGTGTTCCGGTGACACGATTGGACCGGGCGGCATTTTCCGCGCCATGCGAGAGTTGCCGGTCATTATGGACTGCGCGCGCGACATTGAGCGCCTGTGTCCGGACGCCTGGGTGATAAACTACATCAATCCTTCCACCGTCAATGGCATGGCCCTGGCGCGCTACGCGCCGCAACTGCGCAGTTTCGCGCTCTGCGACAGCCTGCATATGCCGCACATCAAGAATCGACACGCGCGCCATGCCGGAATCGTCTCGGAAGACGAAATACTCAGCGAGTCACAGGACGAGGCATTCGACCTGCGTATCGCAGGTGTCAACCACTTCACCTGGATGCTCAGGGCCGAGTACGATGGCAGAAACGTCATGCCCGATATTGCCGACTCTCTGCGGGAGCTTTCCCGCCAGGAAAACAATGAGTCTGGCGCCAAGCGTCGTCACAACAACGCCATCGCCTGTGCCCTGCATGACGCATTCGGCATCGTGCCGGTCTGCGTCAGCCACACCAAGGAGTACGTTCGCTATTGGCAAGGGCGGGGCGAACTGCCGGACGAGATCCCACCGCTGGCTATCTGGGAGACCGAGGACCGCTATGAATTGCACGCCGCCATGTGGCAGCAGGTCGACAGTTTCGTCAGCGGCGCCATACCCACAAGCGAGTTCATGACCATATTTGGGCCGGACCACGCCACCGACATCATTGAAAACATGGTCGGTGACCTGGGCAAGCCATATTACGTCAACACGCCCAACCGGGGCGCAGTGAGCAACATGAGCGACGACGCCTTCCTGGAGTTGCTCTGTGACGTGGACTTGAATGGACCAGTGCCGCGCCCGGTCGGCGAGATGCCGCGCGGCGTCCGGGGCATGCAGGAAGTCGTGCTGGACACCCACGAATTGACTGCCGAGGCCGTGGTCAAATGTGACCATGGTCTGTTGCGGAGGGCCATGCTCAGCGACCCTCTGGTGTCGTCAATCGCGGACGCCGACGCCATCCTGAGTGAATTGTTGAAGGCGGAGCAGGATGTGCTGCCCGAGGCCTGGTTCGCCTAACCGTCTCCGCTGGCCTGCACAGCACTTTCGTCTTCTGCGGCGCCCTCGTTCAGACGCTCCAGAGCCGCCAGGCTCGCCTCATCGAAGGCCAGCGTCAATGTCGCCCGCAAGGCTTTCAGGGTGGCGGGTCTGACGTCCAGGTAGCCCGCATCCTGCCAGTTGCGCAAGTTTTCTTCGCCGGCCAGATACCAGAGGAAAGCCTGCAATTGCGGCAGGGTAAGCCGGTTGCGGTTGGCGACAAGCCAGGTTGCCTGTGACAGCGGCCAGCTGCTGTCACGAATGCTGTCGGGCGATGGAGCCACACAGCCGTCTCCGCCGTCCAGGGGCAGCAGCCGGATGCGTTCCTGGCCACTTTCCAGCACACGCTCGTATTCCAGCCAGGTCATGAAGGTGAGAGCGCCAGGTACATTTGCAGTAGCCGCTGCCCGGTAAAGGGGATCGTCGTCGAATTCAATGTCCGATCGACCCAGGAGACCGGCTTTCGCGACAGCCAGCAGCTGGTCCATAGCCGGGTTGCCGGGACGCGGCGCGAAGAGAATCAGCGTTTCGTCCGCGTATTCGCTGTTCAGGTCCTGCCAGTCCAGAATCGTGCCCGACGATTCAGCCCGCCAGACAGTCCCCAGTTCTTCAGCGCTCATACAGGTCGGCGCTGCACCATTTGCATTGGCCAGCAGCACCAGCGCGTTGCTACCCAGAAACAGGGTCATGGCATCGATATTGCTCTCGCTGCATGCGGCCAACTCCTCCTCAAGCGGGAGGCGGTCCACGAACACCAGGTCCAACGCGCCCGCGCACAGATCGCGCATTCCGGCCGCAGCGCCCTGATGAAGAGTGGTGGTCGAAAGTCCCTGGTTTTGGGCCTGAAACCCTTCCAGAGTCGAATTCACAAAACTGTAGGTCGTACCACTGCCACCGATTCGCAGCGCGCCTGCAACGGTTTCCGGCAGGACGAAATCCCCGGCAACCAGAGGGGCGGTCTCGCCCTCTTGCGCTGCGCGTAAACGTTCGCGGTTATCCCTGATTACCGCTTCCGTGGGTGGAGTAAACCCTGCCGAGCGAACAATCGTCGCTGCATCCTCGCCGGCCATCAACTCCAGAAGTGCACTTACACCCGCGTCAGTGAAGCGGGCGACATTTGCGTAGAGCAGCAACTGGCTCGCCGCCGGATAGAGACCGTCTTCAACGGTTTCGGCGGATGGCGCACGGCATCCCTCGCTGTTCGCCGTGTCAAGGGAAAGGACTGGAGCGTCCTGAACCTGTTCAAGCAGGGAAACGCCGATGGAGCCGGGTGTTGCGATGACTTCTGTCATGGCATCCGTCGTGACCAGGGCATCGTCGCGCAAGCCGTCGCCGCTGACGAGCGCGTCCAGCAGGCTGTAGCTTGCTGTTAATTCGGGAGGGATATGGACCGAAAGTTCCAGCTCTTCCGGCGCGTCTTCCAGCAACTGACTCCATGACGTCGCCGCACCGGCAGCGCTTGGCGCGAAGATCTCCCTCAATTGCCCTTCATTCAGGCAAGGGGCAAACTCCCTGACCCCGGGGTGAGCGATCAGGGCCAGAATGTTGTGGCCAAGGGTGAATTCGACGAGTGAAACGTCGTTTTCGTTGCACACCTGCAGCAGGTCCTGGTCGATGGCCTGTGTGGAAGTGCTGAGCGAAGAATCACCTTGACACAACATCGTGAGACCTGTGCGGGACCCGGTCGTTTCACTGACCAAATCGCCCTCGATTTCCGCCGCTGCTATCATCGCTTGCAACAGGGGCTCGACGATCGCAGAGCCAGTGACCCGCGTGGCGATGTCCTGCGCCACCAGCGCCGGACCAGAAAGCAGCAAAGCGAGCAGCAGGACCACAAGGGCAGGCAGTCGAAGACTCGGGACCATTCCGGACACTCCGGGGCACTGGACGCAGGGTGCAGGCATTGTACTGGCGCGGCCTTCATTTACCAGTCGCACTTCGCGACAGCATGATGTAGCCTGCAGACGGAGGTGCTCGTGAACGACGAATTCTCGCTATACAGACTAGTGGGCGGCGATGAGACCTTTCAGCAACTGGTCGACATCTTTTATGACCGCATCGAAGGGGACCCGCTGTTGCGCCCCATGTTTCCCGCCGATCTGGAACCTGGCAAGCAAAGGCAATTTCTCTTTTTGACGCAATTCTTTGGCGGACCGCCGCGCTACAACGAACAGCGTGGTCACCCGCGCCTCCGCCTCAGGCACAGTCCCTTTCCGATTGACGAGGCCGCGCGCAAGCGTTGGCTTGAACACATGCTGGCCGCCATTGACGAGACGGGGATCGACGAGCCCATGCGCAACGTCATGCGCAGCTACTTCGAACGCGCCTCGGCCATGCTTGTCAACCGGGCCGGCCCTGTCGAACCGGAGAATCCGCGGCAGGACTAGCCGACGTTGGTCAACACCATGGTTTCAAAGGCTTCGGCCGTCCAGGGCAGGGCAGGGCGGAAAAAGTGTTCCAGGATTGCCCTTGCGTAGACCCGGATTTCGTGCTGCGCGTCTTCTGCCATGCGCAGTTTGATAAAGTGCATCAGATTGTGCGCGTCCACCTTCATCACCCAGGTGTAGTAAACGCTGAATCCTGGCAGAAAGACTCGCGCCAGTTCTCTTGAAACACCCGCGTCCAGCGCTTGTCGGTAAAGCCTGAAGGAATTCTCGTAGTGCGCAACCAGGTCTTTTGTCAACCCTGATGCGGTGGCTTCGTCCAGTTCGCCTTCGCTGGCCTGACGGTTGCTGCGGGCCTGCAGGCGCCACACGTCCGGCACGTAAAAGTCACCTTCCTCGAAAGGCGTGTAGCGCCCGGATTGGGAGTTGGCGCTCCAGGTGCGATGCCGCACCCACTGCCACCAGGTCAGCAGGGGAGCGCGGCAACGAAACTTGAATTCCACCATTTCGAAAGGCGACGTGTGTCGGTGGCGCATCAGGAAAAAAAGCAACTTCCTGTCCCGCTCGGTGCCCTTGCTCTCGCCCAGATAGGAAACGCGGGCCGCATTGACGATCGCCAGATCTCCACTCACTCCCGTATCGGGATGTGGCATCAGGTCCAGCAATTCTATGTATCCCTTGTCAAGGACCTGGACTCTCTTGCCAATTAGCGAGTCGTCGGTCATTTCGGCTCCGTTGGTGATCAGGAAAAAAACTGCAGGGCCAGGCGCAGCCGCTCTTCAACGTCATCGGGTGCATCGGAAGGCAACGCCTGGGTGGCAGCCTGGGCTTCCACGAGGCTGTAACCGAGTGCGGTCAGGGCGTCCATGACTTCCACGTCGCTGTCGGACAATGACGTTGAAGGGAGGGTTGCCAGTCCGTCGCCAAGCTTGTCCCTCAGTTCCAGAATGATCTTGTCGGCCGACTTTCGGCCAACCCCGGGTACTCGCCTGATCAGTTCCGGCCTCTCGCCCACAACCGCCTGGCGCAAACTGTCCGGGCTCATGGTGGACAGGATGGACAATGCCAGGCGGGGCCCAATTCCGCTGACCTTCATCAGATTGCGAAACAACTCGCACCAGGCACTGTCGGGGAAACCGTACAGGGCGAATCCGTCGTCGCGCACGACCATTACGGTGTGCAGTGTGAGTCCGCCGTTCAGCGTCTGGAGCTGTGGTTCCGGGGTGAACACCTGGTAGCCTATGCCATTGACGTCAATGACAACAAAGTCCTCGCCAACAGCGGAGACCACGCCCCTCAGGCTGACGATCACGCCTGGGCATCCTGCAAGTTGCGAAAGCGGGCGCTGTGGAGATCGGTAATGGCCACTGCAAGCGCATCCGCCGCATCGTCCGGTCGAGGCCTGTTCTCCATGCCGAGCAGGATTCGGACCATTTCCTGCATCTGGGTCTTCCCGGCCCCACCGTAACCGGCAATGGCCTGCTTAACAATGTTGGGCTTGTATTCGTATACCGGCAGACCCGCAGTGGCCAGAGTCAGCAAGATGACGCCTCGTCCCTGTGCAACCGTGATGGCAGTCGTCACATTGCGCGCAAAAAACATCTCTTCGACGCCGGCCCGCTCCGGGCGCCAGGTTGCGATGATATCTTCCAGTTCATCGTGAATGCGTCGCAGGCGCATATGCATCGGCTGGCCTGCTGCGGTGGTGATTACGCCATGTCCATGCGCAACAAGCGAACCGTCCGGCCTTTCCTGTACCAACCCCCAGCCAATGCTGGCCGTGCCGGGATCAATGCCAAGTGAAAGCATTAGCTGCTTTCGTACGCCGCTGCCAGTTCATCGCTGATTTGCAGATTCGAGAACACCGACTGCACGTCATCCAGTTCTTCCAGCCTTTCATGCAGGCGCATGTTTTGAAGCGCCCTGGCCTGCGGCAGGCCGGTTTCATTGGCGGGTTCCCAGCGCAGTCCGGATTCGGCCACGCTGAATCCGGCGCCGGCCAGCGCCTGTTCCACGTTGGCCAGCATTTCATAGGGCGTCCACACCTCGATCAATCCTTCCTCTTCCACGACGTCGTCGGCGCCCGCTTCGGCAGCCAGAAGAAAGACTTCCTCAAAGTCTGGCGCTCCCTCCAGAGCGATGAATCCCTTGCGCTGGAATTGCCAGGTGACGGCGCCCGCTGAAGCCAGACTGCCGCCGGACTTGTTGAGGGCGTGCTTGATTTCGGCCAGGGTGCGATTGCGGTTGTCCGTGAGCGTATCGATGAGATAGGCGACGCCATCAGGCCCGTACCCTTCGTAGGTAATTTCGACCAGGTCTTCGCCTTCCAGTTGGCCGGAGCCCCGCAGGATTGCGCGCTCGATGTTCTCCCGCGGCATATTTCCGGCCTTGGCCTTGGCAACGGCCAGTTTCAGACGGGGGTTACTGGTTTCATCAGCGCCTCCCTCCCGGGCAGCCACGGTGATTTCCCGGGCCAGGCGCGTGAAGACCTTTCCTCTCCTTGCGTCTTCCGCGCCTTTCTTGCGCTTGATTGTCGACCATTTGCTGTGTCCGGACATGACTGCCTCCAGGCAACACCGGTGGGATTGTAGCCCAGGCCCAGGTCAGTGTCGAGATTGGCTGTGCTATACTTGCCAGCCAGTACAGGCGTCGATACTTCTCCCTGTGGCAGGAGCATTTCAACAGAATGACAACGGCTTCGTGGGGAGACAGGGAAAAACCGCAGCAAGCGAATCCCCAGATACTTGCCTGGTCCATTCTACTGTTGTCTTTCGGGCTCTTTTGTGTGCTGTTCGTCTCGCTGCTGGTCACGGCGGACCACTTTCTCTTTCAGTCTTCGCTTCCGATGGAAGTGATATTGAACGTGGGCCGTGGCACAGTCAGTGTTTCCGACCTCGCCAATCCGGTTGAACAGGTTGGAATCAACGGATCAGCGATACCGGACGGTGTCATCGTCCGCACGGACCCGCAGTCACAGGGGACCATCAATTTCATCGATGGCGATGAGGGCGGGGAACGCTTGCTGGCGACCCTTACGCTGCAACGCGATTCCCGCGTCACCTTGCTCGGAGCTCAAAGCCCGCGTTTTCCATGGAGCCGTCGTGGACACGAAATCGCCCTTCAGGATGTGATAGGCGAGATGAATCTGACGATTTCGGATTTTTCCGGCCAGGACATGCGAGTCTATGGGAGGACGCCAGGGCGCGCCTGGCTGCAAATGTCCGGGCCCGGCACCTACACTATTGAAGGCGCTTCGGAAGAGTTGCGTCTCTTTAACCATGACGGACAGGTACGTCTGGAATCGGCGGACGGGTTGCAAAGTCGTGTCATTCCACCCGGCGCCCAGGGTGCCGTGCTCTATGAAACTCCCCGGGTGGAAGTCCGGCCAGGTTACATGAATTTGCTGAAGGATGAAAAATTTGTCCAGATGCAGCGTGGCGCATCAACATCGGAAGGCGGCGCATGGACCTGCGACCATGGGCCATTGGACAACCCACCCGGCGCCCATGAGTTTCTGCATGTATACGGTCTGAATTCGCTTCGTTTCCTGCGGGACGGTGGCCTGACTTCCCACGGCGAGAATTTTTGCGTACAACAGTTCGGTCAACGAGGACTGGACCTGAACGAATTCGACCTCGATTACCTCTCAATTCGAGTGTCATTCTTCGTGGAACACGCCTCCCTTGGTTCCTGCGGTACGCATGGAAGTGAATGTCCCCTGATGCTCAGGATGGACTACCTCAATCAGGAATACATTGAATCCCAACAGGGCCGGCAACAGGGCGAAACCGGCGTTCGGGCCGTGCCGCCCGGAAGCGACGCGATCCAGTGGCGCCACGGCTTTTTCACCCACACGCGCGAAGAGTGGCCCATGCGCTGCGATACCTGCATCCAGGACCACGAACTAATCCACGAAAAGAGCTGGTACGTTTACGAAAGCCCCAACTTGCTGACCCTGTTCTCCCCGGATTCTCCACCTGAAATCATCGTTGGCGTCTGGGTCTATGCCTCCGGGCACGAGTATGACGTCCGCGTCAGGGACGTAGCCCTGCTTGCCAAACAAAGGTCCTGACAGCGAGCCTGCACGGCGGGCGAATTGCGTAGATTGGCGGCCACTGTTACAGTGCTACTGTTGTGACTCCGGTCCTGAAATGTGAAACAAGGGGCATGTGTGGGCGACCTGAATTCTGAAAATCTGCTGACAGGTCTGGCCCTGTATGCCGTCCTGACTGCCCTTGCAGTCTGGGCCACGCTGGTCCTTTGGAGTTGGCAGGATGCGGGACTGCGATCCCGCAGCACGACCCTTCGCTTTCTGGTGGCGATTCTTGTTGCCGTGCTCAACGTACCAGGCCTGTTTATTTACCTGATGCTTCGGCCGCGGGAAACCCTCGGCGAAAGCTACGAACGGTCTTTGGAAGAGGAAGTCTTGCTGCAGGGAATCGTGGAGAGAATGGCCTGCCCGACCTGCAAGGCCCACACTCGCCCGGATTGGCAACTGTGCCCGGCCTGCAACACGCGTTTGCGCAGGCCCTGCACGCGCTGTGGCAATCTCCTCGAATCCGACTGGGAGCGCTGTCCCTGGTGCGCTTCGCGCCAGCCTCTGACCAGAGAGGAAGACTGGTCGATTACACCGCAACGGGTTCGCCCGGCCGCAGCGGGCGGGACCGGTAGAGCAAGCGCCGTCGGAGACGTTGGTCAGCAGGGCGAAGGAAGCTAAAGCTCGTCGGCTTCACCAACGACATGGACTTTCAGGAAGTTTGTCTGGCCGCCAATTCCAAACGGGACACCGGCGATGATTACCAGGCGGTGCCCGCGTTCCACCATGCCAGCCCGGTTGGCTGCACGGACCACAGTGCCGATCATCTCGTCCGTTGTGCTGAAGTGGGGCACGAGCATGGGTATGACACCCCAGACTAGCGCCATTCTGCGGAAAATGTGGTCGCTGGGTGTCACGCACAATATTGGTGTGCGGGACCGTTCGCGGGCGATCTGGCGCGTTGTATAGCCACTGTGTGTTGACGTCACAATGGCCCGGCAATCCAGCACGGCCGCGATCCGGCTTGTGGCTTCACTGATGGCATCGGACATCCGCTCGCGTTCCTCATGGTCGGGATTCGCCTTAATTCTCCCGGGCGTCCAGCCGGAGAGCAACGCGCGTTCCGCGATGAGGGCGATACTGGCCATGGTATTGACTGAAACGACCGGGTAGCTACCGACGGCCGTCTCATTGCTTAGCATGACGGCATCGCTGCCATCCATGATCGCATTGTAAACATCGCTGGCCTCGGCCCGCGTGGGCCTCGGGCTCTCCACCATCGAATTGAGCATTTGAGTCGCCGTAATGACGGGTTTGCCCGCCTGGTTACACAAACGAATGATGTGCTTTTGATGGCCGGGGACCTCTTCCGCCGGGGTTTCTACACCCAGGTCACCCCGCGCGACCATGATGCCATCTGACTCCGCGACGATTTCCTCGATGTTTTGCAGGGCTTCCCGCTTTTCAATTTTCGCGATCAGCCAGGGGTCGATCTCGCACCCCGACTCCTCGATCAAGACGCGCAGGTCCTTCAGGTCGCGTCCGCTGCGCACAAAGGACAGAGCAACAAAGTCGGTCTGTTTCTGCAAGGCGAAACTCAGGTCTTCCCGGTCCTTGTCGGTAATGGCGGACAGCGTCAGGCGGGCAGTTGGCGCCGTAACGCCCTTGCGCGAATACAGCGCGCCACCGGTAACGACGCGGCAGGTCAGGGTCTCCTCGTCCCTTGCCGTGACGATGAACTCCAGGTCACCGTCGTCCAGCAGCAGTGGCATTCCCTGATCGACGTCGCGCATGAACTCCGGATGCGGCAGGAGCAGGGCGTGGCGGTCACTGTTCGCCAGGGATTCATTGAGGGTCAGGCGAACTGTATCGTCCTGTTCAAGGTTCAGAGGCTCCTGCGGGACCTGTCCAATGCGAATTTTCGGTCCCTGCAAGTCGCACATTATGGCGACAACTTCGTCTTCTTCGCGGGCAACACGACGAATGCGATCGATGGTTTCCCCATGGATGTCCTGTTCACCATGCGAAAAGTTAATGCGCGCCACGTTCATGCCGCCACGTATAATGGCGCGCAGGGTCTGCTCGTCGCTGGAGGCCGGACCGATAGTTGCGACAATCTTGGTGCGTTTCTGGTCAAGCCGGCTACCGGACAAGGCGTTCCTCCGGATTACTGACGAAATCGGGAAAGATTGCTGAAGGCCTGCAAGCCCGGGTAAGCCGCGGCAGGACCAAGCTGTTCTTCAATTCGCAACAGTTGGTTGTACTTGGCAACCCGATCCGAGCGGGCCGGGGCCCCTGTTTTGATCTGGCCCGAATTCATGGCCACCGCCAGATCGGCAATAGTGTTGTCTTCAGTCTCTCCACTGCGGTGACTGGTGACCACAGTCCAGCCATGCCGCTGGCTTAACTGACTGGCCGCCATCGCTTCAGTCAAACTACCAATCTGGTTGACCTTGCAAAGCAGTGAATTCGCCGCGCCCTCGCGAATGGCGCGTCTTACACGGTCCACGTTGGTGACGAGCAAGTCATCACCCACGATCTGGACCCGATCGCCGACCCGCTCAACCAGCATGGACCAGTTTTCCCAGTCGTCTTCAGCCAGTCCGTCCTCAAGCGAAATGATGGGGTAGCGCCGTGTCCAGTCTTCCCAGAATTCGACCATTTCCGCGCCACTCAACGTACGTCCTTCAATGTCAAGGTGATACTCCCCGTCGCGGTAGAGTTCGCTGGCGGCAGGATCCAGAGCGATGTAGACGTCCTCACCTGGCCTCAGGCCGGCACCCTCAATGGCGTGCATGATGACGTCCAGCGCCGCCTCGTTGGAACCGAGCGAGGGCGCATAGCCACCCTCGTCGCCAACGCTGGTGCCATGGCCCATGTCATGCAAGATGCTTCCCAGGCGTTGATAAATTTCCACGCCCATCTGCAGGGCTTCGCGGAAACTGGCCGCGCCAGTCGGCATCACCATGAATTCCTGGAAATCGGTGCTGTTGCTGGCGTGCTTGCCCCCGTTCATGATGTTCATCATGGGCACGGGCAACACGTGGGCGTGAACGCCCCCGAGAAAAGCGTATAGCGGAAGGCCACTCGAATCCGCAGCGGCGTGGGCGAGGGCCAGCGAAACACCCAGGATCGCGTTGGCGCCCAGGCGCGACTTGTCCGGCGTACCGTCCAGCTTCAGCATGGCCTGGTCGATGGCCTTTTGCTCACGGGCGTCCATGCCGCGGACCAGCGACGCCAGCGGGCCATTGACCGCATCGACGGCCTGCAATACACCCTTGCCGCCATAACGCGACTTGTCGCCATCGCGCAATTCGAGGGCTTCATATTCCCCGGTAGAAGCGCCACTGGGGACGATGGCGCGGCCAAAGGCGCCATCACACAGTGCGACGTCCACCTCCACCGTCGGGTTGCCGCGCGAATCCAGGACCTCGCGCGCATGCACCCTTTCGACCTGCATCCCTTGCCTCCATCCTGCAGTCCCGGGCGGCGACCAGTATACACGTATTCTGCTCAATTGCGCATCTACCCAAATGTGATAAGGTGGCCCCGGCAAGAGCAGTTGGAGTATTCGGGCAGCGGGTGACCGACATGCGGGGCGATTCTCGGCGTAAGGTCTATCTGGACCACTCTGCCTCCACGCCCGTTGATGAACGGGTGCTGGACGCCATGATGCCCTGGTTCACGCAGGACTTTGGCAACGCCTCTTCCCTCCACGGTCCGGGCCGCAAGGCCGAGCAGGCAATCGAGGATGCGCGCGAAACGGTGGCACGCATCCTGAACTGCCAACCCCGCGAAATTGTGTTCAACGGCGGTGGCACGGAGGGCGACAACCATGCCATACGTGGAGCTGCATGGCACATGCGCCATGCCGGTCACGGCGCGCACCTGGTCAGCAGTCCCGTAGAGCACAATGCGGTCGGGGAAACGCTGTTGCAGCTGTCCGGAGTCCAGGGGTTTACGCATAGCCTGGCGCCAGTTGATCGCTACGGCCGCTGCACGCCGGACGACTTTGTTGCGGCTTGCCGGCCCGATACAGTGCTGGCCAGTCTCATGCTGGCCAACAATGAGGTCGGTAGCCTGCAGCCGGTGACGAAACTCGCCAGGCTTGCGCGTGAACGGGGCATTCTGTTTCACACTGATGCCGTCCAGGCTGCCGGGCAATTGCCGCTCGACGTTGCTGCACTTGGTGTAGACTTGCTCAGCATTTCCGCTCACAAATTCTACGGGCCAAAGGGGGTTGGCGCGCTTTACCTGCGCAGCGAAATCCCTCTTGAATCAAGCCAGACGGGCGGCAATCACGAAGGCGGTCGCCGGGCTGGAACGCACAATACCCCGCTCATCGTCGGTCTCGCCCGGGCTCTGGAAATTGCGGAGCAGGAACGCGAGGAAAACGTCGCGCACTTCCGACGTATGCGCGATCTCCTGGTCGACGAGGTCTTGCTGCGGGTGCCGAGCGCTGAACTGAGCGGACATCCAGTCGAGCGGCTGCCGGGACACGCCAGCTTTGTGCTGGATGGCATGGACAGCGCCACCTTGCTCATGCATCTGGATGTCAACGGCGTAGCGGCCAGCGGCGGATCGGCCTGCAAGACCGGAAACCCGGAACCTTCCGCCGTGTTGCTGGCGATGGGCTACAGCGTGCGCCAGGCTTCTGGCGGTCTGCGCCTCACTGTGGGCCGTAGCACGAGTGAGGATGACATTGATTATGCCGTGGCCGTGCTGGCACACTCGGTGGAGAAACTGCGCCGGCTGGTGGTTGCGACATGAGCAAACGGGTCGTCGTCGCGATGAGCGGCGGTGTGGACAGTTCGGTGGCCGCAGCTCTGTTGAAGCAACGAGGATACGACGTCATCGGCATGATGATGCGTCTGTGGGCGGAACCTTCCGCAAACGGGCCGGCACACAACCGCTGTTGCACTCCCGGCCAGATGGCGGATGCGCGCAGAATCGCGAACATGCTTGACATTCCCTTTTACGTACTGGACACGCGAGACGTTTTTCGCCGGCAGATAGTGGACTTCTTCGTCGAAGGGCACCGTCGCGGTGTTACACCCAATCCCTGTCTGGAATGCAACCGGCATATTCGCTTCGACTGGTTGCAGGGGCATGCCCTTGCCCTCGATGCCGATTTTCTGGCGACGGGCCACCACGCCCGCATCCGTCGCGGCCAGGACGGCAGCTATCAATTGCTGCGCGCGGTCGACCTGCCAAAGGACCAGAGTTACGTACTCAGCGTCCTGGGCCAGAAGCAACTCGCGCACGCCCTGTTTCCGATTGGCGATTATCGCAAGTCCGACGTGCGGGAACTGGCGCGGGAATTCGGCCTGCCGACCGCAGCCAAACAGGACAGTCAGGACCTCTGTTTTCTTGGCGACGGCGACTATCGACGGTTCCTGCGTGATCACGCCCCGGAGCTTGCCAGCAGCGGACCAATCTTGCGGCGCGATGGCTCGCAACTGGGCGAACACAGTGGGCTGGCCAATTACACCATTGGCCAGCGCCGGGGACTCGGAATCAACTCGTCCGTGCCGATGTACGTGGTTGACAAACAGGCGCGCGACAATGCCCTGATCGTGGCTGAACGCGAAGGGCAGGGCACGCTGAAATTGCGGGCGGAGCGATTCAACTGGGTTGCCGGAAATCCCCCCGACGTGGAATTCGCCGCCGCCGTCAGCGTGCGCTATGGCGCGAAACCTCAGCCCGCGACGTTCACACCTATTGGCCGCTCGGAGGTCGGCGTTGCATTCGATCAGCCGCAGATCGGCGTGGCGCCGGGACAGGCTGCCGTGGTTTACGCAGACGAAACCTGCCTCGGCGGCGGAGTCATTTGCTCAACCGAATAGTACCGCAGGCAACATCACTGTCTTCGGGAATCGGGTCGCCAGCAAAGCGCCTGCCAGCAGGAAGGGCGCAAGGGGCAGGGCGGAACGCAACGTCACTCTCCCGGCCAGCAACAGGGATACGGCAGTAGCGCCGGCGCACAAGACACCCATCAGGAGTGCCAACACAATGGAGGGCCAGCCGGCATACAGCCCGCAAACGCCGGCGAGGAGGGCATCAGCCGCGCCAAAGGGGTCAAAACCGGGCAATGTGCGCCGGAAACGAAGCATGGCCTGACGATAGAGCCTGCCGCCGCCATACAGAAGGGACCCCGCCACGAGACCTGCAATGCCACCTGTCAGCGCATTAAACAGTGTGTTGGACTGTGCAGCCATGGCAAGCGTCAACACTGCAAGCAGTATCAGCGGCAGAGGGACAATGCGTCGATGTTCAATGTCGATGCTGGCAATCAGGACGAACAGGCCCACCTGTGTGACTTCCAGCACACCCGCAAGCGACGTGGTATCCCCGCAGCTCAGCTGCAGGGCAACAACCAGAATCGTTGTCAGCGCAGCGCAGCGAAGGCTCCGTGGCAGGAAGCGACGCAAGCGGAGCGCCGCTGCGAGTGAACGCTTGCTACCGTCGCGTCCTTTTTCTGTTCCTGCTGCAGGAAGCAAATCTGATAGCGCTGCCACAATTGCCCCGATGGCAATTGCTGCCAGCAGGCAAGACCCCGACATTTTGTCAGGGGATCTCCGGTGCAGGTGGCAAAAGGGTCAACGCCAGCCAAAGGGCCAGCAACACCGCCACCGCGGCGCTGGCCCAAATGGCCAAACGTTGTTGTCTGGTCTCTGTTTCCGACACCAGGTCCGGTTCAGCGCTGCCGATTTGCAGGGGCACGCGCTGTACTGCATCCGCAGCGATGTGCCAGGCGCCCAGTTCCGCCACACCGTTGACGTGGCCAACGATCAAGTGACAAACGTCGGGCCAGCTGGCTGCGCGTATGTCCTCCGGAGAGGGCAGGGGCCTGCCCCCTGGATGGGAATGCCAGATGGCACACAACTCCAGGCCCTCGCGTTCAAAGGCAAAGAGGGCACGCACCAGTTGGGAGGCATCCATCTCGTAGCGGCGTGAAGGGTCAGCAGCGACGTTGTCTATCGAAACGATGCGTTGCGTCTGCCCCCCCTTGCCTCCCAACAGGCCGCATGCCTCCTGCGGCGCCCTTGACGCCGTGTGCTGCAGCAACTGCGCGACCTGATCGTACTCAAGTCGCAAATGCATCAGGGTTCGTCCCCGGATTCAGCCTCCGGGACAACAAAGGTCTCGATAACCTCGTGCTGCGGCGGATTGCGGGTCTCGTAAAAGAGAGACACCGTCAGCGTGTACAGGCCTGCCGGGTCCTCCACGTCGCGCAGGTGCAACGTAAACTCCATGTCATTGCTCATGGTTTCAATGACGTCGAGTTCACTGACGATGCGATCTTCTTCATCATGCGCCACCAGAATGAGATTGGGACGCTCGTGAAACGCGGTCAAACGCACGTGAACGCGTACGCGAATTCTGTCCGGCCAGGGCGTCGCCGTGACTTCAGTGATTCTGACTTCGTCTTTTGGGAGTGGCACCGCATCTTGCGGCAGAATCGGGATGTCCAGAGGGATTCTCCTGTCAGACCTGGTGCTGAAGGCCACGCAGCACAGCCAGCGCTTCATCCGTATGTTCGGCCATGACCAGCAAATGGTCGCGACTGAAGGAGGCAAAGGGAAGCAGGGGAATGCCGGCGTCAGCAAGCGCCGTGCTGACAGCGGCAACCAACCCGGTCAGTTCCGGCTCCATGATGACGTTGATGGTTATGAGTTTGCAAATCTCGTCTGCAATGTCGGCTCCCGGGAGTCTGGCGCGGAAGTCTTCCACTGCAGTAGCAGGAAGTATCAGGGACACTTCCTTGCTATCGACAACCATGGCGCAAAAAGGTGTGCCAATTTCGGCGACCACGCCTGCGGCGGCCGTAGTGGCGTTGGGTGGAAGCCGCAGCAAGCGGTAGGTCACGCCGTCGCTTTCAAAGGTGGCCGCAGCCAGCGCCTGTCTCGCTGTTTGAGTCACTGGTTTCCCTATTCGTCAAACTGGTAGGTCGACTCGGCGTAAAAGCGAACTTCTCTTCGCGCCAGCTTTTGGCGCAGCCACTCCTGCATGTCTTCGTTCTTTTGTCCGGAACTTCGACCGTCTTCCCTGAGATGGTGGACCGGGTAATAGATTCTCAGGGCGCGTCCACTGATGATGTGGCGACTCACGCCCGGTGGAATCCAGGCCTTTTCCCGCGCAGCCGTGATGATGTCCCTGAAGGTGACCCTGGGGAAGCGCAACAGGGCGACCATATCCGGAAAGTGTTCCTGCACCTGGGACAATTTATCAAGCACACTGCGATACAGTACGGCGTTCCGCTGGTATACCGCAACGATCTGACAAAGCAGGGCGTTGCGCGATTGAGGGTCCTGATCGCTGGTCACCAGATTTATGGTACTCCCGTCGGCCAAAGTCAGGCTTGCGACCGGCCGCGCATTGCTGCAGTCTTCGATGGTTAAGTCAGGCAATTCTGCCAGACCGTCCAGCAAATCATCTGCCGTCCAGTCGCTGACCACGTGATTCCATGTATCCAGCTGGATCTGTCCGCTGTCCCAGTCGACAACCTGTACCGGCAGATGCAGATATCCAAGAGCGCGCAGCGCATGGCATCGGTTGGCGCCATCCAGAATGACGAAGCTCTGCTCATCAATCGGGGCAACAACCGGCGGATTGATGATATACTCGTCCTTTCGCAGCCTTTCGATCAGCGGGCGAGACCGCTGGGAATCGTGTGATTCATGCGCATGAAGATTCTCGGCCGGTACGATCCGCAGGTCCGGCACCGGTGCACGCAGGTTGTCTGGCACGCTCAGAAACTCCGGACTAACCGGATTGAGCGTAGCACAGGACCAGGGCGGAGTGCAAAGGGGAGCAATGGGCGCCGCCTCGCAGGGCGCTGACGATCAGCAGGGACGTTGGTTGACCGTTCCGCGTACAGTCGCCTTTGTGTGCCACGAAGACTTCGTATTGTTGCTTAAGCGCAGGGACGACAGCCGCATCCACCCCGGCCGTTACAATGGCGTTGGCGGTCATCTGGAGCGGGACGAAGACCCTGCGTCAGGCATCTGCCGTGAAATCGTCGAGGAGACCGGACTGCAGGTCTCGGGGTTGCGCCTGCGGGCCATTTACAACGTCGATCCCGGCGGGCAGCAGGGAGTCTCGCTCTTCGTCTTCACCTGCGTTAGCGCGAGCCGGGATCTGCCTGAAGCAACATCCGAGGGAGATTTGCACTGGGTCCACCGCAAACACATTTTGTCCCTGCCGCTGGTCGACGATTTGCCATACATCTTGCCAACCATTCTGGAGATGCCCAAGGAAGACGCACCGCTCTTTGTGCATGCCGGCTATGACCGGCAGAACAAACTTGAACTGCGCATCTGGCAGGATGATTCTGACTGTGGCCGGGGCCGGTGAACGACCAGGGCCACGCCCGAACAAGTATAAGGCGGATACTGCGTTTCGTCCTAGTCTTGCTGTGGCTGGCCCTGATTCTCACACCTTGTCTGGCCCTTACCCTGGCGTCACAGGGAGAAATCCGTCTGCGCAGCGGCCCCGCACCGGAAGAAGAGTTGCGATTGTGGCTCGTGCAGGACGCCCAACGCGCGGGACTCGCCATTTCCCACGTTGCGCGGCACGATTATGAGTTGAGCAAATGTTTTCAAACCGAGGCCCGCTTTCTCTTGTGGCGCGGCCAGCAACTGGATGAAGAGACTGCCACTACCTTTTGCAGTTGCTATGACAAACAGGATGAGACATTTCAGCGGCAGGAGGTAGTCACTGGCCCCTGCCCCGCGCCAGGCGAAGAAGCCAATGACTGAATTGATTCAGTCTCTGGACCCAAACAATCCGCTGGTACTGGCCGGGGCTTGCGCCTTGCTTTGCGTGGCCGGCCTCGCCCTGTCGCTGGGCATGCAGGCACTGGGTGGCGTACTCGAACTCATTAGCGGCCTGGCCGCCGTCTTCATGGAATTGTTGTCAGGCGGGCCCGTCGCCTGGTGCGGCTGCCTCGCGCTGGTCGCGCTTCTGGTGGGTGGTGGCGTCGTGGCAGTGATGCTGATTCAGGGTCTGGCCGCTTGTGGCACGCCCGAGGCGATCAATTTCTGCGCCCTGATCGGTCGCTGAAGCCCTTTTATCGCAACAGGTCCGGGATTTGCTCCGGGTTTTCTGCAACGCGGGCGCCAGCGTTGCGCAGGGCTTCAATCTTGCTGGCTGCGGTGCCTTCAGTGCCCTCGATGATGGCGCCGGCGTGCCCCATACGCGTACCCTCCGGGGCGCTGGCGCCGGCAATGAAAGCGGCCACCGGTTTGGTCATGTGTTCCCGGATGAAGTCCGCGGCGTCGATTTCTGCGCGCCCGCCGATTTCACCGAGGATGGCAATCTTCTCTGTCTGCGGATCTTCTTCAAACAGCCGCAGCACGTCGACAAAACTGGTGCCGATGACCGGGTCGCCACCGATTCCGATGCAGGTCGTCTGGCCCATGCCGGCCTGGGAAAGCGCGTAGACGACTTCATAGGTCAGGGTCCCGCTGCGCGAGACCACGCCGACGTTGCCAGGCGTCGCGATGAAACCCGGCATGATGCCGATTTTGGCCAGCCCCGGGGATAGCAACCCCGGGCAATTGGGGCCGACCAGACGGCAACCCGTCTGCTTCACGTGGTGCATGACCTTCATCATGTCCCGCACAGGGATGAATTCGGTCAGGCACACGACCAGGCGAATGCCGGCAAACGCCGCTTCACAAATCGCGTCGGGCGCAAACGCCGCCGGTACGGCGACCAGACTGACGTCCGCGCCGGTGACCTTTACGGCGCTCTCCACCGAATCAAAGACGGGTTTGCCTTCAAACCACTCGCCGCCCTTGCCCGGTGTAACGCCGCCGGCCACAGCGGTGCCATATTCGATCATCTTGCGAGTGTGGAAGCCGCCTTCGCGTCCAGTGATACCCTGAATGATGACGCTGCTGTTTTCGTCGACAAGAATACTCATGTCAGAGAGTCTTTCCCGCAGCGTCCACTGCCATGCGAGCCGCTTCGGTCAGTGTACCCGCCGCATGAATGCCGGAGAGACCGGCATCGTTGATGATGCGACTGCCTTCCTCTGCGTTGGTGCCCTGCAGTCGAATGATCATGGGGACCTGGAGTTGGACTTCCTCACAGGCGGTGAGAATGCCGTGGGCGACCTCGTCGCCGCGGGTGATGCCGCCGAAAATGTTGCAAAGCACAACCTTCACGTTCTCGTCCTGCAAGATGATCCGCAGGGCGGTCGCGACGGTATCGGCCCTGGCGCCTCCGCCAATGTCAAGAAAGTTGGCGGGGCCGATTCCGCTGGCTTCGCCATACAGCAGGGTCATGTCCATCGTAGTCATGGCCAGACCGGCGCCATTCACCATGCACCCGATTTGCCCGTCCAGGCGGACGTAACTTATGCCGGCCTCCCGGGCCATTTCTTCCGCCGCGGACAGTTCGGACGAATCATGCAGCGCTGCCAGTTGTGGCTGCCGGGGCAGGGCATTGTCATCGATCACCATTTTGCCGTCCAGCGCCAGCAAGGCATCGTCTTCGGTGATGACCAGCGGGTTGATTTCGGCCAACTCGGCATCGCTCTCTTCAAAACACCGCACCAGCGCCGCCACGATCTGGCCGAATGCACGCCAGTGTTTTCTCGGCAAATCCATGGCGCTGGCGAGCTTGACTGCCTGGAACGTGAACAGGCCGGCGACGGGGTCCACGTGTTCCCGAACAATTGCCTCCGGCCTCAGGCGGTTGATCTCTTCAATCTCGACACCGCCTTCAGCCGAAGCCATCAAGACAGGTTTGCCCTCCGCGCGGTCATTGGCGATTCCCAAATAGATTTCCTGGGCAATGCTGGCTGCCGGATCAATCAGGACCGACCGGACCCGGTGTCCCTTGATGTACATTCCCAGGATTGCACTGGCGTGTTCACGTGCTTCCTCAGGCGTGTTTGCCAGCCTTATGCCGCCGGCCTTGCCACGCCCACCCACCAGCACCTGCGCCTTGACCGCGACCGGGCAACCGGCTTGCTGCGCCAGCGAGAAGGCTTCTTCGGAGCCATGGGCCACAGATCCCTCCGGCACCGGAATGCCGAATTCCGCAAAGCGGGCCTTGGACTGATATTCGTGGAGATTCAAGATCCCTCGTCATGAGGTATGTTTCCATAGAGCCTGTGAAGTATAGCGCAAGCACCGGCAGGGACTCAATCGCCTGTTTGGAAACTGGCGCAAATCTTCCAGGGCCCTGGTATAATGTGACGAGTGCTTCCGATGGTGACCATTCGCTTACAATCAGTTGTCCGGGTGAGACAATGACCCCAGTGAAGTCAGTCAGTCTGCTGTTGCTGCCCCTGGTTCTGTTTGCCGCTCTGGCCATCACAGCCAGCGCCCAGGACGGAAATGCACTGGACAACCCGGGCTTTGAGGAAGAATTTGCAACAGGGGAGGGCGATGCGCTCATCGAGGTCGCCGAGAACTGGATTCCGTGGCACCGGGAACCGGAAAGTGACAATGCCCCGACCTGGCAACTCCTGCAGCCGGAGTTTCTGTCTGCACGGGCAACGGATGAGTTTTCCTACGTTCATGAAGGCGAAAACGCCCAGTCACTTCGCAGTTTTTATGCCACTTTCGATGGTGGTCTTTATCAGCAGATTGCGGAAGTGGAAACAAATTCGTGGTTGCGCTTTAGTGCATTCGCCTGGGTCTGGTCATCCGTAACCGATGATCGGGAACAAAGCGAAAGGGACGGAGACGTTTTTGTCCAGGTCGGCATTGACCCAGGTGGTGGCACCGATCCAGCAAGTGACGACGTCGTCTGGTCAGAGATTTCCTACGAGATATACGACAGCTGGCGCGAATACGTCGTGGTTACCCAGGCTGCGGACGAGGACGTGACGGTCTTTATTCGCGCACTGGCCAACGAACCTGTGCGTAATACGCAGGTGTGGTTCGACCAAACCAGACTGGTCCTGGATGCATTTGACGAAGACGTTATTTCGGCCATGGCAGTGTCTATTGGGCCCACGCCTTTCCCCACCTCGGTTCCGACTTACCATATTGTGGGCGAAGGAGAGACTCTTGATACAATCGCCCTCCGCTATTCCACCAGTGTGATGGCAATTCTGGAAGCCAACAGTTTGAGCAACGCAAGCCTCGTTCATCCCGGTTACCAGCTTTCCATCCCCCTGGGGGCCGCGCCCGTTGTCACCCCCTTACCTGAGCTGGACGCCAGTTCGGCCTGGTATGTTGTCAGGGCCGGCGATACCTTCTCCGGAATCGCCGAGCTTTACGGCATCGAGGAAAGCGAACTTGCCCAACTGAACGTCGGGGTGAACGTAAACTTCCTCGTGGTGGGCCAGGCGCTGGTCGTGCCGGCGGTCCCTTCACCGCCCGCCAGCCAACAGAATTACACGGTTCGGCGCGGCAATACGCTAAATGACATTGCCTTGAGATTCGGTGTTTCCATCGAAGATCTGGCGCGCGCCAACAACATCACGGAGACCAGTATTCTCGACGTGGGCCAGGTGCTGATCATTCCGTGAAATCTCCCGTTCTGGTTCGAATTTCTTGTACCTTTCTGATCCCGCTACTGCTGATTCTTGTTCCGGCACGGCCGGGCGTTGCCCAGGGTACGGCCGAGGACAACTTCTATATCGTACAGCGCGGGGACACCCTCTTTAAGATCGCTGCCATATACGACAGTACCGTTGAAGCCTTCACCGAAGTCAACAACCTCAGCAATCCCTCTCTCATCTTCGTTGGGCAGCAACTGCAGGTCCCCAGGGCTCCCGCTCTTGCTGCCCCCCCGCCACTGCCTTCATTCATTGAACCGGTGCTAAATGTTGAGGGGGGTTCGGTACTTGCCCATCGTGTCTCACGGGGCCAGTCACTTTCGCAAATCGCTGCAGAATTCGAATTGCCCCTTGATGATCTTGTCGACCAAAACGAAATCGAAAACGCCTCACTCCTGCATGTCGGCCAGGTCATCGAAATCCCGGGACTGAAACCCGCCTTCATTTCTGCTCCCTGGCCCGAACCCGTAACCGCACTTCAAATCGGCCCTGCTGAATTGCAGGAAGGCCAAAGCGCCCGCCTGTTGCTGCAAACTTCAAGGCCATCCCGACTGAGAGGCAGCTTTCTGGGAAATGCACTGAATTTCATCTCTGACGAAGCAGGAATGACGCACTGGGCTCTACTGGGCGTTCCACTGAACACCGGGGCCGGATATCAGACCCTGGCCATCGACGTGGATGACGGGGAACGTCGGGTCGGCTTCCAATGGCCGTTAGAAATCCATGAAGGGATTTTTGGCAGGGAGGCGATCATTCTCCCCCAGGACGATCTCGACACCCTGGACCCGGAAACGGAGCACGTCGAACGGGAGTTGTTGCAGCATCTGGTATCAGGATTTCGGCCTGGACGCTGGTTTGATGGCCTCATGTTGAGACCTTCCGCCGGCAGGATTGTTTCGCGCTTTGGCACGCAGCGCAGCTTTAACCACGGCCCTTACGAACGCATTCACCGGGGCGTCGACTACGCCGCACCAACCGGCACCCAAATCCGGGCCGTGGCGGACGGTCTGGTCGTGCTGGCCGCCGATTTAAATGTGCGAGGTCTCTCCGTCATGGTCGACCACGGCCTGGGTGTATTCTCCGGCTACTGGCACCTCTCCGAATTTGACGTCGTCACGGGCGACTTTGTGCGGGCCGGCGACAGCCTTGGCAAGATGGGCAACACCGGCCGTTCGACCGGTTCACACCTTCACTGGCAACTGTGGGTCAACGGGGTAGCCGTGAATCCCTTGCAGTGGCTGTACACAGATTTCACCAGCCTGGGCGACAGTCAGGAATAGTGCGCCTCGTCCAGGGCCTCAAAATCTGTGAACAGGAAATGGTCGTGATAGTAGTGTATCCACAGGAATGACAGGATCGCCGTGTAATAGGCGATGTCAAAGTGCCGGTTTGGGTCGATGTCCGGGATCAGCGTGCCGGCAATCGCGTAAACGAGCAGGAAGATGACGAGCGAGCCGCCCAGCATCAAGATGCTTAGAACGTAGAGCCCGCGCGTGTTTTCGCCGCGACTGAAGCGCGCGACCAGCGGGGCCTGGCACTCGAACCGTGGCTGACTGCGCTGCTTCAGCTTGATGATGTAAAAGGTCAGCGGCAGGTATTGAAAGGAATGCCAGGTGTTGGCGCCCTGAAAGGCGGTGTCCAGATTCTCGAATCCCGCCAGCGGAAAGAAGACGGCCACCGTCAGGGTGATGAATATCGTCTTGGGCCAGTTGATCAGGCCTGCCCGGTATTCCATGACTGATTTGACGACGTAGAGGCCCAGCGCCACCAGAAACACGGCGGCAGCGGCCGTAAAGAACCAGGCGTCCTGAAACAAATGCGGGATGACCGCAGTGAGGTCATTGGCGCCTACGCGGAAGTTGCCTTCACTGATTTTCATTGCGGCCATGGGAAACAGGCAGGTAAGGATCAGTGTGTAATCGATCAGACGGGCAGCAGCGCTGATTTGAGGGCGCTTCAACACCTTGTGTTCGCGGTGGTTATAGAGTTCCGTCACGTAGGTCGCCTGATGCAGCACGTGAAGCATGGCCCAGAAAAAGAAGATGGTCAGCAGCAGGGTGAGATTGAGAAAGGCCAGTGAAACGACGATCAGCGGGATGATGATGGAAGAACGCAGCAGCATCGGATAACGTCGACTGAATTCCCGGTCAAGGCCGGTGCGCAGGAAGGTCGACATCATGTGGGGGCCACCGACGGCGACGGCCACGAAGGCATTGATGGCATTGCGGCTCAGGTCCGGATCCAGTCCCAGTTGATTGACGCCGAACAGATAGAGCAAATAGGGAATAGGGACCAGAAAGACGCTGAGAATGATGAAGCTCATGTCCCAGCGGCGGTTCTTTAGCCAGAGGCCGGGTTGCTGCCGTGGCGTATCCTGTTCCGCGAAGTCAAAGGGGCGGGCCCGTACTGCCATCTCTTGATCCACTCAAATGTTCAGCGCAAGTGTAGCACAATTTAGTTTGTCATGCAAAGTATTTTCGGAGAGACACTTCAGGAATCCCTGCGAATCTCATGGTGGGCCCGGCAGCGCGCCTCATAGCTTTCGCTGGCGCCAACCAGGATGACCGGGTCGTTCACGTGCGCGGGTTGGCCGTTGACCAGACGTTGGGTGCGGCTGGCCGGTTCGCCACAGACCGTGCAAATGGCATTGAGTTTGGTCACTTCCTCGGCGACCGCCATCAGCACCGGAATTATGCCAAAGGGCTCTCCGCGGAAGTCCGTGTCCAGGCCGGCAACCATGACCCGCAGGCCCCGGTTGGCCAGCGTTTCCACGGCCGCAAGCAGGTCGCCGTCGAAAAACTGCGCCTCGTCAATGGCGACGACCGACGTTTCAGGGTGCAACAGACCGATCAGGCCTTCAGAGCTGGCGATCTGTACGGCCGTCACGTGACTGTCGTCATGACTGCTTATGCGTCCGGTCCCGCCAAAACGGTCGTCGAGACTGTGTTTGAAGACCTGCACTTTTTTCCTGGCGATGATTGCACGGCGCACCCGGCGGATCAATTCTTCAGTCTTGCCGGAGAACATACTGCCGCAAATTACTTCTACGCGACCACCGGATGGGCTCACCTTGCCCCGTTCCTTTCCGGCACGAAGACAGACACGCGCTTCTGCGTGTCTGCCAGCGGTTGCATGACTGAATTCTGTCAGTAGACTTCAGGCACCTTCAGGTAATTCATACCCCAGCGTACGCAGTTCCCGTTTGACGTCGGCCAGTGCCTTGCGCCCGATCCCCGGAATCTCGAGGATGGCGCTGTCGCCCTGTTCCAGCCGTTCCATGAACTGGCCCACTTCCTCGATTCCCTGGTCGATGAAAATGTTCAGGTGACGCTTTGCCAGACCAAGGTCGGTCATTGGCCGCTGCGGCGACACCCGCGCTTCCTGGCGCGCTTGCTCCTCCTGCAAAATGTCTTCGCGAATCTGCAGGCGTTTCAGGAAGCGGTCCACCTGGCCTTCGGTATCGACGATGCGCTGCTCACCGGTGTAAAAGGGATGGCAGCGGGAACAAATGTCCGTACGCAATTCCGGGACGGTCGCGCCCGTGGTCCAGCTGTTGCCGCAGGAACAGATGACCCGTGCTGCGGAATACCACCGCGGATGGATCGCCTCTCTCATTGGAGTGTGACCTCCTGCGGCCGCTCCGAAATTACGCTGATGCGCTGGCGACCGCGTTTTCCGCGGATGCGCTCAAACGTGACGTAGCCTGTGGTGGTGGCGAAGATCGTATAGTCGCGACCCATGCCCACGCCCAGGCCGGGATGAAATTGTGTGCCGCGCTGGCGCACGATGATGTTGCCGGGGATGACCTGCTCGCCACCATAGCGCTTAACGCCCAGGCGCTTGGAATTGCTGTCGCGGCCATTGCTGCTGGAACCACCGCCCTTTTTGTGTGCCATTGCTTTCTCCTGACCCCTGGTTCTAAAGAGAAATGTCCTCGACCAGCAAGCGGGTGAAATACTGACGGTGACCCTGCTTGCGGCGATAGTTCGTCCGTGGATTATACTTGAAGACGATGATCTTCTTGCCGCGGCCCTGCTCCTGCACCCTCACGCGCACACTGGCGCCTTCAACCACAGGTTGACCGATCACGGTGTTCTCACCGTCTTCAACCAGCAGAACGTCCGTGATATCAAAGCTGTCATCGACTTCATGGGGAAGGCGCTCGACGTCGATCGTCTTGCCGACTTCAGCGCGAAACTGGCGTCCGCCAGTCCGTATTACCGCATACATGGGAGTCTCCAGGCTTCTCTTGCCTCCGCCGGCTGACCCACGCCTTTCCTGGCTCCGACGGGGAAATCTGGTAACGCTTGTGCCCTTCAGGGCTGGCGCAGTATAGCGATCGGCCAGCGCCGGGTCAACAGTCTGTTTGCAGCCCTATAAACATGGCGTCGCCGAAGGAATAGAAGCGATAGCCACTGTCCCGGGCGACTCTATAGGCGCGCAACACATTCTCCCTGCCGGCCAGCGCGCTGACCATCAGCAACAGCGTCGAGCGAGGCAAGTGGAAATTGGTGATTAACCCGTCAACCGCGCGCCAGCGATACCCTGGCGTAATGAAAAGGGAGGTGTTGCCGTCGTAGGCAGCGACCCTTTCTCCAGCCGAGGCCTTGACTGCGGCGCTCTCCAGGGTACGGGCCGAGGTCGTGCCGACGGCAATGATGCGCCCGCCATTTTCCGCTGCCTGGTTGATGGTGGCCGCGGCGGCGAGGCCCAGACTGGCTTCTTCGCTGTGCATGCGATGATCGCCAACCTTTTCAACCTTGATGGGCTGAAAGGTGTCCAGACCGATGTGCAGCGTGCAACAGGCAAGTTGGATGCCCTGTTGCTGCAAACGCGCGAGCAAGCGGGTGGTGAAGTGCAGACCGGCTGTTGGCGCCGCCGCGGAACCGACATCGCGACTGTAAACAGTCTGGTAACGCTCACGGTCCTTTAGCGGCTGAGTGATGTACGGGGGCAAGGGCGTGTGACCAAGGGCTTCCAGTTCCGCGTCGATGCTGCGGCTAAAATGCAGAACTCGCAAGCCCGCTTCCCGTTCTTCGCACACGGTGACGTCTATGTCGCATTCGCCCAGGCGCAGGCTTGCACCGGTCCTCAGCCCCTTGCCTCGCACAAGACCCAGCCAATGCGTGGCGTCCAGTTGACGCAGCAGCAGGATTTCCGCCTTGCCCCCGGTCACGCTCTTTGTCGCCGCAAGGCGGGCCGGAAACACGCGCGTGTCATTCAGAACGAGCACGTCACCGGGGTACAGAAAACGTCCCAGTTCATGGAAATGGTGATGGGCGACCCTGCCGCTGTTGCTGTCCAGCAGCATGAGCCGGGCGTGGTCCCGCGGTTCGGCTGGTCGCTGTGCAATGCAGTCCCGGGGAAGTTCGTAATCGAAGTCCGCGATGTTCATGCCGTCGCCCTGCGAATCAGACGCCAGGCAGGCGTTCCTGCAGGTCTTGCGCGTCGCCGGCCTTTTCGACTCCCAGGTGATTCATGGCGCTGCGGGTGGCGACGCGGCCGCGGGGTGTGCGTTCAAGGAAACCCAACTGGAGCAAATAGGGCTCATAGACGTCCATGATCGTGCTGCTGTCTTCGCTGATGGAGGCCGCAATGGTCTCCAGACCGACGGGGCCGCCTTCGTACTTGTCAATAATAGCCGCCAATATGCGCCGATCGACATCGTCCAGTCCCAGGGCATCGACCTCCATCAGGCAAAGCGCTTCCGTCGCAACGTCGGCTGTGATGATGCCCTGGGCCCGCACCTGGGCGTAATCCCGCACACGCCGCAACAAACGCAGCGCCACGCGTGGCGTGCCGCGGGCCCGCCCTGCAATTTCCTCTGTGCCGCCGGGTTCGATGCGCATGTCCTGCATCGCGGCCGCACGCACGATTATGTGACGTATTGCCTCCAGATCGTAAAAGTCCAGGCGAAAGCTGGCCCCGAACCTGTCGCGCAACGGGCTGGCCAGCAGGGACAGACGCGTCGTGGCGCCAATTACCGTGAAGCGCGGCAGGTTCAGGCGGACGTTCCTGGCCGCCGGCCCCTTGCCAATGACTATATCGAGCGCATATTCCTCCATGGCCGGATAGAGCACTTCCTCAACGGCCCGACCGAGGCGGTGCACCTCGTCGATGAAGAGAATGTCGTTTTCGCGCAGATGAGTCAGGATAGCGGCAAGATCGCCGGCGCGTTCCACTGATGGACCGGCAGTGATGCGAATGTTGCAATTCATTTCATTGGCGACGACGTGGGCGAGCGACGTTTTGCCAAGCCCGGGCGGGCCATAGAAGAGGATGTGATCGACCGGCTCGCTGCGCAACTGCGCCGCTTCCACCAGGATCCGCAGGTTTTCCCGTACCCTCTGCTGGCCGATGACGTCCACGAGAAGTTGCGGGCGCAAGGCGTGATTTTCGCGCTCGCCCTGGCGGCGTTGGCCGCCGACCATGCGATTCCCCGGGACCATCGCTGCCCTCGTCGGTTGGCTGAAGAGTCAAGTATACTGGTGCCGCTTTCACCCGCAAGCGCAGGGAAGGGCAGTGCCATGGCCAGGCTGCACGTTTCCAGTCACCCCCTCGCCATTCACAAGTTGACGCAACTTCGCTCGGTGAGTACCGACCATCGGGCGTTCCGTGAACTGGTGCGCGAACTGGCGTTGCTGATTTCCTATGAGGTCACGCGGGACCTGGATCTGACGGCGCACAGTGTTGAAACGCCGCTGGGCATCGCCAAAGGCGGCAGTTGCCGCGAGACCATCGGCCTTGTGCCCGTATTGCGTGCCGGCCTGGGCCTGGTCGACGGCGTGATGGAGTTGCTGCCAAGCGTTCAGGTCTGGCACATCGGTCTTTATCGCGATGAAGAGACCCTGCGCCCCGTCGAGTATTACAACAAGCTGCCAACCGAACCCACGGTAAACGTCTGCATTGTGCTGGACCCCATGCTGGCCACCGGTGGCTCGGCAGTGGCAACCATCGACATTCTCAAGCGCTGGGGCGTGCGTCGAATCAAATACATGGGCCTGATTGCCGCTCCCGAAGGCGTGGAACGGCTGGCAACCGCCCATCCCGAGGTGCCCATTCACGTCGCCGCAGTGGACAGGCAACTCAACGAGGTAGGGTTCATCATGCCTGGTCTGGGTGACGCCGGTGACCGCCAGTTTGGTACCTGACAGTCAAATCACTGCAATCCATGGTGGTGCGTTCCCGGAGATGTCGCCGCCAACAATTCATGAATCGCTGCAGACTGCTTTCTCCCGCGCGGCAATCGCGACCAGCGCGGTGAAATCCGCAACGTATAGCGACGCGCCGCCAACCAGCGCCCCGTCGATTTCCTGCTCCGCCATATATTGCGACATGTTGTCGGGTTTCACGCTCCCGCCATAAAGAATGCGGACCTCCTGCGCAACGTGGTCCCCGTAAATCCCTGCGACCGTAGCGCGGACACATGTGCCAATGACGTCGCGGGCGATCTCCGCGCTCGCATTGCGGCCCGTGCCAATCGCCCAGACCGGTTCATAGGCGAGGATGACCCGGCTCATGGCCTCGGGCTCCACGTCCCGCAGTGCCGCCCGGACCTGTCCGCCGACCACGTCGAAAGTCTGGCCCGCCTCGTACTGCTGCAGATTTTCGCCAACTGCCACGATGGGGGTCAGGTCGTATGACAAGGCTGTCCTCACCTTGAGATTGACGCGCTCATCCGTTTCGCCCAGCCATGCCCGGCATTCGGAATGGCCGATGATGGCGTAGGAAGCGATCCCACTCAGCATGGCCGCCGAGACCTGGGAGGTGTAGGCGCCCTGAGGCTCAAAATGGGCGTCCTGGGCGCTGACTCCGACCCCGCTTCCGCGCAAGGCTTCGGCCACGGCCGTCAGGGCGAGAAAGGTGGGCGCGACGATTCGTTCCACGTTTTCGTAAGTTGCGATGGAAGTCAGAAGTTCGCGGGCGAAGGTCGCCGATTCAGCCACAGACTTGTGCATCTTCCAGTTGCCGGCAATGACGGGAACGCGCATCAGGACTCCGTTTCTCGCGATTTCTGCACGTTAATCTTCTGTCTGTCGATCATTCAGCGCTTCGACACCGGGCAAGACCCGACCTTCAAGCATTTCCAGACTGGCGCCGCCACCAGTGGATATGTGCGTGACCGACGCGGCCAGGCCTGCTGCTTCCACGGCGGCCGCCGAATCGCCACCGCCAATAATGGTCGTGGCACCGGACGCGGTTGCTTCGGCCAGCAGCGCCGCGACCTCATTGCTCCCTCTGGCGAAGGGCGCAAGTTCAAACACGCCCATCGGCCCGTTCCAGACTATCGTGCGGGCGTCTCGCAACTCCGTTGCAAATTGCCGCAGGGTTGCCGGGCCAATGTCGTAAATCGCCCAACCCGGGGGAACGTTTTCATTCAGACCGATGCAACGGACATTGGCATCTTCCGAAAAAGAGTCGCCGAGGACCGCATCGACCGGCAGTACGATTCGGTCACCATGCTGTTTCAGCAGAGTCGCAGCAGTTTTTACGGCGTCTTCCTCCACCAGCGAAGCGCCCAGGTCAAGGCCACCCGCGCGGAAAAAGGTGTTCGCCATGCCGCCGCCTATGAGCAGGCGGTCGACCTTTTGCAGCAAAGCTTCGATGACGCGAATCTTGTCCGAGACCTTGGCGCCGCCCAGGATGGCGACGAAGGGGCGGCGCGGGGACTCAAGCGCGGTGGCCAGGTAATCCAGCTCGCGCTCCATCAACAGTCCGCCCACTGCCGGCAGGTACTGAGCGACACCGACTGTCGAGGCATGGGCGCGATGAGCCGCGCCAAAGGCGTCATTGACGAAGATGTCGGCCAGCGAGGCCAGCGAGCTGGCCAGGGCCGGGTCGTTGGAAGTTTCGCCAGGATCAAAACGGGTGTTTTCGAGCAGCAGTATCCCCTCACCCGGCGAAGTCGCCAGGGCTGACTGAGTAAGGGGGCCGCCGCAATCCGCTATGAAGTGTGTCTCCCGTCCCAGAAGCTCCTGCAGCCGCAGGGCCACCGGTTGCAGCGACCAACGGGGGTCCATCCGGCCCTTCGGACGTCCAAGGTGCGAGAGCAAAACGAGCGCCTTTGGCCCACGCTCCAGCACGAATTGCAGCGTAGGGATGGCTGCCCGGATGCGCGCGTCGTTGCCGACGACGCCGTCGCGAAGGGGGACGTTGAAATCGACCCGCATCAGCACGCGTTTGCCCGTCAGCGAGACGTCACGGACACTTTGTTTGTTCAAGGTTTGAAGCTCCAAGGTCTTTGCGGCGCCAGTATAGCAGGTGGCGGAATGTCTTCCAGCCGGTCGCGGACGGCTCCGCCAGCCAGACCAGGACCAGGGCCTGCAGGGCCGTCAATCCCGCCAGAAAGAGCAGGGTGTCGATCCAGAATCGTTCGGGGAAGAGACGGATCAACGTGTCCGACCAGGCGAAGTACCAGGTTCCGCTGGCGAAGAACAGACGATGAAATTCGGTGAATGCCTGGTCCCAACTGGCTATGGAAAACACCATGATTGCCAACAGAATGATCAGGGTAAGGCGCGCCGCGCGTTGAAGCGCCAGGCCCAACACGCCCTTGCGGCGACAAATCCCGCTGCAGATGGCGAACAGCGCAAGAGTCGCAATCGCAAGGCGATACACCTGACCTGTTAGCACTTTGACGTCCCACAAATGCCGCAACTCTCTGGCATTGAAGGCCTTCTGGCCGTCGGGAGTGCTCAGGTCGACGAGGGCATCCCTTCCCTCATCGTTACCCAGCCAGTTGGTGACGCGGGTCGCGAGTTCGATGCGGTCTGACGTGGTAAGTCCGTAGCTGTCCCGCGGGAAGCCGGGCCTTGAATACGCGACAGTCAGCCACAAGGGCGTCATGACCAGCAGGATGTTGCCTAGGACGAGCAATACCGGGGTCATGAGCGCAACCAACAGACTGGCGAGCCGGATCACGTCACCGGGCCGTCCGACGCTTCGATATAACGCAGGTAGTCCAGTACAAAGGGGTTGTTGCGGCGCTCCTGGCCGATTGTGGTAGGCCCCATGTGACCCGGCAGGACGCGGGTGTCATCCGGCAGGGCAAACAACGGTCCTGTAATGGAGCGCAGGAGCGTGTTCAGATCTGAATTGGGGAAGTCCGTCCTGCCGATACTGCCGGCAAACAGACTGTCGCCACCGAACAGGACGCCACGTTCCGGCTGATAAAAGGCGACGTGATCCGGCGCATGCCCCGGCGTGTAGATTGAACGCAGCTCGATGCCGGGCAGACCGCAGGCCTCATTCGCGTCCGTTAACAGGCGATCCGGGACCGGCAGGGCAGGGAAGAGTTGCTGCAGGACCGGGTCCTGGATGCCACCGGCCTGCAATCGTGGGGACGCCTGGTGAATGCAAAGGGGCGCGGATGTCAGCCTCACCACATCGGCCGCGGCCATCACGTGGTCCAGGTGGCCGTGCGTGACAAGAATCAGGGAGATTTCCCAGCCGGACGCCGTCGCTTCCCCGACCAGGCGTTCCGCATCGTCCACAGGGTCAATGACGATTGCCTCGCCAGTGGCATGACTGCCGATGATGTAAGCGTTGGTCGCAAATGCACCCAGTGCAAGGGTCAGGATTTCAAGCGCCAACTGACTCTCCGTTCGACTGACTTCGCCGCAGCCAAATTTGCCACAGGAGGCGAATTTCGGGCATCCCCAGCAACAGGGCGCCCAACAGGTACACCATGACGCCGATCAGCACCTGTAACATGACCTGCAGGGCATCGCCAGCAATGCCGCCGGGAAGCGAGAGCAGGGGGGAGGAGAGTACAATCGCCAGCGCCATCAACAGACTCGCTGCTGTCGTCCTGAGCAAGGTCCTTGCCAGCGCGCTCTCCTGTATGCCATGCCAGCGACGGCGCAGAATCCAGAGCAGCACGGCGACTTCCAAGGCGGTCCCCAGCGAATTCGCGAGGGCAAGTCCCGCCACGCCCCGGTCCAGATCCTGAAGCGGTAGCAGGGCGAAGGGTCCGCCAGGAATTCCATTGTTTTCGACCAGCAATACCCCACTGAAAAGGAAAGCGCCGGCAAGGTTGATGGCCGCCCCGCCCAGGGCGGCCCAAAGCGGCGTCAAGGTATCCTTGTCCGCATAGTAACTGCGGGCAACAATCTCAAGCACTGAATGAACGACGAGGCCAAGAGCGAAAAAGCGCAGGGTAGACGTGACAAGAGATGAGGCTGATGCATCGAACGCGCCGCGCTCCAGCAGGGCGACAATTGGCTGCCCCAACAGGATCAGACCGACGGCGGCGGGGATGCTGGCGACCAGTATGAAGCGGAATGCACCGGCCATGAAGTCCCGTTTGCCATTTTCATCCCCCAGTTCGCTGAGTGCCGCCAGGGTTGGAAATATCACCGTGCCCATCGCCGTGCCAATGAGCGTTTGCGGGATCTGCATCACACGCCAGCCCCAGCTGAGTGCGCTGACCGAACCCTCTCCCAGCCTGGAGGCGATGTTGTTCATCACCAGAAAGTTGAGGCTGAAAACTCCGAGCCCGGCGATGCGGGGCATCATCAAATGCAGTATCTCGCGCAGGCGCGGGTCCGCGAGATCGACAAGGGGCCACCAGCGCGCCCGATAATGCAATAAACCCGGCACCTGAATCCCCAGATGCAGAAGAGCGCCCAGCACGGCGCCCCAGGCGATTCCATAGATGCCGATGGTCGGAATCAGAAAGATTACGCCAAACAGGATGCCCACGTCATAAAGCACGGGCGCCAGAGCCGGCAGGAGGAAATGGTTGTGACTTTGCAAAATGCCCATGCAAAGCCCGCTGATGGAGAAAATCAGGGTCGTCAGCAGCAGGATCCGCATCAGAACGACCGTCCGCTCCTGGGCGTCGGCGTCGAAGCCCGGGGCTACCAAGTTGGCCGTCAACCAGGGCGCGCCCACGAAAGTCAGCAGACTCAACAGCAACGTCACCAGAAAGACCGAGTTGATGACGAGGGACGCCGTTCGCCAGGCGCCTTTCCTGTCGCCCCGCGCCAGCAGGCCGCTGAAAACCGGAATGAAGGCGTGCGCCATCGCGCCACCGGCGATCAGTGTGTATATCAACTCCGGCAAGCCGTTGGCGGCGACGTAGGCATCGTAGTCGCTACTGAGCCCAAAGACCTGGGCGATGACGACGGTTTGGACCAGACTGATGAGCTTGGCGCCGGCGAAGGCAATCATCACCAGCAACGTCGAGCGCGCCAATCGCCGTCGGTGCCGGGCCGGTGAATCCCTTAACTGATCCGCAACCATTTTACAAAGCCGCGAGCGCTGCCCGCGCTTCTTCGTAGAAACGATTGAGTTGAATCGCCTGGGTGTAGGCGTTTCTGGCGCCCTGAAGATCTCCACGCTGCTGCATGACGCGGCCCTGCCAGTACCAGGTCTCCTCGACAAAGCGCGCGCCATTGCCCATGTTGACGCTTACCAGCGCCTGGACGTCGTCAAGCCTTCCGGCATGGAAATAGGACTCAAAGGGGCCAAACTGGTACCAGGTCATGCGCCAGGGAAGCGTACCAATACGACGCGCCTGGTCAAAGGCTGTTGCCGCCTCCGCGTGTCGCCCCAGACGCACCAGCGAGGAACCCATGTTGAACCAGGCGAAGGCGTTCTGACGGTCCGCCCGCGCTTCGGCCCGCGCGGTTTCCAGAGCAACTTCTGCAGCGCCGACAGGGGTCACCAGATCTCCAAGGATCCGCCGCAGCGTGGCTTCCTGTTCAGGATGGTACAAAACTATGAAGCTGCGGTTGAAGGGTCGCCAGTTGCCATCCAGTTCGTCGTAGCTTTCCGTCATCCCGGCGGAGTTCTCCCCCTCGCCCAGGAAACTGTCATAGAGCCAGAACGTGCCGGAAGCATCGTCATAGGCGACGAGGGTCTGGTAGTGTCCAAGCCAGTCATAGCCCTCGGGTGTAAAGCCGGTCTCCACGACGACCGGCATTTCTGCCGCGAGCAGTTGCTTCAGGAGGTTGACATTGCCGCCCATGCGGGTGAGAGCCCTGACTTGCGTCGCTTCGTTGACAAAGGCGACCATTTCCTGTGGGCTGACGTTCTTGTCTTCCCGATGGGGCTTAAGGCGATCGGCAATAACAATTTGGCCGCGATTCCAGCCGAAGTAGCTCAGGGCCATGGCCAGATTGGCCGGACCGCAGTTGTTCCAGGTCTGCGTGATGTGGGTAAAGCCTGTCAAACGCGTGGACGCCGGAGCCCTGCTTTCGGTCACCTGGGTAACCAGCAGGGGCGGCGGCGCGGTCCAGGTCGGTGAAGGGAGGGGCGTTGCCGTGGGAACGGGGCTGGCGGTCGCCACGACAATGGCTGGCGAAGTGGCTGTGGGCTCGGGCGTACCTGGATCATGCTCGTCCGTTACTGTGGCATCGGGCAGCGCCAAATCAGACAGCAGGTCGGATGCGGAAGGGCCGCCTTCCACCGGCACGGCCGTTGGCAGGGTTCCGCCTGGCGGTGTGGGGACCATCAGGACCCGCATAAAGGGCAACTGGTCGATGATGCGCTGCTGCTGACCGGGCAACAGCACATTGCGAAAGCCGTACACAATACCTGCACCTGACGCAGCCAGAATTGCCACAGCAATCACCAGCAAGAGCACCGCATACAGGAGCTGTCTTCGCGACCGTCTCCCCTGGCGATATTGCATCAGCGAACCCTGACTGCCGCGTTCACCGGCTGCCAGACTGGACACGTGAATTCGATCCGCGCCACGGGATATCGTGTTTTGCCCGGCGGGATTGACAACTGGTCAATCATGTCCTTGAGCGGACCTCGTGTTGCGGTGAAAGGGGTTCACGAAATGTTATCAGATGATAAGTACCCTTATCAGCAGTAATTGACCGTCCGAGAACGTGAGTTGACATCAACCGCGTTGATGAAGCGCCCGTTCAATTTGCCTTTTGCTGTCTTGCTCCGCAATCGCCCGCCGTTTGTCATACTGGCGTTTCCCTCGCGCCAGGGCAATTTCCAGTTTGGCCAAACCGTGATCCAGATAAAGCGAGGTCGGGACTGCCGCTACGCCCTTTTCCCGCAACTGTGACGAAATATGCCGGATTTCCCGACGATGCAGCAGAAGTTTGCGGGGCCGCAAGGGATCGCTGTGTCCGAAACGACCCGCTTCCTCGTAAACGGCGATGTGGCAACCCACCAGCCAAAGCTCGCCATCGCGTTCCTGAACATAGCCCTCTCGGAGGCTGACGCGGCCTGCCCTTATGGATTTAATCTCCGATCCCGTCAGGACCAGGCCGGCCTCAAAGCGGCTTCCCAGGAAGTAATCGTGCGCTGCCTTGCGGTTTCGGGCTATGACTTTGACGGCCATGAAGGGTACCGAGGTGAATGTTTTTATTGCCGTTTCCCTGCCAGGATTGTACCATAGTGCAGTAACAGTATGAGGCATCCATGATGACTACATCCCACTCACTGCCCCTGATTCTTTACGCAGACCAGGACCAGTTGCAATCCAGTCAACTGGAACAAATCCTCAATCGGGAAAACTACAGGGTCCACTGTGTGGCAAATGGCGCGGACGCCCTGTCCTGTGCTCGCCGCCTGTTGCCATCGATCGCCATACTAAACGCGGAATTGCCGAGCCTGGGCGGGCTGGAAGTATTGCACCAATTGCGCAGTGACATGGCTACTGCAGGTATTCCGGTCATTATTACGAGTTCTCATCCGCGCAGGCTTGCAGCCGGGAACCTGGACACCGGACTGGAGGGGGACGACTGGGTCTACAAGCCCTTCAGTCCCCGCGAATTGCTGGCGCGAATTCAGAAGAAGCTGCAGTCCTCGCAGTTGCACACGGATTTGCAACAACGCACCGGTGAGCTTGAGGCCCTGTTGCAGGCCAGCGAACAACTTAACCGCGTCAAGTCGGTCGGCGAGTTGCTGGAACTCATGCCAAGGTTGACCCTGAAACTGCTTCCCGGCTCGCTGGTTGCCCTGGGTCGTCTTGACAGGGAAGGCAATCTCCTTTCAAGACTGGTTTATCACCAGGGCCAGGAGGGAAGGACAAATGACCAGGCGCCGGCTTTCCTTGATTTGTTGCAAAAGACCCGGCAGTCCAGCCTGCTCAATGATGCACCGGGGTTACCACCGGGTTGGACCGGTTGCATGATCTCTGTGACCCGGCATGGTGACGACTTGCAGGCTGGTACCCTGGTCGCAAGCAGCAGGGACAGATACAGCGAGCGGCAACTGGAACTGCTGGAAGGTATCAGCCATCAGGCCGTTTTGGCGCTCCATGACGCAAAATTACTGGAAATGATCACGCAACAAAACCTTGAACTGGAAGAGACCGTGCGCGAGCGCAGCGCTGACCTGGAAACAGCGCAAAACATGCTTATCCGCAGCGAAAAGCTGGTGACTATCGGCCACCTGGCCGCCGGACTCGCCCATGAGATCAATAACCCGCTGCAGCCGATTCGCATCCTGCTGGATGACATGCTGGAAGACATTCGTGACGGAGTTCTGCCGGAACCTGGTGACGTCGAACGCATTCAGGAAAGCATCGACAGAATCACCAGGACGGTTGGCCAGGTGCTGGGTTTCACGCGCCGCGACAGTGAAGATTCAGTCTTTGCTTCCCTGGACCTTGAGGACTTGCTGGGAGGGGTCGTTCAACTAAACCACAAGCTCTTTCGGAAGGATGGACTGCGAATGGAAGTTAACCTGCCTCAGTTGCCAACGGTCCGTGGCAATCGCGACCAGCTTGAGCAGGTTTTCATCAATTTAATTCTAAATGCCCGGTCAGCCATGTCGCGAGGAGACTTGCTCTCCCTGTCCGCATCTGTATTCAATGACATGGTAGAGATTCGGGTGAGCGATAACGGGCAAGGCATTGCCCCGGAGCATCTGCAAGAGATATTCGAACCCTATTTTACGACGCGGGAAGAAGGCCGTGGCCTGGGGCTGTTCATCAGCAACAGCATTGTCCAGCAGCACCGCGGGACCATTCAGGTAGAAAGCGCACCAGGTGAAGGCGCTACATTCATTGTCCGCATTCCCGTTGAGGCGGGTAACGGCGACGGGTCGTCCTAGCCGACCGCCTCCCAGGAGGCCTGAAACTCCGTCAGCGACAGCATTCCTTCACTCCACTCAAGCGCCCTTTGCATTGGCGCAGCAACAATTCGAAGCACCGCACCGTTGTTCTCGCAGTCCAGTACCTTGACTCCAAGCGCAGGAGCGCTGTTTTGAAGTTGCGCCGCGAAACTGGCCATCAATTCCATCGCCGTGTTCATTGTGTTACGCAACGAGCCCTGCAGACAAACACTCGCAAGGGCAACACTGCCGAATTGGGACCCTTCCAGCAATGGCGTATTGGCGGCCAGTTGCAGACCTGCCTGCGGGTACGCCGCAAGATAAAGGGAGGTGAACTCCGCAGGATCGGTCTGAATCGGGAAGGGAAAGGTAGGCACAGGAATTGGCGTTACAGTCGGCAAGGGTGCGGAAGTCGCCATCCCGGCCTCAACAGTAGCAGTGTCCGGGCCTTCGTTTTCGTCAGAGTCAGGAATCGCAGGAGCGGGTGAAATCTGCGCAGGCGTCAGGACCGGGCCAGCCCCGCTGACTTCCGGAGTCGGGGCGATTGTCGCTTCCGCCGACGCCGAATCTGCGAGGGGGCCATCTGGCTGGGTAATGCCTCCAGTCTCCGTCGCAGCTGTTCCGCCAGCAACTGACAATTCCGTCGAATCCGCCATGTCAGTGGCGGACGTTCCCACGGCCTGGGCAACTTCTGCTTGCGGAGTTGTGGTCGTTGGAGTTGTCAAATCCAGTTCGATTCCGAGATAACGCAACATCAACCAGGCACCGGCGATCAGCAGGATAACCAGCACCAGGTAACTGACAGGAGTCGAATAGTCGTCGAGGCCGCCCGGAATATTGAAAGATGGCATGCGGGGCCTGGATAATCGGGGCTGTAAATACTGCCAGCCCTGCCCACTGCCGGGTCCCTGTTCCGATGGAAAGCGGTCGTCTAGGGCGGAAAGCAGGGAACGCGCCTGCTGGTCATTGGGGTCGAGGCGCAATACCTCGTCAAGCGCTTCCCTGGCGGCGCGGGCATCCCTTACCGAATGCGCCAGGAGCCACCAGGCATCGGTGTTTTCCGGATCCTGCTCGAGCAGGGAGCGGATCAGGTTTTCCGCATCTTCAAGGTTGCCTGCTTCAATATAGGCATGAGCCTGGGCGAGAATCTGGACGCTCGATCCGCTCATCCCTGCCTCCCCGGAGTCCTAAAGGTGCAGGTTCCCGGCTTCGGGAGATCGCCCATCTGCGTGGCAGTCCACGGCGCGGGTCAAAACGTGCCCGACATGTGCCCCGGAGAGGATTTGAACCTCCACCCCCGAAAGGACACAGCCCTCAACCGTGCGCGTCTGCCTGTTCCGCCACCGGGGCAATCCGCACAAGTATAGCGTCGGCCCCTTTACTGTCAATGCCATGCTACCAGGGCGAGCAATTTGTGATACACTCCGCGGCGACCTGCAGGAGAAGGTATGCGCATAGCTGTTGACGCCATGGGTAGCGACAATTGCCCTGTCCCGGATGTAACCGGCGCTGTAATGGCCGCCAGTGAAAACAACCTTGGCATTGTACTCGTTGGCGATGACGGGCGTATCCGTGAAGCACTGGACAAGCACCGGGTCAATGGCCTGCCAATCGAGATTTGCCACAGTTCCCAGGCTGTCACCATGACGGACCGGCCCGCAGTCGTCAGCAAGGGCAAGCCCGACTCTTCCATGCACGTGGGCATGCGAATGGTCAGGGACGGGCAGGCCGATGCATTTGTCAGTATGGGCAACACCGGCGCCGCCCTCACCATTGCGACGCTGTTTACCCTGCGACGGATTTCCGGCGTCAAACGCCCGGCAGTGAGCGGTATCTTCCCAATCGGGAACAAGATCGTCATTTTGCTGGATATCGGAGCAAACACCAATTCCAGACCCGAATGGCTTCTGCAATTCGCCCAGATGGGACAAATCTACGCGCAAAATGTACTCAATATTCCATTACCCCACGTCGGTCTGATTTCAAACGGCGAGGAAGAAGGCAAGGGCGACGACCTGGTGCGCCAGACGGACCCACTGCTGCGCAACAGCGGACTCAACTATGTTGGTAACATCGAGCCGAAGGACGTGTTTGGAGGGAAGGTGGACGTCGTTATCAGCGACGGTTTTCTTGGCAACATGCTGGTCAAGACCTTTGAGTCCACTTCCCGTTACGTAACACGGCTGATCCATGAGGAGATCCGTTCTGACCCGCTGTCCCTGCTTGCGGGCGCCATCCTTCAGCCGGCCTTCAGACGGGTCAAACGCCGGGCAGACACCTTTGAGGTGGGCGGTGCGCCACTACTGGGCGTCAATGGTGTGGTTATAATCGGGCATGGTCGATCCAATGCCAGAGCGGTCTGCAATGCGATTAGGCAGGCGGCTCGCGCAGTGGAGGGAAACGTCATTGAGGCTATACGCTCTGGCGTACAGACCCATCCTGTTGGTTAGCTGGACAGGAGCCTGGCTATCATGGACTTGTTGCGAAACGGACGTCCCCGGGTCGTCGTCACCGGGCTGGGCGCAGTAACTGCACTGGGCAATGCGCGATCGTTGTGGGAAGGTTTGAAGGCGGGCCGTTCCGGAATTCGGCGGTTGGAAACGATCGAAACGGACCACGTGCCGGTCAAGATTGGCGGTGAGGTGCGGAAATTCGACCCTACCGGATTCATAGAGCGCAAGGAAGCCAGGCGCATGGGTCGCGCCTCCCAGTTCGCTGTGGCTGCCTCGAAAATGGCGATCGACGATGCGGGCCTGAGCATTGAAGACATAGAGGCCCAGGGAGAAAAGGTCGGGGTGGTCATGGGCACGTCGCTTGGCGCCCATGAGATGGCGGAAACCAGCACCTGGCGTTACAAGACCAGCGGTTACCGCAAACCCAATCCCCTGTCGCTGATCAATTCCCTGCCCAACATGCCGGCCCACTACGTCAGTCGCTTTCTCCGTGCCCTGGGGCCGCTCAATGCCCCGTCCACGGCCTGCGCCGCCGGCACCCAGGCCGTCGGCGATGCGAGTGAACTCATTCGCAACGGACGGTCCGACGTGACAATTGCCGGCGGCGTTGAGGCCGTGTTGCAGGACTATGCCCTGGCCGGCTTTGAGGCCATGCAGGCCCTCGCAGCCGGCTACAATGACAATCCGGAAGAAGCCAGTCAGCCCTTTGACCTCAATCGTTCCGGCTTTGTCTTCAGCGAGGGCTGTGGCGTCCTCATCCTGGAGAGCCTTGCCCACGCGCTGCGTCGTGGGGCCCGCATCTACGCGGAGATTCTGGGGCATGCTTCATCTTCGGATGCCTACCACATTGCCGCGCTGGACCCTGAAGGGGGCGGCGCCATCCGCTCCATGCAATGGGCGCTGGACGATGCCCACGTCGACCCCTCCGAGTTGCAATACGTCAACGCCCACGGCACGTCAACCCAGGCCAACGACAAGATGGAAACTCTGGCGATTCATCGTATCTTTGGGCACCATGCCCCCAATCTGGCGGTGTCTTCAACCAAAAGCATGATGGGACACGCACTGGGCGGTTCCGGCGCCATAGAGGCCATTGCCAGCGCCATGTCCCTGTTTGAACGCGTGTTGCACCCGACCATCAATTACCAGACGCCGGACCCTGAATGCGACCTGGACTACGTTCCCAACGAAGCCCGCGACGTCCCCGATCTGCACATGCTGATGTCCAACAGCTTTGGTCTGGGCGGTCAGAATGCCTCGATCGTGATGGCGCGCTTCTGACCAGACGGTGTCTTCTCCTGGCCGGACCGGGACACCTGTTTCGGTGAAACAGTTCCATTCCCTGCCAGTTCAGTTGAGGGCCACGTTTCGTCCTGTCTGCCTGATGCAACCAAAGGCGATGGAATCACCTCATGAATGATTCGGCCCTTGTGATTGGTGGCGGGCTGGCAGGCAGCGAGGCAGCCTGGCAACTGGCGCAACGGGGCGTTGAAGTCACGCTCTATGAAATGCGACCGAGACAGCGTACGGGAGCGCACGTCAGCGATCGACTGGCCGAACTGGTCTGCAGCAATTCACTCGGCTCGCGTCTGGTGGATCGGGCTTCCGGTCTGCTGCAGGCGGAAACGCGACGTATGGGTTCCCTGCTGCTGGATTGCGCCGGTCGTTCAGCCGTCCCGGCAGGCGGCGCTCTGGCCGTCGATCGTGAGGCCTTTGCCGAACAGGTCACTGCGGCGATCAGCCGGCATCCCGCCATTCAGATTGTGCGGGAGGAAGTAAGGGAGATACCGGAGGGCCCGGCCATCCTCGCCACCGGTCCGCTCACCTCCCCTTCGCTGACCCAATCGCTCGCGGAGCTGGCCGGCGAGGAACACCTGTACTTTTACGACGCCATCTCCCCGATCGTTCAGGCAGAGAGCATTGACATGGGGATCGCATTTCGCGCCAGCCGCCGGGAGAGCGATGACAAGGGGCAAGGTGATTACATCAATTGCCCGCTCAGCGAAAGTGAGTATCGGCGATTTGTCAACGCATTGCTGGAGGCCGAACGAATTAAATTGCGTGAATTCGAGTGTGAGGACCCGCAATTCTTCGAGCGCTGTGTCCCCATCGAACACCTTGCCGAACGGGGGCCGGAAACGCTTGCCTTCGGGCCGATGCGTCCCGTCGGATTGCGCGACCCCCGAACAGGACGGCGTCCTCACGCAGTCGTGCAATTGCGGCAGGACAACCTCGCCGGCAGCCTGTACAACATCGTCGGCTTCCAGACAAACATCCGCTGGGGCGCGCAGAAGGAGATATTTCGCATGATTCCAGGCCTGGCAGATGCAGAGTTTGTTCGCATGGGCCAGATGCACCGCAACACCTTTCTCAACGCCCCTGCCCTGCTCAACGCCGGCCTTGATCTGCGCGCGCGACCGAAGTTGTTCATCGCGGGTCAATTGACGGGCGTGGAGGGCTACGTAGGGAACATCGTTACAGGTCTGATTGCTGCGATCAACCTGGGGAGAACACTGTGTGGGCGAGAGCCATGGATACCTCCCCGTACCACAATGACCGGTTCCCTGCTACACTACGTGTCTCATGCGGACCCGCAGGAATTCCAGCCCATGAAAGCGAATTTCGGCATTCTGCCACCCTTGCAGACCCGTATCCGGCGCAAGCGTGAGCGCTATCAGGCCTACGCCTCGCGGGCGTTGCGCGACCTGGAGACTGGCTTGCAGACGCTGGAAGACCCCGCGCTGATGACCGCTGAATGTGTGCCGGCACGAAACTGAACTATCAACAGTGAACGACTACCGCTACGACGACAAAGAACACAGGGAAAGAGCCATTTTGGTGGGCGCGGCCATCAAGGGCAGTCACCCACTGCTGGGCCTTGACGATTCGCTTGACGAACTGGCGCTGCTGGCAGACACGGCCGGCATGACCGTTTGTGGCAGGGCCAGCCAGCAGGTGGAGCGTATTGATCCGGCAACCTGGATTGGCTCCGGCAAGGTGGACGAAGTCTGTTCCCTGATCGATGAATCCGATGCCCAGGTCGTGGTCTTTGACGACGAACTGTCGCCGCGTCACCAGCGCGAACTGGAAAAGCGCTTCGGCGAAGACGTCAAGTTGCTGGACCGTTCGGCATTGATTCTGGACATTTTTGCCCAGCACGCCAGCACGCGCGAAGGCGCGCTGCAGGTTGAACTGGCCCAGTACGAATACCGCCTGCCGCGTTTGACCAGGCAGTGGACGCATCTGGCCCGTCAGGCCGGGGGCGGCGCGGCGCGGGGCGGCGCCGGGGGCGTTGGACTGCGTGGACCGGGCGAGACCCAGCTGGAAGTGGACCGCCGCGAAATCGGACGCAAGATCCGCAAACTGAAACAGGATCTGACCCAGGTTCGGGCTCACAGGGGCCGCTATCGTTCACGTCGTACGCGAGGCAACATTCCTGTGGTCGCACTGGTCGGTTATACCAACGCCGGCAAGTCCACACTCTTCCGCGCCCTGACCGAATCCAGCGTTTATGTCGCCGACCAGCTTTTTGCGACCCTCGACCCCACCACGCGCAAGACTCCGCTGCCTTCCGGCCGCGAAATCCTGTTGACGGACACGGTGGGATTCATCCAGAAGTTACCCACGACGTTGATTGAGGCCTTTCAGGCCACGCTTGAGGAAGTGCTGGATGCCGACATGGCCCTGCACGTCGTGGACGCATCGCATCCCAACGCGCTGCAGCACATTGAGGCAGTGGAGGATACGCTGGCCGCCATAGACATGCCCCGCGTGCCTCATCTTCTGGTCTGGAACAAGCTGGATCTGGTCGATGGTGAACCGGAACTGCCACAGCATCAGGGAAGCCTCTATGCCGACGTGGCCCCGGTTTCGGCTCTCAAGGGAACGGGGCTGGACACCTTGCTCGAGCGGGTTGAGAGTTTGCTGGCGCAGGGCGAACATGAGGTCCGGCTGCATTTGCCCTGGGATCGCGGGGACCTGATTTCGGCCCTCTATGATTCTGCAACCCTGGCCCAGGTGGAGCACAGGGCCGACGGCGTGTTGGTGACGGCTTCCCTGTCCGCCAGCCTGTACGACCGCTACAGAGAGTTTCTCGTCGCGACGCCATGAGCGTTGGCCATTGCACCCGCCTTCTGCGTTCTCCGGCAGACATGCAGGAGACCGTGGCCCTGCAACAGCAGATCTGGAACTCGCCCGCCGTCGAGGTCATGCCGGTGCACGCCTTGCTCGCCACGTCAAAGAATGGCGGGCAGGTACTGGGCGCCTTCGTCGATGGCGCCCTCGTCGGCATGACGGTCGGGATGCCCGCCTGGCGCGATGGCCAACGTTTTCTGCTTTCCCACATGGCCGGCGTCCACCCGCGTTATCAGGGCAGCGGCATTGGCACCGCCCTCAAATTGCGCCAAAGGGAACTGGCCCGCAGAGCCGGTTACCGCAGCATCCGCTGGACCTTTGATCCCCTGCAACGCGGCAATGCCAATTTTAATTTTTGCTTGCCGGGAGTCAGTTCCGCGCGTTATTACGTGGACTACTACGGCGAAATGGAAGACGGAATCAATGCCGGTCTGCCCAGCGACCGGCTCGAAGCCCACTGGCCCGCCCGCGGCAAACGCGGACGAAAGTCACCGCCGCCGCCCTCTCCTGACCAGCTATTGCTGGGCTTCAACAATGAGGGCCAGCCCCAATCCAGGGCTTCCAGTGACAATGAGGACGTTACCGGCATCGAGATTCCTGCGTCACTTGCTGTGCTGAAACAGAAAGACCCTTCGCTGGCTCTTGACTGGCGTCTGGCCGTGCGGGAAGCCTTTGTCGCGGCCTTTGGCCGTGGATTCCGGGCCGTGGACTTCACTCTTGTAGGAGAAAAGCCCGTTTATGTGCTGGCGCCGCCGCAACCCTGGTTCCTGTACGTGTTGGAATGCAGCGACGGGTCACTGTATACCGGCATCAGCGTGGACGTGCATCGCCGCCTGGGTCAGCATCAGGCCGGTGTGGGAGCTGTCTATACCGCCATGCGCCGTCCCCTGCGCCTGCTGGCCAGTTGGCGTTATGGCGAACAGGGGGCAGCCCGTCGGGCGGAATACGGTTTCAAACAACTGTCTCGATCCGCCAAACTCGACCAGATAGCGTCTGCGACCACCTGGCAGGACGGAAAACGTCAGCGTCTGTAAGGCGTTTGCCCGCTTGTGGTAGTATTCACACCTACTTTTTGGTGTAGAAAAAGGATCATTCCATGAGGAAGAAGTTTGCCCTGTTGCTGGCGTCCCTCATACTGCTCGTTCCGGCACTTGCGGCTGGCGCGCAGGACCTGCCGGACCTGGGTGGCGCGACCATCAGCATCGCGGTGGAGAGTTCCTACATCCCGTTCAGTTTCATCGATCTGGATACTGATGAGCCCATCGGTCTGGATTACGATCTGCTGGACGAACTCTGCGCCCGCCTCAACTGCGTGCCCGAGTTCATCGAAACCGCCTGGGACGGCATGATCCTCGCCGTCTCCAACGGTGAGTTTGACATGGCCGTTGGCGGCATCACCATCAAGGATGACCGCAAGGAAAACGTCGACTTCACAGACGGCTATGTCAAAATCGTGCAGGTGCTGCTGTCGCGCATTGACGAGGCGCGCTTCAGCGGTGCCGAGTCTCTGGCGGCGGACGAAAGCCTGTTGGTTGGCGTCCAACCGGCCACGACCAACTACTGGGTGGCGCTCGATCTGGTGGGCGAGGAGCGCATCGTCGCCTACGAGACCTTCCCCGTGGCCGTGCAGGCCCTCATCGCAGGCGACGTGGACGCGGTGGTGATGGACGACGTGGCCGGCCAGGGCTACGTCGGCGTCAACGCCGACCGCCTGCAGATCATCGGCGAGCCGCTGACCTCAGAGGAGGACATTGGCTACATTTTCCCGCTCGGTTCGGAACTGCGCGACGCCATGAACGCCGGGCTGGATTCCATGCGCGCCGACGGTACCCTTGAGGCCATCAACAACAAGTGGTTCCTCGGCGCGGAGCCGGCGGACGCCTTGCCGGACCTGGGTGGCGCGACCATCAGCATCGCGGTGGAGAGTTCCTACATCCCGTTCAGTTTCATCGATCTGGATACTGATGAGCCCATCGGTCTGGATTACGATCTGCTGGACGAACTCTGCGCCCGCCTCAACTGCGTGCCCGAGTTCATCGAAACCGCCTGGGACGGCATGATCCTCGCCGTCTCCAACGGTGAGTTTGACATGGCCGTTGGCGGCATCACCATCAAGGATGACCGCAAGGAAAACGTCGACTTCACAGACGGCTATGTCAAAATCGTGCAGGTGCTGCTGTCGCGCATTGACGAGGCGCGCTTCAGCGGTGCCGAGTCTCTGGCGGCGGACGAAAGCCTGTTGGTTGGCGTCCAACCGGCCACGACCAACTACTGGGTGGCGCTCGATCTGGTGGGCGAGGAGCGCATCGTCGCCTACGAGACCTTCCCCGTGGCCGTGCAGGCCCTCATCGCAGGCGACGTCGACGCCGTCGTGATGGACGACGTGGCCGGCCAGGGCTACGTCGGCGTCAACGCCGACCGCTTGCAGATCATCGGCGAGCCGCTGACCTCAGAGGAGGACATTGGCTACATTTTCCCGCTCGGTTCGGAACTGCGCGACGCCATGAACGCCGGGCTGGATTCCATGCGCGCCGACGGTACCCTTGAGGCCATCAACAACAAGTGGTTCCTCGGCGCCTGATCAGGCGTCAGGGCGGGCCCGGCCCGGGCGAGAATTCACCAGCCCATGGCCCCGCACCACAGGCAGGGTTTCCAGGATACTTCGTTGGAAATCGCCGCACGTGAATCTCGTGACCGGGTCGGGCCCGTAGACCGACTTTACAGTTTCCCGTGGTGGGCGCTGACGATGGTCGTCGTCGGCGTCCTTATCGGCATCAGCATTGCCGCGGACGCCATCTACTCCGATATCTTTGGCAGATTGCAAGCCGGCATCGCCATGTCCCTGCGCGTTGCCGGCTTTGCCTACGTCAGCGCCATTCTGATTGGCCTGGTGGTCGGCATGATTCGCTCAACCGCTCCCCGCCCTGGCAAGGGGATCGCGGGACGCCTGGGGAGTCTGCTGCACCTGATTCTCTACAACCTTGCATCGCTTTACGTTGCGATCATGCGCGGCCTGCCGATATTGATCGTTTTGCTCATCTTCGCCTTCGTCATCGTTCCGGCGGTGCGGCGCTGGATCACCGAGGTGACCGGCGTGGCATTCACCTTTCGCGGCAGCTCATGGGAGTCGGCGGTGATCGCACTGGCCTTCACCTACGGCGCCTTTCTATCGGAGACCTTTCGCGCGGGGATCCAATCCATTGAAACGGGTCAAAGCGAGGCCGCCCGCTCCCTTGGCATGACCTGGTTCCAGTCGATGCGTTACATCATCCTGCCGCAGGCCATTCGCCGCATCCTGCCTCCCCTCGGCAACGACCTGGTCGCCATGATCAAGGACTCGGCGCTGGTCTCCATCCTCGGTGTGCGCGACATCACGCAAATCGCCAAGGTGTCTTCAGGCGCGTCCTTCCGCTACCTGGAGACGTACTCGGTTGCCGCGATGATTTATCTGCTGCTGACTTTTCTCGGCATGCTGGGCGTTGGCTTCGTTGAACGGCGCAACCGAAACTACCCCGGTGAGGGCTCCTGAGCCTCGACCGCCGACGGCAAACGGGCCCAATAGATGTCCGGGCTAAACATGCTGTGCACGAAAACCCGCATGTCCGGCGATATCGTGAGGCCGGCCAGCGGCGCCTCCAGGTCCGTAAACAGCACCTGCTCCACGTCTTCGTTGCTGCAGCCTTCGGGGTTACTGCAGAGTTCCGGTCGAACCCTGCTCACCACACCGCGCGTGCCCAGGGAATGAGAGAAATAGAGCCAGCCATCCCCGGCCAGCACCAGACTGGTGGCATTCTGCAGACCTGACACCAGGGGGCGGGTCTCCGCCGGCACACCACTGTCGGACAACACTTCGTCGCGCGGCGCCCATTCGATGGCTCTGCGCGCGCTGCCGGTGTTGGCCACGTAGACGCGCTCCTCGTCCAGAGCAATTCCGGTCGGTGAGCGCAAACCCTGAATGACCTCGCGCGCGGCTCCGCCGCGGTAAACCAGCATGGCCCGGTTTTGCTTCAGGCTGGTTACCAGGAAGTCCTGCTCGCCCAGCGCCGCGATACCCCAGGGCCCGTCAAGGTCACCCCGGACTTCACGCACACCGCTTCGGGTTACCCGCAACAGGGCGTCTCGACCGTAATCCGGCGCCCAGATCGTCAGGACACCGGAGTTATCCTGATCAACGTGTAGTGAATGGGCATTCAATACACCATAGATGTAGGGTCGGGTGCTGGCATCGCGCGAATTGATCTCGTAGAGCGTTGAATCACCTGTGCAGGCGGCATAAAGATAGTCGGCGTACCAGAACAGGGCGTTGGGACGCTGGACATTTCCGGTTAGCAGGAACAGTTGCTCCTGCCGCAAGGGCAGTTCCACGTCTGCGACGGCGTCCGTTTCAACCTCGGGAGTTTCCTGGATCTCGACCTGTGCACCCAGAGCCAGGGCCGCCAGCATCAATGCAGTCATAGACAGAAGTGTGGCCAGTCCCCGCATAAGTCCTCAAGTTCGTGTTGGCCCCTCCATTATCTGCGGTAAACGCCAGAAACGCCAGCGGCTGTTATACTTGGAATCTTCAGGATGTAACGATTACAGGCACAGGATTGTTTCACTGTTGTCGTAGCCTTCGCTCCCTTTATGGAGTTTTATCGGGGCCAGCAAATCCCACGACGATTCCTGGATATCAGAGTGCGGCGCCCATGAAGCCATTCAGGGATCTGCCATGATGGTGAACAGAAATGTGGGCCACAATTGGCGTAAAAGGGCACACCGGCCCAAACTCCCCTGGATTCTGCAGCATGACTATGCTTCGATCGATAACGCCAGCACTGTTGTTTTGCCTTGCGCTGTTGTCAGTTTCCTGTAGCCCGACACGGCAAGGTGGGGACCTGCTGGTGACGCTGCTGGCCGACGGTTCAGAGCGCACCATGCTGTTGCCGGCTTCCACTTCCGTGTCTGCCTTGCTCAACCAGGTTGATATTGTCCTGGGCCCGCTCGACCGAATTGAACCTCCTTTACCTACCACGCTGCATGACGGCATGCGCGTCACGATCGTCCGCGTGCTTGAGGAAGAACGCTGCGAACGTCACCCTATTCCCTTTCAAAGAGTCGGCCCTGTCGAACCTGCAATTGGCGCAGCCCAACGCGTTCAGACGGGCCTGCCGGGAGAAGAAGAACGCTGTCATCGGGTTCGAATTGAAGACGGAATCGAGCGAGGCCGCACAGAGACCAGCCGTGTGATCATTCGCGAGGCGGTTGATGAAATCTGGCGGGAGGACACCCTGGCTGAAGACGAGCCGTTTTCCTTTCCCGGCACACTGGTCTGGTTAAGTGAAGGCAATGCCTGGCTGGCGAGGGGGGACAGCAGTCAACTGCGCCCGTTGACGTGGGACGGGAAACTGGATGGAAGGGTGTTGTCGCTTACTTCTGATGGAACCCGCCTGCTCTTTACAAGGAAACAGGTTGATGACCGGAATGCTACGGACAGCAATACCATGTGGCTCATGCCGGATCTGGACAATCCTTCCGAAGTGGTACGGCTGCTGCCGGAAAGTGTTCGCCTTGCCGACTGGACGCCAGGCAGCGCCACGGAATTTGCCTATACGGACCGCGCAGCGGAAGGCAGCATCTCGATCGTGCGAATTGACCCCGACACAGGAGAGATCCTTTCCTTCCGTGAATTGTTGCCCCCAAGACCGGCGGACGGAGCGGAACCTGCCATCACAGGGTTCAACTGGTCGGGCGATGGCGGTCACCTCGCCTGGGTGCAAGGCGATTCCGTTGGAGTCATGGATGAGTTCGGCAACAACGTCACCTTGTTATCAGGTGAAGCCGGCTTGATGAGCACAAGGGGCCCCTGCACCAGCCATGCTCCCGTCTGGTCCCCGAACAGTCGCTTCGTCGCAATCGGTTTGCCGGCTAAAGCAGATTCGCCCTCATCTGTTTACATCATCGATTCCAGGGGTGAACTGAAAGTCTCCCTGGCGACGAACGTTGGGCCCTGCCCCGCGCCGTCCTGGGCGCCGCATCGGGAGTCTGGCTTGCTCGCCCACTTGCAGGCCAGAGACCCTGATCGCCCCAACTCGCGCGCGGGCCTTGACCTGATGTTACTTGACCGCGACGGGAGCAATGAACGACTGCTGTTCCCGGAATCCGGACAACCCGGCCTTGAGCCCCAGCAAGTGGTTTGGAGCGGGGACGCACGGTTGCTGGCTTTTTTCTGGCAGGAACAATTGTGGCTCGTTGACGCCGTCAGCGGCGAGGCACGGCCATTTCCCTTTTCCGGCACCGTATCACGCATCGAGTGGTCCGGCTGATGCGTCAGTCGATTCTGGTTCTGGTCTCCCTGGCTGCAGTTGTCGGCAGCCTGGTGGCGACGCTGGTGACCGTTGCAGAGCGAGATCTTATGCTGCGCGGGGTTGTCAATGCCACACAAACGCTGGAACTCCCCACGGTGCAGCCGAGACTCGGCGCCAACGTCGAGTTGACGCAATATGCGGCATACGAACTGGACGCGCATCTCTCCCGCATGGACCGGGCGGGCATCACCTGGGTACGGCAGCAGTTTCCCTGGAACGAGATCGAAACGCAGCCGGGCGTATTTGACTGGGAGGACCAGGACGCCATCGTCGCCGCAATGGCCGGCTATCCCCAAATGCGGCTTGTCGCCGTGCTGCTGAACACACCGGCCTTTGCCCGAAGCGTTGATCGGGTTACTGCCCCGCCGAGGGACCCGGCCGCCTACGCCGCCTTTGCCCAGGCATTCGCACGCCGCTACGGTGATGTCATTGACTATTACCAGATCTGGGACGAACCCAACCTGACGGAAGCCTGGGGGCAAATGGACCCGTCGCCAACGCATTACCTGAAAATACTGCAGGCCGCGTGGCGGGCAATTCACGACGTTGATAAGGAAGCTGTCGTCATTGCGGCTGCGTTGGCGCCCACCACCGAGCAAGGGCCACGCAACATCAGCGACATCGACTATCTGGCGTCGCTGTATGCGCTTGGCGCCGCCGACTGGATGGACGCCGTCGCCGCCAAGCCCTATGGTTTCGATACTCCACCGGACGACCGCCGTGTGTCGCCGCAAGTTCTGAACTTTTCGCGCATCATCGCGCTGCGCGAACTCATGACGCGCCATGGCGATGGCGACAAGCCCATTCATGCCAGCGCCTGGGGCTGGAACAGCCTGCCGGAGGACTGGAATGGCGCGCTATCGATATGGGGCGCGGTGACCAGTGAACAGCGCAGCGCGTGGACTTTGGCGGCGCTCGAACGGGCGCAACAGGAGTGGCCCTGGCTGGGGGCCATGATTCTGCAGCATTGGCAACCGCCGCAACCGGCGAATCATCCGCAACAGGGATTTGCGCTGCTGGATGCGAACGATCAGAAGACACCATTGCTGTGGTCTCTTGAGGCGATCGGGTCCGCCAGGGGCGCAGGTGTTGGCCTACACGCCGTGGACAGCCGGTGGGCGCAGTACAGCGGCCATTGGTCCTTTGGCACCCTGGGCGCGGACTTCGGCTGGCTCAATGACAGCGAAGTGCAATTTGACTTCGTCGGTGAGGAAATCGCCCTGCGAGTGCGGGAAGGGGACTACGTCGCCTGGTTTTACGCCAAAGTCGACGGGCAACCGGCCAACGCCCTGCCCCGCGATTCGGCGGGCAATGCCTACCTCACCCTGACCAGCGCGACCCGTCAGCCCAGGGAACAACTCGTGACTCTGGCCCGTGATCTGGGTCCGGGTCCGCATCGCCTGACACTTTCGGCCGTTGATCTGGCGGTGCAGGAACGTCAGTCGCGTTGGGCATTGGGCGGCTTCGCTGTCGGCAATGGCAATCCCTCCGCTGGCTGGCAGCGGCAGATCAGCGCCGGCTTGCTGGCTACCCTGGTATCGACTCTTGCCCTGCTCCAGTCGCTCAGGAGCCTGGCGTGGGGGAAGCTGCTGCCGCGCATTGCCGGGCGGCTGCCCTCACCTGAATTTGGCCCGGAACCCCTGCTTGGCGTTCTTGCGTCACTCATCCTGATGGTCGGCATGCTGTTCACCTGGGGAGACGCGTTACCAGCGCTGGTGCGACGTGAAGCCCTGCATCCCCTGCTGGCCGTCTTCACAGCCGGACTCGTCCTCCTGCAGCCGGGCCCGGTCATCACCCTCGTCGCCCTGCTATTGCTTTTCGTGCTGTTTTTCAATCGCCCGGCGCTGGGCCTTATGCTCACACTTTTCTGGGCTCCCTTTTACCTGTTCCCGCTCCAACTTTTCCGCTATGCCTTTCCACTGGCCGAAGTGATGATCATCCTTACCACGCTGGCGTGGAGCGCGCGACAGCTACTGAGTTGGGCGCAATACCAAAGGGAAAAACTCCGTAAACCAGCGCCAATTCTGCGAATTACTGCAGCTAAACCACTGGACCTGCTGGTGTTGCTATGGCTGCTCTTTGGATTGTTGGCCCTCACCTGGTCAAGGGAAAGCGGCCCGGCCCTGACCGAATTGCGCGTTCTCTTTGTCGAGCCCGCTCTCTTTTACCTGATTTTCCGACACGAAGCGCGGGACCTGAAGACCCGAACCCTGCTGACGGACGCCCTTCTCGCGGCCGGAGTGCTGGTCGCCCTGATTGGCCTCTGGCTCTTCTTCAGAGGCGAGGGGGTTATCACTGCCGAAGGCGGAACACGCCGGCTGGTCAGCGTTTACGGCTCTCCCAACAATGCCGCCCTCTTCCTGGGGCGTTGTCTGCCATTTGCGCTGGCCTGGACATTTTCAGGCCCCCGGAACCTGCGCCGCTGGCTGGCGCTTGTAATCAGCGCAGTGTGCCTTTCGGCTTTCCTGCTGACTCAAAGTGCCGGCGGATTGCTGCTGGGCCTGCCGCTTTCGCTGGCGACGCTCTCCCTGGTCCAGTGGCGGCGCCGGGCCCTGCTGCCGCTGGCTGGCCTGGCGGCGGTGGGCGCGGCAACGTTCGCCTTCCTCACCGCCAGCAGCCCGCGCTTTGCGCGCCTGCTGGATTTCACCAGCGGCACAGTCCGCATCCGCCTGCAGCTGTGGCAAAGTACCCTGGCCATGCTGCGCGACGACCCCCTGCGTGGCCTGGGGCTGGACCAGTTTCTCTACGCCTACCGTGACATCTGGATTCTGCCGGACGCCTGGCGCGAGCCCAATTTGTCCCATCCTCACAACATCCTGTTCGACTTCTGGGTCCGCCTGGGCCTGGCAGGTCCGCTGTTTTTGATCGCCCTGCTGGCCGCCTTCTGGCACGGGGCAATTCAGGCCCTGCGCCGGGTTTCCCGACATGGAGAAAAGGTCCTTCTGGCTGGCGCCGCAGGTTCCATGGTCAGCCTTGTTGCCCATGGTCTGGTGGATAACAGTGTTTTCGTTCACGACCTGGTCTATGTGTTTGTGCTGCTGCCAGGTCTGATATGCAACGCAGGAATGGACGAACCCCTGGCCGACTGAAAAGCGTTCATGTGGTAAACTTCCCGCGCTGCTTCACTTCCGGAGGACGTGTTGCGATTGTTGATCACCGGTGGCGCCGGTTTCATAGGCTCCCATCTCTGTGAGCGGGCGCTGGCCGAGGGCCACGACGTCGTGGCCATGGACAGCCTGATCACCGGCAACCGTGGCAATATTGCGCATCTCGAAGCCAATCCCGCCTTTCGCTTCTTCCAGCACGACGTTACAAAATACATCGACTTTGAGGGGCACTTGGACGTCGTGCTGCATTTTGCTTCGCCTGCCAGCCCCGTCGACTACGTCAAACTTCCCATCCAGACCCTCAAGGCCAGTTCGCTGGGTACGCACAATGCCCTCGGGCTGGCGCGCGCCCGCGGCGCGCGCTTCCTGCTGGCCTCAACTTCCGAAGTCTACGGTGATCCGAAAGTGCATCCCCAGCATGAAAGCTACGTCGGCCACGTCGATACCCTGGGGCCGCGTGGCGTCTATGACAACGCCAAACGCTATGCCGAAGCGCTCACCATGGCCTTCCACCGCGTTCACGGCATCGATACGCGTATCGTGCGCATTTTCAACACCTACGGACCGCGCATGCGGCTGGAAGATGGCCGTGTCGTGCCCAATTTCATCGCCCAGTCCCTGCGTGGCGAGCCGCTCACGATATATGGCGATGGCTCCCAGACCCGCAGTTTCCAGTACATCAGTGACCTGGTTGAAGGCGTCTGGCGCTTGCTCGAAACGCCCTGTCACGAACCGGTGAACATTGGCAACCCGCGAGAAATGACGATCATGAACTTTGCCATGGTTGTCAATGAACTGACGAGCAACCCGGCAGGGATCGTTTTTGAGACAGACTCTCGTATGACTGGCGACCCTCAAACCCGACAGCCGGATATTTCCCGCGCGCGCAAGGTTTTGGGCTGGGAACCGCAGGTCGGCTTGCGCGACGGGCTCGCCAGCACCATTGACTTCTTCCGGAATGTGATGTGATCGCAGCGGAGGGCCGGAACCTTGCGCCGGGACGCCTTGTCTCTGCCCTGCTGACCTTTGCCATTCTGACGGGTGTGGCACTGGCTACGCTACCTGAGTCCATTTTGATTGCGGCGGTCGCGCTTACCCTCCTTTTGCTCCCATGCCTGGTGTCGTCCCGGGCCGCATTGTTGCCGCTTTTGATTTTGGCTCCCCTGCGAGTCCTCATCGATACCGAGGCCGGTCAAATCTTTCCCCTTGACGTCGGCCTGGTCCTGTTCTTCGCCTGGCTGCTTGTCTGGAGCCTGCACCATGTCGTATTTCGCCAACGCCTGCCGCGCCTTTCGTTGTCGCCGGTAGTTGCTCCCGTACTGATTTTCCTGTTGGTCGCCGGCATGTCACTGGTCAATGCAGTTTCTGTCGGCGCCTGGCTACGGGAGTGGCTGAAGTGGTTGTCGATCGTGCTGATTGTTCTGATCGTTGGCAACAGCATGCAGGTCCGCGCCTGGCGCTGGGTCGTTCGGGCCCTGCTGTTGGCTGGCGCCGTCAACGCGACCGTAGGCCTGTACCAGTTTTTTGGCGGCAGCGGCGCCCTGCATTTGCTGGTCGGGGGCCGCTTTTTTCGCGCCTTCGGCACCTTTGGTCAGCCCAATCCATTCGGCGGCCTGTTGGCCTTGTTGCTTCCGCTTGCCCTGTGCCTGCTGCTTGCCAACCTGAGACGTTGGCTGCGAACGCGTCTCAGTCAGGATCTATTTACCCTGTGTGCCTGGGCGCTGCCGACCGCCTTGCTACTGGCCGGTCTGGTTGCTTCCTGGAGTCGGGGGGCCTGGCTGGCCTTTCTGGCCGCCATGCTGGTGACGACCCTGGCCCTGCCCCGTCGATTTGTCCATGGTCTGCGGCTGGCCCTGGGCGTGCTGATAGTGACGGCGCTGCTATGGTCAGCCGGCGTGTTGCCCGCTTCCCTAAGCGAACGCCTCGCCAGTTCGACAGAGGACTATCTTGGCTTTGAGGACATGCGCGGGGCCCATATTAAACCGGAGAATTTCGCGGTCGTCGAGCGCCTGGCCCACTGGCAAGCCGCACTGAACATGGCAACGGCACATCCCTGGACGGGCGTTGGTCTGGGGAACTACGAACACGCGTACCCACGCTTTCGCCTCATCGACTGGCCGCAAGCACTGGGCCACGCCCACAATTTCTGGCTCAATCAGCTGGCAGAGGCCGGACTGGCAGGACTGGCAGCCTGGTGCTTCATGTGGTCGATCATAGTCTTTTTGACGATTCGCGCCCGCAAACATCCTGACGCTGAAGCTCGTTTGGTTGTCGTTGGCCTGCTTGGCGCATGGACCAGCCTTGGCGTGCACAGCCTGTTCGACAACCTGTTTGTGAACAATCTGTTCCTGCACGTCGGTTTCCTGCTGGGAGTCCTCGCCGTACTTCATCGCCAGGCATGTGAATTCAGACCCCTACCCTTCAATCGCATCAGCCAATGACCAGGCTCGTGCATAACAATCCCCTTGATCGCGCCATTGTCGCCCTGGCCAGCCGTTCCGGCGCGCGGGCCCGGGAAGTTGAACGATTCCTTCGCTTCTCGGTCGTCGGCGTCATTGGCGCGGTCGTTGACCTGGGTACGCTCACCCTGTTGCAGGCCACGTTACTGCCACCTACTTCGGATTTCAGGGTTCAGCTGGCGACCGGCACGGGCTTCATCGTCGCCGTCTTCAACAATTTTCTCTGGAACCGCTACTGGACCTATCCCGATTCCCGGTCTCGCAGCGTTCGCCGGCAACTGGCCCAGTTCACCCTGGTCAACGCCGTGGGCCTGGCTGTGCGCACCACCCTGATTTCCGTGACTTATGCCATGTTGGGCGACCTGTTGTTGCCCACCGCCCTGCCATTGATACGACTGTTGCGACCAGGGTACGAGCCGTCATTCACTGCCGAGGCAAAGGTGGGCACCATGGCTGCCTGGGTAATTGCCGTCATAATCGTCATGATCTGGAACTTCTTCGTCAACCGGTACTGGACCTACAGTGACGTCGATCATGGCGCCGGTCATCGGGATTGACTATACACCGGCGTGGGAACAGGGCGCGGGCATCGGGCGCTATGTCCGTGAACTGGTTACCGCCCTCGCCAGCGAAGACCGGGACTGGGACTGGCGTCTGTTTGTCGCCGGCGCGCGCAAGAGTCACTTGCCGCAACGTCCCGGCAAGAACTTTCACTGGCGCCCTGCCCCGCTGTCGGCACAGTTCTTCACGCGACTTTGGTTTCGCGCCCGCATTCCCCTGCCCGTCGAAACCTTCACGGGACGCCTGGATATTTTTCATGCCACGGATTTCGTGTTGCCGCCGGCAAGACGCGGGACAAGGACAATTGTTCAGGTCCATGACCTGTCTTTCCTGCGGGTGCCGGAAACGTCTCCGCCCGCCCTTCGTTCCTGGCTGGAGCGCGTCGTCCCGGAGTCTGTGAGACGCGCAGATCACGTGCTGGCTGATTCATGGGCCACGCGCGACGATCTCCTTGATTTCTACAATGTAACGCCTGCCACAAGGATCACAGTGCTGCATGGCGGCGTGCATGAACGCTTCCTGCCCCGGTCCGCTCAGGAGCAACAGACCATCCGCAGGAAGTATCGGCTTGACCAATGGCCCTTCATTTTCTCTCTTGGCACGCTGCAACCGCGCAAAAACCATGGCCGCATGGTGCAGGCCCTCGCCCGCCTGGTACAGGAGGGTCTGGAACTGCATCTCGTCATCGCTGGTGGCGCCGGGTGGCTGTCAGAGCCATTCTTTCAGCAACTCAAGGAGAGTGGAATCGAAAATCGGGTGCACCTGATCGGCTTTGTGGACGATGCCGACCTGCCGGCGCTCTACAGCGCTGCGGAAGTTTTCGCCTTCCCATCCCTCTACGAGGGCTTTGGCTTGCCCGTGCTGGAAGCCATGGCCTGTGGCACGCCGGTGGTTACTTCCGACCTTTCGTCACTGCCGGAAGTAGCCGGAGATGCAGCCCTGCTGATCGACCCCCTGAATGTTGAAGCCCTCGCGGATGCCCTGCGCCGACTGACCAGTGACAGCCAGTTGCGCCAGCAATTGATTGAGGCCGGTCATGTCAGAGTCGGGCAGTTCACCTGGAGCAGGGCAGCACGGCGTTTGCTTGACATATATCGCGAACTGGGGGACCTGCAGGCATTATGAAGTGCGCAATGCACCCCTTGTGGCCGGCTGCGCTGGGCCTGCTGGCCTGTTTGTTGCCCTGGATGGAAAGCGCCGGCAATACGCTGACGCTAAGTCTGTGGGACCTTGCCGAATGGTGCAGTGTCAATCCGCAGTCCCGACACGCCAGCATTCCCCTGGGAGCCAGCTTCGGGTTGCGCAGCTTGCCGCTCTTCCTGCTGGCCCTCGCCGTCTGGCACGACGGCCTGTCCGCGCGCCTGCGGATGATGCTGGCCACGCTGACGGCAATTGCGGTTCTTCCCCCTCCGGAGTTCCTGCTGGCCGACGCAGGCGACCCGAATTACCGGCAGCAACTGGCTCTTGGAATTGCGGCCATGCTCTGCGGACTGGCCGGCGGGCACCGTTTTGCCCGACGGTCACTGATACATTTGATGTTGGGCGGGATTTCGATGGCAGTCGCCTGGATTTCTCTGACGGCGGCGCTTGCGCTGCAAACCGGAATGGGGCTGGAGGCTCATCCGGGCCCTGGATTTATGCTGTTTTTGTTCGCCATGTTGCTGCTGGAGGTGTCGGGTTTGCAAAACATCAGGGCGACCCGCTACGGGCCGCCTCGGAAGCTGTTCCAGGGGAGTTGAATTAGCCTTCGTCGCCCATCTTTTCGATATAGCTGACTGCCTCACCAACGGTGGTGATGGTCTGCGCGTCTTCGTCGGTAATTTCACCGCCGAATTCTTCTTCAAAGGCCATGATGAGTTCCACCAGGTCCAGCGAATCGGCTTCGAGGTCTTCGCGGAAACGGGCCTCCGGCACGACCCGGTCTTCATCCACACCCAGCAATTCAATCACAATCTTTTTGACACGCTCGTCAGTCGATTCCATCGTTTCCTCCTGATCAGTCGCGCGCCCGGCTCATGGACCGCAAGTGGCAGAAGTATACCGCTTCCAGCAACGCTTGCCAATGTTGACAGTCCATTTTGCCCCAGGTAGGATCATTCAGTCCACAACCGGAACCAGAGTACATGAAAGAATCGGGGGGTTCGCCCGATATCGAGTCTCGCAAGGCGGACCACATTCGCATAAATCTTGAGGAAAATGTCCAGTTTCCGGTTCTCGCGACGGGTCTGGAACAGTTTCGCTTTGAACACCGGGCCCTGCCGGAACTCAATCTTTCGGAAGTGTGCACGAAAACTGAATTCCTCGGGACCTGCCTAGCGGCGCCGCTTCTCGTTTCCTCCATGACCGGCGGAACGGAACTGGCGCGCCGTATCAATTCGAATTTGGCCGTTGCCTGCCAGCATCACAACATTGCCATGGGCGTAGGCTCGCAACGGGCGGCCATCGAGGACGCATCCCTTGCCGGCAGCTTGCGGGTGCGCCATGTTGCACCGGACATCCTGTTGCTGGCCAATATTGGCGCCGTGCAACTGAATTACGGTTACGGGCCCGATCAGTGTCGGCGCGCGGTAGACATGATCGAGGCCGACGCGTTGATATTACACTTCAATGCCTTGCAGGAAGCGGTGCAGCCGGAAGGCGACGTCAACTTTGCCGGGCTTTTGCACAGGGTTGAAGAGGTCTGTTTGTCACTTGGCGTCCCGGTTATCGCCAAGGAAGTTGGTTGGGGCTTCTCCGTTCAGGACGCCCGGGACCTGGCGAACGCCGGAGTCGCGGCGATCGACGTTGCGGGCTCTGGCGGGACCTCCTGGAGCGAAGTGGAATACCATCGCGCCCCGGACCGCTTCCATGCCCGGGTCGCGGCCGCTTTCGCCAACTGGGGTATCCCCACCACGCAGGCGATCGCCAACACGCGCGAGGGCGCGCCCGGCCTTCCCGTCATCGCCAGCGGCGGCCTGCGGGATGGCATCGACGTCGCCATGTGCATTGCCCTTGGCGCCAGCCTCGCCGGTCTGGCCAGCCCCTTCCTCAAGGCGGCCAATGAGTCGCAAGAGGCCGTCGACGAACTGATTCGCATACTTGTCAGCCAGCTCAGAATTAGCATGTTTTGTAGCGGCGCGCCTGATGTCGACGCCCTGCACAACACGCCATTGTTGCGAGTGCAGCGGGATACGTGACATGTTTGTCGCCATGCAGGAGCGCTATGGCGCAGCGCTGGACGAATTCCTCGAAGAGCAATTGACCCTGATGCCGCCGGATTCACCCCGGTTGGCAACCATGGTGCGCTATCCGCTGGGTCTTGTGGATGAAAAGGGAAACTCTGACAACGCGTCACGCGGCAAACGAATCCGTCCCTTCCTGCTCCTGCTCGTCAGCGAAGCGGCCGGCGGCGACTGGCACAAAGCCATTCCGGCGGCGGCGGCGGTTGAATTCCTGCATAACTTTTCCCTGGTCCACGACGACATCCAGGACAACAGCCCCATGCGTCGGGGAAGTCCTGCAGTCTGGAATCTGTGGGGACGGCCCCAGGGAATCAACGTCGGCGACCTGCTGTTTGCCCTGTCCTTTTCCTCCCTGGGTGGACTGGGACGTCGGGGCGTCACGGCGGAGACGCGGCTGGCAGTAGAAGATGCCCTGACGGGAAGCTGCCTGGAATTGACCCGCGGGCAATACCTGGACCTGCATTTCGAGGACTGCGATACCGTTACGCTTGATCTCTACCTCTCGATGATCATGGGCAAGTCTGCCGCCTTGCTTTCCGCCTGTGCCCGAAGTGGCGCCACCCTGGCCGGCGCCACTGCAGATCGCGTGGAGCGCTTCGCCAGTTTTGGCCTGAATCTGGGCATGGCCTTTCAGATTCGTGACGATTACCTGGGCCTCTGGGGAGACCCACTGTTGACGGGAAAGTCCTCGGCAACGGACATTCGCTCCCGGAAAAAGACCCTGCCCGTCCTGTACGGACTTGAACACAGCGAGCAATTCGCCGACATGCATCGAAAGCCGCCGCAGGAAGATGAAGAGGTGTCGGTATTTCTTGCCCTGCTGGAAAATTCCGGAACGCGAGAATATACGCAACTGCAGGTTGAACACTGGTCCCTGGCTGCCCGCCAGTCCCTGAATGCTGCGGGTCCTGCAGAGACTGCCGGGGCACACTTGCACAATCTCCTGGACGAATTGCTACTTCGCGACCTTTAAACCAGTTCCCTGAACACCTGATTGGCCAGCAAACGACCTGCGGGCCGCAACCGGATCCTGTCGGCGTTGATCTCCAGCAGTCCCCCTTGTTCATGGGACCGGAGTTCCTCCCCAAAGATATCCGTAACATCTTCACCAAAGCGCCTGGCGAACTCAGCCCGACCGATACCCTCGTCCGTCAAACGCAGCCCCATGATCAGGGTCTCGCAGATTTCATCTTCACGGGTCAAATGAACGATTTCTTCTGTTGCCGGCGTCGCCGGGTAGTTCCGGGGTTCCCCTTCCCCGCCGAAAGCCTCAATGTAACGCGTGGGCGCCAGGCAGGTCCGGGTTCGCGTGCCCGCAACGTGGCCGTGCGCTCCGGGCCCCAGTCCCAGCCAGTCCAGATTGCGCCAGTATTGCAGGTTGTGCTGGCACTCCTGACCCGGGAGCGCCCAGTTGCTGATTTCGTACTGTTGATAGCCCGCAGACGCCAGGACATCACTGGCAAATTCGTATTGTTCGGCCGCAAGGTCATCATCCGGTGCGGCGACCTCACCTCGCGCCACCCAGTCCCGCAAGGGTGTACCGCCTTCCAGGCTCAGCGCGTAAAGCGAAAGGTGGCCGGGTTGCAGCATGAGGATTTCGTTCAGAGATTGTTCCCAGTCCGTCAGGCTCTGCTCCGGGATGCCATAAATTAGATCCAGATTGACCAGGCCGAAGCCGGCCTGTCGCGCATCCAGGACGGCCTGGGCCACCTGATCGTTGTCGTGCCTGCGCGCAAAAAGGCGCAAATCACGCGCCTGGGTCGATTGCACACCTATGCTCAGTCGATTGACGCCGGCATCGAATGCCGCGGCAAGCCATTCCCGGTTGAGATCGTTTGGGTTGGCTTCCAGCGAGACCTCGACGTCAGTACAGACGTCGTAACAACTGTCGATGGTGCGGAGGATATCGGCCAGTTGTTCCGGTTGCAGCAGGCTCGGCGTGCCACCGCCAAGGAAAACCGTATGAACCGGACGGGCACCCGCACCAGGAGCACAGTAACGCAGCTCGGCCTGCAGTGCCTCCACAAAGGGCGCAATCAGATGTTCCAGGCGGGTGTAGGTATTGAAGGCGCAGTAGGTGCATTTCGAAATGCAGAAGGGGATATGAAGGTAGAGTGACAAGGGTCGTGACATCGGCCGTGATCAGGGTCGCCTGATTTTCCGCCTCCGAATTCGCTTGACTGCCGCCTGGGCGTGGCTATCATAGCGCAAGAAGCTTCGGGAACCGGGATGAACAGTGTGCCAGGCAAGGACTCCCAACGCAAACGCGCCCGCATTCTGGTAGTTGACGATGAACTGCGAATGATCGGATTCATTCGCATGAATCTTGAACTTGAAGGGCACCTTGTACTGGAAGCCCACAATGGCTACGAAGCGCTCGAATCCCTGCGCAAGGACTTGCCTGACATCATACTGCTGGACGTCATGATGCCGGAACTGGATGGCTTTGAGACCTTGCGCCTGGTGCGTGAGATTTCAGATGTGCCGGTCATCATGTTGACGGCGCGGGGCGAGGAAGAAGACCGGGTTCACGGCCTGGAACTTGGCGCGGATGACTACATATCCAAACCCTTTGGACCGCGGGAATTGTCCAGCAGGATCCGTGCCGTGCTCCGCCGCTACGCAAGTTCCGCCAGCACACCGCAGGAAGCCGTCCTGCGCGTGGACGATCGCCTTAGTGTGGACTTCAACCGGCGCGAAGTAATCGTCAGGGGTGAACACATCAAGCTGCGGCCCACGGAATACCGTTTGCTCTACCACCTGATCCAGAACGCGGGCTGGACGGTGCCCCATGAACAATTGCTTGCCCGCGTGTGGGGTTACGAATACCGCGAGGAGGCGCATTACGTGCGCCTCTACGTCAATTATCTGCGCGAAAAAATAGAGGAAAACCCGTCCCGGCCAGTGTATATCCTGACCGAACGCGGCGTTGGCTATCGTTTCATGGACTTCCGCTCAACCAGCGAACAGGCCGGCTAGTCGCCTTCTTCGGCGTGGGCTGCGGCAAGCGACTGCATTTGCTCACGAACTTTCGCTTCCAGGTCCGTTTTCTCATCCTCGGGCAGCCAGCTTGCTGCAACAGCATTCAGGGTCATTTGTTGTAACTCGTCCGGACCCAGTCCGCCCCGCTGCACCACCGCCAGGTGTTCCCCGGCAAGCGTTGCGTCAAGAATTGAGGGCATCCCGCAGGACGGGATGAGTTCGAGACCCGCGTCAGCCAGTTGCTGCAGGGGATAGTCTTCAATTGAATCGACGAGACCCAGCGCCAACGCCTCACTCATGGAAAAGACCAGCGGCAAACCACTCTGTGACATGGATTCCACCAATGGTGGATCACGTTCAATCCCGCAGCCGCCGATCAATCGTTGTGGCTGCAATTGCTCCAGCGCTTCGCGCAGGTTTCCCGGTGAATCTGCATCCGCATTGCTGTGGACGGCGGCGGGTATTCCCTTGCGGGCCGCCGTGCGAAAGGCGCGTTCAAACTGACCGGGAGGCTGGGCCCCTTCCGGGCCATCCAGGCAGATGCCGACAATTCCCGCCGCCTGTCCCCCCTTGCTGCTGGCGATTCGGACTGCCTCGTCGGCGTGCCGCGGTTGATCGCGAAAGATACTCAGAACCCAGCGGATATCGATTTTCCAGGCGACTTCAGCGCGGCGGCGACCATCGTTCAGGGACTGAAGCAGTCTCTCGAAGTGCCAGCGTTGTTCCGTAAAATGCAAGGTGTTGACGTGGATTTCCGCATACCGGACGTTTTGTCGCGCCAGCGCCAGACCAGCCTCATAGACCATTAGCGCGACGTCATCATCATAATCCAGCCAACGACTGGTCTCAGCCATCAGCTCATAACGACTGGCCGGGTCCAGGTTGTCCAGTTTCTCTTCCCAAACCGCTTGCGCGTCCGGGTCTTCAAGAAATCCGTTTTGTCCGGCAATCACCAGCAACCGCTGTGCGGAATATGCGCCTTCCAACTGAAGAAACAATTCCACCTTTGGCAAGGCCTTGATGAAGTCTTCGACTCTCATGTTCACGCCTGCTTGCCTGCTTGCCTGAACATGGCTTCATTGCGCGAAAGGCCGTTTGCCGTGGTCAGGTTGCGACGTTTCTCGTGCGCGATTGCAGCGCGTACGAAACTCAGGAACAGGGGGTGCGGCCGGTTGGGTCTGCTGAGAAACTCGGGGTGAAACTGGCTGCCCAACATGAAGGGATGGTCCTGGATCTCCGCAATCTCGACCAGATTGCCGTCCGGACTGATTCCGCTGAATCTCATGCCATGGGCGTTAAAGTCCTGACGATAGCGGTTGTTAAATTCGAAGCGGTGCCGGTGCCTTTCCCTAATCCTGGTGGTTGGTTCCCATGCACGACCGCCAATGCTCCCCGGTTGCAGGTCGCAGGGGTACAGGCCCAGGCGCATCGTGCCGCCCTTGGCTTCAACACCCTTTTGCTCCGGCATCAGGTCAATGACCGGATGCGCCGGATTGTGTGCGAATTCGGTGCTGTTGGCATCTTCCAGACCAATGACGTTGCGGGCGAATTCGATGCACATCACCTGCATGCCAAGACAAAGGCCCAGATAAGGAACCCTGTTTATCCGGGCGTGCGTTGCAGCCAGAATCTTGCCCTCTATGCCGCGTTCCCCGAAGCCACCCGGGACGATGATGCCGTCGACGACCTCCAGCTGTTCCATTCCCTTGCCGCGTTCCAGATCGCCGGAGTAGATCCAGCGGACTTCAGGACGACGACGCCCGGCCGTACAGGCGTGCAACAGGGCCTCGCGTACGCTCATGTAGGCATCGTGCAACTCCACGTACTTCCCCACAACTGCGATTCGCAGAGGCCTTTTGGCGGACTTCATGGCGGCCATCATGAGTCCCCAGTCATCCAGCGCCGGCGGCCCGGTGTTCAGTTCCAGTTGTTCGACGAGATAGTCTCCAAGGCCTTCCCTTTCAAGGATCAGGGGAATCTCGTAGAGCCGGTCCAGCGTTTGCAGCGGGAAAACGGCACGATCCGGAACGTCGCAAAACAGGGAAATCTTCTCCACCACCTCGACGTCAACCGGGTGGTCCGCCCTGGCGATGATGACCTGCGGCTGGATGCCGATGCCTCGCATTTCCCTGACGCTGCGCTGGGTCGGCTTGGTCTTCAGTTCGTTGGTGGCTGCAATCCAGGGCAACCAGGTGACGTGTATCGACAAGGTCTGTTCACGGGGCAAGCCGAGGCGCATTTGTCGAATGGCTTCCAGAAAGGGAAGACCCTCAATGTCGCCGACGGTGCCCCCGACTTCCACCAGCACGACGTCCGCGTTGTCTCGTTTTCCCACCTCGACAATGCGGCGCCTGATCTCACCCGTGATGTGAGGCACGACCTGAATGGTGCCCCCCAGATAGTCGCCCCGACGTTCCTTGTCAATCACACTGGTATAGACCTGCCCCGCCGTCACGTTGGAATGCCTGCTCAATTCCACGTCGATGAAGCGTTCGTAGTGCCCCAGATCCAGGTCGGTCTCCGCACCATCGGCAGTGACGAACACCTCCCCGTGCTGATAGGGGCTCATCGTGCCTGGGTCCACGTTGAGATAGGGGTCCAGCTTTTGCACGGCGACGTTCAGCCCGCGCGCCTTGAGAATCCGGCCGACTGCAGCAGCGGTCACACCCTTGCCTACGGAACTCACTACTCCACCCGTACAAAAGATGTACCGTGGTTCTGTCATGGCGGCCTCTTCACAAGAATGGCGGAGCTGCCTCCGCCATTCAATTCTTCAGGGTATGTCATCCTCGGCTCATGATACCGCCTGGGCTTCCCGTAAACAACATTGCAATTTACCTGGCCTGTTCAGTCCACATGCCAACGCGTATACTTGAGGCATTCTTAAGTTTGCGAGGGCGTCATGGTTGCCGGAGCGCGAGGTGTTGATGCGCAGGAAATCCAGGGTGCGCAACGCAACGTTGTGCAATACGTCGCGCAACAAGTCGCCCGCAACGTCAGCCAGGTCATCATCGGCAAACGCAACGAAATCAGCCTGACTGTCCTAGGTCTGTTAAGCCAGGGCCACATCCTCATTGAGGACATCCCTGGCGTGGGCAAGACGATGCTGGCGCGCGCCCTGGCCCGCTCGATCGGCTGCAGCTTCAGCCGGCTTCAGTTCACGCCAGATATGTTGCCCTCGGACGTGACCGGCGTGTCCATTTTCAATCAGAAAACACGGGAATTCGAATTCCGTCCCGGTCCCATTATGGCGCAAATCGTGCTGGCTGACGAGATTAACCGCGCCACGCCCAAGACCCAAGCCGCCCTGCTGGAGGCGATGGAAGAACGTCAAATCACAGTCGATGGCGTGTCCTGGCAAATGGAAGAGCCCTTTCTCATTCTTGCCACACAAAACCCGATCGAATATGAAGGCACTTTTCCCCTGCCGGAAGCCCAGGTCGATCGATTCCTGATCCGCATTCGACTCGGCTATCCGGCCGCCAATGAAGAGTTTGCCGTGCTCGGGGCGCAGCAGTACCGTCATCCAATCGAAAACATGAGCCAGGTGGTGACTGTTGAGGAGTTGGGCGCCGCACAACGGGCCGTTCGCGAAGTATACGTCGCCGAAGAGATCAAACACTACATCATCGAGTTGGTCAACGCCTCGCGCCAACACCCGGACGTTTACCTTGGCAGCAGTCCCCGCGGTTCCCTGGCTCTGTTTCGCTGCGCCCAGGCGCGCGCCGCCATGGCGGACCGGGAATTCGTCATTCCCGATGACGTGAAGGCCCTGGCAGAAGTCACACTGGCCCACCGCATCATTGTCGGCCCCTCGTCACGCATCCGAGACGTGCCGTCCCGCCGCATCGTTCAGGAAATAGTCAACAACACCCCCGTGCCGGGGGCGTCCATCCAGTAAACACTCATGCAAAACCGACGCCACGGGCTCTGGCTGCTGCTCCTGCTAAGCCTTGCACTCGGGGCCTGGACGGGCAGGGACTTTTTCTTCCGTATGGCCTGGTTGTTTGCCGGCCTGTTGGTGGCTTCAGTCCTGTGGTGCTGGTTCACGCTGCGCCAGATCAGCCTCATCCGACAGACCCTGGCCCGTCGGGCGCAGGTTGGCAGCAACCTGGGTGAACACCTGGAAATCCGAAACCGCTCATGGCTGCCTGGCCTCTGGCTGGAATTGCGTGATTTTTCCAGCCTGCCCGGCCACAGGGTCAGCCAGGTGGTACCGGCTTTGGGTCGTCGCAAGGCCTGGCAGTGGGACGTTGACACAAAATGCGTGGCGCGTGGCGAATTCAGACTTGGGCCCATGACTCTGGCAAGCGGTGATCCCTTCGGCTTTCACTACGCAACGCGCCAGTTGGAAGAGATATCCAGAATAATCATTTTTCCGGCGACGGTTGGCCTGGAATCGTTTGAGTTGCCCTTCGGAGAAATCACGGGTGGCAACATTTTGCGCCGCCGGACCCACTACGTAACGACCAACGCCACTGGCGTTCGCGATTATGCTCCCGGTGACAGCTTCAACCGCATTCACTGGCGCAGCAGCGCCCGCCGCAACAGCCTTATGGTCAAGGAATTCGAGCTGGATCCGCTGCTTGACATTTGGATTTTGATGGATTTCTCCGCGGACTCGCTCGTCGAGCATGAGACCCTGAAGCGGGTCAACGGCGACGGGCCGGCTTTAACCACCGATGTCTTGCCTCGTTCCACCGAGGAATACGGCGTCGTGGCCGCAGCCTCCCTCGCCCGCCACTTCATTGAGGAAGCCGATCGTGCGGTCGGTTTCATGGCCTGGGGGCCCAAACGGGAAATGCTCCAGCCCGAAAACGGAGAACGCCAACTCAACCAGATCCTGCAGATTCTTGCCGTCGGTCGCAGTGTATCCGAGCATTCCCTCGAACAAATGCTTGCCGTTGAAATGCCCCACATGACGCGCGGGACTTCCCTCGTCATTGTCACGTCGTCGCTGGACCTCCGTTGGGTTCGGGAAGTGCGGGTCCTGAAGCGGCGCGGGGTCCGGCCGCTCTGTATTTTTGTAGACCCCTTCTCATTTGGCGGTGAGCAACCCGCAGACGATTTGTTGGCAAACCTTCATCTCGAACGCGTTCCGGTCATCCCAATCCGAATGGATGACGACATTGCCTTCGCCCTTTCCCGCCGCCAGGCCCTGCGTCTGTCCGCAATCTGATGCATCCGGGGCTGCTCTACCTGACAGTATTTATCTGCGGCATGAGCACGCTGGCCATCGAACTCACCGCCTCGCGCCTGTTGGGCAACGTGTTTGGCACCAGCAACCTGGTCTGGGCCAACGTCATCGGCCTGATGTTGCTCTACCTCAGTGTCGGGTATTTCCTCGGCGGTCGACTTGCAGACCGGTATCCAGGTCCCCGAAACCTGTTTCGCATTGTCCTGTGGGCCGCCTTTTTCAGCGCGCTCATCCCCCTGCTGTCGCGTCCTATCCTGCAGGGAGCGGCAAACGCGGTGATCAACGTGGACGCCGTCGTGGTCGTGGGGGCTTTCCTGTCAGTGCTGGTGTTGTTTGCCGGGCCGGTTACGCTTTTGGGTTGCGTGCCGCCTTTCGCCATGCGGCTGGCGATAGACGACTTGAGCACGACGGGCCAGGTCTCCGGCAAGATCTATGCGATCAGCACCCTGGGAAGTTTGCTCGGCACCTTCCTGCCGGTCCTGGTCTTCATTCCAGAAATCGGCACACGCAACACATTTCTACTCTTTGCCGCCCTGCTGTATCTGACGGCCCTGGCCGGGATCTGGCGCTGCGACGGGCGTTTACCCCTTCGCAATCTGTGGATGCCCCTTGTCATCGTCCTGATGGTCCAGCTGGTCAGCAGCGGCCCCCTGCGGGCCGCGCCTCCGGGGCGCAACTTGCTACTGGAGCAGGAGAGCGCCTACAACTACATTCAGGTGCAGGAGGACAGCCAGGGTTATCGCTATCTGTATTTGAACGAGGGTCAGGGAATCCACAGCCAGTGGCATCCGGAGCGCATCAACTTCGGTCGCACCTGGAGTTTTTTTCTCACTGCTCCATGGTTCAATGAATATCCGGATGATGAGCGGCCTGTGGAATCTCTGGCCATTGTTGGTCTGGCCGGCGGCACGGTCGCGCGCCAGTATCACAGCGTCTATGGCGAGATTCCCATTGACGGTATCGAGATTGATCCGGCCCTGATTGACGTCGCCAGGCGTTGGTTTGGCATGGACGCCATTCCCGGCCTGCGCACCTGGGCGGCCGACGGCCGCGTCGCCTTGCGCCAGTTGCCGCGTCGGTACAGCGTAATCGCCCTGGATGCCTATCGCCCACCCTACATCCCCTGGCATCTGACCACGGTCGAGTTTCTTGAGGAAGCCCGGAGCCGTTTGCTGCCCAAAGGCGCCCTCGCCGTAAATGTTGGCAGGACCCACAGCGACCGGCGTCTCGTGGATGCCATGGCCGCGACCCTGCTGCAGGTCTTCCCGAACGTACACGTCATGGACGTGCCAAACTCTTTCAATTCGATTCTGGTGGCGACCAACCAGCGCAGTCAGGCCGGCACCCTGGCCCAAAACCTCGCCGCTTTGTCCCGGGACGACAGTCCCGCCCTGCGTGACGCCCTTGCCCTGGGGGCCGCCAGTCTGGTGCCGACAGTCAAATCTGATCTGGTTTTCAGAGACGATCACGCGCCGGTTGAACGGCTCGTCGATTCACTGGTGCAGGACTTTCTGTTGTCGGGAGACGCGGCCCGTTACATACCTGCTCCCTCCACCCAAGACACTTGACCCTGTTTTCTGGCGGGGGGTATACTCCCCGCCGTTCCGGCGCGACCATCCCGACACTCCCGATAGGGCACGAAATGGAAACCGTCATCACCGGCTCAATCGCCTATGATTACCTGATGCGTTTCCCCGGTCGCTTCACTGATCACTTGCTGGATGGCCAGTTGCATCATCTCAGCCTCAGTTTTCTCGTCGAGGACATGACGCGCCACTGGGGTGGCACGGCCGCCAACATCGCCTACACGGCAGCCCTGCTGGGGCTCCGGCCTCGACTGATGGGCACGGTAGGCAGCGACTTCGGCGACTATCGGGCGTGGCTGGAATCTTCCGCCGTGGACACCGGCGACGTGCGTCAGATCGACACACTGTTCACCGCCAGTTTCTTCGCCAACACGGACCTGGACAACAACCAGATTGCCTCGTTCTACGCCGGCGCCATGACCTGCGCCCGAGACTATCGCCTGGCCGACCTCGCGGGCCCGGCCCCGGACCTGGTCTTCATTTCTCCCAACGATCCGGTCGCCATGCTGCAACTGGCCAGGGAGTGCCGTGAAGCGGTCATTCCCTTCATTTGTGATCCCAGCCAGCAGGTCGCCCGCATTGATGGTGATCAGTTGCGCGACCTGATGAGGAACGCCTGGGTGCTGGTCATGAACTCCTACGAGGCCGGCATGATTTGCCAAAAGACCGGGCTGGACCAGGAGACTCTGGTCAACAGTTTTCCGGTTGTGCTGATCACTCGCGGTGCGGACGGCGTCGAAGTCCACGAAAACGGAGAGCGACGGCACGTCGCTCCCTTTCCGGTCTCCCGCATTGCGGACCCAACCGGCGCGGGCGACGCCTTCCGCGGCGGCGTTCTTTGCGGTCTGGTCGCCGGCTGGCCCCTGGTGTTGAGCGCCAGGGTTGGGGCCCTGTGCGCCAGCTACGCCCTGGAACAGACTGGCACGCAATCCCACCGCTTTACCATCGACGATTTTATCGAACGGTTTCGTCAGTCCGCGGATGATGGCGGGCAACTTGAGCAGCTGCATGGCGTCAAAGAGGATGCCGGAAATGTGTCGACTCTTTCATGAATCTGGAACGGGGACCGGGAATGACGGTTGATCACGATATTGCAGACCTGGACAAGGCCACGGGCGGTCGATTCCGCATCAACTGGGCGGAAAATGAAATGCCTGTGTTGCGCTCCATCCGGGAACGCTTCGAGCGCGAAAAGCCCCTTGCCGGCATGCGCGTGACGGCCTGCATGCACGTCACCACCGAGACCGCCAATCTGGTCCAGACCCTGCAGGGCGGTGGCGCGGACATCGTTCTCTGCGCCTCCAACCCGCTGTCTACCCAGGATGACGTGGCCGCCGCCCTGGTGACGCAAAATGAAGTCCCGGTTTTCGCCATCAAGGGAGAGGACCAGGCCACATATCACCGTCACGTGAACGCCGCCCTGGACCGGCAGCCGCACATAATTATGGATGACGGCGCCGATCTGGTCAGCGCCCTGCATCGGAACCGCCGCGAATTACTGCAGGGAGTACTGGGTGGTACGGAAGAGACCACGACAGGCGTGATTCGTCTTCGCGCCATGGCGGCGGACGGGGCCCTGGAATTCCCGATGATCGCCGTCAATGACAGCGACACCAAGCACCTGTTTGACAACCGTTACGGCACGGGCCAGAGCACGATCGACGGTGTGATTCGCGCCACCAACATCCTGCTCGCCGGACGTACGGTTGTCGTCGCCGGCTACGGCTGGTGCAGCCGTGGCATTGCCAGCCGGGCCCGCGGACTGGGCGCCAACGTCATCGTGACGGAAGTGGATGCGCTGAAAGCGCTGGAGGCCGTCATGGACGGCCTGCGGGTCATGCCCATGCTGGAGGCGGCGACCCTGGGTGACGTCTTCATCACCGCCACCGGAGACATCAACGTCATTGACTGCGAGCATTTCGAGCGAATGAAACCTGGCGCGGTACTGGCCAACAGCGGCCACTTCGACGTTGAGATCAACCTGACCGGTCTGACCGCCATGGCCGATTCCGGCCCCGAGCTGGTGCGGCCATTTGTCGAGGAATACCGGCTGAACGGCCGGCCGATCTACGTGCTTGGCGAAGGACGCCTGATCAACCTGGCGTCGGCCGAGGGGCACCCGGCCAGTGTCATGGACATGAGCTTTGCCAATCAGGCGCTGGCCGCGGAATACCTGGTTCGCCACGTGAACGAACTGTCCGCCGGTGTCCATGTGGTGCCACGGGACGTGGACATGACCATTGCGCGACTGAAACTGGAGAGTCTGGGCGTGGCCATCGACCATTTGACGCCGGAGCAGGACCGCTACCTCAACCAGTGGGAAGAAGGGACCTGACTGCCACTCCGTCAGAAACGGTGGCCTCTGAAACCCCAATGTCCAGTTCTGAAGTGCGCTTTCTGATTACCGGGGCCACCGGCTTTGCGGGGCGCCACCTGCTACGGCATTTGCAACAGCAGTATCCCGGAGCCAGCCTGCACGGTACGACCTTGTCGTCAGGCGGGCCTCTGGATGGCGTCACGCTGCACGAACTGGACCTCTGCGACGGCGGCAAAACGGGGCAATTGCTGCAGGAGACACAGCCGCATTTCGTCGCGCATCTGGCCGCCATGTCCTCGCCGCGCCAGTCCTTCGCGCAGTCCTGGCCAACAATAAGGAACAATTTGCTGGCGCAGATTAACGTGCTGGAGGCCTGCGCAGCGCTGTCCACGCAGCCCCGCGTGCTGGTCGTCACCACGTCGGACATTTACGACCCGACGGACGACCCCGTCAGCGAAGACAGCCCTTTCCTGCCGACCAGTCCCTATTCGGTCAGCAAGATCGCCCAGGACATGCATGCCCTGCAATTTGGCCTAGAACGGGGATTGCCCATTGTTCGCGCCCGCCCCTTCAATTTCATGGGGCCGGGTCAACAGGAGGGATTCGTGGCTGCCGACTTCGCCTGGCAGGTGGCCCGCATTGAGGCTGGTCAGCAAAGCCCGGTGATCAACGTGGGCAACCTGGCGGCCCGTCGGGATTTCTGCGACGTACGGGACGTCGTGCGGGCATTTTCCCTGCTGTTGACGAAGGGGACGGCTGGACAGGCCTACAACGTGGCGTCCGGCGTGGCCTACAGCATCCGCTCCCTGCTGGACAGCTTGCTCGCCATCAGCTCCGTGGCCATTGACGTGCGCGTGGATGAGTCCCGTTTCGTCCCACTGGACGTTCCGCTTAAACGAGGCGATAACCGCCAGTTACGCGAAGCGACCGGCTGGCAAGCTCAATTCTCGCTCGAGCAATCCTTGCGCGACCTGTTGCAACACTGTCGTGACGCCACCCGCACATGATCGACACGCATTGCCACCTTGATTTCGACAGTTTCACTGAAGATCGTGAGCAAGTGCTCGAACGCGCACTGCAGGCCGGCGTCACGTCAATCATCAATCCTGCCGTAGACCTGGAGTCCTGCGAGGCCGCATTGGCCCTGCACCGACGATGGCCGCAGGTACGCGTGGCAATCGGAATCCACCCCAACAGTTGCCAGGGTTTCGACGACTCGTGTGTTGAGTCCCTGCGTGAACTGGTCGGTCGGTCTGGCGTCGTGGCCGTTGGAGAAATTGGTCTTGACTACTACCGGGACAGGTGTCCGCCCGATGCGCAGCGCTCCGCGCTCCGTTCGCAGTTGCGCCTGGCGGCGGAATGCAATTTGCCGGTCATCATACACAACCGGGAGGCAGCGGCGGACCTGCTGCCGATGCTGACGGACCACGCGACGTCCCTTTCTCCGACGATGCGTGAGCGGGTGGGAGTCCTGCACTCTTTTTCCACGACCTGGGACGTGGCCCGGCAAGCCCTGGACCAGGGATACTACCTGGGGTTCACCGGCCCGGTTACCTTCCGCAAGGCGGATGAACTTCGCCACGTTGCCCGTCAGATGCCACTGAACCGGCTGCTGGTGGAAACCGACGCGCCCTTTCTGGCTCCCGTCCCCAGGCGCGGCAGACGCAACGAACCGTCCTGGCTGCCCTGGATTGTCGACTGCCTGGCGGGCCTGCATGGTATGTCCACCGGGAAAATGGCGCAGATCACAGAGGAAAACGCCCGTCGCCTTTTCAACCTGCCTGCCTGACCCTCGCGGGCACTTTAAAGTAAACTTCGGCCATGGTTGACCTGTCATTGATCATCGTCAGCTGGAACGTCGCCGACCTGCTGGCAGCATGCCTGGATTCAGTCTTCAGCAGCCTGGCCCGGTCAGCTCTGGACACGGAAGTCATCGTCGTGGATTCGGCCAGCAGCGATCACAGCGTCGCCATGCTCAAAGAACGGTTTACGTCGGTCCAGCTTCTGGCCTGCGACGAAAACATCGGCTTTGCGCGGGCCAACAACCTGGGCCTGCAACGCGCGCGCGGTCGTTACATCCTGCTGCTCAACCCGGACACCGAGGTGCCGGGCAGTGCCCTGGACAGCATGGTACAGGAACTGGAAACGCATCCCCGCGTGGGAGCCGTGGGACCGCATACATTGAACAGTGACGGGACAACCCAGTCCACCCGCCGGCGCTTTCCGACCCTGTTGACAGCCTGCTTTGAGAGCACCTGGTTGCAGCCCTGGGCCCCGGAAAAGCTGCTGCGCCACTATCGCGTGGAAGACCGCAATGACCACGATTGCTTCGACGTGGACTGGGTGCAGGGGTCCGCGTTGATGCTGCGGCGCGAGGTCTATGAGGAAATCGGCGGCCTGGACCCCGATTACGTGATGTACTCGGAAGAACTGGACTGGTGCCGAAGGGCGAAGGCAGCGGGCTGGCGAGTGCGTTACGTCGGAGACGCAAAGATCATTCATCATGGCGGACGCAGCAGTGAGCAGGCGCAGGCCCGCAGCCAGATACACTTCCAGCAAAGCAAGCTGCGTTACGTGCGCATCTGGCACGGGGAGCGCAGCGCCCGATTGTTGCGCGTCTTCCTGTTGCTGATGTTCCTGCATCAACTTCTGCTGGAAGCCGCCAAGGGTCTTCTCGGCCACAAACGGCCCCTGCGTCAGCAGAGAGTGCGTGCCTACTGGCAGGTGTTACGCTCTGGATTGAAGGTCACGTAATGCGCATCGGTATCGTCAGCGGTGAATTTCCGCCGATGACCGGAGGAGTCGGCGCATGTAGCCAGATACTTGCTCGCAGAATGAAGGAAGCCGACCACAAGATCGAAATCTTCTCGGACGTGCGGGCGCTCAGCGACGATCTTTCGCTGAGCGCTGCGGCAACCTCCTGGGGTGTTCCCACTCTGGTCGCCATTCGGCGCTGGTCCCGACGCCATGACCTGGACGTCGCCAACCTGCAGTTTCAGACGGCGGCCTTCGGTATGTCCCCCTGGGTGCATCTCTTGCCGCAAGCCCTGCATCCCACGCCGCTGGTCACCACCTTTCACGACCTGCGGGCTCCCTGGCTGTTTCCAAAGGCCGGCCGCCTGCGTCAGGCGTCCGTCACCTGGCTGGCCCGCAACTCAGCCGCGGCGATCTGTACCAATCAGGAGGACTTCGGCCGTCTGCAGGGCATTGCAGGACTCTGCGAACTCATCCCGATCGGCAGCAACATTCTTGCCTGCAGGCCGGCAGATTTCAACGCAGCGTGCTGGCGCCGGCGCGCCGGGGTCAATGACGGGGAGACCTTGCTGTCCTGGTTCGGCCTGGTGAATCACAGCAAGGGGCTGGAATCACTGCTGCGAACGGTTGCCCGTCTGCGCGACACTGGACTGCCTCTGCGCCTGGTTTTCGTCGGTGGTGAGGCCGGTGACAGCGACCCGGAAAACATCGCTTTTGGTGAAAGGCTGGATGACCTGGTGCGCCGGCTGCGCCTGGATGACGTCCTTCACCGCACCGGGTTTCTGCCCGACGATGAGGTCGCCGCCTGGCTGTGGTCCAGCGATCTGGCAGTGTTGCCCTTTTTGGACGGCGCCTCTTATCGTCGTGGCAGCCTGATGGCCGCCATTCACCACGGCTGTGCTATTCTGACGACCCGGCCGGAGGTGGACGTCCCGGAATTTGTGCACGGCCAAAACATGTGGCTGGTCCCGCCGGGCGACGACCAGGCTCTGGCCAGGGCGTTGGAAGTGCTGGCGGAGTCTCCCGCGCTCCGCGACACCTTGCGCTGCGGCGCAATGCGCCTCGCAACAACATTTGACTGGGATGCCATCGCTGAAGCCACGCTTGACCTGTTCGAGAAAGTCTTGAAGAGGTGACCTTGACTGGCCGCATTGCGCGCAAGGACCTGGCCGCCACGGGCCTGCTGCTGCTTCTCTGGCTGATCTTCTTCTGGCGCATGTTCACACCGGTCGTCGCCGACCGGGCCTCTTTGCGCAAGGGGGACTTTTCCGATCAATTCGTCGCCTTCGGAGCATACCAGTACCAACGGTTGAGCCAGGGCGAAATCCCACTCTGGAATCCCTGGAACAACGGCGGCATGCCCTTCCTGGCGGATCCCCAGACCGCCGCCCTTTACCCACCCCGATTGATCACCATCGCTCTCGGCAGCCTGACTGACGGCTGGAGCTATTTTCTGCTCGAACTGGAGGCGGCCGCTCACATGCTGACCTTCTCCCTGATGATGTACTTGCTGCTGAGGCGCATGACGCGCCATCTCTCCGGCAGCGTGCCCGGCGCACTGGTGGCGGCCATCATCACCGGCTATGGAGGTTGGACCACCGGCTACCCACCCCTGCAACTGGCGATTCTGGAGTCCGCAATCTGGTTGCCCCTGGTCATCCTTGGTGTGTTTGAAGCGACAGAAGCCAGGCCCCTGCGCTGGCACTGGTTGATTGTCAGCGGCCTCGCCACGGGTCTTTCCTGGCTCGCCGGTCACTCCCAGACGAACTGGCAACTCAGCCTGCTGCTGGTCGCCTGGATTGCCTGGCGGACCTGGGAGAAACGTCTGCGCTGGCATCATTTCCTGGGCATGCTGGCCTTCTCCACCCTGCTGGCCCTGGGTCTGGCTGCCGTCCAACTTTTTCCAGGAATCGAATACCTGCTGCGTACCGGTCGCGCCCAACTCGATTTCGATGCCAAGGGCAATGGCTTCCCGCTGCGGGACCTTTTCCAGTTCCTTTTCCCGGCGCAGTTCAGTTTGTTTTCGCCACTCTACATTGGAATTGCAGGGTTCGCCCTGGTATTGGTCGCTGTGCAACAGCGTGTTAGGGCGGCGAGTTTCTGGCTGCTTGTCGCCCTGTTCGCCCTGGCGCTGAGCATGGGCAACGGTCTTGCCCTGTATCCCGTGCTTTACAACGTGCTGCCCGGTTTGCGCTGGTTCCGCGGTCAGGAACGGGCCGCCTACCTGGTCACCCAAAGCCTGGCAATTGTCGCCGGACTGACGTTCGCCAGACTGGGCGACAAGGACGTCACATCCCTGCATTGGCCAGTCGTGCGTCGCACTCTCGGCGGGATGCTGGCTGTCGGCATACTGGTCATGGCACTGGCCCCCCTGGGCTGGCCCGGCTTCGAAACGCCGGACATCCTGAGCACCGCGCTACTGGCTGTGCTCCTGACGGCCGCCTGCTGGTTTATTCTGCGCACAATGTTCAAAACAGGGGCCTCGTTCCCCTGGGTCTGGTTGCTTGTACTGCTGCTCGCGTTTGACCTGCTTTCAGTCAATATGTACGCTGTCGGCACCTGGGAGGGTTTACCTCCGCAGCAACAACTGTCAATGTCTCCGCCAGAACTCCTCGTCCCTGTTCTGGAAGATCGGGATCAACCATTTCGTATCGACGGCCTGCGCGCCGTGCATGGCAACTACGGCAGTCTCTACCAGGTTGCGGACATACGCGGCATTAGCCCTCTCTTCCTGACCGGCCCCAGGCTCCTGATCGGATGGCATGCCACCAACCCGCTGGCCTGGGAGCTGTTTGCCGTGCGTTATGTGTTCAGCGACCAGGAACCCTTGCCGGTCCCCGTTCTTACCCTGGCGGAAGGGCATGATCAGTTCGGACCGGTCCGCCTTCACCGGCTTGAAGACCCGCGTCCCTGGGCGCACCTGGTCCAACAGTACGAGGTCCTCGACAACGACGAGTGGGCGCGGGAACTGCTGGACCATCCGGACTTTGACGAACGGGAAGTCATCATTCTGGATCGCGCTCCTGTTCCGGAGCCCGCTTCTGCGGCCAGTCCCGGCTCCGCAGATGTCTCAACCTTTTCTCCCGAATACATTGCCGTCCGGACGAGCGCTCCCGCCAACGCAATCCTCAGTCTGGCCCAGCCCCATTACCCTGGCTGGAATGTCTTCGTGGATGGCGAGGAAAGCGAATTGTTGCGGGCCTATGGCGCGGTGAGCGCCGTCGCCCTGCCTGCGGGAGACCACGTGGTGGAGCTGATTTACAATCCGCTGAGCTGGAGACTGGGTGTCCTGCTGAGCGCCCTGGCCCTTCTGTTCAGTCTCGCCGTCGTACTGCGGGCGCTCCTCCGCAAAACATGAACCTGTCCTGGAGGTTCGCACTGTCGGACCAGGCTTCACGCAGAAACCTGGCCATCGGACTCGCCATCGGGACCACGGGGGGGCTGATCGGTCTACTGCTGACCCTGGCGGGGCCGACAGTCGCCATTGGCGCCCTGATCGGGGTGCTGGCAGGCCTCTACGTGTTGACCAACCTGCAAGCTGCGCTGCAAGTGCTGCTTGCCGTGGTGATGTTACTGCCCTTTGGTACGCTGCCCTTCAAGCTGATCGTTACGCCAACCCTGGTGGACGTCGCGCTCGGAGCCTTCATTCTGGTCTGGCTCATGCAGTGGATGACCGGTCGACGCAGCCGGTTGCACCTGACACCCGTGCATTTGCTGATCGTCCTGTACGTCCTGTGGTTGTTGCTCAGTTTCGCCCTGGGCCTGCGTTTTGCAGCGCCAACGCCAAATCGACTGCGTCAATTTGCGGAAACCCTGCTTGCGATCAGCATGGCCTTCGTACTCGTTGACATGCTGCGGCGGCCAGAGATGTTGAGGCGTATGGTCACCTTGCTGGTCTTGCTGGTCGGCCTGCAAGCGGTGGTTGCCGTCACGCTCTACGTCCTGCCGGACGACTTCAGTGAACGGGCGCTGGTCAGACTGTCGCGCATCGGTTACCCAAATGGCGGCGTCATCCGCTACATCGAAAGCAATCCCGCGCTTGCGGAACGCGCCATCGGCACATGGGTTGACCCCAATCTGCTGGGCGGGACTCTGGCAGTGACCTCCACCCTGGTCGCTGCCCAACTGTTCGCGACCCGACCAGTCTTGCGCCTGCGCTGGTTTACCCTGGCCATTTTCGCCTTCTCCGTCGCCGCCCTCTTCCTCACCTATTCCCGTGCCTCCCTGCTCGCGCTGTGCGCGGGACTGCTTTTCATCGGACTCGTCCGCTACCGGCGCTTTCTGGCCGCACTGCCGCTTGTCGCCCTGGCCGTGCTGGCCCTGCCCTGGTCACGCACCTGGCTGGAACGTCTCCTGCAGGCCTTCACCGGTGCGGACCTCGCGACACAAATGCGACTTGGTGAATACGGCGACGCCCTGCGCCTGATCAATCGCTATCCCCTGACCGGCGTCGGCTTCACCGGCTCGCCATCAATTGATCTCTATACCGACGTGGCCAGCATGTATCTCATCATGGCCAATCAAATCGGTCTGATCGGCGTCACGTTGTTCCTGATGATGATGGCCGGCCTGTTCATGCTGGGGCTGCGCGCCTGGCGCAGGCTACGAACAGATGAAGAGCTGGACGCCATTCATTTGGGAGCGCATGCCGCCCTCTTCACCCTGCTGGTCAATTCTGTGGCAGACATGTACTTCTTTCGCCTTGATTTCCAGGGATCGATAACGCTGTTCTGGTTGCTAGTCGGCCTTGCGCTCGCCAGCTCAAATCTCGGCTACAAGCGACTATTGACAGCCCGCGAAGATGCTGGCACCATCGACCCGTAAGGGAATACCACGACTTTCCGCTTTACGCACAGGCCACTGTGACAGTGAGGCAGACCCGAGGGAAGGAGGCAGTCGCCAAACGATGAAACGCGCATACGAGCTTGCCCTGGTGCTCCGCATGGAAACCGGCGGAGACGAAGGCGTCAACGAGCATATCAGTACCGTACAGACCTGGGTTGAGGCTGAAGAACTGGGCCAGGTCACCCGAATCGACCGTTGGGGCCGCCGCCGCATGGCCTATGAAATCGACAACCAGAAAGACGGTTACTACGTCATCATGGAAGCCAGCATCAGCCCCGCCGGACTGCCGGAAATCGAAAGAAATCTCAAGCTGTCTGGCGCGATTCTCCGCTATCTCATCGTGCGCTCGGACGAGAACTAACACTTCCTGATCAGATTAATGCAAGCAGGCCGGAGGCATCGGGCCAGGTCACAAGGAGGTTTGGATGGCCGACAAAGCCGCAGGTAACGCTACCGAAACAAGGGCGCCAGCCGTTCAGGAACGACCCCGGCGCAGACGCCACCGTCCGATTCAGCGTCGGCGTGGTAGGCGCGTCATGCGTTATTGCCCGGAAGGCAAGTGCTTCGATTACAAGGACGTCGACATCCTGCAGCGCTACATCACCGAGTCGGGCAAGATCCGGCCGCGACGTCAGACCGGCAATTGCGCCCGTTGCCAGCGCCAGTTGGCCAGGGAAATAAAGCGTGCCCGGCACCTCGCCTTGCTACCCTTCGTGGAAAGTTCGGACAACTCTCGCTGATGCCGGACTTGAGCAACGTGGCGCCTGACCGACCCGGGGAACAGGAGCGCAGTTGATGGCCAAACGGCGGCGGCAGACTCCCGGGCGCAGAAGCCCGGCTGCCAGACCAGGAGCGCAAGCAGAACGCGACCATGAATCGCGCGCTGTAAGAGAGGCCCGGCTTCAGCGTCGGGTGCTCATCGGCACGGGCATCACCATTGGCCTGGTTGTGCTTGTTCTGGTGGCCGCCGTCCTCATCGAACTTGTCGTCACCCCAAACAGCGTGGCGGCTTCAGTTGCGGGGGAATCCGTCACCATCTCCGAATTTCAGGAGCGTGTCCGCCTTGAACGGGCCATCCTGAACACGCGCGTTACCAACTACGTGGCCTTGCTCAACGCCAGTGGACTGGACCCCAATCAGTACGCCGGCCAGGAGCCCTTGCGGGGCTGGCTTTCGCAAATCAACGATCCTGACCTGTTGGGCTCCGGCATTCTTGACGTCCTGATCGAAAACATTTTGATCCGTCAGGAGGCGGAGGCGAGAGGACTGCAGGTCTCCCAAGGTGACATCGACAGGCAAATTGACCAATTCCTGGGACTGGAGCCTCCGGCTCAGAGTGTGGAACCGACGCCCGAACCTCAGGCGACGCTGGTCCCCTCTCCAACCCGGACGCCATTCGTTTCGCCCACTCCCCGGCAGGTCCCTTCGGCCACGGCGACCCCGTTGGTTGAGGCAGCGGCTCCGGCGGCGACGGACGTTGTAGCGACGACGCCCACGTTTACGCCGGTCCCACCAACTGCTACACAAACGACGGAAGAACTGGCGAGGCAACAAGGCGAACTGCGCGACACTATCCTCAACGACCTGGCCAGCAGCGCCAGAGTAGACCAGGGTCGACTGCGCGCCCACTTTGAGGCGCTCGCGCTGCGTGAAGCGCTGGCGGCCGACCTGTTGGACATTGGCGACAGTATCGTGCACGTGAACGCCCGCCACATTCTGGTTGCCGAGCGCTCCGAGGCGGACGATCTGCTCGTCTCCCTGGCGGAAGGCGATTCCTTTGCCGCCCTGGCCATGGCCAATTCAATCGATGCCGGCTCGGGCCGCGCCGGTGGAGAGTTGGGCTGGGCTCCCGTTCACAACTTCGTCAGGCCATTTGCAGAAGCCGTCACTGCCGCGGAGCCCGGTGCGACCATCGGCCCCGTCGAGACTGAGTTTGGCTGGCACGTTATCCAGTTGAGGGCGAAGGAGGAGCGCAGCGCCAGTGATACAGAGCTCAACAATGCGCGCAACTTCGCGTTCCGCAGCTGGCTGGATGACCGTCGCGCCGAAATGGACTCCAACATCGAGATTTTCGACGTTTGGGCCGACAACGTTCCGGACGACCCGGTGCTGTTGCTGACCGGCTAATGTGAGGAAACATTCGTGGCCAACGGGTCAGCCACACTCCCGTCGCATTTGCTGTCCTTCGCCCTGCTTGCGTCGCTGCTCGTGTTGCTCTCCCGTTTGTTGTGGCGCGAGATCATCGCCGTCCTGACCGGTTACACCCGACGCGGGGAAGGTGAAGATGTCGGACAGGGTTGATATTGGCGTCATTGGCGGAACCGGGCTCTACGCCATGCCCGGCATCAGCGATCGGCAAACCCTGAGAGCGGAAACGCCCTGGGGCGATCCATCCGGCGAAATCGTCATCGGCACGCTTCAGGGTAAACGGGTCGCATTCCTGCCGCGACATGGGCCCGGGCATCGCCTCAGCCCCACGGAGGTCCCTTACCGCGCCAACATATACGCGCTTAAATCCCTTGGTGTGCGATTCATTATTTCTGTCAACGCCTGCGGATCCCTGCGGGAAAACATCCTGCCAGGCGACGTCGTTATTCCGGACCAACTGGTCGACCATACGAGGCGAAGGCCGGCAGCGACTTTTTTCGAGCGCGACCTGGTGGCACACGTTTCGGTCGCCGATCCTTTCTGCGAGACCCTGCGCCGCATTTTGACCCGGGCAATGAACAGAAGTGGCGCCAGAATGCATGCGGGCGGTACGTTCATCATCATCGAAGGGCCGCGCTTCAGCACAAAAGGCGAAAGCCGGATCTACCGTCAGTGGGGCTGCAGCATTATCGGCATGACCGCCTGCCCCGAAGCCTTTCTGGCCCGTGAGGCTGAAATCGCCTACGCCTCGCTGGCCCACGTCACCGATTTCGACGTATGGAAGGACGAGGTGGTCACGGTCGAAAAAGTGATGGCCGTCATGCAGGAAAACCTGCGGGCGATCCAGTCCGGCATCGCCGCGGCGGTTGAGCAAATCGGGCCGGATACGCCAAGCCTGGCGCACACAGCGCTGGACGACGCGATCCTCGTCGAGCGGGACCAGGTGCCCGCTGACCTGCTTGCCAAGCTTGGACCTGTTGTCGAACGCCGATTCTCCTGATGCCCATACCCAAGGGCCTCGATTCAACCCTGCTGCTGCTGTCAGCTGCCTTCCTGGCGACAAACTTCCTTGCACTGGGCGCCCTCCGTGGCGAGACTTCCAGTCCCGCACACTGGCTTCATTTGCTCGTCTGGACCTGCTGCGCGGCGTTGGGCCAGATCTGGCTGGCACGCCAAGTGCCACAGCGTGACAAGCTCCTCTTTCCCCTCATCATGTTGCCGGCGGGTTGGGGATTGTTGATCATCGATCGCCTGCTGCCGGGCTTCGCGGACCGGCAGACCCTCTGGTTACCGGCGGGCCTGTTTGCAGCGCTGGCGCTGGCCACCTGGCGGCCAACCCTGCAATTTCCCGTTAGACACGGTCGCCTGGCAGTTGCCTTCATCACCGCCCTGCTGATTGCGGCCATTGTCCTGGAGGGCGAGAGCGCAGGTCTGCCCGGCGAATTGCTCAAATTCATCCTCGTCATCCACTTTTGCGCATGGCTGGCCAGGTGTCCGGCGGATCAGGAAGTCCGCGCCTGGCTCGCAGGGCAGGGCGGGCGGGCTCTCTTGTGGCTCATTCCATTGCTCATTCTTGTCTGGCAGCGAGACCCCGGCACGGCGTTGGTGACCGGGCTCGTCCTGCTGCTGCTGCTGAATCTCGCCACCGCTTCCCGACGCCTTGTGTACGCCAGCCTTTTGCTGTTGCTGGTCAGTTGCATTCTCGCCTGGTTTCTCCTGGATGTTGTCCAACAGCGCGTAACCATCTGGATCGACCCCTGGTCGTCTGCGGCAGGCCATGGCTACCAGATAGTGCAGGGCCTGATTGCCGTAGCCGAAGGAGGCGTCCCGGGCGCTGGCGTCGGCCAGGGCCAGCCGGTCCTGGTGCCCGTCGTGCACAGTGATTACGTTCTGGTTGCCCTCGCGGAGGAATGGGGCTGACTGGCGTGCTTGTGCTGTTGACATCCATGGCGCTTTACACCCTGCGTGGATTGCGTATCGCCTGGCAACTGCGAAACAACAGGTTTTTCAGCCTGCTGGCGGCGGGCATGTCCTTGCTGCCCGGCATTCAGGGCCTCCTGATTTGTGCCGGCGTCCTGCGGCTGTTGCCGCTGACCGGCGTCACCCTGCCTTTCCTCGGATATGGTGGAAGCGCCCTGCTGACCAGTTTGCTGTCAGCTGCCCTGCTTGTTCGCCTGTCCGCTGAAATCACGCGTAGCCCGCCATGAAGTCGGCAGCGGGCCTGCGGCAACTGGCATTGCTCCTTCTGCTTTGCTATCTGGCCGTCGCGCTGGCGGCTGCCTGGTGGGCGACGGGCGCAAGGGGAGGACTGATCGACAGGGATGACAATCCACGCCAGGAGACCAGGACCGCGACCAGCACTGTGGCTCCGGATGAGTCATGACCGACGCGGCTGGCGGAAACCGGCGCGTTTCAACGATTTGGCGACAGTGCTGCTCAAATGCACCAGGTGTGAACTGGAGTTGCAGAGCGAATCGGCCGAGTGCAGGGCATCCAGGAAGTCCTGCGGGTCATCGTCGAAGGGGCGCATCAGTTGCAGCGTCTTCCCGTATTCCGGCCCATAATGCGCATCGGAACCGACGCTTCCGGTGATTCCGTGCTTGCGCGCAAAGGCCAGCGCGCGTTCGTTGTCGACGGCGTATATGCAGCGAGCGTTGAACACCTCGATCGCATCGACATCGTCGATGATGCGCTCCAGTTGGTCCTGCCGCCACGCGCCACGGCGCAGACGATCAAAGGGGTGGGACACGCTGATGACCGCCCCCTGATTGCGCAGAATCCGGATCGTCTCGGCTGGCGACAATCCGGGCGCCACGCTTTCACGGACAAACCAGGCCAGTAACTCACCCTCGCTGGTCATGATTTCTTCACCGACGATGACGAGTTCGGGAGCCATGCGTTTCATGAGCAATGCTCCCTCGGCCGTATTGTGGTCTGTGATCGCGATGCGGGTGATTTGCCGCTCGCGGCAAAGGCGCACAATGGCTTCCGGCCGTGAGAGCGAGTCCTTCGACCACTGCGTATGGGCGTGGGTTTCAACCCTCCAGATCATACACCTGTCCCTGTCTGGCTGTGGCTGCCGTTGGATTCACTGCAGCTCCTGCTGGCAATTCTGAAGAGAAAAGGCGCTTTCGGAAGACCAGTGCAACCAGAAGCCCGACCAACACACGCAGCCACTTGTGAAAGAACCCCTCGATCAGGGCGATCGCCGCAACATTTGCTGCTGTGAGCGCCGGTTGCGAAGGCGCCACCAGAGTCAACAACATGGTAGCGACGGACAATTCGGTGATGCCAGCGCCATTGGGCAGGCCGCTCAGCGCGCCTATGAGAGGCGTGAGCGACACGATCAACAGCGACTGGAACAGCAACTGCGTACCTGGCGAAATCCCGAAACCATGCAATATGACCAGCAGCACGAAGGCATCCCCCGCCGTGGCCAGCAGGGCCGGGATCATTACCCGGAACAGATTGCGTACCTGCAACATTTCACTGCTGCCAGCGATGAAACCGCTTAGCCAGGCTTGTACACGCCCGAGAACCGGCACAGCTGCCAGGAGCGCCAGCATGCGACGTTGGGCGGAAGAACTGTGAAGAAACAGCAGACCGGTCGCGAGCACCGCAGTTGCCAACAACAGGAGGTTTCGCGCGGGTGCGGGCGCGAGGTTCGCGGCGCCGGCTGCCAGCGCCAACGTCGACAGAATCAATACCGCCAGGGTCTCCACAACGCGCTCGGCCATGACCACAGGCAGGCCAAGATTCAGGGGCAGCCCGGTCCAGCGCCTTAGGACCAGCGCTTTCAGAGCCTCGGCGGACTTGCCGGGACTGACCGACAGGGAAAGGCCGGCCAGATACAGGATGGCGCTTTTGCCCGCGCTGACCCGTTCACGGATGCCAGCGACATCCAAAAAGTGCTGCCAAACCACAAAGCGGCAAATCCAGGTCAAGGCCTTTAGCGTGGCAAGGGGCAGAAACAGCAGGGCCGGGAACTGGCCGAGTTGTTCCAGCAGTTCCACGGAATTCACGGCCAGCAACATGGCAAGATAGATGGCCAGGGCGATGCCCATACCAGCAAGCAAGCGTTTCAGCGGAAGTCGCAGCGGGCGGTCTTTCCCTGAACTGTCGCTGTCATTCATCGACATGGTAAGTTATGAGACACTGTTGTTTGGTCGGGATTGACGCAGAAACATGAAATCACGCGAAAGTGCCGACGCTTACCTCGTGCCGCAACAATCGCTGCGGCACACCCTGACCGTCGTCAATTCCCGCTTTGTTACCAGCATTTGCCATGTTGACAGCGTGAAAGCGGCCCGTGAGGGCCTGGCGACGATTCGGGCGGAAATGCCGGATGCCTCGCATCACGTCTATGCCTTCCGCGTTGGCCACGGAAAAAGCGTGACAGAAGGCATGAGCGACGACGGTGAACCTTCGGGCACCGCCGGCCCGCCCGTCTTGTCTGTACTGCGGGGCTCGGACGTCGGCGACGTTCTTGTGGTGGTAACGCGATACTTTGGCGGCACGAAACTGGGCACCGGCGGCTTGGTCCGGGCTTACAGCGAGGCCGCCCGGCAGGGACTCGCGCGGCTGAAGACGGAATACAAAATCGATCGCAAGATGCTTGGCTTCGAGGTTTCCTACGCTCTCTTTGAACAGGCGCGCCAACTCGTGACCCGCTTCGACGGTGAAATCAGGGAGACTGATTTCGGCGCCACCGTGACCATTTTTGCCCGCTTCCCCGTGGCGACGAGTCCTGCCTTTGCCCAGGCCCTGCGCGAACTGAGCGCGGGCCGCAGCGAGACCGTCGAGCTTGACTGACACTGCCAGTCAACCGGCCAACGTGGCCGCAATATGGATGCGGGCCTGTTGCAACGCCGGGTGGCGAGGCGCCAACGCTTCCGCCCGCGCCAGACAGCCCCGCGCTGCCTCATCCTGGCCATCTTCGAACAGGAAGCGGCCGGTCAAAGCCAGCAACGGGATGTCGTTGGGGTTTTCTCCAAGGCCCTTGCCGAGATACTCAAAGGCCAGCTCCGCCTCACCGGCCTGCCAAAGTTGCTCTCCCAGCAAGGCCGCCAGTTCGGCGTCAGCGGGAAAACGCCTGTAGCCATCCAGCAATATCTCCAGCGCTGTGGCGTCTTCACCCCAACCCAGGTATGCCCGCCCCAGCAGGGCATGCAAACCTCCCAGACCGGGTGAGTGCTCCAGGATGCCTTCCAGCCACTCCGAATCTTCGCTGCGGATCGTATTCCCTGCGTCGAGCACACCCTCGATTTCCCCAAGCCGCCATTCCAGGTCGGGCTCATCCAGCATAAGACGCAATCGGGCCAGTTCCGTCTGTGAAGCCTCATCGCCTGCCAGGGCATTCAGTCCTTCGAGCAGGCGCAGCAATGCGTCTTCTTCCTGCTCCACCAGCAACACCTCCGCCAGATTGAGGCCGAGTTCAAGATTTCCGGGATCCCTGTCGTAGGCCTGTTGAAGGATTTCCTGGGCAGGCTCCAACGTTTCCAGGTTGTAACAGGCGTCGATGACCTGTCGCAGCGCATCGTAGGCCTCATCCAACGCCACCAGTCGCCCGAAAACGGTCCAGAACTCGTCGTCCACGGGCTCCAGTTCGGCCCGGGTGACCAGTATTCGTTGCAGAATCTGCGCGTCCCGCGGCTCTTCGCTGGCTGCCGCCTCCCACGCGTACAACGCTTCCTGCAGTTGCGCCTCTTCGGGCTCATCTTCCGGGTCAAGGTATACGTAGCTGTCGCATGGCAGACCCGCCATGTTCATGGCCTGCAACAGGTCGCCGTAATAGACCAGTAGCTCGCCGCTGGTCCGTTCACTCTCGACGGCGGCCTGCAGCACGTCGATTGCGTCCGGCACTCGTCCACCCTGGCGATACAGGTCGGCCAAGGTCAACACCGTGGACGGACCCGGGCTTTCCTGCGCTTCAAGCAGGTCGTAAGCCGCATTCACCTGGCCCTCGTTGAACAGGCCTGCCCCGTAGATGATGGCCGCCGCTTCATGCGCCCGAAGCAACGCCTCATTGCGGTCCGCCAGGGCCTGAATGCCACTTGAGTCTTCAGCAAAACGCAAACAGCGGGCAAGGCTGCTGGCATACAGCCAGGGTACGAAATCACCTGAACCGGAGGCCATCCCTGCAATCTTTTGCAAGGTGTCCTCAGGCCCTGCATCCGGCCAGGGTTGTCCCCACTGCTCCAGAAAAAGCCCTAACTCGAGTTGAAAGGCCAGTTCGAGAGCCCCCTGCACATGCGATTCAGATTCTGTGCCAGAATACAGGGGAGCATGTCGTCGCAGGTCCTGAAAGCCCAGTGAATGAACGATGCGTTCGCTGAATCCGGGCAATGCGTTGACCAGAGTGTTCAGGTCGGCCGCCTCCTGGCGAAACACGGCGGGCGGCGCATCCTCGGGCTGGCGATCGTCCTCCACGTTCAGGACCAGGCGCAGACCATCCGGCAACCTCTCCAGTTCGCCCCAGATACCGACGTTGTCATCCAGGTCATCCAGTTGCCAGTCATCCACGCCAAACTGCGACGCGGGCATCGACCATCGCCAGGAGGCCGGTTCACCTTCGACCCTGGCCGCCAGACGATAGACGCGTACGCCCTGCCAGCGTTCCAGCAGCAGGCCCAGCAAGGCAAAGAGCCCCATCGCCATCCCGGGCTCCTTACTTGACTGAATGGGCCAAAGACCAATTCGCAGGGCTGGTTGTCCCAGGTAAATCGCCTGTCCTTCGCTGCCAGCCGTCCCGAAAATCGCCGTCGCCACATTCGGCGCGGCCATTTGGCCCTGCATCATCAGTCGCTGTGCAAATTCCCGCATGGGCACCCCCTTGTCCTGTCACAAGTATAGGATTCCCGGCAACGGACGACAATTGCAAGTGTGTCGCTCTTGCATGCGCAAGCGTTGCCGATATGATGATTGCATTCCGCTCAGGGACTAATCCATGACTGCACAATTCCTTGACAGGAACCGTCCCGTGACCCTCTTGCGGGACCACATGGCGGACTACGGGTATCAGCTGCTGGAAACACCGGTCGTTGGTGACGCCAGCCTTTTTTTGACGCGGGCCGGCGACCGGATGATGTCTCGTCTGTTCACCTTTGGCCGCGGTGGTCGTGAACTGGCTCTGCGGCCGGAATTCACCTCCCAGGCAGCCCGACATTTCGTGAAAGGAAACTTCAGCGGCGTGCAGCGCTGGCAATTCGCAGGCCAGGTCTTTGAGGAAAGCCCGCAAGGCGCTTCCAGGGCCTGTCAGAAATTCAGCTTTGGCGCGGAGTTGTTCGGCCTGAATGGCCCGGCTGCGGATGCAGAAATCATGGCGTTGGCCCTGACCAGCCTGCAAGAACTGGACGTCTCCGACTGGCGTCTTGTGGTTGGTCACATGGGGCTCATGCGACAAATGCTGGCGCAGTACGCCCTCGACGAACGCAGCGAGCGCTTTCTGATCAACAACCTGCGCAATCTTCGACAGCGCGGTAAGGATTACGTGTTGCATTTGTTTGAAACCCAGTTGGCCGGCGCTGCTGAAGGCACGTCTTTCACACCACTGCCTGCCGGTGAAACTGTGGATGAAGCAGCCCTCGCCCGGCTCTTGCGCACTTCCCTGCAGGGAACGGCGATGGGCGGGCGCGATCACGAGGACATCGCCAGGCGCATGCTGCGAAAACGTCAGCGCATGAGTGAACGGAACCAAGTGGTCAGGGCGCTGGAGTTGCTGGAAAACCTGTGTCAGCTCAGCCTGCCCGCGGACGTGGCCTTCACAACCCTGGCCGAACTGGCTCCGGAGCAGACCCGCCCGATCTTGCAAAGCTGGGAAGAAAGCCTGGCCTTGCTGGCCGGTTACGGGCTGCCGAAGGAGAGGATGGTCGTTCAACCCGATCTTGCGCGCGACCGGGACTATTACAGTGGCACGGTCTTCGAGATTCACAGCGCAGACGGCCGCCACCTGGGAGGCGGCGGACGTTATGATGAGCTGCTCGTCTTTATGGGCGCGCCAGCCCCGGTGCCGGCGACAGGTTTCGCCTGCTGGCTGGATGATTTGGATGCTGTCCGGTCAGAGAGGCTTGGGGTCAACTGTCTTGCGATCCTGCTGGACGGCAGCAACAGTTTCGCGGCGACCCGTCTGGCCCGGTTGCTGCGCTCAGAGGGTCTTCCCGCCGAGTTGGTGGCCGTCATGCAGGCAGACTGTCTGGTGACGGATGCGGAAGGCCGCATTCGCTGGCGCGACCGGCAGTTCAGCCTAGACAAACCGACGGGGATGCTGGAGGCCCTGCGCCGTGCCTGAGAGATTCACACTGGCGCTGCCCAGCAGAGGCGTGTTGGCCGGTCCTACCCTCGACTTTCTGCGCGATTGCGGTCTGGCCGTACACAAACCGAACCCGCGCCAGTATACCGGCAGCGTCCGCACACTCCCGGGCGTTGACGTCCTGTTTCAGCGCGTAAGGGACGTGGTGGCCAAAGTTGAGGCGGGCACCGTCGAACTGGGCATCGCCGGCCACGACCTGGTACGCGAAATGGAAAGCGATGACTTGCTGACGATTAACGACCAACTAGGTTACGGTCATTGCCAGCTGCAACTCGCCGTTCCGACGACCTGGGTTGACGTCCAGTCTATGGCGGACCTGGTCGACGTCGCCCTCGACTTCCGTCAGTACCGGCATCGCAACCTTCGGGTTGCCACCAATTTCAATCACCTTGCGCGGCAGTTTCTGCACGCGCACGGTCTGCATCATTACAGTCTGGTCCGGGCCGAAGGCGCCATAGAGGCAGCGCCGACCCTGGGTTATGCGGACTGCGTCATCGACCTGACCCAGACGGGCACTACCTTGCGCGAAAACCACCTGCGGCCCCTGCCCGACGGCACGATTCTCAATTCCCAGGCGACCCTGATCGGCAATCGTCGTCGCCTGCAGGCGCTGGGACCGGGTTCAGAGAAACTGCTGCGCACCTTGCTGGAGTTGACGGACGCCGCCCTGCAGGGACGGGAACGGTACTTGCTCAGCGCCAATCTGACAGGAGAAGATCCCGGGAGTCTGGCGCAGAAGATCATGGGCAATCCGGTGACGCGCGGTCTGGAGGGGCCGACGCTTGCCCCTACCTGGAATGACGCCGGCCAGCGTGGCTACGCCGTGACGCTCGTGATTTCGGCGGACCAGTTGTTACCGGCCGTGGAGTATTTGCGGTCGATCGGCGGAAGACAGGCCAGCGCCCGGCCCCTGCGTCACGTCTTTCTGGAAGAATCGCCGTCGTGGCTGCGGCTGCAGCAGCTATTGGACGACTCTCCTCACAGTTGAGCCTCGATTTCGTCAAGCGCCTGGTCCAGAAGACTTCGTCGCTCCCGACTTTCCGCCCCGGTCTCGATCGCCTGGCTTAGGCCCAGCATGCTGATGGCGGGAGGAAAACGGGAACTGTCCGCAAGGTTCATGGTCAGCAGCGGGCAGCAAAACAGGGCAAGCTTCAGATGGCGTCGCCAGTCCGGTTCCAGCCAGCCTCGCAATGACAGTTCACGCAACAGGGGCAAGAGGACTCGAACCAGCTTGCTGCGGAAAAACATCTCCCGTGGTGGCGGCAGGGTGTAGTCATGCTCAACGTGCCAGCGACCGTCTGCAGCCACTCCTGCGCGGACGTCGGTCTCAGCCGCCTTTTCCACAGGAAAATACATCCACATGGCAAATACATTGTGGAACAGGGGTTTGGCCAGGTCCAGCAACGGGTGATGACGGCCCGCAAATGCCGGGTCAAAGTAGACCATTTCCTGCAAGGCTTTTCGCAGGAAGACATTGCCATTGTGCGCATCGCCATGGCCCACAATGGACGGCCCGGGCCTGGCAGGTCTAATTATCTCCCCTGCGAGATCGACCAGACTGGCAAGGCTTTCTTCGTAGCGCTGACCATTGATCGTCCAGCGGGCCTGCCAGACTTCACCCTGAGAGAATTGACCGTGCGGCAAGGAAAATGTGACCTCCTTGCCATAAAAGGTCGCCATTCTGCCGCCGGTCAGACGGTGCCAGAACAACTGGTGCACCGCCGCCGCCCCGGCCTCCTCCGCCGATTGCCAGTCCAGTGAACCCCGATACAGAGCCAGCAATTCGTCGTCGCTGCGGTGTTGGGCGCGCTTCAGGGACTCATATTTCGTGCGGTCCCCCGTCTCGATCCGCCAGGCCAAATCGAAAACGGTGGGGTCGTCGACGAGTTCGTAGATTAGCAATTGCCGGCCCCATGCGGTGGAACTGTGCAGGGGGCGAACGACCGGCCAACCTGCCTGCGACAGGGCCTCCGCCTGATAGTACTCGCTGATGGCGCTGTCCGGTTCGACATGCGTCTTGAAGAACCGGCGTTGCCCGTCGGCCAGGGTAAGCGTGCCATTGATCGAATTGAGAGAAACGGCCAGCGGGCGGATTTGAAGGCCCACGATGTCCAGCTGGACGAAGTCGCGCAACAGGGGCAGCAGGCGCGACGCTGCACCTTCCGGGTCGCTGAACTGCAATTGCTGGATACGCTGCAACGCAGCGTCACTCATGCGACAGAATCTCTTTGCGCCGGCGCAGGGCGAGGGCATGGGCCGGAAAGTCTTCGTAATCGGCCAGCGTGACGGCCACCTGCTGCAATTGTTCGTACCCCTCCCGCGACAGGTAGCCGACGCCGCTTCGCTTGAGAAAGTCATGGACGCTGACGGATGAGAAACTGCGTGCAAAGCCACCCGTCGGCAGAATCGCGTTCAACCCCAGACAGTAATTCGCGACAGGAATGGGCGTCAGCGGCCCCAGCAGGATTTCACCGGCGTTTTGTATCCGATTTAGCGTAACAAAGGGTTCGTCGGTCAGAAGCTCCAGGTGCTCCGGCGCATAGTCGTTGACGAAAGCGATCGAGTCGGCCAGACTTTGCGTCAGCAGAATGCCCCCGTAACCGGTCAGTACGCTACGAACGAAGTCCCCTCGCCAGGCCGGAAGCTCGTCGATCAGATCAGGCAGGATCTCACGTACGCCATCGGCCACCTTTCGACTGTGCGTGACCAGCAACGCCGCCGAATCCGGACCATGCTCGGCCTCAACAAGCAGGTCAAGCGCAGCCAGACGGGGATCAGCCCCCTCGTCACAGAGAATGACGGCCTCGCTGGGCCCGGCCGGCAGACCGACGTCGATGTCGCCGTAGAGCAGGCGTTTGGCGGCCGAAACATATTGGTTACCCGGCCCAACGACCTTGTCCACCTCCGGGATCGTCTCCGTCCCGAAGGCCAGGGCGGCTATGGCTTGACTACCGCCGACAACGTAGACCTCTTCAATGCCGCAGATCCGTGCCGCCACCAGGGTCCCGGGGTCGGCCCGTCCGTCTGGTGCGGGTGGCGTCACCACGACCACCCTGGGCACCCCTGCAACCCTGGCCGGTGTAGCCAGCATCAGCATCACGGAGGGAAAGGCGCCCTTGCCGCGTGGCACATAAAGGCCGACGCTGGCAATCGGCGTGACCTTTTCCCCGGCAATGACTCCGGGCTGTAGCTCGCTGAACCACATTTCGTCCGGCATTTGCTTCCGGTGGAAGCGGCGAATGTTCTCGTGGGCAGCTTCAATGGCCGCGACCACCTCGTCACTGACCGCCACGCTTGCGGCATCGAAATCTTCACTCGAGGCGCGTAGCAGGCTGGCTTCGAATTCAGCGCAATCCCAAAGTCTTGCAAAGGAGACCAGGGCTTCATCGCCACCGTCGCGCACCCGGTCGACAACTTCCTGTACCAGGGGTAACAGGTTGTGGATATCCGTTTCCGCCCGTCGCATGAGCAGGCGTCGCTCATCGGGGGAGAGCAGCGCCAGTTCGCGATACTGAATCATCCGGCAGCCTCCCTGCCCAGAGCCCTTGACCGTCGATGCAGTCCGTCCCAGCGGATGTCCGGCAGCAGCAATTCCGCACGCGTTTCTATGCGTTCACGTTGGGGCGACAGATCTTCCAGCATCATCCTGATTTCCCGTCGGGGCGACCCTGACGGACGGTATCCCAGCGCTGGCAATTGCTCCCGGTCCGGTTCGTACTCATGGTATGCGGATTCGAGACGGGGGTTCTCTACCGGCAGGATGTCCACTTCCATGCCCTCCCCTGCTGCGACCTGGCTCACCATTTGCGCGATCTCATATATCGTGTAGCAGGCGTCGAACTGGTTGATGACACGATAGTCGCCCGCCGCCGGCGGACTGTCAATGACAAGAGTCAGACATTGCATAACGTCACGCAAAGGCAGAAAGCCTCGCTTTTGCCCGCCCTGCCCGTAGGGCGTCAGGGGATGTCCGATGACCGCCTGACAACAGAAGCGGTTGACGACCGTGCCGAAACACTGGTCGAAGTCCAGCCGGGTCTTCAGTCGCGGGTCATCAGACTGATTATCGATTCCTGTGCCGAAGACCACCCCCTGCATGATGTCAGTCGCGCGCAGGCCCCAGAGTCGGCAGGCGAACATGGTGTTGTTTGAATCGTGCACCTTGCTCCAGTGATAGAAGCTGCCCGCCTGTCGCGGAAAGGGCAGACGATCGCGCCGTCCGCGAAACTCGGGCTCAAAGAAGCCCTCCGGTATGGGCATGGCCGGCGTGCCATATTCGCCCATCGTGCCCAGCTTGACCAGATGCGCGTCCGGACACACTTCATGCATGGCCCACAGCAGGTTCAGCGTTCCGATGACGTTGTTGTGCTGCGTGAAGCTGCAATGTGCCTGATCGATCATGGACCAGGCGGCCGACGGGATTTCCGCCAGATGCACAACGGTGTCCGGCTGGAATTCCTCCAGAAAGGCGCGCAGGAAGGGGTAGTCCAGCATGTTTCCTGTGCGCAGGTCCGATGTTTGATGAAAATGTTCTGCCAACGCCGCCATTCGCTCCTGCGGTGAGGCAATCGGGATGGCGCTGCAGGCGCCAAGTTCTGCGACCTGCTCGCGGCGCAGCATGGCATCCAGGCCGGCAACGACGTGGCCGCGTTGAAGCAAGTGTTGTGTGAGCGGCCAACCCAGATAGCCGTCAAAGCCGGCGATGAAAGTCCTGCGCTCAGGCATGTACCATGGCTGGTTCCGGCAGGAAGCTGCCCAGGTAGCCCTGCACGGCCAGCAATTCGGCATTGAGGATGCTGCAACCGGCGGCGCCACGAATCGTGTTGTGAGTCAGGGCCGCAAATCGATAGCCGAGAACGGGACATTCACGCAACCGGCCTACCGAGGTTGACATGCCCTTGCCGGCCATGCGGTCCAGGCGAATTTGCGGGCGATTAACCTGGGTGAAGACCTGCAGGGGCCTTTCCGGCGCGGATGGCAGACAGGGCACGGGCTGCGGTCCGCGAAAGTCTCGCCAGGCCGCATGGATGTCGTCCAGGGAGGGCGCGTCGGCAAGCTCCAGCGACAGGTTCACCAGATGCCCGTCGATCACCGGCACGCGGGTGCAGGTGGCGGCAGCAACAGCCGGCAGCCATTCCACTTCGCCACCGGTAAGGTCGCCCAGCATCTTGAGCGGTTCACTCTCCATTTTTCCCTCGTCACCACTGACCCAGGGGATGACGTTGTCAATGATGTCCATGGAAGCCACGCCCGGGTACCCTGCGCCGCTGATGGCCTGTTCACTGACCATATGGACCCTGCGGATGCCGAAGCGCCGCAACGGCGCCAGAGACATCACCACCGGCATGCTGGTGCAATTGGAGTTGGCGATAACCGCCCCGCTGCGAAAGCCGCGCCTTTCCCGCTGCACATCGACCAGGCGAATGTGGTCGGCATTGGCTTCCGGCAGCAACAGGGGGACGTCGACCTGCATGCGGTTGGCCGATGCATTCGTGCAGACAACATGACCGGCCGCCGCCAGATCGAATTCGAGTTCCCGGGCGGCTGCCGTCGGAAGCGCGGAAAAGACCAACGGGGACTGCAAGGGCGAGCCACTGGATTTCACTTGCATGTCGACGACAGATTTGGGGGGCTTTTCTGCCAGATGCCAGCGCACGACATCCCCGTACTGATGGCCGGCACTCGAAAACCCGGTCAACTCGGCCACCTCAAACCAGGGATGGTCTTCAAGCAACTGCACGAAACGTTGGCCGACTGCGCCGGTAGCGCCGAGAACGGCGACAGGAAGTTTCTCCATGCCAGTTTTCCCTATATGCCGACCAGTTGCATGCCGGTACGCACCGCTGGATAGGAACCCAGTGACTTCACGAACGAGGCCCGCTGCAAGAGTCCTGCCATCATCTCCTGCACGTGCGTTTCCTGCCAGTGGCCTTCGAAATCCAGGTAGAAGACCGGTTCCCAGGGTCGATTGGGGCGCGGGCGGGATTCTATTTTCGTCAGATTGATGTCGCGCCGGGCGAATTCCCCGAGGCAGTCGTAAAGTGCGGCGGGCCGCTGCCTCGTGGCAAAGACAATTGAGGTCTTGTTGTACTCCGCCATGGGGGGATCATCATGGCCCAAAAGGAAAAAACGGGTGTAGTTGAATTCAATGTCTTCAATATTGTTTTCCAGCACTTCCAGGCCATAGAGCTCACCGGCCAACCCGGAAGCGATTGCAGCAGTGCCTTCTTCCGGCGCTTCGGCCAGGTCCTTCGCCGAACCGGCGGTGTCATACCAGGGGATCGGGGCCAGATTGTTGCGCCTTAGAAAACGATCGCACTGGGCCAGCGCGTGCGGGTGCGAGCGCACGCGCTTCAGATCTGCCACGTCGCTGCCGGGCGCCGCCAGCAAGGCGTGACGCACGTGCAAGACAACGTCCGCCTGAATACGGAAATCAGAGTCCATCAATAATTCGTAGGCTTGGGTTACGGCGCCGGCCTGCACGTTTTCGACCGGCAGCAGACCATAGACCACGTCGTGATTGCGACGGATGGCGGAAAACACGTCCTCCAGATTCCTGCAAGGGAAGACATCGGCCCCGTCGCCAAAATGTTGACGGATGGCCAGGTCCGAATTGGCGCCCTCAATTCCCTGAAACGCGACGACTGTCTTCATCGATCTTGTGCCCCTGACGGCGCGACATCCTAGCATAGCCTTGCCCGCCGGTCAACCTGGGCCGGCGCTCCGGCCAGGCCGCGCCAGGCTATACTGTGCGAATTGTGATTCACCAGAGGGAGAAGCTTATGAGCGACGAGGTCCTTGCGGCCAAGCCAATTCTGGATCGCTTTCGCCTGGAGGGCAGCGTGGCGCTGGTCACGGGTGCCGGTCAGGGAATCGGACGCGGCTACGCCCATGCCCTGGGCGAAGCGGGCGCCGCCGTCGCCATCGTCGACCTGGATGGGGACCTGGCCTCGCAGGTCGCTGACGAACTGGCGTGCAAGAGCATAAACGCACTGGCCATCGGCGCCGACGTCACGGTTGAAGAGGACATCCAGCGAATGGTCGACACCGTGCTTGAGCGCTGGGGCCGACTTACGATTGGCGTCAACAACGCGGGTATGGCGGACTGGACAGCAGCCGAGGACGTGAGCGAAGAAAACTGGGACATGATCAATGACCTGAACCTCAAGGGCGTCTTTCGTTGCGCCCAGGCCGAGGCCCGCGTCATGCTTGAAGCCGGCTACGGCAAGATCATCAACACGGCCTCCATGTCCGCCAGCGTCGTCAACACGCCGCAGAAGCAGACGGTCTACAACACCACGAAGGCCGGCGTACTGCACCTGACGCGCTCTCTCGCCGCAGAATGGGCCCCTCGCGGCATCCGCGTCAACAGCATCAGCCCGGGTTACACCCGCACGAAACTGGTCGAAGACCTGCTCTACACGCCCCTTGGGCAAGAGTACGCGCCAAGATGGATGTCGCTCACGCCCATGGGCCGCATGTGCGAGGTGCCGGACCTGCAGGGCGCGGTCGTCTATCTTGCTTCGCCGGCGTCGGACTTCATGACCGGCCATGACATGGTCGTCGACGGCGGCTATTGTTGCTGGTAAGCGTTTGCGAAAGGAATGGCGATGGCACTGCCGCTTGTATTGAGCACCAATCTGGTCCCGGACAATGTCATGGAACCTGTGCAGGGTCTGGCTGAGGTACTGCAGGGGCCGGGAGGCGGTCTGACGATGCCGCGCGATGAAGTCCTGGCACTGGCCCCGCGACTGAACGCCATTGTCAACCAGGGCGAACTGCTGATCGATGAGGAATTGCTGGACGCGGGCCCCGGTATCCGCGTCATCGCCAACGTCGCCGCCGGCTACAACAACATGGATCCGTATCTGTTGAGCGCGCGTGGCGTATGGGGTTGCAACACGCCCAATGCCTTCTACGAATCGACGGCGGACTTCACGCTGGCAATGATCCTCGCCGCCGTCCGCATGCTGGCCCTGGGCGATCGCTATGTCCGCGCTGGCCGGTGGAAACAATTCGAGCCGGGAGTCTGGGACGGAATCCTGCTGCGCGACAAGGTCCTGGGCATCGTTGGCTACGGCCGCACCGGGAAGGCCGTCGCAGCGCGCGCTCGAGCCTTTGGCATGCGCATCCTGTACACCCGTCGCCGCGTATGCGACGACCCGGAGTACCGCAGCCTAGAAGACTTGCTGGCTGATGCGGACATCGTCTCGCTACACACGCCGTTGACGGAAGACACGCAACACTTGCTGAATGCGGAACGCCTGAGTTCCATGAAACGCGGCGCCTGGCTGATCAACATGGCGCGGGGCCCGGTCGTGGACGAAGAGGCGCTGGTCCAGGCATTGCAGTCCGGTCATCTGGCGGGCGCGGCGCTGGATGTCTTCGAGCGGGAGCCGCTCGTTCACCCTGCCCTGATCTCAATGGACAACGTGGTGCTGGCGCCACACGTCGGGGGCGGCACTCAGGAAGCCCGCTATCTCTCGCGCCGCCAAAGCTTTGAAAACGTCGCGCAGGTGCTGCGGGGCGAGCGACCTCTCACCCCTATAAACGAAGTCCGGCTACCCTGAATCGTAACGCCTGAAACCCGGTTCCTCCCCGGGAACCGGCGAATTGGCGAAGGTGCCGCGGGCGCGCACTGTGGCTTCGCCACCGAAAGCTTCCACTTTTGCCCGCTGGTCCGCGCGCGCCATTGCATCGACCGCCTCGGGGTCCAGCATGGACCTCAGGCTCGCTTCGCGTTCCTCCAGCACAGGGCGGTATTCTGGCGTACCCGCCAGGTCCCTGCCTTCCCAGGGGTCGTCGACAAGGTCGAAGAGTTGCGGCGGCCCGTTGACATAGTGCACATACTTGTAGCGCAGGTCGCGCAGCATGAAGTAACCGTGTCGCGTGCCGACCGTGTGGTACTCGGAAAAAACGCTGCGGTCCTGGTCCGGTTCCTGCATCAGCGACCACAGGGAATGCCCCGGGAGCTGCGCAGACCAGTCGTCAGGTCTGGCGTCGACGGCCTCTAGAATCGTAGGCGCCATATCGAGCAGCGAGACCGGAGTCTGCACCACGTGTCCTGCAGGCACGTCCGGCCCGGCCATAATGAGTGGAATGGCGGCAGACTCTTCATACATGGTGAACTTGCCGTAGAGGCCTCGTGCGCCCAGGCTCTCGCCGTGGTCCGTGCTGTAGATTACGCGGGTGCTGTCATTCAAACCAAGGTCGTGCAGGGCGGTTATCACCGCACCGACGTTGGCGTCTACGTACTCACAAACGGCGTAATACGTCGCCAGTAACTTTCTCAGCGTCTCTTCGTCGAAGGGGGGTTCAAGATTGAAAAAGCGTCGCAGGTTGTCCAGCACCGGATGCCGCGGCCAGTCTGGCTCTTGCCACTGCGGCGGCAGCGGCAGGGAACCCGGATCCTGCCTGGCGAAGAAATCCGGCGGCGCGATAAAAGGCGGATGGGGACAAACCAGTGAGAGAAAGAGCACCCAGGGTCTGTCATCATTGGCATGTTGCTTTAGCCATTCCAGCGCGTGAGAGGTGTTGCTCGCGTCGTACTGCAGATAGGTCGAATCGCCGGGGCCGGCTTCGGTAATGCAGCCGCGACTGTCCCGCATGGGAGGGTCATCGCGGATGCAGGCAAGCAGGTCACCCTGCCCCTCCACGACGTGCAGGGGGTCGATTTCCTCGGTAAACCCGTTGTCGTCGTCGGCGCTGCGGAAATGCAGCTTGCCAATCGACGTGACGTTGTATCCCTGCTCCCGCAACTGGTGTCCCCAGCCCCGCGGCGTACCGTTCCAGGGGAAGGCATTGTCCCAGTGGCGGATCCTGTGCACGTACTGCCCTGTGGCCAGGGAAGCGCGCGCCGGCACACAAATCGGGCAATTGGTGTAGGCGTTGGCGAAGCGCGTCCCGCGGGCGGCCAAAGCGTCCAGGTTGGGCGTGCGCGCCGCGGCGTTGCCGCTGCAGCCCAGCACATTGACGTTGTGCTGGTCGGAGAAGATGAAGAGCAGGTTGGCGGGCTTCACGGCTGGCTTTCCTCCAGGCGTCGTACGACTTTGGGCCAGACGGGCGGATTCAACAGATGCGGCGGTCGTTCGCCGGCGAACACCTGTCTCACCTGCGCCATCGCCATCTCCAGCATTTTGTAATTCGCGCGTGGTGTGGAGCCCGCAATGTGTGGGGTCAAAATGACGCGTTCATGCGTGAGAAGCGGGCTATCTGGCATGGGAGGTTCCGGGTCGCAGACGTCGAGGCCGACGCCGAACAGCCGGCCGCTGTCCAGGGCAGCCAGCAGGGCCACCTCATCGACGTGACCGCCACGGGAGACGTTGATGAAAATTGCGTCGTCTTTCATCTGCGAAAAGCGCTCCGCATTCATGACGTGACGCGTGTTTTCATTGAGCGGCAAATGCAGTGAGACCACGTCGGACGTGGCCAGCAAGACTTCCAGCGATTCGACGGAGGTCACACCCAGTCCCTGCATGTGCTCTGCCGCCAGAAAGGGATCGTGGGCCTGTACCTTCATGCCCATGGCCAGGGCAACCCTGGCGACGTGGCTGCCGATGCGTCCCAGCCCTACCAGGCCCAGTTGCCTGCCCGCCAGTTCGATAGCCCGGTAAGGCGGCCGCGTCACCTCGTCAATCAAATTCCTGCGCATGTCTTCCCGGATGGCTGGCAAACTCTTGGCCACCCCCATCAGCAAGGTGAGCGCCAATTCCGCCGTAGACATGGTGGGTCCGTCCGGCGTGTTGACCACGGCGATGCCATGATTCGTCGCATCCCTGAGGTCCACCTTGTCAAAGCCGATGCCCGTGCGCGCGATGACGAGCAACTCTGGCGCACGCCGCATCATCGCCTCGTCATAGGGCATGCCCCCGGCGATCACCGCCTGGGCCCTTTCGATGTTGTGAAAGCCGTCGCCACTGCCCTGGGCAGCTGCAAGTCGCTCCACGTCCTCGCCGATCAGGACGTCAAATTCCGGCCCGTAGGTCCATTCAAACCAGATTCTGTGCATTCCCCGACCCTGTATCGTGAATGTGCGCAAGCCAGGCGAGTGTAGTACATTCGGCCACTGTGCGCATCAACATAACAGGGTGATACCGTGAAGATTATTGACGTGCAGGCCTGCGTAATCGGTCGTCCCGAACCGCACAGTGGCGGCAGCGTGTGGACCTTCGTGCGCATTTACACGGACGAAGGCATCTACGGCACAGGTGAATGCAATTCCGCGGCGGCCATGGCCTCCGGCTTCGCCGTCAAGGAAGCCATTCTGCACCTGAAGCCGCGCCTGCTGGGCAAGGACCCGCTCAACATCGCCCCGCTCTACGAAGGCCTGCGACGCAGCGGACGCTACGGCGGCACGTCGGCCCCGCCCATCATCTTTGCCATAACGGGTATCGAAAACGCGCTTTTCGATCTCGCCGGCAAGGCCCTGGGGCTGCCGGTATGGCAACTGCTGGGCGGCCGCTTCAGGGACAGCATTCGTCTGTATGCAGACTGTCATTTCGGCGAAAGTAACGACCCGCAGACCTGGGCCGACAAGGCGCTGGAAGTCCTTGACGAAGGGTACAACGCTATCAAGTTCGACGTTGACGGCACCGGAGTTGGCCGCCGCGATGCGTGGAACTGGAGCGTCAGCGCGCAGGAGATGTCACATATCGTCGGCCTGGTGGAAGGCGTGCGTGGAGCCATCGGGCCGGAAATCGACCTGGCGATCGATTGCCACGGGCAGTTCGACCTGCCTTCGGCAATCACCCTCGCCCACGCGCTGGAGGACCTGCGCCTGCTCTGGCTGGAGGAACCCGTCCCGGCCGAAAACGTCGCGGCAATGGCGCAGGTCCGCGCCAGCAGCAGCACGGCCATCTGCACGGGAGAAAACCAGTACACACGTTACGATTTTCTCGACTTGCTGCAGCAGGAGGCGACAGACGTCATCATGCCGGACCTTGCCAAGGCCGGCGGTCTGCTGGAAGGCAAACGCATCGGCGAACTGGCCGAGACCTTTTTCGTGCCGGTGGCGCCGCACAATGTCTCTTCTCCGCTGGGGATGATGTCCGCCTGTCACTGCATGGCAGCCATCCCCAACTTCCTGCTGCTGGAGTTTCACGGACGTGAAATCTCCTGGTGGGAAGAGCTGTGCGACGGCGAGAAACCCTTCGTAGATAATGGCAACATGAAGGTATCGGACCGACCCGGCATCGGAGTAGAACTGAACGACGACGCAGCGCGCAAACTGATGTGGCGAGACGATCGCTATTTCGAGGCGCCCTGACCTCAGCCCATGGCGAAGCTGGAACGCTGCAGCACCGTCTGGTTTTCGTAGATCGAGCCGGGTCGTTCCGCCGGCGGCAGGGGCATCCGGACCGGAACATCCGCCAGGCGCGGAACAATGGATGTTTCGCCGGCCACCATATTTGAATCAAAGCTCGCCAGGTCTCCCGGCCCCAGCAGGGGCCAGGCATCCGCCGCGCAAAACTGAAAGAGCAGGAAGCGACGTGGCTGTGTCGAGGTGTTGGGCGCCGAGGCGTGCAGCGCGCGCGCGTGGTGAATGGAGATGCCTCCGGCCCGGACTTCAATGGAGGCGGTCTCGCCCGGCTCAAAATCCGGGTCGGTAACGGCGCCGGCGAAGGCACCCTCATGGTGGTGGTCGTAAACCGGTCCCCGCTGTGAACCCGGAACCACAAGCAGACAGCCGTTGGCCAGGGTCATGTCATCGATACAGACGCCTACCGCCAGCAAATCGTCGTTGGTGTGAGGGTAGAAGGCCCAGTCCTGATGCCATTCGACAGGGCTGCCAAACCCTGGCGACTTCATGTTCAGTTTCGTGCCGTTCTGCCGGATGTTGGGCCCGATCAGTTGCGACACGATGGCGACGATATTTTTGTGACGCATGATGCGGTCATAAACGGGATGATGGGCAATGGGGTCCTTCAGGCGTCGCAGACGAGGTTCCTCGAAGCTGTGGCCAGGTTCCAGGTCGAAGACTGCATCATTCGCGCTGACGTGACGGGACTTGTCGACGAACTCCTGGGTTACCCGCCGCAAGTCCTCGACGTCCTGCGGCGAGAGGACGTCTTCCACCCCCAGCCAGCCCTGCTCGTGGTAAAAGTCGATCTGCTCCCGTCCCAACATCATGGTTGCTCCCTTTTCCCCGACCTGGACCATTGTATCCCTTGCGTCTGGAGAGGCAAGCGCCCTGCGTTGGCTGGCCATGGTGCAGACGTTATGCTCGCCGAATGGCCATTCACCGCCTGGCACACAGATTGTTGCCCCCTGGACTTGCCCTGCTTCTGCTGCTCGCCGCCTGCCTGACGACCTTGCAAACGATTCCCAATGGCTCCAGCCATTACCTCATGATCGACGTAGGCGAGACCCAAATCGTCCTGAACGAATGGGGCAGCCTGCACCCCACAGGTTATCCCCTGTACGTCATCAGCGGCAACGCATTGACGGGCTTCCTGCGCGCCCTGAACGTGGGTCCGCTGGTCGCGGCAAGTCTGGTTTCCCTGCTGTGGGGTCTGCTGGCGTTGCTGCTAATGTTCGTCGTGGCCACGCGCCTGGGCTTCGCACCCTGGCCGGCGACCGGCGCCGTCCTCCTCTACGGACTGACCCGCACGGTCTGGGTCCACAACGTCATCGCTGAAATCTACTCCTTCAATTTGCTGCTCACACTGCTCCTGCTTTACCTGACCTTTACGCCAGTTCCCCGCGACAGGCAACTCTTCCTGCTGGCTCTGGTCGGAGGGATCGCCCTGGGACACCATCGCGCCTTCGTGATGCTCGTTCCACCCCTGCTTTACGCCATCTGGCCGGCCCTGCGCGTCAGCGGCAAGCGCTCGTCCAAACTGGTATTTGCCGGCCTTTTGCTCGCTGCAGCCGGCCTGGCCCCTTATTTTTGGCCACTACTGCGGGCCAGGGCCGGCGCCGACTGGGTGTATGGTGCGCCGACTTCGCTCTCAAAACTGGTGGACATTTTTTTCGCAAGCGAATACAGCCGCTTCATTGGCCCGCCGGCATCACTGCCCGACCTGCTGCGAAACCTGCAGCAGGTCAACGAGGTCATCCTGCGCGAACTGTCGCTTCCAGGTGTGCTGCTCGGCGGTGCGGGTTTGTTGCTGGCCTCGCGCGCGGGACGACGTTCCGCCAGGACCTTCCTGCTGGTTGCACTCTGTGCCTGGCTCTTTCACGCCGGGTTCTACCGGGACATCCTGTCGGCACTGATTCTGCCGATAACGTTAAGTCTGGCCTTTGGCTGGCTTTACCTCGTCGAGGCGCTGCAGAAGGCTCGCCCTGGCCCTGCGGCCCTGTCAATCCTTTTTATGCCTGCAATACTCGTTTCGACGATTCTGCTGTGGCGGTACAACCAGCCCTTTCTGCAGGAGTTGACCCGTGATCCAACGGGGCTGGAGACTGTCGACGCGCTTGAGGCTGCCCCCGCCGGATCGACTGTCATGCTCGCCTGGGGACCACGTTTTTTCGCGGCCTCCTCCGCCCAACTGTACCAGGGTCGCCTGCAGAACATCACGCTGGTCGATCACAACGGGGACATGCGGCCTGCCTTTCACGCCAACCGGTTGATCACGCCCGACTACACCTTCTTCAACCAGCCGCCGCAATGGTGGGAAGAGAGGCTGGGCCAGCAAGTCTGGCTGGATGGCGCCCCCCCCGGGCTGGTGCGGATTCGCCCTGTCCCGGTCATCGTGGAGGCCGGCAATTCGGGGATGAGCGATGTGGCATCCCGCCTCCACTGTTCACCGGGGAAACTGGTGCTGGAAGTCGTGTGGAACGCCGGGGCGAATCCGCCGCTTCACGACCTCAGCGTCTTCGTCAAGGCTTTTGGAAGCGACGGCGATCTTATCGCCCAGGGCGATCAGCTTGCCCCGGTCTATGGCTTGCGTCCCACCAGTGCATGGCTGGGCAACGAACAGGTTCGGGATTTCTATCCGGTTATCGTTCCGGCGGACCGTGTGAGCCACGTCGAATACGGTCTTTATCGCGTCAAACCTGGCGGAGGATTCGATAACGTACTCGAGAGAGTATTGCAGTCCGAATGCCATGTCGATTGATGGACGACAGTTGCGACATTTCATGCCATGATGCTATTCCTGCCCTGGACAATGACCAGTTTCATGTTCTGACAAGGAGGATGCAATGAAACTTCGTTCGCTCGTTGCAGTCCTGTTGGTGTTATGTTTGTTCCCGTTTTCCGGTGCAGGCGCTCAGGACAACATAACCCTGGGTGTCGTGATGCCCTTCACCGGCGCGCTCGGCTCCTTTGGTTCGGATTTTTTCCGCGGCGTTGAACTGGCCGTGGCGCAAATGAACGCCGAACTGGAGGCCGCCGGCCCGGCCACACGTTTTGTGACGACTTCCGTGGATACGGAAGGCACGCCGGACGGTTCGGCCCGCGCCGTTGAAGCCGTTAGCGACCTGTTCCCGCTGGTTGCCAAGCGACGTGACAAGCCCGCCAGTCAACTGAGTGGTGGCGAACGCCAGATGCTCGCCATAGCCATAGGCTGGTTGTCCGGGCCCTCGCTCATGCTGCTTGATGAGCCCAGCGCCGGCCTGCCCCCAATCTGGTCAACGATGTGTTCCAGACCTTGTTGCCACTGAAGGGCCAGGTGATGACACTGGTAGTCGTCGAGCAAAATGCCCGCATTATTTTGTGTCATTGCGATAAGGTCTTTATCCTGTGTGAAGACAGGCTGGCCTTCGCCGGTAGCATCGAGGCCTGCTTGCAGGACGAGGAAACGATCAAGTCCCTGCTGGGCACTGGCCGGACCCTGCCGGCGTGATATAGTATCTTCGCCTGGGATGAAGATTGGATGCGCAACATGACGTCAGCCATCAGCGGTATTTTCAACATTCTGGCAACGCCTTTCAATCCGGATGACTCCCTCGATCTGCCCGGACTTCGTCGCCTCGTCAATTTCCAGTTGGATCTTGGCGCCCACGGGTTAACAATCCTCGGCGTATTGGGGGAAGCGGCCAAACTCAGCGTTGACGAACGACGCGAGGTCATGGACACGGTTATGGATACCGTGGACGGACGCGTTCCGGTCGTGGTGGGCGCCAGCCATCAGGACGATGCCACGCGACTGGCGCTGTGTCGTGCCGCGGAGACAGCCGGAGCCGCCGGGGTCATGGTCGCACCACCCAGGATGGAGTCGCCAACGGACGAAGCCGTCTTCGCCATCTACAGTGACCTGGCGGATGGCTGCAATATGGCCATCGTGGTGCAGGACTTCCCGCCCGTCAACGATATTTTCATGTCCGCGCCGCTCATCGCCAGTATCGCGCGGGAAATCCCGGCTGCGCGTTACCTCAAGCTGGAAGATCCGCCTCTGATGCAAAAAATCAGTGAGATTCGCGCCGAAGTCGACGGACTGGAGATTTTCGGTGGCCTGGGCGGCATGTTTCTTCTGGAGGAGTTGGGGCGCGGCGCGTCCGGCACCATGACAGGCTTCGCCTTCACGGAAATCCTGATCGCAGTTTTTGACGCCTGGAGCAGCGGGCAAGTGGAAGAGGCCCGATGCATTTTCGACCAGTACCTGCCGCTAATCCGCTTTGAAAACCAGCCGGTCATTAACCTGAGCATTCGCAAGGAATTGCTGCGCCGTCGTGGCGCGTTCGATTGCAACAAGCCAAGACCCCCCTACGCGGCGATCGACGAGGGCACCTTGCAGGAAATCGACTGGATCTTCGAGCGAGTTGGGATCGCCGATCCGACACACAAAATTGCGTTTCACACGACAGGAGTGCCCGCATGAATCTGGGACTGGACAACAGGGTTGCGCTGGTTGCTGCCGCCAGCAAGGGGCTGGGGTTCGGCGTGGCCCGCGCGTTGGCCGCTGACGGCGCAAGGGTATCCATCTGCAGCCGCACGGCGGATGACGTGGAAGCCGCGGCCCAAACGCTGAGGGACGAGACAGGCGCTGCGGTCATGGCCACGGCCTGCGACGTGACTGACGCTAAATCCATCAACAACTGGGTCAATGCGACGGTGGAGCGCTGGGGCCGCATCGACGCCCTGCTGGTGAACGCCGGCGGTCCACCGGCGGGCTTCATCCGCGAGATCAGTGAAGAGCAGTGGGAAGCCGCCTTTCAATTGACCCTGATGAGTTCCATTCGCATGATCAATGCCGCCCTGCCCCATATGGGTCGCGGCGGCGCCATTCTGACGGTTACGTCTTCCTCCATCCGGGAACCCATCGAACGTCTGGCACTCTCGACTGTCATGCGTTCCGGTGTGATGGGCCTGGTGAAGACCCTGGCCGACGAGCTCGCCGGGGAAGGCATTCGGGTGAACAATCTGATCCCCGGCCGCATCGACACGGACCGCGTACGGCAACTGGATGGCATCACCGCCAACAGGCTGGGAATCACGCCCGAAGAGGCGCGCGAAAGAGCCATGGCAAACATCCCGTTGGGCAGGCTGGGCAGTATCGACGATTTTGGCGCGGCGGGAGCCTTTCTGCTCTCACCGGCCGCTGGCTACATCACGGGTGCTTCCCTGCGGGTCGACGGTGGCCAGATGCGCTCCGTCTAGGCTGGCGGACTCCGCCTCTACAAATTGACGCTCTGTTCGCGCACCCGCTCGGCATCCGCACCAACGGCGGCGCGTATTTCCTGAAATTCGCTGGTCAGCATGCGCACAAATGAAGAAACGTCCGAGCTGTGCATGACGAGGTTCGCGCCGGATTTGACCCAACGAATCTGCTGTCGCATAAAGTTGTGGTGAATTCCAACGCCAACGCCGGCCGCCCTGGACTTTGAAATGATTGTGCGAATGGCTTCCTCAAAGTCCGGATGCTCGTAGCGCTCCGGGATCCCCATGCTACAGGACAGGTCGTGGGGGCCCACCAGGACGGCATTGATGAACGGGACCGCCAGAATCTCGTCCAGGGCTTCCAGCGCCGGCACGCTTTCAATGTTTATGAACAGGTTGTTGCGGGCATTGCGCTGCGCCAGATAGTCTTCCAGTTCGGCCTCCGCGGCCTGCCCATCGATCATCCCTTGCAGTTTGGCGCCCTTCACCGGCCCGAAATGCACGGCGCCGCCCAGAATCCTGACTTGTTCCGCTGACTCGACGTAGGGCGCGATGATCCCGTGGGCGCCGCCATCAAGCATCATCTGCGCCAGATAGGGATCGGGCTCGGGAATGCGCACGACCGGCGCCATATCCAGCGCCGCATAGGTCTGACACATCCAGGAGATCATGCCGCGATCGTGCGGCGTGTGCTCCGAATCAATGAAAACCATGTCGATGCCCAGCTGACTGACGCGCTCCGCCCACACGGGAGAGGGCGCGTAAATTGCCGTGCCGAAGACCAGTTCACCGTCGTGCAAGGCCTGCTTAAGCTGCTTTCCGTCCACTGGCACTCTTGTCCTTCCTGTTCTGCCAACAGCCCCGCAGCATAACCCTGGCCCGCGGCAGCGTCAATCAGCGCCCCCGGAAATCGTCATTCCAGCCGCAAGATCCAGTCACGCTCCACGTGCAGCCACACCCTTGTGCCCGGCTCCGGGACGGGAGCCGCTTCCAGGGGGTGGCGAAAGCGAAAGTTCTCTACCCCAACGCGTACGGCCAAGCGCCAGTTTTCGCCTTCGTAGCTACGCTGTTCGATGGTGCCTTCCAGTACAAGGGCGTCGTCATCTGTTGCATCGCCCAGACGCATACCGGCCGGATGGAGCAGAAATTGCTCCCCTTCGAAGGTTTCATCGGTCCGGCCCACCAGCCACTCACGACGAACAGGGCTGCCCAGACCCAGAAACCTCGCCACGAATGCGTTGCTCGGCCGCGCGTACAGGGTCTGCGGCGTATCGTATTGTTCGATGCGCCCGTCGTTCATGATGGCAATGCGGTCGGCGATGGCGCTGGCTTCCTGCTGGTCGTGCGTGACGGTGATCACCGTTTGCCCCGTATCGACAAAGATTTGCCGCAATTCAGGCAACAGGCGTTCCCGCAATCCTGCATCCAGCGAGGCCAGCGGCTCGTCCAGCATCAGCAGCGACGGTCGGGGCGCAAGACTGCGCGCCAGCGCCACCCGCTGCTGTTCGCCGCCGGACAGCGAGTTGACGTCCCGCTGCCCCATGTCCTTGAGGCCGACCAGGGACAAGATTTCGTTGGTGCGTTGCCCAACATTGTCAAGCCGCCGCATGCGCAGGCCGAAAGCGACGTTTTGCGCGACGGTCATGTGTGGGAAAAGGGCATAGTCCTGAAACATCAGCCCGAAATTGCGCTCGTGCACCGGGACAACTGCAAGGTCCACGCCCTGGAGGAGGATTTCTCCCCGGTCCGGCTCCTCGAGACCGGCGATGATTCGCAGCAGCGTGGTCTTGCCGCAGCCACTGGGTCCCAGCAAACACACGATTTCGCCAGCCCGGACCTCAATCGAAACGTCGTCCAGCACTTGTTTGTTGCCAAAGCACTTGCACACCTGACGCAATTGCAACATCAGAACGCTCCGCTGCCGGCCCGCTGAACGCGTTCAATCACCGCAAACCCCAGGCTGCAGGTCAGTAGCAGGATGACGCTCATGGCCATCGCCTGGCCCATGTTCATGGTGCCGGGCTGTCCCAGCAAACGGTAAATGACAACCGGAATGGTCGCGTTTGCGGGACGGGCGATGAAAAGGGAAGCGCCAAATTCGCCCATGCTAATGGTGAAGGCGAAGATCGCTCCGACCAGCAAGCCACGACTGACAAGCGGAAGGTCGATCTGACGCCAAACCTGCCAGGGAGTCGCGCCGAGCACGCTTGCGGATTCTCGCAAGGTGGGTGAAATGGCATCCAGCGAGGGCAGGATGCTGCGCACTACGAAGGGCAGCGCCACCAGGGTGTGGGCGATCGGGATGAGCAGCGGCGAGGCACGCAGGTCCAGCGGCGGTTCGTCCAGCGCGACGATAAAGCCGAAGCCAAGCGTCACCGCGCTGGTGGCCAAGGGCAACATGAACAGCGGGTCCAGCCAGCGTCGACTGCGCCGCTGCATCAGCGATGCCGCCAGCAGGCCCAGGACCAGCGCCATAGCTGTGGTGCACAGCGCGTAGAACAGGGAATTGCCAACCGCCTGGACGGGCGGCACGAACAGGACCGAGCCGCGAACGTCCCGGGACAGGGCCGCATAACTGGCAAGGGTCAGGCCTTCCGCTGCACTCAAGGACCGCAGCACCAGCGCCAGCAAGGGCGCGGCCAGCAGGACCAGCATAAAGCCGCTGACTGCGCTGACCGCCAGCCACTGCCGCCAACCCTGTGGGCGTGGCGCCTGCGCTGCCCTGAGTGCCAGGGGCAAACGTTGACGCAACCGTGTATAGGCGAGCATCAGGGCAAGCATAAGAATGATCTGTATCAGGGATAACCCGGCCGCAACCGGCAAATTGAAGAGATTGACGGCCTGCAGATAAATCTCGACTTCCAGGGTGGAAAAGCGCAGCTCGCCAAGGATGATGATGACGCCGAAGCTGGTGAAGGTGAAGATGAAGACAAGCGCTGCGGCCGCCAGCAGGGCCGGCCGCAACAGTGGCAGTCTGATTTCCCACCAAAGGCGCCAGCCTTGCGCGCCAAGCACGCGCGCTGCGTCCTCCTGCATGGTGCTGCGATTGGCCCAGAAGCCGGTGATGATGCGCAGAGCCACGGCGAAATTGTAAAAGACATGCGCGATCAGGATGATTGCCAGCGTGCCTTCCAGCCTCAACGGCGCGGCATCCAGCCCCAGAGCTTGCCGCAGCAGATCATTGACAAGCCCCCTCGACCCGATCAGGGCGGAGAAGGCGGCCGCGACGACGACCGTCGGCAACACAAAGGCAAGCGTCGAAAGCGACAGCAGCAGGGACCGCCCGGGAAAGGACCAGCGAACACACACCCAGGCCGCCGGCAGTGCCAGGGCGATCGTCAGTACGGTTGAGAGCAGGGCCTGGACTACGGTGAAAACCAGCGTGTTAAGATACCAGGGAGAAAACAGTTGCCGCAACTGCCCCACAGCCAGTGTTCCGTCCGGCGCCAGCCCCAGCACGAGGATGGAAAGCAGCGGCCAGACGTAGAACAGCGCCAGGAACAGCAGCGGCAACAGCAGCAGCGGACGGGCCAGCCGGGCCATCAGCCGCCGCGCAACACCGTTTCCGTCCAGGCTTGAATCCAGGTATCCCTCATGGCGTCAATGTCCTCCGGCGAGACGACTGCCGGCACTTCCGCTACTTCGGCGTATTCGACAAACACGTCGGGAAGTTCCGCGTCCTGATTGACCGGAAAGACGAACATTTGCAGGGGAATGTCTTCCTGAAAACGTGCGCCCAGCATGAAGTCGATCAGTTGCTGTGCCGCTTCAACCTGCTCGCTGCCATCCAGAATGCCTGCGAATTCAATCTGCCGAAAGCAGGTCTGGTCCGCGACGATTGCGCCGGTCGGTGCCTGGTCAGGAGTCTCCTCCATGAAGAACACCTCGGCTGGCGGGCTGCTGGCATAACTGACGACCAGGGGATACTCCCCGCCACTGTGGCTGAATTCACCCCAGTAAGCCAGTTCCCAGCCGCTCACCACGCGCACCTCGTTTTCGACCAGCTGGCTCCAGAAGTCCAGCCAGGTCGTTTCTCCTTCCGTGCCAAAGACCCCGATCGTCGCCAACATGAAAGACAGGCCGGGGGATGAGGTCGCGGGGTTTTCGACCACCAGCAGCCCTCGATACTCCGGCTTCGCCAGGTCCGCCAGACTCTCCGGCAAAGGCAATTCCTGTTCCTCGAACCACGCGACGTCGTAGTTCAGGCATACGTCACCGTAGTCAATCGGCGTTACCCGGAATTGTTCATCCAGCTGGAACTCTTGAGGTACGTGTTCCAGCAAAGGGGACTCGTAGGGCAGGAAGATGTCGTTCGACAACGCCCGGCTGAGGAAACTGTTGTCCACCCCGAAAAGCACGTCACCCAGGGGATTGCCACGCGACAAAATGGCCTTGTTGAGCACTTCTCCGGCGTCGCCGCTTTGCAGGATTTCAACCTGGATTCCCGTGCTTTCCGTGAATTCAACCAGTACGTCTTCCCCGATGGCAAAGCTGTCGTGGGTGACCAGCGTCACCACAGTCTCCTGGGCGCTGACGGATGTCAGCAGCAGCAGCAGGAGCGCGAGGGTCATTGCAATGCGCATGTCCTCTCCTTCCAACAAAAAAACCACCCCGCCTCCAGGGTGGTTGAGTTCGCCTCGCTACACTTCCTGCGCCGGCATGATCCGGATCAGGTTCGAGGGTCGATGCGACTTTACGCATCCTCTCAGCCCGCTCGCGCGGACTCCCCTGGTGGCTCTGTTGTCAATTCAGGCTAACACCTTTTGCCTTATGCGTCAAACGAAAGCATCAGGATTGATCCAAAAACCCGCACAGCCACGCGTCGAATCGACCCGCATTGCACTGTTCCACGTACTCCATCAGCGCGCCGCCATCCATGGGATACAGGGGAAAGCAACTGGTCGGCCAGGCGCCTTGCGGAGCCTCCACGATGTAGTCCGCACCAGGCGCCGGCAAAACGTGGCCGCCACCCTCATTGCGCACATCATCAACCAGGCGTTCAACCGTGACAATCACCGTCTTTGCGATGTACACCAACTCCATGTCGATGCCAAGATTGCGATTGAGCAAGACATTGCCCTGGCCATCCGCTGCCAGGCCATGAAGCACTGCCAGTTCCAGCGAAATCGCTGGAAAGGCCACAAGTTCGTCGTGGCCGTAGGCATCCGGTGCCGCCTGCACGTCGGGACGCAATCGAGGCAGGTCCGTGCCTCGCCAGGCGCGGGAAGGCATGTAACTGGTGCCAGCCATGGTCGCCCGCATGCCGGAAACTATGCTCAGTTCGGTCTCTTCCTGAATCCGGATGCTACCCTGCTGCGCAGCGGCACTGTACATGGGCGCCAGCCCGAAAGACTCCAGTCCAAAATAAACGCTGCGCACCGTCTGAACGCAGCCCGCTCCTACGAGCAAATCGGACTCCAGCCCGGCCGTGAAGCACAACAGGGTCAGGTCACGTGGCGCCTGGTCCCGTTGCAGAAGGGCGCGCACGAAGGCCAGCGGTCGACGATAGAGCGTCATGCCACCCAGGGCCAGCGTCTGACCGTCGTGCAGGGTGGTGGCTGCCTCGGCCAATGTGCATACCCGGAAAATCGCTACAGCCTTTCGAATGACACCTGGTGATTACAGTGCCTGCTTGCGCGCAGACGCTGATCACTGAAGCCAACAATCCGCGAGCTCTTGTCATTCTACCCACCAGGGCGTCCCTGGCAAGCATTCTCAGCGGAGGCTCAGGGAGCGTCGTTATACTCGGGCAAAACAACGCGGAGCCGACAATGAACCCCATTCGATCCAGGTCCCTACACCCCATACTGTCGCTGCTGGCAGTGCTGCTACTCGGCTATTTCCTGGGCTCGGCGCACCGGGCACTGGATGCGCAAGCGAGTCCTCCCCTTTCTGCCGACGAGCAACAACTGTTTGATGCGTTTTGGCAGGTCTGGGACCACATCCGCGACGATTTCGTCAGTCCGGACGGGGAGACCCCTGACGCTTCCTTGCTCGTGGACGGGGCGATACGGGGGATGACAGACGCCCTGGGCGACGAACACAGCGGTTACCTGGATTCCCGACAGTACCCTCTCATGCAGGAGGACTGGGCCGGGGCCGTCGATGGTATCGGCGCGGTGGTCGAAACAAATGAAAACAGTGGCCAGCAGCAAATCGCCTGGGTGTTGCCCGGTACGCCGGCGGAAGCCGCAGGCCTGGCCGCAGGGGACGTGTTTCTGCAGGTTGACGGCCTGGACGTGCGTGAGGCCAGCCAACTGGAGCTGGCTGCCTTGGTCCGGGGGCCCGTTGGCACAGACGTGCAACTCTTGATGGGGCGGGGTGATGAAAAACTGAATTTCACCATCACCCGCGCGCGTATCGAAATCCCCAACGTCGAGTCCCGCAGGCTGGAAGGGACGGACATCGGCTACATCCAGTTGCAATACTTCAACGCCAGCGCCCGTCAGCAACTGGAAGAGGCCCTGAAGAGTCTGGATGCGGGCAGTCTTTCCGGCCTGGTGCTGGACTTGCGAAACAACCCGGGCGGATTGCTGGACAGCGCCATAGCCATTGCCAGCGCCTTCATCGAGGACGGGCCCCTGCTCATTGAGCAATCAGGCGAGGATGAACAGGTCCATGATGCTGATGGCAGTTACCTGGGTCTGACCCTGCCGATGGCCGTTCTGGTGAATGGACAAAGCGCCAGCGCATCGGAACTGGTGGCCGGTGCCTTGCAGGATCGCGACCGCGCCATCATCATAGGCCAGCCAACCTTTGGCAAGGGGACCATGCAAAATCTCTTTGCGCTGGACAACGGCGGCGGGTTGCAATTGACCATTGCGCGCTGGCTGACACCCGAAGGACACTGGATCCATGACAGCGGAATCGTGCCCGACGTCCACGTGGAGCAACGTGAACAGCCAACGCCGCAAGGTGAGGACCTTTCGCTTCAGGCGGCCATCGAACACTTGCAGGAGCTGGTGGTCGATCGCGCGGCCTGACGCCAGCGCGACTACCCCGCCGGCTATAGCGCCGCCGGAAAACCCCCAGGCCTACGCTCCATGACGCAGCCGGTGGGACAAAAGACGGAAACTCAACCTGGGCGAAGTTCGACAGACCTGACCAATCCAGAATCCGGCACATGCCAGTCCCCACGGCGGCTGCGCATTGCACTGGCCTGGCTTTCCTTCGTCTTCCTGGGGATTCCGGGCGGGGCCATCGGCGTCGCCTGGCCAGCCATCCGCGACACCTGGAGCCTGCCGACAGCCTGGCTGGGGATTCTGCTGTTGGCGTTCACCGGAGGCTATCTCTGCGGCGCTTTCGTCAGTGGACGCGTCATCACACGCCTGGGGCTGGGCAATGCGTTGTTGCTGTCCAGCAGCATCATCGTGTTGGGTCTCGCCAGCTTTGGCCTTTCGCCTACCTGGGGCCTGTTGATTTTGACGAGTTACCTGCTCGGCACGGGCCAGGGGATTCTGGATGCCGGCATCAACCTGCACTTCGCCAACCATTTCAGTGCCCGCATGATGAACTGGCTACACGCCTTCTTCAGCATTGGCGCGGCCATGGGCCCCTTCACCGTACAGCTGGTCGGCACGACGGGCGAGGGCTGGCGTCTGCTGTGGCTGTCGCTTGCCCTGGGTCAATTGCTGTTAACGGCGGGCTTCGTCCATTCGCGCGGCAAATGGCTTCATTCCCCCGAAACAACTGCATCCAGTCTTGACAAGATACCCTCTACGCTCGCTACCTTGCGCAGGCCCATTGTGCTCCTCGGTATGGCCCTGTTCTTCGTTTTCGTTGGCATTGAGTCCACTGCCGGCAGCTGGAGTTTCGTTCTGTTCAGCGAGACCCGCGGGATTGAAGACGGGTTGTCGGCCACCTGGGCGGGGCTCTACTGGATTGCTTTCGCCCTCGGTCGAATTGCCTACGGATTCGTTGCGGATCGCTTCGTGTCAGAAAAGGCCGTGCGCATACTCTTTTTGGCGATTTTGCTGGGCGCCATATTGTTCAGCATGCGGGATTTCGTGGCAATCAGTGTGGCCGGCCTGCTCTTGATTGGAATGGCGCAGGCGCCGATCTTTCCCCTGCTCATTACCGCGACGCCCGGACGCCTCGGTACAGGACATGCGACCAACGCCGTCGGTTTCCAGATCAGCGCTGCCGGCCTTGGCATCGCCTGTTTGCCGGCACTGGTCGGTTACCTTGGCACCCTGGCCAGCCTTGAAATCCTCGGCCCCTTCCTTGCAGTTTCCGCCCTGCTTTGCCTGATCCTGTTTCACTTCATCACGCGACATGGGCAACCCCACCCCACCTGACACCAGTCCTTGAGGCCCCACCCCACAATTTACCTTACGCTTGCGCAAAGCGACGTCTGATTCCTCCTTGCGCCCCGCCTTCCTCCCCGGCAATTGCACGGATATCAAACGTCAATCAATGTAAAACCCTCTTCCGCATGTCCAAAATACTTCTGCGGGCTGTCTCCTGTTTGCTTCAAAGCGGGAATCGCGTCACTCTTGAGCCAGGGGGTCAACTCCTGTCACTCACGCCCGACCGACGTTACGCGGCAATCCAGCAAGATTCAGGACATGGCGATGACGGGCTCCACCGCAGCTGGCAAGCGCGCAAGCACGGCGCGCCAGATCAGGATCGGACTGGCCTTTTTCTCTTTCGCTGCGGGAGGGATCACCGGAGGCGCCATCGGCGTCGCCTGGCTTGCCATCCGCGACACCTGGAATCTGCCGACTGCCAACCTCGGTATTCTGCTGCTGGCCATGACCAGCGGTTTTCTGTCCGGTTCTTTCGTCAGCGGATACTTCGTCACCCGCCTCGGTATGGGCAATACGCTTTTTGCCTGCAGCGCCGCGACGACGCTGGGTTTGCTAGGTTTCGCTTTGGCTCCTGGCTGGGTACCGCTGATCGTCATTGTGGCCCTTTCCGGCACGGGCAAGGGCATCTTCGGCGCCAGCATGAACCTGTACTTTGCCAACCACTTCAACGCGCGCCTGATGAACTGGTTGCACGCCTGCTTCGCGATTGGCGCAACGCTGGGCCCCTTCGCCGTTCAACTGACCTCGTCGGCCGGCTACGACTGGCGCAGCACCTGGTTTGTGCTGGCCCTGGTACAGGTGATCGTGAGCGCGGCATTTTATGCCACCAGAACCGGCTGGCACACGACCAGCAGGGCGAATGCCTCCGCGGATCCGGGGTCGCCGACCATGCGCGAAACCCTGCGCAACCCGACCGTGTTGCTTGCCATGCTGCTCTTGTTCATCTTCACGGGCATAGAATCTTCCGCAGGTAACTGGAGTTTCACACTCTTCAGCGAATTTCGCGCCATCGAAAGAGACACTGCCGCTACCTGGCTGAGCCTGTACTGGGCCAGTTTTGCCCTGGGACGAATATTGTATGGCTTTGTGGCGAACCGGCTGCAGGCCGAATCCAGCGTTCGCATTCTATTCCTGCTGGTCCTGTTGGGCGGGCTCATGTTTACCCTGCGCGACTCAATGATCGTCAGTGTGGCCGGCCTTATGCTGGTTGGCCTGGCTCAGGCTCCCGTCACACCCCTGTTCTACTCCATGACTCCCGGGCGCCTGGGTGAGAGGCACGCCACCAACGCCATCGGCTTTCAAATGAGCGCGACCGGCCTGGGCTTCTCCGTTTTGCCCGCCCTGCTCGGCGCCGTCGCCGACGTCAGCAGCTACGAGATTCTGGGCCCCTTCCTCGCTCTCTCCGCGTTGCTGAGCCTGTTGCTCTTCAATCGCATTGCCCGCGGCGAAAGACTGCAGCCTGCCTGACTGCGGCGCTGCTATACTTCCCGCAGTTTTGGTGACATTCAGGACAGGGCATGAACGTTGTTCTTGGAATCGATATCGGTGGATCAGGCATGAAGGGCGCACCCGTCGATACTGACCGCGGAATGCTGCTGACTGAAAGATTGCGCATCGACACACCGCAACCATCAACACCGGAAGCAGTCATTGAAACCGTATGCGCAATGCTTGCGCACTTTGACTGGCGCGGACCGGTCGGCTGCACGATTCCCGCCATTGTGAAAGCCGGAGTGACCCGCAGCGCCGCCAACATCGACGATGGCTGGGTCGATTACCCGGCGGAAGAGGCGCTGCACGCCCGAACCGGCTGCCCCTTGCTGGTCTCCAACGACGCCGATGCCGCCGGCATTGCCGAAATGACCTTTGGCGCGGGCAAGGATCATCAGGGACTGGTCCTCATCCTGACGCTGGGCACCGGTATCGGCAGCTCCCTGTTTTATCGGGGCGTGCTGGTCCCCAATAGCGAACTGGGGCACGTGGAAATCAGGGGCCGCGAGGCGGAGAAATGGACGGCCAGTGTGGTACGCAAGCACAAGAAGCTCAAATGGAAACAGTGGGGTTCCAGACTGGACTACTACCTTGCCCACCTTGAGTTTCTGTTTTCGCCAGATCTGATCATTCTGGGCGGTGGCGTAAGCCGCCGATTCGATCGCTTCAGCCCTTACCTGACTTTGGAGACCGAAGTGGTCCCGGCCGCCCTTCGCAACGACGCCGGCATGATTGGCGCGGCGCTGGCCGCGCGCTCCCTGGTCGGCGACTAGTCCAGCGCGGCCGCCGCTTCTTGCAGGCGGGAGAGCACAAAAGAAGGCTCCAGGGCCGCGAGAAACTCTCCGGCGCGCGGCCCGCTGCTGCGCCCCAGGAAGATGCGGTAAAGCGCACGAAACGCGAAACCCGCGCCACCCTGCTCCCGTCTGGCCTGGTCCATGATCGCGGCGTGAATGCTCTCACCATCCGCCGGCTGCGCCTGCTCGTACCAGCGCGCGAATGAAGTCAGGAACTGTCGCTGTGCGGCGTCCAGTGACTCGACATCCGATGGCAGACACGCCTGGACCTCAAAGCGGGCCTTTGCCGGCGCGAAGCGTTCCAGCCAGATGCGCGCGTAGTCTATCCTTGACAGAAGTTCGTCGCGTTCTGCCGGGAGCAATGGCGCGCCCTTGTGTCGCGAGAAATACGACTCCGCGTCGACGCCGGGGATCTGAGAAATCGTCACCACGTGGGAAAAACGCGGTCGATAGACGCTCATCGCATCAGGTTCATGCAGCACCTGGGCCAGTTCAAACTGACGGCGCTGCCAGCCTTCTGCGCTGCCGTCGCGATAGCGCTCCGCGGCGACGTCGAAATCATCGAAGAGGCGCGGAATGGCATTGTCGCCCAGGTTGAAGTTGATCGCGGTTCGCGGACGCGTGCGCACCTGCAGCCAGCGCAATTGTTGCGCAGGCAAGGCCTCGGTGGCCTCCCGCGCGCTGAGCCCAATCCCCCTGGATGAGCTCATCTTGCCCCCCTCCAGCAGCAGGAATTCATAGGGCAGGTCGGCCGGCGGTTCAGAGCCGAAAACCCGGCGAGAAATTGCGTCCGCCACGTCGCGCGAGCCACCGGCAATGGAATGATCGCTGCCGGCGCCTTCAAAGTTGACGCCGAGCACCTGCCAGCGGGCCGCCCACTCAAGCTTCCATGGCAGTTTGCCCGCGCCATCCCAGGGCGCAACGGCGCCTTCATGGCCGCAGCCGGAAGCATAATTCATCGCATTCGGCTGACAGCGGTAATGCACCCGTTCGCTATCAAAGCGGTGCACGAGCGTCATCGCAATGCGCCCGCAGTTCTCGCACACGGGACTGAAGGGTATCCAGCCTTCTTCGCGGCCGGACTGACTGACTTCCAGGTAGATGGCGCGCAATTCGTCGGCCGCCTCGATCAAGGTGCGAATGACGCCATTCATGCGACCCGAGCGATACAGTTCGCTCATATGATAGGGCTCGGGCGAGATGCCCAGCCTGTGCTGCGCATCCACAAATTCATCGTAGAAATAGCGTGCATAGCTGCGCGGGCTGCCGTCTGGTGACGGCACCTCGCACAGAGGCTTGCCCAGCCAGGGCCGATAAGTCTCCTGCGACAGACCCGGCGGCACGGCGTCCAGGGCATCCATGTCATCATTGCCGTAGAGGAAGCGTGCTCGCCGCCCCGCGTCCAGCGCGCTGCGATACAGCAGGTCGTGGATGACCGGGCCGCGCAGCGAGCCGACATGCGCGCTTCCCGAGTAGGTCTTGGAATCGTTGAAGACAAACTCCTCTTGCGGGAGTCTGGCGATCATCTCGTCAGCCCAGTATTGCAAGCCTGCCTCCAGGATTTCCCTGCATGTCGCCGGCGTTTCTGGCCCTACTTCATGCCCGTCGTGGCGATGCCGGTCGTGATAAAGCGTTGCAGAAAGGCGAACACCACCGTTATGGGCAGCAGGGTCAGGACCGTCATGGCCAATACGTAGTGCCACTGGATCTTGAGCTCACCGGCGAAGGAATGCAGGCCCACCTGCAGGGTGAAGACATCGCTGCGACTGAGCACAATTAGCGGCCAGAGAAAGTCATTCCAGCGCCACATCACCGAAAAGATCGCCAGCACGGCCAGGGCCGGCCGGGCCAACGGCAACACGATTTGCCAGTAGATGCGCCACTCGCTGGCGCCATCGATGCGGGCGGAATCGAGCAATTCGTCCGGGATGGTCAGCATGTACTGCCGCAGCAGGAAGACGCCGGTTGGCGTGGCGGCGCCGGGAATGATGACGCCCCACAGGTTGTTGTAGAGGTCCAGCGAAGTAATCACGAGGAACACCGGCACCAGAATCACCGAGATTGGGATCATCAGGGTGGCGATGAAGAGCACGAAGATGCCGTCCCGCCCGCGAAACTCGTACTTGCTGAGGGCGAAACCGGCCATGCTGTTAATCAACAGCGTGATCAGGGTTGCCACCACAGTCACGGTCACGCTGTTGCGCAGGTAGGTGAGAAAGTTAAAGCGGCCGAGCGGGTCGATGTAGTTCTCCAGGGCGAGGCGTACGGAGCGCACCGGTTCCCGCTGCCGGATGTTGACCCTGACGATCTCCTCCGGCGAGTCGGGGTCCACCATCTGCGCCTCTATCCCCACGCGGCGCACCTGGGCCAACTGACGTACGCTGCCGTCCTCCAGCGTGACGTCGTAGAGCGGCAGGGGATCGTCATGGCCTTCCACATGGACCGTGTCCTGCTGGAAGGGAAAGAACTGTGGCGGAAACTCGATCAGGGCCGCCTGGGTCTTGAAGGAGGACATGAGCACCCAGATCACCGGGCCAAACATGACGACCGTACCAAAGAGCAACCAGAGGTAGGACAGCAGGTCCGTGGGATGCAGGCTGCTGCGCCCGCGCGTACGGGTGAAGATGTTCCCGGAAGTCTGTAGCGTCTCTGCGCCCATGGTTCGCTCAGCTGGCCTCATTGCTGCGTGCCGCGCGCAACTGCAACAAGGTCAGCACCAGCAAGGTCGTGCCCAGAAGCACGGACGCCGCCGCTGCCAGACCGTAGCGCTTGATCGTGTTTGAGAATCCGACCGTATAGATGTATTGCACGATGAAGTGAGTCGTGGTCCCGGGCCCGCCCCCGGTCAGGGCATACACCTGGTCGAAGACCTGAACGGCGCGAATCAGGGAGAGCACCAGCACGACAAACATGGTCGGCATGAGCAGGGGCAGGGTGATGAAGCGAAAGCTCTGCCAACGGCCGGTGCCATCGATCTGGCCGGCCTCGTAGAGTTCGGCGGGTATGGCCTGCAGTCCGGCCAGCAGGATCAGGGTATAGAAACCCATCAGCGCCCAGATGCTGATGACAATCACCCACAGCATGGCCCAGTCCGCATTGACCAGGAACTGGACGCGGTCGCCGCCCAGGGCGATGAGCAAAGAATTCAACACGCCGTCGCGCTGCAGGATCCACTTCCAGATCAGGGCCACGACGACCGGCGACAGCAGCACGGGGTAGAAGAAAACGCTGCGAAAGAAGCCCCGGGCGCGGATCTTGCCGTTCAGCACCAGGGCAGTCACCAGCGAGACCAGCACCATGCCGCTGACCTGAACGACGACGAAAAAGATGGTGTTGAACACGCCCCGCCAGAACAGGTCCTCGTTGCAACTGTTGGGCTCAAACACGTTTTCGCAGTCGAACAGGAATTCGTAATTGCCGAAACCCACGAAATTGCGGTCCTGAGGGTAAATCTCCGTGCCGGAGGTGAAAGAAATATAGAAATTCAGCAGCATCGGGAAGAGCACAAAGACGCCAAAGATCAGCAGGTTGGGCAGGACGAAGAAATATCCGATGCGCTCCATGCCCAGCCAGCGTTCGATGGGCCGGACGAGGACTTCGAGAGTATTCATGAAACCGGCGAACAAGGCAGCAAGACCCGCTTCCAGCGCTGCCGACAGTCTTGCCAGCGGCCCCTGGCCTTCGTTTTGTAAATTGCCGTCGATTGGCGTCATTGTGAATTCAGAAATTTGCAGCCATTACAAAAGATACCGCTTCCGCCCTCCCGAGCGAAAGCGGTATCGGTCGGCCTTGCGGCCAGGGTGAGGCGACAACTAGCCGTCCATCAGTTCGGCCAGCTGCTCGTCGATGTCTTCCTGAATGCGCTCGATGGCTTCATCCAGCGTCAACTCGCCCACGATCGCCTGGGTCAGACGATCGCGCGAAGCGTCAAAGACGATGCGGCTGTTGGGATAGGCCTGCAAGTCGAAGGCCGTTTGTTCCAGCGTGCCCACCTGGGCCGTAAAGGTCACCAGCGCGTTCATCGCCAGGTCGAGGTCAGTCTCAAAGTCCACGCCAGTGGTTGCGAGACCCTTGTGGGCCGGGATGAAGAGTGTGCGCGCGGAGAACTCGCCGAGGATTTCCTCACTGGCGAGGTATTCCATGACCCGCGTCACTTCTTCAGGATGTTCGGTGTCGCCGATGGCGACCAGCGCAGCGCCACCTGGCATGCCGGTGCAGCCACCGGCGCCGCAGGGGTTCGGAACGACTTCCCAGTCAAAGGCGTCGCCAATCTGGTCTGTGAACTGTCCGACCTGCCAGCTGCCAGACATGTAGAAAACGACCTGGCTGTTGCCGAATTCCTCGTTGGCGCCGGCGTAGCCGGTGTTGGCGGCCCAGATTTCCAGCGGCATGGTGCCGTCCAGGTGCCAGTTGACAAAGAGTTCGGCCATGGCGCGGAAGCCTTCGTCACCGGCTACGACTGGATGACCTTCGTCATCAAAGTATTGCGCGCCCATGCTGATGGCCGGGCCGGCAAAGCGGTGACCGCTGCGGTCCATGGCCATCGGGAAGGGAATGTCCAGCGCGTCAGCCACTTCGTTGGCCGCCGCTGCCCATTCTTCCCAGCTCACCTGGTCACTGGCATCGCTGGGCACCGCGACGCCCGCCTGTTCAAAGAGGGTGCGGTTGATGATGGGGCCGGTGATGGTCAACTGGGTCGGGAAACCGTGGATGCCCATCGTGTCGCCAGCCAGCCTCAGCCAGCCCAGAGTCCCGCCAAAGCTGTCTTCCCAGTAGGCCTGATCACTCAGCCAGGGCGACATGTCCAGATAAAAGTTGGCCAGACCACCCAGATTGGTGACACGGGCCATGTCCGGGCCTTCGCCCGCTTCCAGCTGCACGGGAAGAGCTTCCAGGATACCCGCCTGATAGGGGACGTTGTCCATCACCACGCGGATGTCGCTGTTTTCCATTTCGAAACGGTCCAGCAGGTCACGCATGACTTCGTCTTCGTTGCCATCCGTGTACCAGGTCATGCGCAACTCCACCACGTCCTGTGCCATACCCGGCAGGGTCAGCACGAGTACGAGGGTGGCCAGAACCGCTACCATTGCAATTTGACGCATTCTCATTTCTCCGTTCGCTATCGGAAACTGCCACGGCCGTGGGCCGGGCGAGCGAAATTTATCACAGGCCAGGCAGCGATTCCATGCTCATTTGCCGGCCGGGCCCACAGGGGACTCGCGGCAAGGGCCTGGCGAAAGGAGCCCTGCCCGGTCCTGGCTCAGAAGGCGGCTACCAAACCGTCGGCGCGGGGTTCGCTGCCACCCTGCAACACGCCACTTTCCGGGTCTCGCAGGATGATTTGGCCCCGCCCGAAGACGCGTCTGCCCCAACCCGACACCGGTCGAACGCGGTGGCCCTTTTCCGCCAGGGCAGCCATGGTACGGACAGGAATGCCTTCTTCCAGCAGGAGTTCACCGTTCGGCTGACCATCGGCAACCATCCAGCGCGGCCGGTTGAGCGCCTCCTGCGGGTCGAGCCCGTCATCCAGCATGGCGCTGACGACCTGAAAGTGTCCCTGGGGCTGCATATATCCGCCCATCACGCCAAAGCAACCGTGAAACTCGCCATCACGTAGCAACATGCCAGGGATGATGGTGTGGTAGGGGCGTTTTCCCGGCGCCAGTTCGTTGGGGTGGCCGGCTTCCAGGCTGAACCCTGAGCCGCGGTTGTGCAACCAGACGCCCGTGCCACGCGCCACAATCCCCGAACCGAAACCCATGAACAGACTCTTGATGAAAGAGCAGGCGTTGCCCTCGCCATCCACTGCGCAGAGGTAGATGGTATCCGACGCGCCCGGTGGCTGACCCGGCGCTTGCGGCGGCAAGGTGCGTTGCGCATTGATCAAATTGGCGCGACTCGCCGCATATTCCCGGCCCAGCAGAAAGTCCGTCGGGACAGGGCTGAAGGCCGGGTCGGCGATGTGCCAACGCGCGTCGGCCCAGGCCAGGCGCATGCACTCGACCATCAGATGCATGCGTTCGGGGTTATCCCAGGCAAGGGTCTTGAGATCGAAGTGCGAGGCGATGTTGAGCGCCAGCAACGCCGTCAGGCCCTGTCCGTTAGGCGGGCACTCGACGACTGTCGTGCCGCGATAGTCGCTGGAAATCGGCGCGTCGAAGGTCGTGCGATGGGCCTTCAGGTCTTCAACGGTCAGTACCCCGCCCTGCTCCTGCACGGTACCGGCGATCGCCTCAGCCACCGGACCTTCGTAGAAGGCCTGCGGCCCGCCTTCAGCAATGCCGCGCAGGGTTTGCGCCAGTTCCTCAAGTACGATGACCTGCCCGGGGGCCGGCGCCCTGCCGCCCGGCAAGTAGTCACCGGCATGGGGAGCCTGGCGCAGCAGATCGGCCTGGCCCGCCCAACCCACGCCGAACACGGGCGCCAGCGGAAAGCCGTTCCCGGCATAATGAATGGCGTCGACAAGCACCTCTGCCAGAGACATGCTGCCGTGCCGCTCAAGCAGGTCCGCCCAACCCTGCACCGCGCCGGGCACCGTGACCGCGTGGGCATGGCGCGCCGGCATTGCCCGCCATCCCTGTTGACGAAGGTCTTCGGCGTGGAGGGCAGCCGGCGCCCTGCCACTACCATTGAGCGCCGACACTTGACCGCTGGCGGCATCGAAGTGCAGTGCAAAGCAGTCGCCCCCAATGCCGCAGGCGGCGGGTTCGGTCACGTTCATGACCGCCGACATGGCGACGGCGGCATCCGCAGCACGCCCATCCTGGCGCAAAATGTTCAGGCCGGCCTGGGCGGCGAGCGGGTTGCTGGCGGCTGCCATGCCGCGCCGGGCCAGTACCGCCGATCGGCGTGAGTTGAATTGCATGCTCATGGCTGTTCTCGTATCACAAAGGTATCGTGAGGCTGGTCAGGTCCCGCGGATAGTAGGTCATGACCTCGACGCCCTGTTCAGTTATCGCCACCGTGTCCGAGTGTCGGAAGCCACCCAGCACCGCATCATAGAGGCCAGGTTCCACTGTGAACACCATGCCGGGCAGCATGGGTGTGTCGTCACCGAAATCCAGGAAAGGGCCTTCATGGTAACGCAGACCGATGGTGTGGCCGCTGTGGTGTCGCCAATGAGACATCAGGTCGTGCTGCCGAAAGTACTCGAGAACAACGGCGTCGACCTTTGAACAGGGCGCGCCGGGTTCCATTGCGCCGATGGCCGCATCCTGCAGGGCGACCATGTGAGCGAACATGCGCTTGCAGGCGTCGTTGGGCTCGCCGAGAAACATGGTGCGCTCCAGCTCGGAATGGTAGCCCCAGACCATCGCGCTTGCCCCGGTCACCAGGACGTCGCCGGCCTGAAAGCGAATGTTGTTGGCAATGGCATGCGGAATGGCGGCGTTGCGACCGATCTGACCGCGATAACCGGCGTGGGCGCCGGAGCCGGAAAAGCCGCCCTGGGCGCGATAAACGGGGCCGATAGCTGCGTACATGGCCAGCGTTGCCTCGTTGCTGGCGCGCATCTCCACTTCGGTTTCCGACGCGCTGACTTTCGTGTAGTCCTGCAACAACTGGTGAGCCAGATTGCCCCAGCGGCAACTCTCGCGGATGCAATTCAATTCCGCGGGACTCTTGACCGCCATCGATTCCTCGACAAAGGGGCGCACGTCACGCAGAACGACGTCGGCCACTTCGGAAAGCGCCGGCCCGCGGTAGCCAAAGATCCAGGGATAGCCATCGCCATCGCCCCCCGTTTCCCCCTGGACGCCCATGTCGGCCAGCAGGGCCGCCATCTGTTGCAAGGGATGAACCTTGTCCGGGTATTCGTCATAGTGGACAACACGCTCCACGTCTGCCTCGCCGCGGGCATGTTCAAATTCCAGGCGCGGCACAAACAGGGCGCGTTCGCCGGCGCTGTTCATGACGAAGCCAACAGGTCGCTCCGTCGGAATGAAATCAAAGCCGGCGTAGTACAGAATGTAGTCTCGCCCAAACAGGGTGACTCCGGCGAGGTCGCGTTCCGTCAGGTGTTCCAGCAGTCGATCACAGCGTTCCTGGCGTTCGGCCACCGTGATTTCCAGTTTCATTCCGTTCTCCTCAAGTTCAATGCAGGCCGCATTGTAGCGGAGGCAGAAGGTGCGGGCGACTGCCGGAATTGCCGCCGGTTTGAACGCAGGCTACACTGGAAAGTGCCAATGTCCAAAGCATTTGCAACGGGAGTGTCGGTGCGCACAGTAGCCTGGCATAATGGCGTGGTCCGCCTCATAGACCAGCGAACCCTCCCCTGGAAACTGGCTTTCGTTGACCTTGATTCGCACGAAGCAGTCGCCCGGGCCATCACGGACATGGTGGTGCGCGGCGCGCCGGCGATCGGGGCGACCGCCGCCTTCGGCATGGCCCTGGCGGCCCGGAAATGCGATACCACTTCGATTCCGAAGCTGATCTCCTGGCTGGAATCGGCGGCCCTGCGGCTCAAGGCTGCGCGTCCTACGGCGGTCAATCTGGCCTGGGCCGTCGACAATCTCATGTCGCATGCTCGCAATGGTCAGCACCGGAGCGGAGACGAGCTGCGAGCCGCCTTGCTCGAGCGGGCGCAGCGTATCGCGGACGAGGACGTCCGCACCAACCAAAGCATGGGCGCCCACGGCGCGGCACTGCTGAAGGACGGAGCTACAGTCCTTCATCACTGCAACACCGGCGCGCTGGCCACTGTGGACCATGGCACGGCGCTGGGTGTGATCCGCAGCGCGCACGAACGTGGTGTTCGTCTGCACGTGCTGCTTGACGAGACGCGCCCGCGCCTGCAGGGCTCGCGCCTGAGCGCCTGGGAACTGGAACGGCTGGGGGTCAGCTACGACATTATCGCCGACACGGCGGCCGGCTATTTCATGCAGCATGGCGAAATTGACCTGGTCCTGGTGGGTGCCGACCGCATCGCGGCCAACGGCGACGTCGCCAACAAGATCGGCACCTACCAGGTCGCCGTGCTGGCTCGGGAAAACGACATCCCCTTCTATTGCGTGGCCCCTACCTCGACGATCGACCCTGAACTGGCCAGTGGCGCCGACATTCCGATTGAGCAACGCGACCGCAGCGAAGTGCTGGCGCCATACGGTCAGGAACTCGCGCCATCACATTATCACGCCCGCAATCCGGCCTTTGACGTGACTCCCCATCGCTACCTGAGCGGCATCATCACCGAACAGGGCATCGCGAGAGCTCCATTCACCACCAGCCTGCGTCGGGCGCTCGCCGGCGAGTCGTTGCAGGACTGACCTCGCCCTACGCATGCGCGCCCTGATGATCTTTCTGGACGGCATCGGTCTTGGGCCAGACGATTCGGAGACCAACCCCTTCGCCGCCGCCAACACCCCGACGCTAAACTTGCTGGCAAACGGGCATCGCTGGCTGGCGAACACCGGGCGGCAGGTGAGCGAGCGCGCTGTGTTTCTTCCCGCAGATCCCTGCATGGGCGTCCCGGGTCGGCCGCAAAGCGCGACCGGTCAGGCCAGTATTTTCACCGGCCGCAACGTGCCGCAGCTGTTGGGCAAGCATTACGGGCCAAAACCGGACAAGGAGACGCGGGCCCTGCTCGCCAAGGACAATCTCTTCAAACAGATCGTATCACGGGGAAAGACCGCGACCTTGCTCGAGGCCTACCCGGCCTCCTGGCACCGGGCGATCGACAGCGGCCGTCGTCTGCGTTCCAGCTACCAACTCGCCGCTCACGAGGCCGGCGTTCGTATCCTGAATCAGGAGGACCTGCTGCGTGGAGACGCCCTTCCGGTTGACTGGACGGGCGAGCACTGGCCGCGCAACCAGGGGCGGGAAACCATTCCCCGTCGCAGCCCGCGCGACGCCGGAAAGCACCTGGTCCGTCTGGCGCAGCGCCATACTTTCTCGCTTTTCGCCCACTGGCCCAGTGACGTCATCGGCCACCGGGGAAAGCTGGACGAGGCCATTTCCCTGCTGGAGCGCTTCGACGACGTGATGGCCGGCGTCCTGGAGGCCTGGGATGACAGCCAGGGGATGATCGTCATCTGCAGCGACCACGGCAACATGGAACGCATCGGCGACCGGCGTCATACGCTCAATGACGTGCCTGTCGCGGTCATTGGCGTGGGCCGGAAGCGTTTTGACGAGAGTTTTCGCAGTCTGGCGGACATCGCTCCCCGCATTCTTGACGCCCTGTTTGCCAAGGAAACGATTCCGGGACGCGCGTCTGCGAACTGAAGGGCAGCGGCGTTAGCCAGCACCGAGGTTTTCGAGCAGCAATACGAACATTTTTCCGCCCAGTGCGTTGCCTTGCGTTGCCACCCAGGGCTTGGCGATGACGTCCGGCAGGCCATTTCCTGTTAAGTCGCCAACCACAGCTTCATGCCCGCCCAGACCGGCATCGAGAATGACGTGTTCCTGCCAGGCGCCGCCGACACCGTCCAAGTTCTCCTGGATGAACCAGCGTGGCCGGCCGTCTCCGGCCACGTGCTCCATTTCACAGACGAAGATGTCGCAATCGCCGTCGCCGTCAAGGTCACCGACGTACAAACTGTGATAGGCGCCCCGCCGCGTCGCGTCGCCATTCTGTATATCATGGCGACGCCAGTTTTGGCCCCGGCCATCGAGGTTTTCCATCCACCACAGCTTGCCACCCGGTATTTCGGCATCGCAAAACACAATGTCGTTGCGCCCGTTGCGATTCATGTCGCAAACGACTGCTCGGGTGGCGTCAAAAGCAAAATAAGGCCGGAATTCCGGCGGAGGGTACGACGTTGGGCCGATCGGGCGCACCTGCCAGAAGCTGGCGTCGCCCTGTACGTTTTCGAACCAGACGTTGCTGCGCACGATATCGAGCGACCCGTTGCCGGTCAGGTCGCCAACGGCGGCGCCGGCGTGTACCGCCGGACCAATAACAGACCAGGGCCACTTTTCCTCCGGTGAGTTCGGAATCCTGTACCAGCGCAAGTCGTTGCGGTCCGACATGGTGATGACCTCCGCCCGGCCGTCGCCGTCCAGATCGGCGGCGAGCACGTCGTGAACGCCCTCAAGGGCGGGATCGAAAACGATTCGTTCGAAGGGACGTTCCGGGTGACGCGAATTGCGGTACCAGGCGCCGCCGGTGACCAGGTCCGGCCAGCCGTCGCCATCCACGTCCAGCACGCAAGCGCCGACGTCGGAGGGTGAGTCTTCCCCCAGGACGTGTCGAGTCCAGCTGCCATCCGCCTGCCGCCGGTAACGAAAGATGGTCCCGAATTGCTGGCCGGTCACGAACTCGGGAGTCCCGTCGCGGTCAAAATCAGCGAGCGCCGTTTGCGCGTAGAAGCGCCCTGGCAGGGTATCGTCAATCAAATGCTGGCGGAAGCGGAAGCGGGTCATCCTGTCCCCCCGTATCAGTCAAATTCAGGAAGCCACAGATGGATCGCATCGACGTCGGACGGGCGGGGCACGTCGGAGCGCAGGTTGCGAAAGGGCTTGCAAACTATCCCTGTCACACCGTCAAGCCGAATAACCCTGGACTCGTGCGTGCCCAGTCCCACGTCAATGATCTGCTCATGCAAACGCCCCTGTCGGTTGTACCAGATGCGCTGGGCCGGCAGATGTTCATCCTGTCCTGTGGGGTCTCCCAGTTCACCCACGAACAGGTCTGGCGCTCCGTCACCATCGAAATCCGCAACGATCAGGGAGTGCGGGTCAAGCAGATCATCGCGCAAGGTTTCCACATGCCACAGCGCGGTCATGTCATCGCCGGGACGGCAGCGCGCCACACGGCCAAAACGACTACGCCCCTGACGCGGCCCGTAGATGGTCGCGTCGCCTTCCGACAAAATGATTTCCGGTCTGCCATCTCCCCTGAAATCAGCGACGGCCACGCGCGGTGAAAGGAATCCTTCGGCGAAGGGGTAGCGCTGCCAGTCTCCGCCGGGATGCGGTGGAGGACGATACCAGGACTGCCCGGCCACGAGCTCCAGACGCCCGTCGCCATCCAGGTCCGCGGCGGCGAGGCCCTCCTCGCGCAATCCGCCGGCAACGACCTGCACGTGAGGCCAGGGCGAAACGGTCGGGTCCCCGGGCACCGGCGCACAGAACAGGGAGTCTCCCAGCTGGTTCCAGAAGTACACCTCCGGCCGGCCGTCGCCGTCGATATCCGCCACCAACTGGTCATGGGACATGGGGCCCGGCATGCGGAAGATCTCTCGCCCGATCCAGGGTTGGGTGGGATCTTTCGGGTTTTCCCACCAAAAGACGCAATTGTCGTTCGCCGGCGTGCCGGCCACGAAGTCCAGCCGCCCGTTGCCGTTGATGTCGGCGAGGAAGCCGCCGGCCGCCAGGGGCTGCCCCTCGCAAATGACGTGGCGCTGCCAGCTGCCGTCTGGCGCACGACCCAGCCAGAACAATTCCGCATGCGGCCCGCGACTGGCAATGACGATGTCCTCGACGCCATTCCCGCTGACGTCTCCAACGACGCAGATCGTGCGCTCGCCCGGCGCTCCGCTGTAGATTTGCTGGCGTCGCCAGCGCGGCAGTTCAGGCATGCCTTTGCTCCCACTCTTCCGCCGTCAACAAGGGTTCACCTGGCGACATACTGTCCGGGTTGTTTACCAGCGATCCTGGCGGCGCAGGCATTCGCCCCCTGAGGAGGGAATCATCGCTCGCCTGCATCCAGCGCTCCAGTCCACGGCGACATTCCTCCAGCACATCCTTGTGTGCGGGGTCCAACGCCAGATTCAACCTTTCCGCCGGGTCCAGCACCAGGTCATGCAGGCGTTCTTCAGCGAGCTCAAGCGCCGGCCAGCCGGACTTCATCCACAAGGATTTCGAGGGGCTGTCCTCCACGTTGCACAGGACCGGTTCCGGCCGCGAATCAAAGCGTCGAATGTACTTCCAGCGTTCGCTGCGCAGGGAGCGTTGCGGCTCCCAGGCGGCGTGGTAGTTGATTTCTGCGTACAGGGCCTCGTGCAATTGTTTGCGATTTCCGCGCAGGAGGGGCAGCAGCGACTTCCCCTGCAGCCAGTCCGGCAACGGTATTTCCAGCAGGTCACAGAGCGTTGGAAAAAGGTCCAGGTGCGAGACCTGGGCATCCACTTCATGCCCGGCTTCAAACCCTCCCGGACCGCTCATGATCAGGGGGACGCCCAGCCCCAGGTCACTCAGGGTGCATTTCATGCCGGGGAAGGGCGGGCCATGGTCGCTGGTAAAGATGACCAGCGTGTCGTCCCTCAAACCAGTCGCCGCCAGGCAGTCAAGCACGGTGCCGATGCCCTCGTCCAGCATGCCCAGACTGGCGCGGAACCCTGCCAGGTCACCCCGCGCGACAGGCGGATTTCCCACCGACGATTCACCAGGGCCGTTTGTATCCACCCGGTCCGCTTGTGGAAATGGCCGATGGGTCTCAAAGAAACCGAGGGAGAGAAAGAAGGGCTGTTCTGGCGGGTTCCGGAAAAACTCACAGGCGGCCTGCACGACAGCTCCCGCCTGGGGCGCGTCAAGGACCGTGCCCGGCGGATGGCCCGATGGCGCCGTCCCCAACGCCGCAAGGTGATCGTAGCCGAGTACGCTGACGTCGCGCGCCAGGTGCTGTACTCCTACCAGGGCGGTGAAATACCCGGATGCCTTCAGCGTATGGCAAAGGTGCTGCCGATAGTCGTTTAGGGCGAAGCCGCGATGTGCCAGACCGGTCATGCCGCAACGGTGGGGCATCTGGCCGGTCATAAGTCCGGCGCGGGCCGGCGAGCACATGGGCGCGACGCAAAAGCAATTGCGAAAGTTGCCCCCTTCCCGGGCCAGTTGCATCAGGGCGGGCGTACGCACGTTGTGTCCCAGTGGCTCAATCCAGCGACCGGTATCGTGCGAGTGGATGAGGATGATGTTTGGTCGACTCACCTACCGTCCCCGTTGGCGGCTGTCCACAGATGGACGTAGCGACTGTCGCGCCAGCCGTGGCTTACGATTCCCTGCACCCCCGGCGCCAGGGTGATCAGGCGGGTACCGTCGTGATGTTCAAAGCGATTGTCCAGTTCCCGCCTCTTCCATGCTCTGCCCTGCCCGTCGGCCTTGCTGTAAACGTAGAGCTTGCACTGGTTGCGATAGGGCCAGAAGGGATCGTGCTCGGCCGCAATGACTTCGGGCTGGCCGTCTCCGTCCAGGTCAGCCACCTCCACGGAATGCGGGCAGCGCATGATGTCGATGACGTGCATGGGCCAGGGGACGTCACGCGGGTCCGGCGGGCATTCAAACCAGGCAAGCCTGGAGAAAGGCGCGACCCGATTCTTGAAGTCCAGCACTTCCTCACCGAGGACAACATCCAAACGCCCGTCCCCGTTGATATCCTGTACCCGCAGGCGCGCGCTGTAGAAGTCCGCGTCGCCGACGAAACGGTGAGGGCGGAAATTGCCATCGCCCAGGTTTTCCAGCCAGTAGGGTCCGGCCACCACGTCCAGCAGCCCGTTCCCGGTCAGGTCGACGGGGATCATTTCCTCGCCGTAGATAATTTCCGCCAGGGTGCGTTGGGACCAGGGGCCGGAGCGCGGGTCCTGCGGCACCTCAAAGAGTTGAGGATAGTGGTCCCTGCCCTGGTTGGCACTGTGCCAGGATGCGATCATGGCCAATCCTCCGCCGGGCAAGAGTGGCGCGATCGCATTGCCGTGCGGCCAGTCTCCACCGCCCACCCCGATCGGGTAAACGCTCCACTCGCCCTGCAGAGGGTCGATAGCCTTTAGCCACACCAGTTCGTTCGACAACCCCGGCGCATCGGCCTCCATGCCCTCGGCGGGCGTTCTGGTGGCGATCAATTCGTTTTGCCCGTCGCCATCCAGATCATACGCGGCAATGACCTGCGCAACTCCTGGAATGAGACGCCGTTGCCAGCCCGGATTACGATACCACCAGCGGGCACAAATGACGTCTTCCAGACCATCGCCATCCACGTCTGCGGCGAGGATGTCCGTGCCGGTCGCCGGTTTGTCGCGATCGATGAAGACGTGCTTCCAGTCCTTCAGCGGGTTCCGGTTGTCTTCAGCGGCCTTCCAGATAGTCACCCGCGGGCGCCAGCACTCCTTTCCCACGATCTCTATGACGCCGTCGCCATCAATGTCAATGGCCGCGCCCTCGTGTGTACCGGCCCCCTGGGCCAGCATCTCACGCTCCCAGCTGCGGCCATTGTCCGGCGAGGTGTAAAGAAGCAGACGCGCGGCGTGGTTGTAGGGCGGGCTCCAGCCGCCCTGGGCCATTTCCCCGACAAAGATCTTGGTCGCGTCGCCATCCTTCCAGGCAGTGAGCGAATGGGAATAGAGCAAGGGGGTGTCCTCCAGGCGATGTTCTACCCAGGGGCGATCCGGATTTCCGGCCAGACGATTTTCGAACCAGGACAGACGGCCGTCCATGTATTCAGAGTCGGTGATCACCAGGTCGTCATGGCCGTTGCCGGTGATGTCGATGGCAGCGACGCGACACATTTCGCGAAATGACGGCGCCCAGGTGCGCATCTCCCAGAGGCCGGACCAGGGGCCGTCGGCCGGCATGCTGAGCCAGACGGGACCGGCAACGATTTCCAGACGGCCATCGCCGTCGAGGTCCGAGGCGGTTATGCCTTCCGTGAAGGTGCCGCTCATGGCCTCGTGTTTGCGCCAGGGCGCAGACGAGTCGTCGTCAGGCTTGTATACGAAAATGCCGGGGACCGGACAATAGGCGGCATTGGCCACCAGTTCATTACGGCCATCGCCATCGACGTCCGCGAAGCAGACGTCGTGCGCGCCGCCATTGCAATGGGGGTCGATGACGTGCATCGTCCAGGGACCGTCAAGCGTGTCCCCGGGCCGGAAGCGCACAATCATCCAGCGATCGTCGTGATCGGGGTCTTTCAGACCGCAGACCGCTTCCAGAACGCCGTCCTCGGCGATATCTTCCAGCACGAGGCCGACGTGCACGTGGCCTTCCGCAACGACGCCCTTCTCCAACGTGTCCGGCCGGTACCAGAGCAGGCCACCCTCGCCACCGACCAGCAATTCTATGTGTCCGTCTCCGTCAACGTCGCCCGCCGCCAGCGCTCCCAACATTTCTACCGGTGGATCGCTGTCTAGCACGAGCAGTTCCCAGGCGCTCCTGTTCGACATTGCATGACTCCTCGCCCTGCTGTCTGTATTTCCAACCCGTTTACAGGTCAATCACGACGTTCTTTCAGACCCATGCGCAGCTGTGGAGGATTGCTGCTGGCACGGATGATGTTGCTCAGGGAAGTATGGTCGTTGCAATCGGCCAGGCCCACGCTGAAGTGTGCAGGCACGCGCACAAGGGACTTGGTCAGGCCACTACGGCCGTATCCAAAGACCGTCATGTTGCCTTCCATCGGCCAGTAGGAATCGGCGTCGCCATCCGCTGCGTGGCGCATGAGCCAGAGCGCGCGCGGGCTCCCCGCCGCACCAAAGGCGATCCAGCCGGGTTCCGGCAAACTGTCCACTTCCCAGCGCTCCGCGGCCGCAAATCTTTGACCGTCGGCAAGCAGGATGAAGTCGCCCTGCTCGTCCAGCCGGCCGCCCGGCGTGCCTTCATAGAGAAGCCAGTAAGGACGTGCAGCCTTCAGCACCGTCAGTCTCGCGCAGTCAGGTTCCACCCTCCACTCACAGAGCCAGGCACCATCGTTGGAGCGTGAGCGGATGACGACGCGCAGCGGGCCGCTTGCGACGACCTCGCTGCTGCAGCCCGTCCGGCCAGGATGAAAATAGCTTTCGGGATGCACCAGATTGGGTATGCCGCGGAAATTGCCATCCGAACCGCCCCAGGGGTGGAAACTGATCCAGTCCGCGCCGGCGCTGTCAACCATGCCGGCGAATCCGCCGCCCTCCAGGTGATAGATCCAGGACACGCCGGGAGCATCAATGCGGATGCTGGCGAATCCCTCGTGATCGAAACCACTTTTTAGAGACAGGGGCCCGGGCGTTGGCTCCGGTACAGCAATTTCAGCCTGCGGGTCGTCAAAATACAACTGAAAGCGACGCATTTGACCGGCTCTCGTACGTCCCTTGAGATGAAACAGCATTTCATCTTCGCAGCGCTGCAGACTCAGGGCCGAATCCAGCAAGTGACCTTCGGCGTCCACTTCCACCAGGCGGGGCGAGGCGACTGTTTCAGACAACTCCAGGGGAAGGGCGCGCTCGTAATGATCGTGGTCTCCGGCAAGAAGATCGAATTGAATTCGCCACAGTCGGCCCCGCAGCAGCCATGCTTTCATTCGGCATCGTCCGTCATCTGCCAGGGCTGCAAGTCCAGTTCCTCCGCCAGATGACAGGCCACACTGGTGTCGGGGTCAGAGGCCAGGGGCCTGAGGGCCGGCACTTCACTCCGGCAACGGTCCTCGACGTATTTGCAACGCGTGTGAAAGACGCAGCCAGAGGGTGGGTTGACCGGGCTGGGGATGTCGCCTTCCAGAACCCTGCGACGCCGGTGACCGCCGGCGCTGCGACGGGGAATGGCGTAGAGCAGGGCCTCGGTGTATGGATGGGTCGGCCGGGCAAAAATCTTGTCGCGCGAGGCACTTTCCATGATCTTGCCCAAATACATCACCAGGATTCGGCTGCTGATGTATTCCACGACGCCAAGATCATGTGCAATGAATATGTAGGTCAGGCCCAGTTCCTGCTGCAGGTCCGTCAACAGATTCAGGACCTGGGCCTGGACGGAAACGTCCAGCGCCGAAACCGGCTCGTCGCAAATCACCAGTTTGGGCTCAATGCTCAATGCCCGCGCGACACCCACTCGCTGCCGCTGCCCGCCAGAAAGTTGATGCGGATAGCGATTGATCATGTCCTCGCCGAGGCCGACCTGGGCCAGCAGGGCTGCCACGCGCTCCGCCCTTGAGTTCCGGTCGCCGATGTCATGGATCTCAAGGGGTTCTGCAACGATGTCGCCGATGCGCATGCGTGAGTTCAGTGACGAATTGGGGTCCTGAAACAACATCTGGATGTCACGCCTGACCGGCCGTAGCTCCCGCCTGTCAAGTCGGGCGATATCCACCACGCCTTCTTCGCGATTAAATTGAATGCTGCCAGAGGTGGGATCGTACAGGCGGACGATACAGCGCCCCGTCGTCGTCTTGCCGGAGCCACTTTCTCCCACAAGACCCACGGTCTCGCCCCGTTGGACGTCAAATGAAACACCATCCACAGCCCGGACGTTGCCGACAACGCGCTTCATCAGGCCCCGGCGAATGGGGAAATACTGTTTCAGGTCTACCACACTGAGCAGCGTGTCCCTATCCATGGGCCGACTCCGCTTCGTCCTCGTAGAGCCAGCAGGCAGCGCTCGTTGATTCGTCGATCTGAAACACGGGAGGCGCTTCGCTGCGACATCTGTCCATCACGTGTGGGCAACGCGGCGCGAAAGAGCATCCGGCCGGCCTTTCGTGTGGGCCCGGCACGCTTCCCTCAATGGAGGACAGTCGGTCGCGCCGTCCAATCTGCGGCAGGGACTGCAACAGTCCCTGGGTATAGGGATGTTTGGGGCCCTCAAAAATGCTGGCGACGGAAGCCGCCTCGACCACCTTGCCCAGATACATCACGATCACCTGGTCGGCTATCTCACCGATCACATTCAGGTCATGGGTGATCATGATGAGGGCCATGTCACGCTCTTCCTGAATTTGACGAATGAGGTCGAGAATCTGGGCTTCAATCGTCACGTCCAGGGCCGTGGTGGGTTCATCGGCGATCAAGAGTTGCGGGTTGCAGCTCAACGCCATGGCGATCATGGCCCGTTGACGCATGCCGCCCGAATACTGGTGCTGGTACTGGTCAACCCGTTGTTCGGCTTCCGGTATGCCCACCAGCCCCAGCATGTCGATGGCCCGTTGGCGCGCCTCGTCCCTGTCCACCTGCTGATGCAGGCGAATGGCTTCCATAATCTGGTGGCCGATCGAATAAACCGGATTGAGGGAGGTCATCGGTTCCTGGAAAATCATGGCGATTTCATTGCCACGAATCGATCGGATTTCCATGCCGTGCGGATCCAGCTGCACGAGGTCCAGCTGGCGGCCGCCGGCGGGGTTCCAGACGATTTCCCCGCCAGTGATGCGGGCCGTATCGAGGGGCAGCAGCCGCATGATAGTGCGGGCGGTCACGCTTTTGCCGCAGCCGCTTTCTCCCACGATGCCCAGCGTTTCCCCGCGGCGCAGCACGAAACTGACGCCATCGACGGCTCGAATGATGCCCTGCTCAAGGTAGAACCAGGTCTTGAGGTCACGCACGTCAAGCAGGGTTGCGGGTTCCACGTTGGCCTCCATCTCAGCGCGCAAAGGGATCTGCCATGTCCCTTAGCCCGTCACCCAGGAAATTGTAGGCGATGACGGTGACCAGGATGAAAATGCCAGGAAACAGCGTCCAAGGATACAACACAATGTTTTGAATGCGAATCGCGTCGTTCAGCAGTAGACCCCAGCTGACCATCGGCGGTCGCACGCCAATACCGAGGAAACTCAGCGCGCTTTCGCCCAAAATGGTCACCGGAACGGCCAGGGTCGCCGTGACGATGATGTGGCTGGCCATGTTGGGGATCATGTGACGACGGACGATTCTCGCGGTGGAAGACCCGGTGGCCTCGGCCGCGTGAACGAAATCGCGCTCCTTTAGGGAGAGCACCATGCCCCGCACCTCGCGCGCCAGCCCCGTCCAGTTGATGAAAGCCAGCACCACCACGATGCCGGCATAGACCCATTCCGGGGGCCATTGGGGCGGGATGGCAGCGGCCAGGGCCATCCAGAGCGGCAATTGCGGGAAGGAACGTATCGCCTCGATCGCGCGTTGCATCACGTGGTCAAAAGCGCCGCCATAGTAGCCGGACAGTGTGCCCATCACGGAACCCAGCACGATGGTGATCAATACGCCGAAGATGCCGACCGAGAGCGACACCTGACCGCCAAAGATGATGCGCGACAACAGGTCCCGCCCGCGTTGGTCCGAACCCAGCACGTGCAAGCGTTCCTCGTAACCGCGCGGCCCGAAGAGATGAACGTCGCCCTTCAAAAAGCCCAGCGCCGTCCAGGATTGGCCGCGGATGAAGAAATCAATGGGGATACGCTCGCTGCGGTCCTCTTCGTAAATCAACTGAAAGGTCCTGGGATCACGTTGTCCGCGCAGCGGGTAGAAAAAGGGCTGAAGATGGAAGATTCCGGTCTCGGGGTCCACAAAACGCACGACGACTGGCGGCGAAAAGGTGAGTTTTGAATCCGCATCGCGGGCGCTGTAGGGTGCAAAGAACCCCGCAAACAGGGTGATGAGGTAAATGATGACCAGCAGCACGGCGCACCAGGTCGCCATGCGGTTGCGCAAAAACTTGCGCAGCATCAACTCCCGCACGGAAAGCAAGCGGTATTCGTCCTCGCTGATGGCGCGGCGGGATGCGCCGGCGCCAAACAGTCCCCGAAGGACCGACCGCGTTGGCTGGCGGGTCGTCACGTCACTCAATCTGGATCCTCGGATCGCTTATGGCCAGCAGGATATCCGCCAGGAAGTTACCAATCAGCAGGGTGACGGCCAGGATCATCAGCACCGTGCCGGCCAGGTACATGTCCTGACGCTGAAGCGCCCGGATGAAGGGCGGACCCAGTGTGGGAAGATCGAGAACGATCGAAATGATGACCGTGCCACTGAACAGGGCCGGCAGTTGCAACCCCAGGCGACTGATCAGGGGGTTGATGGCGATGCGGGCCGCGTGCTTGTAAATGACCACCATTTCGCGCAGACCCTTGGCGCGGGCGGCTTCAATGTACTGCTGGTCCAGCACGTCAAGCAAATTGGCGCGCATCAGGCGAAACGTGCCGGCCATACCCCCCAGGCCAAGGATGAGGAAGGGTACGGGCAGATGCGACAGGAAGTCCAAAAAGCGCTCCCAGGTCCAGGGCGCATTCTTGAACTCCATGGAAAACAGGCCGCCGGCGTAGTCCGTCTTGAGGACGAAGACGGCAATGAACAAATAAATGACGGCTACCAGAAAGTCCGGCACTGAAATCCCGATAAAGGAAAGAGTGGACAATACGTAATCTGTTCGCGAGTTTTTTCGTGTGGCCGCATAAATGCCGAAGGGAATCGCCAGACTCCAGGAGAGGAAAAGCGAGGCGAAACCCAGAAACAGGGTCAGGCCAACGCGGCGATTGATAATCTCGGCCACTTCAGCATTGCTGTGTTGAATGGAAAAGCCGAAGTCCCCCTGCGGGAAGCCGTCAATCCATTTGACGTATTGCACCAGAACCGGTTCGTCGAAACCGTAGACCCGCCGCAGCCTCTCAATCGTCTCGGGCGGCAGGGGTTGGCCCGAGGCTGCTTCCTGCTGCCGCACCCAGTTGGACACGATGTCGCCGGGCGGCAGTTGAATCACCAGAAAGCTGACCAGCGAGACCAAAAAGAAAGTGATGACTGCGGAAATGAGCCGTCGAACGATGTAAGTCGCCATATTGTGTTCCATTTGTGGCGGTCGCCGGTGAATTGCAGCCGGCGACCGCCCCGTGCACTTGCAGGGTCAGGTCAGGTCAGGGACCTTCACCCGGAAGGTACTTCTGGAAAAGCAGCATTGGCTGCCACGGCGGCATGTCATTGACCTGGCCGTTACGGGACATGACGTCCGGCGTATTGCCCAGGCGACCGCTCTTGATGAAGGGGCGACGCCAGAAGCCGGTCGCCACCACCCACACGTTGTCGGCGTGCAGACGTGAGATCTCCCGACCAATGTCGCCTCTCTCCGCCGGGACGACGCCCAACGCCTGCTGATACAGATCATTCATCGCGATAAAGTCGTCATCGACGGGATCTTCCTGCCAGTTGGGATGCCACCAGGGAGTCCCTTCGCGGACGGAAGCCACGCCCGGCGCTTCCGCGCTGAAGGGGTCGCTGCCGCCATCGCGGTCCCAGGTGTGGATCTCGAAGTCACCGGCGACGTAGTTTTCGCGCACCAGCGACTGGTCGTCGGCGTCCATCAGGGCGTTGATCCCCACGTTGCCCATGTATTCCGTCACCAGTTCGACGATGGGTGTGTAAAGATCATGCACACCTACCTCGATGATGATCTGCAGGGCATCCCCACCAGGAGCTTCGCGGAAGCCGTCGCCGTCAACATCGACGTAACCGGCCCCCTCCAGCAGGGCGGCGGCGCCCTCCGGATCAAAGCCCGACCAGAGCATGGCATCGTCTGCATCGAAGAATCCGGATTCCGGCGCGAACACCGAACCGGCCGGGTTGAAGAGACCGGCATAGTAGAGGTCGCCGATCTCCTGGCGGTTGATCGCCATCGAGAAGGCACGGCGGAAGTTGATGTCGCGGAAGGCGGCCTTCTTGACCGGGTCCTCAATGTCCAGGTTGAAGTAGAAGGCGACGCCATCGAAGTCGGCGAAGGTCAGGCTGATGTCACGCCCTTCCTGAATGGCCTCGGTGAACAGCTGGATGTGCTGCACACCAACCCACATGGCGTCCAGGTCAAACTGGCCGGTGACGTTGCCCAGTGCGACCGCCTGACGGTCTTCCACCAGTTCCACGCTGGCGAAGTCCATGTAGGGCAATTGCTGGCCTTCGGGGTCGACCTTCCAGTAGTAAGGGTTGCGCTTCATCTTGTAGATTTCGCCTGGAATGAACTCGTCCAGCATCCAGGCCTGCAGCGTTACCCGTCCGCGACCGTTCTCAAGGAGGTTCTCCGTGTTGAATATCTCGTAGGTGGACTCGGCATTGTAGGTGGGATGGAATTGCTCCAGATGATGGCGCGGCCAAGCGAACTCGCGCATCGTGGCCAGACCCTCGGCGAAGGCCGGGAAGGGCGACGGATACGTGAATTGCAGAGTGAAGTCATCCAACACTTCCATGGCAGGAAGCTCGCCACCCTGGGTGATTGGGCCAGGTCCGGAAACGCCGGTGACGTTTTCGTCCTGGGCCGCATCGTACCAGTAAAATTCAACATCCGAGGCCGTCAGTGGCGTACCGTCCGACCATTTGACGCCGCTGCGCAGTTGCACCGTCCATACGGTGAAGTCTTCGTTGGATTCCCAGCTCTCAGCCAAATTGGGCCGGATGGGGCCGTCACCGGTCACGGGCAAATGCCACATGGTCAGCGGTTCGCGAGTGAAGTTATGCGTCAGGTAAGTGCCCAGATTGGCCGACCCACGCCGCAGCGTTCCGCCGTAACTGCCAATCTCTTCCAGAGGCTGGAGCACCAGCGGGTTGTCCGGCAGGCGTTCCTCCAGCGGCGGCAGTTCTCCGGCAGCCACCTGCTCCGCCAGCATGGGGGCTTCGCTGTACATCATGTCCTGCGCCGTCAGGCCACTTGCCGAGACCAGTAGCACGAGCGCAAGAAACGTGGTCGTTCTTGTCAATCTTGCGAGCGACATGTCGCGTCTCCTGTAAACTCCTCAATATCCCTTGACTGGCGAAAACCGCCCTTGTCAACCAGAAATCTCAGTCTCTCGCCTCCTTTGTCCCAACCTCGGACGTTTTCCGGGAATGCGCCATTCAGCAACCTTCCGGCGCCGGATCGCGCAAATAGAGATTGTCGATCTCCTTCATCCTGCGCACCTTCGGCCCGGAAGGACTACCCTCGTCAAACTCCGCCTCCAGCCAGGCATCCACTATGGCTTTCCCCAGTTCCGGACCGATGACGCGTGCGCCCATGGTCAGTATCTGGGCATCATTACTCTTGCGGGCGCGTTCGGCGGAATAGGTGTCATGGCACAGGGCGGCGCGAATGCCAGGGACCTTGTTGGCAGTAATCGACATGCCGATGCCCGTGCCGCAGACGAGAATCCCCCGCTGGCAGCGGCCCTCGGCCACTGCCCGGGCCACCCTTTCCGCGACGTCCGGGTAATACTCTTCGTCATCGCCCCGCGCAGCGCTGAGATCCAGCAGCGTCGCCTGGCTGCCGGCCTGCAAGTGGCTGATCAGGACCGCCAATAATGGCGCACCGGCGTCGTCACTGCCTGTCGCGATGTGCATCCCTGCCTCCCTGCAACAAGAGTTTCAGCGGGTTTTCCAAGGTGCCAACAAGGTCTTCCAGGAAACGGGCACCCTGAATCTCGGAGGGCGCTCCCGGCCCGTCGGCGATTGTCAGGGTCAGCGTGATGGCTGGTCGCATCTCTGGCGGGCCGTCATCGTATGAGATATTGCGCCACACTGTCCTGCCCGCGCCGAGGCTGGCGACAGCGACGGGTCCTGGTCGGGCCGCAACCCTGTCCGGTCCGCCGTCGCCCAGGTCACAGATCCGGAAGCTCTCCCTGCCGGCAGATGCGTCTCCGAGACTCCAGGGGGGTTCTCCCTGAGGCATTTCCGGCCAGGCCTGCAACACTTCCCGAAATGAAAGATTGTCGGCCGACTCAAGCACTGCCAATGACTGCCCGTCGCCACGTGGGACGACCAGTCCCGGATGGACGCCGTCCTGTGGCACGTAGCGCCCGCTACGCTTTCTCGCGTTTAGCGCAGGGTGCCGGGCAAGGGCCTGCATGCAGGCAAAGGCCAACAGGGCGCTTCGATTCAACGGCCTCTCACCAGCGGGCCACATGTCCTGCAGGGCGAGGATGGCCGACATACCCACCATAGACTCCAGCACGATCGGCAAGTTCGCGGCTTCAGCCAGTTGACCGGCCTGCTGCACATCAATGGCCTGAATCCTGCCCCGCGGTCCGCTGCCCTGCAGACTCTCCAGGTCTATCCGGCGTACCCGCGCCAGATGCCGGGCACCCGGCGTCGCACGAACGCGCAGGGCGGTACCTGCCGGGATGACAACGTCGCGTGACGCGTTGGCAGGCACCAGGTCCGGTTCTGGCGCGGCGACCGGCTTCGGCCGCTCGCCCGCCTGCGGGTCTCCGCCCCGGGGCCAGGTAGGCAGCTGCTCGCCCTTGTCGCCTTCCTGCAGCACCCAGGCGATCGCCGTCACGACCGGGACCGTCGCGCCTTCCGGGAAACGCTGCGGGCCCATCAGACCCGAGGCAGGCGCCTCCAATTCCATGTTGACCTTGTCGGTCTCCACTTCGCAAAGCGGGTCCCCGGCCAGGACCGCATCCCCCTCTGCGACCAGCCAGCGCAGAATCCGCGACTGTTCATGCGCGGGATCAAACCTGGGCAGCCAGAGCGGAGCGGGCACGCTACACCTGGTTGCGCACAAGTTTGCGGGCATCACGGACGATGTCCTGCATTTGCGGAATGGCGGCCGCCTCCAGCACCTCACTTTGTGGCACCGGCACTTCCTTCCCCGCCAGGCGCAGTGGAGGCGCATCCAGGTAGTCAAAGGCTTCGCTGGCCACCACCCGCGCCACCACCTCGCCCCCAAAGCCGCCGGTTTCGACGGCTTCATGGACGACGAGCAGGCGGCCGGTACGGATGACAGACTGGACAATCAGCGTTTCGTCCAGGGGTCGCAGCGTGCGGGGATCGATAACCTCGACGTCGATGCCTTCTTCGGCCAGCTGGTTCGCTGCCTCAAGGGCCAGGGAGACCATCATGGACGTCGCCACCAAAGTGAGGTCGCGGCCCTGACGCAAAACGCGGGAAACGCCGAGCGGCTCGCGGTAGGCCTCTTCCGGGACGTGACCGCGAGCGTTGTAAAGCAACTTGTGTTCGCAAAAGATCACCGGGTTGTCGTCATCGATGGCGGAGAGCAGCAGGCCCTTGGCATCGTAGGCGCTGGCGGGCATCACCACCTTCAGACCCGGGACGTGCACAAACCAGTTTTCGTAACTGCCGCTGTGCTGCGCGGCCGCGCCCGTACCGGCACCTCCCGGCAGGCGCATGACCAGGGGCACGCTTACCTGACCGGCAAACATGGTCCGCATACGCGCGCCTTGCAGGACCATCTGCTCCATGCCCAGGGTGATGAAATCGCTGAACTGCATGTCCCCCACAGGCCGCAGGCCGCTGATCGCCGCGCCAACGCAGGCGCCTGCGATCCCCGCCTCCGATATGGGAGTGTCGATCACGCGCATGGTTCCATAGCGGTCCAGCAGGCCGCGCGTCACGCCAAAGGCGCCGCCGTAGGTGCCAATGTCCTCCCCAATCAGGATCACGTCAGGATCGGCATCCATGGCCTGTACCAGCGCCTCGTTCAGCGCTTCGCGGTAACTGAGTTCACGCATAGACGTGGTCCATGAGCCCTGAAGGGTCTGGCAGTGGAGCCGCGTCGGCCCAGGCCACGGCATCGTCGACACGAGCGTTGGCCCTGACCTTCATGGCCGAGACCTCGTTTTCGTCCACAACACCGGCATGCAACAGTCTTGACTCAAGGCGAAGAAGCGGGTCGCGGTCCGGTTCCTGCCAGCGCCGGACTTCTTCCCGACTTCGATACGCCTGGCGGTCGCTGCGGGAATGACCTTTGATGCGATAGGTCAGCGCTTCGACAAGAGTCGGGCCATCGCCTTTCCTGGCGCGACTCGCTGCGGCATGAACGCAATCGAAGACCTCCAGGAAATCGTTGCCATCAATCGTATAACCCGGGAATCCGTAGGCCGCTGCCCGTGAACTGATTGTTTCGACATTGAGAGACCTGTTGACCGGCGTGGACATGGCGTAGCTGTTATTTTCGCAGACATAAATCACAGGCAGTTTCCAGATTGACGCCATGTTGAGGGCTTCGTGAAAGGCTCCCTCGTTGGCCGCACCGTCTCCAAAGAACACCAGGCAAACGGCGTCCTCAGCGCGCAATTGAATGGCCAGTCCAACGCCCGCCGACAGGGGCAGACCGCCGGCCACAATGCCGTTGCCTCCCAGGAAACCTGACTTCACGTCGGCCATGTGCATCGTGCCGCCAAAGCCGTCGCAAAAGCCTCCGGCCTTTCCCATAATGTCCGCCATCACGCGCCGCGGGTCATCGGTCCAGGCAAGGGCATGGCCGTGGCCGCGATGGTGGCTGAAGAAACGGTCACCGGACTTTAGCGCGCGGAGCGCCCCAACATTGGTCGCTTCCTGGCCGATGGAAAGGTGCAGGGTACCGCGCGTGCGACCCGCCAGATAAAGTTGGTCGACTCGTTCTTCAAAGGCGCGAATCAGCAGCATGCTGGCCAGCGAGGCCTTGAGTCCTGCCGGACCCAACTCCTCCAGAGCCTGACACTGCGGCAGCATTTCCCTGGCGACGTTTTGCATAAACGAACAACGTAGTATACAATTGGTACAGTATTGTAGCGTAAGGTATGCGGCTTGTCAAAGAATCTTGCCGAACAAGTTCCTTGCAGACAACTGTGAACTTCGCTACCTTTTTGCCATAGTCCAAAGTGCAGGAAGGTGAACCCTGACCGACCCTAATGCCAACGTGACCCTGGAACGAGATTCAGTTCAGCCCCTTTATCTGCAACTGGAAACCTTGCTGCGCAATCAAATCGAGTCCGGGAGTGCAAGGGCTGGCGACCGCCTGCCAACAGAGCTTTCCCTGGCGCAGCAGTACGGCATTAGTCGCATGACGGTCCGGAGGGCGATCAACGCCCTGGTTACAGAGAACATTCTGGTGCGAAGGCCCGGCAAGGGGACCTTCGTCGCCAGTGGAAAAGTTCCTTTCATGGCCAGCACGCTCACCAGCTTCAGTGGTGTCATGCGCGGTCTGGGGCTGGCCGTGACTTCACGTGTGATTGCCCTGGAACTCAGGTCTCCGCCGACCGCCGTTGCATCCGAGTTGCGCCTGCATGCCGGGGAAGCCGCGGCTTATTTGCGTCGCGTTCGTTACATCAATGGCGAAGCCATCGCCATCATGTCTTCCTGGATGCCGGCAACCTGTTTTGCCGAACTGCAACAAGCCGACCTGACCAGCGAACCCATTACAAGAGTCATGGAACGGGCCGAAGGAATCTCCATTGTCCGCGCCGATGACTGGCTGGAAGCGACGCTGGCGCGCGGAGAAGAGGCCAGGCTGCTGACCATCCAGGTCGGCGATCCTGTCTTCCTGGGCCGCGGAGTGCTCTACGACGACCGGGGTATTCCTGTGCGGTCCAGCAAGGTGATTTATCGTGGTGACCGCTTTCGCATCAGTTTTTCGGCGCACACCCAGGCGGAAACGGAGGTCCGGCTTCCACTAAACGGTCGGACGGATGAAAAGCACTGGCTGGCCCTGAGTTTCGATCTCGCGGAATGAAAGTCTTATGCTGCGCCTGAAGGGAAAAAGGGCACTGGTAACCGGTAGCGGGCAGGGGCTCGGCGAACACATGGCGCACGCGCTGGCGCGGGAAGGATGCGAAATCGTCGGCTTCGAAGTCAGGCCCGAACTGCTGGACAAGGCGACCGCCGACCTGCGCAAGAAGGGATACTGCGCCAGCGGACACCTGGTTGACGTGCGCGATCACCAGGCAGTTCACGATGCCGTCGACAAGGTCTACCGTGAAAGCGGGCCGGTTGACTATCTGGTTAACAATGCGGGCAAGGGCCAGCGCGAACCCTTCCACAAATTGACCCGGGACGTGTGGGAGTACATGCTGGACGTCAATCTCACCAGTGTTTTCAATCTGTGTCACGCCATCGTGCCGCGCATGCTGGCCAGGCAGGAAGCGGGGCGCATTATTAACATCGCCTCGCTGGCGGCGACCTCCGGCGGCCGAGTGCTCGGCAAGAGCGCCTACGCCGCGGCCAAAGGCGGCGTCATCGCACTTACCAAGTCTCTGGCCATTGAGCTCGCGCCGCATGGCATCACGGTCAACTGCATTTCTCCAGGGGTGCACAACACGCCACGCCGGGCCCATGATTCACCGCAAGAGCAACAACTCATCATGGACAATATCCCCATGAAGTCCCTTGGTGAGCCGGCTGATCTGGCGGAGACCGTCGTGTTTCTTTGCCTGCCGAGTTCCCGCTACATCACCGGCGTCATCCTGCCACAGGATGGCGGCCACTCGATCTGAACGGCGCAGCCATGAATCTGGCCAACTGCCGAATCATCGAACTCTCTCATCCTCTCTATCCCGGGGAGGAAGAGTATCCTTACGATGTGGAAAGCAGACCCGTTGAGGAATTGATCCCCCACTATCGGGGCAAGGTGCCGCCCGGTCAGTGGTACATTCTTTCCAAACTTCAGATCTGGAGTCATACGGGCACGCACATGGAGGCGCCCTGGCATTATCGGGAGGACGGTGGAGACGTCGCCAGCATCCCCCTGAAACGCACGGTCGGCGAATGCGCCTTTGTTAACATGCAGGGCAAGGCAGTCGGCGAGCCGATAAGCCGCGACGAGTTGCAGGCCAGGGGAGCGCACATCCGGGTGGGCGACATCGTGTTTGTCTTCACCGGCTACGGCCATCTCTATCGTACAGAACGCTCTCATGACCGACCCTGGTTTGAGCCGGAAGCGATTCGCTGGCTGGCCGAAGACATGCGCATCGCCTGTCTGGGCGTGGACTGTTCAGGGACGGAAGACCGCAGTCAATCTGGCCAGCCCAATCACCAGGTGCTTTTTGAGCATGATATTCCCCTGATCGAGCATCTGGCCAATCTCGATCAGATCACACAGAAACGACTCTATGTCGTAGCGGTGCCCCTGCGCCTGCACCGCAGCGATGCCTCTCCCCTTTCCGTCATCGCATTCGAACCGCTGCCCTGAGACGATGTACGCCGTCATCGATCTTGGCGGGACCAACACCAGTATTTCCCTGTTCACTTCGCCTGCTTCCTTGCAGCCGGAACGAATTGCCGCCTTCCCGACCCATCCAGAATACGCAGTCCAGCTGGACAAGGTGTTAAGCGCGCTTGCCAACTGCAAGACCCGGCTGTCGGGAATTGGCATGGCGATCGGCGTTCAGTTGACGGCGGACGGGCTCAGCGTCGACGAGACCTGGACCATGCCGGACTACAGCAATCGCCCGGTGGTCACAGACATTGCATCCGCCACAGGCGTGCCGGTCATCGCCGCCAATGACAACGTTTGCGGGGTGATCGCCGAGACGCTTCACGGTAGCTTGCGCGCCTGGCGGCGCACGGCCTACCTGACGGTTTCAACCGGCACCGGCGCCGGCATCTATCTGGGTGACGGCAGTCATTCATTCGCCTGGCTCGCCCAGGTGGGCCATCACATCGTGAACCTGCATGGCGAGGACTGCGTATGCGGTCAGCGCGGCTGTGTGCAATCCGTGACCGGAGGCCAGCAATTTTTGCGGCGATTCGGGCTTCCGGCCAGCGAAATCAGGGACGAGACCGTCTGGCGCGAGGTAACCGAGGTTCTGGCCGTGGCCATCGTCAACCTGGCGCGCATTACCCGCGTTCAGGCGATCTGTGTCAGCGGAGGCATCGGTTACAACAGTCCCTGGATACGCGCCAACCTGGCAGACCGTGTGCAGGCCCGCGGGCCTGCAACCGCCATCCGGGTGCTGTTTCCTGATTTCGGCGAACAGGCGCCAGTCATTGGCGCGGCGCTTTTGCCGGGCAACCGTTCCGTGACGATTCTGCGCTAGCCTTCCAGCCAGAACATTTCGCCGGGTTCCTCCACGATCGTCGCGGAACGCAGCGTCTCAATCGCCTTGTTGAGGCCCTCATCCGAGGACATCAGCGCATCTTCATGTTCGATGGAAACGACGTAGTCGTAATCGATCATGCGCAGAGTGCTGATGATGTCCTTCCAGGCCTTCAGGTCATGGCCGAAGCCAATGGCGCGGAAAGTCCAGGACCGCTCGGGAATGAAATCGTAGCGCTGAATGTCGTTGCAGCCGTTGAATTGCACGTTCAACATGTCCACCATGACGTCCTTGCCGTGCACGTGGAAGATAGCGTCGCCCAGGCGCCGGATCGCCGCCACCGGGTCCGCGCCGTTCCACCACAGGTGACTGGGATCGAAATTGCAACCAAGGTACTCGCCGGCGGCTTCCCGCAGCCGCAGCATCGTGTGTACGTTGTAGACCAGCATGCCCGGGTGCATTTCCAGAGCGAATCGAATGCCGTGGTCAGCGCAGAATCTCGTCGCCTCGCTCCAGTAGGGAATGGCCACCTCATTCCACTGGTAGTCCAGAATCTCAAGAAAATGAGGCGGCCAGGGGCAGGTCACCCAGTTGGGTCGCGTGTCGCCGGCCGCGCCCGAAGGCAGCCCGGAGAAGCCGTTGACGACCGGCACCTCCAGCAGTTGTGCCAGACGCACCGCGTCGCGAATCTCCTGCCTGGAACGGTCGGCAATTTCCCCGTTCGGGTGGATCGGATTGTTGTGAACGCTCAAGGCGCTCAGCGTCAGCCCCCGCTCGTGGATTTCTCCCAGCCACCCGGCGCGACGCTCCGCACTGACCAGCAATTCGCCGACCGGGCAATGTTCGCTGCCCGGATAGCCGCCAACGCCGATTTCCACGGCGGAAACACCGGCCGCCCTGGCCTTGTCCAGCGCCACCTCGAATGCATCATTTGCCCACAGCGCGGTGAATACTCCGATTTTCATCGCCCGCCTCCTGATTTGACCCTGTAATGCGGTGTCTATACAATATCGGACAATTCTGGCCTGAAATGGTTCGGGCGACAAGTGACGCAAGGAAAGGGCATTGCGGATGACAATACCGATCGGGCTGCAATTGTATACCATTGGCGACGAAACCCGGCGCGATTTTACAGGAACGATTCGGAGAGTTGCGGAAATCGGCTATGACGGCGTGGAATTCGCCGGTTACTTCGACACACCGGCCCCTGAGTTGAAGGCCACGCTGGACGATTGCGGCCTGCGCGCCGCGGGTACGCACCTGCCTGTCCCCGTGTTGCGAGACGACCTGGCAGCGCAGATCGAATACAGCCTGGCCATCGACTGCCCCACGATACTCTGCCCAGCCTTCCGCGTTGAGGAACGCAGCACGGCCTTCTTTGAGCGTATGGCCGACTTCTTCAACGAAACAGCCTTGATCTGCCGGGCCAGCGGCCTGGAGTTCGCCTACCACATCCACGGTCACGAGTTTGTTGAACTGGATGGCCGCAGCGGTATGGACATTTTGTTTGAAAGGACGGAACCGGGGCTCGTGGGTTTCGAACTGGACACCTACTGGGCCGAAAAGGCCGGCGTCGACGCGCTGGCCCTGTTCCGGGCAAATGCCGGTCGCTGTACCTTCATTCACTTTAAGGACGCCATCGACCGCCTCGACTGGCACGACACCGAGATCGGCGCAGGAATCATCGACGTGCCGGGCATTCTGTCTGCCGCCGCGGAGTCCGCGGTCCGCTGGTTCATTGTGGAACAGGAAGCCTTCACAATACCGCCGATGGACAGCGTGACCATCAGCCTCGCCAATTTGAGACGCCTTTACGAGGAATCTGAAAGGGAACAGCCATGAGCAACGGGGAGATGAGGTTTCGTCGTGAGACCATCTGGCGCGGCGAGCCGAGCGAACGGACACTTTGCGTGGTCGGCGACGTGGATGGCAATGGCACGCCGGAGATCGTGCTCGCCAGCCGACGACCCACGCCGGAGCTCTATTTCTTGCGACGCGATGACGACGGTATCTGGCGCCGCCACGACATGAATTTCGACTGCGGGCAACTGGAAGCCGGCGGTTTCCTGGCGGATATCAATCGCAACGGGAGACTGGATTTCGTCGCCGGCAGCGACGCGACAGGCGACCGCATCTTCTGGTTCGAAAACCCGGGCGAAATTGGCGTCCCCTGGCCATTGCATGAAATCGCGCAGATGGCGGCCAACCAGTCGCACGACCAGTTCGTCGCCGATCTTGATGAAGACGGCCGCCTGGAAGTGTATTTCTGGAACCAGCGTACGCAGTCCCTCTTTGTCGTACCCGTGCCGGACGACCCAACAGTCTCCCCCTGGCCCGACGTTCACACGATTGTGTCCGGCGTGCGCCAGGAAGGCTTCGCGCTGGCTGATGTTGACGGCGATGGACGCCAGGAACTCATCGCGGGCCAGTCCTGGTTCCGGCCTCCGCCCCACGTATCCGGCGCCTGGGAGCGTCACGTCATTGCGGAAGACTTCGTGTCGCCGAGGGTGGCGGCGGCCGATTTCAGCGGCAACGGCAAAATCGAGGTCATTCTGGCCGAGGGCGATGCCAGTTATCTGACGGACCGCTACTACGGGCGCGTGGCCCGTTGCTGGTTCGACGAGGACCCGACCGCTCCCTGGAATGTCGAAATCCTGCAGGAGAAACTGGCAGACCCTCACTCCCTGGTCATCGCAGACTTCAACGGCAATGGGCGCCCGGACCTCTTCGTCGGCGAACTGGGCGATCCCAACGCCCGCGACAGACACACGCCGGCCCAGCGCGTTTATCGCAACCAGGGCGGTGTGCTGGTTGAACAGGTGATCGACAGCGGTATCGGCACCCATGAGTCCAAAGGCATCGTGCTGGATGGACGAAGCGGCGTGGTCTGCAAGTCATATCGAAACGTGCGGGAAGAAATACCGCGCACGCCTGAGGTGGACAGCATTCACATCTGGTTCCCGGAAGACTGACTGAGCCGCCCCGACGCAACCTGTGGAGGACCGAAGTCACTGGTGAACCAATGGACAGACCCTGACCAGGGTGCCAGAGTCGTGGCTGGTTCTGCCAGGAGGACGCGACTGCGCTAATATTGGCGTCTCATCCGAACCAACATCACGGTACCAGTTTCGCTACATGACTGGATCAGCGGCTACCCTTCCGCTTGAATTCGAAACGCTGGACCCGGCGGAGCAATTGCGACGCTCGCGCGATTTTCTGCAGCGCATGCGAACGCGGCGCACCGTGCGGGACTTCTCTTCCTGCCCGGTGCCCAACGAATTGATCGAAAACGCGATTCGCGTCGCGGGTAGCGCGCCTTCTGGTGCCAATCAGCAGCCCTGGACCTTCGTCGCCATCAGCGATCCGGCGACCAAACGCCGAATCCGCATCGCCGCCGAGGCCGAGGAGCGAGTCAGCTACGAAAGCCGCATGAGTGACGAGTGGCTGGCCGCGCTGGAACCGCTGGGCACCACCTGGCGAAAGCCCTTTCTGGAAGTCGTTCCGTGGATCATTGTGGTATTCCGACAGGCCTATGGGCTGGGCATTGATCCCGAAAGTGGTGAAGAGCGACGATACAAACACTATTACAGCGAGGAATCAGTCGGTATCGCCGTCGGCCTGCTATTGGCCAGCCTGCATCTTGCGGGCCTGGCGACGGTGACCCACACACCGAGCCCGATGAAGTTTCTGGCTGAATTGCTCGGCCGCCCGCCCAACGAACGCGCCTTCGTCATGATCCCTGTCGGCTATCCGGCGACGGACGCGCGCGTCCCGCTCATTACGAAGAAGGACCTGGACGATATTCTGGTGCAGATTACGCCGGAGGAGAACCAGGGGTCGCCTGACTCAGGGAACGCAGACGACGGGCGTCAGCGTTGAGTTGAGCCGCCGCCGCCCCGTAGTCCAGCGTCGTCAACTGGCGCCTCCTCATCAACCAGCGTCCGTCCACCATCATGTCTCGCACCTGCGAACCGTTCACGCTATAGACGAGGGCCGTGAAGGGGTCAACACCGGCCTCGGGCGCCCAGCCCGGCCCTGTCCTGTCAATGACGAGCAGGTCCGCCCTTCGTCCCGGAGCCAGCTCGCCGATTTTTTCCCCGAGCCCCAGAGCCACTGCCCCGCCCCGGGTCGCCATGTCCAGCACTTCCCGCGCGCGAATGGCCCCGGGACGACGCTCCCGGTAACTTGTGAGTTTCGCCAGCGTACGCATTTCGCTGAACAAGTCGTAATCGTTGTTGTTGCAGACATTGTCCGTGCCCAGCGCCGTATTGATTCCAGCCGAGCGCATGGCCAGCAAGGGTGCCGACTCCGAGCCCGCGCGCATACAGGCGCTGGCGGCGACGACCGCTGTGAAGGGCCGTTTGGCCAGCAGGGACCAGTCCTCTGACGGGATGCAGATGCTGTGCGCCGCCAGCAGGGGCCGGTCCAGCATGCCCATCACTTCAAGTTGCTGCACCGCCGTTCTGCCGAATTCCGCCCTGCAATAGCGGTCTTCCTCGCCACTGGTTGACAGGTGTACGTGCAGGCCCGTGTTGTACTTGCGGGCCAGGCCGTGCTCGGCTTTCATCAACTCAGGAGAGTTATCGACGAAAAAGGCGTGTGGCCCGACCCATCCCTGCAGGCGCCCGCTGTCGTCCTCGCCAATGCTTTCGAGAAATGCTTCCAGTTGCGCCAGCTCCTCTTCACGAGCTGCCGCGTCTCCCAATTCGACGACACCATAGGCAAGCGCTGCGCGCATGCCACTTCGGCGCACAACCGGCACGATCTGGTCCATGTGGAAGTATTGGTCGGCAAAGGTCGTCGTTCCAGACAGGATCATTTCGGCGCAGGCCACCTCGACCGCTGGAGACACCATGTCAGGCATCATCACCAGTTCGAGCGTACGGATCTTTTCGTACCAGCCTTCCATAGTGAACAGGGACACGCCCTCAGCCATGCCGCGAAACAGGGTCATGGGGGTGTGCGTGTGTGCATTGACCAGACCTGGCATGATCAACGCGCCGGCGCAATCGATGCGTTCGTCGAAACTGCCAGCCGGCACGCGGGACGAGGGGCCCAGGGCAGCAATTCGGCCATCCTCGACCAGTACAAAACCAGAGCCATACACCCCGTCCGCCTGGCCGAGGGCCAGAACCATCGCATTCTCAAGCAAGATGGTGTTCATGCCCTTTTCGCCCTAATTCTTTGCCGGAGGGTTTGTTGCGCGTTACACTGCGGGTAGAAGAGTGCGGTCACTTTCCGCCACTCATTTGGCAACCGACATGAGGAAAGTACCATGAAACTTCGTTTGCTGGTGATTGCAAGCCTTTTGTTCGGGATGTTTGGCCCGGTTGTCCTCGCCCAGGACGACATGATGATGGAAGACCCCTGCCTGGCCCCCATGGAAGAAGACGGCGAAATGATGGAGGTGCCGGACAACAGCCACATCAGCTTCGAAATCATCCTGCCCAACCCGCGTGGCGACCGCTCCTTCATTGACTCTGCCGCGGCCGGCGCCGAACGCGCGATCGCCGAGCTGGGCGTGGAGGGCGTGATCATTGAGACCCAGGGCGTCCAGGAACATGACGCTGCCGTGCGCCGTGCCATTCAGGACGAGCCCAACATCGTGATCACCATCGCCGTCGACGCTGTCATCATTGAGGAAGTTGCGACCGAATTTCCGGACCAGAAATTTGGCGCCCAGGAGACCTTCTTCTTCCCCGCGCCGCCAGACCTGGAAAACCTGGCGCTCTTCAACATCCTTACCCACGAAAACAGCTATCTTGCAGGTATGGCAGCCGGTATGCTGAGCCGCACGGGCACGGTGGGCGCCGTCGGTGGTATTGACTCCCCCGGCATCAACCTGTTCATCGTCGGCTTCGAGGAAGGTGTAAAATCGGTTTGTGAAGACTGCCAGACGGTGCGCAGCTACGTCGGCGATTTCTCGGACCCGGTGACCGCCAAGGAGCAGGCGCTGGCTCTCATCGAGCAGGGCGCGGACATCCTTTACCAGGTCGCCGGCCGCAGCGGTGAAGGTGTGCTTCAGGCGGCATCCGAGACGGGCAATTTCGCCATCGGCGTCGACAGCAACCAGGACCATCTCTTCCCCGGCACGATCCTCGTTTCCGCCATGAAACGCGTGGACAACGCCGTCTTCAGTTTCGTGGAGAGCGTGGTCAACGATACCTACGAATCGGGCACGACGACCGTGGGCCTTGCCGAAGGCTTTGCCGGCCTGAGTTGGGACGAAGGCATCTGCTCGCGCACCTTCGACGAACATGGGCCGGAAGACCTGGTGGCCCAGCTGCCTGAAGTGCGCGCGGCCATCGCCGAGGCGCGTGAGGCCATCCTCGCCGGAGAGCTGGAAGTCACCAATGCCCTGGAAATGGCCGGCTAGGGCAACAGATTAACTTCATTGAGGGGGAGGCGGCGCGAAATGCCTCCCCCACAGCCGCAGGTTTCCTGTGACACCTGATCTTGCCATCGACATGTGCGAGGTGCGCAAGTACTTCCCGTCCTCGGATGTGCTCGCCGCCGATGACGTGGACTTCCAGGTCCGTCAGGGAGAAATCCACGCACTGGTCGGCGAAAACGGCGCCGGCAAGACGACCCTGATGAATATCCTCTACGGCCTGGTCAGGGCCAACCATGGTGACGTACAGGTCAACGGCGAGACTGTCCATATTCATCATCCCAACGATGCCATTCGCGCCGGCATCGGTATGGTGCACCAGCATTTCAAACTGATACCGTCTTTTACCATTGCCGAAAATGTCATGCTGGGTATCGAACCCGGCCAACTGGGTTTCATCAACGCAGGTGAGGAAGCGCAGGCCGTTCAGGACCTGGGAGAGAACTTTGGCTTGCCGGTCGACCCGAACGCGGTTGTCGCCGACATTTCCGTCGGTATGCAGCAGCGTGTCGAAATCCTCAAGACCCTGCAGCGGGACGCCCGCATCCTGGTACTGGACGAACCCACCGCCGTACTCACGCCCCAGGAAGTGCGCGAACTTTACAACGTCATCCGTCAGCTGGCAGCCGATGGCCGCACCATCATCCTGATCACGCACAAGCTCGTCGAAGTCAAGGCCGTGGCAGACCGGGTCAGCGTGATGCGCAACGGGCGCATGATCGCCACGCATGACGTCTCTGACGTCAGCATTCGTGACATGGCCAACCTGATGGTCGGGCGCGAGGTCGTCCTGCGCGTTGACAAGGAAAAGGCAAGTCCAAAGGAGCCCGTACTTGCGGTCAACAACTTGCTGGTCGCCAGCGCCGGCGGCATTCCGGCGGTCTTTGGCGTCAGTCTGGAATTGCGCGCCGGAGAGATTCTGGGCATTGCCGGAGTCAGTGGCAACGGGCAGACGGAGTTGGTGGAAGCCCTTTGCGGCCTGCGCCCTGTTGAGGGCGGCAGCGTCGTGCTGGGCGGCGAAGACGTCACCCTGAGCACGGTGCGCGCCAGGCGCGAGCGCGGCATGGCGCACATCCCGGAAGACCGCATGCAAATGGGTCTAAATCTTCGCACCTCCCTGGACGAGAATCTGATCGTCACGGTGTATCAACGCAGTCCCTGGTCTGAACGGGGCATCTTTCGTTTTCGCGCCATCCGTGAATTCGCGCAACGCATCGTGCGCAGCTTCAACGTCCGCTCGGCCCGGCTTGGCGAGGAAATCCACACCTTGTCCGGCGGCAACTTGCAGAAACTCGTACTGGGTAGGGAACTGGACGGCCATCCAGGTCTGATCGTTGCCAACCAGCCAACGCGGGGGCTGGACATAGGCAGCATTGAGTTTGTACACAAAACACTTGTTGAGGCCCGCGACGCCGGCGCGGCGATTTTGCTGGTTTCGGTCGAACTGGATGAGATTTTTTCACTGAGCGATCGCGTCGCCATTATGTTTGAAGGGCGCATCATGGCCGTTCACGACATCGAAGATCTCGATGAGGAAAGCATCGGTCTGTTGATGGCCGGCCATCAGGAGCCTGAACCATGATCACGCGTCTGCGGCACGTACTGGAAGGCGCCACAATCCCGGTGGCGGCCGTCATGCTGGGCCTGGTCGTCAGCAGCGCCTTTGTTGCCATCGCGGGCAAACAGCCCCTGCCCACCTACGCTTTCATGTTCTGCGAAGGCTTTGGCGCGCGCGGCTGCGAAAACTTCGGCCATCTCCTGTTCGTCCCCGTTGAGGAAGAGGACGGCTCCGTTAGTACCCACTTTGCCCCCACGCTGGGAACGCGAGGGCACAAACTGGCCATCGTGCTGGAACGCGCCACGCCCTTAATCCTGACCGCGCTTTCCGCCACCGTTGCCTTTCGCGCCGGAATGTTCAGTATCGGCCAGGACGGCCAACTCGTGCTGGGCGCCGTGGCGGCGGTCTTCCTGGGATACTGGCTGCCGGACCAGATATACCTGCTTACCGGCACCAGCCCGGACAACGCCCCACCCCTGCAACTGACCCTCATGCGCCTGACCATTCCACCCGTCGCAATGGCGGCTGCCATGCTGGTCGGCGCCTTCTACTCCTGGATCGCCGGCATTCTCAAGGTCCGCCTGAACGTCAACGAACTCATCAGCACCATCATCCTGAATGCCATCGCCGTCCAGTTCGTCACCTTCATGGTGAATTTCCCCTTGCGCGCCGACTTCAACAACATCGCTCGCACGCGCACCATTGACGACACGGCCTGGCTGACACCTTTCACCCGCGCGCTATTGAACGAGGTGGACTGGTTCCGCGGATCCCGTCTGGGCATCGGGCTTTTGCTGGTTCTGGTCGCCGCACTGATCATCTGGTTTTTTCTGCATCGAACGACGGCCGGTTACGAACAGCGCATGACGGAGGGATCGCGCCTCTTTGCGCGTTATGGCGGCATCCCATCCGCGCGCGCCACGCTTCGCGCGATGCTCATCAGCGGCGCCCTCAGCGGGTTGGCCGGCGCCCTGATGATCCTGGGCGTGGAACGCCGCATTGTGGATGGCTTCGCGCTGGGCGGAACGGGCTTTGACGGCGTGCTGGTCGCCATCCTGGCGCGCGAGTCGGTGGTCGGAATCCTGCTCGTCGCCAGTTTCTTTGCGGGCCTGGAACAGGGCGCGATTAATCTGCAGTTTGAGAATCTTCCACGCCAGCTGGGCGGCATGATCATCGCCTTCATGATCCTCTTCGCTTCCATGGAAGATTTCTTCCGCGAAAACATCACAAGGCTGCGCGTTCGTCTTTTCCCCGAATCCGTCGCGCCTTCGCAATCCGCGAGCGAGGCCTGACACATGCTTGACCTGCTCAACACCAGACAACGCGAAATCCGAATTGCCATGCAGGTCTGCGCCGTCCTTGTGACCGTCGTATTCCTCTTCGGCCTGCCGGACTCCCTCGTGCAGAGCAGCATTCGCCTCGCTACGCCCTTCGTGCTGGGTTCCCTGGGTGCCCTGCTGGCCAGCAGAGCAGGCGTCCTGAATTTGGCGATTGAGGGCAAGATGCTGCTGGGCGCCTTTGTGGGCGTCGCCATCCTTTTTCAGAGTGGATACGACCCGCTGGTGGGGGTTATCGCCGCGACGGTGTCCGGAGGCATCCTCGGCCTTGTTTTCGCCGTTCTTTATCTTCGCATTCGCATCAATTTGATCATCCTTGCCCTGGCCGTAAACCTGCTGGTCGCCAACGGCACCGTATTCTTCATGCGCGCCAGCTTTGGCGTGTATGGCACCCTGGCAGATCCCAGCATCCGTTCCCTGCCTACCCTGCGAATCCCCCTGGTGGAAGATTTGCCGGTACTGGGCCCGCTGTTGAGTGGCTATAACGCCATCGTTTACGTCGGCTGGGTCATGGTTGTCGTCGTCTGGGTGATGCTTTTCCGCACGCGTTTCGGCCGACACATTCGCGCGGTGGGCGAGAATCAGGAAGCCGCCGAATCCGTAGGCATAAACGTGACCCGCGTGCAAATCTTTGCGCTAACCCTTAGCGGCATGCTGGCCGGTCTGGCCGGCGCTTTTCTATCCCTTGGCGTTCTCAGCCAGTTCCTCGAGAACATGACTGCCGCCCGTGGCTGGATCGCGCTGACGGTTTCGCTTTTCGCCCTGCAACGCCCGGTGGCGGCCTTCTTCACCTCCCTGTTCTTTGGTTTTGCCGAAGCGCTTTCCTTCTTCATTCAGGCCCAGCCCCACCTCAACATTCCGGCGGACCTGGTGCTGGCCCTGCCCCAGTTGGCCACCATTGCCGCCCTCGTGATGGTCGCACTGCGCATTCGGGCTTCCGAATTGATCAAACGCCGGGACTTCGCGGCCCGCTTCGGACAGGAAATCAGCGAACTTAAGGATATTGTGCGCCCAGGCAAGGCGGAGGCGACATGAGCGTGCCACCATGGCAACAGGACCCCTGGACCCGCATTCGTACCATCCACGATTTCCCCGCGGACGAAGTCATTTCCGCGTTGCAGAAGGAAATCCGTCGCGGCAACCTGGAAAACGCCGCCTTGCTCGCCTGGGAGATGCTAAACACCAGCGAGGAACTGGAAGAAGTCCTGTGGAGTCGCCTGCAGGTCATTTCGGTCGAGGACGTCGGCTTTGGTGACGTGCAGGCGCCCCTGTTCGTGGAGACGCTTTACCAGATGCACCTGCGCCTGCCGCGGCCGCGGGGAGATCGCTATCTCTTCGCCATTCACGCGCTGCGTTTTCTTTGCCAGAGCCTGAAAGACCGCTCCAGTGACGAGTTGCTCAACTGGTTGAGCCGGGCGGTGGAAGGTGGCGTGCGCCCGGAAATCCCCGACTACGCCCTGGATATCCATACAAGACGCGGCCAGCAATTGGGTCGCGGCATGCAACACTTTCTGCGGGAAGGCGCGCAGGTGGCGCCGCGTCTGACAGAAGACGACAGTCCCTGGCGCCAGCGACTGTCCAACCTGATTGAAGGAGAAGACGCGCATTGAAACTGATCATTGACACGGACGCCGGCGTGGACGACGCCCATGCCCTGATGATGGCGCTGGCCTGTCCTGACGCCCAGGTTGAATGCATCACCACCGTCGTTGGCAATATCGACCTGGAAAACGTCGTGCGCAACGTTGGCACGGTGCTGGACGTGATGGATATGGACGTCCCTTTCTATCGGGGTGCGCAGTTGCCGCTGGTGGCGCCCTGGCGTTTCGAGACGGAATTCGTGCACGGTTCGGACGGCCTTGGCGATCTCAGGGAGCGGCCACCGGCCCGGCACTTCCCCGCGGATGGCCATGCCGTCATGCAAATCATCGAGCGGAGCGCTGCCGCTCCAGGCGAGATCACCCTGGTTGCGATTGGGCCGCTGACTAACGTCGCCCTAGCACTGCGGCTGGACCCCGATTTGCCAAAGCGTTTGAAGCGACTGGTTGTCATGGGCGGTTCCCTGCACGCCGTCGGCAACACAGACATCTTCCCGGCCGAGTTCAATATCTACTGCGACCCGGAAGCGGCCCACATGGTGTTTGAAGCTTTCACGGACATTCTGCTGGTCACCTGGGACGCCACCCTGGCCAATCCCCTGCCGACCCCTGTCTTTGAGGAACTCACGAGCCAGCCCGGGCCGCGCGCCGCCCTGTATCGTGACAGCTGCGAAGGCATGTTGAGGCGCCTGGTGGAAGCCGGCCTGGAAGCCTCGGTGCTGATTCCCGACACGCTGACCATGGCCGTCACGCTCCGCCCCGGGCTCATCGTGGCCAGTGAGCGCCATCACGTCGCGGTCGAACTCAGAGGCTCGCTGTCTCGCGGCCAGACGATTACGGACCATCGCAACTGGGTGAGGCAAACGCCCAACGTGGAATGCGTCACGGAGGCGGAAATCGGAGGCGTGGCCGATCTGTTCCGGCAGTTCGTAGCGCCCGTCTAGCCCGACCCCGCCAGGCTCAGGGTGTATCCTTCCCTGACAATAGTCTCGCCCCGGGACCGGGCCGGCAGGCGATAGTGCGCCAGCCCTGACTGCCTTCCAGCACATTCACGGCATCCAGAACGTCCCCAAACTGGTCCTCCAGGCACAGCAAATGCACGGTCGGACCGGCATCGAGGGTGAAATAGACCTCCATGCCGGCCTGTCGCCAGCGCTGGACCGCCTTGATCAGACCCAAGGTATCGGGCGCCATGTAGAAGAGTCCTGACTGCCAGGCCCCTTCCCGCTCGTGAGCGGAGGTCTGCATGATGGCATGCATCTCAAGCGCCTCGGCCTCAACCTCCCTGCCGAAACGATGAAAGTCGCGCTTCAGCAGCGCCTGTCGAATGTCCGCGAGTCTTGTTGCAATCGAGCGGGTTCGCGTTTGCCAGAAGGGACTTTTGCCCGCCAGTTCGTGCCCCTCGCTGGACCGGACAGATTTCTCTGCCTCCGTGACCAGCACAGCCACGTCGACCAGATTCCAGTGTTGCGCGTCGGCCAGTTGCGTGGCGAGGGAACTGTCGCTGTCCTGTCCGGCATGCCACTCGACGAAGCCGGCGTGGATGGACCTGCAGGATGAGCCGGAACCCAGGCGCGCCAGGACAGACAGTTCGCGACGCGACAATCGCAGGCCAAGAGCAGCCGTGGCGGCAAGGGTCAGGGCAGCGAAACCCGATGCCGAAGAAGCGAAGCCGGTGCCGGCGGGGAAGTTGTTGCTGGTGTGAACGCGGGCCGCCGCTGAACTCCCGGTCAGAGACCGGATGCGGTCCAGGTGATTGATGACTCGCGATGCAAATGCGTTGGTGGCCAGTTCCCCGGACAGCCACACCTCGTCATTGTCCAGATCGGTGTCGAAGTCAACGCGGGTCGTGGTGTGCGCCGCGTCAAGTGTCATGGAGATGGAACTGTTCGTCGGGAGATTGAGCGCTGCATCGCGCTTGCCCCAGTATTTCACGAAGGCCAGATTGGCGCAGGCCCTGGCGGTCGCAAGCGACATGTCAAGACACCTGTCATACACTGTGAGCAAGGCGTAGGATACCATAGGGCAAAACAGCAGCACGGAAGTGGAATGATGCAGATTTCGGCCAGCGCACCTGGCAAACTGGTCCTGTTCGGCGATCACGCTGTGGTACATGGCTACCCGGGCATTGTGACCGCTGTCGACCGTCGCTACCATGTCGAGGTCGGCCACATTGACACGACGACACTGCAGGTCAGGGCCTTCGGCGGGCGCCCGCACGAAGTACCATTCTCCGCGCTGGGCGAGACGCAGCATCCGGACATTGCCTTTGTCGTGGCGGCCATCAATCGACTCAACGCCAGGAGCACGCTGAAGCGTGGATTGCGGCTGTTCACCAGCGGGCCACCCTGTAGCCTCGGACTGGGGAGTTCGTCAGCGATCACGGTCGCGGCGCTGGCCGCTGCGTCACGCCTGTACGAACTTGACCTTTCGCAGGATGATCTCTACAGCATGGCGCGCGCTGCGGTTCTGGACGTACAGGGCATGGGGTCTGGCCTGGACGTGGCAGCGGCCGTATATGGTGGCACCTGCTATTTGGAGCGCCCCGGCGAGATTCCCGAGATGCTTGGCGTGGAGCGGCTGCCACTCGTCATCGGCTACAGCGGAATGAAGGTTGGGACCGTCAATCTCGTGCAAAATGTGGCCTGCCTGCGGTCCCGGCACCCGGACCTGGTCGAAGCGATTCTCGGCGCCATTGGCAGAATCAGCATTCGCGCACGGTTCTGTCTGGAGGAAGGGCGCTGGCGAGATCTGGGCACATTGACCGACATTAATCAGGGGTTGCTTGAGGCGCTGGGCGTGAGTACGGGCCAACTCGCAGGACTCGTCTACGCCGCTCGTTCAGCGCATGCCTGGGGAGCGAAGCTTTCAGGCGCGGGTGGCGGTGACTGCGTGTTTGCATGGGCGGATGACTCAAGACTCGCGGACGTGGCAGCTGCGTTTGAAGCTGCCGGCGGGGAAGTAGTCAACAATGCCTGCAATGTTCCAGGCGTGCAGGTGAATGATGAGACCTGGCGATAATTTCGCTATATTTTCAGGCAGATCCAGGTTCGCAGGAGAATCAGGGTGAAAGAGGACCTTCGGGTTCGTGCAGTCGCATTCAGCATCACGTCCCGATTTGAAGGTGGCAGCTATCAGACCTGCCAGACGGACGATGCCGGGATTCTCAGTTATGGTCGCTTCCAGTTCACGCTGGCTTCCGGCGTACTGGCGCGCGTTGTTGATCAGTACCTCGATAATTCACCCAGCCAGATCGCAGCGTCGTTAAAAGCCTACCGCTCTCGCATTGCCAGTCGAGATGCCCGCCTGCGGCATGAATCACGCCTTCATGACTTGCTGGTAGCCGCCGGACGAGAGCCGGAAATGCGCCAGATCCAGGACGACGAAGCGCGCAGGAACTTCTGGGACCCTACCCTGCGCGTCGCCATTCAACCCCGGAATCTCAAGACTCCGCTGGCCCATGCGTTGCTATTCGACATCAGCATCAATTTCGGTATGGGCGATGGATTCCTGCGAATGGCCGAACGTGAATTCGATGTGCCGGAGCGTTCCCGGATCGACCGCAACGGTTTGGGCGAGACGAGATTGATCACTCGCGTAGCCGAGTTGCGCAAGTTGTCTCATGAACGTCAGGCGACCCGCGACAATCTGCCCGGCCTGAGACAACGGGGGGACTTCTGGCTCAACCTTGTGCATGCCGGTGACTGGCAGCTTCACGGAGACGAGAAGGGTGAAATCCTGGTCAGGAACCAGACCCTGCAGGTAAGGTCGCCGGACCTCAGCGCCGGGGACTCCGCGCCAGGGCTTGATCCCAAGAAATTCTACGTGGCCCCCACCGAGTACCGTGTGCGCATTCGTGAACAGCCCGAAACCGGAATCACGCTTGCCATGACTGGACTCGGTGACGTTCTGGAATCGCTGGAGCCTCACGCCGCCACTCGCAGCAAGGTTGGCGACGATCACGCCTGGCTGCACATTCGCAGCCTGGATGGTGTGGAAGGATACGTGTCCTGTTTGTTTATGGACGTCCACCAGGACCCGGACCCGCGGCATTTGCTGCCGCCTGCCCCACCCCAAAACACCGGCCCAAACATTATGACACCCTATGCCGCCCCGGTCCCGGCGCCCATGCTGGTCACACCGGTGGAAGACCGAATTCGTGTGCGGGCACAGCCTGTGGATGGCGAAATGCTTGACAGCATTTCCAGGGGCGACGTGGCGGAAGTGCTGGAATCCCGTAATTCTGCGCTTGGAAAACTCGGCGTACAGGATGAATGGTTGCGTGTGCGAACCACCGGCGGCACGGAAGGGTATTCAGCTGCCTGGTATCTCGCGCTGCACGAAGCGGACGTGACCGCGCCGACCCGTTCCCGGGCAGGGGATGAAACGACCGGTCCACCTCTGGCGCGAGAGTCCGACAAGGAGCCTGCACAAGTGCAAATTGCGTCAGATCCGCGTGCAACCACGCCACAGGTACAGTTGTTCGTGAGTCCGACCATTCATCAGCTACAGGTCTGGTCCCGTCTTCTGGAGGGAGAACAGATCGCCGTGCTGGAACAAAACGAGGTGGCCTTAGCGCTTGAAGACCCCGACGTCGCTCTCAAGAAAGTCGGTCATGGCGGCGAGTGGCTCTACGTGAGGACTCCGAAGGGGCTGGACGGCTACTGCGATGCCGGATTCCTCGGAGTCTTTGACGGGTCCAGTCCGACCCCGGCGTTGGTCCATAGTCAAAGAAGTGAGTTTCCCTACGACGCACCCGTTTACGTGACGCCAACTGAAGACCGCATTCGCGTCAGGGTGCAACCGGTCGATGGCGAACCAATTGGCACGCTGTCAAAGGGAGACGTGGTCGAGGTCATTGATTCTGCCACGTTGGCCCTTGAGAAAGTCGGCGTTCAGGATGAGTGGTTACACATCCGCACTCCATCCGGCGCGGAAGGCTTTACTGCCGCCTGGTTCTACACTGTGGCCGAATCGCCGGAACCTCCCCGCCTGTACGTAACTCCGGAGAGCGATCGCGTCCGCATTCGCTCCGCGCCGGTTGACGGCGACCCACTGGCCATCGTTCGTCCGGGAGACGTGCTAAAGGTACTAGATCCCTTTGAGGAAGCCCTGTCGCGCATCGGCCGGGAAGGCGAGTGGCTCTACGTTCAGTCTCGTGACGAGGTTGAGGGCTACACCCAGGCCGAGCACTACATCGTGGTGGACGAACCGCAGCCCATTATTGGCGACAACATCACCGGCGCAAATCTGGACCGCTATCACCGTCTCGGTACGCCAAACCCGGGGCGTCTGGGCAAGATGGGCTGGGTTCGATTCAATTACAACGTGTCGCTGAATCCCGAGCTTCCGCCTGGCAATCCGGAACGCTATGGAAACCGGGACATCGTCCTGGCCTACGAACGCTTTGGGCCGGTGATTAACGCCTATATTGACGCGGGCTACAAGGTCATTGTCGTCCTGTCTCACCAGACCTATGGCGAAGGCACCAGCGACGTCTGGCACCGAATGGATACGCGACGCTGGAATCTGCTGAGCGATCGTCTGGCCGAAATGGCCGGGAAAATCGCTGCCCAGTACAAGGGGCGGGGTATCGTCTGGCAAATCTGGAACGAAATGGACGCGCATACAGGCCACCGGGCCTCCGTACCCTTGCCGCCGGCCGATTATGGTCGAATGCTGTCAAAATGCATGACGGCAATTCACGAGGCGGACCCGGAAGCCATCGTTATCACCGGTGGCCACTGCAGTGGCCCGCACTCCGGCCCGGATTACGCCCGCCAGACGCTGGAAGCCATGCCGAGGGACCAGCGACCTTACGGCATCGCTTTTCACCCCTATGGCCGCGGCCCGGCCTTTGCCGCCGGGAAGTACCGGCACTTCGGGCTGATTGACGAATCTCTCGACGCCTGGGCCCGCGTCATGCCCGGCAAACCGCTCTGGATCACCGAGTTTGGGGTCCTGAATGCCGACGAAGAACCGTTGGAGGACATCAGCAAGTACGCCAACGATTTCGTCACCTATCTGAAACAGCGCTACGAAGGTCGTGTGGTCACGGCAGTCTGGTACGCCTGGGGTCATGGCATGGACAACGGCTTCGGCCTGGTCGATCGCGATGACTTGCCGCGCGAAGGATTCACCGACGTCTTCATCAACCTCTAGCCGGGCGGCGTCAGGGCGCAGCAGCCCAGGTCAGCTTGCCCTCGGTCCTCACCGCTGCCAGTCGCCACATGTTGCCCGCTGATCGCAAAAACAGGCCTTCTGCAGCCAGAACAGCCAACAGACCGGACCCGTCGGGCGACCACGCCAGGGCCGGCCCGTCCAGAACGGACGTGGTCAGGCGGGACAAAACGCCCGTGGCGAGATCGACCTGCCAGATATTCCAGGGATCGCCATGCGCCATCACGGCTCCCACAGCGGGGTCGCTCTGTTGCGGCCCGCCCTGACGGAGGCCGGAAGCGCTGAACACGATCGTTTGGTTGCCGGGGGCGAATCGTGGCGAGGCAAGCGCCCGGAACGTTGTGTTCCTCACCAGTTCACGCGCCTGGCTGCCATCGGGCCGGGCCAGCACCAACCCCTGTGACCCGTTGACCAGATCCGGCCGCAAGAAGACCATTTGCCCGCCGTCAGAAGACAATGCCGCCTGTTCCGCATTGGTCAGCAGTGTTTGACGTGCTCCGTCCAGCGCCAGCCACTCCACGTCCAGGCGAATGGCCTGCAGTTCACCACCCTGGCTCCATTGCACCCGCTGGTGCGTGACCAGCAACCTGCGGCCATCCGGCGACCACCAGGGATCCCGCCAGGACTCCAGGGCGTCGGAACGGGTGACGAGGGGTTGCGGCTCGCCAGAAGACAGGGACATGAGCCACAGGTCGGTGCTGCCCGACTGGAAACCGGCTTCGGCAGGTGGCGCCCAGGCCAGCGCCAGTTGACTGCCATCCGGTGACACGGCGACGTCGCTGACCAGACTGCCTTCCGCGGGTAGCCACCACTGCTCGCTCACGCCCGACCGCAGGTCATGGCGCCACAGGCCGTCGAAACCCTGTGTGTAATAGAGCTGCCCGCCAGCGTCAAGGTCCGCCGGCAGCGCGTCGAGTCGCAGCAGGGCCATACCCAGGCGATCGACGAGGCTGTTGCCTGCCAGTAGCCACAGCAACAGCAGTCCGGATGTCGCCAGGGGCCAGCGCCAGCGCCACCCGCGCATGGCATTGCCTACAGGTAGTAGCGTTCTTTCTTGCGGTCCTCTTCGTAGGCCGAGCGCGCCGCCTTCACGGCCTCGTTGTCCGAGACCTCGGCAACTGCCACGTCCCACCAGGATTCGTAGTTGCCGACCCGCTGATGACGGTCAACCTCGATCACGATGCAAACGGGCCGGTTTTCTATCGTTTGCGCCTCGCGGACGGCGTCCGCCAGTTCGTCGCGATTGGCGGCTTCAATCACGTGCGCGCCCAGACTGGCGCAGTTGGCGGCAAAGTCGATGGGCAGGGTCTCACCGTCAAGATGTCCGGAGTCCGTGCGGTAACGGTATTTGGTGCCAAAACCGTCGCTGCCGACAGCGTTCGATAGCCCGCCAATACTGGCGAAGCCGTGGTTGTCCATCACGATAAATGTGACCTTGATACCTTCCTGCACCATGGTCACGATTTCACTATTCATCATCAGGTAGGAGCCATCCCCTACGAAGACGTAGACCTCCCGCTCCGGATCTGCCATGCGCTGCCCCATCCCGCCGGCGATTTCGTATCCCATGCAGGAAAAGCCATACTCGGTGTGGAAACCCCTGGGGTGGCTGGTGCGCCACAGCTTGTGCAGGTCGCCGGGGACGCTGCCGGCCGCGCACATGACCACGTCCTCGGGTCGCGACAGCGTGTTGACCACGCCGATAACTTCACCCTGACTGATGACCGGACCGTGTTCGAGATTGTAAATCCGTTCCACCTCGGAGTCCCAACTGGCATTGAATTGTGCGGCCCTGGCACGATAGTCGCCGTCCACCTGCCAACCTGCCAGCAGGGGCGCCAACTCCTCCAGCGTGACCCTGGCATCGCCGATCAGGGGCAGCGCCAGATGCTTGAAGGCGTCAAATTCGCACACGTTGACGTTGATAAAGCGTACATTTTCGTTTTGAAAGGCAGTCTTCGACGCAGACGTAAAATCACTGAAACGCGTGCCCACGCCGATGACCAGATCGGCCTCTCGGGCGATGAGGTTGGCGCCCTCCGTTCCGGTGACGCCAACCGCCCCCAGATTGAGGGGATGGTCGTAGGGCAGCGCGCCCTTGCCCGCAAAAGTCTCCGTCGAGGGGATACCGCTCTGTTCGACGAATTCCCGCAGAGTGCCGGCGGCCTCGCTGTAGAGTGTGCCACCGCCGGAAACGATTAACGGACGACGACTCTCGCGAATCCATGCAGCCGCCTTGCGCAGTGCTGACGCATCCGGTCGGTTACGAGGGACCTGCCAAACGCGTTTTTCAAACATGCCTGTCGGGAAATCAAAGGCTTCCGACTGCACGTCCTGTGGCAAACTCAGTGTGACGGCGCCGGTTTCGGCGGGAGACAACAGGGTGCGCATTGCCTCCGGCATGGCAGTTATCAGTTGCTCCGGCCGGTTAATGCGGTCCCAGTAGCGCGATAGCGGCCGAAAGGCATCGTTGACCGAAAAGTCCTGGGAGTGCGGCGATTCCACCTGCTGCAGCACTGGCGCCTGAATACGCTCGGCAAAAATGTCGCCGGGCAGCAGCAGAACGGGCAGGCGGTTTACTGTCGCCACTGCCGCGCCCGTAAGCATGTTGGTCGCGCCTGGTCCAATCGACGAGGTGCAGGCGAAGGTTTGCAGGCGATTTTTGGCCTTCGCATAGGCGATGCCGGCCAGCACCTGGGCCTGTTCATTGCGGGACTGGTAAAAACGCAGCAGATGCGAGTGTTGTTGCAGGGCCTGGCCGAGCCCGGCCACGTTGCCGTGACCAAAGATGCCCCATGCTCCTGCAAAAAAGTGTTGTTCCTGTCCGTCGCGCTCGCTGAACTGGTTGGCCAGATACAGCACCAGCGCCTGCGACGTCGTGAGTCGTGTCGTCTTCATCAGCGCACTCCCTGGATTAACGCTGCCGCCGTCCTGGCTCCATGCCCATGTCGACGATTGGCAGTCGCGGATCTTTCCATGTCCAGCTGTCTTTCACCCAGGCATAGTCCGGGTCATCGCTGTTTGCCAGCGACTGGGCGGAACCTGCCAGGAAGTTAAGGTAATAGCACGTGTAACCATGGGCGCTGACGACCGGATGGTAGCCCTCGGGCACCAACACGGCATCGTTTTCCTGCGCCATCATGACGGCATCAATGCTGCGGTCGTCATTGTAAACCCGCTGGTAGGCGTAGCCGCCGGGACGATCGAACTTGTAGAAGTAGATCTCCTCCAGGTCCGCTTCCAGCAGGTTGCCCTCCTCGTCCACGCGGTGCACGTCGTGCTTGTGACCGGGATAGCTGGACCAGTTGCCGGGAGGTGTATAGACCTCAACCGCGACGATGCGCTGGCAATTGAAACCAGGCGGCAGGATGCCGTTGATCTGGCGGGTGGCGTTGGTGCCGCCGCGAATCTCGATCTCGCTGTCCTGTGGCGTCACCAGTTGCGCCGGATAGTCTTCTTCGGCCGGCACTTCGCAGATCGCCACTTCCAGGCCATCCGTCAGGGCCTCCAGTTCCCAGTCCGTACCCCGCGGCAGGTACACGGCCCAGGGCATGCCACTGAAAACATTGGGGCGCCGCCCGATTTGCTCAAAAGTGACGCGGCTGCTGCGAACGCTGCACTGGCCGCCCAGTATAACAATCGCCACTTCCATCCCGCCGGTCGCGGCGGGGTAACGCTGACCCCGGTTGAGACGCAGGGCGTACATGCCGAGGTATTCCCAACCAGCCTGGGCGGGGGTCACCCTTGCGAACTCGCCCGCATCGCCCCGGTCACCGGATCGCACCAGCATGGTTTCGGCCGTGTATTGCACGTCTCGACGTCCTCCTTCAGTCCAGCCCGCCATAACAAGCAACGAATTTGTCGACTTCGGGCATGGTGGGCATGAAATCTGCACAACCGTGCTTCGTAACCACGATGGCGCCGCAGGCATTCCCAAGGCGCGCCGAGCGGTACCAGCCCCAGTCACGCACCAGGCCGTAGAGGAAACCCGCGCCGAAAGCATCCCCCGCGCCGAGGATGTTGTAAATCTCCACCGGGAAGCCCGGCGCTTCAATTATTTCCCCACCGCGCAGATGGATACGGGCTCCCTGGGCGCCGACCTTTTCCACGACCGCTTCCGGGCCGCTCTCAAGGATCCTGCCGATGGCAGCCAGCGTATCGCCCGTAACCTTTGCGTCGGAGACCTGCGAGTGAGTCAACTCCATTTGTTCCACGCTGGACAGGGTAGCGGCGTTGATTTCGTCCTCAGTGCCAATCACCACGTCGACCAGGGGCAAAGCCGAGCGCGCCACCACGCCAAAGGCGCGAATATCAAACCACTGGTCTGGCCGAAAGTCGATGTCAAAGACCACCCGGGCCCCGGACTGGCGCGCCAGGTCGGCAGCGAACATGGTGGCGCTGCGGCTGGGCTCCAGACTCAGGTTGGTGCCGGCGAACTGGAAGACCTCGCAATCGGTGACGGGCGCGGCCAGCACGTCATCTATGGTCAGGTTGATGTCTGCGCAATTGTCGCGATAGTATTGTAGGGGGAAACGATCCGGCGGCTCGATGCCCAGCAAGACGCAACTGCTGCGCATACCGGCCTTGCGCGGAATGTACTCCGTGGGCACACCCTCCTTGCGCAAAAAGTTCAGCAGAAAATCACCGACCGGGTCTTCGCCGACCGCCGTCAGCAGCGCCGCCTTCGCGCCCAGCCGGGTGGCGCCGACGCTGATATTGGTGGGGGACCCACCGACATAGGCGGCGAAGCTGTTGATATCGACAAACGGGCTGCCAACGTCGTTGGAGTACAGGTCGATGGAACTGCGACCCATGTGCAGGCTTTGCCAACTCTTGGCCATGTCCGCTCCAAAGACCAGCGCTTATGCCAGGGGATTATAGAACGCGTTCTCAATCTCTTCCATGTGAACCGGTCGACCACGCTCATGTGACAGAAAAGCAGCCAGCCCCATCACAACCGGCATGCGGCCGTCGAATCCATCCACCTCGATCGGCGTGCCCTCTGTCAGGGCCCGCACGAAGGACTCCATTTCGCGGGCGAAGCTCTCCGTATAGCGCTCCATGAAGAATTCATAGGGCGGGTCGCGACGGATGCTCGTGCCGTCGCTGATCGTCACGGCGTTGTCGTATCGATTGTCGGTCTTCGCGGACCCGCCGCTGCCGAAGACTTCCACGCGCTGGTCGTAACCGAACACCGCCTTGCGACTGTTGTCTATCATCCCCAGCACGCCGTTTTGAAAGCGCATGATGAGCAACGTGGTGTCGAGGTCACCCAGGTCGGCAAGTTCCGGCACGATGTTGATGGTGCCGGTGGCGTAAATCTCCTCGATTTCGGAGCCGATCAGATAGCGGGCCAGATCAAAGTCGTGCACGGTCATGTCCACGAAAATGCCGCCGGAATTGCGCGTGTAGGACATGGGCGCCGGGTAGGGGTCCCGGCTGATGATGTGCAGGATATGGGGGTCGCCGATTTCTCCCCCCTCAATTGCCTGGCGCACCCGCCTGTGGTTGGGATCAAAGCGGCGATTGAAGCCAACCTGCAACCTGACGCCGGCGTCTTTCACTGCCGTCAGCGCCTGGTCAATGCGCGCCATGTCCAGATCAATGGGCTTTTCGCAAAAAATGTGTTTGCCGGCGCGCGCAGCTTCCTCCATCAGGGGCGCATGGGTGTTGGTCGTGGTGCAAATGATGACAGCGTCGATCGATTCATCTTCCAGCACGTCCCGGTGATCCGTGCTGTGCCGCGGGATGCCATATTCTTTCGCAGCCTTCCCGGCCACGTCGCCGAAGGGGTCGGCGATGATCTCGACTCCGGCGTCCGGAATCCGCGTCGCCAGCGTCTTCAGATGCGTTTGGGCGATGCGCCCCGCCCCCAGCATTCCCAGCCTTACACCCATGGCGGCACCTTCTCCATCAATACAGGCGTGTCAAGGTTCAGGACCCTTGCGTCAGGAGTACGCTGCCGGCGATCGACAAGGCGCCCATCACGGTGCAACCGGCCGCATAGCGCAATGCGACGCGGTCCCAGTCTGCGGGTTGCTCGGGGTTGCGCCGACGCCAGGCGCGCTCAAGACTGAGCAGGCGCCACAGGCGCTGCGGATGAAAGCGGCCCAGGTAAGCGATGCCCAGAAACAGGCAACCACCAATGAACAATATCGGGTCCGGATTGGTGTTCATCCCGGCAACAGGATGATCTTGGCATCTTCGCGGCTTTCCAGACGCCGGAAGGCGGCTACAGCGTCATCCAGCGGCAGCCGTTCGCTGACCATCACCCGCATATCAATGCGCCCGGCGGTCATTAGCCGTATCACGTTCTGAAATACCCCCTTGCCGGCATGGCCCAGCGAACCGGCCAGTTGAACGCCGCGTTGCTTGTAGGTCACGATGGGCAGCAGGGGTCGTTCTCCGCCCATGCCGATATCGATGATTGTTGCATTGACCGCCAGGCAGGATTCAAGAGGTTGCAGCGTCCTGTCCGCGTAACCGGCGCACTCGACTACGTAGTCTACGCCCCGGCCACCAGTCAATGCCAGCAATGATTCATTCAGGTCCACTGCTGCAGGGTCCAATGCACTGGACGCCCCCATGCGCATGGCGATCGCCCGGCGACTGGCGGAAGGATCTATGACGATCACCTGACAGGCCCCGGCGGCGATGGCCAGCGCTTCCGCGGCCAGGCCGATGGGCCCGGCCCCAAAAATGACCACGTGATGCCCTGGCAGCCAGGTGCCGCTGCGGTTGAACAGGCCCTGGTAGGAAACGCCGGTGGGTTCCACCATGGCGCCCATGACCAGCGCTTCCTCTTCACTTCCGAGCGCGTCGGCCAGCTCATCCAGCTTCCAGCAGTAGCGTTCGCGCACGGCAATGTACTCCGCCATGGCACCGGGAATGGTGAAGCCAATCTCTCCCATGTATTCGCAGTGGTTGACGAAGCCCTTGCGACAGGAGATGCACTCGCCACACCATTGAATCTCCTCCACGGCCACCAGATCGCCGACGCGCAGTTCGCGCACGTCCACTCCGGTCTCCACCACTCGTCCCGCAAACTCGTGACCCAGAATGTTGGGAGCAGTGGCATACCCCGGGTAAATCATGTAGCCGTCGCTGTCGGCTTCGTACATATGCATGTCCGAGCCGCAAATGCCGACCGCGGCCACCTGCACCCGCACCTTGTCCGGTTCCAGTCCGGGCTCGGAAACCTGACCCAGGGCAATGCGCGGGTTGCGCCATACCATGTTGGCATTGCGAATGTTGCGCGTCTCGAGTTCACGCTCGCCAGGCACGTATTCCGGTCGCGGCGCCCAGTCCGCGTGGAGTGTCAGGGCTTGCATGGTTCAGGTCCCCTGTCCGTCATGAAAGGAGTCCCATTCCTGTCGGAAAGTCGCCGTCCCCTCAGCGACGTCCATCGCCCTACGACCCAGAACTGCGCTGGAATGTTCGACGCTGGCGCAGCTGCGGTAAGGAATCCGTATGCCGGCATGAATCTCAAGTGTCTTCGGGTCTGTAGGGACAGCGGCGACCAGACCGCTGTCCGCATCAAAGGCGTCAGCGACCGCGCGCGCGAAATCCAGGCGACCGATCGACTCGCTGCCGAAACAGTGAAAGATGCCCCTGGCATCGCTACGGCCCAGGCGCAGCAACATGTCGGCGCAGTCGGAAGCCAGTGTGGGATGCGCCTGCAGGTTGGTGTTGGGCCCGGTCCAGATCTCGGCCATGCGCCCGCGCGTGACCTGGTCGGCGACGAAGACGCCCATCTCGAAGCCCAGCGACTGTTCCCTGCGCAACATGGCGGGCACGGCATAATTGAGCCCGTAGACACCGGCGAGGCGCCCCACGCCGTAATTGAGATCGTCCATCGCGCCCAGCGCCTGTTCGCAGACGGCCTTCATGATGCCGTAGTAGTTCACCGGTAGTGGAGGTGAAGACTCCGTCACCAGCGGCACCATTCCGTCGAAGACCCAGTCGGTGGAGACAAAAACGAATCGGGAATTAATCTCCCGGCAGACCCTGGCAAAGGCCAGGGTCGAGTCGACCATGATGGCCCAGGCCAACTCGCGATTGTTGCGCATCCACACCTGATCGACCGAGGCTGCCGTGTGGATGACGACGTCCGGCCGGTACCTCAAGATTGAGCGGCGTATGGCCCCGGCATCGCTGATGTCCAGCGGGTCAAGCTCATAGTCCACCTTCCATTCAGGCTCCGGGCCGAATTGCGAGGCAATGACTTCAACGTTATTCTGCGCCCGGGCGAGACGGATGAGGTTACTGCCCACCAGTCCGGTACCGCCGGTAACGTAGAGCTTCATTCTTGTCCCTGCTGAAACATGCAGTCGCGGAGTATACCATGCTGGAAGGCATCATCCCCATCGTGTTCGTCCCCTTTGATGAACAGGGCGACATCGACGAAAAGGGGCTGCAACGCGTCGTCCGCTTCGAGTTGGACGGCGCTGCAGACGGCATAGGCATCAACGGCTTCGCCAGCGAGGCCTACAAGCTGACCGACGACGAACGGCGTCGCACCGTGGAGATAGTCGCCGGCGAAGTGGCCGGCAGCGTGCCCCTGGTGATCGGCATCGCGCCCGGCAGTACGGAAGCCGCCATCCGGCAGGCGCGAGAGTTCGCGCGCTGGCATCCGGCAGCCCTGATGACGCTGCCTCCGGCGACCATGAAAGTCTCCCCGGCCGCGCTGGTCAATCATTATGTCGATCTTGGCCATGCGGCGGACGCGCCCCTGATGGTGCAACAGTCGCCTCACATCCAGGGCTATGCCGGCACAGGCCTTGAAACCTCCGCGCTGGCGGGAATTGCAGGGCGGGCGGCCAACGTACGCTACTTCAAAATCGAAGGTCCCGGCGCGGCGGCACGCATTGCCGACCTCAAGACACACATCGACGGCGACAGGATCCATTTGTTTGGTGGGGGCGGCGGCATTACCCTGCCGGACGAACTTCGCTCCGGATCTTCGGGTCTCATTCCGGGAGTCGGTTTCAATGAATATTTTTGCCGCGCCTGGCCGCTCTGGCGTTCGGGCCGCCAGGAGCAGGCGCTCGCCGTTCTTAACGAAATCCAGCCCCTGGTCGCTGCCGTGTCCGGCCCCGGCCATGAATTCTCCCTGCACGCCAGAAAGCACCTGATGCAGCGCGCCGGATACATTGAGCACGCCTTCGTGCGACGGCCGAGCGTGGCGGTCACTCGTCAGCAACTGGCAGGGCTGAACAAAATTGTGGATGCCCTGGACCTGCGCATCTCCTGCCAGAGCAGTTGACAGGCTGCTGAAGACCAGGCAGGATGACGCGCGGCATCCCTGACCAGGAGGACAGCATGGCCGAACCCCTGCGAGTTGGCCTGATTGGTTGTGGCAATGTGGTCGAGTATGGCCATCGGCCGGCGCTGAACGCCCTCAGGGCCAGCGCTGAGGTTGAACTGGTCGCCGTGGCTGACGTGACCCCCGCACGTCTTGAGATAGCGCGCCAATGGTTCAGTCTGCACCGACCGACGCTTTACCAGGACTATCGCGACATTCTGGCACGTGACGACGTCGAGGCGATTGTCATCACCGTGCCGCAGCAATTCCGGCGACAGATCGTGCTGGACGCATTCGCCAGCGGCGTTCACGTCCTCAGCGAAAAGCCTGTCGCCACCGTGCCGGCCGTGGCGCATGAACTGGTGTCGGCCGCTGACTCGGCCGGATGCGTCCTGGGGATGGTCCACAATTACCACTACCTGCCGGAATACAGCAAGCTACATGAACTGGTGAAGCAAGGGCTGGTCGGTGATTTGCGCGTACTGACCATGCACTACCTCGGCGTCATTGACAGGCCCGGCGCCGCCGAGTATCAGGGCGACTGGCGTCATACCATGGCTGCCGGCGGCGGCATTTTGATGGACATGATCCACGCCGTGTATCTGGCAGAGTGGTTTTTCGGTGCGCCCGCGGAGCAGATCATTGCCTTTGTCGACGCACCCACCTACGCCAGTCGCGAGCCTGAAGTCGAGGACCTGGCCCTGGCCCAGGTGGCCTACCCCGGCGGCTATGCGGCGCTCCATCATGGCTGGGGCGTGGGCGTCGGCGGTGTCGACCTCAGTGGCAGTGAAGGCTACCTGCGCATGCGCTACCGGGATGGTCAGACCAGTGGCTTCAACCAGGCATCCGAGATCTTCGGCGTACGCGACTGGGTGCGCAGCAACTATCAGGCCGATAACCTGGAGACGCACGCCGACAACATCGCGAATTCTTTCACCCGACTCTGGTCGGCATTTGCCAGCGCAGTCCGCGAGGATACTCCACTGATCGCCAATGGCAGGGTCGGCGCCCGGGCCCTGGAGGTCGCCCTCGCTGCCTACCTGTCCGGCGTTACGGGACGGGTCGTGGAGTTGCCGCTTGAGGAAGACCACCCGGTCTTCCTCAAGGGAATCGCCGGCCTGGCGCGCAGCGAGGTCTGGCCGCAGGGCCGCACCGTCCGCAGCGGCATCTTTGGCCTGCGGGGTCGCGGCTAGATGGAAGCGAGCGCGTTTAGCGTCTCCGCCAGAATGTGGGCAACTTCCAGACCCCCGGACGGGCTGTCGCAGACGAGCGCAACGTACTGCTCGCCAATGGACAGGGTGACCGAACCAGGGATCTTACCGTCGTCCGCCTCGACCGGGTTGTAGGCCAGCGCTGCGTCCTGCGAATCAAACAACGCCATGTACAGCGTTACCCTCAGGTCACCCGCCCGCCAGGGCATGCTGACGGCCTGACCATCAGCGACGTTCAGCAGCGATCGCGCTCCCCGTTCCCAGGAGACGTCGCCCGCCATGACCTGGTCCGGCAGGGAATCCAGCAGCAGGGACATCGTCAGATCGACGACTTCACCGGCTTCAGCAGCGGCCGCCACACTCGTCAGCGTTTCCTCGACAATCCGGATCGCCTGGCGCGAAAGGGATGGCAAGGGGTTCCCGGCCGTCCCCGAAAACTGTTCGATCCCAACCTCGATGAAATAGTTGTCGATGGAAAAGATCGCGTTCGAACCGTAAAGGCCCGTGCCGAACAGGTTGGGCATCGGGAAATCCTCGTTCGATTTCCCGTTTTCGAGGACGGTGCGCAAGTCTTTGACAAAGTCATAGTAGACCAGCGCATCTTCCTGGCTATCGAAAACGCCGAACGTGAAGCTGGCCTTGCCGCCCTGCCGTTCGATCAGGTACAGACGTTTGGCGATGCCGTTCCTGACGTTTCTCACCTTGCTGACGTCGCGTTCCGGGTCGCGCCGCCACTGAATTCCGCCTGCAGCAACCGGCTCGGGCACGTTTTGGAGAAAAACGTCGACCAGTGGTGTTTCCACAACCTCAGTGGGAGCCGGCGTGGGCGTCTGCGTTGGCGTCGATTCGGGCGTTGGCGTCACAGTTGGAACAGGCGTGGGCGTCGCCGTCGGAGTCACATCCAGGTCAGCCGGTGCGCAGGCCGAAAGCAGGACGGCCAGCAAAGCGGCAAGCAGTAGGGGACGCTGAAAGGTCTGCATGTCTAGTCATCCACCGCTTCAGGGTCGAATAGGCGCAGTCGCTCCGGCACGACGCCGGACATGACCATCGTCGCCACTTCTTCCTCACTGACTTCTTCCTTGGTGAAGTCGCCCAGTTTACGCCCGCGACTGATGATCGTGAAGCGATCGGCGACGGCATGCACCTGACTGATGTTGTGCGTGATGAAAATCACGCTCATGCCACGCTCCTTGGCGGCATAGGTGTATTCCAGTACCTTGCGCGTCTCACCCACCGAAAGCGCCGAGGTCGGCTCATCCAGAATCAGGAGCTTTTTGCCAAAGTAGACCGCGCGCCCGATGGCGATCGATTGACGCTCGCCGCCCGACATACTGCCCACGACCTCATTGGCGTCACGGATGTGGATGCCGACGTCTTCCAGGGCGGCGGCGGCCTCGACTGCCATTTGCTCCTGGTCCATCAGCTTGATCGGCCCGAAATTGCGCGTCGGTTCCTGCCCCAGCCAGAAGTTGCGCGCGATGCTCATCAGCGGCACCAGCGCCAGGTCCTGATAGACCGTCTCGATCCCCAGTTCGCGGGCGCGATGCGGCGAGTCGATGTACACCGATTCGCCCTCAAACACGATTTCTCCGCTGGTGGGCGTGTGAAAACCGGTCAGCACCTTGATCAGTGTGGATTTGCCGGCGCCATTATCGCCCAGCAACCCGACAATCTCCTGACGGTCCACGTGGAAATCGATGCCACGCAGGGCGCGAACACTGCCGAAGTATTTGTGGATATCCCGCATCTCCAACAGGTTGTCCCCGTTGTTCTGCATGCTGTTCATGTCAATACCCTCAGGTGGATTGTCGTCGCACGAGCGTGTTGAGCACCACGGCCAGGATAGTGATGGCGCCCACAACTCCGCGGAAGAGACGGGCGTTCATGCCGATGATGACCAGACCGGTTGCCAGCATGCCAACGATCAGCGCTCCCAGCAGCGTGCCAATGACACTGCCATAACCGCCGCTCAACAGCGCGCCGCCGATCACCGTCATGGCGATGACTTCCAGTTCCCAGCCATCGCCTTTCAGGGGGTCCACACCCGGGTTGCGCGTGACTTCCAGAATACTCGTCACTCCTACAAGCAGGGCGACCAGCATGAAGTTCATCACCTTCACGCGGTTGACGTTGATACCTTGCGCGCGCGCCGCGCCCGGGTTGCCGCCGACTGCGAAGACCGAGTTGCCGTAACGCGACTGCGTCAGCACGACCTGGAACAGCAGGACCAGCAGCAGCCACCAGATGATGGAATTGCGGAAATTGGCTCCTGGAGGAATGAAAATGCTGAAGAGACCTCCAGTGACCTGCTCGAAGCTGAAGCCCCAGCGACCGTTGATCAGGTCGAAAAAGCCGACCTGCACCAGTTCTCCGCCTCTCCCCAGGTGGAATGAGATGACCATCAGCAACCAGGCGGCGATGATCAGCAAGGCCAGCACCGTGACAAGCAGCACGAAGCCGGCGATTATCGTCTGGGTCGTCTTGAAGTGCCCGTCGTTGGCGGGGTTGCGGATTTCGCCATAGCGGAATTGCAGGCCGCGCCACAGGCCGGGTAACAGGCGCCAGGCCACATACGCCACCGCCACCAGGCCGGCCAGCGCCAGCAAGGTGAACACCCAGGGGCTGATCCAGACTTGCGGGAATTCGTCATAGTAATCACGATAACGCAAAATGCGACCGCCAGGGATGGCGACCAGCGGAATGGTACGGTAGATCAGCAGCGTCCCCAAGGTCACGATAAAGGACGGTATGCCGGTTCTCACAAGAATGATGCCGTTGATGAAACCCAGTAGCATGGCGACCACCAGGGCTGCCGGCATTGCCAGCAACATGGGCATGGGGCCCAGCCCGATCTGGGGAATGCCTTCGGTCAGGAAAAACATGTAAAAGACCGACACCGCGCCCAGCATCGAGCCAACCGACAGGTCGAACTCACCCGAGATCATCAGAATGGTGACGCCAATGGCCACGATGCCCTTGGTCGAGACGTTGGTCAGCACCGATCCGACCGACGTCGGCTGCAGGAACAGGTCCGTGACGAAACTGAAAACGAGAAAGATGAAGACGAAACCGATAATGGCGCCTGCGCTCGGCGACTGGGCCAGTTGCAGGCTGATGAACTGGCCGGGCGTCATGTCACTGGCGGCCGTGCTCAGGGCCCCCTGGGCCTTGTCCACCTTTTCGTCGAAGACCTGGACACCACGGGTCACAAAGCGGTAGCACAACAGGCCGCTGACGAAGAGCAATAACCCGATCAGAAACATCAGGTTGTCCAGCGGCGGCGCCACCAGATTGCTGATCTGGGCGATTCCGCCGGGAAGCAGGGCCTTCATCAGGAAGACGGCGCCGAAAATCGTGGCGAAAAACGATACCCACTGGGCCCAGGGCCAGCCGGCGCGGTCCCTTTGCCACAGGCTCCAGGCGGCGCGCAAGGCCGCTGCTGCCAGCAGCAGGAAGGCCAGGCTGACCACCCATTCGATGAAGTTGATGTCACTGCGCAGGACGTTTATTCGCTCGCCCAGCGCTATCCAGCCGGCAAGTACCTGCTCGGCAAGCAACAGCGCGCCCAGCCCCAGAACGACCATGTAGATCCTGGCAAGCTGCACGCCTGTTGATGCTTCGGCGTTTTCTTCAAAAAAAGCGAGCATGATCAGACTTTCTCATGTCACTGACAAAAAACGGGACAGGAAGGGTGTCCCCTTGCCTGTCCCGAATTCATGAACGGACGTCTGCCTAGCGATAGCCAGCCGCGGTCAGTTCAATAATGGCATCGACGTTACTGCCGTCGATGATGCCGGGGCCGGTGAAGATATCGTTACCGGGCGCCAGCTCGTAACGGCTGTTCAGATACAGCCACATGATGGTCTCGAAACCCTGCAAATAGGGCTGCTGATCGATCGCCTGCAGCAGATAACCGTCCTTGATCATCTGATAGATCTCGGCGCTGGTATCGTGCGTGGTAGCGAAGATCTCGCCCGGCATGCGACCGGCTTCCTGCAGATACAGGTTGAAGCTGGTGGAGGGGTTCGGGCCAAGGAAGAACGCCGCGTTGGTGTCCGGGTTGGCCGTGAAGTAGTCCGCCAGCGTACCGGCAGAAGCGGTGGTGTCGTTGTTGATGGTCAGCTCGTCCAGCGGGATGCCGGCTTCCTCGAAGACGCTGCGAACACCGGCGCAACGCGCTTCAAGACCACTGTGACCAACCTCCTGAATCGGGCAAACGCCGCGAACGATCGCGACGCCGGCGGCATCCGCAGCATCAAGTACGCGGTTGGCGTTGCTCACGCCACCGGTGAACTCGCTGGCACCGATGTAGAAGAGCGTATCCAGCGAGTCCGGCGTACCGGAATTCGGGTCCGCTGTGTTCAGGACGATGACCGGAATCCCGGCCTCGCTGGCGCGACCGACGGCATCACGAATGACCTCGGGGTTCGGGACAGTTGTGCCGATTCCATCCGGATTGGCGGCCAGGGCATCATCCCAGTAGCCCGCCATGTCGTCCACGCTGTCGACCGGGTGGGCCAGCCAGGCGCAGTCCGCGTTCAAGATCGCACAGGCATCTTCCATACCCTTGATGACGACGATCCAGAAGGGATTGCCGGCGCCACCATGGGAGACAATGCGGAAGACCGGCTGATCATCCTGGGCTCCGACCGCGCCAATGGCGAACACGGCAAGGCCCAGCACCAACAGCAACGCCGGGGCGACAGTAAACAACTTTCTCATGACATTTCTCCTTTGACGTGTATGCGCTGCGCAGAACTCTCTACCTGCGCATCGTGGGCAATTCTAGCCAGGCAATGCCATGGATGCAACCTCAGATATTCACCGGCTGATCTCATCGAGACTCACTCTTCTGCCCTCTGCCGCCGCCAGTTCGGCAGCGGCCAGAACGCGCTGCACACGCAAGCCATCCGCAAAGTCAGGGCTGGCCGGGCGGACTTCCTGAATCGCCGTGATGAATCCACGGGCCATGTGGTCCTGCTGACGAAAGACGTCACGATAGGTGTTGTGTACCGTGTCACGCCTTGCCCCTTGCCAAATGTGCTCCGGGATTCCCAGTGGGCGGACCGGCCCCTCCCCCACCCGCGCGCCGGAGACCTGCTGAGTGCGGTCCCAGTCCGTAGTGCTGTACAGCGTCCCTTCCGAGCCGTGAAACTCCATGTGATGCGTCTGGCCGAAGGGCGTGTCTTCGTAACAAACCTTGCTTACGTGGACGTGGCCGTGTGCTCCGCTTGCAAACTCCACCGAAATCGCAGCCGCCTCGTCGACACGCTCATAGGGCTTGCCATCCGGTCGCGGATCACGTTCGCCGTACTGCGAAAGCATGCATTGCACCGAAACGACCTCCCCAAACAGTTGCATCGCGATGAAGAGGAAATGCGACCCCAAGTCGCCCAGCGTGCCACTGCCGGCTTCGCCGCGGTCATAGCGCCAGCGATATTCGCGATTCCGGGCGCCGCCTGCGTAGTAGCGCATGTTCAGGTGATAGGGTTCACCCAGGTAACCCCGAGTGATCAGTTCACGAATGTAGCGAGCCGTCGGCATGAAGCTGTAGGTAAAAGGCACCATGTGGCGAACGCCCGCAGCCTCGGCAGCGTCAACCATGGCATGTGCCTGTTCCACGTTTAGGGCCAGCGGTTTTTCGCAAAGGACATGCAGACCCCGTTCCAGCGCCGCCATCGTCAGGGGATGATGCAGACGGTTGGGCGTGAGGATCAGCACGGCGTCCAGGCTCGGATGGTCCAGCAAGGCATCAGTGTCCGTGTATGCCGTCGGCACGGACCAGCGCCGCGCAAGAGCCTGGGCCCGCCCGGCGTCCCTTCCGCACACGGCCACCACTTCAGCCCCGGGATGCGCCGTCAACGCTGGGAGAAACATCGCGTCGGCCCACCAGCTTGTCCCGATGACGCCCGTTTTCACACTGCTTGTCATGTTGACCGCTCTCTTCTACAATGACTTCAGGCTTTCAGTGTAGCGGTCGACGGCAGCCGCTTCAATTGACCTGCCGGGCGGGTCACTGCGGTGAGCGATGGGGCGGGTGGCCAATGCAGACTGGCTTCGCGGGATCTTCACAGTGCTGGTGGTCGCCGGTCTGCTGATCGCAGGGTACGCGGCCTGGCGCTATTTTGACGCAGACCGTGAACTGCAAGGCAATGTGGCTCAGGTTATCCTGAGCCGGCAACAGGCCGTAAGTGCGGGCAGCAGCGGCGAAGTACAGGGACTGGTCGGCGCAGACGTCGCCAGGCGCGAATTGCTGCCACAGCAGTATGACGTGTTGATGCTGGGCGGTGGGGGCCTGGCCCTGTTGTCGCTGGGCTGGTTGGGATTGAATCTGACCCGACACCTGTGCAGTCGCAGTCCGACACAGGCCGGCCACAGGGAGGCGCCATCATGAGCAAGGGTGAATCACAGGATTTCTCGCTGGGGGAACCGCAGCCCATCGGCATCAACACGCGCTACGCCTGCTGGCTGACCTGCAGCGAAGAACGTTACTTGCGCGCCATTCTCAGGGTCGGCTGCGTGGCGTCAGTCTCGAGGGCGCAGGACAACCGGGCCCTGGTTGAAATCCGCAACGACCATGATCCGGACGAAGCCTGGCACTGGGTGCGCACCGAACTGGAGGAGACCAGCCGCAAGGTTGTCCTTGACCCGATTTGGGAAGAGGCCCTCTGGTTACTCTAGATCCGCCGTATTCCAGAAGCGACGGCCCCCGATTTCACCAGTTCGTAAAAGAACCGTCCGCGCGATGAAGAATGTTGCGGGGACTCTCACGCATGGGATTGGCGCGGGCTGCCTCCCGATCAAAGGTGACGCCCAAACCCGGGCGCCGGGGCGGCAGCAACCAGCCGTCTTCCCACTCGATCTGCTCCGGAAAGACATCCTGCATGCTTGTACCGGGCGCGGTGGCCTGCTCCTGTACACCCACCAGCGGTGACGCCAGATTCAGATGCAGGCAGGCGGCCGACGACACCGGCCCCAGTGGATTGTGCGTGGCCAGCTTGATGTAGTGCGTTTCACACCAGCCTGCGATTTTGCGCGCTTCCGTCAATCCGCCAGCGATGCACAGGTCGATGCGCGCATAGTCGATCAGGTCTTCCTCAACCAGTTGGCGGAATTCCCACTTTGAACTGAATTGCTCGCCGGCGGCCAGCGGGACGGTCGTTCGCGGGCGCAGGGCCCTGAAGGAATCCGTGTTCTCGCAACGCAACGGGTCCTCAACGAAGAAGAGATTGTAGGGTTCCAGCTCCTTGCAGAGCCACAGGGTATCGGGCAAGTCAAGCCGCGTATGAACGTCAAAGGCGATCTCGATATCGTCACCGACGGCTTCGCGCACGGCCTGGACCTGGCGAATGCCCGCCTGGATCGAAGGCCGCGGCTCCAGCAAGACGCGGTCATTGGGCAGACCCCAGCGCACGAACTTCCAGCCTGCCTCGACCGTCACCAGACAGGATTCGACCAGTGCCTCTACTTCCATCGAATGGCCGTTGTTGTGCGGATAACAAATGACGCGATCGCGCGCCAGCCCTCCCAGCAAGTCGTACACAGGCACGTTCAGGGCCTTGCCCTTGATGTCCCAGAGGGCAATGTCAATGGCGGAAATGGCCGCGGTCTGAATCCGCTGGGCGGGGAAGAAACCGCCGCGGAACAGCAGTTGCCAGATGTATTCCGTCCGGAAGGGATCCATACCCAGCAACATCGGTCGAAAGTGGTCAATCGCGCCGATGACGGCCAGTTCGCGCCCGGATATGCCGGATTCGCCGACCCCGGAGATGCCCTCGTCGGTATCAACCGTGACGAAAAGACTGTTGCGGTTGCCGTTCCACACCGGCCACACGTCAATTGCGGTGATTTTCATTCTTTCCTCCCTTTCGCGACACCCGAAATTGTCAAATCATTCTGCGGTCAGGGAATGCAGTGGAACACAGCGCCTTGCGCTTGACCGGCCCCAATGACGACATCATTCAGGGCAGCACCTGATTGCGCCGGGTGCGCTGCCGGCTGCAACCAGAATGCCAATGACCTGACCGTTGGCCTGAAACATTCCCATCAGTGGTTCGTCAGTGAACCGTCCGCCCCGTGCAGGTTTGATTGCTGATCGTCTCGAAGCGTGTGGTCGCGGGCCGCGCGGGCCGCTTCCCGATCAAAAGTCACGCCCAATCCCGGACGGTCCGGGGGCAACAGCCAGCCGTCCTTCCACTCAACCTGCTCCGGGAAGACATCCTGCAAGTGTCCGCCGGGCATGCGACCCTGCTCCTGAACCCCAACCAGAGGGGACGCCAGGTTCAGGTGCAGGCAGGCGGCTGTCGATACCGGCCCGAGCGGATTGTGTGTGGCCAGCTTGATGTAGTGCGTCTCGCACCAGCCGGCGATCTTGCGGGCCTCCGTCAGGCCGCCGACGATGCATAGATCGATGCGCACGTAATCGATGAGGTCCTCTTCGATCAATTGACGAAACTCCCATTTGGAACTGAATTGTTCGCCTGCAGCCAGCGGGAGCGTCGTCCGTGGTCGCAGGGCTCTGAAGGAGTTTGTGTTTTCGCAACGCAGCGGGTCTTCAACAAAGAAGGGGCGAAAGGGTTCCAGTTCCTTGCAAAGCCACAGGGCGTCCGGCAAGTCAAGCCGGGTGTGAAAGTCAAACGCGATTTCAATGGCGTCGCCCACTGCCTCGCGCACCGCCTGAAATTGCCGAATGGCAGTCTGGATGGAGAGTCGAGGCTCAAGGAGCCTGTCCTCATGAGGCAATCGCCAAAGCAGGAATCTCCAACCCGCCTCCTTTGCCGTCAGGCAGGACTCGACCAGCGCCTCCACGTCAAATGCGTAGCCGTCATTGTGCGGATGACAGATGACGCACTCCCGGGCGAGCCCGCCCAGTATTTCGTAGACCGGAACATTCAGGGCCTTGCCCTTGATGTCCCAGAGGGCGATGTCGATGGCCGAGATGGCAGTCGTCTGGATGCGCTGGGCCGGGAAGAAGCCGCCACGGAAAAGCAGTTGCCAGATGTACTCCGTGCGAAAGGGGTCCATACCCAGCAAAAGCGGTCGAAAGTGGTCAATGGCGGCAATTATCGCCAACTCTCGTCTAAAGATGCCGACCTCGCCGACGCCTGAGGTTCCTTCGTCGGTGTCCACCGTAACGAACAGGTAGTTGCGTCTGCCCCCGGAAACGGCCAGGCGTCGATGGCGGTGATCTTCATGTCTGTCCTCCTTCACGAAACGCCCGGGAGTGTAACACCTTGCGCGCCAAACAGGCGCGGCTATCATTGCCGCCCACGACAGGATGGAGTCTTTCATGCAAACCAATCGGACGAAGGCGAAACTCAAGGCTGGTGGCTGCGTCTATGGTTGCTTTTTCCGCACAAGGGACCCGACGCTGGTGGAATTTATGGGATACCTCGGCTGGGATTTCCTGATCCTCGACGCCGAGCACGGCTCGCTCGACCCCGGACGGGCGGAAGACCTGGTGCGGGCCGCGGAATTGCGCGGCATGACGCCCCTGGTACGCGTTACCACCAACCAGCCCCACGTGCTGTTGCGCTTTCTGGACGCCGGCGCCCAGGGTGTGCACGTCCCCTGGGTCAACAACGCCGGGGAAGCGGAGCGGGCCATGCAGGCCATCAAGTATCAGCCTCGCGGCATGCGCGGCCTGGCGGGGGTCCGGTCCTCCACCTTCGCGCAACAGATGAGCCTGCCGGAGTACGTCGCCCGCGCCAACGAGGAGACCCTGACGGTCCTGCAACTGGAAAGCGGCGAGGCGATTGACAGGCTCGATGAAATCCTCGCCGTCCCGGATATCGACGTCCTGTTCCTCGGTCGTACGGACCTGTCGCATTCCCTTGGCCATCCAGGCGACGCGGCACACCCGAAAGTGGAAACCGCAGTCGAGCGGGCAGTCGAAACAATCACTGCATCTGACGTGGCGCTCGGCGTGGTCGTGCCCGACGTTGAAGAGGCGCAGGCCTGGCGCGACCGGGGCGCGCGCTACATCGCAACGACCTTCGAGGGCATCGTTGGGCCGGCGAGCAAGGCCTGGTTGGCGGGTGCCCGCGGCTGACCGGCCCCGTTCGCCGCGCCCACTTCTGCTATACTTCCGCCATTCTGTAGCGCAGATGCGAAGGAGTTTCCCGTGAAAGCGACTCTGACACCCGGCCGCTGGCGGGGACTGAAAACGACCAGCACCAGCGAAAACGTCTTCACGATCATGGCCTTTGACCAGCGTGGCAGTTTCGTCGGCATGTTGCCCAAGGGCAGCGGTTACGACGACGCCGTGGCGATCAAGTCAGAGGTAGTCGGCCAGCTGTCGCCATACACCAGCGCCGTTCTGCTGGATCCAACCTACGGCCTGCGACCCGCCATGCAGATGCACCGCAACAGCGGCCTGCTGATGGCCCTCGAAAAGTCCGGCTACACTGGCGACAGCACCATGCGCCGCGCGGACTTCGACCCTGACTGGACGGTCGCCAAGATGCGCAGGACCGGCGCGGCCGCCGTCAAGTTGCTCATTTACTACCATCCGGGTTCCGGCGCCCTGGCCGACGAAATAGAAGAAACCATCAGCGGCATTGTGGCGGATTGCCATGAGCAGGACCTGCCGCTCTTCGTCGAGCCCATGTCTTACAGTCTGGACCCGGACGTCCCCACGGATTCTGCGGACTTCGCCGCAGGCAAGCCCGAGGTCGTTATCGAGACCGCCCGGCGCATCGGCGCGCTGGGCGTCGACGTTCTCAAGATGGAATTCCCGATGAACGCCAGGTACCACAGCGACGAGGGTGAATGGCTGCAGGCCTGTGAAGCGCTCAGCGCCGCCAGCAAGGTGCCCTGGGTGCTGCTCAGCGCAGGCGTGGACTTCGAAATATTCGAGCGGCAGGTCCGGGTGGCCTGCGAGGGCGGCGCCAGCGGGTATCTGGGTGGACGCGCCATCTGGAAGGAATGCGCCGGCATGTCGCCCGGTGAACGCCATGAATTCCTGCTGGGCACCGCCATGGAACGGATCGAGGCCCTGAACAATCACACCATGCAGCAGGGCCGTCCCTGGACCGACTTCTACGACCTGCCCGAGGGCGGTTCAGACTGGTACCAAAGTTACGGTTAGAGGCCTGACTCAGGCATCATCCAGTTGCGCCAGTTGGTGAAATTGCGGCGCCAAGGCCGGGTACAGGGCGCGATAAGCTGAATAAATATCCTGGTAACGGGTCACGAGATCAGGTTGCGGCAGGGATTCGTCCAGACGCTGAACCATCGCCCCGCAGGCTTCGGGCACGTCCGCGAAAGCGCCGGCGCCGACTGCCGCCAAAATCGCGGCGCCAAAGGCTGCGCCCTCGCTGGTGTTGACGCGGTATAACGGCAAGTCCATGATGTCTGTCGTCAACTGCCGCCAGAGCGGGCTGTTGGCCGCCCCACCCTGAATCACCGCATCCGAGGGGTCCAGCCCCTGGGCCTGCAGGAGTTCGAGACTTTCCCGCATTCCGAACGCGACACCCTCCATCACGGCCCGCACCATGTGACCCAAACCGTGGCGCAAGGTCAGGCCGACGAAAGCGCCGCGCGCCAAAGGATCTGGATGCGGGTGGCGCTCGCCGCTTAGCCATGGCGCGAACAACAGACCTTCCGCTCCTGGCGGCACGACTTCAGCCATTGCGCCAAGCTCGTCGAATTCCCGATCGGGCGCCAGGGCATCGCGCAACCAGCGCAATCCGCCGGCGGCGCTCAACATGACGCCCATACTGAACCAGGTGCCTGGCATGGGGCCGCAAAAGGTGTGAAGGCGACCTTGCGGCTCCGGTTCGTATCGGTCGTTGATGGAATAGGCCACACCCGACGTGCCCATCGTCAAGCTGAGTTGACCCGGGCTCACCACGCCGCTGCCGACTCCGCCGGCGGGCTGGTCTCCGGCCCCGCCCACGATTCTGGTTCCGGCCGGGAGCCCGGTGACGGCTGCACCGGCCGGGCTGACTTCAGCGCAGACTTCCTGCGATTCCGCCAGGGCGGGCAACCAGTCGCGCGGTATCCCCAGCGCGTCCAGCATTTCGCCTGACCAGGCTCGTGCGCCAATGTCCATCAGGGCCATGCCGGATCCGTCGGCGACGTCCGTGACGCGTTCCCCGCTGAGCAGAAAACGAACGTAGTCCTTCGGCAGCAACACCTGCGCAATACGTCCAAAGACCTCCGGCTCCTGCTCGCGCAACCAGGCGATCTTGGGCGCTGTGAAGCCCGGAAAGATCCTGCTGCCAATGAGACGGTAGAGGCGTTCCGCGCCGATGGCCTCGGTGATGGCCTCGCATTGCGCCGCGCTGCGTTGGTCGTTCCACAGGATGGCCGGCCGCAAGGGCTCATCCCGGGCATCAAGCGCCGTCAGGCCGTGCATCTGGCCGGTCAGGCCCAACGCGACGATGGAGCCCTGCGGAATCTCTTGGGCAACCTGCCGCAGCGAAGCGCAACTGGCCCGCCACCACTCGGCCGGGTCCTGCTCGGACCACAGAGGCCTTGGCGTATCAAGCTGGTGATCATGACTGGCCGTTGCAACCACCGCGCCGCTGGCGTCAATGACCACGGCCTTCGAGGCCGTGGTGCTGACGTCCAGGCCGATAAAGTGCTCGCTCATGTCAGCTCCACATCCGGCAGGTCAGTTTTCGAAATTCAGGCAGGATTCTCGCGGTCGTCCAGCAGCCCGCGCAGGGCATCTTCCCACACGTCGTCAAGGGGATCGAAGACCGGCTCCTCGAATTCATCCGACAGGCGTTTCAGATAGTCACGCACGCCGGCCTCCGGCGCCATTTTTTCCAGTTCATCGACCTTGGACTCGACGACTTCCACGAGTCGCTTGCTTTTTTCCTCAAGGTCTTCGAGCGCAAAGCTTGTACGCAGCATGAAATTGACGCGGCGCATTACGCCAAGCCAGGCCGTAAAGTCGTTTTCGATGCGGATGGTGTTGGTCAGCTTCCCCATGTTGGAGAAATCGTAGGTGGGCACCAGGGCGTGCATTCCCGCATATTCCAGGTCCCGCTCACTGGCCCGGCTGCAAAGGTAGGACCCAATGCTTGCGCCACCATGATAGTCGGAGAGGTTCACCGCCAGTCTCGCAAACTCGTCCGCCATGCGCTTGAGGCTGAAATTGCAGGACACGATGCGTTCGCGATCGAAAGGCAGTTCACCGTACACGCCGCCCAGACTGACGATTCGCTCGACCTTCAGGTCAGTGGCAAGGTCAAACAGCGCGTTGCTGTAACGGTCGATGTCCAGGTGCGGCTCGTCACCCAGGAAGATCACGACGCCGCATTCGCCGCTGCGCGTGAAAAAAAGTTCGTTGCGCCGGGTTTCCATCGAGCGGGGATAGCCGTTTTCGAAGCGCACCACCGGCCGCACCAGATCGTGCGTGCCGGGGATCTGAAACATATAAAAGCCCTGGTTGTTGAAGCGGCCAATCCGCCTGGCACTGTTGCGCTGGACCAGGTATTTCGGCAGCCCGGAAGATAGCGAGCCGGCATCCGCCCACTGGCGCCAGCCGGCGAGCATCACCATGCGCTCAGCCTGCGGTCTATCCCACAGTTCCACTACGTCGGGCATGATTGTGCTCCCCTCGTCGTCGGAGCGAGCAGGCGGCGGCCGTCACAGAACGGGTGCATTGGGCCGGCGCGCGATGAAGCACCCGTCACCGTTTCGGCCCAACCAGTTGTCCCCGTCCACAATCTTGCGCCCCCGCAGCCAGACCTGCATGGGTCGACCGCGGATCGGCATCCCCTCGTACACGATGTAGTCGGTGCGCATGTGCGTCGTTTCCACACTCAGCACGTGCTTTTCGTTCGGATCCCAGATGGCGATGTCGGCATCAGAACCTACTGCAATCGTGCCCTTCTTCGGGTACATACCAAAGATTTTGGCCGGATTGCTGCACATTAACTCAACAAAGCGCGTGGGCGAAATGCGTCCGCTGTTGACGCCATGCTCCCACATCACCATCATGCGCTCTTCCAGGCCCGGCATGCCGTTCGGAATCTTCGCGAAATTGCCCAGTCCCAGTTCCTTGCCCGGGCGGCGCCAGGAAGGGTCCTGTGCCTCGTAGTCAACCCATTCGCCGTTGTCATGCGCCGCGGCCCACTCCTGCCACGGGCCCACCCCGCCCTCATACCAGAAGTTGCAGTGGTCGGTGCTGACGTGCTGCAGGGAGCCATCCCGGATGGCCTGCCACAACACGCCGTGGTCGGCGTTGCTGCGAATCGGCGGCGAGCAAATGAATTTGGCGCCCTCGAAACCGGGCATGGCCAGATGGTCGTCAACGGTCAGGAAGAAATACTGCGTGCAGCTTTCGCCCATCACCGGGTAGCCCAGAGCCCTGCCGCGCTGAATCGCCTCGACGGCCGCTCGCGTCGTGACGTGGACCACGTAAAGCGGGCAACCGGCCAGACCGGCCATGACCACGGCCCGGTTGGTCGCCTCGCCCTCAATTTGCGGCGGTCTGGAACTGGCATGATACCTCGGCTCCACCTTGCCTTCGGCCAGAAGACGCGGTGTCAACTCGGCCTCCACGTCGCCGTTCTCGGCATGCACCATGACGATCATGCCGTGCTGCGCGGCCACCTGCATGGCGCGGAACAGGGTCGTGTCGTCGATCTGGAACACGTTCTTGTAGGCCATGAACAGCTTCAGGCTGGTGATGCCCTCGTCCAGCAGGGAGGGAATCTCTTCCATCACTTCATCGCGCAGGTCGGTGATCGCCATGTGAAAGCCGTAGTCGACCTGCGCCAGGTGCGCCGACTTGGCGCGCCAGGTCTCCAGGCCGTCCTGCAGGCTGCCGCCGATGGGCTGCACCACAAAATCGATGTGTGACGTGGAGCCGCCAAAGGCCAGCGCCCGATGACCCGTGTCAAAATCGTCGTTGCTGACCGTGCCGCCAAAGGGCAATTCGAGGTGCGTGTGCACGTCGATACCGCCCGGCATCAGGTACATGTCGTCGCAGTCCACCACCTCGTGACCCGCGGCGTCCAGTTCCAGGCCGATCAGGGTTACGACTTCACCCTCGACCAGCACGTCCGCCTGCAACATGTCGCTGGCGGTGATGACGGTCCCGTTGCGGAACAGGGTCCCCATGGCGTCCTCCTTACTGAAAGTGCGGGATGACGTGCTCGCCGTATTCCGCGACGATGCGCTCCTCCTCGCCGCACATGAGATAAATGTTGAACTGGGTCACGCCGGCATCCTGCAGGGCCGCCAGTTTTTCGACATGCGCTTCTGCGGGGCCCAGAATGCTGAAACTCTCGATCACCTCGTCGCTGATGAAGCCGAGATGACCGGCGTCCTTGCTGGCATGTTCGTGATAATCGTAACCGCGGCGCCCCTCGATATAGCGGGTGAAGCTATCCGGCACCTCGGTGGTGGCGCTGCCATATTTCTCGACGATATCCGCGACATGATTGCCGACCATCGCCGGGAACCAGCGCGTCTGTTCACGGCCTTTCGCCAGGTCGCCAACCCATACCGGCGCCGCCGCCATCACACGGTAACCCGACATGTCACGCCCGGCCGCTTCTCCCGCCTCCAGCGCCTGATTCAGGAACCAGCGGCAAAGCAGCGGTTCGGCCAGCTGGATCACCAGGCCATCGCCATGTTCGCCGGCCGCCTTCAGCGCGCGCGGGCCGTAAGCCGCGATCCAGACCGGCAGTTCATAGCCCTCGGCCCAGGGAATTTGAACGGCGTCCGGCGCTTCCTCGTAATGCACTGTATCGCCGCGCACCATCCCCTTGACGGCGTGCACAAACTCGCACATCCGGGCGATGGTCTTCGGCGTCTTGCCCATGACGCGCATCGAACTGTCACCCCGCCCCAGGCCGATGTCCAGCCGCCCGCCGCTCTGCAGCGCCAGCGTGGCGTACATACTGGCCGCCACGGACCAGTCGCGTACCCCAGGGTTGGTCACGCAGGGGCCAAAGCGGATGCTGTCGGTGTGCTCCATGCACATCGCCATCGTCACCCAGGGGTCGCGCCACAGGATGTGCGAGTCGTAAAACCAGGCGTAGCTGAATCCGGCCAGTTCCGCCTGGCGACAAAGTGCGACGGTCCGCTGTGGACTGATGTCCCCCTTGAAGGTGATCGCGAATTCCATCCCACCCTCCTGCTCAGGGGCTGACCAGATTCTCGTAGGCGTCCGGGCGACGATCACGATAGAACTGCCAGACTTGCCGCACTTCTTCCACCTGGCTCATGTCCAGGTCACGCACCATGAGTTCTTCCTCGTGGGGATCGCCCACCTCACCGACGAACTCGCCACGGGGCGTGCAGAAGTAGCTCTGGCCGTAGAAGTCGTTGTCGCCAAGAGGCTCTATGCCGACGCGGTTGATCGTCCCGACGTAGTAGCCGTTGGCGATGGCGTGGCTGGTCTGTTCAATGCGCCACAAATGCTGCGACAGCCCACGACTCGTGGCCGAGGGGATGAAGACGATTTCCGCGCCATTGAGGCCCAGCGCCCGCGCGCCTTCGGGGAAGTGACGGTCATAGCAAATGTAAACGCCTATCGTTCCGACCGCCGTTTCAAAGACCGGATACCCCAGGTTGCCAGGACGGAAATAAAATTTCTCCCAGAAACCGGCCACCTGCGGGATGTGGGTCTTGCGGTACTTGCCCAGGTAACGACCGTCGGCATCGATGACGGCAGCGGTGTTGTAGTAGACGCCGGTCTGCTCTTCCTCATACATCGGCACGATGAGCACCATGCCGGTCTCTTTCGCCAAACCCTGCATCAGGCGCGTGGTCGGCCCGTCCGGGATAGCCTCGGTGTAGCCGTAGTATTTTGTGTCCTGCACCTGACAAAAGTAGGGGCCGTAAAACAACTCCTGGAAGCACATGACCTCCGCGCCCTGGCTGGCAGCCTCATGGGCGTACTTCACGTGCTTTTCGATCATCGTGTCCTTGTCACCGGTCCAGGAAGCCTGCAACAAGGCACCGCGTACTGTGCGAGTCATCGTTCCCCTCCCCGTATTACTGGCCGGCGTGCTCGCGGGCCGCGCGCTCCAGGGCGCGTCGCGCCTGACGCACGTTTATGCCCGGCGCCACTTCCCGATAGAAACGTGCTGCTGTGCTGGCTGCCCGCGCCTGGCCGGCTTCACTCACGTCCTCCAGGTCCAGTGCATAGTCGTCTGAATCCAGGCCATCGATGGCCTCCAGCGTGATTTCCAGGACGGCTTCGCGGCGAATGCGCATCATTTTCTGGCGTCGCCTTGCGCAGGCGCCGGCCTGGTCGCTGTTGCCGGCACGTTCATAATAGTCCGCCAGCCCCTCTTCCAGCCCGATGGCCTGGGTCATGATCGCGCCAAAGGTGTTGAGGGGCGTCATCCCTCAAACCACCGCTCGATGACGACCTTGCGATCGGTGAAGAAGTCGATTGAGTCCAGTCCCTGACCATGCAGGTCGCCGAAGAAAGAGTCCTTCTGGCCGCCGAAGGGGAAGGACGCCGAGGGCGCCGCAACGCCAATGTTGACTCCGATGTTGCCGGCATTGACCCGGTACTTGAAGTCACGGGCATGCGCGCCGCTGCTGGTGAAAATGCTGGCGGCGTTGCCGTAATTCGAGCGGTTGATCAACTCGACGGCCTCGTCATAACTGTCGGCGCGCATCAGGGACAGCACGGGGCCGAAAATCTCCTCGCGCGCCACGCTCATGTCCGGCGTGACGTCCTCGAGGATGGTCGGCCCCACGAACATGCCGTCCTCGTAACCTTCCACCTGCAGGTCCCGGCCATCCAGTGAGATCGTCGCGCCTTCCCGTTCGCCTTCCGTGATCATGTTGACGATGCGTTCGCGCGCCTGGGCGCTGACGACCGTGCCCATCTGCGTAGTCTCGTCCAGGCCATAGCCCACGCGCAGGCCGGCCACCTGTTTCACCAGTTCATCCCGCAAGCGATCGTAGGCATCGCCGACGCCAACCGCCACCGCAGCCGCCAGGCAACGCTGTCCGGCGCAGCCGTATGCCGCGCCCAGCACGTTCTTGACGCTGGATTCCATGTCGGCATCGGGCAGCACGGCAATGTAGTTTTTTGCACCGCCCTGTGCCTGGACCCGCTTGCCGTTGCGCGTGCAGGTTTCGTAGATGATTTTGGCCACCGGACTGGAACCCACGAAGGACACACCGGCGATGCCCGGGTGTTCCATAATCGCCTGGGCCGAGGTCACGCCGCCGTGCACCAGGTTGACCACGCCCTCGGGCATATCAAGCTCGTCGATCAGTTCGCAGGTCAACTGCATGCTCAGCGGCGTTTGCGGCGAGGGTTTGAGAATGAAGGTGTTGCCGCAGGTGATGGCCGTCGGCAGAAACCAGATCGGCACCATGAACGGGAAGTTGAAGGGAGTGATCGCGGCGAACACGCCCACCGGCTGACGGACTGTAGTCTCGTCAATGCCGCTGCTGATGTCCTCCACGCCGTCATTGCGCATCATGAAAGGCACGCCGATGCCAAAATCGATACTTTCGATGCCGCGCCGCACCTCACCCCGCGCCTCGTCGAGGGTCTTGCCGTTTTCGCGCACGACCACTTCGGCGAGGTCGTCAAAGCGGTCTTCGACCAGGTTCTTGAAATGATGCATGAACTGGGCGCGTTCCAGCACAGGAGTTCTGCGCCACTCCCCAAAGGCTTCCCGGGCTGCCTGCACGGCCTGGTCGACGTCGCCGGCGCTGGATTCCGGACATTCGGCCAGCAACTCGCAAGTCGCCGGGTTGTGGACCGGAGACCAGTCCCTGCCGCCCGCCTCTACCCATTCTCCACCAATATAGTTCCTGAGTCTTTCGACCATGACACTCCCGTCCTGCCGGTAAAGGAAATGTAGCCCCGACCGACCAGTTTCAATCTGTGAAGGGCGGAGTTTACCACAGAAAGGGGCCCTGCGTGTGGCGACCCTGCACCTGACCGGGTATTCTGTGCCCTTGTCAACTGCACGTGCAGGCGGCAGGCGCACAAATTACGGGAGTACCACGCATGGCACAGCGGAATTTATCGGGCGCGGCGCTGATGGAACGCTACGAACGCGTCATTTTCCCCGCGGTTGCACCCTATTATCCGGACCAGCCCCTGGTCGTGGACAGGGCAAGGGACCAGGAACTGTGGGACCGGGATGGCAAACGCTATCTCGATTTCTTTGGCGGCGTGCTGACGGTGTCGGTCGGTCACTGCAACGAAGAAATCACGGCGCGTACCATGGAACAACTACAACGTGTGCAGCACACCTCCACCCTGTTCGTCAACGAAATCATGGTGGAGGTCGCCGAGAAGGTGGCTGCCCTGACCCCCGGCGCGTTGCAGAAGTCCTTTTTCACCAACAGCGGTAGCGAGGCCGACGAAACGGCCATCCTGGCCGCCCGCTGCTTCACCGGCAATAACGACGTCATCGCCCTGCGGCACGCCTACTCCGGCCGCACACTGCAGGCGATGAGCCTGACGGCCCACGGCAACTGGCGCCTGGGCAACGTCATTGACCCCTACGTCAGGCACGTCCGTTCGCCTTACACCTATCGCACGCCGCTGGACCTTTCGCCGGAAGAAGTGGTGGACCTCTGCATTGCCGATCTGGAAGAAATGATCGCCACCTGCACCAATGGTCGCATCGCCGCCTTCATTGCCGAACCGATTCAGGGCGTTGGCGGTTACATCGTGCCTCCGCAGGACTATTTCGGACGCGTGGCCCCGATCATTCGCGCGGCCGGCGGTGTCTTCATCAGCGACGAAGTTCAGACCGGCTGGGGCCGAACCGGGGAACACTGGTGGGGCATCGAACACTGGGGCGTGGAACCGGACATCATGACCTTTGCCAAGGGAATGGCCAACGGCTACCCCGTTGGCTGCACCATCGCGACCGCGGAAATCGCCGACGCCCTGCCTGGCATGACCTTCTCCACCTTTGGCGGCAATCCGGTCTCCATGGCCACCACGCTGGCAACGATCGAATACATGGAACGCAATCGCGTGGAGGCCAACGCCGCGGTTCAGGGACAGGTCTTGCGAGACAAGCTGGAAGAGCTTGAGGCCGAGTTCGATTTCATCGGTGAAGTGCGTGGCATGGGGCTGATGCAGGCCCTGGAGATCGTCCGGCCTGGGCCATCGCGTGAGCCGGACGCCGACCGTGCCGCAGGCATTATGGCCGCGGCCCGTGACCATGGCCTGTTGATTGGCAAGGGTGGCTTGCACGGCAACGTTGTTCGCATTGCGCCCCTGCTCAATGTGGACGACGCCAGCATGCAGGAAGGCTGCGATTTGCTGGCGCGGGCGGTCACCTCCGCCGCCGGTTGAACCGGCATGAAGTGACTCAAACTTCCCTGTTGCAGACGCAGAATGCGGCAGCGATGCACCCTGTACGCCGCCTGCTTCCACTGCTCTTGACGCTTGCCGCCGCCGTACTGGCAGCGACGCTGTTGCAAATGCTGAATGAAGGCAGCGGGGCCCAACCGCTTATCCTGGACAGCACGCCCGGTGAGCTGGCGCAATGGGTCGCCGCCCAGTCGGAAGAGGACGCGCCACGCTCCCTCCTGGGTCAACTGGCGCGGTCACAGGCCCTGAATGAAGGCCTTGAGGGCCTGCCTGAGGAACGTCTGGTTGCCTGGGCAGGGACCTTGTTGCTGCTCTTCGCAGTCCTGCACGTCGCCGCCGTACTGGGTGCCCTGTCGGGTCTGATTCTTCAGCGAAAATGGCACAGGGGGGCCCTCGTGGTCGCCCTCTTGTTGACCATGGGTTGGCTATTTTTGTTGCCGCCGGGTGAAAAGAATGAGGTCCTCGCGCTCGTTTTGCCCTGCGGTCTGGCCCTGCTACTGTCCCTCATTCTCCTGCAGCAGACCGCGACGAAGACACTCGGATTTGTACTGATCATTTCCATGCTGCTGCTGGGCGTGCAGACCGCCAAGCTTTTCGCGGCTTCGCGCAATTACCGCATAACCACGGCGCTTCCGCCCTGGCATTACAGCACCCTGCCGAACCTGGATGCCGCCCTGAGTGCCCTTGCCGCCGGCGAACTTGACGCTGTCCTGGCGGACCGCAGGGACCTGCGCGACATTCTGGCACCCGTCCCCGCCGATCCCGACGTCGACCCGGCGGCAACGGCCTGGCCGGATTTACGCTACCACACACGCCTTGACAGCGATGAATCCCTGTTGGGCATTTTCCCGGTGACTCCCCGCTTTCCTGGCCGCCTTGCGCTGGCGACGCCGGCTGATAGTGGCCTGAGCACGCTGCAGGACCTGCATTCGCGGCGCCTGGGGGCCGTGGCCGGCGATTTTGCCGTGGACCGCTACCTGGCCCAGGACCGTCACCTGGTCCTGCTGGACATGAAGATCCTCAATGACATCAACCTGCCCCATCTGCAGCAAATCACCGAAGCACTTTTGCAACCGGCGCGGCGCAATGGACCGCTCCTGCTGTCACGCATCCTTGTCGAAGCTGCCGGGCACACCTGGGGCGAAGCGATTCTGGGATTCGCATTTGGCGCCAGTCTGGGCTTTGTACTGGGCACGGTTTTCGCGCATTTCAGGGCCCTGGAAAGAGGTCTGCTGCCCTACGTTGTCGCTTCCCAGACAGTGCCCATCCTTGCCATCGCGCCCATGGTCGTCATCTGGCTTGGCGCCGGCCCTCTCTCCGTCGCCGCCATTTCATCCTACCTGACCTTCTTTCCAGTCACGATCAACACCTTGCGCGGTCTGCGTTCGCCCCACCCCAATGCCTTTGAACTGATGAATTCCTGGGCCGCCAGTCGCTGGCAGATCATGTGGAAATTGCGTTTCCGCGCCGCCCTGCCCTACCTCTTTACGGCGCTAAAGATTTCGGCGACGGCCAGCGTGGTCGGCGCCATCATCGGCGAACTTCCCTCCAGCATTCGCAGCGGGCTGGGCCGCGCCATTCTGGACTTCAGCTCGGACTACAGCGCGGTCTCCACTCCCAAACTCTGGGGCGCCATTCTCGTGGCGGCGTCTGTGGGAATGCTTTCCTTCCTGATCGTCAGTCTTGTCGAGTGGCTGGTCCTGCGCAACAGCGGCGGGAGGACGTAATGGCTGTGAACGTCATTGAGGCCCGTCAGATCAACAAGGTCTTCAACCCCGCCCGTGAAGAGCAGGTCATCGCGCTGCAGGACATTGATCTCTCAGTGTCAGCCGGCGAATTCGTGTCGCTCATCGGACCCTCCGGCTGCGGCAAGTCCACGCTGTTGCGGCTCATTGCCGACCTCATCGAACCCAGCACCGGGGAACTTCAGGTCAATGAAAAGTCGCCCCGTCAGGCTCGTATCGACCGCGACTACGGCATGGTGTTTCAGGCGGCGACCCTGCTTGAATGGCGCAGCGTCCGCAAGAACATCGAATTGCCACTGGAAATCCACGGCTTTGCCAAACAGGAGCGGCGTGAAAGGGCCCAGGCGGCGCTGGAGCTGGTTGAACTGGGCAGCTTTGGCGACCACTGGCCCTGGCAATTGTCGGGCGGCATGCAGCAGCGCGTCGCCATCGCGCGGGCCCTGGTGTTCCAGCCCTCCCTGCTCTTGATGGATGAACCCTTCGGCGCGCTCGATGAGTTCACCCGCGAACGCATGAACATGGAGCTGCTGCGCATCTGGCGCGAAACCGATACGACGATATTGTTCGTCACCCATAGCATCGCCGAGGCTATTTTCCTTTCGAGTCGCGTCGTTGTCATGTCGCCTCGACCAGGTCGCATCACCTCGGTCGTCGACATCGATTTGCCCCGTCCGCGCACATTCGAGACCCGTGCCCACCCCCGCTATCATGAACTTGTGGCGGAGGTGCGGGAAGTGCTGCGCGATGCCCACGTACTGGAGTAGGCGGTGAAAAGCAGGAGCCTGCGGTCACGCATCCAGAGACTGGCGCCGACCCTGCTCGTCGCCGTCATATTCCTGGGCGCATGGGAACTGGGCGTTCACCTGCTCGGCATTCGCGAGTTCATCCTGCCGCCCCCCAGCAGCATCCTCTCGGAATTTTCGGAAGAGTTGCAGATCTTCATGGGCGCCAGCGGCGAATCCATCCTTTTCAGCGCGGCCCGGGCGACCCTCTGGTCGGCGGTCGGGGGCTTCGTCATCGGTTGCGGCGCCGGTATCCTGACCGCGCTCGTCACCTCCCGCTGGACGATCATCAGCGAAGCGACCATGCCCTTCGCCATCGCCGCCAACTCCGTCCCCATCATCGCCTTTGCGCCAATCATGAACAACTGGTTCGGCATCACGAACCCGGCCTCAAAGATGGCCATCGTCGCCGTCATCGTGTTTTTCCCCGCCATGATCAACACCGTGCGCGGTCTGACTCTGGTGGATCCGGGTCAACTGGAACTGATGGAATCCTGGGCCGCCAGCCCGGCGCGCGTGCTGCGCACCCTGCGCATTCCCAACGCGCTGCCTTTCATTTTCAGCGCCTTGCGGGTAGCCAGTTCACTCAGCGTGATCGGCGCCGTCGTCTCGGAATTCTTCGGCGGGCCGCGCGCCACGCTGGGCGTTTACATCACCCAGGAAGCATCGGGCTTCAACTTCGCCAGCGCCTGGTCGGCCATCCTTATGGCTTCGCTGATCGGAATCACCTTTTACGTCGTGGTGCTCCTGCTTGAGCGCTGGCTGATGCCCTGGCACCATTCCTTTGGCGAAGCGGGTTGAACCACGCGAAAGGAGCGTCTGAGTCCCGCTTGTCACCCCATTGCTTTGCCAATCCTTCGCCTCGATGGGTATCATTCTCTCGCGTTTTTGAAATGAACCGGGCAAAAGGACAACAAGAATGAAAATCATTGTCTTTGCCGATATGGAAGGGGTCAGCGGCATCATCACCTGGGGCCGGGTCGGCAGCGGCAAACCCATGTATGACGAGGGGCGCAGGTTGTTTACGGCCGAGGTCAATGCGGCCGTGCGCGGCGCCAACCGGGCGGGCGCGACGGAAATTGTCGTGGTGGACGTGCATGGCGCCGGCGGTGACAACAAGGGCAATTCCCTCATACCTGAGATGCTCGACCCCGCCTGCGAGTGGGTCGCACATCATCCGGGAACGCGCTACACGGAGTTGCTTGAAGAGGGTGCCGACGCCTGCCTGATGGTCGGCTACCACGCGCGCGCTCACACGCCCGATGGTGTCCTGAGCCACACGGTCACCAGCGTCAAATGGCGGAATTTCTGGTTCAATGACGTGCTGGTCGGCGAGATCGGGATCAACGCGGCGCTTTGCGGGCATTTTGGCTGCCCGGTGTTGCTGGTGACGGGTGACGTAGCCGCCTGCCGCGAAGCGACGGCGCTGCTCGGCGACGGGCTGACGACGGTCGCCGTCAAACGGGGGCTGACGCGCTATTCCGCCCGTCAGATCCCACCCGTCCGCGCCCGCAAAATGATCGAAGCGGGTGCATACCAGGCCCTGCAGGACCTCAATGCCGTTCAACCCTTCGTGCCATCGTCGCCGGTGACCGTCACGGCCGAGATCACCATGGCGGAGATGATGGAAGATTTCCGCGGCAGGCCGGGGCTGGAACTGGACTATGACTCGCTCAAGGTCACCAGCCGCGCCAAAAGCTGGATGGAGGCCTGGGACCAGTTCTGGCCCTGGTCAGTCTGAACCGGGCGAGGGCGGCGTTGTCGACCCGGTCGGACGGACCGCGTTGACATTGGGCGCAGTGGCCCTCCACCGCGCACCACTGACCCGCTCCCGCCCGACAACTGAATGCCTTGCCCGCTAACGCTACCAATGGTTACTATCCCTGCGTGAGTGTTCCATTTTGCGCCGAAGCGACTTAAGGGGCTGCACCATGAAAATCCTGATCATGACTGACATGGAAGGTGTCAGCGGCATCGTGACCTGGGGGCGCGTTGGCAGCGGCAAGCCGATGTACGACGAAGGCCGCCGGCTGTATACGGAAGAAGTCAACGCGGCTGTCAGGGGCGCCGTACGCGCAGGCGCAACCGAGATCGTCGTGGTGGACTGTCACAACGCCGGCGGCGACAACAAGGGCAATTCCCTGTTGCCGGAACTGATCGACCCCGCCTGCGAGTGGGTGGCGCATCACCCCTGGACCCGTTACACGGAATTGCTTGAGCAGGGCGCTGATGCCTGCCTGATGGTCGGCTACCACGCCCGCGCCCACACGCCGGATGGCGTCCTGAGCCATACCATCACCAGCGTCAAGTGGCGCAACCTGTGGATCAACGGAGAACTGGTCGGCGAGATCGGGGTGAATGCGGCGCTTTGCGGGCATTACGGCTGCCCCGTGCTACTGGTCACGGGCGACGAGGCCGCCTGCCGCGAAGCGACGGATCTGGTTGGTGAGGGGTTGACGACCGTCGCCGTCAAGCGGGGCCTGACGCGCTATTCCGCCCGCCAGATCCCGCCCGTCCGCGCCCGGGGAATGATCGAAGAAGGGGCCTGTCAGGCGCTGCAAGACCTCAAGGCCGTCCCGCCCTGGGTACCTTCGTCGCCTGTAACCATCACGGCCCAGATCACTATGGCGGAAATGATGGAAGACTTCCGCGGCAGGCCGGGGCTGAAACTGGACTATGACTCGCTGATGGTCAGCAGCCGCGCCGACACCTGGATGGAGGCCTGGGACCAACTCTGGGACTGGTCCGTCTGATTGAGGACAGGCCAGCACCGTTCATCCTTACAGAAACTGAAGCGGAAAGCCAGGCCGCTGGTCGTCCCGCTGCCGTTCTCAATTTTGTGCCAATTTACGCCAATTCACGCTATACTCAGCCGCTTGCAAGTGTCCCGTTTATTTCATCGATGGGAGGATAACCCAATGCGGAAACTGACAGCTCTACTTATTGTCGTCTTCTTGTTGACGGGAGTGGCCTACGTCTCGGCCGATGGCCACTTGACTCCGATCAAACTACAGTTGCAATGGGTGGCGCAATCGCAGTTTGCGGGCTACTTCGCCGCCGTCGACCAAGGCTTCTACGAGGAAGAAGGCCTTGACGTGACCATCCTTGAGGGCGCCGTCGAAATCGTGCCCCAGCAGGTCGTGACCTCCGGCGGCGCCGAATTCGGCCTCGCCTGGGTGCCCAAGGTGCTGGAATCGCGCGAGGCGGGCGCCGACCTGGTCAACATCGCGCAGGTCTTCCAGCGCAGCGGCACCCTGGAAGTCTCCTTCGTCGATACCGGCATCGAATCGGTCGAGGACTTCCGCGGCATGCGCATCGGCACCTGGGGCTTCGGTAACGAGCATGAGCTATTCGCCGCCATGCGCGCTGCGGGCATCGACCCCAATAACCCCGAGGACGTCACCGTCGTGCAACAGCCCTTTGACATGTCATTGCTGCTCAACGGCGAGCTCGATGCCGCCGAGGCGATGACCTACAACGAGTACGCCCAGGTGCTGGAAGCCGTCAACCCCGACACCGGCGAGCTTTACCAGCCTGAAGACCTGAACGTCATCGACTTCAACGACGTCGGCACGGCGATGCTGCAGGACCACGTCTTCGTCAACGCCGACTGGCTGGCAGAAGAGGGCAACGAGGACATCGCGGTCTCCTTCCTCAAGGCCAGCTTCCGCGGCTGGATCTATTGCCGCGACAACCCGGACGAGTGCGTCGAGATCGTGCTTGAGAATGGCTCGACTCTTGGCGAGAGCCACCAGACCTGGCAGCTCAACGAAATCAGCAAGCTGATCTGGCCCTCGCCGGACGGCATCGGCATCATGGACGAGGACCTCTGGGCCCAGACCGTGGCAGTCTCCATTGAGGGCGAAGTCATCAGCGAGGAGCCCTCGGAAGGCGCTTACCGCACGGACCTGGCGATGGCGGCGCTGGAATCGCTGGGCATGAGCATGCCCGACACCGACGTGACCGGCGACATGTGGGAGCCGGTTGAGGTCACGCTGCGTCCCGGCGGCGAGTAGCCCCAATCTGATATTCAGGCATAACGACACGCCCACCAGTCGGTGGGCGTGTTTCGTTTCTACCGATCCGGGGAACGAGAATCATGCACAATCCTCCGGCGCCATAGCTGTGCACTGAAATTGAAGTCTGACAAAAATTTGCCCCCCCACATCGCTACAATTCACGTCACTTACGATATTTCTTCCGTTTTTCCAGTTGTAGATGGAGGCAAAGATGAAATCCTCAAGATTCCTGCTGTTGCTGGCAGTACTGGTTCTTGCGCTGACGCCTGGCGTCACCACCGCCCAGGACGTTTCCGGGACCATGAGCTTCTTGAGCTGGTATCCGCAAGATTGGTATCAGCCGCTTCTGGACGCCTTCCTGGAACTCTATCCCGATGTGGAGATCGACTATCAGAATGTGCCGGCGGCGGGCGGACAATACGGTCAGCGCTTGCAGTTATTGGCGAGTTCTGGCGAGTTGCCCGATCTGTTTTACGTTCAGCCGCCCACCACGCTAATGGCACAAAACGGTCACCTGGCCGATCTCAGCGACCTGGAAGTTGTCCAGGCTTTGCCTGAGGGGTACACAGCATTGTACACCCATGAGGGAAGCACCTATGCCTACGCGCCCGATGCCTGGATAGGCGGCGTTTTCTACAACAAGGCCCTGTTCGCCGGGAACGATATCACCGTGCCCGAGACCCTTGCTGATCTCCTGGCGGCCGCCGCGGTGTTTCATGAGATGGGCATCAAGCCGATAAGCTTCAGCGCTGATAATTTGGTGGATATGGTCTTCTACGGGCATAACACAGAAATCCTGTCGCAAGACCCCGGCTTCAATTCCAGGATCGATGCCGGCGAGGCCACCTTTACCGAGGGTTATCTGGATGCCTTCAACACCTGGAAGACGGAATGGGTCGACACGGGCTACGTCAGCCAGGACATGGCCGCCATTACGGATCCCCAGCGCTTTGACGAATTTGCTGTCGGGGAAGCCGCGATGACCATCTCGGGTCCCTGGGCTATCGGGGGCATGTTTGAAACCAATCCGGAGCTTGATCTGGGCATCTTTCCCTACGTCGGGACGACCGCGGACAGAGTGTACACGATCGGCGCCGTGAACGTCGGTTTGGCAATCTCTGCCAATGCGCAAAATCAAGCGGCTGCGGAAGCGTTTCTCAACTTCCTCGGTTCGGACGAAGGTCTGGGCATCTATCAGTCCATCACCGGAAATTTCCTTGGCGTCGAGGGCATCGACTATGAGGTGCATCCTGTCATGGAGCCGATGAGAGCCATCGGGGCGAGCGGCAATTTTGCCTTTCCGCCCGTCTTCTGGACCAATCTCGGCATACTGTTTCCGATGTTTGTCAAGGGCTCCCAGGAGATCCTCCTGGGCGTGTTGACGCCGGAAGAACTCGTCGCTGAACTCGATGCCAAACAGGCGGAGTTGATGGAAGGCGGAGGCTGAGGCAAGGATTTCCGCAAACAACGTCATGATCACGGCAGGTCTGACTTGTGCAGGCCTGCCATGTTTTCTGATACCCTGCAATTCGACATTATCATGTCGTTTGTACGCCAGGCGCCGTCGCTGACAGAAGCATGCCCGGCTCTCATGGCGAACATCCGGTAGCCGGATGATGCGGGAAATGCCGAACAAGACGCTGGTTCAGTCGTTCAGAAACGAGCTTCCCTGGCTGCTGCTGGTCGCACCGGCCTTCCTCATCTACACCGTCCTGACCACCATTCCCCTGTTTCACACCTTTTTCTATTCTTTCACCAACTTCAACGGTCTGGCGCCCAACCCGGATTTCGTGGGCCTTGACAACTACCTGCGGGTTTTTTCTACCAGAGCAGTCTCCACTTCCTTTTCGAACAGCATCGTTTACGCGATCGCCGTGCCGCTCATCGTCACGCTGCTGGCGATCCCGTTGTCCCTGCTGCTGGATTCACAGATGCGCACGCGCAACCTGCAGCGCGCCATATTCTTCTTCCCCTCCGTCATCAGCGCCCTGTTTCTGGGCTATATCTGGAACTTCGTCCTGTCACCTTCATCCCAGGGGTTGGTCAACAGCCTGCTGCTGTCTTTCGGCCAAAGGAAGTTGCTTCTGCTGGCAGACCCGAAGGCAGCGATGGCCCTGCTGATTCTCGTGACCGTATGGACGAGTACCGGGTGGCACGCGTGCATCTACCTTGCCAACCTCCAGGTGATTGACCAGGCGCTTTTCGAGGCTGCCGATATCGACGGGGCCGGTGCCCTGCAGAAATTCCGCTACATCACCTTCCCGAATTTGGCGCCGGCCATGACGATCAGCGTACTTTTTCTGCTGTTGAACAGCCTGAAGGTCTTTGACCTGCCCTTTTCCCTGACCGAAGGTGGCCCAGGCTACGCGACAACCATGGTCACCCAGTCAATCATCACCGAAGGTGTCAATTCCAACCGTATCGGTTTCGCCTCGGCCATGTCGATGATGTTTCTGGCGCTGATCGCTCTGGTGACCTTTTTCCAGGTCGGCGTCATGAGTAAACGTGAAGAGAAGCTGGCATGAGGAAGAGATACACAGGGACCACGCTGGTCACCGAATTCATCATGTTCGCCTTCTGCATCGTATTCATGGTCCCGATTTATTATCTCTTCGTCAGCACCTTCAAGACGCGGCAGGAAATCATCGAGGCGCCGCTGGCCTTGCCGGGCAGCCTCAACCTTGTAAACTACATGCGTGCGCTGGAGACCATGGATTTCTTCAGGCACTTCTTTAACTCGCTGCTCATCACATCGCTGTCCGTATTACTGATCGTCGTGATGGGTTCGATGGTGGCCTACACCATTGCGCGGCGCCCCAACCGCCTCACGAGATTCCTGCGTTCCTACTTTCTGATCGGGTTCATGGTCCCGCTGCAAACGACCATGCTGCCCCTGTTTCTGATCATGAAGCATCTTGGCCTGATCAATACCTATCAGGGATTGATCTTCCTCCATAGCAACGGCGCTGTCTTTGCGCTCTTCCTGTACACGGGGTTTATCCGGGCCATGCCACGCGATCTGGAAGAGGCGGCATTTGTCGATGGCGCCGGCGTGTTTCGCACTTTCTGGCGAATCGTGTTTCCATTGCTGAGACCGGTCACTGCCACGCTTGTCATTTTCAACACGATCTGGATCTGGAACGACTTTCTCCTGAGCTATTTGTTCCTGAGTTCGAATGACAAGTCGACCCTGATCATGCAGGTCTATAACGGCGTTGGCCTGTACTTCACTGACTGGTCAATCATGATGCCCGTGTTGGTGCTGGCGGTCACGCCCATGATCATCTTCTACCTCTTCATGCAGCGGCACATCGTCGCCGGTTTGACCACGGGCTCCCTGCGGGGTTAGCGCCAGGTCTTTCATCACAAATCAGGAAAAGGGAAGCACGCCCACCGGATGGTGGGCGTGCCTGTTTTGTCGCCTGTGGCATTAGCTGCCATGCATGGCGCGTGTACGCGCCAGCATTTTCTCCCGCATTTCCGGCGTTCCGTCATGGCTGGTGCCGAACCAGTGGTCAAAGGGGAACTCCGGTTCGCCATAGTTGCACTCGAAGTAACGATGATGCAACTGATGGAAGTAGGAGGCGACCGGCACTTTCACGTCGTCCCTGACCACCGCTTCTTCGAAACCCACGTGGCCCTGGGCGGCGGAGAGCGCGGCATGGTGCCCGATGAGGATGGCGTGGATCGGATGCGAGGGCACGATCCAGAAAATCAGCGGCCCGGTGAAATATAGCAGGTGTTCGATCGGGTGCATCGAAAGCCCGGACCAGGGGCCGATGTTGATGTTCTTGTGATGCAGGTAATGCGCGGCCTTGTAGAGCGGCTTCACGTGTAACAGACGATGAGTCCAGTAGAAGTGGAACACGCGCCACATCGGGATCAGTCCCAGAATGACGATGAAATAGACCGGCTGCTCGCGCGGGTCGATCCAGGGGAAGAGCTCATTGGCGTAGCCCCAGAGCATGAAGGCCTCAAACAGCGTCCAGATGGTCACGCCGCTGGCCAGGCTCCAGAAGACGTTGTCGCGCACCTGGTCGTTCCACAGGAACTGCCGCTTACCCTTCCCCATCCAGTCCGGCGTGTACTTGTACTGAAATCCCTGCACCTTGCGCGACCAGAACCAGATGTGCAGGGCGCTGGCGAAGACCGTCATCATGACCAGGTTGCGGGCGAAAATCTCCAGCATCCAGTCGAGGCGAAACTCGGCCGTGCGCGACAGTTCAGGCGTCAGGTACAGCCAGGTCAGCGCCGCGACGACCATGTAAAAAATGTTCCAGGGCCAGAGGTGATGGTAGATCCACTTCACAACGTCCATGGGCCGGGGCGGCCACGCGAACATCGGATTGGGCGCGCCGATCTCCTTGTCCGGCTGCCAGTAACCCCGCTCGTCGCGTGGCATGCCGTCGGCAAGACCGTCCCGTTCTGCGCTTTTTTGGACCATATCAAATTATCCTCAACAAATCGTATTCGCCTGGGGCTTTCGTACGATTCGGCCGGGCGCGCAAGGCGGCGTCCGCATGGGTCAGCTGCCGTGCATCGCACGCATCCTGGCAAGCATCTTCTCGCGCGCCTCCGGCGAACCATCGCAGTTGGTACCAAACAGGTGATCGAGCGGCATGGTGGGTTCGCCGTAGTTGCACTCGAAGAAGCGATGATGCAGCGAGTGCCAGTAGTTGCCGTAAGAGATTTTCAAATCGTCCTTGACGACAATTTCCTCAAAGCCGCCATGACCCGATATGGAACCGAGAGTCACCTGCAGCCCCTGGAACATCATGTTGGCAGGATGCGCGCCGATGACCCAGTGGATCAGCATGCTCGAGTACATCACGACGTGTTCAATCGGGTGTTGCGACACGCCGGACCAGGGTCCCACCTCGATGTTCCTGTGATGCACGTGATGCACAGTCTTGTACAGAAACCTTGTGTGCAGTACGCGGTGTCCCCAATAGAAGTAAAAGTTGTACCAAAGTGGCGACAGGAAAAGGATCAGGGCGAAGGTGACCGGATGCTCGCGTGGGTCCAAATAGGGGATGTAGCCGTTGGCATATGCCCAGTGCATCAACACTTCAAATCCCGTCCATATCGTGCCCGCGCTGGCGATACTCCAGAACATGTTGTCGCGCACCTGATCGTTCCAGAGAAATTTTCGACTCTTGCCCATCCAGTTGAGCGACAACTTGTATTGATATCCCTGAGTCTTCAAAGTCCACATGCTTACATGCAGCACTGACGCCCAGGCAATCAACATCAACTGGTTTCGAGCGAAAATCTCCAGAATCCAGCCGGCGCGGAACTCGGTCATCCGCGAAGTCTCCGGCGTAAGATAAACCCAGGTCAATATGGCCACTATCATGAAAGGAATGTTGAAGGGCAACAGGTAATTCTTCACCCACTTCGCGACCTCTGTTGGCCTGGGCGGCCAGGAAAAAATCGGGTTGGGGACGCCAATTTCCCCGTCCGGCCTCCAGTAACCGCGCTCGTCACGCGGCATGCCGTCGACCAGCCCGTCTCTTTCTGCGCTGATTTGTGCCATATCAAATTTTCCTCAACAATCCGTATTCGCCTGGGCCTTTCGTACGATTCGGCCGGGCGCGTAAGGCGGCATCCGCATGACTCAACTGCCGTGCATTGCCCGCATCCTGGCAAGCATTTTCTCGCGCGCCTCCGGCGAACCATCGCAGTTGGTGCCGAAGAGGTGATCAAGCGGAATGGTGGGTTCGCCGTAGTTGCACTCGAAGAAGCGATGATGCAGCGAGTGCCAGTAGTTGCCGTAGGAAATCTTCAGGTCGTCCTTTACGACGATTTCCTCGAAGCCGCCGTGACCTAAAATGGAGTAGAAGGACACCAGCTGCCCCTGAAAGACCATGTTGGCAGGGTGCGCGCCGATGACAAGGTGGATCAGCATGCTCCCATACATGGCGACGTGTTCAATCGGGTGCTGGGCCAGGCCGGACCAGGGTCCGACTTCGATGTTTCTGTGATGAACATGATGCACGTGTTTGTACAGGAATTTGACGTGCAGCAGGCGATGTCCCCAGTAGAAGTAGAAATTGTACCAGAGCTGGGAAAGGAAGAGGACCAGCACGAATGTGACCGGATGCTCGCGCGGGTTGAAAAAGGAGACATGGCCGTTGGCGTACACCCAGTGCATCACCACTTCAAACGCCGTCCAGATCGTGCCCGCGCTGGCGATACTCCAGAACATATTGTCGCGCACCTGGTCGTTCCACAAAAATTTTCGATTTTTGCCCATCCAGTTCAGCGACAGCTTGTAGCGAAATCCCTGCGTCTTCAGCGTCCACATGGTTACATGCAGCAATGACGCCCAGAAAATCATCATGACCTGGTTGCGGGCGTAGATTTCCAGAATCCAGTCGGCCCGGAATTCGGTCATTCGCGACTGCTCTGGTGTGAGATACGCCCAGGTCAGTACCCCCACAATCATGAACAGGAGATTGTAGGGCCACATGTACTCTTTCACCCATTGCGCGACTGCGAGAGGCCTGGGTGGCCACGAGAATATCGGGTTGGGCTCGAAATTCTTGTCCGGCCTCCAGTAACCGCGCTCATCACGCGGCATGCCATCGGCCAGACCGTCTCTTTCTGCGCTGATTTGTGTCACCGTCATCCTCCCCTGACATTCATCAGCATTGTTTTGCGTTCGTCAGCGATGCCTATTTGCGCAATTGCGGGTCGAGCGCGTCGCGCAGGCCGTCACCGATGAAGTTGATGCAGAGCACCGTGAGCGAGATCATCAAACCCGGCCAGAACACCAGCGCCGGCGTTAGCGTCAGGTAGTCCTTGCCATCGAAGAGCAGACGACCCCACGTCGGAAAGTCGGGCGGAAAACCCAGACCCAGGAAGGAAAGCGCCGATTCGGTGATGATCGCGCCGGCCATGCTGAAGGACGCCGCCACAATAACCGGACTGAGCACGTTGGGCAGGATGTGGCTGCGCAGGATGACCGCATCGTCCGACCCGATGCTCAGCGCCGCGGATACGAATTCCCGCTCCTTGATCGTCAGCACCTCACCGCGCACCAGGCGCGCGGTTGGCATCCAGCCCAGCATCCCGATGACCACCACGATCAGCACGAAAATGCCGACCTCCGGCCCAAAGGCCTTGCGCAGCGGTTCGCGAAACAGCAGTGTGATAACCAGCAACAGCGGCAGGGTTGGCAAGGACAGGAACATGTCCGTGATGCGCATGAGCAGCCCGTCCAGGCGGCGGAAGTAGCCCGCCACACAGCCGACCAGCGTGCCCACGCTCATGGCAATGATCATCGCGGTCAGCCCGATGGAAAGCGAGACCCGCCCGCCCCAGATGGTCCGCGCCAGGGTGTCGCGACCCAGGTTATCGGTGCCAAAGGGGTGCTCGGCGGTCATGCCTGAGTAGGCGGCGAGGATGTCAATGTATTCCGGGTCGGTGTGCCAGACAAGCGGCCCCGCCAGCACCAGCAGCACGACCAGCAGAAGAACGCCCATGGAAACCATGGCCAGCTTGTGCTTGCGAAACTGCCGCCAGGCGTCGCCGCTCAGCGTGCGGGGCGAGGCGCTGAATTCGCCGTTTTCTTCCGGCCTTGTCAGCGATCGGCTTGTTCTGAAAAGTGGTTTCATCCGTCGTCGTCCGGAAACAGTCTAGGTATAGCGAATGCGGGGGTCCAACACCGCATAGAGCACGTCGGCGACAATGTTGAAGAAGACGTTCAGCACCGCGAAAATGAAAGTCAGGGTCTGCACGGTAGGCAGGTCGCCACCCTGAATGGCGATGATCAGCAACTGGCCCAGCCCGTTGACGCGAAAGATCTGCTCAGTGATGATGGCGCCCTGAAAAACGCCCGGGATGCCCAGAGCGATCAGCGTCACCACCGGGATCAGACTGTTGCGCAAGGCGTGATGGCCTACGACGCGCCGTTCCGCGATGCCCTTGGAGCGCGCCGTGCGCACGTAGTCCAGCTTGAGGTTTTCCAACATGGAGGAACGCGTATGCCGACTGAGCAGGGCCATGTAGAACAGGGCCAGCACCGTCACCGGCATGATGGACTGCCTTAACTGCAACAGGAAGCTGTCCAGGTCCGTCACGACGTGCGTCGTATCGTATATTGAGGGGAACCACCCCAGCTGGACACTGAAGACATAAATGAAAAGCAAACCAATGAAAAAGGTGGGAACTGAGAATCCAATGGTCGCGAAAACCGTGCTGAAGCGGTCAAAGTTGGAATATTGCCGATAAGCCTGCATGACGCCAATCGGCACGGCAACGAAGATGGCGGCCAGATAGGACAGCCCGACGACCCAGAGCGTTTGCGGCGCCCGCTCGATGACAAGATCAATTATTGGACTGCGGGTCTGCCAGGACAGGTATCGCAGGCGCGACTTGTGCAGGGGCAGGAGTTCGCCTTCCGGCGCCTCAACGTTGTCATTGCTGAGTTCCCGCCCGACCGTTCCATTGGCTACCTCGTTCAGAAACAACGGCGAATTGCTACTGTCTTCCAGGAAGTATTGACGCTCACTTCTGAATAGCTCCTGCGCCCGGCCATCGAACAAGATGCTGCGACCCGTGCCAGTAGCCCCCGCAGCGAGGGAGGATGCCAGAGCATTGTATTCTTCCTCGCCCGGGTTGATCAGGTCGTCATTAGTCAGGGCCAGAGGTGGAGAAAAGTTAAGTCCGGTCAGGTCTTCCAGAATGTTCAGCGGCTCGTTCACCATAAACTGCCGCAGCCACTTGGCAAACTTTAGCAGGAAAGGGTCATTGACGCCCATGGCCTCACGAATCTGCTCGCGCACCGCTGGAGGAAACGTCAGGGGCAGATGTCCCACTGGATCTGCAGGCGACAACTCCAGGATGGCGAACACAACGAGGCTGATGACCAGAAGCGTGGGGATCGAGACAAGTAGCCTGCGAATTAAATACTGGCCCAAAATAATCTCCGGATCTGGTTACCAGCAGGCAGGACGGATCATCCAACCCGCCCTGCCCTGTCATAGAACTGTGAGCGACTAGCCCATCCGGGTCCAGTCCGCGATGTTCCACAGTTCGGAATCCCAGCCATTCATGCGGACTCCGCCGAGAGCGTGTGAGTAGGCAGAGGCAACGCCACGATCAATCAACGGGATCATGACGCCCGCGCTGACCAACATGTCGTTCATCTGCTTCGCCAATGCTATGCGATCCTCAAAGGCCGCGGTTCCGGCCATTTCCGCAACCAGCGCCTCATAATCCGCATTGCAGTACCGCGGGATGTTGTTGCCCAGCCAGCCTCCATCAGGATCGCTGATCTCGTCACAGACCCAACTGCCCATGTACGTTTCGGGATCTGTGCCGGAAAAGCTGTTGGTATACATCTGGATGTCGGCATAGAACTTGTTGTAGGTGTCCGGGCTGGCCGGGTCACCACCGAAGAATACGCCGGCATCGATGTTCCGCAGTTCAGTCTCCACACCGATTTCCGACCACCATTGCTTGATCAGCGCCTGCGTGCTCTGGCGCACGGCATTGGTGGAGGTCTGATAGAGAATGCGCAGCGGGATTCCATCCAATTCGCGCACGCCGTCGCCATCGCTGTCGACGATGCCGGCCTCGTCCAGCAGGGCGTTGGCGCCGGCGATATCCTGCACCAGGCAGTCGTCGTTGGCCGTGGAGGCATAAATGGCAGGCTGGGCCAAAATGTTGCAGGTTGCCTGGCCAGCCGCGCCATACAACTGCACGGCGATGATGTTACGGTCGATGGCCATTGACAACGCCATCCAGACTGTGTCGTTGGTCAGGAAGGGATGAGCGTTGTCACCCCCCATGTAGACTGAGCGGCTATCGCCGAGGTCCGGATCGGGGTTGGTTTGGTTGACAATCAGCCGTTCAACACCAGAGTCAAGGGCAGTGACGACCGTTCCCTTGCCCGCCTCCAGCATGACGCCCAATACGTCCGGGGCGATCTGCAGGTTCCATGCATAGTCCGCCTCACCAGTCTCGAGAACCGCACGTGCGGCGGACTCGGCGTCGCCACCACCCTTCAGAATCACTCTCTGAAAGTAAGGCTTGCCTTCCTCCCGGTAGTTGGGGTTCGGGACATAGGTCACAACGTCATTCGCACGGAAATCCTCGACCATGTAGGGGCCCGTGCCGATTGGACCAAAGTTCTGGTCCGTGCAGTTCGGTGCATTGGCGCCGACGCAACCCGCGAACTGGGCAGCCTGGATGATGGGTGACGTGTGGCTGACGAAAGGCCCGTAAGGGAAGGGTTTCGATACGCCAAAAGTGACCTGGACAGTGAGGTCGTCCAGCGCTTCGACACTTTCCACGTCGGCAAAGTTTGACAGTGAATTGCAGCCGAAATCCGGATGCACGCAGTATTCCCAGGTGAATACGACATCTGCCGCAGTAAGGGGTGTCCCATCCGACCACAAAATGCCTTCACTCAGCTTCCAGGTGATGCTGGTGAGATCTTCGGAGATTCCTCCATTGTCTTCGGTTGGAATCTCGTCTACAAGCCAGGGGACCAGCGCACCATTCTCATCGTAGCGGGCCAGGGGCTCCAGAATGACCGAGGAGGCGTGAAGGTCTTTCGTTCCACCGGACAAATAGGGGTTCAGAATGGAAACTGCCTGCCAGTAAAGGATGTTGACCTCATCATCCATCTGCGCGCTCACCGGCGCCAAAACGCCGGTACACAAAAGAAGCAGGAGCGCCACCATCACGATACGCTTGCCGTTCATTTTCTTCTCCCGTGATTTCTCTTCAGATTTCAGGCAAATGCCCATAGCAAGTATAGCCAACGGCAAGGGCATCGCAACCGATTGACAACAACTACAGGCCTTTTCCCAGGGTCCATTCCATCAGGGCGGCCGCTACCCAGGTGGGCGCCGGCTGATTGTAGAGCTCGCTGGAGTCGCTGAATGCAAGATCCAGCACACGCCCGCGCATCGGCCCGCGCAGCCAGCGAAAGACCTGGCCGGCGTCGCGCGCGTCGCTTTTGGCAGCCACACAGTGCTGGTCGTAGCCCCAATAGTCTCCCCGACCGAGGATATCCATGCCCTCCTCCAGCACCTGTTGCGCGCGCGCCAGCCCCCGTTCATCGGGCCGCATGGCTTCCTCCGGCGCATCGCCGTAGCCAATGCCGTGGTGAAAGGCGTCGGCAGTGGAGACAATCACGGCATCCTTCGCGATTTCAGCCAGATCGTCGATACCGGGCAGATCTCCCGGTCGGCCGCCCGCGAGGTAGGGATAGCGCTCAATGACCTGCGGCGCCTGCTCTGCTGTGATGCCCCGGCGTTCCAGTTCGGCATTCCAGAAGTGCCGCCAACTGTACAGCGCGTGGTCCCCGCGCCACTCCTGGCGTCCCTCCAGTCCCGGTCCCTGTATCCCCCACAATTCCTCACGACGGGGATCGCCGCCCCCGGAAACGCGCTGGCGGGCGTCTTCCATGGCGTCGCTGAAAGCGTGCAACACGCTGATGACCAGGACCCTGTCCGCGCCGCTGTCAAGGCAGGCGCGCACGCAGGCCGCGACCTGGTAGCCGCAGTCCTTCACGCCCGCGTGCGGAAAGACGAGCACTCCGCCGGCATCCAGGGTCCGGGAAAACGGGAAATCCGCGGCGCGTTCCAGCATGGTCAGGGTGCCGGCCGCGCCAAGCTCTTCATGTTCACGTCGATAGAGTTTGTGGATGTCCCTTTGCAGTTGTTCGCGGTCCAGTTTCACTTCTGCTCTCCCTCAATGTTCGCATCCCGGCCAGGAGGCCGAACGCCCCCGAGCGCTCGACAATGACCGGCACGACGACTCCTGTTGCCAGAGTGGCTGCCAGCAGCCACAGAAGCGAATCGAAACCCGTCAGACCAATCAACAGGCCTCCGGCCACCGGGCCCAGCACCTTGCCCAGGTTTTGCAACATGCCAACCAGACCCATGGCCGCCCCCAGATTCCCGGTCGGGATTTGTCGGGTGACCAGACTGAGCGTCGCCGGAAACACCAGTGCCTGGGCGATACCGGTTGCCATTGCCGGGACAAGCAGCCCGGCGCCCTCCGCAAGCGGCAGGACGGCCAGGCCGGCAGCCAGCAGCAACAAACCGGCCGCGACGGCAGGTCCGTTTCCCAGGCGGTCAGCCAGGCGACCGCCCGGAGGTCGGGCCAACAGGTGGGCAGCTTCCTGCACAGAGAAGAACAGTCCGACAAGCGCCACATTGGTCCCGGCAGCCAGCGCGTACACTGGCAAAAAAGTCTTTACGGCATAGAGCGCCACAAACATCGCCAGTTCCAGCGCGCCCGCCAGCCAGATACCGGAGGAACGACCAGCGGCACGCAGGGAAGCCCGCAACTGTCGCAGCAGCGGCACCGGTGTCGCCCGGGGCGGCATGCGACCGCCCTGGACCTGCAACACCGGCAGGAGAGCCAGGGCGCTGATGAGGCCTGTGATCGTGTAAACGGCGACGGGGTCATGCGCAAGCAGCAACCAGCCTGCCAGTGCAGGGCCCACGATGTAACCGCCGCTGCGCGCCAGTCCGAACCAGCCGAGTCGTTCCGCCACGCCACTGCTACGCATTTCCGCAATGCTGGCCAAAGTCACCGGCCCGTAGATGGCGGTCGCCAGGCCGTGAATAATGCGGACCAGCAGCAATTGCTCCGGGCTGGTCACGAAGCGATAAACAAAGGGCATCAGTACGAAAAAGGCCGTGCCGGCCAGCAACCAGGATCGTCGTCCCTGACGATCGGACAGCAAACCGACCAGGGGCTTGAGGAGCAGACCCGTGAGAGTGGATACCGAAACCACCAGACCAAGAAACAGGTCTGTGGCGCCCAGAGATGCGGCCAGGATGGGCAGCAATGGCGTCTTGCCCATTTGGTAACCGCTGCGAACAATAAAGTCCGCCGCGCCAAGGCGCAGAAAGTCGCGCGGGATTTTCATGCGCCCACAGGAACCACCTGCGCCTGTAGCAATTCCCGGTTGAAGGCAGCCAGAGCATTTTCTTCGAGTTCAACAAGACCCGCCAGCACAGTCCGTATTTGCTCTTCGTACATCGCGTAGACTTCATGCGCCTGGTCCGTCGGGCGATAGTCACCGGAGGCCACGACCGGGGTCAGGGCCGCCAGTTTGCCCGCCAGTTGCATGCCGTGATTGAGAAAGTCCGGCCAGCCGGGCTTCAGGTCCGGCAGCATTAATTGCTTCTCGATGCCCAGCACCTGGTCATGCAATTCCCTCGCCTGGGAGGCTACGTCCCCGCCCAGGTCCTCGCGCCCGGCCAGCGCTACAAGGCTGGCGCGCAGGCACCGCATGCGATTGACAGCCGTGTGGGTCTCACTGAGCAAGTCACGAATCTGCAGCAGCAGGTCAAACTGGGCGCGCAAGTCCTCCGGCGGCGCGTCGGACAGAGGGTCGAGAACGACCTCGAACCTTTCTTCCAACGTCTGGTCCCCGGTACGCAGCCGAACCGAATAAATGCCCGGCAGGGCCATGGGGCCGGCCACGTCTCCGGAATGCACGTCATGCGCCGCCAGTCGCGTCGCGTCTTCATAATGCAGGTCCCAGATGAAGCGGTTCCAGCCCGCCCTGGCCGTGAGAAATTCCTCGCGCGGCGCACCCGGCGGCAATTCCTTCTGCGCCGCGCGGGTCTCATCGTCCAGACTGCGAAAGCTGCGGACGAGCTGACCGGATTCATCCAGCACCTCCAGTTGGATGGGCTGCGGCGGCGCGTCATTCAGCCACCAGGTGATGACCGACCCTTTAGGCGGGTTGCAGCCGGAATCGAGATAGCTGCGCGTCACCAGGTTTTCTTCAGATCTTTCCTCCGTGTAGGCCGCGACCACGCCCAGCGTGCCCATGTAGGTCTTGCCCGGAACGCCACCAAAAGCGCGTTCGAAGACCTTGGGCATCAGCCGGACGGCGGGACGCGGCCTGAGCAGGGTCGTTTCCGTCGGCGCGGCTCCAAGTTGCCGCAGGGCCGTCAGGTCATCCAGGATCCAGAAGGAGCGACCATGCGTCGCGGCGATGAGGTCGCTGCCCTTGACGAGCAGATCGTAGACCGGCGCGACCGGCAAATTGAGTTGCAGCGCCTGCCAGTCATCGCCGCCGTTGAAGGAAATGTAAACACCGGTCTCGCTGCCGGCATAGAGCAACCCTGGCCGGCCCGGGTCTTCCCGGATTACGCGCGTAAAATCGCCTTCACGAATGCCAGCGTTGATGGCTTGCCAACTGGCGCCGTAGTCCCGCGTGCGCCACAGCATCGGGCGGGTGTCGTCCAGCTTGTAGCGCGTACAGGCCATCCACGCCGTCCCGGCTTCATGGGGCGACGCCTCAATGGTTGAAACCAGCGTCCTCTCCCGCAGCTCCGGCGGGGTGATGTCCGCCCAGTTTTCTCCCGCGTCGCGAGTGATATGCACCAGGCCATCGTCCGAACCGGCCCATAACAATCCCTTTTCCAACGGTGACTCAGCAAGGGCGAAGACCGTCGCGTAGGCCTCGGCGCCCACGGCCTCGCGGTTGACTGGTCCGCCGCTGGCGATCAGGGTCTCCGGGTCCGCGCAGGTGAGGTCCGGACTAATCTCCTCCCAACTCTGTCCCTCGTTGGTGGAGCGCAACACCTGGTTGCCTCCAATGTAGAGCGTGTCAGGATCATGCGGCGAAATGACGATGGGATAGGTCCAGGCGAAGCGGTAACGGTCCTTCGACGTGGGTTCGCCGCGCAGCGATTCGGGCCAGGTGGTGATCATGCGAATCTGCTGCGCGCGGTGGTCGTAGCGCTGCAGGGAATTGCCGCCCCCCGGCGAACTGCCGATCGCGCCAACGTAAAGCACGTCCGGGTTGTCCGGCCGCACGGCGATGTAACCGCTTTCGCCTGTACCCGCCGGCCAGCAATCCCCCCAGGTGATGGAGGTCCGCGGGCTGCGTGAGGGCACGGCCACGCTGCTGTTGTCCTGTTGTGTGCCATACACGACGTAGGGATCGCGCGAATTCACGTCCATGCGATAAAACTGGGCTGTGGGCTGATTGAATTGAGTCGACCAGGTGGAGCCGCCGTTTAACGAGACGCAGGCACCACCGTCATTGCCCTGAATCATGCGCCGCGGATTGTTGGAGTCGATCCACAGATCGTGATTGTCGCCATGGGGCGTGGAAATCTGCTCGTAGTTGCGACCACCGTCAATGGACTTCCACAAACTCAGGTTGTTGACGTAGACGGTATCGCCATCCAGTGGGTCCGGCGTCAAATGCATGTAATACCAACCACGTGAGATGAGTTCGTCATTTGCTGCCACGTGCTCCCAGGTGGCGCCGTAGTCATCGGAGCGGAACATGCCCCCACCGCCGGTGGCTTCCATCAGGGCCCAGACACGCCCCGGGCGCGCCGGCGAGGCGGCGACGCCGATTTTGCCCCGAACGCCATCCGGCAGGCCGGGTTTGCGCGAGATATCCCGCCAGCTCTCGCCACCATCTTCGGACATCCAGATGCCGCTGTCAGGCCCCCCGCTGGAGATATCCCAGAAGTTGCGGTAGGCCTCCCAGAAGGCGGCGTAAAGAATGCGGGGATTGTTGACGTCGACGGAGAGGTCAATGGCTCCGGCCTTCTCGCTCTTGAAGAGAACCTGGCGCCAGTTCTGTCCACCATCGACTGTCTTGTAGACGCCGCGTTCGCGGTTGGGCCCGAAGGCGTGCCCCAGGGCGGCCACCCAGGCGACGTCCGGGTCGTCGGGATGAATACGTATTTTGGCGATGTGGCGCGTGTCCTTCAGGCCCAGGTGAGACCAGCTGCGCCCTGCATCGGTTGAGCGATAAACGCCGTCGCCATGGGTCACGTCAAGCCGAATGGTCGTCTCGCCCGTGCCGGCATAGATGACGTTGGGGTCGGCTTCCGAAACGGCCAGCGCACCGACTGAAGCGGTGTTGAACCAGCCGTCACTGATGTTCTGCCAGTAGGTGCCGGCGTCATCGCTCTTCCATACACCGCCGGCGCAGGCGCCAAAGTAAAAGACATTCTGTTGCTGAACGTCTCCGGCCACCGCGACCACGCGACCGCCCCGGAAGGGGCCGATACAACGCCACTCCAGCAATCCGTCCAGTTTCATACTGCCTCCGCCTGCGACCATAACGTGATGCCTGACCAGTCGATGCTGCGCCTGTTTCCGACTATCCGATGACCCGCGCCAGTTGCCGCCCCGGCAGGCCGGAACACATGGACATCGGCCCGTCTTTCAGGACTGCCACGTATACTCCCGGACAACTGCAGCGCAAGCATGTGTCTGTGTTTAACATGGTTGTGCCATTTTATAGACGCCCGCCATCGACGGGCAGGACCTGGCCGGTGACCCAGCCAGCATATTCCGAAGCAAAAAACATGACGCCGTGGGCGACGTCGGCCGGACTGCCGAGACGCCTGAGGGCCAGGCTATCGATCAACGCGCGCTGTCCCTTCTCCCCCATATCCTGCCACTGCTTTTCGGTAGTCGGATTCGATCTCACAAAGCCGGGGGCGATGTTGTTGACCGTGATTCCCCAGGGGCCCAGTTCCCAGGCCAGTTGCCGCGTCAAATGAATCTGTGCCGCCTTGGCTGCGGCATAGGCCTGTATGCCCGTCAGGCTGGGTCGCAAACCCGCCCCACTGGAAATGTTCACGATGCGACCATAGCGCGCCCGCTTCATTGCGGGCGCCACCGCCTGGCTCATCCAGAAGACTGCGCGCAGGTTGACTTCAAAAACGCTGTCCCAGTCATCCCCGTCAATTTCTTCAAGGGGCCGGCCCACTTGACCCAACACACCGCCGGCGTTGTTGACCAGCACCTGCACCGACTCCCCGTCGCTGCTGACTTCGCTCACGAAGTCCTGCACTTCGGCCCGTTTCCTCACATTGACTGTGCGGGCCTCGCAGAGGCCGCCTGCCTCCCCGATTGAAGAGCCGGTCTCCTCGACCTCGTCGGACAGGATGTCGCAAATCCAGACTTTGGCGCCCAGGCCTGCAAATGCCTGGGCTATGGCTCTCCCAATGCCGTGTGCGGCTCCGGTGACAATGACCCGTTTTCCGGAAAAGTCGTACTGCATGGGTCAGACCAGCTTCCCGGCCAGTTCATCGACGTTGGCGCGCGCCAGCGGGCGCTGCCCGGCCTCGATTTCGTGGATCATCGCCTTCATGCGTCGCGTCAGGAGCATGGTGTGGTCACAAGCCTTTCCCGCCGCCAGTACCTGCTCATACATGACGACCTCGGTCGGTCGCCTGCGCACGGCCAGGTCGCGCCAGATGCCGCTGTGTGTCTTGGCCGAACGGCGGTTGAAGGCCACCATGTCCGCCAGCGAACGTTCGGCGTCATGTCTGCTGCCGCCAGGCAGAAAGGCCAGCGGGTCAAAGCCGTTGAAGGCCTCGGGCCGGATCCCGCTGTCGCAGGCGACCGCGAGCACCTCACGGGCGATGGTCACGTAGATTTCCCGATGTTCGCTGTTGGCCAGCGCGTCCGCGATGGAGTCATTGGTCAGCGCGGTGACGAAGAGCATCGCGCCGTAGGCTTCCTTGCTCCACAAATAGCCGAAAATATTGTCCGAGATACGAGCGTCCTCGTCAAAGACGAGCAAGGCCGATCGCAGCGCCTGCACGCGTTGGGACATGCCACCATCGATCTCACCGACCACCACGGCGCCGCGACCTCCGTAGTGGATTACGCCAGGTTCCTGATAGTCCGCCCCGAAATTGACAAAGGCGCCCATCGTCCGTTCTTCACCGACTGCCTCGGCGATCAACGCTTCGTTCAGGCCGTTTTGCATCGAGACGACGAAACCCTCCGGAGCGAGAAATGGCGTGAGGGCCGTCATCGCCGCCGCCGTGTCCTGCGACTTCACGCAGAGCAACACGACCGGATAGCTGTCGGCAAGTTGCTCAGGACGGAATGCCCGCACGCAGGTGCGAAAGGACGCCAAAGGCCCACAGATTTCCAGCCCTCTTTCCCGCATGGCGGCGACGTGTGCCTCGTCGCGATCGACGAGGGTGACGTCATGACCGGCCAGGGCGAGGTGGGCCCCGAGGCACCCGCCAATCGCTCCGGCTCCGAAAACCAGCAGCTTCATCTACTGGCCCACGACCACGTTGAGCGCTTCGATGCAGGAACGCCCGAAACGCATGCAACCGTCCGCCAGCAGGGAATCGCCGAAACCCGGCACTTCCGGGAATGGCAGCTCCAGCGTCCATGCGGGGCAGCCAAAAGTGGTTGCTATGAAGTTGACGGACATGCCGGCTTCAGCGGCGTCCTCACCCTCAATGCCCACTGGCGGCGGCTGCAATTCCGGTTGCAGGCGCGCCAGTTCCAGCACAAAGTGCAGGGCCTTGCGGGCAGCTGCCGGGTCCAGATGCACGGCCGAGGGAACGACCCAGATGTAGGGGCGCGTCTCATCGCCATGGAGGTCGATGAAGTAGTCGACTCCCTCGTGTTCAACAGCCCGTTTGATGGCCGCCACTTCCGGGCTGGCGCTTGCCGGCTCTTTCCAGTCGCGGTTTAGATCGACGCCGTCGGCATTGGCGCGCAGATTTCCCAGTGCGCTGCCGTCGGGATTGGCATTGGGGATCACGGAAATGGTTGTTTTGGCCTTTAGCTCCGCGGCGACCTCGTCGTCAGGGTCCAGCAGGCGACGGACCAGACCCTCGGCTACCCATTCGGCCATGGGCTCCCCGGCATGCTGTCGGGCGATGACCCAGATGCGCTCGCCACCCGTTTCTTCGCCAAACACCAGCATGTCAAGCGAACGGTCCTGCACCGAACGACCGATCGATCGCCGTTCAACGCCGGGGGTCCCGGTCGCTACAGTAAGCAGGGCCCGCCGACGCGTTTCAGGGTAGGGAACAAAAAAGGCATAGCTGGCAGTTTCCGGAGCCTGGTCATGGGTAAATTTCAGTACGCCATTCTGGTAGCTCGTGGGCAACCGCTGCCAATTGATGTGGTCTGCCGAAGTCAGCACACGGTAACGGGGCCATGCGTCCGGATAACTGGCGCGGGCGGCATTGCTGATCGCAAAGCGCCGGTTTTCACCTGCAACGCCCCCGGCGCGAAAATAGAACCACTGGCAAAAGACCGCGTTGCTGTCCGGCCGGATTCTGAGCGTTGCCGAAGGCCCCTTCACCTTGTCAACGATGATGTTGCCACCATCGAAATCTGCCGTAATCTCCATGGACCTGCGCTCCACATGCACTGGCGCAAAGCGTAGACCAAGTGCAGCGGTCACGCAAACCTCCTTCCTCTGGCGCCCCGCGGGTCTGACTGTATACTGTCAGACGGCAAGCGGCCCTGGAGCAATGAGATCCAGGTTGCCGTTCGGCCCATCGCACTAACGGAGGAAACAATGAAACTTGTGGTACGCATTGCATTTCTGTTGCTGGTTTCTGCCTTGTCCCTGACGCCGGCAGTCGCTGACGGTCATCTCATGACCTTCGCGGCGCCCGATTGCGACTATGGCGGCAATCTGTCTTCCATTGAGGCGGTCGATGCCCACACCGTCCGCGTCACCCTTTGCAACCCGGACGCCATCTTCGACCAGGAAATGGCCAGCCTCGGCCTTTCCATCCACCCCAGTGAGTATCTGGAAGCGACCGGCGGCACCGGTGACCTGCTCACCAGCCCGATTGGCACCGGCCCGCTGAAGCTGGTGAACTGGGACCAGGGCAACGAGATCGTCTACGAACGCTTCTACGATTACTGGGGCGAACCCGCTATTGAAGACACGGTCATTCTGCGCTGGAGCGCGGAAGCGGCCGCCCGCGCGACCGAGCTGCGCGCCGGCACGATCGACGGCATGAAGTTCGCCAATCCTGGCGATTTCCAGGTCTTTCGCGAGGACCCCAACTACACCCTGATCGACATCCCGCCGCTGACCGGCGTCTATATCGGCATCAGCAACTACTTCTCGCCGCTGGACGACGTGCGAGTCCGCAGGGCCATCTCAATGTCCATCAATCGCAATCGCATCGTCGACAACTTCTTCCCGGAGGGCTCGCCGCTGACGCCCGATTTCGTGCCGCCCGCGGTCTTTGGCCACGTGCCCGATATCGGCGCGCCGGACTACGACCCGGACATGGCCCAGGCCCTGCTGCAGGAAGCCGCCGACGAGCTTGGTTTCTCCCTGCCGCTGAACAGCGTCACCGACCGCCGTACCGGTGAGGAGCGTCCTCTGACGCTCACCTGGCGCGACGTGGTGCGCGCCTACCTGCCCACGCCCGGCATTATCGCCAATGACCTGCAGGCGCAACTGGCCATGACCGGTATCGAGGCCGACGTCCAGGTGATGGAATCGGGCGCCTTCATTGGCTCGTCGCTTTCGGGCAACGAGCCGCTGCATCTGCTGGGCTGGCATGCCGATTTCCCCGATGCGTCCAACTTCCTGACCTGCTGCCTGGGCGAGAACCTGCACCAGTTCGGCGATCCCTACCCCGACATTTACGAACCGCTGGTCGCCGCCGGCCAGGAACTCGATCCGGCCATCCGTCAGGAGCTTTTCCGTGAAGTCGCGGCCGGTATCGAGGCCAACGTGCCCTGGGTGCCATTCGGCCACGCCGGCGCCGCTGACGTCTGGCAGGCGCGCATCACGGGCGTGCATCCTGGCGTCCTGGACGGCACGGAGCAGTTCGCCCGCGTCGAGGACCCGGATGACAACAACATCATCTACATGCAGGACGCCGAGCCGATTTCGCTCTACTGCAACGACACCTTCGACGGCGAGTCCTTCCGCGCCTGCCATCAGGTGCAGGAGGCCCTGCTGGACTTCTCCCTGGGTGGCGTGGACGTGGTGCCGGGTCTGGCCGAAAGCTGGGAAGTCTCCGATGACGGCCTGGTCTGGACCTTCTACCTGCGCCAGGGCGTAAAGTTCCATGACGGATCGGACTTCGACGCCAATGACGTAGTAACCACCTGGCAGGCCGCCGGCGATGCCTGCAGCCCGCTGCACACCGGCACCGGCGAGGGTTTCGCCATCTACCTCACCATCTTCCAGCAGTTCGTCAACGCGGACATGGACTGCGGCTAGTTCAGTCTTGCTGATTTTGGCGCCGGGTCGCCCGTCGGCCCGGCGCCGTCGCGTACAGGAGCACACATGATCAGATTCGGCGTCTGTCAATGGATTATGGACCGCAGGGGCGTTGAAGCATTGCCACGCGCCGCGGAGCTGGGCTTTGCGGGCATTCAGCTTGGCATCGCTGAAGATGATCTCGAAATCCGACAGCCAGCCCTGCAAAGGGCCTATTTGCAGGCTGCAGAGGAGACCGGCGTCGAAATCGTGGGCTTCGGCATCAATACCATGAACATCCTGCCGCTGTACAGCCCGCCGGACAGCGAAAAAGGCCGCCGCTGCCGGGACCTGCTGCGCAGCGCGCTTGATACGGCGCTGGCCATGGGCGTTGGCCTGGTGTACTGCCCCAGTTTCTTCGAAGCCGAGATTCGCAGCGACGATCAACTGGAGCGGGCCAGCGAAATGCTGCGTCATGGCTGCGAGTACATAGAAGACCAGCCCTTGCTGCTCGCCAGCGAAAACACACTTGACGTCGCCAGGACCCGGCGCCTCGTTGATCTGGTGGACCACCCTTCCTTGCGCGTGCTGGTCGACAGTTACAACCCTGTGCTGTACGGTCACATGGCCGCCGACCTGGTGCGTGAGTTGCCCACGCCCCTGCTGGGCGACCAGGCGCATGCCAAGGACGGCCGGGACCAAGTGATGGGCAACGCCCCCCTTGGGGAAGGCGAAGGCCATTTCGGGGAGTTTGTTCAGGCGTTGAAGGACGTCGCCTTCGAGGGATGGCTGATCTCCGAGACCGACTACCGCAGCAACGCCGAAGCGCACGCGGCCGCGGACCTCGCAACCCTGCGCGCTCTCACGTCCTGAACCGCACCTTGCCCGCCTCGCAAACTGCCTGGTTACTAGTTGCGGTTCAGTCGCGGGTCCAGCGCGTCGCGCATGCCATCGCCCAGCAGGTTGAAGCCCAGCACGGTGACCATGATGGCGATTCCCGGGAAGAACACCAGATGCGGTGACGTAAACACGTAATTCCGGGATTCGCTCAGAATCTGGCCCCATTCCGGCGTCGGCGGCTGGGCGCCCAGACCCAGGAAGGACAGCGCCGCGGCGTCCAGTATGGCCGTGCCGATCCCCAGCGTGCCCTGCACAATGATGGGCGTGACCGCGTTGGGCAGTATGTGCGCGAAGATGATGCGCAGCGGGCCGGCGCCCACCGCCTGTTCCGCCGTGACAAATTCCTGCTCCTTGAGCGACAGTACGCTGGCGCGCATCAAACGCGCGTACTGGGGGATGAAGGTGATGGTGATGCCCAGCAGCGCATTGGTCAGCCCAGGCCCCAGAATCGTCACAATCGAGATGGCCAGCAGGAGCGCAGGAAAGGCCATGACGACGTCCATCAGGCGCATGATGACGTCTTCCGTGCGGCCACCGGCGTAACCCGCCACCAGCCCCAGCAGCGTGCCGGTCACGATCGACAGGGAAATGGTGATGATGCCGACCGACAGCGAGGTGCGGGTCCCGAATACCACGCGGCTGTAGAGATCGCGCGCGTTCAGGTCGAGCCCCATATAGTGCGGGGCGTCTTCGCAGCCCAGCAGCGGGATGCAGGGCGCTTTCGCCTGCAGCCGGCCGGTCTCACCGGGCTGGCCGATCATCGACAGGATGGGATCGTGCGTGGCCACCAGCGGCGCGGCCAGCGCGATCAGGATCAGCGTACCGATGACCAGCATGCCGGCGATGGCCGAGGGGTTGCGGCGCAGATTGCCCAGCGCTTCCAGCCACAGGCTCTGCGAACCTGCGCGACTCCTCCTTGTCTGAAGCGTTACTGTGCCAGGTACCATCAGCCACCCTGCCCCAGGCGTATCCGCGGATCGAGCCAGCCGTAGAGGATGTCGACGGCGAGGTTGAGCAACACAAAGCCGAAGGCGATGATCACCGTAAAGCCCTGCACCAGTGAGTAATCGCGCGAGGTGATGCTGTCCACCAGGGTGCGTCCCACGCCGGTCAGGCCGAAAATGGTCTCCGTAAGCACGGCGCCGCTGATAACCAGGCCGAAATTCAGCCCGATCACCGTGACCACCGGTAGCAGGGCATTGTTGAGCGCGTGCCGCAACACGACCAGGCGTTCGCCCAACCCCTTGGCGCGCGCCGTGCGCACGTAGTCCTGGTTGAGTACTTCCAGCAGACTCGAGCGCGTCATGCGCGCGATGATCGCCAGCGGGATGGTGCCTACGGCGACGGCCGGCAGGATAAGATGACGCAATGCGTCGATCAGCAGGCTGCCATTCAGGGTCAGAATGGCGTTGAGAAAATAAAAGCGCGACAAAAAGACCTGGAAGGCATTGCCGTCCGCGCCTTCCGCCACCAGGCCCCAGACTTCGTACCAGGGGGCAGGACTCGCTCCGGGCGTCAGCCGACCGGATGGCGGCAACGCCAGCGGCGTATCGCGGAAGATGACGCCAAAGATGTAGGCGAGCATCAACCCCAGCCAGAAAACAGGCATGGAAACGCCCATGTTTGCGCCAACCATCGTGCCCACGTCCAGCGCCGACTTGTGGCGCCGCGCGCTGAGCACGCCAAGGGGTACACCGACGACGATGGCAAACAACATGGCGCTGAATCCCAGCTCCATGGTAGTCGGCATGCGCTCCACCAGCAGTTCGCTCACGGGGCGCCGGAAACGGAAGGAATCGCCCAGATCGCCCTGGGCAACATTGCGCAGGTAAACGAGAAACTGGACTGGAAGGGGCTGGTCCAGGCCGTTGCGGCGCTCGAACTCCTCACAAATCTGGTCCGTGGCGCGCTCGCCCAGAATGGCGCGACAGGGATCACCCGGGATGGCGCGCGCCAGGCCGAAGGTCAGCACGAGGATGCCGAGCAGGACCGGGATCGAAAAGAGCAGACGCCGCAGGATGAACTGGATCACTGTGCTACCCTTTCCGCGAGCGGTGAACGTCAAGTTTAGGCCAGGCGTCGGGTTCCCGCCAGCCGCGCCGCTGGCGGGCCACCCTGCGCTGCGCTAGGCTTTTCGCGGCATTCCGGGAGGAAGACATGCGCGTTCGCTTCGGCCCGCGGGACCTGGACTTTCCGGGCAAAAACCTGGGACTCATGCGCGCCAGCCGGCCAGATGACCCTTTTGAATTGCTGCGGGAACATATGACAGGCGACGGTTATCTGTGGCTGAGGAATGCCCTGCCTCGCACTGACGTACTGGCCGCGCGTCACGTCATCCTTGAGCACATGGCGGCGCGCGAGGTGCTCTCTCCCGGAGAGCCGGTGATGGAGGGCGTGATGCCCCGGGGCGGTCGCGGCCTGCCCATGAACGGCAATAGCGGCATTGCGCATCACCCGCAGGTGTTGAAGGTCATGGTGCATGAAGCCCTGTACAGCTTCTTTGGGTCATGGTTCGGCGAACAGGCCCTGACCTTCCATTTCAAGTGGCTGCGGGCGGTAGGCAATGAAGCCTATACCGGCGCGCACATGGACTACGTTTACATGGGCCGCGGTTCCGCTCGCCTGCACACCGTGTGGATTCCCCTGGGGGATATCCCTGTCGGGCAGGGGACGCTGGCCGTCTGCGCCGGGTCGCACAGGACGGAAGGCTACGCCCGTATCCGCGACACCTACGGCCGTATGGACGTCGACCGCGACGGCGTCGAAGGCTGGTTTTCGCGCGACCCGCTGGAACTTTCCTCGCGGCACGGCGGAAGGTGGCGCACGACCCAATTCAACGCCGGCGACGTCGTCATCTTTGGCATACATTTGATGCACGCCTCGACTACCAATCTCACGCAACGCTTTCGCCTCAGCTGCGACGTCCGTTTCCAGCCTGCCAGCGATCCGGTCGATCCCCGTTGGGTGCGCGGCGGAAAGGGCCACAGGCAAGGCCCGCCGCGCAAGACCATGGCGCAGGCCCGAAGCGAATGGCAGGTCTGAACCCGCGCAATGGAGAAACCAGCATGAAGTGTGGCCTGAGCATGTACAGCCTGCTGGCGCCGGTCCGGGCCGGACGCCTGGACCTCTACGGCTTTCTGGAATACGCCGCCCGCACGGGATTTGATGGCGTGGAACTGCTGGACATGTTCTGGACGGATGAAGGCGCAGAGGTGCCCGGGGCGAAACGCCGCTGCAAGGCACTGGGTCTTGAACTGCCCGTCTATTCCATCAGCACCAATTTCCTCCAGCCCGAAGAGAGCGCAAGGGAGACGGAACTCGCGTCACTGAAACATGGCGTCGACCTGGCCGCGCAACTGGGCACGCCACTGCTGCGCGTCTTTAGCGGCGACTTGCTGCCCGGCTACACCCTTGAACAGGGCTACAGCCGCGTCGTGGAAAGCCTGGCCGAGGGAGCGGCGTACGCAGCGGAGCGGCAGATCACGCTTGTTCTCGAAAACCATGGCGTGGTCGCCGGACGCAGCGAACAGGTCCGCGCCATCATCGAGGCCGTCGATTCAGCGGCGCTGCGCAGCAACCTTGATACCGGCAATTTTCTGCTGGTCGGTGAGAATCCGGTCGAGGCAGCGGCCATCCTTGCTGACTTTGTGGCGCTGGTCCATCTCAAGGACCTGGACCTGGCGCCGGCGGAACAGCGGGGCCACGTTTATACGGGGCTGGACGGTCAGCGCTACACCGGCGTAGTTGTGGGCGAAGGCCTGGTGGACTTCGGCACGATTATCGAAATCTTGGCGCAGCAGGGTTATGAAGGCTGGTTGTCACTGGAATATGAGGGCGGCGCGGATGCCATGGGAGTCGCCGTGCCCCGCAGCCTGGCGGCGATGCGCGCCCTGTTGCAGTAACCGTTCGGCCCCGCCTCAAAGCAGCGGCGCATCCATGTCCACGTCCTGACCAAAAAAGTCGCGCGCCACCACGCGACTGATCCACTCGGCAATGACATCGTAGCCGCGCTCACCGGTGCTGGCCAGCGCCAGCGCCGGGTCCCCGATGTGGCCGTGTGGCGTATGCTTGCGGTAACTGCGCGTGGCATAGAAAACGCCACCACCGGTCTTGACGTGCTCGGGGCCCTGCACCTTGCGCATCTCTTCCGGGTCTACGTGATGGCGTACGGAGCGCTCCAGCTTCACCAGGCCTGGATGCGTCACCAGAATCCTGGACGTCTCGCCTTCGCCTCCATGCCCTTCCATCTTTTTCGACGTCTGAATGTGGTGATAGACTTGGCTAAGCGGCGCCAGCCAGTTCAGTACCATGACCTCCGCGTCGTCGGTGGCGTCGACTACTTCCTGGGCCGCCACCATCATCCCTGGCAGGTTGCCGTCATGCCCGTGGACGAAGGCCAACTTGCGGAACCCGCTGGAGTACAGACTCAGACAGATCTCCTTCGTGAGGGCGAGGAAGGTCGTGGCGCTGAGCGAAATGGTCCCAACGAACCCCATGTGGAAGCTGGATATGCCGAAGGGGATTTCCGGCCCGATCACCACCGGGCAACCGCGCTCTTCAAGGCGCAACGCGGCGCGACGACAGTTTTCGCGCGCCTCGTAAGTGTCGGTGCCCAGCGGCAAATGCGCTCCGTGCGCCTCTGTAGCGCCGAAAGGCAACAGCAGCACCCGCGACTCCTTCAGACGGGCTTCCAGCTCCGGCCCGCTCATTTCCGGCAGCGCCGGCGGTCCTTTTTGCGAATAGACGATGTCTTCAGACATGCATGCGGCCCTGACCTGTTTCGTGGCGGTGTGTCGCCCATTGTAGCGACTGGGCCGGGCCATCGTGTAGAATCCCGCAAGTGGTCCAAGTGAAGCCGGATTGTCGATGCAACCAGCCTTGTGGTGCAGTAAAAGCCCTTCATACTTGGCCCCGGTCTTGTCCTGATGGACGCCGATTCCCTGCTGGATTTGCTGTGCCCCGACGAAGCCGTCGACCTGGCGCAGCAACTGATCCGCATTCCATCCTTCCTATGGCAGGAATCGGAACTGGCTCACTGGCTGGCGGACTGGCTGCGCGAACGAAACTTTGAGGTCGAACTGCAGGAAGTGCCGCTCGCCGGGGGCGGCTGTACGCATCAGGCCATCGGCACGTTGCGCGGCGATGGCAGCGGGCCATCCCTGATGCTCTGTGGGCATACGGACACAAGCGACTGGCAGGGTGACGTGTTCCGACGCGCGGACTGGCGGCATGACCCCTTCGCCGGGGACATCGACGATGGCATTCTCTACGGCCTGGGCGCCATCAACATGAAAGGCGGCCTGGCAGCCATTCTCATGGCTGCCGAGACTCTGCGCCGCTCCGCCCTGCCCCTGCGCGGCGACCTGATCGTCGCCTGTGTGGTCGCGGAGACTGGCGGCGGGGCCGGCGCGCAGTACCTGCTGGCCAGCGGTCTGCGGCCGGACAATTGCATTGTGACGGAGGCGGGGGACCTGGACGTCGGGCTCATTTCCGTCGGCTATGTGCAGGGCCTGGTCCGGGTCCTCGGCGAATTCAAACACCGCGTGCCTTACGTCAACCCAATCGAGAAAGCCACCAGGGTCATTGAGGCCTTCGGTCCGTCCTACCGTCCGCTGCTGCCCGTCCAGGATGGCGGTTGGCTGCGCTTCGATCCCCATCCCCTGTTGCCGGGCTTTCCCGCCATGGCCGTCCGCGACATTTCGCACCATCAGGACGTCACCACACTGGCCTTCGACCTGCGTATCGTGCCTGGCATGAGCGAGGACAGCGTTCGCGCCGACATGACAGGGCTTCTTGAGGACATCCGACGGCAAGACCCGGACTTTCGTCATGAACTGGTCATTCCCCAAAGCGATCGCCACCAGAGTATGCCGGCGCGCGAGGCCACCGACCCTGCCGCGCCCCTGGTGCAGGCGCTGATCGACGCGCATACCCGGGTCAACCACCAGGCGCCGCGAGTCGGCGCCGGTCATCGTATTGGCGCGACGGCCGATACCTGCCACTTCAAGGGCGCCGGCATCACTTGCGTGGAATACGGGCCAGGGTATATTCCGGTCTGGCCCATGGTGGATGAATGCATCGAAATCGACCAGATCGTGTCCGCCACGCGTACCCTGGCGTTGACGGCAGCCAGGCTCTGCGCAGGGAGGTCACTGCATGAGTGACGTACGGGTAGATGTGGCGCTGGACATTTACCGGCGCGTACTGAACATTCGACGCTTTGAAGAAGAAGTGGGGCGACTCTTCAGCGACGGCGAATTACCCGGCGTCGTGCATCTCTACATCGGCGAGGAGGCTGTCGCCGCAGGGGTCTGCGCGGCCTTGCGTAGGGATGATTACGTGACGAGCACGCATCGCGGCCACGGTCACGTCATGGCCAAGGGCGGTGACCCCAAGCGCATGATGGCCGAGATTTTTGGCAAGGTGACCGGCTATTGTCGGGGCAAGGGCGGCAGCCAGCACATCGCCGATTTCAGCATCGGTATGCTGGGAGCCTGTGGCATCGTGGGCGGCGGCATCCCGATCGCAACCGGCGCCGGCCTGAGCATCAAGCTGCGCAAGACTGACCAGGTCTCCGTTTGTTTCTTTGGCGATGGAGCGGCCAACGAAGGCAGCTTTCACGAGTCGCTTAACCTGGCGTCTACCATGGGCCTGCCAGTCATCTTCGTCTGTGAGCACAATCAATATGGCGAATTCACGCCGGCGCAGGACACCATGAACATAGAGGACATCGCCGTCCGGGCAAGCGGCTATGGCATTCCCGGCCTAAGCGTGGATGGCTGCGACGCGCTGGAGGTGTACGCAGTCGCCAAGCGGGCGGTCGAGCGCGCGCGGGTTGGCGAGGGTCCGACCCTGATTGAGGCCAAAACGCACCGGCGCGGCGGCCATGCAGAAGGCGAGGAAGCCTTTCTGGCCGGCCAGAAGTACCGCCTGCCGGAAGAAGAGCAACTGGCCCGGGAACGGGATCCCCTGCTCATCCTGCATAAACGCATACTGCTGGAGGGTCTGGCCGATGGGCATGCCCTGGAGAGCATCGATCAGGAATCCTCTCAGCAAATGGTCGAGGCCGTGACCTTCGCTCGTGAGAGCCCCTGGCCCGATCCCGATACCGTCCTCGAAGACACCTGGGCCTGAAGCAGGAAGCGAGAGGAAAAGTCGCGACCATGCCACGCAAGACCAGCGTCGATGCCATGCGCGAAGCCCTGCGCGCGGAGATGCAGCGTGACGAGCGCGTTGTCGTGATCGGCGAAGACGTCAAGGTGGGTGTATTCGCCGGGACGCGCTGGCTACACCGGGAATTCGGCGATGAACGCGTGATCAACACGCCCATCTCGGAACTGGCCGTCGCCGGCGCCGGCGTCGGCGCGGCGGCGACCGGCATACGACCAGTTATTGACCTGATGTTTGGCACCTTCCTTTACCTGGCCTTCGATCAGATCGCCAACCAGGCCGGCGCCATGCGCTACATGTTCGGCGGGCAGACGAAACTGCCGCTCGTGCTCATGACGGTGAGCGGCGCTGGCATCAGCGCCGGCCATCACCACAGCCAGCCCGTGCATCCCATGTTCATGAACATGCCGCTCATCAAGGTGGTGCTGCCCTCCACGCCTTATGACGTGAAGGGACTGCTCATCTCGGCCATACGCGATGACAACCCGGTGCTCTTCCTCAGTCCTATTACGCTGGGCAGCCTGCGTGGCGAGGTCCCCGACGAAGCCTACACCATCCCGCTCGGGGAGGCGGCCATTCGCCGGGAAGGCAGGGACGTCACAATTTGCACGGCGGGCGCGATGACGCGGCGTTGCCTGGAAGCCGCCCGCGCGATGGCCCGGGAAGGCGTCGAGTGTGAGGTCATCGACCTGCGTACGCTCAAGCCCTGGGACGAGGCCTGCGTCTTGCGCAGCGTGCGCAAGACCGGCCGCTTCGTCGCCGTGGACGAGAGCTTTCCGGTCTGCGGAGCGGCCAGCGAATGGGCGGCCACTGTCGCCGAAAAAGCCTTTCCGCACTTGCGCGCGCCGGTGCAACGGGTGAGCAATCTGGACGTGCCCCTGCCCTACAGTCCCGTGCTGGAGAAAGCAGCGGTCCCTACGACGGAACGCATCCTGGACGCGCTGCGTCGCTGCATGCAGGCAGAGGGAGCCTGACATGGCACGGGTAGCCGTACGCATGCCCAGGTTCGGCATGACGATGGAGTCAGGCATCATCGTCGAATGGCTGGCGCAACCGGGAGACTCCCTGGCTGCGGGAGACGGCTTCGCCGTGATCACGACCGAGAAGGTCGAGGTTGAGTTGGAGGCGCCTGCGGCGGGAACTCTCGTCGAACTTTGCTGCGACCTGGATGAAGAGGTCCCGGTTGGCGAGGTCGTCGCCTGGATCGAGGAGGAGTAGGGGCCATGGGACGCCTGTCAGGAAAGTGCGCCATCATCACGGGCGCGGCCCGTGGCATTGGCGCCGGCATCGCACAACGCTACGCGGAAGAAGGCTGCGCTCTGGCGCTCTGCGACCTGAATGAAGACGGCGTACAGGCCCTTGCCACTGAACTGCGCGCCCAGGGCGTCAGCGTATTGGCGCGTGAGGCAGACGTCACGCAGCGCGACTCTGTACAGGCTTTCGTCGACGCCGCCATAGCGCAGTTTGGCCAGGTCGACGTGCTGGTCAACAATGCGGGGATTTTCTTCAACGCCGTGTTCGAGGATATGAGCGACGAACAGTGGGAAAGCATGCTGCGGGTGAACGTGACAGGCGTCTTTCTGCCGTCGCAGATTGTCATTCGTCACTGGCTGGCCAACGAAATCCGCGGCGCGATCGTGAACCTCGCCTCAATCAGTTCCCTGATCGCTTTCACCCATTCGGCGGCCTACGGCACGTCCAAGGCGGCGGTCGCGGGATTGACGCGCCACATCGCCCTGCAGTACGGCCCGCAGGGCATTCGCGCCAACGCCATGGCGCCCGGCATCATCGACACCAGCATGCTGCCCAGTCAGGAAGACATGCAGCGCTGGGCGCAGGAACGCATCCCCCTGCGCCGTCCGGGGACGCCAGAGGATGTCGCCGAACTGGCGCTCTTTCTGGCCTGCGATGAGTCCCGTTACCTCACCGGGACTGTCGTGCCCGTGGACGGCGGCTGGTTGCTCGACTGACGACCATGTCCATGCGGGGTGTGGTCGTCATTGTTACGGGCGCCGGCTCCGGCATCGGGGCGGCCAGTTGTCTCGCCTTCGCCGCCGCCGGCGCCAGCTTGGTTTGCGCCGGCAGGACACTTGAAAGCGTCCGGCGGACGGCCGCCAGCATCGTTCAGGCTGGCGGAGCGGCGCAGGCCGTGCAGACCGACGTTAGCGACGATGCCAGCGTCAGCAAACTGGTGAACGCGGCCATCGGCCACTACGGCCGCATTGACGTCCTGTTCAACAATGCCGGCATCAGCCCCTCCGGTCGCATCACCGACATCGATGAAGCGCAGTGGGACGAATGCCTGGACATCAACCTCAAGGGCGTCTTCCTGGCGTCCAGGCAGGTCATCCCGCACATGCGTGGGCGCGGTGGCGTGATTCTAAATACGGCCGGCACATTCGGTCTGCGACCGTCCACGGGCAAGGCGGCCTATGCCGCGGCCAAGGCCGGCGTGATCAACCTGACCCGCAGCATCGCTCTGGATTACGCGAGAGAAAACATACGCTGCAATGCCATCTGCCCTGGATTCGTGGATACCCCCCTGACCGCGTCATTCAGCGGACCGGAACGCGATGCATTCCTTGAGGGCAGCCAGCCCCTGCCCGGCATGATCCAGGCGGAGGACGTGGCCCAACTGGCGCTCTGGCTGGCATCGGACGCCGCGCGCATGATTACCGGCCAGGCGTTCATCATCGACGGTGGGCAACAGGCGGGGTTGTTTTCGCCGTGACAACCAGTCGCCAGATCGTATACGCCGGTCTGGGACTTGTGGACAACGAGCTTCAGCGCGACGTCGCCCTCCTGGTCGAAGGGGCGACCATCGCCGAAATCAGCGGGCGGGCTGCGCTGGTCAGCCAACATCCGGAAGTCCCGGTCCTGGGCAGCGACGACCTGCTCCTCTTGCCCGGTCTCGTCAACAGCCACGACCATGGTCGCGCCCTGGGCACGGTGGCGCTGGGCCTGCCCGATGACCTGCTCGAGGTCTGGCTCGCCGGCCTCGGCAGCCTGCCACCCATCCCGCCCCGCCTGGCAGCGGAATATGAAGGCTGGCAACTCATTCGTTCCGGCGTCACCTCGGTCGCCCACAGCCACAACCCGGCCAGCCTCACCACCATGTTCGAGGAGATTCCGGAGACCTTGGCCGGTTACCGGCGGGCCGGCCTGCGCGTGGCCATGTTTCCGCCGCTGCTGGACCAGAACACCCTTGTATATCGCGACGAGGAGAACTTCATCGCGTCGCTTTCCCCCGACCTGCGGGAGGCGGCCCGCGCCAGGGTGGGAAAGCCCGGCATGGACCTGGGTGAGTGGCTCGATGGACTGCAGAGCCTTTATGACCGTTACCATGATGCCCGAAACCACCGGATTCACATTCAGGCCAGCCCGGTGGGCGGCCAGTGGGCCAGCGATGCACTGATCCTGGGCGCCAGGGACTGGGCCCGCGCCAACAACACCCGTGTTCAGATGCACATGCTGGAGTCGCCGTATCAGCGGGAATACGCCTGGCGGAGCTGGGGTCGCGGCTTCATCGACCAGCTGGACCGGCTCGGCGCGCTGGGCGACTGGCTGACTCTGGCGCACATGGTGTGGAGTGAGGCCGACGACCCCGCCCTGTTGGCCGCCCGCGGCGTCAGCGTGGCGCACAACCCCTCCAGCAACCTGCGCTTGCGCAGCGGCATCGCCCCGATCGCCCGCTACCGCCAGGCAGGCGTCAACGTCGGCATTGGCATGGACGGGCATGCCCTGGACGACGACCAGGACTACCTGCGCGAAATGCGCCTGGCGTTCACTCTCGGCAATAAACCCGGCGCGAATTCTGGTGGCCTGACGCCGGAGGAAGTGCTGATGATGGCCACGCGTTGCGGCGCTATCGCCACCTTTGGCCGGGAGGCGGCGCTCGGGGCGCTCAAGCCCGGCTGGCTGGCAGACCTGGTGCTGCTGGACTGGGGGGCCATCCGCGGCGACGCGCTGCCCGCGCATTTCCCTTCGGACAATCACATACCGGAGTTCTTTCTGCGGCGCGCCACGCACAGACACGTCCGCCACGTGATGGTGCATGGCGAATGGTTGTTGCGCGACGGCCACCACCCGCGCCTGGAGGAAGCCGGGCTCAACGCTGCCATGAGAGAGGCGCTGGAGAAACATGCGCCCTCCTCACCGCATCGCCTGGGCCAACACCTGAAACGATTCTACGCCGCCTGGGAAAAAGACGGGGCCAAATCCGTCTGACGGCCGACCAACTGGCGTATCGGCGCAGCAGTTGCCATAATTGCGCCGTGAGTTATTCAAACGACAGGAGACTTCACGGAGGAAACATGTTGCGCAAGTTGTTTTCACTGACGTTGGTACTTATGCTAATTCTCGCTTCAGGCAGCGTCAGCGCCCAGGAGCCGCAACAGGGAGGCACCCTGGTCGTAGCGGCTGAAATCATGGGCGATTCGCTGGACATCGGATTCTGGCATGGTTTCGGCGGGCTGCACGTCATCGATTCCATCGGCGAGGGCTTGGTCCAGGCGGACTTTGAAACAGGCGCCGCCAGGCCCGGACTGGCAGAAAGCTGGACGATTTCGGATGACGGCCTGGTGTACACCTTCAATATCCGTCCCGACATGGTCTTCCATGATGGCGAACCGGTGACTGCCCAGGCGGTCGTTCGCAGCATGTCGCGCCCCTTCGCCACGGATGACCCTGGCTATATCGAGGGCATGTACATGTACTTCAACCAGGGCTTCGAGAACTGGGAGTCCCTGGAAGCGCTGGATGACCTCACCGTGCAGCTGACTCTGAAACAGCCCAACGCCACCCAGTTGCTCGTCTTCACGCGTCCCGATGGCTACATCATCAGCCCGAAGGCGCTGGACGAGTACGGACAGGAAGTCGGCCTGAACATGTCCATGGCCGGCCCCTACCGCGTGGAGCGCTTCGTGCCTGGGCAGGAGGCGGTGCTGGCGGCCAACGAAGACTACTGGGCCGGTCGCCCCTGGCTGGACCAGATCATCATTCGCGCCTGGCCGGATGAGGCCTCGATTCTGGCGGCGCTGGAGGCCGGCGAAGTCGACCTGACCCTTTACGCGCCCTTCACGTCGGTGGATCGTATCACCGCCGACGAAAACGATGATCTGCGCATCGAGGTGGGTGCGCCGCTGGTCAATCTCTTCATGCCCCTCAACGTGACCCAGGCGCCGCTGGACAACCTGCTGGTCCGCCGGGCCGTCAACCACGCCATCGACCGCGACGCCATCATTGAGGGCGGTCTCAGCGGGCTTGCCCAACACCCGGCCAGCATTCTGGGCCCCAATGACCTCGGGTTCGACCCTGCCGGCATGGAGACCAGCCGCTACGATCCCGACCTGGCGCGTGAACTCTTGGCTGAATCGGGCCTGGAGACGCCGATCCCGGTCACTGTGACCTTCGAGAACAATCGTTTCTGGCCGCTTCTGGCGGAACTGGTCGCAGTGGACCTCGAAGCCGTTGGCTTTGACGTGACGCTGGACCGGCTGGACACCGGGTCATTTCTGGGCAAGGTCAACGAAGGTCTGGCGCAGATTTCCATGACCCAGCGCTCAACCTTCCTGCCGGATCCGCATGACAAGGCCATCATCCTGAATACTGTGTACGGCGGAGGTCAGACGCATCACGGCGGTCTCGATTCCGCGGCGCGTCTGAACGAACTGGTTGACATGGGTATCGCCGTGGTCGATCCCGCCGCCAGAGCCGAAGTCTACGGGGAAATCCAGGCGCTTTCCCTTGACATGATGATCATGGCCTATCTCGGTTACCTGCAACCGCCAATCTTCGTGCGCGAGCACGTGCAGGGCGTGGACACGCAGGGTACTGCGGCCGGTCGCGTGAATTTCCGCAACGTCTGGCTGGACCAGTAGGACTGTCGGAGTCGCCAGTGGCGGCCGTGCCAAAGGGGGACGGGATGAACGTCCCGTCCCCTCCCTTGCAAACCCGCTCAAATTCACTTTTACGCCTTTGGCGGACCTGGGATATCGCCCTGCCCGGTGCCGTTTTTTTCACCTTCATTTTGCTGGCCAGTTTGCTTGCCTCGACCATCGCCCCGCGCGACCCCGGCCAGCGGGACATCAAGAACCGCCTCAAGGCGCCTTCAATTGAATATCCCTTCGGTACGGACGAAATCGGACGGGATGTCTTTAGCCGCGTGCTTCACGGGGGCCGCAGCGTCCTCGGCACCGGCTTCCTGGCCCTGGCCCTCTCCTTTGTCTTCGGGCTCGCCATCGGCATCCCGGGGGGCTACCTGGGGGGCCGCGTGGATGTCCTGCTGATGCGCTGCATGGACATCATGCTCAGCTTTCCATCTCTCTTGTTGGCGATTCTGGTCGTTACCACTCTGGGAACGGGTCCTGGCAACCTGATCATCGCCGTGGGCGTGGCCCAGGTGCCGGTTTTCGCGCGTCTCGCCCGCGCCGTCATCCTGCAACTGATGAGCCAGGAATACGTGGTCGCCGCGCGCGCCCTCGGCGCCAGGGATCCCGCCATCGTGCAACGCCACATCCTGCCAAACATGTTGCCGCCTGTTCTGGTACACGCCAGTGCCATGTTGGCCGTGACCATCTCTTCCGCGACGGCGCTCAACTTTCTCGGCCTGGGCGTGGAGACCGGCACGCCGGACTGGGGCATGATGATCGCCGATGGCCAGTCCCTGCTGTTTGACGCCGCCCACGTGCCCTTTTTCCCGGGCCTCTGTCTGACCCTGACAGTTCTCAGCGTCAACTTCATCGGCGACGGTCTGCGGGACCGCCTCGATCCCTACATGCGCAACCAGTCCGGGTGATCCGTGCTCGCCTGGTTAGTTCGCCGGCTGATCTGGCTGCCCTTTGTCCTCTGGACGGTCACGACCCTGACTTTCTTCGCCCTGCGCCTCGTGCCCGGCAACCCGATACAGTCCATCAGCAACCAGCTGGTGGACCCGGTCGCCATCGCCCGGATTGAGGCCGAGTGGGACCTGGACAAGCCGCTGCACCTGCAGTATCTGACTTTCATGCGCGCCTTGCTGTCCGGCGATACCGGCATATCCATGAGTTCCGGCGCGCCGATTAATCGCTTGCTCTTCGAACGCGTTCCGCCAACCATCGAGTTGGCGCTGGTTGCCATGGTGTTCAGCACGGTCGCCGGCATCGTCATTGGCGTCATGGCGGCCGTGACGCGCCGACGACTGGTCGACAACGCCTTGCGGCTGCTGGCCATCACCGGCATGTCCCTGCCCTGGTTCTGGGTGGCCATCATGCTCGTGATCGTATTCGCAGTGCGCCTGCGTATCGCGCCCACCAGCGGACGCATCGACTCCCGCCTGAGCTATGAGATCATCACCAACTTCATGTTGATCGACCATTTTCTCACCGGCAACCGGGAAGCGCTCCTCAGCTTCCTGCATCATCTCATCCTGCCCTCCCTTGCCATAGGCATCACGTCGACCGGGTTTGTCACGCGTCTGACGCGCGCGGCCATGCTGGAGGAACTTCACAGCTCCTACGTGCGCACGGCCCGGGGCAAGGGCCTGCTGGAACGACGGGTCGCCCTGCGGCACGCCCTGCGCAACGCCATTTTGCCAGTCATCACCCTGCAAGGCTTGCAGTTTGGCGCCCTGCTGGGCGGCGCCGTGATCACCGAAGCGGTCTTCGCCTGGCCGGGCCTGGGCAGGTTGCTGCTGGAAGGGATTCTGTCCCGCGATTACTCGGTCGTGCAGGCCGCCGTCATCGTCGTGGCCCTGGCCTACGTACTCATGAATACCCTGGTCGACCTGCTTTACTACGTGGTTGACCCACGCCTCAATCAGTCCTGAGCTCGCAGCAGGAGACAGCTCAAACTGCCGCCAGGTACTCGCAGGGTGACCCGCACCCCTGAATCATGCACCACCGAGTCCCCTGTCAGGTCGGCGCCCAGTTTCAGCCCTTCCAGATCGACCTCTTCCTCGCAGTCCTCCGCAGCGGGATTGACCAGGAACCAGGCCTGTTCGTCATCCAGCCGCCGCCGCCGTCGCAACAGGCGGCCGCAGCGGTCCGGAAAGACGTCGGCTTCCGCGAGCAGGGACGAGACAAAATCGTCCGTACCGGGATCGGTCGCGCGATGCGCCATGGCGCTCATTCCGAGGAAACTGCCCAACAAGATCGCCTGACCATCCCCATGGCGGTTTCTGGTCGCCCCGACCTGTTGCCCGGTCAGCAAGATCGCCTGGGCATTCCCGGGCCGCAGGGTCTGCAGCCAAAAGTTTGCCAGCACACGGTGTCCGCTGGAGGCGCCAGCACCCTGCAACACGGTCGCGGCCTGGAATTCCCCGAAACGCCGCTCCCGCGGCATCCAGCGACCGGGTTGCGTCGGTTCATGCACAAGCGTCAGACTTTCATGGGACACGCCAAACAAGGCTTCGGCCCCGTCAACCATTTGAGCGCGCGTCGTCCACCCCAGTCGATCGTAGCGCCCCGGACAGGCTTCGCTGATCAGCGTCCCGCCCCGCTCAACATAGCTGACCAGGTGGGCGAACCAGTCCGCTTCCAGCGCCAACGGCATGCAGAGCACGGCCGCCCGGTAATGCTCCAGTTCTCCCACGCTGACGTCGGCGGCGTCGATAAAGTCGACGGGGATGCCGAGGCGCCACAGACGCGCGTACCAGCCGCGCATGTTGTACATGTAGTGGTAATGCACGTCCCCGTTGCAGGCCTGAAAAAAGTGATACAGGTCTTCGTTGACCAACAGCGCCACCCTGGCCCGCGGCGGCTGACTTTGCGAAAAGAAATGTGCGTGCTCCTGCACCCTGCGGCCGATGTCGCTGGCGGCAAGCATCCGCTCCGTCGACTCTCCGTGATGGTCCAGCAGGCTGAAGCCGTTGCCTTCCTTCCAGAAGCGCTCGGGGCGGTGGTTCCAGAAACTGATGCCGGTCATGCCGCAAGCGAGGCCCGTCAGCATCCAGCGACGCAGGTCGGCGGCAGTCGGCGTGCGACTGACGTGCAGCGAAGTGACGATCGGCCCGCCCTGGAATTCCGCGCCCCAAAGCGCGCGGTCGCGGCCATTGTTGGCGCGCGCCAGGTCCGTACACATCATCATCTCTTCCCAGATTTCGTTGCGCCGGGCCCCGGCCTCGTCCTCGACGGGGTCGTCCCATGCCTGGCCGTTGTTCCACATGGGATAGTTGCTGGTGCCGAAGAAATCGGCTGCGCGCGCCCAGCGCCACTCCGCCCCCGAAGCGATGCGGGGCGTGTCGGCGTGGCTGAATACCGGTCGCCGGTGCGGGTCATTGGCGCGCAGGGCGGCGGTCTTGAACTCAAGGTTGCGCGTCAGGGTGACGTCGTCCATGAAGTAGCGCCAGTCAATGAAGGGCGCCACCGGTTCCTGGCGTCGCGGCGGCTCGACGTCCTGCCAGAGCGCATGATTCAACTGCCAGGCGGCGTTAAGAGCCTCCAGCGACCCGTAACGTTCGCGCAGCCAGTCACGAAAGCGCTCCAGGGTGTGGGGACAGTAGCAAAAGCCAGTCTTGCCGGCCTCGTTGGGCCAAAAGCCAATCTCCTGAAAAGTATTCCAGGCCCAGATGTTTTCGTGCCGTCCGATGTGCCGCGCCAGTTGGGCGATGAAGCGTTCTGCCGCCTTGCGCACCCCGGGATGGTCCCAGCACGGCCCGGGCTTGCCGTCCATGGGAATGGTGTATTGCGTGGGAGTCATGTGACTGCGGCCGTCGGCGCCGACCAGATGGCAGCCCGGAAATTTGCGCCAGAGCCAAATGGGCGCCTGTTCCATCGTCAATCCCAGATAGATGCCCAGGTCGAGTTCCCCGGCGCGCGCGATCACGCGGTCCACCCGGCCAAATTCGTAGCGGCCTTCCTCCGGTTCGTCCGTGCTCCAGTGCTCCTGGATCTTGATCATGTTGAAACCGAGGCGCTTCAGCAGCGGAAGGTCCGCCAAAACGCTCTCCAGGTCCAGACAGGGCTCGCGATAGACGTGCGTCCCGAAAGGGAAGCGCCCGCCGAAGTCTGGTTTAACTGTCATGAAAACCCTCTTTTGTGCAGATTGCAGCACTCATTCCTTCACGGCGCCCAGTCGGATGCCGGAGACGAAGTAGCGTTGCAGGAAGGGGTAAACAACCAGAATCGGCACGGTGGCGACGATGATTTGCGCGCCACGAATCGCACGATCGGACAGACGCAGCAACTCCTGGGGTGTCACGCCAACCCGCGTGAGATCCAGTTCAACGACTACGGTACGTAAATAGGTCTGCATCGGGTAGTTGTTTGAGTCGGTCATGTAGATCAGGCCGTCGAACCAGGCGTTCCAGTGGCCGACAGCCGCGAACAGCGTCAGGGTGGCGATCGCCGGCAACGACAAGGGCAGATAGATGTGCCACAGGACCTTCCAGTGGGACGCCCCGTCAATGAGGGCCGATTCTTCAAGTTCGCGCGGGATATCCCGGAAGAAATTCATCATCAAAATGACGCTGAATATGGGCACCGCGCCGGGCAGGATCAGCGCGCCCAGCTTGTTGAGCAGGCCCAGACTGCGTACGACCAGGAAGGTGGGAATCAGACCGCCGTCAAACAGCATGGCGAAAACAAAGACCCAGATCAGGACGGTCCGGCCGCGGAAGACCATCGGCGATTTCGACAGGGGGTAGGCACACAACACAATCAACGCCATGTTGAGGCTGACGCCCAGAACGACGCGTTGAAAGGAAATGAAGAGCGAGCGCAGAAAGACCGGTGAGCCGATGACCTGGTCATAGTTTTCCAGCGTAAAATCCAGCGGCCAGAACGAAACGAAGCCGCCATTGGCCGGCCCGCGCCCGCTGAGCGAAACGGCAAAAATGTGAATCAGGGGCAGCAGGCAGAGAAGCGCGAAACCAGCCAGAAACAGATGATTGCTGACGTCAAAGAGGCGGCTGGACAAACTGTTTTCGCGTATCAATTCGATTCCTAAAGGATGCGATAACCCGCATAGCGGTCTGCGAGCCAGTACGAAGCGACGATGAGAAAGAAACCGATGACGGACTTGAACAGGCCTACCGCGCCGGCCAGGCTGTACTGCGCGGAGACCAGGCCCACTCTGTACACGTAGGTGTCGATGATATCGCCCGTGCGATAAACGGCCGGGCTGTAGAGCGTCAGGATCTGCTCGAAGCCGGCCTGCAGGACGTCACCCAGGCTGAGCGCGGCAAGCAGCACGATGGTCGGGCGGATGCCCGGCAGGATGATGTGCCAGATGCGTCGGAAGCGACCGGCGCCGTCAATCGCAGCCGCTTCCTGCAGGGTTGGGCTGATCGCGGTCAGGGCAGCGAGATAGACCACCGTCGAAAAACCGACGCCCTTCCAAAGGCTGGAGCCAATGATGGTGATGCGAAACCAGTCGTTGCTGCCCAGGAAAAGTTGCGGCTCCTGGCCCAGCGCGCGAACGAGGTTGTTGACGATGCCGAAAGGCGAGAGGATGTCAAGCAGGATGCCGCCCAGCACAATCCAGGACAGAAAATGAGGCAAATAGATCAGGGTCTGGATTGAACGGCGAAACACCAGGTTGCGCGCCTCGTTGATCAGCAGGGCCAGCACGATGGCGCCCAGCTGGTCGAGGGCCAGTTTGAGTACCGCGATGATCAGGGTATTGCTTAATATACGGCCGAATTCCGGCAAGGAAAACAGGAAGTCAAAGTTATCGAAACCGACCCAGCGGGACGAGGCAAAGCCCCTTGCGGGACTGAAATCCTGGAAGGCAATGACGACACCATACATCGGCAAATAACGGAAGAGCAGAATGAAAAGCAGGCCGGGCAATATCATGGCATACAGCGGCCAGCTGCGCCTCAGATAGGCGCGCAGGGGCTCATGCCTCTTCACCAGGCCCGCCTTCAGCAGCACGCGTCCACGCCTGTTATGCAAAAGGCCGGGGCATGCAGGAGATGCCCCGGCCACTTAAATCAGCTACCATGATACCACTCGTTCACTTCGCCGGTGATGCGGTCACCGCCGCCCGAGCGCCACTCCTCCACGAATGAGTCGAAGCGGTCCAGCGGCTCTTCGCCGATGATGATATTGAACAGCGTTTCCTGTTCCAGACCATCCAGCGAAGTGCCGGCCCGTCTCATGGTCTCGGTCGGCACAGTGGTGAAGTGGTTGCGGATGCCATCATGTTCCCAGCGATCGATGGCGAATACGGTGGCCCGATCCCAAAGCTGCGACAGCGTGTCCTTGCCAAGGAAGTCATCCATGATGGCGTCGCGCTGGTCTTCGGGCGTTTTGGGCCACTCCTCCTGACGGTGCTTGATCGATTTGGCATCGAAAAAGGGATCGGTGCGGCTACCGCCATTGGTTCCGGGCGGCCCGAAGAAGTGTTTGCTGCTGTCGTAGCCGTTCAGGTCCAGTTCGTCGCCAACCCAGAAGTAGTCCGTACCTTCCCAACCGTGGTAGCGATTGACCGGATTCTGCATGAGTTCTGCCCACCAGCCGATTTGCTTAAGCACCAGATCGACGTGTTCAAAACCCTTGCGGAAACAGAACACGGTATCCGGAACCGGGTTGCTCCAGGACTTTTTCTTGATTCCGGTGGGGCCGGCCGGGATGTCGGCAAAAATCCAGCGGGCATCGGGATCATTGGCGACACTGTCCGACAGGCCGAATATAGCGGCAAAGGCGGGCGAGAAGTGCAGGCCGGCGATATTGGCGCCCACGTGGGCGAAGGCCGTCTGGCCGGGACGCAGGGTGAAGAAGTCCTGCGCAAACAGGCCCTCCGCATACCAGTCCCTCAGCACGGACAGCACTTCCTTGATTTCCGGACGTACGCTGTTGTACTCAAGGTCGCCATTGGCATCCGGCGTCCATGAACCGGGCATAACCCCCCAGGCGCCGAAGACCGGATCAAGCGAGCCATACCAGGCGTCCAGGGTATTGCAGGCCACCAGCCCGAGGGTCGTACCGTCACCGCCCTGTCCGAGGTCCGCGCCCTTAAAGGCGCTGGCCACGGCATGCAGTTCATCGATGGTGGTCGGCGCGCCCATACCCACCGCTTCCAGCCAGTCTTCACGCAGCCACATGACCTTGTCGTTTTGCGCGGCCTGTTCAATGTAGGGGAAGCCCATCTTGCGTCCGTTGACTTCAGCCAGACGCCACGCGACCCCGTCCCCAAAGGATAGCGGGTCCTTGATCCACTCCTGGCTGGCAACCTCTTCATACACGTCTGTGATGTCTTCCAGCAAGTCGTTTTCCAGCAGGTCCGAGTAAACCTGCAACGGGACGGTCTCCATAAAGTCAGGCAATTCGCCACTGGCGACCGCAAGATTGTATTTCTGAAGTCCTTCATCCGTATCGACCCAGCTGAAGGCCAGCTGCCAGTTGATGCCCAATGCTGCGGCGGTCAGGCGAGTAAAGGGAGAGTTTTCAATATTGTCACCTTCGGCAAACTCCCAGGGAGCGCGTCGACTGCCGGAAATGGTCACAGGTGGCGAAACGGGCATGCCCTCCGGAATCGGCGGTAGAGTGGTCTTCCAACCACGCGGATGACCGGGGCTGCCGGGAATCAATTCCTGCGGGATGCCGGACGCATCCTGAGCCAGGGACAGGCCATAGCGACTGGCCATGGCGGCGGCGAGGCCTATGCTGCTGCCCCGCAGGAAGTCCCTGCGGGAAAACGCTCCATGCGATAACGGTGATTTCCTGCTCATTTCACTTCTCCTTTCTTCAAGTGCATCCCCAATTACCCTAACATTCCGTTCAGCCACTCTCCCTCCTTCCCTGGCTACTCCTTGCCGGCGGTAAGGGAAACCATGGTCTGCCAGACTTCCGTGGTGAACTGTATATGCCGGCGCATGGCCCTCGCTGCCGCCTGACCTTCGCCGGCAGCGATGGCCAGGTAGATGTCCTGGTGCGACGCACCTCCTTCCGCCTGGGCCGGCATTTCGTCGACCTTCGCCTCCTGCAGAACTTCTTCCAGCAGGTCCGTCAGATTGCTGACAAATTGCCAGACAATGGCGTTTTTGCTCGCCTGGGCGACCCGACGGTGGAATTCCATGTCACCGGCAAGGTATTGAGGAACGTCGTGCTGCTGCACAGCCCGCTGCATGCGCTCCAGTTCCTGGCGCATCAGACCCAGATCTCCTTCCCTGGCACGTTCTGCAGCCGCCCGGGCGGCCTCCACTTCAATGATCCCACGGGCGTCAAGAATCTCGATGATGGCCCCGCCCCATGCAGCCAGGCCCATCCCCAGAATCCTTCCAAACTGTTCGCCGGTACGCCGCGCCAAAAACGTGCCGTCCCCCGGACGTGACTCAAGCAGGCCTACGGCTTCCAGGATCTTGATCGCCTCCCTTACGCTGTAACGTCCAACACCCAGCGCTTCGGACAGGGCGCGTTCGGAAGGCAGTCGGCCGCCTGGCCCCAAGTCACCCGAAACAATGTAGTTTTTTAGTTGTTCCAGGGTCTGTTCGCGGACACTGGTTCTGTTGACTCTCTCAAGTCCGTCAATGGTTCCAGGAGTGTCGCTAACACTTCTCACAAGCGCACCTTGAATTGGTCAGTGGTGCTACCAATTCTTTCGCGCCCTTGTTGATCTGTCAAATATCAATTGTGGCTCGGTCAATGAAATCAAGGCTAAGGCGCAGTTTAGGCCCTGACTGTAAAACGGATTACCTGGGATCGGGCAAAAACTCTGACATGACCACTATCAGTCAAGGCCCTGCATAAAGGACAGTTGCAGTACGTCTATTGTTTCTCGCGTGTGGCAAAAAAAGTCAACTCTGCGCCATGGTTCTCCATCGTGACTACCGAGTCACCTGCAAGAACGACCCTGATGTCGCGTGTTCTGTGCCGCAAGACCACGGTCCTCTGTTCCAGCGTCAATGGCAACTCAAGCAATGTTGGCGCTTCTGTCGATTCATTGTGCCAGTACCCGCCAGCCAACGTCAGGTTATTGCCAGCTGCAAACGCCGCCGGGTCTCCGTCAAACCAGTTGGGCACACGGATTGCCACGGCGCCCGGCCTTCTCCGGAGAATCGACAGAGTGTCCTGGGTGTAAGGCGTACAGACCCGAATCGCCTCGTCGTCAAGGTCAGTCAGGCAATGCAGCCAGAGACGATTATCGCTGTCCAGGCCCCAGGACCGCCGGAAATACTCGCAGAGTGAGGCCACGGTGCCACCGACGATATCCAGGTTGAACTGGACGGATCGCAGGCCGAGCGGTTCATGACCATAGGGAGCCGGGAAGCCCCAGGCGCCCTGCAGGCGGGCAAACACCGAGCCTGGGGGCAGGTTGCCACCCTCTCTTGCGACAGACCAGGAAATGTCGCGCAACTGGGAAGGCAGGATGTGGCAACGCAGGATGCGCTCCGCATCGCCGTAGTATGCAGAATCGTGATGCGCTCCCAAAATCAGCGCTGTTTCCAGAATGTCGCCGCTGGTGTTGACCTCGCCCCGGTCCGGGTCCGCGTCCGGCCTTGTGGACTCGATAGCCCAGCCGATTTCGTCCCGGATCTCCCACAATCCATGGTCGTAAAATGCCGCCACTCTTTGCAGTAGCCCGGAATCGCCGGTCAGTTCGGACAGTTGGGCCAGCGAGGACAGGGTCGAGGTAATCGAATGGACATGGCTGCCAAACCTTTCCCCCAGATAGTGACCGTCTTTCGGATAGAACTCCAGCGCGGCCCCGGCGATGTCCTGGGCCAGCGCGAGCGCGGGTTCGTGCCGGGTGTTCACATAGATCTTTACCAGCGGTCCGATCGCCCTTCCTATCCCGCTGACGACGTGATTTGGGATGAACCCGGAGGGTGCTTCCTGAAAGGACCAGCCGGTACGTGTGTTCCAGTTCTTTTGTACGAAATCGACTGAACGCCTGACCAAATCGAAAGCATGGCTATCTTCATTGGCAAGGATGAGCGCGTTCAGGCCGTGAAAACCCTCCCTCAGGTTGTGAGCCAGGAAAACATCCGGCTCGCCCGCCTTGATCGACGCCCGATTCAGGGGAAGAGGTATCTCGCCGCCATAAGAAAAGTACAGGGCATCGGCGTGCTTGCGCACAGCCTCGTCATCGATTTCGAGAGCCAGATGCGTTTTGGCGGCGACCAGAGCGTTCAGATGACGGCCCGGCACGTGTGCGTCCGAATAATGATTGCTCCAGACAAGGCGGGCTGCCGGTCGGACGAAAGCGCTGAAGAAGGGCCGGTCCACATCATGACGATTGAAGGCCCTGGTCATCGTCTGACAACCGAGTTGAACGGCATCGCGGAGATCTGTACTGTTCACGTTCGAAAGACGGGTCATTTTTGCGTCCTGCCGATAAACCGTTCAGCCAGTATGGCGTTCACCTGGAATGGCTACCCATGAAACAGAGCGGCGGTCATTTCAGCCCTCTCCGGGACGGCAGCCCGCTCATGTGAAGTCTCCCACGCAATCCTGCAATTGAATTTCGGCCAGCAGCCGGTTCCCGTCAGCGAATTCCAGATCCGGTTACACGGGTAGAACAAATTGCCTGGATTGGGTCTTCACGTGCAGGAAAATTTTGACCTGTACATCTACGCCGCCACAATTTGTCGCCAATATTTGTATTCAGGAGGCAATTATGAAACAGCATCTTTCCCGTCGCCAGTTTCTTTCTCTCACTTCCAAATCCGCCCTTGCCCCCTTTGCAGGCCGCTTTCTGGTTCCAGCGAGCCTGGCAACGTCGGGGGCACTCTCATCGGCTTCGTCTCTCCTCGCCCAGGAAGCAACCATCGAACTTTGGTGGAGTTCCGGTTACCTGGAAATCGAGGACTACTTTAACGCCAACATTGTTGAACCCTTCGAGCAGGCAAACCCGGGAGTAAACCTTGAGTTTTCCTGGGACATCGACGAAGAGCTTGAGCGAAAAATCCCTATTGCGATGCAGGCGGGCGCCGGCCCGGACATCTTCATGGGGAACGGACCGGCCCACGTGCAGGCAGTTGCCCAGGAAGGCTAGCTGGTTGAACTGGATGAATACGCGGAGCAGTTTGGCTGGGCCGACAAGTTTCAGGCCTGGGCCCTGGATACGGGCCGCGTAAACGGCAAACTCTATGCCCTCCCCAATTCGGTGGACCAGACCTGCCTCTACTACAACGAAACGCTGTTCGAGGACATGGGCTGAACTGTGCCGACGACCCGCAGCGAGCTTGAAGCCGTGGCCGAAGCAGTTGTGGCGGAAGGCATCCTGCCCTTCTCCGGTGACACCGCGGACTGCCCTCTTTGCGTAAACTGGCTTGTGGCCATTTTCTTCAACCACTACGCCGGGCCGGACGCAGTTTACGAGGCCCTGACGGGCGCAGCTTCCTTCGCCGACCCCCTGTTTGTCGAAGCCATTGAACTGCTCAATTCATACATGCAGCAGGGCTGGTTTGCCGGTGGCGCCGCGCAGTTCTTCGCCACGACCTTCTCAACCGTGCATGATCAGCTGGTGACCCGCGAGGCCGCCATGAGCATGGAAGGGACCTGGTTCATCCCATGGGTCAGTTCCCTGTTTGCCGAGACTGACGATGACTGGAACTGGGTGCCGAACCCTTCATTGCGCAAAGAAGCACAATACCCGGTCGTGCCACTGGGTAGCGGCACGACCCTGGCCATCACGACGCAGAGTGAAGAAGTCGACCTCGCCGCCAGTTTCCTGGATGCCTATTACAGCGACACGGCCACAATCGCACAACGCATCGTGGACCACTCAAGCTACTTCATCGCGCCGCTCAATTTCCAGGAAGGTGACTTTCCGGCTGAACTGGACGGCCGGGTGAGCAAGTTCTTCGATCTGCTGGCGGATGGTAACCTGGGCTATTCGCCCTGGTCCTTCTGGCCTGCGAAGAGCCACTCGTACCTCTATGAAGAAGTGCAAAAGGTCTTCACGGGTGACCTTACGCCTGCTGCTTACTGCGAAGGTATGGCGGCCGTGTTCGATGAAGAACTGACTGCCGGCGCCGTTCCCCCGGTTTTCGGCAGGGGCTGATCGCTTTCACGAAACACCGGGCCACTGAACGCCATTCATGTCCGGTTGAACATAGCCATGTTGCAGGCTCGCCCAGTCACCAGGGTGAGCCTGCAACAGTTCCTGTATGATGCCCCGCATCCGCCAGCCCGGGGACACAAAGCCATACCTGCCGAAAGTGAGTCCCGTCAGAGAAGATCGGTCACCAGGCGGCAGTTCAGGCCGACAAACTCCTCCCCGTCCAGTGCACACGCCGACGCCAATCTGCGCCGGCCTCATGGCCGCCCGATGAGATCTGCAGCATGACCTGGCTGATAAACAACAGGTCCTGGCGCAGGCACACCTTCCAGGGCTGGCTCTTTCTGATGCCGCTGATGGTCTCCACGATTGTGGTCATTGTGCTGCCCACGCTGGCGACCGTCGGCTTTTCGCTGACGGACTGGTCAGGATTCGGCGAGGTCACTTTCATTGGACTGGAAAACTTCCGTCAGCTTGCGACGGACGCCAGCTTCCTGCAATCGTTGAAACACGCAGTCATCTGGACGGTGATTTTTCTGACCGCACCGATCTTCATGGGTTTGCTCGGAGCCGTCTTGCTGAGCCAGGCGGGACGTCTGCAGACCCTTTTCAAGCTTGTCTACTTCATTCCCGTCACTCTGGCGAGCGTGATCAACGCCCACATCTGGCGCAGCCTCTACGATCCCTTTCGCGGCGTCGGCGCCGTGCTGGAGGGCCTGGGTATCCCCTTCCTGGCAAACGTCGCCTTTCTGGGCGAAAAGAATCTGGCCCTGTATGCAGTGGCATGGGTCGACGTCTGGCGGTGGTGGGGCTTCCTGGTCGTTGTTTTCCTGGCTGCCATGCAGGCCATCAATCCTGAATTGTATGATTCGGCCAAAGTCGATGGCGCGTCATACTGGCTGGAGTTTCGCCACGTAACGCTGCCGGGCATTCGGGTCACGCTGCTCTTTGTCGTACTCATCACCATCGTCGGTTCACTCAACGTGTTCGATTACGTCTATATCCTGACCCAGGGCGGCCCTGCCGGCGCGACGGAAGTTCCTGTCACGCTGCTTTACAAGTCCGCCTTCCAGAAATATGAGGCGGGCTATGCAGCTGCGATAGGAACGACCATGTCCTTCCTGAGCGGGCTGGTCCTGGCTGGCTATCTGCTGCTTCAGCGCATGGGTTGGGAAGAATGACGGTTGCCGTCACCGCCGGGACGCTGCAACGGAGAAAGGCCCTGCGGCGAGCGCTTCTGGTCTATGTCCCGCTGGTGGTCCTGGCGATAGTTGCGTTAGGTCCCGTTCTGGTCCTTTTGTTCAACTCCCTGAAAAGCGGAAAGGAAATCGTGCAGGACCCCCTAGGTCTGCCAGACGCGCCGCAACTCGCCAATTATGCCAGGGCCTGGCAACAGGGGCACTTCCAGACCACCAGGCGCAACAGCGCCATTCTGACTGCCGGAAGCGTGCTGGGCGTTTGCATCATCAGCGGGCTGGCCGCCTATGCCCTTGGCCGCCTTCGTGTCCGCGGCTTAAGGGGCGTGGTCACGTATCTCTTTCTGGCGACAACAGCGCCGGCTCCCCTGTACGTCATTCCGCTCTTCTTCATGTGGACCCGCCTGGGCCAGATCAACAGCCTGTCCGGCCTGATCATTATCTACTGGGGTGTGTTTTCGCCCTTCGCCACACTTCTGCTTCGTTCCTTTCTGCTCTCGCTACCCCCCGAACTGGAGGACGCGGCGCGGGTGGATGGCGCGGGCGAACTTCGGGTCCTTCTGTCCATCATCTTGCCGCTGTCATGGCCGGGCTTTGTCGTGGTTGGCCTGATCACCGCGCTCGGCACCTGGAACGAGTTCTTTTTCGCCAACACCTTCATTCACAGCCAGCGCCTTAAGCCGGTGACAATCAGTTTGCTCTCGTTTCAGCACCAGTTCAGCAACGACTGGGAGTTGACAAGCGCTGCCAGCGTAATTGCGGTTTTGCCTGTTGTCGCCCTGTTCTTGCTGTTTCAGCGCCGCTTCATCGCCGGTATGACGGCGGGTGGGTTGAAGGGCTAGTTGACTGGCCAGGGTCAGACTTAAAGTAAACAGGTGCAAGCCAGTCCGCTTGCACCCGCTACGGGAGCGACGGGATTCGAACCCGCGATCTCCACCTTGACAGGGTGGCATGTTAACCGCTACACTACGCCCCCTTACGATCAACCATCATGACTCGGCATGGCCTCCGTGTCAACCCCCGCCTGCAACTGACATTGCGAAGCGTTTGCTCCCAAACGGGCCGGGCCCTGCGCCTGGCGCGCCAGCTTGCCATGCCCGTGTTTTTGTCAATTTTCCTCATCCTGCCAGCCAGTCTGACTCTGGCCCAGGCCCCGTTGCTGGTCTACGCTGCTGCCTCTCTCTCCGATGCGTTTCTCGCACTTGAGGCGGAGTTTGAGCGGCAACATCCCGGAGTCGACGTTGTCCTGAACCTCGCCTCTTCCTCGACACTTGCCAACCAGATGCTGCTGGGTGCCCGGGCTGACGTGATTGCCAGCGCGGACGAGGCGCAGATCGCCCGGCTGCAAGACCGCGGGCTGGTCAGCGACGCGAAGATATTTGCCCGCAATCTCCTGGCGCTGGTCGTGCCTTCCGACAATCCGGCGGGTCTCAGAACGCCTGCAGACCTTGCCAGACCCGGTCTGCGACTGGTGTTGGCCTCTCCTGGCGTCCCGGTTCGCGGCTATTCGGACCAGGTGCTGGAACGGTTGGCCAGGCAACAAAAAATCGAAGTGGAGGACGTCCTCGCCAACGTCGTATCCGAAGAGATCAATGTTCGCCAAGTATTGTTCCGCATCGCCTACGGCAGCGCCGACGCCGGCTTTGTCTATCGCAGCGACGTCACGCCCGAGATGTCGGACAGGGTCGTCATCATTCCCCTCGCCAACGAGGTCAACGTTTTTGCAACCTATCCTGTGGCGGTTTCGGCCAACAGCGGCGATGAGCAATTGGCCCGCGCGTTCATCGCCTTTTTGCTTTCGCCCGCGGGCCAGCGAAGCCTGCGGGACCACGGCTTCATCCCCGCGATTCCGGAGGCACAGACCTGGTATGGGCCGTCTTGCCGGATGGCAACTCCCGCATGAGGCGTATACCTGCCGCCTTGCTTGTGTTCGTCGCCACGGCGGGTGCCGGTTTCCTGCTCTTGCCCGTTCTGGTGCTGCTGGTCATGGGCCTCGGCAGTCCTGTGGTTGGCAGTCCGGCGGACCCGGCCTTGCCCCAGGCGCTGGCGCTCAGCCTCGTCACCACCTGCATCAGCATGCTGCTGGTGCTGGCATTTGGCACACCACTCGCCTGGGTCCTTGCCCGCTGGCGATTTCCGCTTCGTCGTCTGGTCTCCATTCTGCTGCAATTGCCGCTGGTCCTGCCCCCCGCAGTCGCAGGTCTTGCCCTGCTGCTTGCGCTGGGTCGACGAGGTTTCCTCGGCAACGTACTGGCGTCGCTGAACGTTGAAATTGCCTTTACGGCAAGTGCAGTGGTGCTGACGCAGGTTTTCGTCGCGACCCCCTTTTATTTGCGCGCTGCCCAGGCCGCTTTCGCCAATGTGCCTGCCGACGTCGAAGCGGCAGCCCGCGTTGACGGTGCTACTGGCCTGGCCCTCTTTCTGAACGTCTCCCTGCCCCTGTCGCTGCGGGGCCTTGGCGCCGGACTGACACTGGCCTGGGCCCGCGCCCTGGGTGAATTCGGAGCTACCATCCTTTTCGCCGGCAATTTGCAGGGACGGACACAGACCATGCCCCTGCTGGTTTACAATGCGCTGGAGCGTAATCTCGACACGGCGATTCAAACCGGCCTGATTCTGGTGTTTCTGGCATTGTTAGTCCTGCTACTGGCCAATCGTCTGCGCGCGCCCGATTCTTCCGGCTACGTTTGAGAGCGGGGACCATTGGCCTTGATTTCATTACCCGATAGAGCGAGACCTCAACAACCGCATGTTCGTTGAACTGGTGGCCCTGGACCTGGAGACGACCGGTCTTGATCCGCAGCGGGACTCCATCATTGAGATTGGCGCCGTGCGCATGCGCGACGGCCAGGTGGTTGACGAGTACTCGCAACTTGTAAACCCTGGTGTGCACCTGCCTCGCGAGATTACGGACATCACCGGCATCGGGCCGGAGCAGCTGGTGGGCCAACCCGCAATCGAGGACGTATTGTCGGAAGTCGTTCGCTTCGTCGCCGATGTCCCCGTAATCGGCCACAACGTCAATTTCGACATGGACTTTCTCGCAAGGCAGGGTGTCCTCCGGGGCAATCTGCGTCTGGATACCGCGGAACTCGCGGCAGTGCTCTTGCCCAGGGCCTCGCGCTATTCCCTCGGCAACCTGGCTGCCGAAACCGGCATTGAGTTGCAGCAGGCGCATCGCGCCCTGGATGATGCGCGTGCCACCGCCGGCCTGTACTGGAAACTGTGGCAGAAAGCATTGCAACTGCCGGTCGCCACACTCAATGAAATAGTCAGCGCGGCCAGCGGACTGGGCTGGAATGCGGAACCTGTATTCCGTGCGGCCCTGGAAGCCCAGGGCCTGCTGTCTTCGCCCGAGGCAGGCCAGACGGCGCATGGCAATACGCTCTACCCTCCCCTTGAGGACAGCACGCCCCTGCCGCCCCCGGACAATGCGCCCCTGCCCCTGGACGGCGAGGAGATTCAGCAGGCACTGCGCGCAGGCGGAGCGCTTGCCAGGCGGCTGGACGGCTTTCGCGAGCGCCCCCAGCAGATCACGATGGCGCAGGAAGTCACCCAGGCCTTCAACCAGGGGGAGCACCTGATGATCGAGGCCGGCACGGGCGTCGGCAAGACACTGGCCTATCTCTTGCCCGCCGCCCGTTGGTCCCAGGTGAATTCGCGTCGCGTCATCATTTCGACCAACACCATCAACCTGCAGGAGCAATTGCTGAACAAGGACCTGCCGCTCATGCAGGAGACCTTGTCCGAGCCCCTGCGATCCGCGCTGCTTAAGGGACGCGGCAACTATCTTTGCCCGCGCCGATTCACGGCGCTGCGTCGTCGCAAACCGGTCAACGAGGACGAACTGCGGGTGCTGTGCAAGTCGCTCGTGTGGCTGTTGGAAAACCAAAGCGGTGACAGAAACGAAATCTCATTGCGTGGGCCGGGAGACCGTCATGTCTGGTCGCGCCTGAGCGCCGAAGACCCTCTGTGCAGTCTTGACCGTTGCCGCAGCGAAATGAAAGGCACTTGCCCATTCTTCAAGGCGCGCAGATCCGCCGAAAGCGCCCACCTGGTCGTCGTCAATCATGCCTTGTTGCTGGCGGATGCCGCCAGCGATCATCACGTATTGCCGCACTACACTTCCCTGATTCTGGATGAGGCCCAACATCTGGAGGAGGCCGTATCGGAAGCCTTTGCCTTTCATCTCGATGAACGCTCGCTGCGCCTCCAGCTGGCGGAACTGGGCTCGGCCAACAGTGGTGCGTTGGGAGAACTGTTGCGCGCATCACAGGGACAGGTCGCAAGATCTGTCGGAAATCGTCTGAGAGAGGTCATTGATACCATTGGCGAGGCCGCCTCGCTGCTGCTGCTGCACGCCAGCAGGCTGTTCTCCGCCTGCCGGAAATTCGCGACCGACGTCGGCCCCGCTCGCAGCAACTACACAACCCGCCTGCGCATTGTGCCTCCATTGCGCGAGCACAACAGTTTTGATCCGGTGGTCGAACGGCACGAGACCCTGTCCGGCTTTTTCTACGGCATCAGCGACGCACTGAATCGGCTGACCGGACAACTGGGGCCCCTGGCGGCAGGTGCCGACGGAGAATTGCTCGACAGCCTCAATACGGTCGAGAACATCAGCCGCTGGTTCGTGCTGACGCGTCAGCAACTGGAAGCTTGGGTAGAGAAGCCGGAAGACAACAGGGTTTACTGGCTGGAAATCGCGGCAGATCGTGGAAATGCCGTTACGATGCACGCCACCCCCTTACACGTTGGGCCACTGGTGGAGGAACACCTGTGGGAATCTCTGGAAACCATCGTGTTGACCAGCGCCACCCTGCGCAGCGCCGGCAATTTCGATTTCCTGCGTGAAAGGCTCAGCGCCGGCGACCATCGGGCCAGGGAGGTTGGTTCTCCCTTTGACTACCGTGCCTCCACCCTGCTCTTTGTCCCCTCAGATATTCCGGAACCGGCGCAGAGGGAGGGCTATCAGGCGGCGGTTGAGAGAGGCCTGGTGGAACTGGCCGCCGCTCTGGATGGACGATTGCTGGCGCTTTTCACCAGTTACAGCCAGCTCCGTCAGACCGCGCAGGGAATCACGCCGCGGTTGGCACTGGGCGGAATCGAGGTGCTTTCCCAAAGGGGAGGCAGTAGCCGCAGCGCATTGCTCCAGGCCTTTCGCGAGAGAGAGAAGGCTGTGCTGCTGGGTACGCGCAGCTTTTGGGAAGGCGTTGACATTCCTGGCGACGACCTGCGCGCCCTGGTCATCGTGCGCCTGCCCTTCGCCGTGCCTTCGGACCCGGTCTTTGCCGCCCGCTCCGATACCTTTACCGATTCCTTCAACGACTATGCCGTCCCGGACGCCATCCTGCGCTTCCGCCAGGGTTTCGGCCGCCTGATTCGAAGTCACGAAGACAGGGGTATCGTCGCCATCTTCGATCGCCGCGTTCTCAGCAAACGCTACGGCCAGCAGTTTCTCAACGACCTGCCGGATTGCACCAGGGTTTCGGCGCCGCTCGCCACCCTGCCGCAGGAAGCCCTTCGCTGGCTGTCGCTCGGGTAATGACTGGCGCGCGCCCGGAATTCAGGTCATACTGATTGCAAACAGGCGGAGACACACATGCGCACTCCGGCTGGCAAGGAATGCCGCCACTATTTTCAGGACTTTCACCGCGGACGAAATGTCCAGCAGTGTCGCCTGGTCCTGAACAATCCGGCGTCCCATGCTTGGAAAGCGGCGGATTGTGAGCGTTGTGAAGTGCCGGACATTCTGAATGCCAACGCCAATCCGGACCTGCGACTTGAACTGGCCATCAACTGCTCGCTGCTTGGTCTGAGACGGGCGTTGAAGTTGCGCGCCTGGTGCCGCGATGAAGAAATTCCGGTGGCCGAGGCATACACCGGTTGTGTGTCCAGTGACGTTGATCGCAGGCTGGATGTGTTTCGCAGGGCGCTGGACACACCTCCTAACGCCGGAACGGAGACCTGACAGAGGATCGAAGCGGATTTCTTTGACTGCAGCGGCAGAGTGCAGGATTGGGCGCCGGTCTGTGACATCGGAAGACAGAGAATGAGGATGAACACTGCACAGGGTCTGGAAGCCGTAGAACAGGCGATGGTTCAGGCCATAAATAGCGATGTCAGCGTCCTGCGCGATGCGAGCAACCATATCCTGCAGGCCGGCGGCAAACGTATTCGACCTCGATTGCTGTTGCTCGCCTGGGAGGCGACGGGCGGCAGCGATCTGTCGCGAGTGATTCCGGTGGCGGCAGCAGTGGAGCTGGTCCATACCGCCAGCGTTGTTCACGACGACATCAATGACCATGGCGTCATACGGCGCGGTCGCCCCTCGGTGAACTCCATTTGGGGGCGGACCTTTGCCCTGCTAACCGGAGACTTTCTCTTCACCTGCGTATACTCCCTGATGGCGCCCTATCAGGACCTGAATATCATTTTGTCAGACGCGACCACAGCTTTGGTCGAGGGAGAAACGCTGCAGGCGGCGGCTGTGCGCAACGGGGATTTCACCCGCAAGTCCTACATGCAGATTATCGGGCGCAAGACCGCCGCGCTGTTCGGCGCCAGTGCCCGCCTGGGCGCTGAACTGGCTGAGGCGGGGGGCGAACAGGTCGAGGCGCTGGCGCGTTTCGGCTTCAACATCGGTCTCGCCTTCCAGATCACCGATGACATTCTCGATCTCACCGCCGACGAGGACCAACTGGGCAAGACGGCAGGCCTCGACCTCGCCCAGGGCAAGGGAGTCGCGGCGGTAGAGGCCAATGCCACGAACAACCGCTCAGGGCCTCATTCGTCAGACCGGGATCCGCTCGTCGAACTTCGTCAGCGTCTGCTGGAAGGCGACACGCTGGAGGCAGCACGTTCGCAGGCGACCACTCTGGTTGACATGGCCGTCCGGGAACTTGACGTATTGTCGCCCTCGGCCGCACGGGACGAACTGCTTGACCTTGCGCGCGCCACCATTGAACGCCAGTCCTGAGCAGCGCCTTCCGCTTGTAGTTCTGTTGAAGGCTTCCGCAAGCAGACCATGATACGAATCGCCGGCGTTGCCCAAATGCGACGCATCGAGGCCTCCGTCGATGCGTCCGGCCTCAGTTACGCGCAAATGATGGAAAACGCGGGCCAGGCGCTGGCCGGGCGCACCATGGCGCTCCTTTCCGAAAGGCAGAGCGCCCACGTCCTGCTGCTGATCGGCGCCGGCAACAACGGCGGGGACGGGCTCGTCGCGGCCCGGCGCCTGGCAGAAAACAACGACTTGCGTGTCACTTGTTATCTGTTGCGGGCACGCGACGGGGACCCCCTGCTCTCTTCCGCCCGCGACGCAGGCGCGTCCATATTGCTCGCCACGGAGGACCCGCAACGAGGCAGATTGCGCGCGCTCTGCGGGGAGGTTGATCTCGTCGTCGATGCCCTGCTGGGAATCGGCCTGCGCCTGCCCCTGCGGGATGACGTGGCAAGCCTGCTGGAAGCTGCACGCGAAGTCATTGCGTCGCGCCGACGCCGGCAACAGGCGTCTCCACGTTTCCCGGAGATGCCGTCGCCGCCCGAACCGCTTGCCGGGCCTCTGGTCCTGGCCGTGGACTGCCCCTCGGGCCTCGATTGTGACAGCGGGGAAATCGCAGAGCAGTCTGTTTCAGCCGATGAGACCCTGACTTTCATTGCCGCCAAGCCTGGGCTGCTGCGGCCACCAGGCGCGCTGTTTTGCGGCCGACTTTCCTGCGCCAGCGCCGGTGTCGCCGGGGACTTTCCTGCCCTGCATGAAGAAACGCGGGTGCTGGCGGACCCGTCCCTGGTTCGATCCTTTCTGCCAGAACGCCCGCGCGACGCGCACAAGGGAAGCTTCGGCAAGCTGCTCATCGTCGGTGGCAGCGCGAACTACCGCGGCGCTCCGGGCCTCAGCGCCCTGGCCGCCCAACGCGTGGGCGCGGGACTGGTGACCGTCAGCGCGCCGGAGGACGTGATCAATGCGCTGGCCGCGCAACAACCGGGCGTCACCTGGCTGCCGGACTCATTTGCCGCCCTGCGCGACGCCATACCGGGATACACGGCACTGGTACTTGGACCGGGCTGGGGCACCTCGGACCGAACGCGCGACATGCTGGAACGCTTGCTTGCACTGGAGTTACCGCCTCTGCTTGTCGATGCCGACGCCCTGAACCTGCTCGCTGCCCGGCAGGAATGGCCGGGTCTACTGCCGCCCGGCACCATCGTGACGCCCCACCCCGGTGAGGTAGCGCGGTTGGCGCGGCTACCCCTCGACCAGGTGCAGCAAAATCGCTGGCGCCTGGGCCCCGAACTGGCGGAGCGCTGGAAGGTCACCCTGGTATTCAAGGGAGCCTACACGCTCGTCGCCTCGCCGGATGCGCCCGTCGCTGTGATGCCTTTTTGCAGTGACGCCCTGGCACGCGCCGGCAGCGGCGACGTGCTGGCGGGCGCCATTGGCGGTCTGCTGGCCCAGGGCAGCCCGCCACGGTCGGCGGCGGTCGCCGGAAGTTACCTGCAGGGCCTGGCCGGAATGCTTGCGGCGGAACGGGCAGGCACAAGCCGCAGTCTCCTTGCCACGGACATCGCGGACGGCCTTTCGACTGCTCTGGCACGCACGGAATTCGAAGGTCAGCGTGGGCGACTTTGGGAACCGCTTAGCAAGTGAGCCAAAATCAGGGCGGCAAGGGAGCAGAGACTGGCCGGGCCCATGTGGATTTCACCAATCAGCAGGAACTTCAGGTCCAGCGAGGTTGCCATCATTTGGCCCAGCGCAAACCCTGACCAGGCCGCCAGCATAAAGAGGGCCAGACGCCGCACGTCACCCCCGACGATGATGTGGAAGACTGCGCCGTGCAGCGTCGCCAGAATGAATCCAAATGTCAATACAGGCCCTGGCACCCGCCTGCTCCCTGAATTGTTTTCGGGAGCGGGCAGTGTAGCACAGACCATCGCATTGAACCGGCAACGGGAAACGCTATACTGGTTGCATGAATCAACTGGATCACACTGTGCTCGTTGCCGCCGCCCCGGAGGCGGTCTGGTCCTTCCTGAGCGACCTGAACCAGAATCCTGCATGGCAAAGTGATTGCCAGAGCGTGATTTTCCTCTCCAAGCAACGCAGCGGCAAGGGCGCCCGCTGGCGCTACCGCAACCTTTCAGGAAAAGAATTCGAACTGGAAATCACGGCCTGGTATGACGGTCTGGGATACGAGTACCGCTTCCTCGACGGCAGCGCGCACGGTCGCCTTCGTTTGCAGGAAATCGCAGAAGGCACGACGGTGCAATGGACCTTCAATTATGAACCCAAGGGCCGTTTGGGCGGCATGCGCAATGCCCTTGGTTTGAAGCGCAAACTCCGCAAGTACATGGACGAAAGTCTGCTGGCGCTGCAGTCCACTGTCCAGCGCACGGTGGGAGATGGTGCCGGCTTCGAGGCGCGCTCACTGATGCGCGACGTCATTTCCTACGATGCGCGCCTCAATTACCGACCGCGGCATCCCTCCCGGGCGCGCACAGTGCCCGAAGCGCTGCCCATCCTGCCTGTTGAGGAACCGCCCCTGCGGGAAGAAGATACGCGGCCCAATCCGGCCTACGTCGCGGCCAGCGAAAACAGTCCACTGCCTCGCCAACCTGTGGAGGCTGAACCGACGACCTTTCTCGAAGATCTTGAAACCCCGCGCCCCCGGCCTCCCCGCCCCGGCCAGATGGAACTCAGCATCTGGGAGGTCTTTGGGCTGGAGCGGCCGGAACCGGTCGTTTATCAACCTGAACCGAAACCACCAACCCGTCCATTGCCACCCCGCGAGCTTCCAACTCCGGCAGTGCGGGCAACGCCCAAGCCGCGGGCAAGTGCGGACAACCTCATCCCGGGTCATCCCGGATGGCGTCGGCTGCAGCGGCGGCAACGGTCAGGAATTCAGGCTTCGCGTGAGAGATAGGTGGGAGTCTCTGAGGGAAGTCTGGGTGGGTGATGGGGCTCGAACCCACAACACTCGGAACCACAATCCGATGCTCTACCTTTGAGCTACACCCACCATGCGCGGGCAGTTTACCACGCCAGTCAGCGAATTCCAGCCACAGTCAGGCGCGGCCCTCAGCCCAGAGAGGCCAGCATCCGGTCCGGATGATCGCTGACGATTCCATCGACGCCAAGTGACACCAGTTCCCGCGCCCGCCCCTCATCGTTGACCGTCCAGGTATTGACCAGGTAGCCGCCGGCCCTGGCGGTGTGCATGAAGGCCTCGTCGATTTCGTCGTGCCCGGGGTGCAATACCTCGCAGGGGACGGACTTCCACATCTTTGACAATTCGGCCGGCATTCCGCTGAAAGTCAGTCGGGCGAGCGGGACATGCGGCAGAATGGCGCGAAAGCGCTGCAGGGCCAGGGGGTTGAAGGACGAAACCAGGACGCGACTCTCCATCCCTGCCCTGCATATGTCTTCGGCAACGACCTGTTCAATGCCATCATCCTGGGGCGGCAGGGTCTTGATCTCCACATTGACCAGCAGGCACTTTCCCACTGCCTCAAACACTTCCGCCAACGTGGGGATTTGTGCGCCGCGCCATGCCGCATCGAACCAGGAGCCGGCGTCCAGCGCCTTCAGTTGCGACAAACTCAACTCAGAGACGTTGCCGCTGCCGTTCGTTGTGGCATCGACCGTGAAATCATGGATGACGACGGCATGACCGTCACGTGAAAGCTGTACGTCCAGTTCAACGCCATCTGCGCCCAGGTCGGCAGCCATCTCAAAGGCAGCCAGGGTATTCATGGGGGCGGCGGCGCTGAACCCGCGGTGCCCGTACACCATCGGCCGCTCGCGCAGCCAGGATGCCAGATTAGCCGACATCGTCCAGGCCTATCTGCACGTTGCCGTTCTGGATGCGGACCGGATAGATCTTGAGCGGCCGGACTGCCGGAGGCATGGTTACCGAGCCGTCCCGCAGGTCAAAGCGGGCGTAGTGTCGCGGGCATTCGATTTCACAGCCCAGCAATCGACCGTCCGCCAGCGGGCCATCGTCATGCGTGCAGACATCGGCCACGGCGTAATGTTCACCGTCCACGTTGAACAGCGCGATGACGTGGTGGGCGACCTCAAACACGATGTGCCCGCCAGGCGACAATTCATCATCCGCGGCGACGTCCACCCAGACCATCACACCAGCCCTTCCGAGCCGACAGACAGGGTCTTGAGTGGCAACAGGCCGCACTTGACCCGGTTAAGCGCCAGGGGGATGCCAATCATTTCGAGCATCTCATCACGGGTGATTTGTCTTGCCTCGGCCAGAGTTTGACCCAAAATGCGTTCCGCCAGCATGGATGCGCTCGCCTGGCAGATTGCGCAGCCTTCTGCGTCCCAGGCGACGGCGCTGATTCGTCCTTCTGCATCCAGTCGCAGGGTCAGGCGCAGGCGATCGCCACAAAGCGGATTGTCTTCCTCATGATCGATGTCGGCGGGATCCAGAACGCCGGGGAAGCGCGGATTGCGCGCATGGTCCAGGATGATCTCTCTTTGCAGATCGTCCATCGCGCCCTCCTTCAGCCCTTGTTACGCCAGATACTCGCCAACGGCCAGACCGTCAGGGAATGCAAATGAGCCTCGCCCTCAATGGCAAAGACCTCGACCGACGAACGCCCGACAAACCCATGCAGTCCAAGACTGCCCTCTTCCAATGGCAGCGGCGCCTCGCAGGCCAGGGCGAAGCTGGCGTTGAAGTCGCCCCTCCCCGACCGGAAACTGTTCAGGAACAGACTGCCACAATCTACATTGTAGCGCAGTTCGGCCCACTGATTCTCACCCGCAAACACGCGCAGTCCAGGGGCATCGGCGTCCCTAGGTTCAAGGTCTGCAATGATTTCCAGCGTCGTGCCTTGCATGCCTGTCAGCAGATTTTCGTTCGGGCGGGTCGCCTGCGCCGGCACTTTCCTGTCGTCACCCCGCAAGGTGCGCAGCGACTTGACCGGCTGCTGTGACAGGTGAACGCCTTCAGGCATTTTGACCAGGCGCAATTTACGGGGCAGGGTCATGGCCCCGCGCCAGGTTGAAGTCGAGATGTCAGCACAAAAGCCCTGGTACAAGCAAGAGCAATGCAATAATTGAGAACTTGCGAACGCGCCAGTCAGCCGCCCGCCCCGTTGCTGCCGACAATCTTGCTTTCCACCCTGGCCTGCAATCGCTCCCGCACGCGCTCGAAGGGCACTCGTTCAAGCAATTCGTCAAAAAAGCCCTTGATGACCATCAACTCCGCCTCGGGCCGGGAAATGCCGCGGCTCATCAGATAGAAAATCGGCTCTTCCTCAAGGGTGCCGAAGGTCGCCGCGTGCGAACACTTGACGTCGTCTGCCTCGATTTCCAGACCGGGGATGGCGTCCATGCGCGCCTCGTCATCCAGCAACATGTTGCGACAGGCCTGAAAGCCATCGATGCGTTGCATGCCGGGCAGCGACTTGATCATGCCCTGCCAGAGCGTACGGGCGTGGTCGCGGGCGGCGCCCTTGAAGAGCAGGTCGGAGCGGGTTAGCGGCGCATTGTGGTTTTGCTGCGTGTCGAGGTCCAGCATCTGCCGGCCGTCGGCGAAAAAGAAGCCGGACATGCGGCCGGTGGCGCCCTGACCATCGATGTCGAGCTCCAGAAATGCCTTGGTCAGTTGACTGCCCGTTACTCCCAGCACCCAGTCCAGATTGGCATCGCGGCCGACGCGCGCGCGCTGGTGACTGAATTCCCAGGTGTTGCGGTTCCAGTCCTGCAGCGACACGCAGGTCAGATTGGCATTGGCCTCCAGCAAGAGTTCCGTCGCCCCGATCCAGGCTGCCTGCTCATCCATCTCCGCTGAGGCATATTCGACCTGCAGCGTGGCCTGGGCGCTTTCCTCCAGCACGACCAGCACGTGGCCGAGGCTGGCCCCGGGTTGCGTGTTATACATCACCACATGGAATGGCAATTCCGCCACCACGTTGCGCGGCACGTAGAGCAGGACGCCGTGAGTCCACAGGGCGGCATGCAGGGCTGCGAACTTGCCGTCACCGGGACGTACTGCCCGGGTCAGCAAGTGTTTGCGCAGGAGGTCTCCATGTTCGCGGGCCGCACTCCCCAAATCCTGAAAGAGCACACCCCTTTCAGCCAGTGAAGAGGCGAATTCACTGCGCTGCAGGCGACCATCTACGAAAACCAGCGAGCCACCCTCGCCGGCGCCCACCAGGGGTTCCAGATTGACGGCCGGCACGGCATCCAGGCCAGCCTCGGAAACGGGGAAATGTCCGGCCTCGGCCCAGCGCAGGCCGCGAATGTCGGTTCGCCGCCACTCCTCGTCATTGAGCGTGGGCATTGGCGTTGCAGCGGCGATCTCCCAGGCCGCCAGACGCGTTTCCAGCAGCCAACGCGGCTCATCAAGCGCCGCGGACAGTTGTTCAACGTCCGCGCGCGTCCAGGCGGGTTCCGTGCGCACGCCACCACGCCTTCTGGCGACTACAACCATTTATGCTCCCGGGGTGTTGATTCGATTGTGCAGGTCTTTTGTTCGAGTGATTCGCTCACCCGTTGACGTTCGGCTCCGATCAGCCGATGGAACCCTCCAGCTGGATCTGCACCAGCCGGTTGAGTTCGAGCGCGTACTCCATGGGCAATTCCTTGACCAGCGGCTCGATGAAGCCGTTGACGATCATCGCATTCGCCTCATCTTCACTGAGTCCGCGACTCATCGCATAGAACAACTGGTCCTCACCCACCTTGCTGACCGATGCCTCGTGCCCCATAGTCACCTTGCGCGAGTCGATTTCAATATAGGGCCAGGTGTCTGAACGGCTGGCGTCATCCAGCAGCAGGGCATCGCAGACAACGTTGCTCTTGATGTTGTCGGCATCCTCGACGACCTTCAGCAGGCCGCGGTAGCTGGCGCGCCCGCCATCCTTGCTGATGGACTTGCTGATGATCTGGCTGGTGGTGTTGGGCGCAAGATGCGTGATCTTGGCGCCCGCGTCCTGGTGCTGTCCGGCGCCGGCGAAGGCGATCGACAGGACCTCGCCATGCGCGCCTTCTTCCATCAGTAGCACGGCGGGGTACTTCATGGTCAGTTTGCTGCCCAGGTTGGCGTCCACCCATTCCATTGTCGCGTTGCGATGCGCCTGGGCGCGCTTGGTCACCAGGTTGTAAACGTTGTTGGACCAGTTCTGGATGGTTGTGTAGCGGCAACGGCCGCCTTCCTTGACGACGATCTCCACCACCGCGCTGTGCAGGCTGTCGGAACTGTAGGTGGGGGCCGTGCAGCCCTCGACATAATGCACCCAGGCGCCTTCGTCGACGATAATCAGGGTGCGTTCAAACTGGCCCATGTTGCGGGTGTTGATGCGGAAATAGGCCTGCAAGGGCATTTCCACATGCACGCCCGGAGGCACGTAAATGAACGAACCGCCCGACCAAACGGCAGAATTGAGCGCCGCAAACTTGTTGTCGTTCCAGGGAATGACCGTCCCGAAGTACTCCCGTACCAGGTCAGGGTATTCGCGCAGGCCGCTGTCCATGTCGAGAAAAATGACGCCCTTGCTCTCAAGGTCCTCGCGAATGTTGTGGTAGACCGACTCGGAGTCGTACTGCGCGCTGACGCCCTGCAGATACTTCTGCTCGGCTTCCGGGATTCCGAGGCGATCAAAAGTGTCCTTGATTTCCGCCGGCACGTCCTCCCAGTCGCGTTCGGTGCCGTCCGTCGCGCGGACGTAGTAATAGATATCTTCGAAGTCGATGCCATTCAGCAGCGCCGTATTGCCCCAGTTCGGCATCGGACGCTCGCAGAAATGCTCGTAGGCCTTGAGGCGGTATTCGGTCATCCAGGCCGGCTCGCCCTTCATCTCGCTGATCTGGCGAACCCGCTCGGCATCCAACCCCTTCTCGCTGACGTAGCTGTAATCCACGTCGTCGTCATAAAAGCCGTAGGTGCTGTCGTAATCGCCACGCACCTCGCGCAGCGCGCTTTCCTCGGCGGTGAGTTGCTTTTCGCTCTTAACCAGCCCGTTCATGTCGCCTCTCCTGCCACGAGTTCCGCTTCGCCGTATTTGGCCCGCAGCCACTCATAGCCACTTTCCTCAAGTTTAAGCGCCAGTTGCGAGTCGCCGCTTTCGACGATTTGGCCGTTCATCATGATATGCACGTAGTCGGGCTGGATGTAATTCAGAATGCGCTGGTAATGGGTGATGACCAGCACGCCCAGTTCCGGCCCGCGCAATCGATTGACACCCTCGGCAACAATGCGCAGGGCATCGATATCCAGACCTGAGTCTGTTTCATCCAGGACTGCCACGCGCGGCTCCAGCGTCGCCAGTTGCAGAATCTCGGCACGCTTTTTCTCGCCGCCGCTGAAGCCTTCGTTCAGATAGCGGCCGGCGAAGCCATGGTCCATGTTCAGTTCCGTCATCTTGCGCCGCAGCAGGCGGATGAATTGTGGCACCGGCATGCCCTTGCTGTCCGGGTCCTCGGCCTTCATGCGCGAACTCAGGGCGTGGCGCAAAAAGTTGGCGACCGTCACGCCCGGTATGGAGACCGGGTACTGGAAGGCCAGAAAAAGTCCCGCGCGACTGCGCTCGTCCGGCTCCATTTCCAGCAAGTCCTCGCCATCGAAATGGACGCTGCCGGACAGCACCTCATAGGCCGGGTTGCCCATAAGCACGTTGGCCAGAGTGCTCTTGCCAGAGCCATTGGGGCCCATCAGGGCATGCACCTCGCCCTGGCTGATCGTCAGGGACACGCCACGGAGGATGACTTCTTCGGTCTCCTCTACAGCGACGTGCAAATCGCGGATCTCAAGCGCCATGCAGTGGCCACTCCCTCAAAATATACGCCAGTTAACCATATTGGATAACCAATGGTGAACAATCGCAGTATAGCAGTCCGGCCGGCCAAATGTCAACCGGCAGGCCTCTCGTCATCTGTCCGCCGTAGCCCGCCATGTGGTAGGATCACCGGCCTGAGATGGCTATCGTTTGACCGGACAGGGATTCGCCATGACGGAACAGCAGGACGTACAAACCCGGGAAGAGGGTCTGATGCAGGCGCTGCGTCAGGTGATCGACCCCGAAATTGGCATGAACATCATCGAACTGGGCCTCGTTCGGGGCGCGGACATCCATGACGATCGCGCCCACGTCACCATGATCATGACGACGCCTTTCTGCCCCTATGCTCCCCAGTTGCTGGAGCAGACGCGCCGCACGGCCCAGGAATTCCTCGATGTACCGACAACCATCGAAATGGGCCTCGAGATGTGGGACCCCTCCATGATGGAGGAAGGGTTGGCAGACGACTGGGGTCTGCTCTAGCCAGACAATCCCGACTCAACCGGCCGGTGCCCGGCGATGAAGTCCAGCGGGTCGACGTAATTTCGAATCAGGGACAGGAAATTGCGGCCGGGCCAGTGACCGGGATCGCGTTCCAGCGCCGAAGTTGCGCAGAGGTCAAGGTGCAGCCGGTAGTCCTGGCCGCCTGTGGCAAGGCCGGCACTGGCGATCTGTTCTCCGCGTCGGACGCGATCGCCGATCTGCACCTGAATCCCCTCAATGTGCTGGTAACGGCTGCATAGCACCCTGCCGCTGCCCCGTAAGGGATCGTGGCGAATGACAAGCGTCGGACCCTTCCCGGGCAGATTCCCTGCATAGGTCACGACACCGCTGGCACAGGAGAATACAGCGCTCTGTGTTGCCGATTCGCCCTGACCGAGATTGACTCCCGGCAGGTAACCTTCAGCACAGCCTGGGCGCTGCGCAAGCTGACCAAATGAATCCCTGGCACGCCAGCCGCCCGGCCACATTCGGGTCCCGCGCCGCTCAGCAATGCTGCCCGCAGGCGCATCGTAACCGTCCGCAAGGCTGTCGGCATTGCTGCCACTTCCCGGGTTCAGGCTGCCGCCCGGCAACTCGCGCCAGCGTACGGCGTCAAAAGCAAGCTCGCGGTCGCTTTCACCGGTGTGGTCGGTGACGAATACGCTGCCGGCCCCGCTTTCCGCCGAATCAAGGGCGTAGACCCCCAGTGTGACCCACTGATTGTTGTAGCGTGACTGGTCGACGTCGACCGTCACCGGCGATGTCGCTCCACGCACACCCTGCAGCTGATAGCTGGCCCTTTGGGTAGAGGCATGGTCTTCGGGCACAAACACGGCCACCTCACAGGTGATTGAGCGTTCCAGCGTCGGGGTCCAGTGGGCCCAGGTCAGGCTCTGGCTCGACTGAGTCGGCCGATACCAAACCGGCCAGCCCAACGGCCCTCCGAATTTCCCGAAACTCTCTCCCCCCAGGTAACTTCCCTTGGCGAAGCCGGCATCGTCCGGGCGCACCAACACCATCGCGCCATTTCGCGCGGGCGGGTTTGCCGGCGTGTCATCGACGGGGTTGTCCGGTTGGTTGATTTCCCTGAACTGTGCCTCACCGATGACTCCCAAACGCCACAGGGCGACGGCGGGCGCGCGGAAGCGCTTTTTGGCGAGTGTACGGGCCACGCGGATTTCCGCTGCATCCGCATCGCCCTGCAGCACCGGCACTATGGGCAGGCCGTAGTCCTTCCAGACATCCCAGGCTTCCTTCAGCGCAACTTCCGGCAAGACGCCAAAGGTCACCCAGTAGACTTGCGGGTGCACACTGTTGACAAAGGGGCGCCATTCCCCGGGCCAGATATGCCGAAAGTGATGGCGGCGCGGGTCCACCGAAATGCCGATGTGGAAACCACCAGGTATCCGGCGACGAATGCGCAACATGAAGGGCCGAATGCCCTCACGACCTCCGGACCAAAAGCCCGCGTAGGGCTCAACGTCCAGGATCAGGGAGCGAACGCCAGGCCGCTGGCAGGCCTGAACTATCAGGTCAGTCTCGGCTTCGCTGTCCAGGCCGCGCGCCACGCACCAGGCGTGAAAATTCATCCCGTAACGTCCCAGCGCGCTGACCCAGCGATCAATGCTCTCCGGACCGGTCACAGCCAGTTCCGCCTTGTTATCCCAGCGCCCCTGCCAGTTTGCTCCGGTCTGCTCCGTGCTGTCACAGACCTTGACGAAGATTTCCGTGACCTGCGGCGCGACGCGGTTGAGGCGTTGCGCAAGCTCGTCGATGCTGTTGTCTTGCAGGACGGCGCCCTTCCAGTGCCAGACTGCAACCCGCCCGTCGTAGGGCGTTGGCAATTGATCCGGCTGGCCGGGCCAGTCTTCTATCGGCTCGAAGTCCACGACAAACGCCGCCAGCCAGCCGGCGCGCCAGGACTGCTCCACCCACACCCAGTCGTTCTCCGTGCGGCTGTGGGGGAAATAACGAAGGACGCTCTTGTCCTCGACGTCACCGATGACGCGATACTGGTCGCCTGGCCCTGCCCGCAGGTAGGCCCAGGCGCCATTGACGTTGGCAAGGGCCGGCCGGGGCGCGCCGGGCTGCTGCGGCCGGACTACCGCAGGGCCGGGACTCATCTTTCCTCCGGATTTAGGGAAACTGTTGCTCGCACGTCAGCCAGGCATGTCCACGGCACGCGGGTCAGAGGAAATTCGAACGCGACCGCTTCCCGGCACGACGCTGCCAATGATACGGGCAGCCTCACCGGCTTCCAACAGGGCGTGCAAGAGGCCCTGGGCACGTTCAGCAGGCACTGCCATCAGCAGACCGCCGGAAGTCTGCGGGTCATGAATCATGGACTCTTCGATTTCACCCAGGTCCGGGGACAGTGACGTCCACTCACCAAAGTACTCCTGGTTGCGCGCAGTCCCTCCGGGCGACAGACCCGCTTCGGCGCAGCTGCGCGCGCCGGGCAACCAGCCCAGAGAGCCGAAATCAATGGCGAAATCCAGATGGTCGGCGCGCAACATTTCACGGGCATGTCCCGCCAGGCCAAAACCGGTGATGTCCGTCATGGCGCGCACGCCGTGCGAACGCGCGAGTTGGGCGGCCTGGCGGTTCAGCCTGCTCATGCTGGCGACAGCGACCTGCAAATCCCCGGCGTCCGCCTGATCCCGCTTCAGGGCCGTCGTAATCAGCCCGGTTCCCAGCGCCTTGCTCAGCAGAAGCCGGTCACCCGCGCCGGCTCCGCCCTTGGTCAGCAATTGCCGCGGCGCCACCAGCCCGGTGACGGCCAGACCATATTTCGGTTCGTCGTCCGTCACCGTATGCCCGCCGGCGATGACCGCGCCCGCTTCAAGCACCTTCTCCGCTCCCCCTCGCAGAATCTCTGCCTGCACGCCCGCATCCAGCGACTCTGGAAAGGCGACCAGATTGAGCGCCATTACGGCCTCGCCACCGACGGCGTAGACGTCGCTGAGCGCATTGGCGGCCGCGATCGCGCCGAAATCGTAGGGGTCATCCACCACCGGCGGAAAGAAGTCCACTGTCGTGACCAGGGCCCTGTGGTCGTCCAGTTTCCACACGGCGGCATCATCCGGCTCACCGAGGCCGGCGAGCAATTCCGGGTAACTCTCTGTAACGAACAGTTGTTTTAGCGGCTGCAACACGTGCGCCAGGTCACCAGGACCGCATTTGGACGCTCAGCCGGCGCTACCGGCCAGGCTGGTCAGCCGTACTTCCTCACGTGACATGTTTTGCTCCCGCTCATTGTGGAGAAAGTATAGGAAGATGTTTCATTTCTGACAAGCAAAACCTTCGCCTGTTTTCGCCTGTTAAGTTAATATTCAGTGCATGCATGCTTGCAAGGCATGGCGCTAAAGGTTATGCTGGCATCATTCGGGGCGTGGCGCAGCCCGGTAGCGCGCTTGCATGGGGTGCAAGAGGCCCCCGGTTCGAATCCGGGCGCCCCGACTGGCCTGGACAATCTCCCTTTCGACGATGAAGTCTTCGGTCCAGGCGACAGAAGACGTCATACAATTCACCCGGAAGCAACCACCAGGAGAATAGCGATGAAACTTGCATTGAGAGTGACTCTTGTAATATTCGTATTGTGTATGTCTTCCCTCTCCGCCATGGCCCAGGAGGGCGGCATCGTCGTCCGGGGCAATGCCGGCGCCGACCCAACCGCCTTCGACCCACTGCTGACCAACGAGACGGTTACGTCTGACATTCAGGCGCTCATATTCCCCGACCTGCTCAGCGTCGATCCTGCGACGGCCAGTATCATCAACGGCCCCGGCCCCAACGCCCTCGCGACGGGCTGGGAGCTTTCCGACGACGGCCTGACCTACACCTTCAGTCTGCGGGATGATCTCTACTGGACGGACGGCGAGCAAATCGATGCCGACGACGTCATGTTCGTCTGGGACTTCATCCAGAGCGGGGCCGTGCCAACCCATCTGAGCTTCGTCGCCGATGAAATTGCGAACGTCGAGAAGATCGACAACTTCACCATCGCCGTTTCCTTCGACGAGGTCGATTGCGACGCCATCCTCAGCATCGGATCGCTTGAGCCCTACCCCTCCCACATCGCGCCGGAAGACCTGACCACCATGCCGGACCAGGAATTCAACCAGAATCTCTATGTCAGTTCCGGCCCTTACACCTTTGGCGAGGTGCGTCCGGCAGAATCGATTTCCCTGCTGGCCAATCCCGATTACGTCGATGCGGAACTGGGCTATGTCAACAATGACGCCTTCGTGCTGCTCAATGTTCCGGACCTGACGGTCATGGTCGAACGCTTCCTCGCCGGTGAACTCAGCATCATTTCCGGCCCGCAGGAAGCGCGCCGCGCCGAGATTTACGCCGCCGAGGACGAAGGCAGGGTGCAGGTCTACACCTACCCGGGCAATTCCTGGGACTACCTGGCCTTCAATCTGGCCGACCCGGCCAACCCGCAGAACGCGGTGGATGAAGACGGCAATGCGATCGACCAGGGGATGCACCCCATCTTCGGCAGCACCGAGGTCGGCCGCGACGTGCGACGTGCGCTGAATCTGGCGCTGGACGTCGACGACATCATCGAGCGCGCCACCTTTGGTGAGGGCACGCGTATGGCCTCTCATCTGGTGCCCGCCAGCTGGGCCTTTGACCCCACGATTGAGCCGGTACCCAGTGATCCTGCGCTCGCCGCCCAGATGCTGACCGACGCCGGCTGGGTCAACTCTGACCCGGACGACCCCTCCAGCGTACGCGTCTGCCAGGGCTGCGCCACGGCTGAAGATGGCACCGAGATGCGTTTCGTGCTCAACACCAACGAAGAGAACGCGCGCCGCACCGCCATCATCACCATTGCCCAGGAATCCTGGGACAAGATCGGCGTCAAGGCTGACATCCAGACGCTCGAATGGGGCAGTTACCTCGAGAAGCTGTTCACCCAGACGCTGGATGCCTACGTGATCGGCTGGCGTAACGGTTATCCGGACCGTCCGGACGCGACCCAGCTCTTCACGCCGGCCAGTGACGTGGTTGGTGGCTGCAGCAATTGCATGTCCTACAACAACCCGGAATTCACGGCCATCAACGAACAGGCCCGCACCTTGCCTGGTTGCAGCATTGACGAGCGCAAGGAGCTGTACGCCGAGGCGCAGCGTATCATCCAGGCGGACACGCCCTACATCTTCATGTTCGTGCGCAACGGTTTCTACGCCGCGGGCAGTGAAGTCAGCGGCTTCGACCCCTTCCCGTCCCAGATGCTCTGGAACGTCGACACCTGGTCGATCTCCCAGTAGGCTGAGTCGGAACCCTTTGTCACATCCCCTCCATTTGGAGGGGATGTGCAGGTTCAGTAGAGGGGCTTAGCGCCTGTGACGAAATTCGTCATTCGTCGTGTTCTCCAGGCCATTCCCACGCTCTTTGGAATCAGCATTCTTGTCTATGCCATCATGCTGGCCACACCAGGCGGGCCGGTGGCAGCCCTTACCTTCAGCCCGACCGTTACCCCTCAGGAGCGAGCCGCCCTGGCCGCTCAACTGGGCGTTAATGATCCGTTTCACATCCAGTACCTGCGCTGGCTTCTCGGCGACGACTGGATGCGTTTCGACAGCGACGGCGACGGCATCGCGGATACTGCCTACCTGATCCCCCTTGATGCCGATGGCGACGGCGAGCCTGAACCGCCTGGCACCCGCCGGGGTTTACTTCGCGGCGACTTCGGCAGTTCCTTTTTCCACGGACGGCGCCACGTCATCGACGTCATATTCGAGCGACTTGGCGCTACCCTTGAACTTGGCGTGGCCTCGCTGGTTGTCGGTCTGACGATCGGCATACCGGTCGGTGTGCTGGCGGCGGTGAATCGCGGCGGCCCCTTCGACAATTTCACTCGCGTCGTGTCAGTAATCTTCAATGCTTTTCCGGTGTTCTGGCTAGGGTTGATCCTGCTGCTGATTTTCGGGGGGACTGGTCTTGGGCTGCTGCCCATGGGCAATCGCTGTGGACTGGTTCTCGTGGGCGGCTGTCCACCCTTGTACGAACGCCTCGAATACCTTGTTTTGCCCACCTTCGTCATTGCTGCCGGTTTCCTGGCCGTCTATTCACGCTTTATGCGTGCCTCCGTGCTGGACGTCGGCACCCAGGACTACATTCGCACGGCGCGCGCCAAGGGCCTCTCCGGCCGCATGGTCTGGTTTCGTCATGGCCTGCGCAACGCCCTGATTCCCATTGCCACATTGCTCGGGCCCAGCGTTACGGGTGTCCTCAGCGGCGCCGTCGTCACCGAGAACATTTTTTCCTGGCCGGGCGTCGGTCGGCTGGCGGTCAGTTCCCTGCAGCAACGTGATTATCCAACCGTCATGGCCATCGTCATGCTGGCTTCCATCACAACAATCATTGGCTATTTGCTTTCCGATATGCTCTATGCGCTGATCGACCCGCGCATCCGTCTCCGTTAGCATGTCTTCCCCTGTCGGCACCAAACTGGAAACCAAAAGCGTCGCTGGCGAGGCGCGGGTCAGCCCATCGCTGCTGCAACTCGCCCTGAGACGCCTGTGGCGCGATCGTTTGTCAATGGCGGCCATTGGAGTGCTGCTCTTCCTGACCCTGCTCTGCTTTGGTGCGCCTGTGATTAATGCTCTCACAGGTACCAACAGCCGGAACATTGTCTCGGATTCCTTCCTGCCTCCACTCACTCCCGGCCACTTTCTGGGCACTGACGATATTGGCCGTGACCATCTGGCGCGTTTGTTGGAGGCCGGCCAGGTGTCGCTGTCGATTGGTTTCCTGGCGGCCCTGATGGCGCTGGCCATCGGCGTGACAGTCGGTTTGCTCGCCGGATTCATCGGCGGCCACCTCGACGATGGCGTCATCTGGTTCATCACGACCCTCAATTCGATACCGCTGCTCTTCATCATTCTCTTAATCGCGGCCTTTCTCAGTCCCAATGCAACCACCCTGATTCTTGCGCTCGGTCTCTTCGGCTGGACGGGCACGGCGCGCCTTGTGCGCGGCGAAGCCATTGCCCTGCGAGAGCGTGAGTTCATCATCAGCGCGCGCGCCAGCGGCGCCGGCAACCTGCGGCTCATGTTTGCTCACGTACTCCCCAACCAGCTTTCCATCATCCTCATCAATCTGGCCATTGACATTGGAATCATCATCCTGGTGGAGGCCACCCTGAGTTTCCTCGGCTTCGGCGTACAGCCACCGCAGCCCACATGGGGCAACATGCTCACCGAATCCCGCAGCTTCATGTATTACGGGCCGCATCTCGTCTTTTGGCCCGGCTTCCTGATTTTTGTCACCGTGCTGTGTCTCTACGTGCTGGGCGATGGCCTGCGCGACGCCTTCGACCCGACCACTATTGACTGACCAACCGGCTGTTTCCCTACAGGTCCTTCCGCACATTGGGTTGCTTGCAGGGCTGGTAGTCTTCCCCAATGATGACCTCGTAATCGACCTCGCGCCCGGGGTCGGGCCGGACGTAAATTCGATCTTCCTCAATGCCAATTAACCCGGCAATCCGCATATTCAGGTTGCCCTTGGTCGCCCCCCTGTAATCGATCAGGGTGGAGTGTGCGTGAATGCCACCCTGCGAAAGGCCGTCCGGGCTGGCATTGAGGTCCTCACGCACCAGCTGGCTGGACGCAATCCGGTCGCCATCAGGGCGCGCGCTGCCGTTCAACACGCGTATGGACGGCCCCTCCAGGCGCAGCCGGTTGTTCACAGGCGGAAAATAGAATTCCTTCAGGACGGGCAGAAGTCCTTCGTAAACTGGCAACAGGACCTCGGCGCCCGACGGCGTCCTCCAGGGAATCACGTGCCTGTTCAGTTGCAGTGAATGATAGTCCACGTCATCCGGGCCAAGGCCAGGGACCAGAGGCAGCAAGCTGACCAGCACGTCCAGACCGAGATCTGTTTGCACCATCGTCCCCGCCAGTTGCCACAGTTCAAACAGTTCGGCCGGGTTTCCCACTCGACCGCTATCCCGCAGCCGGCTCCATACGCCGCGCAAAATCTGCTGTTGCCGCCGGCTGCGTTCCAGGTCCGTAGCGCCCCGACGAGAACGCGCGTACCACAGGGCCTCCAGCCCGTCGAATTCGTACACGCCCGTGTCCAGCAGCCAGTATTCGCCCTCGGCCTTGCGCGCCTCATCGGGGACACGGGTGTCATCGTGCTCCTTGTCCTTGATGGCGCATTCCACCACGATGTCGACACCGTCTACAAAGTCGACGATTTGCTGCAGGCCCCTGTAATCGACCAGGACGTGATAATGCACGTTGATGCCAAGGTTGTAGAGGATCGTTTGCCGCAAGAGGTCGAAGCCGCCGAGCCTCCAGCCACCCAGTTCACCATGACCGTAAACCCGGTTGATCCGGTCCATGCGCCACGCAGGTACCCAGACCATCAGGTCCCGCGGCAGGCCCAACATGGACGCAGACCCGGTCGTGCGGTTGAGGGAAAGTACAATAATTGTATCCGTGCGCTGGTTGGCCTCACCCAGTTTCGAATCGCTGCCCAGTAACAGGATGTTGACCAGGTCCTGGCCCTGACGTTCAATCGGATCAATTCGCGGTGGAACGGCTGTGACGTCAACGTGGTCCGGCGCCGGGTCTCCGACGTAGCGCACTGTGGGCAAGGGCGGCGCCTGGGGAGCAGGCGTTGGCCCGGCGGCACCCTGCGAGGGTCGGTGAAGGGGCAATCTCGCTGCCAGCAAGTGGTTTGCGGACGAGACTGCCTGACGGGTCAATGCGATTTCCGTCGCAATGGCAGCGAACTGTTCCGTCTGGCCCTCAAACCAGGCCCGCTCATCCGTCCAGCGACGGATTTCCACAATGATGAAATACAGGGTGATAACGATGAACCCGAGCGCCAGCAGGGTCAATACCCGCCTGAACAACTTGCCGATGCTGTAGCGCCGGGGGCTTTCAGGGTCATGGCGGGGCTGCATCCGCACAGTATAACGATCCGCCAATTGCAAGTCAGCGACGTCTACCCGCAATTCGCCCCGGCGTTGACGCGCAGGCATGGCATCGCTAGACTCGCAGCCCGCCACCTGAACAGGAAATTGCATGGCGAGCGCTTCCAGCGTACCGGGACGGCGCCGGGGCAACCGTTTGCCTCTGCTGCCCATTGTTTCCATTCTGATGCTGCTGGGCGCCATCGCCCTGTTCATTTTCGAGTTACTCGAATTCAGCCGTCAACAGGACCGACTTGGCGCAAGTGTCCGCATTGCCGGCGTGGAAGTGGGGGGCATGTTGCCGGGCGAGGCGGTGGCCGCCTGGGAATCCACCTTCTCCAGTCCCCTGACACTCTGGTACGAAGGCAGTCCGATTCTGCTGGAGCCGGCGAGCATAGGGTTCCGCGTCAACAATGCCGCCATGCTGGCCGAGGCGCGCGCGGCCAGTTCCGGCGGCACGGCGAACTGGATGCGCTTTTTCTACGGCCTCATCGGCGAGGAATTGCGCAACACCGTCAACATCGATCTCAGCGCTACCTGGCAGAATTCCTTGCTGGAACAGATACTTCGCGAAATCGCCTTGCGCTACGACCGGCCGCCCGACGACGGCTCCTGGGACCTTGAATCGCTCACGATCTCGACCGGTTCAGGCGGCCGGACACTGGATGTTGCCCAGGCCCTGCCCCTGGTCGGGGAAGCCTTGCTCAGTGCGGAACAGCGTGACGTGATTCTGCCCCTGGTTGACACGCAGCCGGGACCGGTCCACCTGGGAATACTGGAGGACCTGATCCGCTCCTGGCTGGATTCACAGGGCTTCATCTATGACGGACAAACGACTCTGGCGTCCATCTATATCGCGGATCTGCAGAACGGGCAGGAAATTGGCCTGAACGCCGACGTTGCCGTATCCGCCGCCAGTACGGTCAAGTTGCCCATTATGCTGGACTACTACCGGACGCTCAATCTGGCGCCCACGGACGATGAAGCCTGGCTGATGGCCAATTCGCTGCTCTGCAGCAACAACGCCTCGTCCAACCTCATCATGCAAATCATTGGTGGCGGCGAAAACATCTTTCGCGGCCTGCTCAGCGTCACCGAAAACGCGCGTCATCTGGGCGCGCGCAATACCTTTATCACGGCCCCCTTTGACCTCGGCGTTGAAGGCCAGCTACTGGGATCCAATATACCACCGCCCACGTCTCCCAATCCCCGTTTCAATACGGACCCGGACCCCTACAATCAGACGACAGCCGAAGACCTGGGGGCCTTGCTGGGCATGGTCTACGACTGCGCCTACCTCGGCTCCGGGCTGCTGGCGGCCAGACCAGAGGGCGAATACACTCGCAACGAATGCCGCCAGATGATTGAATTAATGAGCGGCAACGATCTGCTGCGCCTGCTGCAGGGCGGTCTGCCGCCGGGCACGCGCATCGCCCACAAAAACGGCTGGCTCGAGGATCTGCACGGAGACGCCGGCATCGTTTTTCCGCCCAACGGGCACAACTACATCATCGCCGTCTTCGTCTGGGAGGACAGCGATTTCTTTAGTTATCAACGCGCCTGGCCCCTGATAGAGGGTATCTCGCGCGCCGCCTGGAATTACTTCAGTCCTGAACAGGCCATGATGACGTCTCGTCAGGACCTGCCGCAAACCGGCGCGGCCGAGTGCGAGGGGCCGGACGGCTTTCTGCCTCCCTACGGCCAGGTGAATCTGAACGACATCGACGCCTGGCGCGGTTGACCTCGTCGCAGGCCGTTCAACCTGCCGCTACAATCCTGGGCATGAAACGAAGTGGAGCGCTCTCATGAACGCGGGCGTGATCCTGCTGTTGACCTTGGTGCTTGGCGTCATGCTCTTCCTGATTCAGCGCGCGGAGAAGCGACGGCGACGGCTGGCGGCCCTGGTGATGGCGGGACTCGCCTTTCTGCTGTGGTACTGGGCCAGCTACCGCCAGTTGGGCAGCGAGTTCACGGCATCCCTGCTGCTGGCGCTGGTCCTGAACCTGTTGTTCTGGCTGTTGATCGGTCGTTACAACCCGGTGGGAGACAGCGAGTCCGGCATCCGCGTACTCGGGATGGATGATTGAGCCCTTTTAGCCAATCACGTCCAGGGGAATGACGTCATTGTCCTGCAACATCAGTACGCTGGCGCGCGCCGCGACGGCCTGTGCCACGCTCACAAGGGCCTCGCCGGCAGCGCTCTCCGCGGCTGTGATCACCAGCGGCCTGCCGTAATCGCCGCTTTCACGCAGTTCCGCCGCCAAAGGAACCCGCCCCAGGAATGTCTGGTCGAGTTGGCCCGCCAGTTTTTCTCCGCCACCACTGCCAAAAAATTCGCCGCTCATGTTTTCGACCACACCCAGCAAGGGCACTTCCAGCGTGTCGAACATGGCGGCGCAACGCAGGGCGTCCGCCACCGCCACGTCCTGGGGCTGGGTGACGACAATCGCGCCCGTCAACGGGAAGGACTGCGCCAGAGACAGCGGTGCGTCACCGGTCCCGGGCGGCAGGTCCACGATCATGTAGTCCAGCCGGCCCCAGTTGACGTCAGTGAAAAACTGGCGGATGGCGCTGTGCAACATGGGGCCCCGCATGATCATCGGTTTGTCCGGCGGAGTCAGGAAGCCGGTGCTGATGATCTTAACGCCCCAGGCTTCCAGCGGCTGCATCTTGCCATCGACGACCTGGGGGCGGCCGTAACCAAGACCGGTCATGACCGGTACGTTTGGGTTGAGAATGTCCGCGTCCATCAGGCCGACCTCTGCGCCGGCCTCCGCCAAGGCCGCGGCAATGTTGGTGGCGACGGTAGTCTTGCCCACGCCACCCTTGCCGCTGGCAACTGCGATGATGCTGTGCATCGGCACGTCGAGGCGGCCATGAATGCGCCGGTCCGTGGGCACCTGGGCGTCCCAGCGAATGTCCAGCAGCTCCACGCCTGGCACCACGCCCAGCACGGCAGCGTTGCAGCGTTCGACGAAAACGTCCTTGAGGGGGCAGGCCGGCGTGGTCAGAACAATGGTGAAGCGGGCGACCGGGCCGTCGATTTCCAGGCCCCTGACCATATCCAGCGAGACAATGTCCCGGTTCAGTTCCGGCTCGATGACGGTGGCGAGAGCCTGACGCAGGTCCTCCAATCGACTGCTCATGCGGGCGCCGGCGTCAGGACGACTGTTTCGAGGCTGACTTGCGCGCGCGGGCCGCGGCGCGTTCCGCCTTGGCCTTTTCCCTGAGAATGTCCTTGTGCTCCCAGCCACCCCGCTCCTGCATTTCCTCAAGGGCGGTAGTAGGCGCTATGCGCTTCCAGTGGCTCATTTCCTTCGAGAGCTTTTGCTTGTCAAAAATGTGGGCGCTGGTCCGGTCGTAACTGGCCAGCTCGTAGTCGTGGTCCATTTTGATGGCGTCAAAGGGGCAGAATTCGGAGCAATAGCCGCAATTCATACAGATGTCGATGTCGATGTAGAAGGCGTCCGGCTCGGGCACCGGCCGGCCGGTCTGCGGGTTTTTGCCGCGCACGATCCAGATACACTGCGGCGGACATACCTTGGCGCAAATGCCGCAGCTGGTACACCAGTCATGGCCCGGCCGCTCCGGATGATCGTGGTCCTCGACGACCAGGAAAGGAATGAAGCGGAAGCGCTCCGGCACCGCGACCTTCTCGTCCGGATACTGCACGGTATAGGACCCGGTCGCCTGCATACCCTGACGTGTGCCGAAGTTGCCCTCGCCGCTGTATTTGCGTCCGGCGTAGCGAATGTCATCCATATACGAGCGGGCGATATGCTTCATGGTGACGAGCAACCCGCGTGCGATTCCCTGTCCGTACATTCGTCCTCCCCGCCCGTCTACGCCTGTCGCCTGGCGCTCTGTTTATCGATCAGTTTCGCCCAGCACAATGTCGATGCTGCCCAGAATGGTCACCACGTCGGCCACCTTGTGACCCACGCACATGGGGCCAAGCGCGGTCAGATTGATGAAGCTTGGCGCACGCACGTGGTAGCGCCATGGATTCTGGGGCCCCTTGGGGTCGCCTTCGGAGACGACGTAATAGCCCAGTTCTCCCTTGGGATTCTCTACGCGACCATAGGCCTCGCCGACCGGGACACGTGGCGTATGGCCGACTTTAGTCACCACGGCCTCACCCTGGCTTTGCTCCAGCCGCGGCAGGATCTGCCGCAATATGCGCACGCTCTCGCGCATCTCCTGAAAACGCACCAGAAAGCGATCGTAGATGTCGCCGTTTCTGCCGATCGGAATGTCGAAGTCCAGTTCAGGATAAATGCTGTAAGGCTCCGCCCGACGCACGTCGTAGGGCACACCGCTGGCGCGCAACAGCGGCCCGCAGGTGCTCATGGCAATGGCGTCCTCCGGCAGCAGCACACCCACGCCGACGGTCCGTTCACGCAGAATCTCGTTGCGGGTCAGCAAGCTGTCGTATTCTTCGAGGAAGCGCGGCAGGCGTTCATTCACCATCTCGGTGAGGTAGTCCATGGTGTTGTAGTCGCGCACCTTGTCATTGACCAGATTGGCCACGCTGCGAATGCGCTCCGGAAGGTCGCGATAGACGCCGGCAAATCGCATGTAATTGCACATCAGCCGGCTGCCAGCCGTCGCCTCAAAGAAATCGAGGATTTTTTCCCGCTCGTTGTTGGCGTAGAGCATGGGAGTGAAAAAGGCCCCCAGATCGTTGAGCAAAAAGCCCAGTGACCAGAGGTGATTGACGATGCGGGTCAACTCCACCATTAGCACGCGCAGGCACTCGGCGCGATACGTCGGCGGGGCGTAACGCGCGCCCTGGGACAGCAACTGCTCCACGGCCAGGGCGTAACCCAGGTTGTTGCTCATGCTGGAGATGTAGTCCAGACGGTCCGTGAAGGGCATATTGTGCAGGAAGGAGTTGCGCTCGCCGATTTTTTCGTGATTGCGGTGCAGGTAACCCATCACCGGGTCCAGCGAAGCGATCGTTTCGCCGTCCAGGGTCACCACCATGCGGAAGACGCCGTGTGTGCTGGGGTGATGCGGCCCCAGGTTGACCACCAGACGGTCAGTGCGCAGGCCGTCGCTGTCCAGCGCCTGGACGTCCACGCCGAGTCCCAGGCCCTGGTAAAGGTCCGACTCCGACACGTCGTTCAGCCGGCCAAGGTCCAGGTCGTCCGGGTACCTGACGTTCTTGCCGAAGACGTTCTTTTCTTCCGCGCGGTACACCTGTCCGCCAGGCCAACGGCTGTCGAAGGGCTTGTGTTCTTCCTCGTAATAGGCTTCCTGCCAGTCCTTGCGCAGTGGATGACCGTCGAAACCGTCCCACAGGAGGATACGACGCAAATCGGGATGACCCTCAAAATGAATGCCGTACAGGTCGTAGGCCTCGCGTTCCTGAAAATCGGCACCCGGCCACACGCCGACCATTGAGGGCACGCGCGGGTCGTCCCGGCCCGTCTGCGCCTTGAAAACCAGCGCAGGCCCGCCACTGGTGCGGTAGGCGTGGTAGACCACTTCCAGGTGGTCCGCAATGCCCAGATAGTCGACCCCGGTCACGCTGGACAAATAGTCAAAGCCCAGCTCATCCCTCATGGCGAGGGCCACGTCATCCAGTTGCGCGGGATCGACGATGATGCCACTGAAGCCGTCCCGGTTGTCATGGCTGATGGCGTCGGGCCAGCGTTCTCGCAGCAGTTCGATGGAAGCGCTGATATCCAGTTGCGTCTTGTCGCCAACGACGTCCATCAATTACCGCCCTTCGCAGCGCGGCGCGCCGCCAGCCGCGCCATGGCTTCTTCCCGCTTGCGTACTCGGGCGGCCTTGGCGGGATCAATGCCATCCTCTGCGCCGTCCTGCGTTTCGGCGACCGCCGTGTCTTCCTGCACCATTTCGGCAGGGTTCACCCATGCGGGCAACTCGCGCGCGCCAAAGGGCGCTTCAAGGGCCGCCTGTTGCGCCTGCTCGCGGATGAGTTCCATCTGTCGCGGATCGATGATGTCCGGCCCCAGCACCGGCACCGGCGTGGGTTCCGAGGGGCCGACGCCGTACCAGGGCACGTCGTCCAGGTTCGCCAACGACTGGCCGTCGATTTTCTTTTGCAGGGTGATCATGCCGTAGAGAAGGGCCTGCGGCGTGGGCGGACAACCCGGCACATAAACGTCCACCGGCAAATATTTGTCCACGCCGGAGACGACGTTGTAGCCCTCTTTGAAGGGGCCGCCGCCACTGGCACAGGCGCCCATGGCCAGCACGTATTTTGGCTCGGGCATCTGGTTGTAAAGCCGGACGATAGGCACGATCATCTTCTTGGTCACCGTGCCGGAGACGATCATCAGGTCCGACTGCCGCGGACTGCCGCGCATCACTTCAAAGCCGAAGCGCGAGAAATCGAAGCGGGAGGCGGCAGTGCCGATCATTTCGATGGCGCAGCAGGCCAACCCGAACAGTAGCGGCCACATGGACGAGCGACGGCTCCAGTTGTAAATCTTGTCCAGGCTGGTGATTGCGATGTTGGCCTGTAGCTCTTCCGGCACCGGGAACTCGGTGTCCTGCAATGCCCGCAGGTCAGTTTGCGCCATCCAGCGTGGCCTCCTCATACCAGTCGCGCAGTACGTCGGTCAAAATGTCATCATTGACCAGGTGTGGGTCGTCCCCAAAGTCCGGAAGCTCCAGAATCCACGTATTCAACTGCTCCAGACCCAAGGTCTCCAGGTCCGCTTCAGGATGCGCGTCCATCAACGCCCTCGCCAACGCGTGGCTGGACTCCCAGTCCAGCATAATCTACCTCAAAGCCCCCGGCTTCACGAATCGTCCCCGTCGCCTGCCGTATCCTGCAGCAGGGTTTCGGTGTCAATCTGCGCCCGTTGCAAACGACCGCTGTAGTCCACGTAGACCGTCTTCCATTCAGTGAAGGTGTCCAGTCCCGCCTGCCCGGCCTCGCGCATGCCGTTGCCCGTCTCACGGATTCCGCCGAAAGGAAACTGGATTTCGGCTCCGCTGGTGCCGTGATTGATGTACACAATCCCGCTGGACAAGTCCCGCATCGCGTGAAAGGCGCGGTTGACGTCGCGGGTGAAAATGCTGCTGGACAGGCCGTAGCGCACCTCGTTGTTGAGCTCGACCGCCTCGTCCATGCTGTCGACAGTGATAATCGCCAGCACCGGGCCAAATATCTCTTCGCGGGCCACGCGCATGTCACGGGTCACGCCATCCAGCAGCGTCGGCTGAAAGTACCAGCCCTGCCCCATTTCGGCGCGGGCGCCACCGGTCAATACCCGCGCGCCCTCGTCCCGCGCAATGCCCATGTAGCGCTCGACCTTCCACAGGGCCGCCTCGTTGACCAAAGGGCCCACGTCGACACTTTCATCCAGGCCGTCGCCCAGTTTCAGCGCACAAGCGTCTTCTGACAAGGCTTCCGCCAGTTGACCGTGCACGCCACGCTGAACGATCAAACGACTTGCGGCCGTGCAGCGTTGACCGGTGGTGCCAAAGGCGCTCCAGGTGATGGCCTGCGCCGCCAGGTCCAGATCTGCATCTTCCAGCACGATGATGGCGTTCTTGCCGCCCATCTCCAGCGACACCTTCTTGCCCAGGCGGGCGGCGCGCTGGTAGACTTGCAGGCCCGTCTCCGTCGACCCCGTGAAGGAAATGACGCGCACGTCCGGGTGCGCCACCAGCGCCGCGCCGGTCTTGCCCGCGCCGCAGACCAGGTTCAGCACACCGGGCGGAAGGCCCGCCTCGGCGCAAATCTGCACAAACAGGGCCGCCGTCGCCGGCGCGTCCTCGGCCGGTTTGAGGATGACCGAATTGCCGGCCACCAGCGCCGGAAACAGCTTCCAGGAGGGGACCGCCACCGGGAAGTTCCAGGGCGTGATCAGCCCGACCACGCCCACCGGTTCGCGTAACGCCATGCCGAACTTGTCGGGCATCTCCACCGGCGCCGTATGCCCGAAGAGACGGCGACCCTCGCCACCCATGTACCAGGCCATGTCGATGGCTTCCTGCACGTCGCCGCGGGCTTCGCTGATGACCTTGCCCATCTCGCGAGTGAGCAAACGGGAAAGTTCTTCCTTGCGCTCCGACAGCAGTTGCGCCGCACGATAGAGGACTTCGCCGCGCGCGGGCGCAGGGGTCTTGCGCCAGGCCGGAAAAGCGGCCTGTGCTGCTGCCGCGGCGGCGTTGACGTCGTCAGCGGTGCCTGCGGCCACCTGGGCCACGCAGCTTTCATCAGCAGGGTTTATGCTGGCGAAGGTCCCGCCATCGCTGGCCGCGCGCCACGCCCCGTTGATGAAATGATTGACCTGAGCGACCATGCGCTCCTGCACCCGACTAATTACCCAGGTTAACTACCCGCAGTATAGCCCGTTGCTACGAATTTCACAATGTCGCTTACAGTAGACGCGCGCCCGCAGGGTCTACCTGGGTCGCCCTGGCCTGACAGGGGATTTCGGCCTCTTGATAGACGGCCCGCAGCGCCGCCTCGACGTCCCTCGCAAGTTCTTCCGACTCGCACACCGCGCAGAGCGTCGGGCCGGCACCACTGATGAAGAGCCCCAGACCGCCGGCGCCACGCGCGGCCAGACGCGCCTCCGGCAACTGTGGCATTAAACCCGAGCGGGCGGGTTCCACCACGCCATCCGCCTCCATCGCCTGCGCCAGCGTCGACAGGTCTCCCGTGAACAGGGCCGCCACGAGGCGCGCGGCCGCGGAGGTCTGCGCGACCATTTGCGCCAACGTGACGTGTGTTGGCAGCACTTCCCGTGCGATCCTTGTCGGCACGTCGACCTCGGGGGTGACCAGGGCCAGATGCAGATGATCCGGCGCCGGCAGGGCATGAATCTGGTCTGCCTCCGTACCGGCGATCAAACGGATGCCGCCCAGCAGGGACGGGGCGATATTGTCCGCATGCCAGCCACTGACGATGGCCTCCGCCTCCAGGCAGGCCGGCAGCAATTCCTCGCGTTGCAGCGGATCATCCAGGCAGGCATTGGTTGCGACCGCCGCCGCCACGGCGCTGGCAGCGCTGCTGCCCAGGCCGCTGTTAAGGGGCAGCCCCTTGTGCAGATGCAGGTCCAGACCCATGTCCGCCCCCGCCAGACGCAACACAGCCGCGGCAGCGACGGTCGCGGTGTTCCGCTCGCGCTCACGCGGCAGGCGGCCTTCATCGCCGCTGACGGAGAGCAGGTCAACGCCAGGATCGGGCCGCAGCGCCACGTCGACGACGTCGCCCGCTCCCTGAATCGCCATGCCCAGAATGTCGAAGCCGACGCCCAGGTTGGCAATCGTGGCCGGTGCGTATGCCCTGACAAACGACATGTAAACTGTTATCCTGTGCCCGCACTTGCCCGTCAACGGTACCGCCAATGCAGAGTATCCTGCAATGCATGGACTGCGACCGTCAATACCCGGTTGACCAGGTCGCCTATACCTGCATCAGCTGTGGTGGCCTGCTGGACGTACAGCATGACTTGCACGGCCTGCGCAAAGCCGTCTCTCGCGAGCTCTTTGACCAACGCCTTGGCTCGCTGAATGCACCGCACAACAGCGGCGTCTGGCGCTATCGCGAATTGATCTATCCTGATCTGGCCGACGACCAGATCTTCACGCGGCCGGAAGGCAACACCAACCTCTACCCAAGCCCCAGGCTGGCCGCCTGGGCCGGCCTGGGCCAGTTATGGCTCAAGCACGAAGGCGAAAACCCGACCGGGTCCTTCAAGGACCGCGGCATGACCGGCGGCGTCACCCAGGCGCGCTTGCTGGGCATGCAACGGGTCGCCTGCGCCTCCACCGGCAACACCTCCGCCTCCCTGGCCTCCTATGCGGCCCTGGCGGGTCTGGATGGCATCGTCTTCTTCGAAAACCGGGAAATCGCCCTTGGCAAACTGGCCCAGGCCATCGCCTACGGCGCCACCTGCATTCAGGTCTCCGCGGATTTCGATCGCAACCTGGAACTGGTGCGCAGCATCAGTGAGGAACTGGGCATCTACGTCCTCAATTCGGTCAATCCCTTCCGCCTGGAAGGGCAAAAGAGCATATTGTTCGAGGCGATTCAGCAATTGGGCTGGCAGGTGCCGGACTGGATCGTTTGCCCCGGTGGCAACCTCGGCAACAGCGCCGCCTTTGGTAAAGCCCTTCACGAACTACTGGAACTTGGCCTGATTGACCGCGTGCCCCGCGTCGCCATCATTCAGGCGGAGGGCGCCAGTCCGCTTTATCGCGCCTGGCGCGGTGGCTTTGACGACCTTGAAGCAATGCAGGCCAACACAATCGCCACCGCCATCAAGATTGGTAACCCGGTCAACTGGAAGAAGGCCGCGCGCACGCTCCACTGGACAGAAGGCGTGGTCGAGGTGGTCAGCGATCAGGAAATCATGGACGCCAAGGCGCACATCGACGCCCAGGGGATCGGCTGCGAACCTGCATCGGCCTGCTCACTGGCCGGAGCGCGCAAACTGGCCATGGCCGGCGTGATCGGCCCTGACGAAAGCGTGGTCGGCATTCTCACGGGGAACGTACTCAAGGACCCCGACGCCACGATCAATTACCATCGCAATACCTTGCCAGGGTTGCGCGCCCGCTGGCCCAATCACCTGCACCAGGCCGAGCCTTCCATTGAGGAGATATCGCGCATTCTGCAGCCGGACGAACCGGTCCCCGCCTGAGAGAGGAGCGCAGGGCATGCCACCCAAGATTCCGGATGAAGGCCAGGGCCTGGTCGAATACGCGCTGATTCTGGTGCTGGTCGCCGTCGTCGTGATTGTGATTCTGGCCCTGCTTGGCCCGGCTATCGGCGACCTCTTCGCAGACCTGATGGACGGTCTGCAAAGCGCCTAGCCCACTTACAATCGCGCCAGGGCCTGCTCCAGGTCACGAATCAGGTCGTCCACGTCCTCGATCCCGATCGAAAAGCGCACAAGGTTGTCCCTGATGCCCAGCGCCAGACGTTCCTCCGGCGTCTGTTCGTAGTAACTCATCAGGGCCGGCTGCTCAATCAGGCTCTCAACTCCGCCCAGGCTCGGTGCGATGAATGGAATCTGGAGGTTATCGATGAAGCGTCCCGTGCCCTCCAGGTCCGCCGTCACCTCGAAGCTGACCACGCCCCCGCGACCGCTCATCTGGCGCTGCGCTGTTGCGTAATCCGGATGGGAGGCAAGCCCCGGATACCAGACGCGTTCAATGTGGGGATGGGTCTCGAGGAACGCCGCCACTTCCTGCGCCGAGCGATTCTGTTGCTCCACGCGCATACCCAAAGTGCGCAGGCCGCGCTCCAGCAGGAAGGCATTCTGCGGGTCCACCACGCCCCCCAAGACTCCGCGCGCCTCGCGAAAGGCCGCAATGCGCTCGCGGCTGCCGCAGACGACGCCCGCCAGCAAGTCGTTGTGGCCGGAGAGATACTTGGTCGCGCTGTGGATGACCAGATCGATCCCCCACTCCAGCGGCCGCTGGTTTATCGGGGTGGCAAAGGTGCTGTCGATCAGGGTGCGGACGCGATGCCGGCGTGCAATATCAACGATGCGCTCCAGGTCCGCCACCCGCAGGTAGGGGTTGGTGGGACTCTCGGAGATGATGTAGCGCGTCTTGCGGTGGCTGCGGACCGCCGCTTCCAGCGCTTCATAGTCGCCCATGGGGACGACGCTGGTCTCGATTCCCAGGCGCCGCAGGAAAGTGCCGCAGAACTGTCGGGTGCGCCGGTAACAATCATCGGTCATGACCACGTGCGTGCCGATGGATAGCGATGCCAGCAACACGGTGGTCACCGCGTTCATTCCCGAGGCAAAAAGGGCGGCGTCCCCGGCGCTGTCCAGGGAGGCCAGGCGACGTTCGACAGCCGCGACAGTCGGGTTGCCGTAGCGCCCGTATTCCTCGTTGTCGACTCCATCGCCCCAAGTTTTGGCCTGCATGAAATCGACCAGGGCCTGGGTATCGGAGAAGGTGTAGGTCGCCGTTTGCACGACGGGAGTGGTCAGGGAATTGAAGGCCTTGCGACGCGGGCCGCCGCTGTGGACCGCGCGCGTGCTGTTGCCATGCGCCACGCCGGTCAACTCCCGCTCCTGAATTGTCTCTGTCATACCTCACCCTCCCCGGGTCAGGAAAAAGAAAAGCCCGGACGGATCCGGGCCACCTGACGACTTCCCAACGAAGTCCCTGTATTCGGTTACTGGCGGAAAACCTCACGTCCGCACTCATCTCCCGGCTTTCTGTACGCCGACGGAGTTGGCACCTTCCCGATCTACAGGGGTTGCCGTGGCTTCACAGGGCCGTTCCCTCCACCACTCTTGATGAAACTGTGAGGTTTTCAAGCTGCGGCAATAGCGTGACACAGCGGAACGCGGCTGTCAAGCCGCAGACCCTAAAGCTGGTCGAAAATGGCCTGCGCCATCTCCTCCGTGCTCATGGCGGTCGTCCCGGGCGGCGCAATGTCCGCGGTGCGCGCGCCGCCATCCAGCGCCCTGGTGACCGCCTCTTCCAGCGCCTGGGCTTCCGTCTCCAGTTGCAGGCTGTAACGCAACAGCAGGGCAGCGCTGAGAATCATGCCGATCGGGTTGGCAATGCCCTTGCCTGCAATGTCGGGCGCCGAGCCATGGATGGGCTCGTAGATGCCAAAGGTGCCCGTTCCCAGCGAGGCGGAGGGCAGCATGCCCAGCGAGCCTGCCAGCACAGATGCCTCGTCGCTGAGAATGTCGGCGAACATGTTGCCGGCCACGATGACGTCGAATTCCGCCGGTCGCGTCAGCAAATGCATCGCAGCGGCATCCACCAGCAGATGTTCCACCTCCACGTCGCCGTAGTCCTCCGCGACAGTCATGACTGTGCGCCGCCACAGACGCATGGAGGCCAGCACGTTGGCCTTGTCGATCGAGGCCAGCTTGCCGCGTCGACCCTGCGCCGCGCGAAAGGCGACGTCCGTCACCCGTTTGACCTCGTCGGCGCTGTAAAACATGGTGTCGTAGGCGCTGTCGCCGCTGCCGGGCTCCTGACGCTCACCAAAATAAATTCCGCCAGTCAGTTCGCGTACAAAAAGCATGTCCACGCCTTCCAGCAGGTCCGGCCGCAGGGGCGCATGCTGGACCAGCGCCGGCCAGGCCTTCACCGGCCGCAGGTTGGCGAACAGTCCGAAGTGTTGGCGAATCTGCAGCAGACCCTGCTCGGGGCGTACACTGGCATTGGGGTCCGACCACTTCGGGCCACCGACGGCGCCCATCAGAATGGCATCGGCCTGTTCTCCCCGGCGCAGCGTATCGACCGGCAGGGGCTCGCCCGTTTGGTCGATGGCAATACCGCCCATCAAGGCTTCCTCGAATTGAAAGTCGTGGCCGAAGCGCTGCGCCACGCGCCGCAAGGCCTCGCTCGCCTGCGTCGTCACTTCCGGGCCAATGCCGTCTCCCGGCAGAACCAGAATGTTTGCCCTTGCCATCGTCACTCCCTGATTGCAAATGCCGTTTCTGAAACGTCCTGTGGCGCGACAGAAGATTCTGACCCGGCGATGCGAAGGCCATACTCGATGCTGTCCACCAGCGCCAGCCAGCTGGCCTGAATGATGTTCGTCCCTGCGCCCACCGTACTCCAGCGCTGCGATCCGCACTGGGTGTCTATCAATACCCGCGTGGTGGCGGCCGTGCCGCTGGCGCCATCAAGAATGCGCACCTTGTAGTCCACCAGATGAAACTCATCCAGCTGCGGATAGCGGGAGCGCATTGCCTTGCGCAACGCCTCATCGAGGGCGTTGACCGGCCCGTTGCCCTCGGCCGCCGTATGGGCGATCTCGCCATCAATCTCAATCTTGACCATCGCTTCGGCGACCGTGCCCCTGCCCTGACGCTGCTCGACAATGGTCGTGTAATCGATCAGGTTGAACAGAGGTTCGTAATTCGGGCGCACCCGATGCAGGCGAATGGCGACCGAGGCCTCGGCGCCCTCGAAGACAAATCCCTGGTTTTCCAGTTCCTTGACTTCCTGCAGCACCTGGACCGCCTCGTCGCGCGTCGTGTCCAGACCCAGCTCCTCCGCCTTGCTCAACAGGTTGCCGCGTCCGGACAAATCGGAGACCAGCACCCGCGATTCATTGCCCACCAGCGTCGGTTCGATGTGCTGGTAGCTGTCCGCATTGCGGCGGACCGCCGCGACGTGGATACCGCCCTTGTGTGCGAAGGCGCTGCGACCCACGAAGGCCAGATGGGTATCCGGCGCCAGGTTGGCGATTTCGGCGACCGTGCGCGCCAGCCTGGTCAGGGTCGTCAAGTTGTCGGCCGGCACACATTCGTAGCCCATTTTGAGTTGCAGGTCCGGGATAATGCTGCACAGGTTGGCGTTGCCGCAGCGTTCGCCGTAGCCGTTGATGGTGCCTTGAACGTGCGTCGCGCCTTCCTTCACGGCCGCGATGGTATTGGCCACGGCCAGTTCGCTGTCGTTGTGCGTGTGAATGCCCAGCGAGACTTCCGGGAAAGTTTCCTGCATCATGCGAAAGTAACGCGCGATCTCCCAGGGTAGCGAGCCGCCATTGGTATCACAGAGTACGACGCAGTCGGCGCCGCCACGCACCGCCGCGGCCACCGTGTCCATGCCGTATTCGAGGTCCAACTTGATGCCATCGAAAAAGTGTTCGGCGTCGTAGACGACCTCGCGCCCAATTGACTTCAGATAGCCGACACTGGCCTCAATCATGCGCAGGTTTTCGGCGGGCGTCGTCTGCAACACGTCGTTGACATGCAACATGGAGGTCTTGCCGACCAGAGTCACCACGGGCGTAGCGGCATCCACGAGAGCCTGGATGTTTGCGTCTGCGGCCGGTTCAACACCCTTGCGGCAGGTGGAACCAAAGGCCGCGATGCGGGCGTGCTTCAGGTCCAGTTCCTGCACCTGGTTGAAATAGGCTACGTCACGGGGATTGGAACCCGGCCAGCCGCCCTCGACGTAGGCGACGCCCAGGTCGTCCAGCAGTTGCGTGATACGCAGCTTGTCCGCCACGGACAGCGAAATCCCCTCGCGTTGCGTACCATCCCGCAGCGTCGTGTCGTAGATGGCGATAGCCATGTCAGGCACTCCGTTTCTGGCTGACCAATTCAGGCAGACGCCAGGGTGTTCACCCGCGCCGGATGGCTCTCTTCCCAGGCGAGGATGTCGTCCTCCAGGCTTTGTAAATAGCCCAGTTGATCGATGCCGTTCAGCAGGCAGTGGCGCGCGAAACCATCAATCGGGAAACTCACGTCGCGACCGTCCGGCAGAGTCAGGGTCTGTGTTTCCAGGTCAACAGCCACCCTGGTGCCGGCGTCTTCCTGCGCCAGACTGATGAGTTGCTGCTGCGTCTCCTCATCGACCTGCAGGGGCAGCAGACCGTTTTGCAGCGCGTTGTTGCGAAAGATGTCGGCGAAGCTGGTGCTGACCACGGCGCGGAAGCCGGCTCCCCCGAGCGCCCAGGGCGCGTGCTCACGCGAACTGCCGCAGCCGAAGTTGTCGCCGGCCACCAGCACCGTGGCGCTGGCGTGCTGCGGCAGATTCAGGACAAAGTCCGCCCTGGGTGTGCCGTCGGTTTCGTAACGCCAGTCGGCGAAGAGATTCTTGCCCAGGCCGGCGCTGTCAGTCGTCTTGAGGAAGCGCGCCGGGATGATCTGGTCGGTATCGATGTCGTTGATCGGCATCGCCACAATCTGACCGGTAAAGGCGGTGACAGGTTCCATCAGGCGTGCTCCCCTTGCAGGCTGCGGACGTCGGTGATCGCGCCGTTGATGGCGCTGGCGGCTGCCGTCAGCGGGCTGGCCAGGAAACTGCGCCCGCCCTTGCCCTGGCGGCCCTCGAAGTTTCGGTTGCTGGTGCTGACGGCGTATTGTCCGGGTTGCAGCTGGTCCCCGTTCATGGCGATGCACATCGAACAGCCGGCCTCGCGCCACTCGGCGCCCGCCGCCCGAAAGACTTCGTCCAGCCCCTCGGCCTCGGCCTGACGTTTAACCTTCTGCGAGCCCGGCACCACCATCATGCGTACGCTCTCGGCCACCTTGCGTCCGCGCATGATTCGCGCCGCCTCGCGCAGGTCGGAGATGCGTGAGTTGGTGCAGCTGCCCACGAAAACCACGTCCACCGGCTTGCCGAGCAGGCTCTGTCCCGGTTGCAGGTCCATGTATTTCAGGGCCTTGTCGAGCGCAAGTTTCGCCGTGGGATCGCCCAGCCGGTCGGGGTCCGGTACGCGTTCCGTGATGCGCATGCCCATGCCCGGGTTCGTGCCGTAGGTGATCATCGGCGTCAGGTCAGCCGCATCGAGCACAACCTCGCGGTCATGGGTCGCGCCTTCATCGCCCGGCAGTTGTCGCCAGGCGGCCACTGCCGCGTCCCAGGCCTCGCCCTGCGGGGCGTAGGGACGACCGCTGATGTAGTCGATGGTCGTGTCATCAGGCGCGACCATGCCGGCCCGCGCCCCGCCTTCGATCGACATGTTGCAGACGGTCATGCGCCCTTCCATACCGAGGCTGCGAATGGCCTCGCCCATGTACTCGATGACGTGACCGGTGCCGCCGCCGATGCCAATCTCCGCGATCACGGCCAGAATGATGTCCTTGGCCGTGACGCCGGGTTGCAGCCGGCCATCGACGCGGACGGCCATCGAGCCCGGCCTTTCCTGCAGCAGGGTCTGCGTCGCAAGCACGTGCCCGACCTCGCTGGTGCCGATGCCGAAGGCCAGGGCGCCGAAAGCCCCGTGGGTGCTCGTGTGGCTGTCACCGCAGACGATGGTCATGCCTGGCTGCGTAAGACCCTGCTCCGGCCCGATGACGTGTACGATGCCCTGGTTATCGCTGCCCAGTTCGTAGAGCGGAATGTCAAAGTCTTCACAGTTGCGGCGCATGACGTCCAGCTGGGCCGCCGCCATCGCATCCGGCACCGGAATGATGCCCAGTTCGTTGCGCGGCGTCGTAGGCGTGCTGTGGTCCATCGTCGCCAGCGTGCGGTCCGGCCTACGCACCTTGAGCCCACGCTCGCGCAAGGTGGTGAAAGCCTGCGGCGAGGTTACTTCATGGACCAGGTGCAGGTCGATGTACAGCACGGTCGGGGCGCCGTTGGCCGACGGCCGCACCACGTGGCTGTCCCACACCTTGTCAAACAAGGTCCTGGGTCGCTGTCCGTTTCCACTCATCAATCATCCCTTTCCGCCACATCGTGGCGCCGGAACCTGTTCCAGGTCACTGCAGACTCACCGTCGCCACCCTGCCTTCCGGCGTTCGACCGCCGGCGCCGGTCACCGCCAGCATACGGTTGAGCGCCGCCAGATAGGCCCGGACGCTGGCCACAATAATGTCGTCATCGGCGCCATAGCCACCGAAGGAACGGTCCTCGCCTTCAGGGCTGATGCGTACGGTCACTTCGCCCACGGCGTCAATCCCTTCGGTGACGCTGTGCACACTGTATTCCAGCAGCGTGTTTGGCGCTTTCACGACGGCGTCGATGGCCTTGTAGCAGGCGTCCACCGGGCCGGTCCCCACAGCCGGCTGCACCACCACGCTTCCGTCCTCGCAGGCCAGTTTGACCGTGGCCGTCGGCAGACCCATCGTGCCGCAGGAGACCTGAATGTCGACCAGATGGAAGAACTCCTGAACGCCCTGGACTTCATCGTGCACCAGCGCCTCGAGGTCGGCATCGGTCACGGTTTTCTTGGCGTCCGCCAGGTCCTTGAATCGCGCAAAGACCTGTCTCAGTTCCTCGTCATCGACCTCGTAACCCAGTTCTCGCAAACGCGCGCGCAAAGCATGGCGGCCGCTGTGCTTGCCCAACACCAGCTCGCTGGATGCCAGGCCCACGTCTTCCGGCACCATGATCTCGTAGGTGCTGGCCTCCTTCAGGACACCGTCCTGATGAATGCCGGCCTCGTGGGCGAAGGCGTTGCGCCCCACAATCGCCTTGTTGGCCTGCACGGCAAGCCCCGTATAGTTGCTGACCATGCGGCTGGTCTTGATGAGTTCGCGCGACTCGATGTTGGTCGTCACATGGTAGAACTGCGGCCTCGTGCGAATCGCCATCACCACTTCTTCGAGACTGGTGTTGCCGGCGCGCTCGCCGATGCCGTTCAGGGTCACCTCGACCTGACGCGCGCCGCCCAGCACCCCCGCCAGGGTGTTGGCCGTGGCCAGACCCAAGTCATTGTGACAATGCACAGACCAAATGACGCCACTGCCCGGGCCGCCGCCCGGTGTCTCCGCAATCAGCGAAGAGATCGTCTCCTGCCACTCTTCCGGCGTCACGTAGCCAACCGTGTCCGGAATGTTGAGTGTGGTGGCACCACAATGGATCGCCAGGGCGCAGACTTCTACCAGATAGGCCTTGTCTGTGCGGCCGGCATCCATCGGGCTGAATTCGACGTCCTCGCAAAGGCTGCGCGCCAGGCTGACGCCCTTACGGACGGCCTCCAGCCCTTCCGCGCGCGTCAGGCCGGTCTGGTACTGAAGGTGGATATCCGAGGTGCCGAGGAAGGTGTGGATGCGCGGTTTGGCGGCCTCACGCACTCCTTCCCAGCTGGCCCGGATGTCAGATTCCACCACGCGTGCCAGTCCGCAAATGACGGGGCCATCCACTGTGCCAACCTCCCGCGCAATGCGTTGCACGGCGGCCATGTCATCCGGTGAAGCCGCCGGAAAGCCGGCCTCGATGATGTCCACGCCAAGGCGCGCCAGCTGACGGGCAATCTCAAGCTTTTCGGCGCTGCTGAGGGTGGCGCCGGGGCTCTGCTCCCCGTCGCGCAGGGTGGTATCAAAGATCCTTACGACATTGTCACTGTCCATTTGGCGCGTTCCTTTTCTTTTGCAAGGCGGGCAAATGCATCGTCAGCACAAGATCAGCAAGACCGTCTTCGGACATCGCATTCACCTCCTTTCCCTGCAGCGCCGGTCAGTGTTCCCGTCAGTTGCCGGACGCCTGTCGCACCTTCTTGGAGGCGAGGAAGGTCATCATGTCGCGCAATTCCTCACCAACCTGTTCGATCAGCAGGTCGTGTTCCCGCTGACGACGCTGCGTAAAGCGGGGCAGGCCATCGCGATTTTCCTGCACCCATTCCTTCGCAAACTTGCCGGACTGGATGTCCTGCAAAATACCGTCCAGGTCCTCGCTGACCATGCCCTCGATGCGGTCGCCGATTTCGTAGCCACCGTATTCGGCCGTATTGCTGACGCTGTACCACATGTAACTCAGGCCGCCCTCGTAGAGCAGATCGACGATCAGCTTCAACTCGTGCAGACACTCGAAGTAGGCGACCTCCGGCTGATAGCCGGCCTTGACCAGCGTTTCAAAGGCCGCCCGGATCAACGCCGTCACGCCGCCACAGAGAATCACCTGCTCGCCGAAAAGATCGGTCTCGGTCTCCTCGCGGAAGGTCGTCTCGATCACACCGGCGCGGGTGCAGCCAATGGCGCGGCCATAGGCCAGAGCCATCGCCTTCGCGTTGCCTGTGGCATCCTGGGCAACGGCCAGCAGACCGGGCGTGCCGGCGCCCTCGGTGAAAATCTCGCGCACGCGATGGCCGGGCGCCTTGGGCGCGATCATGGTGACGTCGACTTCCGGAGGCGGTTTGATCTGGTCGAAGTGAATGTTGAAGCCATGGGCAAACATCAGCATGTTGCCCGCGGCGAGGTTCGGCTCTATTGACTCTTCGTAGACCTGCGCTTGCAAGGTATCCGGAATCAGGACCATGATGATGTCGGCAGCGGCTGCGGCCTCTGCGACGGTCATGACCTCCAGGCCCTCGGCGGCGGCTTTCGCGCGACTGCTGCTGCCCTCGTGCAGGCCGATGATCACCCGCTGCCCGTTGTCGCGCGCGTTCAACGCATGGGCATGGCCCTGGCTGCCATAGCCAATCACGGCGATGGTCTTGCCTCCCAGCAGGCCCAGATCCGCATCCTTGTCATAGTAAAGTGTCGCCATTCGCTTCCTCTCTGACCCCGACGCAGTCGCCGCGGTTCACGCCAGCCGACGGAACGATTCCGCCGGTCTACAGGATGTTTTGTTGAACGCCGTTGTCACGCGTCCCCGCGCGCATCAGCGGAGGCTCGTATTGCGTGTCCTGAATTCGAATGCCGCGACCCATGGCCACGACGCCTGTGCGCACCATCTCCACGATTCCAATGGGCCGAAACTCCTCGATCATCGCCTCGACCTGCTCTTCATGGGCCGTCACCTCAACAATGGCGACCTTCACGCCCATGTCGACAATTCGGCCCGGATAGCGCTCGCAGATTTCAGTCACCATGTTGCGCGACTCAGGGTCATCCGTGCGCACCTTGATGAGCGCCAGATCGCGGCTGACATGCGGTTCGTCCGATACGACGCGCACCTCAATGACGTTGACCAGCTTGCGCAAATTGGCGGCGATGATGTTGACGTTGGCCAGGCGCGCGTCCACGACGATGGTCATGCGGGACACGTGCGGCCTGTGGGTCCGTCCGACCGTCAGGCTGTCGATGTTAAAGTTTCGCCGCCGGAACAGGCTGGCAATGCGATTCAGGACGCCTGGCCGGTTGTCGACCAGGGTGACCAGGGTGACCTTTTGTTCCATCCGGATTTCATCGCTCATGGGTCTGCCCGTTCCCCAGGTTTCGGTCGCCGGATCATGGCATGCAGGTCAGCGCCGGCCGGAACCATCGGATACACAATGTCCTCTTTCTCAATGACGTACTCGATCAGGACCGGCCCCTGCACGCTGCGCGCGAAGGCCACCGACTCCTCGACCTGCTCCCGTCTCGTCACCCGCATGTTGGGAACGCCATAGGCATCGGCGAAGAGGCAAAAGTCAGGGTTGAACATCGGCGTCGCGTGGTAACGTTCCTCATAGAAGAACTCCTGCCACTGGCGCACCATTCCCAGAAAGGCATTGTTCAGAATGGCGATGTTGACGTTGGTTTTTTCCTGCACGGCGGTTGCCAGTTCGCACATCGTCATCTGAAATCCGCCATCGCCGACAATGGCCCAGACTTCCTCATCGGGCAAACCGAATTTCGCGCCGATAGCCGCCGGGAAGCCAAATCCCATTGTCCCCAGGCCACCGCTGGTGATCAGCGTGGAGGGACGCTGATGCGGATAATACTGGGCTTCCAGCATCTGGTGTTGACCCACGTCCGTGACCGTGATGGCATCGCCGCCTGTGTGCAGCCACAAGTCGTTGATCACCTGGGCGCCGAGCAGGCGATCGCCCGTGTCCCGGTGCAATATGTCACGTTCGTCGTCGTCTTCCTGCCAGTCGCGAATGCGCGCCAGCCAGTCGACCCGCTTTTGCCTTTCAATGCGCGGCAACAATTGCGTAATGACCGTGCGCAGATCGCCAGCGATGCCCACGTCTACCGGGACGTTCTTGTTGATTTCCGAGGGATCGATGTCGACGTGGATTTTGCGCGAATGTTGCGAATAGGTCGCCAGGTTGCCCGTCACCCGGTCGTCAAAGCGCATCCCCAGGGCGATCAGCAGGTCGGCTTCCTGGATGGAGTGGTTGCTGGTGGCCGTGCCGTGCATACCCATCATACCCAGCGAAAGCGGGTGGCTCTCGGGCAGGGCACCCTTCCCCAGCAGTGTCAGCGCGACCGGTACGCCGGAACGTTCGACCAGGTGCAAGAGCTCGTCCGTAGCGCCGGACATTAATATGCCGTGCCCTGCCAAAATGATCGGGCGCTCCGCCTCATTTATCAGACGCCCGGCGGCATCCAGTTCGTCCTCATTGGCCGTCGTCCGCGGCTGATAGCCCGGCAGGACAATCTCACCTTCCGGATACACAAAGTCCGTGCTGGCAATCTGCACGTCCTTGGGGATGTCGACGAGCACCGGCCCGGGGCGACCGCTGCGCGCGATGTGAAAGGCCTCGCGCACGGTCCAGGCCAGTTCGGCGACGTCCATTACCAGGAAGTTGTGCTTGGTCACCGGCAGGCTGACGCCGGTCACGTCGGTTTCCTGAAAGGCATCCGAACCGATGGCCGCCCGCGGGACCTGACCGGTAATGCAAACAATCGGGGACGAGTCCATCATCGCCGTCGCCATACCGGTGACGAGATTGGTCGCCCCCGGCCCGCTGGTGGCAATGGCCACCCCGACCCTGCCCGTCGCACGGGCGTAGCCATCGGCCATGTGCGAGGCGCCCTGTTCGTGCCGCACCAGGACGTGGTGGATCTGCGGATACTTCGTCATGGCGTCGTAGGTGGGCAAAATGGCGCCGCCGGGGTAGCCGAACATGACGTTGACTCCCTCGCGCAGCAAACACTCCATCAAGATTTCCGAGCCTGTGAGCTGCATATCGCTCCTCCGCCTCTACCCGGGTTGACGAACAGCCGCCGGGACTGGCGTAAGCCAGCCGTGACGGTCCGCTACTTCACCTGACGTAATAGCAAAGAACTGGTCCTGCGCATCTTTCGTTATGGGGCCGCGTTTCCCCTCCCCTACCTGCAGGCGATCGATGGACCGCACCGGTGTGATCTCGGCCGCCGTGCCGGTGAAGAAGACCTCGTCGGCCATGTACAACATGTCGCGGGCAATGGTCTCGAAGCGCACTTCCACGCCCATGTCTTGCAGGATTGTCAAAACGCTGTCGCGCGTGATACCGGGAAGAATGCTCGCCCAGCTGCCGGGGGTGTACACAATGCCGTCGACGATGACAAACACATTTTCGCCGGCGCCTTCGCTGACGTTGCCGGAGGAATCCAGCGCCAGGCCCTCGTCGAAGCCGTTGTCGTGCGCTTCCATGCTGATCAACTGGCTGTTGACGTATTGCCCGCCGATCTTGGCCATGGATGCCGCCGTGCCTGGCGCCAGGCGGCGCCATGAACTGATTTGTACGTCCACGCCCTTTTCGAGGCCTTCCGAGCCCAGATATGCGCCCCATTCCATGGTGAAAATCGTCACGTCAACCGGGTTCTTGCGCCCTTCCAGACCCAGCGGCCCCGCGCCACGAAACACCAGGGGTCGGACGTAGCAGGCCTGATGTCCGTTGCGGGCGATTGTCTCAAGAATGGCCTCGTTGATTTCGTCTTCCGTGAAGGGGACATCCAGGCGCGCGACCCGGCTGGAGTAGTAGAGGCGTTTGGTATGCTCGGGGAGGCGAAAAACGGCCGGCCCATGCGGTGTGGTGTAGGCGCGAATGCCCTCGAAGACGCTGGAGCCGTAGTGCAGCGCGTGGGTCGAGACATGGACGTTCACCTCTTCCCAGCGCATGAATTCGCCGTTATGCCAGATCCACTCAGCACTCATTGCCCGCTCCCGTCTCTGTTGGTAACAAGCTTCCTGCGTTACTAAAAAACCCCCTCGGCGGGGGGTTTGCGTTCACTTTGCCGGTTTCCGGCCGGAGCAACCACCCGTCACGCTATGCGACACCAATAATGACAAGAAGGAGAAGAACCACGGGCAGCGAAATGATTGTTCTGGCGGCGTTGCTATGCATCACTTGTTCCGGACCGATCTTTCGGACGCGCCCATTGTAGCGCGGCAATTCAGACTGTCAAGCATTGGGACGGGGATCGATTGCAGGAATCCTGTTTCAGAAATATTGCCGGCAATCTCCGGGCAGATTCCCCGGCTCAACGCTCCAGCGCGAATCGCGCAGCTTCCAGCTGTTTCTCTACGGCGACGGGCGCCGTGCCGCCGGCAGAAACCCGGCTGCGGACCGACTTGTCAAAGTCGAAAACGTCGCGCGCGTCCGCCGCAAACAGAGCATGACACTCTTGCAGGGTCGGCAATGGCAGCTGCGAAAGCGGCAGGCCGGCATCGGCGGCAGCGCGTACGGCGGCGCCAACCGCGTGGTGCGCCTCCCTGAATGGCAGACCGCGCGCCACCAGATAGTCGGCGAGGTCGGTCGCCAGCATCTCTTCGTCCAACGCCGCGCGCATCCTCTCCGGGTTGACCCCCAAGGTGTGTATGACGGCCGTCAACACCGGCAAGAGAGCGTTGAGCGAGTCCACGGAGTCGAAGAGCGCTTCCTTGTCCTCCTGCAAGTCCTTGTTGTAGGCCGTCGGCAGCCCTTTCATCGTTGCCAGCAAGCCGGTCAGGTTGCCGATGAGCCGGCCGGACTTGCCCCGCGCCAGTTCCAGCGGATCGGCATTGCGCTTCTGCGGCATGAGGCTGGAGCCGGTGCTGTAGCGGTCGTCGAGCGCAAAATAGCCGAAGAGCGGGTTGCTGTAGAGAATGACGTCCTCGCCCAGGCGGCTGAGATGCACCCCTGCCAATGCAAGGGCGAACAGCGTCTCGGCCACAAAGTCCCGGTCGCTCACGCTGTCCAGGCTGTTCTGGCTGATCGACGTGAAGCCCAGTTCCTGCGCCATGGTATGGCGGTCGACTGCCAGCGGAGTTCCGGCCAGCGCGCCGGAACCCAGGGGCAGCACGGCGGCGTTGCTGCGCGCCACGGCCAGTCGGTCCCGGTCGCGCTGCAACATCCAGAAGTAGCTCAGCAGCCAGTGCGCCAGCACCACGGGCTGCGCCGGTTGCAGATGCGTATAGCCGGGCATCAGGGTTTCCAGATGGTCTGCCGCCCGCAGTACCAGCGCCTCCTGTAGTTCATGCAGGCGACCGCTGATGGATTCGCAGGCTCCCATGCACCAGAGCCGGAAATCCGTGGCCACCTGATCATTGCGGCTGCGGCCGGTGTGCAGCTTGCCGCCAACGGGCCCGACCAGTTCGGTCAGACGCCGTTCCACCGCCGTGTGGATGTCTTCATCGCCCGGCATTAGTTCGAAAGTGGCCTGGTCAAACTCTTCCAGGACCTGCTGCAGGCCGGTCACGATTCGATCGGATTCATCCCGCGACAGAATCTCGGCGCCGACCAGCGCCCGCGCCCAAGCCTGACTGCCGGCGATGTCCTCCCGGTACATGCGGCGGTCAAAATGGATGCTGTCATTCAGCGTCCTAAGGTCTTCATCGGTTGGCTCGGCGAAGCGACCGCCCCACAAGGCCATGGCAAACTCCTGAATGCGTTACGTGGTCTTCTACTGGCGGTAGTGGCTGCGTCCCGTGCGTTCGATGTCCTGCTGCGCCTCAACCTTAAGCGGCAGGCCGAAGAGACGAATGAACCCCTCCGCGTCCTTCTGGTCGTAGACGTCTTCCTCACCAAAGGACGCGTAGTCCTCGCGGTAGAGTCCGGTCGGGCTTTTGCGCCCTGCCAGAATCAGGTTGCCCTTGTAAAGCTTCAGGCGCACCGAACCGTTCACCTGTTGCTGTGTCACATCGACGAAAGCGTCCAACGCCTCGCGCAGCCGCGTGTACCATTGGCCGTTGTATACCAGCTCCGCGTACTTCGAGGCCAGCAGGTCCTTGTACTGCATCGTCTGCTTGTCCAACGTGATGCTCTCCAACGCGCGATGCGCGCGTAGCAGTACCGTTCCGGCCGGCGTCTCGTAAACACCATGGCTCTTCATGCCGACCAGGCGGTTTTCGACGATGTCGCTGCGGCCGATACCGTGTTTGCCCGCGATTCGATTCAACTGCTGGAACAGGTCGACCGGGTCGATTGAGTCGCCATCCAGCGAGACCGGATAGCCCTTCTCAAATCCGATCTCAATCAGACGGGCCTCATCCGGTGCGTCCTGCGGGCTGCTGGACAGCTTGTACATCGCTTCTTCCGGTTCGTTCCAGGGGTCTTCCAGCAGGCCGCCCTCGTGGCTGAGATGAAATATATTGCGGTCCCGACTGTAGATGTCGCGTTCTGTTTGCGTCACCGGCACGTTGAACTCTTCGGCATAGGCCAGCGCGTCCTCGCGGCTGCGGATATCCCACTCGCGCCAGGGGGCGATGACCCGTAACCTGGGGTTCAGGGCCATGACGGTCAACTCGAAACGCACCTGGTCGTTGCCCTTTCCGGTGCAACCGTGGGCAACGGCGTCGGCGCCTTCGATTTCAGCGACGTCGACCAGATGCCGCGCGATGAGTGGCCGGGCAAAAGAGGTGCCCAGCAAATACTCCCGCTCGTAAATGGCGCCGGCGCGCAGGGTTGGCAACGCGAAGCCCGAAAGGAATTCCTCACGCAAGTCACGCACGTAGAGCTTGCTGGCGCCCGAGGCTCGCGCTTTCTCGTCCAGTCCTTCCAGCTCTTCCTCCTGGCCCAGGTCCGCACAAAAACAGATGACTTCGCAGTCGCTGTAATTGTTTTTCAGCCAGGGGACAATTACCGACGTGTCAAGGCCACCGCTGTAAGCCAGAACAACCTTGCGAACTTCCGCTGCATTCGTCATCTCATCCTCTTTGTAATCTGCCCGTCACAACCGGTAATCCGGCCATTGCCGCCCATGGCACCGGAGGGCTAGCCGAGTTGCGGCGCCATCGCCCGGTGTCGTTCGACCAGGGTTCGCAAATGATAAACCAGTCGCTCCACATGCGCCGCCGTACTGTGCTTGCCCAGCACAAACCGCATCTGGCCCATCAGGCGGTCGCTGTCCACGCCACAGGCCAGCAGCACGTGGCTCGGTTCCTGCTGACCGGACGTGCAGGCGCTGCCGCCGCTGGCGCAAATGCCCAGTTCCGAAAGGTCAAGCAGGATCGAGTCACCATTCAGCCAACGCAATACAAAACTGCTGTGGCCCGCCAGTCGTTCCTGTGGATGCCCGGTCAATGTGGCCTCCGGAATGTTGGCCAGCACTCGCCGGACCAGTTCGTCGCGCAAGTCGACCAGCCGGGCGCAAGTCCCCTCACGCTCGGCTTCCGCCAGCTCCAGCGCCCGCGCGAGGCCCACGATGAGCGGCAGCGGCTCTGTGCCGCTGCGGCGATGCGCCTGCTGGCCGCCACCCACAATTTGCGCCTTGAGGCCAATCGCGCGTCGCACGACCAGCACGCCAATGCCTTTCGGACCGTAGCATTTGTGCCCGGCAAGACTCATAAGGTCCACGTTCAGCGCCTGCACGTCCAGCGGCAGGAGTCCGGGCGCCTGGACGGCATCGGTGTGAAAGGGAACGCGGCGGTTCTTTTCCTTGATCGCCGCGCCGATGTCAGCGATCGGGTTGATGCTGCCGATTTCGTTGCTGGCATACAGTACGCTCACCAGCACCGTTTCCGGCCGCATGGCCTCAACGACCTGTGCCGGAGTGACGCGACCGGTTGAATCGACCGGCAGGAAGGTGACGTCGAAACCTTCACCCGCAAGTTCCTGCGCGACGTCCAGCACGGCATGATGCTCGGCGGCCGTCGTTATGACGTGGTTACCGCGACCGCGGGCGCGCATGGCATGCGCCACGCCCTTGAGCGCAAGATTGTCGGCTTCCGTGCCACCACTGGTAAACACCAGTTCCGGCGGACCTCCGGCGCGGCAGTTGACCACCTCTGCGATGGTCTCTATGGAGCGTTGAATGGCCGCATCGGCGGCCTTGCCGGCAGCGTGCAAACTGGAGGCATTGCCGAAGACCTCGCTCCAGTAAGGCTGCATGGCCTCGACCACGCGCGGATCCGTCGGCGTGGTGGCGCTGTTGTCCAGATAAATCATGTCGCTCACGGGTGCCCCCCGGCCTGTAACGCCGGATCATCAGCACGAAAATGCGTACCGCGACTGTGCCGGTTGCGCAGGGCGGCCCAGGTCACCATGCGCGCCACCTGAACGGCGTTGCGCAACCCGACCAGTTGATCGTTGAGGTGCGTGGTCCGGTAAAACTCTTCGATCTCATGCCACAAATGCCGCAGTTCGCGCTGGGCCCGTTGCAGGCGGTCACCGTTGCGCACCAGACCCACATAATGCCACATCAGGTTGCGTATGGTGGTCATGTCCCCTTCCAGCAGGCCGGGGTCCGGCAACTGGGTGCTGCGCGCCACCCAGCCGGGAACACGCGCATCGTCGATCGGGTCCCCCAGATTGCAGGAAATGTGTCGCGCCGCCCGGTCGCCCCATACCAGGCCCTCAAGCAGGCTGGTGCTGGCCAGTCGATTGGCGCCGTGCAGGCCGGTGCAACTGACTTCTCCCACAGCATAAAGCCCGAAAATACTACTGCGTCCCCAGTCGTCCACCAGGACGCCGCCACAGGCGTAATGGGCGGCGGGCACGACGGGTATCGGCTCGCAGGTGGGGTCCACGCCGTAACACGTGCAATTTTCTACAATTTGCGGAAAGCGGTCACGAATGAAGTCGGCGGAGTGTCGCTGCGAGATGTCGAGCCAGACATGCTCAAGACCCTGCTCAAGCATCTCGCGGTGGATGGCACGGGCCACCACGTCGCGTGGCGCCAGGTCGCCCCAGCGGGAGTCATGGCGCTGCATGATGGGCTGGCCGTCCGGCGTCAGCAGCACGGCGCCTTCGCCACGCAGGGCCTCGCTGATGAGCAGATTCGGCGCGCCGCGCACGCTCAGCGTGGTGGGATGAAACTGGATGTACTCCATATTCAGGATGCGGGCGCCGGCGCGTCCGGCCATGGCCAGTCCGTCTCCCCGCGCTCCGGGCGGGTTGCTGGTGTTGCGGTAGATCTGTCCGATGCCGCCGGTGGCCAGGATTGTCTCGCCTGCCAGCACACGCAGGATTTCGCCGGTCTTGCGCTGCAGAACGTAAGCACCGTGGCAGGCGGGCGATTCATAGATGGCCAGCGGGTCAAGCGCATGGTGCGGAAAGGTTATCAAATCGACGGCGGTGTGGCCGCTGAGCAGACGGATGTTGGGCCGTTCCGCAAGGGCCCGCAGCATGGCATCCGTGATGGCCGCGCCCGTGCGGTCCCCGACGTGTACAACCCGACGGGTGCTGTGCGCCCCTTCCAGCGCAAACTCGAGCTCACCCGGTACGGTCGTATCGAAGCGAACGCCGACCTGCTCCACCAGCACCGAGCGCACGAGGTCCGGACCTTCCCCGGCCAGCAGACGGGCGGCCCGCGGTGAACTCAGGCCGGCGCCGGCGCGCAAGATGTCGGCCACCAGCATTTCCGGCGAATCGTCCAGCCCGCGCGTGACGATGCCGCCCTGGGCCCGTCCGCTGTTGCTGTCGGCGGCATCGTGGGCGCGGGTGATGATGGTGATGTCGTGATTGCGGTTCTGGCTCAGACGCAGGGCGGCGGTGGCGCCGGCGATACCGCAACCGATGATGAGGGTATGCGTCTGAATCGCGTCCACGGCGATTACCGGGGAATGGACAACATGCGGTCCAGTGCCAGGCGGGCGTTGTGCTGAACGTCGTCGGGGACCGTGATCTGGTTGATGACACGGCCTTCCACAAGGTTCTCCAGCACTTCCGCCAGGTCCAGCGGGCTGATGCGGTACATCGTGCTGCACAGGCAGGAAAAGGGCGAAAGCAACTGCACCATGCGGTCAGGGTGGTCGTTTTTGAGTCGGTTGACCATGTGCATTTCAGTACCCACCGCCCACTTGCTGCCGGGTTCCGCTGACTCGACCGTCCGAATAATGGACGCAGTCGAGCCCACGAAATCGGCTTTTTCAACCACCTCCATCATGCATTCCGGGTGCACGATGATGTTGATGTCCGGGTGGTGACGGCGCCAAAGGTCTACGTGCTCCGGGCGGAATTGCTGGTGAACACTGCAGTGTCCCTGCCAGAGCAATACCCTGGCGTTCAGGATTTGCTCGTCGCTGAGGCCGCCGTAGGGCTCGAAGGGGTTCCAGAGCACCATTTCGTCCAGCGGGATGCCCATGTCCCGGCCTGTGTTGCGTCCCAAATGCTGGTCCGGGAAAAAGAACACCTTGTCGCGTTCGGCAAGGGCCATCTCCATCGCGCCCCGCGCGTTGGAAGACGTGCAGACCGTGCCACCAAATTCACCCACAAAGGCTTTCAGGTTTGCTGCACTGTTGATGTAGGTCACGGGCATGATGCGGCTGGCGGGGTCGTCCATCAGCACGTCGCCCAGTTCCTCCCATGCGCCGAGCACCTGCTCAAGATTGGCCATGTCCGCCATGCTGCAGCCCGCCTTCATGTTGGGCAGGATGACCACCTGGTCCTCACGACCCAGGATCACGGCGCTTTCCGCCATGAAGTGCACACCGGCGAAGACGATAACCTTCGCGCTGACGCGCGCCCCTTCCACGCTCAACTGGTAGCTGTCGCCGACAAAGTCCGCGAATTGCACGACCTCGTCACGCTGGTAATGGTGGCCCAAAATGACCACTTCGTCACCCAGAATGGCGCGAGCCTTGCGGATGCGCTCCTGCGCGACGGCCTCCTGCTCTATGAGCGTTTCTTCTGCGGTCGGGTCCGCAATCATTAACTGATCCATGTCGCCTCTCCGTTCGTGAGAATTCTCATCGAACAGTCCAGCGCCGGCGCCGAGTGAGTCAGCGCGCCGACACTAATGAAATCCACTCCCGTCGCCGCCACCGCCGGGACTCTCTCCAGAGTCATGTTGCCGGATGCTTCCAGCGGCACGCGACCATCGCTCCGCACGACCGCTTCACGCAGGTCGCCCAGGGACATATTGTCCAGCAAAATGCGCTGCGGCGCCAGCCCCAGCGCTTCCTCAAGTTGGGGCAGACGCTCGACCTCAATGATGACCGGCAGGCCCTCCGCCGCCGAGCAGGCCCGTACGCGCAACAGGGCAGCCGTGATGCCACCGGCCGCGGCGATGTGGTTCTCCTTGATCAGCAGCGCGTCATGCAAACCAAGGCGATGGTTGCTGCCCCCACCCATCAGCACTGCATATTTCTCAAGCCGGCGCCAGCCAGGGGTAGTCTTGCGCGTATCAAGAATCGTGGCCCCGGTGCCGGCCACCGCATCGACAAAACGTCGAGTCATGGTGGCAATCCCGCTAAGGTGTTGCAGGAAATTCAACGCAGTACGTTCGGCGCCCAGCAGCGTTACCGCCCGGCCCTCAATTTCACACAGCGTCTCCCCTGCTGACACCTGCTCGCCATCACCCCTGATCATGCGGACACGGACCCTCGCATCCAGCTCACTGAACACCCGGGCGACCAGAGGCAGGCCCGCCAGCACACCTTCGGTCCTGGCCAGTATCCGGGCCCTTGCCCGTTTGCCGGACGAAAGCGTCGCCAGGGAAGTCACGTCGCCACGCTCGCCGAGGTCTTCGGCAAGCGCCAGACGTATCAGGTCGCCAGAGCAGTCCACGACGGTCATGCATGCGTCCTGCATGGAAATGACGGGATATGGTGTGCGTTGCGGCCGGTCAAGACCTGACTCAATCCTATTCCCTGTCCCTGACACTGTCAAGCAGGCGGGCTACCTCACAACGCCAGATGACGCAGCACGTCCCGCGTCACACGCATTGCGCCGGAAACAACGCCGGCCGTCGACTGTCCGGGAAAAACGGAGTCCCCAACAAGGCGCAGGTTTCGCAGGCCGCTGCGCGGTCCGCGCGCCTCCAGGAGCGACGTGACCGGGAAGCCGCCCACTAGTCCCATATGCCGGCCGGTGTAGTACTGCCAGGTCAGTGGCGTTCCTGCCAACTGTACTCGTATCCCCTCGCGGAAGCCGGGCACGGCGCGTTCCATGTTCCGCAACATCCGCTCGACGTATTCGGCCTTGCGCGCCTCATAGACCGCCGGGTCCGCCTGAAACTGGTCCTGCCAGTCCGTCGCCCGCGTGTGCGTGGAGACCGTCAGCGCGCGGCAGCCCTCCGGCGCGCGCGATGTATCCCGGTGTGGTGAAATCGAAATGAAGAGGCTGTTCCCCTCGCCCAGGGGCTCATCCAGGCTGGTCACCACCTGATGATGGTCCGCCGCGCCCTCCGGCAGAAAGCGCTGGTCCAGCCCCAGATGCAGCACGAAGGCGCCCCAGCCCGGTTTGCGTGACCGTGCTTCCCGCCTGAGTCGTTGCGGAGCCGATTCTCCCAGCAGCCTGGCCAGGTTCCAGGGTGTGACGTTGGCGACGATGAAATCCGCAGGAAGGTGAATGCCGGAGCGACGACGACGGCCACTTCGCACGATGACGCCCGTCGCCAATCCCCCGTGGGCGACGATACGCGTCACCTGCTGCCTCAGCAGCAATTTGCCACCGAGCTGCTGCAATCGGCGGGCCAGGGTCTGCGCCAGCGCGCCCATGCCTCCTTCCACCTGCATGGTGCCCTGACGCGCCAGGTCCAACGCGGTCGCCCCCCACAGGGCGTTCACCTGGTCGCTGGTGGTTTGGGCTGATATGAGCAGTTGCGCATCCACCAACCGGCGAAACTCCCGGTCTTCATGCGGCAGGTCGCGCGCCATCCAGTCCGCGACGCTGCGGAAAGCGAAAGGCCAGTGGCGCAGGCCCTCGGGCGCGTGCCGCCAGAACGTGCCAGCCAGTCGCATCCATTCATGCCTGTCCGCCGGGGGCCATGGCAGGCCCCCGGCGCCAAGCTTCCAGCCAAGCGAGGCCAGTTCGCGTTGCCGTGTCCAAAATGCTGCGCTATGGGGAAAGGCCTGCAACAGGGCTTCCCGGTCCTGGCCGAAGACGACGCTGCGCCCGGGCAGATGCACAACCCAGGCCGGTTCCTGCGGGCGCACGGGCCATTCGATGTCCAGCATGCGGGCGAGTTGCTCATGCGGACCGCCGGGCTGAAAGCCACCAGCGATCGTGGCGCCGGCATCAAAACGGTAGCCCTTGTGAAAGAAGGTGCCGGCGCAGCCGCCGGGGTACACGTGGGCCTCAAGCACCGTCACCTCGCAGCCGGCGCGCGCCAGCAGGGCGGCCGTCGCCAGGCCGCCGATTCCCGCGCCAATGACCAGGACGTGGGCTGCGCTCAGGACGAGACTTCCAGTGCCACACGCGTGCGCCAGTGGCGATAGCGAAAGAGGAGCGACAGCGCCGGCCCGTCAAAGAGGAGCCGCGTCAGTAACCCGCGCCAGCCGGGTCGATGCTGCAGGGAAATGCGGTCGATCAGGGCGACACCTTCTTCCAGGGGCTCGAAAATGTGTTGATGTTCCCAATGCGCCAGCGGCCCGTCGACCAGCCGGTCCGTGAATGAACAGGCCGTCGGGCCGGGTTCATGGCGCGCCCGCCAACGTAACGAAAACGGACCCGGCCCCATACGAAAAACGACGTCCCCCGCAGTGAGCGAAGTTCGCTCATCGCTTTCCAGTCTCATCTGCAGGAAGGGCGGAGTCAGGCGCTGCAAGGCGCGCGGGTCTTCGTGAAACGCCTGCAGCGACTGCAGGTCACCGCGCATCTCGCTGCGGCGAATAAATTGCCTGCGTCCGTCTGCGAACAGCTTCATGATAAACTCGCATGCACAAGTGTGAACCTTTCGTTCATTTTAGGCGTAGTTGGGCATGACTGGAATTCGTCGAAGGAGCCTGCTCATGATTTTCACATTTCGGAGTGCCTTGTTGCTGGTGTTGTTGCTCGTAATGGCCGGAGTTGCACAGGCCGACTTTCACGACGTTGTCTTCTGCGGAGATCTGACGGAAACGGACTGCGCCCTGCTCATACAGGCCAATGAGAATTCTGCTGGTCAGACGGCGGGCACCTACAGCCTGGATTTGGACCTGGACCTGCAGGACTTCGGGACTGGTCCAACGGGAACACCCGGCGACTATGGCATCTCGCTGGACGTGGACACGGTCTGGAGTGGCGACCTGTCCGCCTTCGAAACCTTCGGGCTGGAATCCATGAGCATGATGGCCGATCCGGAGGCAATGGTTGTCATGCTGGGCGAGCTGCTGTCACAAGTCAGCGGCAGCGCCACTTTGACCCTGGCGGCGCCGCAGGGCTTGCCCAGCGTACCTGAAGACGAAATCCCGGCGGCGCTCATGACCGGCGTGACCATGGAAATGCGCCTGGTGGACGGCCATGCCTACCTTGACCTGTCCAGCCTGGCCACGATCATGGCGGCGGACGACGGCGTCCCGAGCGGCTGGTTTGGCTTCCACATCATGGACCTGTTGGAAACAATGCTGGAGTCCGGCATGATGGGCATGGAAGGTCTGCCGGACGGTGGGGCGAAATCCGCCTCCGCCGACAGTACGGACATTCAAGAGAAATTGGCAGCGACGGAAGCAAAGTTGGACTCCAACTTGATGAACAGGGAAATGAAAGCCGAACTGGACGAGGGGGCAGAATCCACCACCGCCGACAGCGCGTACATGAAGCAGGAAATGGCGGCGATGGAAGCGATGTTGGCTGACTGGACCGACCCGGAATTCCTGGGGGCCTTCATCGCAGTGGAACGCCTGCAGGACCAAATTGTAGAGGGCCGGGGCGTCGCGGTCTTCCACACAAACATCGATGTGTCAGCCCTGTTTGGCAGCCCTGAATTCCGGGAATTGATCATGGTCAGTGGTGAACTCGGTCAGGACGCAGTCGATGAAGGCGAAATGGCAATGGTGGACTTTATGCTTGGCATGGTCGCAGACTCCATCGACGTTGAAGCCACGCAATTCATTGGCCTGGAAGACAGGTTGATCCTGCGTGAGGATACATCCGTGACCATGGACCTGGGGGCCATGATGAACCCCATGGGGGACTCCTCGGAAGCCATGACCTTCCTCGCCATCGACGCGCGCGTGGACTATGGCTATCCGGCCGAGCCACCTGTCATCACTGTGCCGGAAAACGCCTTCATCCTGTCTCCGGGCCTGCTGCTGGCCGGCGCCGACGCCTAGAACAGACCCTTTATTGGACGGGTCGGGCGCACCCGGCGAACGGGTGCGCCCGAAGCTGTCCTGCGTTACCATCCCCACCACTGTCGGATTGCCACTGACCACAGGGGAAGCCATGTTGCAGGCCAGCTCGGTTGCGGCCAACGACGACCTGCTCTCTGAAGACGACATCCGCAATACCCTGCACGAAGGTCTGGCCGGCCGCTACAGCGGCGCGCGCGTTCTGGCGCTGATCCCGGACCGTACGCGCACACTGCCCCTGCCCCTGCTCTTCCCCATGCTGGTGGAGTGCCTGTCCGACACGCGTCAACTGGATTTCATGGTCGCCCTCGGCACGCATCCCCCGCTGAGCCAGGCGGAGCTTTGCGCTCTGGTGGGCCTGACCACCGACCAGTACCAGGAACGGTTCTCCCACGTGAACCTGCTCAATCATGAATGGGACAACCCCGTGGCCCTGACTGAACTGGGTGTCATCAGTGACGACCAGCTGCGCGAACTCTGCGGGCCCGCCTGGCATCACTCCCTGGGCGGTGACGTGCCGGTCAACCTCAATCGCGCGGTGCTGGACTACGACCACATTCTCATCGTCGGCCCCAGTTTCCCGCACGAAGTAGTCGGCATATCCGGCGGCGCCAAGTACCTTTTTCCTGGCATATCCGGTCCTGAGCTGATCAACCGTTTTCACTGGCTGGGCGCCCTCATCACCACCATGAAGATCATTGGCAAAAAAGACACGCCGGTGCGCGACATCATTCACCAGGCGGCGGAGTTCGTGCCAACTCCCCTGAGCCTGCTGGCGCTGGTCGTCGTGGGGGACGGCCTGGCCGGCATGTTCATCGGCGACCATGTCCACGCCTGGGATGCGGCGGCCCGCCTGTCGCAGGAAAAACACATTCGACTCCTCGACCACCCCTACCCGCGCGTTCTCTCCTGGTGCCCTCCCATGTATGACGAACTGTGGACCGGCGCCAAGGCCATGTACAAACTGGAGCCTGCCGTGGCCGAAGGCGGCGAACTTGTGATTTACGCCCCTCATCTGGACACGGTCAGTGTGACCCACGGTCGTTACATCTACGAAGTCGGCTACCACGTGCTGCCCTGGTTCCTGCGGGACTGGTCGCGCTACGGCGACTACCCCACCAGCGTCATCGCCCACAGCACCCACGTAAAGGGCATCGGCAGGGTTAACGATGGTGTGGAAGAGCCACGAATTCAGGTCACCCTGTCGTCACGTATCCCGCGTGAGGACTGCGAAACGCTCAATCTGGGCTATCGGGACCCCGCCACCCTCGACCTGCAGGAGTGGCGTGAGCGGGATGACACCCTGTTTGTGCCAAAGGCCGGTGAAATCCTGTATCGGGTAAAGGATGACGTCAGCGCGGGCGCAGGATAGATCTCCACCAGTGCCCGATTTCAGCGTCGACGAACTGATCTCGGTCTGCATCTCGCGTCAGGTCGAAGATGGCGAAGTGCTGGCCCAGGGCATCAATACGCCCCTGGTGCTGGCCGGTTTCATATTGGCGAAACTCACGCACGCGCCCAACGTCCACTTCGCCTGCGCCATCGGTCAGTCACTTTGCCAGGACTGGGCGCCCCTGTCAGTGTCCCGCGTCGAGGACCTGTGGCTGGACAAATCCCTGCTCAACGTAGGCTTCGCCACAGCCGCCGCGGACCTGCTGCCAGGTTACCATCCCAAGGAATTCTTCCGACCGGCGCAGATCGATTCCGCCGGCAACAGCAACAACCTCGCCATCGGCGCGGACTACCACAGACCGCGTTTGCAACTGCCGGGCAGTGGTGGCATCCCGGACGTGAGTCCCTTGGACCGGCCGCTTTATTTCTACGTGCCGCGCCATTCCCGCGTGACCTTTGTGGAACGCTGTGATGTCGTCAGCGGCGTGGGCCACAGGCCCTGGCGCAAACCGGGAACGGGACCCCGTTACCTGATCAGCGACCTCGGACAATTCGACTGGCACGAGGGACACATGCGTTTGACCAGCTGGCATCCGGGAGTCTCGCTGGAACGCATTCGTCGTCGAACGGGTTTTGCCCTGCCGCTGGCGCCCGACGCAGGCACGACCCCACCGCCGACGGCGGAAGAGTTACGCCTGCTGCGCGAGGAAATCGATCCCCTCGGCGTGCGGCGACTGGAAACGTTGGGCGGTGGCGCTCGCAAGGACCTGCTCAGGGCCATTCTTCAGGCGGAAGAAACCCTTTAGCTGGTTCTTACCGGCCAGGCTTCGAGACCTTCGAATCGATTGGCAGAGATGCCGGTCCTGTCCAGTTGCATGCCGCCGACTGCCGGGCCAGTCGCATAAATCACGACAGGATGATAGAGCGGAATGGCGATGACCCGCTCCGCGAAAGTCTCCTGCATTTCCTGGTACATCGCGGCGCGGTTGATGCTCCAGGGCTCGCGCCGCGCGCGCTCCAGCAATTCGGAGAGACGCCGGTCATCGACACCGCCAAAGTTCAGCCCGTCCGGATACTGACCGACGTGCCAGAACGCGTAGATATCAGGATCAGTACTGTGGCCCGCCGAATACTCGACCAACGCTGCGTCGAAATCACCGTCGCGCAAGGCCTGCCAGTAGGCAGGTTCCGGCAGGGCCTCGACAGATGCTTCAATGCCAGCGCGTGCCCACTGCCCCGCAAATGCCTGCAACATGGCTTCCAGTTCCGCGTCTTCGAAGGTGAGCACCCTGAAAGCCAGAGCGTTGCTGTCCCCGGATTCATCGCCAACTTCCCTGGCGCGCGCCGTTTCCAGCAACCAGCGGGCCGCGTCAAGGTCCTCATGGGGCCAGTCCAGATCTCCCGTCCAGGCCCAGGCCCCGGGCCAGAGCGGACTGTTGGCAATGACCGCCCGATTGCCCAGCGTCTGCGCGACGACCGCTTCCCGGTCCATACTGCTGGCCAGCGCCAGACGCACGCGCTGGTCCCGAAGGAAAACGCTCTCCTCGCGTTGCCAGTTGAAAATCAACAAGGCGACTCGTTGATCGGTAGAAAATGCCAGGTGAAAAGTGTTCTGGTCGGCCAATGCAAGCGTGGCACGTTGTTGCTGCATGGTACGGGCAGCGAGTCCATCGACAGCACCATCCGCCAGTGCCTCCAGCGCTTCTTCAAAATCTCGAAACAATTCCAGTCGCAGGCGACTGCCTGCAGGGATGTTAGTCCCTTCGCTCCGTCCCCGCCAGGTGGGCGCAAGCCGCAAATCAACCTGGACCAGTTCTCCATTCTCTCTGTGGCGCAGCGCCTCCAACTGCCAGCGCCCTGTGCCGACCGGAGACCAGTTGAAGGGATGTTCCAGGAGTTGTGGTGGCGCCGTGCCCTGCAAGGCATGCCAGGGCAGAACCGGAAGCGTCAGACGATCCAGAAAACTTCCCAGGGGCTGTGACAGGCGAAAACGCAGGACATTTGCTGCCAGCACGTCGACCTCGACGGTGCGCCAGAAGCGTACAATCGCCGGGTCTGCCGGAAAGTCCCGCGCCTGCAACAGCGAAACAGTGAACTTGACGTCCGTTGCCGTAAAGGGCACGCCATCCTGCCAGAGCACGTCATCGCGCAGGGTGACGACATACTCCAACCCGCTGGAGGTGACCGTCACGTTGGCTGCCAGTTCCGGCACGGGTTCGCCCTCACTGTTCAGTCCCGTCAGACCCTCATATATCAACCCGGCAACCTCCGCCTCCAGCGACCCTGGAGCGGCCAGCAAGGGATTGACGTGCGCCAGCGAGCCGACAAGTCCCTCCCGAAACGTGGGGATGCCGGCGCCGCCATCAGCCACATTGATGGCTGGCGTGGTGTCAGGAACTGTGTCTTGTGTGGGATCGGCCGCGGTGGACGCAGGCGCAGGGATGTTGTTCTGCTGGTCCGGGTCGCTGCTGGCGAAATCGCGCCAGACCAGACCAGCTGCCAACGACAGACCGGCCAGCAGGAACAGCAAGAACTGCCAGCGACAGCCCCGCAGCATTGCTACTTCCTGGATGCTTGCCTGATTTTAGCTACTGGAAAACCAGCACAGCGACGATGGAGATGGCGAGAAACAGGACCGCGATGATTATCGTGATCTGGAACAGCGTTTTCTCCAGGCCACGCCGCGTTCGCGCGATACCGCCGCCGGCGTCGCCGCCCAGCAGGGAACCAAGGCCGCCACCCTTGACCTGAAGGAGAATCAGCACAATCAACAGAATAGAGATAATGACAGCCGCAATCTGCAGCGCAGCCTGAATGTCCATGCCTGGCCCCCGAACTTTCCGCGGGCAGTGTAACAAGGTGGTGCGCGTTCTTCAAGCGTGGACAGTGGAAAGCCACCGGGATATGCTGCTTGTGGCCGCCACGACACAGTTCAGGGACCGCCATGCCTGCCCCGGTGATGTTGCTCATACTTGATGGTTGGGGCGTACGCTCCATGCGCGAGGGCAACGCCGTGGCCCAGGCTTGCACGCCGCGGCACGACGCCTGGCTGCGCGGATACGAACGGTCCCTCTTGCAGAGTTCAGGTGAGGCCGTCGGGCTGGTGCCGGGACAAATGGGCAACTCGGAAGTCGGCCACCTCAACCTGGGAGCGGGTCGCGTGGTCTACCAGGACATCAGCCGAATCGACCGCGCCATCGCCGATGGCAGCCTGGCGCGACACAAGGACCTGCAGGCCTCGCTGGCGCGCGTTCAGGCGGAAGGCCGCAACCTGCACCTGATCGGACTGCTGGGCCCCGGCGGAGTACACAGCCATCAACGTCATCTGCATGCCTTGCTGGAAATAGCCGCCGGTGCCGGCGTCAGTCCCGTGCTGCACGTCATCACCGACGGGCGCGATACGCCGATAGACGGAAGCAAAGGTTATTTGGCCGACCTCGAAGCCGCAATTCAGGCGACGGGCGCGGGGCAGACGGCCACAGTTTGCGGCCGCTACTTCGCCATGGACCGTGACAGGCGTTGGGACCGTACGCGAATGGCCTTCGATGCCATGGTCAAGCGCCAGGGTCAGAGGGCGAAAGGCGCAACGCAGGCAATACAGGCCGCCGGCAGCCGTGGCGAAAGTGACGAATTCATCACGCCAACGGTCATTGGCGATGACAGCCTCACCATTCAGGATGGCGACTGCCTGCTTTTTTTCAACTTCCGCGCCGATCGCATGCGTCAGTTGCTGCTGGCATTCTCCGGAGACAGCCCCGATGGCGAGGTCATCTTCGACCCGCCACAAGACCTGAATTTGTTGACCTTCACCCACTATATGGATGGAACGCCCGCCAGGGCGCTGTTTCCGGTTGAGCGCCTGGCCAACACCCTGGCGGAATGGCTCAGCGCACAGGGACGCAGTCAGTACCACAGCGCGGAGACCGAGAAGTATCCACACGTCACTTTCTTTTTCAACGGACGCCGCGAAGAACCCTGGCCGGGCGAGAGCCGCGCCATCATTCCCTCGCCGCAGGTGGCAACCTACGACCTGGCGCCGGAAATGAGCGCCGCTGCCCTGACCCAGGCCACGCTGGAGCGGCTTGAGGCCTGCCACGACGATTTCCTGCTCGTCAATTTCGCCAACCCGGACATGGTAGGCCACACCGGCTCCCTGCCCGCAGCGATCGCCGCCGTCGAGTGCGTGGACGAGTGCGCCGGTCAACTGGTGGATGAGGTGCTGGCAAAGGGCGGCGCCGCGGTCGTCACGGCTGATCATGGCAACTGCGAGCGAATGATCGACCTGCGCAGCGGCGGCCCGCACACCTGGCACACGCGTGGCCCGGTCGCCCTTTTCGTGATTGACGGTGTTTATCGGGAACTGCGCGACTGCGGCATACTGGCGGACGTCGCTCCTACCATTCTCGAGTTAATGGGCATGGAAGCTCCGCCGGAAATGACCGGGCAGAGTCTTTTGCAGTCCTGAACGACCCGCTTGCGCCCGCGCCTGGCGCGACCCCTTGCAACAGGTTAATCTTTGCGGTGCAGGCGAGGGGAAGACGGAGGCAATTATGGTCAGGGCCCTGATCGTGCAAGGCGGCTGGCAAGGTCATGAACCGGAAGGCGTGGCCAACCTGTTGGCAGGTTCACTGGGAGACCAGGGCGTTGACGTTTGCCTGGAAGACAATCTGGACGCCTTTGTTCACAATGAACTGACCGGTTTTGACTTGCTCGTGCCAATCTGGACGATGGGTGAAATCAGCAACGAACAAATGGTGCCGGTTTTGAAGGCCGTACATGAGCATGGCGTGGGCATTGGCGGCGTACATGGTGGCATGTGCGACGCTTTTCGGCAACAGACGGAATGGCAATACATGTGCGGCGGTCAGTGGGTCGCGCATCCGGGCAACGATGGCGTCCATTACACCGTTGAGATGAATCCCGCCGAACCAGACCCGATAACGGACGGTGTGCCTACGCTGCAGATCTGTTCGGAGCAGTATTATATGCACGTCGATCCCTGCAACCGGGTCCTGGCTACCACGACATTCGGCGACGGGACCGTCATGCCCGTCGTGTGGACAAAGAATTATGGCGCCGGTCGGGTCTTCTATTGTTCCCTCGGGCATCACGTCGACGTCATCGAACCGCCGGAAATCCTCGCCATGATCACTCGTGGTCTTCTCTGGGCCGCCGGGGGGCACAGCGGCGGCTAACGCCGGGGACGCAATTCGGTACCCTGTCCGGTCTCGCCAAATCCGCCAGTAGGCACTGGTGGCGGCCGTGGACACAATCAAAAATTGTGCAGAATGCAGTCAAAAGCGGATAAACTGCGTCGGGAATTGCCTAAAATGGCAAAATGCCGGCAATTCTATTGTGACATTCTTACAGTGAAATCCTGTACAAACATTTTCATTATGGAGTTTGTCCACAAGTAAGAGGGGGAAAGATCCATATGCGCAACAGGCGAATCGGATTCAGGCTTTTGGTCCTGTTCGTTCTTGCCTGGGTCGTCGCAAGCACCCTGGTTGGTGCTGTCTTCGCCCAGGAAGACGCCGCGGCGGACGAGGCAGTCGCGGAAGAGACCATGGACGTCGCCATGGCCACGGCGGAAGATCTGGGAGGTGTGGTCAGTAATCTGGACACCGTCTGGATGCTGCTGGCCGGGTTCCTCGTGTTTTTCATGCAGGCGGGTTTCGGCCTGCTTGAGGCGGGACTTGTGCGCGCCCGCAACGTGGTCAACATCTTGATGAAGAATGTGTTTGACCTCTCAATCGGCGCCATCGGTTACTGGGCCATCGGCTTTGGCCTGATGTTCGGCGCCGGCAACGGCTTCTTCGGCCAGGAATGGTTCTTCCTGAGCGACGTGCCGGAAATCTACCCGGGTCTGAGCGTACCGAGCTACGCGTTCTTCTTCTTCCAGTTTGCCTTTGCGGCCACGGCCGCCACCATCGCCAGTGGCGCGATGGCCGGCAGGACGGAATTCAGGGGCTACCTGCTCTACAGCCTGCTCGTCACCGTCATCATTTATCCCGTCGTCGGTCACTGGATCTGGGGAGGCGGCTGGATTTCGGAAACAGGCTTCCACGATTTTGCCGGCTCCACCGTCGTCCACTCTACCGGCGCCTGGGTAGGTCTGGTCGGCGCCATCTTTCTTGGCCCGCGCCGCTACCGCTTTGGCGCTGACGGCGCTCCGATGCCCGGCCACAGCATGACCCTCGCTGCACTTGGTACGCTGATCCTGTGGCTCGGCTGGTTCGGCTTCAACCCTGGCAGCCAGCTGGACGCCGACGCCGTCAGCATCGCGCGCATCACCGTCACCACAAATCTGGCCGCAGCGGCCGGTGCGCTGGTCGCCATGTTCGTCGGCTGGTATCACGGCGGTACGCCGCAACTTCCCTGGGGCCTCAACGGCGCACTTGCCGGGCTGGTCTCCATCACGGCGCCCTGTGCAGTCGTCACACCCTTTGAAGCCATCATCATCGGCGCGATTGGCGGCGTCGTCATGTATATCGGTGTCAACTACCTGGAACGTGCGGGCATTGACGACGTCGTAGGTGCAGTTTCCGTTCACGGCTTTTGCGGCGTCTGGGGCACCCTGGCGGTCGGACTGTTCATGGAGGGCGCCGGGCTGTTCCACAGCGGAGGCATCGATCAACTGATCACGCAGCTGGTTGGTGTCGTGGCGGTGGCCGTCTTTGTAATTGTCGCCTCCTGGGTCATGTTCAGTGTAATCCGCTCCACGGTAGGCTTGCGTGCCTCCGCCGAAGCCGAGGACCTCGGTCTCGACATCTTCGAACATGGCGCTGTGGCCTACCCCGAGTTCACCAACGCGCCCAGTGAACCGACGCCGGTCAGCGACTGAAAGCGAGGGGCAAAATCATGATCAAGAAAATCGAGGCAATCGTCCGTTCCGAAAAACTCAGTTCCACCATTCGGGAACTGACCGCAATCGGTATCGTCGGGATGACCGTGCAACCCGTCAAGGGAAGGGGTCGTGGCGTTGGAGTGCAACTGCGCTGGCGCGGCGCGCTCTACAACGTGGACCTGCTGCCCCGGACCATGATCACCCTGATCGTCAGCGAATCCAACGTGGACGAGACGGTTCAGGCCATCATGCGCGGCGCCGCCACCGGAGAACACGGTGACGGCGTGATCTTTGTGTCTCCGGTGGAGCACATCATCCGCATCAGCAGCGGTGAGACGGACCGCGAAGCGATCAGCTACCAGGGCGACATCGACGCCCGCAAGCAGTAGCGCGCCTGAAATCCAGGAAGCTGCGTGCAAATCGAGGGGCCGGGAAATCCGGCCCCTTTCTTTCATGGACAGGGAGCGAATATGGAAATCCAGGTGATTCCTGGCAGTCTGAAAGATCGTCCGACCGGCGTCCATATAGTCCTCGTGTGCGAAGGGGAAAACAGGGACGACCAGTGCCACGCCTCTCTCGCGGGGCCACTCGCTTCGCTGCTTGCCAGCGGCGATTTCAACGGCGCAGCGGGTCAGGTCACGACACTCTACCCGGCACAGCCCGGGCCTCGTCTGGTTCTGGCCGGACTGGGGCCATCGGAGACGCTCGCTCCCTCCTGCATACGCAGGGCCACGGCGCAGGCCGTTCGCGCCGCCGGCAAGACCACTGCGGAAGAGATAACGCTGCTATTGCCTGACCAATTGCCCGCCGCAGTTTCTGCCGAAGCCGCGTGTGAGGGCGCGCTGCTGGGAAGCTATCGCTTTCATCGCTTCGACGTCCCTGGCCACAGCCCGGATTCGCCGCCCAAAATGAAAGTGGTTGTCAAAGAAGACCAGGAGATCGACGACGCCCGCGAGGGCGCCAGAATCGGAAGCGCGATCGCCGCTGCCGCGTGTCTGGCCCGCGACCTGGTGAATACACCGGCCAATTTCTGTACGCCGGCCCACCTGGCCGAGGCGGCATCTGCCATACCCGGGCTTCGCAGCGACGTTCTGGAACGCAGCGACATGGAAAGCCTGGGCATGGGCTCTCTGCTGGGCGTCGCCCAGGGAAGCGAAACACCGCCGAAATTCATCGTTATGGAGTACAACGCCGACCGGGCCGACTCACTGGACACCCTGGTGCTGGCCGGCAAGGGCATCACCTTCGACACCGGCGGTTACAGCATGAAGAGCGTCACAGGCATGGTCGGCATGAAGAGCGACATGGGTGGCGGCGCGGCCGTCATCGGCGCCATGCAGGCCATCACTGCCCTGCAACCGGACCTTCACGTGGTGGGGCTGGTTCCGGCCGTTGACAACCTGGTCAGCGCACATGCGATCCGCCCGCAGGACGTGCTGGTGGCCAGCAACGGGCTCAGCATAGAGATCATCAGCACGGACGCAGAAGGCCGCCTGATTCTTGCGGACGCCCTGGTGTACGCAGCGCGCTACGAGCCGGCCGCCGTCATCGACATCGCCACCCTGACCGGTTCCTGCGTAACCGCCCTGGGCGCCGCCGCCGCCGGTCTTTTCAGCAACCACGACGGCTTGCGCGATGACCTGCTGGCCGCTGCCGGCCGCAGCGAGGAACGTTTGTGGCCCCTGCCCCTTTTTCCGGAATACGACAAGGCGCTGGAATCCCAGGTTGCGGACCTACGGAACAGTGCGGCGCCCTCAACGGGAGTCGGGACTTCGGCGGCCTTCCTGCAACGTTTTACGAGCTGCCCGGCCTGGGCCCACCTGGACATCGCCGGTGTGGTCGGCATTGAAGGCCTGGGAAACATTGACCGCAGCAACCCCCTGCTGCCGGAAAAGGGTGCGACGGGTTTCGGCGCACGCCTTTTCATTGACCTGGTGCGTCACTGGCGCTCGCCAGCCTGGGCCACCCGCCCTTCCGGCCAGTAATCGTATTCCATGTGCCTTGCGGTCCTGGCCGCTTGCTCGCTGCCCAGCAGACGCTCAACGACGTGCAATGACATGTCTATGCCCGCAGAGATGCCGGCGGAGGTGATGATTCGTCCGTTGTCGACGTAGCGGGCGTCGTCCAGCACCCGCGTAGACGACGCGAGGGACGCCAGCAGGTCCAGCGAGCCCCAGTGAGTGGTTGCCCGCAAGCCTTCCAGCAGACCCGCCTGCGCCAGCAACAGGGAACCTGTGCACACTGACAACGTCAGTTCACAACGCGAATCCTGCTTACGAATCCATTCAAGCAAGGCCGCGTCCTTCAGCAGGGGCCGGGTACCCTGTCCGCCCGGGACGATCAGCAGGTCCGGCGCCGGACAATTCTCCAGCGAGAAGTCGGGATTCACGCTCAGGCCGTTGCGGGCGACGACGCGACCCGCCTTGCAGGCAACCGTGAAGACATTGAAGGGCGGCGGATCACGCCGGCTTGAGGCGACGGAAAACACCTCGTAAGGCCCGCAGAAATCCAGCAATTCCACGTCGTCGAAGATCAGGATGGCCACCGCACGCGTGTCAGTCACCGACCACCTCCTTCACAGGCGCGCCTTCCAGACACAACAACCAGAGCTTGCTCTCGATTCCCTTCGCCCCGCTGTAACCGGTCAGTCGGCCGTCGCTGCCGACGACCCGATGACAGGGCACGACGATCGGCACCGGATTGCGTCCCAGCGCCTGACCCACGGCTCGGCTGGCGCGCGGCGACCCCAGGGCGCGGGCGATTTCACCATAGCTGCGCAGTTCGCCGGCCGGGATGGCGCAGGCCCGATGCAATACCCGTTGCTGAAAGCGGGTCATCTCGCCCAGATCGACAGGCAGGTGAAAGCGAACATGGCAGCCGTCAAAGTAGGCGACGAGTTGCTCCTGCGTCTCACGCAGGGCATCGGGATTGCGCCTCGACCTCGCCCTGGCTGGCAAGCGGCCGCGAAAACTGTCTTCCGTCACGCCAAACGCCAGGCGACACAAACCCGCCTCGCTTCGGGCCAGATACAGCGGGCCCAACGGCGAGTCCATCTCGGACCACTCGACCAACGGCGCCGTGCGCGCAAACCAGTCCAGCACGCGCTCCCGCGATTGTTTCACTTCACTTGCACTTGCATTTGCGTTCATTGCTCCTCCAGTTCCCGGCGCAGACGACGAACACCCTGCGAAACGTTGGCCCTTGCGCCTGCCTCGCTGCAACGCATCACGGACGCCAGCTCCGGATAACGCAGTTCGTGACCGTAGCGCAACAGGACCGCCGCGCGCTGGCGGGGCGGCAAGGCGCCAACCCTCTCCAGCACGAAAGCCAGTTCCTCCCCATGTTCCAGTTGCTCGAGCGGCGTGCGCGCCTCATCCGGCACGTCACAGTCCTCCTCCAGGGGGAACTCACGGCGACCCTTTCGCAGGGCATTCAGAGCGCAGTTTGTGGCGATGCGATAGAGCCAGGCGCGCGCGTTGCTGTTCGGGCGCAACCGGTCGAATGCCCCCCAGGCGCGCAGCCAGGTTTCCTGCGTCAGATCAGCGGGGTCGGAAGTCGAGCCTTCCGCCATCCGCCGCAGGTAATGGTAGAGCTCGTCGTGATGAAGTTCGATCAGGGCTTCGAAGCGGACCAGGGCTATTTCCCCCTCTGTATATCTCTAAAACCCGCTTCAGGCCCGTTTGTGAAAGACGAGGCTGATTTCTTGTGCCGGAACGCGGTGCCGTCGTCATCCCACGCCCGTCTGAAGGTACTGCCAATGCCGTTAAGGAATCGTGCCCGGCGTCATTCGGCCAGGGAGACCGCATCGTCGGCGACCAGGCGTACGAAGCGGCGCTTGCCCACCTGCAACACCGCCGGCAACATGTCCGCGGTCACCAGGGCCTGCACGTCGCGGACCTGAACGTCATTCAGTCGAACGCCATTTTGTTTCATCATGCGCCGCGCCTCGCCCCCACTGTTGACCATGTTGAGGCGGCGCAAGAGATCGAGCACACGTTCTTCACCCTGCAGCGCGACCTCGTCGATTTCCTGGGGAACGCCACCGCCGCGAAACACCTCATCCCAACGGGCGCGCGCAGCCCCGGCCTCGGAAGGGCTGCAGAATATGCTGACAATTTCCTGCGCCAGTTGCAGCTTGACCTCGTTGGGATGCAGACTGCCATCCTGCAGTCCACGAGCCGTTGCCTCCAGCTGCGCCGGCGACCAGCCCAGGATCAGCTTGTGATAGGCGGGCATGGCCACGTCAGGCACGCTCATGACCTTGCCAAACATGTCCCAGGGTTCAGCCAGCAGCGGGATGTGGTTGCCGATGCTCTTGCTCATTTTGGCTTCGCCGTCCGTGCCCGGCAACAACTCACCCATGATGAGGGCGATTTGTGGCTTTTGGCCCAACGCCTGTTGCAGCTTGCGTCCCGCGACCAGAATGTTGAAAAGCTGGTCCTGTCCGCCAACCTGGACGTCGGCCTCCTGGGCGACGGCGTCGTAGCCCTGCATCAGGCCGTAAAACAGTTCGTGCAGAAAAATGGGGACGCCCGCATCCAGTCGCTTGCGGAAGTTCTCGCGCACCAGGAATTGCTGCACGGTGAAGTTGCTGGCCAGGCGAATGATGTCCGCGAAATCCAGCGGCGACAGCCACTCGTCGTTGTAGCGCACGCGCGTCAGTTGCGGGTCGAGAATCTTGAAGGCCTGCTCGGCGTAGGTGCGGGCGTTTTCCTGCACCTGTTCGCGCGTCAACTGTTCGCGCGCCTCCTCCTTGTCGGAGGGGTCACCGATCAAACTGGTGAAGGAACCCACCAGGAAGGTCACGTCATGTCCCAGTTCCTGGAACTGGCGCAGTTTGCGCATGGTGATGGTATGCCCGAGATGCAGGTCCGAGGTGCGCGGATCATAGCCGCAATACACGCGCAGCGGACGGCCCTCCCGTTCCGCCTCCAGCAGACGCTGGCGCAGCTCCGCGCGCATGGTCTCCGTGGTCTCTACGTCGCCGGATTCCGCGCCGGACATGAGCACGTCGACCTGTTCGTCAATCGTCAAGGTGGCATTCGCTGTCGTCACTCTGCGTCAACCTCTTTTCCTGCGGGCGCGGCGAGTATAGCACAGGGGCGTTCTATTCTTCCGGCACGCGCTGCAACCAAAGCGCGGACAGCGCCGGCAGGTCCAGCAGCAGGCTGAAGCCCTGGCCATGAGCGGGCTGTGTCTCCGCTTCCAGGTGGCCTTCGGCGCCCGTGCCACTGCCGCCGTACAGCGGGTCGTCGCTGTTGAGCAAGACGGCATACCGGCCGGGTTGCGCCACGCCAAATCGGTAGCTGTGCAAGGTCTCGTGAGAGAAGTTGCAGAGGGCCAGCACCGGCTCCACCGAATCGCTGCCCAGACGACTCCAGGCCAGAGTGCTGTGTTGCGCGTTGTGCACGTCGATCCAGCGGAATCCCGCGTCCTCGAAGTCCCGTTGCCACAGCGCCGGCAGCGACCGGTAAAGTTGATTCGCCTGGCGCACCAGTTCAAATAGTCCGCGATGATGCGGCCACTGCAGCAGGTTCCAGTCCAGTCCCCGCGTTTCGCTCCATTCCTGCCACTCCCCCAGTTCCAGGCCCATGAAGGTCAGTTTCTTGCCGGGGTGCGCCAGCATGTACAGGTACAGCGCCCGCAGCGTGGCAAACTGCTGCCACCAGTCGCCGGCCATCTTGCCCAGCATGGAACCCTTCAGATGCACGACTTCATCGTGCGAGAAAGGCAACACGAAGTTTTCGCTGAAGGCGTACATCAGCGAAAATGTGATGCGTTCGTGCAGCAGGTGACGGTCGGCCGGATGCGCCCGCAGGTAGGCCAGGGTGTCATTCATCCAGCCCATATTCCATTTCAGGGTAAAGCCCAAACCGCCTGAGTCCACCGGCAGCGACACACCGGGCCAGGCGCTCGATTCTTCGGCGATGGTGATGGCGCCCGGCACTTCCCCGTGCACGGCAGCGTTGAAGTCTCGCAGGAAACGAATGGCGTCCAGGTTTTCATGGCCGCCTTCTTCGTTTGTCAGCGACTCGCTGTCCTCGCGCCCGAAATTGAGATACAGCATTGATGACACGGCATCGACCCGCAGGCCGTCGACGTGATACTTGCGCAGCCAGAAAAGCGCATTGGACAAGAGGAAGTTGCGCACCTCGTTGCGGCCAAAGTTGAAAACACGCGTGCCCCACTGCGGCTGTTCGCCCAGGCGCGGATCGGCATGCGAGTAGAGATGGGTGCCATCAAAGCGGGACAGACCGTGCTCGTCGCGCGGGAAGTGCGCCGGCACCCAGTCCAGCAGGACCCCGATCCCCGCCTGGTGACAGGCATCGACAAAGGCCATGAAGTCCTGCGGTTCCCCGTAGCGGCTGGACAAGGCATGGTAGCCGCTCACCTGGTAACCCCAGGAGGCGTCCAGCGGGTGTTCGGCAAGGGGTAGAAACTCCACGTGCGTGTAACCCATGTCACAGAGCCATGGAATCAGTTGCTGCGCCAGTTCGCGAAAATTGAGCAGGCCGCCATCGGGACGACGGCGCCAGGACCCGGCGTGAATCTCATAGATGAGCACAGGGCCCTGCAGCAACGCATCGACGGAACGCTCTGCCATCCAGGCCTCGTCGCCCCAGGTGTAGCCACCCAGGTCCGTGACGATGGACGCCGTTTTCGGCCGTAATTCGCTGCGGAAGGCGTAGGGGTCCGCCTTCTGTGCATTGTAATTGCCATAGCCGACGACGTCGTATTTGTAGGCCGTGCCGGGGCCGGTCCCGGGAACAAAGAGTTCGTGAATGCCGCTTTCGCCCCGCGGCTGCATGGGGTGTGTTCGGGGGTCCCAGTTGTTGAAATCTCCGACCACGCTGACGCGCCAGGCATTCGGCGCCCAGACGGCAAAGTTGACGCCGGCCACACCACTGCAACTGCGCAGATGGGCGCCAAGTTTCTCGTAACTGTCGTGCCAGTTCCCCTGGCCGTAGAGATAGCGGTCGTAGTCCGTCAGCAGGGCATCGCGAAAGGCGTAGGGATCGGCGAAACGGGAGCTGCGGCCCGCGAAACTGTGTTCCTCGAAGCTGTACCGCGACCAGTCGCCCTCCACCGTCGCCGTAAAGTAGCCGTCCGCCTGTGTTCGTTGCAGCCGGACGCGCTCGCCAGTCCTTTCGTTGCAGGTGAAGAGTTCCCGGGCGTGGGGACGAAATGCCCGCAAACGCAACCGACCTTCGCCCGTCCGCTGCGGCCCCAGCACCTCGAAAGGCAGCCCGCAACTGCCTTCTGCCAGCGCCGCGATCAGGTCATCCTGCCTTCCTGTGCCTTGCCTGTCGTGGTCCATGGACGGGATTATGACGGCCCGCCCTTACCTTGTGAAGAGTCGGCAATTTGCCTATACTTTTGGCCTGTCAAATCATCCTCACCACAGGGCTCCCCCATGAAGCGCATGAGCAGCAGTGAGGCGCGCGCAGCCTTTCTGGAATTCTTCGCCGACAGGCAACACCAGGTTGTCCCGTCTTCCTCCCTGGTTCCCGGCAATGACCCCACGCTGCTCTTCGCCAATTCAGGCATGGTGCAGTTCAAGGACGTCTTTCTCGGCAACGAGCGGCGCGACTATCGTCGGGCGACCACGTCGCAAAAGTGTCTGCGCGTCAGTGGCAAGCACAACGACCTGGAAGAAGTGGGCCCCTCCCCCCGCCATCACACCTTTTTTGAAATGCTGGGGAACTTCAGTTTCGGCGACTATTTCAAACTGGAAGCCATGCAAATGGCCTGGGAGTTGCTGACGGTCGTCTACGGTCTGCAAACTGATCGTCTGGCCGTCACAGTCTACGAGAAGGACGATGACAGTTACGAGCTCTGGCGGGACGCCATTGGCATCGATACGCGACGTATCGCGCGCCTCGGCCCGGACGACAACTTCTGGCAGATGGCGGAGACTGGCCCCTGCGGCCCCAACAGCGAGATTCACTGGGACAAATACCCGGAGCGCGGCGAGGCCGACATCATCCCCTCGCTGGAAGCCGATGACGACCGCTTCCTCGAACTCTGGAACCTGGTGTTCATGCAATTCAACCGGACGCAGCCGGACCCGCAACACAGCGGCGCCTTTGACACGCCCCTGCCCAGGCCCGGCGTGGACACCGGCCTCGGTCTGGAGCGAATCACCAGCATTCTGCAGGGCGTTGACGTCAACTACGACACGGACCTCTTTGTAACGCCGATTCGGGCCTTGCAGTCCCTGACCGGCCACAGCGATGCCGAACGGGACGCCGACGTCGTTCCCTACCGGGTCATCGCCGACCACATGCGGGCGGCCGTCTTTCTCATCGCCGACGGCGTGCTGCCCGGCCCAAAGGGGCGCGACTCGGTGACCCGTCTGGTCATTCGGCGCGCGGCGCGCTTTGGACGCAAACTGGGTTTCGACGGCCCGTTTCTGGCGCAAATAGCGAACGCCGTCATTGAGGTCATGGGTGGTCACTACGTAGAACTGGTCGAACGCCAGACGACGATTTGCGGCGTCATCACGCGGGAGGAAGAACGTTTTCATCGTACCCTGGGGCGGGGCCTGGGCGAGCTGGACAGCAAGCTTGGCGACCTGCAGGACAACGGGATCGGCACCCTGCCAGGCGAACAGGCCTTTTACCTCGCCGCGACGCTCGGCCTGCCGGTGGAAGTCATTCGCGACGTCGCCTCTGAACGCGACATGGACGTTGACCTCGCCGGATTCGAAGCCGCACAAGAGCGACATGCGCTCGTCAGTGGCGCTGGCCAGGCGATGGGCGCGTTGGAGGGCAACGAAGCCTGGCAGGCGCTGCACGCCGGCCTGCAGGAATCGAATGACCTCGTATACGACCCCTACGGGCCGCCGGAGCGGAAGACGCGGCTGCTGGCCCTGCTGCAGGGGGCGCAGCCCCTCGCCGAAGTCATCGCCGGTGACCGGGTGGAGGTCGTGCTGGCAGAAACGCCCTTCTACGTCGAGGCGGGCGGCCAGGTCGCGGATCGCGGCGTCATACGTGGCGACGGCTGGTTGATCGACGTCGAGGACACGCGCCAGCCGGTTGACGGCCTCGTCATACACCTGGGCGAGGTCATCGAAGGTCGCCCCAGGATCGGTGAACAGGCTGTGGCTGCCGTGGATGTCCAACGGCGGCGGGACGTCACCCGCAACCACAGCGCAACCCATTTGCTGCATGCTGCGTTACGGCATCAACTGGGTGAACAGGTCCAGCAGCGGGGATCACTGGTCGCCGCTGACCGGCTGCGCTTCGACTTCGTCCACGATGGAGCCATCAGCGACGCCGGGTTACGCCGCGTGGAAATCGAGGTCAACGACGCCATTCTTTCTGACCTCCGCGTACAGGTGGCCTTCAAACCATTGACCGAGGCGCGCGCAGAAGGCGCCATTGCCCTCTTCGGCGAAAAGTACAGCGACACCGTGCGCACCATTCGCATGGGTGACGGTGACGGACCTTACAGCTATGAACTATGCGGTGGTTTGCACGTCGCCCGCACCCAGGCGATCGGGCAATTCCGAATTCTTTCGGAAGGAAGCGTGAGCGCAGGCGTGCGACGGGTTGAGGCTGTTACCGGCCGCGCCGCGCAGAGTTTCGTCCAGGATGCCCTTGCGCAACTGGGTGACCTGGCCAGGTTACTGGGCGGCGGCAGGCGGGAATTGCCGGAACGCCTGGTCGCCCTGCAGGAGGAACTGGGCGACAGTCGTCGCGAACTCGGCGCACTGCGACGGGAGTTGGCCCGCCATGAATTTGCCAAACATCTGGATGACATTGAATATGCGGGCGATCTGCCCTTCCTGATTGCCCGGATGGACAGCCAGCCGATGGAAGCGCTGCGGGAACTGGCGGATGCCTTTCGCCAGCAGGTGCCGGATGGCGCGCTCGTCCTAGGCGGAGTCCACGAAGAGCGCCCGCTGTTGCTGGTCTCGATCGCCCCAGGGCGGGTGGAACAGGGACTGCATGCCGGCCAGATCATCCGGCCCCTGGCCAAAAGGGTTGGCGGTGGGGGCGGCGGTCGGCCCAACATGGCCCAGGCCGGCGGCCGGGATGCCGACGCCCTGCCCCAGGCGCTCGCCGACGCCCGCTCCCTGATCATGGACCACTGGCAACCGGCCTGACATGCCCCGCCCGGAATTGCTGCAACTCGAGCGCAACGAGGAGGTGGCTTCCGTTCGCAGTCGCCTGCTGCCCATGGCAAGCAGCAAATTGCTGCTCGTCTGGCCTGTCCGCGGCACAGCGCTAACGCGCCGGCTCGAACTGGTGCTGGTGCAACGCGAAGCGCAACGCCTCGGCATCCAGCTCGCCCTGTTGACCCAGGACCCGGACGTTATTCGGCACGCCCGCGAACTTAACCTCAGTACATTTGCCACTGTGGGCGCAAGCGAACGCGGCCGCTGGAAACGGGGTCGGGCCCGGCTCTTGCTGCCGCAACGTTTCGCAACGTCCAACGGGTCACTGCCGGAAGGCCCGGAGGAATCCGCCATTGCCCGGGTTCAGGCTGCCAGAAAAGAGCCTCCACGTGTCCTGCGGTTGACCGGTGGCATCGTCCTGTTGCTGGTCGTATTGGCGCTTGGCGCCGCGGCCGCGTTGCTCATCGTGCCGGAGGCGACCATAACCATTTTACCGGCCCGCAGCCTCGTCCAGACCGAGGCCCTGATCACAGCGGACCCCAACGTCGATGCCCCGGACCTGGTCAATGCCATCGTTCCGGCCCTGCCCCTCAGCATCACCGTTGAGGAAAGCGCCAGTATGCCACCGGGAGGCAGACAGGTGCTTTCTTCCAGCGCGGCCAGGGGAAGCGTCACTTTCGTGAATCTCGGCAGTGATCCTGTGGACATTCCCGTTGGTACCCTGGTGGGCACCGGCAGCGCCAGATCGGTCTGGTTTCACACCCTGGCCGCCGGCACGCTGGAAGCGGGAGCAGGCAGTCAACTTGAACTGCCGGTCGAGGCGACGCCAGACTTTGCAGGGGCCATCGGTAACGTTGACCGCGGTCACATCAACACCCTGGGCAGTGAACTCGTGCTTCGCGTCAGTGTGCGCAATCTGCAACCCACCAGTGGTGGCAGCAGTCGCTCTGTCGGCATTATTGTGCCGGAAGACCAGGAACGTCTGCTGGCCACGGCCCGGCAGCAAATCAAATCAGAGGCCTATATTTCCCTGCTCTCGCGCCTGGACGAAAACCACTATCTCATCCTCGAATCGATCGATCTGGCTACAGAACGCAGCGACTGGACCCGCTTCAGCGCCTCGCCAGGCGACGCCGCCGAATCCCTGCAGCTGGACATGAAGGCGGTTGTTGAGGCCGTCGCCATCGACGAAAGTCATGCAGAGGACATCATGTTGGATCGGCTGCAGTCCCAGGTTGAGGCCGGCAGCGTTCTGCTTATGCACACCGTTCATCACGACCACGGCCCGGTCGTCAGCGACTACGCCGATGGTCTGATACGCTTCTCCCGCAGCGCACACGCGCTGACGGAAAGCATCGTCGATACGACTGCCCTCAAACAGCAACTCATCGGGCTCACACCGGCCGAGGCTCGCAGCCTCATTCACCAGAACTGGCCTCTGCAACCCGGCACGACGCCGATTGTTGAAGTGGCGCCGGCGTGGCCCGGACGATTGCCTTTCCTGGCCATGCGAATTCGGGTCCTGCTGGCGGCACAGACATGAAACTGCTGGCCATCGACCACGGCGAAAGACGTTTGGGGCTGGCGACCTGCGACAGCAGCGGGCTGGTTGCCCGCGAATTGACTGTTCTGACCCGCCGCTCGCGCGGAGAAGATTTCGCGGCAATCCGGGAGCACGCCGCCAGGGAAGGGGCCGGCGCCCTGCTGGTGGGTCTGCCCCTGAACGACATGTCCGCCAGCCGGGAGCGGGAACGCTGCACCATTGTGCGCCGTTGGGCCGGGCGACTGGCGCGCGCCACAGGCCTGCCGGTGATTCTCTGGGACGAACAACTCTCCAGCGTCGAGGCGCAGGAACTGGCTCGCGCGCGCAAACGGGGGCCGCGTGAGCCAATCGATGACCTGGCCGCACGCGTCATTCTGCAAGGTTATCTGGATGCCCTGCGCGATGGACTTGCCGGTGAGCCCGAGCAGATAGCGGCGCAGTCACCGCCCAAATCACAGGGCGTTTAGGCCGGAGAGGTCTTCCTCCAGTCCTGCCGCATGGTGGAGCAGAAACTCATCCGCGCCATGGCGACTGCAGACCTGCAGTCCCAGCGGCAAGCCATTGATCGCGCGCCCGGCCGGGATACACAGCGATGGCAGACCGGCATGCGTCCAGGGCAGATTCATGACCGGATCGCCGGTGGAGCCGATGCCAGCGGACGCCGGCCCGGTCGCCGGCGGGCTGAGCCACAGATCGATACCGGCAGAATCCATCATTTCGTGCAGTTCCTGGCGCGTTTTCGCCTGGCTGCAACGGGCGCGTTCCGCTTTTTCCGTTTCAACCTCTTGACCCTTGCGGATGAGTTCGGCCGTGCCGGGTCGATACGAGGCCTCATGCGCTTCAAACCAGAGCTGGTGCTCCTGCGACATCTCGCAGGCCATCAGGGCCCGGTGCAGGTCTTCCATGGCAGCCAGGTCTTCAAACATGGGCACACGCTGAACCACGTAACCGGCGCGCAGCAATGCATCCAGCTGCGCTTCGTAACCGGCGCGTCCCTCGTCATCCAGCAGCTCCAGCATGGGGCCGGTCAGCGCAGCAAGGACCGGTCGTTTGACGGGGCTGGCATCGCACCAGTTTCGACACAGAATAGATGCGGCCAGGCGCATGCCGGCCACGTCCTGCGTAAACATCCCCACGTGATCAAGCGAGCGGGCGACGTAGACCACGCCCTCCGCATCGATTCGCCCGTAGCCGGGCTTGAATCCCACCACGCCACAAAAGGCTGCCGGCCGAATCACCGAACCAATGGTCTGTGAACCCAGTGCCAGGGCGCATTCACCGGCCGCCACCGCCGCTGCCGAGCCGCTGCTGCTGCCGCCAGGCGTGTACGCCAGATTGTGCGGATTCCGCGTCGGCCCAGGTTCGAAACAGGCGAATTCGGTCGTGACTGTCTTGCCCAGCACCAGCGCGCCGGCCTGCTGCAGGCGCGTGACGCAGTCCGCCTGCGCGGATTCGAGGAGGCCCGCGGGCAAGGCACTGCCGGCGCGCGTGGGCAAGCCATCCACCCGGTAAATGTCCTTGACTCCCAGCGGGATGCCGTAGAGGGGAGGTCGTGTTTCCGGGTCGGGCCAGCGCTCCCGCGTGGCCTCCGCCGCCCGCATGACCCGTTCATGGCGTCCCGGCTCAGGCAGAAACGCCTGAAGCTGCGGCTCCAGGTCGTCCAGACGCTTCAGGATCATCTCTGTGAGGGCGAGCAGATCGATGTCGCCGCGACGCAAACGCGCGGCAGTCGGCGCCAGTGGCATTTGATGCAGCATGCAACACCTTTCCGCAGAATGACAACAATTGTATCGTGGCGGGAATTCTTGTCAGAATACTGGCGAGTTGCCGGCAACAGGAGATTGTCTTGACCAGACGTGTCACCTGCCTGCTGCTCAGCGTAGCGGCGATTCTCTTCCTGTTCATCGGGTTGTCCCTGCCCGTTTTGTTGTCCGGCAATGCTGGCGGGGTTGGCGGGCTGCTGCGGCGCGGGCTCACGCGCATCGCCCTGCTGACTCGCAGCGACGACCTGTCCCGCGCTGTCGGCAGCGACTCAACGCCCCTTCGCTTCGAGGTGCAGCACGGCGATACCGCCAGCGCAGTCGCGCAGCAACTCCGCGGCGCCGGATTGATCCGCGATGACCAGCTCTTTGTCGAATACGCCTTCGCCAACGGACTGGACGTGCAGTTGCGCGCAGGCGTCTACTTCCTGAATCAGGCCCAGACTATCCCTGCCATCGCGCAGCAGCTGGCAGATGCCTACGGCGGCGCCCTGCGCCTGCGGATATTCTCTGGCTGGCGCGTGGAGCAGGTCGCCGCGGCCATCGACGGTCACAACCGTCTGGGCTTCAGCGGGGCGGAGTTTCTGCAACTGGCGGGCGCCAACGCCTGGCTGGACCCGGAACAGGCCGCTCTGACAGGCCTGCCTCCCGGCGCTTCCCTGGAGGGCTACCTCTTCCCGGACGACTACAGTCTGCCGCCCAATCTGACGGCGCTCGGGTTGCGCCAGGCGTTGATCCAGCAATTACTCGCCCGGGTGACGCCACTGATGCTCGCCGACGCGGCCTCCCAGGGGTTCACCCTTCATGAAGTGCTCACTCTGGCGTCGATCGTGGAGCGCGAATCGCTGCATGAGGATGAAGACGCGCGCATCGCCGGCGTCTATCGACGACGCCTGGCGATCGGCATGAAGCTGGAAGCCGACCCGACCGTGCAATACGGTCTGGCGCCGCAAGGTGGCAACTGGTGGCCGCAGATCACGCAGGCGCACTACCGCTCCGCGCACTCGCCCTGGAACACCTATCTCCATGGCGGGCTGCCGCCTGGTCCCATCGCCAGCCCGGGCCTGTCCGCCATTCACGCTGCGATATATCCGGCCGAAGGCGACTCACTCTTCTTCCGGGCCGCCTGCGACGGCAGCGGCTACCACAACTTTGCCCGTACCTTTGAGGAGCACCTCGCAAACGCCTGCCCTTCCTGAGGGCTCGGGACTAACGGAGATCCCGCAATTGCCGTCGGCCCTCAATCACGTCCAGGACAAGAGGCAAGGGCGGGACGTCTTCCTGCGAAAGCGGGAAGAGGCCGTCAAGTTCCTCGCGACAGCGCCTGAGGCTCTCCTCGCTGTTGGCGTGAATCGTCACGAGCGGGTCGCCGGCAGCCACGCGCTGACCCACCTTGACGTGCACCCACAGACCGGTGGCGTGGTCCAGGTCGTCGCCTTTCGATTCACGGCCTATGCCAAGAGCGAAGGCGGCATGGATCACGCCGCGCGCCGGCACCGCCTTCACAACGCCCGGCCGGTCAGCCATCAGTGTTTCGACGAGACGGGCCGTTGGCAGGCGTTCGGGTTCATCCACCATGCGCAGGTCACCGTCCTGGGCGACCACCATGTCTCGAAACCGTTGCAATGCCACGCTGGATTCCAGGCCTTCGATCAACGCTTCACGCGCCTCACCAGGATTGGCCCAACGCTCCCCCTGCCCCGCCAGATTCAGCATGTGGCCGGCGATGACCAGGCAGTGTTCGCGCAGGTCTTCCGGGCCCCCACCGCGCAGGGTATCCAGCGCTTCCCGCACTTCCAGAGCGTTGCCCACGGCTCCGCCCAGTGGCTGGTTCATGTTGGAAATCACAGCGATGACGTCGCGTCCGGCGTCTTCACCGATGCGCACCATCTGTTGCGCCAGTTCGCGACCCTGGTCCAATTCGGTCATGAAAGCGCCCTCACCCACCTTGACGTCCAGCACAATGCCATCGGCGCCGGCGGCGATTTTCTTGCTCATGATGCTGCTGGCGATGAGCGGAATGCTTGGCACCGTGGCCGTGACGTCGCGCAGGGCGTAAATCAGACCGTCCGCCGGCGCCAGTTCCTCGCTTTGCCCGGCGATCACCAGGCCAACTTCACGCGCCTGGCGGGCAAAGCGCTCCGTCGCCAGGGCGACGTTAAATCCCGCGATGGACTCCAGTTTGTCCAGCGTGCCGCCCGTGTAACCCAGGGCACGACCGCTCATTTTGGCCACCGGCACGTCGCAGGCGGCCACCAGCGGCAACACCACCAGCGAGGTCTTGTCGCCGACCCCGCCTGAGGAATGCTTGTCTACCGCGTAGCTTCCCAGCATGTCCCGCAGTCGCAATTCCACGCCGGAGCGGACCATGGCCTGGGTCAGTTGCGATATCTCCGCGCGCGTCATCCCGCGCAGCAAAATGGCCATCAACAGCGCCGACATCTGGTAATCGGGCAAGGCGCCGTCCGTGTAGCCCTCGATGAGCCAGTCGATCTCGGCCTTCGTCAGTTCGGCGCCATCGCGTTTGCGTTCCAGAATGTCGATCATGCGCATGGTTTTGTCTCCCTCAATTGCGGCGACTCTGGCGCAAGCGGCGGCGACTCGCAAGACTCTGCTATACTGCCGCGAGCGTCAAACGGGGACACGCCATGCCTGAAAACAAGCGCCCGGTAACCGCCGGAGACCTGTTTCGCCTCGTCATCGTTGAGGAGCCGCGCATCAGTCCGGATGGACAGTACGTGGCCTGGGTGCGACAGCAGGCGCAGGAATTCAGCAACGACTATCGCCGCGATATCTGGCTGTCTTCCCGGGACGGCGCCTCCTGTATCCAGTTAACGCGCGGCGGCGGCGACAGCTGTCCGCGCTGGTCGCCGGACGGCCGGTCGCTCGCTTTTGTCTCATCGCGCAGCGGCAGCGCCCAACTCTATCTCCTGCCGATTGCAGCCCCGGGCGGCGAGGCGCGTCAGTTGACCGACATGCCCCGCGGCGTCAGCCAACCTGTGTGGTCTCCGGACGGACGCCGAATCGCCTTTCTCGCCCCCTGTAACGAGGACGAGCGAAGACGCGAAGACCAGGGAGAACGGGTGCCGGAAGCAGAAGATGAATTGGCGGCGCGCCACGCGGCGGAGTGTCTCGCTCAGCAGGAAGAACTGAGCCACGACCCGCGGGTCATCCGCCACATTCCCTACCGCGAGGGAACGACGTTTCGCGACGGCCGTCACGAACAGATATACGTCATTGATATCGATGAAACTGACGGAGCCGCCTGTAAAGCGCTTCGCCTGACAAATGTCTCCACCGATTACAGTTCCCCCGCCTGGACGGCGGACGGGAAGCACCTGCTCTGCATCCGCAGCGCGCATCCCGATCGTCCCGAGCCACGGCGCTGGACCAGCCTGTATCGCATCGACGTGGATGACGGCGCCGAATTTCGCCTTACGGGCGACGAATACAACTGCGCCGACGCAGCGCCCGCGCCCGTCGGCGACCAGGTCGCCTTCCTGCTTAAACCAACCAGTCGCCGGCCCGAGCGACTGTTTCATCTCGCCCTCGTGTCGGCCCGGGGCGGCGATTTCCAGGTGCTCACCGAGGTCTTTGACCGCCAGGTCGACGAAGGCAGCCTGCGCTGGAGTGAGGACGCTTCGTCCATAGTCTTCAGCGCGGCGCGCGACGGATCGCGCGTTCTCTGGCGCCTTCGTCCAGGCGACGAACCGGAAGCGTTGCTCAGTGACACGCTTGAGGTCCTCGATTACGATCTGGCATCCGACGGCGCCGTCGCCTGCGCGATCAGCAGCCCGCAGGACCCGTCGACCCTGCAATGGCTGGACGCAGGCAGCAATTCATTGCGGGCATTGTGCCGGCCCAACGCCGACCTGCTCGACGAAATCCACGTGCAGACGGCCAGCGAACAGCGCTACAGCGCCGCGGATGGAACGGCCCTGCAGGGTTGGGTGATCCTTCCTCCTGACCATGAACCCGGAATGAAGCACCCACTGATTGTGCATATTCATGGCGGGCCGCAGATGATGTACAGTCCCGCGAACCCGCCCCTGTGGCTCGAATGGCAGTTGCACGCCGCGAACGGTTACGCCGTCTTTTTCTGCAACCCACGCGGCAGCGACGGTTACGGCGAGGCCTTTCGAATGGCGCTGCACAACGCCTGGGGCGAAGTGGCGCAGGCGGACATCATGGCCGGCGTCGATCACGTGATCGCCGGCGGGCAAATTGACACGGAGCGCCTTGTGGTCACTGGCGGTTCCTACGGCGGTTACATGACCGCCTGGATCGTCGGACACAGCGACCGCTTCCGCGCCGCCGTGGCCCAGCGCGGGGTCTACAACCTGCTCAGCTTTTACGGCGTAACCGACATTCCGCTGTTCCTCAGCGACCAGTTTGACGGCACGCCAACGCAGGACCCCGAGTTGTTGTGGCGACACTCGCCGCTGGCCCATGCGGATGACATCGCGACGCCCCTGTTGATCATCGCCAGCGAGAACGACTATCGCGTGCCCATCTCCGAGAGCGAACAGCTCTTTGCCTACATTAATTTGCGCGGGGGCACGGTGGAGCTGGTGCGCTACCCGCGTGAGGGGCACGAGCACACGCGCAGCGGCGAACCCCGTCACCGCATCGACGGCCTGCAGCGCAGCCTCGACTGGTTCGATCGCTACTGCAAAAACGCCCCATGACCCTGGCGCCCGCGACCTGCGTCGTCACCGGCGGCAGCGGCTTCATCGGCTCGCACATCAGCGAACGGCTGTTGCGCGATGGTCACAATGTTCGAATCGTTGACAACTATCTCACCGGATCGCCGAACAATCTGGCGCATTTGCGCGACAACGGGCGTCTGACCGTTCACGAGCTTGACATCGCCGACGCAAAAGCGCTGGTCAGGGTGTTCGAAGGCGCGGATTTCGTCCTGCACCAGGCCGCGCTGCCCTCGGTGCCCCGCAGCGTGGCCAGTCCAGGGGAGACCTGGAAGCATTGCGCCACGGGGACCCTCAATGTGCTTGAAGCTGCGCGTGAGGCCGGCGTACGACGGGTGGTCAACGCGTCTTCCTCTTCCGTATACGGCGATGCCCCGGAAGACAGTAAACACGAGGCCCTGCCCACCCGACCCCTTTCCCCCTATGCCGCCGCCAAACTGGCCGGCGAGACCCTTTGTCAGGCCTGGGGCAAGTGTTACGACCTAGAGACCGTCAGTCTGCGTTACTTCAATGTCTACGGGCCGCGCCAGGACCCGCGTTCGGACTATGCGGCAGTCGTCCCCCTGTTCATATCGCTCATGCGGGAGGGTCAGCGGCCGCCCATAACCGGTGACGGTGGCGAAACCCGCGGCTTCACCTACGTCGAAGACGTGGTCGAAGGCAACCTGCTGGCGCTGACGGCGCCCGACGCCGCAGGCCAGGCGATTAATGTCGGCAGCGCCACCAGCACCAGCATCCGCCAACTGGTCGACCTGCTCAACGTATTGCTGGGGACGCAATTGCCGCCGCTGTACGTACCGCGGCGTCCAGGCGACATCCGTCATTCTCGCGCGGACATCAGTCTGGCGCAGGAAACACTGGGCTACAACCCGACGGTTGACCTGAGGGACGGACTAAAACGTACCCTGGCCTGGTTCAGGGACCAGGCCGGTTGACTCAGCCGGGATAACCGCCGCTGGCCTCAATCGTGCCCCGTTCGCGGGCCACCCGCTCGCTGTAGTCGTCAGCGCGCAGGACCGTCAGCGGGTCGGGGTCGCGCCCAGTCTCGATACGCGCCTGGGCCAGCAACGGGCGAACGTCGGTCTCAAAGGCCGCGGCCAGAACAGCATGCCCGCCCAAAACGTCGCCGGCCAGTTGCCGTTCGCGCAACGCCTTCTGATCAACCAGCAGGGACTTCGCATAGGCGATCTGGCAGTTGACCACGCTCAGCACCATGGCTTCCAGTTTGGGCTCGATGTTGTGGCTCTGGTCGATCATGTAGGCCACGTCATCGGCCTTCGATCCCGCGCCGACCAGTTCGCAAAAGATTTCAAAGAGCTCGAAGGGGTTGTTGGTGCCAACAATCAGGTCGTCGTCCGCGTAGCGACGCGCGTTGAAGTGGAAGCCGCCCAAGCGCCCCTCGTCCAGCAGGAAGGAGACGATGTGGGCGATGTTTGTCCCCTGGGCATGATGACCGGTATCCACCAGCACCTGCGCCTGTTCCCCCAGCTTCAACGCGGTGGCGTAGGCCATACCCCAGTCCGCCAGGTCCGTGTGGTAGAAGCCGGGCTCGAAAAACTTGTACTCGATCAGCATGCGGCCGCCCGCAGGCAGGTGTCGGTAAGTCTCGGCCAGGGCCGCTTCCATCCGGCGCTTGCGATCGCTCATGCTGTCCTGACCGGAATAGTTGGTGCCATCGGCAAACCACAGGCTCAACAGATCGCTGCCGGTCAACGCCATGATTTCGCAGCACTCAACCATGTGCGCCACCGCCTCCTCGCGTACGGTCGCCGAGGGGTTGGTGATACTGCCCAGACGGTATTGCTCCTCCTGAAATACGTTGGGATTGATGGCGCCTATGCCCACGCCCTGTTCGGCGGCGAACTGCGCCAGCGCTTCCCAGTCGTCCACCCTGTCCCAGGGTATGTGCAACGCAACGGTCGGCGCCACGCCGGTTAGTCGTTGCACGTAACCGGCGTCAGCCAGTTTCTCCCGGATGTTGCGCGCCGCACCGGGCCAGGAGTAGACCTTGAATCGTGTGCCGCTGTTGCCGTAGCCCCATGAGGGCGTCTCGATGTGCTGCGCCTTGAGCCTGCGCTTGACGTCTTCGACGTCGATGCCCTGCGCGTCCAGTCTTTCTGCAAGTCTTTCGTAATCCGCCGCCTGATGCATGGGTGTGAACCTGCCTGTTCTGGTAAACTGTCATCCGCTGACCGGACAGAGGCTAGCGTTCGGGCATTTGACTGTCAACCTGCCCGAAATGAGTCCCCGGGAGAACACAACTGTGGCGAAATCCTGTGACGTGCTGGCCATCGACATTGGCGCCGAGTCCGGCCGGGTCATGCGCATTGGATTCGACGGCAGGCGTTTCCATATCGACGAGTTGCATCGCTTTCCCAACGTTCCGGTTATGGCCGGAGGCACGCTTTACTGGGACGTGCTGCGCCTGTGGCATGACATCCAGACCGGCATCGAGGCCGCCGGCCCAGGTATGGCCGGGCTGGGCATCGACACCTGGGGCTGTGACTACGCCCTGCTGGACCGCGACGGCGAATTGCTGGGAAACCCGGTGCACTATCGCGACAGCCGCAACGAAGGGATGAGCGAACAGGTATTTGAGCGCGTGCCCTGGCGCACTGTGTATGAACGCACCGGCATCCAGCTCATGGCCCCCAATACCCTGTTCCAGCTGGCCGGGATGGTCGTTTCGGACAGCTGGCAACTCGCCAACGCCGACTGCTTTCTCCCCTTTCCCCAGCTCTTCAATTACTGGATGACCGGCGACCGCAGCGCCGAGTTCACCCACGTTAGCACCATGCAAATTTACAACCCGCACACGCAGGACTGGGACTACGAGACTCTGGGGACGATCGGCGTACCGACCCACATTTTCGGTGAAATCGTGCCGCCGGGCACACGGCTGGGTGAGTACCGGGGAATCCCGGTCTTCGCGCCCGCCAGCCACGATACCGGCAGCGCCGTCGTGGGTGTTCCCGCCACACGCAGCGACTTCGCTTATTTGAGTAGCGGCACCTGGAGCCTGCTGGGCCTGGAAATCCGGGAACCGATCATCAGCGACGCTTCCTTCGCCGCCAACCTGACCAACGAAGGCGGCGTTGAAGGCACCTTTCGCTTTTTGGTCAACGTGATGGGCCTGTGGCTGGTACAGCAGTGCCGGGCGACCTGGGCGGCAGACGGTCACGATCTTGACTACGGCCAGCTCACGGACGAGGCCCGCGCTGCGCCTCCCTTTGTCAGCCTGATCGACCCCGATGACGATCTCTTTTTTGCGCCAGGTGACATGCCGGCCCGCATTCGCGATTATTGCGGCGCCAGCGGCCAGCCGGTGCCGGAAAGCGTCGGCGCAGTACTGCGCTGTGTCAACGAAAGTCTGGCGCTGAAGTACCGCTATCAACTGGATCGATTGACTGCTGTATCGGATCAACCGGTGGCGCAACTGCACATCATCGGCGGCGGTTCGCAGAACAACCTGCTCAACCAGATGACGGCGGACGCGACCGGCCTGCCCGTGGTGGCCGGCCCGGTGGAAGCCACCGCCCTCGGCAACGCCATCGTCCAGTTCATCGCCCTGGGAGTGATCGCCAACGTGGCCGAAGCCCGCAGCATTCTGGCCAACACCGTTGGCAGCGTCACCTTCGAACCCGGCGACGATGAGCGCTGGCAGGAAGCCTTCCAGAGCTTTTGCACATTGCTGGACCGGCAGTAATCGCCGTCGTCCGGTTGGCGCCCGGTTTCACTGTCACTACCCTGATCGCATCGAAAGGCAATTTCCCCTGAGCACCCAAACGCAGCCTTCATCCCATTCCGGCCAGGCCCGGGACCTTGAGTACTGGCGCAACCCCGCCGGCGTCCCGGTCGATTTCGATACCCTCAGGTTTCTCTACATCCCGGACCATATAGAATCCCGCATGGTGGCGGATCTGGCCCTGCAGGTCTTCGCCTGGCAAAAGACGCATCGCGGCACAGACGACCAGATCACCCGGGCGGTGATGGTGACCATGGGCGGTATGTTGCCCGGCGTACTGCTGCACGATCACCTCGCCTGGCACCCGGACCCCGACATCCCGGCCGTTGAGTTCGGAACGTTGGGCGTCAAGTACTATGCCGGCCCTGGCAAACCGCTGGAACGCCCGATCATCGTGCAAAACCTGACCATCAACGTACGCAACCAGGTCGTCGGAGTGGTGGAAGACCTGGTCGACCTGGGCGGCACTGCGCGCTTCGTCGCCGACTATCTGGCGGTCCACGGCGCCCGCGCCAGCGTACTCATCGCGCCCTGGCTCAAGACTCGTGAAGTGCTGGACTCCATGCCGGTTATCAACTTCGGTTTCGTGCCCGCCGATACCTGGATCATCATGCCGCGCGAGCGCGTCGAGACGCTCATCAAACGCGTGCCCCACTGGCGCGGTATGGGCGCCGACCTGGCCGCCTGCAACGCCAACCTGCGTCGCATTGGCTACCCGGACTATCTCATCGATCAATACCTGCCGGCCGCCTTCCAGGCATGAGGTGGCGGCCCAGTCCGTCCTGGTGGTCTAACAATGTAGATAGGTGGGCCAGCCCAGATACTTTTTGAACGCCTCTTCTATCGCGCCGGACACCCGTGACTGGTTGACCGTCACGTGATGTTCGTAGCCGTTTTCGCAGATATAGGCAAGCAGGTCCTGAAAACGCGGAACGCGCGCCACACCGTAACCGCCGAAGGTGTGAACCGGGTCGTTGGTAAATTCGCCCTCACCAGCGTAGGCCACGATTCGCCCGCTGAAATCATCCGTCGAGATTCGCAGATAGGTGAATGGCGAATCGCTGATGCGACCGTAGATGGTGCCATAGGTGTTTTCGGCGCCCACCGAACCGGCGATGATTTCCTGATAGTCCATCACCGGGATGTCGTCGGTGAAGACGTCCTTGGGCAGGTTGGAGCAATGGAAGACGACCGCCTTGTCGGGGTCCTCGCCGTAGTTGTTGTTCCAGTCCACCAGGGCGCTGGGCTTGCCGGAAGCCAGTTGCAGCGCCAGCATGGCCAGCGCGCCGACGATATCGGTCTCGCAGGCGGAGGGGTTCAGGCTGTTGCTGCTCATGCTCATCAGCGTGCAGGGCACGACGCCGAAATACTCCTCCATCGAGGTCCAGCACTGAATCGCGGTCGCGTCCAGTTGGTTGTCCGCCATCCAGCAATCCAGCACCACGCCGAATTTGGCCATGCGCATCAGTGACAGCTCCGGGACTCCTTCCGTGCGCGCGTAGGCGCGAATGCCATCCAGACGCGCCTCTACCGCGCTGTCGGCATCGCCCAGGCGTTCCACCCGGCCAAAGACTTCGGAGAGGTCCAGCGTCTCCACGCTGATGCCCGCCTGGTCCAGCAACTTCTCGCTGAAACGCACGGTCTTGAAGGCCTCCGGGCGCGCGCCCATCATGCCCAGGCGCGCTGTGCGCATGCCCCGCACCACGCGACAAATGGCCGCAAACTGCTCCAGGTCCGTGCGGAAAGCCGCACCGGCCGGATCCATGGTGTGCTGGCTCGTCAGGCTGTAGGAAATGCCGTACTGGCGCAGGTTGTTACAGGCACTCATCTTGCCGCAAAAGCTGTCGCGCCGGTCGGCGATGCCCATGCGCGTGGCATCGTCGGGGAAGGCGTGGATCAGCACCGGCACGTCCAGATTCGCCCAGCGCAGGGTGTTGGCAATGGCACGTTCGTCACCGAAATTGGGCAGGGTGACCAGTACGCCGTCTATCTGGTCCTGGTGCTGACGAAAGACGTCGGCACAAAGCCGCGCCTCGGCCAGCGATTCGATAGCGCCCACGTTGGAGTCGTCCGCCGCCGGAATAACGGCGTGAATGCCGGCAGACTCAAGGGCCTCCAGCACCTGCTCGCGGCCGCTTTGCGCAAGATGGGCGGGAAAGAAGCCGCGATTGCCCACGATCACGCCCAGCGTAACCGGCCGTTCGCTCAGGGTCGCCGCCGCCTGAGACACGGGAAGCGTTGCGTTCATCATTCGCTCCTGTACACCATTAATTCGTCAATTCGCCGTTCACCGGGTCGGATTGCCCCCGTTTGCACCCGCCGCGTGTCTCTGCGCCTCCTGCACCGACGTCGAACCCTCCAGACGGGCCGCGCCGCGCCAGTCCCGCAGGGCGACGCGCGTCCCCTGCGCCACGTGAGAGGCCAGCCGGTCCCGCGCCGCCGCAATGCCGTCAGCGTAGTTTGGCAGCCACTGCGCCTGGGCCACGAGCATCTCGTCCGTCATTTGCCAAACCTCCTCCGGATTGCAGACAGCGCCGGCCAGGGGATCGTGCAGCATGGCCTGCTTGAGCAGGGTCACGTCGCCATTCACCGCGGCTTCCATCGCCATTTCCTGCACTCGTACGCTGGCCGAACAGGTCGCCGCGCAGGCCAAAGGCAGGTCACCCACCACCGGCATGTTGATGCCGTTCCCGTCCACGTAACCGGGAATTTCCACGACGCAGCCATCCGGCAGGTTGCGGATGTGACCCCGGTTGATCACGTTGAAGTGTCCGCGATAGGGTCGCCCGGTCTCCAGCGCTTCAATGATGTAGGAGCCATGTTCCTCGCTGCGGTTGGCCGCGCTGAAGATCGGCGGCGTTTCCTCGAGCCAGGCCGGAAAATCGGTCTCGAACCAGTTGCGCCGCTCGCTGCAAACGCGCAGATAGCCGCCGGTCTCGCCATTGATCCAGCGCGACAGGTCGATCCACTTCGGGATTTCCTCTTCGCGTTTGCGATACCAGGGCAGATACTCGCTCAGGTGGCCGTTGCTCTCCGTACTGTAGTAGCCAAAACGCCGCAGCACATCGATGCGCAGTTTCTCGGTCACCGCATAGTCGGGGTGGGATGCGAACAATTCCGGCAGCAGGGGCAGCATGTCGCGTCCCCGCCAGCGCACCTGCAGGTACCAGGTCTGGTGATTGATGCCGGCGGCTATGATGTCCACGTTGTCCTTGTGCAGCGTTTCATCCCCGGCCAACAGATCCTCATGCTGCGCCCAGCGCTCGATGCAACGGGTGATCTGCCAGTGTCCGCCCTGCACGCCGTGACAAAGGCCGATGGTGTTCACGCCGCCATATTTGTTGCAGGCCCAGGTGTTCATGGCCATCGGGTTGCTGTAATTCAGAAAGAGCGCGTCCGGCCGGGCCACTTCGCGGATGTCACGGCAAATGTCGAGCAGCGCGGGGATGCTGCGCTGACCATACATGATGCCGCCGGCGCAGAGCGTGTCGCCCACGCATTGATCGATGCCGTAACGCAGGGGGATTTCGATGTCCTGCGCGAAGGCCTCAAGGCCCCCCTCACGGATGGTGCAAATGACATAGTCCGCGTCGGCAATAGCTTCGCGCCGGTCGGTGGTGGCGTGGACCTGTGCCGGCAGGCGGTTGGCCGCAATGTCACGTTCCGCCAGTTGCGCAATCATGGACAGGTTGCGGGCGTCGATATCCATGAACGCAAACTGCGTGTCCCGAAATTCGGGCACGGCGAGCAAATCCCCCATCAAACGCCGTGTAAAGCCGATCGAACCCGCGCCGATCATCGCGACTTTCAGGGGCATGGTGTCAACTCCGTCCTTCCGGCTGCCCGTAAACACTCTGGTAGTGTTCGTAGAGACTGTCGACGTCCGGCTGCGTCAGGGGCACCGGCGCTCCCATTTGCAGCGCCGTCCACACGATGGCGGCGTTGTCCTCGGTCATCACCGCCGCCTTGACCGCCGCCTCGGCTGACTTGCCGAGGGCGAAGACGCCGTGGTTGAGCAGCACGCAGGCCGGACTGCGGCTGTCCTTCAGCACCTTGACCACCTCGTGGCCGATGGCTTCGCCGCCAATCAGCGCGAAACCGCCACAGGGCACATCCCCGCCAAATTCGTCCGCCATGGCCGTCGTCACGCAGGGGATCGCGCGACCCAGAACGGCAAAGGCGGTCGCGTAACGCGAATGCGTGTGGACGATGCCCTGCACCTGCGGCATCTGGCGATAGATGGCGCAATGCGAAGCGGTGTCCGTCGAAGGATTGTAGTGCCCTTCCACGATGGCCCCGCCCTGGTCCACGACGACCATGCTGGCAGGAGTCAAGGTTTCGTAACGCAGGCCGCTGGGTTTGATCACAATCAGACCGCTGGCTGGATCGCGCGCGCTCAGATTGCCGCTGGTCCAGGCGACGAGATTGTTGCGCGGCAATTCCGCATGCAGTTCACAGACTTCCTCGCGCAGCGCCCTGAGCTTCACCCTGCGCTCCGCGCGGCATGCCGCAGGCCACGAAGGCGTTTCATTACGTCATTTTCGCCGCGGCCGAAATAGTCATGCAGCCGTCGGTAGTCAGCGTAGATCTGGTCGTAGACAACGCGATGGGCGGCGACAGGCTGCACCACTTCATCGCGCAGTTTGCCCATGGGGGCCGCCGCGTCTTCAATGCTGGCGTAAATGCCGGCCGCCACTGCGGCGTGCATGGCCGAGCCCAGCGCCGGTCCCTGCGACGAGCCGGAGAGCCGAATCGTTTTGCCGGTGACGTCGGCGTAGATCTGTAACAGCAGACGGTTCTTCTCGGCGAGTCCGCCGGCGGCAACGATGTCGTCCACCGGGATGCCGGACTCCTCGAAGGCACTGATGATTTCTCGCGTGCCGAAGGCGGTTGCCTCGATCAGGGCCCGGTAGATGTCCGACGCCCGTGTCCCCAGAGTGGCGCCAACCAGCAGGCCGCCGAGGTCCGCATCCACCAGCACCGAGCGGTTGCCGTTCCACCAATCCAGCGCCAGCAATCCATGTTCGCCTGGCCTTTGCAGCGCTGCCTGATCGCTGAGGTATTGGTGCAGGTCCACGCCCGCTGCCCGCGCGGCGTCGTGGTATTCGGGCGGAACGGCCTCATCCACAAACCAGGCGAAGATATCCCCGACGCCGCTCTGGCCCGCCTCATAGCCATAGTAGCCCGGCAGGATGCCGCCACGCACCACGCCGCACATGCCGGGCACCTCGCGCAATTCCTCACTGACCAGCATGTGGCAGTTGGACGTGCCCATGATGATGACCATGCTGCCCGGCCCCGTCACCTGCACCGCAGGCACGGTGACGTGCGCGTCCACGTTGGCGACGGCAACGGCCGTTCCCCGCTCAAGTCCAGTCAGTCCGGCAGCAGTCTCGCTGAGTCCGCCCACCCGCTCGCCCGGTTGCGCCAGGTCGCGGCTCATCTTCATATCCACGACGTCCGCCAGACCATCGTTGAGGGCGGCGAAGTAGTCCCGCGCCGGATAGCCCTCGTCCTGTACCAGCGCCTTGTAACCGGCCGTGCAGGCGTTGCGCGTCTCCACGCCACAGAGCTGCCAGATGACCCAGTCGGCCGCCTCGATCAGGCGATCAGCCGCGTGGTACACTTCCGGCGCCTCTTCCAGAATCTGCAGCGCCTTGCTGAAAAACCACTCCGAGGAAATCTTGCCGCCGTAGCGCGGCAGCCAGGTCTCTCCTCGCGCTTCCGCAACGGCATTGATGCGGTCGGCCTGGGGCTGCGCGGCGTGGTGCTTCCACAGCTTGATCCAGGCGTGAGGCTCCCCGCGCCATTCATCCAGAAAACAAAGCGGCGTGCCGTCTGCCCGCACGGGCAGCATGGTGCAGGCTGTGAAGTCGATGGCGATACCCTTGACTTCCGCCGCGGAGACTCCGCTTTCGCGCAAAACTGCCGGCACAGTGTTGCCCAGCACGTCCAGATAGTCCTGCGGGTCCTGCAGGGCCCAGTCCGGCGGCAGGAGCCGGTCACTGCCGGGCAGACTACGGTCGATCACGCCGTTGGCATAGTCATGGACCGCGCTGGCCACCTCGCGGCCGTCACGCGTATCGACCAGCAAGGCACGTCCCGATTCAGTGCCGAAGTCCACGCCGATAGTGTACATCTCGTCTCCAGGCGGCGAATCGTCAGGCAAAGTCTAGCATCTGCATCGGAATCTGCCATTCCCGCATGAACCGCTGTATCATGGCGTCGTCAGTGATGGACGTGGAAAGGCTTCAGTGTGCCGCCTCTTTACTTGCCAGAAGACCGCTATTTCAACCCAGCCAACCGCGAAGTGGCCCTGCGGCTCTACCACCAGGTCAAGGACCTGCCGCTGATCTGCCCGCACGGACACGTGGACCCCCTGCTCTTCGCCGACCCGGACTACCGCTTCGGGTCACCGAGCGAACTGTTCATCACGCCCGACCATTACGTCTTCCGCATGCTGCGTTCGCAAGGCATTGCCCTGGAAGAACTCGGCATCCCGCGCGTGGACGGCGGTCCGGTTGAGACAGACCAACGCAAAATCTGGCAACTCTTCGCCGATCACTACCATCTCTTTCGCGGCACACCCACCGGCAGCTGGCTGGACTATTCCTTCCACTTCGTTTTTGGCGTGGAGGAAAAGCTGACAGGCGCCAGCGCCCAGGCCATCTACGACCGGATAGCGGCCTGCCTGCAAAGACCGGAATTTCGGCCCCGGGCGCTCTACGAGCAGTTCAACGTGGACGTGCTCACCACCACCGACGCCGCCACCGATCCGCTGCTGCAGCACGGGGCCATTCGAAAGTCAGGCTGGTCAGGACGAATCCTGCCCACCTTCAGACCGGATACCGTCGTCAATCTCGACACGCCGGGCTGGCACGGTCACGTTGAACAACTGGCGGACCAGAGCGGCGTCGACATCACTTCGTACGCGCGCTACGTGCAGGCGCTGGAGCAGCGTCGCCTGTTTTTCCGTGAGATGGGCGCCACGGCCAGCGATCACGCGGCCGTGACGGCGTACACAGAGTCACTGGGCCAGCATGAGGCGGAGTCCCTGTTCCAGGGCGCCCTGCGCGGCGAGGCCAGCGCGGAGGACGCGCGACGTTTCACGGGGCACATGCTCATTGAAATGGCGCGCATGAGCGTAGAGGACGGCCTCGTCATGCAATTGCACGTGGGGTCGCTGCGCAACCACGACCCTGCCCTGCAGGCCGGCTTCGGCACGGACAAGGGCGCGGACATCCCCGTTGCCAGCGAATGGACCCGCAACCTGCGCCCCTTGCTGACAAGGTTCGGCAATCACCCACGCTTCTCGCTCATCCTCTTCACCCTTGATGAAAGCGGCTACGGCCGCGAAATGGCGCCGCTCGCAGGTTACTACCCGGCCGTGAAACTGGGGCCGCCCTGGTGGTTCTTCGACAGCGTCAACGGCATGGCGCGTTACTTTGACCTGGTGATGGAGACTGCCGGAATCTACAACACCGTCGGCTTCAACGACGACACCCGCGCCTTCACGTCCATCCCCGCCCGTCACGACGTGTGGCGTCGCACGGCAGTCAACTGGATCGCCGGGCTGTACAGGCGCGGCTTCATCGACATGCAGGACGCCGAAGACATGGCGCAGGAGATGGCCGTTGGTCTGGCGCGCCGCGCCTATCGCTTCGCTTCCTGAGACAGCTTCAGGGTTCGACCAGCAACTTCTGCACGCCCGCTTCCCAGGCGGCATAACTGGCGAAAGCTTCCGCGGTCCCGGCAAGAGGATAGCGCTGCGAAATCATATCTTCCAGCGCAAGGCTGCCCCCCAGCGCCAGTTGAATTGAGCGCGGATAGGTATGTTTCATGCGCCGCGACATGAGCAGGGTCAGCCCCTTGCGCCGCGCCGTGGAATGTTTCATGGTGAGCACGTCCGCCGAAGGGATGCCAACCAATACCACCTTTGCGCCGGGCCGCGCCATTTCTGCGGCCTCCGCGATGGACTCATCGGCCCAGGCCGCCTCGAAGACCACGTCCGCGCCGCGGCCGGAGGTCAACTGGTCGACGCGTTCGATCGAGTCACCCTCCGCGCAGCACCAGACCTCGCTGGCGCCCCAGTCCCTCGCGGCCGCTGCCCGCCAGGGAAAACAGTCACAGGCATAAATCGGGTCCGCGCCGGCCAGACGGGCCAGGCGGATAATGAGCAGACCGATGGGCCCGCAGCCGAGCACCACCACGCTCTCCGCCAGGCGCAGCCGCGCCAGGTCCACGGCATGCAACGCGACCCCCACGGCCTCCAGCAGAGCGCCCTCGGCATCGCTGAGCGCGTCCGGCAGAGGGAAACAGCCATGGGCCGGCACCAGCATGCGTTCGCACAGCGCGCCATCGTCCGGCCACAGGCCGCAAAAGTGCAGCCGCCGACAGAGATTGGGGTGCCCCTTCAGGCAAAGGTCGCAACGCAAACAGGGCTGCGCCGGATCGACGGCCACGCGCTGTCCCGGCTGCAGGGGCTCGTCGTTGCCGTCACGCGCGTTATCGCCACAGGCCAGCACCTGACCGGCGAATTCGTGGCCCAGAATCAGGGGCTGCTGCACGACCGTGTCGCCGATGCGGCCGTCTTCGAAACTGTGCAGGTCCGAGCCGCAGATGCCAACGGCCTTGACCCTGATCAGCACTTGCCCAGGTCCCGGGTCCCCCGGCGCTTCCACCTCTTCAATGCGAATGTCCCGCGCGCCGTGCAGTCTGGCGGCCAGCATGGTCTGGCGCGTGCCGCCTAGCAACTGACGTCCTTGCCACCCTCGCCAAAGAGGCGCAGACGTTCGCTGTCGTTGGGGAGGAAATCCACGCTGGCCGGTCGATAGTGAAATTGCAGGGCGCGTCGGCGCAGGTGCGAGTGGCTGGGCGGGGTGCCATGGTGCAACAGGCCGTCGAAGAAAAGGCAGTCGCCAAGTTGCATCGGCAGGGCCAGGCAGCGGCCGGTCTGCACGTCGGTGTCACAGATCTGCCAGTCGCGACGCTGGAAATGCACCACCGGCCCCTCCTTGTGCGAACCGGGAATGACGTGCATACAGCCATTCTCGACCACCGCCTCATCCAGCGCCAGCCAGATGCCGACCACCTGCGTGCCCTGGGGCAGATCGAAATAGGCACAATCCTGGTGCCAGGGCTTCTCACGGCCAATCCGTGGCGGTTTCAACAGCGCCATGTCCTGAAACATCCGGGGTTCGTCCCCGAGCATTTCGCGCAGGACCATCTGTATTCCGGCGTGCCGGGCAACTGCCTGCATTCGCGGCTCATATTCCACGAAGTCGCTCAGCTTGCGAATGGCGTCCTGGCGCCGTTCCGGCTCCAGCGTGCCAAATCGGCCGCGGGCACTGGCTTCATAGCGAACCACGTAGTCGCCGGGAACGTGTCCGGCGCAAAGGGCCTCAATCCCGGCCAGCGCGTCTCGCACTTCCGCCGCAGAGAGGGCCTGGCGCACCATCAGAAAGCCCAGTTCGCGAAAAAGTGTCAACTCCTCATTCGAGACGGCAGCGAGTCCCGCAACGCCTCCCTGGAAAAGGTCGCTGTAGTCGTAGAGATGCGCGGGTGGGTCCGCAATTGCGGGTTCAAAGCCCTGTGCGTCAGTTGGCGCTGTGTTGGCGATGTAGGGCTGCGTCTTCACAGTGGCCTCGTCCATCATCGACTCCTCATGCGCCTGAGACCCGCGGCATCCAGAATGGCTCGGCTGCCATGCGCGCGAACTGCAATGCCAGCATCATGCGTCCGCGCTGCGCGCTGCATGCCGGGTCGCCCCAGCGATCCACCCCCGGCGAACCGGGATACTGCCCGGTGTCGTGCAGTTCATAACGATCGTTTTCCGGGTCCATCGTAATGCGCCAGCGGCCGGCATCAAGGGTCTTCGTGTACATGGCCGCCGACTTGTTGGGCCAGGCCAGGCGCTCGTCGTCGAGCGCTTCTTCCTGCGCCATCTGGGCCAGCAACATGCGCTCCACCAGCCAGTCCTTCAACCAGGCATGGTCGGCGTCGCCCCACAGGTTGCGCGTTTCGCCAGGGTCAAGCTCCAGGTCGAATAGTTCGCCATAGTCGCGGTGACAGTAAATCGTCAGCTTGTAGCGATCCGTCACCAGGGTGCGGGCATGCAGCGTTGTCGGCTGATGGTGGTTTTCGACCAGCAACTCGTTGCGCATCCGGGCGACCTGCCCGGCCCACACGGCGCTCTGGTCGATGGCGGTCATGTCGGCAGGCACGTCGAGGCCGCAGGCGCCGAGGAAGCTGACCGGCAGATCGCTCAGCAACTGCAGCGCGTCGGAGCGTGCGCCCGCCTCGCAGCGGCCCGGCCAGCGCACGATCATCGGCACGCGAATCATGTCCTCGTAGTGAAAGGGCCCCTTGGCGATCAGACCGTGTTGGCCGAAGAAGTGGCCGTGGTCGCTGGTGAAGACCACCAGGGTGTTCTCCGCCAGACCCAGTTCCTCCAGGCCATCGAGGATGCGGCCGATGTACTTGTCCATGCAACTGACCATGCCGAAATAGCAGGCGATGTCCCTTGCCAGTTCCTCACGATCATGCAGGTGGCAGTGGCAACCGTGCAAGCCGTTGCCGTTTTCCTCCAGCCAGGGCGTGAAGTCGGGGCCCGGCTGCTGCGTCAGGCGGAAGTGCGGCGGATTGACGTCATGTTCGCCGGGCGTGATTTCCGGCACCGTCAACGTGGCCGGGTCGTACATCGTGTCCCAGGGCTCCGGCGCCAGATATTTGGGGTGAGGATCGAAGAAACTGGCCCAGAGGAAAAAGGGCTCGTCGTCTTCGGCGTATTTTTCCAGCAAGGCATTGCTGCGCTCCGTGATCCAGGCGTTGTAGTGGTAGCGCTCCGGGATCAACCACTTGCGCACCTGGCTGTCATTGTTGCCGGTCGGCGTTTCGTAGTAATCGCGCCAGTTGTCCAGGCCGTTGGCTTCCATCCACAGCGCGTAATGCTGACCTACGTGGGCCTCGGTCGTGTGATTGCGCGCCAGTTCTATGTGCTCAAAGCCGTAAAAGGGGCCGTTGAAGTCGCGCCAGAAGTCGAGGTCCTGCAGGATCGGCCAGGCCTCCAGCGACGGGTAGTCCTCCGTCCCCTGGAGGGGCTGAAAGTGCGCCTTTCCGACCAGCGCCGTGCGGTAGCCGGCCCGCTGAAAGATATCCCCCACGGCTGGTTCGTGTTCCGGCAGTTTCATGCCCAGCGAGACAGCGCCGTGCTGTGCCGGGGCCTTGCCGGTGATCATCGAGGAGCGCGTTGGCGTGCAGGTCGGGTTGGGGCAATAAGCGCGTGTGTATAGCGTGCCCTCTTCGGCCAGGCGGTCCAGCGCCGGCGTACTGATTTCCGGGTTGAGACTCCCCAGTGTGTTCCAGTGCTGCTGGTCGCTGGTGATCAGCAGGATGTTGGGTCGGGTCATTTGCTGTGCGCCTTTGCGCTGCGCCATCCGCAGGTATTATATTGTGCGCTGGACAGGATGACCAAACGAGGTGAGCGTGACATTTGATCTGGTTGGCAGCGGAAGGGGACGGCGGCTCCGCATTCGCGGCGAGTTGCCGCGGGGTTTCCACGGCGAACAACAGGGCGACTGTTGGCTCTGCCCGCTGGATGCGGTCAATGCCGCCGCCCTGCGTCGCGAATTGCCTTGGACCGCGCCGCGACCCCTGGGCCTGGACAAGTCCATCGGCTGTGGCGATCGACTCGGGCTGGCGACGCCGGGCCACATTCGCGCCGTGCGTAAGGGGGACATGGCGGGCGTCTTCGCCCAGCAGTCCATCCGCGAGATGCAACGCTGCAGCCGCAGCGCGCAGGACGTGATCGACGACGCTGCATGGGGCGTATTGCTGATGGACTACCGCGAAGGCTATGGCAGCGACGCGGACCATGTCAAGCAGATCGCCGACATCGACCTCTGCATTGAAGCGGGGTTCACCGGTTTCACGCTCGACCCCAACGAACACGTCGACAACGCCGCCCACGACGACGATGCGGCAGCCTTGCAGGCGAAGTACGAATCGCTGGGCCCGGATGACCTGGAAGCGACCCCCGGTGACTTGCGACGTTTGTATCTTGGAGGCGAGGCTGCCAGCCCCCTGAACGAGGAGACTCTCCTGCGCGCCAGTGGCAAATACAGTCGCGCCATCATCCGCGTGAAGAATCTGGCGCGTCACATCGAAGAGCGCTTCGGCGGCGACCCCTTTGACCTGGAAGTCTCGGTCGACGAGACCGACACGCCGACCAGCCCGGCCGAGCACTGGTTCATCGCCGCCGAATTGCAGCGACTGGGCGTGCGGGTGGAAGGTTTGGCCCCGCGTTTCATCGGTGACTTCGAAAAGGGCGTGGACTACATCGGCGACCTGCAGCGTTTCGAGGGTGATTTCGCGGCCCATGCCCGCATCGCGCGCGAGATGGGCCCCTACAAGCTGAGCATCCACACCGGCTCGGACAAGTTCCGCATCTACCCGATCATTCACCGACATGCCGGAGAACTGGTACACCTCAAGACGGCCGGCACCAGCTGGCTGGAGGCCCTGCGCGTCATCGCCATGCTCGATGCGCCCTTTTTCCGCGAGATTCTGGCCCTGGCCCGTGAGCGCTTCGAGACCGACCGTGCCACCTATCACATCTCTGGCCGCCTGGAACGCGTCCCCGTTGACCCGCCCGACGATGCGTTGCCGGCACTCTTCGAGCAATTCGACGCCCGCCAGGCGCTGCACGTGACCTTTGGCTCGCAACTGGACAGATTCCGCGACCGGCTCTACGCTTTCCTGCACGAACACGAAGGCGATTACCAGGCGGTGCTGGAGACCCATTTCGACCGACACATCGCGCCATTCCAGGGCGCTGCGGGAAGGGACTGATGCCCTATACGATCGATCTTTCGGGCAAGGTGGCCGCCGTCACAGGCGGCAGCGGCGTACTGGGCAGCGCCATGTGCAAGTCCCTGGCGGCGGCCGGGGCCTCCGTCGCCGTCATGGGCACCACGCCGGAACGGGCCGCCAGCACCTCCGAGGCCATTCTCGCCGACGGAGGCAAGGCCATTCCCCTGGCCGTCAACGTACTGGAGCCCGACACGCTGGCTGCGGCGCGTGAGGAAATCCTCTCCGTCTGCGGCAACATCGACATCCTGATCAACTGCGCCGGTGGCAACGATGCGCGCGCCATGACCTCGCCCGACAATGCGCAAAACCTGTTCAACATTGATCAGGATGCGCTGCAGTGGACCTTCGACCTGAATTTCTTCGGCACGCTGCTGGCCTGTCAGGAACTGGCGCAGCCCATGGCGGAGGCAGGCCAGGGCGTCATCGTCAACATCTCCTCAATGGCAGCCCAGCGCCCGCTGACGCGCGTCCTAGCCTACGCCGCCGCCAAGGCCGGTATCGACAACTTCACGCGCTGGCTGGCCGTCTACCTCGCGCAGGAGTACAGCCCACAGATCCGCGTCAACGCGATCGCTCCAGGCTTTTTCATCACCGAACAGAACCGCCTCATCGTCAGCAACGAGGACGGCTCGCTGAAGCCGCGCGGGCAGCAGATCGTCGACCACACGCCCATGGGTCGCCTCGGGCAGCCTGAGGAACTGGTCGGCACCCTGCTGTGGCTGGTGTCGGAGGGCGCACGCTTCGTCACCGGCACGGTTATCCCGGTCGACGGGGGCTTCAGTGCCTACAGCGGCGTTTAAAGATTGACGTCCGGGCCAAGTCGCCCGGACGTCGCTTGCAGAAGTGATAACCGCTACTGGTTGGACGCGGGTTCGAAATTCAGCGCCACCGAGTTGATGCAATAGCGCAGACCGGTCTGGTCGCGCGGACCATCATCAAACACATGGCCCAGATGCGAATCGCAGCGGCTGCAGGTGACTTCCGTGCGGCGCATGCCGTAGCTGTTGTCCGGTCGCCAGTCCACCGTGCCTTCCTCGATCATGTCCCAGAAGCTGGGCCAACCGCAGTGTGAATCGAACTTCGTGCCAGAGGCGAACAGCTGCTGTCCGCAGGCCGCACAACAGTAGGTGCCGTCTTCCCTGTGGTGTACGTACTCGCCGGTGAAGGGGCGCTCGGTCGCCTGGCGTCGCAGCACCGCATACTGCTGTGGCGTCAACTGCTCGGCCCACTCTGCCTCGCTCTTGCGAACCTTGTTTACGTCAACCATGACATCGCTCCTGACTACCCGCCTGTCTGATGCCAGTATGCGCCGCAAATCTTGCCAGAATCTGAACATGGCATCAGTGTCGCATCAGAATCACAGGGTGCCGCCCAGGTTCCAGGGGTTGAATTCCGCCTCGCCTACGCCCTGCGCCTCGCTCTTTGAATGCCTGCCGGAGGCGATCTCAATCATCAACTCCAGCAACTCCTGCGCCGCGTCATCCATCGAAAGCCCGTTGAGAATGCGACCGGCGTCGAAATCCATGTCCTCTTCCATGTGTTGATAAAGGGCCGAGTTGCTGGCCAGCTTGATGCTGGGTGCCGGCAGGAAGCCGAAGGCCGAACCGCGCCCGGTCGTGAACACCACCAGGTTGGAGCCGCCGGCCACCTGGCCGGTAACCGCCACTGGATCGTAACCCGGCGAATCCATGATGGTGAAGCCGCGCGCCGTCACCGGCTCGGCGTATTCATAAACGCCGGTCAGCGGCGTGCTGCCGCCCTTGGCCACCGCGCCCAGCGACTTTTCGTAGATCGTCGTCAGGCCTCCCAGTTTGTTGCCTGGCGAGGGGTTGTTGTCGATTTCCATGCCGTGCTTTTCGCTGTGCTGTTCCCACCAGCGAATGAAATCCAGCAGGCGTTCGCCCACTTCGCGGCTGACGGCGCGCCGCGTTAACAACTGTTCAGCGCCGTAGATTTCCGGCGTCTCGCCCAGTACGACCGTCCCGCCCTGGCGCACCAGCAGGTCCGAGGCCGCCCCGAGCACCGGGTTGGCCGTCACACCGGACCAGCCGTCGCTGCCGCCGCATTGCAGGGCAACCATCAACTCGGAGACCGGGCGGGGACTGCGCGCACAGGCGTTGACCTGGGGTAGCATGGCTTCAATGGCCGCCACACCGGCTTCAATCGTCTTGCGGATGCCGCCCTCCCCCTGGATGGTGATGCCCGGCGCCTGGCGGCCGCTGCCGTTCAGGTTGTAGTTGAACACCAGGTCGGCGACCTGGTTGGCCTCGCAACCCAGACCCACGATCAGATAGCCGCCGATGTTGGCGTGCCGCGCCATCCCGGCCAGGGTCCGCTGCAGCAGTACGTAGTCCGCGCCGCCAATCTGCACGGCGCAGCCGGCCAGATGCGCCAGGGCGATGACCCCGTCGACATTCGGATAGTCCGCCAGGCGTTCGGGGGTGAAGTGATGCGCGATTTCCCGCGTCGTGTGCGCCGAGCAATTGACGGTCGAGATGACAGCGATGAAGTTGCGCGTGCCGACCTGACCATTTTCCCGCAGGTAGCCGTCAAAGGTTAGCCGTTGTGCCGGCGGCACGTAGTCCACGGCTGCAACATCCTGGGCAAACTCGTACTCCTGTACGAGTTCCTGTACGGCCAGATTTTGCGTGTGGACGTGGTCGCCGGCCTGAATCGCCCGCGTGGCGAAACCGATGGTCTGGCCGTAACGGCGTACGGTCTCACCGGAGCCAAGGTCATCGAGCGCAAACTTGTGGCCGTCGGCGACAAAGTCGCGCAGGGTCAGAACGCCGCCGTCGGTGTCCAGGGTCGTGCCGGGCTGCAGGGGCCTGCGGGCGATGGCCACGTTGTCGCCCGCATTCAGGCGGATGGCGACCTCATCAAAGGGCACGTTTGACTGGATGACGTCCCCGAAGAAACGAACATTCTGATCCACCATGACACCTTTCCTCCGTCCCCTACACCACCTGCGCGATATTCATCAGTTCGCCAATGCCATCAATCCCGATGACGATGACGTCACCGGCCTCCAGCGTGAAGTCCGGCGGCGGCACGATCGCGGTCCCCGTCAGTAGCACGGCGCCTTTGGGCAACCTGTAGGTGCGACCCAGGAAGTCGCCCAGCTCCGGGATGCGGCGTCGAATGCGGCTGGTATGAATCGACTCGCGAAAGACTTCCCGGCCCTCGCGTTCGATGCGCATGCGAATCTGTGCGTCCGGCCAGTCCTCGGTGGCGCGCAGGGCGATGCCAGGGCCGAGCGCGCAGGAAGCTGTAAACATCTTTGCCTGGGGCAGATAGAGCGGATTGGCGCCTTCAATGTCGCGGCTGCTCATGTCGTTGCCAACCGTGAAGCCGACCGCTTCCATGGCCGGATTGTAGACCACGCCCAGTTCCGGCTCCGGCACGGACCAGCTGGCGTCGGAGCGGATGCCAACATCGCCTCCCGGACCGATGACGCGCCAGGCCTGAGCCTTGAAAAATATCTCCGGGCGCTCCGCGACGTACACGCGGGCGTAGACGTCGCCGCCATCGATGGCTTCTTCCTGGCGCGCCTTGCGACTGTCCTCGTAGGTCACTCCCGCCGCCCAGACTTCCTGCTCATCCACCGGCGCCAGCAGGGGCAATTCGAATTCCCCGCGGGGCCAACGTGTTTCCGCCGCGGACGCCTGTTCCCGCAAGGCGTCAATGGCTTCCGCGGCCCGTCCCACGCTGCCCGCCAGCCAGTCAGAAAGCGAGCCAACAGCGTCGTGAACGTCCGATACCGTTTCCCCTTCCTGCAGGACGTAGCGCGGCCCCTGCTCGGGATCGTGAACGCGCAGCAGAAGTGGATCGCTCATGTCGGGTCTCCCTGATTGCGGTAGGTAATTTGCCCCGGCAGTGGACTCGTCGCTGACCAGCCACCGTCCACAACCAGGGTCTGGCCGGTGACGTAGGCCGCCTCGGGCGACAGCAGATAAAGCGCTGCGGCGGCAATTTCCTCCGCCCGGCCCACGCGTCGCAGGGGGATTTCATTGCCCCAGGTGTTTTCGAAGTCCGGATCATCTTCCAGATTCCGCGGCGTCAGAATGGCCCCGGGCGCGATGCTGTTGATTGTGATCCCGTGGGGCGAAAGAGTGTGCACCAAGCTGCGCGCCAGCATGCGCAGGGCGGCCTTGGTCATACCGTAGGCTTCCAGATGATGCACGGCCTGCAGGCCGGTTACCGACGACATGAGCACTATGCGGCCGCCCTCGCCCTGCTCACGCATTTGACGGGCTGCGGCCTGCGCCAGAAAAAAGGACCCTCGCAGGTTGAGGTTCAGCACCCGCTCCAGCGCAGCAGGCTCGTAGTCGAAAAAATCGCCATAAAGGGTCAGCCCGGCGTTGGCGACGGCGAAGTCCAGACGCCCCCAGGCGTCCACCGCCGTGGCGACCATTCTGCGGATGACGGCCACGTCACCGGCGTCCCCGGCGAAAGACCGGCAGTCACCGCCAGTAGCGCGAACGCACTCAGCGGCAGAGTTGGCGCGCTCGCCGTTGATGTCATTGAGCAGGACCTGCGCGCCTTCAAAGGCGAGCTGCCGGGCGATTTCCAGGCCGATGCCTTCTCCCGCGCCCGTGACCAGGGCGACCCGCCCGTCGAAGCGTCCCATGCATTGCCTCACACCGGATTCCCGCGCTAGTATAGCCAGCCCTGCCCGTGCATCACAACAGACGGAAAGCCATGAGCGGACCGGTCGCCATACCAGCCCTGAAGGACATCCTGGCTGACGACGCGCCGGCTACCCGTAGCGTGGGTCAGGGGCCTGCTGGCGCCTTGCCTCTCACGGAAGACATGTTGCTGAATGCCGGCAGCGGTCACCTCTTCGGGATGACGCAAAACGCCGGTATGGGCTGGGATCCCGCCGAGGTCGCCCGGCCGCAGTATCTCATTCTCAGCACCCAGGGCGGCCTGCGCGCCGACGATGGTCGACCCCTGGCGCTGGGCTACCACACCGGTCACTGGGAGGTCGGCCTGCTGGTCCGGGCCGCCGCCGAGACCCTCCACGAGCAGGGCGGGCTACCCTTCGCCGCCCACTGCAGCGACCCCTGCGACGGGCGCACGCAGGGCACCGAAGGCATGATGGACAGCCTGCCCTACCGCAACGACGCGGCTATCGTGCTGCGCCGCCTGATCCGTTCCCTGCCTCTGCGCAAGGGCGTGCTGGGCGTGGCCACCTGTGACAAGGGCCTGCCGGCCATGTTACTGGCCCTCGCCGGCAGCGCCTGGCTGCCCGGCGTCATCGTTCCGGGCGGCGTCACACTGCCGGCGGTGGACGCCGAGGATGCCGGTACCGTGCAGACCATCGGTGCGCGTTTCAGCCACGATCTGATCACCCTGGACTATGCCGCCACCATGGGTTGCCGCGCCTGCGGTTCGCCTGGCGGAGGCTGTCAGTTCCTTGGCACCGCGGCCAGCGCACAGGTGGTCGCCGAAGCGCTGGGGCTTTCGCTGCCTCACAGCGCGCTTGCGCCTTCGGGAGAACCCGTCTGGCTGGAGATGGCGCGGCGCTCGGCCCTGGCGCTGTTGCGGCAGGAGTCGCTCGGCCTCACCATGGCCGACGTACTGACCCCGACTGCATTAGAAAACGCGATGCTGGTGCATGCGGCCTTCGGTGGCTCCACCAACCTGTTGCTGCATATCCCGGCCATCGCCCACGCCGCCGGTCTGCCCCGCCCCACTGTGGCGGACTGGACTAGCGTCAACCGCGCCGCGCCGCGCCTGGTGGACGCCTTGCCCAACGGCCCCCGCAACCATCCGACCGTGCAAGTCTTCCTCGCCGGCGGCGTGCCCGAAGTGATGCTGCACCTGCGCGCCCGGGGCCTGCTGGATGCATCGGCCCTGACAGTCACCGGCGCCAGCCTGGGCGAGCATCTGGACTGGTGGGAGCAGAGCGAGCGCCGCGCCAGCCTGCGCCGACAACTGCGCGAGCGCGACGGCGTGGACCCGGATGACGTCATCATGTCGCCGGACAGCGCGCGGCGACGCGGTCTGTCCAGCACAGTCGTCTTTCCCGTTGGGAACCTGGCGCCGGAAGGTTCGGTCGTCAAGGCTACCGCCATCGATCCGGAACTGCTTGGCGACGACGGTGTCTATCGTCACAGCGGAGCGGCGCGGGTCTTCACTTCCGAGCGCGAGGCCATCGCCGCCATCAAGGGCCAGTCGGAGCGTCGCGTCCAGGCCGGTGAGGTGCTGGTCGTGATCGGCATCGGCCCGGCCGGCACAGGCATGGAAGAGACCTATCAGCTGACTTCGGCGCTCAAGTTTCTGCCCTGGGGCAAACACGTGCCCCTGTTGACCGATGCGCGTTTTTCCGGCGTTTCGACGGGTGCCTGCATCGGCCACGTCGGCCCCGAGGCGCTGGCAGGAGGCCCGATCGGCAAACTGCGCGACGGCGATGTCGTGACCATTCGCATCGACCGAACGACACTTGAGGGCAGTCTGGACCTCGTCGCCACGGCGGAGGGGCCGCTCGAATCCACGGAGGCTGCCGCCCTGCTGGCGAGTCGCGGCCCTCATCCGGCGCTGGCGCCACATCCGCACTTGCCCGACGACACTCGCCTCTGGGCGGCATTGCAGGCCACCAGCGGCGGCACCTGGGCGGGCTGCATTTATGACAGCGAGAAGATTCTGGCCACGCTGGAAGCCGGTCAACGCGCGCTCGCCGAAGAAGCAGGCGCGACGATGGAAAAGGAGCAGACCCCGTGACAGCAGGCAAAAACAGCATTGCAGGTGAATGGCAGGCGGCCGGCAGCCATTTCTTCCACAGCGTGGATCCGCGGACGCGCCAGCCGGGAGAGACCCGCTTCTACAACGCTACGGCGCAGGAGATTGACGCGGCAGTGCGGGCGGCAGCGGACGCCTTTACGTCGACACGCCTCTTTCCCGCGACTACTTTGGCGGATTTCCTCGATACCACCACGGAGGAAATTGAGGCCATCGCCGATTCGCTCGTCGCCACGGCAGATGCGGAGACCGCCCTCGGCAGCGTTCGTCTGAACGGCGAACTGGCGCGCACAACAGGCCAGTTGCGAGCCTTCTCGGCCCTGCTGCGCGAAGGCTCGCACGTGGAGGCCGTCATCGACACGGCGCTGCCGGACCGGACGCCGCTGCCGCGTCCGGACATTCGGCGTATGCTGCTTCCGCTGGGGCCCGTGGCCGTGTTCTCGGCCAGCAATTTCCCCTTCGCTTTCGCCACCGCCGGAGGGGACAGCGCCGCTGCCTTTGCCGCCGGCTGCCCGGTCATCGTCAAGGGCCATCCCGGACACCCGGCCACCAGTGAACTTTTTGCCCATGCGATCAACGCCGCGGTAAGCGCCTGCGGCTTTCCGCCCGGTTTCTTTTCGCTGCTGCAGGGCGATGGGCATGACGTGGGTCGCAATCTCGTCGAACACCCCTTTCTCGAAGCCGTGGGCTTCACCGGCTCGCTGAGGGGCGGCCGCGCCCTGCACGACGTCGCTGCGCAAAGGCCGCGGCCGATTCCCGTTTTCGCAGAGATGGGCAGCATCAACCCGGTCGTCATCACCGCCGGCGCCCTCGCCGAACGCGGCGAGGAAATCGTCCGGGGGCTGGCCGCTTCCGCGACCCTGGGCGTCGGTCAGTTCTGCACGAACCCGGGCCTGGTCCTGCTACCGGCCGGCGAGGCTGCCAGCCTGTTCATCACCGCCTGTCGCGATGCCATGTTGACCGCCGAACCGGGAATCCTGCTCAATGCCGCCGTGGAAAGTGGTCTCGTCCAGAGTGTGGGTCGCAGCGCCATCCTGGACAACGTGCAGACCCATGTACGCGAGGAATCTGTACAGGCAGAAGGCTACTCTTACCCGCATACGGTGATGTGTACGGATGCGATAACCTTTCTGGAAAGCCCCGACCTGCAGGAAGAGCACTTCGGCCCCGTCACACTCTTCGTCACCTGGGACGGCCAGGACGAACTCGACGGCCTGCTTCGTTCCCTGGAAGGTCAGTTGACCGGCAGCATCCATTGCGGCAGCGATGAAGCGGAGTCCCTGCGGCCCCTGCTGGACGCCATGCGCGAGAAGGTCGGTCGTCTCGTCTGGAATGGCTACCCGACCGGCGTAGAAGTGACGGCAGCCATGCACCATGGCGGCCCATGGCCGGCAACCAGCGCTGCGGGCACGACCTCGGTGGGCACAAACGCCATTCGCCGCTTCATGCGCCCGGTCGCCTGGCAGGACGTACCGGACGAGCTCTTGCCGGAGGCTCTGCAAAACAGCAATCCACTGGACATCGTGCGGCTCGTGAACGGTGAGTTGACGCGCGAACCGCTTTCCTGAAGGGCGGCTCAGCCGGCGCCGACGCTGCCTTCGGCCAGGCGGCCGTTTCCCGCGACGGGCGCCGCCACGTCTTCATCGCGAAACTGGCTCATGTACAGGGCATGGTAGGCGCCACCCTGCGCCAGCAATTCGCGATGCGTGCCGCGTTCGATGATCTCCCCATCCTGCAAGAGCAGCACCTGATCCGCATTGCGGATGGTGCTCAGACGATGGGCGATGACAAAACTGGTGCGCCCTTCCAGCAAGCGCTCGAAAGCCTTCTGGATCAGGCGTTCGGTCCGCGTATCCACGCTTGAGGTCGCCTCGTCCAGGATCAGGATGCGCGGGCTCATCAGGGCGACGCGCGCAATGGCGAGGAGCTGTCGCTGCCCCTGGCTCAGGCCGCTGCCACGTTCGCCCAGCACAGTCTGGTATCCGTCGGGCAGACGCTCAATGAAGCTGTCTGCCGCCACCAGACGGGCCGCGGCGATAACTTCCTCGTCACTGGCGTCAGGACGACCGAGGCGAATGTTGTTCAGGACGGTATCCGAAAACAGAAAGTTGTCCTGCAGCACGACGCCGATTTGCCGGCGCAGACTTTCGACCTGCACGTCACGCACGTCATGGCCGTCGATGCGGACCGCGCCGGAACTGACATCGTAGAAGCGCGGCAGCAGGTTGATGATGGTGGTCTTGCCCGCGCCGGTGGGCCCGACGATGGCGATGATCTCGCCGGGTTTCGCCTCAAAACTGATGTCCTTCAGCACCGGCTCACCGGCCACGTATTCCGCCGCGACCCTCTCGTAGCGCACGTTTCCCTCCACGGGGGGCATGGGAAGCGCATCCGGAGGGTCGCTAATCTCCACGTCCTCGTCCATCAGCCCGAAGATGCGCTCGCCGCCGGCGATGGCACTCTGCACGTTGGTCCACAGCACGGCGATTTGCTGAATGGGTTGGCTGAAACGTTGCGAAAAGGCCACGAAAGCGAACACCGTTCCCAGCGATATGGCCGAACCGCCCAACAGAGGCTCGTCGCGCAGCACGGCGATCCCCCCGGCCAACACGACAATGGCCAGTGCCACGAATCCCAGCGCTTCCAGCACCGGGCTCAGGGCGCTGGTGAAGGCCGCCGCGCGAATGTTGGCCTCGCGATTGGCGGCGTTGGAACGCTCGAAGTCCGCGATCGATTCATCCTCGCGGTTGAAGGCCTGCGCCTCGCGGGCGCCGGCGATGCTCTCCTGCAGGTCCGCGTTTACCGTGCCCATCTCCAACCTCGCCTGACGGAAGGCCTTGCGCGCCTGGTTCGAGAAGTACAGTGTGGCGACGGCCATGACCGGGACAATCGCCAGGCTAATCAGGGCGTAGGTGATGTTGGTCTCCAGCATGCGCACCATGATCCACACGATGATCAGGACGCCGGAGATCACCTGCATCAGCGCGAAGCTGAAGGCCTGCTCGATCGTGTCAGAGTCATTGGTGACGCGACTCATGATGTCGCCGGCCTCATTCCTCGCGTAGAAGCCCATGGAGAGGCGGTGAATGTGACGGAACAGGTCCTGGCGCATGTGGCGCAAGACGTGTTGCCCGGTCCAGGACATGGCGTAAAAGGCCAGACCGGCCAGCGCGGAACCGGCCAGGGTGATCGCCAGCAAGGCGACAATCAGGCCGCCGAGGCCCAGCAGGCGGGCCTCTTCATTTATGTCCGGCGTGACGGACGCAAACCAGCAGTTGGCCGGGTCCCGGGGGAAGAGGTAGCAGTCCACCGACTGGCCGATCAACTCCGGCGTGACCACCTGGGTCCACGCCTGGGCGGTAATCAGGATCAACGCCAGGGCGGCGCCCGGCCAGTGCTGACGAAAGTAGCTGCCGAAGCGCGCGAGGGTCTCGCCGAGGTCTTTCGGCTTGAGCGTTTCGCGTTCAAAGAGACGGCGGCCGCCGTCCATGCCCATCATGCGCCGTCGGCCTCCACACTCACGTCCTCAACCAGTTGGGACCTGTAAATCTCGGCGTAGAGGGCGCTGTCTTCCATAAGCTCCGCGTGCGTGCCCATGGCCGCCACGGCGCCGCGATCCAGCACGAGAATCAGGTCCGCGCCCAGCACCGTGCTGATGCGTTGGGCAATGACGAAACTGGTACGGCCCTGCATCAGGTTGTCCAGGGCCTGCTGGATGCGTCTCTCGGTCGCGAAGTCCACGGCACTGGTCGAATCGTCCAGAATGAGCAAATGCGGATCGAGCAACAGGGCCCGGGCGATGGCGATGCGCTGTTTCTGGCCGCCGGAAAGCGTGGCGCCCCGTTCGCCCACCGACGTCGCGTAGCCTTCCGGGAACTCCATGATGAAATGATGCGCGGCGGCGGCGCGGGCGGCCGCCTGCACTTCTTCCATGGTGGCGTCCGGTCGGCCAAAGGCGATGTTGTCCTGAATGCTGCCGCTGAATAGATTGGTCTCCTGCAGCACGATGCCGATCTGCGAACGCAGGCTGTCGAGCGTCGCGTCGCGGATGTCCATGCCGTCAATGCGCACGAAGCCTTCAGTGACGTCGTAAAAACGTGGAATCAGGTTGATGATGGTCGTCTTGCCGCTGCCCGTGGCCCCCAGCAGGGCCACCGTCTGACCGGCCCGAACGCTGAAACTGACGTCGTCCAGAACGTTTTCGCCGGACTCAAAATAGCGGAAGGTGACCCCCTCGAACTCGACGTCGCCGGCGATGGTGGGCAGGTCCCGGGCTCCGGGCCGGTTACGGACTTCACTCTCGGTGTCCAGTATTTCAAAAATGCGCGTGGCCGAGGCGGCGGCCTGGGCCATCAGGGAAATGATGAAGCCCAGCTGACCGAGGGGGAAGAAAATGTAAATCAGGTACAGGGCGAAGGACTGGTATTCGCCAAGACCGATCAGACCGGGAATGATCTGTCGGCCGGCGAAGTAGAGGACGACAACCTGACCCACGTTGGCCAGCATGAAGATCAGCGGGAAGAGTACGGAAAAGGTGCGGCTGATGCGCAGGCGTTGCGCCATCAGGACGTTGGTGGCCTCGTCGAAGCGTTCCTGTTCGCGCTGTTCCCGCACAAAGGACTTGACGACGCGAATTCCGGCCACATTTTCCTGCAGTATCGTGTTCAGCGCCGCCAGCAGTCGCTGCGACTTTTCAAAAAGGGGTTGCGCGATGCGGCCAAAGATGGCGAAGAAAATGATGGTGACCGGCAATATCGGAAAGATTGAAAGGGTCAACTGCCAGTTGGTCGAAAGCAGAATGATCAGAGTGGCGATCAACAGCAGAAAGGCCTGGACCGCCAGAATAAGCCCCTGGGCGATGAAAAGACGCACCTTTTCAACATCGTCGGTGGCGCGAATCATCAGTTGTCCGGTCTGGGTCCGGTCGTAATAGCTGAAAGACAGGCGTTGCAGACGGGAAAATATGTCGTTGCGCATGTCAAAGGCCGCGCCCTGCGAGGTCGCCTCGGCCATGTAGGTCTGCACGAAGGCGAAGACTGCACGCAGCACGGCGAAGACGATGATGGCGGCCACCCCATTGATCAGCAACGTTTCGGCCGCCTCCGAGGTGAGTTTCAGTTCATCGACGCTGGTGCCCATCAGCTGCGCCGATGCCCCCTGCACAAACTCCGGCAGGGCGAGAATCTGGTTGGCAGTCACGCCGTCCGTCACGGCGTTCACCATGTTTTGCACCAGGCGCGGCACGGCCAGCTGCGCCAGGGTCGCGACGACCAGGGCGCCATAAGCCAACGCGGCAGTCCGTCGCTGTCGCCGCAGATAGCCGACGGCGCGGCGCAAACCCGTCATGTCGACCGGCGGTCGACCGCCCCGGCGCCCCTGTTCGCCTCTGTTCGCAACTCTGGCCTGCAAGGTGGCCCTCCCTGACCAGGCGTCGATGGTGTCCCGGCCACTTCGCCTACCCAGCATAAAATCCGGCTGCCACTTTGACTAGTGCCACCTGCCCTGCTCATAAGACGTTAAGATTGCTGTGTTGCTGGCGGACCGGAGGCTGGCGCAACATAATACGCGCTGTTTGCAGGCAAAACGCTGGAGCAGGAGCCCAAATGACGGAGTTTCCGCGCCAACCCCTGACGCAGACCGGACTGGAAGTGCCGCGCATCGCCCTGGGCTGTGCGCACATCGGCAAGAACGGCCGCGAAGAGGCCATCGGCATCGTGCACAGCGCGCTGGAGCTGGGTATCGACTATCTGGATACGGCCCCCCTGTACAAGACCGAGGAATATATCGGCGAGGCCCTGCAGGGCGTCCCGCGGGACAGCTATTTACTGGCCACCAAGATCGGTCGCCTGCCGGACGGGCAGGGCGGCTTCATCTTCGATTACAGTCGCGACGGCGTCCTGCGCAGCCTCGAAAACAGCCTGAACGCGCTGAGGATTGATCGCGTCGACATCCTGCACATTCACGACCCGGACGTCGAGGACAAGTACGAGGAGGCCATCAACCAGGGCTACCCTGCCCTGGACGAATTGCGCAGTCAGGGCGTCGTCAGCGCCATCGGCGCCGGCATGAACGAGTGGGAAATGGAGCTCGATTTCTCGCGCGCCGGAAATTTTGACTGTTTCCTGCTGGCCGGTCGCTACACCTTGCTCGAACAAACGGCCCTGGGGGCCCTGCAGGAATGGCGGGAGCGCGGCATTGGCGTGTTTGCCGGCGGCATTTTCAACAGTGGCATCCTGGCCACCGGCGACAGCGAGATCGCTCGTTACAACTATGAAGTGGCGCCGCCCGACATTCGCGCGAAGGCCCGTGAGCTGGAAAAGGTCTGCGTACGTCACCAGGTGCCGCTGAACGCCGCGGCCATCCAGTTCGTGTGGGCGCATCCGGCCTATACCACCCTGATACCTGGTGCTGACCGGGTGCCTCAGGTCGCCGACAACCTCCGGGCGCTCGAATTCGATATCCCGCCTGAATTCTGGCAGGAACTGGTAGAATGCGGCCTCGTGGACTCCGAAGCGCCCCTGCCCGGCACTCCCGGCGCCTGGTCCTGAAGTGAATGCCGGTCAAGCGCACTCAACAGACAGGAGGCAACATGGCATCCGGGAAACAGCAGCGGCAGAAGTTGCTGATTCTTTATCTGAACACTTCGGCCCTCGACAGCGACGTCAAGGGCTGGACGATGTACGACGGCACAGGGTGCGAACATCACACCACCGGTGACAGCGACCGGCGGCCCTACGCCACGGGCATGGATGCCCTGCTGGATGGCTGGCGCGTGATCCAGTTTCCGCAACTGATCCCACCCTACCCTGGCATGGAATACACCACCTCGTTCAAGAAAAACGAGTACATCTTCGAGAAGCTGGAGACCATTGACTCATGAGCGACAAACAACATTTGCTTGACTCGCGCCAGGTGGCGGAGTTCGTGGCGCGCGGTTTCCTGCGCTTCGACGGCATCGTTCCGGACGAGATCAACAGGGCCGTGATGGACGCCTTTGAGGCCGGCGGCATCAGCAGTTACCCGGCCGGCACACCCTTCGCCGAGTGCTATCCGGAGCCTTCGCCCATCGGCGCCATGCTGCGCCTGCCCCAGGTCAGCGGCATCCTCGAAAGCCTCGTCGGCCCGGACCCGCTCTTCGACCATCATGCCATCCACAAACGCCTGCCCAACGAGGGCAAGGCGCAGGGCATGCACGGCGATTCGATCATAGACACGCGCCTGCACTTCGACGTGCAACTGATGTACTTCCCGCACGACGTGCCCCTTGACATGGGTGGCACCTTGCTGCTGCCAGGCAGCCACTTCCGCCGTATCAACGAGATGGAGGTCGCCCGCTACCAGAACTTCCTGGGGCAGATCCCCATGGTCTGCGAGGCGGGCAGCATCCTGGTCCTGCATCACGGAATCTGGCACTGCGGCCGCCAGAACCAGACCGACCGCATGCGCTACATGTACAAGATCCGGCTCAACCCCTCCGTGCGTCAACTGCGCCTGTGGAACACCGACGACCTGGATGACGAGACCGGCGCTCACCAACCCATCTTCGCCGGCGAGAAACGCGACGATGTGCAGGCCATACTGGCCAAAATGGAACCCTGGTACGAAGCCGGTGACGGACGTCTGGAAATCGTCAACCGCACCCTGCTGTGGCGCTTCCTGACCGGGGACGAGAACTTCGACGTCCACTACTGGCTGACACGACTGGAAAACATGCCGGAAAATCGCCTGAGCGCCTGAGGCTGTCGCGGAGCGCGCATGAAAATCACGAAGCTGGAGACTTTCTTCGTTCGGCCGCGCTGGCTCTTTCTCAAAATGCACACCGACGAAGGGGTCGTCGGCCTCGGCGAACCGGTCGTCGAGGGACGCTCACAGACCGTGGCCGCGGCGGTGCACGAAATCGGTCGCTACCTCATCGGCCAGGACCCGACGCGCATCGAACATCACTGGCAAGCCATCTTCCGCGGCCAGTTCTATCGCGGCGGCCCGGTGCTCACCAGCGCCCTCTCGGGTATCGAGCACGCCATGTGGGATATCACCGGCAAGTGGCTGGGTCAGCCGGTCTACAAGCTGCTGGGCGGCGCCGTGCGCGACCGCATTCGCGTCTACGGCTGGCTGGACGACCAGTCCTATGGCGATTACGTCGAACAGGCGGTGGTCGGCGCGCGGGCGGGCTTTACGGCCTTCAAACTGGGCGTGCCGGGCGCCGTCAACATTGTCGACACGCGCGCAAAGGTGGACGAAATCGTCGACCATTTCGCGCGCTTTCGGGACGCGCTGGGGCCGGAGATCGACATCGGCATCGACTTCCACGGGCGCGTCAGCCCGGCCATGGCAGTACGACTGGCCCAGGCGCTGGAACCCCTGCATCCCTTCTTCATCGAAGAACCCGTGCTGCCGGAAAACGTCGATGCCCTGGCGACCGTGGCCCGCAGCACCAGCATCCCCATCGCCACCGGCGAACGTCTCTTCACAAAATGGGGCTTCCGCGAAGTGCTGGAAAAGCAGGCCGCGGCCATTCTGCAGCCGGACCTGGCGCACGCGGGCGGGATTCTGGAAGTGCGCAAGATCGCGGCCATGGCCGAGTGCTGGTACGCGGCCGTCGCGCCGCATTGTCCGCTGGGGCCGATCGCCCTTGCCGCCAGCCTGCAACTCGACGCCTGTACGCCCAATTTCCTGGTACAGGAGCATTTCACAACCGGCGTGGGTTATCTGAAGTCCCCATTTCAGATCATCGACGGCCACATCCCGCTGCCAACCGGGCCGGGCCTGGGCATCGAACTGGACGAGGAAGCCATCGCTTCCAAACTCTACGACGGCAGCTGGGAAACGCCGCAGCTCCGCCACAGCGACGGTTCGGTCGCGGACTGGTAGTGATCAGCTTCCCACCTGCCCTTTCAGGCGGCAAAGGCAGCTTGTCTTCCAGGCTCCACCAAACGCTGACTTCCAGGGGGCGGTGCTGCTACAATTGCGGCGCTTTGCCATGCGATCGAAAATGTGGCGGCGCGGCGTTCACTTGTATCCTGCCTGATTGACCCAGGAGTTCCTGATGTCCGGAAACCTCCCGTCCATCGCCCTGCAACTCTATTCCCTGCGCGCCGAACTCGAGGAGGACTTCGAGGGCGTCGTGCGCGAGGTGGCCGCGGCCGGTTACGCCGGCGTGGAACCTTTTGGCTATCCGCATCGCGACGCAGTCGCCGAGGGCCAGCTCTTCCGCGAACTTGGTCTGCAGGTGCCGAGCTTCCACGCCGCCATTTCGCCGGGCGAGGACACGGGCAAGGTGATTGAGGCCGCCCGCGCCGTGGGTACGCAACGCATCATCCTGGCCGGAATTGGCCGGGGCGAGGCCTGGGACACGCGGGAAAAGGTCGAGGCCAACTGCGCGCTGATCAACGAATCGGCCGCCAGTGCGGCGGCGGCCGACATCGAACTTGGCTATCACAACCACTGGTGGGAATTCGACACGGTGGTCGACGGGCAACCGGTCTGGCGCCACATGTTGCGACTGCTTGATGACAACGTTTTCTTTCAGATCGATACCTACTGGGCGCAGGTCGGCGGCGCGGACGTGGTCAGCGTTCTCTCCGAGCTCGGGCCGCGCAACCAGGTGCTGCACGTCAAGGATGGCCCTGCCGACGACCCGCAGGCTGACATGGTCGCCGTCGGCAGTGGCGTGATGGACTGGGACGCCATATTCGCGGTCAGCGACGTCGACTGGGTCGTCGTTGAGCTGGACCGCTGCGCCACGGACATGCTGCAGGCCGTGCGCGACAGTTGCGCCTGGCTGAGCGGAGAGGGATACGCCCGTGGATCGAGTTAGCGTCGGCATCATCGGCTGCGGCCACATCAGCGACCACTACTGCCAGGGCCTGAAACATTTCCGCATCCTTGATTTGCGCGCCTGTTCCGACATGGATATGTCCCGCGCGGAAGTGCTGGCCTCCGATCATGGTATCGCTGCCCTGAACGTCGAACAGTTGCTGGCGGACCCCGAGATCGAGATCGTGGTGAACCTGACGCCACCGGCGGCCCATTTCGACGTGGCCATGCAGGTGATCGCCGCCGGCAAGCACATCTACAACGAAAAGCCCCTGACGCAGACGCTGGACCAGGGTCGCCAGTTGCTGCAGGCGGCGGAAGACGCCGGTCTGCGCGTCGGCAGCGCACCGGATACCATTCTGGGTGGCGGCCTGCAGACCAGTCGCAAGCTGCTGGACGATGGCTGGATCGGCAGACCGGTGGCAGCCTGCGGCTTTTTCGCCAGCCATGGGCCGGATAGCTACCACCCCGGACCGGACTTCTTCTTCAAGCCCGGCGGTGGCCCGCTTTTTGACATGGCGCCCTATTACCTGACCTGTCTGGTCAGCCTGCTCGGGCCGGTCCAACGCGTCACCGGGTCGGCCTCGAAGGGCTTCGATCAACGCTTTGCCACCAACCCGGAGCTGCCACCCGAACGCCATGGCTACGCCATCGACGTCGAGGTGCAGACGCATGTGTCGGCGGCGCTGGACTTCGCCAGCGGCAGTGTGGGCACGCTCATCACCAGCTTCGACATCTGGCATCAGAACCTGCCACGCGTCGAGATTTACGGCACGGAAGGCACCCTTTCCGTCCCGGACCCCAATCATTTCGGGGGGCCGGTGCGCGTCCGGCGCGCCGGCGCAGAAGACTGGAGCGAGATCCCCCTGACGCACGACGCAAGCATGCAGCGCGGTGTCGGTGTCGCCGACCTGGCGTATGCCCTGCGTTCGGGACGACCGCATCGCGCCAGTGGCGATCTCGGCTGGCACGTGCTGGACCTGATGCACGCCATTCTGGAGTCGGCCGAAAGCGGGCGCCATCAGCACGTCAGCAGCGGCGTCGCGCGGCCGGACCCCCTGCCCACCGGCCTTGCGCCAGGTTACCTGGATGACTGAGGGCAAATCCATTCCATGAGCGAAAACGCGATTCCAGAGCCTGCCAGGGTGGGACTCATCGGCTGCGGCAACATCTCCGACCGGTACTTCAATTTCTGCCGGACGTTCGTGGATATCGAAATGGTCGCCTGCGCCGACCTGCTGCCGGAGCGCGCCAGGGCGAAGGCCGCACAGTACGGCGTTCGGGCCCTGGGTGTGGACGAGTTACTGGCCGAGTCCGACATCGATATCGTCCTCAACCTGACCATCCCCCAGGCCCATGCCGAAGTGGACCTGGCGGCGCTGGTGGCCGGCAAGCACGTCTACAGCGAAAAGCCGTTGGCGCTGGACCTGGCGGACGGTCAGCGGGTACTCGCCGCGGCCGCGGAACGGGGACTGCGCGTAGGCTGTGCGCCGGACACCTTTCTAGGTGGCGGCCAGCAGACCAGCCGCAAGCTGATCGACGAGGGCTGGATCGGCTGCCCCGTCGCCGCAGTCGCCTTCCTGGCGAGCCACGGACACGAGCACTGGCACCCGGACCCGACCTATTATTACAAGACCGGTGGCGGGCCCATGCTCGACATGGGACCCTACTACATCACGGCCCTGGTTAATCTGCTGGGCCCTGTCGCGCGTGTCAGCGGGTCGACCAGAATCTCATTTCCGCAACGCAGGATCACCAGCGAGCCGAAATACGGGGAAATGATCGACGTCGAGGTGAGCACGCACCAGGCCGCCCTGCTGGAATTCGCCGCCGGGCTGACGGCGACGGTGGTGATGAGTTTCGACGTCTGGTCGCACAACCTGCCGCGCATGGAAATCTACGGCACGGAAGGCTCGCTGGCCGTGCCGGACCCCAACACCTTCCGCGGGCCGGTTTTGCTGCGCGGCGCCGACGCGGAGGCCTGGAGCGAGATTCCCCTTACCCACAGCGATCGGGTCGAACGCAGTATTGGCGTCGCGGACCTGGCCAGCGCCATCCGTCAGAATCGGCCCCATCGCGTCAGCGGCGAGCTGGCCCTGCACGTCCTTGAGGTCATGCTGGCCGTTGACGAAGCGTCTGCCAGCGAACGCCACGTGGTCATTGAGAGCAACGTCACCCGGCCGGCGCCCTTGCCCGTCGGTTTGCAGCCAGGTCGGGTGGACCTGTAGCGAGGGGCCGAATGACGAATGAACACACCTTTGTTGCTGGCGCGCTCGGATGTATCGGCGCCTGGGTGACCCGCAATTTGCTGCGCTCCGGCGCGCCGGTCACCGTGTTCGACCTCGGGACGGACCGCAAGCGACTCGAACTGATTCTCGAGCCGGACGAAATCGCGAGGATTCGATTTATCCAGGGCGACATCACCGATACTGAAGCAGTCGAGAAGGCCCTGCGAAGTTCCGGCGCGCGGCGCATCATCCACCTGGCAGCCCTGCAGGTGCCATTCTGCCGCGCCAATCCTCCGCTGGGCGCCAGCGTCAACGTCATCGGCACGATCAACATCTTCGAGGCGGCGAAAGCACTGGGCATTGACCACGTCGTTTACGCCAGCAGCGCGGCCGTCTATGGCAGTGGGAACGAATATGACCGCGACATCATCGAGAACGACGCGCCATTCCTGCCAAAGAATCTCTACGGCGTGTTCAAGCTGGCCAACCAGGGTACAGCAACGATTTACCACCAGGACCATGGCATCAACAGCATCGGCCTGCGCCCCTACACCGTCTACGGGCCGGGCCGCGACCAGGGCATGACGTCCACGCCCACGCGCGCCATGCTGGCCGCCGCCGCCGGTCAGCCCTGGCACATTTCCTTCGGTGGCCGCAACGCCTTCCAGTTCACCGATGACGTGGCCAGGATCTTCATTCAGGCGGCCGACCTGCCGGACTGGGAGGGCGCGGAGAGCTTCAATCTGGGCGGGTCTATCGCCCACATGAGCGAAATGGTCGCCGCCATCGAAAAGGCCGCGCCCGATGCAACCGGGCGAATCACCTTCGAGGATGCGCCCCTGGCCCTGCCCGCCGGCACCAGCGACCGCGCGCTCGTTGAAGCCATCGGCCCCGTGCCCTGTACGCCCCTCGATGAGAGCGTGGCCTTCACCATCGCCCTTTTTCGCGACGCCCTTTCAGACGGGAGAATCGTCCTGGATGACTACGACGCCTGAAGCGGCCGAACTGCGCAAGCTATTTCTGCTTGAGCCGGAAGTCGCCTTCTTCAATCACGGTTCCTTCGGCGCTTGTCCCCGTCCGGTCTTCGAGGCCTACCAGCGCTGGCAGCGGGAACTTGAATTGCAGCCCGTTAGCTTCATGTTCGATCGCTGTCCGCAACTGCTGAACGAGACCCGCGCCCGTCTGGCCCGCTGGCTGAAGACTTCCGGCGCCAACCTGGTCTTCACGACCAACGCCACCACCGGCGTCAACACCGTCGTGCGCTCCCTGCAGCTGGAGCCGGGCGACGAAATCCTGACCTGCGACCACGAATATGACGCCATTGACAACACCTGGCGTTTCACCTGCGAGAACAGTGGTGCGCGCATGGTTGTGCATTCAGTCCGGCTGCCCCTGGAGTCGCCGCAAGCCTTCGTGGACGAGTTTTGCGCCGCCATCGGCCCGCGCACGAAAGTCATCAGCCTCAGCCACGTCACTTCGCCAAGTTCGCTAATTTTGCCCATCGCCGAGATTTGCCGCCGCGCCCGCAAAGCCGGCGTGTTGACCGTCATCGACGGCGCCCACGCGCCGGGTCACGTCAACCTGGACATGGAAGCCATCGGCGCGGACTTTTACGCCGGCAACTGCCACAAATGGCTCAGCGCACCCAAGGGCTCCGGCTTTCTTTACGTTCGTCCGGAACATCATGACCTCGTCAACCCGCTGGTCATCAGTCATGGGCAGTATGCGCACGTCAAGGGCATGTCCATCAGCCTGGGCGTTGACGACGATGAACGCAGCATTCTCAACGAACGACACGACTGGCAGGGCACGCGCGACATGGCCGCCTGGTTCGCCATCGCCAGCGCCATCGACTTTCAGCGAGAGCACAACTGGCCGGCGGTGAGCCAACGCTGCCACGACCTAGCCCTGGAACTGGCCGGGCGCATCTCCGCACTAGGTGGGGACCTGCCGCCTTTTGCCTGCGACCAGGACACCTGGCACGCACAAATGATTTCAATCCCGGTACAGGGCGAGAACCTTGCGCAGAGGTTCCGCCAGCTTTACAGGGACAGCAAGGTCGTCGTCGCCGGTGGTGAATTCGCTGGCAAGGGCTTCGTACGGGTGTCCGTGCAGGGCTACAACACGGAAGAGGACGGTGAACGCCTGATTGAGGCGCTCACTGCTGTCGGTCTGACCTGACCAGACCCGTTTCTTGCAGTCTGCGTTCCAGGACCTGCTCTTCGGGCGACTTCAGCAACAACAGATCGCAGCTGGCCGCGGCATCCAGCGCCGCCCGGGGAATGAGACCCACCAGTTCGCTGCCATAAAGGCCGACACCCTCCCGTCCCGCCTCGCGCCGCAGCGCATCCATGACCGCCGCCAGGCCCGTGCGACGGTAGTCCGTCAGGTTCATGGAGACCTGGGCGCGGCCGGCGACCTGCATCCCCAAAGCTTGCAACGCGGGCAGACCGCCACCGGAAGCGCGAATCCTGCGAGCAATGCGCCGCGCTACGAGAACGTCCGCCGTGTCCAGCCAGACGTTCCAGGCGATAAGCGTCTCCCGCGCGCCGATGGCGACGGCGCCGGCCCGGCCGAGTTTCAATGGCCCGGCATCCGGTCGGCGCTGTGGATCTCGTTCAATTTCAACGCGAAGCTGCTCGTAGCCGCCACGACGGATGTCGGCCAGCTGCCTGGCGTCAGGACCTCTTGCAGCAGCGCCGTAAAGGTAGACCGGCAGTTGCAGCTCCTCTCCGACCCGCCCGCAGAGTGCTCGCGCAAGGTCCGTACATTGCGCCAGTGTGCTGCCCGGCAAGGGCGTAAAAGGGACGACGTCTGCCGCGCCAATGCGTGGATGCTGGCCCTCGTGGCGCTTCATGTCGATGTGTTTCGCCGCGCTTCGAATCAGGGCGAACAGGGCGTCCGACATGGCTGCAGGCGGGCCGGCGACGCTGATCACGCTGCGATTGTGGTCGGGATCGCTATGCAGGTCCAGCAACCGAAGGGCCGGACAGGCACAGGCCGCCGCGACGATGGCGGCGATCACGGGTCGCCGCCTGCCCTCAGATACGTTGGCCGCGCTCAATATCAACACGTCGTGTCCCCCAGCCATGCCGGATTGTACTGCAGGCCGCAGTCTCCGCTGATTGACAGGGGGCCGCGCACGTGTCAGGGTTTCGCAGTCTTCGGGCTGTGATGGAGAGACCATGAAAAAGTTGAGTGCCGTGATGCTGGGCGCCGGCAACCGCGGGTTGCTGTCCTATGGGCCCTATGCGCAGGCCCACCCTGATGAACTGGAGTTCGTGGCCGTTGCCGAGCCGCGTCAGGAACGGCGCGAGCGCTTCGCCAGGGAACACGGCATTCCACCGCAGCGCCAGTATGACTCATGGGAGTCCCTGCTCGCGGTAGGCAAGCTGGCCGACGTGCTCTTCAACTGCACCCAGGACCAGTTGCATACGGCCACGACCCTGGCTGCCCTGGAAGTCGGCTATGATATCCTGCTCGAGAAACCCATGGCGCACAACCTGCTCGACAACCTGCGTCTGGTGCAGGCAGCCGAGAAAAGGGGCAGGCTGCTGGCGACCTGTCACGTCCTGCGCTACACGGCCTTCTTCCAGACCCTGCGCGATGTCCTGCGTTCCGGACGCCTGGGGCGCATCATCAACGTCGATCACCGCGAGAATCTGATTTTCTGGCACATGGCGCACAGTTTCGTGCGCGGCAACTGGCGCGCAGAAGAAAGTTCCGCCCCCATGTTGCTGGCCAAGTGTTGCCATGACCTCGATATCCTCGCCTGGTTGCTGGGCCGACGCTTCACGCGGGTCAGCTCTTTCGGCAGGCTGACCGCCTTCCGACCGGAACACGCCCCACCGGATGCGCCCTTGCGCTGCACCGACGGCTGCCCGCACGCGGAAGACTGCAAGTTTTACGCGCCCCGCTTCTACGCCAAAGACGGCGACGGCTTCATGCTCAACGCCGTCGCCATGAATGCCGGCGCCGACGAACGCCTCGAGTTACTTGCCAGCACCAGTCCCTATGGCCGCTGCGTCTGGCACTGCGACAACACGGTCGTCGACCACCAGACGGTCGCTCTCGAAGCGGAAGACGGCACGACCGTGACGCTGATCATGCAGGGACACGGCTTCGAAGAGTGCCGCACCATGCGCTACGACGGCACCCTGGGCACCCTGCAGGCGAGGCTGGGCGGCGCGGGCGGCAACAAGATCACCCTGCGCGACCACCTCAGCGGCAACAGCGAACACATCAAGGTGCAGGACGCGGCCAGCGGCCATGGCGGCGGCGACTTCGGCATTGTGGCCGCCTTTTTGCGCGCGGCCCGCGGCGCGCCGGACCGGGACCTGCCCACGGCCAGGGAGTCGCTCGAAAGCCATTTGCTGGCCTTCGCCGCCGAGGAAGCCCGCAACAGCCGCAAGGTCGTCAGGGTCGACCGATTTCGGCGCCGGGCGGAAAAGGCGCTGAAACGCCAGATGAAACATGAGGCAAGGAAGAAGTGACGCGGCCGTCAGTCCGGGAGCAGGTCAATTTGGACTGAAGTTCCCGGAAGCTGGCAGATTCAGTTGGCGCCGGCCTTGACGGGCGCCGGAATGAAGTCAAGACGCTCGCCGACCTCGCGGAAAGCCCGTAGGGCCTGATCAAGATGCTCCCTGCGGTGGGTGGCGGTGTAACTGGTACGCAGCAATCCGGCTCCGGGTGGCGTGGCCGGCGGGACGACCGGGTTGGTGTAGACGCCCGCCTCGATCAGGGCGTGCCAGGCCAGTGCCACGCGAAAGTCCTCACCCAGGATGACCGGCACGATGGGCGTGTTGCTGGCGCCGGTGTTGTATCCCAGGGCCTTCAGTTGGTCCCGCATGTAGTCCGCGTTCTGCCACAGGTTTGTGACGTGTTGCGGCTCGCTCTCCATGATGTCCAGCGCCTTGAGCACGGTCGCGACGTTGGGCGCCGGCAGCGCGGCAGAGAATATGAGCGAACGGGCGTGGTGCTGGATGAAATGTACGGCTTCGGCGCTGCCGGCAATGAACCCGCCGATGGACGCAAAGCTCTTGCTGAAGGTTCCCATGATCAGGTCGACCTCGTCAGTGAGGTCGAAGTGGGCCGCCGTGCCCCGGCCTCCCCCTGTCACGCCCATGCCATGGGCATCGTCGACCATGATGCGCGCCTCGTGGCGCTTGCATATCTCGACGAGTTCCGGCAGTGGAGCAAGGTCGCCCATCATGCTGTAAACGCCGTCAACCACCACCAGTTTGCCGGCGTCCGCGGGCAGGCGCGACAGGACCCTGTCGAGGCTGCTCACGTCGTTGTGGAGGAAGCGCTTCATGTCGCCACGCGCCATGATGCAGCCGTCGACAATACTGGCGTGGTCGTCCTTGTCGACGATGACGAAGTCGCCCTTGCCCACCATCGCCGAAATCGTGCCGACGTTGGTCTGGTATCCGGTGGGAAAGACGACCGCGGCTTCCTTGCCCACGAATTCGGCCAGGCGCCGGTCCAGTTCCAGATGCAGTTCCAACGTGCCGTTAAGGAAGCGCGAGCCGGTAACGCTGGTACCGTAATGCCGCACGGCATCCAGCATCGCATCCCGCACCCGCGGGTCGGTCGTAAGGCCCAGATAGTTGTTCGAGCCCAGCATAATCACGTCGCGGCCTTCAATGGTCGCCGTCACGCCCTCGGACTGGCTCAGGGCGCGGAAGTAGGGGTAGATGCCGATAGACTGCGCTTCCCGCACGCGAATCATGTGGCTGTCGCTGGCGATCTTGTCGTAAAGATCTGCCATGATCGGACTCCTGTTCAGGGCCGATAGCCCCTGTTCGGGATCAAAACCCGCGTCACCTGGTGACGGCGTGATTATGCTGCAAATGTCGGGAATATGCCATAGAAGAACACCGGGGGGCGTCCGGCCTTGTCCCGCCAGGGGCGTGACGTTACAATGTTGTCGTCATGGACGACTGGCGCAAACAGGGAGCAGTTGCATGTCCTCGTTGACCATCAAGCGGATCATTGTCTGGGTCGTGTCGACGATTCTCGGGCTGCTCAGCGCCCTGCTGATCATCACGGTCGGCTTTGCTATCCTGCCGTCGATCTTTTTGCCACCCATCATCACGCCGGTCAACTCGGAAGCCATCAGCATCTCGCGCTACGGCACCATTTACTTCGCCACCACCGCCCTGCCCCTCGGGCTGCTTTTTATGGTCTGGCTGGACCACTTTCTCGATACGCGCATCCTGCCGGATTAGGAGTCGTTCAGGCGGCGCCCCGTTCTTCCAGCCAGTCCGCCCGCAGCAGGGCCCCGAAGTTTCGCAGCGTCAGGTCTCTGTTCACGCGCAATCGGGCCAGTTCGAATAGCCCCGTGCTGTCATGAAATACGCCGGCGCGGGTGCTGAGCGCCATTCGATAGCCGGCTTCGTCGGCCACCTGCCTGGCCAGAGCATCGTGTTTGCCAAAAGGCCAGGCGATGAACCGGGGCGCCACACCCGTCCAGGCTTCCAGACTCTCGCGGCTGCCCAGCAACTCGAAGACCAGCAGGTCCCGGTCGATGCCGCTCAGGTCCCGGTGGGATCGACTGTGCGACTCAATGGCCATACCCTGGGCCGCCATGGCGACCAGTTGCTCGCGGTTCAGATGAAACGGGTCCCGTGCGTCTACCTTGTCGCTAATGATGAAAAAGGTGCCGCTGAACCCGGCCTCCAGCAACAGGGGCAGGACGACGCTGTAGTGGTCGACGTGGCCGTCATCAAAGGTCAGCATGACGGATTTGGGCGGCAAGGGGTCGCCATCGTTCAGGGCGCGAAACAATTGATCAGGAGAGATGCTGCTGTAGCCGGCACCACGCAGCCAGGCCAGTTGATCCCGAAACACTGCCGGGCGCACCGTCAGGCCGATACGCAGTGCGTCGGCATCCCGCGGCAAGGGAGAAACGTAGTGGTACATCAAAATGGGCACGCGAATGCGACGCAGCGTGCCGTCCTGTGCCACGGTCAGGGCAGTCAGTAGCAGCAGACACGACACAAGAGAAACGGAGAGGCCTTGTCGCAGGGAGTTCACAGATGGCTGCACGTCAACCGGCTCAGGGTTCTCACAATAACGCGACTTTCAATCTGATAGCAAATGACAGCGCGCGCCTGCTACAGTCCCGGCAATGAATGAGAACCCTTCGTCAAGACTGTCGGGGCTGCATCGTCTCGCTGCCGAGGAACGCCTGAAACGGGTGGCCGAAACAGCGGGCCTCTCCGCAGAGGAGTGTGACCTGCTGGCAGAAGGCGGAGGTCTCGATCCGCTGCTGGCCGGTCAGATGATCGAAAATTGCATCGGCGTTTACGGCCTGCCGCTGGGCATCGCCCCGAATTTCATCATCAATGGTCGAGAGTTGCTGGTGCCCCTGGCCATCGAGGAGTCTTCTGTCCTGGCCGCCCTGGGCAATGCCGCGCGCATCTTTCGTCCCGCCGGCGGCTTCAGCGCTGACAGCGACGAGCCGGTGATGACCGGACAGATCCAGTTGCTGGACGTCGCAGATATCGAGGCCGCGGAGTCGGCAATTGCGCGGGCCCGGGCCGAGATTCTCGCCCAGGCCGATGCGCTGGCCGGCAGTATCGTTGCGCGTGGCGGCGGCGCGCGGGACCTGGAGTTGCGCGCCTTCCCGCAGAGTCCCGTTGGCCCCATGTTGGTGCTGCATCTGGCCATCGACTGCCGCGACGCCATGGGCGCCAATCTCGTCAACAGCGTCTGCGAGGGACTCGCCCCCACACTGGAATCACTCTCGGGCGGTCGCGCCAATTTGCGTATTCTCAGCAATTTCAGCGATCGGCGCCGGGCGCGGGCCTGCTGCGCCCTGCCCGCCCGGAAACTCAATGACGGCGGACAGGATGGCCTGAGAGTCGCGAAGCAAATCGTGGAGGCCTCCGCCCTGGCGGAAATCGACCCCTGGCGCGCCGCAACCCACAACAAGGGCATCATGAACGGCATCGACGGCGTCGCCATCGCCACCGGCAACGACTGGCGCGCCATCGAGGCCGGCGCCCACACCTGGGCCGCCTGCGATGGCGGATATCGCAGTCTGTCGCGCTGGAGGCTGGATGAGGACGAGGTCCTTCGGGGCTCAATCGAGTTGCCGCTGGCGGTCGGCACCGTGGGCGGGGCAACGCGGGCGCATCCCCTGGCCGCGTTGTGCCTGAAGATCCTGAGGGTCTCTTCCGCCCGGGAACTGGCCGAAGTCATGGCTGCCGTCGGCCTGGCGCAGAACTTCGCCGCCCTGCGCGCCCTGGCGACGGAGGGTATTCAGCGCGGTCACATGAACTTGCACGCGCGGCAACTGGCGCTGGCCGCCGGCGCGCCGCCAAAGCGCGTGAGTGAAATTGCCGAAACGCTCGTGGCGAGCGGCGACATTCGCCTGCAAAGGGCCCAGGAACTGGTGGCAGCCTCGCGAGGCGGGAATTCATCTTGAGCGAAAGGACGCGCATGCCTGTTTTTGACAGCGAGAGGACAAACAGGATGACGGAAATGGCCCCTGTGGGCCAGGTCGGAATCGTCGGCTATGGCGCCTACGTGCCGCGTTATCGCCTGCCCGGCAGGGAGATCGCGCGCATCTGGACGGGCGGCAGGGGCGGCAGCCCGGTGCGCGAAAAGGCCGTCGCCGGTCTTGACGAGGACGTCATCACAATGTCCATCGAGGCGGCGCGCAACGCCATCGCCCGCGCCCGCATCGCAGCGGAGGACATTCGCGCCGTCTGGGTGGGCAGCGAAAGCCATCCCTACGCCGTCAAGCCGAGCAGCACCGTCGTCGCCGAGAGCCTGGGCGCGACCCCGGCGGTGCTGGCCGCGGACCTCGAATTCGCCTGCAAGGCCGGCACCGAGGCCGTGCAGGCCTCCATCGGCATCATCGGCAGCGGCATGGGACGCTACACCCTCGCCATCGGCATGGACACGGCCCAGGGCCGGCCCGGCGATGAGCTCGAATACACGGCGGCCTCCGGCGGAGCCGCTTTCCTGCTCGGCCCGGCGGACATGGCCTGCGCCCGTTTCCTGGGCAGCACCAGCTTCGTCACGGATACCCCCGATTTCTGGCGCCGGGAAGGCCAGCCCTACCCCAGCCACGGTGACCGTTTCACCGGCGAACCGGCCTATTTCCACCACAGTATCAACGCCGGCCGCGTGCTCATGGAGCACATGGGAACCCAGGCAGACGACTACGCCTGGGCGGTCTTTCACCAACCCAACGTCAAGTTTCCGCAGCGCGCCGCCCGCAGTCTCGGCTTCAGTCGCGACCAGGTCAGCGCCGGACTGCTGGCCGGGGACATCGGCAACACCTATTCCGGCTCCTGCATGCTGGGGCTGACCGCCATTCTGGATGTCGCCGAACCCGGTGACCGCATCCTCATGGTCAGCTATGGCAGCGGCGCCGGTTCAGATGCCTTCGACCTGGAAGTCACGGAGCGGCTGCCCGGGATGCGCCGAAGGGCGCCCGCCACCCGCGACTACATCGCCCGACGAAGCGAGATCGATTACGCGACCTACACGCGCTTCCGCGGCAAACTGAGGAACTGAAGATGGACGCACTGAAGCTGGGAATCGTCAGTTTCGCCCACGGTCACGTCCGCGTCTACGCGGACGTCATGCGCGACTTTGAAGACGCACAAATCGTCGCCGCCTGGGACGACGATGAAGCGCGCGGTCGTCAGTATTGTCAGGAGTTCGGCATCGACTACGTGCCCCGGCTGGAAGTCCTGCTGGCGCGGCGAGACCTGGATGCCGTCTTCATCGCAAGCCCCACCAACCGGCATGCCGACCACTGTCTCGCCGCCGCCCACGCCGGGAAGAACATTCTGCTGCAAAAGCCGATGGCCCTCAGCCTGGAGGACTGCGACGCCATCAGTGAGGCCGTGGCGACCGCCGGGGTGAAGTTCAGCCTCTGTTACCAAATGCGCGCCGATCCGGTCAACCAGCACATGAAAGCGCTGCTGGACGAGGGCGCCATCGGCAAGGTGGCCGTCCTGCGGCGACGACACGCCATCCCCCTCCTGCTCAGCCCGGACTTCGCCTGGCCCGACAACTGGCACATTGATCCGGTGCAGAACATGGGCATGTTCATGGACGACGCCTCCCATGCCGCCGATTTTCTCTACTGGATGCTGGGCGCGCCGGTCAGCGTCATGGCCGAAATCGACAATCTGGTCACGGATGTCGCGCCGGACGACAATGGCGTCGCCATCTACCGCTTCGCCGGGGGCGAGATCGGCATCCTGTTCAACAGTTCCACGACCCTCGCGGCGGAGAACACCACCGAAATCTATGGCGATGCGGGCAGCATCATCCAGAACCACGGCGACGTCCCCTCGGCCAATGTCCCCCGCCTGCCCGGCGCGACGGCTCTGAAGGTCTGGCGTCAGGCGACCGGGGCCTGGGAGCAGCCGGAGTTCCCGCTGCGGCCGCACGGGGAACGCATCCGGGACGTGGCGCGACCGCTCGTCGATTTCCTGCACGGACGCCGCGGCCCGCTGGCAACCGCCGGGGACGGCCGCGTTTGCATCGAAATGATCCTCGGGGCCTACGAATCGGCGCGGACCGGACGTCGCGTCCGGCTTGGCGCTCCGCAGCCATAAACCAGGTCCCGCAGCATCGGCATTTGCCAGTCATTGTCAGCAATTGACAGCAATTCAGCGCTGGACCGCCGACTCCTGACAGCAATCGACAGCGTTTCTGCCATGCCTGAAAGGTAATGACAGTCACCCTGGTGCAGGATAGGGACAGATCGGCGGAAAACGGAACGGAACAAAGTTCATGCAAATTGCGGGGAACTGGCGTCTCAGGGAACAGCGTTACCGACTGCAGGGCTTCCGCCAGCGTGATGGCAAGATGGGCCTGCAGCGGCGCCGTCAGATCATGATCGCCCGTCAGGAGCCGATGCCGGCTCGTTCGCCCCAACACCAGCTTTTGGCGGCAGGATGATCCCCGGTCCCGCGCCGGATGCGGATCAGGTCCGCTTTGCCGGCACAGGCGAGATCTACAGTTTCACAACGCTGACCAGCCCACCCGCCGGATTCGAGGACCAGGCCCCCTATACGCTGGCGCTCGTTCGCCTGGACGAAGGCCCCCTGGTCACCGCGCAACTGACAGATTTGGTCGATACGCCGCGGATAGGTGACCGCGTCGAAATGGTGACGCGTCGCCTCTACAGCGACGGCGACAGCGGCGCGATCATCTACGGCTACAAGTTCCGCCCCCTGTTGAATCACAAGTGATCTGACAAGCAAACGGGCGACCCTCTCTATCACGGGCCGCCCGTCGGTGTCCGGTTTCCTTGTCGCGTCAGGCCACTGGCACAGAGGTCAGCATGGGGGCGATCACGAGCGACACGATCGCCAGCAACTTGAGTAGAATGTTCAGCGACGGGCCCGAGGTATCCTTGAAGGGGTCGCCGACGGTGTCGCCGACCACGGCCGCCTTGTGCGCGTCCGAGCCCTTGCCGCCCAGGTGCCCCGCCTCAATGAATTTCTTGGCGTTGTCCCAGGCGCCACCGGCGTTGGCCATCATCACCGCCAGCATGAAGGCCGAGGCCAACGATCCGACCAGCACGCCCACCAGGGTCTCGCGTCCGACGAACTGCCCCAGCGCATTGCCCTGCCCCAGCGCCGTGAGCAGCGCGATCAACACGGGCACGGCCACAGCGACGATGCCCGGCAGCAGCATTTGACGGATGGCGTTGTCGGTGCTGATGGCCACGCAGCGCTCGTAGTCCGGTTCGCTGCTGCCATCCATAATGCCGGGAATCTCGCGGAACTGGCGTCGCACTTCCTCGACGATGGACTGCGCCGCATCGCCGACCGCCCGCATGGTCAGGGCGCTGAAGATATAGGGCAGCATCGCCCCAATGAACACGCCGGTGATGAGCCGCGCATCAAGAATCACAGCGGCCAGGGTGGTAGACGTCTCCGAGCCCCCCAGCGCCGTGATGAAGGCCGTGGTCAACGCCAGGGCGGTCATGGCAGCGCTGCCGATGGCGAAGCCCTTGCCGGTGGCCGCCGTCGTGTTGCCCAGGCTGTCCAGCGCGTCGGTGCGGTCGCGCACGCTGTCGTCGAGTTCGGCCATCTCGGCGATGCCCCCGGCGTTGTCCGCCACAGGCCCGTAGGCATCGGTCGCCAGGGTGATGCCGAGGGTGCTGAGCATGCCAACCGCGGCCACGGCCACGCCATAGAGACCGGTCGCCGCCGTGGCCACCAGGGTGACGAGGACGACGACGATCACCGGCGCCAGGGTGCTGAGCATGCCCAGGGCCATGCCCCGAATAACGACGATGCCGGCGCCACCGCTGGCGCTGTCGGAAAGACCGCGGGTCGGGCCGTAACTGGTCGCCGTGAAGTATTCGGTGAAGTAGCCGATGAGCACACCACCGATGAGACCCGCCAGGGTGGCGGCGATCACGCCGTTCCCCAGGCCCAGGCCCATGCCGATCAGGACGATCGCCAGGCCCACCAGGGCGCTGGCCGAATAGATGCCGCGGCGCAGGCTGCCCAGCAGCATTTCCTGCGATGCGCCTTCCTGCGTGCGGACGAGAAAGGTGCAAATCATGCCAATGATCAGTCCGGCGGCGGCCACCAGCAACGGGAAGAGTTGACCGGCCAGTTGCATGTCTTGGGCCAGGCCGGCGCCAAGGGTCGCCAGGGAGATGGCGGCGATGATTGAACTGGCATAGCTCTCGAAGAGATCCGAGCCCATGCCGGCCACGTCGCCGACGTTGTCGCCCACGTTGTCCGCGATGGTCGCCGGGTTACGGGGATCATCCTCAGGGATGCCCGCCTCGGTCTTGCCCACCAGGTCGGCGCCGACGTCGGCCGCCTTGGTGTAGATGCCACCGCCGACGCGGGCGAAGATTGCGATCGAGGTGCCGCCGAAACCGAAGCCGGCCAGGGCGCTGGCCGCCTGGGTCGACGGCAATTGACCGGTGAGCAGGACAAAGAGAATGCTCACGCCCAGCAGCGCCAGGGACACGACCACAGTGCCCATGACCGTGCCGCTGGCGAAAGCCACCCGCAGCCCGCGATTGAGGCTTTCGGAAGCGGCCTGCGTCGTGCGCACGTTGGCGCGCACGGCGATGTACATGCCGATGTAACCGGCCAGGCCGGATGCAAGGGCTCCGCTGACGAAGGCGACCGCCGTCCAGATGCTCATGCCGCTGCCCTCCAGGCCGGAGAGCAGGACCAGCACCAGCGTGATCACCACAACCAGAATACTCACGGCGCGATACTCGCGCGACAGAAAGGCCTGGGCGCCACGCTGAATGGCACCGGAGATACGCTGCATCGTCTCGTTGCCCGCGTTCTGGGCCATGACGAAATTCCGCTGCCAGAGCGCGAAACCCAGCCCGATCAGGCTGGCTATCACCCCCAGCGTGCCTGCATCCTGTATGCTCATGTCCATAGATCGCCCCCTGCCTGTTTCTCTGCCTGACCGACGCGCATGGTAGCCGAAGCCAGGTCTGTTTACAATCCCGCTGCGGGGGTGGGCAGGAGCAGCAACACATCGACGGCATGCACAAGCGACGGACCGGACTCCTGGGCGAAACACTTGCCAGGCGTTACCTGCAGCGGCGTGGCTACGAAATTCTCGCCAGCAACTGGCGCTGCCCCCGCGGAGAACTGGATATCGTGGCCCGAATCGGCGGCAAACTGGTCTTTCTGGAGGTACGCAGCCGCCGCCAGTCGAATACGGCAGAGGCTTTCGCCAGTGTCACGGCCCGCAAGCGGGAGCGCCTGCTCGCAGCGATCCACGAATGGCTGGAGGCCCACCAACAGCAAGATGCCACCTGGCAGGTGGACGTCATTGGCGTCGCCCTGGGCGCGCGCACGATAATCGATCACGTCGAAGATGCGCTGGACTGGTAAAGCCCCGCTGCTCGTCATCCTTGGCGCCACGGCGACCGGCAAGACCGGGCTCGCGCTGAAACTGGCCGAGTGCCTCGATGGAGAGATCGTCGGCGCCGACAGCCGCCAGATCTACCGGGGCATGGACATCGGCACGGCCAAGCCGGATGCCGAACAGCGGGCGCGGGTCAGGCATCATCTGGTCGATATTGCCGATCCGGATGAGAATCCGGGCCTGGCGACCATCCAGGGCCTGGCCAACGCGGCCATCGCGGACATTCAGCGCCGCGGTCGCTTGCCCCTGCTGGTCGGGGGAACGGGCCAATACCTGAGCGCCATCGTCGATGGCTGGCGCATACCGGAAGTTCCGCCCAACGAGGTCCTGCGCGGCGAGCTTGAGGACTACGCCCGCAGTCAGGGAAACAGGGCGCTGCACCGCCGGCTCGCCGAGGTCGATCCGGTCACGGCCGCAAGGACTCATCCCAACAATGTGCGGCGAGTCGTGCGTTCGCTGGAAGTCTGGCATGAAACCGGCCGGGCTATCAGCGAGCAGCAGCGGCGGCAGCCGCCGCCATGGAACGTCCTGCACCTCGGCCTGCAACTGGAACGCAGTGCACTTTATGCGCGCGCCGACCAACGCCTTGAGGCCATGATGGAGGCCGGCTTCGTGGGCGAAGTGCGCGACCTGTTGCAGGCCGGATATTCACGCGACCTGCCGTCGATGAGTGGTCTGGGTTACCGGCAGCTGGCCGCGCATCTGCTGGATGGACTGCCGCTGCCGGAGGCCATTGCCGCGACAAAGATGGCGACGCATGACTTCATCCGGCGCCAGCTCACCTGGTTCCGCGGCCATCACGCGGATATTCGCTGGCTGGACGCCGACTCGGTGGACGCGGAGGCGCTGGCAGGGGAGCTGGGACGCTGGCTTGCGAAGACCTGACAATTCCTGTCAGACGCCGTGCATTTCCGGATAGTCCGCCAGGATCATGTCGTCCGGGTTTGCGCCGAGAATCTCCAGCATGTCAGCGATGCGCGCCGCCTTGACCTTGGCATCTTCCGCCGACCAGGTGCGGCTCTTCAGTTCCAGATAGGTCTGTTCGCCCGGCGGGTCGGTGAAGCGGTCCACGTTGATGTAAAACAGCACGCCCTGGTAGTGAATGTGCCAGCGGCGACGGTCTTTTTCGAGCGCCCGTTCGGCGGAAGGCCGGAAGTATTCACGGTAAAAACGCAGGGGGCGGTCCGCCCGCGCGTAAAAGCGGGAATGCGACAATCGAACGGCCGTGCCGTAACTGTCGATCTTGTTGAGCCGCATCAGGGTCAGCCGGCTGCGCGTGGAGATGACCTGCCCGTCAGCGTCCAGTTCATCGTCCTCCCGATAGCGCAGCCGCCCGTCGGACTCGTCCTCAAAGCTGAACCAGGTGTCATACTGGCGGTAGTGCACCTCTTTCAGCACCTCGACGTCCTCGTAGCCCAGCAATTGCGCCAGCGCGGACTCGTCCTGCAACACCAGCTTGGCCTGCACTTCGAAGCTCTCGCCGCGTTCCATGCCCTGGGTCACCGTAAGCAGCTTGGACAGCACGTCACCCGTGTTCGCCCGCAGAAAGTCGTCGACCCGGGACGCCAGGGCCTGCGCCTGTTCGTGCAACTCCTCCTCACCCAAAGTCAGCAGCTCCCGGTCGCGCATCAGCCAGCGGCCGTGACATATGACGTGGGCCACGTCCGTACTCTTGGCGGCATAGACGATTTGCGAATACACGGCGTCCTCGCTGCGGCTGAATTGAGGCATGTTGTGCGATTGCCGCGCGTCCATGACGACCAGGTCGGCCAGTTTGCCAGGCTCCAGGCTGCCGACCTGGTCCCCAAGAAAGAGCGCCTCGGCGCCCTGGCGGGTTGCCATCAACAGAGCCTGGCGGGCCGGCAGCGTGGTCGGGTCATTGGCGGCCGTCTTGGCCAGAATGGCGGCCAGGCGCACTTCCTCCAGCATGTCGAGATCGTTGTTGCTGGCCGGCCCGTCCGTGCCGATGCCCACTGCGATCCCGGTATCAAGCATGGCGCTGACGGGCGCGATGCCGCTGGCCAGCTTCAGATTGCTGGTGGGACAATGTGCGATGCTGCAGTCATGCGCCTTCAGCACCCGCATTTCGCCGGGGTCGATGTGCACGCAATGGGCCGCCAGCACCTTCGCCTGCAACAGGCCGGCGTCCGCCACCTGCTCCACGACGCGGCGGCCATGTTGTTTCAGACTGTCCTCCAGTTCCTGGCGGGTTTCGGCGATGTGGATCAGCAGCGGCGCATCGTATTCCAGCGCAAGGGCCGTACACTGTTCCAGCAGTTCCCGCGTACTGGAATAAGGCGCGTGCGGCGCCACGGCCGGCGTGATTCGTTCATGTCCCTGCCAGTCTTCGATGAAGCGCCTGGCGCGCGCCAGGCTGATTTCGTAACTCTCCGCGTCCGGCGTGGGGAAACGCAGGACACTCTGCCCGAGCACGGCGCGCATGCCGGCTTCTGCCGTGACCTCGGCGATGACCTCCTCGAAATAGTACATGTCGGCAAAGGTCGTGATGCCGCTACGGATTTGCTCGGCGCAGGCAAGCTTCGTTCCCAGGCGGCAAAAGTCCGGGTTGACGAATTCGCGCTCCGTCGGCATGACGTAGCCCATCAGCCAAACGTCAAGACGCAGGTCATCCGCCAGGCCCCGCAGCAGGGTCATGGGGACGTGCGTGTGCGCGTTCACCAGGCCCGGCAAAATGTACCGATCGCTGCAATCCAGGACCTCGTCGGCCTGACAGCTGTCCAGCAGGACTTCGCGCGGCGCCACGGCCACGATGTGCTTGCCGCGAATGGCGACGGCCCCGTCCTGATATATCGAGAAGGTATCGTCCATGGTGACGACGGTGCCGCCGGACAAGATCAAGTCTACCCGCTCCATTGAATTGTCCTCGCAGTCGCCAGGATTTGCGTAATTATAGTGGCGCTGTAGACTCCTGTATATCACTTGCGGCCGGGGGCAGGGATGTCGCGCAGGGTCCTGGAAACATTGTTGCACACCGTCGAAATGGCGCTGGTCGGCCTTTTCTTCGTTCAGGCCCTGCGACGTCTCCCTGGATTGCTACTCAACAGGGGCGTACTGACTGACGTTCCCGGCGGAACGGGCCTGACGGGCGTGGAAGTCCTGTGTCTGCTGCTCATGCTCCTGCTTCCCTTGCTGGCCCGGACGCGCAGTCGCAGCCGTCTTGCGCTGCCCGTCTGCGTCGTTTTCGTGGCTGTTGCGCGGGCCATTCCGGCCGTGGCGCCCGAAGTGTCGGGGGTGATCGTCAGTGCCGCCGTTATCGGCGGCGGACTTGCCTGCATCGTATTGCTCCTGCAGCGACGGGTCATGCATTTTCCGCAGATGATTCTGACGGGTTTGGCAGCGGACCAGATCGTGCGGGCGGCGGGCAATACGCTGGATATATCCTGGACCGCCGCCTGGAATGGCCCCCAACTCCTGCTGTCAGCGCTGGCGATCGCGGCGACCGTCCTGCTTGCCCGTCGTTTTCAGGAAGCAATTCTGGCGGAAGTCACGGCGCAGCAGGGTCTGGTAACGGCCCAGGGCGCAGCGGGCATTGGCGCCCTGCTTTTTCTGCAGCTGACCCTCCTGTCGCTGCCAAATGGCATCGCGGCACGTAGCGCTGCGCCGCTACAGTTGCTCACCCCTGCCCTGGTGGGCGCAACGCTCCTGCCCCTGTTATCACCAATCCGAAATCTGGGGCGCGTTTTGCTGCAGGCGTTTTACGGTGGTCTGCGGGGCTGGTTGTGGATGGCGCTGACCGCGCTGCTGCTGATCATCGGACTGCGCCTGGATGGAATCGCTGCAAGCGCGACGCTGGTCTTGTTGCAGTTCGCCATCAGTTTGACGTGGTGGTGGCTGCCGCGCCCGTTGGAAGAAGGCGATCGCGACAACAACGGCATTGCGCTGGCAGGCGCCCTGCTGGTCACTGCCCTGTTGCTCGCCATTGATTTCTTCACCGTTGCCTCGCCGCTGAATGCCCCTCTCTTCGCCCCGAATGGCGAAAACCTCGACCTGGCGCAACGCATGCTGCTCGGTATCCGCGGTCTGGGTTGGGCCATCCTCTTGCTGGCCCTGATTCTGACGGCCCTGCCAATGACACGCTCCCGTCTCCGCAGCGCCTGGGCACGTGAATCCGCCGACGTCGGCCTGGTCCCCTTCCTGCTGATGATTGTCGCGATCCTCGCCGGCATTGCCTTGACGCGGCCCCAACCCGCATTGGAACCCCTGGGCGGGACGACCGTCCGCATCGCCTCCTGGAATCTGGAGGCGGGTGCGACCACGTCTGAAGAAGAGTCGCTGGAGGATGTTGCCCAAACCATCGCTGCCAGTGGCGCCGATTTCGTCCTGTTGCAAAATGTCGACGCAGGTCGCAGCGCCAGCTACTGGGTCGACCAGGCCTGGTGGCTGGCCCGGCGGCTGGGTATGCAACATGGCTGGTTCCCGACGGCGGACGGCGCCAACGGGCTGGCCGTGCTGGCCCGCACCGGCCTGTTGGAGGCCGGTGGCCGGTTGGCGGTTGGCGATGGTCAGCAAGGCGGGCTGCAGCGAGCCGTCATGAATCTCGCCGGCCAACGCCTGACCCTCTACAGCTACTGGCCCGGTCAGACTCCACGTAGCCTGGAAATCCAGCTTGGCGCCATGAATTCGCTGATTGGGTCGCTGCACACGCAAGAGGAGCCGGCTTTGTTGGTGCTGGCGGCTTCCTTCGATGGCGTTCCCGATGACGCCCTGCTCCTTCCCCTGCGCGCTGCAAACTTCCTGGACCCTTTCGCCAGACACGGCAATGAACTCTCCTGGACTTTCATGGAGGACGGGGAGAAGTTTCGTTCTGACTATCTCTGGTTCAGGGCACCACTTGGCGACAACGGAACGGCCACCCTGGATGCACCAGGCTACGGACATCGCCTGGTGATGGTCGAGCTCTCACTCGCTGCCTGATTCCGGCAAACGACCCTCGCGACGCAACAACTGAAGGGCCTCCCGCGCGGCGGCCTGGGCAGCGGCCTGCTTGCTGTTTCCATGTCCCGTGCCCAGTTCTTCGCCCAGAATACGCACGGCGACCGTGAATTGCTTCAGGTGGTCCGGCCCGCTCTCCGACAGGGTCTCATAGACCGGCGTTGCGAGCAGCGCAGCCTGACTCATTTCCTGTAATCGGCTGCGCGCATCCAGCAGATCTGCTTCCAGCAATTCATCGAAAAGCGGGCCGAGCGTGGCCGCGACAAAGTCCTCGGCAGCGCCCTGGCCTCTGTCGATGAAAATCGCGCCCAGCAAGGCTTCATACGCATCGCCAAGGATGCTGCGTCGCTGGCGACCGCCATTTTGCTCCTCGCCCCGACCCAGGCGCAGCAGGGCGCCAAGCTCCAGGTCAGTGGCAAGGTCCGCCAGGGTTTCGCTGCGCACCAGCGCAGAACGCAAGCGGGTCAACTCGCCTTCCGGCATGTCAGGAAAGCGTTCGTACAGCATGCGCGTGACGGCGAAGGCCAACACGGCGTCGCCGAGAAATTCCAGACGCTCGTAGTTTCCTGCCAGCGTGGCCGTCCCGCCCTGTTCATGAGGCCAGGAGCGGTGGGTCAGTGCCTGACGCAGCAAGTCTTCGTCCCTGAAGCGCATCCCTAGCCGTCGCTGGAAACCCGCGAGGTCCATGCCGCCCTAAATCCGGCTGAATATCAGCGACGCGTTGTGCCCACCAAAGCCGAATGCATTGCTCATCACCCGGGTCAGGGACAATTCACGGGTCTCGTTGGGGACGTAATCCAGGTCGCATTCCGGGTCAGGCTCGTCCAGATTGATGGTCGGGGGCGCCAGTTGATCGCGCAGGGCAAGAATGGAGAAAACTGCTTCAAATGCCGCGGTCGCGCCCATCGCATGTCCGGTCATGCTTTTGGTTGAACTGACCGGGATGTCCCGGGCGGCGGCGCCCAGCGCCCGTTTCAGGGCCTTCGTCTCCATGACGTCATTGAGTTGGGTCGCCGTGCCATGGGCGTTAATGTAATCAATGTCATCGGCGCCAAGGCCGGCATCCTGCAATGCCCTGGCGATCGCCGCCGCCGCGCCCCGTCCTTCAGGGTCCGGCGCCGTGCTGTGGAAGGCATCCGACGTGGAACCATAGCCCGCAAGTTCCGCCAGGACTGGTGCATCCCGCTTCCGTGCGACGTCGAGCGCTTCCAGAACGAGCACGCCGGCGCCTTCGCCGAAGACCAGTCCCGTACGATTGCGGTCGAAGGGACGGGAGGCGCGGGAGGGGTCGCGGTCCTCGCGCGAGCAGGCGCCGACGCGATCAAAGGCGCCGACGCCAATCGGAATGATCGGAGCATCGCTACAACCGGCCAGGGCCTGGTCGATGCGTCCGGCACGTATGAGCTCACAGGCCCGTCCGATGCAGTCAGCACCGGTGGCACAGGCTGAAATCAGGGCGCCGCTCGGACCCGACGCGCCTGTCTCGATACTGATCAGGCCGCTGGCGCCGTTGACCATCAACATGGGGATGCCAAAGGGCGTAATGCGCCGCGGGTCACCGGTGTCAAACAACAGTTCCGCCTGATTGTAATAGCTCTCAACGCCGCCAACGGCGGACCCCACGATGACGCCTGTGCGCTCTGCGTTGCAATCGTCAATCTCAAGGCCGGAGTGCGCCAGTGCCTCTCTTGCGGCGACCAGCGCCAATTGCTGATAGCGGTCCAGCCTCCGCGCCTCGCGCGCGCTCATGTGTTGGGTCGGGTCCCAGTCCGGCACCTCGGCAGCGATCTTGACCCGATAGGACTCCGTATCGAAGCGGGTGATGAAACCTGCGCCACTGCGACCCGAGCAAAGCGCCTCCCAACTGACATCAACGCCAAGCCCGAAAGGCGTCACAAGACCAAAACCGGTCACGACCACGCGGCGCATTGGTTCCTTACCCACGGTTGTCCCGGATTCCGGGCCGGTATTCGCCTTCGACCCAAACGCTCCCGCCCGGTCCAGTTTCTCTTTTCCACACAGGCACAATTTCCTTCAGTCGATCGATGCCGTAGCGCGCCGCCTCGAAACATCCCTGGTCCCGATGCGCCGATGAACAGGCAATAAGTACAGTGTTTTGTCCGACGGCCAGTTGGCCGATGCGTTGCAGCATGGCAATGCCCTGCACCAGGGGCCAGTGCTGGCGTATTTCGGCGCCGACTTGCTGCATGCGGTCCAGGGCCATGGACTCGTAAGCTTCGTATTCGAGCAGAGTCGTACGCGCCGGCCCGTCGCCACGTCGCGTTTCGCCGCGCACCATGCCGCTGAAGAGACAGACTGCGCCGGTTTCGGGCAGCGTGACGGCTGCCACAACCGCGTCGTGGTCGATTTCTTCCTTCTCAAGGCGATAGATCTCGGGATACCCGCTGCCGCCACTGACCGGAGGGAAAAAGGCGACCGTATCGCCGGAACTCACCGCCACCGCGTCCGTCGCGTACTCCTCATTTACGGCGGCGATGGCGGCCGCCAGGGCCTCGCGCAATGCTGGTTGGCGGCGACCCAGCGCGTCGCGCAGGTCAGCGACGGTCGCGCTGTTTCCCTCCAGTCTCAGGGTCAAACGCCGCTGGCCGGCGAGATCACCGAGAGACGCAAAGAGCAGCACGTTAATCTGCATCAGCGGCACACCGGCGCCGTATAGTCACCCCGTTGGCCACCTCGTTTCTCCAGCAAACGGATATCACCAATGCGCATACTGCGGTCGACGGCCTTGGCCATGTCATAGACGGTCAACGCCGTCACGGCCACCGCTGTCAGTGCTTCCATCTCCACGCCGGTCTTGCCCTTCGTACGCACCTGCGCCTCGATTCGCAATGTGCCTCCACCTGTGTCCGCCTCCAGATCGACGTCGATGTGCGTCAGCGCCAGCGGGTGACAAAGAGGGATGAGGGACGCCGTCTGTTTGGCTGCCATGATACCGGCCAGGCGCGCGGTGGCGAAGACGTCACCCTTCTTCAGCTGGCCCCCGCGGATGAGCTGCAGGGTGGCGGGCTCCATCTCCACGCAACCGGCCGCGCGCGCCATGCGTTCACTGTCCGGTTTTTCACCCACAGCCACCATGCGGGCCCTGCCCTGCTCATCAAGGTGTGTCAGACCGTCGTTCACCGGTTACCCCCTGCTGGCGTCAGTATAGCGCGAGTCTTGTCGGCTGCGGAACGCCCGACTATACTGCGAGCCAGCGACACCCATGCTCCGCACGGAGACAGCAACTTGAGTTTATTTGGTCGTGGCCTGACCCGCACGCGGCGCTCCTTTTTCGGGCGAATCGCCGACTTGCTGGCCGGCAGCGACGTCGATGAAGACACCTGGGATGACATTGAAGCGCTTCTGATCCAGTCGGACCTCGGTTTGACCGTGACGGGCAAGGTGCTGGATACACTGCGGGCGGGGCGCTGGCACAACAGCGACGAGTTGCTCGCCGGATTGCGCTCTACCCTGCTGGGCTTACTTTCCGCGCCGCCTCCCTTGGACCTGAGCGGTCGGCCCCTTTCGGTCGTGCTGGTGGTGGGCGTCAACGGGACAGGGAAAACAACCTCTATCGCCAGGTTGGCGCATCGCATGCAGCTGGCAGGTCGAAATGTCATCCTGGCCGCCGGCGACACCTTTCGCGCGGCCGCCATTGAGCAGTTGCAGACCTGGGGCGAGCGAGTCAACGTGCCGGTAGTCGCCGGCCAGTCCGGCGCGGACCCGGCTTCCGTCGTCTTCGATGCCACTAAGGCTGCCCAGGCGCGGGGCAAGGACGTACTGATCATCGATACGGCCGGCCGCCTGCACACCAACGCCAACCTGATGAACGAATTGCGGCGCATTCGCTCGGTCTCGGCAAAGGTCGTTCCCGACGCACCGCACGAGGTGTTGCTGGTGCTGGATGGCACGACGGGCCAGAATGCTCTACAGCAGGCGCGCACATTTCAGGAGATGGTCGACGTCAGCGGCATCATCGTCACCAAGCTGGACAGTTCGGCAAAGGGCGGGATGATATTTGCCGTTTATGCTGAACTTGGCCTGCCGGTCCATTACGTCGGGCTTGGCGAGGGCCTCAATCACTTGCTGCCCTTTTCTCCCGAGATCTTTGTCAACAGTCTTTTTGACGAGAACTAGCCCATGGACCAGCTTGTCAGCCAGTTGCAGTCCCTGAAAGAGACGATTGACGGACTGATTGCGCGCCTTGGCATCGCCGACAAGGAGAGCGCGATAGAAGAAATCGAGGCCGCTGCCGCCTCGACAGCGTTCTGGGACGATCCGGAATCAGCCAGCCGACAAATGCAGTCCCTCTCCACCCTGAAGGCCGAAGTCCGTCGCTGGCGTGACATCGCCCGGCGCATTGATGACGCGCTGGAACTCGCTGAACTGGAAGACCAGGACCTGCTGGATGACCTGGTGGAGGAATGTGTTTCACTCCAGCCCCTGGTCGAACGCATGTCTTTCCAGGCCATGCTTTCCGGCCCGCATGACCAGGAGAGCGCCATCCTCGCCATTCACGCCGGCGCCGGCGGCACCGATTCCCAGGACTGGGCCGGCATGCTGGAGCGTATGTATTTGCGCTGGGCCGAACAAAGCGGCTACAGGACGACGATTCTCGACCGCAGCGAAGGAGAGGAGGCCGGCATCAAGAGCGTCACACTGGAAGTCAACGGCCCCTATGCCTACGGTTATTTGCACAGCGAACTTGGCGTGCACCGCCTCGTGCGACTCAGCCCCTTCGACTCCGCGAGCCGGCGCCACACTTCCTTCGCCAAGGTCGAACTCTGGCCGGACATTCAGGGCACGCTTGATATTGAAATCAACGAGGCGGACCTGCGTGTGGATGCCTACCGCGCCGGCGGCGCCGGCGGCCAGCACGTCCAGAAAAATGACACCGCCATCCGCATTACGCATTTGCCGACCGGCATCGTGGTGCAATGTCAGAATGAACGCAGCCAGAAACAGAACCGCGAACGCGCCCTGCATATCCTGAAGACGCGCCTGCTGGAAGAAGAACGACTGAGACAGGAGGCGGAACTGGCGGACCTCAAGGGCGAAAACGTGGACGCCGGCTGGGGCAACCAGATCCGTTCCTACGTCCTGCACCCTTACCAAATGGTCAAGGACCATCGCACAGGCCATGAGGAAGGGAACAGCGGCGCAGTGCTCGATGGCAGGCTGAACGACTTTATGGAAGCCTGGATGCGCGCCAGGGTTGCCAGCAATTCGCCTGCTTGACAGACTCCTTCCTGCGCGCTACACTGTTCGTGTTGATTGCACAGACCACATAGACAGCCGCGAGGCCAACGCGACTTGACAGGCAGGCCCTGCCAGGTTATATTTTGTTGTGTCTTCTATGGCATGGCAAATCCGAAATCATCACACGCAGTGGCGCACGGGGCAGGCCCCGTGTCCGGTGCGTTCAATGTCGTCAACACACAGCCGCTGCCAACGTTTCCTTGCTGGCAGACCATGCGCGTCCGGTCGCTTTGACGGCCGCGCAAGCATCCTGAAATTCAGAGGAGGTCATCTTGGAAGCGAAGGATTTCAGCGCCCTGCGCATAAGTCTTGCTTCTCCGGACCAAATCGAAAAGTGGTCCTACGGCGAAGTCACCAAGCCGGAGACGATCAATTACCGCCGCCTGCGTCCCGAAAAGGACGGCCTGTTTTGCGAGGCCATCTTTGGCCCAACGCGGGACTGGCAATGCTACTGCGGCAAGTACAAGAACCTGCGTTACCGCGGCATCGTCTGTGACAAATGCGGGGTCGAGGTCACGCGCTCTTCCGTGCGCCGGGAGCGCATGGGGCACATCAAGCTGGCGGCGCCCGTGGCCCACGTCTGGTACACGCGCCGCGTGCCCAGTTATCTCGGTCTGCTGCTTGATGTCAGCCGTCGCAATCTGGACCGCGTGTTGTACTTCGCCCAGTACGTCATCACCAACGTGGACGACGACGCGCGCAAAAAGGCCCTGATGCGCGTCGAGCGCGAACTTTCCCAGCGTGAAATGTTGATGGGCGGCGATCTTCACGAGCGTATGGAAAACCTCACCAGCGAGCGCGATGAGTTTCTCGCGTCCGTTGACGGGCGCAAGGCGGAAATCCAGAGCAGGCACGACGAGGAGTTGGCCCGCCTCAGCGACGAGTTGATGCAGGAAGCGCAGCAATTGCACCGCCGAATCGAGGGATTGCAGGGGGATATCGCAGCGACGCCGGTCGTGCTGGAAGCCACCGGAGAGGTGATCGTCGCTGAAGGCACAGAAGTCAGTGCGGAACATCTGGGCAACATTCAGCAATCCATTAACGACCAGCTGGGTGACATCCAGGAACGCATTGAACAGGAAAGACAACAGGAACTGGCTGCCCTTGACGAGCAGCAGCAGAAACTCGTCAAGGATACGGAACGTGAACTGACGGACCTGCGCGACCAGTTGAACGAGAAAATGGCGACCGTGCGGCACAGTGCGGACAACGCTCGCAATGAATTGCAGGACCTGGCTGTCTTGCAGTTTCTCTCCGAAACGCGCTTCCGCCAACTGAAGAATCGATACGGCCGAGTCTTCCAGGCCAATATGGGCGCCGAGGCCTTCTACGAGATCCTGCGCAACATGGATCTCGAGCGTCTGTCACTTGAACTGTGGAAGGAAGTGCGCGAATCGCGCTCCATGCAGCGCAAGAAAAAGGCGACCAAGCGCCTTGGTGTAGTGGAAAGCCTGCGCAAGAGTCAGAATCGGCCGGAGTGGATGATTTTGACGATGTTGCCGGTCATTCCGCCTGACCTGCGGCCGATGGTCCAGCTGGACGGCGGCCGCTTCGCCACCAGCGACCTGAATGACCTTTACCGCCGCGTCATCAATCGCAACAACCGACTTAAGCGCCTGCTGGAACTTGGCGCGCCGGACGTCATCGTCCGCAATGAAAAACGCATGTTGCAGGAAGCCGTCGACAGCCTGGTTGACAACAGCCAGCGGGGCAAGGAACTAAGCCGTCGGGGCCACCGCGAACTGAAATCACTGAGCGACATGCTCAAGGGCAAGAAGGGTCGTTTCCGCCGTAACCTGCTGGGCAAGCGTGTGGACTACTCCGGCCGTTCGGTAATTGTCATCGGCCCCCGCCTGAAGCTGCATCAGTGCGGCCTGCCCAAGACCATGGCTCTCGAACTCTACCGCCCCTTCGTCATCAGCCGGCTGGTGAACCAGAATTACGCCAGCAACGTCAGGGGCGCGCGTCGCATCATCGAACGCGAACGACCGGAAGTCTGGGAAGCGCTGGAAGAAGTCATTCAGGAACGACCGGTGCTGCTCAACCGCGCCCCTACCCTGCATCGACTGGGCATCCAGGCGTTCGAACCGCTGCTGGTGGAAGGCAAGGCCATTCAGATTCATCCCCTGGTGTGTTCGGCCTTCAACGCCGATTTCGACGGCGACCAGATGGCCGTCCACGTGCCGCTCGGCGAAAAGGCCGTGCAGGAAGCCCGCGAACTTATGATCAGTTCACGCAACCTGCTCAAGCCTGCAGACGGTTCGCCCATCGTCGGGCCTTCCAAGGACATGGTGCTGGGCTGCTATTACCTGACCATGGACCCCACCGTCGAAATCCTCGCGCTCAGGAAGCGCGCCGAAGAGTTCCGTTCCATCGATTCAGTACTTAACACGGATGCACGGGTCGGGATCGCGCTGCGAAGCAATGGCTACTATTTCGCGCTGCAGCATGGCCTGAACAATATCGAGCTTTACCCGGCCGTCACCGAGGAAGACGATACCGGTCGCGTGCGGGTCGTTGAATCGGCCATCGATCGCACGGTGCGCGCCGTGCTCGAAGGGGACGTGGATTGCACGCTGGCCAATGCCTATGAGGCGCGCATTTACCTGCGGCAGCATGGCCTGGAAGATCAGCTTGAAATCACCAATCTGCACGAACGTCGCCTGGTCGTCGACATGGACGAGGTGCAGTACCTCTATCAACTGGGGATGGTTGGCCTGCACACGCCGGTCCTGCTGGGCAACATCTACGAAGAGCGTCCGCCACAGGAGGAACCCGAGGCGACGACCGTGGGCCGGGCCCTGTTCAACCGCATTCTGCCCGACGAAATGCGCTACGTGCAGGAGACTCTCGGCAAGCGTGGCCTGAACGACCTGGTCGCCCTCTGTTACCAGCGGGTGGGCTCCGAACTAACGACCGACGTGGTCGATCAGATCAAGAATTTCGGTTTTCATTACGCCACGATCTCGGGCACGACCGTCGCCGTTTCGGACCTCACGATTCCGGATAAACGGACGGACATTCTCGACAGCGCCGAAGAAACTGTCGTGCGCGCCGATCGGGACTTTCGGCGCGGGCTGCTCACGGAGGAAGAACGCTACCAGATCACAATCGACCAGTGGACCGACGCGAAAAACCAGCTGCAGGATGAGATTCGCGACACGCTCAATCCCTACGGTCCTATCGCGATCATGGCGCTTTCAGGCTCCACCAAGGGCGGCTTCGGGCCGATTACCCAACTGGCGGGCATGCGCGGCCTGATGGCAGATCCATTTGGCCGCATCATCGAAATGCCTATCAAGAGCCACTTCCGTGAGGGTTTGACGGCGCTGGAGTTTTTCATCTCCACGCACGGCGCCCGCAAGGGTCTGGCGGATACGGCGCTGCGTACCGCCGATGCGGGTTACCTGACGCGCCGCCTGGTGGACGTGGCGCAGGACGTGATAGTCAACCGCAGCGACTGTGGAACCGACGCCGGTCTGCTTGTCAGCCGCCTGCAGGATATTGCCGGCCAGACCATGCACGAACGCACGGTCGGCCGGGTCGCTTCCGAAGCAGTCTATCATCCGGAGACGGGCGAGTTAATCGTCGATCGCAATGAATTGATCGACGAGGACATCGCCAACCGCATCCAGCAAAGCGACGTTGAGGAAGTCTACGTCCGCAGCCCGATGACCTGTTCACTGATCCATGGTATCTGCGCCCTTTGCTACGGGCGGGACCTGGGGCGGGGCGAAATGGTCGGGATCGGTGCGGCTGTTGGCATCGTGGCCGCCCAGTCGATCGGCGAGCCCGGCACGCAACTGACCCTGCGCACCTTCCATACCGGGGGTATCGCACAGGCCAGCGGCGACATCACCAGCGGTCTGCCGCGGGTTGAGGAACTCTTCGAGGCGCGCAAGAAGCCGCGCGGCGAAGCCGTTATCGTGGACTTCGGCGGCATTGTTCGACTGGGGCGTCGTGGCGGCGTGCGCATGGCGACCGTCATTGACGAACAGGTGGACACAGAAGAACAGCAGTTGCCCGAAGGCTGGGAGTTGATGGTCGACGATGAGCAGGACGTCAACCCTGGCGACGTGCTGGCGCGATCGCCAGAAGACTCTGAACAGACTCTGACGGCCGGCCTGCAGGGAACGGTCAACATTGAGGGAGACCTCATCACCGTAGTCTGGCGGAGTCGCCAGGAAGAGGAATATGAGATTCCTTCCAATGCCCGCCTCACGCCCGACGTTTATGACGGCGCCGAGGTGTATCCCGGCCAGCAGTTGACCGAAGGCGCCAGCAATCCGCATCGTATCCTGCGCATTCTGGGCGAGGAAGCGACCCGTCTGTATCTCCTCTCGGAAGTGCAGAAGGTCTATCGCAACCAGGGCGTCAACATCGCCGACAAGCACTTTGAGATCATCGTCCGCAAGATGCTGTCAAAGGTGCAGATCACCCGCAGCGGAGACAGCGAATTGTTGCCGGATGAACTGGTCGATCGCCTGCAGTTGCTGGATATCAATGAAAAGCTGCTGGTGGATGGAAAGGAGCCGGCAACCGGTACGCCGGTGTTGCTGGGTATCTCCCGGGCTGCGCTCAGTACCGACAGTTTCCTCTCCGCTTCCAGCTTCCAGCACACGATCAAGGTGCTGGCGGGCGCAGCCATCGAGGGCAAGCAGGACAAGCTCTACGGCCTGAAGGAAAACGTCATCATTGGCAAACTGATCCCGGCCGGCACCGGCTTCCATACCTATCAGGACCGCGAACTGGTGGCGCCTGAAGTGTCACTGGACGCCCAGGGCGCCCTGCTGCTGGAGGAACTGGAAGGCAATGAAGGGGGCGACGAGCTCTTCGACAACGGGGCTGCCAATGATGCCGGGGGCCTGGCCGAGGTCGTGGAGGAAGTCGAGGCCGGCGCTGACGACCAGGATGATGTCGCGCTGGATGACGGTGCCGACCTGATCATCTGAGTGTTACCGTCAGGAATCCAGAGGCGGCCGGAATGGCCGCCTCTTTTCTTGCCAGTCGCCTCTAGTCGTACTTGTCCAGATCTCTTTCGGGCCGCACGGAGTCGAACAACATCCAGAAGAGCGGGCGTTCCTGTGGTTGCAAGGGGACCAGCAGACTGTAGGCCGCGCGCTCGTCACGAGTGCTGACAAGATGGGGCAGCCAGGCGAAATTCATGTTCCACAGGAACATGGGCCCGACATAATCCAGTTGCTGCCCGATCTGGAAGGCGCGCAAGGTGTAATCTGCCTGGACCCATTTGTCGTTGTAGGCCATAAAGGGCTGAGGCGCCTCGCCTGGCAGACCGTCCCAGGTGGGCCAGCCGAACTCCGTCACCCAGATGCGGGCGTCAGTGTCGCCATAGGCCTGCATGATGGCGCGGTAGTTGCGCAGCGTATCAAGAAAGAAAAATTGTGGGGCATCATCCCAGCCACGGTCCGCAACTGCATTGCAGCAACTGTGAGCAGGGTCATTGCCCCAACCGAAGGGATGCACGCCGATCTGCACACCCTCCATTCGGGCCAGTCCAGCATTGTACATCTGCCGCAGATACTGGCGGTCATCGACAGACCAGGGGCTGTTTCCGGTCGGCGCCAGACCGGCCGTCACGACAACGATGGGAGTATGCCGTGGTTCGTCCACGTGAGATTGCATGCGCTGCGAATAGGCGTTGATGGCGTCCCGGGCCGGCCTGAAATAGCGCAGGTATTCGCCGCCCGAGAGGGGTCGGCCGTTCCATTCACGCTGTAAATTGGGCTCGTTCCACACTTCGACGGCATCAATCACGTTGCCGAATTCGTTCAGCAACAGGTTGAGAAAGTTCACCAGGACCTGTGGGGCGTCCGGCGGCCCGGCTTCCTCACGACTCGTTCTGGCCCAGTCAGGAGCGCGGGCGACACTGGCCAGCACCATGTGCCCACGACGCTTGAGGTCTTCCAGATACAATTCCTGTCGTCTGAAATCCACTCCCGTATCACCTGGCCCGTTCGGCTGCAACAACTTCCAGTCGATCTGAACCTTGACCCAGCCGAGGCCAAGCGTGTCGGTCAGCCGCGTTACTGCATCGAAGTCCTGTTGATTCAGCAAGGTGTGCAGTTGCACGCCCATTCTCGATGGATCCAGATATGGCAGGGGCGTGGCCGTCGGCGGAGCGGGCGTGGGCGTATACACCGGTGTCGCGGTGTCTGTTGGCCCCGGCAAGGGCGTCTCCGAGGCCTCCGGTACCCTGGGATTCACCTGCCGTTCAATTGCCTGACGTTCAATCACCTGCGTAGGCGTGACATATACGGGGATCGGCGTTTGGGGAACGCAGGACACAATGGCAAGCAACGTCAAAAGCGGCAACCAGGATTTCATGGTTGGCATTTTAGCATAATCGAACCCGGATTCCTGGTAAGGCTTTGCGCCGCTATGTATAATCATAAAACTGATACGAACATATGTTCGTATTCCCTTTGCCACAAGGATGATCCATGAACGCCACCCACGTCCAGCCCGTCCCCATCGACAAGGAAATGCGCAGCGCCTACCTCGATTACGCCATGAGCGTCATCGTCGCGCGCGCCTTGCCCGATGCCCGGGACGGGCTCAAGCCCGTGCACCGGCGCATTCTGTATGCCATGCACGACATGGGCCTGCGCGCGGACACTCCCTGGAAGAAGAGCGCCCGCATTGTGGGCGAAGTACTCGGCAAGTACCACCCGCATGGCGATGCTGCCGTTTATGAATCCATGGTGCGTCTGGCCCAGGACTTCAACACCCGCTATGAACTGGTGGACGGGCAGGGAAACTTCGGCAGCGTTGATGGAGACGGCGCCGCCGCCATGCGCTACACCGAGGCGCGCATGACCGCCATCGGCCAGTCCCTGCTGGTCGATCTGGAACGCGACACGGTGGATTTCCGCGAGAACTTTGACGGCAGTCTGTCAGAGCCTGTCGTCCTGCCCTCGGCCTTTCCCAACCTGCTGGTCAATGGCGCATCCGGCATCGCAGTGGGCATGTCCACCAGTATCCCGCCGCACAACCTGGGCGAAGTCTGTGATGCCCTGATTTTCATGCTGGAACATGGTGGCAACTCCGATGACATTACGCTGAGAGACCTGATGCGTTTCATCAAGGGGCCGGACTTCCCCACCGGTGGACTGGTCTTCCGGCACAGTGACAACGATCGTGACGATGAAGATGTCCTTGAGGCGGCCTACTCCTCCGGCCGCGGGAAGATCATCGTGCGGGCGCGGGCGCACGTTGAGCAGATGGGTCATGGCAAGTCACGAATCATCGTCAGTGAACTGCCTTACCAGACCAACAAGTCCACCTTGACCGAACGCATCGCTGCCCTTGTGCGAAATGGCAGGCTGGAAGGCCTGGCCGATCTGCGCGACGAATCGGACCGACAGGGCCTGCGCCTCGTCATCGAGTTGCAACGCAACGCTGACGCCCGTGCCGTACTGGCCGAACTCTATCGCCTGACCCCGCTGCAGGAGACCTTTAGCATCATCATGCTGGCCCTGGTCGATGACGAGCCGCGCGTGCTCTCACTGAAACAGGCGCTCACGGTTTACCTGCAGCATCGTCAGGAGATCGTGCGTCGCCGCAGCGAGCATGAACTCTCCCGGGCCCGCCATCGCGCCCACGTGCTGGAAGGTCTGTTGCGGGCCCTCGACATGCTGGACGAGACACTCAGAATCATCCGCAGATCGCGAACCGCAGACTCTGCGCGCAACAACCTGTGCCGACAATTGAAGATCAGCGAAATCCAGGCAAGAGCCATCCTGGACATGCAATTGCGCCAGCTGGCCGCTCTGGAGAGGCGCAGGTTGCGCGAGGAACACCGGGAATTGCTGAAGCGAATTGAGTGGCTGCAGAGCCTGCTGGGCAGCGTAGAAAAGATGCGGGCCTTGATCGCCGACGAATTGCGGGAGGTGCGGGACACCTTCCAGGATCCGCGCCGCACGCTGATCGCGACGGGCCAGGCCAATGGCGACGAAGATGAGGAATTGCCGGGCAGTGCGACCTGGCTCACCATGACGGTCGGTAAATCACTGGCACGCAGCCATGAAGACCGGCCGCCCAAAGTGAGCGCGTCCGACAGGGACCCGCCGCGCTTCATTGTTCAGGGCAACACGACTCAGGTGTTGTATGTCTTCAGCGCCAGCGGCCTCTGCACCTCCCTTCCAGTCCAGCAACTGCCGGCCTCGCAAGACCCTGCCACAGGCGCACCCTTGCGCAGCCTCTGCGCCATGCCCGAAGACGAAGACATCATCGCCCTCGTCGCCCTGACGCCGACGGAGGACGCCGGTTCCCTGCTGCTCGCGACGGCCGCCGGTCTGGTAAAACGCATCCGCGTCGCGGACTTGCCGGGAGTCTCGGCCAATGCCTTTTCCGTCATTAATCTCGCTCCGAAAGACTCCCTGCTACAGGTCTTGCCAACGGATGGGGCCCAGGAAGTCCTGCTCGCCAGCTCCGGGTCCCGCGCCATTCGCTTTGACGAGAATGACGTGCGACACACGGGTCTGGCGGCCGGCGCCGTGCGCGGCATGCGTCTGCTCGACGGGAAAGAACGGGTCATCGGCGCCATGCTGGTGCGCAACGGCCTTTACGTCTGGTCCATCACGGACGATGGCCTGGCGCAATGCGCCCTGGCGGACGAATTCCCCTCCCAGGGTCGGGGCGGTCAGGGCGTCCGACTGACGCGCCTGCCCCAGGGCAGTCGAGGGCTGGTGGCCGCCACAACCGGCCGGCTCCAGGACAACCTGCTGGTGCTCACCAACCGCAACAAGGCGCGCTACATGCGTTTGGGGTTGGCCCCCCGCCTGCGACGTGGCCAGGCAGGCAGCGACTACATCCTGACCTTGCGTTCCCGTGAAAGAGTGGTCGCCGTCGTCCCCTACCAGCGAGAGATCATGCCTGCCCGGCCAACTGCTCCAGCGCCCGGTCCATAAGGGGCGCCTGGATTTCCCAGTCAAACGGCGCCACCTGGGCGCGCAGCAAGTCGGTGTCGATCTCGAACTGACCGTTCAGGTGGCGCAGCAACAGGGGAGCCAGCCTGTTCCGTCGATAAAGGCACTGCGCGTGCAGTTCTGGCGGGACCAGATGGGGATAATTCAGACGCCGGGGCAGTACGGGCACACATCGGCAGTACATGGCCTCCACCACCGCCATGCCGAAAAAGTCTTGCCACGCTGCGCTGACGACGTAGTCCGCTGACCACAGCAGGCGCGAATAGCCGCCTTCATCGTTGACATGGCCAAACTGCACAATCCTGTCGCCAAGCGAGGCCCGGGCCGCCTCAAACTCCGCGGGTTCCCGCCGAACGTTGGCCCCTGCCAGCGCGACGCGAAAGGGAACGCCATCCGCGGCCAGGGACTGCAGGGCATCCAGAAACAGGGAAGGATTCTTGTCCTCATCCCAGCGATGATTCCAGAGGATGAGCGGGGGTGTCCGGCTCTCCTGCGTGGAAGGACGAAAGCCGTCGTGGCGCCGCAGATCCATGCCCGGGGCCAGTACGTCAGCCTTCTCCCGTATGCCTTCGACGCTGCCTTCTTCGTTGAAGTCGCCAAAATGACGCAGCATCCGCGGCAGTTCTTCGAGAAAGACGTCCCTGTGCCAGGCGCTGTTGAAGAACACGCGGTCCGCGGCCAGCGCGCTGATGTAATTCACGAATCCGTACTGCCAGCCATGACGCTGGCGTGCGTTCTGCGGATAGGTCAACTGGTTTTCGTGCAGGTAAAGAGCCAGCGGCGCGGGAAAAGTCGTCAAGGCACGGAATGTCGCCACGTTCATCATGCCTGACGCGAGAACGACGTCCGCTTGCGTCCTCTGTTCGCGCATCATCCTGGCCAGGCTGATGGCGGCGCCCTGCATGCGCCACTTCCAGAATTGGGCCGGCAAGGTCAGCAACTCCACGCGATGCGCCGAATGACGACGGTAGCCTTCGGCCCAGACGCGGTGGCTGCCACCGAACCAGGGTTCCAGCAAAAGGACTTTCACTGCGCGTCGGCGGACGCCAACTCAATGACCCTTGTGTCGCCGCGCCTCAATGACATTCCGTATCGCTTCCAGCCGGGTCAGGATGCGCATCAATTGAGCGGCGCTGCGAATCTCGATCATCAGTTGCAGGGTGGCGATGTTGCGCGAGGTCACCACGTTGACGGCGGACATGTTGACGCCGGCATCCGCCACGACGGCGCTGATGTCCCGCAGCAGACCTTCGCGATCCCAGGCCGTCACTTCAATGGGCACGGCATAGCGTTGTTCGTTCGCCTGTTGCCCCCAGCTCACCTCGACGATGCGTTCCCTTTCGGATACGCTGCGCATGTTGCTGCAGTCCTCGCGATGCACCGTGACGCCCCGCCCGCGCGTGATGAAACCGACAACGCCGTCGCCAGGCATCGGATTGCAGCAGGTCGCCAGGTTCACCAGCAGGCCGCCGGTGCCCATGATGTTGATGGCGCCGGTTGACTGCCCGGTGACGGGTCGCACCGGCGCTGCCAGCTCCTCGCTCTCCAGCATTCGCTCAATCAGCGATTCCTTCTCCTGCTGCCGTTCGGTTTCCAGGATGCGCCCGGCAATCTGGGCGCTGTTGATATCCCCGGCGCCGATTCTGGCGAGAAAATCATCGACCCGCGATTTCTCGAATTCAAAGAGATCCGCCACAAATTCAAAGGACATCGAATCCAGCAGGCCCAGGCGTCGCAACTCCCGTTCCAGCACGTCGCGTCCGGTCGCCAGGTGTCGGTCCCGGTCCTGGCGACGAAACCACTGCTTGATCTTGCTGCGCGCGCGTGAGGTCTGCACGTGGCCGAGATTGGGATTCAGCCAGTCCAGGCTTGGCCCGCCATGGCGGGAGGTCAGGATTTCCACCTGATCGCCGGTCTGCAACACGTAGTCCAGGCTGACGAGTCGGCCGTGGACGCGCGCGCCGCGGCAGCGGTGACCGATGTCGGTATGAATGTGGTAAGCGAAGTCGATGGGCGTGGCGCCGGCCGGCAAATCGCAAATGTCGCCGTTGGGCGTGAAGGCGTAGACGCGGTCCTTGAGCACGTCGCTCTTCATCGTGGAGACAAAGTGTTCCGGGTCTTCCTCCTCCGGACCGAATTCCATCAGGCGCCTGAGGAAACTGACGCGCCGTTCGTATTCACGGTCGTTGGAGCGCACTCCTTCCTTGTAGCGCCAGTGCGCGGCAATGCCGTACTCGGCATGTTCGTGCATGTCCCGCGTGCGGATCTGCACCTCAAGCGTCTTCCCCCCCGAATCGAGGACGGCTGTATGCAGGCTCTGGTAGAAGTTGTCCTTGGGGGAGGCGATGTAGTCGTCAAATTCAACCGGAATTGGCCGCCACAGGTTGTGCACGATGCCCAGCACCAGATAACACTCGGGCGTGGATTCGACAATGACGCGCAGGGCGCGAACGTCGTAAATCTGTTCGAAGGGGAGTTCCTTGCGCAGCATTTTGCTGTAAATGCTGTAAATGTGCTTGGGGCGTCCGCTGATTATCGCCTTTTCCAGATTGTATTTCGCCAGCTCTTCACGCAGGCGCTGCGACACCTGTTCAAGATAGAGCTCCCGGTCGACCCGGCGTTCGTTCATGCTGGTGGCGATGCGTCGGTATTTCTCGGGATGCAGGTAACGGAAGCTCAGGTCTTCCAGTTCCCACTTGAATTGCCAGATGCCCAGCAGGCTGGCCAGGGGTGCGAAGATATCCAGCGTGTCGCGCGCGATGTGCAACTGTCTCTCCGGCGGCATGTAGCCCAGGGTGCGCATGTTGTGCAGGCGGTCCGCCAGCTTGACCAGCACCACGCGCACGTCGTCGCCCATCGCCAGCATCATCTTGCGCAAAAAATGCTGGTCGCGATCGCTGCGCCGTTGCATCGCATCCGTCAGCGGCAAATTGGACAGGCGCGAAACGCCGTCCACCAGGGAGACAACCTTGCGCCCGAACTCTCGCTCCAGTTCTTCCCGCGTGATGCCGGTGTCCTCAAGCGTGTCATGCAGCAGGCCCGCCGCAATGGCCTCGGCGTCCAGGCGGATTTCCGCCAGAATGCGCGCTACGGCGACGCAATGGGTGAAATAGGGCTCACCGGACTTGCGTCTTTGATCCGCATGAAGTTGTTCTGCGCGTTGCCAGGCTCGTTCTACGAGCGATTGGTCATGTGGCGACAGGTCCGGCAGCCCCTCAAGCAGGCCTTCCAGATTCATGCGCCCCCACACTGTTATGCCCCCGAAGCATTAGCATAACGAATCACGTGGGAGGATGCATCCGTCTCCGCCGGGCATGGTATACTGCGCCGCGTTCATCGGGAGCCTGATCATGCTGAGTGTCGACGAGGCCCTGCTACGCATTTTGCAAGACCTGAAACCGCTGCCGGCGGAGGCCATCGGGCTGGAAGATGGCCTGGGGCGCATTCTGGCCCGGGACCTTTTCGCCACCATCAATTTGCCTCCTTTTGCCAATTCCAGCATGGATGGTTACGCCCTGCGGGCAGCTGACCTGGAGGGCGCAAGCCCGGAAAATCCGGTCCAACTGGCGGTCGTCATGGACATCCCGGCCGGCACGTCGCCACACGAAACCGTTGGTCCGGGAGAGGCCGCCCGAATCATGACCGGCGCCCCCATGCCGGGTGGCGCGGACGCCGTCGTGCCCGTCGAACAAACAGATGCGGACTGGAATCGCGAGGCGCCCGCTACGCTTTCGTCCACGCTGCGTGTCATGACGACGCTGCAAGTCGGCGACCATGTTCGGCCGGTTGGCGAGAATGTGCGCGTCGGCCAGCAGGTACTTGACGCAGGGACCAGACTGCGTCCGCAGCACCTGGGCATGCTGGCGGCCCTGGGCCTGGCGCAGGTCAGCGTCCAGCGACAGCCTCGCGTCGCCATAGTCAGCAGCGGTGACGAAATCATCGACGTCGGTGAGACCCTCGCTCCCGGCCAGATTCATGATGTGAACAGTTACACCGTGGGGAGCCTGGTCCGGGAACTGGGCGGCATTCCCTTGCGGCAACCGGTGGCCGGCGACGACCTTCAGGAAGTCCGCGCCATGTTCGATACGGCACTGCGGCAGGATCCGGACCTCATCATCAGCACGGCCGGAGTCTCCGTGGGAGCCCACGACCTGGTGCGCGACGTTCTCGAGGAACTCGGCGAACTCAATTTCTGGCGCGTCAACATGCGGCCAGGCAAACCCCTCGCCTGGGGCCGTGTGCAAGGCGTACCTTTCTTCGGCTTGCCCGGCAACCCCGTCTCGGCCATGGTCACCTTCCAGGTCTTCGTGCGTCCCGTCCTGCTCCGTCTGACGGGCCAGACGCAGGCCCTGCAGGCGACGAGCGCCACTGTTTGTGAAGACATCGAGTCGGATGGAAGGCGCAGCTACCTGCGCGTCACTCTGGAACGCAGCGAAGGGCGTCTGCTGGCGCGCAGCACCGGCACGCAGAGTTCAGGAGCCCTGATGTCCATGGTCCTGGCTGACGGCCTGCTGATTGTGCCGGAAGGCTTGAGGCATGTGGCGGCAGGCAGTGAACTTGAGGTCCTTGCGTTGCAGTGAAATTCTTGAGTGATCCGGCAAGGCTGAAACGCACAAGCATGCTGCTGGTGCTTGCCGGTCTGTCCATCAGTCTGTATTTGAGTTATGTGAAGCTGGCCAACGTGGACGTCGTCTGCGCCCAAAGCGGAGCGATCAACTGCGAGGTAGTGCAAAACAGCGTCTGGTCGCGCCTGGCCGGTATCGACGTTGCCCTGCTGGGAGCGCTGGCCTGGTTGGTCATGGGCGCAATCCTGCTGCTGGAAACGCGTATCAAACTGCTGGCCGCGCAGGGTGGCCTGCTGATATTCGGGCTTAGTCTCTTTGGCTTCCTGTTTTCATTGTGGTTGATTTATGTTCAGGGCAGCATTCTGCAGGCGTGGTGCCTCTGGTGTCTCGCGCACGAACTGGTCATGACCCTGATGTTCCTGGCGTCGGCGGCGCGATTGCGCCTGCTGCTGGCGACCTGACCTGCGCCTGCAGCCGGTGATGCGTCAGGTCTGATGTTCGCGCAGCGTGCGTGAAATGATGTCTTCCTGGAAACGACGCTGCTTCTCGCGCTTCCCCGCGCGTTGCGACGTATCCACATTCCCTTCAGTCCGGTCCATGGCGCGGCGCAGGGCCAGTTCCATTGCCGTGGGAATCTCTTCCTCGTCCTCGTCTTCCAGACCGTCGAAGCTGCCGACTTCCTCGTCCGGCTTCATCGACAGATCGATTTGTCGCTTGCCGCGATTGACCTTGAGTACGCGCGCTTCCACTTCGTCGCCGATGCTGACCACGTCCGACGGTGAACGCACGAAGCCGTTGGTAAGTTCGGAGACGTGCACCATGCCGGGCCTTTCGCCCCCAAAGTCGACGAACACGCCATAATTCTCGATTCGAACAATTTTGCCCTGCACCATTGCGCCTTCGCGCAGGTCATTCCAGTCTACTTCTACCGGACGGGCCATCGACAACGCGACGCGACCGGCGTTGGCATCGACCTTCAGAATGAAAACGTCGAGGATTTCGCCAACCTTCAGGACGTCCTCCACGTTGCGCACGTTGGGCCGGTTCAACTGGGAAATATGGAGCAAGGCATCGCGTCCGATCCCAATGTCCACGAAAGCGCCAAAGAGTTCCAGGCGCTTCACCGTTCCCCGGACCTGGCCCCCTGATTTCAGACTCTCCAGCGACACCACAGTTTCGTTTTCTTCACTCATGTATTGCGCTCCTTTCTGTTATCCAACTCAGGGTGTCGGGGTCAGGGTCACGCTGGGCGTGATTTCCCATTCCCCTGCCATGTAAGCGCTGTAGCTGCCGTAGCCTTCCCAGCGATGCAAATCGGTCGTCTGCAACAGGAGGTCCACGGAACCGGCTTCCATGTACAAAGCGCCGACCACTTCGCTTCCGGCGCTCACCTCGCCCTCTGCGGCGCCGGCCACAAAGGCGTAAACGATCATCGACAGATCCGGATACACCAGGCTCACGACCGCCTGGGTGTCGGTGATTTCCTGACCGGTCAACCAGGTCGGCTCACCATGAACTTCAAACAAATCGCCCAGTGCATGGGTGGGCGCCGTGCGCAGGAAGACCAGGGAAACCGTCTCGCCGTCTTCGGTCACCATCTGACAGCACACCGGTGCATCGGCACCCTGCTGCCAGGAGACCTGAATCACGCTGCTACCTTCCGCAGGCCCCTGCACCTGTATGTTGTCGAAATCCGCCTCGTCTTCAATGATGGTCAGGGCATCGGCCCAGGCAGTCTCGCCGGGACTGATGCCGCGAAAACAGGGAGGCGCGCAAGGTTCCCCCGTCAACAAACTCTCATCAGTCAGAAGATTTTCGTCGCGCAGCACGGTCTCCGGCGAACAGGCCACCAGGAGCAGCAGCGTGGCAATCAGGGGTGGCAGAACTCGTGTCATGGCGACGCCGCACCGCAAGCGGTGCTCTCCTTTGTCCGAACCAGGGGCCGTGTCAGGCCCCCTGGCGGGCATTCTCGCTGGCCCGGTCGCAACGGGGACCGACGCTCAAACGGGGCCGCGGTATTGTAACGCAACTCAGCCAGGGTTCAAGCGCGAGTACAACAGGTCATAGGACCCCGTCGTCCCGCCATATCCCATGCCATAGTGCGTGGCCAGCACGTAGTAACGCCCGTCTTCCAGCAGCACGTGCTCACGAATGAGCGAATCCGTGTTTTCGCCAGCGATGGCGTCATCATTATCCGCCAGACGGAAACCCTGGGGATCCAGCAAGGCGAGCACTGTGTCCAGACGCCCGGCAGTGGCGACCATGCTCACGGTCACCACGTCCCCCGCCACACCCTCGATGGCATAGAGATCAAAGCTGTTTTCGTTGGTAATGCTCCCGCTGACGCGCTCGCTGCTGTTCAATAGCGGGGCCGTCTCAAACTCGGCCTGGAAATCCAGCGAATCGAGGCTCAGCGTCTCAAGACCCTGGCCGCGAATGCCGACAAAGCCGCCCTCGCGCGCCTGCACCTGGCCGTCCACACCAACTATGAAGCTGGTGACGTAAACCTGATTGGCCACCGGCCGCGCCACGCGGCTCAGTACCGGCGCGCCATTGGCAAACGTATTGAGCGCAAAGGTGACCGGCGTGATGTCGTTACAGGAGTTCTGATGCCAGACTTCCACTTCATAGAGGCCGGCCGTCAGGGTGCCTTCCGGCCAGTAGACATAAGACACGGGATTGCCGTCGGTACCGCTGCAATTTACGTTGCCGGCGGCGGCCAGTCGCCCGCCGCTGGGGACCTGGGGTATGTCGTCATAGACGGAATTCCCGGCCGGATCACGCACCAATAACTGCAGGTCCACGTTGTTGTTCCAGGAAAGGACGATTTCCAGGTCTCCCCGTGGCAGGCCGAGGTTGAACACATCCGCCGGCAAATCGCTCCCGACCGTGCTCAAAAGGATTTCGTAGTGTCCTTCCGTGCCCCCCAGTTCCTTGCCGTAACGCGTGGCGACAATCCGGTACTCTCCGTCGGCGAGGAGACGGAAGTTGCCAATGTCGGAGTCCGTCGAAGAGCCATCCTCGAGGTCGTCATTGGCGCTGAGTACGGCCCCGCTGTCATCCAGCAACTGCAACAGCGTATCAAGGCTGCCGCTGGTGGCAGAAAGGCTGACGCTTATGATCTCGTTGGCGCTGCCCGTGAAACCGTATACATTGGCGGGGTCCGCCGAGGTGATCAGACCCGTCTGAACCTGATTGGGTTGCAGGGGAATCGGCGACTCCATCTGCTCCTCAAGCCCGACAATGGTCAGTGATTCGCCGGTGGCGACACCGCCCGTCCCTGCCTGAAGCATGCCGGATGCGTCCACGCGCACGCTGCCCAGCCAGGTCTCACCGGATGCCAGGCTCCCGACCAGCGTCGGGGCATTTGTGTCGTCAAGACGCACGTCCACGCGGAAATCAGCCGCACCCGTCGTCGGGCAGTCGCCCAGCGGCTGGTTGTAGACCAGTATCTCGTAACTGCCCGTGGGCAGGCCGCCACCCGGCCAGTTCACTACCTCGGTGGGCAAGGCGCCACTGCGTGTTTCGCAGACGCTGTTCACATTTTCGCCAAAGACACCGCCGCTTGGCGCGACCGGGCGGGAGAAATAAACGCTGCCACCCACAGGGTCCCTGATCTCAAGGTCAAGATTGGCCAGGGACTCCCATTGCAGCTGGAACTGCAAACCGCTGACCGCCACCACTTCGCCGGGGGCAAATACCGGCGCCGCAATTTCCTCCGCGGCTACCTGCCCTGCCGGAGCCGGCTGCAGGTCGAAAGTCAGGTTGAAGTCCAGGGTGCCGTTTTCAGGCAGACCGCCCGGCGCAAGCACCGTTATGTAATAGCGGCCGGATTCAGGCAGGCCAAAGCCTTCCATGGCGACGCCGCTGGCTTGCGCCAGCATTTCGCCACCGGCGTCGGTGACCAGGAGAGTCAGGACGCTTGCGTCACTGGCCTCTGCTGCAAGGCTGACCAGTTCACCCGTTTCCCCGCTGAAAGTGTAGACCTGGGCCCCCATGTCCAGCGAAAGAGCGCCGCTCCGCACGTCGCCGGAAACCAGTTCCCGTGACTGCTGCGCCGACAGGCTGGCGACTCCTGCAAGCAACACGAAGACCATCAGCAACAGTAGTGCTCGCGTTCGCCATCCCGACATGGGTGTCCTCCTGAACTGGACTGTCCGGGCCAGTGTACAGGAATCGCGTCCCCTGCGCCAATGTCGGCCCGCCATTGCCGGTTATGCGAGTATGCAGATGGTGGTAAATCAGAGAATGCGCCGCAGACGGCAAAAGCGAAGCGTCGCATTGGGCAGAACAAATGGGTCCGCGCACCCTGTCGCAACCGTTGCTTTCCTGTACAATGGCGCTCAGTATCCATCGCGGGGGAGGAAGTCAGGATGAAGGAGCTTTCCCGGCTGCTTGGCAGCGTACCCGGGTCGGCCACCATGGCCGTATCGGAAAAGGCGCGGCAAATGAGGGCCGCCGGCAAGGACGTGATCGGGTTGGGAGGCGGCGACCCCGACTTCGCCACGCCCGACCACATCGTGGCTGCGGCCTTTGCCGCCATAGAAGACGGTGCGACCCATTACCCGCCCGCAAAGGGTTTTCCGGTAGCCTTGACGGCGATCGCCGCCAAGATGGCGCGGGACAACGGCGTAGAGGTCGACCCTCTGAGTCAGATCATCATTACGCCAGGCGCCAAGTGGGCCATTCACCTGGCGCTGTCCGCGGTTACCAACCCCGGAGATGAAATTCTGTATCTTGAACCCTGCTGGGCGTCCTACCCGCCCATGATTACGCTCAGTGGCGGTACGCCCATGCCAGTCAGCCTGACGCCGGCGGATAACTACGCCATCACGGCTGACGCCATACGGGCCTGTGTGACGGACAGGAGCAAGGCCCTGATGGTCAACTCGCCCAACAACCCCACCGGGCGGGTGATGACCAAAGAAGAGGCGGACGCCATCGTCGAGGTGGCGCTGGAGCACGATCTCTACGTCCTCGCCGACGAGATCTACGAGCATCTGATATACGACGGTCGGCGCAATATCTCGCTGTCGGCCCTGCCCGGCATGGCGGAACGCACCCTGACGATTAACGGCGCGTCCAAGGCCTACGCCATGACCGGCTGGCGCATGGGCTGGCTCGTCGCGCCGGCGCAGATCATCGCTCTGGCCGGCAAACTCAGCAGTCAGACCGTGTCGATGGCCGCCAGTTTCAGCATGCACGCCACCGCCGCCGCGTTGAACGGGCCGCAGGACTGCGTCGCGGAAATGTGCGCCTCCTATGCCGGACGCCGGGACTTCATGGTCGAGGCCCTGAACGCCATCGACGGTGTGCATTGTCGCAACATCGAGGGCGCTTTCTACCTCTTCCCGTCCTTTCCCGGCAGCGACAGGGACAGCATTGAAATGGCGCAGCTTCTGATCGAGGAAGCGGGAATCGCCGGAACGCCGGGCGTCGCCTTTGGCAGTACCGGCGAAGGGCATATTCGCTTCTCAATCGCGACGGCGATGGATGACCTGGAGCGTTCGGCGGAGCGTCTGGCCAGGGTCGCGCCGCAACTCTGAGCCAGCCCTAAAGCTGGCGCAAATAGGCGAGCAACAACCTGGTCACGTTGCCGAGGGACTCCGCCTTCGTAACCTCGTAGCCATGGGAGTTGATGTAGGCGGGCCCGAAGCCCATGGTGCGCGCGGCCAGCCCGATGCGCTGGATTCCGCCCGCGTCCGACCCGGCAAAGGGATAGACGACTTCCTGGGAGCCGATGCCCAGTTCCTCGGCCAGGCGGATCAGGGTGTCGCAATCGGGGCGGCTGTTGCCCGGTTCCCCAACCCAGATCACCGGACGCGTATCGAATTCCGTCGGCGTGTCCGGCGTCAGGGGTGAGGTGTCGATCGCGATCACAATCTCCGGCTGCAACAGTTGCGCCACGCGAATGGCGCCCAGATAACCCGTCTCCTCGGCAGTGGGCGCGGAGATATAGATGTCGGCGCCCGGCGGGTCCACGACCAGTTGGCGCAATGCGTCAATGACGATCAGCACGCCAACCCGGTTGTCGAAAGCGAACCCGCCCACGTGGTTGTTCGCCAGGCGCAACAGGCGTTTGCGGCTGCGGGCCACCACCGCGCGACTGCCGATTCGCACACCAGCGGCGCGCAATTCCTCGCGTGACATACCTGTGAAAACGGTGACGTCCTCCCAGGCGGGCGTCCGCGTCCCCTTGCGATATTCGCCCACGGGCCCGCTGCGGGTGTGGGTGGCGCCGTAGGACAGCACACCTGGCACTATCGTGCCGTCGGTGGCGATGATGTCCAGAGGCCCTTCGCCATACTTCCAGGGCCAGGGCCCGCCTAGCGGCGCGACCTTGAGGACTCCGTCATCCGACATGTGGGTGACGATCATCCCCAGTTCGTCCTTGTGGGCGGCAATCAGCACCTTCGGCCCGTCACCCGGGACCTGCGCGGTGATGTTGCTCATCCCGTCCTGCCAGACTTTTGCGCCGGTGGCCTCAAACTCTCGCAAAATGACGGACTCAACCTCGCGTTCGTCGCCGATGGGCCCGTGAGCCGTAATCAACTCATCCAGCAATTGCAGCATTTCTTCCTGATTCATGACCAGTCTCCTCGTGGCGGGGAAAGCGCCGCTGTTGCGCCCGTTGGCAACAGCCACACAGAATCACCCGGCATGGTACCGCAGCGGCCTAAAGTTGTCGCAGCCAGGCGAGCAGCAGTTCCGTCCCGTTGACGAGGGCGTCCGCCTTCGCGATCTCGTAGCCGTGGGAATTGAGGCGCGGGAAGCCCAGCGCAACCGTGCGTTCCGCCAGGCCGATGCGCCGCACACCGCCCGCATCCGAACCGGCGTATTCGTAGACCACCGGTTGGGCACCGAACCCCAGTTTATTCGCCAGGCGCACCAGCGCATTGCAGTCGTCGAGCGTATTGGGGGAGTCTTCGTCGTACCAGACGACGGGGCGCGCATCGAGCGTGGTCGGCGTATCCGGCGTGATCGCGCCGGTGTCCAAAGCGAGCACGATGTCCGGCCGCAGCACCTGGGCCGCGCGCCGGGCGCCCAGGTAGCCGGTCTCCTCGGCGGTGGTCGCCACCAGATACAGGTCGGCCGTCACCGGGCGTCGCGCCAGTTCGCGCAGGGCGAAAACCAGGCCTGTCAGTCCCATGCGGTCGTCAAAGGCGAAGCAGGCGATGTGATCGCCTGGGAGAAACTTAAGGCGCTTGCGGGAACGCGCGACGACGGCCCGACTGCCGACGTGGACGCCCAGTTGCGACAGCTCCGCGGGATCCAGGCCGGTGAACAAGGTGACGTCATCCCAAGTGGGCGTTCTTTCACCCCGACGAAACTCCCCCACCGGGCCGCTGCGCGTGTGCGTCGACCCGAAAGACAGGATGGCAGTGAAGACGTCGCCATTGTCGGCGATGACGTCCATCGGCCCCTCGCCATACTTCCATGGGAAAGCGCCTCCAAGACGTTTCACGCGCAGACGGCCGTCGTCCAGAATGTGGGAGACGATCAGGCCCAGTTCGTCCTTGTGCGCGGCGACCATCACTCGCGGCCCGTCGCCGGGAACATGAGCGTAAATGTTGCTCATGCCGTCCTGCCAGATGCGGGCCCCGCTCTCGCGAAACTCGCGTAGCAGCACGGCGTCGATCTCCCGTTCATCGCCGATCGGGCCGTGACAGGCCAGCATCTCCGCCAGCAGCGTCAGCATTTCATCCCGCTTCAGTTCCATCCCGTCCTGCCTTTACCCTGCCGGACCCGGCCCTGCGAAGGTGGGCTCGCGAATGGCCTGCATCAGATTTGCCAACGGGCCTGCCCGGCGCAGGTGCCCGAATGCCCGAAGGTTCTGCGCCTCAACTCACCTGGCGCAGGTAGGCCACCAGCAGTTGGGTCACGTTGCCGATTGCCGCCGCCTTCGTGATTTCAAAGCCGTGGGAATTCAGGATCGCCGGCCCAAAGGCCATCGTACGTGCCGCCAGACCGATTTTCTGCATGCCGCCGGCATCCGAGGCCAGCCAGGAAAACACAATGCCCTGGGCGCCAACACCCAGTTCATGGCCAAGGCGCATCAGCATGTCGCAATCGGCCTTGGTGCTGTAGGCGCCGGCGGCCTCGGTGTACCAGATGACCGGCCGCGCGTCGAATTCGGTCGGCGTGTCTGGCGAAAGGGGCGAAATGTCCAGGGCGACGATGATTTCCGGCTGGACCACCTGGCCCACACGGATGGCGCCCAGGTAGCCGGTCTCCTCGGCGCTGGACGCCGCGTAGTAAAGGTCCAGTCCGGTCGGCTCCTGCACGGTCTGCCGCAAGGCGTCGATCAAGCTCACCATGCAGACGCGATCGTCGAGGCCGAAGCCGGCCACGTGCCCGCCCGGCAGACGCATCAGCGGCTTGCGTTCGTGGGCGATGATGGCGCGGCTGCCAATGTGAACGCCCTGTGCCAGCAGGTCTTCGCGGGACTGGCCGGTGAACAGGGTGACGTCGTCCCAGTCCGGCGTCCGCGTGCCCGCCCGAAACTCGCCGACGGAACCGCTGCGGGTATGGGTCGAGCCGAAGGACAGGATCGAAGGGACGATCGATCCGTCGTCGGCGATGACGTCGATGGGGCCTTCCCCGTATTTCCAGGGCCGCGATCCGCCTAGGGCCTTGACCCTCAGATTTCCGTCTTCGGCGATGTCCGAGACGATCATGCCCAGTTCGTCCTTGTGCACGATGACCAGTACGCGCGGCCCGTCGCCGGGGATGTGAGCGTAAATGTTGCTCATGCCATCCTGCCAGGTCTTCGCGCCGCTTGCCGAGAATTCGCGCAGCAGCACGGCGTCAATTTCGCGTTCATCACCGATAGGCCCGTGACTGCGCAGCATTTCATCCAGCAAGACCAGCATTTCTTCCTGTGTCATCATGGTTCGCCTCCTGAATGCAATTTGCTCCACATGTCGTCTTGCTGCCCGCGATAAGGTCGACCGGGTCCGGAACCCCTTTGAAACGCGTCAGAGCTGGCGGAGCCAGGCCACCAGCAGTTGTGTCACATTGGCAACTGCGGCGACCTTCACGATTTCGAAACCATGGGAGTTGAGGATCGCCGGGCCAAAGGCCAGCGTGCGGTCCGCCAGACCGATTCTTTGCATGCCTCCCGCGTCCGACGCCAGACTGGTAAAGACGATGGGCTGGGCGCCAAAGCCCAGTTCATCGCCCAGGCGCAGCAGCGCGTCGCAGTCCGGTTTGCTGCTGTATGACCCGTCCGATTCCGTGTACCAGATCACCGGGCGCGCATCGAACACCGTCGGAGTGTCCGGCGAAAGCGGCGAAATGTCCAGCGCGACGACGATTTCCGGCCGCAGCACCTGCCCGGCGCGCGTGGCGCCCAGATAGCCGCTTTCCTCGGCTGTCGACGCCACAAAAAACAGGTCCAGTGCCGTTGGCTCCCCGGCAAACTGACGCAGCGCGTCGATCAGGCTGACCATGCACACACGGTCGTCAAGGCCGAAACCGCCCACGTGACCGCCGGGCAAATGCTTCAGGGCCTTACGTTCATGGGAGACGACGCCGCGACTGCCAATGTGGACTCCGCGCTGCAACAGTGTGTCGCGGTCCAGGCCTGTGAACAGCGTGACGTCGCCCCAGTTGGGCGAGCGGCTCCCTTGGCGAAACTCGCCGACCGGTCCGCTGCGTGTGTGAGTCGAGCCGAAGGACAGCACCGCCGGCACAATCGAACCGTCGTCGGCGATGATGTCGACCGGGCCCTCGCCGTATTTCCAGGGCTGCGACATGCCCAGGTCCTGGGCCTTCAGGCTGCCGTCCTCCAGCACCTGCGAAACGATGAAGCCAAGCTCGTCCTTGTGCACGACCACCATCACGCGCGGGCCGTCGCCAGGCAAATGCGCGTAGATGTTGCTCATGCCATCCTGCCATGTCTTCGCCCCCGTCGCGGCGAATTCCCGCAGCAGGAAGGCGTCGATCTCGCGCTCGTCGCCGACGGGACCGTGGCATTTCAGCATTGCGGCCAGCAAGTCCAGCATTTCGCCCTGAGTCATCATGTGCATCGCTCCTGAAGGTTGATCGGTCAGGAGGGGTCGCCTTCCAGGCCCAGCGCCCCCGCCACGCCCTGCATCGCGGCCAGCACGATGCCGATATGTTCTTCCAGCGGCACGCCCAGGTTTTCCGCGGCGTGCTCGATTTCCTGGCGATTGACCGGCGCGGCGAATGCCCGGTCCTTCCACTTGCGGCGCACGGAACGCAGCTTGACGTCATGAATGCTTTTGGAGGGGCGCACCAGCGTCACGGCGACGAGGAAGCCGGTCAGTTCATCCACGGCCAGCAGGGCCTTCTCCAGGTCGCTTTCCGGCGCGACGCCCGTGATCTCTTCCGCGTGGGAGAGAATGGCGCGGACGATGAGTTCGTCGACGCCGCGCTCGCGCAGGATGCGGGAACCCACCACCGGGTGTCCTTCCACCGCCACGTCCGGGTTTTGTTCGTAGTCGAAGTCATGCAGCAACCCGACCGTCCCCCACAGCTCCGGGTCGCCGCCGAAGCGGGGCGCATAGGCCCGCATGGCCGCCTCGACCGACAGCATGTGTCGCCGCAGCGAAGGGCTCGCCGTATGCGTCGTCACCAGTTCCCAGGCTTCATCGCGCGCAAGCATCGTCCCCCCTGCCCCTTTCGTCGTTAATTCAGTTGCGAATGCCGCCGCGGGTCATGGCGCCTGCGTCCAGCGCCGCGTCCGCCTCTTCCTCATCCAGATATCCAAGTTCAACCACGACCTCGCGAATACCGCGTCCCTCGGCCAGGGCCTTCTTAGCCACTTCTGCGCCTTTCAGATAGCCGATCACCGGGTTGAGCGCCGTGACCAGCACGGGATTCCGCGCCAGCCAACCCTCGGCCGTCTCGCGATTGACGATGAGGCCCGCCACGCATTTCTCCGTGAAAGCGTTCACCGAACCCGTCATCACCTGCATCGTCTCGTTCAGATTGTGGGCGATGACCGGCATCATCACATTCAATTCAAGCTGGCCCGCCTGCGAGGCCAGGGTCACCGTCAGGTCATTGCCCATGACGTGGTACATGGCCATGTTCAGCATTTCGGCCAGCACCGGGTTGACCTTGCCCGGCATGATCGAAGAACCCGGCTGCACTGGCGGGCAGGTGATCTCGGCAAGGCCGGTCGTCGGCCCGCTGGACAGAAGGCGAAGGTCGTTGGCGATGCGCGTCAGGTCCTGCGCCGTCGTCCGCAGCGCGCCGGAAAAGAAACAGGCGTCCTGCATCGACTGCATCGACTCAAAGAGATCGTCCGATTTGTAGAGTTGCAGGCCGGTGAATTGCGACAGGGTCGCCACCATGCGCGCGTGATACTCCGGATGGGCATTCAGCCCGCTGCCGTTGGCAGTGCCGCCAATGCCGAGACGACGCAGGCCCTCGGCGGCGAGCCGGATTTTTTCGCCATTGCGCTCAATCGCGCTGGCGTAGGCTCCAAACTCCTGGCCCAGGCGGATGGGCACGGCATCCTGCAGATGGGTCCGCCCGCTTTTCACGACTTCATCGGCAGCCGCCGCCTGCCGGCGAAACGCCGCAGCGCAGCCTTCCAGAGAGTCCAGCAATTCATCCAGACGCCAGAGCACGCCCAGACGAATGGCCGTCGGTATGGTGTCGTTGGTGCTCTGCGCCATGTTGACGTGGTCGTTGGCGTCGACCGGCGCTGACGCATCGTCGCGGGCGAAGCCCAGCAGGGCGTTGGCGCGGTTGGCGATGACCTCGTTGACGTTCATGTTGTGGCTGGTGCCGGCGCCCGCCTGGAAGGGATCGACGACGAACTCGGCATCCAGTTGACCTGCAATGACCTCATCGGCGGCCGCGACGATGGCGTCTGCCAGTGCCGCATCCAGCAGTCCGAGGTCCCGGTTGACCTCTGCGGCGCTGCGTTTGATAACGGCCATGCTCCAGACAAAGGCCGGCCAGGGTTTCAGACCGCTGACCGGGAAGTTTTCCACCGCGCGTTGCGTCTGCGCCCCGTACCAGGCGTTGGCAGGCACCTGAACTTGACCCAGGGAATCGCGCTCGACCCGATACTGCGTCATGCCCGTCTCCATCCTCGCCGCCACCCTGCAAAAAAAGACGCCACGATTGTAGCGTCTTTTGGAACCCCGAAACGGGTGGACTCTAACCGGTTGCAGCGGCGTAGCGACTCGATACCTCGGCCCAGTTAACGATGCTGAAGAAGGCCGCGATGTAATCGGGACGGCGGTTCTGGTAATTCAGATAGTAGGCGTGTTCCCAGACGTCCAGTCCCAGGATCGGCGTCTGGCCATCCATGAGCGGCGTATCCTGGTTCGGCGTCGAGGTGACGCTCACGCTGCCGTCGCTGCCGGCCACCAGCCAGGCCCAGCCGGAGCCGAAGCGCGTCGCCGCCGCCGTGCTAAACTCGGCCACGAAAATTTCGTAGGTGCCGAAGGCGGCGTCAACGGCGGCCTTCAGGGCGTCGCTGGCGTTTTCTTCAGCGTTGCCGCCGGGCGCGATGACGGTCCAGAAGAGATTGTGGTTGGCGTAGCCGCCGCCGTTGTTGCGCACGGCCGTCTGGATGTCGGCGGGCAGGCTGTCCAGGCCGGCCAGCAACTCCTCGATCGACATGCCCTGCAGGTCCGCATGACCTTCCAGCGCGGCGTTGAGGTTCGCGGTATAGGCGCCGTGGTGTTTCGTGTGATGGATCTCCATGGTGCGCGCATCAATGTGTGGCTCCAGCGCGTCATAGGCGTATCCGAGTTCCGGCAGTTCAAATGCCATTTTCGTTTCCTCCAGTCTGAATGCAGCGGCCGCCATGGCTGCGGTCGCCAGCGAAAGCACTTCCCGACGTGAAAGTTCATGACCTTTGTTCATGTTACCTTCCAAGACGGTCTCCATCGGCATCCGGAGTTTACCACAATTGGCGCCTGTGTTTGGGCAGAGTTTGCATGGTCCCCAAACTCGACCGTTCAGGCGAATTCCTTATGGCCAACTATAGCCACCTCCGGCGAAAAAGCGCGCCTCACGTGCTAGCATGGGCGCCGCAGGCAAGAAGGCCCTTCATGACAACAGGTTCTTCCACAAAGGCTTCCGGCAGGCATTCACGGCTTCATGCCTGGCCGCTCTTAAACGCGGCGCTCCCCGCCAGTTTCCGCAGCATCGTTGCCATTGGCCTGGCGCGGGCGAAGTCGATCGGGAACGTTGGCACCCCGATGGCCGCCACTGGCCCAACGGCATGACGCTGGCGGCCCGGACCCTGCCTCATGTGTCGCGGAAGGTCGTCGCCCTGGCGGTGTTGCTGTTTGGGCTATTCCTGGCCTCCATCGGTCTCATCGCCATGCGGCATGCCCAGCAGGAGGGTCTGCCCTCAACCTTTATCGTCCTGATGCGCCTGGGCATCGCGGCCCTGGTTTTTACGCCCCTCGCCCTGCCCCGCCAATTGCCGCGCATCCGGCGCATGCCCCGACGGGTCTGGCAACTGTTGTTGCTGGCCGGCGTCTGTTTCTGCGCCGACCTCATGCTGTTTACCGAAGCCATCAAGTACGTCAACATCCTGCTGGCAACCGTCATTGCCAGCCTCATGCCGCTGGTCACCGCGCTGATGGAACGTTTCCTGCTCAAGGCCCCCCTGCAGCGATCGATGTACGCAGGCATGGCGCTGGCGATGGCTGGAGGAATAGTCATCGCACTTGGCAGCGCCAGCGGGGTTTCAGATCTCGGGCCTCAACCCTTGCTGGGCGTCCTGCTCTCCCTGCTCAGTGTGATTTGTGCCTGCGTCTACCTCATCGTCGGCCGAACCTTGCGCACACGTATCCCGTTCCTGCCCTACACCTGGATGCTGTTTACCATATCCGCCCTGGTGGCCCTGGTCGTGGTCCTCCCCGCAATCGGCGACACCGCCGGCTTCAGTCCGCAGGGCATCACCTGGGCGCTGATCGCCACCATATTGAGCCAACTGGGCGCGCATCCGGCATTCATTTTTGCGGTAGCCACCCTGTCCCCAACCCTGATCAGCATCGCTTCCCAGTCCATCATCCTCTATGGCAGCGTTCTGGCCTTTCTGTTCCTGCATCAGATTCCAGGGGTACCCGAGATTCTTGGCGGTGCGATCATCCTTGCGGGTGTGATCTTCGCCATTTCCGGTCAGCGCGAAACATGAGCACGGCCGTCGCGGCCATGACCGCGCGCATCAATGCGGGCAAATACCATGTCGCCCTGCCCTTCGTCGTCATCGTCTTCGGTCAGCTGATGGGATCAACCGGGCCTCTCTTCATTCGCAGCATGCACGTGGCGGGCATGCCGACGCCCGCCATCATTGCCCTGCGACAGTTAATCACAAGCGCGCTGCTGACACCGTTGATTCTTTTGTTCTACCGCCATGAACTGCGCCGACTCTCGCAGCGCAATCTGGTCTTCGCCGCTCTGGCCGGCACGGTACTGGCCGTCCGCTTTTACTTCCAGATCGAGGCCTTCAACAATTCCAGCGTATTGCTGGCCGGCGTGTTTGGCGGGTCCGGTCCGCTGTGGGTGGCGTTGGTCGAAGTGCTGTGGCTGAGGGCCGTGTTTTCGCGCCGCGTGTGGGCCGGCATCGTGCTGTCGCTTTTCGGCGGCGTCATTATCGCCTTCGCCGGTTTCGACAGCGGCACCTCGCCCGGAGGCAACGCCGCGCTGGGCGCCGTTCTCGGCCTGACCGCGGCGTTCCTGTCCGCCTTCTACCTGAATCTCGGTCGTCTGGCGCGCGGCCAGGTCTCGCTCCTGCCCTACCTCTGGCTCATCTTCAGTATCGCGGCCCTGATCTCACTGGCGGTCGCCGTCCTGACCGGAGTCCCCCTGACCGGTTACAGCAACGATGCATGGCTGGGAATGATCGGGCTCATCATCACGGCCCAGATATTCGGTCATGGCGCCATGAACTTCGCGCTGAAATATATGCCGGCGACCTACGTAAGCGTCATGAGCCAGATCGTCGTGGTGACCAGCGCCGTTGGCGCCTACATTTATTTCAACGAGCAGCCGGGGGCCGGCCAGGCCATCGGCAGCATGGTGATCATTGCCGGCGTTATCTTTGTAACTTTCGGTCGCGGGTCTCAGAAGCCAGACTGAAGCGCCAGGGACGCAATGTCCCCTCCGGGCACCAGCGGCGCCAGCAATTGCGCCATGCTGCCGTCGCGCCACATTCCCCTTAGCGCCGCCTCCAGCCGTCGCCGGAACTCGGGATCGTTGGCGGGCAGCGCCAGCCCCAGCCAGTTGCGCGTGTACCAGGGATCGCAGGATGGACAGCGGGCGGCCAGTTTCAACAGGGAAGGCTGCGAACCCAGTGGCGCCAGCAGTTTGAGGCTGTCCGCAAATACCGCATCGAGGTCGCCTTCAATGAGCAAATGCCAACTGATGTCTTCATCGCGCACAATGGTGAAGACATTGATGTCCACTGCCGCGCTTTCGGCCAGGGCCCGCGCCCTGTCGTCGCGACCGGGCTCGCTCGACAGCACGCCCAGCCACAAATCGCGCAGACCGCGGAAGTTGTCGACATCGCTGTCCGCCGGCACCAGCAGGCGCTCGCCGTGCAAGAGAAGCGGTGCGCTGAATTCAACCTGATCGGCATGACTCCAGTCCAACGACACACCTATGGCCAGGTCCGCAGCTCCTGCCGCGAGCTGGTCCAGCGCGGGACCCGCCACGGCCTGCAGGCCGGTCCCCAGTCGCATCTCGAGTTGTTGCGCCAGGGCCAGGCGCCAGGCCGCCACCTGCCTTTCGCTCTCCGGCGCATCCGGATCGGCGGCAGCCAGACCAGCGACTCTAATGGGCTGTCCCTGCTCCAGCCGCGCCACTACGGACTGCTGCGGCCCGGCCGGTATCCGCGGGAACGCTTCCGGCACAGGCGCCTGGTCGCCCAGACCCTGCCAGACGGCGATCAGATCATGCGGCAAACTGCTGCCAGGAAAATTCGCGTCGTGTATCTCGGCCATGCGGCCGCTGACCGTCAGAAATTGCAGACTGCGATTGATCAGGTCGCGCATCGCAAAGTCTCCCTTGCGCACTGCAAGCGCATGCAATTCGTGCTCCAGCACCTCGTTCAGCATGCGTAATTCGCCAGGCACCAGTACGTCGCCCAACGTCAGGCGGCTGTCGACCAGACCATCGATCTCTCCCTCACGCAGGGCCCGCAGGGCGTCATCAAGAGTGAAATGACTGCGCACGTTGACGCGAACGCCACTGCCCGCCTGCCAGCGCGTCAACGCCTCTTCCGCCCGCGCGCCGGCCACCACCCCCAGCGTTCGCCCCTCCATCTGCGCCAGGGTCGTCGTGTCGTCCGCCTCGTGAATCAACAGGGCCTGGGCGCCGCGGTAATGGCTCTGGCAGAATTCCAGTTCCCGCTGGTCGTCCGCCCGCTTCACCAGCGCCGCGGCCAGCAGGTCCACCTCGCCGGAACGCAGCATTTCCCCGGCGGAATGGCGGGTGACCTGCTCGAAGTCCACCTCGACTCCCCAAAGGTCGCCCATACTGCGCGCGATGTCCGCTTCCATACCGGCCAGGACGCCGCGGATGTTGAGCAGGCCGAAGGGCGGCGCGTTGTACAGGATGCCGACGCGCAAACGGCCGTCCCGGATAATCCGCGTGACGGCCGATTCCTGTGGCGCAGGGACTTCCCTGACAGCCGGCCAGGACACGGGCGTGGGCGGCACCAGGGTCGGCACGAATGGCGACTGCGCATGGATTGCCAAAGCCTGAACCAGCAGCAAGAGCGTCAGGACCGTTTTCTTCACGCCTGGTAAAGTCCCTTTGCGACGATGTAATCGAGCACAGCCGGCGGCACCAGGCCACTCACGTCCTCACCCCTGCGCAGACGCTCAACGATGTCGTGCGAGGCGTGCGGCAGGGGCGCGCAGTCGACAATATCGACCCTGCGCTCCAGGCCGGGCAATGCGGCTTCATGCATGTCGGGCCGAACGCATACGCCCGGCCGCGGCACAACCGCCAGGCGACACAGGGAGACCAGTTCCAAAGGACGATGCCAGTCGGGCAGATCGCGCAGCGAGTCCGCCCCCATGACAAACCAGAATCTCGCGTCAGGATGAGCGGCCCGCAGTAACTTCATGGTGTCAAGGGAAAACTGGGGGCCGGGCCGGTCGACGTCCAGTCGGGACAGTCCCATGCCCGCCTGACCTGCCAGGGCAAGTTTCAGCATGTCCAGGCGCGCCGACGCCGGGGTATGGCGCTTTCCCCGCTTGTGCGGCGGGTCGGCGGCCGGCACAAAGAGCAGGCGCGCCAGATTCAGGGCTTTCCTGACCGTCTTGGCCAGCGCCAGATGCGCGCAGTGCGGCGGGTCAAACGTACCGCCCAGCACACCGATGCGTTTTGCCGCGCTCATGCAACGTGGCCCCTGCTGTGACGCATCACTCCGACCATTCCAGTTCATAGTCGCCGATGTAGACGGTGTCACCCGCTTGCACGCCCGCGCTCTCCAGACCGCCGCTGATGCCCAGAGTCTCCAGAATGTGCTGAAAGCGCAGCACGGCTTCGTCGTGGTCCCAGTAGGTCATCGCTGCCGCCCGTTCGATGCGCGCGCCGCTGACCACAAAACTGCCGTCCACGCTGCGGCGAATCGTGAAGCCGGGATCGAAATCGGGCAATTCCTGCTTGAGCGCGCCGACTTCGACGGCTTCCGGAGGCGTCTCCGGCAGCGTGGCATGGATCTGCAGCAGGCGTGAGACAAAGGCTTGCAGTTGCATGCGCGTCAGCGCCGAGATGGCCATCGCCTCCACGCCCTCATCCCTCAGCCTGGCGTCGAGGGAAGGCCAGCGTTCCGCCACCTCCGGCAGGTCCAGCTTGTTGAAGACCACGATTTGCGGCTTTTCCGCCAGCCCTTCGTCGAATAGCGCCAGTTCGACGTTGATCTGGTTGTAGTCCGCCAACGGGTCGGGACTGGCGCCATCCAGCAGGTGCACGAGCATTCGCGTGCGTTGCACGTGACGCAGGAAGGCATGCCCCAGCCCCACGCCCTGGTGCGCGCCTTCGATCAGACCGGGTATGTCGGCGAGGACGATCTCCACGTCATCGCGGCGCAGAACGCCCAGGTTGGGTTCGAGGGTCGTAAAGGGATAGTTGGCAATTCGAGGGCGCGCCTTGCTGAGCACTGACAGCAGGGTTGACTTGCCCGCGTTAGGCACGCCCACCAGGCCCACGTCGGCGATCAGACGCAGTTCAAGCAGCAACTGGCGTTCCCGGCCTGGTTCGCCCTTTTCGGCAATGCGCGGCGCCTGGCGCGAAGAGGAGCGAAATCTTGTGTTGCCCCGCCCGCCCCGTCCGCCGGTCGCCACTTCCAGGCGGTCGCCCGGCCGCAACAGGTCGCCTACGACGGCGCCGCTGTCGGCGTCACGTACGAGTGTGCCGGCCGGTACTTCCAGTTCCAGGGCTGCTGCGCTGGCGCCGGTCTGGTTGTTGGGGCCGCCGCGCCCGCCACCCGGCGCCTGAAAGCGTTGTCGATGCTGAAATCCCGACAGTGTGCTCACTTTGGGGTTGACGACCAGCACGACGTCGCCGCCGTGGCCGCCGTCGCCGCCGGCGGGCCCGCCGCGCGGCACGTACTTTTCGCGGCGGAAGTGAATGAGCCCGTCGCCGCCGTCGCCGCTGCGCACCAGAATCCTGGCTTCGTCAATCATAGTGTACGGGCCCTGTTACAAGGGCAGCCTGCTTCAGGCAGCGGTATTCAGACGTCCGTCCGGCAACCACTCCAGGGCGACGCCATCGTCGCCGTACAGAGACGGGCGACCCTCACCACGGACCGCCCCGTCGGTCAGCACGACCCGCCGAATGGCTTCGTTGCCGGGTATCTCGTACATGACGTCCAGCAGCGACCGCTCGATGATGGCGCGCAGCCCACGCGCGCCCGTGCCCTGGGCCATCGCCATGGACGCCGCAGCCTTCAGAGCGGCCTCCTCGAATTCCAGTTCAACGCCGTCCAGTTCCAGCAAGTGACGGTACTGACGGGTCAACGCGTTCCTGGGTTCCACCAGAATGCGGACCAGCGCCTCCTCATCCAGCGGCTCCACGTCGACGATTACCGGCAAACGACCGGCAAACTCCGGGATCATGCCGTAGGCCACCAGGTCTTCAGGGCTGAGCTGACGCAGCAGCGAGGCCTCGTCCGAAGCCGTCGGTCTCCCGTTCGCCTCACCGGCACCGACGGCGAAACCCACCCGTCCGCGCCTGCCCAGGCGGGTCGCCACGACGTCCGCCAGACCGGAAAACAGTCCGGCGCAAATGAACAGGATATTGCCTGTATCGAGTTGGATGAATTCCTGGTGCGGGTGCTTGCGGCCACCCTGGGGCGGCACGCTGGCCGTGGTGCCCTCGATGATTTTCAGCAGCGCCTGCTGCACGCCTTCACCGGATACGTCGCGCGTGATGGAGGGATTGTCGCCGGACTTGCGCGCGACCTTGTCGATTTCGTCCACGTAGATGATGCCGCGTTCGGCATGCGAGATGTTGCCTTCGGCCGCCTGGATCAAACGCAGCAGAATGTTCTCGACGTCCTCCCCGACGTAGCCGGCCTCGGTCAGGGCCGTCGCATCGACGATGCAAAAGGGCACGTCCAGCATACGCGCCAGGGTTCGCGCCAGCAGGGTCTTGCCGCTGCCCGTGGGGCCGACCATGAGAATGTTGCTCTTTTCCAGCTCCACGCCCTCCGGAGCGGATTCCGCCTGGATGCGCTTGTAGTGGTTGTAGACGGCCACGCTCAGCACGCGTTTGGCGTGACTTTGGCCCACCACGTATTCATCCAGTTGCGCCATGATTTCCCTGGGCGGGCGCAATGGCGTGGACAGGACTTCTTCCGGCTCAGCGGCAGCGTCGCTGTTGTCCTCGTCCAGCATGTGGCGACAAAGTTCCACACAATGGTTGCAGATGCATACGCCCTGCGGGCCGGTGATCAGGCGCCGAACGTCGGCGCTGCCTCGCTGACAAAAGGAGCAGCGCTGCGGCTGCTGCCCGTCCTCGCTCACTTCCCCTGCTCCTGCGCTCCGTTGGCCGTCAGCACCTTGTCGATGATGCCGTATTCGGCCGCCTGCGACGCGCTCAGGAACAGGTCCCGGTCCTGGTCGCGTTCGATCACGTCGCGGTCCTGGCCGGTATGGTGCACGAAGATTTCGATCAGCCGCTCCTTCAGCCGCATGATCTCGTTGGCCTGAATGACGATGTCGGAAGCCTGACCCTGGGAGCCGCCCAGCGGCTGGTGCATGTGAATGGTGGCATTCGGCAGGGCGTAGCGCTGCCCCTTCGCGCCGGCCGTCAACAGCACGGTGCCGAAACTGGCCGTCAGTCCCAGCGCCACCGTGCTGACCGGCGCGCTAACCTGTTGCATGGCGTCGTAAATGGCCATGCCGGCGTAAACGATCCCGCCTGGGGAATTGATGTACATGTTGATCTGGCGCTCCGGGTCCTGCCCGTTGAGATAGAGCAACTGCGCCACGATCAGGTTGGCGATCTGGTCGTTGACCGGCGTGCCCATCAGCACAATCCGTTCCTTGAGCAGCAGGGAGTAAATGTCGTAGGCGCGCTCGCCCCGACTGCCCTGCTCCACCACCATCGGGATTACGTTGGATACGTCCATGTCAGGATGCTTCTCCTTCAGCGTCCGCTTCCGGTAAGTCCTCGTCCGCCAGTTCGCCGCGGGCGATGCTGGCTATGCGCTCCATGACAGCGCGAGTCTGCAACTCGTTGCGCAGGTTTTGTCGCATGCCCTCGTTGTCATACATGCTGCGAAAGGCTTCGGCCTGGTCGCCGAAACGGGCGATACTGCGGCCGATCTCCTCTTCCAGCATGTCTTCGCTGATTTCGATGTCCTCTGCGTACAGCAACTCGGCCATGGCCAGTGAGTGTCGTATCAAGGCCTCGGCATTGTCGCGCGACTGTTCCTTCAGCTCCTCGCGCGTGTTGCCGGACATGCGAATGTAATCGTCAAGGGTCAGGCCGCGCTGGCGCATGTCATGGTCCATTCGCAGCAGCAAATGCTCCATCTGGTCCTGTACCAGCGCTTCCGGCCAGGAAAAGGTCGCCCCTTCCATAATGGTCTCCAGCACTTCCTGCGCATATTCCGAAATTGCCCGTTCCTCTGCCTCGGAGTTCAGCCGCTCGCGGGTCTGGACCCGCAGGGTCAGCAGACTCGTCGTCTCAGCGTCCCCCTCTCCACCCCCGTCGGCAGCGCTGACGCGGGCGGCGAAATCGTCGTTCAGTTCGGGAAGCGTCACGAGTTCAATCTTGCGCACGACGACGCTGAAGGCCACCCTCTTGCCGGAGAGTGTGCCGTGCCGTTCTTCATCCTCCGGATACTGCAATTCAAAATCGCGCTGTTCTTCCACGGCCGCGCCCTGCAGGGCCTCCGTGAATCCGGGCGCCGGCTCGCGTTCCGGCGTCAGGGAAAGGACCAGCTGTTGCTCGTCCATGAATTGCCGACCGGCGGCTGCCTCCCCTTCGCCCTCGCCATCATCCTCATCCGCTTCTTCGGCCCCGTCCTCATCGTCCAGCACAGTGGCCGTGACGGTGGCGTGTACGCGGTTGCCCGCAGCGACCGGCCGCGGGCTGTCCTCGACCAGCGCCTCACGTTCCTGCAAGGCGAGCAGCGCATCGTCCACGTCGCTGTCACTGACCTGCGGCGGCTCGAACTCCCTGCGGATGGAGCGATAGTCGCCCAGGTCCGTCACCGGTTGCAGGGGCAAGGTGTAACGAAAGGTCGGGTCCGGTTCCTGCTCAAAGTTCTCCAGTGTGCCGGGCCCGTAGGGCTCAAGGCCGGACTCGCCCAGTGCGTCCGGATAGAGCGCCATGCCCAGGTCTTCCACCGCCGTTTCCAGGATCGCCGCCTCGCCCACGTGGCTGGCGAGCACGCGGTAAGGCGCCCTGCCCTTGCGAAAGCCCGGAATGCGGACCTGACCTGCGATTTTCCTTGCGGCGCTCTTGCGCGCCTCGTCCAGGCGGCCGGATTCAACCACCACCGTCAGACGGGCCATACGATTCTCAAGCTGTTCGGTCTGTACGTTCACGTCCTGTTCCCGCCTCCCCTGGGCGTCACGAGGTCAGTATAGCAGCAGCCTGTCCCGGCTGACTATGGCCGATTGCCGCCAGGCCATTCACTGCCGGTCTTGACCGTGTTGGCGCGGCCTTTTGTCAGATCGTGTCAGTCGGAGGTTTGACCGACCACTCAAATCGCGTTACAAATAATGGTCGGCACGGACCGCGTGGTCCGAGCCAAATCGTCAGTTTCCCTCAGGGAGGTAGTGATTATGAAACGTATGTCTCTTTTGCTTGTCCTGCTGCTGCTGATCGGCGCTTTCAGCGCCTCGGCACAGGAAGAAGTCACCCTGCGCCTGTCCTCATGGCAATGGGAAGACCCAAGTTACGCGCCATTCTGGGAGGGCACGACTGCGGCATTCATGGAGGCCAACCCTGGCGTAACCATAGAGCCCTTCTCCTTCCCTCTGGACCAGTTGTTTGACCGCGTCGATCTCGAAGTCGCTGCCGGCACGCCGCCAGACATCATCGAGGTGACCGGCTTCAACGTCTTTGAATACATCGACAAGGGCGTTCTGGAACCGCTGAATGCCTGCTTCGAAGGCACCGACATCGTGGAGAAGGTTGCCGGCCAGGATTCCTATGCGGTCGATGACATGGGCAACATTTATGCGCTGAACCTCTCCGCCCGTACACTCGCGCTTTGGGTGCACCAGCCCATGTTTGATGAAGCCGGCATCGACGTGCCGACTGATTTTGAAAGCTTCATGGCGGCAGCCCAGGCGCTGACCAACCCGGACGAGGAAGAGTTCGGTCTCGTGTTGACCAACACGGCACATTCCCGCCTTCACGAGGGTGTGCTGATCATGGTCGTCGGTCATGGCGCCCACTGGACCCTGGATGGCGAGCCGGCCTTCACCCAGCCGGAAGTCATCGCCGGTGTGCAGTTCTTCAAGGACCTTTTCGACGCGGGCGTGATGCCTCGCGGCGTTGATGGCGCCGGAGCCCAGTGGCCCTATTTCAACAGTGGCAAGGTCGGCATGACCATCGACGGCCCCTGGTACTGGGTCAATCTGGGCAATGCCTCGCCGGAAGTCCAGTCCACAGTGACCATCCACCCGCTCCCCACGGACTCGGCGCGCCCGACCGGCGGACCGAACAACCTGGTGGGAATCGCGGCGGGTGGTCCCAACCAGGAGCTCGCCTGCGAATTCATCAAGTCAATCGCCACCACCGAGTGGGGCCAGGTGTGGACCAACAGCAGCGGCACCATCAACCCGATCGAGGGTGCGGTGACCGAAAGTTTCCTGATGGACAATCCCTGGTTCCAGACCTTCGCGGACGATGGACCGAAATTCGTGCCGGTCGCGGCTCCTGGGCTTGAGGTGTATCACAGCGATATCGTGCGCATCATCAACAATCGCCTGGTCGAGGTGCTCTATGATGACCGGCCTGTTGAGGAAGCCATGGCCGACCTGCAGACGGACGTTGAAGAATTCCTCGAAGACCAGTAAAGCAGGTTTTCTGCGGGTCCATGCAGCGGGACGGGCGCCCTGGCGTCCGTCCCGCCCTGAACTGTCCATTCTTCAAGTGACACCGCCATGACGACATCGCGAAGTTTCCTGCCCTGGATCCTGCTGGCGCCAGCGGGCCTGCTGATCATCGCCATCATCTACGTGCCGCTGTTCTACAGCACCCTGATCAGCCTGACGGACGCCCATTTGCTGCGCTTCAGCAGCGCCGAATTCATCGGCTTTGACAATTACGAGCGTTTGTTGTCCCGAAATCGTCTCGCCACCTCCCTCTGGCGCACATTCACATACAGCGCCGGCACTGTGGTCCTCAGTTTTCTGACCGGCCTCTTCGTCGCCCTGCTGCTGAACAGGACGACCAGGTTTAGAGGCCTGGCGCGCACCCTGTTGATTATCCCCTGGGCCACGCCCTGGCTGGTCGTCACGTTGATCTGGTACGTCATGTTCAACCCGCAGGTCGGCCCCATCAATGAAGTCCTTAACCTGCTGGGCGTACTTGAGGAAGGCCACTCCTGGCTTTACAGCAGCGAGACCGCCATGCTTTCCATCGTCATCGCCACCAGCTGGCGCCTCTTCCCCGCGGTCACCCTGATTCTGCTGGCAGGGCTTCAGGGCATTCCGCCGGAACAGTACGAGGCGGCCGAAGTGGACGGCGCCAGCGCCTGGGCGCGTTTTCGCTACATCACCATGCCCGGCATCCGTGCCGTCAGCATCACCATGCTCACCCTTTTGACGATCTGGTCCTCCAAACTCTTCACCATGGCCTGGACCCTGACCCGGGGCGGACCGGGCGATGCCACGCGGGTCCTCTCCGTCTACACCTATCAGGAAGCCTTCGGCTCCAATCGCCTGGGACGCGGTTCGGCACTGGCCGTGATCTCGCTTCTTTTTAGCCTGCTGCTGGTTTTTGTCTACCTGATCGTGCTGCGCCGCGAGGAAGAAAGGACGCAGGGATGAGCGCAGCCCGCATGAGTGACCCTGCGGTCCGGACAGGCACCATGCTGCACGATGCCGGCCGTCGTCGTCAGTTCATCGGCAGCATGGGCTTCGTCATTGTGCTGGTCACCACAACCATCGCCATCGTTTACCCTTTTTACTGGATGGTGATGGCCTCATTCACACCCCGGGGATACAGCATGGGATTTGAAACGCCGCTGATCCTTCCGCGCCAGTTCAGTATTGAGTCCTGGTTGACCATTTTCCAGGACAGACCCCTGCTGCTCTGGCTGGGCAACACGACGATCATTAACGTCACGGCCACCTTCGTCGTGATTCCGGTCTCCCTGCTCGCCTCCTACAGCCTGAACCGCTACCGTTTCCGCGGAAGGATGCCCTTCATCGTCTTCGTGCTGCTCGGGCAACTGCTGCCCGCCTCGGCCCTGATCGTGCCGCTTTTCCTGATGTTCCGCGACGCCGGTCTGCTGAACACGACGGGCGGCGTGGTCATCGCCTACATCACCTTCATGCTGCCGACGGCAATATGGGTCCTTTGGGGCTACATGCAGGGCATCCCCCTCTACTTCGAGGAGGCGGCCCTCGTCGACGGCTGCGACCGTTTTCAGGCCTTTCGCCTGGTCACGCTGCCGCTGGCCATGCCCGGCCTGGCGGCGACGTCGCTGTTTATTTTTCTGGATGGCTGGAACCACTATCTGCTGGCCTTCGTGCTCGCCGGCAGCACGGACCAGTGGGTGATTTCGCTTGGTCTGTTTTCCTTCATCGGCGCCTATCACACCGAGATTGAGCAAATGATGGCGACCTCCGTGGTCGCTGCCGCGCCGGCGCTGGCCGTCTTCGCCCTGCTGCAGCGGCATTTGCGCGGCGGCCTGGCCCTGGGCGGGATGAAGGGCTGATCCGGCCGTTCTCTGTGGCTGAAAATCGTTCTCACATTACACAAAATAATTGAATTTGCTTCAGCCTTCACATCTTCTGTACACTTTGGCCCAATTCCAGTTCAAGCGTTTATCGTACCATGACAGGGGCTAACGTGAAACTCGAAGAGCTCAGGGTCGACATGCGTGTTCGAGGCATCGCTCAAAATGAAGTTGTTACGATCCTACATGTTGAAGTAAAGGGTCGAGTGGGAGCCAAAGTGACTTATCGGCGGGAAGATGGTCGCCCTCCAATAACACGAACAGTTTTGCGCAGAGAAGAAGAACGGCTCGAACATGTTCCCGAACTTCGATTTGATTTTAGCGCGGAACCCAATGAGTTTCGGCTTGCGTCCGATGCTTGGCGCATTAAATTCGCCCATGTGTTTGACCCGCTGCAGGCCGTTCACAGTTCACCCATCCAACCTTTACCGCACCAGATTGACGCTGTCTACAACTACATGTTGGAACAACAGCCCCTGCGGTTCTTGCTTGCAGATGACCCCGGTGCCGGCAAAACCATAATGGCCGGCCTGCTAGTCCGCGAACTGGAAATACGGGGTGCGGTCGACCGTTGCTTGATCTGTGTTCCAGGTAACCTTGCCTATCAATGGCAAGAAGAATTGCGGGAGAAATTCTCGCTGGAATTCAAGATCTTCTCCGAGGACACCAGCAATTCGATAGAGGCCTTGACAGCAAATGACCTTCTGATCGCTCGGATGGACCAGATCAAACGCCCAAGGTACCGGAAAATGCTGGATCAAACGGCCTGGGATCTGGTCCTTATTGATGAAGCACACAAAATGTCTGCACCTTGGTTTGGCAAGACGCCCAATTATACGCAACGTTACCGCCTGGGCGAGTTGTTAGGTAAACGGACAACCAATTTGCTCTTGCTCACAGCAACGCCACACAATGGACGTCACAATGAATTTCAGCTTTTTCTGCGCTTGCTCGACTCCGATCGCTTCTCCGATCGTAAGATTGATTCCCACAGTCAAGAGGTTAATGCTGCGGGGATTTCGGGATACAGTGACTTATTTAGGCGAATGCAAAAAGAGGATTTGAAAAACTTTGACGGGAGCAATCTTTTTCCTCAGCGTTTCGCATATACCCGTGACTTTGAGCTCGCCGACCAAGGTCAGGCTTTGTACGAGAGGGTAACCGAATACGTTCGCGAAGAATTCAACAGGGCGAAGGAACTGGAAGGGGGACGCCGAAACAATGTAGGATTCGCCATGATAATCCTGCAGCGGCGTCTTGCCTCTTCTCCCGGGGCGATTGTCCAGACTCTTCACAGACGCCATGCTAGGCTTCGTGACCTATTGACTGAGTGGCAATCATCTGGCTCGGCACCGTCTTCAGCGACCCAAGAATTCGATGACGAAGACATCGAAGACATCGCCGACGGCCATGTGAAAGACCCTGAGCAAAATGAAGAAGAATTCGTAAAAAATTACACGAACGCGGACAACATCGACGAACTGAAAAAGGAAATAGGCATTCTCGAAGACCTAGAGTCGCAGGCAGTCCAAGTTAGGAACAGCGGGATCGATAGCAAGTGGGATGATTTGGAAATCCTGCTGAGGAACGAAAGTTTGCTGAGTCACGGTGACGGCAGCCCTCGCAAGCTCATAATTTTCACCGAATTTCGTGATACCCTTGCCTACTTGATAGAACGTCTTGTCGAGTTAACCGGCGAGCCAGAGAATATCTTACAGATTCACGGCGGCATAAATTTCAGTCAGCGACGCGAGGTCCAAGAACGTTTCTGGACGGACGATTGTGTTCGTTTCCTTGTCGCCACCGATGCCGCAGGTGAGGGCATAAACCTGCACTGTACTAACCTGATGATCAATTACGACCTTCCCTGGAATCCTAATCGCCTTGAGCAACGCTTTGGACGTATTCATCGCATTGGTCAGAGGAAGACTTGCTATTTGTGGAACATGCTTGCTAGCAACACCCGCGAAGGGCGTGTGTTCAATAGGTTGATGGACAAGATGAGGAATATAAGTGGCGCGTTGGATGGCAAGATGTTCAATGTGCTTGGAGACGTTTTTCGCGAACAGTCACTTCAAGAAATGATGATGGAAGCCATCGCTCGACCTGATCAAACCCTTCCACTTCCTGACCTAGAGCGCAATCTTCAAATGGCAAGCAAGAGGCTGGACGACATTGAAAATCGCCTTGTCATCACGACACTAGAAGAGTCTAAGGTCAAGAAAATGGACATGCATCGAACCCGTGCCCTCGCCGCCAGCCTTCAACCTTGGCACATTAAAGCCTTCACCAACCGCGCCCTAAAGCTGTACCGGGCCGAACTGAGCGAACATGAAAGGGAGCACGGAGTCTTCACGCTAAGCCGCGTGCCTCCTGAAATCCGTGAGAGTGTCACCGAGGCCGAGGTCAAACCGGAGCGCTCTTACAATTCCATTTGCTTTGAGCCGCAACGCTATCACGAACTAAGCGGCAAATGTGCACAATTAATTGGAATTGGCCATCCCCTTCTGCAGGCCATGGTAACGAGAGTCCTGTCATTGAATCACAGACCGCTCAGGCATGGTGCAGTTCTGATAGACGATCAGAACCTTGGGATGCAGCCACGCCTTCTCGTTTATCTTGAGCAGGCCATTATCAGTGGCCACCAAAGTGCTGAAGGGCGACCTCGGGAGCTTGAACGAGGCGCCTGGTGTGTGGAAATCAGTAAAGACGGCCAAGTCATGTATCCTGATGATGCGCCTTGGATCGACTACCGCAGAGCCGAGGCATTGGAGAATGAAGCAGTAGACCGACTCTTGTCAGAAGAGTGGATTGGGCGGCAGGATGAATATATTGACTGTGCAATTGACTCACTCATCGGCGAGAAGATCATTCCCAGGTTGGAACAGATTTCTCAAAATCGGAAGAAAAAGATCAATCGGGATCGCAAGGTCATCCGTGCGCATCTAATGCAAGAGATCAATCATCAGGATGAAATCATTGAAAGGTCACATAAGAGAGAAAAGGCAGCCGTTCTAGAAGGAAATCAACAAGAGATAAACCTTGCCCGTGCCAACCGAAGTTCGGCGGAAGACCGTAGGGAACGCCACAGGGCGCGGCTTGACAGGCGCATGAATGATCTCGACCTTGATGAAGAAATCAATCTAGGTGATCCCCATGTCGCAGGTGTGGCACTTGTTCTCCCGGTAGCATTGCTGGGCGAACGGGGACAAGCAGACGCCCTAGCGCGCCGCGAAATCGAGCTGGCCGCCATGGAGGCCGTCATGAGCGCGGAGTACGAACTCGGAAATTCACCCAGGGACGTCAGCGCAAGCAAACGTGGTTACGACATAGAAAGCATCCCAAATGGTCACGGACCTCTGAGGCTTATTGAAGTCAAGGGACGCCGAGCAGACGCAAGTGATGTCACTCTTACACGCAATGAATTGCTCACTGCGCTAAATTGCAAACGCAACGACCGGGAAGTTCACATCCTTGCCTTTGTTCGGGTCCACGAAAGCGGCAAGGTGGAAGCGCCAACATATCTTTTTAGTCACGACTTTTCGGAGCCGGATCCGGCTGCAAGCAGTGTGAACTTCCAACTCAATCGCCTATTGGACTACGGCGAGGCTCCACGCTGAATCTTCGCCCTGCTGCAGCGGCATTTGCGCGGCGGGCTGGCCCTGGGCGGGATGAAGGGCTGAGTATCAGGTTGTCGCTGTGGGGAAGGAGGGATTCGAACCCTCACCTCACATGAGACATGATCCTAAGTCATGCGCGTCTGCCAGTTCCGCCACTCCCCCGCTGGTCGACTGATCCCATTATAACCCGCTTCAGCATGCGGCAGAATGTGGAAGCGCCCTGGCAAACATGGTAGGCTTTCGGCGCAAGCATGTGATTCATTTCACTTGTGGGACGCAATGAACGCCGACGAGCCTGCCACCAGCCAGATACCGGATATTGTCATCGGCAGACTGCCCGTCTATCTGCGCGCCCTCGAACGTCTGGCCCAGGAAGACCACAAGGTCACCTCGTCGCACGAGCTGGGCCAGCGCCTTGGCATCAGCTCCGCCCAGATCCGCAAGGACCTGTCGCACTTTGGCGGCTTCGGCAAGCAGGGCACCGGCTACCATATCGACTACCTGACCCGGCAACTCAAGAGCGTCCTGAACGTCGACCGGGTCTGGCAGGTCGCGCTGGTCGGCGCCGGCGATCTCGGTCGCGCCGTGGCCAACTACCGCGGCTTCACCGAACGCAGCTTTCACATCGCCTGCGTATTTGATACCGACCCCGCCAAACAGGGCCAGCAGGTCGGGCAGTGTCGCGTACAGGACTTTCACCAGGCGGGCCCGGTGATCCGTCGTCTGGACATTCACGTCGCCATGATTGCCGTTCCGGCGGCCAACGCCCAGGAAGTGGCCGACGTGCTGACGGGCCACGGCGTGCGCGCCATCCTGAATTACGCACCCATCAATCTCAACGTCACGGCGGGTGTGCGCGTCCAGCACATCGACCCGGTCGTGCACCTGCAGCACATGACCTACTATTTGTCAGATTGAAGTCTGTGACGTTTGCAGCACCCGGCGCAGGATTGCTGGTTCTTCCAGCGCCCGACCGGCGCCGCTGGCCGTCGCGATCAGGGCGTTGTCGGCGCGATAGACCGGCACGCCCGTGGCCCGGGTGAGATAACGGTCAAGCCCGCGCAACAGGGCCCCGCCCCCGGTCATGACGATGCCACGGTCGATAATGTCGGAAGACAGTTCGGGCGGCGTTTCGGCCAGCACACTGCGGACGACGCCGGCGATCATCGACAGCGCCTCGGCCATGGCTTCCACCACTTCGCCGGTCGAGATGTGGATGGTGCGTGGCAGGCCGCTGACGTTGTCGCGACCCTGCAATTCCATCGTCAATTCTTCCACAGGCGTTATGGCAGCGCCAATCTGAATCTTGATCGCCTCGGCCGTAGGCTGGCCGATGCCCAGGTTGTACTTGCGCCGGACGTAGCTCATGATCGCCTCGTCGAGGCGCAGCCCCCCCAGACGCCCGCTTTCGGCGCGCACAATCTTGTTCAGGCTGATGACCGCCGCCTCGGTGATGCCGCCGCCGATGTTGATCACCATGTCGCCGGCCGGCGTGCCCACCGGCAGACCCGCGCCGATGGCCGCCGCCAGGGGTTCGTGAATCAGCCAGGCCTCGCGCGCGCCGGCCGCCAGCGCCGCCTCGTGCACCGCGCGCTTTTCGACGCTGGTCACGCCCCAGGGGACCGCCACCATGACGGTAGGCCGGAAGAGGCGCACGCGACCGGATATCTTGCTGAAAAAGTGGCGCAGCATGGCTTCGGTGACTTCGTAGTCCGCGATGACCCCGTCGCGCAGGGGCCGAATGACCTGAATGTCCTCGTCGTCGGTCTTGCCCAGCATTTCCCGCGCCGGCTGGCCGATTTCAACGATGCGCTCTTCTTCCGTCGTCAGGGCGACCAGCGAGGGTTCCTGCAGCACGATCTCACCGCGATCGTAAATCAGGACGTTGACCGTACCGATGTCGAGACCCAGTTTACGGGAGAACAACGCCATTCACGCCGTCCTGTGCCAACTGCTGCCGGTTATACTCGCTGACGTCGGGGAACGCAACGCCCGGCGATATACCGCCGGGCGCCTTGTGTCATGCGGACGCGGCCGGTTATTCCGCGTCTTCCTCGTCCTGGTCAAGTATCCGCAGCGCACTGCCGCGACCCTGGATGCGACGATGGATGCGCGCGCCCAGTTCCGCGCGACGCAGGGCCAGTTGCGCCTCGCGATTTTGGTCTTCCGGCACGCCTTCCTGCAGCATGCGGGCGGCGCTTTCGCGCGCCTCTTCGATGGCGCGAATGTCCAGGCTGAAGGACGATTCCGCCAGGTCCGCCAGCACGACGACCTTGTCCGGCCGCACGTCGACGACTCCACCGTAAATCGCAAAGCGCTCCTCGGCCGGGCCCTTGCGCACGATCAGTTCGCCAAAGCCCATGGTCGTCAGAAGCGGCGCGTGGCGCGGCAGCACACCCATTTCGCCCTCGCTGCCCGGCAGCACGACGATGTCGGCTTCCAGCTCCTCGAAGACCTTGCGTTCCTGCGTGACGACCTCGACGTGGATGGTCATCGCTCAGTCTCCGGCTTCCTCAAAGCGCTGCAACACGTCGTCCATGGCGCCGGCCATGTAAAACATCTGCTCGGGAATATGGTCCAGTTCCCCGTCAAGGATCATGCGGAAGCCGCGCACCGTATCGCGCACGGGCACGTAACGGCCCTCCCGGCCGGTGAACTGCTCCGCCACCACCATGGGCTGCGACAGGAACTGCTCGATCTTGCGCGCGCGCGCCACCAGTTGCTTGTCGTCGTCGGACAGTTCGTCCACGCCCAGGATGGCGATGATGTCCTGCAGGTCCTTGTAGCGCTGCAATACCTGCTGCACCTCGCGCGCCGTACGGTAGTGCTCTTCGCCGATGATCTGCGGGTCGAGAATCTTGCTGGTGCTGGCCAGCGGGTCTACCGCCGGGAACAGGCCTCGCGCCGCGATCGAGCGCTCCAGCGCAATGGTGCCGTCCAGATGCGTGAACACGGCGACCGGCGCCGGATCGGAATAGTCGTCCGCCGGCACGTAGACGGCCTGCATCGAGGTGATGGAACCGCTGCGCGTCGAGGTGATGCGCTCCTGCAACAGGCCCATTTCGTCCGCCAGCGTCGGCTGGTAACCGACCGCCGAGGGCATGCGACCCAGCAGGGCCGAGACTTCCGCCCCCGCCAGGGAATAACGGAAAATGTTGTCGATGAAGAGCAGCACGTCGCGCCCCTCGTCGCGGAACTGCTCGGCCATGGCCAGGCCGGAGAGCGCCACTCGCAGGCGAACGCCGGGCGGCTCGTTCATCTGGCCGAAGACCATCGCCAGCTTGTCCAGCACCCCGGCCTCTTCCATCTCACCATAGAGCTGGGTGCCCTCACGGGTGCGTTCGCCAACGCCGGCGAAGACCGACAGGCCGTCGTGTTGTGTCGCGATGGAGTTGATCAATTCCTGAATGGTGATGGTCTTGCCCACGCCGGCGCCGCCGAAAATACCCGTCTTGCCGCCCCGGGTCATGGGCGCCACAAGGTCGATGACCTTCATGCCGCTTTCAAACTGCTCGATGGTGGTCGACTGGTCCTCGAAGTCGGGCGCCGGCGTGTGAATGGAACGGCGCGGCGCCTCGTCGGACACTTCCGGCTGGTTGTCAATGGCGCGCCCCAGAACGTTAAACACGCGACCCAGGGAGGCCGTGCCGACGGGCACGGTTATAGGCGAACCTGTTGCGATGACCGGCAGGCCGCGCTGCAGGCCGTCGGTGCTGTCCATGGCCACGGTCTTTACGAGGTTGTCGCCCATGTGCAACTGCACTTCAAGCACAAGGTCGGGTTCCCCTTCCCCGCGCGCAACCCGCAGCGCCTCGTTGATGTCGGGCAACTCGCCGGCGGGGAATTTGACGTCAACCACGTTGCCCAGGATCTGGGCGATGCGGCCCTGCACCTCACTCATATCCGCACTCCTTGCTCGCTCAAACCTGCGATTTCCTCTATGCGATCGGCCATGGCGTCCATGGCGTCCTGCAGGGCTTCGGTGCCGCCCACGATATCCAGAATCTCGGCCGTGATTGCTGTCTGACGCGCCTTGTTGTATTCCAGCGTAAGGTCATCCACCAGCTGGGAGGCATTGTCGGAGGCGTTGCGCATGGCCACCATGCGCGCCGCATGTTCGCTCGCCTGGCTCTCCAGCAGGGCCTGATAAAGCTGCAATTCGGTGAAGCGCGGCACGATTTCCTGCAGGATGGCCTCTGCTCCCGGCTCGTATTCGTAGCTGGATACGCCTTCGCTCAGGGAGGGCACGTCCTTGACGAATTCCGCCGCCACCTGGTCCTCAATGGTGTGTGGTATCAGCGGCAGCCAGCCCAACACAGCCGGTCGTTGCGTCAGCATGTTGACGAAGTCGGTGTAGGCGATGAAGACGTCATCGACCTCGGCGGCGAGGAAGGCATCGATCGCCAGACGCGTCGCCGGGGAAATGTCGCTGATGCCGGGCTCGGAAGGCAGGTCGCTGAACTCGGCCACCACGTTGGCGCCGGCGCGCACCATGGCGTCGCGGCCCTTGCGACCGATGGTCACGTATTGCACGGGCTTGTCCAGGCGCCCGGCGAAGCGCTGCGCCACGCGAATGATGTTGGCGTTGAAGGCGCCCGCAAGCCCGCGATCGGAGGTGATCAGCACGACCATGATGCTGCGGATTTCCGGGCGTTCTTCCAGCAAGGGGTGCATGGTGCCGCCCCCGCCCCCCCCGGCCTGCACGTTGAGCAGCAGTTCCCAGGCCTTTTCGGCGTAGGCGCGGCTGGCCAGCACCCGCGCCTGGGCGCGCCGCACCCGTGACGCCGAGACGGCCTCCAGAGCGCGCGTGATTTGCGAAATATTCCGTACGCTGCGTATGCGTTTCTGGATGTCTCTGGCAGTAGCCACCGGCTATCTCCTGTGGCCGCCGCTACGACTGGGTCCAGCGGGCGTTGAAGTCGTTGATGGCGCCCTCGACCTGTTGGGCGACCTCGTCATCCCAGTTCTCCGGGTCAGCCTGAATGCTGCCCGACAGCGCCGCCGAGTTCGTCTGCCAGTTGCGCAGGAAGTCCTCCTTCCAGGCGCCGACGCTCTCCACGGGCACATCGTCGAGCAGACCGTTGGTGCCGGCATAGATGATCGCGACCTGATCGGCCACGCGCATGGGCTGGTATTGCGGCTGCTTGAGCAGCTCGGTCAATCGCAGACCTCGGTCCAGTTGCTGCTGGGTGGAGCGGTCCAGACCGGAGCCAAACTGGGCAAAGGCCGCCAGCGAGGCGAACTGCGCCAGGTCCAGCTTGAGACGCCCGGCCACGCGTTTCATGGCCGTCGTCTGCGCGTCACCGCCAACGCGGCTGACGCTGATGCCCACGTCCATGGCCGGCCGCTGACCGGCGTAAAACAGGTCACTGAGCAGGTAAATCTGGCCGTCGGTGATGGAAATGACGTTGGTGGGTACGTAGGCCGAGACATCGCCCAGCAGCGTTTCGATGAAGGGCAGGGCCGTCAGACTGCCACCGCCACGCGCCTCGCTGAGTTGCGCCGCGCGCTCCAGCAAACGGCTGTGCAGGTAAAAGACGTCGCCCGGGTAGGCCTCCCGTCCGGGCGGGCGCCGCATCAGCAGCGACACCTGGCGGTAGGCCCAGGCATGCTTGGACAGGTCATCATAGACGACCAGCGCGTCCTGGCCGTTTTCCATGAACCATTCGCCGATGGCGCAACCGGCGTAGGGCGAAATGTATTGCATGGCCGCCGGGTCCGAGGCCGAGGCCACGACCACGGTGGTGTAGTCCATCGCGCCGGCTTCCTCCAGCAGCGCCACCAGACGGGCGATTTCGCCCTTGCGCTTGCCGATGGCGACGTAGATGCACTTCATCTCCTCTTCCTTCTGGTTGAGGATGGTGTCGATGGCCAGCGCCGTCTTGCCGATCTGCCGGTCGCCAATGATCAGTTCGCGCTGCCCGCGGCCGATGGGAGTCATGGAGTCGATGGCGACGATGCCGGTCTGCATCGGGCGGAAGACGTTGCGCCGTTCCATCACGCCGGGCGCGATGCGTTCAACGGCGTAGTATTCGTCGGAAGCGACGGGACCGCGCCCGTCCAGCGGGTTGCCCAGCGCATCCACCACGCGCCCGACCAGACCCTCGCCCACGGGCACCGAGGCGATGCGGTCCAGTGCCCGGACCTCGTCGCCCTCGTTGATTTCGTCGTACTCGCCCATGATGATGACGCCGACGTGCTCGTCTTCCAGGTTGAAGACGATGCCGGCGGCGCCGTTGGCGAAGGACACCAGTTCGCTGAAGCGCACGTTCTCCAGACCGGAGACGCGCGCGATGCCGTCGCCCACTTCCTCAACCAGACCCACCTGCACGGCATCGTAGTGGCGATCATAGGACCGCACCTGCTCCAGCAGTGAGTCAAACATTGTGCCCGTCACATCCGCCATAAATCGCTCTCCTGCGTTTCTCCGCCCCGCTGCAGAAAAAGGTCAACCTGCACGAGGCCACACCTGGCGCGCATTGTAGCCCGACGCCAGGCGAATGTCCATAGTTTCACAATCACTTCGTCCGGCGATCAGCCGTTGCCGTTGAGGCCGCGAATCGTCGCCGCGCCCCCCAGCGACGCCGATCGCTGCCAGGCCGCCCACACGGCCTGGGCGACCACCGTGCGCAGGCCGCCGCGCTCCAGCTGATAAAGGGCTTCGGCCGTCGTGCCGCCGGGACTGGTGACCTGATTGCGCAGTTCGGCCGGATGCAGACCGGACCGTTCGGCGTAGGCGACCGAGCCAGACATAGACATGAGCACCAGACGTTCGGCTTCACGCCGCGCGAAGCCCATGTGCACGCCCACGTCGATCAGAGCTTCCATGAAAAGGAAGATGTAGGCGGGGGCGCTGCCGCTCAGGGCCGTGGCCATGTCCAGCGCGCCTTCATCCTGCTTGTAGAGTTCCTCGCCGAAGGCCAGCAGCAGTTCCCGCGCCAGCGCCAGGCCGGCCTCGTCGATGGCCTCGTTGGCCGTCCACACCGTGATGCCCTGCCCGATCTGGGCCGGGGTGTTGGGCATGGCCCGTACCACGGCCACGCCCCCGAGTCCGGAGTCGATGGTTTCCAGACGGACGCCGGCCATGATACTCAGGACGAGGCGGGCGTTACGGGCGTTTCCCAGTTGCGGCAGGACCTCGGACAGGGCCTGGGGCTTGATGGCCAGAACGACCACGGAAGCCTCCTGGATGGCGGCGACGTTGTCCGCCGTGGCGCGCACGCCGTAGCGCTCGCGCAATTCCTGCAGGCGCTCGGCGCGCGGGTCCGCCGCGATGATCTGGCGCGCCGCCAGGGTGTCCTTTTCCAGCAGGCCACGAATCATGGCTTCGCCCATCACGCCACAGCCTATGAAGCCCAGCGTTTCTTCAGCGAAATTCATTCAGGGTTCTCCATCAGTTTTTCAGCCCGGTTTCCTGGGCCAGTTCACGCATCCATTCGATTTCCCGCCGCAGGCCCTCCGTCGGGCTGGTACGGGGCGCAAAACCCAGCAACTGCCGCGCCTTGCGGATGTCGGCGCAGGTGCGCAACTGGTCGCCGTGACGCCGCGGCTGCAGGGAGAGGCGCGGCGCGCTGCCCATCAGCGACTCCACCAGGTCGATGAGTTCGCCGGTGCGGTATTCCCTGTCATTGCCGATATTGATGACTTCCCCGTTGCATTCCGACCGGCGCTCAAGGACGCGCTCAATGGCGTCCATCACGTCGGCCACGTAGGTGAAGGAACGGGAGTGTTCGCGGCTGCCTTCGTAGACAGGACAGGCCGGCCCGCCCAGGGCGCTGCCGATCAGGCGCGGAAAGAGTTTGTCGGGCCGCTCCCGTTCGCCATAGACGGAGAAGAGGCGCAGCGAACAGGCAGGGAGGCCATCTTCCCGCTGTCGCGCAAGGACCAGTTGCTCGGCCGCCAGCTTGGTGACGCCGTATTGCGAGACTGGTTGCGCGGCCGCGCTTTCCGGCGCCGTGGCCTCATGCCCGTAAATGGAGGACGTGGAGATGTAGATGAAGAATTGCAGGCTGTTTGACTGCCGCAGCGCTTCCAGCAGGCACCAGGTCGCCTGCAGATTGTTGCGCACGTAGCTGGCGAAGGACGTAGCCGCGGAATTGCCCGGCTGGGCCGCCGCGTGAATGACGACGTCGCTGCCGGCCACCTGGTCGGCGAGACCGGCGGCCGTCAGGTCCGCCTCCAGCAATTCGCATCCTGCCGCGCGCACTGCCCGCGCATTGCGCACCTTGAGGGGACGCGCGTAATAGCTGTCGAAGTTGTCCAGCCCGCGCACGCGATGGCCGGCCGCAACCATCCGTTCGGCTACGTGCGAGCCGATGAAACCGGCGGCGCCGGTCACGAGCACCTTCATAATAGCAGCGTTTCCTGCAGGGCCGGAACACGGTAGGGATAGCGGTCACGCCAGCGCTGCATCGCCTCCTGCAGTCGATCGGGCTGCAGCTCCACGCCGATGCCCGCTCCCCGCGGCACGCTGATGCTGCTGCCGCTCTCCAGCACAAAGGCCGGCTCGGTGACGTCGGGATCGTAGTAACGCGAGGTGGCCGAAATGTCGCTCGGCAGGGTCACTCCCGGTAGTGAGGCGAAGGCCAGGTTGGCGGCGCGCCCCACGCCGGTCTCCAGCAGGCCGCCGATCCACAGCGGGACCTCATGTTCCACGCAGAAACGGTAGATCGCCAGACTCTCGGTGTAGCCGCTTACCCGGGCCGGCTTCAGGTTGATGATGCGGCAGGCGCCGAGCTCGGTCGCCAGGCGGGCGTCGTTGACGCTGTGGATGCTTTCGTCCAGACAGATGTCGCTGCGCAGGCCTGGCTGCAGTTTGCTGTGTTCGTAAATGTCGTCCCAGGCCAGGGGCTGCTCAATCATCAAGAGGTTGAAATCGTCCAGGTGGCGCAGGTGGTCCGCGTCCTCAAGCGTATACGCGCTGTTGGCGTCCAGCATCAGCGTGACGTCCGGCAATGCCGCGCGCACGCCTCGCGCCAGCTTCAGGTCCCAGCCAGGTTTGATCTTCAGTTTGATGCGCCCGTAGCCTTCAGCCAGGCGTTTTTCGATAATGCCCAGAGTATCCGCCACGGTCTCCTGAATGCCGATGCTGACTCCCACGTGAGCCCGTTCGCGCGGCTGATGGCCCGCCGGCAGATAACGCGCAAAAAGTTGCGCCAGCGGCAGGTCGTTGCGTCGCGCAAGGGCATCCCAGACGGCGGCCTCCAGCCCGTGTTTGGCCAGGGGATGGCCCCGCACCTGGGCCAGCAGCGGCGGAATCTCCGTGGCGCTGCCCACGCACCTGCCGAGGACCCGCGGGATCAGGAACTCCTGCAAGACGTGCAGGGACGTGCCCATCGTCTCGGCACTGTAGCCCGGGTTGATCTCCGCCGAAGTCTCACCCCAGCCTGTGACGCCCTCTTCCGTATCCAGGCGTACCAGGATGGCCGCCTTGAAGGGTTCGTTGCCAAAGCTGGTGCCAAGCCGTTCCACGAGCGGCAGGGCCAGCGGAAACAACTGGACCGAGCGGATGGTGATGGCGTTCAGACCGATTTCCGTCAAGGCTCGTCCTCCCCTGTCAGCGGCGCGCTAACATAAAACAGTCGTTCCCTGCCGTCCAGCGTCCCGCGGACACAGTCCTGCAGCACGTGGCCGGCGGCAAACAGGGCCTTGAGGGCCGCGCGCAACTGCAGACGCCACTCCTGCGCGAGGCGGGCATCGCGACGCAGCAGGGCCGGGAAATCAATGGGTAGCTCCAGCAGCGCAGGCCCGTCAGGCGGCAGCGGGTCCAACCCGCCAGGCCGCAGCAGTCCCTTTTCGTCAGGAACGGCCCGGTTCAGCAGGGGCGCGCCAGAATTGAGCAGGCACCCGGTGTCAGCGCCGGGGTTCTCGCCGGCGGACAGCACGCACACGCGTTTGCTGTCCAGCCGCCAGTCGACCTGCAGGCGGTCCGGGCTGCCCTTGTCGGCCAGTCCGCCCGCACCGGCGGGACCAAAATAATCCTCGCAATAACCCGTCGCCCGGGCGCCAAGGCGATGCAGGTTCAGCCAGGCGTTGGCCGCCAGCAGCGGGTCAAAGGTCCAGCGCACCAGGCGAATCCCCTGGGACAGCGCCCGTTCCCGCTGCGCCAGTTTCAGGCGTCTGGCCAGCCCGCGCTTGCGCCAGTCGGCGTGCACCACCATGCGTTTGGACAGCAGATACGAGCTGCTCTCCCCCGAAGCGCTGCAGGACAGCCCGGGCATGCCCACCAGAATGGCGACCAGTTGATCTCCCCGGCGCCCAAAGGCCCCCAGCACGTGACCGCCATGCTGCGCGATGGTGTAGAGCATGTGGCCCGGCACGACGGACTCCGGGCGGGACCCCCAGTAGCTGCGTTGCAGGTCGACGGCGGCTTCCATTTCCTGCAGCGTGTGCAACAGACGAATGCCCTGCTCCCTCACCCCGGGATGCCTCGCGGATGGGGACGCAGCGACGTCTGAAGAAGTTGGCGCCAGCCATGTTTCCGTTGCCAGTGCAGCAGGCTGTCTTCCAGGCGCCGGGGTCGCACGCCGAAGTTCGTCCAGGCGTTTCCGAGGCCGGTCACCCGGCTGATGGCCAGGAGGTCCAGCATCTGGGGCGTCAGCATGACGCGTGGCAACACCCGACTGTAAAACACGGCCATGCGGCGCAACAGCCAGGGCGGCACAGAGACCAGCAATCTCGGCATGTTCCACAGGCGCATCAGCGTGCGCAACAGGTCCCGCAGGGAGATGTACTCCGGGCCACCGATCTCCAGCAGGTGGTCCACCAGGGCGATGCGGTCCAGACAGGCGGTCAGGGCCTGCACCAGGTCATCTACGTGGATGGGCTGCAGGACAACCTCGCCCTGGCCCGGCATCGCAAAAAACAGGGGGTTGGCGCGCAGCGACAGCAACATGGCGTTGATGAAGGAATCGTCCTCCCCGAAGGCCATGGCGCTGCGCACGATGGTCCAGGCCAGACCGCTCTGGCGCAGCGTGTTCTCAACCACCCCCTTGACCTGCAGCAGGGGCCAGGCGGCCTCGCGCGCGGCGCCGAGATGACTGAGCGTGATGATGCGCCCGACCCGCGCCGCGCGGGCAGCGCGCACCAGGTTGCGCGCGCCGGCGACCTCATAGCGTTGCAGGTCGCGCGTTCGACCCCACCACTGGGCGCTGGCCAGATGAAAGACCACGTGAACGCCGGTGACCGCGCGATAAAGGGACTCCTCGTCCAGCAGATGACCGCCCGCCAGTTCCGGCCGGGGCAGTCCGGCATGCATCAAACTGGCCACGTCCCTGCCCGGGGGGACGAGACAACGCACTGCCAGACCCCGTCCAAGCAATTGCGCAACGAGGTGACGGCCCACAAAACCCGCCGCACCGGTTACCAGAATCATCGACCCCTCCGCGCCCGGACGGCAGTATAGCACAGGGCCCTGCTTGCAGGCAGGCGCGCAGGCCTGTGTTATAATCAGCCACTGGCCTGTCAAAAACGCCAGCAATGTCCGCGTCGGGCTGGAGGGTAGCGATGGGAGATCGCCGTCGGGTCGTTGTGACCGGGATGGGAATCATTTGTCCGACCGGCAACGACGTCGAGGAAGCCTGGAGCAACGCCCGCAACGGGGTGACGGGCATCGACACCATCACCAGTTTTGATACCAGCGGGCTTGAAAACCATTTTGCAGGTGAAGTGCGCAACTTTGACGCCAGAGCTTTCCTGGGCCGTCGCGAAGTCCGCCGCACGGACCGCGTGACCCATCTGGGACTGTATGCCGCCCAGCAGGCCATTGATGACGCCGGCCTGGAAGTGACGGAGGAGAACCGTTACGACGTCGGTTGCGTGATGGGCTCCGGTATCGGCGGCATCGGCTCGCTCTTTGAGAGCATTCGCCAGTTCCTCGAGAAAGGCGCCAGCAGCGTCAGCCCCCTCATGGTGCCCATGATGTTGCCGGACAGCCCCTCCGGCAAGGTCTCGATGAAGTGGGGGCTGCGCGGCCCGAACTTCGCCATCTCAACCGCCTGCGCCACCGGCAACAACAGCATCGGCGAAGCGACCGAAATCATCCGGCGCGGGGCCGCCACCGCCATTCTCGCCGGCAGCAGCGAGGCCGCACTCAGCGCCATCACCATCGCCAGTTTCAACAACATGCGCGCCATCTCGCGCCGCAATGACGAGCCGAAACGCGCCTCAAGGCCCTTTGACGTCGACCGCGACGGTTTCGTCGTGGCCGAAGGCGCCGCCATGCTCATGCTGGAAGACCTCGACCACGCGTTGGCGCGCGGCGCGACCATTCATGCCGAAATACTGGGCTACGGCCATACCTCGGATGCCTTTCACATCACGGCCCCGCTGGAAACCGGCGAAGGTGCGGCCACGGCCATCACCCAGGCGCTGGACAATGCCGGTCTGGAAGGACCGCAGATCGACTACATCAACGCCCACGGCACCAGCACGCCGCTCAACGACGTCAGCGAGACCTGCGCCATCAAGCATGCCTTCGGCGACGACGCCGCGGACATCCCGATCAGTTCGACGAAATCGGTGACGGGCCACCTGATGGGGGCCGCCGGTTCGGTGGAAGCCATTTTCGCCATCAAGGCCATGCAGGACAATTTCATCCCGCCCACCATCAATCTGGACAACCAGGACCCCAATTGCGACCTGGACTACACGCCCAACGAGGGACGCGGCAAGACACTGGAGCGCGTGATGAGCAATTCCTTCGGCTTCGGCGGTCACAACGCCGTGCTGATCTTTGGTGACTACAACCACAATGGCGACGCACGGTAACGGTCGCGATCCACGCCTGCTACCCGAACCCCAGGGGGCGTACGCCCACGTCGTTGGCTGGGGCATGGCCGTGCCCTCCCAGGTGCTGACCAATCAGGACCTGGCCGCCATCGTCGAGACCAGCGATGAATGGATTCGCACCCGCACCGGCGTGAGCGAGCGACGAATCGCCGCCAGTCATGAATCGACGGCCTCCCTGGGGCTGCGCGCCGCGCGCAACGCACTTGAGGTCGCCAATATCCTGCCGCTCGAACTTGACCTGATCGTCGTCGCCACCTCCACGCCCGACAACGTGTTTCCCAGCACCGCCAGCCTGATCCAGGACCAGCTGGGGGCGACCCGCGCGGGCGCCTTTGACCTGAGCGCGGCCTGCGCAGGCTTTGTCTATGCCCTCAACATGGCCGCCCAGTCAATACGCAGCGGCAGCATCGAAAGCGCGATCGTCATCGGCGCCGAGACGATGAGCCGCATCATCGACTGGCGCGACCGCGGTACCTGCGTCCTCTTCGGCGATGGCGCCGGCGCCGTCGTGCTCAAGGCCAGCGAATCGGACGGTGGCATTCGTTCCGCCGTGTTGCGTTCCGACGGTTCCGGTCGGGACCTGTTGATTCTGCCAGCCATGGCCAGCCCGGAAAGCCAGCGACCGGGCGCGGCTCCGATTGGCGCCCGTCTCGACAAGCTGCAGATGAACGGACGCGAGGTCTACCGCTTTGCCACCCGCATTGTGGGCGAAAGCATCAGCCAGGCGCTGGAGAAGGCGCAACTGGACATTGGTGATCTGGCCCTCGTGGTGCCCCATCAGGCGAACTTCCGCATCATTGAGGCCGCCGCGCGCAACCTCGGCGTCTCGCCGGATATTTTTGTCAGCAACCTGGAACACTACGGCAACACCTCGGCCGCCTCGATTCCCATCGCCCTGTGCGAGGCCATTGAGGCCGGCCGCATTGAGGAAGGCGACCACATCGCCTTTTGCGGCTTTGGCGGCGGCCTGGCCTGGGCATCCATGGTGCTCACCTGGACCGGGCGCGAGACCGGGGAGCCGCGCCCGCTCGGTCGCCAGCGGCGCCAGTTGACCTACGCCAGGGCCGGCTGGCGACGCCGCGTGCGCGACTGGGAACGGCAGATGGACGACCTCGTCAGCAGTCTGCACCCGCGTCGCGGCCGCCTGCGCCGCCTGCGCCGCCGCTTTGAACGGCAACGGCTGGAATAGTCCCTCAGCGGCGTCGCTGCGCCATACTGATGTAGTAAAGCAGTTGCAGCACGGCCGTCAGGGCCGCGGCCACGTAGGTCATCGCGGCGGCCCGCAACACCGCGCGCGTGCCCGCTTCATCGCTCGCCGACTGCATCAGCCCCGCCTGCCGCAGCAGAATCATGCCGCGGCGGCTGGCGTCGAATTCCACCGGCAGGGTCAGAATGCTGAAGAGCACGACCAGACCGAAGAACGCGATCCCCAGCCAGATCAGACCCACCAGGTTGATAAACAGACCGGCAAGGATCAGGCCGAAGGCCAGTTGCGGCCCCAGACTCACCGCCGGCAGCAGGGCGGAGCGCATCTGAATCAGGGGCGATCGGACTTCATGCTGCCAGGCATGACCCAACTCATGAGCGACCACGGCCATGGCGGCCACCGACGGGCGGTCCGCCGTTTCGGCGGACAGGCGCACGGTATGGCTGCGCGGATCGTAATGGTCGCCAAAAGCGCCGGCGCCCCGCTCCACCCGCACGCCGGCCGCCGCGGCGCTGCGCTGCGTCGCGCGCTCGAAGCGTACGTCGCCGACCTCGGTGCGGCGAATGATCAGCTGCGCGATGGCGTGGCCAGGCAGGCCGGCGCTGTTGCGCTGCCGCTGCCACTTGCCGAATGTGGAGCGCACATAGCCCTGGGCCAGCAGAGAGATGAGCATCGTGGGCAACAGGACGAACAGCAGGTAATTGGAATCGAAGAACATGAAACGTCGCTTTCACCCCTGCGGGGGTCCCTCTCCGTTCATTACAACCCCCAGCATAGCCTGGCATACGTAAAAACTGCGTAAACGGGGCGCATCAGATGCCCCGCGGGGTCGGCGTGGGCAGGGGTTCGCTCAGATAGATGTTGACGGTACAGGAAGGGCCGGGGGCATTGTAGATGTCGAAGACCGACAGACGAAACTCGTAAACGCCTGGCAGGTAAAAGGCCGGCACGAACTGCCCCAGCGCGGAACGCTGGCGCACCGGCTGCGTGTGGTCGCCCAGCGGCGCAAAGCTGCCACCGGTGGACGGGCCGCGAATTTCGAAACGGTAGAAGGCGAAGTTATCCATGAAGGCCGTGCCGACGACGGAGATCGGCTCAAACACGCGCATGCCGTTGGCGGGGACCTGCAGCAGGGCGCCAGCCTCGTTGCAGCCGACGAAGGGCGGCGCATTGGGAACAATGGTGCCGACCGGCGTGGGTGTCAGGGTGGGCGTCGCCAGCACGCGCAACGCCGGGTCATCGGGCGTCAGGTTGACGCCGCTGGCGTCAATCCGGGCCTCGCTGCTGAAGCCCGGCACCGGTGTGTTGAACTGACCGTCGGAAACCGAGCGTATCGGGGTGAAGGCGCCGGCATCGCGGACGGCCGGGGCCACCACGACCAGCACGCCCAGAATGATCAGGGACAGTTCCAGCAGCAGGAGCAGAGCGGCCCAGGCGTCGCCGCGGGCCCGCCGCGCCAGTTCCTGTTCCAGCTCGAAATGTGTCGCGCGCAGGCTGCGACGAGCCCGCAGGAGACGTCGCAGGGTCAGCAACAGTCCCAGCGCGAGCAGTATGAACAGGCCGGGCGCCAACTGCTCGACAAGAAAAACGACGCGGCTCATGCCAGTTCGCGCAGGACTCCGCGCAGAACGCTCGTCAGGCGGGGCACCAGGTGCTCGCCGGCCTCAAGCACTTCCTCATGGCTGGCCTCCTGGTCGCCGTCCGCCTCGTCGATGGCCACGTTGGTGATGCCGGAACAGGCCAGCACGCGAATGCCGGCGTGGCGCGCGACCACGACTTCATGGGCGGTGGACATGCCCACGGCGTCGGCGCCCATGCTGCGCAGCATGCGGATCTCGGCCGGGGTCTCGAAATTGGGCCCGGAAACGCAGACGTACACGCCTTCGTGAAGCGTGATGTCCGCCTCATCCGCCACCCGCAGGGCGCGACTGCGCAGGTCGCGGTCGTAGGCCTGGGACATACCCGGGAAGCGCGGACCAAAGCTGTCGTCGTTGGGCCCCGTGAGCGGGTTGGCGCCGGACATGCCCGGCAGATTGATGTGGTCGTTAAGCAACATCAGGTCGCCGGTGTGCCAGTCCGGTCGCAGGCCGCCGGCAGCGTTGGTAAGCACCAGAATCTCGATACCCAGACGGATCATTACCCGCACCGGGAAGACGATCTGCTGCGTCGTATAACCTTCGTAAAAGTGCACCCGCCCCTGCTGCGCCACCACGGTCTGGCCCTCCAGCAGGCCCAGCACCAGGTTGCCGCTGTGGCCTTCCACCGTGGAATGCGGCCAGCCGGGCAAGTCATGGCTGCTGATGACGTCGCGGCGCTCCAGCGCGTCGGCGAGGCCGCCCAGGCCCGAGCCCAGCACCAGCCCGATTCGCGGACGATGCCCGCTGCGCGAGCGAATGATGTCGGCCGCCACGTCATAGGGTGACTTGTGCTCGTTCATACTTCCTCTGCTCCAGTGTCTCGAGGCCGGCTCAGGGCAGGCCGGCCAGCCTGCGTTCGCGCCGGTAATCGGCCGGGGTATCCACGTCACTCAACACGCAGTCGTTGGCGACCTCGACCAGGGCCAGGTCCGGTCGATGACGGCGCAGCACGTCCCGCGGCGCCGCCCCCTCGGGCAGCTCCAGAATGTCCTGCCAGTAGCGTCGCTCAAACAGGATCGGGTGACCCCGCCGGCCGGCATGCACCGGCGCGACGATCCCGCCGCGTCCCTCGGCCCAGGCCATCAACACCTGATTGATCACCCGCGGCGTGATCCGCGGCTGATCGCCCAGCAGGACCAGCGCGCCGCCAATGTGCGCCGGTAACGAAGCCAGACCCGCCTTGAGCGAGGAGAGCAATTCCCCAGTGGCATGGCGCGGGTTGTGGACGGCGTTGACCGCGAACTTCCGCGCAAGGCGCCCGGTTTCCGCCGCGCAGTGACCGGTCACCACGTGGATGTGATTGACGCGCGCCAGCAGCAACTGCATGATGACGTGCTCGAGAATGGTGCTGTCCCCGGCCCAGGGCAGCAGCATTTTGGGCTGCCCCATGCGGCTGGACAGCCCCGCTGCCAAAATGATGGCGGCCACCGGTCGCTGGACTTCATGCACCGGATCACTGCCGCGCACAGACCCGATGGCCACGCGTTCCACCCGCGGCGATCGCAGAATCAGGCGCGCGATCAGGCGGGCCCGCGCCCGCACGATGCCCTGGGCGCGCACCTGGTTGAGCAGGACCGCCACGCGCGCCCTGTCGGGAACGCCCGCCAGCCCCAGGCGCGAGTCGCGCATCACCTGGGCCACCCAGGGCGATTTCACGCGTTGCCCCTCATTAAACCCGTAGCGCGCCATCATGGCCTGCGGGTTGTACACGTGGGCGCCGTCCAGAGGCTGCCCCAGCACGTTGACCGAGACCATCGGCACCACCAGCGAGGTCTCGGGCGGGATGCGCGGTTGATCGGCGCAGGGCGCCTTGAAGGGAAGACCTTCAGCGTCGTCCGCCTCGACCAGCAGAACGTCCGAATCGACGCTGTCCAGCAGACCGGAGACGTATTCCGGCGGCGGCCCACTGACGCGTCCGCCGCGGATGCGATCGTAAATGAACACCATGCCGGCCTCATCCAGCGCCAGGGAAAGCATGCCCCGTCCCTCGCCGGGAGTCAGCGCCCAGGGCATGAGTTCCAGTTCTTCCGCCGCGATGCCGCTGGTCGTGGTCGCGGCGACACGCCACCCCTGGGCGACCAGTTCATGCCCGAGGTTGATGAGGGCGCTGGTCTTGCCGCCCGCGCCAATGAAGCTGACCATGTCGCCACGGACGATTCCCAGCGCTTGCTGCAGTTTCATCGCCGGGTGGCCCGCTGCCGCTTCACGAGCCCTGCCCCTCGCCGTCCTGCAGCGCCTTCAGCACCCGCTCCGGGGTCATGGGCAATTGGTCAACCTGGGCGCCGGTCGCGTCAACGATGGCGGCCGCGATCGCCGGCGCCAGCGGCAGGAAGGGCATTTCGGCCATCCCCCGCACGCCCCAGGGCCCCTGCGGGTCGGGATTCTCCAGCAGAACGGTCCTGACCTTTTCCGGCACGTCCAGCACGGTGGGAATCAGGTAGGTGGAAAGAAAGGGGTTGAGAATGCGTCCATCCTGCACCTGCAGGTTCTCCATCAGGGCATAGCCTTGCGCCTGGACGATGGCCCCTTCGGTCTGGCCGACGATCTGGTCCGGATTGATGGCGCGCCCGACGTCGTTGGCGGAGATGACCTGCAGCAACTGCACCAGGCCGGTCTCAAGGTCGACCTGGACCTCCACCGCCTGGGCCACGTATCCGTAGGCGAAATTGGGTCGGCCGCGGCCAGTCTGCGGGTCAAGCGCGGTCGTCTTCGGCGGACGATACGTGTAGTCGGCCACTGCCGGGCGTTCCTCGTCCTCCCACTTGCGCAGCGCGAGCTCCGCCGCCCCGCGAATGGCATTGCCGGCCATGAAGGTCAGACGCGACGCCGAGGCGCTGCCCGACGTGCCACTGGTCGCCGTGTCCGCCAGCACCATGCGCACGCGCTCCGCCGGCACGCCGACCGCGTCGGCGACCATCTGGCGGAAGGCCGTGTGGGCGCCCTGGCCGACTTCGGAGCCGGCATGGTACAGGACCACTTCCTCGATCTCCGGGCCGCCACGGAGTTCCACGGTCGCGTCGCAGCGTTCCGGAAAACCAAAGCTGAAGCCGATGTTCTTGAAGCCCCCGGCGATGCCCCTGCCCCGACGCAGCCAGGGCCGCTCGGGGTCCTGCAGCGAAGGCTGAAAGGTCCAGTTGCCGTCAGCGCTTTCATGCCAGAAACTTTCGCGGCCACAGGCGCGCCACACCTCGGGCATGGAGACACCGGGCGGGAAAGGCTCGCCGGTTACAAAGGGATCGCCTTCGCCGATGCTGTTCAGCAGACGAATCTCCAGCGGGTCCATGTCCAGTGCCGCGGCCAGGCGGTTCATCTGGCCCTCGGCGGCGAAGAGTCCCTGGGGCGCGCCGAAACCACGAAAGGCGCCGCAGGGAATGTTGTTGGTGTAGACCCCCCAGGTGTCGATGTGGCAGTTGGGGATGACGTAGGGCCCGCTGACCGTCAAATTGGCGTTGCCCATCACCTTGTTGCTGGTGTAGTTGTAGGCGCCAACGTCGCCGATCACGGTCGTCTCGGCGAAGACCAGCTTTCCTTCCCGCGTGGCGCCCCAGCGGGCGCGCACCGTGATTGGGTGCCGTTTGTGATGATTGAGAATCGATTCCTCGCGGCTCCAGATGATCTTCACGGGGCGTCCCGTGCGTTGCGCGGCCAGGGCCAGAACGATTTGCACCGACATGTCCTCGCGGCCGCCAAAGGCCCCGCCAATCGCCGGATGGATGACGCGCACCCGCTCCGACGGCAGGGCCAGGGCATGGGCGATCGCCTCCTGTTCCTCGTGCGCCCACTGGCCGGCCACCGCCACCGTGACGCGACCCTCTTCGTCGATGTAGCCGAGGCCGGCCTCGGGCTGCAAATAGGCGTGTTCCTGCCAGCCTGTAGCGTATTCGCCCTCGACCACGACCTCGGCCGCGGCGCGTCCGACCTCCAGATCGCCATGACGGACGCGATAATGGCAGCGAACGTTGTTCGGGCAGTCGGCATGCAATTGCGGCTGACCCGGCTGCATCGCCAGTTCGGGATCCGTGACCGCGGGAAGGTCCTCGTAGTCCACGTCCAGCAACGCGACCGCCCTGGCCGCCAGGTCCTCGCTGTCGGCGACGACAACGGCGACCATGTCGGCGTAACAACGCACCAGGTCGCTACCGGAAATGCCGCTGCCCGGGCCGCAGAGTACCGGTTGGTCCATGATCACCAGACCGTATTCGTTGACGGGCACGTCGGCAGCCGTCAGCACGGCGTGCACGCCCGGCAGCGCCAGCGCCGCCTTGCAGTCGATGCCGCGTACGCGCGCGTGCAGCCGGTCGCTGTAGCGAATCTTCATCCACAACTGGCCGTCCATGTCGATGTCACCGGGATAGAGCGCCGCCCCGGTGACCTTGTCCCGCGCGTCGACCCGTTTGTGCGACTGGCCGATGGCCCGCAGTTTTTCGCCCGACATCATGGAAGGCCCGTCAATCCACGCTCAGTCATGGCGGCCATCCTGGCTGCCATCGGCAAGCGGAGCGGTCGGAGCCAAATCGGCGGCGGCCTTCATGGCCTCGATGATCTTGTAATAGCCCGTGCAGCGACAGAGGTTGCCGGTGAAACTCTGCCGAATGTGGTCTTCGGCGGGTTGCTCGCGTTCGGCCAGCAGACTGGCGCCAGCCATCAGGAAGCCGGGCGTGCAATAACCGCACTGCACGGCGTTGTGCTCAATGAAGGCCCGCTGCACCGGGTGCAACCCGCCGTCACCGTCCAGCCCCTCCACCGTCACGATGTCGGCCTCGTGGGCCCGCGGCGCCGGCACCATACAGGCCATGACGGCGACGTCATCCAGCAAGACCGTACAGGCGCCGCACTCGCCCTCGGCACAGCCCTCCTTCGTGCCGGTCAGTCCGACATCCTCGCGCAACCAGCGCAAGAGGGTCTTGTGCTGGCCGCTGCGCGAGCGAAACTCCTCTCCGTTGATCGTGGCGACGATTTCCTCGCTGGCGCCATGCAGTCTGGCGGCGGGCAGACCCGCCGCCACCAGGGCCTGCTGCGGCCCCCACAGCATGGCCGGGTCCTGCGGCAACCCCTGGGCCTGTTCATCCGCCGCCAGCAGGCGCAGGGCGCGGCGCGTCAGGGACTTCAGCGTGCGCCGGCGGTAGACGGCGCTGCCGCGCACGTCGTCGATCGGACTCGGCGCCTCGGCCGTCAGATCCGCAATTGCTTCGATCGTAGCGACATCCAGAGGCTGGCCGACCAAGGCCCGCTCCGCCTCTTCCACGCGCAGGATCGTGGGCGCCACGCTGCCCAGCATGATAGAGGCCCTGTTCACCTGGCCGCCGTCCAGCTCCAGCACGACAGCCAGGTTGATGACGGCGATGGCCTGGGCCCGTCGCAGGCCCAGCTTGAGAAAGATTCCGCGTTGACCCGCCCGCATGGCCGGGAAATCGATCTCCGTCATCAACTCGTCCGGCCGCATCACCGTGCGCCGCAGGCCGGTATGGAAGTCCGCCAGGGCGATCTGGCGTTCGCCGGAAACGGAGCGCAACGTGATCCTGGCGTCCAGCGCCATCAGGGGCGTGATGGTGTCGTTGGCCGGCGAAGCCGTGATCAGGTTGCCGGCGATGGTCGCGCGGTTGCGTATCTGGGGCGCGCCTACCTCCCAACTGGCCTGCACCAGAGGCAGGGCCAGCTCGCGCAGCAAGTTACTGCCCACGACATGATTGTGGGTGACCAAAGGGCCCAGTTGAATACGACCGTTCTCCTGTCTGATCGAATCGAGGCCGGGCACCCGGGTAATGTCCACCAGCACCTCGACGTCCGGGCGCTGGCCGCGCTCCAGCTCAATGAGCATGTCGGTGCCGCCGGCGACTATACGGGCGCGCGCGCCATGTTGCGCCAGCAGGGCCAGCGCTTCATCCAGGCAGCTGACGCTGTGATAGGCCTGCCACATGCTCCTCGTCCGATCCCCGTTTTAGGCCGTCACTGAAAACGAAGTATAGCGAAGAGCACAGGTCCTGTCGCGGGGGCGACGGACGGCAACTGTTCGGGAATGGCGTCGGGGTCGGTCCCTGGAGCCAGGCCGTCCACCTGCCAACACACGTCGATTCACGGGGCCGAGTCAGGAACCCCTGAAAGGGGGCGAAACCAGTCTGTCAAACGGGTGATCAGTGCGAATAGCCGTCGGCGAAGGTATCGATCATCAACTGGACGTCCGGCCCCAGGGGGTAAAGGATGGGGCAGGTCGCGCCGGCGGCGACGTACTCGCGCACCCTCGCGCGGACTTCCTGCGGCGTGCCCGAGGCCGTCACCATCTGCACCACGTCATCCGGCACGAGGCGCATGGCGTTTTCGATCTGCTCTTCCGTGGCCGGCCAGGTGAGCACCTGGTTGATGTCGTCGAGCAGCTCCTGGCGGACGCCGCTGGCCTTCATGATGTGCGGTTGCTGGCCCAGATACTGCGTCACCAGTTTGCGCGAACTGTCCAGCGCCCGTTGCCGGTCATGGTCCACGGAACAAACGACCAGTTGCGGCCGGTCGATGTCGTCGAGACGGCGGCCGGCGACGATCGCGCCCCGCTCCAGCTGCCCCATGGCCGCTTCGTTGTAGGACGGCGACACGAGATAGTTCAGCACCACGCCATCGGCGATTTCGCCGGTCAGGGTCATCATTTGCGGCCCGGTGGCGCCGATGTAAATCGGCACGTTGCGCGGCGTCTTGCGTCCGTGCACGACGTCCAGTTCGACCTCGTCAAGCTGCACGAATTCACCGTCGTAGCTGACACGTTCCCGCGCCAGCAGCCTGCGCACGGTCTCCACCACCTCACGCATGGCCTTGAGGTTTTTCCTGCGCCGGATTCCCACCTTGCCCGCCAGCGGGTCCCACCAGGCGCCGATACCGCAAATGATGCGGTCGGGGGCAAGGTCGTCGAGCGTAAGAAAAGTTGCGGCGATCACGGCCGCATTGCGGGTCCAGTTGTTGATGACGCCGGACCCGATGCGAATTCGTTCGGTGGTGGCTGCGAAGGCCGCCATGGGCACGATCGCGTCGCGCACCAGGCGGCTTTCGGCCTGCCACACCGCCTCAAAGCCGGCCGCTTCCGCGTAACGCACGTAACGTATAGCATCCTGCAGGTCATGCGCGTCCTGCAGGTACAGCGCCACGCGGTCACTCATGCATGCTTCCTTCCCGCGCCAGCGAGGGCATTTCGTCAATGTAACGGTAGTATTGCTGCAGGTCGTCAGCCATGTCGATGTCCAGCGCCAGCGTGTTGGAGTGGTATTCCCGCAGTCTTATGCCGGCGGCGTGCGCCAGTAGCCGGTGGCGCGAAAAACTGCCTTCGCCATAGGCGAAACCGATGATGCCCGGTGGGCGCATGAACAGGGCATTGGTGCCGTCGCGCTGCGCGTCGGTGGCGATGACCACGCAGGGCCCTTCACTGCCCCGGTTGATGAGGGCGCCGAGGTCCTTCGCTTCCAGCAGCGGCAAATCGGCCGGCAACACCAACACGGAATCGCCGCCCCAGCCGGCGACGACCTGGGTGGCTCGACCCAGCGCGGCGTTCAACTCCGGCGAACCGGCTTCCTGCACGGTGCGCAACCCGTATTCCCTTGCGATCGCCAGCGCTTCACTGTCGCGACTGATCACCAGGGTGCCCAGGATTTGCGGCGCGTTTTGCACGACCTGCAGGACGTGCCGCAACATGCGTTCAGCCAGCAGGCGTCGCTGTTGCGGCGACAATACATCCGCCAGGCGGCTCTTGGCGCGCCGCAGCGGCTTGACGGGCACAATTGCCCAGGTGCTCATGAATCTTCCCTTTCAGGGACGTGCGGCGGGCGCCAGGTGGCGGACCAGTCGAGGATTTCCCGCGCCAGGCGCGCGCGCGCGTCTTCGTCGTCCATCACGGTGTCCGCGCCCAGCAGGCGCAGGCCGGCAGTCGGTGGCACCGCGTCGCGTTCATCATACACGAAAGCGTCGAGAATATCGCCATACAGGCCGCAAACCGTCGCGGCCGCCGGATTCAGACCAAAATCGGCCATCAGTCGGGCCGCCGGGCCCTTGAGGGCCGCACCGCGGATGACGGGCGTGACGGCCACCACGGGCGCGGCCGCCTGGCGCAGGGCAGCCCTGAGACCCGGCACGGCCAGGATCGGCAGGATAGAGAGCCAGGGGTTGGAAGGCGCCAGCACCACCAGCGTCGCACTGGCGAGCGCGTCCCGGACTTCGGCCGTCATTCGCGCCCGGCGAAGGCCGGCCAGGCGCAGGGAACGCACCGGGGGCCGCCAGCGCTCACGCACGAACCAGGTCTGGAAATCCAGTTCGCCGCCCTCGCGGGTTTGCACCATGGTGGCGACGGGCTCGTCGCACATGGGCAGCAGGATCTGGTCGACACCCAGGGCGGCCGCCAGACGCGCCGTGACCTCCGTCAGGCGCAGGCCTTGCGCCAGCCAGTGGCTGCGCAGGACCTGCGTCGCCAGGTCCTGGTCCCCCAGTTGAAACCAGCCTTCTTCGCCAAGGCGTTGCAACGCCCGCAACATGTGGCGGCTGTCATCCCGCAGACCCCAGCCGCGTTGCGGGTCGGCCAGCCCCGCGAGGTTGTACATGACCGTATCGAGGTCGGGGCAAACGCGCAGGCCGTAATGGTGAAAGTCGTCGGCAGTATTGACGATCACGGTCAACTGCCCGGGCGCCAGCACCTGCGCCAGACCATGCGCCAGGCGCGAGCCCCCGACCCCGCCGGCCAGACACACGACCGTCCCGCCTAACGCCACAGCAGTACCTCGTCGAGGGGGCGGCGCCCCCTGCTGCGGGTCTGCGCCGGCCAGCCCAGGGTGACCAGGCCCTGGGGCTGCCAGTCCGCCGGCAATTGCAGGGCAGCGGCCACTACGTCCGGGCAAAAGAGGGGCGCGCACATCCAGCAGGCGCCCAGACCCAGGGCATGCGCCGCCAGCAGCAGGTTCTGTCCGGCCATGGCCGTGCCCTGCACCGCCATCGTGTGTTCGGCCGCGCGGCGTTGCGGGTCCGGATAGGCGTCCATGTCGCGCATACTCAGACAGAGCAGAATGAGCACGGGCGCGCCGGTCATGCGTTCGTAGGAACGGCCCACGTCCGCTTCAATGATCGCCCCGGGTACGCCGTCGGCCTGCAGATCCTGGCGCAGGCGCTCCCCCATGGCCCGCGCCAGCCCGGCCCTGTCGTCCTCCTCCTGGAGCACGACAAAGCGCCAGGGCTGGCGGTTGTGGGCCGAAGGCGCCTGGATCGCTGCCTCCAATACCCGTTGCAGCAGCGCGCGCGGGGGCCTCTCGGGCCGGTACCGGCGCAGGGAACGGCGCGCATGGAGCAGTTCAAGCAGTGCGTCCTCTGTCGGACGCCGGGTGCCATTCATCCGTCGCCGCTCAGCGATACAGGTCCTGCGCGGCGGGGCGCAGCAGATCGCGGGCGCGACCGTCCTGCGGCGGATGCTGCAGGCCGCGCAGCAGAACCACCGGTCGACCTTCGTCGCCCTCGCCGCCCGCCAGTTGGGCCGCCGAGGCGATCATGTCGGCGTGGCCCTGCATGCTCACGCGCAGTTCCCGGCCATGCAGGTCGGGCTGGCCGCGCAGGTCGAGCAGGGCCGGCAGACCCGCCACGCCGATGGCCACGCCCACCGTGCCCAGGCGGAAGGGTCGACCGTGCGAGTCCATGATCACCACGCCGGGCGCGCAGCCCGCGTCGGCCAGGGCGGCCCGCAGCCGGACGGCACTGGCGTCCGGATCGCAGGGCAGCAGTACGACCAGGTCGTCGTCACCGCCGGCGTTGGAATGGTCGATGCCGGCGTTGGCCGAGACGAAACCGAGGCGGTGCACGCTCACCAGCACCTCCGGCGCCTGGCGGGATATGGCCTGACTTTCGCGCAGGACCAGTTCCACCAGACGGGCGTCCTTGCCGATCAGGGCGGCCCGTTTCAGCGCCTCTGCCCCCGGCGTGACCGACGACAGCCGAACGAAGCGTCCCTCGGCCCGGGAAACGATCTTGGAACTGACGGCCAGCACGTCACCTTCAACCAGGGACAGCCCGGCGCGTTCCAGCGCGGCCAGAATCAGGGCCGCCAAGTCGTCGCCGGGACGCACCAGCGGAATGCCCGGCAGGGCCAGCAACTGCAGGGCCCCGGCTCTCATGCGTCATCCAGACCCGTGATCCGAATGCCGCTGTGTACGCCGCCATAACGGCGGTTGATGAAGAGCAACACCGGCGTCAGCGATTCCACGGCCACGGCATTGGCCAGCTGGCCGGCGTGCAGGCCCCGCATGCCGGCCGCCGCGGCCAGCGCCACGACGGTTTCGCGCGCGGCGGGGTCGTTGCCGCAGACCAGCACGTCGCAATCGACCGTCGCTACCCCGTCGTCCAGCACCTCGGCGCTGACGTTCTGGAAGGCGGCAACCACGCTCACGTCCTGCCCCAGAAATTCCTGGGCTTCCAGCGCGGCGGCCTGACCCGGCGGCAGTTGTACGCGACGCACGGCGGGGGGACGCAGGGGCACGGTCAGGTCCACCAGTACCTTGCCCTGCAAGGCCGGTCGCACCCGTTCCAGCGTGGGCCGGTGCGCGCTGTAGGGCACGCTGAGCACGACGAGGTCGGCGGCGTCGGCCGCGGCATGGTTTTCGGCGCCGCGAATGTCCGCCCCCGCTGCGCGGGCCTGCAAGGTCGCCGCGTGGCTGCGGGCGCGTTCTTCCGCCCGCGAGCCGATGATCAGCGGATAGCCGGCGCGCGCCCAGCGCAGCGCCAGTCCGGAACCCTCCGCGCCCGTGCCGCCCAGTACCGCGATGCTGAACCTTTCCCCGGTCCCGCCCATGTCATTCCCACTCCCTGTATCGCCCGTTTTCGTCAATGCGCCCTGTCCGCGTATGTCGCCTGGCGTCGCCACAGCGCCGGCGCCAGTTCGCGGGCTTCGGCGGCGATGGCGCGCTCGTCCAGGGTCAGGAGTTGCCGGTCCTTCATCAGGACCTGACCCTGGACGATCGTGGTCGTCACCATCGAGGCCTCGAAACCGAAAAGAATGTGCCAGGGCAGGTTGCCCTCATGCAGCGGCGTGAAGGGCCGGTAGTCCACCAGAATCAGGTCGGCGAGCGCGCCGGGCGCAAGCTCGCCGAGCTGCGAACCCGGGAAGAACTGACGGGCCAGAGCCGCGTTGTTAGCCGTGGCCATGCGGGCAACGGCGTCGCCCGGCGCCCGGCGCGGATCGCGCGCCGCCACCTTGTGCAGCAGATACGCCGCCTTCCATTCGGCCCACATGTTGTTGCCCATGCCGTCGTTGCCGAGGCAGACCGGTATGCCCGCCGCCAGCATATCGTCCAGCGCCGCGGCGCCCACGCCGTTGTTCATGTTGGAACGCGGCTGGTGGCTGACCCGGACCCCACGCTCCTGCAACAACTCGCATTCGGCGGCGTCCGCGTGCACGCAGTGCGCGGCGATGGAGCCGGGCCGCCACAGGCCATACTGGTCCAGGCGGGGCACGACGCGCAGCCCACTGCGCCGCAGGCTGTCCTGCTGGTCGGCCTCGTGTTCGGCCACGTGTATGTGAACGCCCACGCCCGTCGGCAGGACGTCGGCGCAACGGCGCAGGGTCTCGTCACCCAGGGTCAGGCTGGCGTGCAGGCCAAAGGTCGCGGCGATCCTTTCGCGGTCTGCCGCTGCCTGCAGGAAGCGCAGATTTTCGGCGATGCCGGCTGCCGCCCGCTCCGGCCCGTCGCGGTCGCTGACCTCGTAGCAGAGCACGGCGCGCAGGCCGGCCTGCTCCACGGCGTCGGCGATGAGGTCCAGACTGCCGTCGATGCAGTTGGCGCCGGCGTGATGGTCGATGAGCGTGGTCGTGCCGTGTTTGATGGCGTCCACCAGACTGACCAGCGCGCTAATGCGGACGGTGTCGGCATCCAGGGCGCGGTCCAGCGGCCACCACAGGCGTTCCAGAATCTGCGGGAAATCGGTTGGCGCCGGACCCGGAATGGCCATGCCGCGCGCCAGGGCGCCATAGAAATGGGTGTGCGCGCAGATGTTGCCGGGCATGACCAACTGGCCGTCTGCGTCCAGCGTCTCCGCCTGCGGGTAGCGCCGCCGCAGCGCGGCAGACGGCCCCATGGCGCCGATGCGCCCGTCCTGCAGCAGGAGGGCATGGTCAGCCAGCAGACGGGGGTCGGCGCCCCAGGTGACCAGCGTGGCGTTGTGGATCAGCACAGGCGGCGCCTGCCCGTGGGCAGGGGACGACGGACAAGAGCAGCGGCCATGTCCGTCAGGGCGCCGGCGTGGCCGGCGCCAGACAATCGTCGTCCAGCAGGAGCGGCGCGGCAGCCCCCCGGCGCTTTACCCGACTCTCGAATACGGCCGCAGCCCGCGGGGGCCGGCGGGCAACACGCAGGAATGACGGTTCACGCGCGACGAATCCCGGCGCCCGGCTGGTCAGATCGCTGACGCAACGCGCCCGGCAAAAGCGGTCCCAGGTGCTGTGAATGAAGGCAAAAACCCGCCGTTCGGGATTCAGCAGCGGGGGCTCGCGCCAACGCCAGTCTCCCAGCTGGACGCGATAGTAGAGATCGTCCCCGCGCTGCGTTTCATCGGGCAGCAGATCGCGACGGTGCAGGAGCTCCACACCATTCACCCGGGCGTAGCCGTAGATACCCCCCTGTTCCCGGCCGATCACGCGCGCGCCGGTGAAGAAGGCGATGTATTCGGCCGGGACGCCCTGCGGCATGCGGGCCACCGGTATCCGGTACCATCCCTCATCGCACGCCAGGCGCAGGTCCGCGCACCGGGTAATGGCCGCCACCAGGACCCTGTCTTCAGGCCAGCTCATCCCTGCCAGACTCCAGCCAGTTTGCGTTCAGGATGCCGCCGCAGCGTTGGCCGCCCGCAGCCGCTGCAGACGGGCATCGATGTCGCCGACCTTTCGCTGCTCCGCCGCCCACCATGCCGGGTCCCGTTGCGCATCCAGCTCCTCGACTGACTTGCCCTGCTGCTCCACCCAGGTGTAGTACTTCAGGTTGTGCCAGCGCTGTCGCACCTCGGGGGTTCCGGGCAGGATCCAGTCCCTGCCGACGCCGCGGAACAAGCGCTCAATGCGCCCGGTGGCCGCCGCCTCATCCAGTTCCCCGCAGGTCCGGGCCATGTCAGCCATCACCGAATGGTAGCGATCGAGGGCGTCGGTCGCCACCGTCACCACCAGGTCGTCGGCGCCGAAGCCATAGTGCCGCACCGTCTTGATGGCGCCCAGGATATTGCACACGCCGCTGATGCCCAGATGCGTACCGAGCGGCGCCACCAGCGCGGGGTCCGCGCCGTAACGGTCCACCAGCACGCGACGCGCGCGCGCCTCGCTCAACAGCTGCAGGCCCTGCTTGCAGGCCAGGTCATCGATACACATCAGGGCATCCATGTTGAGAACGTTGTGAATCCAGGTCACGTGTTTGTCGCCGATGCCCTCGATGTCGTGGGCGCCGTAGCCGTTGTTGTAGAGCGTCGGGCACTGCTGCGGCTCCAGGCCCACAATCTTGTGTTGAGGCCAGATCTGTTTGAGCCGGTCGCCGGCGGCGATCGTGCCGGCGCTGCCCATGGCCGACACGAAGGCCGACGCGACGCCGACGCCGATGCCGGCCCCCGCCAGTTCGCCGGCGAGCTCCGCGACGGCGTTGCCGGTGACGTAATAGTGAAAACGGTAGTTGCCCATCACCTCAAACTGGTTGAGGACGCGGACGTGATCGCCGCTGGCGCGCAATCGCTTCGTCTCGTCGTAGATCTCTTTCACGTTGCTCTCCGAGCCTTCTGTGCGGCGGATGCGCGCGCCATAGCCTTCGATGCGCTCAAATCGCTCGCGGCTCATGCCCTCGGGCAACACCACCAGGCTGTCGCAGCCCATACGACCGCCGACCCAGGCGCCGCCGATGCCGTAGTTTCCGGTCGAGGGCCACACCAGGGTGTGCCGCGCCGGGTCTACCTCGCCCGTCAGCACCTGTTCCAGCAGCACGGAATACGCCGCGCCGACCTTGTGGCTGCCCGAGGGGAAATCGCGGCCGTAGAGCACGGCGATCGGCGTCTCGACGCCGGTCAGTTGCGGCGGCAGGATGAAGGCCATGATGCGGTCGTCGGCGTCGCGCCAGCTGATGTTGAAGAGGTTGTGCGCGTCCAGCGGGTCCCTGTCACGGACCTGCAGGGCGCGCCGGCGAGTCTCCGCCCCGATGCGGGCGGGCCGCAACATCTCGTCAAAGGTCGGTCCGGTGATCACGCCTCACCCTCGCTTTCCTGCGTTGATTCATTCGAAGACTGCTCCCCGTTAGCGGCGCGGGTGGCATCCCGCCCGCGCCGGGCGCCGGCTTCCCTGGCAGCAAAGCCCGTTCTGTGCGCCACCAGATAGAGCGGCCGCTGCCGCACCTCGTCGAAAATTCGCGCCACATACTGTCCCATGACAAAGAGAAAGAAAAGCTGAAAGGCCCCCAGCAGCAGCAGCATGACGATGGTGGTCACCTGACCGCCCAGAAAGCCGGGGCCCAGCGCAAGACGCATGAGCGAAATGATCGGCACTGCCAGCACCGACAGGACGCCCAGGAAGAGGCTGAAGTAAATCATGACCTGCAGCGGAAACCAGGAGAACCCGGTGATGGCGTCCAGCGCGAAGCGCAGCATTTTGCGCAGCGGGTACTTGGTCTCGCCGGCGTGGCGCGCCTGACGCGCATAGCGCACGCCGGTCTGGCGGAAGCCCACCCAGCTGGTCATGCCGCGGATGAAGCGATTGTGTTCGCGCATCGCGTTGAGCGCGTCGACCACCTTGCGGTCCAGCAGGCGAAAATCGCCGGTATCAAGCGGAATATCCACGTCGGTGATGCGATAAATCAGACGATAAAACACCAGCGCCGTCAGTTTCTTGAAACGGCTCTCGCCTTCCCGCTCGCTGCGAATGGCGTAGACGACCTCGTGGCCTGCGCGCCAGCGCTCGATCATGTCGAGAATAAGTTCCGGTGGGTCCTGCAGGTCACCATCGATCAGAATGACGGCCTCGCCGGCGGCGTGGTCAAGCCCCGCCGTCACCGCGATCTGGTGGCCGAAATTGCGCGCCAGCCCGAGAATGCGCAGGCGATCGTCCGTCGCGGCCGCGGCCTCCAGCAACTCCCGCGTGCGATCGCTGCTGCCATCGTCGACGGCCACCAGCTCCCAGGGGGCGCCGGTCTGGTCGAGCACCGCCCGCAGGCGCGCCAGCAGGGCCGGCACGTTCCCCTCCTCGTTGAAGAGTGGGACAACCACGGAAAAGACAGGTCTGTCGCTCATGCCGCCGCTTTCCGCAAGGCCTGGCGAATGGCCTGCGGGTCCGGCGGCACGCGCAGTGCGGCGCCGACGCTGCGGCGCGCCGACGCCACGTCCTTGAGCCCGTTGCCGGTCACCAGCAGCGCCACCGAACTGTCGCGCGAGAGCTGCCCCCCGGCGATCGCGCTTTCCAGCCCGGCCAGGGCCGCCGCCGCCGCCGGCTCGGCAAAGACGCCGCTGGCCTGCGCCAGGCGCGGAATCGCGGCCAGGATGGCCTCGTCCGGCACGCTGACCCAGGCGCCACCGGTCTGTTGCACCGCGCGCAGGGCCTTGGCCCGGTCCCGCGGCAGCCCTGCCGAAATGCTGTCGGCGATGGTGGACGCGGGTTGCGCCGTCATGGCCGCCGCGCCGATGCCCTCGCGGGCCGCCTGCACCAGAGCCGAACTGCCCTCCGCCTGGACGCCGATGAGGCGCGGTTCGCGCTCGATCCAGCCCAGCAGGCGCAACTCGCGGAATCCCTTGTGCAACCCGCCGATGATGCTGCCGTCACCGACGCTGACCACCACGGCCTCCGGTACCTGCCAGCCCAGCTGCGCCGCGATTTCGAAGGCCGCCGTCTTCTTGCCCTCGCTCGTGTAGGGATTGATCCCCGTATTGCGACAGTACCAGCCCTCTTCCTGCGACAGGCGGAAACATAGCTCAAAGGCCTGGTCATAGCTGGCGTCCAGCAGCAGCACCCGCGCGCCGTAAACCAGCAACTGGGCGACTTTGGCCTCCGGCGCGCCGGCCGGCACGAAGATGATGGCTTCAAGAAAGGGAAGCGTGGCGCAGACGCCCGCCAGCGCCGCCGCCGCGTTGCCGGTGCTGGCCGTACTGACGACCCTGCGGCCGCCGCGCAGGGCGCGCGCCGCCACCATGGCGCTGGCACGGTCCTTCAGCGAGGCGGTGGGGTTGCGTCCCTCGTCCTTGAGCCACAGCACGCGCAGCCCCAGCTCCTGCGCCAGGCGCGGCGCCGGCAGGAGCGGCGTATCCCCCACCGGCAGGGGTGGCACGCAGTCCTCCGCAGCCAGCGGCAGCAGGGCGCGCCAGCGCCACATGCCCTCCGCCCGGGGGGCGGCCAACCTGTCGCGGTCCACTTGCGCCCGCAACCGGGGGTAATCGTAAAGAACGTCCAGCGTGCCGACCTCACCGCAGTCGGGGCACACGTATTCCAGGGCATCCGGCGCATGGCCGCCGCCACAGAGCACGCAGCGCAATTCGCAGACCGCGCTCATGCGCGCAGCGGCGCCGGCAGGATACGCGTGCCGGCCTCCCCGCGCAGGGCCCGCGCCAGGTTGGGCGGGTTGGTGATGATGGCTTCAGGTCCGCCATTGCGAATGAAGTCCAGGCAGGCCTCGATCTTGGGCAACATGCTTCCGGGCGCAAAATGCCCTTCATCGCGGTAACGCTCGGCTTCGTCCACGGTGAGCAGGTCCAGGTCCCGCTGCCCGGGACGATTGAAATTGAGCGCCACCTTCTCCACGCCCGTCGAAATGATGAAGAGATCGGCCCGCAGCTCGCGCGCCAGCAGGCTGCCGCCCCGGTCCTTGTCAATCACCGCACGCACGCCTCGCAGGTCGCCCTGGGAATCGCGCATGACCGGCACCCCACCGCCGCCGGCGGCGATGACGATGTAATCGTTGATCACCAGCATGCGAATGGCGTTGGTCTCCTGCAGCACCAGCGGTAGCGGGGAGGGCACGACGCGTCGCCAGCCCCGACCGGCGTCCTCGCGCACCGCCCAGCCCTCGGCCTCGCGTTGACGGGCTTCCGCCTCGCTCATGAAGCCGCCCACGGGCTTTTCCGGATTTGCGAAGGCCTTGTCGGCGGCATCGACCGTGGTCTGCGTCACCACGGTGACGATGGTGCGGTTGATGCCGTGGCGCCGCAGCGCGCTGTCCAGCGCCTGCTGCAGCATGTAACCGATGCTGGCCTGGGTGTGCGCCACCAGCAGATCCAGCGGCACCTCATAGAGGCCATGTCGTTGCGCGATTTCAAAGCGTTGCATGTTGGTGCCGACCTGTGGGCCGTTGCCATGGGTCAGGGTGACACTCCAGCCGGCGGCGATCATGGCGGCGATGTTGCGGCAGGTCTCGTGAACGGCATCCCACTGACTGTCTATACCGGGCCGGCGCGGGTCGCTGATGAGCGAGTTGCCACCGACGGCGACCACGGCCAGCTTGCCTACCATGAGGCCCCTCCTTTTGCCGGGGTTGACACTCGCCTGTCGCTAACGCATGGTCAACGCCATGGTCGCCTTCTGCACGTGCAAACGGTTTTCGGCCTCGTCGTAGACGATGCTCTGCGGCCCGTCGATCACGCCATCAGTGACCTCGATGTTGCGGTCCGCCGGCAGACAGTGCATGTAGACGGCGTGGTCCTGCGCCAGCGCCATGCGCCGATCGTCCGTGATCCAGTCCGTATATTGCCGCCCGATGCGCGCCGATTCCTCATCGTCATCGGTCGTCAGCAGGGCGCCCCAGCTCTTCGGATACAGGATGTCTGCGTCGCGGAAACCGGCATCGAAGTCGTCGACCAGTTCCAGCGATCCGCCATGCTGCCGCACGTTGTCCTGCGCCTGTTGCAGGATGTCGGGCATCAGTTTGTACTCCGGCGGATGCGTCAGGCGCAGGTTCATGCCGAAGCGCGACATCAGCAGGATCAGGCTCTGGGGCACCGAAATCGGCTTCTGGTAACTGGCGGCGTAGGCCCAGCTGACGTTCATGGTGCGGCCGCGCAGGTCGCGGCCGAAACGCTCCATGATGGTCATCAGGTCGGCCAGAATCTGGAAGGGATGGTAGACGTCGCACTGCATGTTCAGCACCGGCGCGCGGCTTGCCTCCGCCACCTCGCGAATGTAACGATTGCCAAAGTCCCAGTCGCACTGGCGGATGGCGATGCCGTCGGTATAGCGCCCGACGATTTCGCCGATTTCCTTCGCGGTGTCGCCATGACTGATTTGCGTGGTATGGCTCTCGATGAACTGCGCGTGTCCACCCAGCTGGGCCATGCCGGCCTCGAAGCTGATGCGCGTGCGCGTGCTGGAAAAGAAGAACAGCATGCCCAGCACCCTGTCGCGCAACAGGGCGTGGGGCTCGCCGGTCGCGCGTCGTCGCTTCAGGTCCCAGGCGACGTCCAGCAGGGTGTCGATCTCGTACCGCGTCCACTCCTGGGTGGTGATCATGTCGCGACCGCGCAAGTCCGTCTGCATCACTGCCTCCCCCAAACCCGCTCAATCAGGGCGAAAATTGTAACCGTTTACGGGCACGCCGGTCAGGCCTCCGTCCGACCCAGCAGGGCGGGCAGCAGGGCGTACCACTCGGTGGACCGCACCACGTCCTCCAGGGACACCTGGTCCAGCACCGTATGCGCATGTTCTTCCTCGCCCGGGCCGAAACCGATCGAGGGGATACCCGCCTTGCCGGCCCAGAACACGCCGTTGGTGGAGAAGTTCCACTTTCCTGGCGTTTCCATCGGGCCCCACAACGCCTCGCCCGCGCGCAGGCCGGCCTGCACCAAGGGATGCTCTTCTGCCAGCGCCCACGCCGGGTAAATCTTGTCCAGCGGGTACACGTAGCCGGTGTAGCTGGGCACCTCGTAGCGCAAAATCGAGACTTCCATGTCGTCCCGCTCGCCCACAATCGCCTGGAGGCGCCGCAGTTCCTCATGGGGGTCCTCGCCGAAGGTCAGACGCCGGTCGACGAAGCAGGTGGCGTGGTTGGGCACGGCATTAATGCTGGGCGTGTCCACGTGGACATCGGTGATCGTGATGCGACCGTCGCCGAGAAAGGGATCGTCGCGGAATTCCGGCTCCAGACGTCGGATGCGTTCCATCACCGGCAGCAACTTGTAGATCGGGTTGTCGCCCAGATGGTTGGAAGCGGCGTGGGAACTGCGGCCGCGGGCGTCCACCTGCATTTCCACGCGCCCCTTCTGGCCGCGGTAGACCTGCATGTCAGTCGGTTCGCCGATGACGACCAGGTCCGGCTGCAGGCCCTCCACGTTGTACAGGGCATCCGGCGCGCTGCCGTCATTCCACTCTTCCATGTTGCCGAAGTAATACCCCGTGAAGCCCTCCAGCAGGCCCAGCTCACGCGCCAGCGCCAGGCCGTAAATCATGCCCGGCGTGCTGCCCTTCTCGTCGCAGGCGCCGCGGGCGAAGAGGACGCCGTCGCGCACCACCCCTTCGAAGGGGTCCCAGTCCCATTCCTCCGCGTTGCCGACGCCGACGGTGTCGAGGTGACTGTCGTAGAGCAGTTTGCGCGGGCCGTCGCCAATGCGCCCGACGACGTTGCCCATGCGGTCCCACCACACCTCGTCAAATCCGAGGCGCTGCATCTCTGCTTCGGCGCGCTCGCCAACGTCGCGGATCTGGCTGTCCATGCTGGGGATCGCGCAGAGTTCGCGCAGGAAGCGAATGATCGTGTCCCGTTCCAGCGCCACGTGGGCGCGCAGGCGTTCGATGGTCCCCGAATCCGTCATCAGGCCCTCTCCTTGTCGACCGGCCTGCCGGGCCGGCGCCGGCTTCCCTAATCCGACGTCACACCCGCTGGTTGCGGCTGCGTTGCGCGGCCAGCAGGGTATGACGCAGCAGCATCGTGATCGTCATGGGCCCCACGCCGCCGGGCACCTTGCTGATGGCGCCCGCCACCCGCCTGGCGCGCTCGAAGTCCACGTCCCCGGCCCAGCGCCAGCCGCGTTCGCTGGTGGGGTCCTCAACACGATTGGTGCCGACGTCGATGATCGCCACGCCCGGCTTCAACCACTCCGCCTGCACGAACAGGGGCCGCCCGAGGGCCGCGATGAGCACGTCCGCCTGGCTCACGAGCGCGGGCAGGTCGCGCGTGTGACTGTGGCACAGGGTCACGGTCGCGTCGGCCTTTTGCAGCATCATGGCCAACGGCAGGCCGACGATGTTGCTGCGGCCCAGCACCACGGCGTGCGCGCCTGCCAGTTCCACGCCGGCGTCTTCCAGCATGACCATCACGCCGGAAGGCGTCGCCGGCGCGAAGGCCGGCTCGCGCCCCTTCATGGCCAGCTGGCCGATGTGCAGGGGATGGAAGCCGTCCACGTCCTTCGCGAGGCTGACCTGCGCCAGGGCCTCCTGCTCGTCGATCTGCGACGGCAGCGGCAACTGCACCAGGATGCCATGGATGGCCGGATCGGCGTTGAAGTCGCGCAGGGCCTGCTCCACCGCCCGCTGGTCGCTGTCGGCGTCCAGCTCCAGGGTTTGGGATTCAATACCCACCTTCTCGCAGGCGCGGCGCTTCATGCGCACGTATTGCGCCGAGGCCGGGTCGTCCCCGGCCAACAGGGCCGCCAGCCGTGGCACCAGGCCCTTTTCCTGGCGCAAACGGGCCACTTCCCGCGCAATGTCCGTCTGAAGACGCTGCGCCAGCGCCCGGCCGTCGAGTATCCTTGCTCCCATCCCTGCTCCGTCATCCTGCACGCCGCGTACAGTCTACACCCTGGCCGGGGGAACTCACAGGGCAAGCTGTTCCGGGGCCCGCTTTCTGTTACACTGGGGGCATGCCATGGCAGCCTGAAAGGGAGAGGGCTTGAGCGACGGTCGCGGCATCTTCTTCATGGTGGTAGGACCACCGGGCGCAGGCAAAAACACCCTGATGAACGATGCACTCCGGCGATTGGGCTGGCTGAAACACCTGGCGACCTGTACCACGCGTTCGCCGCGCCCCGGCGAACCGGAGGCCGGCGAGTACCATTTCGTTTCGATGCCGCGCTTCCGGCAGATGATCGCGGACGACGAGTTGCTGGAATGGCAGGAAGTCCATCCCGGCCGCTATTACGGGGTCCCGCGCCTGGCCGTTGAACGCGGTCTGGCGGCGGGCGAGAACCTCATCGCCGATCTGGACGTGCTGGGCGCTACCTGTTTGCAGATGCTGTACCCCGAAAACACCTTTCTGATTTTCGTTGAACCACCCTCGCCACAGGAGCTGACCCGGAGAATGCAAAGGCGGGGCGACCGGGAAGCGGACATTCTGTCACGCATTCGTCGCGTTCACATGGAAATGCAATACGCCGCTCTCGCGGATGAGGTCATCGTCAACGACGATCTGGAAAGGTCCTGCGACAGGCTGCGCGATATTCTGGAGGAGCGCCGGCAACGTCACCGGCTGCACCAGGAAAGCGTCAGGCAACGGCGCTTCTTCGCCCGGCTGCTGGTCATGGACGGCGAACGGGCGCTGTTGCGGACGGAAGGAGCGCCCCTGCCATGGCGACGCCTGCGGGCGCAGGGAGCGCCGCACCAGGCCGCCCTGTGTTGTCTGGCGGATCTGCCATGGGCAGCCCGGGGTTGCCTGCACAATCCCCTGGGTCACGCCGGCTCCTTTCTGCCGCCGACCCTGGTTGAGGCGCGCGGTCAGGAGTTGCACTTCACCTGGGTCTTCCAACTTGAAGACGCTCCCGGGGCCGCTCCTGCGGGTTGGCGCTGGACCTCGTTGCAGGACCCTGAATTGCCCGCCGGTCTGGCGCAACAGCTCAACGTCAACGAAGCCCTGTTGTCGACCTGACCATGGACCTGCGCGCCTTGCAGCAGTCCCAGGGCGCCCGTTTTGCGCCGGACGGCATTCCGTTGCACTTCGACCATCCGCAGAAGGCCTGGCAAGCCGCCGGGCATTCCGCCGTCCTGCTGGACCGCTCGCACGAAGCGCGGTTGCGCCTCTCCGGCGCCAGCGCGGCCGACCTTCTGCAACGCCTGTCGACCAATGACGTGCTGGCCCCCGGCCTCAACCAGGGCTGCCCGACCATTTTCACCAGCTGGCACGGTCGGGTACTGGAGCGGGTTGAAGTCTGGCGCGAGCCGGAGCGGCTCCTGCTGCTCGGCGGGCCCGGGCGGACGGCGCCGCTGCGGGACTATCTGCAACGCAACATCTTCTTCAACGATGACGTGCAGATCCACGATCTCGCGCCCGACACAACCCTGTTCGACCTGATCGGGCCCAAGGCCCCCGCCCTGCTTAATCTTCCGCAGGCAACCCCGGACTCTTGCGGCCTCTGTCGCACGGAACTGGCCGGCCATGCGCTGCAGGTTGCGAGGCGCAAGGGGCCGGACGTGCCGCGCCTGTCCCTGCTCGCGCCGGCGGCGGCCTCCGCGGAACTGTGGCAGGCGCTGTGCTGCGCCGGCGCCCTGCCCGCAGGGTCGCTGCTCTTCAACGCCCTGCGCGTGCGTGCCGGGCTGCCGGCGGCGGGCAGTGAACTCACGGCGGACTACATCCCACTGGAACTGGGGCTGTGGGACGAGGTGAGCTTCAGCAAGGGCTGTTACACGGGCCAGGAGATCATCGCCCGCATGGAAAGCCGCGGCCAATTGGCGAAGATGCTGGTGCGCCTGCGTCTGGCGGCGTCCGTGGAGGCACCGGCGGAGTTGCTGCACGAGGGGCGGGTCGCCGGCCGCCTGACCAGCAGCGTCATCGCGCCGGATGGGGAACGCCATGCGCTGGGCGTGCTGCGTCGCGCCCAGGCCCTGCCTGGCACGCCGCTGCAGACCGGCGCAGGTGTCCGGCTGGAGGTCCTTGCGCCCGCGGGCGTTCAGCCAGGCGCCTGACCGTCGAGGTCCGGCGGAGGCTGATCGAAAAACAGCGCCCACCACAGCTGCCAGTTGGGGGTTCGACGAGGCAGGGTCTGGACCTCGGCGCGTACCGCAGCGCTGCTGCCGCTGGCGCTGACGGGCGGAATGTACAGGGTGTTTTCCGTCGGCACCGGAATGACGAGGCGCTCACCCGGACGCACCATTTTCCCCTCGTCCCTGGCCCAGCGCTGCACGTAGAAATCGCTGCGGGCCCGGTCCCTTTCCGCGATGAGATTCACCTGGTCCGCCCGCAGGATGTCGATGTCAGCCAGCACCTGACGCCGGGCTTCCTGCAGCGGTCTGCCGGCGCTGATGCGCGTACTGAAGTTAATCGCCAGGGTCAGCGCCACAGTCAGAATGACGGCAAACACGACCTGTGTGCCAGTGATGCGGCTTACCCGACTGCCTGGACGCCCGTTCATGAATCAAAGTATAACCAGAGCCATACGACAGCAGGAATAGCCCCATGACCCATATCGAACACGAGAAGCAGGTGGCGTGGCGCACGAAACGCAGCGGCCTCCTGACCCGCAACATTGTCACGCGGGATTGCGGCGCCCGCAGCGTGGTGGTCTGGGAACAGCACCTGCTGCCCGGCGAGCGAATTCCCAGGCACTATCACGAATTCGAGGAAACGCTGACGGTGCTGGAAGGGGAGCTGCTGGTGGAACTTGGCGAGCGTCAGGTGCTGGCCGGGGCCCGCAGCACTCTCTTCCTGGCACCGGGGGTCGCGCACAGCCTGCGCAACGAGGGCGACGCGCCGGCCCTGCTGCTGGCCCATTTCATCAACGACAAGCCGTCCATCATCGCCCTGCCAGACCCGGAGTAAGGCAAAGGCAGCCCCCAACGGGACTGCCTGGTCTTGCCGAAGGTGGGAGTCGAACCCACACTCCCCGAGGGGAACTACGCCCTGAACGTAGCGCGTCTGCCTGTTCCGCCACTTCGGCTGACTCGGGCATTGTAACAGGGTTCGCCACCCTGTCAACGACTACCTTGCGCGCTGCGGGTGTGCTGCCTACCATGAAACCGGGTTACCGTTATTCGCGGGAGGACGTGCAACATGGGTCGCGGGCTGCTCCTGCTGACGCTCGCCCTGCTGTCTGCCTGGCCGGCCCTGGGCCAGCCTCCCGCCCCGGTCATGGCCGAAGCACTGGGCCAGGCCAATCTGCGCGCGGCCGCCGCGGTCGAATCCGACCTGCGGGGTGAAATTTTCCGCGGCCGACGCTGGCCCGTGCTGGCGCGCAGCGAACACTACCCCTGGTACCTGCTGGGCGATGCCCGGGGCCAGGCGCTGGGCTGGGTTTACGCCGACCTGGTGACACTCGACGGCGACGACCAAAACCTGCCCCTGTCCACCCTGGTCGTGTCGGCCCGTCCGACGGGACCGACGCCCGCTGCCACAACCGCCGAGCTGTCGTTGACTCCGACGCCGCAGGTCTCGACGCCGGTGCCCGTCTACGGCGCCCTCGCCGGCACGGTGAACCTTCGGCAGGGGCCCGGAGTGGAATACGCCCGGATCGCCGTGGGCCAGGCGGGCGAGCGTTTCCGCCTCAGCGCCCGCCACAGTCAGGTGCCCTGGGTTCAGGTGCTGGATGCCCGCGGGCCCACAGGCCGCGCCTGGATCGCCCTGGACCTGCTGCAAATCGAGGGCGACCTTTCCAGCCTGCCCCTGTTCACGCAAAGCGTGCTGCATCTGCCGACGCTGACGCCCACGCCGTCACCGGGTCAGGTCAGCGTGGTGGACGGGCAGGGCGGCGGGCTGCAGGGGGCGCCGGTCGATCTGGTCGCCGTCGCCCGTCAGGCCTGGGACCTGGTTCTGGAGGCCGGCTTTGAGCGGGAGAGCGGACGACCGGCAGCGCTTTACATCGCGGACCTGGCGAGCGCTACCGCTGTCGGCTTTCACGAACAACTGGCGTTCAGCGGCACGAGCATTCAAAAGATAAACATTCTGGCCGCCCTTTTCGCCGCGCTGCAGGTCCCCCTGTCGCGGGAGATGGCCATCGACGTGGCCAACACCATGATCTGCAGCGAAAACGTGGCCACCAACCGCCTGCTGGCGCACATCGGCGAGGGCGACACCTGGGCCGGCGCGACGCAGGTTACCGGGCTGCTGGAGACTCTGGAAATGACCGGCAGTTATCTGCTCACGCCTTACACGATACCGTGGCAAACCCTGCAACCGCCGGCTGTTTTCCCGACAGTTCCGGCATCCCTGAAAGGCGATGCCGTGGCGGATGCCGATCCCTGGAACCGGATCACGGCGCGTGACGCCGGTCAGCAACTGGCGTCGCTGCACTACTGTGCCCGCGGGGGTGACTCGCCACTGGCGGCGGCGGGTCTGACTGCGCGGGAGTGCCGCCAGACGCTGCAGGTCATGCGCAACAATACGGTCGATGGCCTGCTCAAGGCCGGCGTACCCGCCGTTACGAGCGTGGCGCACAAGCATGGCTGGATCGCCGACACGCACAGCAACGCCGCTCTCTTCCGCACACCCGGCGGCGACTACGTCATTGCGCTGCTGCTGAATCAGCCGCAATGGCTGGATTTCCAGCGCTCCCTGCCGCTTATGGCGGAGGTATCGCGCCTGGTCTACAACGCCTACAACCCGCAAGCGCCGCTGGATGCGATTCGCGAAGGATTTATCCCCGAGGCCGCGCGCTGCAATTTCAGCGGCAGCCCCCTGATCGATGAACTACTGGCCGCAGCCTGAGTCCCCGGTCTGGCTGGCAGGCCCGCCATTATCGGACCCACTGACGGGCGGACAAAGGCGACGCAGGTAGGCCCAACTGTAAATGCCGGTGACGTGACCGTCATCCCAGCCCGGTTGCAAGGCATAGGAACCCACGAAATCAAGCGAAACCAGTTGCCACGATCGCGCCGGTGTCAGTTCCAGCAAGTCCTCCGGATCATGGGCCGAACCCATGAAGCGATGACCGCCGCGACAGGCGACGCAGGGGCAGGCTTCCCGCAATTGTGCCCAGGGATAATGGCAGGTCACGCCATCCTGCCAGCGGATGATCAATGTCCGGGACTGTTTGTCCAGTGTGACGGCCGCTGGCCGCATCGATTTCGCCTCCCCGGCCGGTACCGTTTGCAAAGACTCCGACCTTTGCTACAATGTCAGCAGGTCGTCAGACCGGAATTCGAAGGTACCGGGTTCGAATTTTTCTGGAGAATACCATGCATCGACGGGCCTGGTTATGCGTCACGCTGATCGGGTTTTTCGTCAGCGCCTGTCAGGGGCCCCCTCCGACGCAAATAGTGCTGGTGGTGACGGCCACGCCGGAGGGATTCGTGGCCCAGGCAATTCCTGACTCGCCCGCTCCCCGTTCGGACCAGGCCGAACAGGCCGCCGCGGCCAGCGTGGATACGGAGACCTCTACTCCGGTATCATCGCCGACCGTGACTACGACCGCCACCCCGGCGCCCTTGCCGGGCACCCCCTTCGTCACGCAGCCGACCCCAACCGTGCGCCAGATTCAGGTGGCCGAGCAGATCTTCGAGCGGGGCCGAATGTTCTGGTTGCAACCAACCGGGCAAATCTGGGTCCTGGTGGTCACCGCCGAAGGCAGCGGAGACTGGTTCGTCTATGAAGACCTGTTCCAGGAAGGAGACCTGGAATCGGACCCCGGCATTTTGCCGCCCAATGACGCCCTGCAACAGCCGGTCCGGGGATTCGGGCGCCTCTGGCGCGACAACAGCGATGTGCGCGAGATGCTGGGCTGGGCCACCACGGACGAATTCGGTTTCGTCACCAGCTACGAGTACCACCCCACGCTGCGCTTTGAAGACGGACGTTTCGTCGCCGCGCCAGGCGAACACGTGATGCACAGCCTCTATGGCGAGGTCTTCCGTTTTATCGAAGAGAGCGGCAGCTGGCGGCTCAACTAGCCGACGCCCGGCCTGCCGCATGAAGAACCCCGGGGCGCCCGTCCGGTCGGACAGGGAGGGCGTCGTTGCCTGAGACCGCGCTGACAGCCGTCGCCGCCCTGTTGGCGCTGGCGCTTGCCTGGCTGATCTGGTGGCTGCTGGTTGCCAGCGAAGGCGTCTACCTGGGCCGTCGCGTGGTGGTCTGGCTCTACGATCGCTTTGCCAACCGCTACGACGACACCAAGAACTTTCAGCCCGTCTACGAACAGGCCCTGCTGGCCGGGCCCTTGCTGGATGAACTCGACGGCCAGTGCGCGCCGTTGGTGCTGGACGTGGCAACAGGGACCGCCCGCCTGCCGCTGGCCCTTCTCGAGCATCCGGATTTCCAGGGCCGGATCGTCGCTGCCGACCTCAGCCATGGCATGCTGGGTGTGGCTGCGCGCAAGTTGTGCGGGCAGGAACAACGCTGTCTGCTGCTACGCTGTCCCGCCCTGGGCCTGCCCTTTGAGGACGCGAGTTTCGACGCGGTCACCTGCCTCGAGGCGCTTGAATTCATGAGCAGCCCCGGCCGCGTCCTGGCCGAAATGCTGCGCGTTTTGCGCCCCGGCGGGCTGTTGTTCATCAGCAATCGCGTCAATACCCGCCTGATGCCCGGCAAGACCTGGGACCATGAGAAGCTGGCCCGGCTACTGGGTGAGAATGGCGCTGAAACCATGCGCTGCGAACCCTGGCAAGTCGACTATGAACGCATTTTTGCGCGCAAAAGCGGGGCTGCAACGCCCGTCGGGGGCCGTCCTCCCGCCGAACTGTTGCGCTGCCCCGTCTGCGCAAAGGTTGGGCTTGAGCCCGGTGAAGGGGACGCCTGGCGTTGCTGCAACTGTGGCCGGCAGATCCGGGCCAGTGCGGGCTATCTGGACCACGAAGCCGCGAGACGGCCGCGCTGATCACCGTTGCACATCGCCGCCCACTGCGCCAGAATGCGGCCCTGCCCCACAAGAAGGGAGAATGGCTTGATTGTTTTGCCCGCCGCCCATGCCCGACTGGTCGAAGAAGCGCTTGCGGCAGCCACCGCCGCCGCCGCCCTGCCCTCCTGTGAGTGGCCTGCCGTCGACGTCCGTCCGGCCGGCCGACCCGAACTGGGCGACTACGCCTCGGCCATCGCGCTGCAACTGGCCCGCCCGATGCGACGCAAGCCGCTGGACATCGCCAACGCCATCGCCAATCACCTGCCGGCGGCCCCCTTTCTGGCCAGTGCGGAGGTGGCCCCGCCCGGATTCCTGAACTTCCGCCTGGACGAAACCTGGCTCTGCGGCCAGGTCGAGGCAATCCTGCAGGAGGGCGATGCCCTGGGCTGCGTTGAGACCGGCGCCGGGCAGCGCGCCCTGGTCGAATTCGTCAGCGCCAACCCCACCGGCCCGCTACACATCGGCCGCAGCCGGGGCGCCATCGTCGGCGACACCCTGGCGCGACTCCTGCAGGCGGCCGGCTACGAGGTGGAGCGCGAATACTACTTCAACAACGCCGGGCGGCAGATGCAGATGCTCGGCGAAAGCCTGCGGCTGCGCTACCTGCAGGCACTGGGGCGCCAGGTCGTCCTGCCGGACGTGGACTTCTACCGTGGCGAGTACCTCGTGCAGATGGCCCGGGACCTGGCCGACGGGCATGGCGACGCGTTGGCTGTTGGCCAGGATTTCCACTTTCAGCAGTTTGCCGAAGCGCGCATCTTTGAAGAGATTCGCGCGACCCTGAAGCGCATCGACATCCGCCATGACCGCTTCTTCAACGAGCACAGCCTCTACGAAAGCGGGGCCCTGGAGGATGTGCTGGAGAACCTGCAGGCCAGGGGTCAACTGTACGAGGCCGCGGAATGGGAAGGCGCCAGCGAAGTCGAAAAGGAACGCGCCCGCGGCCGCGCGCCGGCCACCTGGTTTCGCGCCTCACATTTCGGCGTCGACAAGGACCACGTGCTGCTGCGCAGCGACGGAACCCCTACATACACCCTGCCCGACGTCGCCTATCACCGCGACAAGCTGGCGCGGGGCCATGATCTGGCCGTCAACATCCTCGGAGCCGACCACTACGTGCAGCATCAGGTCGTGCGCGCCGCCCTCGACGCGCTCGGTGAAGACACGTCACGACTGCGCGTGGTGATCCTGCAATTCGTGCGTCTGATGCAGGGCGGCGTGGAACGCAAGATGAGCACCCGCCGCGGCGACTACGAGACCCTCGACGACCTGATCGACGAGACCGGGCCGGATGCCGTGCGCTATCTGCTGCTGGCGCGCAGCGCGGACGCCCGTCTCGATTTCGATCTCGACCTGGCCGTCGCGCAGAACAACGACAACCCGGCCTATTACATCCAGAACGCCCACGTGCGCTGCGCCGGTATCCTGCGCCGGGCGGAAGCAGCGGGACTGGCAGACAGTGGGGCCGAATTGTCGCTGCTCGGTGAGGCGGAACGACAGTTCCTGCGCAAGGCGCTGGAATTGCCGGCCGTCATAGAGCAGGCCGCCATCGACCTGGAAGCGCACCGCCTCGCCTTTTTCGCCCATGAACTGGCCACTGTTTTCCATCCGCTTTATGAAAACGTGCGTGTTCTGGGCGAGGACGTGCCACCGGAACTGGCGGCGGCGCGCCTTCGCTTTTACCGCGCCGCCCAACTCGTCTTTCGCCGCGTACTGGCGCTGATGGGCATGAACGCGCCGGAGACCATGTAGGCCGGTACGCCGGCAGGGAGCGTCCCATGGGCCTGAAACCCGATCACTGGATCCGCCGCATGGCGCTGGAAGAGAGGATGATCGAGCCCTTTGTCGACGGGCAAAGACGCGAGGGCGTCATCAGTTACGGCCTTTCCTCCTACGGCTACGACATGCGCGTGGCCGACGAATACAAGATCTTCACCAACGTGCGCTCGGCCATCGTCGACCCCAAGGACTTTTCCGACGCTTCCTTCGTCGACCACCAGGGGGAAATCTGCGTCATACCGCCCAACTCATTCGTGCTGGCGCGCAGCATGGAATACTTTCGCATTCCCCGCCAGGTGCTGACTCTCTGCGTCGGCAAGTCCACCTACGCCCGCTGCGGCCTGATCGTCAACGTCACGCCCTTAGAACCGGAGTGGGAGGGCTACGTCACCCTGGAGATCAGCAACACCACCCCCCTGCCCGCCCGCGTGTATTCCAACGAGGGCATCGCCCAGGTGATCTTCCTGGAGGCCGACGAGGTCTGCGAAACGTCCTACGCCGACAAGCGCGGCAAGTACCAGCGCCAGGACCGGCTGACTTTGCCGAAGCTCTAGTTTCATTCCAGAGCCCGAGGGAATTCCACGCCGACGACGTCGTGCCGACGTGACTTGCCGCACCCGCGAACGCAGCAACTTCGACGTCATTGAGGTTCAGTTGCGCATGTGCAAGTTACGTGATCATTTGGGGAAATATGTTGATAAATTTCCAACTATTGCCACTTTCCCTGCGCATTATTGATTTATTCTCAATGAATAATGCGCTCATGTGTGTAAAATGTTGCAATTGATCCTCCGTCGAGGAATCGCGGAGGCAGTGGCATGCCGTTGCAGCGTTCGCATCCTTGCGTTGGCCCACGTGGTCTGGACACCGCCCGGTGCGCCGAAGAATCTGCGCATCAACAATGATGGCACCGTGACCTGGGACCCGGTCGAAGAGGCCGACCAGTACAAGGTGGGCTGGAACCAGCAGGGCGGCACGCAGTCCCAGACCTTCAGCATTCAGGCCGCCACCAACATGCAGGACGTTCCGGTTGTTAAGCCCGCATACGAAATCCCGGACTTCGACACCCGGGGCGGACTCAGCGCCAACGTGCGGACGGTGACCGGGGCGGGCGCTGAAAGCACGCGCTCCTTAACCACCAGAGACGTACCGACATCGCCCGACGGCCTCTGGAAATAAGCGAGTTCGGCGTGGTCACCTGGGATACGGTGAGCCAGGCGACGCATTATCTGGTCAACTGGCGCAAGGAAAATGACGCCTGGAACGAGGACAACCAGGTGTCCACCGAGCGTTTCACCATCCCGAATTCCGACGCCGTAGCGGACACATCGTGACGCTGTGCATGGTCAACAACCAGAACATCGAAAGTTATCCGCCAGTGGCCGCATCATGGAGGCCGCCGACGGCGAGGGAGCCTTCGCAACTAAAGATCACCAGCGTCGGTTTCGTCAGCTGGTCCAGGCCGAACAACGCGGACCGTTACCATGCCAACTGGCGGCTGAAGGACGGCAACTGGAGCAGCAAGATCGAGGTCGACGCGGCCGACCCGCTGAACTTCACCATTTCGGGCTTCGACGACACTCTTGAATACGAGGTGCGGATGAAGACCGAGGTGGACGTCGGCGGCACCCCCGTGGAAAGCGGTTGCTCGACCCGGACCTGGCCCATGCCCGTCATGGAAAACTGGCATTCGGGCCAATCTTCCGACGTAAGGGCCAGTGACGACGATGAGTGGAACTGGCGCATCGCGCCGCACAATGGCGCCTCCCTGATCGTCTGGTTCCGGGACGGTCTGCTGGAGGCCCGCAGCGGTGAACAGGCACCAGACTCTTCACCGGCGCGCGCTGCACCACCTTCACCAGATACCTGGTCATCTCGAGTTCAATCCTCGAGATCTGGTGTACGGCCAGCAATCAATATCTGGTCGTGGAGATCAACCCGCAACATCCGGAAGACAGCCGGCGCGATCTCCTGTACTTCGACTTCCCGGTGTCGGATTGCTATCGCTCCTGCGAATATCTGGCCACCGGGGAGCAGGCGGTCTGGCTGTGGCTCTGCCGCCAGTGACAGACTTCGGCAAGGGCGACAGGGGGCGACGAACACTCCATCCAGCGTTACGGTCGGTGTGATATCGCCATCACTCGCCCCGTTGTCATTGCCAGAAAAGACCGCCGGGGTGTACACTGTGGTACCGGGTCGTTAGCTCAACTGGCAGAGCGTTTGACTTACATTCAAGAGGTTACAGGTTCGAGTCCTGTACGACCCATCCCCGGTTCGCCGGTCGGAGCAAATTCCCCGGCGCGTCGCGGCAATCCGCCCCCCCTCAACGGCTGATGCGAAGTCGACTGCTGGTTGTGCTGGCGGGCGCCCTGCTGGTGGCCCTGACCTGGAGCTTCCCGCTCTGGCGCCCGCTGGTGGTGGACGACGTTGTCGACGAGGCCTTTCCCGGCCTGAGGGCGGACATGCTGGACGACTTCCGTCGGCTGGGTGAATTTGAGCAGGCAAGACTCCTGCAAATGGCGCGCGAGGACCCGGCCATGGCCCGCTCCATGCTTGAAGCTGCCCTTCAGCCCCCGGTCCTCGTTGAGGAAGCGCAACAGGCAGTTTCAATTTTGCTGGCGCGGGGCAACTTCGTTCGCATCGACCCGCTGCACTGGGCGCAGGGGGATGCCCTGCTGTACGCGCAAACGGACGGGAGTCACGTACTGCGGCTTGAGAATTTCCGGGCGGCCAACGGACCGGACCTGCGCGTCATGCTTTCCGCCAGCCCGGCGCCGCGCAATCCTGCCGAACTCAACGAGGGCGGTCTGGCTCTCGATCTTGGCCGACTCAAGGGCAACGTGGGCAATCAGAACTATGCTATTCCGGCGGGAGTGAACCCCGGACTGTATAATAGCATCGTCATATTTTGTCGCCGCTTCAATCTTGTGTTTAGCAGCGCCACGCTGTGATCGCTGTCCATCCTTTTCTGTGACGGGGGCCGAAAAGTCACCATGGAAAAATCACGCCCTGCCAGCCTGACCGGTGAACGGCGATTTCCGCTGGACCCGGAACACGGATGGCTGCGCTTCGCCATGCTACTGATCTTCGTGGCGATCTGGATCGCTGTATTCCTGCTGGGGCAGGTGCTGGTCGTCATCGAAGGCGCAGTGATCATATCGATCGTGGCGGGCTTCGCGCTCGCTGCCTTTTCGACGCAGCGTCTGGAAGGCCCCCTGAAACAGCGCTGGCCCAGTGGACGGAGCGTGTCGGTCACCGACAGAAGCATCCGCCTGCTGCGGCGCGATGAACAGCAGGAATCGCTGGATACGGAACAGGACGTCAATGTCCTGACCTGGCGCTTTCGCATCAACAGTCGCGCCCGCGTGCCAAAAGGCTGGAACATGGTCGCAGTCGCACTTGAGCAGGACGATCGTCATATACCGGTATACACCTTCATGTCACCCGATGATTTTGAGTCCTTGCGAAACCACGGTCGCTTCATCGCCCTGCAGGGCAGGCGCCAGCGCAAGGAAGGCGGAGACCTGCGTCTTGCCGGAGAACAGAAACGTTTGCACAGCGCCGAACAGCTGCGCTGGCTGCAGGGCGGCGAGATGAGCAGGGAGGACTTCGTCGCCTGTCTGCGTCACCTGCATGAGCGTTTTCCTGCATGGATGCCCGACCTGGTCTGAAGACCTCCGGGATGCGTAGGGAACGCCTGCTGCGCCATGTTCGGCTGTTGCCGCTGCTGCTATTCGCGCTACCCGGCGGGCTGTTGGCCCAGGAAAACGGTCTTGACTATTTCCACCCTGTGTCCGGTTGGCTGGCTGCCGATGACGCACAGGACTGGCACTTCGACGCCCGCGCCGGCAGTATGCTGTCGCTTTCCGCGTATGCGGTCACGGGTGGCATCGACCCTCGCCTCGACATATTCGACGTCAACGACGCGCTCGTCGCATCAAACGATGACGTCGACTGGCCGCTGAGCCTTAACGCCGTCGTCGAAGCCTTCAGCCCGCTCAACAACGGCAGCTATCGCGTACGGGTCAGCAACGTTGGCAGGGCCGGCGGAAACTATGAACTGGTCCTGCAGGAAGGCTGGTCCACTCTCGCCTGGAGGGCGGACTTCGGCAACACCTCCGCCTGGGAGACGCGGCCTGATTCGGTGGACAGTTTCCTTGGCGAGGGCCGTGCTGTGCTTTCGCTGGAACCGCCGGCCAGCAACGTCGTCCTCACTCGCGAATTGCAGTTGCCCGGGGACGCCTGGGGTCTGCATGTGGCAGTGACCGAGGTGGCCGGCAACCGTGGCTGGCGCGTCGGCATCGTCACTCACTGGCAGAGCATCCGGGACTGGGCGCGATTCATGGTGGATGACCAGGGACGCTGGCAGTACCTGATCAGCACCGCTGAAGGCATCCGCCTGTTGCGCGCCCTGGCACCTCATCCCGCCATACAGTCAGGCGAAAAGCCGGAGAGTCTCGGGCAGGTCTTCTATGGTGATGCGATGGAATTTTTCTTCAACCGCAAATCGCTGGGGCGAATTGTCGAGGGGCTGCCCGCCGGCCCGGGTCGAACCGGCCTGTATGCCGCCACCGGCAGTCCTGACGGGGGCCAGGTGACGGCATGGTACGGCGGCCTGCGGCTGACGGTGCCGGCGCAGACTTTTTCCGGCGCCATAGTGCCCGACTGGTTACCAGGAAAGGATCGTCCGGCGATTCTGGGCCAACTCCGGCGGCAACGCCTCGTTCCCGCCATCGGCGCCCTCGTCATGAACGTGCCGGAGAGTTTCGTGATCAGCAATCGCGCGGGCGTAAGCACCCTGCGCCTCGGGGGTGAGACAACATTCGACCGCTTCGCGCTGGGTAGCAGCCTTGTGGCGCAAACGGGTTCCGGCGAGGGGGTCGCCGGCTGCGGCCTGGTGCTCGAAACACAGGGCGCGGAGACATACACCCTGGCGTGGCTCGACAACAGCGGCAGCGCCGGGCTGTCACGCCGCGATGGCGACGCCTTTGCGCCCGGTCCGTTGCGGGGTGACCTGCTGCCGGGCGATTCAGCCGACCAGTTGCTGGTGATTGCGGACGGGGAAAACCTGTACTTTTACGCGAACAACCAATATGTCGGTGCGCAGCCGGTTGCCGTGTCCTCCGGCACAATTGGCATAGCCGCCGTCAGTTTTGACAACCTGGCGACAACCTGTAACTTCAGGGATACCTGGATCTGGGGCTGGAGCGCAGACGGCGTCAATTGACCTTGCTGCCCGCTGTCTTGCCGGCAGCCTTGCGCAGGACGTCCAGGCGACGCGCAAGTTCGTCCTGGCCCTGCTGCCGCAAAAGGGTCCCCACGGCCGTCAGCGCCGGCAGCAAGGCAGCTCCGAACTTTTGTGCGCCCCCTTCCAACATGGCCAGAGCCGCCCTGTCGTCCGGCGCTTCCAGCAATTCGTTGACAAATCGAAGTTCGGGACGCATTTGCTGGCGCATCAGTGTCACAATTTTCTGGTGGATGCCCTTGAGTTTGCTGCTGGCCTGGACATCCACGCGACTCTCCGCCTCGCGGATGTTGGCCGCCAGCACAGCCATAAAGTTTTCGTCGATCAGCGACTGGTTCTCGCGTATGGCCCGGTCCGTATCCGGGCTGGCGACGATGGCCTGTAGCGCCGCGGCCGCCCGCTGCAGGGCCGCCTGGGTTTGGGCATCGGCCTCTCGCGTCAGTTCGCCAAGTCGCTCGCGCAGTGTTTCCAGTTGCGGGCGTTCCGCCACCGGCGCCCCGGCCAGTTGCATACTGAGTTCCTGAAAGAAAGCGTAGTCAAACACGGGTCGCACAAGACCGACAAGGGCCTGCAGACGCGGGTCGTCCGCCGCCAACTCCAGCACCAGCGCCAAAATGTCCCTGCGCGTCGGCTTCTCCCCCAGAGCCCGCAGCCGTTCGGCCACGTCCTTCACGATCCTGTCCTGCTCTTCGGCTTGCGCCGTCAGTTGCCTGCCAAGAGTGGAGTGTTTGGCTGCCGCCTCCTGGATGGCGGCCAGCGCCTTGACCAGGGGCTCCTGACCTTGCTGGACCGCCTGCTGCATCATGGCAAGGGCGGCCTGAAAGAACACGGTGTCGATTTCTGCATCGTGTTTCCGCACAAGCGAGCGCAGCCGCTTCGGGTTTTCCTGCGCCAGACGGCCCAGCAGGTCGACGCGCTGGCGCTGCGTCTCCAGCACGTCTTTCGTGACGCCATCACCTTCCAGCACCTGTTCTATCAGTCCCTGCATGGTCAACGCCTGCCCAGGCTGGAACATGTAGCCGCGAAAATCTTCTTTGGGTATGCGGCCCGTCAATTCCTTGAGCAACTCGCCCACCACCTGGTCACGCTGCACTCCCTGCAGATTTAGTTCAGGCGGAACGTAGGCCAGCAGCAGTTCATTATCGGCATCGTGATACAGCAGCGGAGTCAGCAAGGCGTTGCTGGCCCCGCAGGCCCGACACTGAATGCGATTCAACTGACCGGCAAGCAGGGCCTGCTTCAAGTGCGGCTGCCGCCTGACGTCAATGATTTGTTCCACGTCGGCCTCGACAATTGCCTTGCAGGCCGGGCAGGTCACGGGCATGCTCGCTGGCATCATGGCTCCTTTGCTGGGTCAAGTGTCCTGTGAATCTCACGCGGCAGTGTGAAATGAAAGGTCGCGCCCTTGCCGGGACGGCTTTCAACGCCCATGGACCCGCCGTGCGCTTCCACAATGGCCCGCGCCAGGTAGAGTCCCAGACCGGTCCCCTGCGTACGTTGGCCCAGCGCGTCATTGACGCGATAGAAGCGCGAAAATACCCGTTCCTGTTCTTCAGGGCTGATGCCGATCCCCTCGTCCCGCACGAAGAGCGTGACGGTGCCGGCGCCCGCCTGTCCACCCACCTCAATCTGCCCACCCTCCGGCGCGTACTTCACCGCGTTGCCCAGCAGATTGTCCATCACGCGCCGCAAACGCGCCTCGTCGGCCTCGACGACGGGAAACTCCTCCGGGAAGGCGAGGCGAAAGTCATGCCCCGTGCCCTGCATCTGAAAGCGCCTGACCACGCGCATCGCCAGCGCGACCAGGTCCACGGGGCCCAGGTCCAGTTGCATCTTCTGCGCCTGCAACCTGCTGGCTTCCAGTAAATTGTCGATCAGGCCGGCCAGACGGTCCGCTTCGTCTTCGATGACCTCCAGCCCTTCGCGCAATTCAGCCATGCCCCAGTTGGCATCTTCCCGGCGCAGGGTGCCGGCATAGCCCTTGATCAGGGCGACGGGCGTCTTGAGTTCATGGGACACGCCGGAGACAAAGGTGTTTTGCAGTTCCTGGGCCCGGCGAAAATGGGTGATGTCGCGTACGTTGGCGAAGATGTTCGCCAGTTGCTCGCCCTCACCACGCAAGGGTACGTAGGTTATGGCAACGCTGAGCACCCGGCCATCCCGTCGCAGGATGTCGCCTTCAACGTACAAGGGAGCGGCCCTGTCCTGCGCCGGCCCCGGCCAGCCACCGTCCATCATTTCATGCAGGTTGCCCGGCGCCACGGTGCTCCACACCAGCACCTCTTCTTCCTGCCGGCCCAGGGACTCGGCCTCGCTCCAGCCTGTCATGCCCGCCAGCGCGGGATTGAGTTGCAGGACTTGCCGCCCGGCGTCGAGAATCATGACGCCGTCGGCGCTGTGGGCGACAAAGGCGTTCAGTCGCTGCCTTTCACGGTCAATGTTTTCGTACAGCCTGGCATTGTGCACGGCAATGGCGGCGTGGTCGGCAAAACTCCTCAGGATCTGGCGGTCATCGACCGTGATGGCAGCAGGAAAGTCGCGAAAAACAACCAGAATGCCGACGGGCTCGTCGGCAATGACCAGGGGCATGGGAAAGAGCTGGCGCATGGGCGGGTCGATTTCCACGGCCATGCGCCGCAGCGTCCCCTCCAGTTCACTGTAGTCCAGCCCTTCCTGAATGCCGCTGACGAGTTCCTGCAACTGACTCTCCAGGCGTGAAATCCGATCGCCATCGATATTCAGGGTGGCGTGAATGTGATAAGCGCCGGTGTCCGGATTGCGCAGCGCAACAAGGCCCGGGCCCTCGCCCCCTACCATGGTGACCGAGGCCTTGAGCACCAGGCGCAGCACCTCCGCCAGGTCCAGGCGCGAGGTCATCGCCCGGATAATTTCCAGTAGCAGGTCCCGCTGGCGAACGCGGTAATCCGGTATCAGCAGCATGACTGAATTGTAACTGCCGACGCCGGAGTCTCAAGTGGTCGCCTTCATGGCTGTCGGCCCCGGCAACTATGCTAACATTGCAGTCGATGTCACCATACCGGCACTGACAGTATCATCCGTGAGACAGACGTCTCTTTCCCTGCGCTGCCATCCCTGGCTGCTTGCCCTGTCTCTGCTGCTGCTGGCGATGGTTTTCGCCACCAGCCAGCTGGACAACCGCGCTTTTCAGGAAGACGAACTGGCGACGCTGCGACTGGCCGGCAGCGGCCAGCGCCAGCCACTCTCATTCGTCGACTTCCGGGCCATGCTGGTCGAACGATCGGCCGAGCAGGCCTTTGGCTGGCCGCTGCTGGTTTCGCTTTGGGTTCAAACCGCCGGCTGGAGCGAGCCCGCCGTCCGCGCCCTGCCGCTTCTGGCGGGCATGCTGGCCCTGGCCTGGACCTGGCGTCTTGGTCGAGACCTGTTTCATCATTCGGTCGGCCTGCTGGCTCTGCTGGCGCTGACGACGTCTGGCCATTTCATTGCCTACATGTGGTTCGCACGGGGCTTCACCACGGTGGCCCTGTGTTCGACCCTGCTCCTGTGGTGTTACTGGCGACTTCGTTTCCATCGACGCCCCGCCAGGCCCGTCCATTATGCGGGCCTGTTGCTGGCGGCCACCGGTCTTGCGTATCTGCATTATTTCGCCGTGTTGCTGATCGTGGCTGTTGCACTCTTCCATCTGACTTTTGGCAAAAGCCTTCGCGCGTTCTGGCCGCCACTGGCGTTGTTTGCCCTCGCCGCCCTGTTGGCCACGCCCCAGTTGCCCACCCTTTTCACGGGGATCGAAGAAAGCCTGGCGGACGACAATCTCAAGCTGAGCGTTCTTCGCGCGCCGGAAGTGCTCACAGTGGCCTTGCGCCTTGTGTTTAACAACGTCTTCGTCGTTCCTGGCATTACGGGCTGGTTGCTGCTGGCGACGTTGATTGCAGCCCCTGTACGCTGGTGGAGGCAACGTCAGGGGTCAGGAACGGAGCCAATCGGGTTTCTGACGATTGTCCTTGCCCTGGCTCTGGCGCTGGCCCTGCTTGCCAACGAACTGGTACAGGTGATTACGCCCGGGAGGATTCGCTACCTGATGCCTCTCTGGCCCCTGATGGCGTTGCTGCTTGCCTGGACGGTCCGATGGCAGCGAAACCGGCGCTACCGGGTCGCAGAGTGGTTGCTCGTCGCATTGATCGTCACCGGCATCCATGCCATTAATGAACCCAGGCTGAAATACAGTTTCGTTCGGCCCGTCTACCTCGATCGCATACACGTCATTCATCGGGAAATAGTCGATAACGCGGGCGCGGGTGATCTGTTGCTGGCCGGCGAATTCGACAATGACTTCATCTGGTCCCTTGCGCGGGACTTTTACCTGGACTCCCTGCCCCTGTCCGTTCGTTATTTCGACAGGAAGGGAGCGGAGAACTGGCTGGCCGGCGCCCGCGCACATTCTCGCTTCTGGCTCTTGCGGACTTCACACGACGGCGCAGGCTACGTCGAACAGGCTATTTCGTTGGCAGAAGCCGCCTACCTCTGTGAAAGCAGGGAGTTGCGCGCAATCGCGACGGTGGCCCTGTATGCATGGTCTGAAGAGGATTGCCAGCCGAACCAGGCGACTGGCAACCAGTGACGCGTTTCAGTTTTTCAGTTCCTGCTCCCCGTCACCGCGCAACAGCGCAGCGGCCCCGACCAGACTGACGTCGGCGCCGAGTGCGGCCGCCTCGATTCGCAAACTTCGGGTGTAACCCTCGTAAATCACCTCGCGTCGCAGGGTGTCGCGCATTGGCTCGAACAAGGGCGCGCCAATCTGACTCAGGCCGCCGCCAATGACGACGACTTCGGGGTTGAAAAGATGCAACAGGCTGGTCAGCCCCAGACCGATCAGGCGACCGGCGCGCCGCACCAGGGCCAGCGCCAGCGGGTCGCCCTGCTGCGCCGCTGCACCCACCATCGTCGCGTCGACCCTTTGCAGGTCCCCGTCACACATTTCTCGCAAGAGACTCTTTTCGCCGGCGGCGAGGCGCCCCCTTGCCTGCCTGGCCAGAGCCGGGCCGGCGGCTTCCAGTTCCAGGCGCCTGGCCTCACCGTTGACCAGCAACATCATGCTTCCCACTTCCGTCGCCAGGCCGCTGTGCCCCAGCAGCAGGCGCCCGTCACAAAAAATGCCGGCGCCGATCCCGGTGCTGAGCGTGAGGTAAATGACGTGGCGGCAGCCCTGCGCCGCGCCATGCGCCACTTCCGCCAGCAGGGCGACGTTGGCGTCCTTGCCCAGCCGGACCGGCACGGCGAAGCGACCTTCCAGCAAATCCGCCAGTGGCACCTGGTGCCAGTCCGGCAGATTGGGCGGGGCCAGCACAATGCCCCGGTAGGGGTCCAGCGGCCCTGGCGATGAAACGCCGATGCCGAATATCTCCGCCTCCTTCGGCCAAACCGCAGCGACGAGATCCACGATGCGTTCCAGCACGGCAGCCTGACCCTCCGCCGGCCGGGTCAGCGTCTCCCGACGCTGCAGGATCTTCAGGTCCTCGTCAAGGCAGGCGGCCCGGATGCGGGTACCGCCCAGGTCCACTGCGATAATGCGCAACCTGTCCTCCTGCGGCGCCTGGCAAGGTGGCCCGCCGCTTGTCGCCTGCGGGGGCGCTGGCTACAATGATTCTCTGACAACCACGGGAAACAGCATGACCAGAATCACACCCCTGCGCCAGCAATACCTGGACATCAAGGCCGAATATCCCGATTGTATCCTTTTCTTCCGCCTGGGCGATTTCTACGAGACCTTTGACGACGATGCGGAGATCGCCGCCCGCGTTCTGGACCTGACCCTGACCAGCCGCCCGGTCAGCCCGGGAAAAGAGGACACCCGCATACCGATGGCCGGCGTGCCGCATCATGCGCTCGAAAACTACATCGCCCGCCTCATCGAACAGGGCCATCACGTCGCGATCTGCGACCAGGTGGGCGAGGCGCCGGCAAGGGGCATTATCGAAAGACGGGTCTCGCGCGTCATCACGCCCGGGACGGTCGTCGAAGAGGCTCTGCTGGCCGAAGACCAGCCCAACTATCTGCTGGCGCTCTGGCCCGACGGCAATGCCGACAGTGGCGACTGGAGCGCTGCCGGCCTGGCCTGGGTTGACATCAGCACCGGTGATTTTGCGGCGACGGCTCTGGTCGGCGAACACTGTGCCCTGCAGGTGCTGGAGGAACTGGCGCGCCTTTCACCGCGTGAAGTGCTGCTGCCCGAGAGCTGGGCTCAGCGGGGCGTCTCCCTGCCGGGGGACATTCACCTTAGTCCCCTGCCCGACTGGCGCTTTGAGCATAGCGGCGCGGATCAGGCACTCTGCAGCCAGTTTAACGTAAGGACCCTGGCCGGTTTCGGCCTGCAGGACAAACCACAGGCTGTCTGTGCCGCGGGCGCGATTCTGCATTACCTGCGCAAGACCCGGCGCGAGAGTCTGGCCCGGTTGACGGGCATCCGCGTCTACGACACGGCGTCGTTCATGGTGCTGGATACCTTCACCCGACGCAACCTGGAACTTACCGCGTCCCTGCAGGACGGGAGCAGGAGCGGCAGTTTGTTGCAGGTCCTGGACCGAACGGTGACGGCCATGGGGGCAAGACGATTGCGGCAATGGGTCAACCAGCCGCTGCTGCAAAGGGAGCGCATCCTGGCGCGGCTGGACGCCGTGGAGACCCTGACCGGCGACGCCGCACTGCGCGAGGACCTGCAGGGCGTTCTGCGCCAGGTCGCTGATCTGGAACGCCTGGCCAGTCGCCTGCCCGGTGGCCGCGCCGGGCCCCGGGACCTGCTGGCCCTGCGCAGCAGCCTGCTGGCCGTGCCACGCCTTGTCGCGCTCATCGGCGAATTGCCGGCGCTGAAACCGCTGGCGGAACGCCTCGACGCCTGCGAGGCGGCGGCGGTGGAGATTTCCCGCGCCATCAGCGAGGACGCGCCCGCCACCCTAAACGCCATCGGCGTCATTTTGCCCGACTATTCCGACGAACTGGATTCCGTGTTGCAGGCCACCCGCGCCGCCCGCGACTGGATCGCCGGGCTTGAGCAGGCCGAACGGGAACGCACAGGCATTCCGCGCCTGAAAGTCGGCTACAACAAGGTCTTCGGTTACTACCTCGAAATCAGCAAGGCCTGGGAGGCGAGCGTACCGCCGGAGTACATTCGCAAGCAGACCCTTGTCAACGCCGAGCGTTATATCACGCCCGAACTGAAAGAATATGAGGCGAAGGTACTCAGCGCAGAGGAACAGATTCACGCGCTGGAGCGAAGCCTGTTTGAGAAACTCTGCGAGCAACTGGCAACGTTCACGCCGCGCCTGACTGGCACGGCCCGCGCCATCGCGCATCTCGACGCCTTCCTCTCCCTGGCCGACGTCGCCGTCAGGGAAGGCTATTGCCGACCGGATATCCGCGATGAGGGGCAGATGCACATCGTCGCCGGGCGACACCCGGTGGTGGAAAGGGCGTTGGAGCGAGGCCTGCGCTTCACTCCCAACGACTGCTCCTTTGACGACGGGGGCCGCATCCACATCATCACAGGCCCCAACATGTCCGGCAAATCGACCTACATCCGCCAGGTGGCGCTGATCACCCTGATGGCCCAGATCGGCAGTTTCGTGCCGGCCGACGAGGCCGGCATCGGCCTGGTGGACCGCATCTTCGCGCGCATCGGCGCCCAGGACGAAATCCACGCCGGCCACAGCACCTTCATGGTCGAAATGGTCGAGACGGCCCGCATTCTGGCCGGCAGCAGCGACAAAAGCCTGATCATCCTGGATGAAGTCGGCCGCGGCACTTCCACCTGGGACGGGCTCGCCATCGCGCGGGCCGTCATTGAGTACATCCACAACAGCCCGCAACTGAACTGCCGCACGCTCTTCGCCACGCACTATCATGAACTGACCGCCCTGCCGCAGGTCCTGCCGCGCACCCGCAACTACAACGTCGCCGTCGTCGAACGGGGCGAGGACATCGTCTTTTTGCATCAGGTCGTGCCCGGCGGCGCGGACCGCAGCTACGGCGTGCACGTGGCCCGCATCGCCGGTCTGCCCAGGCCGGTCGTTCAGCGCGCTGACGAACTATTGCGCCAGCTGGAGGCGGAGGGCCGCGCCGCGTCACAAAACGGCCACGAAATGGCAGCGGTCCCGACTCCGCCCGCTGTTGAGCCGCCGATGCCCGACGCCCTGCAGCAGGCCCTGCTCGACCTGAGCGTTGATGAACTCAGTCCGCTGGAAGCGTTGACCAAACTCTACGATCTGAAACATCTGGCTGAAGAAGAAAACCGGGAGGAGGCTGCCCTGTGATGGACCATGTAACCTGCTCGGCGAGCTCACTGGAGGCGGGCGACAGTCTGATCGGTTCCGCACCCCATCGACGCCTTTGGCTCTTGCTGGAAGTGGATGCCCCCTGGGGGCCGCAGGCGCTCGCCGACAGCGACCTGCCGCCCGCCGTGCGCGAGCACATCGAGGCCTTTCTGGCTGCAACGCCTGACGCAGGAATCCTGTTCATTCGTCAACAGCCTGCCTGCGCCGGGCTGCGATTTTTCGTCGCCGATGGCGATGCCAGGTCGCCGGCGCTTTATGCCCTGACCCTTGAGCGTTACGAGGACCTGTTGTCCCTGGATTTCGTTTCCCTGGCGCAGGGCGAGCGGGCTGAACTTCGGGACGACGAGCCGCTCTATCTGATATGCACGCACGGCAAGCGGGACCAGTGCTGCGCCCTGGCCGGCATGCCCATGTATGCCGCCCTGCGCGAGCGGGTCGGCGAACGCGCCTGGCGATGTTCCCATATCGGCGGCCACCGCTTTGCGCCAACCATGGTCTTTCTGCCCGAAGGCCTGTGTTACGGGCGCATGCCGCTGGAAGCGCTGGACGACGTGCTGGACCGGCACAACTCCGGCCAGCTGGAGCCCCGCTGGCTACGGGGGCGCAGCGCCTGGCCGCAACCTGCCCAGGCCGCCGCCACCCTGCTGAGCCAGCGCGATGACCTGGCGACTATCGACGGTCTGCAATTGCTGGACCTGCAGAATGAAGGTGAGGAGCGCTGGACCGTTACCTTTGACGCGCCGGGGGATTCAGGCCAGGTCCGACTGCGCCGTCTGACGGGCGACACGACCTACCGATCCAGCTGCATTGGCGACAAGGTCGCGGCTCCGGTCAGCTGGGAACTGCTGCCGTCCTGATTAACTGCCGCGAGCCGCCAATGGTCTTCAGGTCCCTTCGCCTGCCGCCAGCGTCGGTGATACGGCCGCCCGGTCGGGCTCGGGGATCTGAACCGCCTCGCTGGCGAGCAGACCTTCCGAGACCAGCACGCGTTCAAAGGCGACGATAGCCACTTCCAGCATGTGGCGCTCCGGCTGGCGCGTGGTCAAATGCTGCAACGCCAGATTGGGCCGCACCAGCAACCGCACCAGAGGTCTGTGGAAGTTGCGCGCCGAGAACTGGATCACCTCGTAGGCGATGCCGGCCAACACCGGAATCAGCACGACGCGAGAAAGGACCAGCAAGGGAAGCGGCGGCCGGCCCAGCAGCGAAAACACCAGTACGCTGACAAAGGCGACGGTCAGCAGAAAGGCCGTGCCACAACGGGGATGCTCGATCGGAAAGCCGTCCACGACCTCCGGCGTCAGGTCGGCGCCGGCTTCCCAGGCGTTTATGGTCTTGTGTTCGGCGCCGTGGTAACCGAAAAGCCGTTTGACATCCGGAATGCGCCCGATGGCCCAGATATAACAGATCAACATCGTGATCTGAATGAGTCCCTCGATCAGGTTGACAAGGAAAGCCGCAAAACCGATCGGCGCCGTGCCGTCCGGCGTCAGGCCAAGTACATTGCCGATGCCGGCCGCGCCCAGAGTCGGCACGAGGAAGAAAAGGCCCATACCCAGCAGCAGCGAAAGACCGATCGTAAGCCAGCCGACGGGCCCGTTGAAGTCGACGTCGTCCTCGTCACCGACCGCCACGTCCGCGGCCCACATCAGGGCGCGCGTGCCCAGGCCAAGGGCGTCCCACAGGCCGACCACACCGCGCACGAAGGGTGTCTTGATGATTCGGCCCCGGTACAACCGGCGGCTGAGCGGCGTCTCGTGCACGACGATTTCGCCTTCGCTGTTGCGTACGGCGACGGCCGCGCTGTGCGCGCCACGCATCATGACGCCCTCAATAACCGCCTGCCCGCCATAGTTGAAGGGTCGGCGTCCGTCGTTCTTTTCCTTATCCGCCATGTTGCTCCACATTGCAGCGAACGTCGCCGTCATCTTACCACAGGGCAGGCCTCACCCTGCCTGCGCCGGACGGATGTCCTGCAGGTTGAGTTGCATGCGCTGACGGCCCCTCCATTCATTGCGCTCCAGGTAGAAGGCGAGGTCAACCCGTTGTGGCAACTGGCGCGCCCGTCCGCCCAGCCTGAAGCCGATGGCCTCCAGTCGTTCCCCGTTGTCGCCGGCAAGTTTCAACTTGAGATGGTTGCCGTCCCGGCCAACCAGGCGGCGATCGAGAATGCGCGCCGAACGCAACAGGAACAGCGGCGGCGAATTGCCGGCCCCGGTTGGTTCCAGCAAGTCCAGTTGCTCCAGCAAGGTTGGGCCGAGTTGGCTGACCTGGACTTCAGCATCGATCTCCAGCGGCGCCTGCCGCGGACTCCCGGTCCCTGCGTCCCGCGCCAGCCCCGACAGACGCTCCTGCAAGGCGGGCAAATTATCGTTGCGAATGGTGAAACCGGCCGCCTGTTCGTGGCCGCCATGACGCAGCAGCAGGTCCGCGCACTGGTCCAGGGCCCGGATGATGTTGAAGTCCGCCACGCTGCGGCAGGAAGCGCGGCTTTCCTGCGGGCCGCGGGCCAGCACGGCGACCGGACGCTGCCACTCTTCGCAAAGGCGCCCGGCGACCAGGCCGACAATGCCCGGTGAAATGTACTCCCGTGCCGCCAGAATCAGGGGCGGAACCGGGGTCAGCCCTTCCAGTTCCCGATTGATGTCCTCCTGAGCGGCGAGAGTCAGGGCCCGCCGTTTGTCATTCAGGGCCTGCAACCGGAGGGCAAGCCGGCCGGCTTCGCCAGGATCTTCGGTAATCAGCAAATGACAGGCCAGCATGGCGCTTTCCAGTCGGCCTGCGGCGTTGATACGGGGGCCCAACACAAAGGCCAGGTCACGCGCCTTCACCTTACCGCGCGTCAGGCCGGAAACCTGCAACAGGGCGTCAATGCCCGGCCGGCGGGCCTCGTTTATCACCTCCAACCCTGCGCGCACCAGCGCCCGGTTTTGCGGGTCCGCCAGGCTCGCCACGTCGGCGACCGTCCCGAGAGCAACCAGGTCCAGCAACTCCCGTTCATTCAGGTTAAGGGCCATCCGGTCATTGCGGGCGCTGCGCAGCAGGGCCTGCGCCAGGCGAAAGGCCAGGCCCGCTCCCGTCAAATGGGCGGCGGCCGGGTCCCCACCCTCCTGTTTCGGGTTAATAATGGCGCTGGCCGGGGGCGCTTCCGAGCCAGGCGTGTGGTGGTCCGTGATGATGAAATCCAGACCGGCGTCCTGGCCGGCCGTCACCTCGTCCACGGCGCGAATGCCGCAATCCACCGTGATGACCAGACGCGTGTCTTCCTGCGCCATCGTCGACAGCGCCGGGACGTTGAGGCCATAACCTTCGCTATCACGGTCCGGGATATAGGCCTTCACGCGTGCGCCAAGGGCCTGCAGCGTCTGCAGCAGCAGCGCGGTGGCGGTAACGCCGTCGGCGTCAAAGTCGCCATAGACGACGATGGCCTCGTCACTGCGCAGCGCGGCCCGAATGCGCGCCACGGCGGCCTGCATGCCTTTCATGGCCCATGGGTCAACACTTGCGCCAGGACCGTTCAACCAGCTGAGGGCTCCTGCGGGGGAGGTAAGCCCGCGATTGTGCAAGACCTGAGCGACCAGAGGGTAGACGTGTTGCCAGGCATCCCGTTGAGAACCGGTCAGGGGCCTTGCCACCAGCCACGGCGTCGAGCCGATTCGCATTCAGGACCTCTCCGGAGCCGTCAACGCGCCACCTTGTCGGGCGACAACCGGCAGTTTACCATGCGCCTGACCGCACACGCCGGGAACTGCCATGGCCGACGTCGTTTTCATGGGAACGCCGGATTTCGCTCTGCCCGCCCTGCGCGCCCTCATCGCCCGCCACCGGGTAACGGGCGTGGTCACCATGCCCGACCGGCCGGCCGGACGTGGTCTGGCGCCACGCATTTCGCCCGTGAAGGCGCTGGCGCTGGAACACGACCTGCCCCTGCTGCAGCCTCGCAGCCTGCGACGGGAAGAGGCCGTCGCCGCTCTGGGTGCATGGCCGGCCGACGTTTACGTCGTGGCCGCCTTCGGCCTGATTTTGCCGCAACGCGTTCTGGATATACCGCCACGCGGATCGCTCAATATCCACGCATCCCTGTTGCCGCGTTGGCGCGGCGCGGCGCCCATTCAGGCGGCCATTCGCGCCGGTGACGAGTGTAGTGGCGTCAGCCTGATGCTGATGGACGCCGGTCTCGACAGCGGGCCGGTGCTGGCGCAGCAGCCGCTGAGTCTGGCGCCGGACGAGACCGCCCAAAGCCTGCACGATCGTCTGGCACCCCTGGGCGCGGACCTGCTGATCGAAAACCTGCCGGACTGGCTGGAGGGACGTCTTGAGCCGCAGCCCCAGGACGAGGCGAGGGTCACGCTGGCGCCACAACTGCACAAGGAGGACGGCCGGATCGACTGGTCGCAGCCGGCGCTGGTCATTGAACGCCAGATTCGTGCGTTCACGCCCTGGCCGGGCAGCCATACCGCCTGGGACGGTCGGCAATTGAAAATCCTTCAGGCCGACATCGTCCCTGGCTCCGCGACGCCCGGACAGGTGGTCTCCCTGCCAGATAACCCAGGTGTCGGCACCGGCGCCGGTTTGCTGCGACTCCGTCGCCTGCAACTGGCGGGGCGCAAGGCACAGGGCAGCGCGGACTTTCTGAGAGGCCGGCCCGCTTTCCTCAATGCCACACTGGGCAGGCCGGATCAGTAACCGAGCACCTCCACCACGGAACGCACGGCCACAGCGCTGTGCTCCAGCATCGCGCGTTCCTCGTCGTTGAGCTGCATCTCGATGATCCGCTCCACGCCGCCCGCGCCCAGCACGGCGGGCACACCGACGTAGAGTCCATCAATGCCGTATTCGCCATTGAGCAACACGGCCGAGGGAATCACCCGCTTGCGGTCACGAAGGATGGCGTCGACCATCTCAACGGTACCGGCTGATGGCGCGTAGAATCCGCTGTAGCCAAGCAGACCAACAATCTCTCCGCCGCCCTGGCGGGTGCGCTCAATGATGACCTGCAGGGTCTCCTCGTCCATCAGTTCGCGCACAGGAATGCCGGCGACCGACGTGTGCCGCGGCAGGGGCACCATCGTGTCGCCATGGCCGCCCAGTACCATGCCGTGAACGTCACGCACGCTGACGCCCAGTTCCTGCGCAACGAAGGCCTTGTAACGCGCCGTATCCAGCGCCCCGGCCTGGCCGACGACACGCTGCGACGGAAAGCCGCTCTCTTCCAGCACCACGTGGCACATGGCGTCCAGTGGATTGGAGACCACCAGCAGGACCGCGTCGGGCGAAAGTTGCGCCACGCGTCGCGTCACCTCGCCGACGATCCCCTGGTTGGTACGCACCAGATCGTCGCGACTCGGATACTCCCCTGTTACGGGGTCCTTGCGCCGCGGCACCCCGGCCGTAATGACCACCAGGTCCGACCCCGCCGTCGCTTCGTAATCGACGGAGCCGGAGAGCGCGATGTCAAAATGCATTACCGGGGCCGCCTGCCCCAGATCGAGAGCCTTGCCGCTGGCCATGCCCTCAACGATGTCCACCAGTACCACGTCGGCAAGTTCCTTGCCCGCGATCCAGTGCGCACAGGTAGCGCCGACGTTGCCCGCCCCGACGATGGTCACCTTGCTACGTGCCATGCTGCCTCCAGCCCGTCCATTGCCCGCCTGCCAACGGCGCGGCAGTATAGCACATGCGGGAGTCTCACTCCACGCCCGCGCTGCCTTGACTCCGCGGGCGCCGGGCGGCAAAATACGGGTGTCATATGCCGTGAGGAAGTGCCGTGACCAGCAAGCCACCTGCCCTGACCCTGGCGACCCTGCTGGCCTTTGTGGCCGGGCTGGGACTGACGCTGATGGTCCTGGGCGCTGCGTTGGGCGTCACGGGCAGCGGCGGAGGCAGCGACCTTGGCGTGCTGTTTGCCGCCGGCGCCATTCTCTTCATCTGTGGCGTGATCGCCTGGTTCGCCAGCGCCCGCCCCGATGCCGCTTTCGACAACATTGACGAACCCCGCTACCACGGTCACGACGACCACTGAGCGTGGACCTCCCGCGCCAGACAGTTGAAGACCCTTTCCATGGCCACGTTCTGCGTCTGGCGGACGCGACCCTGCTGTCCACCTCGACTGAATCAGCGGCTGAAACGCTGGCCAGCGGCCCCCTGCTCTTGCGTTACGGCCTCGTCTGCCTCGAGACGCCGCAGCGTTGCATCGTGCCGGAACTGGTCGTGATGGAATACGGAGAACTGTTGAACGGCGAGGCCGCCTGGGACTTTCTGCTGCATCACAGCAATCTGCATCCCCGCGCCGAAGTACTGGGCCATCGCGACGACGGCGTGGAAGACCAGTTGCGAGTCAGTCGGCTGGACCTGGCGCAGACGCCGCGCGTCCTCGTTTGGCCCGTGGCTGCAGCCGACACCGCCAGGCCAGCGGCCATCCCCGTCGCCGTCATCGCCGACGAAGCGGACTCCCTGCCACAGCGCCTGCGTCAGTTTCTGCCCCTGTACCCGTCCCTCGGGGACTGGCGCCATGAACAGGGTTGACGACCCATTCGACGAGATTCTGCCGGCCGACCATAGCTCCGGTTACGTGGCGGTGGTGGGCAGACCCAACACCGGCAAATCCACGCTCATCAACGCCATACTCGGCCAAAAGGTCGCCATTGTCTCGCCGCGGCCGCAGACCACGCAGCGCCAGCAACTGGGAATCCTGACCGGGGCGGACGTCCAGATCGTTTTTGTCGATACACCAGGGCTGCACGAGCCAGGCCATCGTCTGGGCAAACACATGGTGCGCGCCGCCAATGACGCCCTGCGCGATGCCGACGTCATCCTCTGGCTGCTGGACGTGTCCCGTTCGCCCAACGACGAAGACCGCAGTATCGCCGAACGCATTGGCCGGCGCCATGGCGACGTCCCGGTAGTGCTGGCCCTCAACAAGGCGGACCTGCTGCCGGACCCCGCGAGCGAGGCGGCGGGAGTCGCGCATCAGGGGCTGGTGGCACATGACCATGTTTGCCTTCTGAGCGCCCTGCACAATCAGGGCATCGCCGACCTGGTGGCCCGCCTGCGCGGCATGCTGCCACCAGGCCCCCGTTACTTCCCCGCCGACCAGGTCAGCGAGGTCAACCTGCGCTTCATCGCCGCCGAGGTGGTGCGCGAAAAGGTCATGCTGGCCACCAGTCAGGAGATTCCGCACGCCGTCGCCGTGGAGGTTGACGACTATCGCGAGCGGAGTGCGACACGCAGTTACATCAGCGCCATCCTTTACGTCGAGCGCGATTCGCAGAAAGGGATTCTGGTGGGCAAGGGCGGCCACATGATCCGCGATCTTGGCCGTGCGGCTCGACTGGAACTGGAAGGGATGCTGGATACCCGCATATATCTGGAACTGCGCGTCAAGGTGCGCAGGAACTGGCGCAAGGACGACGAGTTTCTGCGTCGTCTGGGATTTCGTATCCCCAGGCGTGCGACCTAGTCCTTGTTGCCGGCCAGTTTCCGGCTGGCCTCCGCGTCCGCGGCGATTTGCGTCACCAGGGCGTCCAGACTGTCAAATTTGCGCTCGTCGCGCAGGCGCACTTCAAAACTGACCCGCAACCACTGGCCGTAGATATCGCGGTCGAAGTCAAGAATATGGGGCTCGACCGTGAGTGCCTCACCGTCAAAATGCGGACGCCGGCCCACGTTGGTCGCCGCGTGGAATCGTTCCTCACCCAGCCACACCTGGCTGGCGTACACACCATTGGCCGGAATGACCTGCTGCTCCCACAGCGCGATGTTGGCCGTCGGGAAGCCCAGTTGCCTGCCCCGCCCGGCGCCCCGCACGACCTCGCCCGCGACGACGTGACTGCGGCCCAGTCCGCGACGGGCGCCGGCCAGGTCTCCCGCTTCCAGCGCCTTGCGAATTGCCGTGCTGCTGATTTTCCCTTGCCCGTCCCGGACCAAATCGTTGACCCGCACGTCAAAGCCCGTTTGCCGGCCCAGTTGACGCAAGCGGCTGACGTCGCCCTCGCGACGATGACCCAGCGCGAAGTCCTGGCCGATCGACAACTCACGCATGTCCAGGCCCTGACGCAGTTGCCGGCAGAATGCTTCCGCGCTGACCCGACGCAAGGCGTCGTCAAAGGCCAGGGTGTACACGTCATCGATGCCCTGCCCCCGCAACAGGGCCTCCTTTTCCTGCGGGCGGGTCAGGTAATAGCGACCATGAAGGCCCCGCAGGACCAGGTCCGGGTGGGGATAAAAGGTGACGACCACCGACCTCAGCCCCGTGTGCCGCGCCCGCCGCACCAGCCCCGCGAGCAGGCGCCGGTGGCCGAGGTGGACGCCATCAAAGACGCCGATGGTGACCAGCGAAGGTCCGCTCGAGGGGCGCGACTTCAGGTCGGGGAAAGATATTGCCCCGCTCATTGTGGCGGGAAGACCTTGCGCGGCCGCCAGAGAGAATCCTCACCCTCGACAATCGCGAGCAACGAGCCCGTCGGTGTGAGGGCCTGGGCAAGCGCAGACGTGGGATCGCCCTCGCACCGTGCCACGGCCCGGCCCTGCAACAGCCGGTCACGAGCCGCTTCATCAATGCGGATCGGCGGGACTTGCGGCAGGCCCTGCGAGGCCGGCACAAGCAAACTGCGCCAGTCCGGCCTGGACAGCACGTCCTCCGGCGTCGTGGCATCCTGCAGCCGAAAGGCGCCGCTTGCCGTACGGGTCAGCGCCGCCAGGTGTGCGCCCGTCCCCAGCGCCTGGCCAAGGTCATGCGCCAGACTGCGCACGTAGGTTCCCGCGCTGCAGGTCAGTTCCAGCGTGAAGGTCGGCGGCGTCCAGTCGACGAGCTCCAGAGAATGAATACTCACCCTGCGGGGACGCCGCGTCACGGTCTTGCCGGCACGCGCCAGTTCGTAGAGTTTGCGGCCATCCTGCTTGACGGCGCTGTACATGGGCGGCAGTTGCTCCAGTTCGCCGTGGAAACTGTCGAGGGCCTCCATCACCCCCTCGCGTTTCAGGCGGGAGGCATCGTGCCTGTCCAGCACCTCGCCTTCCGCATCGTAGGTCGCTGTGCTGACACCCGGCTGAACCACGGCCAGGTAACGTTTGTCGCCACGCATGACATATTCGCTGAGGCGCGTGGCCTGGCCCACGCAGAGCACAAGCACACCCGTCGCCAGGGGGTCCAGCGTTCCGGCATGACCCAGCTTGCGCAGGCGCAATTCTCGCCGCAGCCGGGCCACCACGTCGTGGCTGGTCATGCCTGCCGGCTTGTTGATATTCAGAAAGCCGAAGGCATTCATGGTCCGGCCGTCGCGCTGCCCCCGTTCACCGCCGCGTGCAATAGCGGCAGTACGCGATCTCGCGCGGCCTGCAGCGGTCCGGCAATGGTCGCGCCCGCCGCCTGGGCATGGCCGCCGCCGCCCAGCGCCACCGCGACGCGCGCGACGTCCCAGGGCGGCTTGCTGCGCATACTGAGCGAGACGTTGCCGTCTTCCAGTTCGCGAAAGACCACGGCGACGCGGGCCTCGTCCGTGGAGCGCAACAGTGACGGCAGGTCGCCGTCTTCTCCGGCTTCCAGTCCCGCCCGCCTGCAGTCCTCAACACGGATTTGCGCCGCAACGACGCCCCCTTTGAGGGTGATCGACGGCAGGACCTGTTGCCAAAGCAGGAACTCGGCGAAGGGTCGACTGTCAAAGGTCTGCGCAACAATATCGTGCAGCGAAACACCCGATTCCATCAGTTCCAGGGCGGTCCGCAGCGTACTGGCCCGCACGTTGCTGGTGCGAAATCCCAGCGTATCGGTGACCAGGCCGGTCAACAGCGGGCGGGCTACGTCGCAGGAGAGAGGCAGGGAAAGAGAACGTAGCCAGTGAAAGACCACTTCGCTGGCTGAAGCCGCGTCCGGCATCACCAGTTGAATGTCGCCGAATCCCGTGTTGCTGACGTGGTGGTCCAGATTGATGACCGTGCCGCAGCGCGCCATGCCCTGCGCGCCAACCAGACCGACGCGTTCCGGGCTGTTGGCATCCACGCTAATCAGGAGGTCTGCCCCCAGGTCCGGCAGCGTTGACAGCACCCGGTCGGCGTGGGGCAGAAATTGCAGGCCAGGGGGCACGCCGCCGTCCACGGCGCAGGTCACGTCCTGCCCCTGCGCGCGCAGGGCATTTCCCAGGCCCAGCAGCGACCCTATGGCGTCGCCATCCGGCTCAATGTGGGTGACGATGAGTATGCCGCGGGCACTGCCCAGGGCTTCATTGGCTGCCGCAAAATCAATCATGGGCCTCGTCTTCGGCGTCGGGCACCTCAGGCGGAATGTCCAGGCTGCTGATCAAATCATCCATGCGCGCGCCCTCTTCCGGCAGGACGTCCCAGTGAAAATGCAATTCGGGAATGGCCCGCAGGCGCAGGCGCCGCCCGACCTGCCGCCGCAGGAAACCGTTGGCGCGCGCGAGACCGGCCAGCACCTCCGGCGCCCGTTCTTCTTCGCCGAGGGCGTTGACGTAGACGTCGGCGTAGAGCAGTTCCGGGTCCAGCCTGACGTCGGTGATCGTGACATTTTGCAGGCGTGGGTCCCGCGCTTCGCGCAGCAACAGTTCACCCAGAATGACGCGGATACGCCCTTCGACCCGCTGCTGTCGAATGCTCATGCCCCGGGCCGGCTACCACGACGCACCATGTAAAACTCGAGCAGGTCCCCTTCCTGAAAGTCGTTGTGGCGTTCCAGACTGATGCCACATTCGAATCCAGCCCGCACCTCACGTACGTCATCGCGCACCCGTTTCAGCGAGCCGACGCGCAGTCCTTCGGCCAGCACCCGATCATCGCGCAATACCCGCGCGCGCGCGTTGCGCTGCACCGTTCCCTCGCGCACGTAACTGCCGGCAATGTTGCCCACGCGGGAATTGCTGAAGACCTGGCGCACTTCCGCCAGACCGAGTCTTTCCTCGATGTCTTCCGGTTCCAGCATGCCATGCAGCGCCAGTTCGATATCTTCCAGCAGGTTGTAAATGATCTTCCAGTTGCGGATATCCACGCCCTGGGAATCCGCAACGCGTCTGGCGGTCGAATCCACGTCGACGTTGAAACCCACCACAATGGCATTCGACGCTGCGGCCAGGTTGACGTCATTCTCACCGATGCTGCCGATGTCCGCCGCGAGGATTCGCAACTGGATGCCACCGCTGTTGTCTTGCGAGAGTTTTTCCAGAGAATCAAGAATGGGTTGCAAACTGCCCTGGTAATCGGCCTTGACGATGAGCGCCAGTTCCCGCGTGTCGCCGCTGCGAAAGCGCGCAAAAACGTCGTCCAGGGTGAGCGCTTCCATGCGACCGCTGCCCTGTTGCCCGTCTTCCCGGCGCTCCTGCAACAGTCGTCGCCCGGCCTTGTCGCTCTTGACCCACTCAAAGCTGTCGCCAGGCTGCGGCATCTCCGCCAGGCCCATCACGGCAACCGGCGTGGAGGGGCCGGCGGCGTTGATGCGTCGGTTGTTTTCGTCAAACATGGCCTTGATGCGGCCCGAGGTCTGGCCGGCGATGAGCGAGTCACCGCGCTTCAACTGGCCATTGAGCACCAGCAGCGTGGCAATGACCCCGCGCGAGGGATCGACCTCGGCTTCCAGCACGACGCCCGAGGGTCTGGCTTCCGGGTTGGCCACGATGTCACTGTCATCGGACGTGAGCAATATGGCTTCCAGCAGGTCCTCGATGCCTTCTCCGGTGATGCCCGAGACCGCTTCGACCATCGTCTCGCCATCCCAGCTGACCGGCACCAGGTCCACTTCCGCCAGTTGCTGGTTGACCTGCTCCAGATTCGCGCCCGGCAGGTCCATCTTGGTGACAGCGACCACGATCGGTACGTTGGCGGCCCGGGCGTGGGCGATCGCCTCCCGCGTGGTCGGCATGACGCCATCATCCGCGGCCACCACCAGGACGGCGACGTCAGCGCCGTGGGCGCCGCGGGCCCGCATGGCCGTGAAGGCTTCGTGGCCGGGGGTATCAAGAAACGTGATCTGTCGATCGCCATGGCGGGCGCGATAGGCGCCGATGTGCTGGGTGATCCCGCCGGCCTCCCCTTCCACGACCTGCGTTTTGCGGATCGTATCGAGCAGCGTCGTCTTGCCATGGTCCACGTGGCCCAGAATGGTCACGATGGGCGGTCTGCGCTCCAGGTCTTCCGGGTCTTCCGCGCTGTAAATCTGCCGCCATTCCTGCGCCTGGGCGGCCTCTTCCTTCTGCGCCTGCTCCGCCAGGCTGGACTGTGAAAGCGCTTCAATGCCAAATTCGGCACAGACGATGGCCGCCGTGTCGAAGTCGATTTCCTGATTGATCGAGGCCACGATGCCGTTGGCGATGAGTACCTTCATCACCTCGATCACAATGATCTCGATTGAATCCGCCAGTTCCCGCACAGTCAGGCTGTCGGGCAGTATGACGACGCGTTGTTCCTCAGCCATACACTTCCTCCCTCTTTGCGGAGACCGGCCAGGAACCCGCTTGCTGTTGGCAGCCTACATCGTTGGTCCCGGCCCGGCGCGCATCCGCGTCGAACTCATGTTTCGGGTATTCCCTGCAACAATTGCCGGCGATCCGCCTCAGCCAGTTTCACGGACAGGGCCTGGGCCAAAGCCGTCCCACGGGCCGCTCCTTCCCAACAGGCAGACTGCCTGCACAGGTACGCTCCGCGGCCATCCGCCTTACCACCCGGATCGATCAGCAGACCCTGCGGGCGACTGACAATGCGCGTCAGACTGCGCTTGTCCATTTTGCGGCGGCACACGACGCAACTGCGTTGCGGCCGATGGCGCGGGCGCCCACCCTTGCGGACGGTCATCGCCGGTTCACCTAATCCAGAAAGTCGTCCCACTCTTCGCGCCCGCGGCCCTTCTTGCGCCGACGAACAGCCACAACCTCGCCCAGTTCCTCGTCGAAGACCAGTTGACGCCGCTTTCTTCTGCTTTCGCGACGCTTGCGTTCCTCGTCTTGCTCGTTCAGGACCTCATCAAGTTCGCCTTCCGGTTCCTCGAGTTCCTCCTCGAATTCCGGTTCCGGACGGACCCTGCGGAACACCCGCCGGGCGGGTTTGCGCGAGTCGGGCTGCGGCGCCGGCGCCTGGTCGTCCGCAAACACGGCCTCGGTCAGGTCAACTTCCTCAGTTGCGCCTGCGCCGGCTTCGCTCTCTTCGCCCAACCCGGCGGTCGGCGACGCGCCTTCCTCCACTTCCGCTTCCTCAATGGCCTCGGGTTCGGCTTCTGCTTCAGTCGCGGGCGTCTCGGCATCCCGCGCCAGGACTGCCTCGTAGGCGGAAAGGATTTGAACCAGCGCCGCCTCCGGCGCTTCAAGCCGACGCAACAGCGAGGCATCGCGCAGCAGACAACGCCACATGACCTCGCCCACCGTTTCAAAGGGTTGCAGGGCTTCCAGGATGTCGTCCGGCAGTTCGAAGGCGTCGACCGGGACCTGGAACATTTCTTCCGGCAGGGTTTCCCGGGCGGCGTTGATTTCCTCCATCCGCTCGGCCCGCTTCGCCTCACGCATGGCCAGCAACCGGCTTTCCACCAGGTCCGCAAAGCGGCCCATGGCGGCGTACTCCTCCGGCATGATCATGCGGCCCTCGTTCTTGCGCGTGATGATGCGCGTCGCTTCCTCAAACAGGTCCGGCTGTTGCGCCGCCATTTCAGCCAGCGGTGGCTGCCCCACGCGGTCCAGCGCATCCGCCACGGATTCGGACACGCTCTTGATGTCGATGCGCCAGCCCGTCAACTTGGCGGCCAGGCGCGCGTTTTGCCCCTCTCGCCCGATCGCCAGCGACAACTGGTCATCCGGCACAATCACCAGCGCCGTGCGGCCGGTATCGATGTCGTCGTCCAGATAGACCCCGTTGACTCGCGCCGGGCTCAGGGCCTTGGCGATGAAATCGCGCTGTTCCGGCACCCATTCAATGACGTCGATCTTCTCTTCATGCAATTCCCGCACGATGTTCTGGATGCGCATTCCGCGCATGCCGACGCAGGCGCCGACCGGATCGATGCCGTCCTGCAGGGCCGCCACGGCGACCTTGGAGCGATAGCCGGCTTCGCGCGCGATGGTCTTGATCTCTACCTGTCCGTTGTAAATCTCGGGTACTTCGTACTCCAGCAGACGCCGCAGCATGTTGCGATGGCCCCGACTCACGATGATCTGCGGGCCGCTGTTGCTGCGCCGTACCTCCAGCACGTAGGTGCGCACCTTGTCGTGCGGCCGGTAGCGCTCGCCAGGGATCTGCTGCGAACGGGGCATGATGGCCTCACCGCGCCCCAGGCTCAGCGTAATCATGTGAGCGTTGGTGCTCTGCACAGTACCGGTGATGAGGTCGCCTTCGCGCTCCAGGTACTCTTCGTAGAGCAGGTTGCGTTCGGCCTCGCGGATTTTTTGCAGGATCACCTGCTTGGCGGTCATGGCTGCGATGCGGCCAAAGTTTCGGGTCGTGCGTTGCACCTTGACCATGACGGTGTCGCCTTCCACCGCCTCGGGTTCAAAGAAGCGCGCGCTCTCGAGGTCTACCTCGGTGGCGTCGTTCAGGACCGAATCAACCACTTCCTTCTCTACGAAAATGCGGGGGCGTCCCGTCCTGGGGTCGATGTCCGCCTCGACCAACTGGGCTTCGCTGGCGCCGGTGTCGCGTCGGTAGGCCAGCACCAACGCCGACTGCAAGGCCTCCAGTACGATGTCCTGCGGCAATTCACGCAGTTCCGTGATTTCGTTAAAGGCAACTTCAAATTCGCTTCTCATAACCCGTTTCCTGACCCAATGTCCTTACTGGTGCGCGTGACGCCCTGGTCGGGCTGCCAAAACTTGCGCCGGAATTCTGCCTGATTATAACAACAGAAGTGGGGGCGCGTCCCCACTCCGGCAGTCAATTTAGCACATCCATGCCCGCTGCGCAAGACAGGTTTCAACGGTCATTACCCTGACGCGGCCGCGCCCTGCATCGAGTCTTCATCCTCTCCTGCATTCAGGGGAAAGCCAGGAAACCCCAGAACTCGTCCGCTGGCGGCGTCCGTCAGCCAGATATCGCCTCGTGCGTCAACGGCCAGGCCGGCGACCGTACCGATGCGGCTGCCCGCCAGATTGTCGCCCCCAGGCTCGCCAAAGGAACCCAGACAGTTGCCGTTGAGGTCCAACACCAGAATGCGGCCTGAATCCGGGTCCCCCGCATACAAGAGGTCGCGATCGGCGTCCAGCGCCAGATAGGGTCGGTTGCCCTCGTCCGCATACCAGCCCCGCAGCGGAAACTGCTGTCTGAAGCTGCCATCGCTCTCAAACACCGAAATGCGTCGGTTCCAGAATTCGGCTATGAAGAGACGACCGTCCGGGTGCAGGGCAAGGCCGCTGGGCTCATCCAGCTGGCCCGCGTCACTGCCTCCCTCACCTATATCCAGCAACCAGTCGCCCCCGGCCGAGTACACGCGGACCCGCTTGTTGCCGGTGTCCGACACATAGACCCGACCGTCAGCATCCAGCACCAGATCGCGCGGGCCCCACAACCCGCCCGGCGGCTGCGCGCTGGCGCCCAGACCGAATAGTGCCGGCTCGCCCCAACCGTGGTCCGCCGCTCCCTCCGACGACAGGACCTGGACACGATAGTTCCAGGTATCGGCGACATACAGGCGACCGTCGTCGGCGAAGCGCAGCCCGGCCGGCCGTTCCAGGCCGCCTGCCGCGGATTCAGCCGGCAGGTGCCCGAGGAATTCGCCTTCGCGCGTGAAGAGCGAAACGCGGTTGTTGCCCTCCTCGCTGACGGCCAGCTGGCCTTCCGGGCCGATAGCAAGGCCGACAGGACGCAGCAACTGACCTGGCTGACTCCCGGCGCTGCCAAAAATCGTATGCGCCGCCAGATTCTGCCAGTTGTCCAGGCAGAGGTTGCGGGGAAGGTCGTCCAGAGGATTACTCACCTGCCCGCCGCCGCTGCCCAGGTCCCAGATGCGGGCGGCGGTGTCCTTGCGCAGAAACAGCACCATGCGGTCCGCGACCGGCCAGTGCGCGAGCTCGAAATTGCGGCCGGTCTCCCTGGCGTAGGCGCGATAGTCGCGCGCCCACCAGATATCGAACACGGCCTGGCGCATGGCGGCCGAACCTGCGTTGGCGGCAGTGAAATCCAGAAAGTTCGCCAGGCGGGCAGCCGTCATACCGAAATAGTCCTGCATCGGCCACCACATGCGAATGTAGTCAAAACGCTGGAAGCGGTCCTCCAGCAGCGGCTCAAAGGTGCCCAGATTGCCCGTCCCAATCACCACGGCCTGGGCGTCCTGCAGCGTTTCCGGCGTGGGGTTTTCGCCAACGTAACGGGCGTTGGTGAAGTCGCGGAAATACCAGCTGTAAGGCCAGGAGACGAGGTTGTCGTAGACGAGCGCCATGCCCTTGCCGTCGGCCACCCGGCGGCTGGTCTCTTCCAGCCGGTCCAGCACCGTTCTTACTCCCGGTGCCGCATGAGCGTAGACCAGGTATTCGGTCGCCAGGTCATGGTTGATGAAGGATGCCCGCGTCGCAGCACGTAGAGTCAATACGGCCAGCAGGGCGAAACTGGAGATGGCCAGCAGTTGTCGCAAGTGCCGCCAGCCATGGCGCAGGCCGAGTTGGTGCAGGCCGGCCAGCACGATTCCGCTGATGGCGAGCAGGCCCAGCCAGCGCCCGCTGCGCGCCAGTTGGGCCTGCTCCAGCCCGGCCAACACGCCCCCGTCGGCCCACAGCGGTTGCAACACCTGGAAAAGCGTGAGCGCCAGCAGCGGCAACAACAACAGTGCAGGCCAGCTGCCGCGGGACAGGAGCCTGACATCCAGCGCATTGAGGACGCGCCCGAAATACCATGCCGAGAGAAAGATCAACGGCAGGGTCAAATGGGTCGTCAGCCAGGGCATCTTTTCGCCGGCAATGGTGTAGCCGAAGAGCGCGAGAACCGCCCACCAGGCCAGCAGCCACAGAAATGGCAGGCGCCGCAAGGGCGTGGGGGCCGCTGGCGATACGGCATCAGCGCCGGCCGGGGGCGACGCCAACCGCAGTTGTCCCTGCCGTCGGCGCCAGAACACGCCCAGGCCGGTCGTCATCGCCAGCGCGCTGCCCAGCATTGGCAGGAATTCGTAGACCGGCAGCAACAGGCCAACGTAGTAGTACTGCGGCTGGCTGCCGCGACGGACGCCCTGTTGCTCCAGCCAGTAACCGAGGCTTCCCACGAGACCTGTGGCCAGTCCGTTCAGATTGGTGAACATCGTCGTAAAGAAGAAGGCGAATACGGCGTAGAAAAGGAGGGCGCAGGGAATCCAGCGGCGCCAGTTCCACACCAGACCCACGCCCAGGGAGATGGCCGCCAGCGGCGCAAGGGCCAGCGCGGCCCGGGTAATCCCTTCCGGCGAATAGTCCGTCGCCCTGGCGCCCGTCAGAACGATCAGCAGGGGCGCCGCCCAGGGGAGAATCAGGCTGCCAATGACGACGATGAGGTCCAGTTCGGGATAGCGTTGCAGGCGGCGCCACCAGTCCCGTCGTTTCCCAACGAGCAAAAGCAGCAGGACCAGCGCGGCCAGGATCCATACGACGACCAGTGGCAACTGTCGGACCGTCGGGGCCGTATCCGGCAGGATTTCTTCCGGCACCTGCGGATCGGACACCTGCTCCCTGAAAGGCGTCGCCTTGTGGGAAATCGATTCGACCAGCAACAGGGCACCGCAGGCAAGCAGGGCCACGGCGCCGATGATCAACAGGTCCCGCAGGCGCAGGCGCCGGAAAACGCGTAACATCGGCCAGAGCAGGGCTGCCAACAGAAGGCCGGCGAGCAGCGCGAGACCAAGGACCAGGACCCGCATTTCGACGGCGTTCCACCAACCCGCCTGCGCTGCGGCCGCCAGCGCGCCCGCCGGCGGGGTGACCGTGAACAGGGTGACCAGCCCCAGGGCTGCCAGGCCCCCCAGCAGCAGGGACAGGACCAGAAAATCGAAAATCACGCGTCCCGAGAGTTGCCAACGGCTTTGGGCCAGGCGCAGCAGCCAGTACAGAAACAGAAAACTGCCAAAGATGGCGATATAGATGAAGGCGGTTTCCTTGGAGCCGAGATTGCCAATCATGGCCAGGGAAAGCAGCAGCAACCAGTGCTGGCGACGACGCGCCTGCGGCGGGCCATCGAGGTACATCAGCACGGCGTAGAGCAGCAACAGTGCGAAAAAAATGGAGGGCGTATCGTGCCGGATGTAGCGGTGGTAGTAAAGCGTGACGGGTGAGATGAGCAGCATCAGGGAGGCCAGCAACGCGCCGTTGCGCCCCAGCCAGGGGCGGAACAGCGCCGGCATGAGCACGATCGCTACACCCAGCAGCGAGGTATAGATACGGGCGCTGAAATCGCTGTCGCCGAAGAGGAAATAGAAGAAGGCCGTCGCGTGGAACAGGATCGGCCCGTGCATCAGGGGCGTATGCTGGAAGTTGCCGTCCTGGTAGAGGTTGTAGGCGAACTGGGTGTGGAGGCTTTCATCGTGACTCATCACGCGCTCGCCCAGCAGCCAGAACCGCGTGACGACTGCCAGCAGAAGAATCAGCGCATAGAGCCATAGCTCGTGCCGTGAAAGATCTCGCAACAGGCCGGGCATCGTCATGGAGCGCTCACCTGCCCGTCGCCATTATCCCTGGATTCCGCGAACAGGTCTTCCCGCAGCCACAGTACCCAGGTTGATTCGTTGACAGGCCAGTTGCCAGCCGTCTGGAAATCGTACGCTGACCAGCCTTCATTTGCAACAGCGATGCTGCGTCTGATCGTAAAGTCCTGCCCAACCCACGCGCCGACGCCGCCTGGCGCTTCTGCCCCGCCAGGCAGCAGTAAAATGCCGGCGTCGCCGACGTCCTCCACGTTGTTGACAAGCTGCATGTTGACCTGGTCGCGCAGCAACCAGCGCGGCAGGCTCGCGCCATCGTTCAGGACAGCGAATTCGAGACCGGCGAATCCACCTGACTCCCTGTCCTCCAGGGCGCGCAGGCTGTGCAGCAGCAGCCAGACGTCCTGCGACGTGGCCGAACGCCGCCAAAGACCATCCGCAGTCTCCGACTGACTCACTGCCGTCACCCAACCCCCGCCCAGGGAAAGCGGCAGGGCCAGCAACACGGCGCCGAGCAGCGCGGCGCGCACCAGGGGCGGCCACGGTCGTTGCCAGGCGCCCGCCATCAGAAAAGGTGGCAACAAGGCGAGTCCCGCAAATGCGGTGAGCGGCTGTGCGCTGTTTTGCAGCAGGAGCTGAACATAGAAAGCCAGCGTGGCCAGCAGGGCAAAACTGAAGGCCGCTACCAGCGTCACGTCCCGGTTCGGGGTGGCGTTGCGCGCTTCATCCCCTGCCAACAATTCGGTGAGCAGACCAGCGGCCAGGCCCGCCAGCGGCAGGGCCAGCCACAGGACATGCGCCGGACCGGCGGCGCGCCAAAGAAGCAGTGACAACAGAGCCGTCAGCAGCCAGAAGACAAGAAAACGATCGACGTCACTCAGTCCGGTTACGCGCCGCAGCAAGAGGTAGCCGCCCGCTGCCGCCACGAGCAGGGGCTCAAAGACGACGACCAGTTGCAAACGCGCGAGGAAGTCCGCCAGGCGGGGAGTAACGAAGGCAGGGCCCGTCGTCGACCAGAGAGCGGCTCCGGTCAGGCCGGTAGCATCGGGCCCGGGAGCCACAAGGCCGGTCAAGGTGGCCTGCAACAGGTCGCCCGTCGCCGCCAGACCGGCGGGATTCAACATGAACAGGGTCGCGACCAGAAATACCAACAGCAGGGCCGGCGGCGTCGATTTGGCGGAGGGCCACTGTCGTAGCGATCCGCGCAGCGCCGCCAGGATTTCGCGCGGCGCTCTGCTTCGATGGCGGCTCCACCAGGTCAGCAGCAAGGCCAGTCCGACCTGCGCGGCCAAAACGGCACCCCCTGGCTCCGCCAGCAACAGAAGGGCGAGGGTGAACGCCGTGGCGCAGGTTGCTGCTGTCTGCTCACCTGTCCGCCGGTAACGCTGCGCGCCCCACAGCACGCCGACAAACAGCAGCAGGGAAAGCACGACGGCCGCGGACTCGCGCGAGGCCATCAGCAGTATCGGCGACGTGGCCATGAGCAGGCACAGGACCATGCTGCGGCCCTGACCCAGGACATCGCGCAGCGCCAGCGGAGCAAGGGGCAGGAGCGCGCCGGCGATGACCAGCGGCAGACGCGCCGTCACCTCGCTGCTGCCGAAGAGGCTGAACAACAACGTCTGTGCGGCGAGGAGCAAGGGACTCTCCACCGCGGGCGAGCCAACTGCCCTCTGTGGAGTCAACAGGTCCAGGGCCGCCAGGGCCTGACGGGCCTCGCCTTCACCCAGGGGAATGCGGTCCAGTTCGGCCGAACGCAGGGCAAGCCCCAGGACAAACAACGCCAACAGCCCCGCAAGTGCGGGGGTCACGCGCAGTGAGACGGCCTCGCGCCCGGCAACGATGGCCCCTTTTCGTTCCAACCCGCTGGCGATCACGAGTTGCCCAATTCTGCGGCGGACACGCCGGCTACACGATAGAAACGGCTTTCAGCAGATTCGCACAGGACTCCGAAATGGTCGCGGAACTTTTCTTCTCCGCGAGTCCCGTAACGCCGTCGTTCGCTGTCGCCGTAAAACACGTAGTCAATACCGTAACGTTCGATGATGTCGCTTGCTTCCACGATCGTCTGCGTGCGATAAAGTCGGTCCAGGTCTTCCGGGCGGCTGCCTCGCAACGCAGGCCAGCTGGCGCCGCGCCACTGTTGCTGGTGCCCCTCCCAGTTTAGCACTACCGGGATGCCGGTCAGCGTGCCGGTCCGGCCGAAGTACTGGTTGTATTGCGGGCCGGACGCCTCGGCCACCACCGGCTGCCCGTCGCCGGCCACAGTCTCCAGGCAGCGGATCGCCGCATAGTCATCCGTCCCGATGAAGCCCGGGCCGCCATCCAGGCCTAACGGCGGGGCCAAGACCGAATTAAGTCGTCCGCTTTCAACCAGCGCCCGGGTGTAGACCCCTGCCACCGGAAACAGCAGACCGGGCAGGATGGCGAAGGCCGTCAACCCGGTCATGGCGACTCGCACGCGTCTGCCCCCTGCGTCCAGTTGCAGGGAGCCGGCTGACCATGCCATTGCAATGCTGAAGAGCAACCAGGCGTGATAGTAAAGCTTGAAGATGGTATTGGAACGCGAGCTAAACACGTCGCGCAAAAAGACAAATTCCGGGACCAGCAACAGCAGCAGGCCAATGCCAACCAGCAGGGCCGCAAACAACGCGCCAGGCTGCTGCCGTGGAACTGATGGAGCAACCCGCGATGCCCCGGCCGGAAAAAGCCGCGCCAGCACCAGCCCGATGCCAGCACACAGGACCAGCAGGAGCGGCAGCCCGGACACCCGCCGCAGCAGCAGGGCCGGGAGGAGCGAGCCCATGGAGTCACCGGTCTGCAGGAAACCTCGCAAGACATTCGCGGTGTCGGGCAATCGGGAGCCCACCAGCGCCATGACGGTGACCAGGGCCACAAGAGCGAGCGGCACAAGCACGGTCACGCCGACCAGCAGGCGCCGGTTGAGCGACGGCCCGGCCCGCCTGGCTTCCAGCAGCAGCCAGGCGCCCAAAACGATGATGAAAGTCGCAAACACCAGAAACAGTTGCCGCAATTGCGTGGGGTGTTGCAGATTGGGCAGAACACCGCCCGCCTGGGAACGAAAACTCAGGTAAAAGGGGACATACAGCAGCAGGGCCAGCAGACCGAGACGCAGGCCGAAGCCGAGGGTCGCCAGCAACTCCACCCGCTTCAGCCGACCCTGTTCACTTCCCCGCAGACGCCGCAGGCCCTCCGCGCAGGTCAGCAGCAGCAATGAGACTGGCCCGTCCCAGGTATTAAGAAATGTCACGCCGCCGAGCACCAGGGCGCAAAGCAGGGACCATGTCCGGTCTGGCGGACGGCCTGCCAGCACGAGCGCCAGGGCCAGGCCCGTTAGCAACAGGACGAAGGGCAACGACAGCACGTGCGGATGCACATCCGCCAGCAGGAAGCTGAAGGCCGGGAACTCTGTGATGACGTCGATCGGTACAATGCTGCCGTCCAGATTGCGGTCCGTCAGCACCCGGCTGGATTTCCACCACCACCAGAAGGACCAGTCCGGCAGGCCGACCTGTGTTTGAGCGCCGGACGCAAGCACCTTCGCTGCAAGGCGGTCATGCTGGCCCCAGAAAGAAAACCAGGCGTTGGAGCCCGCGCCCGACTGCCAGGGCAATTCGACCAGCGGAAGTTGCCAGTTGCCCAGCACGGTGGCGCAGGCAGCGCCGAGCAGACCGCTGCGCCAGCCCGCCCGGCCCGGTCGGCTGCGCGCAAGGTTGCCCGCCACACCGTAGGCGGTCAGGGCGCCCAGCGCGAAAAGCAGTGCGATCCCCATGTTGAAGGCTATGGTGCTGCCAATGCCGCTCAGGGAGGCCAGCATCGCCAGCAGCACGTAGCCGAAGTAGTAGTAACTGATCGCGTGGCCGGACAGCCAGGGGTCGGCCGGCGGGAAGACCTCGCTGCGCAACGTCGAACTCAGAAAGGCCAGCTCCATCGGCTTTTCCGTGCCGATCAGGCTGTTGTTGTGCGCCCGCAGCACAGCCATGGCCAGCAGGGCGGCCAGAAAAAGCAACTCGGCAACCAGCACGAAGCGCCGGTTCGCGCGCCACCACGCTCGCAGACCGCCTGTGCGGCCGCCGTGCTGATACAGCGCCAGGGAGGCAGCTACCAGTATCGTCCATGCCAGCAGGATGCTGCCTGGCGAATTGCTCAGGAAACCGAGACTGACGCCCAGCCAGAAGATGAAGCCGGACAGCAACAGACCCAGCGCCCGCGCCAGCGTGTAGCCGCGGTCCGGCAGGGCCCTGAGCAGACTGAAGCACAGCGGCAGCGCCGCCAGGCCCGCCAGACTGGTCAATAGCCACCAACTGAGGACGATCCATCCCTCGCGGGCCAGCCAGTCCAGGATCACGCGGCGTCCTCAATGACTTCGTAAAGGGTCGCCTGCCCCTGTTCAAAGACCCGACGCAACCTGCCCTGCCCGACCATCTCGTCAAACTTGGCCAGTCCTTCCGCGGGGTACCAGGCGCGCTCCAGGCCACCCACGACGACGTAACGCACGTCGTAAAACTGCAACATTTTCCAGGCGACCTCGCTTTCAACCGTGCTGTACAGACCGTTGATATTGGCCCGCCGCTGATCGATGAACAGACTCTGTTGCGGCAGGCTGCGCTGCTGCGTCTGATGGAAGCGCCAGCCGAGTACGGAGGGCAAGCCGGTGTAAATGGAGACGCGACTGCCCCAGCGATATTCGCTGCCGTGGGCCTCAAGAATGACCGGCGCGCCTTCCACTTCTTCCTGCAGCCAGCGAATCAGGGCATGGTCGTCCGCAAGCACCAATTCATGCCCGTTTTCCACGTGCAGCGCCTGACGCATGTAGGCCATGCCGTCCAGAGTCCAGCCCGTGGCAGTGGTCATGCGGTCCAGAGCGCGCGCCGGCGTCGACAACAGGGGAAAGAGCGCGGCCGCAAACAACAGTAGCGCGCCAGGAATGGCCCAGATGAAACGCAGCGCACCAGGCCAGCGCGGCATGGCTCCCTGCAGCCAGGCGAAGGCGACGCCACCGGCCACACTCAGTAGCAACCAGGCCTGAATGTAAAACTTGAAAACCGTGTTTTGACGGCCGATGTCACCCTGCAGCACCAGAAACTCGACGCCCAGGGTCAGGGCCAGGGCCAGGGCGGCCAGCCCGAAAACAACCCGCAACGCGGCCGATTGACCGGGCCGCAGGAACAGCAGGGCACACCACAGCGTCATGGGCAGCACCGGCAACGCCACCTGCCAACCGGCCATGGCCAGGACCACGGCCAGCGCGTGGACGACCAGGACCAGCAGGCCGATGCCGACAAGCTGGCGGCCCTTGCCGCGCAACTGCCCCACCCGCGTCGCGCGCATCCAGCGCGCCGAGTCCCAAACCAGCAGCGACAACAGCAGAAACACGAAGAGCCCGTGGATATCGAACCAGGCCCAGAGCGGCGTGCGTCCGCCCTGCCACAGTCGCAGGCTGTTATAGCCCGTCGCGTACCAGTGTGTGAAGGGCAGGGCGAACACTAATGCTGCCACCAGGAAGTTGGCTGCGCGCGTCAACAGGGCCTTGACTGACAGCGCGTCGTCCTGGCGGTTCTCCAGCCACCAGATTGCGGCGACTGCGGCGACCCCCAGCAGCATGAAGGTCGGCCAGTCCCAGGTGTTGGTGGCGCGCAGCATACCGGCGGCCAGCGCACCCGTGATCAGGGCCAGGGGGCGCCCTGTCCGGCGGCGACCTCCCTCTTCGACCGCCCTGAATTCATGCACGACGAAAAGCAACACCAGAAGTTGCAGGGGCATGGCAATCATGTGCGCGTGCAGGTCGCCATACAGAAAGGTGAACCAGGGCATTTCGGTGATGGCGTTGCCGCCCGTTCCGGGGGTCTCCGCCAGAATGCGGGTCGGCGCCCAGTACCAGCGGTGACTGGCAATCGGCAGTGGGTCGCCCTCCAGCCAGCGCCCTGCACCCTGCGCCAGGCCGGACCACAGATCCCGGCCGTGTTGCCACTCGTAACGCAGGCGATCGCCGGGAAGATTGGCCTGCGCCCGCTCCAGCAGTTGCTGGCGATCGACGGCAAGCGGCTGCGCCCCGTTTTCGAGCGCGAATTCACGTTCCAGGTAATTGGTGAGGCCCCGGGGCTGCGTATAACCGCCCAGCTGCGCCAGACCGTTACCGAATACGCGCAGCGTGTCCAGATTGCCGAGGACGACCGCCAGCATCAGGGCGGCCATGCCCGCCACCCAGGGATTCGCCCTCGACCCTTCTGCATTTCCTGCTGCGGTACCGGCCTCATTTCGGCGCCTGTGCACAAGATTGAAGGCGACGCCGAACGCGCCCATGCCGGTCAGGGCGAAGAGCGTCGGCAAAATCAGATTGTAGGCGACGGCGGGTTGTATGCCGGTCAGCAAAACGGGCGCGCCGACCAGCACAAAACCGAAATAATAGTAATTGAGGAAGCCGCCGGCGTACCAGGGGTCGTAAGGCGGGAAGATGCTGCTGCGCAGGGTGGCGTTGAAATACGCAAAGTCCATCGGCTTTTCGCCGCCAAAATGCGTATGCCACAGGTCCGGGTTGCTGCCCCGCACCAGAAGAAACAACAAAAAGAGCAACAGGAAAAGTATTTCGAAGGCCAGGAACCGCTGCCAGGACCAGGCGGCGCGGCCGCTCGCATCATGATGCCGGCGCAGCAGCACATACAGGCCACTGACGAAAACGCCCACGAGCAACAGCACGATACCGGCCCTGTTCCACAGGGGCAACCCCAGGCTGCTGCCCGCCCAGGCCAGCCAGGCAACCAGCAACAGACCGGCGATACGCGCGCCAATCAGGCCCCGGTCCGCCAGGCCGGGCAGGGCCAGATTCAGCCAGGGCCATGCCGCCAGACCGAAGGCCGAGACAGCCAACCACCAGCCGGCAATCGTGAGCAAGGGTTCCCGGTTCAACAGGCTTTCGCTGTTGAAGCGCTCGCTCCAACTACCGCCCGCCATCTGCCTTTGTTGACGCTCTTCATCCAGCAGCAGCCAGTCCGGATGCGCGTCCGCCGTGAGGGTGTCGCGCCGAAGGACGTCCACCAACGTGGTGTCACAGCCGCCACCGCCGGGGTTGAGATACATCTGCGGGCAATTCTCGACGGGCGCCTGGCGGCGTTCCCCCAGGGTGTTCAGGGGTGGCTCGCTCAGGACCGCTTCTGCCCGCGACGGGTCGAAGGTCTCCCTTTTGGCGAAGACAAAGACCGTCGGGTGGTCGTAGACGTGGAAGGCTTCCTCGGGTTCGAATTCATTGAGCCAGGCTGGGCCCCCGTGCGTGGGCAGGTGCTGGTCAGAAATGTGCAGCGGTCCCAGTTCGAAGCTTTCCTCGAAACGCGCCACCAGATCGAATCCCAGTTCCCCGGAGAAAAGCGCCTCGTAGTAACGATCCGAGAGTGGCCAGCGGAGCGGATTGCGTCGCTTCGAATCATAGAAGCGGTTGCTGCTGATGCTGATGTAGTCGCTGTTGCGCAGGCCGTTGATCAGGCGCGAGCGCAGCAAGTCGTCGTCTTCGCCGGAGAGGCCCAGGTCCACTCCCATGAGGAGCCCGTTCCAGGCGTTGCGTCCATTGCACTGGCCGGAGTTCAGCAGACCCGGTGGTGGGTCATCGGCCAGAGTGACTCCCGGCGGCAAGGTGCAGACCAGGTAGGGTATGGCGTCCTCCCAGACCCCTTCCTGCGCCACGACGGACCCGCCGGTCGTCACCGGCCCGCCATCCAGAACCTCGAAGGTGAAGAGCAGTTCCTGCCCCTGCGTCACCTGCAGGGCGGGCTCCAGCGCAAGAGCCCAGGCATCCCCCAGAACGTGGCCGGTCGCTGAGAGATCTGCCTCAAGCCGGCCCTCCGCCAGCCTTTCGCCACTGACAGGGTCCTCCAGAACGACTTGCAGGGACTCAACGCCGTTGTCCGCCAGCGGATCCGCCAGATGGGGGATGTGTACAGCCTGGACGCGTCCATCTGCCGGGGCGCGCACGTACTGGCTGAAGGGCTGACCGGTCTCGTAGCGACTGGCGCGCGCCAGCAGGTCGCCGTGATTGCCGCGGTTGGCCACCGGAATGTTGATGAGCGGCGGCTCGCCGTCCCCGCCCGTCACAGACATGGCAAAGTCGCCCGGCACGCGTTCCCAGAACCAGTGGCTCGCCTGCACCCGCGTCAACTGGTGACGGTAGATATTGCTGAACATCAGGGCCCAAATTGCGCTGAAGCCAAGTACGCCAAAGGTCAGCAGCAAGGCCAACTTGCGACGCCAGCCGACATTCACCTGGACCAGGCGCTGCAGACCCCAGGCCGCCAGCAGGGTCAGGGCCGGGTAGAGCGGCAGGAAGTAACGCATGCTGGCCACGTGGCCGCCGCCCAGCAGCGCGAAATAGCCCAGCGCCCAGACCAGCGGCAACAGCAGGCGCGCGGTACCCGGCTTGCGTTGCAACAGACGCAGCAAGGCCCATAACGCGCCAGCGGCGGCGGCCAGCCCGAGCCCCGGGCCCAGACCCCAGAGCAAGATGTTGTTCAGGGGGAACAGCCATGGCGCATGACCTAGCCACTGCCAGTTTGGCGGGATGTCGATCAGACCACTGACCAGACTGCGCGCTTCAAGGAGGTCCTCAAGCCAGCGCAGGTTGGGCGCCAGGTCAAGAAAGCCCGGGCCGCTGAAGGCGTAAGGATTCAGGACGCGAAATGTCAGCGCGGTCAGCAGACCGGCTGCGATCAAACCGGGGCCTGCCACTCGCAGCAGGTCTCGAAACGAAGAGGTCCGGCGCCAGCGCTCCACGAGATGCGGAAGCGGCGCCAGCACAATCAGGCCCGCCAGCGGCGCGACGTTGATGCGGCTGGCCAGGGCACAGCCACAAAACAGACCGAAGAGCGCGTAGTCCACCAGACGCCCGGCTTTCCAGACCCGCGCCGCAAAAAGCAGGCCGAGCGCGCAGCACAGGTTCGTGATGGCGTCCACGGTGCCGAAGTGCGCCTGCTGAATGGAGAATACTGCAACGCTGTAGAGCGCCGCCGCCAGCAAGGCCGCCCGCCTGTCCAGCAGGGTGGCGCCAGTCAGGAAGACCACCAGAATGACGGCCGTCTCCGCCAGCGCCGACAGGCCGCGCCAGACCAGATGCAGGCCATAAAAGCTGCTGTGTGAAAGGTCGCCGGTCAGCCGGGTCAGCTCTTCGCCCGTGGCCCGCGCCAGAAACAGGGGCAACGTGCCGTAGACGTAGATTCCCTTGCCCACGTTGTGCGGGTTGAGAGTCGAGCACCCTGTATCAAACCAGGGGCCGGCCCCGGCGCTGTCCGGATAGCGCTCCATACAGAGGGCGATCTGTGCGCTGCGCTCTTCTTCTGTCGCCAGGGTCGAGCGCAGACCACCGCCGATCGAAGACACGACGTCCGTCAGGAAGCGTTCGTCCGGGTGCAGAAAGGTGTAGTCGTCCCAGTTGAGCCCGGTGAAGCGGAACACGCCGCCCGCCAACAGCAACAACAGCAGCAGCGCGGTCGTCAGCACCTTGTTGCGCCGGTCGAATCCGGCGTTCCCGCTCCTCACTGCCCCTGTCGACCCTGCCCGTGTTCGTTTGCAACCGAACGCATTCTACACGACCGAAGGGCTAGTTCAGGGTTTCTCATCCAGCGTTTGTCTCCAGGCAGCATCGTCCAGCGGCGGCACGCGATAGAGCAGGAATTCGTGTCGCTCAAGTTCGCTCCGTCGATGCTCCGCCAGACCGGCCGGAAACAGCTCCTGCAGGACTCCGAGGGACGCCTCGTCTTCGGGTGACAGGAAGAACAGGAGCCCGACATCGGCCCTGAGTCGGTAGGGCCCGACTCGCGCCCGGGCTGCGGCAAGGTCCCGGGCAAGGTTGCCGCTGCCGTGAAGTCCGTTGGGCCATTCCATCAAGCCGGCCTCTATTCCCACGGCGCGGTGGTCCCACCAGTGGGGCCAGGCGATGACAAAGGCGTTGCCCGGCGCATCGCTGATCTCGACAAAGGATGCCAGCGCCCGCCCCGGCGTCGAATAATCGAAGGTGGCCTGGCGCCAGTAGCGCAGGTTTTCGTCAAAATAGCGCTGTTGACTGGTACCCAGCGCACCCGTAATGAACAGCAGGACCAGACCGGCGGCGAAAATCGACCCCAGGCGGCCGCGCAGCACATGCCGCAATTGATCGACGAGTTGTGCGAGGGGCAGCGCCGCGATCACCAGGGTGACGGGAAGGGCGCCGCTGGCGCGCGTGTGACTGGGGTTTTCATGCGGGTAGGAAAGCGCCAGCGCCGAAGGCAGCAAAAGAATGAAAAGGGCCAGTGGCAGCAGCAACGGAAGCAAACTGCCTTGACGCTGAATCCGCCGCGCCCAGGCGGCCAGGCCGAGCACGAAAAGTGCGCCGGTCCAGGGGTCCAGGGCCGGCCGATCTGGCGCGCCATTGATCCACGCGACGTCCCCCTTGACGTTGAACATCAACAAGGCGTTGCGGAGGTTTTCTCCCAGTTGCAGCAGGATGACGCTGGAATCGGCCAGTTGTTCAGCGGCTGTATCGGACCCGTCCCCCTGGATGGCTTCATCGCCCAGCACCCTGCTGGTCGTGCGTCGCCAGAATTCCTGCGGGTACTCGAGCGCGTAGCCGCCCAGGGGGATGAAGGCTGCAAATGCGATCAGGACCAGGGCGGCAAGGTTCCGCATCAGGGCAAGGCGCTGATGGGCCGGGTAATGCAGCAGGGCCAGCGCCACGCCCGCGAGGATGGCCAGCGGCAGCATGCGCGTCGCCTGGTAAGTATACAGACCGAGTCCCGTCACAAGGCCCGCGGCCAGATAGTCCCCGCGCCGGTTGTGCCGCAGCGCGCGATACAGAAAGAGCAACAACAGGGCCACGACCGCGGTCGTGAGCACAATGCGCAGGCCCATGCGGCTGAGCACCAGGTGCCAGTAGGAAACGGCGACCAGCGCGCCGGTCAGCCAGGCGGCGAGACGCCCTTCCCGTCCGCCGATGACCGTCCGGGCCGCCAGGGCGATGAGGGTTACGGCGACGACGCCTTCCACGGCGCTCAGGAATTTCAGGGTGTAAAAGTTGAAGCCGAAGCCCGGGACCTGCGCCAGCAGGGCCATGGCATACATCTGGAAGGGCTCGCGCCCCCCGATATTGGCAAAGAACACATGGTAATTCCCCTGGCTGACCCGCCATGCGTCGCGAATCTTTTCGACGTGGTCGCTGCTCATCTCCGCCATGATTTCGTCCAGATGGATGAGGCGCATGACCGCGGCCAGCAGCAGGACCAGCAAAAACGCCACCAGTTCAGGCCCTTGCCAGCGATGCCCCTGGATGCCAGCCCTGAATCGGCGCCAGGTGTCGTGCAAGGGAAGACTCGTCGGCAGCAAGGCGTAACACCAGAGCGCCATGCTCATCAGCCACGCAGCCAGACCGATCAGGGTGAATCTGTTGCCGGCGGTGAAGTGCCATGCCAGGACGCAGCACATGGTGGCCGCGACGGCCACTGCCTTCCTCTTACCCCGCGGCCGACTGCGAAAGGCTGATGGCGTGGTGGGAAGCGGCAGACCTTCCCGCGTGGAATCTGGCGGCCAGGGACGCAGCCAGTCCGCGATGAGCCAGAGCGCCATGCCGCCCGCAAGCAACAGTGCGCTGCGGGCCTGCGTGGCTTCATCCGCCGGGGCGGAGGTCAACACCAGCGCGTGACTGCCCCACAGCGCCAACATCAGCGCCAGCAGTCTGACGGTCAGACCTGCCCAGGCGGAGTCCGGACCGACGGTGCCCGGCGGTCTCAATCTGACAGACGCGGGTTCCCGGCCCTGCTGCGCCCCCGCGGTCACGGTCGGACGTTGACTCACGATCCGCCGCAGGTTCGCCCATGTCTGTCGCGGCCGACGCAGGAAGCGACCGGGAAGCTGCGCCAGCGTCAGCGACTCCAGCGCTCCTGGATTCGGGAAGCCGTTCTCCGGGTTCAAAGTGGTTTACTCGCCCGAATCGCCAGATTGACTGTCGAGCGGCCCGGCGCCTCGTTCTTTTCGTTGTTTCGATCAAACCACTCCAGCACGCGCAGCGCCAGCCGCAAGGGATTGAACGGACTGCCGTCCTCCCTGGCGAAACGGGAGCGGTCCGCCACGTCGGACAACGCTTCCGGCAACAGGCCCGCCTGCAGCAGGGGTTTGCCGAGCCCGTACACCAGATTGTGACTGAAGGGAAAGGCGTGATGAAGGAGGGACCGTTCTTCGTCCACCCGCAGGCCGGCGGCGAGAACGCATTCGCGCAACCGGGCCGGCGTGTAAAGCCGCAGGTGATTGGCCCAGATTCCGGCCAGCGGACCCCGCCCAACGTGCACGCCAAACAACGCTTCAAGCGTCTTGTTGATCGGGTCCCAGGCCAGCGGGTAGTTGGCGTGCGGCACCGTGATCGCCATGACTCCGCCAGGCTTGAGGACGCGCCGGCATTCGCGCAGCACGGCCAGGTCGTCGCGCACGTGCTCCAGCAGCTCCGTGAGGATGATGGCGTCGATGCAGCCTGCAGGGAGCGGCAGGGCCGGCGCGTCGCTGCGCCCCAGCAGGAGACCCCGCGCCGAACCGACGCTGTCCTGCGCCTCTTTCAACACGACGGCGTCCAGGTCCAGCCCCAGCAGGCGGCAATCGCAGACGTGGCGCAGCATATTAAGGTAAAAGCCGCGACCGCAGGGCAGGTCCAGAATCAGACTGTCGGCGTGCAGCGGGACCCACTCAAACACGGTTCGCGCGCGCATGCGGAAGGACATGTCCGCCTCGTTGCGCAGCATCCAGGCGACCGTCGCCGGGTCAATTCCTGGCGTGGCGGCGGAAGAGTCGCTCATAGCGGTCCACAGTATCCCGAAAGCAGAAGGCCCGCTCAATCTCACCGCGGGGCCGACGGTATCGTGCCGGCTCTTGCAGGACAGCAACCAGCGCCTCGCCAATGGCGCGCCAGTCGCCGATGGGCGCCAAACGTCCCATGCCGGTCGCCTTCACCGGCACCCTGCCCCCCGGCGTGTCCGTCATGACGACCGGCGTGCCGCAAAGCATGGCCTCCACCTGCACCAGCGCAAAACACTCGGAATCGCTGGTGAGCGCCAGAACGTCACAGGCGGCGTAAAAGTCCGCCATGGCCTGCATGCCCTGCAGCACACCCAGAAACAGCACCCGGTCACGCCAGCGTTCCAGCAGGGATGCATGGCGCTCTTGCGTGCGCTCGTAGGCGATGTTGTGTTGCCCGGCAAACACAACCCGCACCTCGGGAAAGGCCTCTGCCACCACCTCCAGCGCGCGCAACAGGAGGTCCGGTCGTTTTTCCTCAACAAAGCGACCGGCGAAGCCTATCAACGGGCCACCGTCCGGCGCCCAACGGGAACGCAGGTCTGCTGCCTTCTTCCGGTCGGGTAACGGCATCGTAACGGGCGGCGAGATAACCGAGACCTTGTCCCGATACGGCGCCAGCCAGCGGGAATGCGCGGCATAGTCCTCGCTGTAGGCGACCAGTTGCGCGGCCCGCCGCGCCAGCAGAGTGTAAAAGCGGTACATGACGGCGCCAATAAAGCGGTTCAACGTCGTGCGCGGCAGGATCAGATCGCCATGATGCGTGGCAACGATGGCGCGACCGCTCAGGCGGGACACGATCGCCAGGGCGGCAGTTTCCAGCATGGGCAAGTTCGCCCAGATCACATCGTGACGCAGCGCCAGGGCCAGCGCCGCCCATGGCCAGGCCGGCATCAACATGCCGCGGCTGATCGCCAGAGGCAGGGTGCGCAGGCGCACCACGCGTACGCCGTTGAGCATCTGCTCGTCACGGGGCAGCGAGGAATCGTAGCGCGCCGTCAGCACCGTCACTTCGTGGCCGCGACGCGCCAGTTCCTCGGCGACGCGCTGCACGTGGATCGTCAGTCCGGTCGGGTGCGGGTGATAGTAGAGCAAGGAAACCAGGATTTTGAGCCTGCGTTGCCGGTCAATTCTGGTTTCCATGACCCTCCTGGCGCCACCTGAATTGTTGAAGGCTGCGGAAGAGGCTGACGGGCGTCACCTGTTCCACGATCAGCCCCAGGGAGCCGGTCAGCGTATACATCAGAACATTGATGGCGTGAATGGCGATGCCCAGGGAAACGTTGGCTGTGTCCAGGGGCTCGCCATACCCACCCGCGGCCAGCGCCAGCATGATGGCCCACTGATAGATGCCGATGTTTCCTGGTACGGACGGCAGGGCGATCACCAGGGACGCGGCCACTATGCTGAGCGCCGCCACGGCGAGGTCCGCCTCCTCGTAAAAAATCAGCATCATCAGGTAACTGGCCAGCAGGGACAACGTCCAACCCGCCAGGGTCCAGGCCAGGACCCGCAAGAGCAGGGCCGGGTTGGTCAGGGGTTGCAGTCCGTCAAGCAGGGCCTCCAGCCATGCCTCCAGAGGGAGACGCCGCGCCACGCCTGGCCAGGGCAGGCGCAAGGTCCAGTCCAGCAGGCGCCGGGCCAGCGCCCGTCGGCGCGCCAGCAGAAAAAGCGCCAGCGCCAGCGCCAGCAGCAGCGGCAGCATCAGGCGCGCCGCCTGACGGTAGCTTTCGCCGGCTTCGGGCAAGACACTCAACGCGGCGGCCAGCAGCAGCAGCACCGCCAGCGTGTCCAGCAGTCGTTCCAGCAAAATGCTGCCCGCCGTCCGCATGGACGAGAGCCCGGGCCTGACCAGCCACATGCGCGCCAGTTCACCGAAGCGGAAGGGCAGAAAGGCATTGGCCATATAGGAGATGTTGAGGATGTGGAAGGCTCGCGTCACCGGCAGGCCACCCTCCAGCAGGGCGCGCCAGCGCAACGCCCGCACCATCTGGCCGATCAGCAGCAGCAGAAAGGCCGGCAACAACCACCCGTATTGTGCAGTACGAAGGGACAACACCAGACTGTCCAGGTCCAGCTGCGTGACCAGGGCCCAGGTGGCCAGCAAACTGAGTGCCAGACCCGGCAGACCAATGCGCCAACGCTTCACCGCGGCTCCGAAATCCTGCTTCCACGCCCATGGTATCCAATCATGAGGCGAGTACAATGGAAAGTCCCGTCCTTGACAGCACACAGGCGCCTGCCTATACTCGCCTTGCGGTTGCGGGTGTAGCTCAGTTGGTAGAGCACTTGCTTCCCAAGCAAGGTGTCACGGGTTCGAGTCCCGTTACCCGCTCATGGTGAATGCGCCCGCCAACCGGGGCGCGTTTTTCATGCAGGGCCGGTTGGCCTGCCGCATTTCGGGCAATGAGGAGTTTGGCGTGGCAGAGTTTGCGATCGAAGCGCAGGAACGAAATTTGACGGGCAAAAAGGTGCGCCGACTGCGCGGCCAGGGCCTCGTGCCCGGCATCATCTACGGGCCCGTCATGGACCCCGTAAACATCCAGATTCCGGAACGCCCGCTGGAAGTCCTGCTCATGAACGCCGGCGGCACCAACCTGATCGACGTCAGCGTCGCCGGCGAGACCCATACCGTGCTGGCGCGCGACGTGCAGCGGCACGTGCTGCGCGACAACATATTGCACGTTGATTTCTTCGCCCTGCGCATGGACCAGCGCATCGCAACCGACGTCTTTCTGCGATTTGCGGGTGAGAGTCCTGCCGTCGCCTCCGGCCAGGGCATCCTCATCACGGGGCCGGGCAGCCTGACGATTGAGACCCTGCCCACAAACCTGCTCAACGAGATCGAGGTCAGTCTGGACGGCCTGGCTGAAATCGGCGACGCCATCCACGTTCGCGACCTCGAACTTGGAGAGGACATTGATATTCTCAACGACCCTGATGAAATGTTGGTGCGCGTCGTGATGCCGGCCGCGGTTGCCGCCGAGGATGAGGAAGAGGACCTCGAGGGCGAACTGGACGAAGAGGTCGACGCCGGGGCTGTCGAACGGGTCGGCGAGGAAAGCGAGGAAGAAGTCGAGTAGGCTTCAGCCTGGCCCCAACGCCGCCTCGATGGCCGTACGTTGCGCGGCGGAAGAGTCTGGCATCGGGCGACGGGGCTGACCGGCGGGTCGGCCCTGTAACGTCAGCGCCGTCTTGACGTTGGCCGGCAGGTTGTCCCCCTCCAGCGCATTCCACAATGGCAACAGTTGGCGGTGGAGTGCCAGAGCCCGGTCGTGATCGCCGGCGGCGACCGCATCCCACAGGGCGACGCAATGCTCCGGCGCGGCGGAAAGAATCGCCGCAATGGCGCCATGCGCCCCGAGACAAAACGAGGGATACAGCAGGGCGTCCACCGCAGAAAGAATCGCGCCGTCTTCTCCCGCCAGGAACAGCAGGTCTGCCAGCAACTTCATGTCCCCGGCGCTTTGCTTGACGCCGATGACGCCCTCAATTTCCCGTAACATGCGGGCCAGCAAATGCGGCGAACAGTAGGACCAGGGAACGACGTTATAGATGATAACGGGCAGGCTCGTCGCCTCCGCCAGCGCGGCGAAATGACGGTACATGCTCTCGTCATCCGGGCGGAAAAGGTAATGCACGGGGGTTACCTGCAGGCCGGCCAGGTCAAGGTCGGCCAGCGCCCGCGCCTTCTCCAGCGCCTGGCGCGTGCTGTCCACGATCACACCGGCGACGACCGGGACGCGACCCGCAGCTGCGTCCAGCGTGGCGCCAACGCAGCAACGCAGTTCATCCGTGGAGAGGGTATGCCCTTCCCCGGTGCTGCCACCAACAGCCAGACCGTGAACACCGGCCTCCTCAATCAGCCAGCGCACTTCCTGCTGCAGCGCCGCCAGATCCAGAGATTCGTCTTCGGCGAATGGCGTCACCATGGGCGGGATGATGCCCCTCAAGGGCCTGGCATCAGGCATGTCCGTTGGCCTCTACGTTTCCATTCAGGCTGGCCGCTGCCTCCTCCTGCAGATCGACCACCGCCAGTCCCACGACGTGGCTGTTCCCGTCCAGGTCCATCACCCTCACGCCCTGGGTACTGCGACCGGTTTCGCGGATTTCGTCCAGGCTGGTCCTGATGATGATGCCGCTGGAAGACATGAGCAATATGTCGTCGCTGGACTTGAGGCAGCGCATGGCCACCACCGGCCCCGTCTTCGGGTTCTGCGCCAGGGTGCGGATGCCGAAGCCGTAGCGGTCCTGTTGCCGGTACTGGTCGAGAAGCGTGCGTTTGCCGAAGCCGTAACGGGTGACCACCAGCTGGTGCGTGTCCGCCTCGTCGATGACGTCCATCGCCGCGACCCTGTCGCCGGTTCGCAGGCGAATGGAATGGACACCGGCGGCGTTGCGTCCCATGACGCGTACCGCGCTTTCGTGAAAGCGAATGGACTGACCGGCATCGGTGACCACCATCACTTCCTGGTCGCCGTCACTGGGTCGAGCCTGGACCAAGGTGTCATCGTCATCAAGATGAATGGCAATTAAACCACTGGAGCGGGCATGGAGTAACTCCTGCAGCGGGACACGCTTGATGCGCCCGTTGCGCGTCGCCAGGATCAGGTGGCCGGAGACGTCGCCGGTTCCGGCGTCATGCGGCAGGATTGTGGTGATGCGTTCCCCGCTTTCGAGCGGCAGCACGGCATGAATGGTGATGCCGCGACCGGTTCGGGTGGCTTCCGGGATGCGATAGGCCGGTTCGCTGTAGACCTTGCCCCGGTCGCTGAAGAACAACAACTGGTCATGGCTGCCGGCCGTGATGATGTGGGTCAACACGTCCTCTTCGCGGGTGGTCATACCGATCAGACCCTTCCCGCCCCTGTGCTGGGCGCGGTAAGTCGCCGTCGGCACCCGCTTGATGTAGCCCATCGTGGTGAGTGAGACCAGCACACGCTCTTCACGCACGAGGTCGGCCTCGTCGAACTCCGTGCTGACGTCATGCAGGATCTCTGTGCGCCGCGGGTCGCCGTAGCTTTCTGCCAGGTCCACCATGTCTTCCCGAATGAGCGCCAGCATTCGCTCCTGCGAAGCCAGCAGTTCCTCCAGCCAGGCGCTGCGCGCCAGGACCTCGTCGTATTCTTTTTGCAGCTTTTGTTGTTCCAGGGCGGCCAGGCGTCGCAATTGCATCTCGAGGATGGCGTTGGCCTGCAATTCATCAAGGCCGAAACGCTGTATCAGTTCCGCTCGCGCGACGTCCGTGTCGGCCGACGCACGAATGCAGCGGATGACCGCTTCAATCTGCGACAGCGCTTTCAGCAAGCCCTCAAGAATGTGGGCCCGCGCCCTCAGCTTCTTCAGTTCGTGGCGGGACCGGCGTTCGATGACCTCCAGGCGGTGGTCGATGTAGATTTGCAGCGCCTGCTTCAGGCCAAGGGAGCGCGGTTGCATGCCGTCCAGCGCCAGCATCTGAATGCTGAAGGTGCTCTGCAACTGGGTGAACTTGTAGAGCTGGTTCAACACTCTGAGAGGCTGTGCGTTGCGCTTTAGCTCCACCGTCAGGCGCATGCCATTGCGGTCGGATTCATCGCGCAGGTCGGCGATGGTGTCGATTCGGCCCTCGCGCACCAGCGCCACAATGCGCTCGACGATGGCCGATTTGCTCACCTGGTAGGGAATCTCGCTGAGCACAATACGATGACGTTCGTTGTGTTCTTCCAGTTCATAACGCGCCCGCACGACCACGCGCCCGCGCCCGGTCGTATACGCTTCGCGCAGACCTTCGTCGGCGATCACCAACGCACCGGTCGGGAAGTCCGGGCCTTTCACTAATGTCATTAACTCATCGACCGTGATCTGGCTGCGACGACTGTAGTTGTCAATGATATGGATGATGGCATCCGTCAATTCACGCAGGTTATGCGGCGGCACGTTGGTCGCCATTCCGACGGCGATGCCGCTGGCGCCATTGAGCAGGAGGTTGGGGAGTCGCGCCGGTAGAACCAGCGGCTCTTCGGCGCTGCCGTCGTAGTTCTCGTCGAAATCGACGGTGTCCATGTCGATGTCGACCAGCAGTTCGCTGGCGATGCGCGCGAGACGGGCCTCCGTATAGCGCATGGCCGCCGGACTGTCGCCGTCAACGCTGCCAAAGTTGCCCTGGCCATCCAGCAGGGGGTAACGCAGCGAGAATTCCTGCACCATGCGCGCCATCGCGTCATAAACGGCGCCGTCACCATGCGGGTGGTACTTGCCCAAAACGTCCCCAACGACCCGCGCGCTTTTCTTGTACTGGGTGTTATGGCGCAGGCCCATGTCGTGCATGGCGTACAGAATGCGACGATGCACCGGCTTGAGCCCGTCGCGGGCGTCCGGCAGCGCCCGCGCCACAATCACGCTCATGGCGTAATCCAGGTAACTGCCGCGCATTTCCTCGTTGATGTTTATGGCACGGATTTCGCCGGAGTCGGCCACTGTCAGGTCCCGTTGCTGGAAGCTTTTACCTGTCTGGATTATACCTGTCGGGCCGGTCAGAAGCGACCCTCTGTCCCTCTCGCGCAAGCGCGCACAGAGTCGTTGGACGTTCAACTGGCGCGCAACCAGCGCCCTTCCACCAGGCGGAAAAAGACCGGGACCGCACCACTGGCATCCCGCACCCGGGCGTGCAAAAGCGCACTACCATCCGCCGCGCTGACCCGCGTGACCTCTTCAACGCTGTGCGGACCGATGAACTCTCCGGCCACCAGGCGTGCTCTGGCCAGGACGCCCAGGGCATCGTCGCGCAGGTCATACAGCGCCAGGAAAGCGTCGACTTCACCTGCCAGGCGCGTGACTGACTCCTGTTCCAGTTGCCAATGCAACAGATCGCGCCAGTCAAGCGCCGCGTCATGCAGGTCAGGAACTCCCGTGACCGTGGCGACGAGGTCAAGCGTGGAGCCTGGCTCAAGTCCCCCAATCAATGCCGACAGCGCTTCGTCGCCGTGGTTTGCCGCCAGACTCTGCAGGAGATGCTGGCCGCTTTCCGCCTGCAGCATTCGGTCCGCCAGCCAGGCGCCTGCCGAGGCATGCAACCAGCCTGCCTCCCGGGACCAGTTGGGTCCTGGCTGCCCGGCAATCTCCAGCAACAGGCGTTTCGCCAACAGTTTCGCGCTTTCCTCCCTGAGGCCGGCGCCCGGCGCATCGCCCTGGCGCACCAGCCCGGCCCGGGGCGAGGGCAAAAGCAAGAGCCAGGAATTCGCCGTCGACCAGACCGGGGCGCCAGATCGCGCCAAAACCTGAACGTTGAGCACAGGTATCGAACTGCAATTCAGCAGGCGGCAGCCGCTTTCCAGCCATGACTCAAGCAACGGCGCCAGGGCGGTGACCAGGGGCGCATCGATGTCGTCGTAGTCGATCCGCAGACCACCGCTGCGGTGGCTGCGCGCCTGACCGCGCCAGCCGGCCAGTGGCGACACATGCAGCCAGCCATCCCCACTGCGGCGATAGAACCAGGTGTGCAACCAGGTTTCCCCGTTGATGATTTCTTCAACCTGCACCCAGGCGTCCTCGCCGCCGATGGCCAGTGTGACGACCTCGCCACCCCTTGCATTGCTCTCCACCTTGCGCACTTGCCAGGCATCAAACAGTTCCCGCCAGGCCAACTGATGCGCCGGGTCCTCACTGTCCTGAAATCGCTGAAATGCCTGCGCGTCTCCCAGGCGCAGGGCCGTGATTTCCGCCTCAACGCTGGCGCGCAACAGGTTTTCCTGTTGGGTATCCACTTCCCGCAAGCGCAGGTAGAAACCGGCGGCGACCAGGCCCAGCACAAGAAACAGAAAGACCAGCCGCACCAGGCCCTTCCAGGGACGCCGCCGGCCGCGTTTGCCGACTACGCCAGGTTGGGTCTGCTCGTCGGCAGCGTCAACATCCCACTTGAGTTCAATGCCCATCGGACACCTGCGGTCCCTGCAACATCTCGCCGCTGTAAACCCTGTGCAACTGCCCTGCTTCCGCGCGCAGTAGCAAGGCCCCGTCCCGACCGAGCGCTTCAGCGGTGCCGCGCAAACCGTTCACCTCAACCGGGCCGGCCGGCAGTTTCACACGCTGACGCCAGGCGCAAAACAGGCGTTCGCCGTCCAGTTGTCCGAGCCAGAAATCGGCGTGTTTGACTAGCAGGCACAAGAGGTGGGACCGGTCCAGACCGCGGCCGCAGACTGACTCCAGGCTGGTGGCCCGCCCTTCCAGGACACTGCCGCGGAAATCCACCCGGACGTTGACGCCGATACCCAGTACCGCGCCCACCAGCCGGTCGCCCTGCCACAAGGCCTCACTCAAGATTCCGGCCAGTTTGCGTTCGCCGACCAGCACGTCATTGGGCCACTTCAGGTTGACGTCCGCCGTGCCAGCGTCCTCCGCCATCGCTGCGATAGCCAGCGCGCCCGCCATGGTCAGCCGCGGCAAGTCCTGCGGAACCGGCCGCAACACCATTGAGAGGGCCAGCGCCGCGCCCGCCGGTGTATGCCAGTCACGGCCCAGCCGTCCCCTGCCTTGCATCTGTTCATCCGCCAGCACCAGGGACCCCGTCGGCGCGCCCTGACGAAGCCATTCAAGGGCATCCGCATTGGTGCTGCCGGTCTCACGGTGCCAACGGAAGGGCCGCTCACCCAGGACAGCGTGGATTCGCGCTTCGTCAAGCATTGGAATCGCCGGATCGTTCTTCTGAACTGACCATGTACAATAGCCCCAGACGAATGTTTCGTCGGCCTTCAGATGCGTCGCCTGAAGTCCCTTCCCTTGCGTTTGAAGCCGGATCAAGACCATCCCGTGAGCAAAGCCCCATTATCAACGCGCAGGTTTCCGTGGCGAAATGCGAATTTCGCCCTTGCCGGGCTACTGCTGGCTTTCCTGCTCGTCGGCCTGATTTACTCCTGGGCGACGCCGGTGCTTGAAGCCTCCGACGAGCCGCATCACTTTGCATTCGCCGAGTACGTCAGTCGCCACTGGACGCTACCCGTCCAGGTCCCGGGAACAATCACGCCCTGGGCCCAGGAAGGCAGCCAACCCCCACTTTACTACATTCTCGCGGCCATCCTGATCTCGCCGATCGACACGGGCGATTTGGCGGACGTCATGCGACCGAATCCACACGCCATCGTCGGTGACCCCTCGACCATCAACAACCACAACCGCTTTCTACACGACACGCTCTTCCCGCCCTTGCAGGGCACTGTACTCGCCATCCAGGTCGCCAGGGTATTCAGCCTGCTGCTGTCCTGCGGCAGCGTCTGCGGCGTGTGGCTGGCCGCCCGCGAACTGGCGATTCAGACGGGACGGAACTCACGTGCGTTGCCCCTTCTGGCGGCCGGACTGGTGGCCTTCAATCCCCAGTTCCTCTTCAACTCGGCTTCCGTCAATAACGACAACCTGATCACCCTGCTGGCCAGTCTTGTCATCTGGCAGATGCTGGTCCTGTTGCGCAATGGCTTGGATACGCGGCGCAGTCTGACTCTGGCGCTGTTGCTGGCCCTGGCCGCTGCCAGCAAACTCAGCGGGCTTCTGCTCCTTGCACCGGTGGGCCTGGCGGCCCTCTGGCTCACCATCCGACACGGCCAGCGGCGGGAGTTTCTTCGTTTCATACTCCTGGCCGGCCTGTGCCTGCTGGTGATCGCCGGCCCCTGGTATGCGCGCAATCTGGCCCTCTATGGTGAGTTCACCGGCTCGCAGACCATGCTGGACATATTCGGACGCCGGTCTGCGCCATCCCTGGAAACCATGTTGACGGAGGAGTTTCGCGGACTTCGTTACAGCTACTGGGGCATCTTTGGCGCTTTCAACGTCTTCGGTCCGGCGTTTCTTTATCCCGTGATGGACGTCGTCACTCTGGCGGGCACGCTCGGTTTTCTGCTCTCGCTATGGCAGGCGCGGACCAGACGCGAAACCCTGGTCCCCCTGTCCCTGCTGTTGTTGTGCGTCGCCCTGTTTTCGATCGCCCTTGTCATCTGGACGCTGCAAACGGCCGCGTCCACCGGTCGACTCCTGTTTCCCGTCAACGCGGCCAGCAGTCCCCTGCTGGCCCTGGGCCTGCTGGGATGGCGTTTGCCCGGCCGGCCGATAGTCCTGACCCTGGGCGCGGTCGCCGTCCTGATACCCTTTGCCAGCATCCGCCCCGCTTATCAGAGTCCCCCGGTGGTCGATGGGTTACCTGCTGCTGCGACCCCGACAGACCTTTCATTCGAAAACATCGAACTGGCGGGCTACGTGATTCCGCAGGGACAAGTTGGGCCAGGCGATGTCATGCCGGTCACCCTCTACTGGCGCCCGGGTGATCGCTCAGGGCTCAACTACAGTTTCTTTGTGCATCTTGTGGACGAGGTTGGGCGCATCCTGGTGCGCAACTACGGCTTCCCGGGTGGCGGCAGTCTGGAGACCAGCCGCTGGCAACCCGGCGTCCTGTACGAAGACCGCTGGGATCTGCCCGTTCCGCCAAACGCACGCGGCGACATTCCCCTGAACGTACAAATTGGCTGGTGGAAATACCCGGAGGACTACACGATTCCCGCCAGTACCCCTGAGGGGCCCCTCCTGGACACGGTCCTGCTCGAGGCGGGCTCTTTCAGCGACCAGGGAGCGGGCGAAGACCTTCAGCTCAAAAACGCCATTTGGCCGCTGGAATACGGCAACAGCATTCGTCTTCTGGCATGGGAACAGGACGGGCCGGAAATCACCCTGTTGTGGGAAGCAAGGACCAGGCCGGAGGCGGACCTTCAGGTCTTCCTGCACCTGCTGGACGACCCGGTAGCGGGGGAGCCGGATCGTATGCTGGCCCAGGGAGACAGTCCACCGTCCACACCAACGGCCGACTGGCTGCCCGGCGAACGTCACCTGACGCGGCACCGCCTGGTCAGGACCGCCGACGCGGAGCCGGGCCAATATCGCATCTTTGTGGGCTGGTACAGCATGACACAGGGCTGGCGACTCGAGGCGGACTGCCCCTTCAACTACTGCCCGCTGGCCCGGGTTGACTACCCCTTCGCCCGGCCAAACGGCAGCTGACGTTCCTACTGGCCGACGTAGAACAGCCTCCCGGCGCAACGCCCGCCATCCCCGACCGCAGCGCGCTACAATGGTGTTCGTCCCATTCAGACCAACAGCCTGAAAAATCATCGATGAAACATCTCTGGACACCCTGGCGCATGGAATGGATCCGCAGAGACAAGAAACAGTTCGAACGGGAACACGGCTGCATCTTCTGTAAACGGGGCGAGGGGGAAGATGACCTTGTAATCGCCCGCTGCAGCCACGTTTACGTGATGCTCAATGCCAGTCCCTACAACATGGCCCACCTGCTGGTCATTCCCTATGCGCATTGCGCCAGCACGGAAGACCTGGATGCGGACACCTTGCTGGACCTGATGCAGGCCAGCAACCGTGCGATGAACTGCCTGCGCAAGTTGTACCAGCCCGCGGCCTTTAACGTGGGCGCCAACATTGGCGCAGTGGCCGGCGCCAGCATCCCGGATCATTTTCACCTGCACATCGTGCCGCGCTGGCCCGATGAGACGGGTTTCATCACCGCGATCGGCGACACCCGGGTCATCCCGGACACGCTTGAGAACACCGGCCGGGAACTCAGGGAGATCTGGCATGAGCGATGAACGGGACGTCCTGATCCTGGGAGCGGCGCGCACGCCACAGGGCCGTTTGCTCGGCGCCCTGGCGGACTACGATGCGGCGGCGCTTGGCAGCCACGCCGTACGCGCGGCTGTGGCGCGCAGCGGCGTTTCGCCGACGGAGATCGAGGAAGTGTACGTCGGCAACGTCGTCAGCGCCGGCACCGGCCTCGCCCTGCCCCGGCAGATCAGTCTTGGCGCCGGCCTGCCGGAGACCGTCGGCGGCACGCTGGTCAACAAGGCCTGTGGCAGCGGCATGAAAAGCGTCATGCTGGCCGCCAGCGCGATCCGCAGCGACGAGGGACAACTCTTCGTCGCCGGTGGCAGCGAGAGTATGAGCCGCGCGCCCTTTTTGCAGCATGGCATGCGCGAGGGCCGGCGCTTCGGCGATGCCGTGCTGAGCGACGCCCTGCAGTCGGACGGCCTGTGGTGCAGCCTCTGCGACTGGCGTATGGGCGACGCGGCCGAATTCATTGGCCGGCAGTTGGACATCAGCCGCGCGGCGATGGACAAGTATGCCCTGCGCAGTCATCGCCTGGCGCATGCGGCGACGCAGGCCGGCGCTTTCAATCAGGAGATCGAGCCCATGCCCAACGGTGTTCGGCATGACGAACCCGTCCGGCCAACAACCTCCCTGGACAAACTGGCGTCCCTCAGGCCGGCTTTCTCGCCCGACGGCCAGGTCACCGCAGGCAACGCGCCGGGTCTGAATGACGGTGCGGCAGCCCTGGTGCTCGCCAGTCGCACCTGGGCGGAGCGCCGGGGTCATACCCCGCTGGCGCGCATCGTCGCCAGCGCCCAGTCAGCGCTGGACCCGGCCTGGATTTTCTACGCGCCGGTTGTGGCGATCCCAAAGGTGCTGCAGCGCGCCGGCTGGGCTGTCGATGACGTCGATCTCTTTGAACTCAACGAAGCCTTCGCCGCCCAGGTTCTGGCCGACCTGAAAGGGCTGGAGCGGGAAGGCTGCCCCGTGCCGCTGGACAAGGTCAACGTGCACGGTGGCGCCATCGCCCTAGGACACCCGCTGGGCGCCAGCGGCGCGCGGGTGCTGGTCACCCTGATTTATGCCCTGCGACGCAAGGGGCTGCGCCGCGGTCTGGCGGCCCTGTGCCTCGGCGGTTCCGAAGCGGTCGCCATGGCGATTGAAGTCGAAGGCGACGACTAGTCCGACGGCACGGCATGCGGCAGGGGATCGCCCCGCAAACCTGCCAACAGATTGTTCGTTGCGATTTCCGCCATCTGGTCCCGCGTCCGCACACTGGCGCTGCCGATATGGGGCACGATCGTGACGTTCGGCAACGACAGAATTGGATGGTCCGCCGCGATGGGCTCGGGATCGGTCACGTCCAGCGCGGCATGCGCGATCTGACCCTGACGCAGGGCAGCTTCCAGCGCGACCAGGTCGACGATGGGCCCGCGCGCCGAATTGACCAGCACAGCAGTGGGTTTCATCGTCGCCAGCGCGTCGGCATTGATCAAATGTCGGGTCTCCGGCGTCAGCGGCGTATGCACCGAGACGAAATCGGACTGCCGCAGCAAGTTCTCCAGTCCGACCGGCTCCGCGCCCCGCCCGCGAATTTCTTCATCGGACAGCACGGGATCGCAGGCGATGATGCGCAGATTAAAGCCGCCAGCGCGTTGCGCCATGGCCTGGCCGATGCGCCCAAGGCCGATGATCCCGAGGGTGGCCCCGCTTAGGTCCGCGCCCAGCAGGGTCTCCGGTTCCCAAGTGTCCCATTTGCCATCGCGAATGTATTGTACGCCTTCGACGATGCGCCGCGCGCCGGCCAGCAACAACGTGAAGGCCAGGTCGGCCGTCGCCTCGGTGAGCACTCCAGGAGTATGCCCCACCGGAATGTCGCGCTGGCGGGCGGCAGCGAGGTCGATGTTGTCGTAGCCCACCGCAATCTGGCTGATCACGCGCAACTGCGGCCCGGCTGCGTCCATCAGTTCGCCGTCAATGCGGTCGGTCAACAGGCACAACAGACCGTCCACTCCCCGCACCTTCTCCCTGAGCACGTCGTAAGGCGGCGGCAACCTCTCTGGCCACACTTCCGTTTCGCAGGAGGTCTGGACCCGGTCCAGCCCGGCTGCGGGAATGACACGACTGACAAACACACGCGGCTTGCTCATGGCTGCGCCTCATTTCTCAAAAGGCATGGGGGGCAGGGGGTTGCCATGCCTGAAACCAAAGTGCGGTGATTGTACTCAATTTCCCGGATTTGCACGGAAACAGTTTCGGCAACGCCAGGCCTGCAAAAGGCGGTCACGCCGCAATTGGCCTTACATGCGACCTGCCGCTGCGTTAACATAGAGACTATGCCTTGCACATCATTGACAACATAAGCGTGGAGTTCCAGGCCGGCAATATCCGCGCAGGCAACCACAACAGTCCCCTGCGTTTCACCCTGTCCCATCTCCTGAAACACTGGTACGTAGGCGTATTGATGGTGTTCGGGGCCGTCGCCAACGCGGCGCTCTGGATCTCCATCCCGCTTAACGTCGGCCTGGCTTTCGACGCCGTTCGCGAACAACAGAATCTGGGTGCGGCGGTCAACGCCTGCCTGTTGATTGTCATCGCCTCACTGCTGCGCGCCGTGGTCCAGTTCATGCGTAACTTCAGCGCCCAGATATACGGCCAGCGCCTCGAAAGGGACGTGCGCGACGAACTCTACGCCAGCCTGCTGGGCAAGAGCATGGCCTTCCACGACCTGCGACCGGTGGGCGAGACCATGGCGCGGGTGACCAATGACGTCATCGAACTGAGCCTGATGATGCACACCGGCGTCAACCTGCTCATCGGGTCCACCATGTTCATGCTCATGCCGCTGGTCGGCAGTCCGGTCATCCACCCGGACCTGGCCCTGGTGCCAGTCGCCTTTGTCATTTTGCAAGTCAGCATTCAATACCTTTTCATTCGTCGCCTTTACCCCCTGGCGCGCCAGGTGCGTAGCAGCTTCGGCGTCATGAACGCCCGCCTGGAAGAAACGCTGGAAGGACTGGAGGTGATCAAGGGCGCGGCAAGGGAAGACGCAGAAATCGGGCAGGTCAACAGCCTGATCCAGACCTTCCGCGACCGCTTCATCGCCCAGGGTGAAATGGAAGCCCGATACCTTTCCAATCTGCTCTTTCCGCTAACCCTGTTCGCCGGCGTGTTTCATTCGGCCATCCTGTTTCGCGCCGGGGAAATCACAACCGGCGACATCGTGGCCTACGTCATGATTTTGCTCTTTTTCCAGTTCCCGGTCTTCATGTCCCTCTTCACCCTGCCCCGCATTGCCCTGGGTCACGCCGCGGCCGGTCGCATTCTGGAGCTCATCACGGCGCGTAGCGACATGGACCAGAACGAAGGCGGTTACGACGCTGAGCTGCAGGGGGACATTCGCTTCGAAGACGTCAGCTTTGGCTATCAGGGCGAGCAAAACAGCCTGAAGGGGCTAAGTTTCTCCGTGAAACCCGGCCAGACCCTGGCCATCGTCGGTCAAACGGGCGCCGGCAAAACCACGGTGACGCGCCTGATCAATCGCACCTGGGACACTCGTCAAGGACGGGTGCTGGTCGACGGTCAGGACGTGCGCGACTGGTCCATGGCCAGTCTTCGTTCGCAGATCAGCATCATTGAGCAGGACATCTTCCTGTTCAGCCGTTCGCTGGCGGACAACATCAGCTTCGGCGCCGAAGACGCCAGCAGAGAACAGATCGAGAATGCGGCGCGCATGGCCCAAGCGCACGACTTCATCATGTCCTTCCCGGATGGCTACGAGACCGTCGTGGGTCAGCGGGGCGTCACCCTCAGTGGAGGCCAGCGCCAGCGCGTCGCCCTCGCGCGGGCCTTCATCACCGACCCACCCGTAATCATTCTGGATGACAGCACCAGCGCCATCGACAGCGCCACCGAAGACCTGATCCAGCAGGCCATCTGGACCGCGTCAAGGGGGCGCACGACTATCCTCATCACCCACCGCCTGTCACAGATTCGCTGGGCCGATCACATCGTCGTCCTGCATCAGGGAGAAATCGTCGCCCAGGGCTCTCACGAGGAATTGCTGGTCAATTCGCCGGATTACCGCCGCATCTTTGATCGTTACGAAACCCATGCAGCCCCGGCCGGAGCCAGTCTGGCGGAGGACAACGGCGCATGGTAGCGCTCTTTTCCGGCCTTGACGGCGACAAGTTCGACCGCCAGTACGGCGATACCGTCCTGTTCCGCCGGATAGTCCGCTATTTCTCCCGCTATCGCTGGCAGGGCCTGGTCGTCATCCTGGCCTTTGCGGTCATGGCCGTTCTGCTGGCCATGCGGCCGGTGGTGATCGCCATGGCTGTGGGCGAACTGGAAAGCGATGCCGGGGACCAGATTCTCCAGCTATTGCTCGGCGCCCTGTTCGTTTCCGCCTTCGTCGAATACGTCGCAAACTGGCTGCGCCGGCGCGGGCTCTCCCGCATCGTGGGTCGCGTTATCGCGCAGTTGCGTGTGGACGCCTTTTCCTCCGCCGTGCGTCTCGACATGTCCTTCTACGACGAAAACAACACGGGCAAGGTCGTCAGTCGCATTACCAGCGACACGCAGGAATTTGGCGACGTATTGATGGTCAGCAGTGACATCATCTCGCGCCTGCTGCAAATCTTCATCCTGGTTTACTTCATGTACATCCGCTCGCCCCTGCTTACGGTCCTGCTGCTGGCCACCACGCCGGTCGTGGTCATTGCGGCACTGGCATTTCGGCACATGGCGCGCAAGGTCACCCGTCAGGCCTCCCGTCAACTGGCCGTCCTGAATGACACCATTCAGGAAAGTGTCAGCGGCATCAGCGTTGCCAAGAACTTCCGCAAGGAAGCCAGGATCTACCGCGAATTTGCCGACGTCAATCGTCGTTCCTATCGCATCAACGTCCAGCGCGGGCTGGTCATCGCCATGATTTTCCCGGCGCTGACGACGCTTGGCGGCTTTGTCACCGCCCTGATCGTCTATGTGGGCGCCCAGTTCGTCTTCGATGCCGTCATCAGCGCCAGCACCTGGTTCCTTTTCGTTCAGGCCGTTGACCGCTTCTGGTTCCCCTTCACCAACATGGCCTCGTTCTGGAGCCAGTTTCAGCAGGGACTGGCCGCCGTCGAACGCGTCTTCGCGCTCATCGACGCCGACAACAGCGTCATCCAGCGCGACAACCGCCCCGTTGAACGACTGCAGGGCCACATCGTCTTTGAGGACCTCAACTTCGGTTACTCGGACGACGAGACCCTGTTCAGGGACTTCAATCTGGAAATCAGGCCAGGCGAAAACGTCGCCCTGGTCGGCCACACCGGCGCCGGCAAAAGCAGCATCGCCCGCCTCATCACGCGTTACTACGAGTTTCAGGGCGGTCGCATCCTCGTTGACGGCGAGGACATTCGCTCCTTCAACCTGCAGTCCTGGCGCAGTCGCCTGGGGATCGTGCCCCAGTCGCCCTTCCTGTTCAGCGGCAGCATTATGGACAATCTGCGCTACAGCCAGCCGGATATGGACGACGCCGAAATCGAGGCTGTGGCGCGCAGTATCGGTGGTGGGGAATGGCTGGAGACCCTGCCCCGGGGGCTGCACAGCGAAGTCGGCGAACGCGGCACGCGCCTGAGCATGGGTCAGCGCCAGCTCGTCAGTCTGTTGCGGGTGCTCTTGCAGAATCCGGCCATCTTCATCCTCGACGAGGCGACGGCCAGCATCGACCCCTTCACCGAATTGCAGATACAGGAAGCGCTGGACCTGATCCTGTCCCAGGCCAGTTCCATCCTCATCGCGCATCGTCTCAGCACCGTGCGCAGCGCGGACCGCATCCTGGTGTTCCGCGAGGGTGAAATCATCGAGGAAGGCAACCACGAGGCCCTGCTGGAATACAGCGGGCACTACGCCGAACTCTACAACACCTATTTTCGCCACCAGTCACTGGGCTACATCGAAGAGGCTCGCGAACGCTTTGAGGCCAGTCCTGCCGGTGTCAGGGCCCACTGACCGCGTACGAGGCTCGCCACCACCCCTCCTGCTGATCGCCTTTTTGCTGGCCGGTCTGCTGTACCTGTGGTCGGTGCCGCTGTTTGAGGCGCCGGATGAGTCCTATCACTTCGCTTTCGTGGACTACATCAGCCGCAACCGCAGCCTGCCCGTGCAGGTGCCCGGCGAGAAGACTCCCTGGGGCCAGGAAGGCAGTCAACCCCCGCTGTACTACATCCTCGTCGGGGCCCTGATCACCCCCATCGATACCAGCGACCTGGCCGGACACATGCGCTTCAATCCACATGCCATCCTGGGGGACCCATCGGCGGTCGATAACCAGAATGTCTTCCTGCACGATCATCCCGCGCCGCCTCTGCGCGACACGGTGCTGGCGGTCTTTGTCGCCCGGGTCTTCAGCCTGCTGCTGGCCTGTGGCAGCGTCGCCGCCGTCTGGCTGGCGGCGCGGGAGTTCGCCCTGTTGTCCGGCGAAAGGGCCGGGCGCCTGGCCCTGCTGGGCGCCGGGCTGGTGGCCTTCAATCCCCAGTTCCTGTTTATCTCGGCATCGGTCAACAACGACAACCTGGTGACCCTGCTGGCCAGCCTCGTCATCTGGCAGATGCTGGCCATGCTGCGCCAGGGGCTGAACGCACGCCGCAGCGTCATACTGGCCCTGCTGCTGGCCTGCGCCACGATGGCCAAGTTAAGCGGTCTCCTGCTTTATGCGCCGGTTGGGCTGGCGGCCCTGTGGCTCGCAAGACGAAACAACAGTTACCGCGAGTTGCTGCGTCTTGTCGCTTTTGCCGGCCTTGCCTGGCTGGTCATCGCCGGCCCCTGGTATGCGCGCAACCTGAGCCTCTACGGTGAGTTCACCGGTTCGCAGAACATGCTGGACGTCGTCGGGCGCAGGTCCGCTCCTTCACTGGAGGACTTGCTCACGGAAGAATTCCGCGGCCTGCGTTACAGCTACTGGGGGATCTTCGGCTGGTTCAACGTCTTCAGTCCCGCCCCCTTTTACCTCATGATGGATGCCGTGGTACTGGTCGCCGTGGCGGGCCTGCTGTTCCGCGCCTGGCAGCGACGACGCCAGCCCAATACGCTGGTCCCGGCCGCGCTGCTGACCCTGTGTCTGGCTCTTTTCGCCATCGCCCTCGTGCTGTGGACGCGTCAGACCGCCGCCACGCAGGGACGTTTGCTGTTTCCGGCCAGCGCCGCGAGCATGACCCTGCTGGCCTACGGCCTGATGAAGCTGAGAATTCCGGCACACGCCTGGCTTGTCGCGCTGGGCATGGTCGCTGTGGCGCTGCCCTTCACCAGCATACGGCCGGCCTACGCGCCACCGGCGATCGTCGCCGGTCTGCCTGACGACGGGACACCGCTCCCCCTCCGCTTTGGCGACGTGGAACTGCTGGGTTATCGCCTTGAACGGCGGCGCCACGCTCCCGGCAACATTCTGCCGGTGACGCTTTACTGGCGGCCCCTGCGCGCCTCGGAACAGGACTTCAGCTTCTTCCTGCGCCTGCTTGACGATGAAGACCGCATACTGGTCAACCGCTACGGCCATCCGGGCAGTGGCACGCTGCGCACGACCCGCTGGCAACCAGGTCTGGTCTATGAAGATCGCTGGGACCTGAAAATCCCGGAAGATCTGACCGGACGCACGGCCCTGCGCGTCCACATCGGCTGGTGGAAGTATCCGGATGGCTATGCCCTGCCAGGTGTCAGCGCCGAGGGCCTCGAGGCCGATCCCGTGATTCTGGATGCCGGCGCATTTAGCGACGGAGACGATCGCGACAGGAATCTGTCGCAGGGTGTCGAACCCCTGCTCTTCGGCGACAGCATCCGCCTACTGGCGTGGGAACGGGACAACCTGGAGATTTCCCTGCTCTGGGAAGTGAAGTCCAGTCCGCAGCCGGATCTGCATGTCTTTTTGCATGCCCTTGAAGCACCGACGGACGACGCCAACGGAGACATCGTCGCTCAGGGAGACATCGTCGCTCAGGGAGACGCTCCGCCGGACCTGCCGACCCAATTCTGGCAGGTCGGCGAGCGCTACGTCACCCGCCATCCCCTGGAAATGACTGAAGCGGAAACGCCCGGCGAACTTTCCCTGCACCTTGGCTGGTACAGTCTGGAACATGGCTGGCGCCTGTCCGCGGACTGCCCGAATGATGCCTGTTCGTTGACAACGCTGACCCTGGCGCCACCGACCTGATCTCAGGCGAAAATTGCTTCCTGGCCTGCGCTGGCGGCGATCAACGCCTCCTGCTCCTCCAGTGACAAGGGAGTGAAATCCTCGGCCGCCTGCAACACCAGCGGCAGCAGGCGGGTCTCCCCGGCCATGGGGATGCCCGACACACCGGGCTGCGACAACGCAAAATTGACGCCCTGCTGAATCCTTGCCTGCGTATCCCAGGGTTCGTACCAGGTGTGCCAGCGTTTGTCGCGATCACCCCATGGGCCTTTGGCGATGGACTTGATAGCCATCACCCCTACGTCCCGTTCCTGACAACGCGCCAGCAGGCGTTCGGCGTATCTCCGGTAGTCCGCGATGCCGAAGAGCACCGGATTCACGGGAAACAGAACGCTGTCGAAATCGAAACGCTCAAGAGCCTCGTAGAACAGGCGCGGGGCCTGCAGTCCGTGCCCGGTGATGCCGATAAACCGCGTCAGCCCTTCATCGCGTGCGCGGCGCATGGCCTTCAGCGCGCCATCCGCAGCGGTTGCCGCGTCCAGATTGTCATCATCGACGACGCCATGAATCTGCGCGAGGTCCATCTGCTCGCAGCGTAGCAACGCCAGGGAACGGTTGATCTCGGCCCAAGCGCCTGCATGGTTTCGCTGCACCGTCTTGGTGCCGACGAACACCTGGTCGCGATGCCGCTCCAGCCAGGGGCCCAGCCGGGTTTCGGCCATGCCATTGCCGTAGCCCGCGGCGAAGTCGTAGTGGTTGACACCGGCGGCGAGCGCCTGGTCAAGGGCCTCCTCCGCTTCTGCGACGTCGATCAGGGGGTGGAAGGCCGCTCCACCAAATATGGCGATCGAACTCCGGTGTCCGCTGCGCCCAAAGCGCCTGGTTTCCATGCGAAATCTCCTTTGACGTCTGCCCCCGACACGTTTCATGCCGGCGCTCCATACTAACCCGACACAAGCGCAGAAGTCATATCCCCTGGCACAAGAGGGTCGTCCTGCGCATCCGCCAGGTTACTCGCCCTGACCCACCTGAATTGCCGTTGGCAACAGGCCGGCCTGGCCGTCCCGGGTCTGCCCGCCCTGCACAGGCAGGCGAATGATTTCTCCTCCTCCGGTGGCGCGATAAAGCACAACCAGAATCCGGTAGTCGCCGGCGGGCAGGTCCGCTGGCAGGCGCAGGGCGCGATTGTCCAGTTGGGTGACGCCCGGCGGCCAGTCCGTGGTGGGCAGGAACCCGGCCTGCGGCGCGCTGTCCCAGCCCTGCACGGCCGGAGGGCTTTCCGGCCGGGCCAGGAACCAGGCGACAGTCCAGGAGTCGTCGACGCTCGTGTCCGCGTACCAGAAAAGCGTGATGGGTAAGGATTCACCTGGATCATAGCGAGTCCCGCGCGGCAGGTTGTAGCCGATGAGCTGAATCTGTTCGCCATAGCGCAGGCTCGCCCGTCTCTCCGGCACCGCGGGCAGGAGCGGGTCAGGTGCGATGCTCGTGTCGTACTCGATCAGGCGCGCGCGCGGGCCGCTCTCGATTTCCCGTATAGGATAATGATTGCGCGCGAGGTAGCGCTCGACCGGTCGGACGCTCCAGGGGAGCCATGGACCGTTGGCGGCCAGCAACCAGAGGCGCTCCCGGTAGCCGGCGAGGGCAGCGATCTGCTGCATGGCGCTTCCCTGCAACAAGACTTCGGGATTGTCGGAGGCAATTCTGGCCTCTTGCTCCGGGCTGCCTTTTTCACCTGGGTGAAAAGGCAGGCTGACAAGCCGTGGTCTGGTGAATTTGGCGTAATTCAGCAGCCAGGGCGCCAGTTCCAGGTCATTGAGCAACACCAGATCATCCGGCCCGGTGAGTTGCGGCACATCAGCCAGCAGGCTGGCCAGGTCATCGTTGGGCGCGCCATAGAGCGGGTCCGGCGGCAGGAGTGCCAGGGCCGCAAGCATTAGCAGCAACATGACGGGCGGAAGCAGCAGGGTTGCCAGACGATTGCTGCCCGATCTTTCCGCGTCCGGCCGCAATCGGCCCCGGATTTGCAGCGCCGCCAGCGTCGCCGTCGCGCCAAAGAGCAGGAGCCAGCCTGGCGCCTGCATCCGCAGCCAGGCGAAGTCCCAGGCTTGCTGACTCCAGAGACCCGGGATGACCACCTGGCGCAGCCAGCGCAGGACATTCATCCCGCCGCCCCAGTCGCCGTAGCCCCCGGATTCTGGTGGCAAGGCCTTGCCATACGCTTCCCAGGGCAGGGAGACGCCGCTGATCTGCACCCAGACGCTGTACGCCAGCAACAGCGATACCGGGAGGACCAGGCCGCGTGAACGGCTCCTGTGCGTGACCCGCTCGAATACGGGCATGGCCGACAGCAACAGAAAGGGGACAACCGGCACGAGGAAGCGCGGGGGCCAGGACAGACCGCCGAACCACTGGCTGTCAAGGTAGATGGAACTGGCCAGCGCAAAGACCAGCATCATCGCCAGTGCGACCAGGGCCTGGCGAGCGCGGCACTCGCGCCACAGGATCCAGCCACCTGGCAGGGCGAGCAACAATACCGGTGAGGTGCCCCACAGGCTGCCACCGGGGCTGATCAAATAGCTGTGGATTCGCCGGACCTGTTCAGCGGGATCAAGCCGGCCCAGATGCCAGAAAACAGTCCGTATCTCCTTTTGGAAACCGGGGCTGGCGACCAAAACGAGCGCAAGAATCAGGAGCATTAGCAGGGCAAGCAAGGCGTTCCGCCTGTGAAGGGCGCGAAATGCCGATCGCTCCGGCAGGGCGATGATCAGCAGCGCAGGTACGGCCAGCAAAGTCGACTGATGGGACAGAGGCAGCAGCAGCAACGTTGCCAGCGCCAGCAAAATTGGGATGGGCGCGCTCCACCGCTGTTGGCGCAGGCGCTCCAGTTGATAGCCTGCCAGCAAGACCATGAACAGGGCCAGGGGCGCCTGAAAGAAACTGTCGCTGTAGGGCCAGACGATCGTCGCCAGCCCCAGCGCAGTGCTGCCCAGAACGGCAGCCGCTCCGCTGTAGCCACATGCCCGGGCATACAGAAAAAAAAGGCCGCACGCAGCGGCGCTGACCAACACGTTGAACAGGTAAACGCTGTGGGCCAGCCCGACGTCCGGCAGCAGCAACGCCAGCCAGTAAAGGGGGGCGGCCAGGACGGGTTGCAGAGGTTCCACGCGAATGTCCGGCAGGGGCGGTTCAGTGACTGCCACCTGCAGGTCCCCGGGCCCCGGAGGCACGCTGCCCGCCGCCAGGTCCGCGCGCATGTCTCCAAATCGCACCAGGTTTCCGGTCGCATTGAGCAACAGCAGGGCATCGTTGCTGTTGATGCGCCCGCTCCAGGTGATCATATAAACGCTGGCCAGCAGCACAAAAAGCGCCACCGGCACGGCAGGGCGCAAGCGCGTGTCGCGACGCCCGCCCGTCCCGGAATTCACGTCAGGCAGCGGCCGGTTGCGCGACTGGTTGGCGGCAGAATACGCAACCTTACATCCGCCGGGGCTTCGCCAGTGTCATCCCTCAAGGCTCGACGTCTTCAACATTGTGGTCCAGATGGTCATCGTCGAAGGGATACATGCGTTCGAGTCGAGGTGGCAGGCGGCGCGCTTCATTCAACCTCCGCACCAGTGCCGGGTCCACCTGATCGAGCAATCCGAGGTCTTCCAGGGTCCACATGGTGGTCATTGGTCCACTGATATTGGGCCACTGTTCTTTCGCCCAGGAATAACGTTGCCCGCAGAACTGCCACACGGCTTCCGGCTGCTCCTGCCAGGTGAATTGCTGGAATTCCTGCCAGATTTCTTCTTCGGGCGTTCGCGGGAAAAGCGTGCGGACCATGTAATGTTGCACCTGGGCCTCGTCGCGGTCGACACCCGCCCAGTTGTGGCTGTATTTGTCGATGAAGGTGAAGATGCCATAGTGCGAGTAGTGTTCGATCGTCGCCAACAGTTCGTCCTGGCTGGTCCAGGCTGCCTGGAAGCAGGCTTCCAGTTCTTCGCTGGGTTCCTCGATCCGCTCTCCATGGAACTGCGCCACCCTGGCCAGCAACCAGGCCTCCGGCAGGATGTCATGCGTGTGACTGATCAGACGGCGGAAACGCTGCGGTTCAACATTGAATTTCACGAGCGCGCCACTGCTGATCAGTTGCTCCATCCGGTCGGCAATGCCATGCTGACGCGCCTCGTCCCGCGCCCTTTCCCGACCACTGCGGTACAGCCGCAGCCGACCGGGCAGCTCCGAAAGGCGAATCTCTTCATCGGAAACGGGGAAAACGCGCCGTATGCCGCCCCGGTGCACAAACAACTGAAACAACAGAATGCAGGTGGCGCCGATGGCAATCGGGAGGATGGCGTCTGTTTTCTGCGTGATGAGCACCAGCAGCATCGCGTAGCTGGCGACCATGCCGCGGAGCCCCGCAAAGCGCAGCGCCCTTGATTCGGAGGACTTTGGCTGGATGCCGCGTTTCTTAAGCACGTCATCGCCAACCAGAAAGATGGTGGTGCTGACCATGGCGAATTCGCTGACGAATCCGAAGGCGTAGTAGGCCTCAACCCGCGTGACGGTCCGAATGACCGGAATCAGGATGGCCGCCACCGCCCAGATGACCACCACGCCAACGCGGTCATCCTCGAACTGACGCGGCAGACGTCCCAGACGGGCAGCGTTGGCGGCCACGGCCGCGCCACCGACGTAGCCGCCTCCCTGCGCCAGCAACAGGATGAAGGCCAGCAGAATGCCGGCCAACCCCAGCAGGCTCGTGCCGGAACCGAAGATTAGTTCATACTGGATCAGCAGGGTGCTGTAGCCTTCCGTCGCCGGAATGCGCCAGGTGGAAGCCGCGAAGAGCTGAACGATGCCCGTGCCGATCAGAAAAACGGCCGCGATGATCAACGCCGTGTTGATCACCTTCCATTTCGGACGCGCGGCATGCTTGCCACTGGCCGGAATGACCTCGTAGCCGGAGAATCCCAGCATGGCGCTACTCATCGAACGCAGAAAGAACTGGAAGAACAGCGCCGTGGACAGGGTCGAAACGTCGCCGCTGGCCTCCACAACGTGGGTCACCACGCCGCTGTTTTCCAGGCCCTGAACGATGGCCGGAACGGCGTTCGCCAACTCCGGCTGCGCGGCCGCGTTGAGCGCCACCCAGGAGAGCGCGAAAATGGTGAATATGGTGAAGGCGCCGCCGCCCACCAGGAAGAGCGGCACGGCGCGTCGAGGCCCGATAATCGACAGCACGGCCATAATGAAGAAGGCGTAGGCCTCCGCCATGGTGATGCGCCACGGCGCCAGTTCCGGGAAGATGAGGAGCGTTACGTCCGAGGCCGATATCGAACTGATGATGATGGTCAGCACAGCGTCAATGAAAAACAGGCTGGTGCCTACCCAGGAGAGGAAGCGCATGCGTGGCGGGCCGATGGCCTCCACCAGCGGGCCCGTGCCACCGGCGTTGGGACGCAGATAGGCGCCGGCCTTGTAAGCAGGGACTACTCCGAAAAACAGCATCACGGAGAGCACGGCGAAGGCCAGCATGGCGATTTCGTGATAGCCCTGGGCGCCATCAATCGCCAGCAGAGTCTGATAGGCAGCAACACTGAAGGCGTCCGCCGCAATCTCAAAGACCAGCGCCAGCACACCGAGTCCGGTGCCGCCCAGCAACAGGCCCTCGAACATCAGGCGCGGCAACTTGCGGTCCGCATCCCTGCGTTCAGTCTGGTTGATATAGCCGTGGAGGAAAAACATCGGCGCGCTGCGCTCCTGTTACGCCACGCGGGCAATTGTTTCACGCAACCCCGCAATCATATCACAGGCCGGGACGGGCACTGTCAACCCACGGCCAGGGCCCTGGCGCAGTTGACATCTTCCCTGCATGCGCTAGACTGCCCTGCGTAAGTATCCATAAAAGTGACAGGAGACAGTATTATGGAACACAAACGGAGTCTGTCGCGCCGGCAGTTCCTGCAGACCACCGGAGCGGCCGCCGCCTCGGTCACGGCCCTTGGGCTGCCTTTGAGCGGCGCGCTGGCGCAGGGCGCGCCACCGGCCGAGACCGCCGCCCAAATGGCCGTCTACAACTTCGGTGGCGCCATTCATCAAGGCGTCGCAGCCGGCGGAATCTCGCGTTTCAACGAGCGCTATCCCAACGTGGTTGTGGAAGACGTGTACGAGCCCTCACAGGCGGGCTGGGGCGGCTACATCACCAACGTGCAGTTGCGCATCGCCAGCGGCCTGCCGGTTGACCTGATTGCCATGGCCATCGAGGGCACCTGGGAGACCATCTTCCAGGGGATCGTGATCCCGCTTGATGACTATATTGCCGAAGACGAAGGTCTTCAGGCTGTGGTCTCTGAAGTCCATCCATCCCTGCATGACGCCCTCAAGGTCCCCCGTGGCCCGGAAGGCACGACCTACTACATCACGCGTGAGTGGAACAACATGATAATCCACATCAACACGCGCATGTTTGAGGAGGCCGGTCTGGACTATCCCAACCCGGAGTGGACCTGGGATGAGTTCGTGGAGACCGCCCAGATCCTGACGACGGGTGAAGGCGAGGACAAGGTCTTCGGTTTCGCCATCCCCTACTTCAACTTCGGCATGGCGCCCTGGTGGCACACCAACGAGACGGCTACCGTGACTGACGACTGGCTTGGCTCCAACCTCGACGACCCGAACATGCTGGAATCGCTGCAGTTCCTGCGCTCACTGGTGCATGAACACGGCGTTTCGCCGGACGTGTTTGGCAGTGGCATGACCGAACTCTTCGTCTCCGGCAAGACCGCCATGTCGGCGGGAGGTCGCTGGCCTTTCGCCACGTACATCGCCAACGACTTTTACGACGTGGACATCGTCCCCTGGCCGCGCAACCGCGCCGGCACCACCGTCTTTGGTTCCGGCGGTTATGCCATCACGACCTCCGCAGCCGATCCCTACCTGGCGATCGAACTCATCAAGGACATGACGGACCATCAAACGGACGTCGATGCCATCGCCGGCGGCACCTACCTGCCCGCGCGCGAATCCTCGACTGTTGACAGCGAGCAATTCAACGCCTTCCCTGAACACGCGCATTACTTCTTCGGCAGTCTCGACGACATCAAGCCCATTCCTTCGCCCCCCAACTTCGCCGAGGTCGAGAGCATCTTCACCCGCAACGTGGACAACGTGATGAACAACTCGGTCTCCGCCGAGGAAGGCCTTGCCGCCGCTCACGAAGAGTTGACGGAAGCAATGGCCGACCTGCGCGAGCGCATGGGCGTTTAGGCGCCTGTTCTGTTCCGCACCTGGCTGACAACCCGGCCAGGTGCGGAACCTGTGTGAGAGCGATCCGTGCCGTCGATCTTCCACAAACTGTTGCAGGAAAGGCCCGCCGTTTCCTGCGGCGGTGTGGGCGACCTGGCGCGCCCGATCGACCCTTATTCCGAACGACCGCGGCCCCTGGCCATGCGGCCCGACCCGGGCGAACGGGTCGACTGGTACCGCACTCCCTTGCCCCGTCAGACGCTCGCCGAACTCAATCGCCGCAGTGACCTGAAAGGTGCGCTACAGACCCTGGGAATGCTGGGCCTGTTTCTGTTGAGCGGGGGCGCGGCCTGGTATTCGTCGCAACATTTCCCCTGGCCCCTGACCCTGTTGCTGGTTTTCGTGCACGGCAGCCTGTATGGCTTCAACATCAACGGTGTACACGAATTGTCGCACCGCAGCGTCTTTCGCACCAAGGCGCTCAACGAGATTTTTGTTCACGTTTTTGCCTTCCTGGGCATGCACAGTGTGGTGTACTTTCGCCATTCCCACCTCCTGCATCATCTTTACACGCTGCATCCTCCCGACGATCTGGAAGTCGTGTTGCCCCTAGAATACGACCTTCGCTGTTTCCTGAAGACCGGTTTCTTCAATCCGCTCGGCGTCCGCTACAAGTTTCAGGGCCTGGTCCGCTGGAGCCGGGGCCGATTTACTGAAGGCTATGAACTGGACGTGCTGTTCCCGCCCACAGAACCGGCCAGACGGCGGGCCATCATGCGCGAAGCCCGTTTCCTTCTGGGCGGGCATTTTCTGCTGGCAGCCCTGGCGCTGCTGTCCGGGCAATGGATGTTGATCGTTCTGGTTACCCTGGCCAATTTCTACGGCCAGTGGCTGCTGTTCCTGCTGAACAACACCCAGCACGTGGGGCTCAGGGACAACGTGCCGGACTTTCGCCTTTGTACCCGTACCTTTCACGTCAATCCCTTCTTTCGCTTTCTCTACTGGCATATGAACTACCATATCGAACATCACATGTATGCGGCCGTGCCTTGCTACAATTTGCGTCGGCTGCACGAGGCCATCCGGCACGACCTGCCTCCCGTCACCAATGGTCTGGTGGCCACCTGGCGCGAAATCATCGCCATCATGCGCAGGCAGCACGAGGACCCGACCTGGCAACACCGCGTGACCTTGCCGGCCGGCGCCAGTCCGCCGCGCGAATTCACGTCACCAGAACAGTTGAAACTTGAACCGGAAGCCGTATGAACACCACGCGTCAGCCCCTGATCTCGCCAAAGTGGAGCGAATCGCTGACAGGCTATCTCTTCATCCTGCCAACCCTCATCGGCTTTGCGATCTTCATTCTTTACCCCATCCTCGAGTCCATACGAATCAGCTTTCTGGACTTCAATATCCTGCGCGACTCGGAATACATCGGGCTTGAGAATTACATCGAGATTTTTGAGGACAAAAGGGTCGCCACGGTCTACAGCAACACCTTCGTCTTCACGATTTTCGCCGTCTTCTTCAATGCCGGTGTGGGCCTGTTGCTGGCGGTCGCGCTAAACAGGCGCATGCCCACTTTCATTCGCAACCTGTATCGTTCCGTCTTTTTCTTTCCCCTGCTGGTGGCGCACACTTACATCGCCGTCATCTGGCAGTTTCTTTACCACAGGGACCTCGGCGTCCTGAACTATTACCTGAGTCTGGTTGGCGTCGCGGCCATCCCCTGGTTGAGCCAGGGCAACTGGGCCATGGTGGCCATCATCATCATGGACGTCTGGAAGAATACCGGCTTTGCCATGCTGGTCTTTCTGGCCGGTCTGCAGAACATTCCCAACGAATTTTACGAATCTGCACAGTTGGACGGCGCCAACGGGCGCCAAGTCTTTTTCCGAATTACCCTGCCCCTGCTCAGCCCTACGATCTTCTTCATCCTGGTCATCTTCATGATCGGCGCGCTGCAGGTCTTTGACACCATTCAGGTGTTGACCAGGGGAGGACCAGGGGATTCAACCCGCAGCGTTGTGATGTATATCTACGAAAAGGCCTTCCAGCGCTTCGACATGGGTTACGCAGCGGCAGTCTCGATGACGCTCTTCGCGATCATCCTGGTGCTAACCCTTATTCAGTTCCGCATTGGCCGGCGCTGGGTCCATTACGAATGAGCGACAGGGCGTGCGTATGACCAGCCAGCAAGGCAGCATTACACAAGCCCGTATCTCTGGCATGCGGCGCCCCTCGCGCAAGCCTTTCAGGCCCGGTGACGTCATCACCTATCTCGTGTTGACTGTGGCGGCCATTCTCGTCGTGATGCCGCTCCTGTGGATGTTTTCAACCTCGCTGCGGCCGATCGCCGAAAGCCTGCAACTGCCTCCGGCCTGGCTGCCCACCGACTGGCGCTTTGAGAACTATCGCGAACCCTTTGAATCCAACGTACCCTTCGTGCAGCTCTTCGTCAACAGCATACAGATCACGGCCTCGGTGACCGTCGGCCAACTGATTACCTGCTCCCTGGCCGGTTACGCCTTTGCGCGCCTGCGATTTCCGGGCCGGGATATCATCTTTTTGCTGCTGCTGGCTTCCCTGATGGTGCCCGGCCAGGTCACCGTCATACCGATTTACCTGAGCATGGTGTCGCTTGGACTGATGGACAACCCTCTGGCCATCATCCTGCCAGGCCTGATCAGCGTCTTTGGCGTCTTTCTCATGCGCCAGTTTTTCAAGACCATGCCCCAGGAGTTGCTGGACGCGGCGCGCGTGGATGGCGCCGGGCAACTGCGCGTCTTCCTGCAAATAGCCGTGCCCCTGTCCGGCGCTTCGCTCGCCACCCTGGCAATCATCACCTTCAACGCGACCTGGAACAGTTACTTCAACGCACTCATTTTCCTCAAGTCCTGGGACAAGATGACATTGCCCCAGGGCATCGCCATGCTCACCGGCTACATGGGCGCCGGCAACGCCTCGGTCGTGATGGCCGCCGTCACCATGGCAATTTTGCCGGTCCTGATTGTTTTCATCGTGGCGCAGCGCTGGATCATTGAGGCGTTGACGCGCACCGGTATCAAGGGCTGACCTGCCCCGCACACACCTGGAGAAGAAATGAGCTCAGCAAACGGCAACAACTGGCCTGTACTGACCCGCTACGAAGGCGAGCACCTGCGGCGCATCGCACTGCCTCTCGGAGGCATCGGCACCGGAACGGTCTCACTCGGCGGCCGTGGAAACCTGCAGGACTGGGAAATCGTCAACCGCCCGGCCAAGGGCTTCCAGCCGGACAGGACCTTTTTCGCGCTGTATACCCGCGACGCGGACGGCAACACCTGCACGCGGGCGCTGGAGGGGGCCATCCCGATTGAGGACTTTGAAGGCCAAACCGGTTCCCCGGTGCCCAATCACGGCCTGCCCCGTTTCCGCGATTGCCGCTTCGAGGCCGCCTACCCCTTCGGCCAGGTGCATCTGGAAGATGAGAACGTTCCGCTGAAAGTACGGCTGCAGGCCTTCAATCCGCTCGTTCCCGCTGATGCGGACGCCAGCGAATTGCCCATGGCCCTGCTGCGTTTTGAACTCTGCAACCCCGGTTCGCGAGCGGTAGAGGCGAGCATTTGCGGTAGCCTGCAAAACTTCATCGGCAGCGACGGCAGCCTCGGCGAGCCCCGCAACAACGTCAACGAGTATCGTAACGGCGCGATTCAGGGCATTTTCATGCACTCCGAGGGCGTCGATCCCGGCGCCGAGCAGTTCGGAACCATGGCGCTGGCGACCACGGCGCAGGATGCAGTCTCCTGGCGAGAGGCCTGGCTCAGCTTCCCAACCCGCCCCTGGGGAGATGCACTGCTGGATTTCTGGGACGACTTCAGCGAGGACGGTCGGCTCGACCCGCGCGACGGTGCCGGACAGCAGGCGCCCAACGCTTCCCTCGCCGTGTCCCTTACGCTTGAGCCAGGCGCCAGCGAGGAGATCACCTTTCTGCTGTGCTGGCATTTCCCCAATCGCATGGCCTGGGCCGGTGGCGCGAACCAGCCCGAAGGCATTGCCAACGGCCTCGTGGTTGGCAACCATTACACGACCCGCTTCGCCGACGCCTGGGGAGCCGCCGAATACTGTGCCGCCAACCTGGACAGACTCGAAAGCGACACGCTGCTCTTCGTCAACAGCTTCATCGCCGGCGATCTGCCCGACGTCGTCAAGGAAAGCGCCCTCTACAACGTCAGCACCCTGCGAAGCCAAACGACATTCCGCACCCCGGATGGCTACACCTTCGGTTGGGAAGGTTGCCACGATACGGCGGGTTGCTGCTTTGGCTCCTGTACCCACGTCTGGAACTACGAACAGGCCACCGCCTTCCTTTTTGGCGAACTGGCAAGCGGCATGCGCGAGGTTGAATTCCTGCACGCCACGCGGGAAGACGGCGGCATGAGCTTCCGCGTTCAGTTGCCGCTGGAATACGCGAAGACCTTTTCGGTCGCCGCGGCCGACGGCCAGATGGGCTGCATCATGAAGATCCATCGCGACTGGCAGCTCAAGGGCGACGACGACTGGCTGCGCAAACTCTGGCCCGGCGTGCGCCGCGCGCTGGAATTTTGCTGGCTCCCAGGCGGCTGGGATGCGGACCAGGACGGCGTCATGGAAGGCTGTCAGCACAACACGATGGACGTCGAATACTACGGCCCCAACCCGCAAATGGGCATCTGGTATCTCGGCGCCCTGCGCGCCTCGGAGGAGATGGCGCGTCAACTGGGCAAAAACGACTTCGCTGACAGGTGCCGTTCCCTGTTTGAGAGCGGCAGCGCCTGGATCGACGCCAATCTTTTCAATGGCGAGTACTATGAGCACGAGATTCGCCCGCCCGACAACGCGCTGGTCATTCATGACATGCTGACAAGCCACATGGGCGCGGACAACCCTGCGGACCCCGTGCTGCAACTCGGGGCGGGCTGCCTCGTCGATCAGCTGGTCGGCCAGTTTCAGGCGCACGTCAACGGCCTCGGCTACCTGGTCGATCCGGAGAAGGCCCGCGCGACGCTGGAAGGCATCATGCGCCACAACTTCAGGGAGAGCTTCTACGGCCATTTCAATCACTTCCGCAGCTACGTCCTGAATGACGAGTCGGCCTTGCTGATGGCCAGTTACCCGCGCGGCAACCGCCCAAAGCGCCCCTTCCCCTACTGCAACGAGGTGATGACCGGCTTCGAATACACCGCCGCCATCGGCATGCTCTATGAAGGCCAGATGGACAACGGCATGCATTGCATCGAGGCCATTCGCGCGCGTTACGACGGCAGGCGCCGCAGCCCCTTCAACGAGGCCGAGTGCGGCCATCACTATGCGCGCGCCATGGCCAGTTGGGCGGCCGTTCTGGCACTCAGCGGCTTCCGTTATTCCGGCGTGACGCAATCAATGACCTTCCACCGCAGCGACGAGCCTTCGCTGCAGTTCTGGTCAAACGGCTACGCCTGGGGCCTGTTCCGCCAGACGCCCGGCGCAGACGGCGTGGAGGTCGAACTTGACGTCCTGCATGGGGAACTGTCGCTGGGCGAGTTCGCGCTGACGGACTACGGCTCAGTCGCGCTTGAGGAAACCAGTCAACTCGGCAAGGGGTCCCAATGGCGAGCTCTGGTGCGCCCCTCCTGAACCTTCGGGCGGCGCCGGCAAGCGTCTGATCATTGGCAAGGCAATCATTGAAGCGACGATGGCGATGATGAAAGCCGCATCCAGCCCGAAGCGGTCGCCGACCATGCCAAGTACCAGTGCGTTAACGGACCGCGTGAGAAATGCGTAGAGAATAAAAATCCCGCTGGCTGTGGCACGGTTATCCGGAAACTGGTCCTGCACAATGGCCTGCAATACCGGCGTAATCGACAGCGACACAAAACCCAGCGGCACCAGGGCGATCGGGACCCATTCCACGCGCGTCTTGACCACCACCATAAAGAGGGCAAGCAGGGCCGCGCCCAGCACGGTAGCAATGAACACCGTGCCCCTTCGGCCGTAGCGATCGCTCAGCATGCCGCCGGCCAGCGCGCCGCCCACCCCGGCCAGTTCGAAGAGCGCCAGCATCAGCGCTGCGTCGGCGAGCGCGAAGCCGACGTCCACGTTCAGGTAGTAGACCATGTAGAAGGAGAGCGAGGAGACCAGCATGCCGCGCATGATCATCACCCCCAGCAAGGGAATGAACACCCGCCGCATGTGTGGCATCACACTGCGCAGGTCCATGGTCTTGCGCGAGCGCGAGGGAATGCCTCTCAGGCGCCAGTATAGAATCCCGCTGGCGAGCCAGCCAAAGACCGCCACGCGCCAGATCCCCTCCACCCCCCACTCCGCCAGGGCGAAGGCCACCAGCAAGGGGCCGATGGAACGCCCCAGTTCGCCGGAGGCCATGAAGAACCCCATGCCCTTGCCCAGCTGGCGGCCGGAAATGCGCGCGATCATGGCCGGCGCCGGCGCATGGAAGGCCGCCACGCTCAGACCGGTCACGAATAGCAGGGCGACCAGAGCGCCATAGCTCTCCATGTGGCCGGAAAGGGTGACCAGGGTGCCGGTCACAGCGGGCATGAAGATGACCAGGAAACTTACGCTGAAGCGGTCACTTAGCCAGCCCACGAGGACGCTGAACAACGAAGGGATCGACATGGCCAGTTGCAGCGTACCGGCCAGGCCCAGGGGAATCGCCAGCCTTTCCAGAATGACAGGCAGCAAAGCGGGGATGAATGCAGGGTACATGTCGTGCACAAAGTGCCCGCTGACGATCGTGAGAATTTGTTTGGTCTGGAATGTTTCGGAAGAATCGGGCGCTACGTCGCTGACGGGCTCGGCAACAGCAGTCATGAACGGACTTTCGCTGGCAGGATTCCCCGGCGAGTATAGTGCAGCGGCGGCATCTGTCAAAATGCGGCCTGTCGCCCCCCTGGCTGCGTTATACTTAAAATGTTCCCGTCACGTAAAGCGAGTTCAGGCGCAGCATGTCTACCAGAGACCGTTTCGTCATCATTGATGGCCACGCCCTGGCCTACCGGCAATACTTCGCTCTGCCGGTACAGGCCTTCCGCACCCGCGCCGGTGAACCCACCAACGCCACCTACGGTTTCACCCGCACCCTGCTGGACATCCTGCAAGGGGAAAAACCGGAGTATCTGGCCGTAAGTTTCGACCGCGGACTCAGCGGCCGCGAGGAACTGTACGAGGGTTACAAGGGCACGCGCGAAAAGATGCCCGACGACCTGCGGGCCCAGATCGAGCGCATTGAGGAAATGGTGCAGGCCTTCAACATCCCGGTGCTGGCGCAGGAAGGCTACGAGGCCGATGACGTCATCGGCACAGTGGTGCGCCTCGTCGCGGATAAAGACCTCGACGTTCGCATTATCACCGGCGACCGCGACATCCTGCAATTGCTGTCGGAGCGGGTCAACGTGCAATTGCCCGGCCGTCGCGGCCAGAAGGACGTCATCTGGACCCTGCAGGCCTTCCGCGATCATTACGGGCTGGAGCCCTGGCAACTGGTCGAGCTGAAAGGCCTGATGGGCGACAGTTCCGACAACATTCCCGGCGTGAAGGGCATCGGCGAAAAGTCCGGCACGACGCTGCTGCAGCAATTTGAATCGATTGCCGGCATTTACGAACACCTTGATGACACCCGCGGCGCCGTGCGCAAGAGGCTGGAAGCGGGCGCTGACATGGCGCGCATAAGCCGCGAACTGGCGATGATCAAACGCGACGTCCCGCTGTCCTTCTCGCTGGATTACTGCGTCGCGCACAATTTTGATCTCAACCAGGTGCAGGAGTTGATGCGCACCCTGGAATTCCGCAGCCTCGGCGACCGCCTGAAGGACTTTTCCCAAATCGGCATGTTTGCCGAGGAAGAGACCGGCGCCGGCACAGCCGTCCTGCAGGCTGTGGACGACGTCGAGACTGTCCTGGTCAACGAGGAGGCCGCCCTGACGGAAATGGTGGCCGCGCTTGAGTCGGCCGGGGGCATCGTCTGGGACGTCGAGACCACCAGCGTCGACCAGATGTCCTGTGACCTGGTCGGCATCGCCCTGGCCGTGGACGGTGTACGCGGCTGGTACGTCCCGGTCGGGCATTCCCGCGGCCAGCAGTTGCCCCTGCAGCAGGTGCTCGACGCCCTGCGCGGCCCGCTGGCGGACCCCGATATCCCCAAGTACGCCCATAACGCCGCCTACGACCTTGTCGTGCTGCAGCGCTATGGCATCGACGTGACGCCCGTCGCCTTCGACACCATGCTGGCGCAATGGCTCTTCGATACTTCGTCCAAATTCCTGGGCCTGAAGAACTTCGCCCGCTTCGTGCTGGAACCGCCGGTCGAAATGACCGAAATCAGCGAACTGCTGGGCACGGGGCGCAAGCAAATCAGCATGGACCAGGTTGAAATCGACAGGGCCGCGCCCTATGCCGCCGCCGACGGCGCCATCACCTGGCGCGCCATCGACTATCTGCAGCCACGCATGGAGGCGGATGAGGCGCTCAACGAGGTGTTCACCACGCTGGAGCTGCCCCTGGTGCCCGTGATCGCCGACCTCGAACGCGCCGGCGTTGTGCTGGATACGCTGCACCTGCAGCAACTTTCGCTTTCGCTGGGTGAACGCCTGCGCGAACTGGAGGAGACCATTTACGGCCTGTCCGGCGGCTACGGCGCTTTCAACATCAACAGCCCGCGCCAGCTTAACGACGTGCTCTTCGGCAAGCTGGGCCTGCCGACGACCAACCTGCGCCGCACCACGCATGGCTTCTCCACCAATGCCGAGACCCTGGAGAAGCTGCGTCCCCACCACGAGATCATCGGCCACATCAGCGAGCATCGTGAACTCGGCAAACTCAAGGGCACCTACGTCGATTCGCTGCCTGACCTCATCAACTCCCACACTGGCCGCCTGCATACCAGCTACAACCAGACCGGCACGAGCACCGGCCGCATCAGCAGCAACAATCCCAATTTGCAGAACATCCCCATTCGCACCGAACCGGGACGGGAAGTCCGCCGCGCCTTCGTCCCGCAGGACGGGTCGCAACTCCTGTCGGTGGATTACAACCAGATCGAACTGCGCGTCATGGCGCATTTCTGCGAAGACCCCACCCTGCTGGAGGCCTTCCAGCAGGAACAGGACATTCACTCGGTCACCGCAGCGACCGTTTTCGACGTACCGCTGGAGGAAGTCAGCTACCAGGAACGGGATTTCGCCAAGCGCGTCAACTTCGGTCTCATGTACGGCATGGGCGCTTTCGGACTGGCCAGCGACAGCAACCTGAGCCTGCAACAGGCCAGAGAATTCATTGCGGACTACTTCGGCCGCATGCCTCGCGTCAAGGAGTGGATCGATGCGACCAAACAGCAGGCGCGACAGGGGCCGCTGACCACACTCTTCGGCCGGCGGCACGAGTTTCCCGTTCTGCTGAACGCGAGTCGCAGCAACGCCGTCGCCGTCAGCCGCGCGGAACGCGTCGCCATCAACCTGCCCATTCAGGGCAGCGCCGCCGAGATCATGAAACGCGCCATGCTCGACGTGCACGCGGCCCTGGCCGCCAGCCAACTCGACGCCCGCATGATCCTGCAGGTGCACGACGAACTGGTGCTGGAAGTCCCTGACGGGCAACTGGCGGAGACCGGACGACTCGTCGTCGAGGTCATGGAGGCGGCGGTGGAACTCAAGGCGCCGCTGCGCGCCAACGCGGAAGTTGGCCTCAACTGGCGCGACATGCAGCCGCTGCACATGTAGCAGCGCCGCCTGGCAAGGCCAACGGCTGACGCTATACTTGGTTCGTAATCTCAGGCCACGTCTCAGGATTCTGCTGCCATGCCCCGACACTTTCTCGACCTCGCTGAGTGGGCCTCCGCCGATCTGCAGGGCTTGCTGCAGCTGGCTGTGGAACTCAAATGCGAATGGCGCGACGGCGGTAACCGCCAACTGCTGGCGGGCCAGACCCTGGGCATGATCTTTCAAAAGGCGTCGCTGCGCACGAGGGTCTCTTTCGAGGTCGGCATGAACCACCTCGGCGGGCACGCCATTATGCTGGGCGCGGATGAGGTCGGCCTGGGGAAGCGCGAAAGCGTGGCGGACGTGGCGCGTGTGCTTTCCGGCATGGTGCAGGGAATCATGGCGCGCGTTTACGACCACCAGGATGTCGTTGACCTGGCGGCCTGGGCCAGCGTGCCGGTCATCAACGGGCTCAGCGACGACCGGCATCCCTGCCAGGCGCTTTCGGACATGTTGACCATCACAGAGCATTTTGGACGGGCGGACGGACTGCGGCTTTGTTATCTGGGTGACGGCAACAACATCGCGGCCTCGCTGGCGCTGGCCTGCGCCCACTTCGGACTGCACTTCACCGTCAGCTCACCGGAGGGCTACGCCCTGGATGAGGAAGTGCTGGCTGACGCGGAAAAAATCAACCCCCGCATCGACATCTGCCTGCAGTCCGATCCCGTTCTCGCCGCGGCGGACGCGGACATTCTCTACACCGACACCTGGGTCAGCATGGGTCAGGAAGCGGAAGCCGCCGAACGAAGGCAGGTCTTTCGCCCCTGGCAACTTAATGCGGAACTCCTCGCCAGGGCGCCCTCGCAGGCCGTGGTTATGCACGATCTGCCCGCCTACCGCGGCAAGGAAATCACCGACGAGGTGGCCGACGGCGAGCGGTCCCTCATTTTCCCCCAGGCGGCCAATCGCCTGCACGCCCAAAAGGCCATCCTGGTCGAGTTGATGGGACCCCGAAGCGGCGCCTGCTGAGACAAGGCAAGGCGCTGCGCGGCACCAGGGAAAGACGACGATGCAGGAACTGCTGTGGGTCTTCGACAATCTGAACGCAAGGGCCCTGGTGGACATCCTGCTGGTCGGCCTGGTCTTCTTCACGCTCAGTTTTTTCATTCGCGCCACCGCTATCGCCCTGCTGCGGGGCGTCGCCTTTGTCGTGCTGGGCATGTTGTTCGTCACCCGCGTCTTTGACCTGACAGCCCTGAGCTGGCTGATCGGGCTCGGCCTGCCCCTGCTGGCGATTGCCCTGCCGGTCGTTTTTCAGCCGGAATTGCGTCGCGGTCTGGAGCAACTGGGGCGCGCCGGCATATTCAGCCGGGGCCGTCGCAGCAGCGCTTCTTTCCGACATCACATCATCGACGAGATCAGCGTCGCGGTCGACCTGCTGGCCGAGCGCCGTCACGGCGGGCTCGTCGTCCTGCAGCGGGACAGCAACCTTGACGAATACGTGCGCACCGGCATCCAGCTGGACAGCGAGTTGACGTCCCAGTTGCTGCTGACCCTGTTCTGGCCCCGCACGGAATTGCATGACGGCGCCGTCATCGTCGACAATCGGGGTCGAATCGCCGCCGCCGCCGTCGTTTTGCCCCTCTCGGCCAGTCGCAACCTCAACAACCCCACCCTTGGCATGCGACATCGTGCCGCCCTGGGCATCAGCGAAGTCAGCGATGCCATAACGGTCGTCATCTCGGAGGAGACCGGCCGGATAACCATGACCGATGGCGGACGCATCTCCGGCCGCATGGACGGTCATCGCCTCAACACCGTGCTGGGGGCCATCTACGCCACGGACCAAACCGTTACGCGCCTGCTGCCGGACTGGCTCGGCGCCCGCCTGCCAACGCCGGGCTGGCCGCGACGGACGCGGCGTGAAACCTCTACATGAGCCAGACGCCTGCGCCCGCGCGGGCGACCACAGGCAGGAACCTCGTCTGGTTCCTGGTTTCCCTCTTTCTGGCTTTCTGCGTCTGGTTCATCGCCACGCTGGAGCGTGATCCGGTCAGCGAGCGGATCTTTCGCAACGTGCCGATTCTCTTCACCGAGACCGACGGCTTGATCCTCACCAGCCAGAGCCGGGAATCGGCAACTGTCACCGTGCGCGCCCCGCAGACCACGCTTTCCCGCCTGGTGCTGGATGACATTTTGGTGCAGGCCAACCTCCGTGGCCTGGGGCCGGGCGAACACAGTGTGACCTTGCAGACCAGCGTGACCCGCAATGCCATCCCCGATACAGCTCCCCGCTCCATCTTCGTCCATCTCGAGCCCTTGCTGGAACGGGAGGTGCCGGTCAGCGTTGAAGTAACCCTGCCACTCCCGCGCGGCTTCGAAATCGGCGATGGCGGTCCGCAGCCCATGGCCGGCAACGTCATGGTCAGCGGGCCACAACACCTTGCTGAAGAAGTGATTGCGGCCCGTCTGGCCCTCAACCTTTCGCAGCGACGCAACGACTTCCGCGATGAGTTGCGCCTGCAGGCGGTTAACGCCGATGGCAACGTCGTCACCGGGGTTACACTGGCGCCGGTCATGATGCAGGTCGACGTGCCGGTCCGCACCCGTTCCGACATCCGCCAGATCAGCGTCCAGCCCAACATTCTGGCGGACACCCTGCCGGAAGGCTACACGCTGAGTTCAGTCGCCTACAATCCGCAGGTCGTTCTCGTCAGCGGGGAGCCGGAAGCGCTGGACAATGCGCCGGACCCGCTCTTCACCGAAGAGGTCAGTCTGGAAGGTCGCAACAACAGCTTTGTCGTGCAGACCCACGTCGTCACCGGCCAGGAAGACCTGTTTGTTTTCGGCGGCCAGGGAATCACGGTCTCCATCGGCATCACCCCGCTGCTCACCAGTCGTCAGTTTGATCAGACCGCCGTCGAGTACATCGGCCTGGCGGAAGAACGAATCGCCAGTCTGTCCCCCGAGACAGTGACGGTGCTGATCACGGGCGCGCTGATTGCGCTGGAAAACATGAGCGCGTCCGACCTGCACGTGGTGGTCGATCTGCAGGAACTGGGTGAAGGCAGCCATTCAGTCGTCCCGGACGTTAGTCACAGTCTCGACACCGACGACATCGAAAACATCTCCATTCTCCCTTCCGGCATCGACGTCACCATCAGCGCCGCGGACGTCGATCCAGAGGGCGCCGGGGACAGCGCTTGACAGCCCGCATCGCTTCTGTTGTTATCCTGAACAAACGCTGACGCAGCAGGAACTCCATGGCGCACAAACCGCTTTTGGCCCTCGTGGGTCGACCCAACACGGGCAAGAGCACGCTCTTCAATCGCCTGGTCGGCGAACGCCTGGCGGTGATCGATGACATTCCGGGCACGACGCGCGACCGCATTCAGGGCAACTGCGAATGGACTGGCGTGCCCTTCATCGTTGTCGATACCGGCGGCATCGAGGTCTGGCAACCCAAAGGCGGTCGGGACACGCGCCCCCTGGCCGAGGGCAGCGTGGACTTCATTGCCCAGATCGAGGGTCAGGCGCTGCTGGCCGCCAGGGATGCGGACGTGATCCTCATGGTCGTCGACAGCGAACAGGGCATCACCGCCGCCGATGAACACATCGCCCAGGTGCTGCGCGAAAACTGTGGCGGACGCCCGGTGCTGGTCGTCGCCAACAAGGCGGACAACGACGCGCGCAGAGACGACACCATGGAATTCTACGGCCTTGGCTTCGCGCAGATGTACCCCGTCAGCGCCTATCACAACCTGGGGATCGGGGACCTGCTGGATGCGGTCGTCGCGGCGATGGGTGCGGGCGCAACGCCGGCGGAGGAAGACGATGACGACGACGTACTCAAAATCGCCATTGCGGGTCGCCCCAATGTCGGCAAAAGCAGTCTGCTCAATCGTTTGCTGGGTGAAGAGCGCGCCATCGTCAGCCCGCTGGCCGGCACCACCCGCGACGCCATTGACACGCACATTCTCTGGCATGGCTCTCCCCTGACCCTGATAGACACCGCCGGCATACGGCGGCGTGGCAAGATCGAACGGGGCGTGGAGAAATACAGCGTTTTGCGCGCCATTCGGGCCATCCAGCGGGCGGACGTCGCCCTGCTGGTGATCAATGCCCTTGAAGGGGTGACGGAGCAGGACCAGCACATCGCCGGCGCAATTCTGGAAGCGCGTTGCAGCGTGATCGTCATCGTAAACAAGTGGGATGCCCTGGCAAAGGACGCGCACACCATGCCGGCCTGGCTGGAATCCATGCGTGACAAGTTCAATTTCCTGCCTGATGCACCGGTGCTGTTCATCAGCGCCCTGACCGGACAGCGCATCCACCAGGTGCTGGAAGCGGCCAATCGAGTCTATGAGGCGCGCAGCCTGCGGCTGTCCACGTCGGCGCTGAACCGTCTGCTGCGCGAGGCCCTGCACGCCCATCCGCCGCCACGCAAGGGTACGCGCCAGTTGCGCATCTTCTATGCCTCGCAGGTCGACGTGGACCCGCCGGTCTTCCTCTTCCACGTCAACGACACGCGTCTGGTCCACTTTAGCTACCGTCGCTATTTGGAAAACCGCATTCGCGCCGCCTGGTCCTTTGAGGGCACGCCGCTGGTGCTCAGCTTTCGGCCACGCGATGGACAGCTTTAGCAGCCTGCATTGTCAGACCGCCGCACGGTCGTTACACTGATGCGCGTCCCGATCTCAGGTGAAAGCGCTGCATTTGGCACTTGAATACCCGCCCCGACCGCGTCTGCACCGGCGCAGCCTGCTTTACGAACTGGCTGAATCGCTGGTGCTCATGGTCATGATCTATGCGCTGGTTGACATGGCCTCCGTGCGCTTTTACGTGGACGGACCGAGCATGGAGCCCACCCTGTTCAGCGACCAGCGCGTCATCGTGTCCCGCGTCCACTACTTTCTGCCCGAACCGCAGCGCGGTCAGATCGCCGTGTTCCAGTCACCGGACCGCCCTGGAGTCGATCCTCCGCTCATCAAGCGGATTGTCGGACTGCCTGGCGAAACCGTGACCCTGAGTAACGGGCGATTTCTGATAGACGGAAGTCCGCTCAACGAGCCCTACGTCAACGGCCCCTGCAACGCAAGTCGATGCCAGGACAGGGAGTGGGTGCTGGGCGAGACGGAGTACTTCCTCGTCGGTGACAATCGCAACCGCAGCCGTGACTCGCGCACCTTCGGTCCCATCGATCGCTCCATGTTGGTTGGCGAAGCCGTCTTTCGTTATTGGCCGCCAAACGATCTGGCCTTTCTGTCCAGCTTTCGCTATCCGGCCGATGCCTTTGAATGACGGCCCTTCCACGTTGACTGACCATTGTTGCTACCGGATCACCCAGGGTCATGCTATAGTCGATTGAAGGACGGTTGCCCGCAACCGTCGGGTTTGACGCCAATTCGGCAAGGCCTTGCCACCGTCGGCCCGGGTCTCCCTGATTGTCACGCTTCCAGGGGTTCCGCATGATTGCCAGAGGGCTTCAGGCCCGTTCATTCCAGGAGTTCATCATGAGACTGGTAATTGTCACCCTGGCACTGCTACTCGTCGCCGCCCCTTTACACGCGCAGGAGGAGTTGCCGCCGGGCTGCAACACAGCGGCAATGGGAACCATTTTTTCCTCGCTGGCTGGCGCCCTTTCCCAGCAAACCCTGCCGCTGGACCAGGCGATTTACGTCATTGACGTACTGCAGGGCACGCTGGGCGCCCTGCGTGCGGCCTGTGAGGGGGAGACCTGGTCCGACCCCGCAGCACCGGATTACAGCAGCATTCCCCAGATGCGGGGCGAGGACGGGGCCTTCATCCTGGGCGACCCTGAAGCGCCCGTCACCATCATTGAGTTCTCGGATTTCCTTTGCCCCGCCTGCCAGCGTTACCATGAAACGCTGCGGCAGTTGATTCAGGACTACGTGGTTACCGGCCAGGCGCGCTTCGAATACCGTATGTTTCCGGTCATCGACGCCGTCGCCTCGCCCCTGGTGGCCTCGCTCGTCGAGTGTTCGGAGGAACAGCTGCCGGGCAGTTTCTGGAGCGCTCACGATCTCATGTTTGAACTTGTCAGCGAGGGGTTTCACGGCCTGACTCACTTCACCTTCGCGTCCCGCGCCGGCCTGGATTACGAGGAACTGGGCACCTGCGTCAACGAGACGGCCAACCAGGTGGTGGTTGACAGCGAGCTGGCACAGGAACTCGGCGTTGCCAGCACGCCGACGATGATGCTGCGCTACGGCGATGGCGACATGGAATTCATTCGCGACCAAAACGGAAACCGGGCGCAAGGCGGTCTGCCCTACTTTATTCTGGAGTCCATTGTGCGGGAAGCCAACGCGGAATGAACGAAAGCGAACTGCGCGAACAAATTTGCCACATCGGGCGCCTGCTGTATCAGAACAACCTGATCGACAGCGGCAGCGGCAACATCAGCGCGCGTCTGGCTCCGGGGCGCATCCTCTGCACGCCCAGCGGCCTCGCCAAGGGCTTCATGCGACCCGAACAACTCATCATCGTCAACCTGGATGGCGAACGCATCGACACGCCCAACGAGGCCAACGCCGACCTGGGCCCGACTTCGGAATTGCCCATGCATCTGGAGTGCTATCGTCAGCGTGAGGACGTGCGGGGCGTGGTGCATGCCCATCCACCCAACGCGGTCGCGCTCACCCTGACCGGCCATGGATTCAGCGAGTGTGTGATACCAGAGGCCATCGTATTGCTGGGCGCTATCCCGGTGACGCCCTATGCCACGCCGTCAGGCACGGAGAATCGCGACGCCGTCAGCCAGCTGGTGCGCGAGCACGATGCGATCATGCTGGCCTACCATGGCTCTCTGACCGTCGCCGACAACCTGTGGGAAGCCTATCTATTGCTGGAAACCCTGGAGCACACGGCGAAGATTCTGGCCACGGCGCGCAGCATCGGCCCCATCGTTCCCCTGCCCGCGCATCAGGTGCGCAAACTCTTCGACCTGCGCAAGCAGCTGGGCAAGTACCGCCAGGGGGACGAAGAGCGTTTCGAGGCGGCCTGGGGCCCGGGCGTCACTTCCGGCGAGGTCATGAACGCCGTGGCCGGAGGGTCATGACCCTTCTCCGCCAGGCTTGACAGTTGAGACTCCGACCGCTACACTTGAACATACTTGGGGCCCCATCGTCTAGTGGCCCAGGATGTCACCCTTTCAAGGTGAAGACACGGGTTCGAGTCCCGTTGGGGCTACTCTAAAACCGCCGACAAGGCGGTTTTATTGTTGGATCAGAGCTTGCCCGCTTTTGACTGAAAACCAGGATTTTGCTAGAATGGCCGCCGGTTTGAGGCCCTTGTGAGGGCGAGATTCAGATTGTCGCCCTTGCCGCGGTCTCCGATTTTCCATGTCCCAATTCAGGAGGAACCATGCACCGTATTCGTCCACTATTTCTGTTGCTGACCATCGCCCTGGTCATCTCCCCTGCGCTGGCGCAGAATGATGTTCCCACCATCTACATTTACAACAACTCGGGCACCTTGCAGTTCGACACCGGCGGCAGCGACCCCGTAGTGCTTGAGGAAATCACCAATCACATTGTCGAGCAAATCGGAGTGCGTCCGGTGACCATCGTGCCCCCTGGCCGAGGCGCGGTGGCGACCGAGAAACTCAACCTGCTTCTCGGCTCAAGTGACCCGATTGACATCTTCCAGACACCCGGCCCCGGCTACTGGCACGACTATGCCGACGCCATCATCCCGATTAACGATCTGCTTGAAGAATATGGCCAGAACATCCTGCAGGTCATCCCCGAAAACCAGTGGGCGCAAATGACGGACGCCGATGGCAACATCATGGGCATCCCGCGCAGCACGCCCACCAGCCCCTTCATCACCTGGGTGCGCCAGGACTGGCTGGACGAACTGGGACTCGAAGTGCCCACGACCCTGGAGGAACTGGAGGCCACCATAGAGGCCTTCCAGGCGCACAACCCGGATGCCTTCGTCGCCACCCGGCCGCAGGACATCACCTGGTCGACCCTTGGCGGATTCACGCCCAACGGCCGTTCCAACTGGCTCGATCCCGCGGACGGCCTGGTCAAGCCCTGGGTGCTGCAGCCTGGCGTCGATGACTGGCTGACCAAACTCAACGAGTGGTGGAACGCCGGCTACTTCTACCCGGAGACCTTCACCAACTTTGACGCGCCGGAAGTCTTCCGCACCTGCAACCTCGGTGTGTGGATGGCCTGGTACTCGCGCATTACGCTCATCACGCCGCAAATTGAGAGCAACTGCGAGGGCATCGAGTGGGCCCGCACCAGCATCGTCGGCCCCGAGGGCTACATCGCCACCTCGCGCCCACAGAGCGCCAGCGCCTACGTGGTGACCCGCAAGGCGCAGAACCCCGAAGCCGTGATCAAGTTCATGGACTGGGTCTTCCACGCGGACACCACCGACAACCAGTTGACCGCCCGCTACGGCATCAAGGGCACGCACTGGGATTACCAGGACCCCGATACGCGCACGGTCGAGGTCTACGACAGCGGCTACGTCAGCGAGTTCATGATGCCCAACCTCAACATTGAAATTCGCTACTCTGTGCTCGATCCGGCCCGCGCCTGGCACCTGCAATACCTTGGCAGTACGTTGATTGACCTCAGCGACGCCAAAAGGCCCTTTGACGCGGATATCTCCTACAACCTCAGCCTCATCGCGGACGAGACGCCCTACCTGGGTGACATCCAGCGTCTGATGGACGAGCAGACCATTCTCTTCATCACCGGCGCCCGCCCGCTGGACCAGTTCGATGACTTTATCAACGAACTTAACATGGCCGGCATTGGTGACTGGGTCAACGCCCTGACCGCGCAGTACAACGCTTTCGCCGGCTAGTCCGACCCTGAATGGCGGGGCGTCGCACGCGGCGCCCCGCTCCTGCCCATGAAAACGCCCAATGTGTTGTTCATCGCCGTGGACGATCTGCGCACGGCCCTCGGCTGCTACGGCGACGGCAACGCCATCTCGCCCAACATCGATCGTCTCGCCGCGCGCGGCATGCGCTTTGACCGGGCCTACTGCCAGCAGGCCGTCTGCAATCCCTCGCGCGCCTCCCTGATGACCGGGTTGCGGCCGGACAGCATACGGGTCTGGGACCTCAAGTCCCATTTTCGGGACGAGTTGCCGCCGGAACTGGCGCATCTGCCGCAACACAGCTGTGGCACCCACTTTCGCCAGGCGCGACCGGAGGCGGTCACCCTGCCGCAATACTTCATGGCGCATGGCTGGCACACGCAGTCGGTCGGCAAGATTTACCACGGCTCGCCCGAAATGCAGGACGCCCGTTCCTGGTCCGCGCCGGAAATCCTGAACGTCGTCTGGAAACGCCAGGACTATCTGCTTCCGGAAAACCAGTCACCGCCATCCAGCCGCTGGCCCGGCCACAAAATCGCCGCCACGGAAGCGGCCGACGTGCCGGACAACGCCTACGGCGACGGTCAGGTCGCGGATGAGGCGCTGCGCGTGCTCGGCGAACGGGCCGCTGCCGGTCAACCCTTTTTCCTCGCCGTGGGCTTCCGCAAGCCGCATCTGCCCTTCAGCGCCCCCAAACGGTACTGGGACCTCCATGACCCGGCGGAGATCAGCGCGCCCCAACATCCACAGCGACCGCAGGGCATCCCGGACTTCGCCTGGCATCGTTCGGTGGAGTTGCGTGGCCACCGCGACGTCCCCGACGAGGGGCCGTTGGCGGACGACCTGGTGCGACGTCTGCGACACGGCTATTACGCCTGCGTCAGTTACACCGACGCCCAGGTGGGACGCTTGCTGGACGGCCTTGAGCAGCATGGCCTGAAGGACGATACCATCGTCATCCTCTGGGGCGACCACGGTTATCATCTGGGCGAGAAAGCAATGTGGTGCAAGACCAGCAATTACGAACTGGATACCGCCGCGCCGCTGATCCTGTCAGTGCCCGGCATGGCCAACGCCGGAAAGAGCAGCCAGGCGCTGGTCGAATTTGTCGACGTATATCCGACACTCGTGGACTGCGCCGGCCTTCCCGTTCCGGAGCAGATGGAGGGCATCAGTCTGAAGCCCTTGCTGGAGGCGCCGGAACGGCCCTGGAAAAAGGCCGCCTTCAGCCAGTTCCCGCGGCCCTGGAGTTACGTCGGCCGGCCGGCAGTGATGGGATACTCTGTGCGCACGGCGGGCTGGCGTTACACTGAATGGCAGGACTTCAGCACAGGCGAAGCGCTGGACTGCGAACTTTATGACCACAGTGAAGACCGCGCGGAGTTGCATAATCTGGCCAGGGATGCTGCCAAAGCCGATGTCATATCGTGGCATCGGAGGCTTCTGCGGAATGGATGGCGGGCCTGTTTGCCGGAGCCGCAGCAGGTGAAGAAGGAAACGCGCGTATGAGCCGGTCCTCCCGCACCCTGCCGCTGCAGCGAACGGGCGAGAGCCGTTGGTCGCATGCCCGCAAGCAGTTCATCAAGTGGCGCTTTTACTACCTGTTGATCACGCCTGCCTTGCTCTATTTCCTGATCTTCCACTACGCCCCGATGGCCGGCATTCTCATCGCCTTCAAGGACATCTCGCCCTTCGGCGGCCTGCAGGGCGTGATCGACGGCCCCTGGGTGGGCCTTAAACACTTCACGCGTTTTTTCAATTCCTTTTTCTTCTGGAACGTGATGCGCAACACCCTGGAAATCAGCGTTTTGAAAATCATTTTCGGTTTTCCGGCGCCAATCATTTTTGCGCTCATGCTCAACGAGGTGACGCGCACGGCCGTCAAACGGGTCGTGCAGACCATTTCCTATTTGCCGCACTTCATCTCCTGGGTGGTGGTCACCGGCCTCATCACGGCCCTGCTGGCCTCCAACAGCGGTCTGCTCACCGGCCTGTTGAACTCGCTGACGGGCGAGAGCTGGAGCTTCCTCACCAATCCGGACCACTTCCGCGGCATCCTGGTCAGTTCCCACGTCTGGAAGACTGTGGGCTGGAGCAGCATCATCTATCTGGCGGCCATCTCCGGTATCGACCCGCACCTCTACGAGGCGGCGGCCATCGACGGCGCCAGCCGTCTGCAAATGGCGCGCCACATCACGCTGCCCGGCATCAGCTTCGTCATCGCCATCCTGTTCATTTTCGAAGTCGGCCACATTCTCGAGGCCGGCTTCGAACAGATCCTGCTGCTGTATTCGCCGGCGGTCTACGGCGTCTCGGACATTCTGGATACCTACGTCTATCGTGAAGGCCTGATTCGCCTGCAATACTCCTTCGCCGCCGCCGTCGGTCTCTTCAAGGCAATCGTGTCGCTGATTTTGATCATCGGCGCCAACTCACTGGCCCGCCGCCTGGGTCAACCGGGGATCTGGTAAAGAGGCCGACCTTGCTGAAGCTTTCGCGCAACGAAAAGATCTTCCTCAGCGTGGTCTACGTCCTGTTGCTGGGCGTCACGCTGGCCTTCCTGTTGCCTTTCGTCATCGTGCTCTCCACCTCCTTCATCAGCGAAGCCGAGTTCGCGCGCCGCGGCGGCTACGTCCTCTTCCCGGAGGGCATAGACTTCACCGCCTACGACATCCTCTTGCGCCGCAGCCGCGTCATTCTAAATGCCTACGGCGTCACGGCCTTTCGCGTGGTTGTCGGCACACTGCTCAACCTGGTCTTTACCGTCACCATGGCCTACGTGCTGGCGCAGAAGAATCTGCCGGGTCGCATTCCGCTCACCATTTTCGTCTTCATCACGATGATCTTCAGCGGCGGCCTGATCCCGCGTTTTCTGCTGGTCGATTATCTGGGCATGCGCAACACCCTGTGGTCGATGATCGTGCCCATCCTGGTCAACGCCTGGTACATGCTCATCATGCGCAATTTCTTCATGAGCCTGCCGGAAGAGCTCAGCGAGGCGGCCATCGTCGACGGGGCCACCGCGCCCGTCATACTTTTGCGCGTCGTTCTGCCGCTGTCGCTACCGGTCATCGCCACTATCGGGTTGTTTTACGCCGTTCATCACTGGAACGCCTGGTTTGACGCCGCCATCTACATCGACAGATCGGAGTTGCAACCCTTGCAAATCATCCTGCGCGGCCTGCTGCGCTCCGCCACTCTGGAAGGCATGGAAGAAATCGCCTTTATGGAGAAGCCGCCGCCGGCCGCTTCCCTGCGTTCGGCGCTGATCATCGTGAGTACGGTGCCGGTACTCTTCATTTACCCCTTTATTCAGCGCTATTTTGTCAAGGGCATCATGATCGGGGGCGTGAAAGGCTAATGAATGGCAAACCGGTTCTGAAGGGCGTCATCCCGCCGATCATCACGCCTCTGGATGCCGACGGCGACGTCGACGAGGCAGCTGTGGAACGCCTGATAGACTTTCAGTTGCGCAGCGGCGTTTCCGGCATTTTCATCATGGGCAGCAGCGGCGAAGGGCCCTGGCTGGACACGGCCCAACGGGAGACCCTGCTGCGCGCCAGCGTACGCGCCATTGACGGACGCGTGCCCCTGCTGGCCGGCGCCATGGAGCCGGTCGCCTCCCGCGTGCGCGAACGCCTGCCGCGAATGCTGGAACTGGGCGCGGACGCCGCCGTCGTGGCCACGCCCTACTACTTTCAGGCGGACGAGGCCGTCCAGAGCGCCCACTTCGCCGCCGTCGCCGCCGACAGCCCCCTGCCGATCGTGCTCTACAACATTCCCAACATGACGCACAACGTCCTGTCGCCCGCAGCCGCGCGCCATGCCCTGCAATACGAATCGGTCATCGGCATCAAGGACAGCGGCGGCGACCCGTCGCTCTTTACCGAACTGCTTGCCATGCGAGAAATCCATCCGGATTTCCAGGTGCTGCAGGGTGCGGAGGCGCAGTCGGCCTGGGCACTGCGCGAGGGCGCCGACGGCCTCGTGCCCGGCTTCGCCAACCTCATACCCGGCCCCTACCGCCGCCTCTACGAGGACCCGCAGAACGATGCCTTGCAACAGCTGGCCGTCGATCTCGGCGGCATGCGCCGGCATGGTTTCTTTCTGAACACGCTCAAATACGCCATGGCGCTCTGCGGCTTTGGCAGCGGACGCTGCGTCTGCCGACCGGATGCGCTCAGCCGGTCCGCCAAAACCGATATCCAGCGCATGGTTGCGACCCATGCGCCCGAGGCCCTGGCCTGCGCCCCTTTCTGAGAAAGGACATCCATGTATATCGCTCCGCGCTCGGTCGATCACAAGATCTTCGAGATCTGGCGCAGCCCCGGTCGCTTCACCAAGAATCCGGATCTGATCGCCCTGCCTTCGGGTCGACTGATGCTGGTTTACGCCGACACCGACGCACACTGGTCGATGGAAAACCAGGTGTTAACCCTGCTCGCCAGCGACGACGATGGCCGCTCCTGGTTCAAACACCGTGAAATCGACGAGGCCGACCTGACCCGTGGCGACGAACGCCTGGTAACGCCGCGTCTCAGTCTGCTGAACGACGGGCGCCTGGTGGTCATCTGTGACCATGATGACGACGGCCATTTCCATGAGGAACAGCCACCCGGCAACTGGCTCTACTGGAGCGAGGATCAGGGAGACTCCTGGCGCGCCCGGCGCGACAACGGCATCGGCGGCTTCGAACCCGATCGCATCCTCGATTTGCCGGATGGCAGCCTGGGCGTGGTCTCTCACCTGATGCGCGGCGAACACCAGGAATTTGCCGAAGTGTTGTGGGTCTCGACTGACGGCGGCGCCACCTGGAAGGAGCGCGCCACGGTCGCTTGCGACGGCTACCACCGCTTTTGTGAGGGCGCGATCGTCCTCTTGCATGGCGGCCTGCGACTGGCCTGCGTACTGCGTGAGAACCATTCCGGGGGCATCCCCTCCTTCGTGGCCTTCTCCGATGACAACGGTCACAACTGGTCCGCGCCGCAGAAATTGCCCTTCGCCCTCCATCGCCCCTATGCCAAACAACTGGCGGACGGACGCGTGATGGTCAGCGGCCGCAACGTCAACGGCGGCCTCGGCACCTACGCCTGGGTCGGCGACCTTGAGTCCGCCGCCGGGCAACACGTCATAGGCGGACCGCGCCGCAAGTACAGCGCGCGAATGGAAGGTGGAGCACTGGTCGTCGAAAACAGGCCCGAACATGAGTGCCGCTACACACTGCTGCCGCCGCAATCGAGCTTCAGCGAGGTGGATTTCGAGGCCGATCTGCGAGTCGAGGCTTCCGGCGATGCCGACGTCGCCTTCCTCTCCATCTCACGGCTGGGCGTCCTCGTCTCCGTCACACCGGACAGCGTTCGCATGCAACGCGGCCGTCATCAGGTGAAGCACGCGGTGGACATGCGCCAGTGGCGTCGCCTGCGCCTGCATCACCGGCGCGGCTGGTTGCGCGTCATGCTGGATGGCGAGGCGATCTTTCACCGCAGCATCTATCGCGAGGAATGGCCCGCCAGCGACTTCCACGGCGGCAACCCGCTGACCCGCACCCAGTTCGGCCAGTACGGCGACAGCGGCCGCAGTTTCTGGCGCAGCATCCACTATCGTCTGGGCAACTCCACGCTTGAAGACCACGAGTGGCGCTGGGTCGCGGCGGATGGTCAACTGCCGGACCAGGCCCAGCGCGATCATCTCATCCAGATTCACGCCAACCATCCTGCGCAGCGTCCGATGCCCGATCACGGCTATTCGTCCTGGCATCAGCGCGAGGACGGGCGTATCTTTCTGGTGGACTACACAAACTGCGGCGACGTGCCCAACACGAGCCACCTCGTCGGCGTATACCTGGAAGCGGAGGACCTAGCCAGATGAAGCCCAATATTCTCTGGATCTGCACCGACCAGCAACGATACGATACCATTCATGCCCTCGGCAACGAGCACATCCACACGCCCAACATCGATCGCCTGGTGCAGGAGGGCGTGGCCTTCACCCATGCCTTCTGCCAGAGCCCGATTTGCACGCCCAGCCGCGCCAGTTTTCTCACCGGCATGTATCCCGGCAGCATGCACGGATGCATGAATGGCAACGAGCGCTGGGCGGAAGCAGCGCCGCTGGTGACCAAACTGCTGGCTGACGCCGGCGTCGACTGTGGCCTGAGCGGAAAGCTGCATCTGGCCGGCTGCCAGGGCCGCGTGGAGCCGCGCCCGCAGGATGACGGTTACCGCGTCTTTCACTGGAGCCACGGCTCCGTTTCGGAATGGGAGCCGGGTCAGCATGCCTGGGCCGACTGGCTGCGCAGCCAGGGGCACGAGCAGCGCGAATTCATGGAAGACCCGGACAACTTTCCTCCCGAATTACACCAGACCACCTGGTGCACGGACCGCGCCATCGACCATATCGAGACCGCCGGCAAACCCTGGCTGATGAGCGTCAACATCTTTGATCCGCACGTGCCCTTCGACCCGCCCTCATCCTACATGCAGCGCTATGATCCGGCGGCCCTGCCCGGCCCCCTCTTCCGTGACAGCGACCTGCAGGCCCAAACCGCCCTCGCCGGCATCGACTTCCAGAATCCGGTGCGGCGCCCGGAAGAATTCGACGCGCGACACATCCAGGCGGCATATTACGCCATGATCGAGCTCATCGACGACAACGTCGGCCGCATGCTGGACGCGCTCGAGCGGACGGGCCAGCGCGAGAATACACTCATCATTTTCACCAGCGACCATGGCGAAATGCTGGGCGATCACGGTCTGGTGGCCAAGGGCTGCCGCTTTTATGAGGGCCTGGTTCGCGTACCCCTGATCTTTTCATGGCCCGGCCATATTGAGTCGGGTTTGGTCAGTGACGCGCTCGTCGAGCTGCTGGACATCGCCCCCACCCTGCTCGACATCCACGGCCTGCCCGCGCCGGCGCGCATGCAGGGCCGTTCCCTGTTGCCCATCCTGCGTGGCGAGGCGGACCCGGCGCAGCATCGCGATTTTGTGCGCACAGAGTTTTACAGCGCGCTCAATTCCATCGAGCGCGACCAGTTTTCCTGCTCCTACGCCACCATGCTGCGCGACCGCCGTTACAAACTCGTCGTCTACCATGGCTATGAACCGGGCGAACTCTTTGATCTGGAGCAGGACCCTGGCGAATTCAACAATCTCTGGGATGACGTCGATTACCGAGACGTCCGGCACGAGATGATGAAGCGCAGTTTCGATGCCCTGGCGCTGGCCGTCGACGTCGGTCCGCCCCAGGTCAGCCGCTATTGACTTTACCGGAGCAATTTCATGAACCGCGAGCCCCACTTTTCCGTCCAGAACCTCTTCACGGCCGGCGACGATGGTTACGCCAATTTCCGCATTCCAGGCGTCTGCGTCACCCCGGGCGGAGTCGCCCTGGTGCATACGGAGGCGCGTCGCGGTCGCGGCGGTGACTGGGACGACAGCGACCTGCTGATGCGGCGCAGCCTGGATGGCGGACACAGCTGGGAGCCGCCGTCGCTGCTGGTGCGCGGCGCGGACTACGGTTCGGGGCCCGTGCACAACTGCAACACCCTGGTGGACCGCGAAAACGCCCGGTTGCACGTCAGCTTTTGCAGCGGCTACGCGCGCGCCTTCACCATGGTCTCCAGTGACGACGGCGCCAGTTTCAGCGAACCGGTGGAGATTACGTCAACCTTCGAGCAGTTTCGGCCGGAATATGACTGGGGCGTGCTGGCCATCGGCCTGCCCAATGGCATCCGGCTGCGCGGTGGTCGGCTGCTTTTTCCGGTCTGGCTCTCCATTTCAAAGACGAAGGCCCATCGCCCCAACCGCTGCGGCACGATATTCAGCGACGACGAAGGCCAGACCTGGCAGCGCGGTCAACTGGTGCCGGACGTAGTACCCAGTCTGAACGAGTGCTGCGCGATAGAGCTGGAGGACGGACGGGTCCTGCTCAACATGCGCAATGGCGCGGGCGTCCAGCGCCGCGTCATCAGCGTTTCCACGGATGGCGCCGGGGAGTGGGCCACGCCCTGGCTCGACCCCGCCCTGCTGGAGCCGACCTGTCAGGGCACGCTGTTTCGCTACAGCGGGGGCGACCAGGGACGCAGCCGCGTCCTTTTCAGCAACCCGCACAACGTAGAGGGCGTCGACAGCAAGGGCTCCGGCAACTTGCGCAGACGCCGCAACCTGAGCGTCAAACTCAGCTATGACGATTGTCGCACCTGGCCGGTGGACCGCGTCATCGAGTCTGGCAATTCCGGCTACAGCGCGCTGGCGGTGGCCCCGGACGGCGACATCCTCTGCGCCTTTGAACGTGGCAGCAGTGGCGGCGACAGCACGGACGATTACCTCGCCCTGGCGCGATTCAATCTTGCCTGGTTGACGGACGGACGGGATTGCGGCTGATGCCGCAGCCACCCAACATCCTGCTGATCCTCTGCGACGAATTGCGCGCCGACGCGCTCTCCTGCGCCGGCAACCCGATCGTTCGCACCCCCAACATCGATCGCCTGGCGTCGCGGGGCACGTATTTGAGCCAGTGTATGGTCACCCAGCCCTCCTGTACGCCCAGTCGCGCGTCCATTCTGAGCGGCTGCTGGCCTTCTACCCTCGGGACGCGCATGGTCGGTTGCCACACACCCGACGATCCCCGCTTTCTGCCGCATGTGCTGCATGCCGCCGGCTGGCGTACGGCTTCCCTGGGCAAACTGCATTTCGTACCCCAGCAGGCGGAGCCGCAGGCCCTTGAGGCAACGCTGGCCCGGCAGGGTCATTATTACGGCTTCCGCGAGGTTGACCTGGTCAACGGCCACGGCGATCGTTGTTTCGGACCGCGCTACACGCCCTGGCTGGCCGGACATTGCCCGGACTGGCGCGAGCGGCTGCAAGGGCGGCGGCGATTGACGCCAGGCATCGATTGCTGGAGCTGGGAATTGCCGGAGCAGGTCCATTCCAGTCACTACCTGGGGGAGCGCGGCGAATCCTTTCTCGCACGCGCCCGTCAGGACGAACGACCATTCTTCCTGCAGGTCTCATTCCCGGACCCGCATTATCCCTTCATGGTTCCTGAACCCTGGGCAAGCTTCCATGACCCCGCGGACATGCCGCCGCCGCTGGCGCCCCTGACCGAAGCCAGCGGCCTGCCGCCCCTCCACGAACAGGTCTACTTTCGCCGGGATGCGGGGATGCGGCGCGCGGACGGTAGACCCGCTGACCGCGTGATCGGCGTTCCGCCCCACGACTGGTCGCAATTCAGTCTGGCGGACTGGCAGCAGGTCAAGGCGCTTTACTACGGAATGGTCGCCCTCATCGACCACAACGTGGGTCGTATTCTGGACGCACTGGAGGCCAACGGTCTGTCGGAGAACACGATCGTGGTTTTCGCCTCCGACCACGGCGAGCATCTGGGCGACCACGGCCTGTATGGCAAGGGCCTGCCCTACGACGCGGCCTTGCGCGTGCCTCTGATCTGGCGCGGCGCGGGCATCGCCCGGGGGCAGCAGCGCCTGGAGGTCGCCAGCACGCTGGACATCGCGCCCACGCTGCTGGACATGGCGGGCATCGCGCTGCCCGAAGGGATGCAGGGACACTCCATGCGCGCGCAACTGGCCGGCGCCGAAGACCCGTTGCGCGACGCCGTGCTGACCGAGAACGACGATGATTTTGTGCCGATGAAAATGCGCGTGCTGACCACGGCGCGCTGGAAACTGGTGCACACCATGAACGGTCAGCCTGGCGAACTCTACGACCGCATTAACGACCCGGCCGAAATGACCAACCTGTGGCGCGAAACGGAGTACGCCCCCACCCGGGCGTCACTGACGGCCCGGCTGCTTGACGAGGTCATCTGCAGCCAGGAAATGCGCAACGGCCGCCGTCAGTCGCCGGCGCCGGCCGTGCCACACTGGCTCGCTCGTCCCTCCAAATCAAAACAGGCCGGGCTCTTGTAGCCCGGCCTGAATTCTCTCTGGAGGACTGGGGTCAGCCCATATCTTCCATCGCTTCGGCGATGATTTCGTTGGCCTCGGCCTCGGCGGCGGCGGCGGCTTCCATGACGTCCATGCCGCCGGTGGTCACGTTGGCAATCAGCTCCTGCACGACCGGCCCGACCCGGTCCGAACCGACCAGCACGGGCTCCGACCACAGGTTGATGGAATCGTCCAGCAACACTTCACGAATGCTGTTGAATTGCGGGTTGGCCGTCAGGAACTCTTCGCTCAGGCCCTCCAGCCCGGCGCGCGTATAGGGCTGGTACTGGGCGTATTCGGTCCAGAGCACCTGCGACGCGGGCGAAGCCAGATGCTTGAGGAAGAGCCAGGTCGCCAGCTGTTCCTCGGGTGAACTGACGTACAAGCCCATGCTGCGCTGATAGACCTGCAGCGTACGGTTTTCGCCCCAGGGCACGGTCGTGTTGACCCAGTTGATGTCGCTGCCGCTGGCCTCAATGTCTGCACGGATGAAGGGTACGCCGACGCTGCTGCCGACGGCCATCGGGTTCAGACCAAAGGCGAAATCGGCGGTGTTGACGTAGGGGCCATCCGGGATATAGGCGCAGCCATCGGCATAGAGGTCCTGGAAGAACTGCAGTACCTCGATGACCTTCTCGTTGGTGAAGTTGTAGCCCATGTCATCGTAGATGTAGCCGCCATTGGCGACGATGAAGGAATACATGTCGTTGTCATTGGTGCGCAAGGGGAAGCCCTGCACGTCCTCACCGGCCGGGCCAGTCAGTTCATTGGCCGCGCAGGCCACTTCGCGGAAGCTGGCCATGTCCGTCGGCGGGCCGTCATGGCCCAGACTCTCCAGCATGCCCAGGTTGACCGACAGGACGTTGGCGGACATGCCAACCGGCCAGGCGAGCAACTGGTCGTTGAAGGGCTCGAAGGGTACGCGGTTGATGGCCAGCAGGCTGTGATTCAGGTTGTCCATCCCCATGTCGTCGAAGCCCCAGACCGGGTGCTCCATGTAGGCGTCCAGCGGGACCAGAACGCCATCCAGATAGTAGCCCATGGCGTTGTTGGTGAAGACCGCGCCGCTCAGGTTGGGCAACTCACCGCTGACAATGCCGGTGCTCAACTGGTCGATGAGGCCGCCGGTATTACCCTGATAGACCTGCTCGACCGTAATACCCCATTCATTGTTGCCGTTGAAGGCGTCGATAATCTGCGTCATGGCGTCCGCCTGGGCGCCATCCCACTCATGCCAGTAATCGATGGTCAGGCCCATGGGCAATTCATCGGGGATGCTGACATCGGCGCCAACAAACCCGACGGCAAACATCAGTGCGACAAGGGTGACAAGAACCGCTGTGTACTTCATGATGAAATCTCTCCCTGTTTTCGAACAGTTTCCGGCATCGAATTCCGCCGGCGCCAGCAGATTGCCAGCATTAAACTCTATCCCCTCGTGCCGGTCGTGGCAATCCCGACAGTGAACTGTTTTTGCGCGAAGAAGTAGAGCAGCAATATGGGAAGAATCATGATGACCGAGGCCGCCATCTGCAAGTGGAACTCGTCGCCGGCATCCGCCTGCACGAACTTGGTCAGGCCGAATGCCACCGGCCGCCACTCATCCGTCTGAATCACCAGCAGGGGCCAGAGCAGGGCGTTCCACGAACCGATGAAGGAGAAGATGACGACGGTCATGATGGCTGGCCGCGAAAGCGGCACAACCACCCGTAACAAAAAGCGCAAATGTCCCGCCCCGTCAATACGCGCGGCATCCCACAGTTCGTCCGGAATCTGTGAGAAAAACTGCCGCAACAGAAAAATGGTGAAGGCCGAGGCCATGAACGGGATCGTCAGGGAGGGCCAGTTGTTCATCCATGCGCCCGCCGGCCCGAAGAGACTCTGGCTGAGGCGGTTGATCCACACGATGGTCAGAAAGTTGGGAATCAGCGTCACAATGTCCGGGATCATCAGCGTCGCCAGCATGATGGCGAATAACACGTTGCGCCCCCAGAAACGCATGCGGGCGAAGGCGTAGGCCGCCGGGACGCAAAACATCAGCAGGCCACAGACCGTGATGGCCGTAATGCGCGAACTGTTCCACATGAATTGCGAAAAGTTCGCCTTGTCCCAGGCGGTGAGGTAATTCGACCAGAGCACCTGCGTCGGCAAGACCCGGCCGACCGTCACCTCGACGTTGGTCATCAGCGACCAGCTAAACATCCAGAGAAAGGGCAACACGGCCAACAGCCCCCCGGCTGCCAGCACCAGGTACCCCAGCGAGCGGCCACGCCCGGGCCGGCGGGCCGGGGTCTGCATCACTTCGATTTGTTGCGTCCGTTCAGCCATAGAACACTCGTCGCCCCGCGATGCGGTTCTGGATGAGAGTAAGTATCAGGATCACGGCGAACAACACGAAGGCCATCGCCGAACCATAGGCGTAGTTGGGATTGCCAGACTGAATCTCCTCGTAGATGTATATGTTGATGGTGTCCACGGCCTTGAAGGCCCCTGGCCGGCGCATCAGGAATATCTGCGTGAAGGCCTGAAAGGTGCCGATGGTCGCGATCAGGATAAGGAAAAACGTGGTCGGCGAAAGCAGCGGCAGTGTCACGTGACGAAACTGCTTCCAGCCGGTGGCGCCATCAATGCGAGCGGCCTCGTACAGGGTGGCGGGAATATTCCCAAGGCCCGCCAGAAAGATCACCGTGCTGTAGCCGGCGTAGACCCACACGTTATAGAAGATGATGACTACCAGCGCCAGTCCCGGCCCGGCCAGCGCCACGGGCACCTGTTCGCCGAAAATCAGGCGCAGGACGCCCGTCGGTTCCAGCAACCAGTTCTGCGACTCGATGCCCAACAGGCTGAGAAACTGGTTGGCGGGCGATGCGCTGCGGTGGGAAAAGAGCAGGGAAAACACCGTGGAGGTGGCGACAAAGGGCGTGATGTAGGGCAGGAAGTAGAGCATGCGAAAGAAGGACTTGCCGCGAATCTCCTGGAAAAGCAGTACCGCCAGGCCCAGGCCCAGAGTCAGTTGCAGGGGCACGGAGAAAAAGGAATACATCACCGTCACACTGAAGCCCTGCAACATGTCATCGTCCGCTTCCGCCAGGGCCTGCGGCAACTGCACAATCAGCAGGACCGCGCCAATGACCACCAGGACGACCAGCAGCACGCGTCCGGCAAAGCGGCCATCCACGTAGTCCCCGAGCGCCCCCTGCCACAACCACAGGGCAGCGCCGAGCAGTCCGGCGCCGGCGCTGATGAGGACGATTTGCGTCCAGATCGGCAATTCAAGCCCGTCCGCCCGCGCCTCGGCGATTGCCAGCGCAATTTCCTCCAGCGTCAACTGCAAGAGCAGCGCACCCGCCGCCAGGGCCAGCACCGCGCCAGTCGCCAGCAGCAGCGTTCGCAGGGCCTCTTCCCCTGGCAGGAATCGGCGGGCCAGCAGCAACGCAAGCACCAGCAACAGCAGCAGCGTCCAAAGGACGTCGGCCGCGGCCAGCACCGCCTCGAAACGAAAACTGGCGAAAAACTCGCCAATGAAGAGTTCGCGCGTCATCTCTTGACCGCGCAGACGCACCGGCACGTTCAACACGACCGGCAATAGAGTGAAAAACCAGTTGAACAGGGCGATCAGTGCGCCGGCGCCAACCACACCGGGCAAGATCCAGCCGGCGCGCCCCGGCGCATCTCGGCAATCGCGCCAGAGGCGCCAGATGGTGTAGGCGGCCAGCAGTAGCAGACCCAGCGACAACCAGAAGAAGACCACGTAGCCGAAATTGCCCATGGCCTTGACGTAACTGTCGAGACCGCGGAAATCATCGGGGAAGCGGCGCCAGCGATGCAGACTTACGAAAAAGGCGAAGGTGACCGGAAAAATGCCAAAAAGAAAAATAATGGCTCCGGCAGGCGCGAGGAAGAGCCAGGCAGTCAGGTTTTCCAGCAGCATACGTCTCCGCCGGAAGGTGAAAGGGCCCCGCTCCTCCAACATGTCGCCTGTTACCGCTTTGGCTGGCTGGAGGAATTGTAACACAGCCACGGGGACGTCGCAGTTGTGTCGCGCTGTAGTCGTCGCTAACATTTCTGCCAGGTTGGAAACGGCATATTCCTGAAGAAATGTCTTTCTGCGCGGGAAAGCCCCCGTAAGGCAGGCTTTCCGTCCCCGTTCAAGGAGAAACACATTGTCGGTGTGTGCCACTGCCAACTCTTGAGGGATCAGGCCGGCGATAGCGCGCCGGAATATGAAGTCTGGCCGGAAAACAATGCCTGTGAACATCGAGGCGTCTGACGAACTCCTGCGCTACCTGCGCAGCAATGGCCGCGTCGGGCCGGAAGATGCGCCGCGCATGACGGCCCTGCACGGCGGCGTCTCCAACCGCACCGTGCTGGTGGAACACGAGGACGGCAGCGCCTGGGTGCTCAAGCAGGCCCTGCCCCGGTTGCGCGTCGAGGTCGAATGGTTCAGCGATCTCGCCCGCACGCAGCGAGAGGCATCCGGCTTGCGCTGGTTGTCGCGAATGATGCCTGGGGCGGTGCCGGACTACATCTTCGAGGATCCGGCCGAACACCTGCTTGCCATGGGCGCCGTGCCGCAGCCTCACGTCAACTGGAAGGAGCATTTGCTGGCAGGAGGGCTGGACCTGGGCCACGTGGCAGAGTTCGCCCGCCTGCTGGCGCGCATCCACCGCCGCGGCAAAGAACACATTGAAGAAGTCGCCGTCACCTTTGCCAACCGCAACTCCCTCGAGAGCCTGCGGCTCGAGCCCTATTACCTGTACACAGCCGGCGTTGTTCCGCCGGCCGCTCCCTTCCTGAAGGCACTCACTGACGAGACTCGCGCCCTGCGCGTCGGACTGACCCATGGCGACTACAGCCCGAAGAACGTGCTGCTGCACCACGGGAGCCTGGTCCTCCTCGATCATGAAGTGATGCACTTTGGCGATCCGGCGCTGGATGTCGGCTTCGCGCTCTCGCATCTGCTCTCCAAGGCCCACTTTCTGGCCGCACAGCGGCGTGAATTCGCGGCGGCGGCCCTGCTCTTCTGGCGCGGGTATCGTCTCGATAACCCATCACCAGCGGATGCCGGGCTGGAAGCGCGCGCCGCGAGTCACACCCTGGCCTGCGTCCTGGCTCGCGCGGCGGGTCGTTCTCCACTCGAGTACATGAACATGGACCAGCGCAGGCATCAGGTCGACGCCGTGCTGCCGCTGATTCTGGACCCGCCAGCCACGCTTGAAGAGCTCGTTCCGCGCTTCTGTGAAAGGCTCTGACGTGCCCGTAATCGACCGCTTGCATGCCATCGAAATTCTGGACAGTCGCGGCCGTCCCACCCTGCAGGCGAGCTGTCGCTTCAGGGATGGCAGCCAGGGTTGCGCCTCCGTTCCTTCCGGCGCTTCCACCGGCGCCGCCGAGGCCCACGAATTGCGCGACGGCGACCCGCAGCGCTATCGTGGCCGCGGTTGCCTCAAGGCAGTGGCCAACATTCGCGATGAAATCAACGACGCCCTGAAGGGACGGGAAATCGATAGCCAGGGTGCCCTGGACCGGGCACTTGTCGAGCTGGATGGCACGTCGCAAAAGACGCGGCTGGGCGCCAACGCCCTGCTGGCCGTCTCTCTGGCCTGGGCACGAGCCAGCGCAGCGCAAAAGGGGCTGCCCCTCTATCGCTATTTCGCGCAGATGCCCGGGTTCGGCCCGCCAACGGGTTTGCCGCGCCCCACCGTCAATCTGTTCAGTGGCGGCGCGCATGCCGGTGGACAGGTGCCGCTGCAGGACCTGCTGATTCTGCCCCGCAGGACCCGTGAGATGGCCGAAGCCCTGGAAATCTGCGTGGCGGTCTATGAGAGCGCGGCGGAACTGATTGGGGAAAAGTACGGCGCGCGCCGTCTCACCGCCGACGAAGGGGGCCTGGCGCCGCCCTTCACGCGCTGTGAAGACATGTTCGAAGACGCCCTGCAGGCCATTGAAAACGCCGGCTATCGCCAGGGAGAGGACGTGAACCTCGCGCTGGACGTGGCGGCAAGCCAGTTTTACAGGAACGGACGTTATCAACTGGAAGGGTCGCTGTCTTCAGAGGCCATGATCGAGCTACTGTCGGACTGGACACAGCGCTGGCCGGTCGTCAGCGTGGAAGACGGACTGGCGGAAAACGACTGGGCGCACTGGCCCCGACTAAGACGGGCGTTGACCGGTTGCGCCCTCGTTTTGGGCGACGATCTGCTCTGCACCAATCCGGCGCGCATCCAACGCGCCATTGACGAGCATGCCGCGGACGCCCTCTTGCTCAAGGTCAACCAGATCGGCACGCTCACTGAGGCCGCCCGTTCCTGCCAACTGGCGCGCGAGGCCGGCTGGCACGTGACCGTCAGCGCGCGCAGCGGCGAGACCGAGGACAACTGGCTGGCGGACCTTGCCGTGGGCTGGCACGGTCAGCACATCAAAATCGGTTCGATCACACAGTCCGAAAGACTGGCGAAATACAACCGCCTGCTGGCTATTGCCGATGCCAGCGGCATGCCGATCGTCGGCTAGGCGATTTCCACTTCCGGCACGCGGGCTTCGAGACACGGCACCACCAGGGCCCAGAGCAAAAGCGGCACGGTGCTGATTCCGGCCATCAACAGCACCACGTCGCGCACGCGGGCCACGCCGAAGGAATCGATCAGATAACCGGTGAGCAGGATGCTGAAGGCGCCCACAAACTGAAAGCTGGCCATGTCCAGCGAAAACATACGGCCCAGAAAGCGGTCAGGGACGCTCTTCTGGATGATGACCGAACTGTAGGTCCAGCAGACCGACGAGCCCATGGCACGCAGGGTCAGGGCCAGGACAACCAGGGGCAGGGTCCCTGCCCCGCCCAACGTCAGCCAGCCCACAGACATAAGCAGAAAGCCATAGCGAATAAGGCGCCGCATCACCCGCACGCGCCCGTCATTGAAGCGGTTGAGCAACAGGGGCCCGCTCACGGCGCCAATGCCGAAGGCCGCGTACATAATGCTGAGCGGCGTGCTGCTGTCCTCGCCAAAGTTGAAGAGTTGCGATGCGTAAATGATCATCACGGCGTCAATGCTGCCCAGGCTGATGCCGGCCTTGACCAGCAGCACGGCCAGGGTAGCCGGCGCATGGCGCAGAAAGCGCAGCCCTTCGCGTAAACCCCGGGTTTCCTGTGTTGACGAGTTTCCGCTCTCTGCAGGGTCGGCCCTGGTCGTCCTCGTGTTCGTCCGAATGCCGACAATCAGCAGCGCGGAGACCAGAAAGGTCATGGAATCGATCAACAGAGCCGCCTGGGTCCCCAGTTGCGCCGCCACCAGGCCGCCGGCGATGGCCCCGCCTGCCAGCATCGCCGACCAGGTCACGCTGCCCAGAGTGTTGGCCAGCACCAGCCCCTCCCGCGGCAGCAAGGAGGGCAGCAGGGCATTGCGTCCCGGCTCGAAGAACGCCGACAGGGTGAACTGCAGCGCCGTCAGCACGTAGACCAGCCACAGAAGTTGTGGCCCGTCGGCCAAGAGGAGCAGCAGCACCACCACGGCGCGCAGGACATCGCTGAGTATGAGAAGTCGCTTGCGGTCCAGCCGGTCGATCAAGACGCCGGCCCAGGGCCCGACCAGCATGGGCGGCACAAAGCGCGCCAGCAGAAACAGGCTGACGGCAAGGCCGGAACCGCCGCTATATTCCTCAACCAGCACGGCCAGAACAATTGTGTTGAACCAGTCGCCCAGCAGGCTGATGACCTGGGCCAGCCAAAGACGGGCAAAATCCGGGTTGTCGCGCAACAGGCGCCAGTAGGCTTTCATGCGGTATCCAGACTGCAGGACTCGCCCATTCTGGCAGCAGAAGCGCATACCGCGCAAGTATGTAGCATTGATGCAGGTTGCGCGCCCGGCTATGCTGGTCGCATGCAGCCATCCACTCTGGTCAGCATAGGCGCGGGGGGTCTGCTGGGCGCCTGCTCTCGCCATCTCTTCGGCCTCTGGATCGTCAGTCGTCTCGGCGCTGCCAGCCCGGTCGGCACCATGGTCATCAACGTCGCCGGTTCCTTTCTGCTGGCGCTGTTTCTTGGTTGGTCACTTCGACAGGGGCTTATCGCTCCGCAGGTCCGCCTGTTCGTCAGTGTTGGCTTCTGCGGGGCTTTCACCACCTTTTCGACCTACGCCTGGGAAAGCGTTGCGCTGGCGCGGGAAGGCCAGTGGCTGGCGATGACGGGCAACATCCTCGGCAACAACCTGCTTTGTCTTGCCGGCGTCTGGCTTGGTCTGGCACTGGCCAGCCGCCTGTGAGCATTGATGCGAGCAATGTACTGGCGGCGGTTCTCCTCGGCATCCTTGAGGGCCTGAGCGAGTTCCTGCCCATCTCCTCAACCGGACATCTGATCGTCGGCGCTTCCTTGCTGGACATCCCACCGGCCTTGCGCGGCAGCTTTGAAATCACGATACAGGCGGGCGCCGTGCTGGCCTTGCTGCTGCATTACGGCCGCGACCTGGCCGCCAGTCTGTGGGCGATGCGTAGCGATGCGCGGGCAAGGCACTTCTGGGCAGGCATTCTGGTGGCCAGTTTGCCCGCAGGCATTACCGGATTTCTGCTGCGGGACTGGATCAAGCAAACATTGTTTTCACCCGCTGTCGTCGCGCTGGCGTTGCTGGCCGGCGGGGTCGTCTTGCTGCTGACCGATCGTGAACCGGGTCCGCAGACAAGGGGCGCGGAAAGGCATTTGTCCCTGCGCCAGTGCCTGCTCATCGGCTGCGTCCAGACCCTGGCGCTGATTCCTGGCGTTTCCCGCTCGGCCGCAACGATCGTCGGCGCCATGCAGGTCGGCCTCGATCGCAGCAGCGCAACGCGTTTTTCCTTTTGGCTTGCCATCCCCCTGCTTGGCAGCGCCACCCTGTACGAACTGGTGGACGTTGCCGGCCGCGCCAGCGCGGCAGAACTGGGTGTCTTGTTGCTGGGTTGCGCGGTGTCCGCCGCCGTGGCCTGGCTGGCGATCGCCTGGCTGTTGCGATTCGTCAGCAGACACAGTCTGGCACCATTCGGCTGGTATCGCATAGGATTCGGTCTGCTCTTGTTGCTGGTCACGCGGCCCGGAATTCTGACGGCCGCTCCAGTTGCCTGAAAGCGGCCCTGATGCTAGAATCTGTGAGAATCTCGCGAAAGGTTGCTGGCCATGCGCAATGCAGGTTTTCGTCTGGCAGGATGCATCGGCCTCGCACTGGTAATTCTGCTGGCCGGTTGTTACCAAAGCGCCAACGAGCCCGCACAGCAGGACTCTCAATTGCCTTCCGGCGTGGCGACCTTTACGCCCCAGGCTGCCAATGTGCCGATCACGGCTGTGGCCGCCGTCGATCCCGATCCCTCCCCGACGACCGGGCCGGTACAGGCGCCCCTGCAGGATATCGACCCGCTAAATCTGACGGCGACCGCCATCATTGCCCGGGCGACCCAAACCCAGGCTGCCCTTGATGCGGGTGGACAGGCCACCAGCGAACCGGCCTCCGTCGTTACGCCGGCTGTGCCGCCAGCAACGGTCGAAGGCGCAGCGGAAACGGGCCAACAAGGTGACGATTGCATTCACGTGGTGCAGGCCAGTGACGTAGGACTCAGCTACATCGCGACTCTCTACGGCGTGACCGTGGCCGACATCCAGCAGGCCAACAATCTTGCCAACGTGGAGCTCATTCACGTTGGCAACGAGTTGGTCATTCCCGGCTGCGGCTCGACCGGTTACCAACAGTCCACAGCGCCGGCCGAAGGTTGCACACCGGCCGAGTACCGCCTCGTGCACACCGTACAGACCGGCGAAAACCTCTTCCGCATCGCCCTCAACTACGGCCTCGACGTCGACCAGGTAGCCCAGGCCAACTGCATTCCGGATCCCGCCCTGATTCGCGTCGGCCAACAGATTTACATTCCCTGAGTTGAGAGACCCTTGTTGCGCCCGCCGGCGCCATGTATACTGCGCGCCGCCACCCAGGATTAACGTGGGCCAAAGCGCCGGGGAACGACCGCATGAGCAATCTGCTTGACGAACTGGTCGCACAAACGCCAATGCAGGATCACCCGAAGCTGTCGTCGGGCGATACCGTGCGCGTGCATCTGCGTATTGTGGAAGGCGAAAGGGAGCGGATCCAGGTCTTCCAGGGGGTGATCATCCGGCTGCGTGGCGGTGGCAACGATGCCAATTTCACCGTTCGGCGTATCGCCAGCCACGGTGTCGGCGTGGAACGTACATTCCTGCTGAAAAGCCCGCGCATCGAGAAAATCGAGATTCTGCGTCACGCGAAGGTGCGCCGCAAGCAACTCTACTACCTGCGCGAGCGCCGCGGCAGGGCCGCCCGGCTCAAGGAACGGCGGCAGCCCCTGCGCGGCCGATAACCCGGCAGCGGCAGACTTCAACCACTACAAAGATTACAGTCAGTTGCTTTTCGCTTCGGCCTGCTTCAGTATGTAGTAAGTGCCTCTCTTGGTGCCCACCTTGAGCAGAATGCCCTGCTCGACCAGGTCCACCAGGTCCAGCCGCAAGGTTTCCGATGAGACGCCCTCGCAGCAGGATCGGAACTCGCGATTGGTTATGGACCCGTGCCGCTGCAGGTATTGCAGGGCGCGTTGCTGGCGCGGGTTGACATTTGCGACCCATTCGGGCATCGGCGCCTGTTGCCTGGCATTGCGCAAGGTCACCGAGAAGCTGTAGGGCCGGGCATCGAAGATCGGTGGCTCGTGCCCGGCCTGTTCCATAACCTCCAGCATGCGGTCGATTCCCAGGCCCAACTCTTCAATCAACCCCCATTGAAACAACCCGCTGACGATGCGCGGGTTACGGCTGAAGTGTTCACCGACGAAGTTTTCAATGGTGATGAATCCCGGCAGTCCGCCGGGCGACACAACTTCCAGGCGATCGGCAAACATGCGAATTTCGATGCGCCGACCCCTCATACGATAGTCGCGGTGGCAAACGGCGTTGACGATGGCCTCCCGTACGGCGAAGCGTGGGTACTCCAGGGTTTCCTCGCGCTCCAGGTCCTTCACGACGGCGCTGACCGCCATCTCGCTCCAGACCAGATTCCAGGCTGCTTCCACCATGCGCGGAAGGGGGCCGGAAAGCTCCTCCCGGCGAATGTAGCCCGCCAGTCCGTCCTCACCGCGCGGCGTGACCCCGGCGAAACGCACGAAGACCATCCCGCTCTGCGGCAACCAGCGCTGCGGTCGCTCGCAGAACAGCAGTACGCCAGTGACCGTAGGCTGCCCCACGGCGTCGAGGGCGCCGATTTCCTGCAACAGCGAGTCGCTTGCCTCTCCTTCGGGCTGTCGCAGGCGCAGCGCACGTCGGTCAAGGTAGGCCGCGATCATTTCCTCGTTGAAATCGCTGCGGCTGGCCCCCGGCACCGCCTCGTTTTCGAAGTCACCAATGCTCCGGGCGCTGCCCAGGCGCTGAATCTCGCGGCCGCCCAGCGGCCGGTTGCAACCTCCGCTGCGCACCAGTACGCGCCCGTCCACCAGGGAATGCATGTCCAGACTGCGGGGCACTTCCAGGCGCCAGGCTGTGCGCGCTTCTGCCAGCGCGACCAGTGTGGTATCGCCGGTCATGACCGACGGATCGCAAAGCCTCTGGGCTTCTCCCAGGGCGCTGTCCAGCGCTTCGCGTGTGATGGTCGCTTCGGCAGGTTCACCATCGGAACGCGCGCCAAACAGCAGAGTGCCACCATCGCTGTTGGCAAAGGCGATCAGGGTTTCGGCGATGTGCTGCGCAGTCAACTGTTCGATGCAGGCGGTGCACGGTCCGGGCCCGAAGCTGGCGGATAGCCTGTCCCCATCCATAACCAAACACAATCCTGACCGGCGGGCGGTTACTATAGCACAGCCCGTCCGTCCCCCGCTGCAAGGCGCGATGTTTGACAATTGCCGTCAATCTACGAAACGGGTACGCTGGAACCGGAGGAAATTATGAACATCATGTTCATTCCGGTGCTTGTCAGCATCGCTTTTTTTCTGCGCATCGGGTTGATCATGACCGGGATGTTGAAGGGGCCCATCCTGCGCACCTTTGAGAAGTACGGCGGGGATGAGGAGTTGTATTACCCCCTGCCAGCCCTGTTGCTCTGGTCGGGCGTACTGGTCATCAGCCTGACGGCCCTGCTGGTGGAAAGCGCGAGCATCTTTCTGCCTACCGGGCTGCCCGGCCTGGCTCTGCTCATGCTCGCCTTCCTGGCGCGCAACCATCCGGAATTCGCCCGCGAACATCCGGACATCTTTCTGCACTACCCGCGCTGGTACCATCAGTTGCGGGCGCGCACCTCCCGCTACGAGCGACGCCGCCTGTCCTATATGTGGCTGTGGTTACCGCGTCGCCTGCGTTTGATCTACAACGGCAGCGACCGTGCCTTCAACCAGTGGGCCGATCTGGTCATCATGGCATCCATGCGCTACGACGAGGAAGACCCGTCCCTTTGGCGCGAAAATCCGCCGGAAGACTACGAGACCGTTTATCACGAAAGCGCCTGATGCAGAAGCTTGATTGACGGGCGGGCCAAAGCGTTTAACGCTGGCGACGCCGTTGCAGTCTGGCCCACTGGTCGCGCAGCGTAACGCTGCGATTGAACACCAGGCGGCCTGGCCTTGAGTCCGGGTCCACAGCGAAGTAACCGATGCGCTCAAACTGGTAGCGCATGCCCGCCTGCGCCTCTCCGAGCGAAGGTTCAACCAGCGCCCCTGTCAACACCTGCAGCGAGTCTGGACTGAGCTGCCCGGAGGGGTCGAGGCCGTCGCTTCCGTCATTGGGGTTCCGCACACTGAACAGCTTGTCGTAGAGCCGTACTTCGGCGGGCAGGGCCTGCGCCGCCGACACCCAGTGCAACGTGGCCCGCACGCGACGTCCGTCCGGCGCGTTGCCACCGCGCGAATCAGGGTCTATGGTGCAACGCAACTCGCAGATCTCGCCCTGCTCGTCATAGACGACCTCGCGACAGGTCAGCAGCCAGGCGCTGCGCAGACGCACTTCACGCCCCGGCGCCAGACGGTAAAACTTGCGCGGCGGGTCCAGCATGAAGTCCTCGCGTTCGATGAAAATCTCCCGCGAAAACGGGACCTCGCGGGTCCCCGCCGTCTCATCCTCCGGATTGTTGACCGCCGTCATTCCCTCCACCTGGCCTTCCGGGTAGTTCTCGATGACCACTCGCAGCGGGTCCAGCACGGCCATGACTCGTGGTGAGTGCCGGTTCAGGTACTGACGCTGGTAGTGTTCCAGCATTTCGATCTCGATGAGGTTGTTACGCTTGCCGATACCGGTCGCGGCGCAAAACTCGCGAATCGCCTCCGGCGCGTAGCCGCGCCGCCGCATGCCGCGCAGCGTTGGCATCCGCGGGTCATCCCAGCCCTTCAAATGCCCCTGCTCCACCAAACGCCGCAGCTTGCGCTTCTGGACGATCGTGTGATCAAGGTTGAGCCGGGCGAACTCGATTTGCCGCGGCCGGTAGATACCCAGCGCTTCCAGAAGCCAGTCGTATAGCGGGCGATGGTCTTCGTACTCCAGTGAACAAAGGGAATGGGTGATGCCCTCGATCGAATCCGACTGACCATGCGCGAAGTCGTACATGGGGTAAATGCACCAGTGATTTCCGGTGCGTGGATGCTCCGCATGCAGGATGCGATAGAGCACCGGGTCGCGCAAATTAATGTTGGGCGAGGCCATGTCGATCTTCGCGCGCAGCACACAGGCGCCTTCGGCAAAGTCGCCCCTCTTCATGCGCTCCAGCATAGACAGGTTTTCCGCCACCGGGCGGTCGCGCCAGGGGCTGTTGCGACCCGCTTCGGTCAGGGTGCCGCGGTACTCGCGAATTTCATCCTGGCTCAGTTCATCTACGTAGGCCAGACCGTCGCGGACCAACTGCAGCGCCCACTCGTAGAGCTGGTCAAAGTAGTCCGAGGCGTAGAACAGGCGCTCGCCCCAGTCATAGCCCAGCCAGCGAATGTCCTCCATGATGGCGTCGATGTATTCCTGCTCTTCCCGCACCGGGTTGGTGTCATCGAAGCGCAGGTTGCAGACGCCGCCAAACTCCTCGGCTATGCTGAAATTGATCCAGATTGCCTTGGCGTGTCCTATGTGCGGATAGCCGTTGGGCTCGGGCGGGAATCGCGTGTGAACGATCGGGTAGCGGCCGGCCTCCAGGTCCGCGACGATTGCCTCGCGGATGAAGTCCGCGCGCTCCCTTGCAGCGCTGGCGACAACTGCCTTGCCAGGGTCGCTCATGTATTTGCCCGTTCTCCTGCATGGGAAATGAGTTTGCCGTTACGACGATCTACTGGGAGACCTGGATTCGAACCAGGATTCCCGGTTCCAAAGACCGGTGTTCTGCCGTTGAACTATCTCCCATTCTCCCGCCATTCTAGCATGGCCCCGCGCCGCCGTACCAGAGCGGACCGGGAACACAAAAGCGGCGGCCCGCGGCCACCGCCATTTGCCGGGAGACCTGGATTCGAACCAGGATTTACGGTTCCAAAGACCGGTGTTCTGCCGTTGAACTATCTCCCATTCTCCCGCCATTCCAGCATGGCCTCGCGCCGCCGTACCAGAGCGGACCGGGAACACAAAAAGCGGCGGCCCGCGGCCACCGCCATTTGCCGGGAGACCTGGATGCGAACCAGGATTTACGGTTCCAAAGGCCGGTGTTCTGGCGTTGAACTGTCTCCCATTCTCCCGCCATTCCAGCATGGCCCCGCGCCGCCGTACCAGAGCGGACCGGGAACACAAAAAGCGGCGGCCCGCGGCCACCGCCATCTGCTGGGAGACCTGGATTCGAACCAGGATTTACGGGGCCAGAACCCGTCGTTCTGCCGTTGAACTATCTCCCACCTGGCGGCAATCCTGGCACAGGGCCGCAGGGCTGTCAAGCCTGACGCTGCAAGGGGACAATCGCCTGGTCGATGCGCTCCAGGCAGGTCTCCAGCCCGAGGATCTCCATCGTCTCAAAGAGCGGTGGCGACACGCGCTGTCCCGTCACGGCGACGCGCAGACTGCCGAAGAGTTGACCGACCTTGATGCCCAGTTCCTGCGCGAGGGCCCGCATGTCCGTCTCCAGGGCGGCGCAATCGACGTGGTCCAGTTCCTCAAGCCGTTGACGCGCTGCCTGCAGGGCTCGCAGCGTTCCCGCGGCATCCATTCTGCGCTGAATGATTGCGTCGGCCTCCGGGCTTTCAAAGCTGTCGCTAAAGAAGAAGCCGGCCATGGCCGCAAAGTCGTGCAGCGAGCGCATGCGCTCCTGCATCAGGGGAACAACCTTGCGCAGCAGCGCGTCGTCGACGTCGAGTCCGGCCTGCAGTAGCAAAGGCCGCACGCGCTGCGCCAGGTCCGCCTCCGCCAGTTCCCGTATCCACATGCCGTTCAGCCAGTCCAGCTTTTCCACCGGGAAGACGCTGTCGGCCGGATTGACGCGGCTGAGTTCAAAGCCCTCGATCGCAGCCTCGACGGGGAAGAACTCACGCTCGTCGGGCATGCTCCAGCCGATGTTGGTCAGGAAGTTACCCACGGCTTCCGGCAGATAGCCGGCATCAATGAACTCCTGCGCCAGGACCAGCACCTGTTTACCGTTTTGCGTGAAACCGGCATGACGTTTGCTCAATTTGCCCTTGCCGTTGGGATTCAAGAGCACCGGCAAATGGACGTAGACGGGTTTCTCCTGCCCGAAGGCCTCCCACAGCTGCCAGTGCAACGGCAGCGAGGGCAACCATTCGCTGGAGCGCATCACATGCGAAATCTGCATGTCCTGATCGTCTGCCAGATGGGCCAGATGATAGGTGGGGTAGCCGTCGGACTTCAGCAGTACGGCATCCTGCAGCCTGGAATTCTCGAAGTGTAATTCTCCCCGGATGGCATCCCGCACGACCGTCTGGCCTTCCAGCGACATGCGAAAGCGAATCACCGGCGTCACGCCTGCCGCCTCATGTTCGGCTCGCTGCGCCAAAGAGAGATCGCGGCAATGCCTGTCGTAACCGCTGGCTTCCCCCCGGCTGCGTTTTTCCGCGTTGACGGCCGCCAGACGTTCCGCGCTGCAGTAACAGGGATAGGCCGCGCCCTCCTGCACCAGCCACTGTGACCGCCGGACGTGTCGCTCGCGTCGTTCGGACTGCACGTAGGGGCCGTAAGTTCCGCCAATGTCCGGTCCCTCGTCGTAGTCCAGTCCGTAGTGACGCAGCATGGCCATGATGTGTTCGGCCGACCCCTCTACCAGTCGGCGCTGGTCCGTATCTTCAAGGCGCAGGATGAATCGCCCGCCATGGTGACGGGCGTAGAGCCAGTTGAAGAGCGCCGTACGCAGACCACCAATATGCAGCGGGCCGGTCGGGCTGGGCGCGAAGCGGACCCGTACGGGTCGGTGTGAAGACATCAGGGCTCCTGTACAAACGGATTACAAGACAGGGTCTCAACTCACGCGCCGACGGCGCGCAATGACGCTCTGCGTCAGGCCAATACCCGCCATCGTGGACAGCAGGGACGTTCCCCCCGAACTGATGAAGGGCAGGGTCAGACCCGTCACCGGCACAAGCGCAAGGTTCATGCCGATTGAGGTCACCGTCTGGAAAAAGATGAAGGCGGCCACGCCATAGCAAAGCAGGCTGCCAAAGGCATCGACGGCCAGGCGCGCGCCGCGCAGGATGCGCATCAGCACAATGCCGATCAGACCCAGGGTCACCATACTGCCGATAAAACCAAACTCTTCTGCAATGACGCTGAAAATGAAATCCGTATGGCGCACGCGCAGGAAACGCCCCTTGTTCTGGGTCCCGACCAGATAGCCCTTTCCCAGCAGGCCGCCCGATCCCACGCTGATCAAGGCCTGGTTGATGTTGAAATAGGCGTCTTCGTCGCTTGTCGGATCGATAAATGTCGAAATGCGCCGCACCTGATAACCTTCCAAAGGACCTTCAATGACGTCAAAGGCCTGCAGCAGCACCAGGCCGCCCAGCAGGGCAAGAATGAGCATGAAGGTGACCAGATAGCGCAGTGGCAGGCCGGCCCCCCAGATCATGGTAAACCAGATCGCCATCAGCACGGTGACCATGCCCAGGTCGGGCTGGATGAGGATCAGGGCCGCCGGGATTCCGATGTGCAGCAGCGAGAGCAAAATGTTCGGCAAATGGCCGATGCGTTGGTAGCGACGGGCGAGGAAGTGGCCCAGGGTGATGATGATCAAAAGCTTGGCGACTTCAGATGGCTGGATGCGGATGCCGATGTTTATCCAGCGTTGGGCGCCGGCCACCCCTTCCACACCAAAGTAAAAAACCATCACCAGCAGGCTGAGCATAAGGAGATACAGCCAGAGATGCAGTCCGGCCAGCAAGCGGTAATCCAGCAGGGACAGGCCGGCCATGAGCATCAGCCCCAGCAGGGCAAAACGAATCTGGTCCGGCACGCGCGCGATCAGGGTCGGGTCGATGGCGTCCTGGGTGGCGCTGCCGATCATCAGGATGCCGAAGAGAATCAGCAACAGGGAGACGCTGAAAAGCAGGTAATCGAAGCGTTGCCAGATACTGCCGGAGGCGATCATGTGTCATTCAAGGCGCAGCAATGCGCTGCCGAAGCGATCGTGGAATCAGGGTATCACAATCGCAGCGTCAGGGTTCAGCCGGTTTCACGACCCATTTGCCGGGCGCCGGTCTTCTGTTTGGAAAAGGGCACTTCGGCCACGATTAAATTGTCGCGGCGGCGGTGTTCCAGTGCGAAATCCACGCGGTCGCTCTCCACAGCCACGTAGCGGGAAATGACCTCAAGGATCTCTTGCTTCATGCGGTCCAGTTCTTCAGGAGAGAGATCGATGCGGTCATGCAACAGGACAAAATGCAGGCGTTCCTTCGCGCTTGCGGCGCTGCCCCCTCGCCCTGCCCGCTTGAGGAGCCCTATACGTTCCAGTAGTCCTGCCATAGTCAACCCTGCTTCAGAAGCTGGTTTCCACCGGAAAACAAACGGGTCAGCCTTCTGAGAAACCCGTCTTCTTCTTCGAGCGGGAGGAAGGGGACGTTTTCGCCGTTGAGACGGCGTGCAATGTTGTGATAGGCCAGTCCTGCCCGGGATTCTTCATTCAAAACAACCGGCACGCCCTTGTTTGAGGCGGGTACGACGAACTGGTCTTCCGGGACAATGCCAATCATCTTGATGGCGAGAATGTCGGTGACGTCATCGGCCGACAGCATCTCGCCCTTGCGTACCATGTCCTGTCGAATGCGATTCAACACCAGCTTGCCGGGCCCCTTGCCGGCGGCCTCCAGCAGTCCGATGATTCGGTCCGCATCGCGCACGGCGGAAACTTCCGGGTTCGTCACGATGAGCACCTCATCAGCCGGCGCGATGGCATTGCGGAAGCCACGTTCTATGCCCGCAGGCGAGTCGATCAGCACATAGTCGACTTCCGGCCGCAGCCAGTCCGATACCTGTATCATGTCCGACTGGCTGACAGCGGACTTGTCGCGCGTCTGCGATGCCGGAATCAAATGCAGGTCCGGCAGCAGTTTGTGCTTGATCATCGCCTGGCGCAATTTGCAGCGCCCTTCGGCCACGTCCACCAGATTGTAGACAATGCGGTTTTCCAGGCCCATCACCACGTCCAGGTTGCGCAGGCCGATGTCAGCATCAATGAGTACGACGCGTTTGCCCAGTTGAGCCAGCGCAACCCCTATGTTGGCAGTGGCCGTGGTCTTGCCAACCCCGCCCTTGCCGGAGGTGACGGTGACAATCTTCCCCCCCATGCCGTTCTCTCCCGCCATCACCAACTCTCTACCTGTATCCTGCCGTCACGAACAAGGGCAACCTCCGGCGTCGGCGTCTCTGCGTTGTCTGCCGGCGACGTCGCCACCAGACCGGCAATGCGCAATTGCATCGGCGCCATGTCCAGCGCACAGACTACCGAATCCTCGTCTCCATTGGCACCGGCGTGCACGGTGCCGCGCAAATGTCCCCAAACCATCACGTCGCCCGCCGCGATGACTTCGGCGCCCGGGTTGATGTCCCCGTAGACCACAACGTGCCCGTCACCGCGCACGACGCGCCCGGAGCGAATCGTGTGTCGGACAAGAATACCTCCAGACCCCGAACTGTCCCCGGCACCGGTCTCGGGCTCTTCGTCATCTTCTTCCACAATGCCGGCCAGCGCCGAACCTGCGCTGGTGCGAATGTCCAGCGCTTCCGTTGAATTGCGGGTGGTCTCGCTTTTGCTCAACACGGCCCACAGGGAAAGTCCCCGGCGTTCCAGCAGGGCCTTGAGTGACGTCAGTTCGTATTTGGGAACCGGCCGTTCGCCGACTTCCAGAATGATTCGGCCGCCCTCATAGAATTTGCCCTGATCATCAAGGTGACCTGCAAGATCGCCCGTCGTCGCCGTCCACTCGACGCCTGGGTCAATCTGTATCAACAGGCCCTCCCGCACCCCCTTGATGGTGAAGGATTTGCCTTCCATTGTCCCTCCGTCAGGCACGGCGTCCTTGGCGGTCATCCCAAAGCCCGCAGGACAGCAGAAGTATACACGCGATAATTGACGAATGCTATTCGACCAACAGGTGTTGCAGCAGAAGCCAAAGAGGCAACAGGGCGTAGATTCCGGTGACGACCCAGGCAGGCCTCAACGCCGGGCCCGGCGCCAGGTGTTCAGACCAGTCGCGGATCGCGTGCACGGCGACCGTCATCCAGACAATGCCAATCATGTGCAGCGGTAGCAGCAGCACGTCAATGTCGCGCCCAAAGTAGACGAGACCAAAAAGTGCCCAGCAGCCCCAGGCCAGCAGGGTGACGGTCCCGGTGGCCGGATACCAGCGTGACAGACGCGACAGGCCGAACAGCGCCAGCAAACTGCCCGGAATGCTCAACTGGTCGCGCACAATTTCCAGCAGGATCAGCCAACGCCCCGCTTCACGCCAGCCATCGGCCAGCAGCCAGGGGAGCACCAGTCCTTCCTCGATCCCCTGTGCCGAAGGGTATAACCACCACTCCGAACTGAGATAGCGCGATACGATGCCGGACAGCCCAAAAAGACAGGCCAACAGAAGCAGGAGCCAGTACACGCGCGAAAGGCGCACTTTGGACAGTATGAGCGCACTGCCGACTGCCGGTACGAAGAGTACAAACAATTGCGTGTTGACAATGCCGATGACGAGCAGAATGAGGATGGCCCAGGCATGGCTCGCTTCGGGCGCGCCAACCTCGGCGTCATCCGGATGCGGCAGGGCGCGTTGCAAGAGGTCGACCAGCAGCACCAGCAGCCACGCACTGGCCAGAGCTGTCAGTCTCAGACTGTCCGTTTGTCCCTGCTGCCACCAGAACACCAGCGAAAAGAGCGCCAGAGCGACCACAGCCGCAAGCAGCAGACTGCCTTTCCGACGAAGGAGCAACAGGGCCACCAGCGCCGCCAGTGTGGCGAGCGCCAGCAACGGCAGAAGGTCCTGTCGGGATGCGCCACCGGTTTGCGTCCAGAATGCCGGGCTGAAGGCCAGCGCCAGACAGCCGCACAGGGCGAGCGCTGCGCCAAAGCGGCGGAGCAACATCGCCATGGCCACAATGACCAGGGCCATGCCGCAGGCGCGCAATACGGGCGTCTCCCCCGGAAACAGAAAAACAACGAGCGCAAGCGCCCCGCCCAGGAGCGCCGGGGCCCACTGGCGCAGTCGCAGCATCAGGTCCCCCTCCGCACGCGGGACCCACTGCGTCATGTGCCGGCGGGCGGAAATGCCAACACTCCACCTCGCTGGTTTTGCAGGCGCAACCATGCTTCCAGGGTTTCGACGACAATGGGCAGGGCCACCAGTGAACCCTCCCCGCCGTTGTACACAAAGGAAATAATCAGGATTTGCGGGTCATCCGCCGGCGCGTAGGCGGTGAACCAGGCATGCGCCGGCCAGCTACCCTGAATACAAAGTCCCAGCGGCCGCGCGATGTCATCGCAATACTCCGCCGTGCCGGTCTTGCCGGCCACGTTGATGATCGGCAGGTCGGCTGGCGTGGCCGTGCCATAGGTCACCGCTCCCCGCAACCCTTCATGGACAATGTCCAGCACGTCGGGGTCCACAAAGGGAGGTTGATAGCGATCGTCGAAACGCAGGGCATTGCAAACGCGACCATTAAAGGGGTAGTTGAGCGGAATGTGCACGCGATATTCGCGCAACTCTTCCAGAAACGGGTCAGGGTTGATGTCGACAGTGTTTACATAAGTATCAGGATCGCAGCGGGCCGCGTTGTAAAACCCACTGTCCTGCTCGCAGGTGCAGGCCAGACTCGCCGGGCCCTTCATGATCATGTCCTCGATCTGGGTCAGGGCCAGACGCTCGCCCTCCGGGACTTCATCCAGCACCAGATGTCGCAACGCCTGAGGCTGGAAGGAGCGCAGTACGGCGCCTTCCGCGTCCAGAAAGCTGCTTACGATCGTCGGTTGCCACAGGGTGCCGCCGTTGACGACAGCGGCGACGGTCGAGATGAGTTGCAGCGGGGTAACGTTCACGAATCCCTGGCCAAAGGCGGCGTTGTAGGTATCGCCCGTCGACCAGTTCTCGCCATGGGTGCGGCGCTTCCAGTCCGGGTCGGGCATGATTCCCGCCAGTTCGCCGGGCAACTCCACCCCCAGCTCGCTGCCAATCCCCATCGCGGTTGCATAGCGAAACAGGTCCGTGATGCCCAGACCGCCCTCTCTCAGGGTCAGCGGGCTTAGGTCCGGGTTGCCCCCGCCCACCTGATAGAAAAACACGTCGGAACTGTTGGCCAGCGCCCCGACGATGTTGAGCAGGCCGAAGCCGTCCCGCTTCCAGTCGAAAAAGGTCTGCGCCTGGGCCTCGTCGTTGGGCGCGTAGCGATTCGGCAGGGTCAGGGAACCCGGGTTGAAAATCGCCGTCTGTGGCGAAATGACGTCTTCTTCCAGAACCCCTACGGCGGTTACGATTTTCCAGACCGAGCCGGGCGGATACAGTGAACCGATCGCGTGATTGTTGAGAGGATTCTGATCTGCGTTGAGGACCTCAAGATAATAGTCCGCGTCAATGGCGCGCGCGAAACGCGTGTTGTCATAGGTCGGCCAGCTGACCATGGCCAGGACTTCGCCCGTATCGGGATGCATGGCGATCACCACGCCGGACTGGGTCTGAACCCGGCCGGCCTGGGCATTGACCAGGTTGATGCGGCGGGTCAGGGCCTCTTCGGCCGCGACCTGCAACTCTGTGTCGAGGGTCAGGCGAATGTTCTGTCCGGGCAGGGGTTCACGCCGACTGATTTCACGCAACACCTCGCCGGCCACGTCAACTTCGCGCAACACGGAGCCGCGCACCCCGCCCAGCTGGTTCTCCATAAAGAATTCCACGCCGGAATAACCAATGCGGTCAAAGAAGGGATTGTAGCCCTGCTCCTGCAGGCGAACGGCTTCTTCTGCGGGGATGGGGCCCATATAGCCGATGATCTGGGATGTAAGCGCGCCAGTCGGATAGCCGCGCACGCCGCGTATCTCTATGTCTACGCCGGGCATCCCGATACGCTCTTCAAGGACTTGCATCGCGGCTGAAGCCGGAATGTCCTGCGCCACGACCACCGGTCGAAATGGCGCCAGGCCCTCACCTTCCTGCACCAGTTCCTCGATGCTGCGGACATTGCGGCCTTCCGCCAGTTCTCTCGTCGGAGGCACGTCCACCAACGCGGAGATCCGCGTGAATATTTCAAGGTCCGCCGCTGCCTCACCGGGCAAGCTCGCCGGCACGATTGTCACGTTAAAGGCGGGCACATTGAGCGCCAGGGGAGAACCGAAGCGGTCGAGAATGACCCCGCGTGGCGCCCCGACCGGCAGCTCGCTCAGCCGGTTCTCATCGGCCCTTAGCAAGGCATCCGCCTGATTGACCAGTTGCAGTTCGTAAAGGCGCAGGCCAAAAAGCAGAAATACAGCCAAAACAACGCCCTGAAAGAAAGTAAGGCGCCAGCCCTGAAAGGGTTGCAGCATTTGCATCAGAAGCGGCCCCTTGCCAGCATCAGCGGGCGACCAGCTGGCGCGCTTCAACGCGGCGTTGCACGAAGCGCAGCACAGCAAAGACCGGCAGGATCAGTGCGAAATTGTAAACCACTGTCGGGAAAATGACATAGCCCAGGTCGTCCAGAAAGTCCACCGTAAACCCCTGGAACGCGAAAAGCGTCCACATCAGCAACTGTTGTGCCAACGTCCCCACTCCCGCGAGCAACAGCAGGGTCAGCAGGCCGGCGCGACTGAATTGCTCGGTCAGGACATTCACCACAAAGACCAGCAACACGAGGCCGATGACGGACTGACCCGTAGGCGCCAGCGACAGCAGGTCCTGCATGATGCCGCCCGTGAACGCCCAGGCAACACCCTCCGCCAGAGGCGCGCGCAGGGCCCATGCCAGCACGCACAGGAATACCAGGTCCGGCCCGCCATCCCACAGGCGGATCTGTGGCACAAGCGTCGTCTGCAAGGCCACGGCCAGCAGAAGTACCGGCAGTCCGACCCAGGGGCCCATGTCCGCCTCAGTTCTCCATCACGTCAAATACGGCGGGGTCGATGGGCTCGAAGCTGGTCATGACAAGCACGACTTCCAGTTCGTCGAAATTGTTAAAGCTGATGACTTCGGCTTCCTGAAACAACTCGAATTGAAACTGGCGCGAACTGGCCACCTGACCGATAACAATATCCGGCGGGAAATTCCCTCCAAGGCCAGAGGTCAGCACCAGATCACCGACGACAATGCTCTCGCCGGGCGGCACCAGCGTAAGGCGCAGGCTGCCCGAAAGCTGGCCCCGTAAACTCCCCTGTACCCGCGTGCCCTGCAGTCGCGCGCTGACCGCGCTGTCCCGGTCGGTGACCAGCAGGATACGCGATGCATTGGCGCTGATTTCCAGCACGCGCCCAACGAGCCCCTGGGCCGTAACTACCGGCATCCCGACGGCGATGCCATCGCGCGTGCCCCGGTTGACGGTGATGCTGCGGCGCAGGCCGGTCTGGTCGTTGCTGATGACGTCCGCGGTCACAAACTCCTGGCTGGCGGCCGTGCCGGCATAGTCCAGTAACTCGGCCAGTCGTTCGTAGTCCCTGGCGATTTCCCGTAGTTCGACCAGTTCCGCCGTCAGGTCCGCCAGGGCGTCCTCAAGCGCGGCGTTTCTTTGTTGCAGGGTTTGCAATTGCGCCAGATCGCTGACGCCGCCGGTAAGCGTCAGCGTGGCTTCATTCAGCGCGCCGGTCAGCAGGTTGAGTGGAATGGATGCCACTTCTTCCAGCGGGCCCAGCAATCCGGCACTGCTTAGCCCGATGAGCAAGAGACTCAGCGACAGACAGAAAACCAGAAACAGTATGCGGTTGGCGCGCCAGGCGCGAACCATCGGCCCCTCCCGCGGGACTGCCTGCGTTCAGTATAGCAGAGCGGCGCGCCCGGCCGCGCATTGTCAGACGTTTAAGTGAGAAAATCAGTGGCGCGTGCTGCCGCGTTCCAGGCCGGCCAGCAGACGACGAAGGTTGTTGTAGTCTTCCAGCACGCGCCCGGCGCCGCGAGCGACGCAGGTGGCGGCATCCTCGGCCAGCCACACGCGGATGTTTACTTCCTCCGCCATCCGCTGCGGCAGGCCCATCAACTGGCTGGCTCCGCCCGCCATGCAAATCCCGCTTTCCATCAGGTCCGCGACAAGTTCTGGCGGTGTGTCGTCGAGGGCGTCCTTAACCGTGTCCACCAGGATTTCTACCGAGCCGGCGATCGCCTCCCGGATTTCGATCGAACTGACTTCCACGGCGGTCGGCAACCCCGTCACCAGATGACGCCCCTTCACGTTCATGACACGTTCGTTGGGCAGGGGCGAAGCGGAGCCGATCTCCAGCTTCACCTTTTCGGCGGTCGGCTCGCCGATCAGCAGGTTGTGGCGCGCCCGCATGTGTTCCACGATATCTTCATCCATCTCGTCGCCGGCGACGCGGATGGAGCGACTGATGACGATGCCGCCCAGCGAGAAAAGGGCGATTTCGGTTGTGCCGCCACCGATATCGATCATCATGCTGCCGCGCGTCTCCTGCACGGGCAGACCGGCGCCGACGGCCGCCGCCACAGGTTCCTCAATCAGCCATGCCTCGCGCGCACCGGCGCTGATGGCCGCATCGAAGACCGCGCGTTTCTCCACTTCGGTGACCCCGCTGGGAATGCCAACCACCACCCGCGGTCGCGGGATCGGCACCCAGACCTGTTCGTGCGCCTTGCTGATCAGGTGATGCAGCATGGCTTCCGTAACTTCGAATTCGCTGATCACGCCGTCGCGAACGGGCCGCACGACGATGATGTCGCGGGGGTTCTTGCTCCACATTTCCTTGGCGCGCACACCCACCTCAATCGGGCGCCGCGTCTTGCGTTCAAGCGCCACGAAGGATGGTTCGTTTATAACGATGCCCTTGCCGCGAACGCTGACCAGTGTGTTGGCTGTACCAAGGTCTATGCCGATGTCAAGGGAGAACAGTCCAAGGAAATAGTCAAGCGGACTGAGCACGCGGGACTCCTGCTACCAGTGAGCGGGGATTATAGCACAGGACACATTAACGAATTGTTTGTGCTACCATGGGCCGGCTCATGGGGCCCTTCGGTCGTGTGACCGCTTCTGCCATGGACCTTCTGCAACACAGCGCCCGTATTCTTGTTCAGCACTGCCACCTCACGCAAGGCAGCCGCCTGTTGCTGGCGGTCTCCGGCGGCAACGATTCGCTGGTCATGCTGCACCTGCTGCACAGCTTGCATTCCGACCTTGGGCTGGAATTGCACGTCGCCAGTATGGATCACGGGATGCGCGGCCAGGAAGGTTCTGACGATGCATCCTTTGTGCGTCAACAGGCAGAAGCACTGGGCCTGGAATTCACCCTGGGGTCCGCCGCAGGGCTGCGCAGCGAAGCCGATGCCCGCCGCGCCCGCTATGAGTTTCTGGCGGACGCCGCAAGGCAGGTAGGTGCGTCGTACGTCGTCACGGCCCACCACGCGGACGACCAGGTGGAAACGGTGCTGCTCAGCCTGCTGCGGGGCAGCGGTCTGCGCGGTCTGGCCGGCATGCGCCATCGGGCGGAACTTCCCGGTCACCCTCAACTGACCCTGCTGCGCCCCTTCCTCGATGTTCCCCGCCGTGAACTGCGCGCCTGGGGGCGTGCACAGGGGCTTGAACCGCGGCAGGACGCCAGCAATGACGATCGGGAACTGCGACGCAACCGCCTGCGCCATGACATCCTGCCCCTCTTGCGGGATTTCGATCCACGGGTTGACCGATCGCTCCTGCGTTTGTCAGAAACCGCCGCCCGGGACTACGATTTCGTACAGCAGCAACTGGATGAGTCCGCAGGGAAGGATTTGCGCCACTCGCAACAGCGGATTCGCCTGTCACGATCGACGTTCAACGCCCTGCATCCCGCTCTGCAAAGGCACCTCGCCCTGAACGCCCTGCGGGATCTGGGCAGCACAGAGGTCGGCGCCAATCACGTGGTGGACCTGGTGTCACTGGCTGTTTCGGGCCGCACGGGTCAGGCCTGTAGCCTGCCGGGAGGGATCCGGCTGCGAATCGAGTACGGAGACCTGGTTTTCGAACGCATCAGCGCAAACGAGGAATGGTCGGGGCCTCTGCTGACGGAGCGGAAAGCGTTGGCTGTCCGCCTTCCGGGAACGACAGCCCTGCCCGGCCAGCCCTGGCAGCTCGTCATCAGCAGGCAGCGCATGACCGGCGCAGACACCTGGCAGTGCCTCAGCCTGCCACCGGCAGCCAGAGTCACGCTGGACACCCGCAGGCCGGGCGATCGATTTCATCCGCCGGAATTAAACGGGCATTCCCAATCGCTGAAGAAATGGATGATAAACCGCCAGCTTCCCCGAGCCGTCAGGATGAGGATTCCCCTGTTGCGGGTTGACGGCCAGATTGCCGCAGTCTTTGCCGGGAGCAGTATCTCACCCTCCAGACGCTTTGTCGCTAGGGACAGGGACGCAAACGCCTTGTTCTGCGCAATTTGTCAGATTTCTGGCTCAACATCGGAGTAACGTTTACAATTGTCTGACAAGACGTTAGGCTGGAAGCAGAGAAGGCAGGACAAGGCAGACGACAACATGAACTCTTTTACTCCGGGTGCAAACGTACTGGTCGTGGATGACGAAGGGGCGATACGCTATTCGATCAGCCGGACGCTGCAACGCGTTGGCTACCAGGTGAGTCAGGCGGCCGATGGCGAACAGGCGCTGGCATCCTTGCGGCACAGGAATTATGACGTTGTGCTGACGGACATTCGCATGCCCGGTCTCAGCGGCACGGAGTTGCTGAGAAGCATTCGACAAAATGCCAGTGATGCCATTGTTATTCTGATGACCGGTTATGCCAGTCTTGAGACTGCGATCGAGGCCCTGCAACTCGGAGCCAGCGATTATCTCATCAAGCCCTGTTCCAGTGAGGAGTTGCGCGCCAGTGTGGCCCAGGGCGTGGAACGCGCAGGCACGCGGCAGCGCCGCCAGGGCCTGTTGGACGCCTTGCGCAGCAACCTCGATGAGTTAATCCATGCCAATGTGAATCTCGCGCCGGACCCCCAGCAGGACCCTGGACCTGACGACCTGGAGGAATTCGTTGCGGATTCGGAGGCAAGCGCCGGCGGGCCGCCCGGACGCAACCTGAAGCTGGGCCCCCTGACGATCTATCCCGGTCGCTACCAGATTGAGATCAGGGACCGCCCTGTCGACCTTACTCCGACTGAATTCGACTTGTTGTTGTATCTGGCAGCACACCGTGATCGCGTCGTATCCTGTAGAGAACTGGTGCGCGAGGTGCGCGGCAACCAGCTGGATGAGGGGACCGCTCGCAACGTCATTCGCCCGCACATCAGCAACTTGCGACGCAAGCTGAAGCAGCAGGACCCGGGCGTCCAGTTGATTGACAATGTTCGCGGCGTGGGTTATCGCCTGAGCAATGCGAGCGGCTAGAGGAACGCGCCCCGGTCAACTGAAGACGGCGGAACTGCCGCGCGCCGGGTCAGGGACTGGTCTCATACAGAATGGCAGGCATGTCCAGCGCACTGAATCCTGACCTGCTGGCCGACGATTTTGCCGCAACCCTGAACGCCGCTGCCCAACTTCAGCGGGAATTCCGCCAGGCTTCCCTGATGCCGGAACTGATTCTGCTGGCCCTGCTGAGGCAGGGGAACACGTCGGCAGATGCGTTGCTTTCAGAGTTTCATGCCAGACGTGGGCTGGACCTTGAGCAACTGGAGCGACAGGCCCAGTTGGCCTGCGCCAACCGCAGGGACCCTGGCGGGAAGCTCGTCCACGTCCTGGCGGACGGCCGTAGCACCACGCTTTCACGACAATCGATAATTCTCATTGACGATGCCCTTGAGCAAGCCAGGCGCCGCAACAGCGGACGCGTGGACTGCGACCATATTTTGCTGGTCCTGGCCAGCGACAACATTGGCACGAGCGGACTGCTGCGGCCCCACGGCATCACAGCGCGTACGGTGGCCGACGTGATGAACAGGTTGAATCGGCAAACGTCTGGCGCACAAGCTGCAGATGATCGCAGGGACAACGCCTCGTCCCCGCCGTCGGAAGCCTTCGCGGCCCATGAACGCAAGGACCTGCTGCGCAACATGCTGACGATCATCAACCAGGCGGTCAACCGACACGTGGTGCTGGTCGGCCCGGCGGGCGTGGGCAAGCGAAGCCTGGCTGTCAGCCTCGGGCAACTCATCGCCAGGGGCGAAGGGCCCCGGGGCATCGCCAGGCTGGTGCAGATCGCCGAAGATGAATTGCTGGACGACGACCTGGCCACCTTGCGCAAGGCGCTGGCGCAGGCGCGCGGGGGGATCCTCTTCCTGCCCCATCTGCAGCGTTTTCTGGGCCCGCCAGGGGTGGCACAATTCAGTCGTTGTTCCTCGCTGGTCCTGAAAACATTCCTGACCAATGATCCGGTGATCGTCGCCACCACCGGCGACAACGACTGGAATGCCAGGCTGGGCCTCGAACCAGGAGTCAGCGAAAACAGCCAGGTCCTGCGCGTGCCGCAACCCTCCGGCAGTGAAACGCTGCAAATCCTGCGCGCGCTCAGGCCGCAGCTGGAACGTGACTATCAACTGCGAATCGCGGACGATGCCCTCAATGTGGCGACAAGGCTGGCCAGGCGGCATCTGGCAGCAACGCCCCTGCCCCGCAGTGCGACGAATTTACTCCACCGAAGCGCCGCCATGGTCAACACCGGCCAGCAGACCGGCCACGGTCTGCGGCCAGGGCTCGACGACAGCGCGGAACTGGACGGCGACGCTTTACGGCTCTGCGCCAGCCAGATGACCGGTGTTCCGGTCAGCCAGTTGGGTGAAGACGAACGTCGACGTTACGCGGGCCTGACCGACTATCTGAAACAGCGTCTCATCGGCCAGGACCAGGCGGTGCAGGCCGTCAGCCGCGCCATCCGTACCGCCCGCGTAGGCCTGAAGGAACCGCAGCGGCCAGTCGGCGCGTTTCTCTTTCTCGGCCCCACCGGCGTCGGCAAGACCGAGCTGGCGCGCACCCTGGCCGGCTTCATGTTCGGCGACGAGCAGGCCATGCTGGCGCTGGACATGAGCGAATTCAAGGACGAATCGAGCATCAATCGCCTGCTGGGGTCTCCCAGCGGCTACGTAGACAGCGACGCCGGCGGCCAGCTCACGGAACGCGTGCGCCGGCAGCCGTATCTCCTCGTCCTGTTTGACGAAGTCGAGAAGGCCCACCCGCGCATCATGGACCTCCTGCTGCAAATGATTGAGGAAGGTCGACTGACCGACGGTCGCGGTCGCAGCGCCATCTTCAGTGAGACCGTGCTGATCCTCACCAGCAATCTGGGCTCCAGGCACCTGGCCCTTCCCGTCATCACGGACGTGGCGCGGGAGGCGGCCATGGAGCAGGTGCGTACCTGGTTTCGGCCAGAACTGCTCAACCGTCTCGACGAAATCGTCATGTTTAACGCCCTGTCCGACGATGATCTGGGCACGATTCTTAAGCTGATGCTGGCTAGCGAGCAGCAATTGGCGGCGGAAAAGGGTCTGCAGCTGGAATTCGGCAAGAACGCCCTGCAGTGGTTGCAACGGCAAAACCATGAAATGCAATATGGCGCGCGCCCCTTGCTGCGCATTATCCGCCGCCACGTTCGTGTGCCGCTGGCCGATTTTCTGCTAAGTGCGGATGCGCCGGCCAACAGCAGGATCCGCATCGATGCGGACTCTTCCGGGCTCTCTTTCGTTACAATCGATGCTGACGGCGCCCGGTTCCCGTTGCAGGACTGACGGGACGCAGCAGTCTGCAGGGTTTTCGCTGTAGGTATTTCCCGAGGAGTCACGCCATGACCATCAAGCTGGATCCCGGCATCTTTCGCGCCTACGACATCCGCGGCACCGTCACCGGTGACAATCCGCAACTGACGCCGCCGCTGGCGGAGCGCGTCGGGCGCGCGCTGGGCACCGCCCTGCAACGGGATTTCGGCAGCGAAATGGTGTATGTCGGTCGCGACAACCGCCCGTCCTCGGCCGGGCTGCAGAGCGCGATGATCGCCGGACTCGCCGCGACCGGATTGGACGTCACGGATATCGGCGAGGTCATCACGCCCACGGTCTATTTTGCCTCCGCCAGCCATGGCGAAGCGGGGGCGGGCGTCATGATCACCGGCAGCCATCTGGACGTCCGTTACAACGGCATCAAGCTGGCCTGGGGCGCGCTGGCCATGGCCGGAGAGCAAATCACCAACCTGCTGGACCTGGTGCGTAGCGGCGAATTCGTCAGCGGCGCAGGACGTGTGACGCAGGACCACGACATGATTCGCCGTCACATGGCCGCCATTCAGGGCAAGGTGAAAATGGCGCGCCCGCTGACGATCGTGATGGATGCCGGCAACGGCCTGAGCGGCACCTGGGTGCCCCCGGTGTTGCGCGCGCTCGGTCTGAAGGTGCATTGCCTCTATTGCGAGTCGGACGGCACCTACCCCAACCACCTGCCCAATCCCGAAGATCCGGAAATGACGCGCGACCTGGAAGCTATGGTGCTGGAGACCGGCGCCGACGTCGGACTCGCCTTCGATGGTGACGCCGATCGAGCCGGCTTCATCGACGAACGGGGGCACCACGTGGCCGCCGACCGACTGCTGGCGCTGCTGGCCCGTGACCTGTTGCAACGCCAGCCCGGCGCGACAATCGTTTTTGACGTCAAGGTCACGCAGACGCTGCCGGAACTCATCGTCCAGTATGGCGGCGTGCCGCTGATGTGGCGCACGGGCCACAGCCTCATGAAGCAGAAAATGCACGAGGTCGGCTCGCCGCTGGGCGGGGAGGTCAGCGGTCACCTGTTCACCGGTGAAGACTACTTCGGCTTCGACGACGCGCCCCTGATCGCGCTCAAGGCCCTGCAGATTTTCGCGGCCACGGACCGGCCGGTCTCCTCCCTGTTTGCCGAAATACCGCAGCTTCCCGCCACGCCGGAAATCGTGCTGACTGCGCCGGACGACCAGAAATTCCGTATCATCCAGGAAATCCGTGACGAGCTGGCGCGCGACTACGAGGTCGTGGACATTGACGGCGTGCGGGCCAGTTTCGAACATGGCTGGGGACTGGTGCGCGCCAGCAACACGCAGCCGGCCATCACCCTGCGCTTTGAGGCGCAGGAACGCTCTCAGGTCGCCGACTACATTCGGCGCTACAAGGCCCTGCTGGACCGCTATCCGTCGGTCGATCAGGGCAAACTGCTGGACCAGTTGCAGGTTTTCAGCGAGCCCGCATGAGCGCGGAGCCCGACTACCAGCAAATCTATGCCAGCGATGCCGCCCGTTACGAGCGACTCGTCGCCGCCGAGGACTGGCAAGGGCGTCTGCTGCCAGCCATCGCCGACATCGTGCCGCTGGCCGGCGCCCTTGTCGTCGAGGTGGGCGCCGGCACCGGTCGCCTGACCCGCCTGCTGAGCCCCTGCGTGAAACACGTGCACGCCCTGGATCGCTCCGGCCACATGCTGCAGCATGCCGGCGAACACCTGCAACGCGAATGCCGGGGCAACTGGTCGCTTGCCCTTGCCGACAACCATGACTTGCCAATCGGAAGCCGCTGCGCAGATATCGCCATCGCCGGCTGGAGTTTCGGCCACAGCACGGTCTGGAACGAAAGGGGTTGGCGCGCGGAGGTCGACCGCGCGCTGGGCGAAATGCTGCGCGTCCTGCGGCCAGGAGGCAAAGCCATAATTCTTGAGACGCTGGGCACGGGCAGCGAGACGCCGCAACCCCCTACGGAGAATCTGGCCGCTTTCTATCGCTGGCTGGAAACGGAGCGTGGCTTTGCGCGGCGCTGGCTGCGCACAGACTACCGCTTTGGCTCCCTGCAGGAGGCCAGGGAACTGCTGGGGTTTTTCTTCGGCGAGGATTTCGCCGGTCAGGCGCCGCTGTCCGCTTCCTTTGTGCTGCCGGAGTGCACGGGCATCTGGTGGCGCCGCGCGCCGGACTAACCCCTGAGGAAGCGCTCGCAGGCCAGGCGCAACTCCCGCACAGGAAAATCGTCCGGCACCAGGATTGAGAGTTGCAGCGGCCCCGCATTGCAGACGTAAAGCAGGCAAAGCTCCTGATCCGCGCCGGTCTCCAGCAGGTAGAGGCGCGCGGGGCCGGGGCCTGCGCTGTCTTCAGCCAGTGCTCGCAGGCTGGTCTCTGTGATCGCGTCCAGTTCCCCTACCCGCCCAATTTCATCCCGCTCGCGCAGCAGCAGAAGGTAGCGAGCGCCGGTCTCCCGCGCCAAATCGGCCAGCTCAGGCGCAGCCGAAGCCTCGCCGTCTGTTTCCACCACGGCGCCAGAAAACTCTTCGAGGGACTCCGTTGGTTCCGACTCCGCCGGATCCTGCCGTGATTCAGGTTCACTGGCGCGGTCCGAAGCCGCCACGCCTCCGTCGCTGTAGAGTCGCAGAAAGTCGGGTTCACTGACGTAACGCCAGTTGCCGGAATCGCTTTCGTTTCCGGCCAGGGGCTCAAGCGGCGCACCGGCCAGAGAGTCGGCGGCGGGTTCCAGCCGGGCCAGCGCCGCCTCGAGTCCCGCGTCGCGCGCGCTGCACAGCACGGGCACGTCGTAACCATATTCGTGCAACTGACGGGCGAGCGCAGGGCCCGCCTGTTCTTCAGCGCTGTCCAGCAGGACCAGTCCCTGCGGCTGTGCCTGCCGCGCCGCGTCCTCGTCGCGCACAAGGGTCACCCGCCAGGCGCCCCGTTGCGCCAGGGCGATACCCAGGGCCGGACCATAGTCCGCCGCGTCGCTGATTATCAGGAGTTCCGTACTCATACCAACACCTCAATTGCGGGAGACCGTGACTTCCAGCCTGGTGCTGTTGTTGCCTTCATCGCCTTCGCTGACTTCGTCATTGCTGTCCACCGTTGCCACGAGAACGACGCTTTCCACAGCGCTGAATTCCACGACGTGCGAAAACGAAATGCTTTCACCCGGGCCCAGACCGCCGACAGCGTCGACCAGTGGGTCTGAATCAGGGATGCCACCCAGGCGCACGCGAAAGCCCCCACTGGCTGCAGCGCCCCTGTTGCTGACCGTCACTTCGTAAGTGGCGGAAACTGAAGAGGAGCCCTGCTCCAGCGTCAGCGCATCCGGCCCGCGCAGGCTGGCCACGATCAGGTCCGGCGCGTCCGACCCCTCATCGCTCTCACCGTTGCCACCGTTCTCCACATTTTCCTGCGGGGCGGCGGGTGGCGGGGCCTCTGCCGCCGTCGTGGGCGCCGGAACCCCAGGCTCCGCCGGCGGGGGCGTAGATTCCGGCAGGGGCAGCGCCGGAATCAGGGTGCAATCGCCAAAAACGCTGACGAACTGCTCATTGGGGTTATCCGGGTCGCGACCGGCGACCCAACCGGCCGTGCCATCGCGTAGCCGGACCTGCCACCACGAATCATCCACCAGGCGGCCCAACACAGGCAGCTGATCACCGGATGCCAGCGTGGTGATGCGGGCGAAGCCAGTGCCGGCGTTGACCCGCACGTTGAGAATGACGTTGTTCAATACGCGACAGGTGGGGTCATTGGGGTCGATGACGGGCACTTCGGGCAGCGGCACGGCGGTCGTGAGAACCTGACTGCGATTGGCGCGCACCTCAAGGGTCACGCCCGTCGGGTCTCCCGCCACATTGCCGCGCCAGGCCACGACCTCCAGTTCCAGCCTGCCGGTGACCACCGGCCGATAGTCCAGGGTGATGGGCATGCTGCGATTGCCGGCGGGCGATTCGGAGGACACGGTGCGCACGATGCGGTCGTTTGCCACCAGTTGCACGCGGGTCACGCCCTGGGCATCACTGGCCTGGCCGCGGATGAGAATGTCGGTGCCCACCACGACTTCGGCGCCATCCGCGGGGGCGCTGATGCTGACCTCCGGTTTGCTGGCGCTGGCCGTGGCCACGGCTGGCGGCAAGGGGGTGGGTTGCGGACGTTCGGAGGTGAGATTGCAGGCGCTCAAAAGGAGCGCAACCAGCAGCAGGAGGTGACGGGCGGGATGATTCATGCCACTTCCCCCGGCACCGGACTGTTGCCGCCCATCCCCGTCACTTGCAAGGTGAGTCGTCGAGCTCAGACGCTGACGGACAGCGCCAGCGAGACGGGTTCCGGCTGCGCCAGGCGCCCCTGCAGGCTCCAGGGGCCGGTCCACGTGACCTCGATATCGACGACCTGACCGCGCCGGTCGGCGCCGTCTTCGAAAAAGACAAGGCGATTTTGCGGTGTACGGCCACGCCAGCGTCCCTTGCTGCGCTCCTCCACCAGTACGGGAACCCGCTGGCCCAGCCAGCGCGTGTTGATCTCCGCCAGAATGCCGGCCTGCAAGTCCTCCAGCGCGCGGTGGCGGCGTTTCTTTTCCGCGTCGCTGACGTCGTCCGGCATTTTGCGGGCGCTGAGCGTATGGGGCCGTGGGCTGTAGCGCGCCAGATGGGCCTTGTCGAGGCGCAATTCCGCCAGCAGGTCGTAGGTACGTTGAAACTGCGCCGCGCTTTCCCCTGGAAAGCCGACAATGATGTCGGTGTTGATCGAGACGTCCGACACGCGTTCGCGTATGCGATCAATCAGGCGGCGATAGTCGTCCGCCGTGTATCCGCGTTTCATGCGCCGCAGCACCTCGTCGTCGCCGGCCTGCACCGGGACCTCAATCTGCGGCATGACGCGCGGCAGTTCCGACACCGTGTCCAGCAGACGGTCCGTCATCCAGTTGGGGTGGCTGGTCAGAAAGCGGATGCGCTCCAGCCCGCATTCCTCGGCAACGCCATGCACCACGCGCAGCAGGCCCGCCAGGTCCGGCCCGTCGTCGACGTCCATGCCGTAGCGATCAACGATCTGCCCCAGCAGCGTGACTTCCTTAACGCCCTGATACGCCAGACTGCGCACGTGGGCCACGATTTCGCCGACGCTGCGGCTGCGTTCCACGCCGCGGCGGAAGGGAATGATACAAAAGCTGCAGGCATGGGAGCAGCCGTATACCACGGGCACGTGCGCGCTGACCAGGTTGCCCTGCTCCAGGCGCGGCAGCAGCAACTCACCATCCTGCAAGGCGTCGCGATGGGCCCGGGCCGCACGTTCCTCCGCCAGGACGGAGTTCTCGTCCTCGCGCGCAGCGAGAAAACGGGTCATCGGCGCCGGGTCCGAAGGCGCCATGAATACGTCGACGAAGGGCAATCGTTGTCGCAGCGCCAGGGGATCGCGCACCCCCACCATGCAGCCCATGACGCCGATCACTTTTTGCGGTTCGGCCTCTTTGACCTTGCGCAGGGAAAGCAGGCGCCCCAGGCCCTTGTCCTCGGCGCTCTGGCGCACCACACAGGTGTTGACCACCAGAATGTCAGCACTCTGCGGGTCCGTGGCGGCGTTGTGTCCCTGGCGCTCAAGTTCCGACGCCAGGCGCTGCGAATCCGCCACGTTCATTTGGCACCCGAGGGTCCAGATGTGATAGTTCATGCGCCGCCGCCCGCCAGCCCTCGCGCGATTGTAGCCCCTGGCCCCCGCAGAATCAATCCGGCCTCAGCGACCCTGCCCGAGCCGCTCCAGCCGTGCCAGACGGTCCGCTTCTTCCACCTGCAGCCAGGGGTCGGTCGACAACTCCGCGTGCGCCCTGGCGAACCAGGGCCGGGCCTCATCCCCGCGCCCGAGCAGCAGCAGACATTCGCCCAGTTCCTCGTATACGTATCCGTCGGACGCATCCTCTTTCTGATATTCCTCCAGCAGCGCGCGCTGCATGGCCAGCGCCTCGTCCACCCGCGTAAGGGAGCGCAGGCAACGCGCGATGCACCAGCGGGCAATACGGATGGTCGGGAGGTCGCCCTGCCTGTCGCGCCACGTCAGCGCCTTGCGAAAGTGTTCCAGCGCCCGCTCGTAGTCGCCCTGTTCGTGCCAGGTCCAGCCAATGTTGTTGTGCAGCGAGCCGGGCCACTTGCCGACGCGCGCGTCGTCACTGCTTTCGGCCAGCTCCAGGGCCCGCATGGTCCATGCCAGCCGCTCCTCCGGCGCAGGTTCCACGATGGCCAGCATGTGCGCCGCGTCCACGGCGTGGAAGTCCTCGCCACATTCACTGGCGCGTTGCCATGCCTTCAGAAAGTAGGCCAGGGACTGTTCCCGTGAGCCGGAAGAATTGTGACAGCGACCGGTCTCCAGCAGCCAGCGCACACGAGCCCGCTCGCCCGCCGCGTCGAGCCGCGCTTCGGCCTCCGCCAGCACGGCCCTCGCCTCATCGAACCTGCGTTGCAGGCCCAGCGTGCGGGCGATTTGCGTCAGCAGCTGCACCCGCCGGGACTCGTCGCCGCTGGCGACCAGGTCGGGCAGCAGATCGCGAAAGCGTCCTTCGCTGGCGGCCGGGTCGTTATAGTCCCAGAGTTCGTCAAAGGCTTCCATGGACCGCATGCTCCCCTGCGCGGTGTTGCCCGACAAAAAAAGCCCTGCTATCGTAACCTGCGGGTCCCTGCCATTCCATACGCAGATGCGGAGGTGCAAATCGTGATCAGACAGTCGGCCTCATGGTGGTGTTTCGTTCCGCACAGAATGAAGGCGCGCAAGTTCGTGCGCGCCGTGGCGGACAGCGGCTACGCGGGAGTCGAGCTCGTCGGCGAGGAGCACTGGCCGCTCATCCGCGACCACGGCCTCGAGATCGTCGTCATCTTCGGTCACGACACGCTCAATAACGGCCTGAACAAGCGCAGCAATCGCGATCGCATTCTGGGCGAACTGGAAGCCAATCTGCGCCTGGCGGAGGAATGGAACATCGCCAACCTGGTCGTCTTCAGCGGACAGCGCGAGGGCCTGGCCGACGACGTCGGCATGCAGGTCTGCGCCGAGACCCTTGCCGCCATCGCACCGAAGGCCGAGTCTGCCGGCGTCACCCTGTTGCTGGAACTGCTCAACAGCAAGGTCAATCATCCGGACTATCAATGCGACCGGACGGCATGGGGCGTGGAGGTCTGCCGGATGGTAGATTCGCCGGCCGTGCGCCTGCTCTATGACATCTATCACATGCAAATCATGGAAGGCGACATCATCCAGACCATTCGCGACAACCACGTCTGGTTCGGCCACTACCACACCGCCGGCGTGCCCGGCCGCAACGAACTGAATGACGACCAGGAACTGAATTACGCCGCCATCGTCCGCGCCATCGTCGCCAGCGGCCATGACGGCTACATCGGGCATGAATTCATTCCCATGGGCGACCCTGCCGCCGCCCTGCGGCAGGCATCTGACCTGACCGCCGCCAATCTTTGATCGCCCGTCCATCCGGTCTTGTCATCGCGCTGCTTGCCATCGTCATCCTGTCACGTTGCGCGCCCGCTGAAACGCCGGCCGCAACGGCCACTCCGCCGGCGACGGCAGCGACCGCGACAGGGCCGGTCCAGCCGGACCCGGCCAGGGGAGAGGCGCTGTTTCGCACGTTTGTGCCGGAGGCGCGCTACGCCTGCGTCACCTGCCACCTGCCGAACTCGACGCAGGCTCTGCTGGGCCCGGGGTTGCTCGGCATCGGCGACAGTGTTTCGCCCTGCGATCCGCAGCAGGCCCTGGAGGACTACCTGCGGGAATCCATCCTCGAAACGGATGCCTGCCTGACCCCGGGTTTCAGCGCCAGGCTGATGCCTGGCGTCTACGCTGAGGTTTACAGCGAACAGGACGTCGACGATCTCGTCGCCTGGATGCTCACGCTGCGTCGGGCGAACGAGGCAGGTCGATAATGGTATGATCGGGTTGCAGGCGTGAAAGGCGGCCGGGACGGAACATGACCGGACAGGAGCAACAACAGCAACAGGTCTGGCAGTCTCCGGAAGAGATCGGGCGCGCATTCGGCGAGGAATTCGCTCTGCTCCCGCCGGACCCGACGCTTGAACTGGCGCCCGTCAAACGGGTGGCGATCATCGCGGAGGCCTTTCTGCCCAAGGTCGATGGAGTCGCCAAGACGGCCTGGCTCACCCTGCGCTACCTGCAACAGACCGGGCGGGAGGTGCTGGTCTTCGCACCGGACACCGCCCCGCCGGCCGTCGGCGACAGCGAGGTCATCGCCCTGCCCTCGCTCGGTCTCATCATGGCGCCGGAATCGCGCATGGCCCTGCCCAGCCCCGCCGTCGCCAGCCGCCTGGAGGAATTCAACCCGGACCTGATTCACATGTTCAGCCCGGCGCTGCTGTCGGTCAGCGGCATGCTGCTGGGGCGCATGCGCCATTTGCCGGTCATCGCCAATTACCAGACCGACCTGCCGGGCTACACGCAGCAATACGGCCTGAACGTGTTCTCCCAGCCGATGCGCGACTGGCTGCGTTTCATTCACAACGGCTGCCACCTGACTTTGGTCCCGTCCCGCACGACGCACGACCAGTTGCAGGCCTGGGGCTACCGCCGCCTGCGTTACTGGGGGCGGGGGGTCAATTGCCAGCGCTTCTCACCCGACAATCGTTCGGCCGAATGGCGCGAACGCCTGCTGCAGGGCCGCGATCCCGACAGCCTCGTCTGCATCTACGTCGGGCGCCTGGCCAACGAAAAGAAGGTCGAATTGTTGCTGGACCTGGCGCGAACGGAGGGCATCGCGCTGACCATCATCGGCGACGGCCACCGGCGCGAGGAACTGGAGGCCATTTTCGCCGGCACGGGAACGCACTTCACCGGCTACCTGCTGGGCGAAGATCTGGCCGGCGCCTTTGCCAGCGCCGACCTGTTTGCCTTCACCGGCCCCAACGAGACTTTCGGACAGGTCGTGCAGGAAGCCATGGCTTCCGGCCTGCCAGCCATCGTCATCGACCAGGGAGGCGTGAAAGACCTGGTGCTTGATGGAGAGACCGGCATCATCTGCCCGGCCGCCCCCCAGGCTTTCGCCGCCGCCGCCCGGCGTCTGCGCGACGATGAGGCCCTCCGTCTCAACATGGCCGCGCGCGCCCGCGAACTGGCGCTGGAACGCCCCTGGGAACGCATCATGGCCGCTCTGGAGACCCACTATCATGAGGCCGTCGCCATCAACCGCCGCCTGCTGCGCATATTTCCGCCGCGGGGCGGGTTGAATCTTCCCTTGCCCATCTCGTTTGGCCGCTAATGGGAGCAGTCATGGCGCGCAGAAGCAGGGCACGCAAGACCATCGCGTTGATCGCCCATGACGGCAAGAAGGCCGAAATGGTCGCCTTCGCCCTGTCGCATCGCAACGTGCTGGAGCGCTACAACCTGGTAGCGACCCACACCACCGGCAAAATGCTGAACGAAAACACAGGTCTCAAGGTGTGGCAGAAACTTTCCGGCCCGCAGGGCGGTGACGCCCAGATCGCGGCCCTGGTGGCCGAGGGCGGGGTCGCGGCCGTGTTATTCTTCGTCGACCCGCTCGGCAAACACCCGCATGACCCGGATATACAGGGGCTGCTGCGCATCTGCAACGTGCACAACGTGGCGCTGGCGACCAATCCGGCTTCCGCGACCTTCATCATTTCAGCCGAGGCGCTTTAATCATGTCAGGACAACCCAACCTGCTCATTATCATGTCCGACGAACACGCGCCGATGTATAGCAGCCTGCACGGGCACCCGCTGGTGCAGACCCCCAACATGGAGCGACTGGCTGCCCTGGGCACGACCTTCGACAACGCGTACTGCAATTCGCCCCTGTGCATGCCCTCACGCATGTCCTTCATGACCGGCCGCTACGTCCATCGTCAGGACACCTGGGACAACGCCTGTCCGCTGCGCGTGGACGCCCTCACCTGGGCGCATTTGCTGCGCTCGGTCGGTTACGAGGTCGCGCTCTCCGGCAAGCAACACTTCTGCGGGCCGGACCGCCTGCACGGTTTTCAGGAACAGCTGGCGCGCGACCTGCACGCCGAACTGGCGCATCCGGTCTTTGACTGGTCCGAAGGGGTCATCCCGGCCCGGCAACCCTGGGGCGCGCTGGCGGAAGCCGGGCCGGGCCGCAGCACCGAGATCGAGGTGGACGACCTGGCGCAGCAGCGCGCGCTGGACTGGCTGCGCGATCCGGCTCGTCGGGAAGGCCCCTGGACCCTGAACGTCTCGTTCATCGCGCCCCATTTCCCCTTCATCGTGCCGCAGCGCTTTTGGGACATGTACCCGACCGATCGCATCGACATGCCGGATATTCCTCCCGGCCACCTGGAGTCCCTGCATCCCGTCTACCAGCGCCTGGGCGCAATGTTCGGCTTTGTGGACTTTGACGAGGAACTGGTGCGTCGCGCCCGCGCCGGCTACTACGGCCTGATCAGCTACCTGGACGAGAAGCTCGGACAGTTGCTCGACGCGCTCGAAGCCAGCGGTCAACTGGAAAACACCGTGGTCATCCATCTCAGCGATCACGGTGAGATGAACGGCGAGCACGGCATGTGGCGCAAGTCAAACTTTTACGAGGCTTCCATACGCGTGCCGCTGCAGATTGCCTGGCCGGGGCAATTTCCCGCCGGCCAGCGACTGCCGCAGGTCGTGTCTCTGGTTGACGTGGTGGCAACCATGCTGGAACTGGCGGGTGTTGAAGCACCCGTGTCGCTCGACGGCGACAGCCTGGTGGGTCTGCTGCAGGGTCAGGACGCGGACTGGAAGGACGAGGCCTTCGCGGAATATTGCGGACACGGTGTCGTGGCGCCGATGGCCATGCTGCGCCGCGGCCGCTACAAGTTCAACTACAGCCACGGCGACCCGCCCGAACTTTACGACCTGCAGGATGACCCGGGCGAATTTCACAATCTGGCGGGCAGGCCGGAATTGGCAGAGGTCGAGGCCGATCTGCAGTCCGGCCTGCTGTCCCACTGGGACCCGCTTGAGATCGAGGCCCGCGTACGGCGCAGTCAACAGGAACGTATTTTGCTGGAATCGCTGGCGGACGGCGCCTGGCGCGGCGGCAGCAGCCGTCCCTTCGCTCCCCCGGAATGGCGCAACTAGCCGGCCGCAGAAGCGTCCGCCAGTTCGATCGCGAGTATCCCGTCCAGTTCCGTCAGCGCCGCCTGCCAGGCCGTCGTCGGCACGGTCACGTCCAAACCATGGCGCAAATAGTGGACCTGTACCGTCAGCATCGTTGAATCTACGCCTGGACGCTGCGCAAGGGCGTTGGCATACAGGCCCAGTTGTAGCCAGTGACGTCTCGCATGGTCCTCCGCCATGGTTTGCGGTGCCTCCTCGCCCAGAAACGTGCTCTTGAAGTCCACCAGCGTCCAGTTGCCGGCCACATCTCGCATGACCAGATCGATGCTGCCCTGAATCAGACAGCCGCCATGTCGTTGCATGAAGGGCAATTCCTGTAGCAGGAGCGGCGCCACCCTCATTCGCTCCGCCAGCGGGCCCGCTTCAAACCTGGCGAGCAGCGCCACTGCCTGACGCAGAATCGCAGCGCGCCTTTGCGGATTGCGAATGCCCTGTTGCCAAAGGAGGCCGTCGAGTTGCTGCCGCAACCCGGCCTCCGGACCCGATCCGGGTCGCCAGCGACCAAGCGCCGCATGCAACAGCTCGCCCAGCTGTCGTTGCGAGTCGGCGTCGCCCGGCGGCAACAGCGTACCTGACCCGCGCATGACGCTGCGTTCATAATGCTCCGACAACGTTGTGACGGCGATCTCCTGCAACAGCCCGGGTGATTTCGCCGGCACGGGACGCAGCAAGGGCAAATCAACCTTTGCTACATCCGACAGTGCGGAATCCGGATTGTCGTGAACTCCGGTTGGTGGATCTTGCTCCAGGCCATTTTCGGCCTCGATCGCGGAAAGATCGCGCCAGACGACCTCGCCCCCGCCGATGCGCCAGGGAATATCCGCCGGGCGCCCGTTCAGCTCCAGCGTCTCATGCAGCCAGGCCAGCCAACCTTCATCGCCTGGCCTGCCATCGTGGTTGGCGCAGACGATCAGGTAATCCCGCGCGCGCGTCGAAGCCACGTAGAGCAGGCGGCGGCGCTCATCCAGACTTTCCTCCTGCCTGTGCGCAGCCGCCCGGCGCCAGACGAACGTGGGTCTGTGGCCGCCCTGCTCCATGTCGTACACCTTGCAGGCCAGACTTCCACCCCCGTCAGGCGCAAGCACGGCACTGTCCGAGGGTGTACGCCATTTGCCGGCGTCGGCCAGCACGACCAACGGGAATTCCAGACCCTTGCTGCCGTGCACGGTCATCAGGGTGATCGCGCCCTCGCCATCCGGCGCGGCGTCCCCTTCCCGCACTTCGCGTTGACTGAACTCGCGACAACGGGACTCGAATTCAGTGAAGAGCATTGGCCTTTCCGCGGCCTTTACCAGCAGCTTCTCCACGTTGCCGCGGCGTCGCTCGCCATCGTAGAGGCCGCCCAGGGTCGCCGGGAAACCGGTCCGCGCCAGCGCCTCGCGCAGCAGCGCGTCAACCGTGACCCGGCCGGCCAGCGACGCCAGTTCCTGCAGAATCTCCCCCGCCAAGCGCGCCTGCCGCGCATCGGGACCGGTCAGACCCGACGATCGCTGCAGGGCATCCCACAAGGGCGCTTGCCTGCCGTCACAGTCGCGCGCCAATCTCAGGGTCAGCAGCGCCTCATCGCTGAGCGCGAAGAGCGGCGAGCGCAAAACACTGGCCAGCGACAGGTCATCAAGCGGGTTTCGCAGCGCCCGCAACAGGTTGAGCAGGTCCAGAACTTCATGGCGCCCGAAGAATCCGCGCCCGCCCAGGGTCACGTAGGGCAACCCCAGGTCGGCCAATGCCTCTTCATACCCGGGCATGCGATTGCGCGTACGAAACAGCAGCGCCACGTCGCCGTAAACGAGCGGTCGGGTCTCTCCGGACTCGCGGTCGAATATCGGGCAACCCTCCGCCACCAGGTCTTGCAGCCGTCTGGCGAGTTCGCGCGCCAGCCGCCCGCGACCCTCTTCGGCATTGAGTCCTGCCGCCTTGTAGTCCATCTGCAGGAATTCCAGCGCCGGATGGTCGCCAGGCGTTTGCCTCCGTTCGGACACCAGGGGCTCATGCTTCTTGTCCGGCAGGGCCGCGTGATGGATTTTGTTCAACACGTCCAGCAGGGGCTGGTGCGAACGGAAGGACTGCGACAACGTCACCGGCAACCCGCCGGCGTCCCTGACTTCATTCAGCGCCCTTTCGAAGTTGCCGACGTCCGCGCCACGGAAGCCGTAAATGCTCTGGCGCGGGTCGCCGACGATGAACAGCCGCCCTGGCTCTCCAGGGTCCGCCAGGGCGCGGATGATCTGCCATTGCAGCGGACTGGTATCGTGAAACTCGTCGACCAGCACCTGTCGGAATTCACGCCGCAGGCGCTCTCGCACGTCCGGTTGCTGCAGCACCTCGTACGCCCGTTGCTCCAGGCCGTTGAAGTCAAGCCAGTTCCCGGCTTTCTTGCCTTCATCGTAGACTCTTTTCGCCGCCAGAATGAGACGCTGCCAGAGCGGCAGCAGTTCAGCCGCGCGCCGATCGAGGTCGGTTACGCCCTCGCCGATGTCCTTGAGCAACGGCCGGACTTCCTCGCGCAGCGCCCGCAATACATCTTTGGCTTTGGCGACGGTCTCCCTGTCCCCCCAGTTATCCAGCTTTCCGCCACTCAGGTTGATGGCGTCATCAATGGCCCGCAACAACCCCGGCGACTGCGCGATCGTGGCATTCTCAAATTCAATGCAGAGAGGCCGGCAGAGCGCCCAAACGTCGCCCAGCTTGTCGCCTTCCGGCCAACCATGTGGCGGCTCCCAGGTCAATGCTTCCCTGAAGGCACCAGACTCGCGAAAGCTCTGAAGTGGGCCCTGGGCCTCACGCTCCCACTCACGCTGCCACTGTTCCAGCAGGTCGTCGGGGACTGGGGCAGGGACGGGCTCAGGCACCTGCGCGCACAGGGAATCCATGATCTGCTGGCGATCATATTCTGCGAAGATGGCGAGCGCCGGGTCACCGCTTTCCGCCAATTGACCCAATGTCTCCTCAAGCGCTTCGTCAAGCGCGATTTCGCTTTCATCTTCCAGCACGACCCTGAAGTCTGGATCGAGGCCCGCCTCGGCCGCGCTGACTCTCAGGACCTTGGCGCAAAGCGAATGAATCGTGCCGATGCAGGCCTTGTCCACGCCGGCCAGATGCCTCTGCCACCGGTCCCTGTCCTGCAGCGCGGCGTTCAGACTGCGTTCCCGCAATCTTTCGCGCAGACGCTCCCGCATTTCGCGCCCGGCCCGGCGGGCGAACGTGATCGCCACCAGCGATTCCAGCGGCCAGTCCGGGTTGGCTTCCAGCAGGGCCAGCATGCGTTCGACCAGCACGTGGGTCTTGCCTGAGCCCGCAGCCGCCAGCACGACCAGGTTGCGGTCATGCGTGTGGATGGCGCGCCGCTGGTCGGCGGTCAGTTGCAGCGTCACGGCGCTGCCTCCTGACCGGGGCTGCGGGTCTCGTTCACGCGGCACAGTTGCCAGAACTCACAGTAGCGCACACAGCGACCGTTCTCCTTGTCTGGCAGCCGCGGCTCGACGCGAAAGTCGCCGCGTCGCGCCGCGGCGATGTTTTCGCCGATCCGTTGCTCCGCTGCCTGCAGGCTCTGCCTGCCCTTGTCATCCAGTGAGACAGCGCCGCTGCTCTTAAGGCTGCGCAACTGCAGAAAAGCCCCGCCATCCAGTGAGAATTCCGCATCCCCTTGTAGCAGGTGCTCAGCCCCGCGCAGGTAGACCAGCATCTGGACCTCCATGCCTTCGGCCAGATGACCGGTTGGAATCGCTCTGCTGCCGCTCTTGTAATCAACGACAAGGGCCCGACCGCTGGCGACGTCCATGCGGTCGATGTATCCGCGCAACCTGAGCGCTTCCTGCCGTCCGTCTACTGCAAGAGGGATAGTGAATTGCCTGTCATCGAAGCCAAAGCGATACTCCTGCCAAAGCGACCGGCGTCCGGTTCCTGGTAGTCGCTTGCCAACGGGACCGTTACCCGAAAAGTCCATACGTACAAAGGCCTCAAGCCTCGCGCGTATGTTTTGCTGCTCCCAGGGCCAAAGTGTGTCAGGCGGACGATCCAGAATGCGCTCGACGTCCTCGAACACATCCCGGGCCGAGCTTTCCAGGGCTTCCAGCGCCTCGCCCAGATTCTCTTCCCCTATGGTCAGACCCCGCCTTGCCAAGTCTCCATACGTGCGCTCCAGAATCTCGTGATTGAGCGTACCCAGGTCCATCGCGTTCAGGCCCGGTTCCGGCTGCCACAATTCCTCCAGGCCAAGCAGCCGTCCGGCGAAAAAGCGGTAGCGGCAGGCGCCCAGATCGTTCAGTTGTGACGCGCTCCAGGGCCGTTGCGGTCCCAGTTCATCCGCGACCCACGCGATCAGTTGCGGATCGGCGAGCACACCGGAATAGCGGTCATGCGCCCGGTACCACGACAGACGATTCGCCTCAACCCCGCCAGCATACTCCACCTGCGCCAGCAAAGCGGCGCGCTCGCGTCGCAGCCAGGTTCGCAGGGGCGCGGCCGCCTTGGACCCACTGTCGGCCCCCAGCGTGACGAGCGCTTCCTGCGTTGACGCGACCTGTTCAGGCGGAACCGTGGCAGCGGCCCGCACCCTCTCCACGTGTTGCCGGGGGTACACATCGCGCACGGCCGCCCAGAGATGACTCGCCTGACGCGCCGTGCCGTTCTCTTCAGCAGGGCGCGTCAGCATCATGGAATCACGGGCCAGGCCTGAAAGCTGCAGGAACAGGGCGTCATCACCGCCGCCATCGCCAGGCCCGGGGTCGGCGCCACGCTCTGCCAGGGCCACCCGTTCGCTGGCCAGAAACAGCGGGTCTACTGCGCCAGTCCCCGGGAAAATCCCGGCGGACAGGCCGGGAATGAAGACGTGGCGCGCCTCCAGCCCCCGAGCCTTCGTAGCCTCGACGACCAGTACGGCGCCTTGCCGCGCCTCTTCACCCTGAAGTCGCGCCCGATTCAGGGCCTCGCGCAGGTCCGCGAGCCAGGCGTCGATGTCCGCCTGCCCATCGCTTTCACCCCCAGGCAGTTCTTCATTCCTGCCTGTCCTGCGTTTCAGGAGACTGTCGAACGCGTCCAGTGACGCTTGTTCACCGGCAAGTGAACCAGCGAACGGCCCGACGGCCATACAGGACGGCATGTCCAGCGAGTAAAGGTCCGGCTCCGCCTGCGGATCAAGACCGCAGAGTCCGCGCAGCCAGCGCCACAGTCCCGTCGAACCCACCTCCGCCGGGGGAGTCACCGCCTCCATGAAACAGCCCAGCGCCTGAGCAATATCCTCGCTGCCCTCCACACAACTCGCGTCCAGAGCGGCCAGCCAGGCGTCACGGCCACCATTAACACGATGCTTTCGGCCGATGCGCTCCAGGGCCGTCACCTGCTCCTGGTCCAGGCCCGGCACACGGAAGCAGGGCGCGCGCAACAGGTCCAGCGTCTCCTGCAGCGGAAAGTCGTCCACCGACAGGTCCAGCAATTCGAGCAGGTGGCGAATGACTGGCTGGTCGATCAGAGGCTCGCCGCGTGCGAAGGCCAGCAGAACGCCATGCTCCCTGGCCGCGGCCCGCAGTGGACCGGCATACTGTGACCAGGCGCGCAAGACGACCAGGCAGTCTTCGGGACGCGCATCGGTCTCCAGCAACAGCCCCTTGATGCGCCGCGTGATGGCGAGGGCCTCCTTTTCCGGCCCTGGCGCTTCCAGCAGGTGCAGGCAACCCTGCTGCTGCCTGGAAGCCGGCCTGTCCGTGAAGAGGCAGGTTGTCAGTTCCTGCAGGCCCGCTTTCCGCCGACCAGAGATGACGGGAGGCGCTTCGATGCGTATCGGCCGGGGGCTGTGCTCCCCGAGCAGGTCCAGCGCGCGCCGGAAGCCGGCGCCAACAGTCTCCTCCCGGCCGGGTGCTGCCGGCAAGGTGATGATCGCGCTCCCCACGCCGGCCGCCACCTGCATCAAGAGACTGGCCTGCAGGGGCGTGAAACCATCGAAGCCATCCACGATCAGATTGGCAATGCGGGCCAGCTGATTCTGCAGCGCGGGGTCGCTCAGGGCCTCCGCCGCGTGGGCCAGACTTCCCGTCCGGTCCTGAACGTTCCGTCCCTGCAGCGCCGTCTCGTAACGCCTGGCGATGGCCGCAAGTTCCAGCTCCCTGGAGCCCTGCGCAGCCCCCGCAAACTTCTCCGGGGATACCAGGTTCGCGCGCAGTTCATCGATGAAGCCGAGGATGGCGTGCAGCATCCCGCCAGTGTCGGCAGCCTGGGAGAAAACACCCAACTCGCCACCCTGTGCCATGTCCTCAAGCAAGTGACGAAGCAGGACCTGACGTTCCTGCCCACGCAGGACACGCGCCGGTCTGCCAGTGAGGGCGCACAGGGTCGCGGCAAGATCGTGAAATCGCAGGAACCTGACGTTGAAAATGGCGGCGCCGTCCCGAGCCGGTGCGAGCAGACTCTGGCGCAGGAACCGTTCCTGCGTCCGATTTGGGGTCAACAACCAGGTTTCCTGCCAGTCCGGCTTCTCCAGGATTTCGCGAAGCCTTTGCAGCACCTGGTCGGTCTTGTCGGCGCCGGGCGGCGCCAGCAGGATGGTCGTGCTTGCCCCTGACCGGGTCGACGTCGTCTGCATAAGTCCCTCAACTGACCATCAATGAAGGTAGCGCGCGGCCAGGCGCGGTGCCACGCGCCTCTGTTGCGAGCCAGTTTTCCGGCGGTTAAACTGACTCGTGGAGTCTGTCCCCGGGTCAGGAGTGACAGTGCGCCGACATGAACGTCTTTTACGCGAGTGCAGAGGTCAGCCCCTTCTCCAGCACGGGAGGTCTTGCCGAAGTCGCCGGCTCGCTTCCCCTTGCGCTGCGCTCGGCGGAAACAGACGTCCGTGTCATCACACCGCTGTACGGCTTCATTGATTACGCCGGCCACGGTCTTGTTTACCAGTTCTCATTCCGCTATCCGCATCGAAGCGGCACCCTGGACGTCCACGTCCACGGCGTTTGTCGCGAAGAGGTTCGTCACTACTTTCTGCAATGCGAGCCATGGTTTGGCGCAGAGGGTACGCTGTATCTTGACCAGGCCAGGGATGCCACACGTTTCATCCTCTTCTGCCAGTTGACGCTGGCCTGCGCCTGGGAACTCCGCCTGCGAGACAACTGGTTCCCGGACGTCCTGCATGCCAACGACTGGCACTGCGCCCTGATCCCCTTCCTTCTGTCCGTCAGTCGTTCCAGTCCGGACTGGGCGTCGATGCGTTCGCTGTTGACCATCCACAACCTCGCCTACCAGGGACACGATTCCGGCACTGCGCTGTACTATTGCGGCATCCCGACGCGCAGCCAGCCGGACCTTGTCTACCAGGACCTGGATGACAATCTGCTGGCCATCGGAATCGCCAGCGCCGACGCCCTGACCACGGTCAGTCCCCGCTATGCGGCGGAAATCCAGTCCCCCGAGCAGGGCCGCGGCCTCGATGGCCTGATTCGCACCCGCAGCGCCAGCCTGCATGGCATCCTCAATGGCATTGATCGCCAACACTACAATCCCGAAACGGATTGCCACGTGGTTGCCAATTACGGCGCCGGGGAGTTCAGCCAGTCCCGTTGCATCAATCGCAGGGACCTGCAGCGCAGGCAAGGGCTGGACCGCGAACGCAAGGTCCCGCTGGTGGCCATGGTGGGGCGCCTGGACGTGCAGAAGGGCCTGCATCTGGCCCTGCCGGTCATGCGACGCCTGCTGACCCGTGACGCCCTGCAGTTCATCAGCCTGGGCAGCGGCGATCCCCGCTTTCATCATGAGCTGGCCTTGATGGCCGGCCAGTGGCCCGAGCGCGTAGCGGTCCAGCACGATTTTGACAGCGCCCTTGCCAGTCAAATCTACTCCGGTTCGGACCTCTTCCTGATGCCCAGTCTCTTCGAGCCCTGTGGCATTGGTCAGTTGCTGGCCATGCGTTATGGTTCCCTGCCCCTGGTGCGCAAGACAGGGGGTCTGGCCGATACGGTGGTGAACTACGACGACGGCCGTGGCTCCCGCGGCACCGGCTTCGTATTCGGCTGGAGTGAGACCGAGGCCCTGGCGCACACGCTGGAATGGGCCATCAGGACCTGGCACAACCGTCCCGCGGCCTGGCGGCGTATGCAGGAGCGCGCCATGAAGCAGGACTTCGGCTGGGACAAGAGCGCCCGTGCCACGAATGAACTCTATCGCGACGTTCTCATTAGCGAGGCCCACCTGTGAAAATCAAGGCAGTAATCCTTGCCGGTGGCGAAGGCACGCGACTCGCCACCCTGACCCACAAGCGCGCGAAGCCCGCCGTGCCCTTTGCCGGCAAATACCGCATTATCGACTTCACGCTCAGTAACTGCGTGAACTCCAATATCTTTGACGTTCTCATCCTCACCCAGTATCGACCCCACAGCCTCAACGATCACATCCGTCGCGGACGCCCCTGGGACCTGGACCGTTCCTTCACCGGCGGCGTATTGCTGCTGCAACCCTTTCTTGGCCGGCGGGATACCGACTGGTACGCCGGCACAGCCGACGCCGTCGCGCAGAACCTGCCCTTCGTGCGACGCGGCAGGCCGGATTACGTCCTCATTCTGTCCGGCGATCACATTTACCAGATGGACTACGCCGAAATGCTGCAGTTCCACAGCGACAACAACGCCGATGCGACTGTGGCGACCATCCGCGTGCCCCTCGACGAGGCCAGTCGCTACGGCATCGTGGACGTCGAAGATGACCTGAGTGTGCGAGACTTTGTCGAGAAGCCGCCGAATCCCCCCGGTAACCTCGCCAGCATGGGAGTCTACATTTTCAATTACGACGTTCTGGAACGCATGCTGCATCGTGACCACGAACTGGGGGATTCCAGCCACGATTTCGGCAAGGACATCCTGCCGCGCATGCTGATCGAAAAGCAGCGCGTGTTCGCCTGGCCCTTCGACGGTTACTGGATCGACGTAGGCACCATCGACGCCTACTGGGAAGCCCACATGGACCTGCTGGGGACGCCGCCGTCCCTCAACCTCAGCGACCGCACCTGGGTGATTCACACCCGCAGCGAGGAGCGTCCGCCGGTCCTGATCCAGCGTGACGCCACCGTCCGCGACAGCATGATCGCCGAAGGCGCTGTCGTCTCTTCGGGCGCGCTGGTCGAACGCTCGGTGCTCTCGCCAGGGGTCATCGTTGGTCCGGATTGCGTCGTGCGTGAATCGATCCTGCTTACGGACACCTTCGTCGAGGCCGGCGCCATCATCGAACGGGCCATCATCGACAAGATAGCGGTCATTGGCCACAATGCGCGGGTCGGGTCCATTGAGCAGGTTGGCGACCTGGGGATCACCTGCATTGGCAAGAACACCCAGGTGCCCGCCGGATTAACTGTCGGGCGCTCCTGTATCATTGGCACGGACCTGCAAGGCGGGGATTTCGAGGCCTTCCCGGACCGCCGCGTACCCGATGGCGAGCGACTGGGATTCCAGCTGGCGCGGCGCTAGTCCTTCATTTCGGTCAGTAAATGGCCCCGCTTCCCCGTCCGCTGCATTTCTTTCGCACAATTTCGCCGTCACGGAGTTACCCATGATCAGACCGGTATTCACCGTCAACGTCACCGCCAACCTGCCCGGCGATCTCGCGCGCCTGCGGGAGCTGGCCTACGACATGCGCTGGTCATGGGACAGCGACTGCCAGGCGTTGTTCCGTCGCCTGGACCCGGACCTGTGGCGCGAGACCGGGCACAATCCGGTGCAGTTGCTCGGCCTGCTGACCCAGGAGAGGCTCGAAGAGCTGGCTGCTGACGCCAGTTTCCTGGCGCATCTGCAACGCGTCTGCGCCCGGCGCGATGCGGAAACGGCCCGCACGGACACCTGGTTCGCCCGCAACGCCGGCGACCAGCCCCCCGGCACCTGCATCGCCTACTTCTCCATGGAGTACGGCCTGACTGAATCGCTTGGGACCTACTCCGGCGGCCTGGGAATCCTGAGCGGTGACCACCTCAAGAGCGCCAGCGACCTCGGGCTGCCACTCGTCGCCATCGGGCTGCTCTACCAGGAGGGTTACTTTCACCAGTACCTCAACGCCGATGGCTGGCAACAGGAATCTTACCCGATCAATGACCTGGCCAACCTGCCCCTCACTCTGGTGCACGATGAACAGGGCATTCCGCTGCGCATCAGCGTGACGCTGCCAGGGCGCGAGCTTTACGCAGCCGTCTGGCGCGTACAGGTGGGACGCGTCCAGCTCTTTCTGCTGGATTCAAACATTCCGGAGAACCCCTTGCCGGAAGACCGCAACCTGACCGACCGCCTGTATGGCGGTGACCGGCGCACGCGCATTCGTCAGGAGATCCTGATGGGCATCGGCGGCATACGCGCGCTGGACGCCCTGGGGCTGCGGCCCGGCATTTGCCACATGAATGAAGGGCACTCCGCCTTTCTCGCCCTTGAGCGCATCCGCCAGTTGCAACACGAGAAGAGTCTGAGCTTCACCCAGGCGCAGGAGATCACCCGCGCCGGCAACGTCTTCACGACGCACACACCCGTCCCCGCCGGCCTGGAGCGATTTGAGTTTGACCTGATCGACGAGCACTTTGGCGACTACAGCCGCGAACTGGGTCTCTCACGTGAGGAGTTCCTGAACCTCGGTCGCGAACACGTCGGCGACCATGAGATGTTTTCCATGCCGGTGCTGGCCATGCGCCTCAGCAGCGGCACCAACGGCGTCTCGAAGTTGCATGCCTGGGTTTCACGCGGGATGTGGGGGTCGCTCTACCCCAACACGCCGCTTGATGAAGTGCCCGTCCACAGCGTCACCAACGGCGTCCACATTCAGAGCTGGATCAGCGACGAGATTGCGGAGCTCTTCGATCACTATCTGGACCCGGCCTGGCGCGAGGAAGACGGGCGGCCTGCCCTGTGGACGGCAGTCGACGACATTCCCGACGACGAACTTTGGCGCGTCCATGAACGCAGTCGGCGTCAACTTATCGCCTTTGCCCGCGAACGCCTCCACCAGCAGTTGCTACGGCGCGGATTTGCGCGCAGCGAAGCCGATGCCAGCAGCCGCGTACTCAACCCGCGGGCGCTGACCATCGGTTTCGCCCGGCGTTTCGCCACCTACAAGCGCGCAACGTTGATCTTTCGCGATCTGCCGCGGCTCAAGCGCATCGTCAGCGACCCGCAACGGCCCGTACAATTCATTTTTGCGGGCAAGGCGCACCCGCACGACGACGGCGGCAAGGAGTTCATCAGGCAGATCATCCACATGGCCCAGGACTCCGAATTGCGGCCGCACATCGTCTTTCTGCAAAACTACGACATGCACATCGCCAGGCAACTGGTGCAGGGCGTGGATATCTGGCTCAACAATCCGCGCCGGCCACAGGAAGCCAGTGGCACCAGCGGCATGAAGTGCATCTACAACGCTGGCCTCAACTGCAGCATCTTGGACGGCTGGTGGGATGAGGGCTATGCGCCCGAGTTCGGCTGGGCCATCGGCAATGGAGAGGAATATCCGCCGCACGAAGAGGGTCACCAGGACCACGTGGAGAGTCAGGCGCTCTACAACATCCTGGAGAAGGACGTTGTGCCGCTCTTCTACGATCGCGACGAGGACAACCTGCCGCAGGAGTGGATGCGGCACGTGAAGGCCTCCATGCGACAACTGGCGCCGCGCTTCAGTTCACACCGCATGGTGCAGGAATACTGCGATCTTTTTTATCTGCCATCCCTGCAACGGGTGCAACGCATGTACGCCGACAACCTGCAACAAGGGCTGGACTTCAGCGCCTGGCGCGCCAGACTTGAACAATTCTGGCACGAGATTCGCATCGAGTCGCTGGAATTCAGTCATGCGCAACTCGTGGTCGGCGCGTCATTTGACGTGAAAGCCAGAGTCCACCTGGGCCGCTTCAGCCCGGCTGACCTGCGCGTCCAGCTGTATTCCGGCAAGCTGAACACCCAGCGCGAACTGGGGGCGCACGCCGGCGATGCCGTAGACATGCACCCGGTTGGTGAGCGGGAAAACGGAACCTGGATGTTTCAGGCCCGCTACGCCTATCACGTGGGCGGGGAGCGGGGCCTCTCCGCGCGCGTGTTGCCAAGGCACGAACTGTTGCCGGACCAGATTCACCCGGGGCTGATCACCTGGGCGCAGCCTTCGTCCTGACGGATTTCAGCCCTGCAGCAGTCCCGGCAGTTCCCGCAAGCGCGGCATGCGCCCGGCGAGCAGCGTCTGCACGCGAAAAAGTCGCCCGGCCAGCCACATCAGGGCCAGGCTGCACAGCAGCAGCAGCACAATGCCGAGCGCGATCTGCCAGGCGGGTACGGCGCCGATGAGTACGCGCTGCAGCATCGCCAGCGGCGCGGTGAGGGGAAAGAGACTGAGGGCCAGCACCAGCGGACTATCCGGAGCCTCGATGAACGCCGTGCTCACCCACAGGGGTATGACGGCGGGGAGGGTAAAGACCACGGCGTACTGCGGTCCCTCGCGCATTGAGGCCGACAGCGCGCCCAGGATGCCGTAGGCGCTGGCGAACAGCAGGTAGGCCAGCACGAAATAGACCAGCATCAGCGGCAAGGCGCCCTCCGGCAGGACGAATTGTGCCAGGGCGGCAAACGCGCCCTGCAGGGGCAGGCGTTGCAAAACCAGCAATATGCCCGCCAGCCAGAAGAGCAATTGCATCAGGCCGAGCGTCCCGTAGGCCAACACCTTGCCGGCAAACAGCTGTCCGGGTTGCAGGGTGGAGAGCAGGATCTCGATGACCCGCGTCTCCTTTTCCTCGATGACGCCCTGCAGCAGGTAACCGCTGGTCATGAACAGGCTGAACATCAGGGCCATGACGAATGGGTAAATCACCAGCAGAGCCAGTTCATCATTCGCCCGGCCAGGGCCCGACCCTCTGGCCGATTCTGCTTCCTGCTCACGCACGACGTTCAGCCGCAGGGGCCGCTCCAGGCGCGCCAGCAGGCTGGAATCCAGCTCGTCGGCCAGCGACGTCAGGATGTGCCTGCGAATCACGCCGCGACTCATCTCGCTCAGGTTCAGGGACGGCATCACCTGATAGACGACACCCCGTTGCAGGTAGTCGCCGGGGATATGATACCAGCTGCTGATGTCGCCGCGCTCAAGGGCCTGCGACGCCGTCGCTTCATCCGCGAACAGCTGCAAGTCGCCAGCGCCGGGAAACAGCCCGGTCTCATCCACCAGGCCGCGCCGGCCGCCGCCGGAAGTTCCCAGGCCCAGAGCAGTGAATCCGGGCAGGTTCACGCCGGGCAAAGCGCCGCCCCGATTCAACCCCTGCGCCCCCTCGAGAACCAGCAGGGCCAGCAACGGGACGGCAATGGCCGCCAGTTGCCAGGTGCGCCGTCGCAGATTGCGCCGCAACTCGAAGCGAAACACCTGCCAGACCGGCCCGATCATGCGCGTCGCCTGCCCTGTGCCGGGTTGCGCAGCAGGCGCCACAGGCGCCGCAGCGTGGGACGCACGCCGTAGAGCAGTGTTGACCAGCGAAACAGACGCGCCGCCAGAGGTACGGCAGCGACCAGTGACAGGGTCAGAAGCGTGAGACTCAGCGCCAATTGCCAGGTGGGCAGCGCGCCCATGCCCATGCGGATGATGGCGGTGAGGGGCGCCGTCAGGGGGAAGAGCGTCAGCGCCATACTGATCGTTCCATGAGGGTCGCCGAGCAGCACGGCGTAGGCGATAAAGGGTACTACCGTGACCAGGGTCAGGCCACCTGCCAGTTGACGGCTCTCCTGCTCGCTGTCGCTGATGGAACCGATGCTGACGAAAATCGTGGCGTTCAGAAAATAGCTGAGCAGGAAGTAAAGCAGCGTGACAAGCAGAACATCCGCCGGCACTTCGAAGGCGGCGACAACTGGCAAGTCCGGCCCCATGGTGCGGGCGACCAACGCCGCGCCCAGCCAGACGGCAAGTTGCGTCAGGCCAACGCAGGCCGGACCCAGCATTTTCCCCAGCATCAGTTGCAGGGGCGAAATGCTGGTGACCAGAATCTCCAGCACCCGGCTGCCCTTCTCCTCCACAAGACTGGCGATGAGATAGCCGCTTGTCGTCTGCATCGCGACGAAAAAGGCGAGGGCGTAAAGGAACTGGACGAGGAACACGCCACCCGCATCGCTGGCGCCGAGGTCCATACCCGAAGCTCGAACGCGCAGTTCCACCGGCTGCGCCAGGCGGGCGGGCGGCAGGCGACTGCCGGCCTGCGTTGCAAGGTTCTCGCGCAGGAAAGCGGCCATGGAGTCTTCCAGCGCTTCACTGTCCGGCAGGCGCGTGTACAGCGTGACCCCGCCGCTGTCGAGATAGTCCGCCTGGATCAGAAACCAGGAGTCCAGCTGCCCCTCTTCCCAGGCGGCGCGAGCCAGCGAATCCGATTCAAATGGCCGAAAGGGGTCCGGCCGCCCGATCACGCCCGCCAGGTCGACGAAGCCGGTCTCGCCAGGCAGGGTGGAGCTGGCGGGGCCGGCGCCGTCGATGGCCTCAAACACGACCGTGATCAGCAGCAGCGCTATCAACGGGACGCCGAAAGTGGCGAACAGGAACCCCTTGCTGCGCAGGACTGTGAGATACTCGCGTCGCGCCACCAGCAGGGCCAGTCGCATCACTCGCCCTCAACGACGCGAATGAAGATTTCGCTCAATCCAGGCGTCGCCAGTTCGAAGCGGCGAATCTGCATGTCGCCGGCGGCGGCAATGGCGGCCAACACCGAATCCGGCGAGCTTTCCGGCTCCAGCCGCAACAAGGATTCACCAGGTCTTTCACCCGCTTCCACGGCGCTGACGCCCGCCAGTCGCGACCAGTCCCCCTGACCTTCGACCAGGAGCGCATGGCTGGCAAACTGGCGCCGGATCTCCGCCACCGGGCCGTAGAGCTTCTGCCGGCCCTGGCTGATCATCAACAGGCGGTCGGCCATGGCCTCCACCTGGTGCATCTGGTGCGTGCTCATGACAATGGCCACGCCTCTGGCGCGCATCTCGCGCAGCAGGGTCTCCAGCACCTGGGTATTGACCGGATCCAGACCTGAAAAGGGCTCGTCGACGATGATGAGTTCCGGCTCGTGCAGCACGGTGACGGCAAACTGCACCTTCTGCTGCATGCCCTTGCTCAATTCCCGTACCTTGCTGCCCGCATGAGCGTCCAGATCAAGGCGCTCCAGCAGTGCCAGACTATGGGACCGCGCCGCTTTGGCATCCATGCCCTTCAACTGGCCGAGATAGACCATCACCTCCAGCACGGGCGCGTTGCGATAAAGGCCGCGCTCCTCCGGCAGATAGCCGATTCGCCGGGCGACGGGGGCTCCGGCCGCCTGGCCCAGGACAGTGATGCTGCCGCTGTCCGGCCGCAGAATGTCGAGAATCATGCGTATGGTGGTCGTCTTGCCGGAGCCGTTGGGGCCCAGCAGGGCGAAGACCTCGCCGCGTTCTACCCGAAAGTCGAGGCCGTCCACCGCCCTTGTCCTGCCGTAACTCTTGCTGATGTCCCTGGCGATAATGGCAGCTTCAGCGGAGGACATGGGGCGCTCCCGTCAACCCGTACAGGAAAAGACTCCCTGGTACATCCCGCAGCCTTCCGCGCCATAAAGCGTGCGATACACGTGATGGATGCCATACAGGAGTTGCACGTAGTTGCGCGTGCTGTCGATGTCGATGGCCTCAAGGAAGCGGTCGGGATCCCCCCCGGATGCTTCCTGCCACTGGATGGCGCGGCCCGGCCCGGCGTTGTAGCCCGCCAGCGCGACCAGCGGGTTGAGGTTGAAACGTTGCAATTGCTCGGCCAGATACCAGGCGCCAAACGTGATGGAGGCATGCGGCCGAAACAGGTCGCTGTGCTGATAATTGGGCCAGTTGATCTGGCCGGCGATGTAGTCGCCGGTCGGCGGGATGACTTGCGTCAGGCCCTTTTCACCGGCGGCGGCTTCCGCCCAGGGGTCAAACAGACTTTCCAGGCGGATCAGTGAAAAGAGCAGCAGCGGGTCCATGGCATGTTCCCGCGCCGCGGCCTGCACCTGGTCCAGCCAGTACACCGGGTAACGCAGGCGCGCCAGCCAGCGCGGTGCATCGACGGTGGCGACGTCGGCCGCCTTCAGCACGTTGGCGGCGGCGAATATCGAACTGTAGTAGTCTCCCAGCCCGCGAAGATGCACGGCCAGCTGGTAGGAGGTCAGGCCGTCGCCGCTGCTCTCGTCGATCAAATCGAAGAACTCGTCCCGCGCTTCGTCGATCAGGCCCAGCGACCACAGCGCCGTGCCGCGCCGGAGCCTTTCGTCGGCCAGCAGCTCCGCCGCCGCCGGCCACAGCGGGCTCGCCTGTTCAAGGTCGAAGGTTGCGCGCAGCCAGTCTTCCGCTTCGCTCAAATCTGCCGCCTCGTCAAAGGCCAGAGGAAGGTCGGATGGTGGTTGCAGCGGGGAACGGGAGCTCAGCAGGTCTTTCGCCCGCGCGGCGTAGAAACTGTCCGGCGCGGCGACGGCGACGTCGCTCCATGCGGCCTTCGCCGCCTCCTCGTTGCCCAGTAGTCGGGAAAGCCGCCCCGAACGCAGCAAGGCTTCCGCCCGGCCTTCCCCCCGCAAACGATTGGCAAGACGAGTGAGATACTCACGAGCCAGCCCCGTTTCATTGCGCAATTCGGCGGCTTCGGCCATCAGCCACAACGCGCTGGTCGCCTGAGTCGAGTCGGGAAACTCGTCCACGAGTTCCCCGAAGGTCACGCGCGCTTCCAGCGGCAGGTCCAGTGAGCCCTGCAAGAATCCTGCCCGCCACAGGGCTTCCGCCGCCGCCGGTGACCTTGCCACCCTGTCGGCCAGTTGCAGATAATGTTCGATGGCGCCTTCCGTATCACCGCTCCAGAAACGGGTGCGGCCCAGTTCCAGCAAGGCCTCGCCGTAAAAATCGCTGTCCTGGGAAATGGCCCCGAAGGCCGCCATCGCCGCCTCGCTGTCGCCCAGGTCCCGTTCGGCGCGGCCCAGCGTGAGCCACAACTCCGCCGGAAAGTCGCCGCCTGCAGCGGAGAGCGGCGCCAGGGCGGCCTGTGCGCGCTGCACGTCGCCGGCGATGGAACTCACGCGACCGATGGCGACAGGGTCCAGCGCGATTTCGCGTTCCAGCAGGGTCAGCATGGCCTCGTAGGCAGCGGCCGTATCCGGTTGCTCCTCGAACAGGACTTTCATCCGCGCCAGCGCCAGCGCCTCGTCGCCCGCCGTCAGTTGGGCCCGTGCCGCCGCCAGGCGAACGCCGGCGCGATATCCCGGGTTTTCGGCCCGCGTGAGGATGACCTCGTATTGCGTCACAGCCTCACTGGCCTGGCCCGCCGCCAGCAGGGCCTCAGCCAGCTTTTCGATCATGCGCAGGGCCGCCGGAAGCACGCGCTCACTCGCCGCCGCAGCCCGGTAGCTGGCCAGAACGGCCTCAGGTTGGCCGAGGGCCTGTTGCGCGTCACCGATGCGCTCAAGCGCGTAACTGTCGATGACGCCAGGTCGCAACTGCATCCAGGCCGTGTAGTCGACGATGGCGTCCTGCCAGTTTCCCTGGCCGACCAGCGCTTCGGCGCGCCAGAACCAGGCGCGCGCGTCGCGCTCCCCTGCCGGCTGCAGCTCAAGATAGCGGGTCAGGATATCGAAGGCGGCGTCATACTGCCCTTCGCGCAGCCGCTCCTGCCCCAGCAGCAAGGCCGCCTCCGCCGCCTGGGCCGCCGCAGGAGTCTGCGCCAGCAGCGATTCCAGGGCAAACACACCGCGCGCTGTTTCGCCGTCCTGCAGCACCCTGGCCGCCGCCTCCAATAGCAGGTCAGGCGCGATGGTCGGCGTCACAGTGGGTGATGGCGTCACGCTCGGGGTGGCAGTGGGGGCCGGCGTATCCGCAGGCGCCGGCGTCGATGTCGGCGTCGGGGCCTGTGCGAAGGGACTGCAGGCAACCAGCATGACCAATGCGACCAGCAATGAGGACGGGATGCGCCGATGGCGCGTGCCAGAAGGGATTGCATGACGGGTCAGCATCGCTTCATTCTAGCACAGCCAGGGCTCAGGTCGGTGGTTCCAGGTCACCATTGAGCCAGGGAATGCCAAAGCCGACCAACAGATGGCCTGCTTCCGCGAGCGCCGAGCCCAGTTCACGGCTGTCCTGCCAGCTCCACCAGTGGTCTGCCGACGGCAAAATCCCCACGTCGAAGTCCCTCACGACCAGGGCGGCCAGCGCGCGCTCCGTCCCCTGACGCAGCAGGCTAACCCGAAAGCGCGAGGGCATCTGCGGCGCCCATTCGCTGGCAGTGCCGGCCAGCACCTGAAACTCAATGCAAGGGTCCACATCGCTATTGTCCTCCGGCAGGAAGCGAAAGCGTCCCGCCGCCTCACTGACCGGGTCCTCATCCAGCCGGTAGCCGGCTGCGCCCAACGCCTGCCCCAGCACCGTCAACAGGAGCAGCCGAAAGGTCGCGACGGCGTTCCCGTTTTCGCTCATGGCTCAGCGCCGCCTGCCCCCTGCCTGGTCACCCGGCAGGGAGCCCCTGGCCCCAAACTGCCGCATGTCAGGCCTCCGTCGTATCCGCCGGGTTGCCCCGCAATTGCCCCCGCAGGGCCTGAGCCCCGGTCACCGGCAACTGGCAGGCGAAGTTGCGACAGACGTAGGCCGTCGCCCGGCCGTCAAGCATGGTCCGGCCCCGCTGCAAGGGAATCGCGCTTTCGCCGTTTGCTCCAGGCCCGGACAGCGCAGCGACCGTGTTGGGACGCCACTGCGCCTGCAACTCCCTCACCAGGGCCGCGCAACGTTCCTCATCCGGCGAACCCACGATGGCGACCTCCTGCAGACCGGACACCAGCATGTCGACGGCATTCAAAGCCTCGCCGAAGGCCTGTGGGTAGGCCCGCAGGGCTTCCACCAGCAGGCGCAAGGCCGCGACCGCCGCCGCCTGGTAACGGGACTCCCCGGTCCAGGCGGCCAGGCGCAACAATTGCCGCGCCAGCATGGCGCTGCCGGAGGGCGTGGCGTTGTCTTGCAGGTTGCGCGGCCGCACGATGAGGGTCTCGTGATCGTCGCTGGTGTCAAAAAAGCCGCCGCCTTCCGCCGCGAAGTGCACCAGGGCCAGGTCTGCAAGTTCGCGCGCCGCCCGAAACCAGCGCTCGTCCCAGGTGGTCTGATACAACTCGAGCAGGCCGTCACAGAGGTTGGCATAGTCTTCCAGAAAGCCGTTAATGTGGCTCGCGCCATCCTTGTGAGTGCGCAGCAGCCGACCGTCATCGCGCCGCAAATGGGCCAGCAGGAATTCCGCGTTGCGGATGGCGGCGTCGCGCCAGTCCGGGCGTTGCAAGGCGCGGGCGGCCTCGGCCAGACTGGCGAGCATCATGCCATTCCAGGCGCTTAACACCTTGTCATCCAGACCGGGATGCACGCGTTCCTCACGGGCGGCATACAATTTGGCGCGCATGGCCCCGATGCGGCTTGCCAGTTGCTCTTCGCTGATGCCCGAGGTCTCGGCCAGCTCGGCCGGGGCCGTCGCGACGTTGAGAATGTTGCTGCCTTCGAAATTGCCGCCGGCGCTGACGCCCCAGTACTCGCAGGCCAGGGCCGCCTCCTCGCCCAGAATCTCCTGCAGTTCCGCCATGTCCCACACGAAGAAGCGCCCTTCCTCGCCCTCGCTGTCCGCGTCGGTGGCGCTGAAGAAGCCCCCTTGCGGATGGGTCATTTCGCGCAGAATGTAATCATACGTATTCTCGGCAATCTCGCGGTACTGCGGATCGCCCGTTACCTGCCAGGCATGCAGATAGCAACGCGCCAGTTGCGCGTTGTCATACAGCATTTTTTCGAAATGCGGCACCAGCCAGACGGCGTCCACGCTGTAGCGATGAAAGCCGCCGCCGATCTGGTCGTACATGCCGCCACGGGCCATCCTCGTCAGGGTGAGTTCGGCAGCCTGCAAGGGGCGCCGGTCGCCGGTTCGCAAGTGGGTCCGCAGCAGAAACTCCAGGATCATTGGCTGCGGGAACTTTGGCGCGCCGCCGAATCCGCCGTGACGGGCGTCGAAATTGCGCAGAACGCCCGCCGCGGCCGCGTCCAGCAATTCTTCATTGAGCATGTCGGCCGGTCCGCCGATGTTGAGCGCGAGGCGGCCCAGCGCGCCGGTCAAGGAACCGGCGGCCCTGTCGACCTCGTCGCGGCGATTGCGGTAGGCGTCCTCGACCCCGCGCAGGAGGTCGCGAAAGGCCGGCATGCCCATGCGCGCCTCACGCGGGTAGTAGGTGCCGCCGTAAAAGGGTCTGCCATCCGGCAGCAGAAACACGGTCATCGGCCAGCCGCCATGGCCGCTCAGGGCCTGAACGGCCTGCATGTAGATGTCGTCTACGTCCGGTCGTTCCTCACGGTCCACCTTGATGTTGACGAACAACTCGTTCATCAGCGCCGCCGTGGCTTCATGTTCGAAGCTCTCGTGGGCCATGACGTGACACCAGTGACAGGCGCTGTAGCCCACGCTCAGCAGCAGGGGCCTGTCCTCGTCCCGCGCGCGGGCAAAGGCTTCCTCACCCCAGGGGTACCAGTCGACCGGGTTGTCGCGATGCTGCAACAGATAGGGGCTGGTCTCATGCATCAGCCGGTTCATGGGTGCTCCCCTTGCGAATCTCTGGCGCAGTTCTAATGAAAGGCACAGACCCGCGCGCGGCTATATGATACACTGACGGCAGGTATCCACCGTCTCTCTCCCGAAAGAGAGGATCAGGCGAACCTCATGTTTGGCTTCAACAAGTCCGGTGACCAGGAACCTGGAGATCGTCAGCCCCGCTTTCGCATCCCCAACTGGGTGTGGCCTGCGGTCTGGCTGCTTATCCTGCTGTGGCTCTTCTTCCGCGTACCCGGCATGGTTAGCGAGTTTGGCGGTGAGCAACCCATCGTAATTCCCTATTCCTTCTTTTACGAGCAGGTCGAGGCCGGTCGTGTCGTCCAGGTGACGATGGAGGACATCAACGTCACCGGACGCTTCCGCACAATGGTAACCTGGCCGCCCCTGGGCAGCATCAGTTCCGAACCGTCCCGCACTTCCAACTGGTTTACGACCACCCTGCTGCCCGTGGATGATCCGCAACTGACGGCGGCCCTGCGCGAAAACAACGTCATTGTCAGGTCGCGCACCAGTGAAACGTCGCCAATCCTGCTCTTCCTGCTTAACTTCGGGCCCATTTTGCTGCTGCTGGGCTTTTTCATCTGGTCCGCGCGCCGCGCCCAGGGGCAGATGGGCGGCATATTTGGCTTCGGCCGCTCCCAGGCGCGGCAGTACGATGCCGAGCGCCCCCAGGTGACCTTCAGCGACGTGGCCGGCCAGGACAACGCCCGCCAGGAGCTGGAAGAAATCGTCGACTTTCTCAAGGAACCGGACAAGTACGTGGCGCTGGGCGCGCGCATCCCGCGGGGCGTATTGCTGGTCGGCCCACCAGGCACCGGCAAGACCCTGCTGGCGCGCGCCGTCGCCGGGGAAGCCAACGTGGCCTTTTTCAGCCTGGTGGCCTCGGAATTCGTGGAGATGTTCGTCGGCGTCGGCGCCAGCCGTGTTCGCGACCTGTTCAACAAGGCCAAGGAAAACGCTCCGGGCATCATCTTCATCGATGAAATCGATGCCGTAGGCCGACGCCGCGGCGCCGGGCTCGGCGGCGGTCACGACGAACGCGAACAGACGCTCAACCAGATGCTGGCCGAAATGGACGGTTTCGACCAGAACGAGAGCATCATCGTCATGGCCGCCACCAACCGCTCCGACGTACTCGACCCCGCCTTGTTGCGTCCCGGGCGCTTTGACCGCCAGGTCATGGTGGGTTGGCCGGATCGCAAGGGACGGGAAGCGATCCTGAAGATACACACCCGCGGCAAGCCGCTCGCGGAAGACGTCAGCATCAAGGAGATGTCGCGCAGCACTATCGGCTTCTCCGGCGCGGACCTGGCCAATCTGGCCAATGAAGCCGCGCTGCACGCCGCGCGCGCCGCGCGCAAATTCATCAGCATGCGGGATTTCTACGAGGCCTTCGATCGCATCGTACTGGGCATCAAGGGCTCGCCGCTGATTGATGAAGAGGAGCGCCGTCTGACAGCCTGGCACGAGGCCGGCCACGCGCTGGTCGCCGCCCTGACGCCAGGCGCCGATCCCGTCTCCAAGGTCACCATCGTGCCCCACGGCCAGGCGCTCGGCGTCACCGTGTTTCAGGCCGAACACGATCGCCGCACCCTCTCACGCCAACAATTGCTGGCGCGCATCAAGGTCGGTCTGGGCGGGCGCGCCGCTGAAGAAATCGTGCTTGACGACATCAGTTCCGGCGCGCGCGCGGACATCACGATGGTGACGCGCATCGCCCGCAGCATGGTCACCGAACTGGGAATGAGTGACAAGGTCGGGCTGATCGACCTCAGCAACGAAGAAGAGCAACCCTTCCTCGGCTACAACATCCAGCGCAACACCCAGGTGAGTGATGACACCCAGGCGCTTGTCGATCAGGAAATCGGCAACATCATCACGGGTTCCTACCAAACAGTGCTGTCCCTGTTGCGTGAACATCGCAGCGACCTGGACCAGATCGCCACAGAACTGCTCGAAAACGAGACCGTCGAGAGCGGACGCATTCTTGAGATTCTCGGCCTCGAGGCGGCCGTGGCCGATGACCCTGAAGAGCCGGAGCCGACCTCACCAGAACCTGCCGACGCGCTCGAAGCGGCGGCCTCCAACGGCCAGGAGCCCGAGTCCCGGGAACAGCCGGAGGCCCGGCCGGAACCCGGCGTCGTCTCCCGCGCCCGTCATCCGCTGCAGGGCGGCGAGGAAAGCGACGTCGCCTGAGACGCCCGGGAGTACAGTTAAACAAAAGGGCCCCGCCAGCTGGATGTGGCGGGGTCCTTTTGAGTCTGAATCGGCGGCTACTGGTCTTCCTCAGCCTCGCGTTTCGCGGCGGCAATCACGTCGCCGGTCAAATGCGCCGGCACCTGCTCATAGTGTGAAAACACCATGGTGTAAATGCCCCGGCCGCCAGTGATCGAACGCAGGTCGTTGCCGTAGCGAATCATCTCCGCCAGCGGGACCTGCGCGCTGACAATGCTCTTGCTGCCTTCGCTCTCCATGCCCTGGACGCGCCCGCGCCGCGTGTTCAGGTCGCCCATGATGTCGCCCATCATGGTCTCCGGCACGGTGATGCGCACGTCCATGATGGGTTCCTGCAACACGGGGCCCGCATCGCTGAAGGCTTCCCGGAATCCCTCCCGACCCGCAATCTGGAAGGCGATGTCCTTTGAATCTACCGGGTGTTCCTTGCCGTCGAAGACCACGGCCTTCACGTCCACCACGGGGAAGCCGGCGATCACGCCTTCCGGCAAAACGGTCTGTATGCCCTTGTCGATGGAGGGCAGGAAGGAACTGGAGATCGCCCCGCCGAAGACCTTCGATTCGTACTCGTAGCCGTTGCCGGCGTTGGGTTCCAGACGCAGGCTGATTTCGGCGAACTGGCCCGCGCCACCGGTCTGTTTTTTGTGGCGGTAGGTCGCCTCACTGCTGCGCGTGATGGTCTCCTTGTAGGGCACGCGGGGCATCCCGGTATCGAGATAGACTCCCAGGCGCTCCGCCCTGCTGATGGCCAGGTTCACGTGAGCCTCGCCCATACCCTCCAGAATAGTCTGGCGCGTGTCGCCGTCGTGGCGCCAGCGCAGGGTCGGGTCGGAACCCGCCAGATTGGTCAGGATGGCGCCCATGCGCGTGCCGTCCGCCTGGGTGCGTGGCGAAATGGCCACCATATACAGGGGCGCCGGCAGGTCCGGGCTGGCGATCTGCAGTTGCGCGTCCCTGGTGCTGAGCGTGTCGCCAGTGCGCGTGTCCCCGAGTTTGGAAACGACTCCGATGTCGCCGGAGTGCAGGACGCTGACGTTTTCCTGTTCCTTGCCACACATCACGATCAGGGGGCCGAAACGCTCCTCGTGGCGCCGCGTGCTGTTGTAATAGCGCGTGTCCGCCTCTACGGAACCCGAGAAGATGCGGAAAAAGGTCAAGGTGCCGACATAGCGATCGTTGATGGACTTGAAGACCCAGGCGGCCAGGGGCGCATCGTCGTCCTGCGACGCTACAAGCGTGTCGCCGGATTCATCAGTGCCTTCCAGACGGATAGTGCGACCGCCTGGCTGCGGCGCGTAGGCAATCAGCGCTTCCATCAGGGGCACGATGCCGATATTTTTCGTTGCCGCGGTGGCGAAGACCGGTACCGTCCGCAGTTCGGGGTCGCGTGCGGCCTTGCGCATGCCGTCGCGAATCTCCTCATCGCTGAGGTCGCCTTCCTCGAAGTACTTCTCGATCAACTCGTCGTCGGATTCGGCGGCTGCCTCCACCAGTTCCAGGCGTGCCGTTTCCACCGCATCTTCCATCTCAGGCGGGAGGTCAGAGCGCTCCGCGCCCGCGCCCAGGTAGGCCTTCTGCGTGATCAAATTGACCACGCCGGCAAAGTCCGCCTGTTCGCCCAGCGGCAACATGACCGGAATGAACTTGTAGTCCGTAAAGCTCTCCTGCAGGCTTGAAAGTGCGGCATCGAAATCGGCGTTGTCCCGGTCCACCTTGTTGATGACGACCATAATGGGTTGCCGGCTGGCGCGGGCGAATTCCCAGGCCAACTCGGTCCCCACTTCCACGCCGGCAACCGCATCAACCACTACCACAATCGAATCCGCCACGTAGACGGCGTTCTTCACCTCGCCCTGAAAGTCCGTATAGCCGGGGGTGTCCAGCAGGTTGATCTTGGTCTCGTTGAATTCGACCGGAACCAGCGAGGTGGAGAGCGAAAGGGCGCGCTCCTTCTCATCGTCGTCCCAGTCCGAAACGGTGTTGCCTTCCTCAATGGTCCCCAGACGATTGGTGGCGCCGCTGTTGTAGAGCAGCGCTTCAACCAGCGAGGTCTTCCCGGACCCCTGATGGCCCGTCAGGGCGACGTTGCGGATGTGCTCGCTTGTGTATTCCTTCATGCCCTTCCCTGTGCCAGGATCTCTGGCCTGACCTCATCCATACACAAACCGGGCCACACGACCCGGTACCCTCAAAAATAACCGGTGAGGGTCGATTGTAGAGCCAGGGGTGAGGAATGTCAAAGCACAGTCCGGCGCAGCGTCTGTTCCCTTGCGTGGCGCCATGCTACAATGCGCGACCCTGATTCATAGCGGAACGAATTCATGTCCGACTTCTTGATTCGCGGCAGTCTGGAAGAACTGGACCCCGCAGTCGCCGAACTTGTGCGTCACGAGACCGCCCGCCAGGCCCGCTACCTCATCCTGATCCCCTCCGAGAGCACGGTGCCGGCCGTCGTGCGCGAGACCCTGTCCTCCGCCTTTCACAACATCTACGCGGAAGGCTATCCACTGGAACACACGCGTCGCATGGGCGAGGAAGAAATCCTCGATTACCACGCACGCTTGCCCGAGTACCGGCGCCAGGCGGACAATCGCTATTACAAGGGCACCGAATACGCCAACGTCCTTGAGGCCCTCGCGCGCCGCCGTACTGCGGAGCGTTTCGCCACGGAGCGCTTCGCTGCAGATGACCTCTACGTCAACGTGCAGGCCCTGTCCGGTGCGCCGGCCAACAACGCCATCTACAGCGCCCTGCTGGATATCGGCGACACAGTCATGGGCATGGACCTCATTCAGGGCGGCCACCTCACGCACGGCAGCCCGGTCAACCGCAGCGGTATCAACTACAACATCGTCAGTTATGGCATCGATCCGGTCAACGAGCGCATCGACTACGACGCCCTGCGTCAACTGGCGCGGCAGCACCGTCCGAAAATGATCATCGCGGGCTACAGCAGCTACCCCTTCACACCGGACTTCGCCCTGTTTCGCGACATCGCCGATGAAGTTGGCGCGTACCTGCTGGCTGACGTCGCCCACGTGGCCGGCCTGGTCATCGCCGACGTCTATCCAAACCCGGTTGGCATCGCCGACGTCGTCACCTTCACCACCCACAAGACCCTCAACGGGCCGCGCGGCGCCGCCATCATCACGCACCGGGCGCCCCTGGCCCGCAAGATCGACCGCGCCGTCTTTCCTGGTGAACAGGGTGGCCCGCACATGAATGCCGTGGCCGCCCTTGCCGTGTCCATGCGCCTGGCGGGCAGCGAAAGCTTTGGGGAGCTTCAGCGTCGCACTTGCCGCAACGCACAACGCCTGGCCAGTCGCCTGCAGGAGCGGGGCCTGCGACTGCCTCACGGGGGAACCGACACGCACCTGCTGGTGGTCGACTGCAGCACAGTGCGCGGTGAAGATGGCACGGCGTTGAGCGGCGACATGGCCGCCCGCATTCTGGACCTGGCGGGCATCGTACTCAACCGGCAGACCATTCCCGGCGATACCAGCGCCCTGCGGCCGGGCGGCATTCGCATCGGCACTCCCTGGGTCACCCAGCGCGGCTTCGGCGACACAGAGATCGACCGCCTGGCGGAGATCATAGCCACGCTGCTGGTGGCCTGCCGGCCCTTCTCGCTTACCGGTCGTTTGCGGCCCCAGCCGCGCGCAAAAATCGACTTCGACCTGCTGCAGGAGATGCGACTGGCCGTTCGTGAACTGGCCGCCAACGCGGGAATCGACACCGATGCCGCCGTGGATGGTTATCCCCATTTTCACGATCTGGACAGCGAAGCCGACCATGATGGCTGGCTCACGCTCGAAGTCCGGGGCGAGCACGCGCGCAATTTCCTGCACCTGGCGACCGGAAGCAACGTCCAGGCGCTGGAACCGGACCAGCAACAGGCGTCCAGTGTGTACGACGCCGATGGCGCCTTGCTCTCGCGCGCCGTCGTGGAAGGCCCGGGCGACTGTTTCCGCCTGCACGTAGAACGGGCGCAGCGACGCATCGCCGCCTGGTTGCGCGCGCTCTCGGACGGATACGTCATGCACGATGAACAGGACCTCTACGGCAAATTGCCTGGGCCGGTGGACGTCAGGGTCGCCGGCCCCACAGATCTGTCGCAACTCTCCGTCGACGTAAGCGCCGACTCGCCTGAAGAATGCGGCCGGGTCGAAAAGATCCGTTACATCGGTCATCAGAGGCGTACTCCTGCGCCTCCCCTGCCTTCGTTCTGTCCTGAAGAGCCGGTCCTTGACGAACTGCGCAAGACACCCCTGCACAGCCTGCATCAGGGTCTTGGCGCGCGCCTGGTGGATTTCGCCGGCTACGACATGCCGGTCTGGTACAGCTCGGTGCGCGAGGAACATCAGGCGGTGCGGGTTGGCGCCGGTCTCTTCGACGTGGCACACATGGGCGTGCTGGAATTCACGGGTCCCGGCGCGGGCGATTTTCTTGACCGGATAACGACCAATGACGTCACGAAAATCACTACAGGGGGCTCGCAGTATTCCTTTCTTCTGGACGAAAAGGGCCAGCCGCTGGACGACCTGATGCTCTATCGTCTGGCGGAAGAGCGCTGGCTGATGGTCGTCAACGCCTCGAACAACGAAAAGGTGCTCGCCTGGCTGCAGGCCGTGATGGCCGGCAGCGTGCAGATCGACCCGGACTACCCGGACCGTCGCATCGAGAACTGCGATCGTTTCACGCTGCGCGATCTGCGCGCCGTTTCCAGCGGCGACGACCGTCGCGTCGATCTGGCGCTGCAGGGACCTGGCAGCCGGGACGTCCTCGCCGCGCTGGGCGCTGAGAACCGCGACTTGCGGCGTCTGAAGGCGCTGCCATGGGCCGGCGTGATGCAGGCCCGCTTCGGCGACTATGACCTGATCGTCTCACGCACCGGTTACACCGGCGAGCGCGTCGCCTACGAACTTTTCGTTCATCCGGACCGGGCGTCGGCGCTGGCGGGTGCACTGCTGCAGCATGGCGCGACGCCCTGCGGTCTGGCCGCGCGCGACAGCCTGCGTATCGAGGCCGGCCTGCCGCTCTACGGGCACGAACTGGCGGGGCCGCTGGGCCTCAATCCCGCGGACGCCGGCTTTGGCAGCTACGTGCGGCTCTACAAGCCCTGGTTCATTGGCAAGTCCGCCTTCGCCGCCCATGAAGCCAGGCGCGAGGCCAGCGTGACCCGTTTTCGTCTCGATGGCCGCCGCGCCCGACCGGCGCATCAGGGCGACGCGCTCATCGATGAGCGGGGTCGCGTGGTTGGCTTCGTCACCAGTTGCGCCGCGGACGGCGAGGGAACGCAACTGGGCCAGGCCTGGTTGAAGAAGGAAGCCGGACGCGCCGGCACCAGCCTGCACGTGGTCGCCGCGGGCGATTCCAGACGGGCAGGAGCCACCCTGCGGATGGGCGCGCGGGTCGCCCTGCCCCGCCCGGCGACCGTGCTCAGTCGTTTTCCGCGTCGCAAGTAATCTGGTGCGTCCCGAACGCTAGCCTTCGGCGGCCAGCGCTTCCACAGGCGCCTCGGCAGCTTCTCGCCGGCCGGCGGCGTGCGCGACCAGGGCGTCGAACAACGCCTGTTGCTGCGGGTCCACGTCAGCCGACACCTCCGGATGCCACTGTACCGCCAGCAGGAAGGGGTGTTCCGGCGCTTCGACGGCCTCGATGATGCCGTCCGGCGCCTGCGCCACGACACGCAGCCCTGGCGCCAGGTCGCGAATCGCCTGGTGATGCGAGGAAACGGTGCTCACTTCCAGCCCGTAACAACAGCGTTCCAGCAGGGAGTCCGCTTCCACGCTGACAGGATGCGTCGACCACGAGCCACCCGGGCTGCGATGGATGTCGGGATGGACGTGGTCCGGGATGTGTTCAATCAAAGTACCGCCCAGAGCGACGTTTAGCGCCTGCAGGCCGCGACAGATCATCAGTGAGGGCAGGTCGCCCCGCGCCAGCCAGCGCATCATCTGCATTTCGGTCTCGTCGCGTTCCACATCGGGCTCCGAGATTTGCGGGTGCGCGCTGTCGCCGCCATAGAGCGCCGGGTCGAGATCACCGCCACCGGTAGCGATCATGCCGTCGAGGTGAATGCCACCCATCCAGGCGGGCACGCCAGGCGGCAGCAGAACCGGCAGCCCGCCCGCGCGACGAATCGCGTCTACGTATTGCACAGGAACCGTATAGAGTTCCCGATAGTGTTTGCTGAGGTTGCGGCTTTCCCGCCGACCGGCCGTAGCCAGGCCGATGACCGGCCTGTCCACCAGTTGCCTGCCCGCAGCTTCAGGCAACGGGGGCCCCGTTGGCCATCGCCTGCGCGCGCTCTGCCTCGGGGACTTCCTCGTCATAGAGGAAACACTTGACGCTGCGGCCCTCCACTTCGATATCGCGCGGAACGGTGTTCTTGCAGATGGCCATCACGGCCGGGCAGCGACCCGCATAGCGACAGCCCGTGCGCGTGTATTCTTCCGTATCCATCACGGCCAAACTGGCGTCGCCTTCCCAGGTCTTTTCGGGATCGGCCTCCGGGATGGCGTTCTTGAGGTTTTGCGTGTAGGGGTGCAGCGGCTCGCCGAGCACCTTCTCGACGGGACCGCTCTCAACCACCCAGCCGCGCAGCATGATCGCGATGCGGTCCGCCGCGTAATAGGCCGTGGTCAGGTCATGGGTGATGTAGAGCACGCTTACCTTGTAATCGTCGCGCAGGGAGCGGAACAGGTTCACGATGGACATGCGCAGCGAGGCGTCCAGCATGCTGACCGGCTCGTCTGCTACCAGCAGCGAGGGGCGCGTCAAGAGGGCGCGGGCCACCGACACGCGTTGCGCCTGACCGCCGGACAGTTCGTTGGGGTAGCGCCCGCGGATTTCAGCGAGAGACAAGCCCACGGCATGCAACGCCTCATCGACGTGCGCGTCGATGCCCTCGCGGGTCGTCGCCATCTTGTAGTTGCGCGTCGTCTCGTAGAGATAGCTGTCGATGCGCTTGAGCGGGCTAAAGGTGGCGAAAGGGTCCTGAAATATGGGCTGCACTTCCTTCAGGAACCATTCGCGCCGCTCCTTGTTGGTCAGGTGCAGGACGTCCCGGCCCTTGTAGTACATGTTGCCGGAGGTCGCGTGTTCCAGGCCCAGCACCAGGCGCGCCAGGGTCGTCTTGCCGCTGCCGCTTTCGCCGGCCAGGGTGTAGATCTCCGGCTGGTCGTTGCGAATGGTGAAGCTGGCACCGGCCACCGCCTCAAGACGCGTTGTGGAAAAGCCTTCGCGCGTGACGAATATACGTTGCAGACTCTCGACGCTCAGCAGGGAGTGTTCTCTGTCAGTCTGCATGCGGCATCTCCGCTGCGTGTTCAATTTCACCGGCTTCAAGCGGGGCATCCACCTGATGGAAGCAGGCGACCCGATGCGGCGGCCCGGTCCCGTTGCCGATGCCGATGCCCTCCACGGGCAACAACGGCGGCACCTCCTGGCGGCAGATGTCGGTCGCCAGCGGGCAGCGAGGATGGAAGCGACAGCCACTCGGCGGGTTGTCCAGCGCCGGCGGCCGGCCCGGAATGCCCACCCGCTCGCTGCGGTCGTCCATGCGCGGCAGCGATTCGATCAGATAACGCGTGTAGGGATGGCGCGGCCGGCGGAAAATCGTGCGCGTGTCCGCCTCCTCCACCAGGTTGCCGGCGTAGAGCACGGCGACGCGGTTGGTCAGGTTGGCATGCACGCCCATGTCATGCGTAACCAGCACCAGCGTACTTTTCTCGCGCTGCTGAATGGTCTTGAGCAACTCGATCACGCCGCGCTGCACCACCACGTCCAGCGCCGTCGTCGGCTCGTCGGCGAAGATCAGCCGCGGCGTCAAAATCGTCGCCAGCGCGATCGTCACCCGCTGCCGCATGCCGCCGGAGAGCTGGTGCGGGTAATTGCCCAGCACGCCCTCCCTGAGGCCCAGGTCCTGGAGATAGCTGCGCGTCATCTCGATCGATCGCTCGCGCGTGGTCTCCTGGTGCGCGGCGATGAAGTCGTGAAAGGTGTCGCGGATGCGGCGCACGGGATTGAGCACGTGCATCGAGCCCTGCGGAATGTAGGAGACGCGCCGCCAGCGGATCGCCTCGCGCTCCTCCGCCGTCTGTTTCAGGGCGTCGATCTTGCCGGCATCGAAGTCATATTCGACCTTGCCGCCCACGATGGTCAACGGCGACACGATTTCGCCCAGCAGCGCCTTCAGCAGGGTCGACTTGCCGCAGCCGCTCTCGCCCGCGATGCCGTAGATTTCGCCCTCGCGAATAGCCAGCGTCAGGTCGTCCACGGCCTTGACGGTGCGTTCCACGCCATAGGCCTGGGTGATGTACCAGGCTTTCAGGCCCTCGGCCTCGACGACGTTGCGCGCTTCTTCGTTCACCCTGGCCTGCTCCATTCCGGCGCTCGCCGCCGCTTCCGGGCTCATGAGTCGCTCACGCCCAGGCGGGTCAGGCGCGTCCGCGGGTCGAGGTAATGCGTGATTCCCTGGGACAGCATGTAAAAGCCCGCCACCGTGAAGACAGCCGCCGCGATGGCAGGAATTAGCACCCAGGTCTGGTTGAGCAGCAGCGCGTTGTAGTAATTGCCCCAGTAGAGCAGGGAGCCGATGGTGGGAACGCTGATTTGACCAAGACCCAGGTAGGCCAGCGTGACTTCCATGCCGATCGCCCAGAGGAAACCGCTGACCACGTCCGCCAGCAGGAAGGGCACGAGGAAAGGCATATGCTCGCGCACGACCACCTTCACCGGATTCATGCCCGAGAAAACCGCCGTGTGCGTGAACTCCCGTTCACGCAGGCTGAGCACCTGGGCGCGGTAGCGCTTGGAAGGATGCGCCCAGTCCATGATGCCCAGCAGCACGCCCAGCCCCAGTGTCGTGATATCGCCGCGCAGAATGGCAGCGATCAGAATCAACAGCGGCAGGCGCGGCAGGACGATGAGACTGTCGATGATCGTCGAGAGCACCCGGTCAAAGACGCCGCCCATGTAGCCGGTGAGCATGCCCAGCAGGATGGCGATGCTGCGCCCGATGAACACGGCCGTGCCGGCAATGAGGAAGGTATTGCGGACGGCGAAGGTCAACTGCCAGAAGACGTCCTGTCCCTGCGAGGTCGTGCCAAGCAGGGTGCGCGCGTAAATGCGTTCGCCCTCGTCATCCCTGCCGATGCTGATCTCCGTCAGCGGCGGCTTGCCGCGCGGTGTATCGCGGCGATGGTCCTCCTCGTAGGGCGAGAACCAGGAAAGCCCCGCCATCAGGAATACAAACACCAGCACGATGAAGCCCCAGCGAAAGGCCCCGCTGAACTTCATCAGGTCGCGGATGTTGGTGAAAAGACCCACAATGCCAAACATGGCCGTAAGCTCCCGTGTCGCTAGCGGTAGCGGACCCGCGGGTCCACCAGCGGATAGCTGAGATCGACGATCAGCGAGGCGGTGGCTATTCCCACGATGGAAAGCAGGGTGATGCCCATCACGACGTTGTAGTCCGCCTGGTAAATGGCTTGCAACAGCAGGTCGCCCAGGCCGGGATAGCCGAAGACCGCCTCCGTGATCAGGGTGCCGCTGAAGATGCTGCCCATGGAAAGACCCAGATCGGTCACCTGGGGCAGCATGGTGTTGCGCGCCACGTAGCTGTACATCAGGCGACGGTCCGGCAGGCCGGCCATGGTGGCGTATTGCACGTGGTCGCTGGAGAGTTCGGCCGTGCCCAGGGCCCGCGCCATAATGAATCGGAAGGAGAGGCCGGTGATCAGCAACGTGACGGCCGGCAGAAAGGTGCTGTGCAGATAGGTGGCGATGAATTCAGCTTCAAAAGGTTCACCGCGAAAGACTCCGATAAGCGGGAAAAAGGGTATGTAATAGGTAAATGCCATCAAAAAAATGAAGGCGATGATGAAATAGGGTACCGGATAAACCACGATCATCACGCCCGCAACCAGGTTGGTGAGGCGGCCCGGATAGTAGGCGGCCAGCGTGCCGACGATAATGCCGATGATCCAGCCCATGATGGTGGTGAAGGTCAGCAGGGCCACGGTATAGGGCAGCGCCCTGCCGATCATGTCGTTGACCCGCTGCGGGAACGCGCCAAAGGACGGCCCCAGGTCACCCCCCAACAGATTGCCCCAGAAACGAAAATACTGCTCGACAATGCTGCCTTCCAGGCCGTAGTTGGCCATCAACTGTTCCCTCAGTTGAAGGACGGCCTCCGGCTCCAGCGTCGCAAACTGGGTCAAACGGCCGAGGGCCTGCTGGATGGGATTGACCGGCGACAGGCGCGGGATAAGAAAGGTAATCGTGATGCCGACGACGATGACGATGACCCACTGTAAGAGGCGCGGCAGAATGAATTGTTGCAGCAGCGTCATGGTCCGGTTTCGCCTCCGTTTCTTACAGCGAAAAGACGGGGCGGCGGGCCGCAGCCCCTCCGCCCCGCGGGTGATTCTGTTTGATTAGCCGCCAATTGACTCAAGGCCGCCAATCGAGAAACGACCGCCCTGGAACCAGTAGAGCGGCATGTAGACGTCGTTCTCGGCGCTCGGGGGGTTCGTCCAGTAAAGTTCGTTCCAGGTCACGAACTTCTTGAAGCTGACCGTGGAGATGTAATACATGTTCTCCACCCAGTGCTGCAGGTACTGGTGCACCAGCTCCAGATTCTGCGGGTCCTGGGGATGGAGAGACTCCATGGCGTCGATCAGTTCGTCGAGCACCGGGTCCACCAGGCGCGCGGGCGTGCCGCCGCCAAGGGCGTTATGGAGCTCGGGGGCCGGGACGTAGTACTTCGAGTGGTAGCTGCGCATTTGGGGCCAGCCGTCACCGTCCGGCAGCACGAAGCTCAGCCAGGGGGCGTCCGTCTCGAACTGACCCGTCTCGGTGTTGGCGCTCCAGACGCTGCGCTCCAGACCCTGCAGTTCGACGTCGATGCCGAAGTCGTTCCACATGTCCGCCGCGGCGTTGGCCACGCGGAAGGAGTCTACCTCGTCCGGCGCTGCCTGAATCGAGAAGCTGAAGCGTTCGCCTTCGGGCGTGTACCAGTCGCCGTTGTCGTCACGGGTGTAGCCGTTGTGCTCCAGCAACTTCGCGGCGGTGTCGGTGTCGTATTTCCACCAGCCACTGCCGTAGGAGGCGGCGGCCGTCTCGGCCGGCTGGGCGTAGCCCTGCTCGTCGGCCCATTCGCCGATGCGGTCTGCCACCGTCCCGTCGTAGGGCTTGTAAGGCTCGCCCGCCACGTCGATCTCAAGGTTCTCGACCCACTCCTGCATCCGCGGATGGTTGTAATAGAGCTCGGCCAGTTTCGGCGTATAGGGGATGTTCACGTAAACGACCTTGGCGACGCCGCCGATGTACTCGGTCTGCAACTGGACGATGTCCAGCGCCAGCGCCAGGGCCCAACGCACGTCCTTGTTGTTGGTCCATTCATGGGTGTCGAAGTTGAAACGAATCAGGCGGCTGCTGGTCTCGTTGGGGTAGGCCCAGGGGAATTCCGGATACCAGGACTTCGCCGTGGGCGTCGAGGCAAGCAGGGACTCGAAGGCCTCAAAGTCGACGTTCATGAAGGCGTCCAGCTCACCGCGGGTCATGGCGATGACCTTCTTGGTGCTGTCGCCGTAGAGGATGGTCAGGACGTAGCCAGGGCCGCAATCGTCGTTCATGTGGTACTGGCAGACCGCCGTGTTCTGCGGGTCGTCGCGCTTCTTGAACAGGTTCCAGAAGCCGTTGGGGTCCATTTCCACCGGCGCGTAAAGACCCAGATAGGGGCCATCCTGGTAGGTGTAGTTCACCAGGTCCTCGATCTGCGAGAAAGCGTGCTCGGGCATCATGTACATGCCGGCCCAGCGCGCCTCGAAATTCTTGTGGAAGCGCGGAGCCGGCCTGTTCAGGGTGAAGGTGACCGTATGGTCATCAACCTTTTCGACCGACTCCAGGAAGTCCGCAAACTGTGCGTGCCAGCCCTGGGCGTTCAATTCCGGCGTGTTCCAAATCGTCTCAACCGTATAGACCAGGTCGTCGGCGTTGAAGTCCTCGCCATCGCTCCACTTGAGGCTGTCGATCAGCGTGACGGTCATCTGCGTGTAGTCGTCATTGTAGACCGGAGGCTCGTTGGAAGCGCCCGACATGATGTTGCCGGTCTCCTGGTCCAGATACCAGAGCGTCTCAAACATCAGGGCGTGGCGATGGGGCGTCCCGCTTGCCGGCCCCCAGACGTTGTAGTTGTCGATCACCGACCAGCGGAAGATCTGGTCCATGACGAACAACTCTTCGCGCGGCACGTCCACCGGCAGGCCGGAGGGCTGCGCCGTCACGTTCAGCGCAGGCACCAGCAGCAGCAGCGCGATGAGGACAAAAATGGACTTTCTGATCATGTTCCTCTCCTTACCATACGTGGCGTTTCACCCGGGGCCCTTGTGACCCCGCGGTCAGTACCCGGCTATTGTACAGATTGTGGCCGCTGATGCAACATTTTGCCCGGCTAAATCGGCTGAATGCCCACCTCGTCGCAGCCAATGCGCCCCTCTTCGCAGACCAGCGCCACGCCGCCATTGACCAGGCTGGCGTCGGGGTCGCTGCCCTCGATCACCACCTTGCCATCGATGCTGCCGACCAGACGGTCGCCTTCGACCTCCAGTTGCAGGTCGCTGGTCTCGCCGAAGGTCCAGCCGCCAGACGCTTCGGCCAGTACGCTTTCGTCGCCGTTCAGCATCCGAACCAGGCGCACGCGCTCCTGGTCCAGCAGCATGGCGTAGTAACGGCGCAGACCCTGGGTACGCACCGCGATGCCGCCGGTCACGCACATGTGCGGCGTCAACGTCGCCCGGAAGCGATAGTCCTCCCACTCGCGCGTGCCGTGCAGCACCAGGCCGCGACCCTCGTTCTGGATCAGGCGGAAAAACTCGGGGTAGCGATCGGAGTTGCCGCTGTCGAGGGCGTCCACCCAGGCCCGCTTCCACATGATGGACTGGTGCTGGCGGGACTGACGCGTGGGGCCGGGGTGTGGATTATTCAGCACCACGTCCGGCACGCCGTCCCAGGTCAGCCAGTCCAGCACGACCTTGCCGCTGACGTCCCCTGCCCCGCTGATTTCAATGCCGACAGCGCAAATCGGCTGCATACCTGTGTCCGGGACGGTCCAGCACAGTTCCAGGTCCGCGCCGGGCGCCAGCGTTTCAATCTCCTGGCCGATCAGGGTCTGTTCGTCGCCGCTGTCGTAGTGCCAGGCCACCAGGCGCGCATTGACCGCCGCCTCGTTGCCCGCGTCGGCCAGCACGCGCGCACGCACGCTTTGCCCCGGCCCCAGCGTCGGCGAAGACAGCAGGCGGTAGCTCTGCGCCCGCTCGAAATAGTCCCGCGCTTCCTTCGAGGGGACGAAGGTCGGCGTGGTCACGCGCGCGACCCGCCCGGGCGCCAGGCGCCGAAAGTCGATGCCCAGGCCGTACCCGTCGGCCGTGGCCACGTTGGCCACCGTCGCCGTGCCGCCCGACTCTTCACTGTCTTCCAGCGTGAAGCCCTGCACCGAGCCCGGCTGACTGAAGTGGAAGCGGGCGCCGTTCTTGGGCGCCAGCGGCGGCTCGCCCTGCATGGCGCGGCCGATGTTGGCGACCTTGACGCTTTCGCGCAGCGCGTCGGAGATGGTCGTGCCGGTCTCCGCCGAGGGGATGTACAGGCGGTCGGCGACCGGCCCGCGGAAGTCCGGCCCCGTCTCAAGCCCGGCCAGGCCGTTCTTGATGCCCAGCAGGCAGCCGACGTTGCCGGAGTTGCAGTCGGTGTCCCAGCCGCAGGTGTTGACGATCTTAAGCGACTTCTGGAAGTCATCGTCGCCATAGAGCAGCGACATAATGATCAGGCCGTGGTTGGGCACCATGTGGCAGTTGCCGCCGTACTTGTCGTAGCCGTAGTGCTCCTTCATCAGCGAGCGGGCATCGTGCCAGTTGGCCACGTCCTCGTGCCACTCGCGGATGTCGTTGATCATGCGCGCGATGATCGAATCCGGCGGGATGAAGCTGACGGCCGTGTCGATCAGCACGTTGATGTCGCTCTCTACGAAGGCCTGGGCCTCCATCGCCGCCAGCACCTGCGCGCCGTAGATGGCCTCGCCGTCGTGACTGACGCTGCCGGCCTTGCGCGCCAGCTGCGCCGCCTGTTCCGGGTCGCCGGGCGAGACAAGCGCCCAGCCGTCGATAAAGATCTGCGCGCCGATCTGCTCGGCCACGACTTTGCCATTGGTGGCGATCGAACCGCTCATCGGCGCCGGGATACCGCTCTTCAGGCGCAAATAGCCCGTATGCTCGGTCGAGTTGCCGAGGCCGCCCCACCACAACACTGTGCGCCCTTCAATCAGGTAATTCAGCCAGGTCTTGCCGATCTGCTCGGCGGTGATGTCGGGGCTGATGCCGAAGTCCGGCAGCGCGCGCAGGAAGGCGAAGGTGCCGGAGATGTCGTCGTCCGGCACGATCAGCGGCGCGCCGAAGCGTTCGTGCACGTAGTAATTGATCTCGCCCAGGTGCTCCATGATCGGCTCGTAGTGCCAGCCCTCGAAGGGCCGGCCCAGATAAACGCCGATGACCTTGCCGAGCACGCCGGCGTAGACTCGTTCCATATAGTCCGCGGGCAATGTCATGCTTGTCTCCTTGCTTCCACTGGATGAAATGGTTCAGACCTTCAACCCGCCCTGGGTCAACTGGAAAACGCAGGGCAGTAGTCTGAACTCAGATGCCGCCAGTCTCCAGGTCCAGCAAAGGCAGGTCTCCCACGTCGCCGATTGGAGCCAGGTAAATGTTCGAGTAGTCCGACATGTTGGTCGTGAAGAGCACGTGCTGCCCGTCCGGCGTGATGTGCGGATGCGGGTGACAGCGCTGGCCGCTGAAGCTGCTGCCGTGGTAGGCCAGCACGCGCGCCGGCCCCCAGCCCCGCCCTTCGCCCTCGCGCTGGTGCAGCAGAATGAAGGGCCAGGTGATCGTCGTGTTCAGCATGCCTGGCAGCAGATAGACCGGCATGCCGTCGCCCACCACCAGCGAGCCGTCCAGGCTGTGGAAGTGCCGGCTGTAGGGCAGCACGGTTTCCACGTGGCCGGAATTATCGTAGCGGATGCAGCCGAAACGCGTGTCGTTGGCCGCCCGGTTGTGGCTGCGGAAGCCGATCGTCTCGCCGTCGGCGAACCAGTGCTCGGCGATGACCGAATACTCGCCGTTCTGCGGGCGGATGTTCCACTCTTCGCCCGTCTCCACGTTCAACCCGTGGATGCGTTCCTCGATCAAATGCCAGGGGCCTTCATGACAGTAGGTCATCAGGTCCGCGCGAGTCGGCGAGGTGTTCAAATGCGTGATGTAACGCCGCTCCTCGCGCAGGACCTGTGACTCGCCGGAAGCGACGTCGATGCGAACCAGACGCGACAGGGGCGGGTTGAAGAAGGGGCTGCGGAAGCCCGGATCGTACCCGGCGCCCTGCTCGACCGCATCGTTAATATTGGGCGGACCCTCCAGGATGGTGACCACGTGACGGCCGTCCGCAGTGGCGCTGATCTGCGAGCCATGGCCGCGGGGCAGGAAAGGCGGCTCCGCCTCAAAGACCGGCCGTTCCTGCAGCGTGCTCAGGTCCAGCTCATGCAAGGTGCTGCCGTTCCAGTGGTAGAAGCATTCCGTTGCCGGCGCGAGGCAGCTGTTGAAAAACACCTCGCCCTAGTTGTCCGTCAACTGGACGATGTCGCCGGTCGCCAGCTCATAGCGAAAATAATTGCCGGCGTTGTCGCGTTCCGAATGAAAAAGGAAGGCGCGCCCTCCGTCGATCCAGCAGGGATGCGTGAAATAAAACTGCCAGGAATGCGCCATCCAGTCCGTCAAACGCGTGATCTCGCGCCCGCTTAGACGGTCCTCGTAACGGACCTGCCTGTCCCTGAATTCCTTGCCTACACCCATAACTCACTCCAGTTCCTGATCAACAAAAAGAGCCGTCCCCTTCGACCGATCCCAGGCCCTCCGCAATCGTCCAGGCATGCTGGCGCGGCATCAGCACAAATTCCGCTAGATGCCGCACAGGTTCACACCCTTTTCGACGTCCAGCGCGGGCAACTCCTCAAGGTCCCCGATCGGCACCATGTGGATGTTCGAATACTCGCTCTTGTAGCTTCGGCGCCTGGTGGTGAACAGGCCATTCTGGCCATCCGGCGTGATGTGCGCGTGCGGATGCGCGCGTTGTCCGTTAAAGCTGCTGCCGTGATACGCCAGGATCTGCGGCTGCCCCCAGCCCCGTCCACACGTGGATGCAACAGAATACAGGGCCAGGTGACAACCTGGCCGCCAGGATTCCCCGACTGAAAGACCGGGGTTCCGTCGCCTACGACCAGTGACCCGTCCAGACTGTGAAAGTGGCGGTTGTAGGGCAGCACTGTTTCGACGTGCCCCGTGTTGTCATAACGGATGGAGCCGTAACGCGTATCGCCGGCCGCGTGGTTGTGGCAACGAAAGCCCAGAGTCTCGCCGTCGGTGTACCAGTGCTCGGCGACGACCCTGACGGCGCCCTGCTGCGGCCGGATGACCCGGTTCTCGCCCGTCAACAGGTTCAGCCCGTGAATGCGCTGGTCGTCCGCGCTGATCGGCCCCTCGTGCGTACAGGTCATCAGCTCCACCCGCGCCGGGGAAGTATTGAGATGCCCGATGAAGCGGCGGTCCTCAAGCAGCACGGCCATTTCTCCGCTGGCGACGTCGACGCGCACCAGACGGGTCAGGGGCGGCGTGTAGCAGGGATGCAGATTCAGTGGGTCGTAGTCTTCCGGCACATCCAGCAGCACGGCGACGACGTAACGGCCGTCGGCGCTGACGTTGAGCTTCGTGCCCATTTGATCGGGCTGAAAAGGCGATTCCACCTCGAAGACCGGCCGCTGCTTAAGCGAATCGATCTGCAACTCAAGCAGCGCATTGCCCGACCAGTAGTAGAAGCAGCCGGTCGCCGGACAGAGGCAGCCCTTGAAGAAGGCCTCTTCGCCCTGCAGGTCCGTCAGCTGGACGATTTCGCCCGTCGCCAGTTCATAGCGGAAATAGTTGCTGGCATTGTCGCGCTCGGAATGAAAGAGAAAGGCGCGCCCCTCGTCGATCCAGCAGGGATGCGTGAAGTAGAATTGCCAGGAATCCCCCAGCCAGTTCGTCAGACAGATGACTTCGCGTCCGCTGATCGGGTCTTCGTAACGACTCTGTTCGTCACGAAACCGCTTGCCGACGCCCACGCCGCTTACAACTCCAGATCGACCACGTGCAGTTGACGCGTGCCATCGGCGGCGATCGCGTCCACGCAGACCTGGTCGCCGCTACGGTTCCAGCGTGGATGCAGGTCGCAGCGCAGGTCGCCACTGAGCCAGGATTGCTGCTGCATACCAAAGCGCTGCAGCACTTGCACGGCTTCATCTTCCACCCGCACCAGCAACAGCAACTTCTCCAGCGTCGAACCGATGTTGCGGTCTGTGACCATCCAGCGGCCGTCCGGCGAAAAGGTCATGTGACCGTCGAAATCCAGCTCGCCGCCGCCCATCGGACGCAACTCCGCCCCTTCCCTGTCCGCCAGCATGAAGTGTTGTCGCGTGCCCCTTTCCCGCGGGCTTGTCGTCGTGCAGGTGACCGCCATGCTCTCGTCGTCGCGCCAGTCCAGATGCGAGACGAAGCCGCCGAAGTCGATCAGGCAGCGCAGGTCGCCGCCGTCCATGGCGCCGGTGTAGAGCGCGCTCTGCAACTGCGTGTTCTCGACGCCACCGGCCCAGGCGCGCGCCAGAAAGTAGAAACGCGTACCGGATGGATTGATAGTCGTGTGGTTGAACCACATGTGCCGTTCCCGCAACTCCGGGTGCCGTTCGACCAACTGTTCCCACACCTCATGGATCGAGTAAAGCAACCTGACTTCGCCGCTCTGCATGTCGAGGCGGAAGATGCCGTCCTTCTTCGGATGCGGATCGTCCGGGTAGGGGTCCTCCGCGCCCTGGTAACCGACGACCTTGCGCAGGCGTCCCATGCGGCCGTAGTCGAGGCAAAGCGCGTAACGACCGTCGCGACTGAGCACGTTGATCGGTCGCGGCAACAGGCGGCGTTCACCGCTTTCGATGTCATGCACCACCGTGACCAGTCGGCCATCCACGCGGTCGTTGTGGACGATTTCGCGGCCCGGCGCCGCAGGATTCCAGTAAAGCCAGGTGCCCTGCTGCAGGTTCCAGGCGTCGGTCGTGGTGACCGGCGTGAAATCGCCGGACTGCGCGTCAGCCAGACCGATGACGCCCCGCTCGCCCGGCAGCGGCAGATGGTCCTGAAACTCGCTCTCGATGCACAGCAGGTGCGTCTCCGCCGGGTTCCAGATGGGCACGCTGTAGTAGCCGAAGAAGTGATGTCGTGGCCCGCGGGTCAGGGTCCGCACCTTGTGGGAAATCTCCACAGCGCCTCCCGTTTCTGTCAGCTACAAAGGAACCGGGGCAGGCTTGTCGCCCTGCCCCGGCCTTGAAGTTCACGCCATGCGCTCGCTTACATCGAGGATTTGAAGAAGAACTGCTCAGGGTAAGCGACGCGGACGTTACGCAGCGTCGTGTCGTCGACGATGTCGTTGGGCACGTTAAGCATGCTGTTGGTGACGATCACCGGCTGCGGGGCCTCGCCCACGGTGCCGATGGCGAAGGGGGCCTCGGCGTGGACGCCCATGAGCTCCTGCATCAGGGCAGAGCGTTTTGCGGCGTCCGGCTCGACGGTGACCTGTTCCCAAATGGCCCAGATGCGCCGGATGGGATGGTCCTCCGGCGGTTCCTCGCCGTTTTCGGCGCCGATCCGCCAGCGATTGTATTTCACGGCCCAGACCTGCTGCGGTGAATCGCCGATGTAGGAGCGTGGGTCGGCCTGAATGATCAGGCTGCGGTCGACGTCCCAGGTTCCGATATCCACCTGGTTGTTGGCACAGCGTTCCTGATAAAGCGAGCGCTCGACGCCGTCCTCGATGACGTTGAGACCGATCGCACGCCAGTAGCCGATGACCTGGCCGACTTCGTCGGTGCCCGTCTGACTGCCCACCCAGGCGTGCATCAACTGGAAGTTGATCGGATCTCCGTCGGGGGCTGTGCGGAAGCCGTCATCGCCCATCGCCATGCCCATCTCGTCCAGCAGGGCGTTGGCCTTCTCGGGGTCGTACTCCGTCCAGCGCTGCTCCAGTTCGGCGCTGAAGTCCGGCGAGCCCGAGACCGGGCTGCCCTGGCGCGGTTCCAGCAGACCATCGTAGATCAGGTCGTTGATGGCATGCCTGTCGATCGCGATCGACAGGGCCTCACGGAAACGCGGGTCGCTGAAGATTGCGCGCTTGCGCGGGTCGTCGCTGCTGGTGTTGGGATGGTAGGCGTTGGTGGTGGCGCCGCGCCAGATCAGCACGCGATAGTCGCCCTCCTCCTCCAGCTCCTTGTAGAGCGAGAAGTTGCCGGCATTGACATGGCGCACCTGCATGTCAATCAGCCCCTGGGTGATCCACAGGTCGAACACGGCGCTGTCTTCAAAGAGCTTGTGTTCGATGCGATCGATGTAGGGCAACTGCTGGCCGGTCTCGTCCACAGAGTAGAAGTAGGGATTGCGAACCAATACGATGGGGTCGTTGAAAGGCAGCGGTTTTTCCATCCACCAGGCGTGCACCACCGGCACGTCCGGGTTGGTCGCCCACCAGGAGATAGGGCCGCGCGGCGTGCCGCCGGTGCCGAAGAGCTCCTGCCAGGTGGGGACTTCGTTGGCCGCCATCGCGGCGTCGATCATTTCCTGATTGGCGTTTTCGTGGTCCTGGACGAACTGGGAGAGGTAATGCGCCGGCGCGGCCATGGTCGGCCCGCCATGCTGCCCCTCGGTGTCGTCGCGCGCCACCTTGAAGGGAATCAGGGGGCTGGTCGCGCCCAGTTGCACCGTGAAGGTCTGTTCGTCCGCGATGTCCAGTCCCATGTTCTGGCCGCCCACGTTGAGGACGGAGCGCGTGGCGCCGATTTCGCCATTCTGATACCAGTCATACCAGAACTGCACGTCGGCGGTGGTGAAGGGATGCCCGTCCGACCACTTCATACCCTCACGAATGTGGAAGGTGTATTCGGTCGCGTCCTCGTTTTGCGACCACTCGTCAAAGAGACCGGGCACGATGACGACGTTGTCCAGTTCCGGGGTGTACTCGAAGTGCAGGCCAAAGGCGTAGAACAGCTTGGCCGGCCCCTGCATGTCGGCGCGTCCCTTGTAACCGCGACGCCAGGTCCCGCCGTATTCGCCGATCTCATCAAAGACCGGAATCACGCGCGGGTTGGAGGGCAGACGTTCCTCAACCGGCGGCAGGCCCATGTCGTCCAGCATCGGCGCCTGGGAATACATCATGTCCTGGGCGACCGCGGGCACGGCCTGGAGCAATGGCGTGGCCGCCACTCCGGCCGCCGCCGCGCCGGCGACGGATTTCAGGAATTGTCTGCGATCAAGCGTATGTTTCTCAACCATGAATACTCAACCTTTCATCCTTCTGACTGAATCCCGGGCCAGAAGAATCGTTCAGGCCCGTCATGCACGTTGGCTGCTGCGCCACCTCCCCGGCCAGGGGCCGTTTGATACCTGTCGCTTGCAGGCAAACGTATACCCTTAACGGACGGGCATTGCAAAAGAACCGGATTGCCCCGCCGGTCACCCGGTCTCTTGCTTCACAGGCTGCGGTGCAATGTCCAGTCGGATGCTGCCCTCGTGGCGTGGCTCGCGAAACGAGAAAATGACGCGGCGCAGGTCCCGCTTCTCCACAAAGAGCGGCACCTGTGGCACGAACTCAGTGCGTTGCTGCAGGGCCCCGTCGTCGTAGTCCACGCGCAGGGCCGCCCTTTCACCCCGAATGACGACCCGGCCCGCGCCCTCCTCGACCTCGCCGAAGGTGATCAGTACGCTCTCCAGCATGCCGGGGCCGCTGGCAAAACGCACCTCGTCCAGCACTTCGATGCGACCTTCCGGGCAATCGCGCTTCATCGCGACCGTTCGCAGCAGCGACTCCAGGTCGGCATCCTCGTCAAAGGCGCCGGCAAGCTCCAGCCTGAGGAGGCCCTGCGTATCGTCGGCGCGATGTTCGAGCAGACGCGCGTGATAATCGGCGTCGATTCTCCTGTCGCCATGGCGCACGTGAGTGAGCGGGCCCTGCATCTGTCCGTTGGGCACCGGACAGGAGTGGCCGAAGGACTGGTTGACCAGCAAATCGTAGCGCCCGGCCCCGAAGTATTCGCGGCTGAAGCGGCCGCGGCCGGGGTCGACGATCAGGTTCTCGCGGCCGTGGTGCACGATGATCGAGCCCAGGTCGTTCTGGTTGTGCATCTCGCCGTTGTTGCCGCCCTTCGCGACCAGCACCAGCGCGTCCGGGTCCGTCGGGTCCCTGCGCGCGAACATCCAGTGCATGCCGCTGTAGAAATCGTGGCTGGCCGGCACAAAGCACTCGTCACCTTTCACTTCCGGCTGGGCGGCGCGCCACAACAGGCTGCGCAGGTCCCAGGTCAGGGGCGTTTCGCTCCAGTCAATACCCAGACGAAGTTGCTCGTGCGCCAGGTCATGCAGTTCCGGCATCCCCAGCCGCTGCGACAGCCAGTCGATCAGCCACAGCGGACAGGACATGTTGGGGTGAATGTCCGAGATTTCCGCCCAGACTCCCGGACTGACCAGGGTGCGCAGCGGGAAGCGGGCGATGTCGCGCATGCGCTGCTCGTCGCCCAGAAAGCTGATCCGACCGTTTGTGCGCTGCTCCAGCAAGGCCGCGGCCATGATGAAGTTGCCGAAGCCGAAAGCCCAGCAGGATACGCCCTCGGTCGATCCGCCATCGCGTTCGAAGCCGTCGATGAAATCCGCCAGGGAATGCGCCGCCCGAATGACCATCTCCGCCAGGCGCGCCGGATCCGGCTCCAGGTGAATGGCCGCCGTGAGCAGGTTGCCGTTGCAGACCCCGTTCCAGTTGTTGACCGTGCGCCCCTCGCCGCTGTACATCCAGTGGAAATCATGGCGCTGCAGCCAGGGCGTGAACAGGCGGCGGTCCATTTCATGGCGAATGCGCTGACCGAGCGCGGGTTCCATGTCCGTGCCCAGCAAGAGGTCGAATTCGGCCAGGTAGGCACCCGTCATTGATGCCATCAGGTCGATGTGCGGCCGCTCCATGTCCGTCAGGGCCCGCTGATGGGCCGCGATGGACCAGGTGCTCTCCTCGCAGATGGCCCAGGCCATGTCAAGCAGTGGGTCGAGAAAGCGCCCCTCGTACTCCAGGCACTCCGCCATCGTCATCCAGTTGAGCCGGGCGCGGCGCAGACCCCAGTTGGCATCGTAGGCGTTGCGCTCGCCTATACGCTGGAATTCCAGAAAGAGCGTGGCAGGAAGAGCCGTGATGCCGGCGCGGACCGCTTCTTCACCGCGTTGGATGATGCGCCTGCATTCATCCTCTCCCAGACCGGCACGGACCGCTTCCCAGGCGTCACGGTCCGCAGCCGGCGGAAAAGGTCGCCCCGTTTGTTCCTCGCGCAGCGCGCGCTCCACCTGGATGCTGTTCAGGTTACGCAACATGCTGCTCCCTCGTTGGTTTTCAGGTCGGTTCGCTCAGGGCCTCCGGACGCGCCAGGACGGGCCGCAGCCATTGCCCGGTGTAGCTGGTCTCCTGAAGGGCGACCTCCTCGGGCGTGCCGGTGGCGATGACCTCGCCCCCCGCGTCACCGCCCTCAGGCCCCAGATCGACGATCCAGTCGGCCACCTTGATGATGTCCAGATTGTGCTCGATGACCAGCACCGTGTTGCCGTTGTCGACCAGTTGCTGCAAAACGGCTATCAGGCGCTTGACGTCGGCCGCGTGCAACCCGGTGGAAGGCTCGTCGAGGATGTAGAGCGTCTGGCCGGTGGCGCGCTTCGCAAGTTCACGACTGAGCTTGACACGCTGCGCCTCGCCGCCGCTGAGCGTGGTGGCCGGCTGACCGATGCGAATGTAGCCCAGGCCCACCGCGTCCAGGGTCTTCAACTTGTTGAGGATGGATGGGATGTTCGCGAAGAATTCCAGCCCTTCGCTGACCGTCATATCCAGCACGTCGGCGATGCTCTTGTCGCGATAGCGTACCTGCAGCGTCTCGCGATTGTAGCGCGCGCCTCCGCAAACCTCGCAGGTGACGTAGATATCGGGCAGGAACTGCATCTCGATTTGCAGTTGCCCCTGCCCCTGGCAATTCTCGCAGCGTCCGCCCTTGACGTTAAAGCTGAAGCGACCGGGCTTGTAGCCGCGGATCCTGCTCTCCGGCAGCTCGGCGAAGAGTTGACGAATGCTGTCGAACATCTTCGTGTAGGTGCCGGGGTTGCTGCGCGGCGTGCGCCCGATGGGACTCTGGTCGATGTTGATAATCTTGTCGACGTGGGCAACGCCATCCAGCGCCTCCAGCGCGCCGGGTCGTTCCCGACTGTTGTTCAGACGCCGCGCCAACTGCCGGTAGAGGGTGTCGATCATCAGGGTGCTCTTGCCGCTGCCGCTGACGCCGGTGATGCAGATCAGCGTACCCAGTGGCAAACTCACGTCGATGCTCTTGAGGTTGTTCTCGCTGGCGCCGCGCATGACCAGTTCGCGCCCGCTGCCAGATCGTCGCGACTCCGGCACGTCGATGCGCAGGCGACCGGAGAGATAGGCGCCCGTGAGGCTGTCCCCAACCTGTTCGACCTGCTCCGGCGGACCTTCTGCAACCACGTGGCCGCCGCGCTCGCCGGCGCCCGGCCCCAGATCGATCAACCAGTCCGCGGAGCGCATTGTCTCCTCGTCATGTTCGACCACCAGCAAGGTGTTGCCCAGATCGCGCATGCCCCTGAGCGTATCGATGAGGCGGGCGTTGTCGCGCTGGTGCAGGCCGATCGACGGTTCGTCCAGCACGTAAAGCACGCCGGTCAGGCGGCTGCCAATTTGCGTGGCCAGGCGGATGCGCTGCGCCTCACCGCCGCTCAGCGAACCGGCGAAACGCGAGAGCGTAAGGTAGTCCAGCCCCACGTCATTGAGGAAACGGGCGCGTGCGCTGATTTCGTTCAGCACCTGGCGCGCCACGAAGCGGTCCCGCTCGCTGAGCGCGGCGCCATTCTGCGAGGCATGTTCACCGCGCAGGCCCTGCACCCAGTCGAGCAAGGCCTTGACGGTCATGGACGTCGAATGGTGGATGTTCCTGTCAGCGATCGTGACCGCCAGCGCTTCAGGTCGCAGGCGCTGCCCCGAGCAGGTCGGACAGGGCGTGCGCACCATGCATTCCTCAATGCGATCGCGGATGAAGTCCGACGCCGTCTCGCGGTAGCGACGATTGAGGTTGTTGACGATCCCCTCAAAGCTGGTGGTCCAGCTGCGCGTTTGGCCCTGACTGTTGCGATACTGCACTTCCAGGCGGCGCTTGCCGAGCCCGTACATAACTGCGTGTTGCTGCTCCGCCGTCAGGTCGCGCCAGGACGTGCGCAGGTCAAAGTCCATTTCCCGCGCCAGGGCCCGCATCATGCCCTGCGTCCAGCCGGAGGACTCGGTCAGATTCCAGCCGTTGGCGTCGATGGCCCCTTCGGAAATCCCCAGTTCGGGGTTCGTCACCAGATTCGCCGGGTCGATCTCCAGCCGAAAGCCCAGGCCCTGACAGTCCGGGCAAGCCCCTTTGGGCGTATTGAAACTGAAGAGCCGCGGTTCCAGTTCCGGCAGACTGCCATGGCCGTTGACGCAGGCCAGATGCTCGCTGAACAGGATGTCCCGGGGATGCTCCGCGTCCGTGACGTCATTGATGACGACGAGCCCCTTGCCGAGCTCCAACGCGGTCTCAATCGAGTCCGTCACGCGTGTGACGAAACCGCGCGCGTCCTCCGTTTCCGGGTCGTCGTGGTGGCGGATGATCAGGCGGTCGACGACGATTTCGATGTTGTGGATCTTGTAGCGGTCGAGCGCGATCTCCTCTTCCAGTTCGCGCACTTCCCCGTTGACGCGTACGCGCTGGAAGCCGGCCCGGCTGATCTCCTCGAGGACGCGTTCGTGGTGTCCCTTGCGGTTCTGAATCACCGGCGCCAGGATCTGGGCCCGCGTCCCGTCGGGCAGGGCCAGCACCGCATCCACGATCTGCTGCGCGCTCTGCGCCACCACCTCGTCGCCGCAGACCGGACAATGCGGCACGCCAATCCGGGCGAAGAGCAGGCGCAGATAGTCGTAGATTTCGGTGACCGTGCCCACCGTCGAACGCGGGTTCTGGCTGACGCCGCGCTGGTCGATCGAGACGGCCGGACTCAGGCCCTCAATCTGGTCGACGTCCGGCTTCTCCATCTGCCCCAGAAACTGCCGCGCGTAGGCGCTCAGACTCTCGACGTAGCGCCGCTGGCCCTCGGCAAAGATTGTGTCAAAGGCCAGGGAGGACTTGCCCGAGCCGGAGAGCCCGGTGATAACGACCAGGTTGTTGCGCGGGATATCGACGTCGATGTCCTTGAGATTGTGTTCGCGCGCACCGCGCACCACAATCTTGTCCAGCGCCATGCCAACTCCACTGAAGCCCTGCCGGACCCTCAATTCTACGGGCGCCAGGCCGGGCTGACAAGCGCAGAAGCCCGTCTCCCCTCACGCGTCGCCTGCCCCTGAATCGACAGGAATTGAGAGTGTCGCCATGCTATAGTGCCGGCAGGGTCCTCGCTCGCGGAGCAGATTTCATGCGCGATGTATTCGTCCTCGGAGTCGGCCAGACGCCCGTCGGGGAGTGGTGGGACCGGAGCCTGCGCGACCTCGCGGCCGACGCCCTGCAGGCCGCCGTCACCGACGCGGGCGTCGACCTGCCCCAGGCGCTTTTCGTCGCCAACATGCTGGCGGCGCGCATCAGCAACCAGACGCAGCTGGGCGCCCTGATCGCCAGCCACGTCGGCTGGCGCGGGCTGGAGGCGAACACCGTGGAGGCCGCCTGCGCTTCCGGCGGAGTCGCGGTTCAGGCGGGCGTGCGCGCCATCGCCAGCGGCATGCTGGACCTGGTCGCCGTCTGCGGCGTGGAGAAAATGACCGATGCCACCGGCGGTCCGGTCACCACGGCCCTGGCCACCGCCGCCGACGCCGATTTCGAAGGCGCTCACGGCGCCACTTTCGTCGCGCTCAACGCCCTCATCATGCGCCGCTACATGCATGAACATCGCATTGCCCACGAGGCCTTCGCGCCCTTCAGCCTCAATGCCCATGCCAATGCCGTGCACAACCCGAACGCCATGTTTCGCCGCGCCATCAGCATGGAGACCTGGCGCCGCGCGCCGGTCATTTCCGACCCGGTCAACCTCTTTGACAGCTCGCCCGTCGCCGATGGCGCGGCGGCCCTGGTGCTCGGCTCGGCCGAACTGGCGCGCGCCTCCGGCCAGGCGCCCCTGCGCGTGCTGGCCAGCGCCTGCGCCACCGACAGCGTCGATCTCGCCAGTCGGGATGACCCGATCGACCTTCACGCCGCCAGACTGAGCGCGCGGCGGGCCTGTGAACAGGCCGGCCTCGGGCCAGGGGATATCGACGTCTTTGAGCTGCACGACGCCTTCTCCATCATGGCCGCGCTGAGCCTGGAAGCGGCCGGCTTCGCCGAAGCGGGCCAGGCGACGCAACTGGCGGCAGAGGGTGAGATCGGCCCGCAGGGCTGCATACCCGTCTGCACACTGGGCGGCCTGAAGGGGCGCGGCCACCCCGTCGGCGCGACCGGCGTCTATCAGTTGGTCGATCTGGCCACACAGTTGCGCAGCAATGCCGGCGCGGCCCAGGTACCGGGCGCGGCCATCGGCATGGCGCAGAACATCGGCGGCACGGGGGCCACCGTGGTCACCCACATCCTGGCTGCCGACGACTGAAGCGCTATTCAATCTCGTGTGTGGAGGGCAACCTGTGACCGAATTGCGCAGTCGCCGCTGGTTCGGCGACGAGGACAAGCCCGGTTTCGTAGGGCGCAGCTGGCTCAAGAACCAGGGCCTGCCCGACCACGTCTTCGACGGACGGCCGGTCATTGGCATTTGCAACACCTGGTCGGAACTGACGCCCTGCAACGGCCACTTCCGCGTACTGGCCGAATTCGTCAGGCGTGGCGTCTACGAGGCGGGCGGCCTGCCGCTGGAATTCCCGGCCATGTCGCTGGGCGAGTCCCTGATGCGCCCGACCACCATGCTCTACCGCAACCTTGCCAGCATGGAGATCGAGGAGACTATCCGCGCCAACCCGCTGGACGGCGTGGTGCTGTTGACCGGCTGCGACAAGACCACGCCGGCCTGCCTGATGGGCGCCGCCAGCGTCGATTTGCCGACCATCGTGGTCAACGGCGGCCCCATGCTCAACGGCAAGTTTCGCGGCCGGGACATCGGTTCCGGCACCGACGTCTGGCGTCTCAGCGACGACCTGCGGGTCGGCCGCATCAGCGTTGAGGACTATCAGGATGCCGAAAGCTGCATGTCGCGCAGCGACGGCCATTGCATGACCATGGGCACGGCTTCCACCATGGCCTGCATGGTCGAGGCGCTCGGCCTGACCCTGCCAGGTGCGGCCGCCATCCCGGCCGCCGACTCGCGGCGCCGACGACTGGCGCATCTCTCCGGCCGGCGCATCGTCGAACTGGTGCGCGAAGACCTGCGCATGTCGCAGATTCTGACGCGGCCCGCTCTGGAAAACGCCATTCGCGTCAACGCGGCCGTCGGGGGTTCCACCAACTTTGTGTTGCACCTGCTGGCCATCGCCGGGCGCCTGGGCCTGCCGCTGAAACTCGACGACTTCGATCGCCTGGGCAGCCAGATGCCGCTGCTGGTCAACCTGATGCCCTCCGGCGACTACCTGATGGAGGACTTCTATTACGCCGGCGGGTTGCCCGTGGTTATCCGGCAATTGAAAGACTCGCTGCACGTGGACGCCCTGACGGTCAGCGGCGGCACGCTGGCGCAAAACACGTCCAACGCCGAAAACTTCAATCGCGAGGTCATCGCCGACCTTGACGAGCCCTTTCAGCGCGGGGCCGGGCTCAGTATTCTGCGCGGCAACCTTTGCCCGGATGGCGCCGTCATCAAGCCCTCGGCGGCCTCGCCCGGGCTGCATCAACATCGAGGCAGGGCAGTCGTTTTCGAGGATATCGACGACTACCACGATCGAATTGACGATCCCGACCTCGACGTCACGCCAGACAGCGTGCTGGTGCTCAAGCAAGTTGGACCGAAAGGCTTCCCCGGAATGCCTGAAGTCGGCAACTTCAACCTGCCGAAGAAACTGTTGCTGCAGGGCGTGGAAGACATGGTGCGCATTTCGGACGGTCGCATGAGCGGCACGGCCTTTGGCGCGGTCGTGCTGCACGTCGCACCGGAATCCGCGCTCGGCAGCACTCTGGCGCTGGTGCGCAACGGCGATGAAATCGAACTCGACGTTCCGGCACGGCGCCTGCAACTGCTGGTGAGCGACGAGGAGTTGCAGCGCCGCCGTCAGATCTGGCAGGCGCGCCCCGCCGAAAGCACACGGGGCTACAGCAAACTCTACGTTGAGCATGTGGAGCAGGCCGATCAGGGCGTGGACTTCGATTTTTTGCGCGGCGGCTCGGGCGCGGAGGTCAAACACAGCGGCCATTAGCGCCTACGCAAGAGGTCAGCCGCGGGCCGGCGCGCGTTCCCGCAGGGCGACGATGTCGGTCAGGTATTCGGAGAGCGTCACGTCGCCCAGGTTGCGCACGATCGAGATCCAACTGCGCCCGGGCTTTAGCCGGATGGGCTTGTCGCTGCCCGTGTAACTGAGCTGTAGCGCGACGGTCGTCGCCCGACTGAAGCGCAACCAGTTGCCGCTGTACCAGCGCCCGTCCCGCATGACCAGCGCCGGCCCCGAGTCCCAGAGTTGCACTTCCAGCGATTCGTCGTCCGCGCCGGGAACGAAGAGGTCCGGGCGACGGACGTGCGGCACCTGCAGCACGATCAGGTTGTCCGCCCACAGTTGCATGCCATCGAGGGCATCGTAATGGGCCACGCCGTCCGTGTAGCGAAGCCAGCGTCCATGCCCGGAATCATATTGCCACAGGGCGTTGCCCTCGCCCCACCAGTTGATGCCGACTTCCGCCAGCGGTTGTCCGCCACTGTCGGGACGCTCGTCGAAGGCGAAGCCGCGCGCCTTGTAGCCATGATTGATGCCGCGCGCCGTTGTCAGACGGTAGAGTTGTTCGGTATCGAGGTAAAGAGTGTGTTCGTAGCCGACGCCGAATTGCTCAAAACGGCAAAAGCCGGCATCCTCACAATTGTTGCCCGTCAGGGGCGAAAAGGCGTGCCCGGTATGTTGCGAGCTCCAGAGAATGCGCTGGATCGGGATGCTGGTGCCGGAATAGGCGAGAAAAGCGCTGTACATCGTCATCAGTTCCAGGTCCAGCAGGCGAGCGCTGCGCACCGAGCCCACGTGTTGCGGCGCCTGGCTGCGATAAATGGCCGCAAAGCGCGTGATCCCGCTCTCGGATTCAACCTCAAACACAAGGTCGGCCTGATTGACGCCCGATTGCGGCCGCACGATCGGCGGAAAGTTGGAGATCTTGACGATCAGGTTGCGGCGGTCCATGGCCGCCTCATCAGGGTAAGGCAGGCCCGTCAGCGAATTGTAGTTCAAGGGGTATTGTTCGGGCCCGCTCGCTTCCACCCCGGCGCCGGGGGGATCCTGCGTCACAACCTTCGCCCCCACCGGCGCAACGACCATCAGGACCAGGGCAACAGGGAGCAGACGGGCCAGACGCATACGGGCGACCTCCACGGGCGGACGAAGTCCGGCGGCAGTATAAAGCCTGCCAAACCGCATTGCACAGGGAAATTTGTGCGGGTCGGGCTATACTTCTGCGCCTGTGCAAGGAGGGGAACCATGTCTGATCGACGCCTGCTGATCTCCGTCGCCCATCCGGATGACGAGACCTTCGGCTACGGGGGTCTCGTGGCGAAGTACGTGTCGGAAGGCGCGGACGTCTACGCCATCGTGTCCACCAATGGCGACGTGGGCACCATGGACGAGTCCTTCGTGGAAAGGCACGGCTCAAAAAAGGCGGTGCGTCTGGCGGAACTCGACTGCGCCAGAGAGATGCTGGGCTTCCGCAAGATATTCCTGCTGGGTTACCGCGACAGCGGCATGATGGGATCGGAGTCCAACAACCATCCCGACTGCTCGTGGCAGGCGCCGCGCGAGGAACTGACGCGCCGCGTCGTCGAGGTGATACGCGACATCCGCCCGCAGGTCATCCTGACCCACAACCGCTACGGCGGCTACGGCCATCCGGACCACATCGCCATTCAGCGCTCCACCACCGACGCCTTCGGCGTCGCCGGCGACGCCGACTTTCAGACCGACGGCCAGTCCCCCTGGCAGCCGCAGAAGCTTTACTACAGTTCCTCCCCCACGCTGTTGCTGCGTTTCGGCATCCTGATGACCCGCCTGCGCGGCAAGGACCCGCGCGCCATGGGCCGCAACCTGGACGTCGACATGGTGGCCATCCTCGAAAACATTGAGCCGCCCAACGTGCGCATCAACGTGCGTCAGTGGTCGGACATATGGGACGCGGCCAGCCGTTGCCACGCCAGTCAACTGGGGGGACGGCGCAACCGCACGCCCCGCTGGATGCGCCTGCTGCTTCAGTCCAACGTCAGCTATACGCGCATCCAGCCGCCGGCCGGGCACCATCGCATCGACGAACGCGACCTGTTTGACAACGTCACCCTGGGCGACGTTTCGCCCTGACGCGGCGCATCGGTCTGCCAGGCCGCAGGTTGGAAAAAGAAAGACCTGCGACGCAGGCCTTCAACGGGCTGGCGTGCCGTCAGGCCGTGTCAGGTGCGAACAGACTGACCCCTGTCGGCCCGCGACCAGCGCCGGTGGAAGGCCTCGCGCCAGGCGGGAAAATCGCCCCTCGCGATCGCATCGCGCATGGCACGCACCAGACCGACGAGAAAGTGGATGTTGTGCAGGCTGAGCAACATGTAGCCCAGGATTTCCCGTGACTTGATCAGATGGCGCAGGATGGCGCGCGAATAGTCGCGGCAGGCCGGACAGGCGCAGTCGGGGTCGAGGGGGCGCTCGTCGCGCGCGAAGTCGCGTCGGCCGACGTTGATGCGACCGGTCGGCGTGAAGGCAGCGCCATGCCGCGCCAGGCGCGTCGGAATGACGCAATCGAAGATATCGATCCCCCGCCAGACGCCCTCGACCAGATCGTCCGGTTCGCCCACGCCCATCAGATAGCGTGGCCGATCGGCGGGCAACATGGGCGCGGACAGCGCCAGTGCATCCAGCATGTCGGCGCGCGATTCGCCGACGGAAAGCCCGCCGAGAGCGTAGCCCGCAAAGCCGGTTTCCTGCATTTCCCGCGCGGAGATTTCGCGCAGGTCTGCGTAGACGCCGCCCTGCACGATGCCGAACAACACCTGGCGGCCATCGTCGGGATGCGCCTCGCGACAACGTCGCGCCCACTCCCCGGTGCGCCGCACCGCGCCTTCCACACGCTCGCGATCGCGGGGCGGCGGGCATTCATCGAAGCACATCATGATGTCCGCGCCCAGATTCTGCTGAATCTGGATCACCTTTTCCGGCGTAAAGCGCAGGTGACGGCCATCGATGTGGCTGCGAAAACTGACGCCACCGTCATCGATGCGGTTGATGTGCTGCAGGCTGAAGACCTGATATCCGCCCGAATCGGTCAGGATGGGCCCCTGCCAGTTCATGAAATGGTGCAGGCCGCCCAGGTCCCGCACCAGTTCGTCGCCGGGTCGCAAGTGCAGATGATAGGTGTTGGCCAGCACCAGACTCGCGCCGGCCGTTTCCAAATCACGCGGGAAGACCGCCTTCACCGTCCCGGCGGTTCCCACCGGCGCGAACACCGGCGTGGCGAGCGGGCCGTGGGCGGTGTGAAAGACCCCGGCCCTGGCCCGACCCTGGCTGGCAATGACCTCGAAATCCCCTGTCATGCGCCTCCGGCGTTCGCTGAGCCCGCGATTATAGCGTTGGCCAGGCGCTCGCCCTGCGCCGCTGGCAGCAGCCCCTGGCCATCGTTACACTGCCGCCATGTGCGAATCCGCCTCCACGCTACCTCCTGGCGCGACCACCTGGCTGGAAATCGACCAGTCGGCCATTCGCTGTAACCTGCGCCTGCTGAGCGGCCTGACCGGGCCGCAAACGAAGCTGATGGCAATCATCAAGGCTGACGCCTACGGACACGGTGCTCACGCGACGGCCCACAGCGTGCTCGCTGCCGGCGCCCGGGAGCTGGGGGTCGCCAGCCTGGCCGAGGCGCTGGAACTGCGTGAGGCCGGCATCAGAGCGCCAATTCTGGTCATGTCCTTCGTGCCGCCCCAAAACGTGCCGACGGCGATTGAACAAAAGCTCACGCTGACCCTCTTCGACGCGGCGCAGGCCCGCGCCAGCGATCAGGAGGCTCGCAGGACGGGGCGCCGCCTGAAAGCGCAGGTCAAACTCGACAGCGGTATGGGCCGTATGGGCACGCTCGTGGGGGACGCGCCCGCCTTGCAGGATCAGCTGGCGGACCTCCCCTGGCTGCAACTGGAGGGCTGCTACACCCATTTCGCGCAGGCGGACGAAGACCTTGACTCGACGAGGGAGCAGTTGCGGCGCTTTCTGGCGGCCGTGGCGGCCATGCGCCGGCGCGGAGCACGATACTCCACCCTGCACAGCGCCAATTCGGCGGCAACCCTGGCCGTGCCCGCAAGCCACCTGGACCTGGTGCGCCCCGGCATCACGCTCTACGGCCTCTCGCCCTCGGATGCCGTCCCCCTGCCCTCAGGCTTCCGTCCCGCCTTGACCTGGAAAACGCAGGTCGTTCAGCTCAAGGACCTGCCCGCCGGTCACAGCGTGGGCTACGGCCGGACCTGGACGGCGGCCTCCGAGACGCGAATGGCGGTCCTGCCGGTGGGCTATGAGCACGGTTTTCGCCGCGCGCCGCACAAATCCGCCAGCGTCTTGTTGCGGGGCCAGGTCGCGCCGGTGATAGGTCGCATCAGCATGGAAAAGACGGCGATCGACGTGTCTTCTGTCCCCGGGGCGCGGGTCGGGGACGAGGTCGTGTTGCTGGGCCGCCAGGGAGAGGCCTGCATCAGTGCAGAGATGCTGGCCGCCCGCTTCGGCAGCAGCAACTACGAGGTCGTGACCGGCCTGTCGGCGCGGATGCCGCGTCTTCAGCTGAGCACTTGCTCCACGTAGCCCACAATCACGGCGGGCGACGTGCCCACGGTGAAGGTCGTCCGCAGCCGACCCTCGCGATCGAGGAGGAAACTGGAAGTGCTGTGGTCCAGCAGGCCCTGCTGGCTGCTGTTTGCGAGGTAAAGGCCGAACTCCTCACCGATGCGCCGCACTTCCTCGCGGGCGCCGGTCATGCCGAGGAAGGTCGCGTCGAAGGTCGCCAGCCAGTCCCGCAGGCGCAGCGGCTGGTCCACCTCACCGTCCACGCTGACCATCAAAAAGTTGACGTCGTCGGCGCTGTCGCCCAGCGCCGCCTTCACCCGCGTGAAGTCCTTCAGGGTCAACGGGCAATAATCCGGGCAGCGCGTGTAGCCAAAGACCAGCAACGTGGCCCGGCCCTTCAGGTCGGCCAGGCCCAGGGGCTTGCCGTCCGTGCCGAGCAACGTGAAATCCGTCAACTGCCGCGGCGGGTCCATCTGCGTCGCTCCGTCAAACCATGAGCCGGAATCCACCTGCGCCACCGGTCCTTCGCTGAAAGACGGATTGGCCAGGCGCCAGACAATGAAGAGCAGCGAACCCAGGGTGATCGACAGGCTCACGACGAGAGCGACCAGCAACACCGGTCTCGGGAGTCTGCTTCCCCTCTCCCTTTCTGTCATGTGCCCTGTCTCCGCCGCCCCGTGCGACCTCTCCTGGTTTCCAGCCTACGCCCGCGCGCCTGCGCTTGCAAGGGGGCTGTGATTGGGCTAGACTGCAAGTTGTTCAGGTCTGTCGCGAGAGTGCGCCGCCGTGCGCCACCGAAGGGGCAAGTGGTCCGCAGGCTGGGCTGGCCACGAAACTCTCAGGTTCAGGGAGCGACTGACCGCATTACTCTGGAAGTGAGTTTGGCTGACAGGGGCGCACAGCAACGTGCGCCCCTTTGTTGTGCAGGAGGCTGCAGGAATGGGAAAGTGGAAGACGCCGGCGGACCTGAAGTATCAGGAAACGGACGAATGGATCCGCCTGGAGGGCGAGGAAGGCATCGTTGGCATCACAGACTACGCGCAGGACCAGCTGAACGACATCGTCTTTCTTGAGTTGCCGGCCGTCGGCGACAGCTTTGCCCAGGGCGATTCCTTTGGCGTGGTAGAGTCGGTCAAGGCGGCGTCGGACCTGCACCTGCCGGTCAGCGGGACGGTCACGGCGGTGAACAACGCCGTGGAGGACGAGCCCGAACTGGCCAATGCCGACCCCTATGGCGGCGCCTGGCTGGTCCGCGTGCGGCTAAGTGACGCCGCTGAACTGACGGGCCTGATGGACGCCGCCGCCTACGACGCCCATTGCGACGCTCGCTAAACCGCCATGAGTTACGTCCCGCACACCGAGACCGAACGCCAGCAAATGCTGGCCACCATCGGCGTCAGCGCCGTCGAGGACCTTTTCAGCGCGGTGCCCGCGCGCCATCGCTTTCCGACGCTGGACCTGCCCGACCCGCTCAGTGAGATGGAAGTGCAGGCGGAGTTGCTGTCGCTATCGGAGGCCAACGATCATGGCCAGGACTTCGCCATGTTTCGCGGCGGTGGCGCCTGGCACCACTACATTCCCTCGGCGCTGGGCCACATGCTCTTGCGCGGCGAGTTTCTGACCGCCTACACGCCCTATCAACCCGAGCTCAGCCAGGGGACCCTGCAGGCGATATTCGAATACCAGAGCATGATCTGCGCCCTGACCGGCATGGACGCCGCCAACGCCAGCCACTACGACGGCGCCACAAGCTTTGCCGAGGCGGTCTCCATGGCCGTCGACGTCGGCCGCGGCCGCCGCAACAAGATCCTCTTCAGCCCCTGGATCAACCCGCAGTATCGCGACGTCGCCCGCAGTTATCACCAGGGTCGCGACCTGCTGTTTCGTGGCGACGAAAGCGCATCAACCCTGAGCGACCTGGTGAACCAGCTGGACAGCAACACCGCCATGCTGGCCGTCGCCTACCCGGATTTCATCGGTCATATCGCGGATTTCGAGGGCCTGGCGCAGAGGGTCCACGAGGCCGGCGCCCTGCTGGTCTTCGTCGTGAACCCCATTGCCCTGGGCCTCTTGAAGAGCCCCGGCGAACTGGGCGCCGACATCGTCGTCGGCGAAGGCCAGCCGCTGGGCATCCCGCTTTCCTTCGGTGGGCCTTACGTGGGCTTTTTCGCCACACGCACCCGTCTCGTGCGCAAAATCGCCGGCCGCATCGTCGGCGAAACAGTGGACGACGACGGTCGCCGCGCCTGGGTGATGACCCTGCGACCGCGCGAGCAGGACATACGGCGGGAAAAGGCCAGCAGCAACATCTGCACCAACCAGGGGCTGATGGCGCTGGCGGTCGCCGTCTATCTGGCGCTGATGGGCAAACAGGGCCTGCGTCAGGTGGCCGAACTCTGCTGGCACAAGGCGCACTACGCCGCCGCGCAAATTGCCGCGCTGGAGGACTACCAGATCATCACCCGGCCACCCTTTTTCCATGAATTTGCCTTGCGCTGTCCGCGGCCGGTTTCGGAAATGAACGCTGCCCTGCGCGAACGCGGCATCATCGGCGGACACGATCTTGGGGAAGAAGATCCACGTCTGCGCGACTGCATGTTGCTGGCCTTCACCGAACAGAACAGCCGTGAGGAAATCGACGCCCTCATCGCCAGCCTGCGGGAGTTGCAAGGCTCATGAGCGAAGCGACCATCTACGAAAAGAGCGTCAGCGGCCGCTCTGGCGCGCGCCTGCCCGCCTGCGACGTGCCGCAGACGCCCCTGCCGCAGGAATTGTTGCGCCGCGAACTGGACCTGCCGGAAGTCAGCGAACTGCAGGTCGTGCGCCACTTCACCCGGCTCAGCCGGCGTAATTTCTCGATCGACACCGGCTTTTACCCCCTCGGCTCCTGCACCATGAAGTACAACCCGCGCCTGAACGAGGACGTGGCCCGCCTGCCCGGTTTCGCCGCCTTGCACCCGCGCAGCGACGAGGAAAGTTCCCAGGGGGCGCTGGAACTGATGCATCGGCTGCAGGGCTGGCTGGCGGAGATCAGCGGCTTCGCGCGCGTCACCCTGATGCCCGCAGCGGGCGCCCAGGGCGAACTGGCCGGCATTTTGATGATTCGTCGTTATCACGAACGGCGCGGCGACTCGCAGCGCCGGCGCATCCTCGTGCCGGACAGCGCGCATGGCACCAATCCGGCGACCGTCACCATGGCCGGCTACGAAAGCGTCGAGTTGCCTTCCGACCGCAACGGCAACGTCGATCTGGTGGCCCTGCGCGCCGCCTGCGACGAGACCGTTGCCGGCATGATGATCACCGTGCCCAGCACCCTGGGCCTCTTCGACGTCAACATTCAGGAAATCGTGGCCGCGGTCCATGGCTGCGGCGGCCTGATGTACATGGACGGCGCCAACATGAACGCCCTAATGGGCATCGTCAAGCCCGGTGAACTGGGCTTTGACGTCATGCACTACAACCTGCACAAGACCTTCTCCACGCCCCACGGCGGCGGCGGGCCGGGCTGCGGCGCGGTCGCGGTGAACGAACGCCTGGCGCCCTTCCTGCCTGGCCCCAACGTGGAACTGGTCGCCCAGGCCGGCGCCGACATGCCGGCCCGCTACGGTCTGCGTATGCCAGCGCAATCGATCGGCCGCCTCAAGGCCTTCCATGGCAACTTCGGTATGCACGTGCGAGCCTGCACCTACATCCTCTTCCACGGCGCCCGGGGGATCCGTGAGATTTCCCGCCACGCCGTGCTCAACGCCAATTACCTGCGCGCCTCGTTGCAGCGCAGTTTCACAATTCCCTACCCCCGCATCTGCGCCCATGAATTCGTCATTGAGGGCCGCTTCGAGGGCATTGAGGAAGTGCATGCGCTGGATATCTCCAAACGTCTGATGGACTATGGCTTCCATCCACCCACCAACTACTTCCCGCTGATCGTGCCCGAAGCGCTGCTGATCGAGCCCACCGAGACCGAAGACAAGGCCACCCTGGATGACTTCATTGCAGCCATGCGGCACATCGCGCGGGAAGCGCGCGAAGACCCCGGCCTGCTGCTCAGTGCGCCACGCACCCTCGACATCTCCAGGCTGGACGAGGTGCGCGCCGCGCGCCAGCTCATGCTTTGCTGCGTGCCGATTCCGGACTGGCCCGCCCAGGGTTAATGCCAGGGCCCCCGTGGCGGACTTCTGGTTTGTCTCCGCGCCTTTGCCTGGCCACCTCGACTGGGGTGGCCTGTTGCGCACGGCGCAGGCGTTACAGGCAGGAGGCCACAGAGTCTCCTGGCTCAGCGGGCCGCAGGTCGCGCGCACGCTGACCCGGGCCGGCCTGGATTTCGTCCCCCTCAGGGAGACCGGCTGGCTCTGGCCGCCGCCACCGCTGCCCGATGTCAGCCATTTGCCACCCCAGGATGCGGTCATGCTGCGCTACCGGCGCGCGCTGGACACCTGGCTGAGCGTCGACCGGGTCGCCGCTGCCAGTGAGGAACTCATTGAACTCGGGCGGAACGGCAACGCACCGGACCTGATCGTCGCCGACCCCTTTCTCAGCGCCGCCGCCCTGGCCGCCGAAGCGCTCGATTTGCCACTGGTCGTCGGCGGCTGGCCGGCCCAGGCCGCACTCGAGGAGGAGCGTCTGCTCGCCGTCCAGAAGACCCTCGGCGCGGACAGTCGCGCCCGTCTGCGGCAGTTGCTGGAGCGTTTCGAGCTACAGGGTCACAATTTCTCGCGCGGCGCCACCCCCTCCGTCCAGAGTCCCCTGTTGCACCTCTGCTTCTTCACCGAAGACTGGTACGCGGAGGAGCGCGGCAGCCTCCTGCCACAAAATGCCTACGTCGGCGGCGCGCCGGCCGAACCGCGGGACGAACCGCCCGACTGGCTTAAAGCCATCCCCTCCGATGCGCCGCTGGCGTTGATCACCCTCGGCACGACCTTCACCGGCGATCTGGGCTTCTTCAGCTGGGCGGCCCGGGCGGCCGCCCGTCTTGACCTGATCCCGATCGTCGTCATCGGCTGGCACCCGATTGACGCGGAGCGCAAGGTGGAACTGATCGACGCCCTGCCCCCGCGCGCGCGCCTGCTCAACTGGGTGGACTTCCATCACGTCCTGCCGCGGGCGCGCCTGGCCTTTCATCATGGTGGCATGGGCACCACCCATGCTGTCCTCGTGCATGGCATACCCCAGCTGGTTGTGCCCCACGCCGCCGACCAGCGCGCCCAGGCGCGGCGCGTCTCCCAGGCGAAAGTCGGCCTCAACCTCAGCGCGCACGACGTGCGCAACGGCGCGCTCTTCACCGGCGCGCGCGCCCTGCTCAATGACGCCCGCGTGCACCAGGTCGCCCGCGACCTGGCGAGGGAGATGGCCGGCGGCGGCGGGCCGCAGCGAGCGGCCGATCTCCTGCTGGACGCGCTGGAACGCAGCCGGGCGTCGTGAACCTGCCGGCGCGCGACGCTTGACATGGCCTTTTCGGGCGCGTTGCTGCGGGAAAAGGCACTTGAACTGGGCTTCAATCTGGTCGGAATCACCGCCGCCAGGCCCTCGCCGACCCTCGCGGCCTACCGGCACTGGATCGACCAGGGCATGCACGGCAGCATGGCCTGGCTGGCGCGACCGGACCGCCAGGCGCGCCGAAGCGATCTGAACGTCATTCTGCCCGACGTGCAGACCCTGCTGATCGTCGGTCTTGACTATGCGCAAACGTCGGGCCTGGAGCATCTACTTGACGACCCGACCCGCGGGCGCATCGCCGCCTACGCCTGGGGACTGGACTATCACGATGTGATGAGCGCGCGTCTTGAGCAACTGGCTGCATGGCTGCAGGTCGAGAGTGGCCGGCGCAGCAGCGGTCGCGTCTACGTGGACACCGGCGCCATCCTGGAACGCAGTCACGCGCAGCAGGCCGGATTCGGCTTCTTCGGCAAGAACACGATGCTCATCCACCCCCGCCGCGGCAGCCACTTTTTCATCGGCGAAATACTCACCAGCCTTGAGGTCGACGACCACGACCGGCCGCAGCAGGGCATCGGCTGCGGCAGTTGCACCCGTTGCCTCGACGTGTGCCCGACGGACGCCTTTCCACGGCCCTTCGTGCTGGATGCGCGCCTCTGCATCAGCTACCTGACCATCGAGCACAAGGGCTGGATCGACCGCGACCTGCGCCCGCTGACCGGCAACTGGATCTTCGGCTGCGACCTCTGTCAGGACGTCTGTCCCTTCCAGCGCTTCAGCGTGCCCACCCGCGAAGCGGCGCTGCAGCAACCAGACCCTGAACGGATCGCACCCGCCCTGACCAGCGTGCTGGACATGGGCGCCGATGAATTCCAACGTCGCTGGCGCGGGACGCCCCTGCAGCGCACGGGTCACGAATTGCTGCTGCGCAACGCCTGTCTGGCGGCGGCCAACGGCGCCGTCAGCGCCGCCATCCCTGCCCTGACGCGACTGCTGGATGCGGCCAGTCCCCTCCTGCGGGGACACGCCGCCTGGGCCCTGGCGCGCCTCGACGCGACGGCCTCACGTCCCGCATTGTGCTCCCGTCTGTTGCGGGAACACGACCCGGAAGTGCGCCGGGAACTGGAACTGGCCCTCGCCGGGGCCTGAATTTCGGCCCGGACCCGTGTACACTGCGACCGATTCAGGGAGGCTCCAAATGGATAGCAAGACCTTTCACATCCCCGCCATCACTTGCGACGGCTGCGTGCGCGCCATTCAAAATGAACTGGGCGAACTGGAGGGCGTGCAGGTCCTCGCGGCCGACTCCGACAGCCGCAGCGTCACCGTCGCCTGGCAGGCGCCCGCCAGCGAAGTCGCGATCGTTCAGTTGTTGACGGAAATCGAATACGCGCCAGACCCGGCCTGATTCAACTGCCCAGGCGCAACTTGCGCAGTCGCAGCGAGTTGCTGACCACAAAGACGCTGGAGAAAGCCATCGCGGCCGCCGCCAGCATGGGCACCAGCGCCCCAAGCATGGCGACCGGGATCAGCACGATGTTGTAGATGAAGGCCCAGAACAGGTTCTGGTAAATAGTGCGCATGGTCCCGCGACCCAGTTGTATGGCGCGCGCCACCGCCAGCGGGTCCGCGCCCGGCAGGGTCAGGTCCGCCGCCTCCATGGCGACGTCCGCGCCGCCGCCGATGGCCATGCCCACGTCGGCCTGCGCCAGGGCCGGCGCGTCGTTGATGCCGTCTCCGACCATCGCCACGCGTTTGCCACCCGCCTGCAGTGATTCGATGGCGGCGGCCTTGTCCTGCGGCAGGACCTCGGCCCGCACTTCCTCAATGCCCAACTGCGCCGCGATGGCCTGGGCCGTGTTGCGGTTGTCGCCGGTGAGCATCACCACGTCCAGACCGGCGGCCCGCAGCGCGCTGACGGCCTCCCGTGATTCGGGACGCAGGGCGTCCGCGATGCCCAGCACCCCGATTCCCCGGCCGTCCACGGCGACGGCCACCGCCGTCTGACCCCCATCCTGCAGCGTACTCGCGGACTGCGCCAAGCTAGCGTCCAACGCGACGCCTTCGCGTTCCAGCCAGGCCAGGCTGCCTACCAGCACCTGCCGGCCTTCAACCCCGGCGCGCACCCCCATGCCCGCTTCCGCCCTGAATGAGTCTGGCTCCGCCAGGTCAAGGTCCCGCGCCTCGGCCGCGACCAGCAGCGAACGCGCCAGGGGGTGCTCACTACCGCGTTCGGCGCTGGCGGCCAGACGCAGCACTTCGGCATCGCTCCAGCCGGGCCCCGCCTGCAGGGTCATCAATTGGGTTTCGCCCAGGGTCAGGGTGCCGGTCTTGTCCAGCGCGACGACCTGCAGCCCCCTGGTGTTTTCCAGGGCAGCGCTGTTGCGAAAAAGGATGCCGTTCTCCGCGCCCAGGCCGGTGCCGACCATGATGGCGGTCGGCGTCGCCAGACCCAGCGCACAGGGGCAGGCGATGACCAGCACCGCCACCGCATGGGTCAGGGCCTGCGCCAGACCCGCCTGGCCGATGGTCAGCCAGCCCACGAAGGTCAGCAGGGCCAGCACCAGCACGATCGGCACGAACACGCCCGAGACGCGGTCCGCCACGCGTTGAATGGGCGCGCGGGAGGCCTGGGCCTCTTCCACCATGCGAATGATCTGCGCAAGGGCGCTGTCCGCGCCAAGGCGTTGCGCCTCGATCACCAGGCGGCCATGCATGTTGAGCGTGGCGCCAATGACCTCGTCACCCGGTGCCTTGTCGACCGGCAGGCTCTCGCCGGTAAGCAGCGACTCATCCACGGCTGACGCGCCTTCACGCACCAGGCCGTCGACCGGGATCCGACCGCCGGGCCGTACCAGCACCCGATCGCCCACCTGCAGGTCGCTGACCGGCAGCACCCGCTCTTCCCCGTCGCGCAGCAGGGTCGCCTTTTGCGGCGCCAGTTGCATCAATCGCCGGATCGCCTCGCTGCTGCGGCCGCGGGCCCGCGCCTCCAGCAGCTTGCCCAGCGTGATGAGCGTCAGGATCACCGCCGCGGTCTCAAAGTACTCGCCGGTTTCCGGCAACAGCCTGCCCAGCGCGGCCACGCTGTAGAAATAGGCCGCCCCGCTGCCCAGGGTCACCAGGGTGTCCATATTGGCGCCCCCGTTGCGCAGGGCCCGCCACGCGCCGGAGGCATACTGTCGGCCCAGCACGACGACGACGACCGTCGCCAGCAGCCAGAAGACCGGCGGCCAGCCACTCCAGGCCAGCCAGGGGAGGGCCCCGGCCAGGTTCAGATGCCGCGCCATACTCAGGACGGCCAGCGGCACGGTGAACGCCAGTCCCACGCGCAAGAGCCGAGTCTGCTCTTGAATCGCGGCTTCCCGCGCCTCCCGCTCCGCGTCGTCCGGGACGGCCTCGTCCTGCAGGTCCAGCACGCCGTATCCGGCCTTTTCGACCGCGCCGACCAGGGTCTGCCGTTCCACGCCCTCCGGGCCGGGCAGGATGCTGGCGCGCTCCGTTGCCAGATTGACGCTGACTTCCTGCACTCCCGGCTGACGCTTCAACGCCCGTTCCACGTTGCGCACGCAGGCGGCGCAGGTCATTCCCGTGACGGGCAGGACAATTTCATTCGCGCCTGTCGCTGCGCTGCTCACCCTGTCAGACCTTTCTCCCTCAGACCGACGTTATGCCTTTTGGTAAAGCTCGACCAGCACGCCGCCACTGCTCCTCGGATGTACGAAGGCGTAGCGGGTGCCGTCCCCGCGACGCCGCGGGCGCTCGTTGATGAGTTCGATGCCGGCCGCGTCCAGGCGAGCCATGGCCGCCTCGATGTCCGTCACCGCCAGACAGAGATGGTGCATGCCCGGCCCCCTCGTCGCCAGGTAACGCGCGATGCCGCTGTCCTCACTGGTGGGCAGCAGTAACTCGACGTGGGCGTTCTCCGTCTCCAGAAAGGCCACGTCGACCTCCTCGGCAGGGACGGACTCGATGCGCTGCAGTTCAAGGCCCAGGGCCTGCTGCCAGAAGCCGAGTGCGGCGTCCATGTCGCTCACGACGATGGCGATGTGGTCGATGGCGATGCGCGGCATGCCCCCTCCCGGCCAGTTACAGCCCGTCTGTTGTTATACTACCATTCGCCTTGTATGAATGTCGTATGTGCACCATGAATTCTGCCGAAGACAGCGCTCTGCTGCGACTGACCGACGAGCAGCGCATGCTGCGCGCGACCGTGCGCGAATTCGCGCAACGCGAGATCGCTCCGGTCGCGGCCGAACTGGACGAGACGGCCGCCTATCCCGCCGAAACCGTGCGGCGTATGGGCGCCCTGGGGTTGATGGGCATCGAGGTGCCGGAAAGCTATGGCGGCGCCGGCATGGACGCCCTGGCCTGCACCCTGACGATAGAGGAACTGGCGCGCGTCGATGCCAGCCACAGCGTTATCGTCAGCGTCAACAACTCGCTTTACTGCGGCGCCATCCTGGCTTACGGCAGCGAAGAACAAAAGCGGGAATTCCTGGTGCCGGTCGCCAGCGGCCTGCAGACGGGCGCCTACAGCCTCAGCGAGCCCTCTTCCGGCAGCGATGCCGGCACCATGGCCTGCCGCGCCGAACGCAATGCGGCCGGCACGCACTGGCTCATCAACGGCCGCAAAAGCTGGGTGACCAACGGGCCGGTGGCGGAACGGCTGGTACTCTTCGCGGTCACGGATCCCCAGGCCGGCAACAGGGGCATCACGGCCTTCCTGATCGACGCGACTCTGCCGGGGCTTACACGCGGGCGTGTGGAGCTCAAGCTGGGGATTCGCGCCAGCGCCACCTGCGAACTGCACTTCGAAAACTATGCCTGCCCGGTCGATTGTGTGTTGGGCGAACCCGGCGAGGGCTTTCGCATCGCCATGAGCGTTCTGGACGCCGGACGCATCGGCATCGCGGCCCAGGCGCTGGGCATCGCCGAAGCGGCCTTCGCGGCCAGCGTCAGCTGGGCCCGGCAGCGCGAGGCTTTCGGCGGCCCCATCGCCCGCTTCCAATTGATTCAGCAGAAGATCGCCGACATGAAGTTGCGGATCGAGGCCAGCCGCCTGCTGCTCTACGACGCCGTCGCCGCCAAAGAGCGCAGCCGGGGTACGGGCGAGCGTTACACGCTGCAGGCCAGCATGGCCAAGCTGCACGCCAGCGAAACCGCCGCATACGTCAGCGATGAAGCCCTGCAGATCCACGGCGGCATGGGCTACAGCCGCGAACTGCCGCTGGAACGCTACTGGCGCGACGCGCGCATCACGCGCATCTACGAGGGCAGCAGCGAAATACAGCGTCTTGTGATTGCACGCAGCATATTGGGGGTGCGCTGATGCGAGCAGCCGTACTGATGAAACATGGCGGGCCGGAAGCCCTGGACGTCGTCGATGACCTGCCGGTACCCGAACCGGGGCCGGGCGAGGTACGGCTGCGCATGCGCGCTGCCGCCCTCAATCGTCATGACATTTGGGTAAGGGGGGAAGGCGCTGGCTTAATATTCCTTTTCCTCACATCATCTCAACAGACGGTTCTGGTGTAGTCGATATGCTGGGCCCTGGCACATTTACTCCACAAATCGGAACGAGAGTCTGTGTAAACCCCGCAGTGTTTACCGAACAAGACATTTCACTCCGAACCAAAAGAGGCCTTATGGGCCTGAAGCAGATTTTCGGAGTTCATCGTCCGGGTTTGGCTTCTGAGTATGCAATAGTTCCTTCGCGCAATCTCCTTGCCTTACCTCATCATGTGAGCCACGAAGAAGCTGCGGCTGCCGGCCTCATATATTTGACCGCTTGGCATTCACTAATGACGAGAGGTGGTCTGAGCCCGGGAGAAACAATCGTAATAATTGGAGCAGGTGGAGACGTTAACACAGCATTCGTCCAGATCGCCAAGTTAGTAGGCGCAACCGTAATTGTTATTGGAAGTACTAAAGAGCGCTGCAGTCTTGCGATTTCTCTTGGTGCAGATGAAGCCATCTGCAAGCAGGACAATCCAAGGTGGGCGAGAGATGTTTGGCAAATTACCGATTCCAAAGGTGCCGATGTTGTAGCTGCCAACGTAGGAACTTCCTCACTCGGAGGCCTGTTTCGTGCAGCACGCCGGGGAGGACGAGTCGTGGTTACAGGAATCTCTGGCAGTCCCCCTGGCTCTAAACTGGGCTCAAACGCCTTGTTTTCCAAAGAATTGGACGTCTTCGGGTGCACTCTGGGATCGCACCGTGAATACTGCCATGTGATGAAACTTTTCTTCAGCGGCGCCCTTCGACCACACATAGGTGCGAGTGTCAAACTTGCCGAGGCGAGGGAAGGCATGCGATTGATGGAAGAGTACGTTGTACCCGGGAAAGTAGTGTTGCAGATGTAATTTCAGAATCTTTGGGGAAGAGTCGCCTCTTGTAATGCGCCACCTCCCTTGTAACAAGCTTTTTGCCGATGTTGTCATTGAATTGGTTGGTAAAGGTTATCCAAATGTCGGAAATCACGCTTTTTTATAGAATTATCCTGAGCCAAAAGTTCGAAAGCAACGTACTGTGGGAGCGCTGATGCGAGCAGCCGTACTGATGAAACATGGCGGGCCGGAAGCCCTGGACGTCGTCGATGACCTGCCGGTACCCGAACCGGGGCCGGGCGAGGTACGGCTGCGCATACGCGCCGCCGCTCTCAACCGCCTGGACCTGTGGGTGCGCGGCGGCTGGCCCGGGCTGGACCTGGATTTCCCGCACGTCATTGCCGCGGACGGCGCCGGCGAGGTCGATGCCTGCGGGCCTGGCGTGGAGGGCTGGCAGGCGGGCGACCGTGTATGCATCGACCCCGCCATCGTCGCGACCGACGACCCGGCCATGCGCAGCGGCCTGGAAAACCAGGGCCGCCTCAGCATTCTGGGCGAACAGCTGCCGGGCACCGCGGCGGAATACGCGATCGTTCCGGCGCGCAACCTGCTGGCCCTGCCCGATCGCGTCAGCTTCGAACTGGCCGCGGCTGCCGGTCTCGTCTACGTGACGGCCTGGCATTCGCTGATCACGCGCGGTGAACTGCTGCCGGCCGAGACTGTGCTCATCGTCGGCGCCGGAGGAGGCGTCAACACGGCCAGCATTCAACTGGCGAAGCTGGTGGGCGCGCAGGTGCTGGTCGTTGGCAGCAGCGCAGAACGTTGCCAACTCGCGCGGGACCTTGGCGCCGATCAGGTGATCAACCGAGCGGAGACGCCCGACTGGTCGCGCGAGGTCTGGCAGTTGACCGGCCGCCGCGGCGCGGACGTCGTGGTCGACAACGTCGGCAGCGCCACCCTCGGCGACAGCCTGCGCGCCGTCCGCAACGGCGGTCGCATCCTGGTCGTGGGCAACACAAGCGGGCCACGGGTCACGCTGGACCTGCCCCTGCTCTACATCAAGCACGTCACGATTATCGGAAGCACCATGGGGCCACACCGTGACTACTGCCAGGTGATGGAACTGATTTTCGGCGGCGCATTGAGGCCGCACGTCGGGGCGGCACTGCCGCTGGACCAGGCGCGCGAGGCCATGCGTCTGCTGGAAGACTACGTCGTGCCGGGAAAAATCGTGCTGCAAATGTGACACAGGGAGGCTGTCGGCATGGATAGCGCCCACAGCGAGACCGAACTGAAACTCTACTGCGAAAACCTCATGCCCGTGCGGCGGCGCCTGGAGAGCATGGGCGCGCGTCTGAAGGGCGAGCGGGTGCTGGAACGCAACCTGCGCTATGAGGACGACGCCAACTCCCTGGCGGCACGCAGCATCGTACTGCGCCTGCGTCAGGACCGGCGCGCCCGGCTGACTCTCAAGATGCCCGGCGCCAGCGCCCCCGGCAGGGACGCCATCCTGCGGCGCTTTGAGGCCGAGGTCGAGGTCAGCGACTTCGGCACCGCAGCGCTGATCCTCGAACGCCTCGGTTACCAGGTGCAGCTGCATTACGAGAAGTACCGCAGCACCTGGGCCCTGGGCACGACCGAGATCGCCCTGGACGAACTGCCCTGTGGCAATTTCGTCGAAATCGAGGGCGACGCCGCGCAGATCGAACACGCGGTCATGGCCCTCGCGCTGGAAGCGGCGCCGCGTCTGCCCATGAGTTACGCCGTAATCTTCGACGAGATTCAAGCCTACCTCGGCCTGCCGCTGCACGAACTCAGTTTCGCCGCCTTCGCCAACATCGCCATGCCGCCCGGCTTTTACAGCGATCTGGCGACACAGTACGGGGCCCATGGATAATCGCAGGCCACGCCACGCCCTTCTGGCCCTGCTCCTGTTAGCGGTGCAGATCGGCGCACTGCAGCAACTGACGACCATCCCGCCCGAAATCGTGCCGCAGCTCAGTCTCATCCTGCCGCTGGAGCTTGCGTTGACGCTGGCGTGGGCATTGATTTTCGCCTGGCTGGCCGTTAACCTGTGGCGCGGGCTACCGGCCCGGCGCCTGTGGCAGCCGCTGACCGTCTACGCCGCACTGGGCATCCTGCGCCTGCTGTTGTTCGCTCGCGCTGACTATCATCATGGCCGAACGCCCGTCCTTTTGTTCGCGCTGTTACTGGCCGCGCTCGTCCTGTTTCGCTACCGGACTCAGAGCCGACGGGAGCCGGGGACATGACTTCCAGTCCTGAAGGCAAATCCGGCATCGACCTGCTGCGAGCGCGCCGCGAGCAAAGCCAGCTGGGTGGCGGTGAGGAGCGCATTCGCCGGCAACACGAGTCCGGCCGGCAAACCGCTCGCGAACGACTCGACGTCCTGCTCGATTCCGGCAGCTTTCGGGAGCTGGACGCCTTCGCCGAGCACCGCAGCACAGATTTCGGCATGCACGACCGGCGCACGCCTGGCGACAGCGTGGTCACCGGCTGGGGCACCATCGACGGCCGACTGGTCTACGTCTTCTCCCAGGACTTCACCGTCATCGGCGGCACGCTGAGCGAGGCCCACGCGGCCAAAATCGTCAAGATCATGGACATGGCGATGAAAGTCGGCGCGCCTGTGATCGGCCTCAATGACAGCGGCGGCGCGCGCATTCAGGAAGGCGTCGACAGCCTCGGCGGATACGGGGAAATCTTCCTGCGCAACACCCTGGCCAGCGGCGTGATTCCGCAGATCAGCGTGATCATGGGGCCCTGCGCCGGCGGCGCGGTCTACAGCCCTGCGCTGACGGACTTCACCATCATGGTGCGGGATACCAGTTACATGTTTATCACCGGCCCCGACGTCGTGCGCCAGGTGCTGAACGAGGACGTCAGCTTCGATGAACTGGGCGGGGCGGCCGTGCATGCCTCGCGCAGCGGCGTCTGTCACCTGGTCGGCCAGGACGAGACCCACGCCCTGCTGATGGTCCGCGAATTGCTGGGCTACTTGCCGCAGAACAACATGGAAGACGCGCCCTTTGTCGCCAGCAGCGACGATCCCCTGCGGGCGGACACGGCGCTCGACGGCATTGTGCCGGTCGACGCCAACCGGCCCTATGACATGAAGGACATCATCCATCGCATCGTTGATGACGGCCTGTTTTACGAGACCCAGCAGGACTACGCCGCCAACATCATTTGCGGCTTCGCGCGCCTGGGCGGCTTCAGCGTCGGCATCGTCGCCAACCAGCCCATGGTGCTGGCCGGCGTGCTGGATATTGACGCCAGCGAAAAGGCCGCCCGTTTCGTGCGCAGCTGCGATGCCTTCAACGTCCCCCTCGTGACCTTCGTCGACGTGCCCGGCTACCTGCCCGGCACCGACCAGGAACACAGCGGCATTATCACCTCCGGCGCCAAGCTGCTCTTCGCCTATTGCGAGGCCACCGTGCCCAAACTGGCCGTCACCACGCGCAAGGCCTATGGCGGCGCTTATCTGGTGATGAGCAGCAGCCATCTGCGCGGCGATCTCAACCTGGCCTGGCCCAGCGCCGAAATTGCCGTGATGGGTCCGGAAGGAGCGGTGGAAATCATCCACCGGCGTGAACTGGAGACCGCTGACGACCCGGCGCGGCGCAAGGCGGAACTGGCGGCCGATTACCGCAGCCGCTTCGCCAGCCCCTACGTCGCCGCCGCGCGCGGTTTCATCGACGACATCATCGAACCTTCGCAGACGCGACCGCGGCTCATCAATGCCCTGCAGGTGCTGCAGAACAAACGCGATTCCAACCCGCCGCGCAAACATGGCAACATCCCGCTTTAGGCAGGCAGAAGCCATGGCCGAACAGACCAACATCAACAAGGTGCTCATCGCCAACCGTGGCGAAATCGCCGTGCGCATCATCCGCACCTGCCGCGACCTCGGCATCCCGACCGTCGCCGTCTGGTCCGATGCCGATCGCACCGCCCTGCACGTACGCTTCGCCGACGAGGCCGTGCACATCGGCGAACCGGCGCCTGCCAGCAGTTACCTGCGCATGGACGCGCTCATCGAGGCCGCGCGCCGCACCGGCGCCGACGCCATCCATCCCGGCTACGGCTTTCTCGCCGAAAACGCGGACTTCGCGCAGCAGGTGCTGGACGAAGGCCTGGTCTGGATCGGGCCGCCGCCTTCGACCATCACCACCATGGGCGACAAGCAGGCGGCGCGCAGCGCTGTTACGCGCCACGGCGTGCCGCTGATTCCCGGCAGCGAAGCCGGCCTGCGCGACGAGGACCTGGGCGCCGAGGCCGAACGCATCGGCTACCCCCTGCTGGTCAAGGCGGTCGCCGGCGGCGGCGGCAAGGGCATGCGCAAGGTATTGCAGGCCGCAAACTTTGAGGACGCCCTGGCCACCGCCCGCCGCGAGGCCAGCAGCGCCTTCGGCAACGGCGACGTCTATCTGGAACGCCTGCTGACCGGCGCGCGCCACATCGAATTTCAGATCCTCGCCGACACGCACGGCAACACCATCCACCTCGGCGAGCGCGAATGCTCGATTCAACGACGCCACCAGAAACTGGTCGAGGAAGCGCCATCGGTCTTCATGGACGCGGACCTGCGCGAGCGCATGGGCGCCATGGCCATCGCCGCCGCGCGCTCGGTCGGCTACGTCAATGCCGGCACGATCGAGTGCATGGTCGATCGCCAGCGAAACTTCTACTTTCTGGAGATGAATACGCGCCTGCAGGTTGAACACCCGGTGACGGAGTTGATCACCGGCATCGACCTGGTGCGCGAGCAAATTCGCATCGCCCGCGGCCGCCCGATGACGCGCGAGGAGAACCTTTACACACCCTACGGCCACGCCATCGAATGTCGCATCAACGCCGAAGACCCCTACATGAATTTCATCCCGTCAACCGGGCGCATCACCACGCTCATCACACCCACCGGCCCGGGCGTGCGCGTGGACAGCGGCGTCTACGCCGGCTTCGAGATCACCCCCTGGTACGACAGCATGATCGCCAAACTGATTTGCTGGGGCGAGGACCGCGCCGAAGCCATGCTGCGCATGCGCCGCGCCCTCGGCGAATACACCATCATGGGACTGAAGCACAACATCCCCTTCCATCTCAACCTGCTCAACAGCTTCAGCTTCATAGCCGGCCGGATCGACACCGGCTTCGTCGACGAACGCTTCAACATGAAGACCTACGATCGCAGCCCCACCAGCAACGAGACCGAGACGGCGGCCATCGCCGCCACGCTCTTCGCCCATCGCCGGCGCCAGCTGGCGGCGCAGGTCGTCACCGCGCCGGAGCGGGATACCAGCAACTGGAAGTGGGTCGGGCGCTGGGAACGCATGCAGCGATGAAGTACGTCACGGAGGTCAACGGCCAGCGCTTCGAAATCGAGGTCGGCAACGAGGGCCAGTTGCGGGTCAATGGCGAGCCGCGTCAGGTCGACTTTCTGTCGCTGGGCCCCTCGCTGTATTCGATCATCATGAACAACCGCTCACTGCAGGTGGTCATCGATGGCGAACGCGGCCACTTTGACGTGCTCATGAACGGCCACCTCTACGAATCGACCGTGCTGGATGAACACGCCATGATGCTGGCCCAGCGCAGTGGCGGCCTGTTGAAGCGCTCCGGCGACGTCAGCGCGCCCATGCCGGGGCTGATCGTGCAGGTGCCGGTCGCAACCGGTCAGCAGGTCGGGGAAGGCGATACGCTGGTCGTCCTGGAATCCATGAAAATGCAGAACGAACTGCAGGCGCCCGTCAGCGGGACGGTCGAAAGCATCAACTGCCACGAGGGCCAGACGGTCGACAAGGGCGATCTGCTGATCGTCGTGCGCCCACCAGACGATTGAGCCGGATTCCCGGCGCTTCAGACCCATGTCCCTGCCCTACTGGTTGAGCGCCAGCCTGACGCCCCTGCCTGGCCTCCTGCTGGTGCACGCGGGGCTCGGCATCCCCTGGGCCCTGGTCATCCTGCCACGCGAAACCTGGCCCTCGCGGGCATCCGTGATGGCGCTCGCCGCCGCCATCGGGCCCCTGCTGCTCACCCTCTGGATGTTGCCACTGGGCATGGCCGGCAGCCTGCAACTGGAGCCGGTGTTCGCCGGCGTCCTGACGCTTGCGATCGTCGGCCTGGCGCTGGCCTGGCGCAAAAGTCGTCAACCCCTCCCCGTCGGGCCCGGGCCTGCAGCGTTGACCGGCCTGGAGAAACTTCTGCTGGTTCTGATCGTGCTCGCCCTGCTGCCGCGCCTCTACAGCATCGCCTGGTGGCCCTTCACCGCCTACGACGCGCTTTGGGTCTATGGTTACGAAGGGCGTCTCTACACCCTGACCGGCGCCATTCCCGCCAGCATTGGCTACTACCCGCAGTTTCTCCCTCTGCAATTTACCTGGGCGCAACTGCTGGCCGGCGGCGTTGACGATCACGCTGCGCGCGCCACGCTTTTCTTCACGCACCTGGGCTGCGCCCTCGCCGTCTACCTGGCCGGCATGCGCCTGTTCAGCCGACGCGTTGGCATCATCGCCGCCGCGCTCTGGGTCCTTTACCCCCACAGCGGCGAATGGGCGCGCTTCGGCGATCTTGAAATCGTGCTCACCATGCTCTTCACCCTGGCGGCCACCTTTTTTCTGCAGGCCTGGACGGACGCGCGGCATCGTCAGCGACACGCCATCATCGCCGGCCTGTTGCTGGGGGCCGCCCTGTGGACCAAGCCGACGGCCGGCGCTTTCATCCTGGGGGTGGCGCTGCTGCTTGCTATCGAACTGTGTCGCGTTCGGGGCGACTGGCGCGCATTCCGACCGCGCTTTCGGGTCGCATTGCTCACCGGACTTGCCTGTCTGCCGCACGGCGCAATCTGGTACCTGCGAAATCTGGCCCTCGGCCATAACGTCATCGATTTCCCGGACGCGCTCTGGCTGGAGCGGGCGGCTCGCAGCGGCGCGGAATTCGGCTGGCTCCTGCTGGCCCTGGCCTGTCTGTTGCTGGCGCTGGGCCGGGCCCCCTTTGCCAGTCACAGCAGTTCCCGCCAGCTGATCGTCGCCCTGGTCCTGCTGACCGGCGCGCTGTTGCCCACCATCATCGGCCAGTGGCGCCTGGAGGGTCTGGAGGCGGTCTTTCCTGCCCGTCGCCTTGTGGCCCATGAGTGGGCGCTGCTGGCCGCGGGAACGCTCATGCTATGGTGGGCCCTGAGACCCTTGCTGCCGGAGTCCGGGCCGCGTCGGGCGGCGATCACTACCTGTGCCTGGGCCCTGACCCTGACGCTGCCCTGGTTCGTCACCTGGCTCTGGTTTTACAGCTATCACTACCGACTTTCCTTCGCCATCGTCCCGTTGCTGATCCTGCCCTGTGCACTGGCGTTGAATCGCTGGCTGGGCCCGACGCGTCTGCGCCGCTGGTCCGCCCAGGCACGCACCCTGGGCTCGATTGCCCTTTGCTGCCTGGCACTGCCCGGCATCTTCAGCACGTTGAACGATGCCGTAATTGGCTTCGACTGGCTGCAGACAGGACGTTACGAGGACGATACGGAGAAGATTGCCTCCGGCAACAGGGCGCTGCTGGAACTTGTCACCCAGGTGCAGCGTGTGCAGCGACAATACCCGGACGAGGACCTGGTCGTCGCGGCGCCAGGCGTAAGGCGCCTGCCCTTTTTCTTCCCGCTCAGCGACGTTCGCGTGGCGGCCAATCCGACGCGCCTGCAGGAACTGGATGGCGTCGACCTCTACGTGGATGGCGTGCCGGAGAACCCGCTGCGGTGGGACGGGAAGGCGCCGGGCAGCAACCAGGTGCTGGGCGCCCTGGCGTTGGCCGGTTCCCGACTGGACAACGTCATGCGCCGCGAGGCCTTCAGCGATGACGGCGACTTTCGTTACTGGCTCTACGCTGTGAACGCCGCCCTGCGTTTCCAGCCGACACCCGCCGACCGCGATCCCCGCCAGGCCGTCGTCTTCGGCGATTTCGCCCGCTTCCGGGGACACGCCCTGGACGATATCCGCCTGTGGCCCGGGCGGGAACTGACACTGGCGCTGTTTTGGGAAGCCACGGACGTGGCAACGCAGGACTATTCGATCTTTGTACACCTGCGCGACGGCGCGGGCAACCTGATCGCCAACTGGGATGGTCCGGTCGGGCTGGATGCAGCGGGCCGCTATTACTCAACCCTGCTGTGGGAACCGGGCGAATTCATCCGTGACGAACGTCTGCTACGCATACCGAAAAACGTGGACCCCTCGGCAGTGGATAGCCCCGGCCTGTGGATCGGCATCTACGACTGGCGCAGCGACGGACGCCAAAGCCTCTCCATCGATGGCCAACCGGCCGGAAACAGCTTTCGCCTTGATGAACGCCTGGTCTTTCAGGCTGAGGCGCCGCCATGATCGGGGTGACAGGTCACAGCTGCAGCAGGGCCTCGGCCAGCAACTGACGACTCTCCCGGCTGGTGAAGCGTTCCCACGCGGCCGGAAAGGTCTCCAGCATGTGGGCGCGCTCATCCTCCAGGTCGCGTCGATACGCGTAGAGAAATTCACAGGCCGCGAAGTCAAGCCCTGGCATCAACCTTGGCAACAGGCCCCGGGCGACGTTGATGTCATTCAGTCGCCCGAGGTGGTCCTGCATCCATTTGAGTTCCCGGATGTAGTCCCTGGCCTCCGGCCCCAACAGGGCATCGAAGGTAGAGAGGGCATAGCGCAGTCGCTTGCATTGAATGCGCAGGGCGTGCAGCCGTTCGCTGTCGGCATCCGCAAGGTGGGGGCCATAGGCGAGCACCCGTGTCAATCGCTGCTGCACGAGTAGCGGCAAGACGTGACGTACCTGCTGCGCGACGATCCTTCCCGGCCTGGTCCTGGCGGTTCCCGCGCCGGGTGAGACCAGAAAATCCGTGTAATCGACCAGGAACTGTTCCCAGGAGTCGCTGTATAGCGCGAACAACAGTTTGCCGCGCAGTCCCGTCCTTTGCCGGTCCAGCGCTTCCAGACTCTGTTGCATTTCAGCAGTGTCGCCACGGTCGAGGGCCAGCAGGTCCTCACGTAGCACGTCCAGGTCGCGCACGGGGCCCGATGCGCGCATGACGCTGCGCATGGAATCGTTGTGTCGTCGAATAACCCGCGTCCGGTACCAGGGGCGCAGCAGGCGCATGATGCTGCGTGACTTGCGCATGGCGACCCGCAGTTGGTGCAGGTCTTCAATGTCCGCGCCGCTGCGGCTGCCTTCCTCATGCGTCAGCACCTTGCGAAACTCCAGCAGCAGGACCTTGCGGCCGGCTTCCGTAACCGGGTCCTCCGTTCGCAACTCGCCGACGCTGGCCGTCAGCCGCTCGTCCAGTTCCCTGCGCAGTTCCTGCCCGCCGATCAAGACCCCGTCGTTCCGCTTCTGCTTGTCCTGACCCCAGTATAGCCCTTCCTGACCATGTCGTGGCGCGCTGTCACGCTATACTGCGCCGTACACAGGGGTCGGCAATGGCCGCCAATGGTCCTGAAGGGATACCATGAAAGCGGGCAGCATTGAAAACCGGGTCGCTCTGGTGACCGGCGCTTCCAGCGGCATCGGCCGCGCCACGACACTGGCCCTGCTTGGCGCCGGCATTCACGTCATCGGCATGGCGCGCAATCCGGATCGACTGGCGCAACTCGCAGAAGACGCACGCGAGTTGCAGGGCGATTTGCTGGTCATCGCCGGCGACGTTACGCGGCGCGCGGATGTCGCGCGGGCCGTAGAGCGCGGTATCGCCCGCTTTGGCCGTCTGGACATTCTGGTTGCCAATGCCGGCGTGGGCTTGCGAGGAGCGCTGGTTGACGCGGAGTGGGCCGCACTGGAGAGCCTGTTGCGCACCAACGTCGACGGCGTTCTGCACAGCGTTCGCGCCGCCGTGCCCGCCATGCGCGAGAGCGGCGACGGGCACATCATCACGATTTCGTCTGTAGCGGCCCCGCTGATCGTGCCCTACAGCGCCGCCTATGCCGCCAGCAAGGCCTTTCTGAGCAGCATGGCGCATTCCCTGCGTCTTGAACTGGAGGACGAGCGCATTCTGGTGACGGACATGCTGATCGGGCGTACGGCCACGGAATTCGACTCGCGTCGTCTGGGCGCCGGAGCGCGCGAAGCGGGCAGCAGCCTGCCCGTCATGTCGGCCGAGGAAGTGGCCGGGGGCGTCCTCCGTGTCATCAGGCGACCGCGACGTTCCGCCACCCTGCGCCTGTTCGACCGTCTTGTACTGCTGGCCGGACGTCTGGCGCCGGACCTGCTGGGCCGCATGGCGCGGCGTCAGTACCGTTAGGTTGCCCGTGGCCAAAAGACTGAACGCCACCCGTCTTTTGCAGCAGCGCCGCATCCCCTTCACAGCCCTGAACTACGATGCAAGCCGCTTCCTCGATGCCGAAGCAGTGGCGGACCTGCTCAACGTGCCGTCCGGGATCGTTTACAAGACCCTGGTCCTGGAATCCGCCGCTGGCGGCAAACCCCTGCTGGCCCTGATCGCCGCCGACCGCGCCCTGGACCTGAAACGTCTGGCGGCACTCAGCGGCCAGCGCAAGCTGCGTCTCGCCGCGCGCGACCGCGCCGAACAGCTGACCGGGATGCAGATCGGCGGCATCAGCGCCCTGGCGCTGGCGCACCGTCGCTGGCCGGTCTGGCTGGACGAAGCGGCGCGCGAGCATGGAGAACTGCTGCTCAGCGCCGGCGAGCGCGGCCAGCAACTGCGCCTCTCAACGACGGCGCTCATCAAGTTGACCGGGGCGCGCATGGCTGCCATCAGCCGCGCCAGAGTATGAAACCCCCTGGCGCAACTCGCTGCGCGCATGGGCTATGGACCTGGTGACTAGCGCGACAGGACGTGCGCCAGATCATAGTACCAGTCGCTCGTGTGACGTTCATTGACGACGACCTCGGCCAGCGGGACCTGATGGATTTCGCGGCCCTGCATACCGAGCATCACGCCGCTCTGACCGTCTCGCAGGGCTTCCAGCGCGCGCATGCCCAGGATGGAGGCCAGGCGCCGGTCGAAGGCCGAAGGCCGTCCGCCACGCTGCATGTGTCCCAGAATCGACAGGCGGATCTCAAAGCCCACGTGCGGATGGGATTCGAGGAACTCGGCCAGTCTGGTGGTGGAAACGGACGCGCCTTCCGCGATTACGGCGATGGCGTGCGACTTGCCGCGCGTGTAGCAGTCGATCAGCGAGTCGGCGATCTCCTCCATGGTGACCTCGCGCTCGGGCGTGACCACGATCTCCGCGCCGCCAAGAATGCTGCTCATCAGCGCCAGATAGCCGCTGTTGCGGCCCATCACCTCAACGAGAAAGGCGCGCTGGTGTGAAGTTGCCGTGTCGCGGATGCGGTCCAGCGCATCGATGATGGTGTTGAGCGCCGTGTCGACGCCAATGCTCATGTCCGTGCCCCAGATGTCGTTGTCGATGCTGCCGGGTACGCCCACTGCCCTGAATCCAAGGTCATGCAAGGCCATGGCGCCCGCCATGCTGCCGCCGCCACCAATCACCACCATGCCTTCAATGCCTGCCTCATTCAGACGGCGGAGGGCTTTCCTCTGGCCGGACAGCGTACGAAATCCCTCATCGCGCGCGGTCTGCAAGACCGTGCCGCCACGCTGCAGAATGCCGCTGACGGCCACGCTGTCCAATAGCTGAAAGTCGCCGTTGAGACAGCCGCCAAAGGCCTGACGCACGCCCAGTACCTCGATACCGAACTCCAGAGCCGTGCGCACCACGGCGCGAATGGCTGCATTCATGCCAGGGGCATCGCCGCCGCTGGTCATCACTGCAATGCGCTTCATTGCCCTGTATCCCTTTCCGCAGTGAGAATCCGTCCGACCCTGCCTCAGTCCGGCTGGCCGGCCGTTGAATCTGTCCTCTCCAGGCCCAGGTTTCCCGCGCCCAAGATTTCACGCAGGGTGACCATCATTTCTTCGCAAATGCCAACGCGCGTCTCAAAGTCCAGTCGCAAGGGTTGCTCTCCGGACTCCACGACGACGCAGAAACTGTCCTCGCCCGGCCAGGAGCAAATGGTGTTGACGATGCGCTCCAGACGCCTCTGGTCGCGGCGGGCATCGTCGCTGCGCGAAAAACGCACGGTCAACAGGCGTGTGGCGTGGGGTTCCGGCGCATCCGCCGACGAAACGTCGGAGGCGTCGCTGTCTTCAGGTTCTTGCTCAGGGTCCGCTTCGCCCTGCTGCGCCGGGGCCGGACTTTCCGCTTCAGCTTCCTGCGGGACAGGATCAACTGCGGGCGAAACTGCCGCTGCAGCGCTCGCCTCCACACCCTCGTCCGGCGCTGCGAAATCCTCCCTGGCTGAAGGGGCAATGTCAGGGGGCGGCGCGAACCCGGTTACCGTTTCTGGTGGCGGTGCAAAGTCGGCGACCGGCGGAGGGGCAAAGTCATCGGGCGCCGGAGGCTGCGCTTCCAGGGGCGCGGCCACGTCCTCGTCCTGGATTTCCAGCACAGTGAAGTTGTCCTTGACCTCGTCCGCGATGACCTGCGGCGCCCCGCGCGAACTGTCCAGCTTGCCGCGCACGTGAATAACGCGTCCCTGCCCGACCAGTTCCTGACAACGCTTCCAGGTGCGCGGGAAGATCGTCACGTCGATCGTCGCCGCCGATTCCCGCCAGTCCTCCAGTTGCGCGATGCACATTCGCTCGCCCCGCTTCGTGAGCAGGGTGCGCATGCCGACGACTTCCCCGGCAACGATGACCGGACGGTCATGCAGCCCGTAGCCCTCCGCCACCAGTTCAGCGATGTCGCGCGTGCCGGCCTGTTGCAAGGCGCTGCGAAAGCGGTCGACGGGTCGTCCGCTGAGGTAAATCCCCAGCAGTTCCCGTTCCTGTTCCAGCAGTTCACGCTCGCTGAGGACGCTGTGTTGCGGCAGATTGCCCAGCATCTCGTCAGACATCCCGGCCTGCTCGCCAAACAGGTTCGTCTGGCCAATTTCGCGGTCGCGATGCCAGCGCGCGCTGAAGCCCAGCAGGCGTTCGCTGGCGGCCAGCAACCGCCCCCGCTCGCCAAAATCGCGCAGGGCGCCCACGGTGGCCAGACTCTCCAGCGATCGGCGACCCGTCTGGCGCAGATCCACCCGCTTGCAAAAGTCCTCCAGGTCCGTAAAACTGCCATCCCGCTCCCGCGAATCGATGACCTGCTGCAGCGAACCGGCGCCGGCCCCGCGAATGGCGGCCAGGCCGAAGCGAATGCCGCGTCGTCCGCTCTCGTCGGGCTGGATGTCAAAGTCCAGTCGGCTGTGATTGACGTCCGGTGGCAGGACCGGAATGCCCAGGCGACGACATTCCTCCATGTAGCCGGCGATGCGGTTGGCGTCATCCCGATGCACGCTCAACAGGGCGCACATGTATTCCTCGGGGTAGTGGCACTTGAGGAAGGCCGTCTGCAGGGTGATGACGGCGTAATCCGTCGCATGCGCCTTGTTGAAGCCATAGTTGGCGAAGAAAGCGATGTCGTCGAATATCTTGCCGGCCACGCCTTCGTCGATGCCGTGCTGCGGCCCGCGCTGCAGAAAGATCTCGCGGTGCTTCACGAGGTCTTCCTCGCGTTTGTAGGAGACCGCCTTGCGCATCGTGTCGCTTTCCGCCAGTTCGTAGCCGAAGAGCTGCGAGGCGATCTCCATGATCTGTTCCTGGTACACGATGATGCCGCAGGTCTCCTCAAGAATGGACTTTAGCGACTCATGGTGATAGGTGATGTCCTCTTCCCCGCGCAGGCGTCGGTTGTAGGTGGCGATGTAGTCCATCGGCCCGGGTCGGTAGAGGGCAATGCCTGCGACGATGTTCTCGAAGCGCTGCGGCCGCATGTCGCGCAGCATGAGTTGCATGCCTTCGCTCTCCACCTGGAACATGCCGACCGTCTCCCCCCGCCCCAGCAGGGCGAAGGTCTCGTCCAGCATTCGTTCGGCCTCGGCGTCCCCCTCGACCATCTCGTGCCGGAAAGGGATGTTTTCCATGGTGTAGGCGATGCCCTGATGCTGGAGAATCAGGTCGCAGGCGCGGCGCAAAATGGTCAGCGTGGACAGACCGAGAAAATCGATTTTCAGCAGGCCAATCGATTCGCAGGTCTCCATCGTGAATTGCGTGACCGCGCGAATGTCGGCGCTGTCGCTGCCGCGCGTGGGCCGGTGCAGCGGAATGGTCTCGACCAGCGGCCGGTCGCCGATGATGATGCCGGCGGCATGCGTCGACACGTGGCGGCTGATGCCCTGCAGCGACTCCGCGGTGTCCAGAATGCGCCGGACCTCCTCGTCGCGGCTCGCCAGATCCTTGAGTTCGGGCGTGGCCTCCACATACTCCGGCAGGGGTTTGGGCCGGGGCTCCTGCGGAATCAACCGCGCGATCTGGTTAACCCGCTCCAGCGGAATCTCCAGCGCGCGGCCCACGTCCCTCACCGCCGCCCGCGGCCCCAGGGTGCCGAAGGTGATGATGGCGGCGACCTTGTCCTCGCCGTATTTGCGCGCTGCATAGCTGATCATTTCCGCGCGGCGGTCATCCGGATAGTCCAGATCGATGTCCGGCATGCTGATGCGGCCGGGATTTAGAAAACGTTCAAAGATCAGGCCATCGCGAATCGGGTTGATTTCCGTGATGCCCAGACAGTAAGCCGCCACGCTGCCGGTGCCGGAGCCGCGCACGTTCCACCAGATGTCCGCCTCCCGCGCGAACTCACAAAGGTCCCACACGATGAGGAAATAGGTGTCGAAACCCATGTCATGGATCAGGCCCAGTTCATGGTCCAACCGCGCCCGCAGACGGCTGTCGTCCATCGCCCGCTCGCCGAAGCGCCAGCGCAACCCCTTTTCGCAGAGATGTCGCAGCCAGCTCTGCGCGTCATGGCCGGGAGGCACCGGAAAGGCGGGGAGCTGGTAACCCTTCATGTCCAGGTCCAGTTGACACATCTCCGCGACCAGCAGGGTGTTTTTCAACGCCTCACCGTCGTTGATCTCGCCGAAGGCGGCCCACATCTCCTGCGGCGACGCCAGGTGATAGCTGGGGTCGGACATCCGCATGCGGTTCTGTTCCGCCTTTTGCGACCCGGTCTGGATGCACAGCAGGGTGTCGTGCGAGTCGTGATCGCACTCATGCACGTAATGCACGTCGTTGGTGGCCAGCAGGGGCGCGCCGAGCCTGCGGCGGTTCTCGACCAGCCAGCTGTTGACCTGACGCAGTTCGGGGATGTCGTGATGCTGCAACTCCAGGAAGAAGTTCTCGCGGCCAAAGACGTCCTGGTGCCAGCCGACGAGCTCGCGCGCAGCCTCCTCCTGGCCATCCATCAGCAGCGCCGGTATTTCGCCGGCGAGACAGCCGGTGGTGGCGATCAGGCCCCCGGCGTGCCCGGCCAGGAAGTCGCGATCGATGCGTGGATTGTAATAAAAGCCCTCCAGCTGGGCGGCGGAGGCGATTTGCAGCAGGTTGCGGTAGCCCTGATCGTTGCGCGCCAGCAGCAACAAATGCGCGGCCCTGCGGTCCAGCGCCGGGTCGCGATCGCGCATGCCCCGCGGCGCCATGTAGGCTTCCATGCCGATGACCGGATGGATGCCTTTGGCCCTGCAGGCGCGATAGAAATCGATCGCGCCGAACATCGCCCCGTGATCGCTGATGGCCAGCGATCCCATGCCCAGTTCGGCGGCGCGCGCCACCAGATCGTCGATGCGACCCAGCCCGTCCAGCAGCGAAAACTGGCTGTGGACGTGAAGGTGCACAAAGTCTTTGCCGGCCATGAAACTCCCGAATGCGCGAGACGCGCGCGAGTATACCATCAGACCCCCCGTCGACGCGGCTTGACCCTCGCACGCCTTTCCGGCAGAGTCGACAAATCCTGGTTGGCGGAGAGGCCGCATGCCGGAATTGCCGGAAGTCGAGATGGTCGCCCGTGGCCTGCGCCAGCCACTGACGGGCCGCCGCGTCACAGGCCTGTGGAGCGACTGGCCGCGGGTCATGCACAGCCCGCAGCAGGAGGAATTCTCCGCCCGCATCGACGGTCAGGTCTTCCGTTCAATTGAGCGCCGCGGCAAGTACCTGCTCTGCGCGCTGGACAGCGAGACCCTCATCGTGCATCTGCGCATGACCGGCCGGCTCTACGTCGCTGCCAACGAGGCCCGGTTCGACGCTGATCGCTGGGTGCACTTCCGCCTGCAACTGGACGGCGGGCAGCAGCTGCGTTTTTCGGACGCGCGCAAGTTTGGGCGCGTCTGGCTGACGTCGGACCCCGCCACGGTCACCGGCGCGCTGGGGCCGGAACCGCTGTCGCGTCAGTTCACTTCACGCTGGCTGCGCGGGCGTCTGGGCGAGCGCAGTCGCGCCATCAAGCCGCTGCTGCTGGACCAGAGATTCCTCGCCGGCGTCGGCAACATCTACGCCGACGAGGCGCTCAATCGCGCCCGCATCCATCCCCTGCGGCCGGCCAACAGCCTCGACCAGGCCGAGGCAGCGGCTCTGCATCGCGCCCTGCGCGCGGCCCTGCGCGCCGGAATAAAACACGAGGGCGCCAGCATCAACTGGTATCGCAAGCCGGATGGCTCACGCGGCGACTCGCAGAGCCACTTCCGCGTCTATGGCCGCGCGGGGCAGCCCTGTCCGCGCTGCGGCGCGCCGGTCCAAAAGACGGTGGTGGCCCAGCGCGGCACACACTTTTGCCCGCGCTGTCAGGCGCCGCCCTGAACGGCTTCGAATTCCACAGGATTCACCTTCAGACGACCTGAATTATCCCGCTGCAGGCGACCGGCAGGGCGCTGCGGATCGTGCGGAAAAAAGAGCAGGACCTCGCGCTCCAGGGCCCAGGCCTGCCAGCGCCGTTTGGTCTCCAGGGTGATCAGCGGCTCGACGTCATAGGCCGTCATCCAGCCCAGTCTCTCAAAATGCAGGGCGTAGGTCGCCATGTCCGCCAACTGCACGCCTGCCTGGCCTTCGCTTTCCATCACGACACTCATGTGACCCGGCGTATGGCCGGGCGTCACCACGCCGCGCAGACCCGGCGCCAGCTCGCAGTCGCCGTCCAGCAAGCGCAACTGGCCGCTGGCGCGCAGGGGCTCGAAGTTCTCCGCCAGGTAGGTCGCGCGGGTTCGTTCGTTGGGGCGGCAGGCGTCCTCGTATTCGCGGCGCTGAACGACGTATTCCGCGGCGGGAAAGACCGCCACCAGGTCGCCATTTTCGTCCAGGTGCGTGTTGCCCGCGCAGTGGTCGGCGTGCAGATGCGTGTTGATGACCAGATCGACGTCGCCAGGCGCGAGGCCGAGGCGCGCCAGGCCCTGACAGAGGTCGCCGAAGGGCCTCGTCAAGTGAATCTGGCGCTGCACTTTCGCCGGCATTTTGTGGCCGTAGCCCGTATCCACCACGATGTTGCGCCCTTCGCTCTGCAGCAGCAGACAGTTGCTGGTCATGGGCACCAGCAAGTCATCCGTCGGCGTCATGTGACGCGACCAGAGGGCGCGCGGCACCAGCCCGAAGGGGCCGCCGGGGTCGACCAGATAGTGGCTTTCCTGAATGAGGTAAACGCGGATCGCGCCGATCTGCAGCATCGTCAGGCCGGCTAGCTGGCCCGGCTGCGAGCGCGCTGAACCTGGCGGTCCTGCTTCATGTGGCACTGTTTGTACTTGCGGCCGCTGCCGCACCAGCAGGGATCGTTGCGCCCCAGTTTCTGCCTTTCGGTCTTGCGCACCGGCGCCGGGCTCGATGCAGCTCCCGCGCCATTCTCGGCACCGGGCCGCCAAGCGCGGACGTTGCGGCGCACCGGCTGCTGCTGCGCGGCCTGCACGCGAATATTGAGCAGGTCATAGGCGGCGCGATCGCGAATCTGGTCCTGCATCTCTTCCCACATCGCGAAGGCCTCGCGCTGGTATTCGACCAGCGGGTCGCGCTGGGCGATAGCCATCAGCCCGATCCCTTCGCGCAACACGTCGAGGTCGGTCAGATGTCGGCGCCAGAAATGGTCCATGGTGTTGAGCAGCACCAGGCGCTCGGCGCGGGTCATCAACTCTGCACCCAGTTCGCTGACCTTGCGATCGTAGGCTTCGGCGCTGGCCTGGGTCAGCCTCTCTTCCAGCTCTTCTGGGCCCAGATCCTGCAGGACGTCCGGGGTGATGTGTTCGGGCACGGGGAAGATGGTGAAAAGCTGGCGATGCAGGGTCTCGGGCTCCATGACGGACTGTTCCGCGTCCCCGCCTTCGTATTCGTCCAGCAGTTCCAGAATGGCGGCTTCCAGGTTCTCCAGGTAGGTCTCGCGCAGGTCGTCGGCGCGCAGGATTTCCGCCCGCTGCCCGTAGATGCGCTCGCGCTGCCGGTTGACGACGTCGTCGTATTCGAGCACGCGCTTGCGCACGTCGAAGTTGTGGCCTTCCACCCGAACCTGCGCCTGGGCGATCGACTTGCTTATGATGCCATGCTCGATCGGTTCGTCCTCAGGCATGTTGAAGCGCTGCATGAAGCCCTTCACGCGGTCGCCCTGGAAGCGCTGCATGAGTTCGTCTTCCAGGCTGAGATAAAAGCGGGAGCGGCCGGGATCGCCCTGACGACCGGAGCGGCCGCGCAACTGGTTGTCGATGCGCCGCGCCTCGTGGCGTTCCGTGCCGACCACGTAGAGGCCGCCGGAAGCCAGCACCTGCTCCCGCTCGCCGGCGCAGGACTGCTCCGCCTCCTGAACGGCGGCCTGCCATTGCTGCTCGCTGGCCGCGGTGATTTCGACGCCCTTGCGGCGCAGGTTGTCGCGCGCGATGCCCTCCGGGTTGCCGCCCAGCAGGATATCGACGCCACGCCCGGCCATGTTGGTCGCGATGGTTACCGCTCCGGAACGCCCCGCCTGGGCGATGATGCTGGCCTCGCGTTCGTGCTGGCGCGCGTTCAGTACCTCGTGCCGGATGCCGGCCCTGGTCATCAGCTTGCTGAGCCGCTCCGAGGTCTCAATCGACACCGTACCGACCAGCACTGGCTGTCCCGCCTCCTGCCGACCCCGGATGTCCGCGACGACCGCGCCAAACTTGGCCGCCTCGTTCACGTAAATCAGGTCTTCCTGGTCGTCGCGGATCACGGGCAGGTGCGTCGGGATGGAGACGACCTCAAGACTGTAAATCTTCTCAAACTCTTCGGCTTCCGTCTGCGCCGTGCCGGTCATGCCGGCCAGCTTGTCGTACATGCGGAAAAAATTCTGGAAGGTGATCGTCGCCATCGTCATGTTTTCGCGGCGGATCTGTACGCCCTCGCGCGCCTCAATGGCCTGGTGCAGACCTTCCGCGAAGCGACGGCCGTGCATCAGGCGGCCCGTGAATTCGTCCACGATGACGACCTGGCCGCGCTCGACGATGTACTCCTTGTCCTTCTGGTAGAGAGAGCGCGCGCGCAGGGAGTTGTCGAGGTAGGGCACCATTTCGGCGTTGTCGGGGTGGAAGAGCTGCTCGACGCCGAGGCGTTTTTCGACCTTTTCCACGCCCCGTTCGGTCAGCCAGGCGACGCGGTCCTTGATGTCGACGACGTAGTCGCCGTCGGGTTCCTCGGCCTCGACGCTGTCGGCGCTGGAGGGTTTGAGGTTACGTACGATCTGCGCGAAGGTGCGATAGTACTCCGAGGGCGGGTCCGCCGGTCCCGAAATGATGAGCGGCGTGCGCGCCTCGTCGATCAGGATGTTGTCCACCTCGTCGACGATCGCGAAGTTCAGCTGGCGCTGCACGGTCTGCTCCGCCTGCATCACCATGTTGTCGCGCAGGTAATCGAAGCCGAATTCGTTGTTGGTGCCGTAGACGATGTCGCAGCCGTAGGCCTCGCGCCGCGTGACCGGACGCAAGAACTGAAAACGTTCGTCATCTGAATCGTGGTCCGGGTCGTAGAGGTAGGAGCCATCGTCGGGCCCGCCGGCGGAGTTCTGGATGACGCCGGCGCTGAGCCCCAGCAGATGGTAGATCGGCCCCATTTGCTGCAGACCGACCTTGCTGAGATAGTCGTTGGGCGTGACGAGGTGCGCGCTGACCCCCGCCAGCGCGTTCAGCACCAGCGGCAGAGTCGCCACCAGGGTCTTGCCCTCGCCCGTTTTCATCTCGGCGATGCGCCCCTGATGCAGCACGATGCCGCCGATCAACTGCACGTCGTAGTGGCGCAGACCGATCGTCCGTTGCGAGGCCTCGCGCACCAGCGCAAATGCCTCGACCAGCGACTCGTCCGGCTCGCCGCCCTGCTGCATCTGCTGTCGCAAGGCGTCCGCGCGCCCGCGCAGACCGGCCTCGTCCAGCGCCTGCATTTCCGGCTCCAGCGCGTTGATGCGTTGTACGGCGTCCTGGTAACGCGCCAGCGCGCGCTTTTCGGGATCGCCCAGCACAGTCCTGACGACTCGCCTGAACATGGGGCCTCTCTGCCTGCCGCTGACATGGCGATTATAGCACAGGGCATCCCTGCCACCGGCTGACGCTATAATACGGGGAGTGACAAGTGGGGGCGGGCGATTTGGTAAATCGCCCCTACACCGGATGATGTAGGGGCGATATATCATGTCGCCCGCAGGCGCGCCCACAATGTGGGCGCAGTCGACCAAATCATTCAGGGAGTCCTCATGCAATACACCCGAATGGGCCGCACCGGCCTGCAGGTCAGTCGTCTTTGCCTCGGCACCATGACCTTCGGTCTGACGGCCGACGAGGCGACTTCCCACCGCATTCTCGACGCCGCCTTCGATGCCGGCATCAACTTTCTCGATACCGCCGACATTTACTCCCGCTGGGGACCAGGGCACGTCGGCGGTGAATCAGAGACCGTCATTGGCTCCTGGCTGCGCGGACGCAGCCGGCGCGACGTCGTCATCGCCACCAAGGTGCAGGGCCCCATGTGGGATGGCCCCAATGGCGCCGGCCTCAGCCGCTCGCACATCCTGCAGGCGGTCGAGGACAGCCTGCGCCGGCTTGGCACGGACTACATTGACCTCTACCAGACGCACTGGCCGGACGACGAGACTCCACTGGACGAGACCCTCGCCGCGCTGGACAACCTGGTGCAACGCGGGCTGGTGCGCTACCTCGGTTGCAGCAACTACCCGGCATGGCTGCTGATGAAGGCCCTGTGGACCAGCGACGCTGAAGGCCTGGCCCGCTTCGATTGCCTGCAGCCCCACTACAACCTCTTGCACCGCAGCGAGTTCGAGCGCGAACTGGCCGCCGCATGCCTCGATCAGGGCGTAGGAGTCATCCCCTACAGCCCGCTGGCCGCCGGCTTCCTGACTGGCAAGTTCACGCGGGAGAACAAGTCACCGGACAGCACGCGCAGCGGCGGCGATCGCATCCAGCGCCTGCTGGCCGACGAGCGCGCCTTTGTGGCCCTCGACGCGCTGCATGAAATTGCCCAGGCGCACGAGACCCATCCCGCGCAAATCGCCCTCGCCTGGCAACTGGCGCAAGCGGTCATCACGGCGCCAATCATCGGCGCGCGCCGCGTCGACCAGCTGCTGGACGTCGTCGGCGCGACGGAAATCGCGCTGGCCGACGACGAGATCGCGAGACTTAACGAGGTGTCGAAAGACTTCTGACGCTACGACCAGTCGAGACCGGCCTGCTGCCACATGCGCCGCATGTGGTCGGCGACCAGTTGCGCGGCCTCATAGGGGTCTTCGATGGCGTTGGTGCGCGCGCTGAAGGGCTCGCAGGTGACCGGGCCGTCGTAGCCCATGGCATCCAGGCGTTGCATGAAGCCCGCCAGGTCGATGACGCCGGTCTCCGTGGGCAGGCGCCGGTCACGGTCCATGTAGGTGTCCAGCGTCAGGCCCTGGGGCGCGTCGTTGACGTGTACGGCCACTACGTCCTCTTTGCGCAGAGACTCAAGGTCCTCGACGCTGCCGCCCGAGGTGACCACATGCCAGACGTCCAGCAGCAGGCCAACGTTGTCAGTGCCAATGGCCTCGCACAGGCTCAACATACCCGGCATGTCATTGATGAAGAGGATAGCATCGGGCGGCGAAAAGGTCCTCGGCCCGATGAACTCGAAACCCACGCGAATACTGAATGGCAGCAGCACCTCGGCGATGCGCGTATAGCGTTCGCGGTGCCACTCGAAGTTTTCGGCGAAGTCCCGCGTCTCCGAATGCGGCCAGCACACGGTCGAACAGCGCAGCGCGCCAATGTCCCGCGCCACCTGCGCCAGGGCCGGCAGACGCTCGACGTCCTCTTCCCAGTCATCGCCCTGCCAGTTGACCGGCAGCCCCCAATTGCCCGGACGCGCGTTGTGGCGCGCAAAGAGTTCGCGCAGCCCGTCGATGCCGCGCTCCCCGGCCAGTTGCGCCGCCTCGCGGATGTCGAAGTCGACGCCGCCGTAGCCGCAGCGCTGCGCCAGCGCCAACGTTTGCTCCAGGCCATGGCCGCTGATGCCGATCGCCCCGGTATTGAGACTGCTAAACATGGTCGCCCCTGTGTGAACTGTCAAAACGCCGCGCCAGTATAGCAAGAGCACCAGTTCGAAGCATCCCGCGGGATAGCAAGGGCGGGTGCCCGAAGCATCCCGCGGGATAGCCCGGTTCAGGGACTGACATGACGGGTCATCTGTGCCATGCACCCGGCAGCCGCGTCGTTTGATGAAGCGACCACGAGATTTCATGCGTTCTTCGCCGGGTTGCGTTACATTTCCTGCCGCCTGCACTTAATCGGAGGGACGCATGTCTGCATCAAACGGGCGCACACTGGAAGCCGTGCCAATGACCGAGGAACAGAAGTTTTTCTTTGACCTGCGCGGCTGGATCCTGCTGCCGGCGGTATTGACCGATACCGAAATTGAAGAAATGAAGACCGAGGCCTATGGCGGGGCCAAAAACAACTACGAAGGCAAACTGCAAGACCTGCTTGACCATCCGGCCATCGTTGGCATTCTGACCGAGATTCTGTCCGAGGACCCCTTTCAGTCGGATGACAACTACAGTTTCCGCTGTGAGGGCTCCTTCATCACCATACGTCCGCCGGGCTGGAGCAAGATGGAGCGCAGCGATGGCGGTTTGCCGCACGTCGTGCGCCCGCCGCAGCAGGCCAACGCCATGCGCTACCAGGTGGCGGGAAAGAAGATCTTCTCGGGCCTGACCCGGGTGGTCTGGGAGCTGGAGGAAGTCGTCGCCGGGCACGGCGGCACCACCTTCCTGAGCGGCTCGCACAAGGCCCACTTCAACTACGGCGGGCCGGACCCCTACCGCCCCAACATCAGCGAGTCTCCCTGGGAAGACAACATGCGCGCCATCATGGATGACTACAGTTGCCCGGCCGGCTCGGCGGTGATTTTCACCGAAAGCCTGGTGCACGCCGCCAATGACTGGACCAACCCCAACAACGCCCGCTGCGCCGTGTTCAATTGTTACAATTCGATCTGGGCGCAATGGCATCGCGTCGACCTCGCCCACGAAATCATCGAGACCATGCCGCCCAGACGCCAGTCCCTCTTCCGCGGAACCTGGCAGTTGGGTCCGGGAGGCAACCAGACCTACTCGATCGACAACCGCTCCCTGTAGGCGTTCCGGTCGGACAGTGCGTAAGGCGCAGGGAACCAAAGATACGGAACGGGCAAACAGCCCGGAACGGAGATCAGCGGGAGTGAGGCATGGGTAGTATTTCAATGGATTTCGTCGAAAAGCGACGGCAACTCGACGAGGATGGCTTTTGCCTGCTTGAGAGCGTCATCGACGAGCCGATGCTGGAACGCATGCGCGAGGTCACGGATGAGGTGCTGGCCCACACCGACGCCGCGCATTTCGACGCCAAACGCTCCCAGGGCAGTGTGATTCCCGTCTTCGGGCATCCAGGCATGGCGGAACTGATCGCGTATCGTCCGCTGCTGACGGCGCTCAACAATCTGGGCTACGCCGACCCCAAATGGGGCTCCGGCTTCATCATCAGCAAGCCGCCCCACAGCCCGCCGCTGTTCTGGCACCAGGACGGGCGCTTCTGGGACGAGCCGGTCTGCTACACGACGCAGACCACCCAGTGCTTCCTGATGATCTACCTGGTGGATACCATGCCGCACAACGGCTGCCTGCGGGTGATTCCCGGCTCCCACATCGGACGCCATGCCCTGCACGGCGCACTGGACGAGGCGCACGGCGAGGCCCTGGGCAAAATGGAAGACCCGGAGCATCTGGCCTTTCAGCAGGCTGATGGCGAGGTCGACGTCCCCGTCCGGGCGGGGGACGTGGTCATGGGCAGCGCGCAACTGCTGCATGCCGCGCACGGCAACCGGTCCGACCGGCGCCGCACCAATATCACGCTCTGGTACTACCCGGCCTACGCCGCCATGCCTGAATCCATTCAGGCCTTTGTGGCGCAGGAAGGCTGGCCGGACGACTGGGTCGAGGCGACCCGCGACCTGCTGGAACCATTGCGCCCGGTGTACAACGGCCCTGTAGCGCCCATCCGGCACAACAGGATTCCGGGTTTGGCGCTGAAGTGATGGCAGGGACCTGGCGGCGGTCGCTTCCGGGCCCTGCCGCGGCCAGACCCAGACAACCAGGAGGCGCGCCATGTTGACCGCCGAAATGGCCCTCGAAAAACGCGAGTCCATGCTGCGCGATGGCTACGTCCTCGTCGAGAACATCCTGCCGGACTCCCTGCTTGAAGAACTGCGCTCGGAGACCGAACGACTGATCGCCAACAACGTCGAGGCCCCCGAACTCCGCTATCAGGGCCAGCACATCGATGAGTTTGCGGTCGACAACCCCGTCATCGACAGGTTGCTGACCTGGAAGCCCGCTTACGATGCGCTCGCCGCCATGGGTTTTGGAGACTTCAAACCCGAGGGAAAGGTCATCATTCTCACCAAGGAAGCGGGCGGCCCGCCGCTCTACTGGCACCAGGACTGGGTCTTCTGGAACGACCCGCTGAGCCTCGCCCCCTGGCCGCAGGTTGTGGCCCTCAACTACTATCTGACCGACACCAACGAGGAAAACGGCTGCCTCAGGGTCATTCCCGGCAGCCACCGCAAACGCTTTCCCTTGCACGACCGGATCGTGCCCGCCCATGAGCAGGGAGCGCGCTACGTCAGCGAGGACGACCCGGTCATGTTCAGCGAGGACCCGAACCAGGTGCAGGTGCCGGTCCGGGCCGGCGACCTGGTGTTGCTGGATGCCCGTACCCTGCATGCGGCGGGAAAGAACCGCACCGACCAGCGCCGCACCCTCGTGCTGGCCTGGCATTTGCGCCCCATGGACAGGGTCCCCGCTTACTGGCAGGGCGAGGTCCCGGCGGCAATTGCCGAAAGGGACCCGGCGGCCGAATACGAGAGCTTGCGAACGCCCGGGAAATTTCTGAAGCCATAGTTTGGGAACTCGCGACGTCCGACCGGAACATCCCTCTATCTGGATGACTGGAGGAGAACCCCTCATGCTGACCCCCGAAACAGCCCTCGAGAAACGGGATTTCATGCTGCGCGAGGGCTACGTCATCGTTGAGAATGTCCTGCCGCATTCATTCCTTGGGGAATTGCGCGGGGAGACCGAGCGCCTCATCGCCGGCCACGTCGAGCCCTCCGAGCTCCGCTATCAGGGGCAACACATCAACGTCAGGGCGGAAGACAATGCGCTCATCGACAGGTTGCTGACCTGGAAGCCCGCGTATGAAGCCCTGGCCGACCTGGGCTTCGGCGATTTCAGCCCGCACGGCACCATCATCGTTCTCACCAAGGAAGCGGGTGGGCCGCCGCTCTACTGGCATCAGGACCACATGGAGTGGAACGATCCCCTCAGCCTCGCGCCCTGGCCACAGAAAATCGCCCTCAATTACTATTTGAACGAAACGTCAAGGGAGAACGGTTGTCTGAAGGTCATCCCCGGCAGCCATCTGAAGCGCGTACCGCTTCACGACCGGCTCGTGCCCGCCCACGAACAGGGCGCCCGCTTCATCGACGAGGACCATCCGACCATGTTCAGCGATGACCCGGACCAAGTCTACGTTCCCGTCAAGGCCGGCGACCTCGTGCTGCTGGATGGCCGCATCCTGCACGCGGCGGACAGGAACCGTACCGACCAACGCCGCACCCTCGTGCTGGCCTGGCACTCGCGCCCGAGGGACAGCATTCCGGCTTTCTGGCAGGGCGAGGTCCCGGCGGAAATCGCCGGGCGGGATCCGCAGGCCAAATACGAAGGCTCCCGCATACCTGGAGAGTATCTTCGCGGCTAGCGGGCTTCAGGCCCCTTCCCCGCCCTGCCGCCGCGCCCGCAGCGCCCGGTGAATCAGCCAGGGCAACAGGGACAGCCCGCCGATCAAGGCGTAGAGCGGCAGGATCTGCTGGCGCTGGTCTTCCAGTAGCCCGCCGGCGTAGACGAATATGAAGGAGGGCGGCGTGCCGCAGATGATCGACACCAGCAGGTATTGCCGTAACGTAATGCTTTTGGCGAAGCCCGCCGCGTAACTGATGAAATCGTAGATCGCGAAGAGAAAGAGCCGCGCATAGACCAGCGCGCGCCAGCCTCCCAGCTGCCCCACAAACTCGTCGATGCGCGCCAGACCCGCCTCTCCGGCGAAGCGTCGCACCGCCGGTCGACCCAGATGGCGCGCGATGAGAAAGCTGAGCGTGCCGCCCAGCACTTCGCCGACGACCGTGTAGAATGTGCCCAAGAGAACGCTGTCGAAAAGTGCTCCGGCTGCCAGTTGGACAGGCCCACTACTCAGGGGGGCGAAGACGTAGGCCGCCGCCTTGAACAGGATGTAAAGCAGGGGCGCCAGCGGCCCCGTGTCACGGATCCAGGCCCGCAACTGATTAATCCCCACCCAGTCGATCACCAGAATCAGCAGACCGGTCAGCGCCAGCAAAAAGACGGCGCCGACGGCCAGGGCCCGGGGCGAAACCGGGCTGCTGTCCTGCAGGGTAGGCGGGGTCACTCGTCGAAGAGTTCGCCCACGCTGCGGCCCGCGTGCGCGCGCATGATGACCTCGCCCAGCAGGGGCGCGACGGACAGCACGGTCATGTTGGGCAGGCGGCATTGCCGTGGCACTGGCAGGGTATTGGTGCAGATGATGCGTTTCAGGCCCAGTTGCGCCAGTCGTTCGTAGCCCTCTTCGGGCATGAGCGCATGCGTGAAGGCGAAGTAGACGTCGCGCGCGCCATGCTCGCGTATGGCCTGCACAGCCTGGCAGGCGCTGCCGGCGGTGAGCACCTCGTCATCCACCAGCAACACGTTGCGGTCGCGCACGTCGCCGATGATGGAGAGGATTTCCGGGCTCTCCTCGTTGTCGACGCGGCGCTTTTCGACGATGGCGTGCGGCGTGCCGAGGCGCTCGGCCCAGTTGCGCCCCTTCTTGGAAAAGCCCAGGTCGGCCGAGACCACCACCAGATTCGGAATGGCCATTTCATCCACGTGATCGCTGAGCAGGTAGAAGGCGGTCAGCGCATCGCCGGGGATATCGAAGAAGCCCTGCAGCTGGCCGGCGTGCAGGTCGATGGTCATGTAGCGGTTGGCGCCAGCGGCCTCGATGAGGTTGGCCACCAGGCGCGCCGCGATACCCACGCGGGGCTGGTCCTTCTTGTCCGAACGGCTGTAGGAGAGATAGGGCACGACGACGTTGATGCGCGCGGCCGAATCGCGTTTGAGCGTATCGACCATCAGCAACAGTTCCATCAGGTTGTCATGTACCGGCGAGGCCATGGTCTGCACGAGATAAACGTCGCGGCCGCGCACGCTTTCGTTGAGTTGGATCAGGATGTTTTCGTTGGAGAACACGGTGCGCGTGTATTCGCCCTGGTGCACGTTCATGTATTCGGCTATTTCGCGCCCCAGGTCCATGGAGGCGGAACCGCTGAAGAGCGACAGGGCGCCGGTCAAATTGTAGATGGCGGGCTGGGGTGACAATGGGCCGGACTCGCGCAGATAGCGGGTGCCAGGGATTTTCTCGCCCTTGCCAGTCAACGACATTGCTTCAGTTTTCCTCCTCGCCAGGGCAGTATATCAGGCAGATGCAGGTAAACGAAAAGGCCCGCTGTTGCCAGCGGGCTTTTGCCACGGTGCGCATACGAATCAGGCGATTTGCCCGGCCAAGCCCAACTCGTCGATGAGACGTTCGCGCGGTTTGTAACCGGTCACCCGGTTGACGATTTCCCCCTTGTTGAAGAGGATCAGGGTCGGAATGCCCATGACGCCGTACTGGACCACGACGTCCGGGTTGGCGTCGGCGTCCAGCTTGCCCACCTTGAGTCGGCCCTCGTAGTCGTCGGCCAGCTGGTCCACGATGGGCGCAATCATCTTGCATGGGCCGCACCACTCCGCCCAGAAATCGACAAGCACCGGCGTATCCGCGCCCAGCACTTCACTGGCGAAGTTGTCGGTGGTGGCCTCGAATGTTTTGCTGCCCATCACTGTGTCCTTCCTGTGGCTGACTTTACAGTTCCATACCTGAATGGTAGCATGCCTTCACCCTCCCTGACAAGCGTTCCCGGGTCGAATTTGCTGCTGCATCTGCCATAATGGACGACACGACACTGCATCCCCTTACGCGCCGTCAGGAAGAAATCCTGGCCCTGATCATCGACAGCTATACCGCCAATCCGGAACCGGTCAGTTCCCTCTACCTGCAGGACGCTTGCGAGCTGGGGATCAGTTCCGCCACCATCCGCAACGAAATGGCGCTGCTGGAAGAAAAGGGCCTGATCCGGGCCCCGCATACCTCCGCCGGCCGCGTCCCCACGGAGGATGGTTATCGCTATTTCGTCAGTCGCCTGATGACGCGCGGCTCGCTCACCGCCGTTGAGGAAAACCGCATTACCGAGAGCATGCGCACGCCACCGGCGGCGACCGAGCAGTGGATGCGCCTGGCCGCGACCCTGCTGGCGCGCACCGCCTGCTCCGCCGCGCTGGTGACGGCGCCCATCTCCGAAGCCAGCCGCTTCAAACACCTCGAACTGATTTCCATCCAGGGGCGCCTGGTGCTGATGGTGCTGGTGTTGCACAGTGGAAACGTTCACCAGCAGATGCTGACCCTCGTCGAGTCCCCCGGTCAGACTGCGCTGGCTGAGGCGGCGCGGCGCCTCAACGCGGTCTGCCTCGACCAGGGGGCCAACGAAGTGCGCATGAAAAGCGCGCAACTGGGTCTGTTCGAGCGGGAAATCGCGGAACTGGCGGCGGACGTGATGGAACGTTCCGACACCAATCAGGTCCGTTTCATCTATCGCGACGGACTCAGTGGAGTCCTCAGTACCTTTCAGGACAGCGAAGGCGCCGAACAGGCCGTGCGCGTTTTTGAGGAGCGCGCGGTCCTCAATCTGCTGCTCTCGGAAGTGCTGGCCCGTAACGACGTGCAGGTGTTCATCGCCGGCGACGGCCGCTGGGAGGAACTGAATCATCTCTCCATGGTGCTCAGCCGTTACGGCATCCCGGGCCAGGTCAGTGGCGCGTTGGGGGTGGTCGGGCCCACGCACCTCAATTACGGCCGCGCCGTCAGCGCGGTGCGGCACGTCTCCAACGTCATGACGGACGTGCTGGCCGGTTTGCTTGAGGAAGGGGACGAGCCAGTGGAGGACCTGGCGCAACGCCATTAGACGACAGTTCTTGCGAGAAACCTCTCGTTTTTTTACGCAATTCTATGACCGCTCGACCAAACTTTTCAGTATATTGTCCGGGTTGGCAAGGAGCAGTGAGGCAGCATTGTGAGCCAGGAGCAACTGCGCGAGGACGACGCGCCGCAGGCCACCGGCAGCCATGAAACTGGCGACGCAGAAGGTGACGTCAGGGACCAGGACCCGGCCGGCGAAGCGGACGACCCGTTGGCGGCCTTACAGGCCGAACTGGAAGCCGAACGCAGGCGCGCAGATGCGAGCACCCTTGGCTGGCAGCGCGAACGCGCCGACTTCACCAACGCGCGCAAGCGCTTCGAACGCGACCTGCTGACCTCGCGCTTCAACGCGAAAGTCGACACGCTCCGCGCCCTTCTGCCCGTGCTCGATGACTTTGAGCGCGCCACGCAGAATTTGCCCGACATCGAGGAAGACAACGAGGAATTGCAGGCGTGGCTCGAGGGTATGGAAGCCATCCGGCGCAAGTTGCTGAAAGCGCTGGCCGACGCCGGCGTTCAGCCGCTTGATCCGGTCGGCGAACCCTTTGACCCCAATCTGCACGAGGCATTGGGACGCGACAGCGACACGGACATGGAAAGCGGACTCGTCAGCGCGACCCTGCAAAAGGGCTATATCTGCGGTGACCGGGTGTTGCGCCCGGCGCTGGTGCGGGTCGCCGGCTGACGGTTGATATCAGGGAGGACCTATGGGACGCATTATTGGAATTGATCTCGGCACGACCAATTCGGTCGTGGCCGTGATGGAAGGTGGCAAGGCCACCGTGATCCCCTCGGCGGAAGGCGGCGAACTGGTGCCCTCGGTCGTGGCCGTAAACCCCAAAACCGACGAACGCCTCGTCGGCAAGGTGGCGCGCAACCAGGCCGTCATCAATCCCGACAACACGGTGTTCTCGGTCAAGCGCTTTATGGGCCGCAAGTTCAGTGACCGCGAGGTGCAGGACGCCATCCGGCGCGTGCCCTACAAGGTCAGCGCCGCGGCCAATGGCGACGTGCGCGTCCACATGGGCGGGCGCGAGTACAGCCCGCCGGAAATCGCCGCGATGGTGCTGCAGAAGCTCAAGGCCGATGCGGAAGCCTGGCTGGGCGGCAGCGTCGACCAGGCGGTCATCACCGTGCCGGCCTACTTCAACGACAGCCAGCGCAACGCCACCAAGGACGCCGGCCGCATCGCCGGCCTTGAAGTGCTGCGGATCATCAACGAACCGACGGCCTCCAGCCTGGCCTATGGCATCGACACCGGCAAGAACGAGACGATCGCCGTCTATGACCTCGGCGGCGGCACCTTCGATATCTCGATCCTCGAGGTCGCCGACGGCGTCTTTGAGGTCAAGAGCACCAACGGCGACACCTATCTGGGCGGTGACGACTTTGACGAGGCCATCATCGACTGGATTTCCGAGGAGTTCGAGCGCGAGAACGGCATCAATCTGCGCAAGGACCGTCAGGCCCTGCAGCGCCTCAAGGAGGCGGCCGAAAAGGCCAAGATCGAACTTTCCAGCGCCGTCAATACCGACATCAATCTACCCTTCATCACCGCCGACGCCAGTGGCCCGCGGCACCTGAACCTCGATCTCTCGCGCTCGCGCCTGGAGGAACTGGTCCACAGCCTGATCCAGCGCTCCATTGCGCCCTGCGAGCAGGCCCTGAAGGACGCCGGCCTGGGCAAGCAGGACATCGACGCCGTCATCCTCGTCGGTGGCATGACCCGCATGCCAGCCGTGCAGGAAGCGGTGCGCGGGTTCTTCGGCAAGGACCCCGGTCGCGGCGTCAATCCTGACGAGGTTGTCGCGATGGGCGCGGCCATCCAGGCCGGTGTGCTGGGCGGCGACGTCAAGGATATCCTGCTGCTGGACGTCACCCCCCTGACCCTGAGCGTCGAGACCCTGGGCGGCGTGGCGACCAACATGATCGAACGCAACACGACCATTCCGACCAAGAAGAGCCAGGTCTATTCGACCGCGGCCAACAACCAGACCCAGGTCGAAATCCACATCGTTCAGGGCGAGCGGCCGATGGCGGTCGACAACAAGTCGCTGGGCAAGTTCATCCTGGATGGCATCCCGCCGGCGCCGCGCGGCATGCCGCAGATTGAAGTGACCTTCAACATCGACGCCAACGGCATCCTTGAGGTCTCTGCCGAGGACAAGGCCAGCGGCCGTGAGCAGCAGATCACCATCACCGCCGGCAGCGGCCTGAACGAGGACGAAATCGAGCGCATGGTTGAGGAAGCCCGCCAGCACGCGGACGAGGACGCCCGTCGCAAGGAAAACGCTGAATTGCGCAACACGGCCGACAACACCCTCTTCACCGCCGAGAAATTGCTGGAAGATTTCGACGAGCAACTGCCCGACGATACGAAGGCGCAGGCGCGGGAGAAGATGGACGCCCTGCGGCAGGCCATGGAGGGCGACGACAACGAAAACCTGCGCGCCGTCAACGACGACCTCGCGCAGTTCATCCAGGCCCTTGGCGCGCAAATGCAACAGCAAGAGGCCGCCACGGAGCCTGAGCCGGCTTCCGACAAGGACGCGCGTCGCGACGACGAAGACGTGGTTGACGCCGAATTTACGGAAGCCTGAACCCGCCGCGCCAGGGCGGGCCCGGGTGGCCTGCCCTGGCGTCACTCAACAGGGTAAATCATGCCCCGCGATTGCTACGAAGTCCTCGGCGTCAGCCGAAACGCAGACCAGAACGAAATCAAGAACGCCTTTCGCCGTCTGGCCCGCGAATACCATCCGGACGTCAGTTCACACGCAAACGCCGAAGAACGCTTTAAGGAAATCAACTCGGCCTACGAGATTCTTTCTGACCAGGAAATGCGCGCGCGTTACGATCGCTTCGGTCACGCCGGCGTGCAAAACAATGGCGCCGGCGGCCCCGGTTTCGGTGGCTTTGGCGGCCAGGGTTTCGCCGGCTTTGACGAGATTTTTGAGGAATTCTTCACCGGTTTTGGCGGCGCACGCAGCGCGACCCGCCGTGGACCGAGGCCGGGCACCGATCGCAAGGTCATGGCCGCCGTCAGCTTTGAAGAATCGATCTTCGGCACCAGCGTGGACGTGGAAGTCGATCGCCTGCGGGCCTGCGAGGCCTGCAGCGGCAGCGGCGCCGAGCCCGGGTCGAAACCCATGCGCTGTCCGGACTGCCGCGGTGAGGGCAAGCAACGCAGGGTGCAGCAGACCTTCCTCGGTTCGATGGTGACCGAAACCGTCTGTACCCGCTGTCGCGGCCGGGGCGAGGTCATCAGTTCGCCCTGCAGCGCCTGTCGCGGGGCGGGACGCCTGCAGTGCCGGGACGTCATCAACGTGGACATCCCCGCCGGCGTGCGGGAGGGCCTGCAGGTCCAGGTACACGGGGAAGGCGACGCCGGCGAACCCGGCGCGCCCGCCGGCAACCTCTTCGTGGCCATTCGCGTGGAGGCTCACCCCTGGTTCAAGCGCAACAAGGATGACATCATCCTGGATATCGACATCAACGTGGCCCAGGCGGCCCTTGGTGACGCGGTGCGCGTACCCACTGTGGACGGCGACGTCGAACTGACCATCCCGGCCGGCACGCAAACGGGCAAGTCCTTCCGCCTGCGCGGCAAGGGCGTGCCCCGCCTGCGCAGCGATGGCAGCAGCAGCGGTCGCGGCGACCAACTGGTCTACGTCCAGGTCGCCATTCCCGACCGGCTCAACGACGAACAACGCCAGCTCTTCGAGAAACTTGGGCACACCCTCGGCAGCGATATCACACCCCAGGAACACGGCCGGGGCTTTTTCGACCGCGTGGCAGACTTCTTCTCCGGCGACCAGGGCTAGCCGTGCGCTGGCTCGAACTGTCGCTCTGTGTGGCCGGGGAAGCGGCCGAGGCGGTCGCCGGCCTGCTGGGACGTTACGGTCATCAGGGCGTGGTCATCGAGCAAAACGGCGTTCCACCGGATGCCTGGGACGAAGGCGCGGCCGAGGCTCCCGACAACCTGACCCTGCGCGCCTGGTTCCCGCATAACGACGATGCCCCTGCCCGCCGCATGGATGTCGAGGCCGCCCTGAGTCACATGAGCATGATGCTGCCCCTGCCGCGTCCGACCTGGCGCCTGGTCGAGGACGAGGACTGGGCCCATGCCTGGAAAGCCCACTACCGCCCCCTGCGCGTGGGCCGCCGGCTGCTGATTCGGCCGGTCTGGTCGGACGCCGAAGTCAGGGGCGACGAACTGGAGGTCGTGCTGGACCCCGGTATGGCCTTCGGCACGGGTACGCACCCCAGTACGCAACTTTGCCTGCAGGCACTGGAAGATCACCTGCAGGCGGGCAGTGAGGTGCTTGATCTTGGTTGCGGCTCGGGCATTCTGGCGATCGCCGCGGCGCGCCTTGGCGCCGGCAGCGTGCTGGCGCTGGACAACGATGCGGTGGCCGTGAGTGCGGCGCGACAGAATCTGGAGTTCAATCCGGGCGTTTCCGGGGTTTGCGTTGCGGAAGGCAGCCTGGCGCAATTGCAGGCTTGGGAAAGCCGTTTTGACCTGATCGTGGTCAACATCCTGGCGCGCGTCATCACGGAGTTCTGCGAGCGTGGACTGGGCGAGATCCTGCGTCCCGGCGGTTGCGGGATCTTCAGCGGCGTCATTCAGGACCAGGCCGATGACGTTTCGGCGGCCTTGCGTCGCGCGGGCCTGATGCCCGTCGCTTCACGGCGCCAGGGCGACTGGGTGGCGCTGGTAACCCGCCGCGCACCCTCAGCCTGAACCTCCGGGGCCATGATCAGCGACGAACGCGCTGCCCGCGTGCAGGGGATGTTTGACCGCATCGCCCGCCACTATCGCCTGCTGAACACCCTGATGACTGCCGGCCAGGACCGTCACTGGCGACGCCACGCGGTCGACCGGGCCGCCCTGCCCCGCAACGGCCACCTGCTGGACCTGGCCACCGGGACCGGCGACATCGCCAGGGAGGCCCTGCGCGGCCGGCCGGACCTGCAGGTCACGGGCGCCGACTTTTCGACCGGCATGATGCAGGCGGGCCGAGGGATGTCAGACGCGGCGCCCATGTCCTGGGTGGCCGCGGACGCCATGAACCTGCCCTTCGCGGACAACTGCTTCGATGCCGTTACCTCCGGCTATCTTGTGCGCAACGTCCTTGACATTCCGCAAACGCTACAGGAGCAAATGCGCGTACTGCGGCCGGGCGGCCGCCTGGTCATTCTCGAAAGTTCGCCGCCGGCGCCTTCACTGCTGCGGCCCTTTATCGAGTTGCACCTGCGCCTGGTCATTCCGCTGCTGGGACGCCTGATCGCCGGGACCGAAGGCGCGAGCGCCTATCGCTATCTGCCGCGCACGACCCAGGCCTTTCACACGGCGCAGGAACTCGCGGGAATCATGCAGGCCGCGGGTCTGACCGCGGTGCGCTGGCGCCGCTTCATGTTTGGCACGATGGCAGTACACGAGGGGGTCAAACCCCCTCGCTGACTTCCAGCCACAGGGCCGCGTTCAGCTTGTACTGCGTCGGTTGTCGCGGAAGCGATAGGTGATGCGACCGCGGGTGGGATCGTACATGCTCATCTCCACGCGGACACGGTCGCTCAACAAAATGCGGATATAGTTCCGTCGCATTCGGCCCGAGAGATAGGACAGAATGCGATGTCCATTATCCAGTTCCACCATAAACTGGGTGTTGGGCAGGGCCTCGACGACAGTGCCCTCCACCTCAATCTTGTCTTCCTGCTTGTTGCTCTGGGTCTTTTTTGCCATACCCCTCCCGGAGGTTGCTACCTTGCGGCGTTGACGCCCGCAGGGCAGCGGGCTGTCAATCGACTTGCCTAACGAATGACCTGTTTGCGTTGGCGGCGCCGCGCACGGCGGATCGCCTTTTTCTTCTCGATACGGCGCAATTCGCTGCGCGAAATGTGCCAGCGTTTGCGGCGCACCGTGCTCAAGATTCCGGCGTTTGTCACGCGCTTGCGAAAGCGACGCAGCAGCGATTCCTGTGATTCACCTGGTTTCAGTCGAACTGTTGCCACAGACCTGATGCCCTCCCTTCGGTAGAACTACTGACCAACGTTCACGCCTGAACTTCCGCTACAATTTCCTGCTCGTCAAGGCTTTCTTCCTGGGCTTCCTGCGCTTCGGCCTCGGCGGCCAGACGGGCTGCCTCGGCTTCCGCGGCCAGGCGACGCCTTTCCTGCCAGGGCTCCAGTTCCGCAGGCAGGACAGCCTTCAGGCTCAGGCCCAGCCGCTGCCGCTCCGGCTCGATATTGACCACCCGCATCAGCAGGTCCTGTCCTTCATGAACGACCAGCGAGGGATGCTCCGGCGGCGGGTCCCCGATCTGGCTGAGGTGCAACAGGGCCTCGATGCCCGGTTCCATGCGAATGAAAGCGCCGAAATCCGCCAGGCGCGACACCTGGCCTTCCACCAGTTGACCCACGTGGTAGAACTCGGTGATGCGCTCCCAGGGGTTCTGCTGCAGACGTTTCAGACTCAGCCCAATGCGCCGGCCCTTCTCGTCCAGGCGCAGGATGAAGACCTTTATTTCCTGTCCGACCTTCAGGACTTCGCCGGGATGCCGGACGCGATGCCATGCCAGTTCCGAAATGTGAATCAGGCCGTCCGCGCCGCCAAGGTCGACAAAGGCGCCAAAATCGCGCAGGCCGCTCACCACGCCCTTGTGCACTTCGCCTTCGTTCAGGCTGGCAAGCAATGATTCCTTCAGCGATTCACGCTGTTCGCGGCGCGCATCGCGCTGGCTGAACACCAGTCGCCGTCGCTTCCAGTCCACCTCCAGCACCTTCACGGGGATCGTCTTGCCAATCATCGCCCGCAACTGGTCCCGTCGTTCTTCCTCACCAAGGCCGCGCGGCAGCCCGACGGTATGGCTGGCCGGAATGAAACCGCGCAGATTGCCAAAGGGTATGATCAGACCGCCGCGGTTGGCCTCGCTGACCTGCCCCATGTAGATTTCGTCACTTTCCTTCAGTTGCTCCGCCCGTTGCCAGTCTTCGGACTGACGGGCCTGCGAGGCTGAAAGCAGCAAATTGCCACTTTCATCTTCCGGGCGCAGGACCATGACGTCCAGGGGTTCGCCGACCTGACAGCTCAGACCGCCGGCGATGCGGTCCAGATCGCGACGTTCCACCACACCATCGCGTCCCAGACCCACGTCTATGATCATGCCCAAATGGTCAATTGCCAATATGGTGCCCTGCAGGATATCGCCACGCTCGGGTTCCTCACGCGCGAACGACTCTTCCAGCATTGCCGCGAAATCCACTTCTCCTGGTGCCAAACTGCCTTGCTCCCTGACCTGCATATAATTCGTTTAATCTCCCCCGAATTGTCGGACCCGGCCGATAGTCTGATTCACAAAACGCGGCCTGTTGTGGGCCGCGCACGTCGCGTGCTTCTTGCAGTGCAGGTTCGCTTCTTCAAGAACGCTGTGCAATACCCCGCCTGGCCGCGGCGCAGTATAGCGATGCGTATGCTGGCTGTCAATCCGCTGCAGGACAGGTCAGGGAGGTCGATCAGGGGCCCTCACCTGCTTTTTCATCCCGGGGCCCGTCAACGTCTGGACCAGGTTCCGGCGTGCTGTCGCCGTCATCGCTCTCAAGGTCGGTGCCCCAGCGCTGGGTGAATCCGACGCGTCGTTTTTCCGGTTCCAGATGGCTGATGCGCAAGCTGAGTCGGTCACCCTTCTTGACATAGGAATGAGGCTCGGTCAGTGACCCGTCGCCCATCTCGCTCAGATGCAACAGGCCCTCCAGCCCGTCGTCGAGCGCCACGAATGCGCCGAAGTCCACCACGTTGGTCACCGTGCCGTCCACCAGCTGGCCCTCGTGATAGCGTTCGGTGGCGTCATCCCAGGGATCGCTGAGCAGACGCTTGCGACTCAGCGCAATGCGATTGCGTTCGTGGTCCAGATTGAGGACGTAGACCTCGATTTGCTGGCCGATGCGCAGCACGTCGCGCGGGTGATCGACACGATGCCAGGCCAGTTCGCTCACGTGGATCAGGCCGTCGGCGCCTCCCAGATTGACGAAAGCGCCAAAATCGCGCAGGCCGGTCACCTGGCCCTGAACGCGGTCGCCTTCCTTGAGTTCCTCCAGCAGTCGCGCCTTTTGCCGCGCGCGCCACTCGCGTTGGGCCTCACGTTCGCTGAAGATCAGCCGGCGCCTGTCCTGGTCAACTTCAATAACCTTTACGCCCAGCTGCTTGTCGCGCAACCCTTCCCAGGCTTCGCGCCGGTCGCCCGAATAACTGACGGATACCAGATGGGAACTGGGGACGAATCCTTCCAGCCGGTTCCAGCGCACGAGGATTCCACCGCGATTGTGGCCGATGACCGTGACGTCGACCGCCGTTTCGTCCTTCAACAGTTCCCGGGCCGTTTCCCAGTCGTATTGCTGCAGACCCATGTTGATGGAAACGATCAGGTTTTCGTCCTGGTCGCGCGGGTTCATCACATAGACGGGAACTTCCTGGCCTACCGCCAGGGTCGCGCGGAAGTCCGGGTCCAGTCGTTCCAGGTCCTGATACGGAACGATGCCGTCCCGCTTTGCGCCCATGTCGACGATTATCTCGCGATCGTCGACTTCCAGTATGGTGGCGTTGCGTATTTCTCCACGGCGGGGGGGGGCGTAGGAAAGCGATGCCTCAAGCAGCTCCTGAAATTCTGCGCCATAGTCCACGCCATCCACGGGTGACTCACCAGAGTTCATTGGTTTCTGCCATTCTGATCGTGATTGGAAAATACGATTTCAGTGACTTCTCCCTCCGCCACTGGTACCAGTATACACCACTCCCCTGACTTTGCCCGAATATGGTCTGCCGGCCAGGGCCATCAGGGGGCCGAAGCGCGTCAGATTTCCGGTTCGGCCATGCCGATGCCACGCAACCCCCGGTCCAGTTCCCAAGGGTAGACTACCCAGGCATCGGTGATGGCGCCGTAAAAATCCGGCTCGGAATGACTGAAGAGCGAGCGTTGCGGATTGTAATGCAACACACAGGTCCATGGTGTTGCGCCGGCGCTTTCGGCCCGGCCGCGCACCGTTGCGCTGGTACGGCCGCTGCCCCATACGTCATCCACGATCAGCGTACGGCGGCCGTTGAGCAGGTTGTTGCCGGGAAATTGCAGAAAACGGGGCCAGGCCATCAGACCCGCCGTTTCCGTCGCCGGAAAGTCGACCGCCGCCGTCAACACGTGTCGAATATTCAGGCTTTCGGAGAGCAGGCCGCCAGGGATCAGGCCGCCACGGGTGACCATCAGCATCGCGTCAAAGGTGCCGACGGATCGGATCTGCGGAATGATCGTGTCGATCAGCCGGTCCACGTCCTCCCAGGTGACCAGTTCCTTTCGTAGATCTCCGTCCACGCCTTCCCTTGTCCCCGGCTTCCTGTCAAAGCCTCTGCGCGATGGCTTTCGCCTGGGTGAAGAGCGTCAGATAGTCCGGACCGCCAGCCTTGCTGTCGGTGCCGCTCATGTTAAAGCCGCCGAAGGGCTGCACCCCCACCATGGCGCCGGTGCATTTGCGGTTGATGTACAGGTTGCCCACGTGGAAATCATCGCGAACGCGCGAAAGACGGCCGGGGTCCTCGCTGTACACCGCGCCGGTCAGCCCGTAATCTGTGCTGTTGACGATGCGCAGCGCGTCCTCAAAATCGCGCGCGCGCACCAGCGCCACTACGGGGCCGAAGATCTCCTCCTGCGCGATGCGCGCCGTTTCGGACACCTCGCCAAAAATGGTGGGCGCGATGAAATAGCCGCCCTCCTCGGTCTCGATCGGGCTGCCGCCCAGCAAGACTTCGCCCTCGTCCGAACCCGTCTCCAGGTAGCTTTTGACCTTGTCGAACTGGTTCGGATCGATGACCGGGCCGACGGTCACGTCCGGCCCTTCGTCCGGCGCGCCGACCCGCAGGGCTTGCGCGCGCTCCAGAATCCGGGGCACAAGGTCGTCGTAAACGTCATCCACAATAATCACGCGCGAGCCCGCCGAGCACTTCTGTCCCTGGTAACCGAAGGCGCTGGTGACGATGCCTTCCGCCGCCTGGTCCAGCCGCGCGGTCTCGTCCACGAGGACGGCGTCCTTGCCCCCCATTTCCAGAATGGAGCGCTTCAGCCAGGGCTGGCCGGGCAAGACGCGACCGGCCTTCTCGTAGATTTCCACGCCGACGTCGCGTGAGCCGGTGAAGCAAATGAAGCGCGTACGCGGGTGCTCCACCATGCGCGCGCCTACCACTTCGCCCGGGCCGGTCACGAAATTCATGACGCCTGCCGGCAGGCCGCACTCCAGCAAGAATTCGGCGACCTTCCAGCCGAGCAAGGGACTCTGCTCCGCGGGCTTGTAGACGGCTGTGTTGCCCGCCACCAGGGTCGCGGACAGCAGACCGGTGCCGATCGCCAACGGGAAATTCCAGGGCGGAATGACGGCCCCCACGCCCAGCGGGATGTAATTCAGGGTCTGCTGTTCGCCGGGCCACTCCGTCAGCTCGTCACTACGATCCGCCAAATCCAGCATCTGCCGGGCATAGTATTCGAGAAAATCGATGGCCTCGGCGGTTTCACCATCGGCTTCACCCCAGGCCTTGCCGATTTCCAGCGACATCAGGGCGTTCAGTTCATGGCGGCGCGCGCGCATCAGGGCTGCCACGCGCAGCAACAGGCGCGCGCGTTCACCCACCGGCGTCAGGCGCCAGCTGGCGAAGGCCTCCTCGGCCGCGGCGACGGCCATGTCCACGTGCTCCACGCCGCCGTCGGCGAAACGAGCCAACACCTCTCCCGGTCGCGCCGGACAAACCGTGGCGAAGGTCTCGTCCAGGTATATTTTCTCGCCGCCAATGATGAGCGGCAGGGTCTGGCCCGCCCCGGCGCGCAGCTTTTCCAGCGCAGCGCGAAATTTCTTGACATCCTCCGGGTCGCTGTAGTCCAGAACAGGTTCGTTACGAAACTCGGTCAGCATGACTATTCCTCATCGTGCAACCAGAATGTGTTCATTTTACCATGCCTGCCAGCAAATCGCCGCTCATTGCGGCAGCTGGCGCAGGACGGCCAGCAGATGCGCGTCCAGTCTTGCGCGCAACAATCCAGGGGTGATGTTGCGAACGCCAAATGGCGCCCAGCCCGGATAGACCTCGGGTGGCCCGGGCAAACACTCCGCAAGGCACATCAGGTCCCACCAGGCCATGTCGCCATGGTCCGCGCCGCCCGGCATTCGGTAATGCTGCAGAAAGCGATCGGCGGCCTCGGGCCCGTATAGCGCGGTCAGGTTGCCGCGACAGTGCGCCAGATCAACGGCGGCGACGCCCCGACAGGCATTGACCCAGTCCACCACAGCGCTCAGGGTCTGCCCCTGCCACAAGAGATTGACCGGGTGGTAGTCGCGGTGGACCAGGCAGCGTGGCGCCGGCGGCGGTTCCCCGGCAATGAATTCAATGGCCCGCTCCCAGGCCTGAGGTGCTGCACTCCAGGTTGGGACTTCGAGAACAGGTTGCGCCCAGGAGAACCAGTCCCAGCCAAAGTCGTCTGCCGTCAGCCGATGAATGTCGAGCAGCGCCTGCGCCTGCTGTCGCAGCCAGTCGTCCATACTGGCAGGGCGCAACAGGACCTTGCCGGGCAGCCAGCTCATCAGAAGCAGGGGCTGGCCGCAGAAGGCCCCGTCCGTGTCCCAGGCGACGGGCTCGGGCACTGGCAGACCCGCGTCGAAGGCAAGTTTCAGGGCGGCGACTTCGTGCGCCACCAGGTCCGGCTCTACCCGCAACCAGTCGCTGTTGTCGTGCACGCGCAAAACAAGGCGGTCCGCGCCGACCTCCACGCGCCAGAGAGTCGTGGAACTGCTGCCTGACATGCGCGCCTGTCCCGTCACCTTCGCGCCGGTGACGGCTTTCAACCAGGCGCGCAGGCACTCATTCATCCGGCAGGGCAGCGGCGCCGGGGTCCACGTCAACGAGACCTGTGTCCCCCCGCTCCAGCAGGTCGGGCGCCGGGTCCAGCAGAGGCGCGATGGGCCAGTCTCTGGCCGCTTCCCGGGGGAATTTGCCGACCTTGTTGACGTCGCGGATGCGTCCCTGCAACACGGCCGGCTGCATAAAGGCGACTGCCTGCGGCAAACTGCTGAAGGCCAGCAGACGGCGTTCGCCCTGTACGTCGAGCGTCAGGGCCTGCCAGCGGAGGTCGTCGCAAGGTTCACGGCCCCATGGTGGCCGCTCAGGAGTCTGCCGCAGCAGCAGATGCAGGTAGCGGCCGGGCCGGCGGGCAGTAACGCCATCCGTAGCCCGGGCCGAAAGACACTGGTCGCGCTCGTGGGTGTCCTGCAATTCACGGGGTCGTTCACCGCGCAGGAGCAGGGAGTCGCCCTGCGTTTCCAGCAGGATGCGTACGAACCCCGCCGCTTCCAGATCGAGTTGCTGCCTGGCGTCAATTTCGCCGCGACGCCAGCCAATGATCAGGCGGCCGCCCGGACGCAGGTTGCGCAAGGCTGATTCCAGAAATTCCGGCGCCAGCGCCTGGTCCAGGGTCACTATCGCATCGTAGCGGGATTGGCCTGCCGGCAATTCCGCCAGTCGACGAATGTTCAGGTCCTGGCGCTTCTCGCTGAAGGGCCCGGCGCAGTGACCGCCCAGGTCCAGCAACTGCAGTGCGCTGGCAGAGGGCGGCAACTGCCGCAACATTTCTGCGATCAGGTCAGCGGACATTGCCCCGGGACGCCTGTTGCACCAGCCGGCGCAACTCTTCCCACTCCTCGCGGAAAAAGTGCAGGGTCACCCCGCCAAGTTCCAGATGCCAGACCGTTTCGCCGTCGGGCTCTTCGGAGACCCAGACGGCGTACTTCCCGGTTTCGGCCAGCGCTTCGACCGGCAGGTCGTCGGTCACGAACGTCCCCTGCTGCGGCGTCGGCCGCCCCGGTCGCGTTCGCGCGCTTCCTCGGCCGACCAGCCTTCCAACACGGCCTGGCGGCTCAGGCGCACCTTGCCCGTCGGATCAATGTCGATGAGCATGACCATGATTTCGTCGCCAAGTTTGACCTCGTCCTCAACGGACTCCACGCGGTAGTCCGCCAGTTGCGATATGTGCACCAGGCCGTCCCGACCGGGCAGGTACTCGACGAAAGCGCCGTAGGGCTCGATGCGGTTGACCTCGCCGGTGAAAATGCGGCCCAGTTGCAGCTCCGAATCGTGGCTTTGGCCGCGACGCCCGCCACGACGGTCGCCGCCGCGACCGCCCCGGTCCCTGCCACCGCCACGCCCGCCGCGACCGCCCCGGTCGCGTTCGCGCGCTTCCTCGGCCGACCAGCCTTCCAGCACGGCCTGGCGGCTCAGGCGCACCTTGCCCATCGGATCGATGTCTACCACCATCACGTCAATGTTGTCGTTAATGCTGACCTCGTCCTCCACGGAGGCGACCCGGTGGCTGGCCAGCTGGGAGATATGCACCATGCCGTCCTTGCCGGGCAGGAACTCCACAAAGGCGCCGAAGGGCTCGATGCGGGATACGCGGCCCGTGTAAACGGTCCCGATCTCCGGGTCTTCGGTCAGCGCCTTGATGCGTTCTATAGCCTGGTTGGCGGCAGTTCCTTCCACGGCCGAAACGTGAACCAGGCCGTCTTCCATCACGTCAATCTTGGCGCCGGTCTCATCCTGCATGCCGCGGATGGTCTTGCCGCCGGGCCCGATAATGACGCCGATTTTCTCCGGATCGATGCGTATGCTGGTGATGCGCGGCGCGAAATCGCTCATTTCGGCGCGGGGCGCGGCGATGGCCTCCTGCATGACGCCCAGAATCTGGAGGCGGGCGTCGCGCGCCTGCGCCAGCGCGCGTTCCATGACCTCCCTGGAAACGCCGCTGATCTTGATGTCCATCTGCAGCGCCGTGATGCCCTGCTCCGTGCCGGCCACCTTGAAGTCCATGTCGCCGAGGTGGTCTTCCATGCCCTGAATGTCGGTCAACACTGCGACCTGGTCGCCTTCCTTGATGAGACCCATGGCGATGCCCGCCACCGGGCGCAGAATGGGAATGCCGGCATCCATCAGCGCCAGGGTGCTGCCGCAGACGCTACCCATGGAGGTGCTGCCATTGGAACTCAGCACCTCGCTGACCAGGCGCACGGTATAGGGGAATTCGTCCTCCGGCGGCAGCATGTTGCGCAGGGCGACTTCCGCCAGCGAGCCATGGCCGACCTCACGACGGCTGGTGCCGCGCAACATTCGCGTCTCACCCGTGCTGTAGGGCGGAAAGTTGTAATGATGCAAAAAGCGCCGCGAGTCCATGGCGCCCAGGTCATCCAGCAGCTGGGCATCGCGCGGCGTGCCCAGCGTGGCAATCGTCAAAACCTGGGTCTCGCCGCGCTGGAACAGACCGGAACCGTGTACGCGCGGAATCAGCCCGACTTCAGCCGAGAGCGAACGAATCGTCACGCTGTCCCGCCCGTCCGGACGCACGCCATCCTCGACGATGCGATGCCGCACGGCGTTCTTCAGGGCCTTGTCGATGCCGCCCGCAATGTCCTTTTTGTCGACCTCACCGGCTTCAATACGGTCCTCGTACTCCGCCATCACGCGCTGGTCGAGAACCTTCATAGCCGCGCCGCGCGCACCGCGTTCCGCATGTTGCTGCACGATTTCCCGCACTTCGTCGTAAACGGAGTCGTAAACGGCGTCGCTCAGCGCAGCGTCGCCCGACTTCACGTCGTAGGGCGACTTCTCCTTGCCGACTTCGGCGCGCATCTCGTTCTGCAGCTCGATGACCGGCTGAATGGCCGCGTGCGCCATGTCCAGCGCCTCCAGCATGACCGCTTCGGGGACCTCATGAGCGCTGCATTCAACCATGTTGATGGCGTCCATCGTTCCACTGACGCGCAAGTCGAGGCGGCTGTTTTCCATCTCCGGGATGGTCGGATTTACCACCAGCTCATCATCGATCAGACCGATGCGCACGCCGGCCACCGGTCCGTCCCAGGGGACGTTTGAAATGGTCAGGGCGCAACTGGCCGCCACGTTGGCCAGCATGTCGAGGAAGGTCTCCTGGTCGTGGCTGAAGGTGGTCAGGATGACCTGTACGTCGTTGCGCATGCCGGCGGGAAACAGCGGCCGCAGGGTGCGGTCCGTGACGCGCGCCACCAGGATGGCGCTCTCCGCCGGGCGCCCTTCGCGCCGAAAGAAACTGCCGGGAATGCGACCCGCCGCGTAGAGCTTTTCTTCAAAGTCCACTTTCAGCGGGAAGAAATCGAGGCCCTCGGGCGGTTTGCCCATGGTGGCCGTGCCAAAAACAATGGTGTCGCCCATGCGCACCGTAACAGCGCCGCCCGCCTGTTGGGCGAAGCGACCCGTCTCGATGGTCAGCGTCCTGCCCCCGATTTCGGTTGACCAGGACCGGATACCGGCCCCGTTGTCTGCTGTACTCATACTGCCTCCTGTGGAATTCCAGGGGCCCGGAAGACAGGGACTGGAGTATGGCGCCGGCCAGTCGTGTCGGCGTCATACTCCAGGTCCTGTGCCCCGGGCAACAACGAAAGAAGGATGGCCCGGCCGGACCATCCCGGATACACAAATTCTGACATCCCTGTCCTGTCGCTAGCGTCGCAGGCCAAGCCGCTTCAGCATCTCGCGATAGGCATCGGGGTTCTTGCGGTTCAGATAGTTCAGGTGTCGCCGCCGTTTGCCAACCAGCTTCAGCAGGCCCCGACGTGAAGACTCGTCATGGTTGTTCGCGCGCAAGTGGTCCGTCAACTGGTTGATGCGCGTCGTCAGGATCGCGATTTGTACCTCCGGCGATCCCGTATCGTTTTCGTGGCGGGCGTAATCGTGGATTAGTGCCTGTTTGGTTTCCCTGTCCATACCCGTTTCCTGTTGCCTGTCACCGGACACGCCGGGCAGTGGCATGTCGGTCCGTATCAATAGTCCAGTGTAGCGGATGCCCCTGCCCTGAACAAGGTCGGTTCTGCCGCCTCAGGGGACGCTGCGCAGGGCATTGACCACCCGGTTGACCGTATGGTGTGTGCGAAACAGACTGAACTCGCCCGGGCTGTCGGGGACGCGATTCAGAATGTTTTCGGACAGCAGAATCGACAGCCACAGGTCGATGTCATGCCCGATTACCCGTGCATCGAGCGAATCATGGCTGATCGTCTCGCCGCTGTCGTACAGCGCCAAAAGCGCGGTTACCAGTTGGTCCCGCTGGGCCAGCACCGCATGGCAAACCAGACTGTCCGTCTGCAGGGAAATACCCTTGGTCAGAAAGGCGCTGCGGGGATTGGGATAGTCATTCAGCGAGATGGCGTCATTGGCCACAAGGTAATCGATCGCGCGCTGGAAGTTGGTCCCCCTGTCATGCTCCAGCAGTCGCTTGTGCAGGCTCCCCAGCGGGCACCACAGAAAGCGCCTGAAACTGGTGAACTGTTCCACGCTGACGATGATGCGCCGCACCATGGCCGCCGTTTCGGGCTCCATCTCCTCCAGACGCTGAAACGGGATTCCGCTCCATTCGAAACTGTGTAACTCCTGCGCCCGTCGTGGCAGTTGCAACAGTTTTTCGGAGCCCGAACGAAGGCTGATGACGGGCACCATGTCCTCGGGATTGAGGCGGTGCGGTATCAATTCCCGCCTCAGGATCTGTTCGCGCACCAGGCGGTCGATCCAGTCGGAGCGCCACAGATCGCTCAGGTTGCAGCCGGGCTGGCCCAGTTCGCGGTCCATCGCCAGACCCTTGATCAGAAAGCCGTAGTTGACGTATTCCCAGCGACGGACCTGAAGTGTGCGTTCCACCCGCAAGACGATTCGGCTGGTGACCAGCCGTGTCTTGCCCACTATCGGATGGTCCGGGTTCAGCGACACGTCGCCGCTTTCCGGCACCGCCTTGAGGATGCCCATCTTCACAGCCTGTGTCACCAGGTCCTCACCGCGCGACACCGAGGAAACCGCAGCCACCTGCAGCAATTGCTCCACCAGAAGCTCCGGCGAGACGGAATCACGTTCCTCGCAGGACGTCAGACGGTCCAGCTGAATGATGATGCTGCTCCACTGCGAGGGCAGAAAGGCGGATGTGTCCTCTTCCCTCTCGGTCGACATCGATTCGGTCCACAGCGAGCGGTGCGTCTTGAGATTGGTGAAGTCTTCCACGTATTCGACGGCGATGCCCGGGTTGCTTTCCAGTTGTCGGCTGGTACTGCCGCGCACGCTCCATACGATGACCTGCTTGCCACGGGAGCGCAGGCTGGTAAGCATGTCATTGAAGTCGCGGTCGCCGCTGGCGACGATGTAGACGTCGGCGGCGTCCTCATGGCCGGTGTCGGTCGTGACGTCGCGCGCGATCCGCATGTCCGCGCTGTTCTTGCCGGGCAGGCTGTTCACAGCGTCAATATTGGCCATGAGCAGGCGCCGGGGCGCATCATCCGCGACTTCGTTGCCCGTCGCATCGACCAGGGGCGGCAAGCTGCCGCGCTGATACCAAGGGGCGTAGGCGGCCATCTTGACGACCTGACCGTAGGCATTGGCCTGGGAGATGAAGCGCTCGATCAGGTGATCCAGATTGACTGTAAATCCCTGTTCATTCAGGCTGATGGTGATGTTTTCGAAATCGATGTATACGGCGACGTTGCGGGTTTGCTGCAACCCCGGCAACGTGGTCAGGGGCTGGAATACCACGGTGTCCTGCAGGTCCGTCCCTTCCAGCACGTTCTCAATGCCCCACACGCGAATTCGCGCGCTGGCGGCGTACTGGACCTCACGCAACAGGGGCACCAGGTCGTCGCTGTCGGTGACAAGAATGACTTCGTCCAGTCGCTCGCCGTCGGCGTCCGACAACAGCGACAGAAGCTCGGCGGACAACTGGTCGCGCGGCGTCTGCGGCAAAATTTTGTAACCGGCATCGCGAAAAATGCGGGAAACGCGCGGTCCCTCGCCGTAGGCGGCATAAGGGTCCGGGTCCACGACGGCGAGCGCGCGCAACTTGTCCGGGCCCACGAGGCCGGCGACCAGGGTCGCGTTGCCTTTCAACCCCACCGCCAGTTCCTGCAAATCTACGGCGATTCCCCGCCGCTGCAGGCGTTGTCGCAGGTCTTGTACGTCTACTATCAAAAAAGCGGTCATTTCTTCTCCAAAAAAAATGAAGGTCCGTTTGCGGCCGCGCCGGGAGCGGCACCGATCAGCAACCCACTACAGAATCTTTTCGCCCTTCATCCCCGTATTCAATTGTGCCAAATATAACAAAGGGCGGCACTTTTTACAACGGCGAGATTCCGGCGGCATTTGATTTGAGGCGAAATAACCTCTGAAACTGAACGACGTCCGGCTGCGCCTCTGTCTACTCTGTACAGCGCTGCGACTCAGTAGGCGCGCGCAAAGAGGGCGATTTCTCCGTTTTCGGCGCCAGTCAGCAGACAGGGTCCGCGATCCTCCGCCTGGTCGAAGGGGAAGCAACGAATCGTCGCGCCGGTCTCGTCCTTGACGCGTCGTTCGTCGTCGTCGTCGCCGGCCCAGTAGCCACGGGCCCATCCGCCGGCGTCAATGATTTCGCGCAAGTCCGCATAGTCGCGGGCATCGTGAATATTGTCATCGCGAAACATCGTCGCGGCGTTGAGCATGTTGCTCTGGATGGACTGCAGACTCTCCACAACGGCCTGCGTCAGGCCCGAACGAGCCACACTCGTTTTGCCTTCCCGCCCGGGGACGTCGCGACGCGCCAGCACGACCGAATTGTTGGCCACGTCGCGCGGGCCCAGTTCAAGCCGCAAGGGCACGCCGCGCAATTCCCAGTCATTGAATTTGAAACCGGGCCTCAGGCCTTCGCGCCCGTCAAGGTGGCTGCGAATGCCCGCGTCGTCCAGTTCTTCTTTCAGGGCCAGGGCGCTGGCATGGACCGTCTCGCGCTCTTCGTCGCCGCGGGTGATCGGCACGATCACGACCTGCCAGGGCGCGAGCCTGGGCGGCAATCGCAGTCCGGTGTCGTCGCCGTGGGCCATCACCACAGCGCCGACCATGCGCGTACTCAGGCCCCAGGAAGTCGTCCAGCACAACTTTTGTTGGTTGTTCTCGTCCAGAAAGCGAATGTCGAAGGCCTGCGCGAAATTCTGGCCCAGATTGTGGCTGGTGCCCGCCTGCAGGGCGCGTTTGTCGCCCATCATGGCCTCTATCGTGTAGGTGCGCAGCGCGCCGGCAAATCGCTCGATGTTGCTCTTGCGCCCACTGATGACCGGGATCGCCGCCTCGTTGATGGCCACGTCCGCATAGATTTCCAGCATTTGCAGGGTCTCTGCCTCGGCTTCTTCATCCGTCGCGTGCGCGGTGTGTCCTTCCTGCCACAGAAACTCGGACGTGCGCAGGAAGGGTCGCGTGCGCAGTTCCCAGCGCACGACGTTCGACCACTGGTTGATCAGCAGCGGCAAGTCCCGCCAGGACTGAATCCATTCGCTGAAGGCCTCGCCGATGATGGTCTCGGAGGTGGGCCGGATGACCAGCGCTTCCTCCAGTTTCTTGCCGCCGGCATGCGTCACGACCGCCAGTTCCGGGCTGAAGCCCTCGACGTGCTCCGCCTCGCGCCGCAAATAACTCTCCGGGATCAGCAGCGGAAAATAGGCGTTGCGGTGACCGGTTGCCTTGAAGCGCCGGTCGAGCGCGTCGCGGATGCCTTCCCAAAGCTCGTAGCCGTAGGGCTTGATGATGACCGAACCACGCACCGGTGACTGCGCCGCCAGGTCCGCCCGGTACACAATGTCGTTGTACCACCTGGAAAAGTCCTCGCTCTGGGGTGTGACCTGCGCTGCCATGGAGATTCTCGTCCTTTTGAATTGCGGATCATGCGGGGCCCAGTATACATGAATTCGCCTGCAGGGGCTCCGGCTGTATAATCCCGGCGGCGACGGGAGGGAGAATACATGCGCTACACAACGCTTGGCAACAGCGACATAAGAGTTTCGGTCATCGCCCTGGGTTGCTGGCCCTTTGGCGGTGTATTCGCCTGGGGCGAACAGGATGATGCCGACTCAATTGCCACGGTACATGCCGCGCTGGATGCCGGCGTAAACTTCTTTGATACCGCCGAAAGTTATGACAAGGGCAAGTCCGAGCAGGTGTTGGGAGAAGGGCTGCGGGGGCGACGCCACGAAGCCGTCATCGCCACCAAACTCATGGGCGACAGTTTGCATCCGGCGGCCATGCCGGCCGCCTGCGAGCGCAGCCTGCGCCTCCTCCAGACCGATTACATCGATCTTTACCAGATTCACTGGCCGAACCATGACATCCCGCTGGCCGATTCCATCGGCGGCCTGCAGCGATTGCAGGAACAGGGCAAGGTGCGCGCCATCGGCGTCAGCAATTTCGGCCCGCTCGATCTGTCGGACGCGGTCGCCGCCGGTCAGATCGTCACCAACCAGGTCAATTTCAGCCTGTTGTGGCGCGTCATCGAACGCCAAATCAAGCCGCTCTGCGAAGAGCTGGACGTCGGCATTCTTTGCTACAGCTCACTGGCCCAGGGCCTGCTGACGGGACGCTACGCCGCGATTGAGGACGTGCCCGACTACCTGAAACGCACCCGCTGGTACAGTTGCACGCTGCCGGACACCAAACATTATGAAGAAGGTTGCGAAAGCGAAATCTTCGCGGCCTTGCCCGAAATCCGGGCGCTGGCCGAGTCCCTGAACACGACCATGGCCTGTCTTTCCATGGCCTGGCTCCTGCAGCAGAGCGGCGTGACCTCGGTGCTGGTCGGGGCGCGCAAACCGGAGGAAGTCTCCTGGAATCTGCCCGCGCTTGACCTCACGCTGGACGAGGCCACGCTGATTCAGTTGGCCAAAATCACGGAGCCCGTCAAACAGAAACTGGGCGACAATGCCGATATGTGGTTCAGTGAATCGCGGATGCGCTGAGTTGCGCCTCAGTAGGCCCGGTCGCGTCGCAGCAGAATGAGCCAGATCGTGCGCAGAATGATGCGCACGTCCAGCCATACCGACCAGTTTTCGACGTACCAGAGATCGAAATGTGTGCGTTCCGCGATGGAGGTGTCGCCGCGCAGGCCGTTGACCTGGGCCCAACCCGTCATGCCTGATTTCTCGCGGTGCCGTTCCATGTAGCGCGGGATCTGGTCGCGAAAGCGCATCACGTAGACCGGGCGCTCCGGACGCGGACCCACCAGGCTCATGTGCCCCAGCAGGACGTTGATCAGCTGCGGAATCTCATCCCAGTTGCTTCGCCGCAGAAACGTGCCCAGACGCGTACGCCGGGGATCGTCCCTGACGGTCCAGCCAGGGCCGCCCTGCTCGGCATCGGCATGCATGGAACGGAACTTGATCATGGGAAAGGGCTGGCCATCCAGCCCCATGCGTTCCTGAATATAGAAGGCCGGTCCGGTTGATTCCAGGCGCACCAACAGGGCGGTAAGCAGCAGAATGGGCGAAAGCAACACCAGCCCGCAGAACGAGACGCAGATATCCATGGCGCGTTTCAGACTGAGCTTCCAGCCGCGCAGGGCGATGTCCCGTACGGTAAGCAGGGGAGTGCCCCCCATTTCGTCGACGTTGAGGTCGCCGGCCACCCAGGTGAACAGGTCCGGATAGACCTTGATGTCCACCTGGCCGCGCCGGCACAGGTTGATGAGTTCTTCCAGTTCCTCGCGTTGCGCTTCCGGCAGGGCGACGATGACCTGTTCCACGTCAAAGCGGTCAATCAGTTGGGGTATATCCGCAAAACTGCCGATCACGTCGACTCCCGTGTCGGGTGAAGGTCCATTCCGGTCTCGCGCCACGACGCCGATCAAATTGTAGCCCATGCCGGAATCGGCCCGGATTCGTGCCGACATGTCCCGCGCCACCTCGCCGGCGCCGATGATCAACAGGGTCTCGTTGTCAAGGCCGCGGCGGCGCAGCCAGGCGCGCAAGGTGCGATACAGGCTTCGTCCGAACTCCACCAGCACGATGCTGAAGAGCAGAACGTAGAAGAACAGACTGCGCGGATAGTCCACCTGATACTCGGTGGCATTCATCAGCAGGTCAAGCACCAGACCCTGCAGGCCGTAGGCGAGCACCGCTCCCAGCAGGGTTGCACCCAGAATCCGGCGCATCTGGTCCAGGGTGCTGACCGAGCGCGCCAAATGGTAGAGCCGCGAGGCGTAAAACACCAGCAGTATGGTGCCAACGTGCAGCAGCAGGGTGGGCCCGTATTGCTCCAGCCTGGGCGGATCAATGGGAATGCTGAACAACTCGAAGGCGTTGCGGGCCCTGTAGGCCAACACAAAGGCCGCGGCCAGCATGATGACGTCCAGCAGCAGACGCAGCAGGTTTAGCAGCAGACGGATGCGACCGGTGCGGGCAGTCCGCTGCGCCGGGTTCAGATGCCCGGTTGCCGGATTTCCGCCAGCATCGCCCGGCCGCCCTTCAGCAGCAGGCCGGTCATGACCAGACTGTGTAGCCACAGCGGCGTCGACCTCCGGTAGTGTTTACGGTAAAAGATCAGCATGGCCCGTTGAAACTCGTGGCTGGCGCGGCGACTCTGGCGGCTGGCCGCGCGCTTGACGTGCTGCACCACCACCTGCGGCTGATAGTAGACCTTCCAGCCGGCCGCCTTGATGCGCCAGGCCCAGTCCAGGTCCTCGCCATACATGAAAAAGTCTTCGTCCAGCAGCCCCGCCTGCCCGATGGCCTCCCTGCGCACAATCATGCAGGCGCCAACCACGGCGTCGACTTCCAGTTCCTGCCCGGGGTCGGCGAAGGTCATGTTGTAGCGTCCGAACTGCCGGTGGCGCGGAAACAGACGCGCCAGCCCCGTAAATCGATACAGCGACAGTTGCGGAGACGGAAAGCTGCGGCGGCATGCCAGGTCCAGGCTGCCGTCCGGCAGCACCAGGCGCGGCCCGGCAATGCCGATTTCCGGACGCGCGTCCATGTATTCCACCATCCTGGCGAGGGCGTCGGGCGGGACCTCGGTGTCCGGATTGAGCAGCATGGCGTGACGCGGCGCATCGTCCCGTATCCGCCCCGCGCCCTCATAACCCAACTGTCGAAGACCGAGATTGTTGCCGGCGGGATAACCACTGTTGACGGGGTTGGCGATTACGTCCACCTGCGGGAATTCCTCACGCAACATGGCGACGCTGTCATCGCTGGAAGCATTATCGACCACCACGACGCGAAAGCGTTCCATGCCTTCGCTGGCCAACACGGTCTGCAAACAACGCCGCAACAGGTCCCGCGTGTTCCAGTTAAGGATGACGACGCCCAGGTCCGCCACAAGCCCTCCCGCATTTCATTCTAGCATGGGCCCGATTCTGCGGCCAGCGCTCAGGGTGACGCGGTAGGCAGGGAGGTCAGGACATTGCCACCCAGTGCGGCGCGCAGGGCATGACGGTCGTCCCAGGGGTATTCGGTCTCGCCAAAACACATGCTCTGTTCATGGCCCTTGCCGCAGGTCATCACGACGTCGCCAGGCCGGGCCAGCTGGCATGCGCGTAACAGCGCTGTCGCCCGGTCGGGTTCGCGCAAAAAGCTGCGTCCTTCCACACCGCCTGCATTGCTGCAAGCCTGCGCCATGGTCGCCAGAATGCCATCGAGCGATTCGCTGCGCGGGTCTTCCGCGGTGAAGATGCTGATATCGGCCAGGCGGGCCGCGATGGCGGGCATCAGCCGCCGCTTCTCCAGGTCGCGCAAGCCGGCGCAGCCGAATACCACGATCAGCCGCTTGCCAGGAGCCAGCAGGGCCCGGCCGGCCTGCAGGGCCTTTTCCAGCGCGTCGGGCGTGTGGGCGAAGTCCACCAGGGCGGTGAAGTCCTGACCGGCCACCACCCGCTCCATACGACCGGGAATGGACGCCACGTCGGCGATGCCCTCCACGATATGCGCGTCGCTGACCCCCGTGATCTGCATCGCCGCGGCCGCGGCGGCGAGGCAGTTGCTGACGTTGAAATCGCCGGAAAGCCGTGTGATGATATCCAGCGAGCGGCCAAACGCAGGGCTCGCAGCAATAAAACGCGTGCCCCCGGGCGAGTGTCGAATGGACTCCGCCCGCAGGTCAGCATCCGCCTCGATGCCGAATGTGACTGCCCTGCCCTTCACCTCTTTCACAAGTGAGGCCGTCTGCTCGTCATCGGCATTGAGCAGGGCGACTCCCTGCCCCGGCGTCAACAACCCGAACATGCGCTTCTTGGCCGCGCGATAGGCCGCGAAACTGCCATGGAAGTCCAGGTGCTCATGCGTGACGTTGGTCAGGACGGCGGCCGCCAGGGTAACGCCGTTCAGCCGCCCCTGCGCCAGGCCGTGACTCGTCATTTCAAGCACGGCGTGGGTCAATCCGTTGGCGACCATCTGCGCCAGCAGGGACTGCACCTGCGGCGCGCCCGGCGTGGTGACGTGCAGACCGGTGTCGGCACGGCTGCTGCCGAGGTCGGCGGCAACCGTGCTGATCAAACCGGCGCGGCCATCACTGGCACGCTGCAGAATGCGATGCAGCAATGTGGCCGTGGTGGTCTTGCCGTTGGTCCCGCTGACGCCGATAAGGCACAATTTGCGGGCCGGCCAATCATGCCAGGCCGCGGCCAGAAAACCCGTCGCCTCCGCCGCGTCGCGCAGCAGCGCAGAGGGGATACCTCGCGTATCCACGTCCCGTTCGAGAACCAACGCGGCGGCTCCGGCGGCGATCGCCTGCGGGATGAAGTCGTGACCGTCGGCGACCAGCCCCCTGCGCGCCACAAACAGACCGCCAGGCTGCAGTTTGCGATGGTCTTCCTCAACCGGTGCGCTGATGGTGCCATCACCATCGCTCCGCAACAGCGTGTCGGATGGCAGCGCCTGTAACAAATGCGAAAACTGTACACCCATAAACAAACAGTGGGCTCACCGGCATGCCGGCGGCCCACTGCCTCTATTCGACCGACGGATCAGCCGAGGCGCTGCGACATCTCACCCAGGCCGCTGCGGACGCTGCCGTCCACAACCTGGTCTGCCGAGCGTACGATCAGCCCGCCCAGAATGGAGGGGTCGACCTCGAAGGCGACGCTGTCCGCGCCGATCTCCTCCTGCACCTTCTGCTGCTCCGCGTCGTCGAGTGGCATGGCGCTGACGACGGTGACGTCGCCGGACAGGGTCCGGGCCGAATCCGGCACCTTCGCGAAGAAGTCGTTGATCAGCGCCTGCTGCCGCGCGTCGTCCAGGGAAGCGCCGATGAGCTGCTGGGCCACGGCGATGGAGATCGCCGCTACCTGACCGCGCAGGCCGGCGAGTTGCGCGTCGCGTTCCGCCTGGGCTGCCACCCGCGCGTCATTGCGGATCGTCTCCGCCTCTGCCCGGGCATCCTGCTGCACCTGTTGCGCCACTTCCTCGCCGCGCCCGCGGGCCTCGTCAACGATTCCCTGGGCTTCATTGCGGGCCTGCTGCAAGACCTTTTCGGCCTCGGCCTCGGCGTTCATGCGCGCGTTGGCCGCCTTCTCCGCGTCCTCCAGGCCCCGCTGAATGCGCGTGCGCCGGTCACGCAGAACGGCGATGAGCGGATCGTAGACGAAGCGCGTCAGCAGGACGTAAATGACGATGAAGGCGATGATCTGAATCAGCAGATAGCCGAGATTGATTCCTAAAGCTTCCACAGTCGTTTCTCCCCTGCCAGATCAGGACAGCACGAACAGAATGATCAGGGAAACGACCAGGGCGTAGATGGCCACGGCCTCGGCGAAAGCCACACCCAGAATCATGTTGGTCTGAATGGTGCCGGTGTGGTCCGGGTTGCGCGCCATACCCTGCACCGCGCCACCTACGGCGAGCCCGATGCCGATGCCGCCGCCCAGCGCGCCAACCATGGCCAGACCCGCGCCGATCGCCTTGCCTGCCACCACAACTGCTTCTTCCATCTTCCTCACTCCTTCCAGGATCGTGATTGATTGTCGTCGTCAGGTCTTGCCTAATGCGCCCCGGCAGCCGCCTCCTCGTGATGCTCCTCGTCGTGGTGATGGCTGACCGTCGCCAGGCTCATGAAAATCGCCGTCAGCAGGCCGAACACAATGGCCTGAATGAGACCGACGAAGAATTCAAGCAGGAACACGGGCCAGGGAGCGATCACCGGCAGCAGGAAGCTTATCACGAAGAGCAGGATTGAGCCGGCGAACATGCTGCCCAGGAGCCTGAAGGCGAAGGACAGAATCTTGGCCATCTCGCCGATCAGTTCCAGCAGGCCAACGGCCACGTCGATGCCGCCCAACGGCGACTTGAAGAGCGTGGCAAAGTTGAAGAACTTCGTCAGGTAACCGATGCCCAGCGCCCGGAAACCCATCACCTGGATCATCACCACGGCAATCAGGGCGAAGGCGAGCGTCATGTTCAGATCAGTGGAAGGTACGCGGACGTAGGGCAGAATCACCCAGGGCACGGCGGGATCGCCCGGATCCACGTGGTGGTAATCGATCTCGTCGCCATGCTCGTCGTCCGCCGCCTCGTCGGCATGGTCGTCGGCGGCAGCGGCGGCAGGAATCCCGGAGTGGCAGCCGGCGTCCGCGCGGGCCTGCAGGGCTTCATCGCTCATGGTCGCGGCCGCGTCCGGGCTGACCCAGGGGCACTGGCCATTGAGGTAGTGGACGCCGCCAAGGGTCGCCGTGTCAAAGCCGTCCAGCAGCTCGTAGTGCCCCTCTACCTTGTGGACGTGCGGGTGCAGGAAGCCGATGCTGTCGATGCCCGGTATGAGGTGCAACCAGTTGGACAGCAGCACGAGGATGAATATCGTCATGAACATCTTGAAGATCGGGCCGAGGTAGCGTTCCGGCGCGATGCCTCCGATGAAGCCGTACAGCCCCTCGAAGGCCATCTCAAAGAAGTTGTAGAAACCGCCGCGCGGTACTTCGCCGCCATCCCTCGGCCGACGGCTGCCAACCACGCGGATCAGCACCAGAATGAGGGCCCACACCACCATCGAACCCACAAAGGTGTTGGTTATTGGCAGGCCGAAAACCTCGCCCGCCGGGTAAATCTCGCCAGGCAACTGGATCACCGGCACGACCGGCGGCCAGTTGAACATCACCACGAGGCTGGCCAGCACCAGGACCAACGCAATCCAGCGGCGCTTGCCACTCCAGTTCAGGGTCACTGTTGTCCTTCCTCCTTCTGCGCCGCCAGAATGAGACGCGACTGATGTTGTGAATAGCGGTATATCGCCCAGAGCGAAAGGGGAATGCTCCCCAGCAACAGTACAAAAACAAACAGCGGTTTCGTGCCCAGGGCCTCGTCCAGCCCCAACCCGATCAACACCGAGCCGCCGGCGATGAGCACCAGCAAGGCGCCCACCTGCGCGATCACTTTCGCCCCCAGCAGGAGCACCGGTGCGCGCTCCGGCCCGCCCTCACTCACAGGAAGCTTCCGGACGGGGGCAGCCTGTGAAGACTATCACAGACAAATCCCCATTTCCAGCGAAGGCCGGCGGAAATCCGAAGACCCGTCAGGCCTGAAACAACGCCAGCGCACCCTGCACCGCCCATTCAAAGACCGGCTGCGCCGCCACCGTCCCCAGCAACAGGACGACCAGGCCGGGCAGCGCCAGCGCCCAGCCGGAAGCGCGCGACAGCGCGATGGGCTGGTCTTCATCTGCGCTGCGGTCGACGTACATCACCTTGATGACGATCAAATAGTAGTAAAGCGCGACGATGGCGTTCAGCACGCCGACGATCGCCAGCCAGGTCAGATCGGCCTGAACGGCCGCGTTGAACAGGAAGAACTTGCCAAAGAACCCCGCCGTGGGCGGTATGCCGCCCAGCGACAACAGCGCGATCGTCATCATCAGCGCCAGCCATGGGCTGCGTCGATTCAACCCGGCCAGATCAGCGATCGTCTCGCTGCCCGTCGCCTCGCTGAAGAAGACCACCACGGCGAAGGCCAGCAGGTTGGTGAAGGTGTACATGAACAGATAGAAGCCGACCGACGCCACGCCCTGCTCCGTCTGCGACTGGATGGCCGCCACGCCGATCAGTGCGTAGCCGGCCTGGGCGATGGAAGAATAAGCCAGCAGGCGCTTGATGTTGCGTTGCGACAGCGCCAGCACGTTCCCCAGGGTCATCGAGATGACGGCCATCAACGCCGCCAGGCTGACCCAGAAGGCCTGAATCTCGTGGCCGCCAACCACCAGCGATTGCGGGAACACCGCGATCAGGAAACGCACCAGCAGGGCGAAACTGGCCGCCTTGCTGGCCACGCTGACGAAAGCCGTCACCGGCGTCGGCGCGCCCTCGTACATGTCCGGCGTCCAGAAGTGGAAGGGCGCCGCGCCAATCTTGAAACCAAAGCCGACCACCACCAGGGTTAGCGCCGCCAGCACCGGCAGCACCGCCTCACCGCTGGCAGCGGGCAGGACTTCCGCCAGGGCGTAGATGCTGGTCTGGCCGCTGAAGCCGTAGAGGATGCTGAGGCCGAAAAGCATCAATGCCGAGGCAAAGGCGCCGAACAGAAAATACTTCATGCCGCTTTCGGCGGAGCGCAGGTCGTCGCGCCGGAAGGCGGCCAGGATGTAGAGCGGGATCGACAGCGTCTCCAGGCCGAGGAAGACCATGACCAGGTCGGCCGCTGCGCTGACCAGACAGGCGCCCAGCGTGGCCACCACCAGGATGAGATAGAACTCGCCCTGGCGACCGTGCGCCTTCGTGTCGATCGACATCAGCGCAGTCAGGGCCGCGCCCAGCAGAATCATCACCCGGAAGATTTGCGCCAGCGTGTCATGGCGCACCATCCCGCCCCAGACAAGCTGGCTGGCAGGGTCCGCCGGTGGCGCCCAGACGAGCGGCGTCACGGCCAGCAAGAGCAGCCCCAGCACCGTCACCCAGGCGATGTTGCGCCGGCGTTCGCCCGGCAGATAAACATCCAGAAAGAGGATGATGATCGCCAGAATCGTCAGCCCGACTTCCGGCACGATGGCCGGCAGGCTGCCCAGGAAATCGAAGCCGGCCAAGTTATGCCCCTCCCAGGATCGCCAGTACCGGCCCGACGCCGCTGGTAATCATTGGCGCCATCACGCCCGGCAACACGCCCAAAATCAGCAGGGGCGAGCCGAGCAGGACCAGCACCACGCGGTCCGTGATGGTAATGTCGCCCACGTCCGGGTACAGCGCCGCGTTGAATTCGCCGAGGAACACCTGGCCGGTCACGCGCAGCACGTAGGCCGCTGTGATAACGATACCCAGCGCCGCGAGCACCACGATCACCGAATAATAGTTGCTCAATACCAGACCGCCGGCCTGCAGCGTGATCTGCTCCGAGGCAGCCCACATGCCGGTGAAGATGGGATACTCGGCGATGAAACCACTCAGACCGGGCATGCCCATGCTGGTCAGGCCACCGATCACAAAGGCCAGCCCGACCCAGGGCATCCGCTTGATGAAACCGCCCAGGCTGGGGATGTCGCGCGTGTGCGCCTGGTCGTAGACCATACCGACGCAACCGAAGAAGAGGGCCGTCATCGCGCCGTGGCTGAACATCTGCAACCCGGCGCCGGTCATGCCGATCACGTTCATGGTGGCGAAACCCATGCTCACCAGGCCCATGTGGCTGACCGAGGAAAAGCCGATGACATACTTGAAATCGCGTTGGCGGAAGGCGATGAAGGCGCCGTAGACGACGTTGATGAGCGTAAGGAACACAATCCAGGGCAAATGCACCTGGGCGCCTTCCGGCAGCAGTTGCACCCCGGCCCGCAACGCCGCGTAGGCGCCGAGCTTCATCAGCACGCCCGCGTGAATCATGGAGACGGCCGTCGGCGCGGCCACGTGTCCGTCCGGGCTCCAGTTGTGGAAGGGGAAGACTCCCGCCAGCACGCCGAAGCCGATGAAAATGAAGGGGAACCACAACCTGGCGAAGGTCAGGGTCTCGACGCCGCCGTAGCCCGGCACGTCAAAGGCGCCCGCCTCGGCCGCCAGCGTCAGGTTTACCATGTCGAAGCTGAAGGAGGTCGAGCCGGGAGACACGATGCCGGCCGCGATGGCCTGTTGCAACACGGCCGCGCCTTCCGCCGTGCGGAAGAAGCCGTCCGCCACCAGCACCATGGCGATCACACCGACCAGCGCCACCACCGAGCCGACCAGGATGTAAAGCGTCAGTTTCATGGACGCGTACTGGCGCAACTCCACCCAGCCCCAGGTCGCAATCAGCAGATACATGGGGAAGATGGCCAGCTCGTAGAAGAAAAACAGCGTGAACATGTCCAGCGACACGAACACGCCGAAGACGCCCGCCACCAGCAGCAGGAAGAAAGCCATGAACTCGCGGGTGCGGTCGTCGATGCGCCAGGAGACCAGCACGCCGGCCAGCGCCACCATACCGGTGAGCAGCACCATCGGCGCGCTCAGTCCGTCCACGCCGACGTGGTAGCCGATGCCCAGCGACGGCACCCACTCGTAGTGTTCCTCGTAGGCCAGACCCTCGGCGAACATCTGCGTGGCGGCCATGGGGTTGCCGCTCGCCAGCAGGGCGTCCTGATTGACGGTGACCTCCGCCACCTGGGCGTTGTAACCGACGTAGACCGCCAGCGAGAGCAGCATCACCGCCAGCGCCGCAGCGACGGCCACGCCGCGCACCAGGTCGCGCTGCTCGCCATTCAGGAACAGGATGATGACGGCTGCGACGACCGGTATAAAGACGATGAGGCTCAGAACCGGGAGTACAAGTTCGCTCATCCAGCCAGGCCTCCAAGCAGCCTCGTCACCGAGTCGTTGATGACGGGCAGGATCCAGTTCGGCCACACGCCGGTGACCAGCATCAGTACCAGCAGCGGCGCGATCGCCAACACTTCGCGCGTTTCAATCTCCAGCTGCGTGTCCCGCCAGCGCATGTTGAACGGGCCGTGCAGCACGCTGCGAATGCCCTTCAGAATGTAGGCGCCGGTGAACAGCAGGCCAATCATGGCCAGCGCCGTCAGCAGGGTGAAGACCGGCCAGGAGCCGCGGACAATGAGGAATTCGCCGACGAAGCCGTTGAGCCCCGGCAAGCCGAGACTGGCCATACTGGTGAAGAGGAAGATGCCGCCATAAATCGGCGCCTTCACCCAGAAGCCGCCGTATTGCGTCAGGTCGCGCGTATGGGTCTTGTGATAGATGGCCCCGGCCAGCAGAAACATACCGGCCGCACTGAGACCGTGATTGAACATTTGCAGCACCGCGCCATTGGTCGCCAGGATCGCGTCCTGCAGGCGCTCCGTGCCGCCCGCGATGAACTGTTCGCCCCAGGCCTGGGCGGCGACGGCCAGCCCCAGCACCACAAAGCCCATGTGGTTGACCGAGCTGTAGGCCACCAGACGTTTGATGTCGTTTTGCGCGAAGGCCGCGAAAGCCCCCAGCACCACGCCCAGCATCGCCAGCACGGCGAAGAGCGTGGCCGCATTGGTGGCCGGCAGTCCCAAAATCTGTATCTCTGCCACCCATACGTCCGGGAAGAGCGGGATGACCAGGCGCAGGAAACCGTAGGCGCCCAGCTTGAGCATCGCCCCGGCCAGCAGCATTGAGCCGGCGGTCGGCGCCTCACTGTGCGCATCCGGCAGCCAGGTGTGGAAGGGCCAGACCGGCACCTTGATGGCGAAGGCCACGAAGAAACCGATGAAGGCGAAAGCCTTGACCGTCTCAATCGGGATGCCGAGGAAGGAAGCGCCGACCGTGTTGGCCAGCACCGGCCAGGTCTCGGTCAGGGTGACCATGTCGAAACTCGGCGCGCCCAGCTGTGCTGACACCGCCCAGCCCACCAACTGCGTGGCCAGCAGAAAGCCCAGCGACCCGCCGAGGGAGTAAATCATGAACTTCACGGAGGCGTACTGCCGTCCAGGACCGCCCCACTGGTTGATGAGGAAGTACATCGGCACCAGGCTGAGTTCCCAGAAGAGGAAGAAGGTCAGCAGGTCCAGCGTCACGAAGACGCCCATCAACCCGGTCTGGAAGAAGAGCAGCAGCGCCATGTGCATGTTGACGCGGTCTTCGATCTCCCAACTCACCAGGATCGCCAGGGGAGTCAGGATGCCGGTCAGCAGCACCAGAACCGCGCTGATGCCATCGATGCCGACGTGCCAGGAAGCGCCCAGCAACTCGAACCAGGGCGTACTCCGCTCCAGCGCGTAACCCGCACCCGCTTCAGCGAGCTGGTAATGGCGGAAGGCCAGGATGGCCAGCGCCGCCAGGCCCAGGCCGAGGACCAGCGCCACCCAGCGGATCAGGCGCTTGTGTTGCGGCAGGACCAGTAGCAGCAGGGCCGCCAGCGCCGGCAACACCACCAGCGCCGACAGCAGGTCCAGGCCGAAGACGGAGTCAATCATGCCAGTCCAGTCTCCACGTCATCCGGCCGTCACCATGGCGCCGGCCGACGCGGCGAAGACGATGCCAATCAATATCGCGGCGATCGCGATGTAAAGCAGATACTGCTGCACTCGCCCGGTCTGCAGATGGCGCAGCCGCAGGCCCAGGGCGACGATGCCCTCCGGAATGCCGTCTCCCACCCCGTCGATCAGCCAGGAGTTGAGCACCTTGAGCAGGTCGCCGATCCAGGTGAAGACGCGCCCCACCAGATGCAGGATGCCGTCGATCAGCCCGCGATCGAGGAATTCGTCGACCGCCTTGTGGGCGAACCAGAAGGATGGCCTGACAAAGACCCGCTCGTAGAGTTCATCGAGGTAGTACTTGCGGCGCAGCGTCTCGTGCACCTCAGCGCCCAGCACCTTGATGAGCGGGTCCGCTTCACCGGCCCGCAGGGGCCGGCGCCAGTACATGCGGTGTCCCAGATACAACCCGCCCAACGCCACGATGAAGGAGGCCGCCACCGGCACCAGCATGAAGGGCGGCGCCGACACCTGCATGTCCGGCACTGACGCGAAAAACTCCGTGGCGCTGTTCTGCGGCAGCGTCTCGATCACGAAATGGTGGAAACGGTTGCCGCCCACGGCCTCGGGAGAGAAGAGCGCGCCAAACAGGGGAAAGTCCTCCGGCACACCGAGAAAACCGGCCAGAATGGCGAAGACCGCCAGCCCCAGCAGGGGCAGCGTCATCGTCACGCTGATGATGCCCCGCCCCAGCCCGGCATGCCGCGCGGCTTCCGTACGGGGTTCGCCGCGGAAGGTCAAGCCCAGCTGGCGCATGGTGTAAAAGGCCGTCAGGAAGGCGGCCAGCGCCAGCAGAATGAAGACCAGGGCATGCGGCAGGTAACCGTGCGTGACCCCCAGCCAGGCGTCCGCCAGAATCTCGTCCTTGGACCAGAATCCGGCGGTCAGCAACGGGAAGCCCGCCAGCGAGAAGCCGCCAATCAGGAAAGTGATGAAGGTGACCGGCATGCGTTGTTGAAGGCCGCCCATATTCATCATGTCCTGGGGATCGAAGGGCTCGTGATGGTCGTCGTCATGGCCATCGTGATCGTCAGAGTCGCCATGGTCGTCATGATGCGCATGCTCGTGGACGTGGTGCTCGCCATGCTCCATGCCGTGAATGACCGAGCCGGAAGCCATGAAGAGCAGCGCCTTGAAAAAGGCGTGGGTGATCAGGTGGAAGGCGGCCGCCACCCAGGCGCCAATGCCCAGCGCGGCCATCATGAACCCCAGTTGCGAAATCGTCGAATAGGCCAGCACGCGCTTGACGTCGTTCTGCGCCAGCGCGATGGTCGCGGCGAAGAGAGCGGTGCCGGCGCCCACCAGAGCCATCAGCAGCAGCGGCCCGTTGAACAGTCCGTGGTGCGGGTCCGCGCCGGCGACGAAGAGCGGGAAGAGGCGGATAATGGCGTAGATGCCGGCGGAGACCATGGCGGCGGCGTGAATCATGGCGCTGACCGGCGTGGGGCCTTCCATCGCGTCCGGCAGCCACACGTGCAGCGGGAACTGCGCCGACTTGCCGATGGTGCCGGCGATCAGGAAGACGCTGATCAGGGCTGCCGCGCTGCCGCCCAGAATGATGGCCGGCGTCGTCGCCAGTTCCTGCAGTACGGCCGGGTTGTAGAGGATCTCGCGGAAACTGAGCGTGCCCGTCTCCAGATACAGGTAGACGATGCCCAGCAGCATGATGACGTCGGCCACGCGCGTGGTGGTGAAGGCCTTGACGGCCGCCGCGCTGGCGCTTTCTTTTTCGAACCAGAAGCCGATGAGCAAATAGGAGCAGAGGCCCATCACCTCCCAGCCGACGAAAAGCAGTAGCAAATTGTCCGCTACCACCAGGGTCAGCATGGCGCCGGCGAAGAGGGAAATCAGCGCGAAGAAACGCGACTGTCGCGGGTCATGCGCCATGTAACCGATGGAATAGATGAAGATGCCGAGCACCGCGATCGGCACCATAAACAGCATGATGACCGTCAGCGGGTCGACCAGCACGCCCATGTCGAAGGTCGTCAGGCCGGTATCCAGCCAGGCCGTCGCATCGGCGAAGACCTCCTCGCCGAAGTGATGACCGTAACCCCAGCCCTGCGACACCACGTGCAGGCTGATCACCAGCGCCAGCAGCACCCCCGCCATCCCGATGACCACACTCAGGACGCGGCTCCAGGCGCGCACCACCGGCACTTCCATCCCCTCGTAGTCGGGGTGATGACCGCCGTAGGCCTGGTCGGTGGCGGGCAACAGGCGCGCCCGGTTGCTGATCAGCATGATCAGGAAAAAGGCCAGCAGCGGCCCGGCCGGTATCAGCCAGGGCAGCGTGTTGGGGTCGCCGAGGTTGATCTGCATCGTCGCCTCTACCACCTCAGCAGGTTCACGTCTTCGACGATGACCGAGCGCTTCGTGCGATAGACGAAGAGCAAAATCGCCAGCCCGACGGCCGCTTCAGCCGCGGCAATCACGAATACGAAGGCGGCGAAGGCCTGGCCGCTCATGTCCTGCGGCGCCAGATATCGCCAGAAGGCCACCAGGTTAATGTTCACGGCGTTGAGCATCAGTTCCACCGACATCAGGATGGCCACGGCATTGCGCCGCGCCAGTACGCCATAGATGCCGATGCAGAAGAGCAGCGCCGCGACCAGCAGATACATCCAGAGCGGAATCATGCCTGCTCGTCCTCCTCGTCGCGGGCCACCACGATCGCGCCGATCATGGCCGCCGTCAGCAGGATCGAGGCCACCTCGAAGGGCAACACGAAGCCGTTGCCGTCCACCAGCGCCGCGCCCAGTTCCGCCGCGCCGCCCACGGTGGCCGACAGGCTCGTCACCTCGCCAGGTGCGCCCCGCCCCCAGACCGGCAGGATGATGCCCACGGCCAGCAGCAGGAAGAGCAGAATGACGGTGATGGCCGAGAGCCACCACTGCCGGTTGCGTACCTCGCCCAGGCTGGTCATGCTGCGCGTCAGCATCACGGCGAAGACGATCAGGATGGCGATCGCGCCGATGTAGACCAGCACCTGCACCGCCGCCAGAAAGGGTGCGCTGAGCAACACAAAGTAACCGGCCACGCCCAGCAGACTCAGGACCAGCCAGAGCGCGCCGTGGACGAGGTTGCGCGTGGTCACCACGCCAAGTCCGCCGCCCAGCACCAGCACACTCAGGATGGCAAAGGCGATCGTTTGCGCATTGAGCTCGATCATGCCCCGGCCCCCTGCCCGGCTGCGGCCATCATGCCTCCGCCATTCCGCCGGCGGGAGCGGCCTCGCCCTTCACGGTCGCCAGCGCTTCGTCGGCCTCGCGCAGGGTACGGCCGTGGCGCTGCAGCAGATGCATGAAGATCGCGCCAAGCACCAGGTTACCGGCCAGCAACACCAGGGTCTGCGGCAGGTTGGCCAACAGGTCGTTCGCCATTTCCGGCGCGGGCCGCAGGCCCAGTGCGTCGATCAGGCGCAGCAGGAAGGACTGCAGCAGAATGAGCACAATGGAAAGCGGCACCATGAACTTCCAGTTGATGTTCATCACCTGGTCGATGCGAAAACGCGGCACCGTATTGCGAATGAGCAGCATGAAGAGGTAGACGACCGCCGTCTTCAGTCCCAGCCAGATGAAGCCCAGGGCCGGGAACTGGTCGACGAAGGGCCCCCACCAGCCGCCCAGGAAGAGCACCGCCGTCAGCACGGCGACGGTGAAGACGTGCATGAATTCACCGGCCATGAACATGCCAAACTTGAAGCCGGAGTATTCGATGTTGTAGCCGGCGATCAGCTCGGACTCCGCCTCCAGCAGGTCAAAGGGCGAGCGGCCGGTTTCCGCCAGATTGGCGACGAAGAAAATGATGGCCGCCAGGGGCGACATGACGATGAACCACATACCGCCCTGGGCGCGCGTGAGGTCCTGCATGCCCATGGAACCCGCCATCAACACCGGCACCAGCAGGGCCAGGATCATCGGCACCTCGTAGCTGACGATCAGCGCGATGGTGCGAAAGGCGCCCAGCAGGGCGTACTTGTTGTTGCTGGACCAGCCACCGATCATGACCTTGACGGCGCCGATCGACCCCACGGCGACAAAATAGAGGATGCCAATGCTCAGGTCCGCGCCGATGTGCAGGGGCGTGAAGGGGACGATGGCCCAGATGAGCACCACGGTGGCAAAGGTGATGATCGGCGCCAGGTTGAAGAGTATGCGGTCCGCGCCGGAGGGCGTAATGTCTTCCTTGGTCAGCATCTTGAGCGCGTCGGCAAGCGACTGCAGCAGGCCGTAGGGGCCGACGCGGTTGGGGCCAATGCGGTCCTGGATGCGGGCCGCAAACTTGCGCTCGATCCAGATGAGCAGGATGACTGTCAGCAGCGGCACCGTGGCCACGATGACGACCCCCAGCAGCAGGGACAGCAAATTGGCGAGATCGGCGTTCCAGCCGGCCCGCACCAGACAGGGCGACAGCGTGTTGATGAAATCGACACAGGTCGTCAAGCCGTTGCTCCCCGCTAGACCCATTCCAGGGCGCGTTTGCGCCAGGCGTAAATCAGGGCGTCGGTCAGCAGAAAGATGAACAGGAATCCTGCCCCGTAGGCGAACCAGTCAAGGCGCTCGTAGGCCACGGCCCAGGGAAAAAGGAAAATCATCTCGACGTCAAAGATCAGAAACACGAGGCCGTAGATGTAATACTGCACGCGGAACTGCACCCAGGTGTCGCCCACGGTCTCGACGCCGCTTTCGTAGGTCTGTTTCTTGAGCGCGTTGGGTTTCTTGGGTCGCACCAGCCAGGCGCCAATGATGGGGAGGGCGGGGAAGACCCAGGCGATCGCGAAAAAGACTCCGACAAAGGCCCATTCGTTCAGCGTTTCCATTGCCGTGCAGGGCCCCCGTCTCCGCCCGCCTCGTGCTGCCGCGTGGCCGGATTGTGCCAAAATGGACAAGCGCGCGAAGTATAGCAAAGGCGTTTTGCAGTCGCAAGTCGCAACTGACCCGCTTGCCCGGGGCGCCGCCCGCCAGAGTCTCGCGCCGCGCCTGCCGCGCCTGTAGACTGGACGCCATGTATCGCATCATCCAACCCGCCGCCGCTGACTGGGAGCATTTCGTCCAGGGTCATCCACGCGCGCACGTGCTGCAATTGCCCGCCTGGGGCTCACTCAAGGCCGCGTATGGCTGGCAGGTCGTCCGCGTCGGCCTGACGCCCCCGGACGGCGACGAACTGGTGGCCGGTGCACAGATGTTGCTGCGTCCGCTGGGCCGCGTGGGCAAGCTCGCCTACCTGCCCATGGGCCCCTTGCTGGGCGCTGACGACCAGTGGGACGCCCTCTGGCCCGCCCTGCACCGTCGCGCGGGCCGCCGCCGGGCCTTCATGCTCAAGTGGGAACCGGGCCACGAGGCGGGCTACGACGCGCAGCAACAGGAGGCCTGGCGCTTTCGCAGCAGCGACCACAGCATTCAGCCGCCGCGCAGCCTGATTATCGACCTGCGCCAGAACGAGGATGGCATTCTGGCGCGCATGAATCAGGGGACGCGGCGCAAGATCCGCCTCGGTCACAAACACGGCGTGCGCTGCCGCCAGGGCGCCGCGGCCGACCTGACGGCCTTCACGCAGTTGATGAGCGAGACCGGCGAGCGCAATGCCTTCGGCGTGCACGAAGCGGACTACTACCGCCGCGCCTTTGAGCTCTTCGTGCCCCAGGGCAACGCCGCCCTGTGGCTGGCCGAGCACGAGGGAGAGTTGCTGGCCGGCGTCATGGTCTTCCGCGCGGGCCGCCAGGCCTGGTACCTCTACGGAGCTTCGGCATCGCAGAAACGCAAGCTAATGGCAAGTTACGCCGCCCAGTGGGCCGCCATCCGCTGGGCCAGACAGCAGGGTTGTCACAGCTACGACCTCTGGGGCGTACCAGACGCCGGACGGGTGACGCTGGAAGCCGGCTTTCAGACCCGCCGCGACGGCCTCTGGGGCGTCTACGGTTTCAAGCGCGGTTGGGGCGGTGAACTCTGCCGCAGCGCAGGCGCATTCGACCGCGTGTACAACCCGCTGCTGCATCGCCTTTACCGCATCGCCCTCGCCCTGCGTCGTCGCGGCCAGGCGCTGGACTGAATGTTACACCGGCAGGAGGTCCACGATCGCGCGGAGTGGAACGCGCGTCTGAGCGAGCTGCCCGGCGCCCACGTGCTGCAGACCTGGGAGTGGGGCGAGTTCAAACGGGAGACCACAGGCTGGCAGCCGCTGCGCCTGGCATTCCTGCAGGGCAGCGAGACCGTCGCCATGGTCTCCATCGGCCGGCGCCGGACAGGACCCCTGCGCGTCATGTACGCGCCGCGCGGGCCGGTACTCGCCTGGGAAGACGCGACGTTGCGCGCGGCCCTGCTGGACGCCCTGCAAGACGTCGCCCGGCACCACGGCGCGCTTTGGCTCAAAATCGACCCCGACCTGCCCTGCGCCAGCGGCCTGCCAGGCAGTGAAGATGAACGATCGCATCCCTCCGGCCAGGCCCTGGTGGAGGAGCTACAGGGGCGCGGCTGGCGTTTTTCGGCCGAACAGGTGCAGTTCCGCAACAGCATCCAGATCGACCTCAACGTCGGCGAGGATGAATTGCTGGCTTCCTTCAGCCCCAACACGCGCCGCAAGATTCGTCTCGCCGAACGTCGCGACGTCCAGGTGCGCGTCGCCGGCGTCGACGATCTCGACACGCTGTACGCGCTGTACCGGGTCACCGGCATCCGTGACGGTTTCCTCACCCGTCCCGCAACCTACTATCGCCGGGCCTGGGGCGACTTCCTGCAGGCCGGTCTCGCCCGGGCCCTGATCGCCGAATGCCGCGGAGTCCCGCTGGCGCACGTCATCCTGTTTCATTTTGGCGAGCGCTGCTTCTATTTCTACGGCGCTTCCGCGGACGAGGAACGCCGGCGCATGCCCAACCACCTGCTGCAATGGGAGGCAATCCGTTGGGCGCGGGCGCAAGGCTACAGGATCTACGACTTTTGGGGCGCGCCCGACGTCTTCGATGAAAGCGACCCACTCTGGGGCGTCTACGGCTTCAAGCGCGGTTTTCGCGGGCGGGTCACGCGCGGCGTCGGCGCCTGGGATTACGCGCCTTCACCCTTGCCCTACCGGCTCTGGGCCGCGGCGTGGCCACGATGGCGGCAACTGCGCCGGCTGCGCTGACCTGCAGCAGCAGTTCCGGAATGTTCAGCAGATAACGCAGGCCCAGCCAGTAAAGTACGGCAACCTCGCGCAGGGTATTCCACAGGTAGTGGCCAGGCGGCGCGTGGGCGGCGGGACTGGTGAGTACGGGCTGACCGAAGCGCTCGAAGAGCAGGCGTGCCCGCAGCAAATGGTAGCCGTCGCTGACCAGGATGACGCGTTGCCAGCCGCGGGTCTCGATCAGCGCCGTGCTGAAGCGGGCGTTTTCCTCCGTGCTGTGGCTGTCGTCTTCCAGCAGGATGGCGCCCGTCGGGATTCCCAGCTGCTGCAAAATCTCGCCACAGACCGCCGCCTCGCTGCGGCTGCGACCCGCGCCGGTGCCACCGCTGCAAATGACATGTGACGCCAGACCGCGACTGAACAGTTCAGCGACGTGTTGCAGTCGTCTCGTCATCGACCGGCTGGGCCGGTCTCCGGGCTCCAGACCCGCGCCCAAGAGCACGATGACGTCGGCCGTCGCGGCCTGGTCGACGTGGCTGTACAGAATCACTGCCAGCGCCGGCAGCAGGATGGCGAGCGATACGAGCGCCAGGGCCATACGCGCGAGCCCGCGCCTCACCAGGAAAGTGGCAGGGTCACGAAACTGCACTCAGAGCTGTTGTTTCAAGTTGCATGAGCAGGGAAATTCATTGCCGTACTCAAGGATCCAACCGCCGCCTCCACATTTGGGACAGGTCTTCTTTGCTTTGTGTCGTTTACTGCTTCGACGTGACATGCCACGCTTTTTGCGGGATCGTGTGAAGGTGCGTCGCTCTGCAGGTTTCCAAGCCGTGCCTGATGGCCGCGAAGCCGGCTTTTGACCTGCGGTTTTGCCAAAAAGCGATGAGATTAACCGAACAAGCTGCCTTAGCACTCACTGAAGCCGCAGGTGGGGCAACTGCGACAACCCTCGGCGTGGATCAGCGTATAGGTGCCGCATTCGGGACACATGTCCGCGTTGCGGAAGTGGCTCTCGAGCGTCGCCGTGGCGGCGGTAACCGCCTGCGATTCGGCGTGAATCGGCAGGTCCAGCTGGCGCGGTTCCTCCTGCTCGAAGAACTGCTGGTTGAGCACCGAGGCCACCACGTCCGGCAGGGAGCGAATGCGTTGCGGACCCATGCCGGCCGTGCGCGCGCCGCCGATGCCGCTCAACTGGCCGACGACCAGACGCAGCATCTCCATGCGGTTGGCCGGCGCCGTCGTGCGCAACTGCAGCGATATCATGCGGCCCAGACCCTCGGCATCGGCCTGCAGGTCGCTGCCGGCCTTGCCGACCATGATGAAGACTTCGAAGGGGTTGCCCTGCTCGTCGCGATTGATGGTGATGTAGGCCGTGCCAAAGGGCGACTTGCGGCTGACCGTCACGCCCTGCAACTGCTTCGGCCGCGGGTAGACCTTGTGCGGCGTGGTGACCTGCTCGACGGGCGTGTCGTGGTCGCCGTCCTCATCGGCCAGCATTAACACCTGCTCGTCTCGGCTGCCGTCGCGGTAGATCGTGCCGCCCTTGCAACCCAGTTCGTACATATACTGGTAGAGTTCCTCGACCTGCTCCACCGTATAGTCGGCGGGGACATTGCAGGTCTTGCTCAAACTGCTGTCGACCCAGCGCTGGATGGCCGCCTGCACCTTGATGTGTTCCTGCGGCGAGAGGTCCATCGCCGTGACGAAGTATTCGGGCAAACTGTTGGCGCCCGGATTGTCCCGGTACCACTCCTGCACCAGCGGCACCTGCTCTTCATGCAGCCCCAGGCGGCTCTTGCGGTAGTACATCCAGGAGAAAAAGGGCTCGATGCCGGTGGAGGTGTTCACCATGGTGCCGGTCGTGCCGGTCGGCGCCTGGGTCAGCAGGGTCACGTTGCGGATGCCGTTCTGCAGCACCTTGTGCCGGATGTCGGCGGGCATCTGCTGCATGAAGCCGCTCTTGACGTACTGTTCGCGGTCCAGTTGCGGGAAGCTGCCCTTCTCAACCGCCAGGTCTATGGAGGTCTCGTAGACCTCGCGCGCCAGGAAACCGTAAAGCTGATCGATGAAGCGCACAGACTCGTCGCTGCCGTAGCGAATGCCGAGGCGAATCATCAATTCGGCCAGCCCCATGTTGTTGAGGCCGACACGACGCTCGGAGAGTTGCTGTTCGCGGTTCTCGTCATAGAAGTAAGGCGTGGATTCGATGACGTTATCGAGGAAACGCGTGGCATGGCGCGCGGTGCGGCCCAGGTTCTCCCAATCGACGTCGTGCGTTTCCGGATCGTAGAACCTGGCCAGATTGATGGCGCCAAGGTTGCAGACGCCCCAGGCCGGCAAACTTTGCTCGCCACAGGGGTTGGTGCAGATCAGGCTGGCAAAATTGTGACTGTTGGACATCCGTTCCGTGCGTTCACGGAACCAGACGCCCGGTTCGGCGCTGGCCCAGGCGCTCTTGATAATGGCATTCCAGATGTCGCGCGCCTTCACCGTGCGCACGTGCTGCACCGGCCGGCCGGCCCTCTGCCACGCCTCAAGGTCGCCATCCCAGAGCTCGTCGTAACCCTCCACCGTGGTATCCGGGAACACCAGGTCCCAGTCGGCGTCGGCGCGCACAGCCGCCATCAACCGGTCGGAAACGCCCACGCTGATGTTGGCGTTGGTGATGTGGCCGGCCTGCTGCTTGCTTTCGATGAAGCCCAGGATGTCCGGGTGCCAGTCATTGAGGATGAGCATCAGCGCGCCGCGCCGGCTGCCGCCCTGCTCGATGAGGCCGGTGACGAAGCTGTAAAGCGCGCCCCAGGAAACGGCGCCGCTGGAACGGCCGTTCACACCGCGCACGTAACTGTGGCGCGGGCGCAGGCTGGAGATGTTGATCCCCACGCCGCCGCCGCGGGACATGATCTCAGTCATTTGCGAGAGGGTCTGCATAATGCCTTCGCGCGTGTCCTTCGGCGAAGGGATGACGTAGCAGTTGTACCAGGTCAGTTCCTGGTCGGTGCCGGCCGCGGTCAGGATGCGGCCGGCGGGAACGAACTTCCAGTCCTCCAGCGCCTCGCGGAAGTGACCCCGCCACAATTCGCGCAACTCGGGCGTGGATTCCGCCTCGGCGACGCCTGCAGCAACCCGGTCCATCATGTCGGCCGGGTCGGTCTCCAGGGGTTTGTCGACGTTTTCGATGTCACGCTCGACGAGGCTCTCGTCCAGCAGCCGCACCGTGACCTGAGGCAGGTCGAGTTCCACGATTTCGCCGATTTCCCGTTGGCCGGTCTGGCCGTCAACGACCACGATGACCGTGTCGCCGACAGCGAGGGACGATCGCGCGACATCCTTCAGGGCATAGCGATCGAGGAATATTTTGTAGCCCAGCTCATTGAGCATGCTGCCCTTGACATCAATCGCGCCAGCGGCCATGAGTTTGTTCTCCCCCTTGTTCTCATGGTTCCCGGTCCAACCGCCTGCGATGGTTAAGGTACCCGGGGTTCAATCATTCAACCCCGCCAGAATTCTGTCCTGTTGGTGCATCCTGCCGGAACCATAGTCTAGCAAGGCAGGACAAAAATGAGCAAGCGAATCAGAGGGCAATTTGCACTAAAATCCAGGGCAACCTTGTACGTTTCGGACCACCTGATTTTTCACCAGGGCCTCGCCAGACAACCGGCACGAAACTCCGGCCAATTCGCAGGAGTCAACCTGTACAAATGTCTGTCTTTGACGCGAATTCCTGCGTTGGAAGCGCCGTCCCGGCAATTACCTGCGTTTGCGCAGGAAGGTCGGAATCTCGATGTCGTCCTCGTCATAGACGACCGGCGAATCCGGCGAGGGCGGCGGGGCAAAAGGTGTCCTTTGCTCGCCTTCTCCGTCGCCGGCCGGGGCCTGCGCCGTCTCGACGCTGCGGGCCGGCCTCTGCGGCGCCGGCCGCGCCGCCATGCTGCGCGCGGTCCGCGCCTGGTCGAAGCCGGTGGCGATCACGGTTATGCGGACCTCGTCGCCCATCGTCTCGTCCACCTGGGCGCCGAATATCATGTTGACGTCGGGGTGCGCGCTTTCCTTGATGATCGCGGCGGCCTCGTTGATCTCGAAGAGGGTCATGTCGCCGCCGCCGGTGATGTTGAAGAGGATGCCGCGCGCCCCGTCTATGGTGACGTCCAGCAGGCTGCTGGTGATGGCGTTTTCCGCCGCCGTGCGGGCGCGATCATCGCCCGCCGAACTGCCCACTGCCATCAACGCCGCACCGCCCTCGGACATGATGGTGCGTACGTCGGCGAAGTCGAGATTGATAAGCGCCGGCACAGTGATAAGTTCGGAAATGCCCTGAATGCCCTGACGCAACACGTCGTCCGCCAGCGAAAAGGCCTGTTGCAGGGTCGCGCGTTTGTCGGCGATCTGCGCCAGGCGATCGTTGGGAATGGCGATCAGCGTATCCACTTGCGCCTTGAGCGCCGCAATGCCGTCCTCGGCCACCTTGGCGCGCCGCGCGCCCTCAAAGGTGAAGGGCCGCGTCACGACTCCGATCGTCAGGGCGCCCATTTCCTTGGAAATCTGCGCGATGACGGGCGATGCGCCGGTGCCCGTGCCGCCGCCCATGCCGCAGGCGATGAACACCATGTCCGCGCCGCGCAACACCTCGTAGAGCTCGTCCTGGCTCTCTTCGGCAGCCTTGCGACCGATTTCCGGATTGCCGCCGGCGCCGAGGCCCTTGGTCAGCTTGTCGCCAACACGGATGCGCGTGTTGGCCTGTGACAGCGACAAAGCCTGGCTATCCGTATTGACGGCGACAAACTCGACGCCGCCCAACCCTTCATTAATCATGCGGTTGACCGCGTTGCTCCCCCCGCCACCAACCCCGATCACCTTGATCTGGGCCAGGTTCTCGCCACTCCCAAACTCGGGATTCACGCTCTCCATGGCTGGCTTCCTCCGGCATGTAGCGCAGTAACGGGCCTATCACCCGCATCCGGTCAGTGATTATACACCCAAAACAAAAGTTTCACAAAAACGACTTCATTGCTCATAATTCTCTGGCAAAAGACGCCGAAACAAGCCGCCCAGCCAGTTTCCAAGCCCTTCACCAGGCGCCAGACCAACGCCGCTGCCGGCCCGCGCCTCGGCCGATTCCATTTCCAGCCCCAGCCCCAGCAAACCCACGCTGGTGCTGTAGGCCGGGCCCCGCAACGCGTCCGCCATTCCCGTCAGACGTTCCGGCTGTGCCATTCTCACCGGAAGCCCAAGGGACTCCTCGGCTACGCCGCGGATGCCGGGCAATTGTGAACTGCCGCCGGTCAGCACGGCGCCGGCGCGCAGGAAACCATCGTAACCCGTGCGGCGTATTTCGCGCTGCACCAGTTCAAAAATCTCGGCTGTGCGGAATTCCAGCACTTCGGCCAGTTCGTTGCTGTGCACCTCGGTCGGCAAGCCCTCGCCAAAGGGCTGCACCGAAAAGGTCTGCATCAGGTTGACGGACCGGCGCCTGGCATGCCCGTGCTGGATTTTGACCGCCTCGGCTTCCTCGAAAGGAACGTGAATCCAGTGCGTGATATCGCCGGTCAGATGGTCTCCGCCCACGGCTATCACCGCGACGTGCCAGACTGTTCCCTCAATGAAAATGGCCAGGTCGGTCGTGCCGCCGCCAATGTCAATCACTATGGCGCCCATTTCGCGTTCCTCCGGCGTCAGCACGGCGTGGCCCGACGCCAGGGCATTGAGCACGAATCGATCAACCTTGAGCCCGGCCCGCACCACGGCATCCTCAAGATTGGCGATACAGGAGGAGAGCGCGGTGATGATGTGCGCCTCAAGTTCGAGGCGGAAACCATGCATACCGACCGGGCTGCGCACGCGCTCCTGACCATCAATGGAATACTTGCGTGGCACCACGTGCAGTACTTCGCGGTTGTGCGGAATGGAGATGGCACGCGCCGCCTCCAGCACCCGACTCATGTCTTCGCGATTGACCGCTCTTTGGCCGGTGATGCCGATCATGCCGCGGTTGCTGCTGGATGCGATGTGATCGCCGGCGACGCTGACGAAGGCGCGATCGATGACGTAACCGCTGTTGCGTTCGGCCCTGTTCACCGATTCAGTGATCGCCGCGGCCAGCGCGTCAATGTCGCTGACGATACCCTTCTTCATGCCGCGCGCCGCTTCAATGCCCACGCCGACGATGAAGATGTCGTCCTCGCGCACCTCACCTACGACGGTGCAGACCTTGCTGGTGCCGATATCCAGGCCAACGACCAGCTCGCCCATATCGACGCTATTGACTCCCTGCCACTGTGTAATATGGCGAATGCGGGTTCGCGACGTTTATTTCCTCCGGCTGGACGCCGCGTCGCGAAAGGTCGCTGACAAGCGCTTCATAGATCAGCATGCGGTCCGCCATCCCCGCGCCCGAACCCAGCCAAACCTGCCAGCCGCCCGCAGCAGTATACCCCAGCCCCTTCTCCGGATGATAATTCAACTCCTGCAGTTGCGGCAGCAGTCCCTGCACCTGCAGGGCGCCGTTTACGATCTCTTCATCCAGCGCCACGTTGGGCGCGGGCAGCCCCTCCGGACTGGCCAGAGCCCGCACCAACAGCAGGTCCGCGCGTTCCTCACGTTGCAACATGACCCTCCCCTGCAGGTCGATCCAGGTCGTGACACCACTTTCTTCCCAGGCCAGCGCCGGCTGGCGTTCCTCCAGGGATATCCGCAGCATTTCCGGCGGCCAACCCGGATGCACGCGGGCGTCCGCTACCGAAGACGAGCGCAGGATATTGTCACGGACGTCGTCAGCATTGACGAAAAATATATGCTGGCCGGCGACGTCGGCCAGGGCAAAAACCTCTTCCCGCGTCAGATATTGCTGTCCATCCACTTGCAGTGAGCGTACGTAAAACACGTCTGCATTGAAGAACACGAGCAGTACGGCGACGAGCAGCAGGGCGATAAACGCGCTCAGCAGACGCCAGCCTGGAAAGGCATTGCCGCGCAAGCCGCCATGCTGCAATTCGCCCTGCGCCATGCCGGCCAACGGCCCGCGCCAGATGCCGGGCTGCCGCTCGCTGCGACGTTGGCTTTCTCGCGATCCCGCGCCCGATGCGCGTTCCAGCATCGCCTTTGTCCACGTCCGGTGACCAATCAATTGTAGGCCAGTCGTCGGGGGCTGTCCAGAATTACCAGCTGGCGCCAAGCAATTCGATTTCCGGCTCAAGCTGCACGCCCTGCTCGCGCAATACGACTTCCTGCACGCGCAACACCAGGCGACGATAGTCGTCCGCGCCGGCTTTTCCAGGGTTGATGAAGAAGTTGGCATGCAGGGTGGAGACCTGCGCCGCGCCGCAACGCGCGCCTTTCAGCCCGCTGGCCTCAATCAGGCGTCCGGCGAAATCGCCCGGCGGGTTGCGGAATATGCTGCCCAGACTGGCGCCGGGCGGTTGACTACGCTTGCGCGCGACGTTAAGGGCCGCCATCCGGGTCGCGATCCGCGCCGGATCGTCCGGCCGCAGCGCAAGGGTCGCCTCCAGCACAAGCCAGTCGCGCGATGTGCGACGTTTCAGACAGGAATTGCGATACTCATAGGCGAGATCAGCCCCCGTCAGGGTCCTCAGGGAGCCATCGGCTTCCATCAACGTCGCCTTCAGCAGCATTCCCGCCATGTCCCCGCCATGCGCACCGGCATTGTTGATGACCGCCCCGCCAAGGGTGCCGGGCACGCTGACGGCCCATTCAAGGCCGGCCAGCCCGCGCGCCTGGCTCTGTCGCGCCAGGGCCAGCAGGCCGCTGCCGGCGGAGGCGCGCAGCCAGGCATCGCCGAACTCCACCTTCTGCACGCGATTGATAAGCACCAGTCCGCGCAATCCCTCGTCCGCGATCAGCACGTTGGCCCCGCCACCCAGCACGCGAAAGGGAATTTCCCGCTCCTGGGCGTGGCGCAGCGCGGCTACCAGTTCCTCGCTGGAATCGCGGGCGCTGTAGAGCCAGTCGGCGGGGCCGCCCAGCCGCGCAGCCGTGTAGCGCGCCAGCGGCACGGCGCTGCGCAGCCTGCCGACCTGTAGACTCTCAGTCGCCCCTGGCGCCACCGGCATCCTCCCGGCGTCGGGCGAGAAACTGCTCGCCGATACGTGGCGCGTCGCCGGCGCTCAACACCAGGACAAGGGCGGGCCCTTCCACTTCCCGCAACAGTACCTGCAGCGCGTCCGCGGCCCCTGGAGTATGCCGCGCCCGGGGATGGACCAGCGCAGCGGTCAGGGTCGCCGCGTCCAGCCCGGGCAGCGGGTCCTCGCGGGCCGCATAAACGTCGGTGACCAGCAGCTCGTCAGCATCCGCGAAGGCGGTGACGAAAGCGGACTGCAGGGCCTGGCTGCGACTGTAGGTGTGTGGCTGCCACAGCGCCCACACGCGATGGTCGGGCCAGCGCACCCGCGCCGCCGCCAGAGTCAGGCGAATGGCCGTGGGATGGTGTGCATAGTCATCGACCACCAGCACTTCATCGACCGCGCCGCGCAGCTCCAGACGCCGTCCGGTTCCGCGAAACGTCGCCAGCGCTCTCGCCGCTACGGCGAAGGGCACCCGCTGCTGGCGGGCAAGCGCCAGGGACGCCAGAGCATTGCGAACGTTGTGTTCGCCGGGCTGGCGCAGGGATACTGTGCCGGCGACGCTTCCACCATGCAGCACCTCAAATTCGCTGCAGCCGTCACTGCGCAGATGCAGGTGCCGCGCCTGCCAAGTAGCTTCCCGCCGGCTACTGAATCCTTCCACTGGCAGTCCCTGCGCCTGCCGTTCCCCCGCCAGTTGCGCGGCCGCCGGGTCATCCAGACAGGCGATCAGGGGGCCGTCCTCCGGCAACAGGGCGATGAAGCGGCGGAAGGCGTTCAGCATCGCTGCGTGGGTCGGGAAGCAATCGGGATGGTCGTATTCGGCGCTACCCAGCACGGCGACGTCCGGTCGCAAGCCGAGAAACATGTGGTCGTATTCGTCCGCCTCCACGACGAAGGCCGCTCCCCTGCCCGCCGCCGCGTTGTTGCCCAGATCCGGCGCCACGCTGCCAATAATGTAACCCGGCTCCCTTCCGGCAAACTGCAGGATATGGGCGACCATGGCGCTGGTGGTGGTCTTGCCGTGCGTGCCGGCCACGGCCAGCACCTCGCGATCGCGCATCAGGCCGGCGATGAAGTCCGTGCGCCGGACGACCGGAATACGCTGCGCCCGCGCTGCCGCCAGTTCGGCGTTCTGCTCCGGAATGGCGGATGAGACCAGCACCAGGCGGGCCGCGCCCAGGCGGGTAGCGTCCTCCCCCTCATGGATACGCGCGCCTTCCCGCTGCAGCCCTGTCGTCAGGTCATTGAGTTCGCGATCGGAACCGCTGACGCGAAAGCCCTGTTGCAGCATCACGCGGGCGATGGCGGACATGCCGGCGCCGCCAATCCCGACGACGTGCACCTGGTCACCGGGTTTGAGTCGCGAAACCGGGTTGTCCTGCAGGGAGTCCCGCCTCTGCACGGCCGGAGTGTCAGGCATGGTGGCCGCCCAGCGTCAGCAATTCCCGGGCCAGATTGCGGGCGCCGTCGGGACGAGCCAGGGCCGCAGTCGCGCGTCGCATCCGCTGAAGCCGCTCTTCATCCCTCAGCAAAGCGAGCAGGGTCGGCAACAATTGTGTATCCATGCTGGCGTCTTCCAGCGTCAACGCGGCGCCGCGCGCTTCCAGCCAGTCGGCATTGGTTTTCTGATAGCGCCAGGCCCAGGGATAAGGCACGAGAACCGCCGGCAAACCGGCGTGCGGAAATTCTGCCAGCACGCTCGCCCCGGCGCGGCTGAGCGCCAGGTCCGCCGCCGCCTGGGCCAGCCCCATCTCGTGATGCAGATAGGGGAAGGCATGGTAGGAGGCGGTATCCGGCAGCGCGGCGCGGCGGGTCTCGACCTCCGGCCAATCGAGTTCACCGCTGACGTGCAGCACCTGAATGTCATCCGACAGCAAGGAAGGCAGGACTGCCAGCAGGGCGCGATTGATGCTGCGCGCGCCGCGGCTGCCGCCAAAGACCAGCAGCGTACGTCGTTGCGGATCAAGCCCAAAGTGCGCCTGGCCTGCCGCCCGCGTCGCCGCCATGAATTCCTGGCGCAAGGGATAGCCCGTCACGACGGTCGGCACGGCCGGAAACCAGCGCCCGGATTCGGGCACGGTCAACGCGACCCTGCTGGCGAAGCGGCGCAAGAGACGGATCGTGGCGCCGGGTTCAATGTCCGGCAAATATACCAGGGTGGGCACCCGCAGCAACCAGGCGGCCAGCGCCACCGGCAGATTGCTCCAGCCGCCGGTCAACAGCACGCTGCGCGGCCGCAGGCGCAACAACAGCCACAGCGCCATCAACAGGCCCAGTGCCAGGCGCAACAGACTAATGAAGCGTCGCGGCCAACTGACGCCGGCCACAGGCCCGGCCGCGATGGCGTGGCAGGCCGCAAAAGACAGGTTCGCGCGGGCGACCAGCTGGTCCTCCAGGCCACCGCTGCCTGCAAAGTGGAGCTCGACCTGCGGGCAAAGCTCAGGAAGGGCCGCGGCGACGGCCAGCGCGGGATATACGTGCCCGCCGGTCCCTCCCGCTGCGATCAGGATTCGCAATCAGTCCTCTCCGTTCCTGCAGGGCGGCCTGGCGGTAAGGCAGACGACTGACGCTGAGCAGGAGGCCGGTCCCGGCCATCAACACGACCAGCGACGAGCCGCCAAAACTGACAAAGGGCAGAGGCGTGCCGGTCGACGGCACCACGGCCGTGATGACGGCGATGTTGAGCAGCGCCTTGACCGCGATCCAGACCGTAAGGCCGGCGGCCAGCAGGGCGCCGAAGGGGTCCCGGGCGCGGCGCGCCACGTAAAAGCCGCGAAGGACCAGCAACACATAGAGCAGCAGAATGAAGCTCATGCCCAGTACGCCCAGTTCCTCACCGATCACGGCGAAGATGCTGTCCGTGTGTGTCGCGGGCAGGAAGCCGAATTTCTGGCGCCCGTTGCCCAGGCCCACGCCGGTCCAGCCGCCATTCAGAAAGGCGATGATGGCCTGCTGCACGTGATAGTTGGCCTGGGTCAGGTCGGTCACGCCGGCCAGGTAAGTGGTCACGCGGTTGGGTACGTAATCGGGCAACAGGCCCAGCCAGGTGACCATCAGCATGACCAGTGAAGTCAGGCCGAAAGTACCCAGCAACTGGCGCAGGTCCGCGCCCGCCAGGAAAAACATCACGGTCGACGTGACGATGATGATGGCCGACGTGCTGAAATCGGGCTGCATGAAAATGAGCCCGGCGACGATGCCTACCAGCACCGAGAAGGGAAAAAGGCCATAGCCGATACTGCGGATTTGCCCGCGACGGGAGCTGAGCCAGGCGGCCATGTAGAGGACGATGACCAGTTCGGCGGCTTCGCCAGGCTGAAACGAACCGGCAATCAACGCCCGTCGCGCGCCGAAGGTGTCGTCCCCAAACAACCAGACCGCCACGAGGAATCCGATGGTGATGAGCAGCAGCCACACGACCATGCGCCGCAGGAAACGATAGTCCAGCAGCGCCAGCACCACCAGAAACACGCTGCCGATGAGAATATTGCGGATGTGACGCAGCAGAATCTCGATTTCGCTACCGAAACTCTGGTAACTCCAGTCAAATGTGGCGCTGTAGACCATCAACGTGCCGGTGACCAGCAGCAAGCCGACCAGCAACAGTAGCCAGCGATCGATCCCGCGGGCCAGTTCACTCCAGCTGTAGCCGCGGCGGATGCCACCCGCAGCCGGCGCCATGACGGCCACGCCGGGCTGTTCCTGCTCCAGCGCAGGGTTTTCGGCGTCCCGCGCTTCAGCGTCTGCCAGCATCGCCTACAGCGCCTCGACCAGTTGGCGAAAATGGGCGCCCCGTTCGGCGAAATCGCGATAGGCATCGAAACTGGTGCCGCCGGGTGAAAGCAGCACGACGTCGCCGGCCTGCGCGCGCCCGGCGGCCAGGGCGACCGCCTCGTCCAGGCCCGCCACGTTGCATACTTCTGCGGCCGCTCCGCCCAGCGCTCGCGCCATGTCGCAAATCCGTTCACCAAAGTACCCGAACGTGATGATACAGCGCGATTTCTGCAGGGCCAGTCGCAACATATCCTCCCAGGGTAACTGCTTGTCCTTGCCACCGGCCAGCAAAATCAGGGGGCAGTCGTAGCTGTGCAGGGCCGCCAGCACGCGCTCCGGCGCCGTGGCGATACTGTCATTGACCCAGGTGACGCCTTTTAACCTGCGCACGGTCTCGAGGCGATGCGGCACGCCGCGAAAGTCGCGAATGGCCCTGGCCATCGCCGGCGCCGCGACCCCCGCCGCGCCCGCCGTGGCGCAGGCCGCCAGCAAATTCATCAGGTTGTGCGGGCCAGGCAAGGGGCTGTCGCTCCTGGCGCAAATGCGTTGTGCGCCGCCACTCCCTGCGCAGCAACCGCCCAGCCACAGGTCGCGGCCCTGGTACCATGCGCCGTCCCCCGGCGGTCTGTCCCTGCCAAACCAGGCCAGCCCATTGCGCACGTGCGACTTCAGCGCGCGGCTGCCGTCATCATCGTGCCCGAGGATGGCACAGTCCTCTCCGCCCTGGAAATCCAGAATACGGGCCTTGGCTGCAGCATAGGCCGCCATCGTGCCGTGCCGGTCAAGGTGATTGGGCGTGACGTTGAGGACCACCGCCAGTTGCGGGCTGCAGGTCATCAGTTCCAGTTGGAAACTGGACAACTCCATGACGACGACGTCCCCGGCCTGCACACTGTCAAGATCATCAAGCAGCACGTGACCGATGTTGCCGCCCGTCCACACCTGCCGGCCCGCCGCCCCCAACATGGCCGCCACCAGCGACGTGGTGGTTGTCTTGCCGGCGCTGCCCGTGATGCCGATGACGGGGCCCGGGCAACGCTCCATAAAAAGCTGCGCGTCATTCGTCAGCGGGATGCCGCGTCGTTGCGCTTCCCGCACCAGCGGGGCATCCAGCGGAACGCCGCCCGACAGGCACACCATGTCCGTCTCATCAAGCAGGTCCGGCGAATGATCGCCGCTGACAAACTCGACCCTGGCGCCCGGCGGCAACTCGTCCAGCACCGGCTCAACGGGCCTGCGGTCGCTGACCGTGACGCTGGCGCCCCTTGTCGGCAACCAGCGCGCCAGGGCGCGCCCCTGCCGCCCGTAGCCAAGCACCAGCGCCCGTTTTCCCCGCAGGAAATCCATCGACAGGAAATTGCCTCAGATCAACGCCAGCGCCACACCAAGCATCGCGCTCAGCAAGCCGACCAGCCAGAAGCGTTGCACGATTTGCGTTTCGCTCCAGCCACCCAGTTCGAAATGGCCGTGCAGCGGTGCCTGCCGAAAGAGGCGACGGTCCACACCGCGATATCGTCGTGACCAGCGCGCCGAGGCAACCTGCAGAATCACGCTCAACGTCTCGGCCAGGGGCACGATCGCGATGATCGGCAAGAGCAGCCACTGCCCGGTCATTACCGCCACCGTGCCCAGCGCCGCCCCCAGCGCCAGCGAGCCGGTATCGCCCATGAACATCTGCGCCGGATGCGCGTTGTACCACAGGAAGGCGAAACAGGCGCCGACCACGATGAAGCAAAACTGGGTCAGGAACACCTGGTTCTGTAGCCAGGCGATAATGCCGTAGGCCGCGAAGGCGCAGGCCGAAATGGTGCCCGCCAACCCGTCAAGGCCGTCGGTGAAGTTGACGGCATTGGAAGTCGCCACGATGAAAAAGGTGCAGAGTGGAATGAACAGGATCGGAGTCAGGGGAATCGACAGTTCAACCAGCGGCAGATTGACAGAATTTGCGTAGGAAACGCCGCCCTCCCAGGCGGAAATGAAAACGGCCACGGCGACGGCCATAACCACCTGGACCGCAAATTTGACGCGGCCCGACAGCCCTTCCCCCAGGGGACCGCCCGAACGCAGGATGCTGGCGCGGTCGTCGATGGCGCCCAGCACGCCGAAGGCCAGCAACACAACCATCGGCAGCAGGATGCTGCGGCCGCTCACCTGACGCACGACGCTGGCGAGATTGAGACTGGCCGTAAGGAGCACCACCGACACAATGATGAGCACGCCGCCCATAGTCGGCGTCCCTACCTTGCGTTGCTGCCGTTCGCCGAGTTCGGCGCGGATCTGCTTGCCAATGCCAAGACGCCGCAACAACTCGATCAGCGGTCCGCCCCAGATGACGCCAAGCAGGAAAGTGATCGCACCAACCGTCAACGCAAAGGGAAGTCCCATGCTCGCCCTGTCATTCGCGAGATTCCATTTTAGCGCATCGGCCAGCAATGCCAACCGCGCCAGGCGGCGGGTCGCCGGCTAGTGCTGGATGGCCTCGACGGCGCCGCCCGATGCGATGAGTTCACGGCGGACGTCATCCGGTGGAATGTTCAACAGGATGACCAGACGTTCCGCCAGGCGCTGGAAGACCGGCGCCGCGACCGCCGCGCCCCAGTATTCGTTGGGGTGGTCCAGCCGGATGAAGACGATCACCCTGGGGTCGTCCGCCGGCAGGAAACCGATGAACGAGACGATGGAGGTACCAGCTTCGTAACCAAGCGTCGTGGGCACCTGGGCCGTCCCCGCCATGCCGGCGACCGTGTAGCCCGGCAGGTCGGCGCGGCCGCCCATGCCCTCGCGCAGGGCGGTGACCATCATTTCGGTCACCTGACGGGCGGTCGCGGAACTGATCGGCCGCCCCAGAGTCGACGGCGACGACGCGCGCACCTCGTCGCCGTCCAGCAGGCGGCGAAAGACGTGCGGTTGCATCATCAGGCCATCGTTGGCGATGGCGGAAAAGGCCGTCAGGATTTGCAGGGGGGTGACGGCGACGCCCTGGCCGAAACTGTTGGTCAGCAGCAGGCTGTCGTTGTAGTCCTCGTCGCCTGGCACAAACAGGATGCCGGGGAGTTCTCCCTGCAGGTCGATGCCCGTGGGCTCGCCAATGCCGAATTCACGCAGGCCGCTGTAAAAGGTCGCCGGACCCATTTGCATGCTGATGGTGGCGGCGCCGACGTTTAGCGTCTCCACCAGCACAGTGGTCAGATCGACCACGCCGTGGGCCTTGCGGTCCCAGTTCTGCACCTGGACGCCGCCCGCCTCAATGTAGCCCCGGTCCAGATAGGTGTCGTCCATCCGAAAGGCGCCGCGCTCCAGCGCTACGGCAAGGGTCAACACCTGCATCAGGCTGCCAGGTTCGAAGAGGCCATTAGTCGCCGAATTCTGCAGCAGGGTATCGTCGCGCACGTCGTACCAGGAGTTGGGATCAAAGGTGGGCCAGCTGGCCATGGCCAGCATTTCGCCACTGCGCGGGTCCATCACGAGGATGTTGCCGCGGGCGGCCTCGGTCAGCGTCACGCTCCTTTCGAGTTCGCTTTCGATGAGGTACTGGATTTCGCGATCGATGGTCAGCACGATGTCGGAGCCGCGGTCCTCGTCGTGGTCCTCCGGAACGTCAAAGGGGATGTTGCTGAGCATCTGCTCCTGCTCGCGACCGGCCAGTTGCCCGTCATAGAAGCCTTCAACGCCATAGTAGCCCTGCAGGTCGCCGCCCACGAAGCCCACCACCTGGGCAGCCATCGACCCCTGCGGATAGAAACGTCGTGGCCTCGGCTCGATCGTCACGCCCAGCAGGTCCAGTTCGGCCACCTGCCTCCCCTGGTCCGCGCTGGCGCCCGCAGACAGCAATACCCACGGGACCTCGCTGGTGATGCGATTGTAGGTGTCCAGTTCGTCCAGCCCCATGATGCCCGCCAGCCGTATGGCCGTTTCGCGCGGCTGTGAGACCAGATTGGGACTGATGCCGACGCGGTATTCGAGCGAGTTGACCGCCATCGCCTGCAGGTCCCGGTCGTAGATGTTGCCGCGCACGGCGGCCTGGCGCAGCGTGCGCTGATAGCCGGATTCCCGTACACTTTCCAGATAACTGGTCACCGCAGGATCCAGTTGAAACTGGAAGGAGACCAGACGCAGCAGCAGCAACAGGCTGACCAGCAACAGGCCCGCGATGACGAAAGGCAGGCGTTGCCGCAGCGTATCGTCAGGCAGGTTCCGCCTCATTCGCCCTCCCCCGCGTCAGGTTGCCGGTTGAATGCGTCCAGTTGTTGCTGAATCCAGCCGGCAAGCGTCTCGTCATAGTCGGCCGCCGGCGTCGTCTGTTGCGAGTAAATCTGCGGCGCCTCCGCCGTCCGTCGCGGATTGTACTGGTCCACGATGACGTAATCGATGTCCTCCGGGCTCGCCAGACGAAAACCCAACTCCTCCGCCCGCCGGCGCAAACGCGGCACGCTGCGCAGGCTGGCGATCTCCGCGCGCAGACTCTCGTTGAGTTGCTCAAGGTCGTTGCGTTCGGCGATCAGGATTTCCAGCTGGCGGCCGGTCGTTGCATCCAGCGCCGCCTGCGACAAATAGACGAGCGCGCCCACGATGACCGCCAGCAAAAGCCCCAGCGTGGCCAGCACAACGGCCTGACGCTGGCGTCGCCAGGATCGACGCAGGGCATGCTCGAGAAGAACGCCCTGTCTCACAACTTCTCCACCAAACGCAGTTTCGCGCTGCGACTGCGAGGATTTCGTTCCCGCTCCGCAGCATCCGCTACAAGGGGCCGGCGCCGCAAGCGACGCAAGCGGGCGCGTTGATCACAGGCGCAGACCGGTAGCTGCGGCGGGCAGATGCAGTCCCGCTCCTCCTGCTGCAGCCAGCGCTTCACAATTCGGTCTTCCAGGCTGTGAAAGCTGATGACCGCGAGTCGTCCACCCGGCCGCAACAGGGACAGGGCCTCCGGCAAGGCCCTTTGCAGCGTTGCCAGTTCGTCATTGACCGCGATGCGCAGCGCCTGGAAAACGCGCGTCGCCGGATGAATGCGCCCGCGCCAGGGTCGGGGCGTCGCGCCGGCAATGGCCCGGGCCAGTTCGTCGCTGCCGCTGAAGGGACGCTCGCGCACAATCATGCGGGCCAGGCGCACGCTGTGGCGTTCCTCTCCGAAACGCCGGAAGAGCTCGGTCAGCGCTTTCTCACTGCTGCCGTTGACCAGAGACGCGGCGTCCGGAATGCCGGAAGCGGGATCGAAGCGCATATCCAGCGGCCCCTCGTGGCGCAGCGCGAAGCCCCGTTCGGCGCGGTCCAGTTGCAGGGACGAGACGCCCAGGTCGAGCAGGATGCCGTCGACCTCACGCCAACCCAGCGAATGGGCCGCCAGGCGCATGTCCTCATAGCTGCAATGCCTCAGGGTCACCCGGTCCCGCCAGGGGGCCAGTCGCTCGCGCGCCACTTCCAGCGCATCCCGGTCCAGATCCAGGCCGAGCAGGGCCCCCGCGCCGCCTGCGAGCAGCGCCTGGCTGTGACCGCCGGCGCCAACCGTGCCATCGACGAGACGGCCGGCCGGCAACAGGCACTCCAGCACCGCGTCCACCAGCACCGGCGTGTGCCAGGTCGGGGCAGGCAGCGATGGCGCCGGTCGAGCCGCCGGCGCGCTGACTTCCCCAGGTCTACTGTCAGAGGACATGCCCGCTTCCGCTATACTGGAGGGACCGGTTCCATAGCGTTGGTCTGGCGCACACGCTGACTATACCATGACCTTCAGCCCCTCTATCCACATCCGCACCATCCTTGAAAACCTGCCGCAAAAGCCCGGCGTCTATCTGATGAAAGGTGAGCGGGGCGAAGTCCTTTATATCGGCAAGGCGCGACGCCTGCGCAACCGCGTACGCAGTTACTTCAACAACAGCGCCGAGCACAGCGAAAAAACGCGTCGCCTGCGGGACCGCATCCGCGACATCGACTTCATCGTTGAGCGCAACGAGGTCAAGGCCCTCATCCTTGAGGAGACCCTGATCAAACGCCACCTGCCGCACTTCAACATCGCGCTCAAGGACAACAAGCGCTATCCCTACATCCGCGTCTCCTGGCAGGACGACTTTCCGCGCGTCGACGTGACCCGCCGCCTGGTGCAGGATGGCAGCCGCTACTTCGGTCCCTATGTCGCCATGTGGGCCGCGCAGGACACGCTGCAGACCCTGCGCAAGGTCTTCCCCTACCTTACCTGCGACCGCGACATCGACGGCAAGGACGAGCGCGCCTGCCTCTATCACGACATCCAGCTTTGCAACGCGCCCTGCATCGGCGCCGTCGACCGCGAGGCCTATCGGGCGATGATCGCCGGCCTGATGGCCGTGTTGCGCGGCCGCTCCGAAGAAATCGTGTCGCGCCTGCAGCGTGAGATGGACGAGGCCGCCGCGGCGCTCAATTTTGAGCGCGCCGCCTCCCTGCGGGACCAGTTGCGCGCCATCGACATGATCACCCAGAAGAATCGCACGGTCGGTCACAGCCTCAGCAACCATGACGTCATCGCTCTGGCGCGCGACAAGCACGACGCCGTCGTACAAATTCTCTTCATTCGCAACGGCCGGTTGATCGGCAGCGATTCACACGCGCTGGAGGGGACCGCCGACGACAGCGACGAGATCGTCGTGCGCGCCTTTCTCAAACGCTTTTACAACGAGGCCAGTGAAATCCCCAGGGAAGTCATCCTGCCCAACCACGTGGAGGAAGCTCGCATCATCGAGCAGTGGCTGAAGGACCGGCGCGGCGGCAGCAAGGTCACCATCACCGTGCCACAACGCGGCCGCAAGCGCGAACTGGTGGGCCTCGCCCACGAAAACGCGGCCGAGGCCCTGCACATGCTGCGGGCCCAGTGGGAAGCGGATTCCCTGCGCCAGGAAGATGCCCTCGCCAGTCTGCAGGCCGCCCTGCAACTGCCCCGCCCTCCCAACCGCATCGAGTGTTTCGACGTCAGCACCACCCAGGGCACGGCCATCGTGGCCAGCCGCGTCGTCTTCGTGCGCGGCGTGGCGCGCAAGAGCGAATACCGTCGTTTCAACATCCGCTCGGTCAGCCACCGCGGCTCCGACGACTACCAGTCGATGCGCGAGGCCCTGACGCGCCGCTTCGCACGCTACGTCCGCGCGCGTGAGCGGGATGACGCGCTTCCGCCCGTCGGGCGCGACAGCGAGGAGACCTGGCGACTCCTGCCGGATCTGCTGATCGTTGACGGCGGACGTGGCCAGCTCAACGTCGCGCTGGAGGTGTTACGCGAATTCGGCCTGCAGGATACGCTGCGGGTGGCGGCGCTGGCCAAACGTTTCGAAGAACTGTGGACGCCCGGCGCCCACCGGCCGCTGCTTCTGCCCCCGCGCGACCAGGCGCTCTTCCTTCTGCAGCGCATCCGCGACGAGGCCCATCGTTTTGCAGTTACCAGCCACCGCAACCGGCGCCGCAAACAGGGCATGGCGAGCCGGCTGGAAGCCGTGCCGGGTATCGGCCCGGCCAAACGCAAGGCATTGCTGAAGAACTATTCGAACTCCATCGACGCCATCCGTGCGGCCCCGGTTGAGGAATTGGCGGCCCTGCCCGGGATCACGGAGGACCTGGCCGCCGCCATCCACGCGGAACTCGACTAGATAGTGTTGGGGTCCACCACGTAGCGCCACCAGTTGAGCGCCACGCCGTCGCATTCGCCGGCGACGTGCGGCAAATGCCGCAGCCACCACATATAGTACAGTCGCGAATCCCTGTTCCACTCGCCGCTACTGATCGGGCGGAAGCGATTGCCCGTCAGGAAGGGGAAGTGGTACCAGTCGTCGCAGTTGCTCATGACGACGCGCGGATTCGACTTGTCGTAGTCCCGCACTCCATTGGGCGGATAATGAATGTTGCCGACCTCGGCCTGTCCCGGATGCGTGAGATCGTAACGGATAAACCGGCGCCAAAGGTTGTCCTGGTCACCAAAGCGGCTGTGGACGGTGGTCAAATGCCCTTCGGCCCGGTGGCCGTAACTGTGCAACATTTCGGCGAGTGTGCGTTCCATATTGTAGACCATGAAGACGAAGCGCCGACCCGCATGATCTGTGCCCCCGACTGGCGGCGCATTGGAATTGGAAGCGCCAGGGCCAGCCATAACGGCTTCCCAGTTGCCACCGAAGGGCGTTTCGATTTGCCAGACTTCATCGATCTGGCCGGTTCTGACACGCTCAAGAATGTTGAATTGATTGAAATACGCGTGATGGTCGACGAGCCAGGGATTACGCTGCGGCGCCGTACCGTTTTGCCTGTAGTTGCGCAAGACTTCCAGATAACTGTGCTCGTCGTAGCGGAATCCGTCCTGCAGGACTGGCCAGTGGGCAAAATCATCAATGTGGATGTTCTCAACGATCTGGTAATTTGCGTATCCGTAACTGGCATGGCGCAGGTCGCGGATGTGATTGGCGATCAGCCATCCCGGGTCGTTCAGACCCATGTATTGCTGCACTGTTATGTTGCCCATGCTCCGAATGCGTGGATTGAGGGTGACGACCAGCAATCGGCGTGTAACCGGTTCCGGCCTCAGCGAAGGGGCCGGATTCGGGCCGTAGTTCGGCCGCCAGGTGCTCTGCGCCAGCCGCGATGTCGCGGAGGACCTGGCGGAACCACCCGGCATACGGGCCAGGGCGCGCGTCGCGGCAAATCCGGGCACTGCCGCGCCCGCCAGTTTCAGGAACCTTCTTCTGTCCATGCCCGTGTTTTTCACGTTATTTCCATTGCCATAATGCTTCCAGTAATGGCAAACAGACTAACCTGGAATCAGTGAACAAACAATAAAAGTCCGGGACTCCAGAAGCCCTGCCAGGGCAGTCAACGCGCGCGGCCCTGGCTTGCCGGACGGCCCACAAGAGCAGTTGATGCGCCCCGTTCGCGCCGTCAAATCCGGTTGGTTTGATTGCAGTGGGAGACCGACTAGATGGTGTTCGGGTCCACGACGTAGCGCCACCAGTTGAGGGCCACGCCGTCGCATTCGCCGGCCACGTGCGGTAAGTGCCGCATCCACCAGAGATAGTACAAGCGCGGCACGCTGCTCCATTCGTTGCTGCTCATCGGGCGGAAGCGATTGCCCGTCAGGAAGGGGAAGTGGTACCAGTCGTCGCTGTTGCTCTGGACGACGCGCGGGTTGCTCCGGTCGTAGTCCCGTTCGGCGTTGGGCGGAAAGTGGATGTTGCCGACCTCCGCCTGCCCGGGGTGCGTGACCTCGCGCCGCGTGAAGCGCTTCCAGAGGTTATCCTGATCGCCAAAGCGACCGTGGACCGTCGTCAGATGCCCTTCCGCCCGATGGCCGTAGCTGTGCAACATTTCGGTCAGGGTGCGCTCAAGATTGTAGGCCATGAACACGAAGCGCTTGCCCGCATGGTCTGTGCCTCCTACGGGCGGGGCATTGGAGTTGGATGCGCCCGGCCCTGCCATCACGGCCTCCCAGTTGCCGTCATAGGGAGGGCCAATGTGCCAGACCTCGTCGACCTGGCTGGATCGGACGCGTTCAATGATGTTGTGATCGGCAAAAAAGGCGTGGTGGTCAATGTGCCAGGGAAGATGCCTGTTGCGCGTCCGCACCGTCTCAATGTAGCTGTGTTCGTCGTAACGGAAACCATCCACCTTGATCGGCCAGCGGGCGAAGTCGTCCACGACGACTCTTTGCGCAATCATGTAATTCGCATAGCCAAAACTGGCGTGCCGCAGGTCGCGAATGTGGTTGGCGATCAGCCAGTCTGGATCGTTCCAGCCAAAGTATTGCCTCACCGTGACGTTGCCGTAACTGGGCAGACGCGGGTTGTTGATGATGACCAGCAACTTGCGCGTCACCGGCGCCGGGCGCAGGGAGGGGTCCGGGTTCGGTCCGAAATTCGGCCTCCAGGTGCTCTGCGCCAGCCGAGATTTCACAACGGCGCTGGCGGAACCCTGCGGCATACGGGCCAGGGCGCGCGTCGCGGCAAGCCCGGGCACTGCCACGCCCGCCAGTTTGAGGAATTTCCTGCGATCCACAAGCTTCGCCTGCTGTGAATGGGTGACGATGGGAATCTCTTGTGATCCCGGTCAACATTAACCAAGGATTCGTGAAGTTTGCAACAAATAGCCCAGACGCAGGGCGGTCCGCTCCAGCAATGGCGAGGCATCCGCCAGCGCGTCTTCCAGCGGCATCGGCCGCGGCGTGATCGGCAGGACGGCCTGCATGCCCGCCGCATGCAGATCCGCGTCATGTACGGCCAGACCGCCTACCAGCGCCACGGTCGGCACGCCCTGCGCCCGGGCCATGCGCGCCACGCCGATGGGCCCCTTGCCGTGGATGGTCTGCTCGTCCATCTGTCCCTCGCCGGTGATGACCAGATCGGCGTCCGCCAGCGCCCCCTCGAAGCCGCTGTGCGCCAGCACGAGTTCGATACCCGGCTGCAATTCGGCGTCGAGGAAGGCCATCATGCCCGCGGCGAAGGCGCCCGCCGCGCCGCCGCCCGGCACCTGCCGCAGGTCACGGCCGGTCTGTTCGTGAATCACCGTGAAGAAGTGGGTCAAATGCGCTTCAAGCGTTTCAACCTGCTGCGCGTCGGCACCCTTCTGCGGCCCAAAGACCGCCGCTGCGCCCTGTTCTCCCAAGGTCGGGTTGTCAACGTCGGAGGCCAGTAGCAGGGAAATGTCGCGCCAGCGCGGGTCCATGTCGCTGGCATCGACGCGGGTCACCCGGCCCAGTTGCGCCCCGCCTGGCCCGATCGCCTCGCCCCGCGCATCCAGCAGTTGCACGCCCAGCGCCTGCAAACAGCCGGCGCCGCCATCCACCGTGGCGCTGCCGCCCAGTCCCAGAATAACTTGCGTCGCGCCCGCTTCCAGCGCCGCGGCCAGCAACTGGCCCGTGCCGAAAGTGCTGGCCCGCAGGGGGTCGAGTTCTTCCGGGGCCAGTAATTCCATGCCCGAGGCCAGCGCCATTTCGACCACGGCCGTTTTTCCGTCCGGCAACAGACCCCAGTCGGCCTGCACCGGCGCGCCCAGCGGCCCGCTGACGAACTTGCTGCGGCGTTCGCCGCCGCCCGTCAACATGGTGTCCAGCGTGCCGTTGCCGCCGTCCGCGACGGGCTTAAGCAAAAGGTCCGCGCCCAGGCCCGATTGCTCCAGACCGCTGGCGATGGCGGCCGCGGCCTCCTGCGCCGTCAGACTGTTCTTAAAAGCGCCGGGCGCCACGATAATTCGCATGCTCATGTCCCCTCCCTCCCCGCCGTCTGAGTATGCCAAATCCCGTGGCCGGCGGGTATACTGCCGGGACCATGTTTAAGAACGCTGTGAGGGTCGCATATGAACGCAGTCCTTGACGAACTGCTGCAACGAAAGCTGCTGGCCGGTATGCGCGGTCATTTTCCGCCGGACCTGGCCCTGCCCCTCTGCGCGGCGCTGGTGGAGGAAGGCATCAACATCTTTGAGTTCACCATGAATTCCACCGAACCGGTTGCGGCCATGCAGGCCGTCAAGGCGGAGCTGGGGCCGAATGTCTACTGCGGTATGGGCACGGTGCTGAGCGCCGACGATGCCCGCCAGGTCATAGACGCCGGCGCCGACTTCATCGTCTCGCCGGCCTTTCAGCCGGAGGTCGTGAAGGTGGCGCTGGACGCCGACCTGCTGGTCGCGCCCGGCGTGATGACCCCCAGCGAGTGCGTCCAGGCCTGGGACATGGGCGTCGACCTGCTCAAGTTCTTCCCGGCCGGCCCTCTTGGTCTGGAGTATTTCCGCGCCCTGCGCGGGCCGCTGCGCCACATGCGTTTCCTCGCCAACGGCAACATCAACCCGGACAACCTGACGGGCTTTCTCGACGCCGGGGCGGCCTGTTCCGGACTCTCCGGCTGGCTGACCGGCGACGGAAGCTGGCCACTGGACGAAATCCGCGGGCGCGCGCGGCAACTGATGGCAGCCCTGCAGCGGCAGGCAGCCCTGGCAACCTGAAGTCGTGACCCCCGCAAGGCATTGTGCTGCCGCGCCGCTGCGCCTGGTCATCAAACTTGGCAGCAGCGTGCTGACCAGCGGCACCCGCCGGCTGGACCGCGACTGCATGCTCAATCTCGTGCAGCAGATCGCGCAGTTGCAGCGCCAGGGGCACGAAACCGTCGTGGTAACATCCGGCGCGCAGGCGGCCGGTCGCGAAATCCTCGGCTTCCCCGAACTGGACCGCTCCCTGCCCTCGCGCCAGATGCTGGCCGCCGTCGGTCAGGGCCGCCTGATGCAAATCTACAGCGAGCTCTTCGCCGACCACGACATCATCGTCGGCCAGGTGCTGCTGACGCGCAGCGACCTCAACCACCGTACGCGCTATCTCAACGCCCGCGATACCCTGCTGACCATGATTGACCGGCGAATCGTGCCGGTCGTCAACGAAAACGACACTACCGCCGTGGAGGAGATCCGCGTCGGCGACAACGACAACATTTCCGCGCTGGTCGCCAATCTGCTGGAAGCGGATCTGCTCATTCTGTTGACGGACCAGGCCGGCATGTTCACCGCCGACCCGCGTCGGCACCAGGACGCCAGTCTCATCCAGCAACTGGAGCGCGTCGACGACTCCGCCCTGGCGATGGCCGGCGGCGCCGGCAGCCGCGAGGGCACTGGCGGCATGGCCACCAAGTTGCAGGCCGCCCGTCTGGCCAGCAACAGCGGTGTCGGCACCGTCATCGCCCGCGGCCATGAACCGGATGTCCTGCAGCGTATTCTGCAGGGCGGCAAGGTTGGCACGCGCATCCCCGCCAGCGTCGATTCCCTGCAGAGCCGCAAGCGCTGGCTGCTGGCCGAAGTTCCGCGCGGCATTCTTCACGTCGACGCCGGCGCGGTCCACGTCCTGCGCAACGGCGGCGCCAGCCTGCTGCCGGTCGGCGTGACCCGCGTCGAGCGGGAGTTTCGGCGCGGCGAGGTGTTGCAGGTGCGGGGGCCGGATGGCAGCGACATCGCGCGCGGCCTCAGCAGCTACGACAGCGGCGACCTGCGCAGCCTTTGCGGCCAGCGTTCCAGCCGCATCAGCGCCATTTTGGGCTACAGTTACGGGGACGCCGTGATCCACCGCAACAACCTCGTCCTTTCCACCTGAGACAGGGAGAGCGCCATGATCGAGGCAACGGCCCGGGAGGCCGTCGACCTGCAGCAGATGGGCCGCCAGGCGAAGGCGGCGGCGGTCGAGCTGGCACAGTGCACCACTGCGCAGAAGAACGAGGCCCTGCTGGCCATCGCCGAAGCGTTGGAAGCGGAACGCGCGGAGATCCTCGCCGTCAACGCGGAGGACATGGCCGCCGCCCGTGAGGCCGGCGTGGACGAACTTTACATCCGCGACCGGCTGAACCTCGAGCGGCGCATGGACAGCGTCATCGCCGATGTGCGCAAGGTGGCGCAGTTGCCGGACCCGGTCGGCGAACGCTTCGACGAACGCGAGCCGCGCGACGGCCTGCGCGCCTGGAAACAGCGCACGCCCCTCGGCGTGCTGGGCGTCATCTACGAAGCGCGGCCGCAGGTCACCGTGGACGTCGCCGCGCTGGCGCTCAAGACCGGCAACGCCGTCATTTTGCGCGGCGGGCGGGAAGTGCTGCGCAGCAACATGGCGCTGGTGCGCGCCCTTTCCGGTGCCATGGGTGACGTCGGGTTGCCCCCCGCCGCCTTCCAGTACATCGCCAGCAGCGATCGCCGCCTGGTCGGCGAGTTGCTGCGAATGCACGAATATGTCGACATGATCATCCCGCGCGGCGGCAACGGCCTGCACAACTTCTGCCGCGAAAACAGCACCATCCCCGTCATCACCGGCGGCATCGGTATCTGCCACCTTTACGTGGAGCCCGGCGCGGACCTCGACGCCGCGCTGCAGGTCATCCACAATTCCAAGACGGTCAGCCCGGCCGTCTGCAACGCCCTGGACACCCTGCTGGTTCAGCGCGACCTGGCGGCGGAATTCCTGCCGCGCGTCGTCGAACACCTGGGCACGGACGGCGTGGAGTTCCGCGCGGAACCGCGGGCGCTGGCCTGCCTCGGCGCGGACGAACGCGTCAGCCCCGCCGGCCCGGAAGACTTCGACACCGAGTGGTATGCGCTCACACTGGGGCTGAAGGTGGTCGACACCCTGGACGAGGCCATCGACCACATCCGCGCCCACAGCACGCAGCATTCGGACGGCATCCTGACCCGCGACATGACCAGCGCCGAACGCTTCTGCAACGAAGTCGATTCGGCGGCGGTCTACGTCAACGCCAGCACGCGTTTCACCGATGGCAGCGCCCTCGGTCTGGGCGCCGAAATCGCCATCAGCACCCAGAAATTGCACGCCCGCGGCCCCATGGCGCTTACCGAGTTGACGACCTACAAATGGGTCGTCGTCGGCGAGGGCCACGTCCGCCTGTGAGCGCGCCCGCGCTGGTCGTCGTCAACGGCCAGGCCGGCACCGCCGCCGCCCTGCGCCGGTGGCCGGGCATTGAACCGATCCTGCGCGAGGCTCTGGGTGAGCCGCAAGTCCTGACGACCCACAGCGTGGCGGAGATGGTGCCGCAGGTGCAGGCCGCCTGGAACGCGGGGGCGCGGCGCGTGATCGCTGTCGGCGGAGACGGCACGGTCCATCATTTGCTGGAGACACTCGTCCCGCTCGCCCATCGCGATGCGGACGGACCGCCGCTGGAACTGGGCATTCTGCCCGGCGGCACCGGCAACGCCTGGGCGCGCAGCCACGGTCTGCCGCTGTCACTGACGAAAGCCGCGCGGCAGCTCATTGGCGCCCGGCCCATCCCCGTCGACCTGCCCGAGGTCACACTCGACGGCCGGCGTCGCTATTTCCTCAGCATTTCCAGCGCCGGCATCAGCGGCGAGATCGCGCAGAAATCGGATGTCCCCGGCAAGCGGCCCTGGTCCTACGCGCAGAACGCGATCGGCAGCCTCTTGCAGCGGCGGCCGCTGACCATGCGCGTCGAGGTGGACGGCGATCTCTGGGTGGATGGGGAGTACTGGCTGGTGGCCGTCGCCAACTGCAACAGCTTCGGCAGCGGCATGCGCATCGCGCCCGACGCCCGCGTAGACGATGGCCTCTTCGATATCGTGTTGATCGACGGCGCTTCACGGCGGGAAGTGCTGGTCGCCTTCCCGCGCGTCTACTTCGGCGCGCACGTCAACCATCCGCGGGTGCACATTCGCCGCGGCTCCGAGGTGCGCGTCAGCGGCGACCGACTGGGCATGGAGACCGACGGCGTCCCCGGCCAGGCCGACGAGTTGCTCTATACGCTGCGGCCCGGCGGCCTGCAGCTGCTGGTCAATCCGGATGAGTTCCGCCCCGCCTGATCGAACTAGTCCAGGTGGAAGACTTCCTGCAGCGGCACCATGCTTTCGTCGGCGTGACTCCCGTCCAGCGTTTCGAAGTAGGGCGCCATGTCGTTTTGCCAGCGCTCGTTGACCTCGCGCCCGGCCATGCCATCCAGCGCCGCCTGAAAGTCGGGCGTCTCCAGATAGCCGATCAACAGGCCGTCGTCGCGCAGGAAAAGCGAGTAGTTGTGCCAGCCCGTCTCGCGCAGGGCGTCCAGCATCTCGGGCCAGACCTCTGCGTGGCGCGCCACGTATTCCTCAAGCCGGTCTTCACGGACCTTTAGCAGAAAGCAGACTCGTTGCATCCTCTGCGCTCCCCCGCGCCTCAGCGGGCGCCCGCCGCCTGCAAACAGGCCTGCATGTGGCCGCGCGCCTCGGCACCTATAATGCAGCAGTTCTCGAGGCTGTGTCCCTTCGCCTTCGTGCCGATGACCTCCAGGTTCACCGGGCCGTCGTAGCCGTGCTCGTGCAATACGCGCACATAGCCCACGAGGTCGATGTCGCCGCGGCCGTTGGCCTGGTCAACCGGATCGCCCGGATCCCGCTGCCGTCCCTTGCAGTCGCGGATGTGGACGTGCTTCACGCGCGAGATGACCGCCGCAATGGCCTCCACCGGATTCTCGCCGGCGCGGTGGATGTGCGAGGGGTCCATGTCGACGCCGAAGGATGGCGAGGTTACCGCCTCCATCAGGCGGATCGTGGTCGGCGTGTTGTAGATCGCCGCGCCCACGTGCGCCTTGACGCAGAGCGTGACGCCATAGCGCCCTGCGATGTCGGCCAGCTTGCCGATGGTGTCAATGCTCTTTTGCAGAGTCTCTTCGTCGTCGCTCACGCCGCCGGGGCCGCAGTTAACAATGGGGATGCCGATGTCAGCGGCGGCCTGGCAGGCCTTTTCTATCAGATCGAAGTCCTGGCGCGACTGCTCCATCGCTGTGACTTCCAGACCGTAGTCGCTGGCCAGCTGGCGAATCTTCGGCGCCGCCTCGCGCCAGTTCTCCAGGTCCAGATGATCGGCCATTTGCGGGATGGCGCCCAGCTCGATGCCGTCGTAGCCCGCCATGGCCGTGTATTTGAAAGCAGATTCCACGTCCCAGTTGCCGAAAAGTACCGAGTTCACACCCAGCTTCATGCCCGTCTCCCTGTCCTGTCAGCGAATGCCATTGACTGAAACCACAGTGCCTTCCTGCAGCGACACGATGGCCGCCGCCAGCACCTTCTGCGCCGCCAGACCCTCCGCGGCCGAACCGTCGATGTCCTCCGGGCTGGTCCCGTTGCTCACCTGCTCCAGAAAGCGATGGATGCGATCGGCGAAGGTGTTGGTGAAGTCGCCAAAGCCGCCGAAGACCGGGTCGGTATACACCTGCTTGACCAGGTCGCCGGCCGGGTAGAGCGTCGCCTCGCGCCACATGTCGTCCAGCACGAAGCGGCCCTCCGTGCCCCCCACCTCGCAGCGTTCCATCGGGTGGCCGCGTTCGATGTCGTAGCTGGCCGTCAGGTTGCCTACCGCCCCGCTGGTGAAGCGCATGTTGAAGGAGGTGGTGGACCAGATTTTGCGGCCCGGCGCTTTCGTCGCGAAGAGTTGCACCTGCTCGATATCGCCGCAGAAATAGCGCATCACGTCCACCGTGTGCGGGTTGAGCGCCTTGACCTGGAACCAGGGCGAACTCTCCGTCGGGTTCATGATCCACATGCTCATGCGGCAGAAGAGCTGGTGGCCGATCAGCCCTTCTTCCACCCAGCCTTTGGCGACCCGCGCCGCCGGCGTGAAGCGGTGATTCAGGTTGATGCCGTAACATAGCCCTCGCTCGCGGGCGGTGGCGACCATCTCCTCCGCTTCCTCAATCTCGTTGGAGATGGGCTTTTCGCCCAGCACGTGGCAGCCTGCTTCCAGCGCCTGCACGGTCGGCTCGTAATGATCGCTGCCGTATTCAACGCCGCCGGTGGTGACGTGCGCCACGTCCGGCGCCAGCTCGCGCAGCATGCTTTCGGCGTCACGAAATCCTGGCACGCCGAATGTTGCCGCCGCGGAGTCCGCCCGCTCGCCTATCCGGTCACAGACGCCCACCAGCCCGGCCAGGGGGTCCGCCTGCAACAACGTCGCGTGGCGCCGGCCGATGGGCCCCATCCCGATGACGCAGACCCGCAGCATCAGGTCACCTCGGGGATTTCATAGCCGAAGTCGCGCATGGCCGGTTCGAAAAAGTCGAAGTAGTTGACGCCGTCGTCGTGCTTCCAGCGGTTGACCGCCTCGGGTCGCACGATGATGCGGCCCAGGGGGTAACCCAGCCAGTCGCCAACGCGTTGCAGGGTGGCCTCCTGGTCCAGCACGAAGTCCTCGAAGCGCACCTCCAGCCAGTGCCGCGGCTTGGGGCAGGCGCGCACCAGGTCGTACTGGTACTTCCAGCTGATGGCGCGGCGCAGTCGCAGGTCGTCGGTCAGGGGATAATCGATGCCGAAGCGGCGCATGTCGTCGGTGCCGTGGTGCCCCAGTATGCAGTCGCGCGGGTTGCGCACCCAGAAGATGTACTTCGCGTCCGGGAAGCGGCGCACGATCCAGGGATAGACCAGGGTGGTCTCCGGGATTTTCCAGCCGCGGCGCGGGTTCTTTTCGTATTCGTAACTCAGTATCCCGCTCAGGTATTCGTCCAGCAGGTCGGTGAATTCCTGCGGAATGTCGGCGTCGATGAAACGCTTGAAGTCCCACTCCAGCCCGCCCTTCCAGTCCACGTACTGCGCGGCGACGCGACAGGCGTCGTACATTTTGTACGGCGGCATCATGTCGCCGGAGCGATTGAGCAGGTTGCCCATGTAGACGCCGCTGGCGTAGAGCGTGTGCGAGATGGCGCGGGTCCCGGAATGGCCGCGCCCGATGACTATGACCAGCGACATGTCAGGGTCGTTCCACGCTGACGACTTCGCCGCTCTGCCAGGACTCGATGGCGGCCTCAATGATGAACTGGGCCTTCAGCGCTTCCAGGCCTGAGCCGTCGATCTCCTCCGGCGCGACGCCCTCGATGTTCTGCTCGACCCAGCGCCCGATGCGCGATTTGAAGGTCTCGCCGAAGTGCTTCATGCCGCCGACGTACATGTAGGTCTCGGTGGCAATCGACATGCGCGGGTAGAAGGTCAGTTCTTCACAGGCATTGGTGAGGGTGAAACGCCCCTCCATGCCGACGACGTCCAGCGCTTCCAGACCGTAGCTGCCGCGGCCCCAGTCACCATCGTAACTGCCGCGCAGGGAGCCGATCATGCCGTTGGCGAACAACATGTTGACCTGCGCGTTGGACCAGATGGCGCGGGCCGTGCCCTTTTTGAAGAAGGCCTGTACCTTGTCCACGTCGCCGGCGAAGTAGCGCATTACGTCAAGGGAGTGCGGGTGCAGGGCGCGCATGTGGAACCAGGGCGAACTTTCTTTCGGGTTGTTGATCCACATGGACATGTTGATCATGTTCAGGTCGCCGAGGCGGCCGTCCTCAACCCAGCCCTTCGCCTTCTCCGCCGCCGGCGTGAAGCGGTGGTTCAGGTTGACGCCGTAACGCAGGCCCTTCTCGCGCGCCAGCGCCACCATTTCCTTCGCCTTGTCGATCTCGTTGGAGATGGGCTTTTCGCCCAGCACCGGCAGGCCGGCCTCCAGCAGTTCCATCGTCGGCTGGTAATGGTCGCCGCCGTTTTCGACTCCCGCCGTGGTCATGCTGGCGGCGTCGATCTCCAGCCCGGAGGCCAGCATCTCCTGCACGGAATAGAATCCCTGGCAGCCGAAGCGTTCGGCCGCCTGGTCGGACTTCTCACGAATGATGTCGCAGACGGCCACGACCTCGGCGTCGTCGCGCGCGCTGTAGACCCCCGCGTGCTGGTTGCCGATTCCCCCCATCCCGACGACTGCTACTTTCAGAGTCATGCGTCCGCTTCTCCCTTGTTTGCCCTTTCCAAAGCCTTGCGCGCCTCGGCCTGCAGCCGTCGACCCTCATTGATGTCACCGATGTAGAGCGAATCGTAGGCCTGCTGCGAGCTCGTGAAAGCGCCCACGCCCGCCTTGCCATGCCAGTCCCCCTGGGTCAGCATGGGGTTGGTCAGGCCGGTCTCCGCCTCACGCTGCGCGATGAAGGTCTCCATGCGCCGGCGCAGGTCCGCCACGATCTCCGGCTCCTGCTCCGCCAGGTTGACGTTCTCGTCCGGGTCCTCGACCAGGTTGTAAAGTTCAACCGGCGGCTTGAAGTGAAAGTCCGGCTCCAGCGCCACCATCAGCTTCCAGCCTGGCGTACGCCAGCCGTGCTTGCGCATCCAGGTGCATTCGCTGATGTAAAACTCGCTTTCCAGCGACGTCCTGTCGCCATCGACCAGCGGCATCAGGCTGTTGCCGTCAAACTGCTGGTCGGATGGCCAGCTCAACTCGCTCAGGTCGATCCCGGCGAGGTCCATGATCGTCGGCACGAGGTCCTTGTGCTGGTTGTAGCCGCTGAGCCGCGTACCCGCCGGCACACGACCCGGATAGCGGATCAGCAGCGGCACGTGCAGCACGTTGTCGTAGATGCCGTGGTGATCGAACCAGCATTCGTGGTCATAAAGCGTCTCACCGTGGTCGCCGTTGATGATGACGATGGTCTCGTCGTAGATACCGTGGGCTTCCAGCGCTTTGAAAATAGTGGCGATGGCCGCGTCCATGTAGGCGATGGCGCCGTCGTACTGCGCGATGACATAGTCCTTGTCGCTGATGCCTACCGGCATCCAGCTCTTGAAAAAGGAGGCGAAGGGCTTGAAGGCCAGCACCGGGTCCATCGAGCGATTGTCCGGGTCGCACTCGTCGCCGTGGTAGAACATGCGCTTGTAGGGCTCCGGCGGCAAATAGGGCGCGTGCGGGTCCATGTGGCGCAGGAAGAGGAAGAAGGGCTGGTCGCCGGCGACCAGGCGGTCAAGTTCCGGGATGGCGACCTCGTTCAGGCTCTGCGCCTTGGGGCAGGGGCCTTCCTCGCGGGTGCCCCATGCCTTGTAATCGATATACTTGTCGAAGCCGCGCCCGGAAGGGTTGCCGCTGAAGCCGACGCAGGTGGTGGTGTAGCCGAGCTCCCGCAAATGCTCGGCGATGGACTTCGCTTCCGGCCGCATCGGCCCCTTGTGACGCAGGGCCACCACCTGGGTGCCGAAGCAGTCCATGCCGGTCAGCATGGAAGCGTAGGCGCAGGTGGTCGGAATGTGGGCGCTGTAGGTGTTTTCGAAGAGCGCGCCCTCGCTGGCGAAACGGTCAAGATGCGGCGTTGTCAGCAGTGGATAGCCGTAACAGCTCATGTGATCGGCGCGAATCGAGTCGATTCCCATCAGGATAATGTTGGGACGGTCACTCATGAATCCCCCCGCGAAAGTAGACTGGCATGGCATGGCCGCCAACAGTTGCCGACGGCTGCGGCGCCGGTCAGGATAGCGTCATTTGTAGACAATGCAACCGATTGGAGAATGCCATGTCGCAACTGTCCGGCAAGACCGCCCTGGTCAGCGGCGCCGCACGCGGCATCGGCCTGGCCATCGCCGCCGCCCTGCACGACGCCGGCGCCACCGTGGTCCTCGCCGACATCGATCAGGTTGAGGCCGAAAAGGCCGCTGCGGACATGGGCCGGCGCGCCCTGGCGCTGCCGCTGGACGTCAGCGACGTAAACCGTTGCCGTTCGGTCGTCGACGACGCCGTGGCGCAGACCGGACAACTGGATATCCTCGTCAACAACGCCGGCATCGGGCCCATCCACCCCATCGACGAGGTCGACCAGGCCCTCTTCGACCGCATCGTGGCCGTCAACCTGCGCGGCCTCTTCTTTCTCTCCCAGGCCGCCGCGCAGCACATGCGCGCCAGACAGTGCGGACGCATTATCAACATCAGTTCGATCGGCGGCAGGACCGGCGGCAAGGCCGGCCTGCCGGTCTACGTCGCCACCAAGGCCGGCGTTTTCGCGCTGACCAAGACCTTCGCCAATTACCTGGCGCCGCACGGAACGGCCAACTGCATCGCGCCCGGCCCCACCGTGAGCGCGCTCACCGACGCCTGGGACGACCCGCCACTGATGGAGCAACTGCGCGGGGAAATCCCCCTGGGCCGGCTGGGCGTCCCGGCCGACTATGGCGGGGTGGCCGTCTTTCTCGCCTCGGCAGCGGCCGACTTCATCACCGGCGCCACCATCGACGTCAACGGCGGCATGCGCATGGACTGAGCCTGTCTCAGTCCAGGTCCTGCGGCGTGAAGGGCACAGGCAGTTCGATTAATTCCAGCGTGATGCCGTCCGGGTCCAGCAGATAACAGGTCAGGCCGCCGCTGTGCCGCCCGTGCGTAATGGGCACCGGCGCTTCCGAGCGGAATTGCACGCCCGCAGCCTTGAGCCGGGCGAACTCGGCCTCCAGGTCATCCACCTGCAGCGCCAGATGCGCCGCGCCGGGTCGGTTGGTGGCCGCATCCAGCGGCTCGCCGCGCGGGTTGACGTACTCGATCAGTTCCAGCACGTGGCCGGAGGGCGAGGAGCCCTGCGGCATGTCGGCGACGTTGAAGAGTGCCACCTTGAGCAGCGCATCCCTGAAGCCGATCTGGCTGCTGGTGTATTTCTGATCATGCACCATGCGGTGCACGAGTTTCAGACCGAGCAGGTCGCGGTAGAAGGTGATCGAACGCTCCAGGTCCGAGACGGTGAAGCTGAAGTGAAAGTAACTGATCAGGGCCATGGCTTCTCCTGTGTCTGATTCACGCGTGTTCGTTCCCGTCAGCGTCCGGCTGCAAAACGGAGAGGTCGGTTGGTCTTCAACATGTGCCGGATGCAGGCCTGCGTGTGAGATTCGCGCACAAGTTCCATAAAGGCCGCGCGTTCCAGCTCATGCAATTGCCCTTCGCCCAGCAAGGCAGGGGCTTCTGACGCGCCACCGCTCAGGACGAAGGCGAGGCGGCGGGCGATTCGCGCATCGTCGGCACTCATTTCGCCCGCATCCACCAGGCCTTCCACCTGCTCCAGCAATGCCTCGCAGGCCTTCTGGCCTGCCGCATACACCGGCTCCGGCCGCGGCGCGCGATAACCCTCCGCCAGGCGCAGCGCTGCCTGTTTCGCCTCGTGCAGCAGGTGGGCGCGCTTCATCAGTACGCGGTCCGAAGGGCGCAGCAGTTGCCGCTCACGGGCTTCCGGAGCGGCCGCCACAATCATTTCGGCGTCCAGCAAGCGCTTGAACAATCGTTTCAGCAGCGGCAGGACGTCAGCATCCGGGGAACTACGCATCAGCGGCGTCAACCAGCGTTGCAGCATGGCCGTGCAGCCGCCGCCCGCAGGAATCAACCCGACGTTGAACTCCACCAGGCCGAGCAGCAACTCACTGTGCGCCACGACCCGGTCGCAGGCCAGGAGCAGCTCGGCGCCGCCGCCCAGGGCCATGCCCGGCGCCGCCGCGACAACCGGGGCGGGCGCCTGACGGAATCCGCGGACCAGCCCCTGCAGGCTTTTCACGCTGCGCTCCAGCGCTTCGAACTCCCCGTCGTCGATGCGCTGCAATGCCAGCGCCAGATTGTAGCCGATGCTGAAACGCGGACCGTCGTTGCCGATCACCAGCGCCTGGAATTCTCCGCCGGCAATCGTCTCCAGCGCCGCGTGGCCGCTGTCGATCAGCGCGTCGTCGATAGTGTTCTGCACGCTGTGGAATTCCCACAGCGCCACGCCGTCGCCGAGGTCGCGCTGGGAAGCGCTGTCATTGCTGCGCAGGACGGTCAGCCCTGCCGCCTGCAACGCCCGTTCATTCTCAGGCAGCGGAAGGTATGCGCCGGCCTGCGGGTCATAACGGGCGTCCGGTTCACCGCGCGCGTCGCGTCGGTAAAATGCCGGGCAGTCGTTGGCCAACATGTCATGCACCCAGGACGCCACCGTGTGACCCTGTGCCTCGCACAGCGTCACGCCGGCGGCCACGCCCAGGGCGTCCCAGAGCTCGAAGGGGCCCGCCTCATGGTTGAAGCCCCACTTTTGCGCCTGGTCCACGGCCAGCGGCGAGCCCGTCACCTCCGGTACGCAACTGGCCGCGAAGCTGAGATAAAAGGCCACGTGTCGCCGCAGAAAATGGCCGGCCCGGTCTTCCGCCGCCAGCAGCATGCGCAGTCGCTCTCCCAGGTCCCGCTCCGACCTGGCCGTCGTCACACTTTCGAACTGCGGCGCCGGGCTCGCCTCATGCGTCAGGGTTTGCAGATTGAGTTCCAGGCGCTCGCGCTGCCCGTCCTCCCCTCGACGCTGCAACCAGAAGCCGCGCCCGCTCTTGCGCCCCAGCCAGCCGCGCGCGATCAACTGTTCATGGAGCGCGACCGCGCCAGGATGCGCCAGCGTCGCGCGGGCCGCCATTTCGGGCAGGGCGTCGCGCAGATTGCCTGCCACCGCCTGGGCCACGTCCAGGCCCACCAGGTCCTGCAGACCGAAGGTCGCCGTGCGCGGCCGTCCGATCAGCGGGCCGGTCAGGAGGTCCACTTCGGCGACGCTGTAACCCTCGTCCAGCGCCAGACCGATGGCCTGCATGCCCAACATTGAAAGGAAGCGGTTGCCGAGGAAGCCCGGCACGTCGCGACAGACGACCACGTCCTTGCCCAGCCCGCGCGAGCAGAAGTCCTGCATGAAGCACAGCAGGTCGACGTCCGTGTCGTCATGCGGAATCAGTTCCAGCAAGGGCAGCCAGCGCGGCGGATTGAAGAAATGCGTGCCCAAGAAACGCCGCGTGAATTCTCCGGGCAATCCGGCGGCGATCCGGGCCAGCGGCAGGCCGGAGGTGTTGGTCGAAATGATGCAGTCCGGCCGGCAGATTCCGTGCAGTCGCCGCATCAGGGCCTGTTTGGTCGCCAGGTCCTCGACGACCGCCTCCAGCGCCCAGTCGACCTCCGCCAGCCAGGCGAGATCGTCCTCCAGGTTGCCTATGCGGATGCGTTCAACGTCGCCGGCGCTGAACCAGGGCGAGGGACGCGCCGTCAGCGAGCGCTGCAGGTTGTCCCGAGCCAGGGCATTGCGCTCCGCTGCCGGAGACCCGGCCGCCGACCCCGCCGCCGGAATGTCCAGCAGGGTCGTCTCCAGACCGGCGCCGGTCAACAGGGCCGCCAATGCGCCGCCCATCGTGCCCGAACCAATCACGGCGACCCTGTGAATCTTTCGGTAGGCCATTACACCCCCTGCGCCTGCGACGCTATTGTCGCGCGCCTGGCGACTCTCGCCAATGGTGGACTCCCGCTTTCGTCAGAATTTCGCTTCACGCTGCGCCAGGGCCAGGCTACAATCGCCTGCGCATTAACCGGGTTAAAGGAGGCTTGATGGCAACGCCCTGGGGCAGCTACGACCTGATCTTCTTCGACTGCGACAGCACCCTCTCCGCCATCGAGGGCATCGACGAACTGGCGCGGCTGAAGGGCAAGGGCTGGCGCGTCAGCGTGTTGACAGAGCGCGCCATGAACGGCGAACTGGACCTGGCCGGCGTCTATGGCAAGCGCCTGCAGGCGATCCGCCCCACGCGCGGCCAGGTGAACGCCATCGTCGACCGCTACCAGCAGACCCTGGTGCCGGACGCGCAGGGCGTGCTGGATGCCCTGCAGTTCCTCGGCAAGACGGTCTTCATCATCAGCGGCGGGCTGGCGGAACCGGTGCGCGGTCTCGGGCAACGCCTTGGCATCCCCGCCGAACGCATCCGCGCCGTGGAGCTGGAATACGACCGCCTGGCGGGTGAATGGTGGCGCTATCACGAACCGCAGACACAGCACCACCAGGCCTGGCTCGATTACCAGGTCGGCCCCCTGACCGTCTCCAGCGGCAAACCGGTGATGGTCAGGGAACTGGCCGGCGATCGTCCCGGCCGGCGCCTCATGATCGGCGACGGCGTCTCAGACCTCGCCACCCGCGAAGTGGTGGACCTCTTTGTGGGCTACGGAGGCGTCACCGCGCGCGACGCCGTGCGCGAGCATGCCGACGCCTTCATCCACTGCCCCAGCCTGGCGCCACTCCTGCCCCTCGCCGCCGGCCCCGCGGGCTGGCGTCGGCTGCGGGGCACGGTCCATCAGGCCCTCTTCGAAAAAGGTCTGCGACTCGCGCAATCGGACCAGCTCAGCCTCAATCACGACCCGCTACGCCAGACATTTGCAGGAGCCTTCGCCAGTGAGACCACCTGAGCCCATGAGACCGCAGGCGGTAATCTTCGACATGGATGGCCTGCTGGTGGATTCGGAGCGCATCTGGCACATCGCCGAAGATGAAGTCTTTTCGAGCCGCGGACTCGTCTATACGGATGAACTTCGCGCCAGCATCATCGGCATGCGCATGGATGAATTCATGGCGAAGCTGAGCGAGCATTTCGGCATGCAGGAGCCGCTCGAGGAATTGACCGCCGAGGTCAACGCCAACATGCTGCGCCTCATCCCCTCCATGGTCAGACCCCAGCCGGGAGCGCCCGAGATGATCGACTTTGTGCAGGCGCGCGCCTGGCCGCTCGCCATCGCCTCCAGTTCGCCCCTGGCCATCATTGAGGCCACCCTTCAGTCCCAGGGCTGGGATGAGGTCTTCCGGTTGCGTTGCTCTGCCGACGACGTGCCCCACGGCAAACCGGCCCCTGACGTCTATCTTGAGGCGGCTCGCCTGCTGGGCGTTACTCCCGAACATTGTCTGGCGCTGGAGGACAGCGCCAACGGCGCTCGCGCGGCAACCGCCGCCGGCATGACCTGCTATGCGGTGCCGGACCGCAGTCACAGCCAGGCTACCGACCTGGAAAGCGTGACACCCTACGTCTTTCCGGACCTGCACGCCGTGCGCGCCTGGCTGACATGACTCCCCGTCCCGTCGTCGTTGCCACGGACCTCGCCGATGACGGACTGCAACTGCTGCGGCAGGCGGCGGACGTCAGCCTGAAGCACGCCCGCCCCGGCGAGAGCAGCCTCCGCCGACAGCTTGAAAGCGCCGAAGGCCTGATCGTGCGCAGCGACGTCCAGGTCGATGCCGAACTGCTGGAGTATGCGCCGTGCCTGCGGGTCATCGGTCTCGCCGGTACCGGCGTCGGCAACATCGACGTCGATACCGCCACCCGTCGCGGCATCATCGTCACCAGCACACCGGGCACCAGCGCCATCGCGGCCGGCGAGCACACACTGGCCCTGCTGCTGGCGCTGGGCCGTAACCTGGTCGCCGCCCACAACAGCCTGGAGGCTGGTTACTGGCCGCTGCAACGCGCGCGCCAGGCGGGCGTCCAGCTTTCCGGCAAGACCATCGGAATCGTCGGTTACGGGCGCGTCGGCCGAGTGGTGGCGGAACGTTGCCTGGCCTTCGGCATGCAGGTGCTGGTCCATGATCCCTACATCGCCGAGGACCAGCCCGCCGATCGCCGCCTCCAACCGGTCGGCCTTGACGACCTGCTGCAGCGCAGTGACTTCATCAGCCTGCACGTGCCCCTCACCGACGAGACCCGCCAGATGCTGGACGCCACGGCCATCGAGCGCATCCGACCGGGGGCGCGCCTCATCAACACCGCACACGGCGCCGTCTGGGATGAGCACGCCGTCGCCGATGCCCTGCGCAGCGGCCGGCTGGCCGGCGTGGCCACCGACGTCTTCCCGCAGGAACCGCCCTCCGGCAGCCCCCTCATCGGGCTGGACGCGGTGCTGCATACGCCCCGCATCGGCGACAACACGCGCGAGGCGAACCTCAATCTCTCGACCCAGATCGTCGCCCAGGTGCTGGACGCCCTGCGCGGTGATGACTATCGTCACGTGGTCAACATGCCTTTCCTGCCCGGAACGCCCTGGGCCGAGGCACGTCCCTACATGCGCCTGGCGGACTGCATGGGACGCATCCTGCACGCCCTGGCCCGCCAGCCCGTGCGGCGGGTCGCCGTCGAGTACCGCGGCGAAAGACTCGATGACCTGATCAAGCCGCTGACCGTCGCGTTGTTGCATGGCATTTTGAAGCCGGTGCTGGGCGACCAGGTCAATTACATTAACGCGCCCGTGCTGGCCAGCGTCCGCGGCCTGCAGGTGATGCAGACCCGCGGACTGAGCACCGGCGATTACGCCAGCCTCGTGTCCTGTCACTTCACCCTGGAGGGCGGCGAGGAAATCACAATGGGCGGCACGCTGCTGGACGGGCGCGAGCCGCGCATCGTGCAAATCAACGAGTACGACATCAACTTCGTGCCGCTGGGCCAGTTGCTCATCATGGGCAGCCGCGACCAGCCCGGCGTAATCGGTCGCGTAGGCACCCTGCTGGCCGACAACGACGTCAATATCGCCAGCTGGCAGACCGGTCGCGCCAGTCCCGGCGGCAACACAATGACCGTGCTCACGCTCGACCAGCCCCTGACGGAGGGGCAACTGCAGATTCTGCAGGCCCTGGAGTTCGTACGACACGCCCGCCAACTGGAAATCCGCCTGTGAGCAGGCGGCAGCGACTCGCTGTCGCCCTGTGGCCAGCCCTGCTGATCGTCTACGTCCTGGCCGGAATCGACCTGGCGCCCTTCCACGGCGACGAGGCCCTGCAGATTCGCTCCAGCGTCGACTACGCCACACTCTTTATCGAAGGCGACAGTGCCGCCCTGGGTGTGCATCCCGACGAACCGCGCAGCGCCAGTTCCGACCGTCGCCTGCTGCAGGGCAGTATCAACCCCTGGACCATCGGGCTTGCCTGGCATCTGGCCGGCCACAGTAGCGAGGACCTGCCGCCGGAACCTGGCTGGGACTGGGCGCTGGACTACGACGCCAACCTCGCACGTGGTCTGCGGCCGGCGCCGCAGTTACTGCTGACCAGCCGCTACCCGTCGGCGCTATTTTTTGCCCTCAGCGTTCCCCTGCTCTACGCCATCGCCTGGCGCCTGGGCGGAAGCTGGACCGCCCTGTTGGCCAGCGGGCTATACGCCCTGCACCCCGCCCTGTTGCTGAACGGGCGCCGCGCCCTGATGGAGGGGCCGCTGCTCTTCTTTGGGCTGCTGACCATCTGCTGCGCCCTGATGATTCTCCGGCGCGGCGAGCGGGCCGGCCGTCGCTGGTGGCTGGCGCTGGCTCTTTCCGGCGGGCTGGCCCTGGCCTCCAAACACAGCGCCCTGCTCTTCCTCGGCGGCGCGCTGGGCTGGCTCCTCCTTGACGCGCTGCAGCAACGGGAGCGCCAGGCGTTGCTGTCCACCGCCATACGTTGCGTCCTGGGCGGCATGCTGGCGTTGACGGTTTTCCTGGCCCTGTCGCCTGCCCTGTGGCCCGACCCCTGGCAACTGCTGCAGCGCCTGGTGCAGGTGCGCAGCGAGCTCGTGCAGGTCCAGGTGCGGAACCTGCAGCCGGGCGGAGTCGGCATGACTCTGGCCGAGCGCCTCGACCACGTCCTCACCCAGCCCTTTTTGCGAACAGCGATGTTTTATGAGGTCGCTTCCTGGTCGGAATACGAGGCCATCACTGCCGAAATTGAAGTCTGGCGCGCCTCGCCGCTGTCGGGCATGCCCGTAAACCCGGTGAGCGGAAGCGTCCTTTCCCTGTTGACGCTGGCCGGTCTCGCGCAAATCGTGCGCAAGCGCGAAAGCGCCGGCCTGCTGGCCTGGCTGGCCCTCACTTTGGTCGTCCTGTTGCTCAACCCCCTGGCCTGGCAACGCTACTACCTGCCCCTGCTGCCCCTGACCTGCCTGCTGGCGGCCCTGGGTATGACAGGTCTGCTGCGCAGGGCTACACTCTGGCGCAGCCAAATGCTGCGGGAAAAGTGAAAAGAACAGGGACGTCTCTGTAACGAATCTTGTTTGCGAATATCAACACAACCCTCTCGGAATCGATGCACCGCGCCCGCGTTTCAGCTGGCAGCTCGTGACCGGGCGACCCGGCACAATGCAGAGCGCCTGGCAAATCCAGGTCCACGAAACGGGAAGGCTGCTCTGGGATTCCGGCAGGGTGAACTTGGAGCAGTCCACGCACGTTCCCTATGGCGGGCCGCCCCTGCGCTCACGTCAGCGCTGCAACTGGCGCGTGCGCGTCTGGACCGGCAGCGTCACTGTGTCCGCCTGGAGCAGGGCCGCCAACTGGGAGACGGGTCTGCTTCAGACAGCCGACTGGCAGGCCGACTGGATTGACCCGTAAGGCGAAATCGACCCAAAGGCCTTCAAACCCGCGCCGTACCTGCGCCGCGAATTTGACCTGGACGTTCCAGTGCGCAGCGCGCGCCTCTACGCCACAGCACATGGCCTCTACGAACTCTGGCTGAACGGCCAACGGGTCGGCGACCGCTGGATGACGCCCGGCTGGAGCGCTTACCACACCCGTCTGGAATACCAGACCTACGACGTGAAAGACCTGCTGCGGCCCGGCGCCAACGCCCTCGGCGCCATTCTGGGGGACGGCTGGTGGCGCGGCAAGCTCAGCCTGGACTCGAAGCGCAACGGCTACGGCGAGCGCCTGGCGTTGCTGCTGCAACTGGAGATCAAGCTCGCCGATGGCAGCCGGGTCGTCGTGACCAGCGACGATCAGTGGCTGGCCACCAGCGACGGCCCCGTTCGCAAGTCCGACTGGAAGGACGGCGAAATCTACGATGCCCGCAGGGAAATGCCCGGCTGGAATGAGCCAGGTTTCGTCGCCCGGGGCTGGCATCCGGCGCGGGTCGTGGACCACCCAAAGGACCTGCTGGCCGCCTCGTCATCGCCGCCCGTGCGCCGCAAGGAGCGCTTCAGGCCGCAGATTTTGACGTCCCCCGGCGGCCAGACCATCCTCGATTTCGGCCAGAACATCAGCGGCCACGTGCAGTTTCGCGTGCAGGGACCGGCCGGAACGCAGGTGAAGCTTGCGCAGGTCGAGTCCCTGGGCAAGACAGGCGAGGTGGAACCGGCCCGGACCTTCCTCAACATGGACCGCCTGCTGCAGGAAGTGCATTACACCCTGCGCGGCGATGGCGAGGAAAGCTACGCGCCACGCTTCACCAGCCAGGGGTTTCGCTACGCGCTGCTGGAAGGCTGGCCCGGCGAGCCGCGGCCGGAGGACTTTGAGGCAATCGCCATCTATTCCGACATGCCGACGACCGGCCGCTTCGCCTGCTCCAACGAGGCCCTGAACCGGTTGCACAGAAACGTGCTGTGGAGCATGAAGGGCAATTTCATGGACGTCCCCACCGATTGCCCCACGCGCGAACGCGCCGGCTGGACCGGGGACGCCCAGGTCTTCGCGCGCGCGGGCGCCACCCTGATGCACTGCGCGACTTTCTTCAGCCGCTGGTTGCGAGACCTCGCTGCCGAGCAGAAAGCGGACGGCGTGGTACCCAATCTGATTCCCAACCCTTACCACGACGGGGCGGGAAATTTTCTGATCACCGCCACCGAAGGCTCCGCCGGCTGGGCCGACGCCGCCATCATGGTCCCCTGGGCGCTGTACCAGTCCTTCGGCGACCGCGAGGTGTTGGAGCGGCAATACGACAGCATGCTCGCCTGGTACGATTTCATGCGTCGCCGCGCCCGCAAAACGCACTGGCTGCGCCGACTGTCGCCGCGCAGTCTCCTTTCCGCAGAGCGCAGGCGGCGGCTACAGGTCCTGCAGGACCGCGGCTATCACTGGGGCGAATGGCTCGAACCCGACGATTCCTTTCCCTGGATATTCTTCGGTCTCATCAAACGCCTGTTGTTTTCCAGCCCGCAGGTGGCTTCCGCCTACCACAAGCATTGCGCCGACCTGATGGCCCGGACCGCGGAGCTGCTGGGCCGCCCCGAGGATGCCGTCCGATTCAGGGCGGAAGCCGCAGCCATCGGCACGGCATGGGCAGGTGAATTCATCGCCGCCGACGGCAGGCTGAAGCCGGACAAACAGGCTTCATACGTGCGCGCCCTGGCCTTCGATCTGGCGCCCGCAAAACTCAGACCAACACTCGTGCAGCAACTCCTGCGCAAGCTGAAAGAGGACGACTATCACGTGGGCACCGGTTTCCTGTCAACCGGCATGCTCTGTGAGGTACTGGCCGCGGAAGGGCATGCCGACCTGGTCTGGAAGCTGCTGCTGCAGGAGAGCAACCCTTCCTGGCTCTACGCCATCAACAAGGGCGCGACGACCATCTGGGAGGCCTGGGACGCCGTGCGCGAAGATGGCTCGACCTTCGGCTCCCACAACCACTACTCCAAGGGTGTGGTGGTCGAGTTTCTCTACCGTCGTGTCGCGGGCATCGAAATCGCGGCGCCAGGCTACCGCCGCATTCGCATTCAGCCCTCTCCCGGCGGCGGCCTGACCTGGGCCAAAGCTTCCATCCAGACCCTTTACGGCGAGGTCAGTTCTTCATGGAAGATCGAAGGCGTCACCTTTCGGCTTGAGGCACGAATCCCGCCCAATACTACTGCCGAGGTCTGCCTGCCCGATGGTTCCGACCCCCTCACCGTAGCTTCCGGACTTCACAACTGGCGTTGCCGCCTGACCTGAGAAACTTCTGTAACTTGCACACGGTGGGCAGGCGTTGTATACTGCCGCGCCAGGTTGATTAACAACCCGGTCTTCCTGCAGGCAGGAAGCATCGTCGGCAACGAGAGGACAGGGCGATATAGCCACAGCGGAACTGCGCACCAATCAGAATATCCGGGCCCGCGAGGTTCGCGTCATCTCGGACAGGAACGAGAATCTGGGGGTCATGTCCATCAACATGGCCCTGGGTATGGCGGAGGAACGCGGAGTGGACCTTGTCGAAGTCTCGCCCGCCGCCCGCCCGCCCGTCTGTCGCATGATGGACTTTGGCAAGTTCCAGTACGAGCGGCAGCGCCGCGATCGCCGGGCGCGCAAGCAGCATAAAACGGTCGAGGTCAAGGAGATCCAGTTGCGGCCCAAGACCGACGCGCATCACCTCGGCTTCAAGGTCCGCGATGCGCGCCGCTGGATCGAAAAGGGCATGAAGGTTAAGGTGCGCGTCAAGTTCCGCGGACGCGAACGGGAGTATCCGGAAATCGCCCGCGACCGCCTCCGGGGCATCGCGGAAGAGTTGGAGGACGTGGCTGTGGTGGAACTGCACCCGGGAATGGAAGGCAACAACATGCTCATGGTGCTGGCCCCCATCGCCGACAAGTCCGGCAGATAACGACAAGGCAAACATGGCGAAGAAGACCAAGACCCGCAAGTACAAGCTCAAGACCCACAAGTCCACGGCCAAGCGTTTCAAGGTCACCGGCACGGGCAAGGTGATGCGCACCAAGGGCGGCAAGAGCCACCTGCGCCGCCGCAAGTCGAGCCGCACCAAGCGCCAGCTGGACCGTATGCAGCCCGTCAGCAAGGTCGACGTGCGCCGCATCAAGACCATGGCGCCCTACATGGCCCGTTACCGCGCCAACCCGCCGGCCTGAGCCGGCCACTCGTCCCCCAGTCCATTCACCCGGGCCTTCGCGCCCGGGCCCGTGTGTCAGGAGAAAACAGGTGCCCAGAACCAGAACCGGCCCCGTGCGCCGGCGCCGCCACAAGAAGATCGTCAAGATGATGAAGGGCCAGTGGGGGACGCGCGGTCGCCTCTTCAAGCGCTCCAACGAGGCCATGCTCAAGAGCCTGTGGTACGCCTATCGCGACCGCCGCAGGCGCAAGCGCGACATGCGCCGCCTGTGGATCACGCGTATCAACGCCGCCGCGCGCATGAACGGCATGAAGTACAGCCGCTTCATGTATGGCCTCAAGCAGGCCGGCGTCGAGATCGACCGCAAGATGCTCTCCGACATCGCCGTGCGCGACCCCGATACCTTCCGCAAGATCGCCGTCATCAGTTCGATGAACCAGTAGTCGATCGCGCCAGACGCAAACAGCCCCCGCCAGCCTCGTTCGGCCCGGCGGGGGCTGTTGTGTTTAAATGGTTGTGTTCGTTACAGGTTGATCATTTGCCCTTCGAGGCCGTGCGCAGCTTCCTTCAGCGCCTCGCTCAGCGTCGGGTGCGCGTGTACGTTGCGCGCGATCTCGTTCGGCGTCAACTCCGCCGCCTGCGCCAGGGTCAGTTCGGGCAGCAACTCGGTCACGCCGTGGCCGATCAAATGCCCGCCCAGAATCTCCCCGTAGCGTTTGTCGCTGACCAGCTTGACGAAGCCGTCGGATTCGCCCATGCCCAGCGCCTTGCCGTTGGCCTGCCAGGGGAACTTCGCCACGTTGACCTCGTAGCCGGCCTCGCGCGCCTGGGCCTCTGTGTAGCCGAAGCTGGCGATCTGCGGCTGGCAGTAGGTCGCTGACGGCATGAAGCGGTAGTCCAGCATGACTGTGTCGGCGCCCGCAATATTTTCCGAGGCGATGATGCCCATGCTCTCGGCCACGTGGGCCAGAGCCTTCTTCATGGTCACGTCGCCCACGGCGTAAATGTGCGGGACGCTGGTCTGCATGCGCTCGTCGACGCCGATGGCGCCCGCCTCCGTCAGCGCGACGCCCGTGTTCTCCAGGCCGTAGCCCTCGACCCGCGGCGCGAAGCCGATGGCCTGCATGACCGCCTCCGCCGCCAACGTACCCCGCTCGCCGGCCGCGTCCGTCAGGGTGACGCGCGCCTCCTGCGCGTCCTCCTCGATGCCCTCCACCCGCGCGCCGACCAGAATCTTGATGCCCGCGCGCTCGAACTGTTTGTGCAGCTCGGCGGAGATCTCCTCGTCCTCCAGCGGCACGACGCGATCCATGTATTCGACCAGCGTGACCTGCACGCCGTAGTTGTGCAGCACGTAGGCGAACTCCACGCCGATGGCGCCCGCGCCGACGATGATGATGCTCGCCGGCAGCTCGGCGCTCATGATCTGCTCTTCGTAGGTGACCACGCGCTCGCCGACGGCCGTGCCGGGCAGCAGACGCGTCATCGCGCCCGTGGCGATGATGGCGTTTTTGAAGGTCAGGGTCTCGCTTGCGCCGTCCTCCAGCGCGACCTCCAGGGTGTTCGCGTCCGTGAAGCTGGCCCAGCCGTCGAAGCGCTGGATGCTGTTCTTGCGCATCAGGAACTGCACGCCCTTGACCAGGCGATTGGCGACCTGGCGGCTGCGTTTGTGGGCCGCGCCATAGTCCATGGTCGGTTGGCCCTGGATACCGAAGGCGCGCGCGCGCTTCGTAATGATATGCGCCAGTTCGGCGTTGTAGAGCAGGGCCTTGGAAGGGATGCAGCCGACGTTGAGGCAGACGCCGCCCCAGTAGCGTTTCTCGACGATGGCGGTCTTCAGGCCCAGCTGGCTGGCGCGGATGGCCGCCGGGTAGCCGCCCGGCCCGGCCCCGATCACCACGACATCGAATTCCTGCGCCATGCGCGTCCCTCCGCTCGCTGCGATAGTCGGGGCGCATTATAGGCATCGCAAGTCCCGCGGGACAGGGCGCGTCCTGTGCAAGCGCTTATAGTTGAACGTTTAGAGAACTTGCACAATATGACCTCATCAATTCTATGGTTCACATTAAAGTTACATGTTGGCGTCACACGACTTGCCCACATGACACAAGGTTATCAAAATAGTAAGATGCAGGGCCGCGTCGCCTTCGCTTAACAGCAAGACAAAGGAATAGAACATGGAAGACGTCACCGGTTTTGTGTCCGGAATATTCTTCGAGCTATGGAACATGATTTCTGAAATCAATCCGAGCAGTTTTATGGAGCTACTCACAACAAACATTGATGGTGCGAAACTGTATGTGGAGTTGGTGCGCATGTACTTGCTTATTCTCGACATGCTAGTTGCTATCGCCGAGGCCGCTGGAATATGAATCTGTCCGGAATAAAGGAAGGGAAACAAGGATGAAGGTCTTGAAGGTCGAGGTAATTCCGTTAATTCTTGCAATGTTGATTGTGCCGGTGGCTGTTGGTGCCCAGGAAAACGACCGCGTTAGTGAACTTGAGGCCCGCGTTGAGCATCTTGAGAACATGGTCCAGCGGCAGGTGGAAATCAACGACAACCTGATTGGCACAATTGGGCCCCTTTTGTCTCATACCGAGAAGCTCACCTGGCGGGTAACAAGGCTGGAGCGCCAAGTTGCCAACCTTTACTGGTCAACTGGGTATTTGCTGGTTGGCGTCGCCCAGATGAATGATCCCGACAACAGTGAATTGTTGAGGGACATATCAGCAAGTACCTGGTCAAGAGTTTTCGAAGGGACACAAGAGTCCAACGACGATTTTATGTGCGCCACCGCCTCCGAAGAGCAACGCCTCGTGTATGACGACGAATACTGCGAAGATAGTGAGTGGGTTGTCTCCGACAACGAAAGTGAGGGCGGCCACAGAGCAGACAGCACTCTTACCTTGTGGGTTCTGGAAGAGAAAGCCTGAAGGGAAGCGACCCCCTAGTTGGGCAATGCCGACAGGCTGCTTCTTGAATCTCATTGCCTTGCACTTTCTGGCACAAAGTGCAAGGCAACATCCTGTAACTTGCAATTAGGATTTGGCCTGCATTTGGTGCTTTCGACATGCCTAAGCGAATTAACATCGCCCACATAAACTTGATTCTGCTACAACTAAAGATGGTCAACTGCCAGTCATATGGACAAAGTTGAAGGGCAATGAGCGAGAAGAACAGTCGCCGGGACGAAATTCGCCAGATTCACATCGAGTCCGCTACTGCCTATCATGTACTGGGCGGTCTGGCGTTGGTGTGCTTAGGTATTTGGATTGGTGCTCACCTGTTTGCAGCCGATACAGGATTTGGCAGCAATATCTATGCTGAATTCATTGGCATCATTGCTGCGTACTTCATCATCGATTTTCTGAACCGCAAGAGTGAGGAACGACGCAGGGAACGAGAATACAACGACCGTTTACTACGTGAGGAACTGCGCAGAGAACGCGAACTTAAGGATCGTTTGCTACGTGAGGCACGCAGCCCTGAACCTGAGATCGCCCGCTTTGCCTTTTTCGATATGCAGGATCGTGGACTAATTTATGGCGAAGAAAGCATATTACGAGACGCAAACCTTTGGGGAGCCAAACCCGTTAAAGCTGATTTGGAAGAAGCCAGACTTGATGGCGCTAGGCTTGGAAGATCTGACTTCAGTCGTTCCAGTTTTCTCAAAACAAATCTTGAAAGTGTGAAGCTCATGGAAGCACATTTGGATGATGCCAGTTTGGTCTATGCGAATTTGAAAAATGCTGATTTGCAGGGTGCTTACCTTTCAAGAGCAAATCTTGCTGGAGCAGACTTGCGCGGAGCAAATCTCCGTCATGTTCACTTCGAAAACGCAAACTTCGCAATGACTGGTGGGAGCATGGAAGATATAAACCAGCCAGAGAAACTGTCTGAATTCACGATTTTGCCAGACAGCAATTTGTGGCAGACGGGAACAGACTTGGATCGATTCACGGATCCGGACCACCCGGAGTTTTGGCGCTCAAGCGATCCACAGAGTCCTGCTCATCACGATCACCCTAATTCCTACTTTGATTTTCTTGCCAGTTCAATTTGAGATGTGTACTTTCCCTATTGGCTCCCTTCTTCCGTCTCCTCCTCCCTTCTCCTCCGACCCAACGTAACCACCCTGAAGGCCTCGCCGTGTTCGGCGTCGATCTGCTTGCCGATCTCGTTGCTGAAGCCCTGGATGAAGCCCACGACCTCCTCGCCCACCTGCGACTTGTGGCAGAGCAGCGCCTTCACCTTGCGCTCCCATTGCGCCGTCACGTCGACGTAAAGCGTCGGCTCGTTCGTGAAGCTTAGGTAGAAGTAGTCGACGTTGTGCGGCTCCAGGCCCTCCTCCAGCAGTTCGGGGAAGATCGGCCGCGTGCCCGCGCTGGGGAAGGTCGCGTACATCGTCGCCTCTGACGTCGCGCGGTGGTCGGGGTGATTGATGTAAAAGTTCTGGGGCGGGATGATGGTCGTCGGATCGGTGGTCATCACGACCTGCGGCTTCAACTCGCGGATCAGGCGCGTCAACTCGCGGCGCAGTTCCAGCGTCGGCTGCAGCGTGCCGTCCGGATGGCCGAAGAAGCGCACGTCCGAGACGCCCAGCACCTTCGCGGCGGCCAGCTGCTCCTGCACGCGCAGCTTCACCAGGTCCGCCCGCACGGAATCAGGCTCGTTGCTGCCGGAGCCGCCGTCGGTGGTGATGCAAAAGGTCACCTCTGCGCCGTTCTCCGCCCAGCGCGCCGCCGTGCCGCCCATGCCGAATTCGATGTCGTCCGCGTGCGCCACCACCACCAGCGCGCGTTCGGGAGTGTAGAAATCTTCCGTCATCGGTCCTGTTTCTCCATGTCTGCGTCCAGGCCGGACTCAAGGCTGTCCATCATACTGCGCATGAAGGCGTCCGCAACCGCGCCGTCCACGATGCGGTGGTCGAAGCTCAACGAGAAATAACACATCGGCCGCGCGACGATCGCTCCTTCGCGCACGACCGGTCGCTCCTGCAGGGCGCCGACGCCGAGAATGGCGGCCTGCGGCGGGTTGATAATCGGCGTGCCGACCAGGCAGCCGCCCGCCCCGAAGTTGCTGATCGTGAAGGTGCCGCCCTGCGCCTCGTCCGGCCGCAGTTGACCGGCGCGGGCGCGCGTCGCCAGGTCGGCGATGGTCCGCGCGAGGTCGGGCAGCGCCAGACGGTCCGCGTGGCGGATGACCGGCACAATCAGGCCCTCCTCCAGCGCCACCGCCAGGCCGACGTGGCGTTCGTGATGCAGGAAGATGCCGTCGGCGCGCCATTCGGCGTTGAGCAGCGGATGGTCGATCAGGGCGCGCGCCGTCGCCGCCACGATCCAGGCGACGGGCGTCAGGCGGACACCGGAATGCTCGGCCTGCAGCATTTCCCGCTGTGCCAGCACCCTGCCCATGTCCGCTTCGTAGACCGCCGTGACCTGCGGCGCGGCCCGTACGCTGGCCAGCATCTGCTCCGCGATGCGGCGACGCATCGGCGTCAGCGGCAACAGTTCGCCGGACGGCTGTGGCGCGGAGTCAGCCACTGGATCGCCCTGCCCTGCCCCCGCCAGGTGGGCCTCGACGTCCTTGCGCGTGATGCGGCCGTCGCGTCCGCTGCCGCGGACGTCGGCGGCGTCCAGGTTGTGTTCGGCCAGCAGACGCGCCACCGCCGGCGACAAACGTCCCCTGCGCGCGGGCGGAGCCGGTCGCAGCTCCTCGACCTCTTCGCCCGGGTCGCCGATTTCGGCGAGGGGCGTGCCCACTGCGACGGTCTCGCCTTCCCCGACGTGAATGCGCAGCACCACGCCGGCCGCGGGCGAGGGAATCTCGGTATCGACCTTGTCAGTAATGATCTCCAGCAGGGGTTCGTACTCGTCGACCGTGTCTCCTTCGCGCTTCAGCCAGTGGCTGACCGTGCCCTCGATCACGCTTTCGCCCAGTTTTGGCATCTGCAGTGTTGTACGCACTGGAAACCGGGGCTCCTACCAGGCCGCCAGGTCGCGGATGGCGGCGAGGATGTCGTCCGGGCCCGGCAGGAAGAAATCGAACATGCCGCGGTTGAAGGGCGCGGCGGGCACGTCCGGCGCGGCCAGGCGCTTCACCGGCCCGTCCAGGTACTCGAAAGCCTCGTCGACCAGCAGGGCGGCGATCTCCGCGCCGAAGCCCATGGTGCGGTTGTCCTCATGCACCACCAGCGCCTTGCCCGTCTTGCGCAACGAGGCCAGCACGCTGTCGCGGTCCAGCGGATGCAACGTGCGCAGATCGACGACCTCGACCTCCAGGCCGTCCTCCTCTGCGGCGCGGCCGGCGGCGATCTCCGCGTAATGCGCCATCAGGCCCCAGGCGAAGAGCGAGAGGTCGCCGCCTTTACGGGCGATGCGCGCCGGACCCGGCAGCAGCGGCGCGTCCTCCTCCGGCACCTCGCCGCGAATCTGCCGGTAACCGTACTTGGTCTCGAGGAAGAGCACCGGGTTGGGATCGAGAATCGCGCCGTGCAGCAGGCGACGCGCGTCGCGCGGGGTGGAGGGCACGACGATCTTCAGGCCGGGAATGTGGGCGAAGAGGGCCTCCACGCTCTGGCAGTGGTAAAGTCCGCCGCCGGGCACCGCGCCGTAGGGCACGCGGATCACCATGGGAACGTGCCAGCCGCCCGCCGAGCGGTAATACATGCGCGCCGCCTCGCTGACGATCTGGTTGAAGGCCGGGTGGATGAAGTCCGCGAACTGGATTTCGCAGACAGGCCGCAGGTCCGCCAGGGCCGCGCCAATGCCCACGCCGACAATGCCCATCTCCGTCAGCGGCGAATCCATGACGCGCTGCGCGCCGTACTTCTCGTAGAGGCCCTGCGTGGCGCGGAAGACCCCGCCGCGCCGGCCGATGTCCTCGCCGGTGACGAAGACGCGCCCGTCCTGCTCCAGCGCCTCGTCGAGCGCTGTGCGGATGGCCTCGATCAGGGTCATGTCGGCCATCAGGCTGGCCCCTCTGGCAGCGGCGCCAGCACCGGCGAGTCGGCCTCTTCCGGCGCGGGTTCGGGTGCGGCCTCGGCCGCGCGCTGCGCCTCGTCCACCCGGGCGCGTGTCTGCGTCTCCAGATCGTCCACCAGCGCCGGGGTCAGCAGGCCGCGTTCCAGCAGTGTCTGGCGGAAACGGACCAGTGGCTCGACCTCACCGGCGGCGGCCACCTCTTCACGCGAGCGGTAGCTGCGGTCGTCGTCGTCGGAGGTGTGCGGCGTCAGGCGGTAGGTATGCGCCTCGACCAGCGAGGGGCCTTCACCGCGGTAGGCTCGCTGCACCGCCGTATGCATCGCGTCGTAGACCGCCAGCACGTCGTTGCCATCGACCGATTCACCCTGCGCGCCGTAACTGGCGGCGCGCGTCGCCACCGAGGGAATCGCCATTTGCTCCGTCTGCGGCACGGAGATGGCGTAGCGGTTGTTTTCGACCAGGCAGACCAGCGGCAGGCATTGCACGCCGGCCCAGTTCATACCCTCGTGCCATTCGCCCTGGTTGGTCGAGCCCTCGCCCAGGCTGGTCAGGGCCAGGCGCGGCTGCGTCGCGTCCTGCGGGTCCACCAGACCCGCCTGTTGCCGGTAACGGATGGCGAAGGCCAGGCCCGCGGCCTGCGGCACCTGGGTCGCCACCGTCGACGAGCCACTGATGATATGGCGGTCGCGGTCGCTGAAGTGACAGGGCATCTGCCGGCCGGCGCTCCAGGGGTCGTCGCGGCGGGCGAAAAGGCCCAGCATGAAGTCCAGCGCGCTGCAGCCCAGGGCGATCGCCATCGCCAGGTCGCGATAGTAGGGGACGACGTAGTCCACGCCGCGGTTGATGGCGAAGGCCGCGCCGACCTGGGCCGCCTCATGCCCCATCGCGCTGACGTGAAACTGCACCCGGCCCTGGCGATGCAGTGCCCAGGCGCGTTCGTCCAGGCGCCGGCTGAGCAGCATCAGGCGATACATCTCCAGCAGCGTGTCGTCGGACAGGCGCTGTGAAGGTCTTGTCCCGGCCTCATTCGGCATGCGCGCTCCCTTCCTGAGCGGAAACGGCGCCCGGCAATCCTTCCGCCAGAAGTTCCGCCACGTCGCGCAGGACCGGCCCGTCGCCGTCGCCCTTCGAACTTTCCAGCATCTGCAGGCAAAAGGGACAGCCCGTGGCCACGATGTCCGCGCCGCTGTCCGCAGCCTCGGCGTAGCGCTCCGCCCCGACCGTGCGGGTCCCCGCTTCCTCTTCCTTCCAGAATTGCGCGCCACCCGCGCCGCAACAGAAGGAATCGCTGCGATGGCGCGGCATTTCCACCACGTCGCCCTGCAGACTGCCCAGGGCCCGGCGCGGCGCGTCAAACACGCCATTGTGCCGACCCAGATAGCAGGGGTCGTGGAAGGTGATGCGTGCGCCCGGCCGGGCTGGTGGCTGCGGCAAACGCCCCTCCGCGCCCAGTTCGTCCAGCAACTGCGTGTGGTGTATGACCTCGTAGTCGCCGCCGAATTGCGGATATTCGCTGCCCAGGTTGTGCAGGCAGTGGGGACAGGTGACCACGATGCGCGGTGCCGCCAATTCGTTGAGCGTCGCCACGTTGCCGCGCGCCAGTTCCTCATAGAGGTACTCGTTGCCGGCCCGGCGCGCCACGTCGCCGCTGCAGTTTTCGCGCTCCCCCGTCACGGCGAAGTTGACGCCGGCGGCGTGCAGCAGCTTCACCAGGGCCCGCGCGGTCAGGGCGGCGCGCGGGTCATGGCTGACCGCGCAGCCCGTCCAGTAGAGCAGTTCGCAGCCAGGGTTTTCCTCGACTGTCGGCACGGGGAAATCCAGTCCGTTGGCCCAGCGCATGCGCTCTTCGCGCGCCGCTCCCCAGGGGTTGCCCTGGCGCTCCATCCCGTTGAAGGCCGCCTGCAGTTCGGCCGGGAAGCTGCCTTCCATCAAGACCTGGTTGCGACGGATCTCGAGGATGTCGTGCATCGGCTCGTTGCCGACCGGGCAAATGTCGGTGCAGGCGCCGCAACTGGTGCAGGCCCACAGCGCCGATTCGCTGATGACCGAACCCACCAGTGGCCGTTCCGATTCCGCGCCGGCGGCCAGGGCCACAAATTGACCGCCGATTTCGTAACGCTTGTTGATTTCCAGCGCCGCCGGCGAGAGCTCCTTGCCCGTGGTCGTCGCCGGGCAGACGTCCTGGCAGCGATTGCACTGGATGCAGGCGAAGGCGTCCAGCAACTGCGACTGGTCCAGGTGCTCCAGCTTCGCGGCGCCGAATTGTTCGCGCGATTCGTCCTCGAAATCCAGCGGGTCCAGCGCGCCCGGCGAGCGGCGTTGCGGCCGCGTAAGAAAGTTCAGCGGCGCCATGAAGAGATGGGCGTGCTTGCTCTGCGGGAACCAGGGAGTAAAAAGCGCGATGGAGCCCAGCGCCAGCCACCAAAACAGATGCTGCAGCAATTCGCTTCCCCGCGCATCCACGCCGGCGAAGAGCGGCGCCGCCAGCGACGCGAAGGGCCGCGCCAGGTCTCCGCCCTGGCCCGCCACGGCCAGCGCGTCGCCCAGAAAGCGCGCGCCGACGTGCAGCAGGATGAAACCCGCCACGATGCGCGAGTCGCGGTTGATGGCGCCGGCACGCACCTTCGGATGCAGCAGCACGTTGGAGGGGAATTGCAGTTCCGCACGCCAGGGCCGCAACACGCGCCGCAGGACAAACCAGAGCACGCCGACCAGCACGGCCACGCTCAGCAAATCGGCCGCCAGACGGTACAGTTCAGCCAGCAGACCCTCACGCGCCGGGAAATGATAGCCCGGCAAATAGCCTTCCAGCAGGTCGCCAAGGTTCACCAGGGCGTAAAAGCTAAAGCCCCACACCACGCCCAGATGCAACCAGCTGGTCAGTTTACGCATTCGCAGGGTCTTGCGTTGCAGCAGGGATGCCGTCAGGGTGTCGCGCAGGCGGGTCGCCAGGCCGTCAAGCGCAAGTTCCCGTTCGCCGCGCCGGACGATGCGCCACATGTCGCGCAGCCCCGCAAAAGTCGCCGCAGCGGAAAACAGGGCCAGCACCAGAAACAGCACTTGTTCGCCCGCTGTCAGCATCGCGTCCCTTTCCCGCAAAGAGGGCCAGTGTACCATCATCAGGGCCCCCGCGCTGGACAGTGCCGCGGCGCACAAGTACACTGCCCGCAGGATTTATCGAAGCGGGGAAGGCTCCATGGCGATCGACTTCAAACCGGTTTTCGCCGGTGAACAGCAGCTGATTGATTACGCCGCGCAGTTCAGCGTTGACGACCTGCGCAACGCCAGCGTGGAAAGTGTGAACTGGATCACCGGCATGGTGGCCGGCCTGACGGACGAGGAAATCACCTTCGCGCCGCAAGACCCCGATGCCGACGACCCATTCGCGCCGGAAGACGAGCGCGAGATCGGCTGGGGCATGGGCCACCTGGTGGCGCACGTCACCGCCAGTTGTGAGGAATGGGCGGCCTACAGTTCGCTGCTGGCGCGCAGCGTCCCCTACCCCGCCGAGCCGCGCCTGCGCTTCGAGCCCCCCTGGCGCGACATCGACACGACGGCGAAGACCCTGCAGCGCCTGCAGGAGAGCCTGCGTCAGCGCCTTGGCTATCTGGAGGCCTGGCCCGACGACCCCAATCTGGAACTCAGGCGCGAACTGTCGCCGCGTTTCATCGCGCGATTCGGCGAATTCAACGCCACAACCTGCTTTCTCTTCGGCCTGCAGCACGAGGTCGGGCACTACGGCCAGTTTGAGGACGTGCGGGCGCAAATCGAGGCCGCCAGAGGCTGACAGCGGTATGCCCATCCGGCCCCGCCTGCCGCGGGGAATGCGCGATTTCCTGCCGGCGGACATGCTGCGGCGGGAATACGTCTTCGGCATCGTGCGCGACGTCTTCGAGCGTTACGGCTTCGAGCCGCTGCAGACGCCGGCCCTTGAACTGAACGAAATCCTCTCAGGCAAGTACGGCGAGGAGGCCGAGACCCTCATCTACCACGCGCAGCACCCCGGCGGCCGCGAGGCGTTGGCCCTGCGCTACGACCTGACCGTGCCCCTCGCGCGCGTCGTCGGCCAGCACCAGCAGCACGTCACCCTGCCCTTCAAACGCTACCAGCTGGCGCCGGTCTGGCGCGCCGAGCGCCCCCAGCGCGGCCGCTACCGCGAATTCACCCAGTGCGATGCCGATATCGTCGGCGTGGCCGGCATGGGCGCCGACGCCGAGGTGCTGGGCGTGGTGCACAGCGCGCTCACGGAGCTGGGCTTTCCGCAGTTCACCATGCGCATCAACAACCGCAAGCTGCTGACCGCCATCGGTCAGTTCTCCGGCGTTCCGGATGAGCGCCTCGGCGACCTCTGGCGCAGCATCGACAAGTTTGATCGCATCGGCGCCGAAGGCGTTCGCGGCGAACTGGTCGAGCGCGGCATCGACGCCGAGGCCGTCGCCCGCGTGATGGACCTCATCACCGGCCAGGCGGGGGAGAGCGATCCGCTGGAGCGCCTCGACCAGGCCATGGGGGACCTCGCGGCGGCGCAGGAGGGCCTGCGGGAACTGCGCGAACTGAGCGCCACGCTGGACGCCATGGGCATTCCGGCCGACTCCCGGCTCATCGACTTCACCATGGTGCGCGGCCTCGGCTATTACACCGGCCCAATCTTCGAAACGGTCATTGAGGAGCCCAACCTGGGCAGCATCAGCGGCGGTGGTCGCTACGACCAACTCATCGGCCTCTTTCGCCGCGACAGCCTGCCGACGACCGGTGTGTCACTGGGCATCGAACGCATCATCGACCTGATGGACGCGCTCGATCTCTATCCCGCCTCCCTGGGCGGCACGGTCGTGCAGGCGCTGGTCGCCGTCATCGACGAGGAGACCCGCCCCCAGGCGACCCGTCTGGCCGCCGACCTGCGCCAGGCCGGCATTCGCTGCGAATTGCACCTGGAGTCGCGGCGCCTCGGCAGGCAGATACAGGCTGCCGACCGTCGCGGCATCCCGCTGGTGGTGTTGCAGGGCGGCGATGAACTTGAGCGCGGCCAAGTCCGCATCCGGCGTCTGGACGACGGCAGCGAGCGGACCGTGTCACGCAATCTGGCGGTCGCGGAAGTGACGCGCCTGCTGACCTGAGCGACCCCTCAGGACAGGACGCCTTCGCCTTCCAGCATTTCGAAACCGAATACGGCGCCGAAATGCCCCACCAGGCGCGCGCTGACTTCCTCCACCGTCAACGCCGCGCCCGTCTCGACGACCATGCTGCTGACGCCATGCCCCTGAATGCCGCAGGCCACGATACCCTGATACCAGTCCAGCGCGTTGCAGACGTTGAGCGCGAAGCCGTGCAGCGTCACCGCGCGCGCCGTGACGCGCACGCCGATGGCCCCCAGCTTGCGCTCGCCCCGCGCATCGCATACCCAGACTCCCGTGCGGCCGGGTCGCGTGGCGGCCTCAATGCCGTAGTCCGCCAGGGTGTGGAGCAGCACACTTTCGAGCCGCCGCAGATAGCCGTATACGTCGAGGCGCGGCGCCTGCGCGCGGCGCGGCAGGCGCAAAATCGGGTAGCCGACAAGCTGGCCCGGCCCGTGCCAGGTGACGTCGCCGCCACGATTGGTCTCCACCAGTTCGATGCCGCGGGCCGCCATTTCCTGCGTCGACCACAACACGTGCGCCGACTGACCGGCAGAGCCCGTCGTGAAGACCGGCGGGTGCTCCAGCAAAAGCAGTCGATCGGGCGTTTCGTCCTTGCCGCGGGCGACGGCCAAGCGTTGCTGCAGGTCCCAGGCCTCGCGGTAGGGCAGGCAGCCCGGACGCCAGACTTCGCAGATCCCGCCTGGCTCAGCCGCCGTCGTCAAGATCGAGACCGTAGACCGCCAGCGAGAATCCGTCCGCCTCGGCCTCGGGGCCGAAAGTCGGCACGATTGCTTCTTCCACGTTCAGGATCAGCGTGCGATAGCCGGTGCGGTGGGCCCAGTCGCGCAGCGCGGTCAGCAGCTGACGCGTCAGCGGCCGTGGCGACCAGCAGAATATCTCCGCGTTGCGTTCGGCGTAGAGCTGCTGGCGACAGCAGACCAGCGCTTCATGGCCCGAGGCGTCAAACTGCAGGCGGTGAATGCGCTGCCGGCGCAGTTCTTCAAGCGCGCCCCAAGTCTCCGGCCACAGCGTCTCCCACTGTTGACGCGCGCTGCCCACGCGACCGATCGGCATGGACCAGCCGGCGATCTTGCGCGGCGCCGGGTCGATCCAGTCGCTGCTGCGATAGAAACCCTGCCCGACGCGCGCCGGCAGGCTCACGCGAATGATGCGCGCCCGCAAGCTGAAACCGCGACTGGCGTACTCTTCCTGCAATTCCGGCAACACCAGCGGCAGCAGCAGCCGGGTCACGCCATGTTCCTTCATTTGCTCGCGGGCGGCCGCCAGCATGGTGTTCAGGATCTGCTTGCCGTCACGATCGGGCAGCACGGTGGGGTGTTCCATACTCAGGTGCCGGCCATAGGGCTCCGGCTCATCGCCCTCGTAGAGCACAGCGCTGGCGACGACGACACCCTCGTCCTCGGTCACCAGCGGCGTGCCGGCGCCGTGCAGCAAATGGCTCAAATGCAGCGCGCCGGTCTCCACCGACATCCAGGGACCGCCATGCTGCCAGCGTTCGTAAATACTCAGCGCCTCGCGCTCCACGTCCTGCACACGACCGTTCTCGTCCAGACGTTGCCAGACGGGAATCTGCGCGCAGTGCAACTCTGAAATGGCAGCCGTGTCGTCGAGGGTTGCCGGGCGCACCTTCATTGACAATAATCCCGCAAGTCTGGATGCCGCATTGTAACAAATTCGCTCGCGTTCTCCCGCATCCCGCCAGGCCATGACTGAACGACTGCTGGCAATCGACATCGGCAACAGCAACGTCCATTTCGGGCTGTGGCAGGGCGACCGCTGGGCCCACACCTGGCGCGCCCGCAGCGAGCCGCAGCGCATGCCGGACGAACACGCCGTGCTGTTGCGCAGCCTGCTGCAGGGCGTCGGCCTCGACTACAGCGCCGTCGACGGCGTGGTCATCGGCAGCGTCGTGCCGGCGCTGACCGCCGCCTACAGCGAGCTGGTTCCGCGCTATCTCGGGCGCGAGCCGCTGCTGGTGACGCACGAGACGGACAGCGGCCTGCGCATCGACATCGACCAGCCCTGGCAGGCCGGCGCCGACCGCATCGCCGCAGCGGCCGCCGCCCACGCGCTCTACGGCGCGCCGGCCCTCGTCATCGACTTCGGCACCGCCACCACTTTCGACGTCATCACGGCCGACGGCGCCTGGCGCGGGGGAGCCATCGCGCCAGGCATCGGCATTTCGCACGACGCCCTGGTGCAGCGCACGGCGCGCCTGCACGCCATCGACCTGGCGCCGCCGCCGCAGCCCCTCGGCCGCAACACGATCCACGCCATGCAGTCCGGTATCTTCTGGGGCTACGTGGGCCTGGTGGAAGGTCTGGTGGAGCGCTTGCGGCCTTCAGCGGGCGACGACCCGCGCGTCATCGCCACCGGCGGCCTGGCCGAGCTCTTCAGCCAGCACCTCCCGCTGATCGACGTGGTAGCGCCCCTGCTGGCGCTGGACGGGCTGCGCCTGATCCATGAGCGGGTTCGCTGAGACTGCCCTGCCCCTCAGGCGTTGTCAGGGGCGGGTCTGGCCACCACCAGCATTTCCGTCGTCGCCAGGTCTTCTGACGTCCGGCCCTCGAAGCGTCCGTCGAGCGGCAACCCGCCGCTGTCAATCAACCCGAGCGCTTCATCGTCCACCACGCTGCTGACGTCCAGTAGCGTCAGACCGGCTGCTTCGAAGATCGCCAGGTAGTCGCTGGCCCGCAGGCGATTCATGTACATGAAGCGGTTGCCCGCCAGGCGGTCCCACTCCGCTTCGCTGTAGCGCAGAAAATTGACCGGCGAAATCGAAGAGTCCTGATGCTGGAAGTGGTCGCTCAGGTCGATGAGATGGACGCAGAGCCCGTCGGGCTTCAGGACCCGGGCGGCCTCCCGCAATATGCCGGCCAGGGCGTCCGGCGGCACATGTTCCAGCACGTGCCGCGACAGGTGGACGTCGATGCTTTCAGCCGCCAGGTCGAGTGCGCTGGCATCCGCGGGCGCCCGGTAGTCGATGCTGCAGAGCTGCAACAGTTCTTCAAGCACCCTGGCGGGCGGACGCTCCAGGTCCAGCGCCAGCAGGTCGGCCTGACGCCCCTCCGTCGGACCCGCCTCCCCAACGACTGCCGCCAGCTGTTCCTTCAGCCAAGGCTGGTTGGCGCGCAAGTAGGCCAGGTCCGCGAGCAGGACCTCCGGCCGCAGGTAGCGGTTGAGGTCGACCGTGAGCACCTGCTCCGCGCCCAGCAGCCACGTCAGCAGGGGGATGGCCAGCGAGCGCCCCGTGCCGACTTCCATGACGCGCGCGCCCTCCAGGGGACGCTGCGCCTGAATGGCCTCGGCCAGGCGGCAGCCGGCGACGATCTGCTTGACCGGCGTCGGGTTGCGCAGGCCGCCGACCATGCGCTGCATCCGGTAGTAGCAGTGGTCGGCCAGCGGCCCCGGCAAAGCCGCAATCAGGTTCTGCACCCGCGCCTTGGTGGTCCAGTTCATGGGGCAAGGTTTCCTGTGAGCAGTGATTAGTGGGTTGTCGGGGAATTATAGCGTTGGCCAAGAATGCGTTTCACCGTCACTAGCGATCTGGGCGCGCCCTTCTTTGAGAGAAGATTTTGAGCAATTTCAAGGTCACTTATTTTCGCTCAGTCCTAGGTGTTTCAGTCCTTTAGTTTGAAGTATTCGAATTACTTGTTTCCTTGTCGTTCTCCAGCCACATCAGCAAGTGCTGCCCGGAGTGTCTGAATGCAAAGTTGCGCAGTGTGTTTGTCAGGAGTGAAGCCAGATTTCAATTGCTCTTGTGGATGAATGTAGTTTCTAAAGTCACGTAATCCATGACTGAATTTCTTAACGTCCGGATTGATGACGCCGATATCACAAGCAACGTCAATCAACTCATTCAGTTTCCATTCGTGTATTGCCTTTACTTTTTTGCTTTTATCTTTCGGGCTGATTTGGGATCTATTAAACCTTTCTGGTTCCCTGCGTGCTGAGCCAAGAAGAACAGCCTCCAATACACTGCCGCACAGAAATACTACTGAAAGATATGCGCCCGCCGACAAAACGGTGTTGGCTTCTTTTAGTCTGCTTTCAATAATCTTGGCCACCGAGGTTTCAACAGGTAACTTGTTGATGCTGGAAATCTCAAAGTTCTTGTTGAGGAACTCTTTTGCACCGGAAGATTCTGAACCCTTGGACTCGCCTCGCAGCCTTGCGACAATCCTTCGGCACCTTGCGAGTGTGCGTTGATCAAGCTTCCGGCCATTGATGGCACAGTACGCCACATAACTGGAAAGCAATTGAGAAAGCACAAGTGCAACAAGCAAGTCCGATTCACGTTCCCAAAACGCACGTAATTTCCTTGCCTTTGAAGTGCCATAGGTCTGGTAGCGATGACTATGGATGTCTATTCGAAATCTCTTGAAGAATTCGGCGAATGTCGCTTTTGTAAAGTCAAGGACATAGCCAGTGTTCATTCCCAATATTTTCTCTAGGTACCGCTTTTCGACTGGAGTTAGACTGCTCATCCAATTTCCTCAAATTGCCATTCCTCAGGTCTGTCACCAATTTAGCAAGCCATAGGCTCCAAAAACGATCACCGTGATTTTCGATTTGAATCGTACACGTGAAGAAGAGGAAGGATCAAGACCCCAAGTCAAGTATGTCGAACAGCAAAACGCCCCGCTTTCGCGGGGCGCAGAGATGCTCCACAGCCTGGACTCGAACCAGGAACCTACCGGTTAACAGCCGGTTGCTCTGCCATTGAGCTACTGTGGAATGCGCCGCGCAGAATAGCAGTGGCCTACCTGGCTGTCAAGCGTCGCTTGCATTCGCACCCCATCCCGCTACCCTTGCCCCACAGGCAGTGAGCGGAGCGCCGATGGCCGACGCGTTGAGCGTGCGCAGGGTGGAGAACAGGGCCGACTTCCGCGCCTTCTTCGGCTTCCCCTGGCGCGTCCACGGCGGCAGCCCGGAGTGGGTGCCGCCCCTGCTTTCCATGCGCAGCGAGCTGCTCGACAAGGAGAAAAACCCCGCCTGGAGCTACATGGAGGGCGAGTACTTCGTCGCCTGGCGCGGCGCGCAGCCGGTCGGCACCGTCGCCGCCTTCATCAACCACCGCCACAACGAGGTCCACGACGAACGCGTCGGCTGGTTCGGCGCCTTCGACGTGCTCGACGACCAGCAGGCCGCGACCGCCCTGCTGGATGCCGCCGGCGACTACGTCCGCGGCCGCGGTTACGAGGCCCTGCGCGGCCCGCAGACCTTCACCACCCACGAGGAATGCGGCCTGCTGATCGAGGGCTTCGGTAGGCCGGTGCTGCTGATGCCCTGGAACCCGCCACGCTACCAGCGCCACGTCGAGGAGGCCGGCCTGGCCAGGTACGTCGACATGTACAGCTTCGTCATGAGCCGCGACATGTCGGCCGACATGGGCCTCACCGAGCGCTTGCAACGCATCACGCAGCAGGTGATGAAGCGCAACAAAATCGCCATCCGCCCCATGGACCGAAAGGACATGGCCGCCGAGTTTCAGCGCTTCCGCGCGCTCTACAACGACGCCTGGGACCGCAACCAGGGCTTCGTGCCCATGAACGACGCCGAACTGGACGCGTTGGTCGCCAGCCTCGGCCAGTTTCTCGACCCCGACTTCGCCTTCTTCGCCAGCGTGGATGGCGAACTGGCCGGTTTCGTGCTCGGCGTGCCGGACCTCAACCAGGTGCTGCAGAAGGCCGCGCCGCGCCCCGGCGTGCCGGAGCCGCTGACGCTGCTGCGCGCGGTCTGGCACTGGAAGCTGCGCCCGGTCATCGACACCGTGCGCATCCCCCTGCTGGGCGTGCGCGAACCCTTCCGCCACAAGGGCGTCGACGTCGCGCTCTACTACCACATTCTTGAGGCCTGCCAGGCGCACCCCCGTCTGCAACACGCCGACGGCGGCTGGATCCTGGAGAGCAACGAGGCCATGATGAGCGTGGCGCGCAACATGCGGCTCGAGCCCTACCGCACGCACCGCCTCTACGAACGCAATCTGGTTTAGGGTCTTCGCGCCGTCTCAGGCGGCCAGGCGCCGCAGCAGGTCCTCGTTGGCGCCGGCCGCGTCGCTCTCGCCGGAGAGCACGGCCATCAGGGCGTTGCGCGCGCTGTTGACCGACGCGCCCTCGTCTTCGCCGGTCAGGGGCAACACGGCGTTGTCCAGCAGTTCACGCGCGAATTCGAGCCAGGGGCTGAGTTCCAGCAACTCCCAGGCGCTGATGCGCGAGGGCAACATGGCCACGCTGCGCGCAAACTCACTCTGGCGGCCGCCGGTCAGCATCCAGTCCAGCAGGGGCGCGGCCAACGCCTGACGGTCCGAACTGTCGGTCACCAGCACCCACATCCAGCCCTCCAGCGTCGCCGTGCGGGAGCCATCCGCAGTGGGCACGGGCCCGTAGCCCAGGCGCGCGCCCTCCGCCTCCAGCGCCAGCCAGTCGGCCGAGTCGATCACGGCGGCGTCCAGTTCGCCGGCCAGCAGCAGCCCGACGTAGTCCGCCGTCGCGCCGTAAGTGGACACGGCGGGGTCCAGCAGGGACTGCGCCCGGGCCTGTTCATAGAACTGCAGCGTGTGGAGCCAGGCGTCCACGTCGGCCGCGCGTTCCGTGCTGGTGGGCAGGCGGCCCCCGGCAGCCAGGTACTGGGCCAGCAGCAGATCGTTCATGAGGGCCGGCGAGGCGGCGGGGATGGCGAAGCGGGTCGCTCCATCCAGCATCTCCGCGAAGCTGGCCAGCGGCTGGTCCCGGCGCTGCGGGCTCCAGGCCATGTGCTGCAGCCAAAGCAGCCAGGGCAGACCATAAAGCTGACCGTTCAGGCGGCCCAGTTCCAGCGCGGCCGGGAAGAGGTCATCGCGCATGGCCGGTGCAATACGCTCGTCCAGGGGCTGGATCAACCCGTCCCTGGCCGCCGCCAGCATGTCCGCGCGGCGCATCAACGCCAGGTCGGGCAGCACGCCCGGCGCGACCGGACTGGCGGCGCGCAGGGTGGCGAGGACGCCGTTGGCGCCCTCGTTGGCCTTCAGACGCAACTCCAGAATGACGTCCCGCTGCGACGCCTGGAAGGAGTCCAGTTGCGAGTTCAATAGCTCCCGCACCGCCGGATCGTCGGCGGGCGCCAGCAACTCCGGCCACCAGAGCACCATTTTCGCCGGCGCCGTCGCCTGGGATGCGCCGGTCCCCGCCCCGCCCGTTTCCTGGGAAGCCAGCGGCCAGGCGGCGCCCAACAACAGGCCGCACAAGAGCGTGGCGAGCGGCCAAAGGCGACGATCAGGCAGGACGATCTGGACAGTCATGAATGGGGTGCGGGTCTCACCTGGGGGTCAGCGGAGAGAGTGGGATTCGAACCCACGGTGCCCTTGCGGACACACCTGTTTTCGAGACAGGCCCAATCAACCACTCTGGCATCTCTCCCGTAGCAAAAGTTTACAAATGCGAGCGCTCTATGGCAAGTCCCGCCGGCCACTCTCCTGGCGCAGGCGCCGGAAAAAGGCCTGCAGTTGCTGTGCCGCTTCCTCTGCCAGCACCCCGCCACGGCACTCCACGCGATGATTCAGCGCAGGGTGCTGCAGGAGATCGAGCACGCTGCCGGCGGCGCCCGCCTTGGGGTCGGCGGCAGCGTAGACCAGGCGCGGCAGCCGCGCCAGCACCATCGCGCCGGCGCACATGGCGCAGGGCTCCAGCGTGCAATAGAGCGTGACTTCCTCCAGGCGCCACTGGCCGAGATGACGTGCCGCCGCCCGAATGGCGATGATTTCGGCGTGGGCGCAGGGGTCGCCGTCGGCCTCGCGGCGGTTGTGCCCGCGGCCGATTACAGCGCCGTCGCGCACTGCCAGCGCGCCCACCGGGACGTCGCCGCTCGCCAGCGCCCGTTCCGCTTCCGCCAGGGCCTGGCGCATCCAGTACTCGTCGCAGTCGGGCATTGGGGCTAAAAGAGACTCAACTGGGCCGGAGCCGGATCGGCGCCCTCGTCAGGGCCCTCATCCCCGGCGTCGTCCGGACTATCCTCCGACGGGACGGGGTCGTCAGGCGGACCGGGTTCTTCAACCTGCAGGGCATCTGACGGGACTGGCCACGCTTCGCTGGCGGTGGCCGGCGGATTGGCAGGCTCTGCCGGGCCAGGCGGGGGACTCTCCGGGGCCACCTCCGCAGCGGGGGCGACGGTCCCCAGGGCCGCCAGCCTTTCCGCGTCGAAACCGATCTCCTGCAGCAGCTGGACCAGGGTGGCCTCGTTGCGCCCGTCCCCGGCGGCCACGACCGCCCGCAGATGTTCTTCCTGACAGGAGCGCCAGTCAGCGGCAAAGATGCGCTCGCCCATCGCCCCGCCTACGCCGTCCCGTTGTCGCCACAGTTGCCGTGCAGCAGTTCCAGCAATTGCGGCCCGTAATTCTCCAGGCGCCAGGGGCCCATGCCGGGCACGGTTTCCAGCTCCGCCATGCTGCGCGGCGCGCGCTGCGCCAGGGTCATCATGACGGATTTGGAAAAGACGACGTCCGAGCTCAGGTTGCGCTTGCGCGCCTGTTGCCGCCGCCAATCGCGCAGGGCGAGCATGCGCGCGCGCGCCACCGGCTCCAGCCGCGCAGGACGTGGTGGCGCGGCGGGCGTTTGCGCCCGCACACCGGCGGCGATTTGCTGCAGGAGGGACTCGCCATGGCGGCGCAACAAACTCCGCGGCATGCCGCGGATTCTGCCCAGTTCCTCCCGTGATTCCGGCGCGCGTCGGGCCAGTTCCAGCATCGCTTCCTTGCCCAGCACCTTGAAGGCCGGGCGGTCCAACTGGCTGGCAAGTTCCTCACGCCAGAGGTAAACGGCCCGCAGAACCGCCATTTGACGGCCGTTGAGGCCCTCGGGCCGGCCGATACGCCAGAAACCGTCGGGGTCAAAGCGCGGCACCTGGGCGGGCAGCTGGTCCAGTTCGGCGAAGGCGTCACGCGCTTCTTCCAGCCGACCCAGCGCCTGCAATTCATCGTAGAGATCGTTGCGAATCATGCCGAGAAAATGCGTGTCCATCTGCGCATAGCGCAGGCTGGCCGGCGAGAGCGGTCGCCGGCCCCAGTCGTCGCGCTGGTGGCGCTTGTCCGTCTGCACGCCCAGATAGCGTTCCAGCAAATTGCCGAGACCCACCTGGCTGTGCCCGGCGACCCGCGCGGCGATCATGGTGTCGAAGATGTTGCGCAGGAAGAAGCCGAAATCGCGCCGCAGCCCGATCAGGTCGTACTCGGCCGCATGCAGGATCTTTTCCACACGCGGGTCCGCCAGCAGGTCGCCCAGAGGGTCCATGTCCACGATGGAAAGGGGGTCGATCAGATAGTCGCTCGTGCGGGTGCTCAACTGAATCAGGCAGACCTGTTCCTGATAGGCGTGCAGGCTGTTGGCCTCGGTATCAATGGCCAGGAAGGGTTCTTGCGCCAGTTCCGGCACCAGCGCGCGCAGTTCCACGTCACTGGTGATGCTGCGCGCCTGCGGCAGCGCCGGTGCAATCAATTGTTGGTCAGAGGTAGCGGAAGCTGTCAGAAGTCTTCCCCGTGTTAATCTGCGAGGCAGGATACCCTGGCCGGGTCGCAGGTAACAGGGAGAAACCAACGCATTGTCCTACCCGGACACAACTTGCCTGCATGAATGATCAGTTGTCGGCCAGGGTCAGTCACCCTGCCGCAGCGCAAGAGATCAGTTTTGCAATTCCTGCAACTGCGCAACGACCTGCTCAAGCGACAATTTGAAATTCATCAGGGCGTCAGCGAAATTCAGGCCAAAGACGAGCATGACCAGAAGAATCAGGGCAAATCCGATGGTGGTGTGCCGGCGCGACACCAGGATTTCCTCGCGCAACAAAGTCGTTTGGGATTCTGCCTTTTCAATTCTTTGTTCGAGGGTCAATGCGGCCACAATCCTGCTCCTTTCTGCTTCGACGATGGCTGCTGCAGGGCAGCAATGCAATTCTACCGGAAACACTTGCAATAAGAAAGAAATACATAGGAATTTTCCGGACACAAGTCTGGTTTTTGTCCCTGCAATCCTTTTGACACTGTGATTCGCTTGTGATATATTGCGCAGTCGCTGGCGGATGGTGCCAGCATGGCGTACGCGAGGCAGTCCCAGGCAGGGAGTCACCATGGCCACAGCAAGTTCGGCCCACCCCTCCACAGTCCAGCGAGTCCGTGAGGAAGCAGCCAGCAGGCAGGCGGCCGACGTCGAGGCTGCCGTCAGCCCGCCCAGCCGGCGCGAGTTCCTGTATTACATCTGGAACGCCTCCATCCTGATGGTGATCGGACAGATCACGGTCGCCACGCTCTGGTTTGCCTTCCCTCGTTTCGCCGAAGGTGAGTTTGGCGGCACTTTTTCAGTTGAGCCGTCCGAACTGCCGCCGCCGGACGGATCGCCGGTATCGCGGCCGGATGGACGCTTCTGGCTCTCGCAGCCGCTTGTCAATGGCGCGCCGGCCCTGGTTTCGCTCTACGCCGTCTGCACCCACCTGGGCTGCCTGCCCAAATGGGTCGACGTCAACAATCGCTTCGAATGCCCCTGTCACGGTTCCAAATTTCAGAAGTCCGGCCTCTACATCGAGGGCCCGGCGCCACGCAGCATGGACCGCTTTCGCACGATCATCACGTTCACGGATGGCAGCGTGGAGGAAAGCAATTCCGCCGGCGATCCCATTCCGCTCGCCGGCAGGAGCATTCAGTCCATCTCGGTCGATACCGGCTCGCGCATCCTGCGCGCCGGCAAGGTCTAGTCTCGACAGGCGATTTCCCGGAGAGTACGCATGTCAGTCCTGCCCTTCCCCTCCTTCCTTGATGACGTGAAAGAAAAGGGCTTGCGCAAGGCCGTCTTTGAGGGAGCGGACGAAGTTGTCGAACGGCTGACGGCGGGCCTTAACGTTCAGGACGTCCGTGATGCGTTGCGCGGCGAGGACCCCAGCCGCCGACCCAACCCCCGTCTGCAACCGCACGCCGACGGTTTCTGGCTGCACATGCGCCCCAGCTATTACAACCGCCAGGTAACCGGTCTCTATCCTTCCTTCCGCCTGGGCTGGCTTTCCACCTATTTCGTCTTCTTCGAGACGATCACCGGCATCATCCTGATGTTCTGGTACACCCCCTCGCCGGAGATCGCCTACGGCAACATGCTCAGCATGCTCAACAACGTGCCTTTCGGCCAGTTCACGCGCGACCTGCACAGGTTGGGCGCGGAGGCCATGGTGCTCATCGTCTTCCTGCACATGCTGCGCACTTTTTATACAGGCAGTTACAAGAAACCGCGGCAGTTCACCTGGTTCACAGGCGTCCTGCTGCTCATATTCACCGGATTCCTCAGCTTCACCGGCTACCTGCTGCCCTGGGACCAGCTGGCCCTCTGGGCGGTCACCATTGGCGCCAGCATGGCCGAGGCGACGCCGCTGGTTGGCGAGCAGGTCAACCTGCTGGTGCGTGGCGGCCCCGAGATGGGCGCCAACGGCCTGCTGCGCTTCTACATGGCGCACGTGCTGCTCCTGCCAGTCCTGCTCTTCATTTTCACCGGCGTGCATTACTACAAGGTGGTCATCCACGGCCACAGCCTGCCCCCGCGTGAAGAGAATCCGGGCGAAGACACGGCCAAGCGCGTCCCGCTGGACCGCCGCGTCTACTTCATCCCGGACATTCTGACCAGCGAACTGATGTGGTTCGGGGTGACGTCCTTCATCTTGATCGTGCTCTGCATCTGGTTCTATCACGCGCCCCTGGAAAGCCACGCCGACCCGCAGGTCACGCCGCTTGGCACCACCGCCCCCTGGTATTTCCTCTGGATTCAGGGCGCGCTCAAGCTGGGCGACAAGACATTCTGGGGAGTTATTTTCCCGGGAATCCTGCTCGGCTTCCTCATGGTTGTGCCCTACATCGACCTGAATCCGGCGCGGCGCTTTGCCCAGCGTCGCCTGGCGTTCAGCATTTCCTTCCTTATGCTGACCGCCCTGGTAGTGACCAGCTACATGGGCCTTGCGGAATTCGGCGTCGCCACCGCACCGGACCAGGAAATCCTCAACGAAATGACCTTTGAGCCGGCCCACAATCACATGGGGCTGTTGCGGCCCGTCAGCTTTGACCAGCTGGCGACCGGCGCCTTCACCACGCGCGAGTTCGCGGGCGGCGCCGAACACGGACCTGCGGGCGTGGCGGCCTTCAACGACATGCTGCAGCAGAGCGGGGAAATGGAGCATTTGCTGGACCATCTGGAAATCCAGTTCTTGAGCCTGCCAACCTTGCGTTTCACCCCGGTCCCGGCCAACGCGCCCGAGTTGATCCACGTGCTGGAAGAGTTCGCCCATCTGCTGGAAGCCGAGCAGGTCGAGTTGCTCGACAGCTGGGGGGTGGTCATCATCACGCCCAACCAGGGCAACCTGAAACGACTGGACGTGGTGATCAACTGGCAGGAAGTCGAGATCGTCGGCGGCAAACCCGTGCTGGATGAAAGCGGCAACCCGATCCCGGTCTTCAATGACGATGGAACGCCGGTGCGGCGCACCAGCAGCAAGCACATCTTTATCAACGAACAGTCGGGTTACTTCAACTAATGGACCTGCAACGGCTCCTTATCGACCGGATGGAAAACCGCATCCTGGTCGGCCTCACCATGGTGTTGGCTTCCATGGTCCTCGTTGGCTGGGTCGCCATCAACGAAACGGGGCGCATGGCGTCCTTCCAGCAGCAGCATCTGGCGCGCTCCATCGAAAAGGGCGCGGAGTTGTTTTCCAGCAGTTGCGCCACCTGTCACGGCAATGCCGGCGAAGGCAGCGCCCGCGCGCCCGGGTTGAACAACCCGCAACTCTTCGGGCACGATTACCTCGCTCCGCTGGATACGCAGATCGCCGCGGTTGAGACCCGTATCGCCCGTTTTGAGACCCTGACCGCCACCATGGTGGACGAGCAGGCCCGTTCGCAATTGAGCGAGGATGAATTCGCCGCCGTGCAGGCCGATCTGGCCGCCATCATCGAACGCTATGGCGAGGACCCGCTGACCTCGCTCAACGGGGAACTGGCGACGCTGGTCACCAACCGTGCCAACCTGATTTTGCAGATGCAGAGCGCCATCGACCGGGGTTACGACCCCGAAGCCCCCTCGCGCATGAACAATGTCGGCTGGGGCAGCACGCTCGAGACCTTCGTACTGACCACCCTGGTCTCCGGGCGGCCCGTAAGCACCAACTACTGGCCGGAACCCATGGCCGCCTGGTCCCAGACCGCCGGCGGACCGCTGCGGGACGACCAGTTGCAGGATCTGTCCAACTACGTGCTGAACTGGGGTCACGAACGAAACTGGACCCTGGAAGACCTGCTGCGCGTGCAGCAATTCGCCAAGGAACCCGTCGAGGGCGCCGTTCAAATCGTTGAGAACCCCGTCGCGGCTGACATTATCGACATCCAGTTCGCCGACGTCAGCGGACGCCGCGAGGAGATTGACGAAGTCGTCGCGCGGGCACTGGGCGAGATCGCGGAACTGACCGGCGACCCCAACAACGGCCAGTCGCTGTACAACGGCTCGCTCGCCTGCTCCGCCTGCCACAATCTGGCGACCGTCGCGCCGCCGACCGAAGGCACCTTCACCCGCGTGCAGGACACCCGCCTGGCGGACCCGGCCCTGGCCGGTTACAGCGCTGAACACTACATCGTCGAGAGTATTCTGGCGCCCAACGCCTTCGTGGTGGAGGGCTACCCGGCCAACAACATGCCGCAGAACTTTGGCGAGCGCCTGGACGCCCAGTTGCTGGCTGACCTGGTCGCCTACGTGAGCAGTCAGGACGGCCCGGATCCGCTGGCGAACTGATCGGATGGCGAGATTTGTGAGCGCGCCTCTCGCCACAGCGGAGGCGCGCGCCCGTCCCTGGAGAAACGGGAACCCATGGAACCCTTCTTTTCTGATTACCTGAAATCGCTGGAAACCCTGTTCGGGGACTTCGCCGACCTGCTGGAGGGTCTGCCGCAGGAAGCGCTGGACTGGCGGCCCGGGGCCGACACCAGTTCCCTGGCGGTGCTGGCCGTGCACACCGCCGGTTCCACGCGCTACCGCCTGGGCGAGGTCTGCCTGGGAGAGCCGCCCACGCGTGACCGGCCGGGGGAATTCAGAACGGCTGACATGGACGCCGCCGCGCTGCAGGCGCATTTGCGCGAGACCGTGGAGCACGCCCGCCAGTCGCTGGCCCAATTGAACATGGACGACCTGCCGCGCATACGCCCCATGCCCGGCCGCGGCATGGAAGTCAGCATCGGCCAGGCTCTGCTGCAGGCGCTGGAACACGGTTCCCAGCATCTGGGCCACGCCCAGATAACCCTGCAGATGTGGCAGCAGCGCGCCGGATCGTAGCGGAGAATGGCAGGCATGAACCGCCACCTCAATGGACTGCTGCGAATTCTGCCCGGCATCGCCCCGCTGGTCAGCGCCAGCCTCGCCCTGGCCCAGGACGAGGCGGCCGAGACCGCCAGTGACCTGGACCCGGCCGGACCCGGCGGCATCACAACCCTGATTTTCTTGCTGGGCGTGACCGGTATCCTCGTCGCGGGCGGTATCCATATCGCGCGGGACAGTTTCCGCCAGGACGACGATTCCTGAGGCCTTTGCTGCCAGCCATGACGCGCCATACGGCGTCTGCCACGGGGTTAAGGATGACTGAGGCAACCTGGGAAAAGACCGCCATCTCGGCGCAACGCTTCAGGGGGCGGCGGCGCGCTGCCCGGCGCCTGCACTTTCTGCTGGCCGGGCTGCTCATTCTCGTGGCCAGCGTCTGGCTCATCATTAGCGGCACGGCCAGCGGCGCGCGCTATTTCATCACCGTCGACGAACTGGTCAACAACCCGGACTGGTCCGGCAAGACCGTTCGTGTTTCCGGCGCCGTGCTGGGGTCCAGCATTGCATGGGACCCCGACTCGCTGACGATCGCCTTCACCATGGCCGCCATCCCGGCGCAGTTTGACGATCTGGCCCTTGCCCTGCATGACGCAGTCAGTGACCCGTCGGTCACGCGTCTGGACGTCGTCGTGCCGGACCAGCCCAAACCGGACCTGCTGCAACACGAGGCCCAGGCCATCCTCACCGGTCGACTCGGCGCTGATGGCGTGTTTACGGCCAGCGAATTGCTGCTTAAGTGCCCCAGCCGCTTCGAGGAAGCCGTTCCGGACCCCGCCATCGCCGGGCACGCGGACCTCTGAGTCATGCTGGCCGAAATCGGCCTGGGCGCCCTGCTGCTGGCCTTTGCTGCGGCCCTTTACGCCCTGCTCGCCGCTCTCGGCGCCGGCCTGCGAAACAGGGATGACTGGCTGCGCAGCGCGCGCAACGCCGCCCTGCTGACCTTTCCCCTGCTGCTCTGCAGCGCCTCGGCCCTGCTGCTGGCGCTGCTCAATGGTCACTACCAGATCAGCTACGTCTGGTCGGTCACCGACCCGACCACGCCCTCCTTTTACCGATTCACCGCGCTCTGGGGTTCGCAGCAGGGTTCCCTGCTCTTCTGGTCGCTGCTGTTGAGCCTCTATTGCTTCAGCGCCATTCTGCTCAGCTGGCGCGAACATCGTCGTCTGATGCCGGGCGTCATCGCCGTGACCATGGCCACTCTGGCTTTCTTCCTCGGGCTGTCCCTGCTGCTGGAGAACCCCTTCGAGCGCTTCTGGCTGGCCGCGGACGGCGCTGTGCTGCGCGACGCCTTCATTCCCGCCGGCGCCCACGCGCCGGACATGGAACGCCTGGCCGCCACTGCAAACGGGCTCAACCCCCTCCTGCGCCACTTCGGCATGATCATTCACCCGCCCATGCTCTACCTGGGCTTCACCGGCTTCGTCATTCCCTTCGCCTTCGCTCTGGCCGCCCTGGCCTCCGGCGACCTTTCCGCCGCCTGGATTCGCGCCACCCGGCGCTGGACCCTGCTGGCGTGGATGTTTCTCGGACTCGGGCTGCTGCTGGGTGGCCGCTGGGCCTATGACGTACTCGGCTGGGGCGGCTACTGGGGTTGGGACCCGGTCGAAAATGCCGCCCTGCTCCCCTGGCTAACCGGCACCGCCTTTCTGCATTCGGTGCTGATTCAGGAGAAGCGCGGCATGTTGCGCCTGTGGAACATGCTGCTGGTCATCTTCGCCTTTTCCGCCGTGCTCTTCGGCACCTTCGCCACCCGCAGCGGCCTCATCGAGAGCGTCCACAGTTTCGCGCGCAGCGAGATCGGTTTTCCGCTTTTCGCTTTCTGGTCCGTCATGACCCTGGTCGCCCTCGGCCTCACGCTCTGGCGCCAGCGCCAGGGTCTGCTGCGCGATGAGCGGGCCTTTGCCGGGTTGCTGGGGCGCGAATCGCTCTTCGTGCTCAACAACATCGTTTTCGCCGCCCTCTTCATCGCCATCTTCTGGGGCAGCTTCGGCGCTCCGCTGGTCAGCGAGGTGCTGCTGGATGCGCCCATCACCCTGGGCGTCGACTACTACCAGCAAGTGACACCGCCGCTCTTCGCCATTCTCTTCCTGCTGATGGGCCTCGCGCCGCTGGCCGCCTGGGGCAACAGCTCCCTGCGCCGCATGGGCGCGGGATTGCGCGTCCCTCTGCTGCTCACCCTGCCGCTACTTGCGATGCTCGCCCTGGCGGGCATGCGTACGGCGGAGGCGCTGCTGGCTTACGGCCTCGTCACGCTGGCCGGTATGGTGGCCCTTGTGGAAATTATCCGCGGCGCGCGGGCGCGCGTTCACGCCTGGGGCGAAGCATGGCCACAGGCCCTGCGCGCCCTGTTCATCCGCAACCGCGGGCGTTACGGCGGCTACGTCGTGCACCTGGGCGTCACCGTGATCGGCATCGGCGTCATCGGCAGCACGCTTTTCCAAGCCGAAACCCAACGTACACTGGCCCGCGGCGAGTCCCTGACTCTGCAACATTACGAACTGCGCTACGACGGCTTCAGCGAAGCGCTGGCCGGCGACGGTCGTCTGCTGCGCGTCGCCGCCGTCACGCTCAGCCGCGACGGCCGGGAAATCGCAAGGCTGCGGCCGCGCATCGACGTATTTCCGCAACAGCCCATGACCATCGCCGGAATCCATAGCAGCGCCGAAAATGACGTCTACGTGCTGCTGACCGGCCATGACGAGACCGGCGCGCGCGCGACCTTCCGCCTGACCATCAACCCGCTGATCAATTTCGTCTGGTGGGGTGGGCTGCTGTTACTCGTGGGCACCCTGATCGCCGCCTGGCCGCAACAGGCGGGCGTCGCGTCGCGACGACAGGATTCCGCGTTGCAGGAGGCGCAAACATGAAGGGGATAATTCTGGCGCTGGTCCTGACCCTGCTGGCGCTGCCCGCGTTCGCCCAACCGGCCAGCGACGACGAGGTCAACAAGGTCGCCGCCCGCCTCTATTGCCCTGTCTGCGAAAACGTGCCGCTGGACGACTGCGAGACGCCGGCCTGCCGACAGTGGCGCGCCGAAATCCGTTTCCAGCTGGACGCCGGCCAGTCGTCCCAGGCGATCGTCGACGACTTTGTCGCGCGCTTCGGCCAGCAGGTGGTCGGCACGCCGACGGACCCGACCCTGCGCGCCCTGGCCCTCGTGACGCCCTGGGCGCTGGCGCTGGGCGCCCTCCTGCCTGGCGCGTTGCTGCTGCGCCGCTGGGCCCGGCAACGAAAAACAGCATCCCTGCCGCTGGACGCGTATGAAGAGCAGGACCCTCAAAACGACTATCGCGCGCGCGTCGAGGCCGATCTCCGTGCACGACGCTGAACTCCTGTCCGGCGACGACGCCAGGCCTGCTGCGCGCAACCATCCCGGCCTGCTGGCCCTGACCGCCGTCGTGCTGTTGCTCAGCGTCTTCTTCGGCATCGCCTTTTCGCGCAGCAACTACACTCAGCCCGAAGCCGGCGCCGCGCCGGACTTCGAGGTCACGACCTTCGCCGGTGATGCGCTGCGCCTCGCGGACCTGCGCGGCCAGGTCGTGGTGCTCAACTTCTGGGCCAGCTGGTGCGGCCCCTGCCGCGTGGAAGCGCCGGTGTTGCAGGCGGTCCACGAGCGCTGGCGCGATCGCGGCGTCACCGTGCTGGGGCTGACCTACACCGACGTCGACCGGCATTCACTGGCCTTCATTGAAGAATTCGGCCTCACCTACCCCAACGCACCCGACCGCGGCAACCGGGTCTCCGGCCGCTACAACATCCAGGGCGTGCCGGAGACCTTTGTCATCGACCAGCAGGGCGATATCGCCCACTTCTTCTACGCCGCCGTCAACGAAACAGCGCTGGAGACTGTGCTCTCCCGGCTGCTGCCTGGCGACGCATGAGTCTCCCCGGCGCGATCCTTTTTCTGCTGGCCCTGGCCATCTGCTCCCTGCTGGTGCTGGCGCCCTTGCGCTCCCGACGGGTCAATGACCGAAGCGACATTGCGCGGTCACAGGAACTCGAGCGCCTGCGCCAGCGTTACGAATCTGCGCTGACGGCCCTGCGCGACATCGACGAAGACCGCCTGACGGGCAAGATCGACCCTGACAGCCATGCGTTGGAGCGCGAGACTCTGCTGAAACAGGGCGAAGCGCTGCTGGCTGACCTGGACGCGCTGGAGGAGGACAGGCGAGAGTGAGGCAGCGCAGCAGCCTGCTGGCGCTCCTGCTGATCGTGCTGATTCACAGCGCCTGTTCGGGCCTGGCGGGCGAACCGCAACAACTGGCAACCCTCACGCCCCCGCCCCGCGCCCTGGCCGACCTGACCAACGGCGCCCGCATCTTCGCCGAACGTTGCAGCACTTGCCATGGCCTCACGGGCGCCGGCGACGGCGAACTGGCGCTCAACGGGTCCATTCCCGCGCCGGGCGATTTCACGCAGCCCTGGGCGGCCCGCAACCAGGCGCCGCTGCAGTGGCTGGGCACCATCCGCGACGGCCGCATCGAGGCCCTGATGCCCCCCTGGCGCGACGCGCTGACGGAGGGCGAACTGCGCGACGTGACGCTTTACAGCTACACCCTGCATTATTCGGCGGCCCAAATCGCCCGCGGCCGACAGGTCCACAACGAGGCCTGCGCCTCCGGCTGCCCGGCGCTGGACGCCCTCGGCGACCTGCGCGACCCCGCGACCCTGGACAGGCTGTCGGACGCCGACCTGCGCGACGCCCTGCCGGCGTCCCTGCCCGCCTACGACGTCTGGGCGGCGGTCGCCTGGTTGCGCGCGCGCGACCTGCGGGGTCTGGAGGGGGCCGGGCAGCCCTGGACCTCGCCCTCCCCGGTCAGCGGCATCATCCGCGGGCAGATCCGCAACGGCAGTCAGGGCTTCGGCGTTCCAGGCGGTCTGAAGGTCACCCTGCTGGAGTTCGGCAGCGGGACCATGCCCGAATTGCGCGAGACTCTCAGCGCAGCCGATGGCAGCTTCCACTTTGAGGGCCTGACCCTGGCGTCCGGTCGCAGTTACAGCGTCCTCGTCGAGTACGCGGGACGGCGTTTCCCCTCGGCGCGCGTCGCCGCGGACCCCGCCCGCGCCCAAATCGACCTGCCGGTGACCATTTTCGAGACCGGCGCCGATCCCTCCACGATAGCAATGACGGCGCTGGTGCAGCAGGTCAGCGTGGAGGACGACGAACTGCAGGTCGTGGTGGTGGCACGCTTTCGCAATGCCTCGGACCGCGTGTACAGCAGTGAAAACGAGGTGGCGCCGGGACAGTACGCCTCGCTGGTTCTGCCGCTGCCCGCCGGCGTCAGCGACCTGACGCTGGCGGATGAGAGCGGACGCTTCCTCGTGGATCTGGCCGCCGGCACAGTGACCGACACCCTGCCCCTCTACCCGGGAATCGACCACATTCTGCAACTGGCCTGGCGTCAACCCCGGGGCCGGGAACGCCACACCCTGGAGTTGCCGCTCAATTACGCCCTGACGGGCGAGGTACGCCTGCTGTTGGGGCCGGGCCTCGCGCTGGCGGACGATAGCTTCGCCACCATCGGGCCGCAAATGGTGGGCACGTCCTTCTTCGATGGCTACCGCGCGCAACTGCGTCTTGAGCCGGGCGAGCGCCTGCGTTACACCTTGCTTGAACAGGCCCCTGCCCTGCCGCCAGGCGTGGTCGGCGTAGAGGCCCTCGCCCTTGGCGCCGCGGCGACCATCGCCCTGGTCATCGTCATGCTGCGCCGGCGTCACGGTGGCAACGGGAAGCGCCAGCGGGTCGACGACCTGGCGCGGCAGATCGCCCGCCTGGACGAAGAGCACGAGCGCGGTGCGATCAATCACGACGTTTATCGTCGGCGGCGGGCCGCCCTGCAGGCGCAATTGACGGGAGAGAGTGACGGAGGCGATGAACGCGCGATCTGACGTCCTCGTCGACGTGCAGGGTCTGGTCAAGGTGCAGGGCCGCCTGCCCGCACTGCGCGGCCTCGACCTGCAACTGGGTCGCGGCTCCTTCGTCGCCCTGCTGGGCCCCAATGGCAGCGGCAAGTCGACCCTGCTGCGCCTGCTGGTCGGTCTGGCGCGGCCGGACGCCGGCAGCATCCACATTGGCGGCTGGCAGGTGCCGGATGAAATGGCCGCGGTCCGACCGCACATTGGCTATGTCGGCCACGAGACCCTGCTCCACCCGCAGCTGGGCGCCCGCGAGAACCTGCGCTTCTGCGCCCGCCTTTACGCACTTGCGGAGCCGGAGCCGCACATTCGCGACCTGCTGCGTCGCGTCGGCCTTGAACGCCGCGCGCAGGAACCGGTGCGCCATTTCTCGCGCGGCATGCAGCAACGTCTGGCAATCGCCCGCGCCCTGCTGACCGACCCGGCCCTGCTTCTGCTCGACGAACCCTTCGACGGCCTCGACAGCGAAGGGGCGGAAATCCTGCTGCACCTGCTGCGTTCCGGCCGCGAGCGCAGCATCCTGATGGCCACGCATCGCCACAGCCTGGCGGAAAGCCTCGCCGACCGCGCCCTGTTCCTGCGCCAGGGCCTCGTGGCGGGAGAGCTGTCGCTGGCGGACGCTGCGCCCGGGACGCTTGCGGCGCGCCACGTCGAATTGACGGAAGCGCCCTGATGCTGCGGAATTTCCTGCGCGCAGCCCTGACCATCGCGGGGAAGGACCTGCGCGCCGAATTGCGCAGCCGTGAATTGCTGGGTCTGATGGCCCTCTTCGCGCTGCTGGCCATTCTTGTCTTCAGTTTCGCGCTGGAACTGGACCGGCCCGGCCGTCAGGACGCCGCCAGCGGCGTACTGTGGGTGACCCTGCTCTTCGCCAGCATCCTCGGCCACAACCGCAGCGTGGCGCTGGAACGCGAACACGGCGGTTTCGACGCCCTGCTGCTGGCGCCGGTCGCGCGCGGCGCGATCTTCGCCGGCAAGCTGTTGGCCAACGCCCTCTTCACCCTGGTAATCGCCCTGCTGCTGCTGCCCCTGTTGACCGTCCTGTACAATTTGCCGCAGTTTCCGCCCGCCCTGTTGCTCATCGTGCCGGCGGGCTGCCTGGGCCTGGCCGCCATCGGTACGTTGCTGGCCGCCATGACGGTGCAAACGCGCGCGCGCGATTCACTGCTGCCTGTGCTGCTGCTGCCCGTCGCCCTGCCCCTGCTGGTTGCAGCCCTGCGCGCCAGCAATGCCGCGCTCGGCAACCTGCCAGAGGTAGAACTGCAGACCTGGCTCCTGTTGCTGCTACTCATCGACGGGATTTACCTCGCCGCGGGCTTTCTGCTCTACGAAACTGTGCTCGAGTCCTGAAAACCTGAATTGATTATGCACGCTGCTTGTGACAGAATGCACATAACCCGGATGCGGGAGCAAACATGAGCGAAGCGATCGAAGTTTGCGCACTCCCGGCGGAGCGCCAACCGCGCCTCCTGCGCCTGCTAAACATACTTTCCGTGCTGGCCCTGCCACTCGGGCTCTACGTGGCGCTCGTCCACGCCGGAACGGATACCAGTCAGGGCGACGTACAGCGCCTCTTCTATCTGCACATGCCCTCTTTCTTCGGCGCCGCCCTGGCCTTTGGCGGGGCCTTGCTGGCCAGTATCGGCTATCTCGTGAAACGCGAGACCTGCTACGACTCCTTCGCCGTGGCCGGCGTCGAAGTCGGCCTGACCCTGGCGCTGGTCAATCTCGTCAGCGGTTCCATCTGGGCGCGGCCCATCTGGAACACCTGGTGGACCTGGGACCCGCGCCTGACCTCGGCCGCCGTCATGTGTCTGACCTACGCCGCCTGGCTGGTCCTGCGCAACGGCATCGATAACGCGCAACAACGGCGACGCCTGGCATCCGTCTACGCCATCCTGGCCTACGTCACCGTCATATTGACCCTGATCATCATCAGAATCCGGCCGGACACCATTCACCCGGCCGTCATCGGCCCCTCCGCCGCCAACGCCCAGGGGAGCTTTGAGCTGGCGGCCACGCCCGGTGTGAGCACCGCGCTGCTGGTCAACTTTCCGATCTGGTCGCTGCTGTTGCCCCTGACCCTGCTCTGGCACCGTTACCGCCTGCAGTTGCGCGTCGAAGTGCTGGAGCAGCGCAAGGCCCTGGTGCTGAACGCGCCGCTGAGCGCGGCGAAGGGAGCCGACTGATGCCCGATACGCCCGACACCCTCGCCTACCTCAATCTCGGCCTGGCCGCGATCGCTTTCATCCTGCTGCTTTTCGCCGTCAGCATGCTGGTACGCCGGCGCAACCTCGATCAGGACCAGCGCGCGCTGGACGAACTCGAACGCGGAGACTGATCAATCCATCCCTTGGGGAGCGAACTGTGAGTGAACTGCTGCGCTGGTGTGAAGCGCGCCGCCAGGCCATGGTCGACGAACTGGAAGAACTGGTGCGTCTGGAGACCCCCACGACCGACAAGGCCGCCGTGGACCGCTGCGGTCGACTGCTACAGTCGCGCCTGGAGGCCCTCGGCGCCAGCGTGGAACGCTTCCCGCAGGAGAAGGTCGGCGACATGTTTCTGGCCAGCTGGCACGCCGACGCGCCGGGCCCGGCCATTCTCTTTCTGACGCATAGCGACACGGTCTGGCCCCTGGGGACACTGGTCGAACGCCCGCCGCGCATCGACGACGAGGGGCGTTTCCTCGGCCCCGGCGCCATCGACATGAAGGGCGGCATCGTCATCGTATTGACGGCCATCCGCGCCCTGGTGGAGCGCGGCGAACTGCCCCGTCGTCCGCTGCGCGTGCTGGTCACCAGCGACGAGGAACTGGGCAGCCGCTATTCGGAACAGTTGATCATGGAAACGGCGGCGGATTGCGGCCTCGTGCTGGTGATGGAACCGGCCACGAAGGAAGGCGCGCTCAAGACCTGGCGCAAGGGAGTGGCCACCTATGAATTGCTGACCGGGGGCCGCGCCTCGCACGCCGGCAACGCCCCCGAACAGGGTATCAACGCCATCGTCGAGATGGCGCAGCAGATTTGTGCGCTGAATGACATGAACGACCTGCAGCGCGGCACTTCGGTCTCGGTCACCGTCGTCGAAGGCGGTATCACGACCAACGTCATCCCGCCGCGCGCCACGGCCAGGGTCGACGTCCGTACCCTGAGCGTGCGCGCGCTGGAAGAAGTGGACGAGGCCATACTCGCCCTGCAGCCGCGAGTGCCCGGCGCTCGCCTGACCGTCACCCGTCACCACCGGCGGGCGCCGATGGAGCGCAACGAGCGCATGATCGCCGCCTTCAACCAGGCGCGCGACATCGGCGCCGCGCTGGGCCTGACCGTACGCGAGGACGGCAGCGGCGGCGGCTCCGACGGTAACTTCACCGCCGCTGCGGGCATTCCGACCCTGGACGGCCTGGGCCCCCAGGGCGACGGCCTGCACGCCGAGCACGAGCACGTCATCATCAACAGCCTGCCGCAACGGGCTGCGCTGATCGCCGGCATGCTGCGGGACTGGCAATTTCAGACTCCCTGATTCAGGCCTTCGACCCCCGACTCTCCTCAAGCAGGTCCAGCAGTTGCTCCGTCGTGGTGATGCCGCGCAGTGAAACGACCCAGTCGTGCAGGGAGTCGCTGCGCGCCAGCAGTTCACGCAGGGCCGGCCCGACCGGATCGTCACCGCCCGGCCCCTGTGCCGCGGACTGGTAACCGCCGTAAAAGGCGAACCAGGCCTGGTTCAGGCGACGGATGGCGTAGCCGTTGGCCACGAAACGCTGGCGCTGTCCTTCCATCCAGGCCTCGGCCGCCTCGACCTCGCCGCGGGCCAGCAACTCGTCCACGCGACGCCGCGTGCGGTCCAGCTCCGCGCCGAAGTTGAAGCTTCCCTGATTACTGAAGGCAACCCGCTGGCGAATCGCAGCCGGCGGCGCCAGTTCCGGGTAGTAACGCCGCAACAGCAGCGGTGCGACTTCCTGCGCAAACAGGCTGGCGACCGTCTCGTTGATGACGCGCGCCTCACTGTCATAGTCCCATGCCTGGCCCAGCGGGAAGGCGAAAAGGTAATGGTGCAACCATTCGTGGGCGAATGTGTCCGCCAGGGTCGCGATGCTGGCGCTCTCCAGGACCATCGCGGGGTAGAGGGCGATGCCGCCGATGGGCAGCACCAGCGCCGAGGCATCCAGCCTTTCCTCAATTTGCCCCTCAAGAGCCACGGCCACGTCCAGCGGCAGCGGTTCGAGCCCGATGCTGATCTCGTAGCGGATCTCGTCGCGCGGGGAAACGACCAGCACCTGCGGCAGCGCCGTCAGACGCATCGCCACCGGCGGCAGCACCTGACCCGCCACCGCAAAACCCAGGTCCACCAGCACGGCGGCCAGTTGCCCCTCCAGCACGCTCTCGGCCAGGTTCTGGCGCCCGCGCAGATGCTGCCTGATGGCGTCCCGTTGGCTGCGCAAACCGGCGCTGGCCGACAAGGGGTCCGACTGCGTGGCGTCGCTGTAGAGCGCTTCAATACGCGCCTCCAGCGCCTGCAGCTCACCCAAATCCGCCAAGTAGTCGCGCAGAAACTGGCTGGCCGCGATCTCATCCATAAAGGGGCGCAGGCCCCACAATGCCTGGCCCAGTTTCGCGCCCAGCGCTGACGGCAACCAGGCCAGCCAGTTGTAGCTGTGATCGCGCGCCAGCAGGGCCGCCGTGTTCCAGCGGGTGCCGCCGGGCAGCGTGCTGCGCAGCGGCAGCAGCAGCAGAAACGCCAGCAGCGTCAGGTGGAAAAGGACGCGGCGCAGCCTCATGGCGCTACTTGAAGCGGAACAGGCGCAACCCGAGGGCGAAGAAAGCGACGCAGAAGAGGGCCAGCACGGCCAGTGAGGGCAGCAGCTCCGGCAGGCCGCCGTCGCGCCAGATCAGTTGATGAAACCCCTCCATCGCCCAGGCGACCGGCGTCAGTTTGCCGATGACCTGCATGAAGGGCGGCGCCAGCGACAGCGGCCACCAGGCGCCGCCCAGCGCCGCCATGGTCATGGCGATCAGCGCCGACAACAGAGCCACCTGCTCGTCATTGCGGATCAGACTGGCCAGCGCGATGCCCAGCGCCGTGACGCACAGGACGTACAGCAGCGTCAGCAAGGCCAGCGACAAGGGTTCCCTGCCCACGTCGAGGCCGATGGCGAAGCCGACCGTGAAGATAATCAGAAATTGCAAAATGCCGGTCACGACGCGCGCCAGGATTTTGCCGGCGAGGATTTCACGGCGCCGCAGCGGCAGCGTCGCCATGCGCGCCAGGGTCCCCTCACGCCGCTCGCGCATGATCACGGCCATGCCGCCGCCCATGACGTTGAAGAGCGCGTAAAACGTGGCCATGCCCGGCACAGACTGCGCGAAGCCGGCCGGAACGTCGGAGTCGCCCTGCCCTTCACCGGCCTGCGTCACCTCTACCAGCACAGGGCGCGCCGACCAGGCCTCGCGGGCCAGGCTTTTCGCAGCCTCGCGATAGTCCGCAAGGCCGCCCTCATTCAGACCCAGCGCGGCGTACAGGGCGCGCGTCGTCGCGTCGGCTGCGACAGCGCCGTTGATCGACGACAGGGCGATCTGGACGCGTTGCCAGACCGGGTCCGCCGTCGGGATAGCCGCCGTGGTATGGAAGGACAAGGCGACCCTCTCCTGCGCCTCCAGTCGCGCGCCGTAGCCCGCCGGTATCCGCAGCAGACCGTCTGAGTCGCCCTGGCGCAGGCGGGCGAGTGCCGCGTCCAGGTTGTTCCCGTCGCTCCTGTCCTCGCCACAAGATTCGCCGGCGGTCGGACAGACCAGCAGGGTCGGCCCCTGCGCCGTCAGCGCGTCCCGCAGTTGGCGCGAACGCTGGCTGTCGTCCTCGTCCAGCAGGTCCAGACGCAGGGTGACGGCCCCTTCGGCGCGGCCGCCCAGGGCGAAGCCCAGCACCAGCGTAAGCACCACGGGCACCAGCACGAGTTGAATGACGTTGCTGCGGCTGCGCAGGAAGATCAGCAGGTCCAGCCGGGCGATGATCCATACATGTCGCATGCGCTACACCTCGACCCGTCGCCGGAACAACCACAGGCCGATGCCGAAGAGCGCCAGCCCCTGCAGCGTCAGCACCAGCGCGTTCAGACCCACGGCCGTATCGCCAAGCCCCAGGCGCGCCATGCCTTCCACGCCCCAGTAGATCATCGACGGCCAGGACCAGGGTTCCGGCACCGTGAAGCCGTAGGCGCCGCCCAGCATGGCCAGCATGATGTTGACCAGCGCACCGATCGCGCCGATCTGCTCAACGCGCTGCACAAAGGCCACCAGCACGACGCCCAGCCCCGCCACGGCCAGCGACAGGGGCAGCAAAATGGCGAATAGCGCCGGCAGGCTGGCGCTCCAGAGGAAGAACAGGCGTCCCTCAATCAGGCTGGCGAAGAGCGAAAGCGCGATCAACAGCAGCAGCAACTGGACCAACGCCGTGACCCAGGTGCCCAGCAGCTTGCCGGCAAGGAAAGCGCCGCGCGTCGTCGCCGTCGTCAGGATGCGCTGCAAGGTGCCCGCCTGGCGCTCCTCAATCACGCCCAGAACGCCAAACTGGGCGGCGAAGAGGGCGAAGAAGGTCGCCTGGGCCATGCCCACGAAGGCCAGTATGCGCGTGGACTGCCGCAGGCCATTGTCGTCGAGAGGCCCTGTTTGCTGCAGTTCAGCGACAACGCCGCTGGCCAGGTCCGCGAAGCCGCAGGCCAGCGCCCCGGAGATCGCCTCGTCGTCAACGCCAGCCGCCAGCCGCAGGGCCGCCAGCGGCTCTTGCGCGATCAGGGCGTTGACGGCCGCGCCCAGCGCGATGTTGCCCGCCAGCAAACGCTCGCTGTAGCCTGCAACCACGCCGCTCACGACCTGGCCCACCAGCGCGCTGCCGCCGTCGCTATAGACTTCAATTGCCGCCGGAGGCTCGGTGTACAGGGCCTCAACGCCTGGACCAATTTGCGGGCTGAGGCGGGCGCTGAAGTCTGCCGGGACAATGACCAGCGCTGCCAGCTCGCCGCTGTTCACCAGGTCCCGTCCGGCGGCCGCATCCTGTACTTCCTGCGTCGAAAACAGCTCACTCAAGGCAGGGGTGGGTCCGAGGCCGGCCCCGGCGGAAGCGTGGGGACAGGCAACGGCGTCGGCTTCCACCACAGCGTTCAGGTCGGCAGCGCCGAGCAACTGCAGCAGTCCGGCGCCGTAATTGATCGACCGGCCCTGTTGCTCCGCCCCCTCGTCCAAGTTGACGACTCCCAGCGGAATGCCCCGCAGCGAGGCCGGTCCGTCCCCGCCCAGGTCACCGAAGACCAGGGTGATGATCAGCGACAGGCCCAGCGGCAGCGCCAGCAAAAAGAGCAGGGAAGCGCGATTGGTGAAGCGCAGGTACAGGTCCTTGCGCGCAATCAGAATCGCTGCGGCCAGCATGGCGCTCAATCCCGCAGGGCGTGGCCGGTCATCTGCAGGAAGACCGTCTCAAGGTTCGGTTCCTGCACGCTCACGGAACGCACCTCAAGGCCGGCGGCGCCCAGTGCCGTGATCAGGGGCGACAGGACCTGTCGCCCGCGGTCGGCATGGACCACGAGACGCCCCTGCTCACGGGGCTCGCCCGGCTGCACCCGCGCTGCCCCCGGCAACGCGCGCTCCAGTTCCTGCAGGAGGGCGTCGTCCACGCGGCTGCCCTCCACCAGATCGATTTCCAGCCGGTCCTGCTCACCGGCCTCAAGCACCAGGTCCCCGACCGTGCCTTCGGCGATAAGGCGACCATGGTCGATAATGCCGACGCGATCGCTGAGTTCCTGCGCCTCTTCCATCAGGTGCGTCGTATAAAGCACGGTCATGCCATGGTCGGCGCGCAAGCGCAGCACCGAATCCAGGATGCGCCGTCGACTCTGCGGGTCAACGCCGACCGTCGGCTCGTCCATGTAGACCAGTTGCGGCCGATGCAGCAGACCAATGCCGATGTTGAGTCGCCGCTTCATGCCGCCCGAATAGCGACTGGCGCGTTCCCGCTGACGGTCCGCCAGATCGACGAAGTCCAGCGTTTCGTCCACGCGCCGCTCCAGTTCGGGGCCGCGCAGTCCGCAGAGCCGGCCGAAGAAGCGCAGGTTTTGCCGCGCCGACAGGTCTTCGTAGAGCGCCAGTTCCTGCGGCACCACGCCCAGCAGGCCGCGCGCCGCCAGGGGATCGCGTTGCAGGTCGTGCCCGTCGATGACGACCTGGCCTGAGTCTGGCGCCAGCAAGCCGCTGATGATCGAGATCAGCGTGGTCTTGCCCGCCCCGTTGGGCCCAAGCAGGCTGTAGATCTCACCACGGCGGATGTCGAGATCGACCTCCGCCAGCGCCTGCAGCGGGCTGCCGTCTTCACGTTTGTACTGCTTGTTCAGTCCGCGCGCTTCCAGCAGGATCTTCAGCGCCGTCGTCCTTTCTGCCAGCCGCCTTCACTTGCCATGTTACGTACGTCGACGTGCCGGATCGGTTCAGAAGTCGTCACTTTTCAGGGTTCGGGCAGGATGAAACTGTCGCCGGTACAGTCGATCCATTCCGCCAGACGCGCCTGCAACCCGCGTCGCTCCGCATGGTACAGCGAGTTGTGCGCGTGGTTGGCCTGCTCGTAGGGGTCCTCATTCAGGTTGAAGAGCATCCAGGGTTGCCCCTCCAGCACGGTGTATTTCCAGTTGTCACGCGTCACGATGCCGCGCCAGGGCCGATCCATGGTGTGCGCATAGCCGGTGGGAACCACGGCCTGCAGGTAGGCGCTGTCCGGTTCGTTGCCGATCGCCCGAGCCCGCAAGCGATAGCCCGAGTAGTCCGTCCCCTGCATCCAGGCCGGCGCGTCCAGACCGCATAACCCCAGCGACGTCGGCGCTATGTCCACGTGGTTGATCGGCACTTCATAAAAACCCGAGTTGTAGCGGTAGCGGTGCGGCCCGCCCCCGATGATGAAGGGGATGCGCAGCGACTCCTCCCAGGGCGAGGTCTTGCGGAACTGCCCGTGGCTGCCGTGCATGTCGCCGTGGTCCGAGAAAAACAATACGTGCGTGTTCTCGTAGAGCCCCAGCTCCTCCAGAGCCGCCCGGATGCGTCCCACGTTCCAGTCCAGATTCTCGATCATCGCGTGGTAGCCCGCCAGATCGTTCCTCGCACGCTCCACGATCCGCGGTATGTCAGGCACGTTCGGCCGTAACTGAACCCGCGCCGGGATGTGCCGCTCCATGAATTCCGGCGGCGCGTGGTAGGGGTCGTGCGGCGGAATCACCGACAAACCCGCGAAGAAGGGCTCGTCCTCGCCCGCCCGCTCCCGCAAGTGCTCGATGAAGAGGTCCGTCAGCGCGTCCGTCTCGTAGCCCGGCAGACGGTAATGGAAGGCCTCATCCCCTTCCCCGCCGTGTACCCAGCAGTCGAACTGCGGCGCGTTGTTCTCGTAGCCAATCCACTTTTGGAAGTGGCCGCGGCGCTCCGGCGGAATGATGTGCATCGCCGTCCGGCGCTCGCGCTCCTGCGCCCCGTCGACGTGCCACTTGCCGTACCACGCCGTGTGGTAGCCCGCCTCGTTGAAGGCCGTCGCCACCGTCGGCAGGCTCGGGTCCAGCTGCGTCTGGTGACCCGGCGTCACCCGGTGCGGGTACTGCCCGCTGATCAACGCCCCGCGGAAGGGCGAGCACAGCGGAAAGCCCGCCACCGCCCGCGTGAAGGTGATCCCCTCGTCCGCCAGGCGGTTCAGATGCGGCGTCGAGACGTTCGGGTCGCCCATGTAGCCCAGCGACTGGCCGCGGTGCTGGTCGCCAAAGATCCAGATGACGTTCGGTCGTTCGCTCATGTCAGCCCCTGCCATACGGCAGCATCACGATTCGGGCAGTTGGAAACTGTCGCCCGTGTGGTCGATCCATTCCGCCAGACGCGCCTGCAACCCGCGCCGCTCGGCATGGTACAGCGAGTTGTGCGCGTGGTTGGCCTGCTCGTAAGGGTCCTCATTCAGGTTGAAGAGCAGCCAGGGCTGGCCCTCCAGCGCCACGTACTTCCAGTTGTCGCGCGTCACGATGCCGCGCCAGGGCCGGTCGACCGAATGGCCGTGCATGGTCGGCACCACCGTTTGCAGGTAGGCGCTGTCCGGTTCGCTGCCGATCTCCCGGTCCCGCAGACGATAGCCCGAATAGTCCGTCCCCTGCATCCAGACCGGCGCCTCCAGCCCGCACAACCCCAGCGACGTCGGCGCTATGTCCACGTGGTTGAGCGGCACCTCATGAAAGCCCGAGTCGTGATGGTAACGGTGCGGCCCGCCCCCGATGATGAAGGGGATGCGCAGCGACTCCTCCCAGGGCGAGGTCTTCCGGAATTGCCCGTGACTGCCGTGCATGTCGCCGTGGTCCGAGAAAAACAGGACGTGCGTGTTCTCGTACAGCCCCAGCTCCTCCAGAGCCGCCCGGATGCGTCCCACGTTCCAGTCCAGATTCTCGATCATCGCGTGATAGCCCGCCAGATCGTTCCTCGCACGCTCCACGATCCGCGGTATGGCCGGTACGTTCGGCCGTAACTGCACCCGCGCCGGGATGTGCCGCGCCATGAATTCCGGCGGCGCATGGTAGGGGTCGTGCGGCGGAATCACCGACAGACTCGCGAAGAAAGGCTCGTCCTCAGCCGCCCGTTCCCGCAAATGCTCGATGAAGAGGTCCGTCAGCGCGTCCGTCTCGTAGCCCGGCAAACGGTAGTGAAAGGCGTCCTCCCCTTCCCCGCCGTGTATCCAGCAGTCGAACTGCGGCGCGTTGTTCTCGTAGCCAATCCACTTTTGGAAGTGGCCGCGGCGCTCCGGCGGAATGATGTGCATCGCCGTCCGGCGCTCGCGCTCCTGCGCCCCGTCGACGTGCCACTTGCCGTACCACGCCGTGTGGTAGCCCGCCTCGTTGAAAGCCGTCGCCACCGTCGGCAGGCTCGGGTCCAGTTGCGTCTGGTGACCCGGCGTCACCCGGTGCGGATACTGCCCGCTGATCAGCGCGCCGCGAAAGGGCGAGCAGAGCGGAAAGCCCGCCACCGCCCGCGTGAAGGTGATCCCCTCGTCCGCCAGGCGGTTCAGATGCGGCGTCGAGACGTTCGGGTCGCCCATGTAGCCCAGCGACTGCCCCCGGTGCTGGTCGCCGAAAATCCAGATGACGTTCGGTCTCTTGCTCATAAGGCCTCCCGGACATCCATCAAAAAGGCCCGGCCACCTGTGGCAGCCGGGCCTGCATTTCTGGTGAACCCGCGGGCGTCAGCCCGCCTTCTGCAGGTTCAGGATGATCTTTGCCGTGCTGTGCCACCAGGTCGGCGCGTGGAAGTAGTTGTTCTCCGCCGTCGGCCAGCCGGTCCAGTAGGTCTCGTTGAAGGGGATCAGCTTGGTCGCCTGGGTGATCGGCAGCGTCGGCAGTTCCTCGTACCATATGCCCATGGCCTCCATGAAGAGCGGCATGATGGCCTCGTCACCGAGGGGCAGGACGCCCATCTGGTCGACGATGGCGCTGTAGGCCTCGGCCTTCTCGCCACTCCAGCGCGCGAAGTTGTTGCCGCCGGGGGCGCGCTCACCGATCGGAGCGTACCAGGCGACGTTGTCGCGGTCCATGCCTGCCCAGGGTTCGTTGATCGAAGCGCACTGGTCCCAGTCACCGGTCGCCTCGAAGTTGCCCAGCGCCTTGTTGTCGCTCCAGGTGCCGCCTGCTACGTTGACCTGGGTGGCGGCGATGCCTGCGCCGCGCCACTGCTCGACGAGGTTCTCGGCGATGCGGCGCTTCTCGATGAAGCCCTCATGCGCCTGGATCTCGATGCCCAGTTCCTGGCCATCCTTCTCGTAGATGCCGGCGTCGTTCAGGGCGTAGCCCTTGCCTTCCAGGATTGCCTGCGCGGCCGCCACGTCCGCCACCGGCGATTGCGTCAGACCGGCTTCTTCCAGCGCGTTGATGAAGACCTGCAGGCCGCCATACTCGGGGAAGTTGGTGCGCGAGGGCACGGAGACGCCTTCATAGGCGATGCGCACGACCTCGCTGCGGTCGGTGGCGTGGCTCAGCACCCAGCGCATGTCCGGGTCGCCCCAGGGGTCAACCGTGTGGTTGATGGTGATGCGCCGCGCGCAGGGACCGAACCAGACGTAGGGCAGGTCTTGCGTCCAGGTGACGAAGTTCGGGTTCTGCGCGCGAATGACGTCATACGCGCCGACCGTGATATCCATCACGCTGTCCAGCTGGTTGTCGATGGCCAGCAGCGAGCGCACGTCGTCGTTGCCGGTGTGCACCCAGATCAGGCGCTTCGGCTCGGGAAGCGGGAAGTAGCCGCTGGCCGCGCCCCACCAGTTGTCATCGCGGTCGTAGATGAACTCGTTCTCGCTGGCGCTGACCATCTTGTAGGGGCCGCTGCCCAACGGGTGGCCGTTCTCCAGATCGAAATTGGCGTCGGCGAAGATGTCCTCCACCTGCGACCAGTGGTGCTCCGGCATGGGCAGGAAGCTGCCGCCAATCTTGACCGAATAGTAGTCCAGCTGGTAACGCGGGTTCGGTTTGAGCAGGTTGAACTGCACCGTCAGGTCGTCGATCTTCTCAACCGACTCCGTCCAGGTCTGGAGGGCGGCGGCGCGCGCCAGACGGCGCGTCTCGTCATTCAGCAGCAGGTTCACCGTCCAGATCACGTCGTCGGCATCCAACGTTTCGCCGTCGGCCCACCAGACGCCCTCGCGAATCTTCAGCGTCCAGGTCAAAAAGTCCTCGGAAGGCGTCATGCTCTCGCCGATCCAGGACTCGACCTCGCCACTTTCGTAATTCAGGACGAAGAGCGGGTCGTAGACCACCTGGCCGGTGCCCACGTTGCCGCCGGCCGAAGAGCCACCGAACAACTGATTGTGACTGAAGGGGGCGCGGTTGGTGGAAGCGCCGCCGTCAATGTCGAGGATGACGGTGTCCTCGCGCGGCACGTCCGGGATCCCCTGCGCCGATACCAGGCTGACCGTCAGCGCCAGCAGCAGCAGCATAATCAGCCCGGTAAAACGAATACGGGAGTGGTTCATGTTTGTCCTCCGCAAAAAATATGAGTGAATGGATTCTAGCGCGCCCGACGGGAGGCGCAACTATCCCGCGACGGGAACGCAGGGCAGGCTGCCCGGCAAAGGGTTGAGGCCCTGCCTAAAACTCGATGTACTGTTTCCAGGAGTCCTGGCCGCTGCCAACCGCGATCACCAGGTAACTGGTGCGCGGCGTACGCGGTTCGCTGCGCAGTTTCATGCCGGCCTCGTGCGGCAGGCGGTCGCCCTTGCGATGGTTGCAGGCCGTGCAGGCGCAGGCGGTGTTCGTCCACTGGTCGCGCCCGCCGCGCGAACGCGGCAGGATGTGGTCGATGGTCAGGTCGCTGCGCGCCAGCACCTTGCCCCGCTGCAGGCTGCCGGCGCGGGCGCCGCAGTAAATGCAGGTGTAGTTGTCGCGGATCATCACGCCCTTGCGACTCCAGCTGGCGCGGCGCCGCGGTACGTTGATGAAGGTGCGCAGGGCGATGACCGAGGGCACGGCGAAGCGCTGGCTCACCGTGCGCAGAAAGCGACCGCTCTCCTCCACGGTGAAGGCCTTGCCGGCCAGCAAGAGGTTCATGGCCCGCGGCACAGTGATGACGGCCAGCGGCTCCCAGCTGCTGCCATTGAGCAAGAGCACCCGTCCGCTAATCATCCCTCGCCCGCTCCGCTACGGATCGATCGCCTGCATCGGGATTTTACTATAACTTGCGACGGCCACAATCGCCTTTGCAGAGAGCTAACATCCGGGCGACACGCCTGCCCATGACCCGGACTGTCCTTCGCCCTCGCCCGGCCTCCAGCCTGATTTCACCCAAAAGGCACTCGTGCAACGGACCCGGGCGGGGCTACTTTCCCGTCGCGAATTGCCCGGGACTTACGCTTTACAAACTGCCGGGCTGCCTTCATACTGGCGCGCAACGGCCACGACGGAGACAGTCCGTGGCGCGGGCGTCACCAGGGAGCCGGGGTCCTGACTGCGAGCCCTGGCAGACGCGCAGCCGCGGAATTCCCTCCCGAGCTGACAGGGGAACGCCCCGTGCCCGGGGTCAGTAGCCTGCTCCGCCCGCCGGCGTTACCAGGCATGCAGAGCGGGTCGCCAGAGCGGCCAACCAGGGTGGTACCGCGGGATTCAGACTCCCGTCCCTGACCGGGGCGGGAGTTTTTGTATCCCGCCATGCGCGAACGGCAGCATTCATTTCTGCTCGACCAGCCGCAGGAGGATGGGGAGAGGACCATGCTCGAAACGCTTGAAACGCAGTACGCCGACGCCCTGCAGGCCCTCGCCGCCAGCGAAAGCAGTGAAGCGCTGACCGCATGGCAGAGCGCCTGGCTCGGGCGCCGCGGCGCCATCACCGCCAGCCTGCGCGCCACCGGCCAGTTGCCGCCGGAAGCGCGTGCCGCCTGGGGCAAACGCGCCAACGAGATCCGTCAACTGCTGACCGAGGCGCACGCGGAGCGCGAGGAGGCCATTCGCAGCGCCGAACTGCTGCTCGACCTCGAAAGCGGTTTCATCGACGTCACCTTGCCTGGCCGGCAGCGCCAGGCCGGCGGCCTGCACCCGTCCACGCGCATCCTGCGTGAATTCGCCCGCATCTGGGGGGAAATGGGATTCCAGGTCTATCGCAGCCGCGACGTCGAAACCGACGAGTACAACTTCCAGTACCTGAACTTTCCGCCGCATCACCCGGCGCGCGACATGCAGGACTCTTTCTATACGACCACGCCCGGCGTGATCCTGCGCACCCATACCTCACCGGGCCAGATCCGCGCCATGCGCGACCTCGGCGCCGGCGGCACGCGTCCCGTGCGCGTCATCCTGCCCGGCATGTGCTATCGCTACGAGCAGATCACCGCGCGCAGTGAAGTGCAATTCCACCAAGTGGAGGGCCTGGCCGTGGGCCGCGGCATCCGCATGACCGACCTGAAGGGCACGGTCGCGGCCTTCGCCCGCCGCATGTTCGGCGAAAACGCGCGCGTCCGCTACCGCGCCTCCTACTTCCCCTTCACCGAGCCCAGCATGGAGATCGACGTCGAATGCTTCCTCTGCGGCGGCGCCGGCTGCCGCGTCTGCAAGTACAGCGGCTGGCTGGAAATCGCCGGGAGCGGCATGGTGCATCCCTACGTGCTGCGCAACGGCGGCTACGACCCGGCCGAGTGGAGCGGCTTCGCCTTTGGCATGGGGCCGGAACGCAGCGCCATGCTGCGCCACGACATCCATGACATTCGCTATTTCTGGGGCAACGATCTGCGTTTCCTGGAGCAATTCTGATCCAGCACTTCGGACCCGTGCAGGAGGCCGCCATGCCCGTCCCTGTATCAACCACAGCCAATCTGACCGCGTAAGGAGAAATCATGCTGGTCCCCCTTTCCTGGTTGCGCGACCTGGTCGACGTCGACGTTCCGGCTGAATGGCTGGCCGAACGCCTGACCCTGGCCGGCCTTGAGGTCGCCGCCATCAACTACCTTGGCCTGCCCCAGGGCGTGGTCGAGGGCGTGCGCTGGCCGGCCTCGGACCACCTGGTCTGGGACCGGGACAAGGTACTGCTGGGCGCCATCCGCGAGGTGCGCGCCCACCCCAATGCCGATCGCCTCGTGCTCGCCATGGTCGATTACGGCGGCGACTCCCTGGAACAGTGCGTCACCGGCGCGACCAACCTGTTTGAGTTCAAGGATACAGGGCCGCTCGAGCCGCCCCTGTGGGCCCCTTTCGCCATGGAAGGCGCCGAACTGTGGGACGGCCACAGCGAAAAGCCCAAACGCCTGCGGCTCAGGGAACGCGCCCTGCGCGGCATCCCCAACCGCAGCATGGTCTGCTCCGAAAAGGAACTGGGGCTCTCCGACGAGCATGAGGGCATCCTGCTGCTGGCGGACGACGGCAGCTTTCGCCCCGGCACGCCTTTGCAGGACGTGCTTGGCGACGTGGTATTCGATATCGAACTGACGCCCAACCTGGCGCGTTGCTTCAGCATCCTCGGCGTCGCGCGCGAGGTCGCCGCCCTGCTGGACAAGCCGCTGCGCAGGCCCGCCACGGAGGTTCTCGCCGAGGGGCCCCCGATCGAGGGTCAGGCCGCCATCCGCATCGAGGAGCCGGACCTGAATCCCCGTTTCACCCTTGCCCTCCTGCGGGACACGCAGGTCCGTCCCTCGCCGCTGTGGTTGCAGCAGCGCCTGCGCCTGGTGGGTCAACGGCCGATCAACAACATCGTCGACGTCACCAACTACATCACCTTCGAACTGGGCCAGCCCCTGCATGCCTTCGATTACGACAAGCTGCTGGCGCGCGCCGATGGCGCCCAGCCCACCATCACGACGCGCCATGCGCAACCCGGTGAGACCCTGACGACGCTGGAAGGCGCCCGGCGTGAACTGGAAGCGCACGACATCATTCTGCTGGATTCCGCCGGTATCCTCAGTCTGGGTGGCATCATCGGCGGCGCCGAAACGGAGATCGACGAAAACACGCGCAACGTGCTGCTCGAGGCCGCCAACTGGAACGCCGTCAACATCCGCCGCACGATGCAGTCGCAAAAGGTCATCACCGACGCCGGCGTTCGTTTCAGCCGCGGCGTCCACCCGGCCATCGCGGCGGACGGGGTCAGGCGCGGCATCGAACTGATGCGTCGCCACGGCGGCGGCAGGATCGCTGCCGGCATCGTCGACGACTATCCCCTTCCGCCGGAACCGGTGCAGGTCGTCCTGACCGTCGCCGAGATCCAGCGCATCATGGGCGTGGACTTCAGCGCGGACGAGGCCGCCGCCATCCTGCGCCGGCTTGAATTCACGGTAAACCTGCGTGGGAATCAGCTGGAGGTGACGGTGCCGGAACACCGACTCGACATCAGCAGCGAAGCCGTCACCGGCCAGGCCGACCTGATCGAGGAACTGGCGCGAATTCACGGCTATGACCGCATCCCGGACAGCATGGTCGACGATGAACTGCCGCCCCTGCACGCGGACCTGGCGCTGGAGCACGAGGAGTTGCTGCGGGACCTGCTGGCGACTCTTGGTCTGCGCGAAAACATCAGCCACCGCTTCAGTTCACCGGAACGCGAGGCCCTTTTGACGCCTGGCGGCGGCCCCGGTTTCCACACGCAGCCCTACGTCGAACTGCTCAACCCCGTCGCGCCGGAAAAACGCGTGCTGCGCCACACCCTGCTCACGCAATTGCTGGACAGCGCCGCCGCCAACGCACGGTGGCGCGAGACGCAGCAGGTCTTCGAGATCGGCCAGGTCTATCTGCCGCAGGAGAGCGAGGAGCTGCCCCGCGAGCCGCGGCGTCTGGCCCTGCTTATGACCGGCCGCCGGCGTTTGCCCGACTGGCAGGGCGACGCCGACGACGGTCAACTGGACTTCTTCGATCTCAAGGGCGTGCTTGACCGGCTGCTGGCCAGTTTCAACGTTCCCGGCGTCCTGTGGGGCCGGGGCGAGCACGCCAGCTTCCACCCAGGCCGCTCGGCGGCGATTCGCAGCCAGGGTGACCTGCTCGGCCACGCCGGCGAGTTGCACCCTATTGTGGCGCAGGCCTTCGACCTGAACGACGCGCCCGTGCTGGTCGCCGAGCTGGACCTGGAGAGTCTGCTGCAACGCAGCAGCTGGCGCAGCTACCCCCTGCAGGCCCTGCCGCTCACGCCGCCCGTCTACCAGGACATCGCGCTGGTGCTGCGGGAGGAGGTGTCGGCGGCGGACGTTGAATCGGTCCTGCGCCGCGCCGGCGGAGACCTGTTGCATGACCTGCGCCTCTTCGACGTCTACACCGGCGATCCGGTCCCGCCCGGCCACAGGAGCCTGGCCTTCAATCTCGTCTACCAGACCGACGCCCGCACCCTGACCGACCGCGAGGTGGCGAAGGTGCATCGCAAAATCGTGCGCGCCGCCGAAAATCAACTGGGCGCGACCCTGCGCGCCTGAAAGGACTCCCTCATGAACGTGGAAACGCAGGCCATTCACGCCGGCCACGTCGTCGATCCCGCCAGCGGCGCAATCGTCGCCCCGGTGCACTTTTCGACCACCTACGAGCGCGCGGCGGACGGCAGTTACCCACTGGACTACGTCTACAGCCGTCTCGGCAACCCCAACCGCCTTGCGCTGGAGGCGCGCATCACGGCGCTGGAGGGCGGCGTGGACGCCGCATCCTTCGCTTCCGGCTCGGCGGCCATCTACGCCCTGCTGCAGACCCTCGGCCAGGGCGATCACGTCGTCGCGCCCGACGTCCTCTACTACGGCATTCGCATCATCATGACCGACATCATGGCGCGTCAGGGCATCGACACCAGCTTTGTCGACATGTCGCGGCCGGAAAACGTCGCCGCCGCCCTGCGCCCGGAAACGCGTCTGGTGCTTTTGGAGACTCCTTCCAACCCGGAACTGGGCGTCAGCGATATTCGCGCCATCAGCGACGTCGCCCATGACGCCGGCGCCAGCGTGGCCTGCGACAACACCATCGCCACGCCCGTCTTCCAGCGCCCGCTGCAGCTGGGCGTCGACTACGTCATGCACGCCACCACCAAGTACCTCGGCGGCCACAGCGACGTGCTGGGCGGCATCATCGTCACCGGAGAGGTGGACGAACGATTCGAACGCCTGCAGCAAATCCAGCAGGTCGGCGGCGCCGTGCCCTCGCCGCTGGAGTGCTGGTTGACCCTGCGCGGCATCGAGACCCTGCCCCTGCGCGTGCGCGCCCACGCCGACAACGCCCTGCAAGTCGCGCTGTTCCTCGAGCAGCATCCCGCCGTCGAGTGCGTCAATTACCCTGGTCTCGAGAGCCACCCGGCCCATGAGGTGGCCCGCGGCCAAATGAGCGGCTATGGCGGCCTGCTTTCGCTGCAGGTGTGCGGCGGCGCTGACGAGGCGCTGGCGGTGACAGGCAGGGTCAAGCTCTTCCGCCGCGCCACCAGCTTCGGCGGGACGCACAGCCTCATCGAGCACCGGGCCTCGATGGAAAAGGGTGTCACCCGCACCGCGCCCAACCTCCTGCGCGTCTCGGTCGGCCTGGAGCACGCCGACGATCTGATCGCCGACCTCGACCAGGCGCTGCGGTCCTGAGGCGGATTCGCTACAATTTTGCCCTTCCAGGTAGAGGAGAGTGCTGGCATGTCTGATGGATTCGAGGTCTTCGACGAGCGTTTCAACGAACTGCTGTTGCCGGACTCGCGCCTGGAACATCTGGCGGAGGGCTGCATCTGGGCCGAGGGTCCGGTCTGGTTGCCGGACGACAGCGTCGTGTGGAGCGACATCCCCAACAACCGCATGCTGCGCTGGTCGGCCGCCCGCGGCGTCGAGACCTTCCGCCAGCCCTCCAACTACAGCAACGGCAACACCCTCGACCGTCAGGGGCGCATCGTCACCTGCGAACACGGCGCGCGCCGCGTGAGCCGTACGGAGGCCGATGGCAGCGTGATCACCCTCGCCGATCGCTATCAGGGCGGCCGTTTCAACTCGCCCAATGACGTGGTGGTGCGCTCCGACGACAGCATCTGGTTCACCGACCCGCCCTACGGCATCCTGCCCGGCACGGAAGAGGGCCACGAAAACCCCTTCGAGCAGGACGGCTGCCACGTGTACCGCCTCGATCCGGCCAGCGGCGCCATTGCGCGGGTCATCGACGACATGGTCAAGCCGAACGGCCTCGCCTTTTCGCCGGACGGCCAGCGCCTCTACGTGGCTGACACCGGCGCTTCCCACGACCCCGACGGCCCGCATCACATCCGCGTCTTCGACGTGGTGGATGGAGTCTCGCTCGGCGAGGGCCGCCTCTTTGCCGAGATCAATCCCGGCCTGCCGGACGGCTTCCGCTTCGACCAAAACGGCTACCTTTTCACGAGTTCGGCGGACAGCATCCAGGTCTACACCCAGTCCGGGGAGCGCCTGGGCAAGATTCTGGTCCCCGAGCCAATCGCCAACTGCTGTTTCGGCGGGCCGGGCTTCGATCACCTCTATATCACCGCGACGACCTCGCTCTACGTCATTCGCCTGAACACCCGCGGCGTCCGGCACGCGTGAGGCCTTCACGAACAGGAGACCCGTTCATGGAAAAATATACGGGCTTTGCAATCAAGGTTACCGGGGGCGATTATGCCTACTACAGGAGCATTTACAGAATTGGTTTCAGCGACTTTACATTTAAGCGCTGGGAGCATGATATCCCCACCGGAACTCGCATTCTGATTTATGTCAAAGGACTGAAATCTATCAAGGATGACGCCATCGTGACTGGAAGCTTCACCGAGACTGAGGGTGAAACACCTTATAATCCAGATTATCCCAATATGTTGAAACTGGATTTCACCGCACTTCCTGCCAGCTCCAGACCTGTTCCTCTCACGCGTGTGCGAGAAATCCTTGAGCGTGACACGCCGGAGTTGGCCGTGGGCCCGTATCAGAAACGTTTCCCGCGCCAAATAGACAGTTGGCGCCCAATTACCAGAGAGGATTACACCTTGTTATTTGCGGAACTGCTGCGTCCAGGCGAAAGGAATCAGAAATGACCAACTCCGGAATCAAACTGGTCTGGGCCGGCTGGGACGGCGACCCGACTATCGGCTTCAGCGGCCGCGCTTCAAAACGCTGGGCGGAGCACCTGCCGGCCGGCACGCGCATGCTGCTCTACGAGACCACCGGCCGCGCGAAGGGCTCGAAGGCGAAAGGCACGAAGTCCATCGTGGGCGAGGTTGAGGTCACCGGCAGCTTTGAGGACGGCGCCGCCATCCGCGCCGCCGATGAACAGCACGACTCCGTGCTGCCGGTCAGCGTCGTACAGGCGCGCGCGGCGGTGAAAGCGGTGCCGCTGGAACGCGTGCGCCAGATTCTGGACGACGAGAAGTGGCCGCGTCGCGGCGAGTCCTGGCGCCCGCTATCCGATGAGGAGTATCAGGCCCTGCTGTCCGCCATGCGCGATTGATGGCTACACGGGAGCAAAACGAACGCCAGTTTGACCATTGGGAAGAATTGCCGGGCGGCGGCCGAAAGTACTGGAGACAGCGGCCAAGGGGTCATTTCGGCTCACAAATAATGGTCAAGGTCGTGGACGAAAACGAGGTTCCAATCTGAGTGGTGCAGGAAGTGTATGATGACGATGGCGTGATGATCGAACATCACGTCAAGTATCCCGAAGATCGCGGGCATTCGTATCTATAGTCCAGTACAGCGGGATGGCCATGGTTACGAAAGCAGTCTTGCTTGAGAAGCTGTATTCCTTCATCTGCCACGAGACGACCCTGCCCGTGCTCGTCGACTGGGCGGAAAACTGGTTCGTCGATGGCGACGTCGATCTGGATGACGACGTCGAGTTGCTCTCGGATATCATCATGTACCTCGCCGCCGCCGATACCCGGGGCTTCCCCCTCACCTGGGAAGTGCTGACCGAATTCGTCGAGAAACTCGGCGGCAAAATGCCGGTCATCGTCGAAGCGGACTGAACGCCGCTTCACTCCCCGTCAAACTGTACTCGCCAGAACAATCATGCACTCGCAGCCGTCCTCGCGTGGCACGAAGTCCATCGTCGGCGAGGTTGAGGTAAGCGACGAGGAGTATCAGGTGTTGCGGTCTGAAATGCGCGCCTGATGGCGACGCGGGAGCAAAACTAACGCAAGTTCCTGGTTTGGGAGGAACTCCCAGGTGGCGGGCGCAAATATTGGTATGAGCGCCCGGGTATCGTGTTTGGCCTGCAACGGATCGTCAAGGTTGTCGATGAAAATGAAGTTACAATGGTAATTGTGCAGGAAGTCTATGATGATGACGGCAATCTCATAGAGTCGCATCAGAAGTATCCGGTTGACAGCGGACACCTGTACCACGAAGCGGAGTAACTGGATGATGACATACGTGATAACCAGGGAAGTGTTGCTGGAGAAACTGTATGCCTATATCCGACACGAAGTCACTTTGTCAGAGATTGTCGACTGGGCAGAAAATGTATTTGTGGATGACGATGTCGACGTCGAGGGAGACGTCGAACTTCTGATGGACGTGATCTTTTGCCTCGCTGGAGGCGATACGGATCTGTTTCCCCTCACCTGGGACGTGTTGACCGAATTCGTCGAGAAACTCGGCGGGAAAATGCCGGTCATCGTCGAAGCAGATTGAACGCCGCTTCATTCCCCGTCAGGCAGGACGCGCCAGGACAATCATGCGTTCGCAGCCGGCCTCGAAGGGTTCCTGCCCGTAACCGCCATGGCAGGCCTCAACCCTGAAGCCGCAAAGCTGCAGCAAGAGCCGAATTTCACTCAAAAAGAAGTGGCGAAACACTGCAGGCGCCAGGGTACGGTGCACCATGCCGTCGCCATCGATCTCGTCATAGACCCAGGTGGTGTGCACTAGCTGGGTGGCGCGGTCCAGCCGGCTGCTCGCCTGCTGCATGATCATATGACCCGTCTCGGGGTCGAGAAAGCAGCGTTCCAGTGCCAGGGCCTCGCTGTCCTCACTGGCGAAGGCCTCGCCGGCGTTGGGCAGGTCTATCACCAGCAGCCCATCCGGCAGGAGCCAGCCCCGCAATCGCCTCAGCAATTCCAGCTGCGAGTCTTGCGTGTGAAAGTGCATCAGGCAGTTGTAGCTGAGGAGGAGGTACCGGTAGCGCTGCCCGGGCTCCAGTTGCAGCACATCGGCGTGGTGGAGGCCAATACGCTCCTGCAATTCCAGGGACGAATGCGCCAGGCGTCGCCGCGCCCGCGCCAGCATGGCCGCCTCGCTGTCGACGCCCTGCACGACCGTCAGCCGTTGCGCCAGGTGAAACAGCACACGGCCGCTGCCGCAGCCGATTTCCAGGAGCGGGCCAGGTCCCCGCGCTGTAACCAGGCGCTCGTAAAACGCCAGGTCATCGCTCTTGTCCCGGTGTTCGGCATCGTAATAGCGTGCGATTTGCGCGTAAAACCCGGCCATGAACGGCTCCTTCTGCCCGCGACAGGGGTCATTGTATACCCTGCGCTGTGCTTGCCGCTGCCACGGCCCACTGCTACAATGCCGCCGGGTCGGGCTTGCGTCCCGGCCCGGCACTGCCCTGCCGGAGACGCCCGGCTCGACGCTGTCGACGGGCTCTAAAGGACCACACATGGCATTGGAAAAGGGCGATACCCGGCCACTGCCCGTACTTGCGGACGAGGCGGACCAGGAAGGCCAACCGGCAGCGGCGGCCGGCAGCAGTTCTGCACCGCCACCGCGTCGGCCGCGCCGACGGCCGGGCTGCTGCGGCTGCCTGAGCGGGCTGGCGACCCTTTTTGTCGTTATGACGCTGGTCGTCATCGGTCTGCTCTTGCCTCCCGTCAACCTTGGCAGACGGGCCGCCTGCCTGTTGTCACAGTTTCAGTTCGCGAGCCAGATCACAGGTCCCTGTTACCGACAGCTTGACTCCGCAAATCGCGCGGTCCGGCACGATGACGGCCTCACGCTACAGGTCGCAGCCGAAGATCCTGGAGAAGGTTTCAGCGTCGCCATCGACGCCCTGCCCGCCGCTGACTTTGCCGGCGGCGACGGCGGTCCGGCATGGGTGAGCGATGCCCGCGCCGCCCTGCCGGCGGACCTTGCCCTGCAAAGCCCCGTCTTCACGCTCTACAGCGACGGCATGGCGCCGCAAACCATCACCCTTGACCTGACCCTGCCCGCGGGCGTTGGCAGCGCGCCCGTCTTTTCGCTCTATGGCTGGAACGGTATGGACTGGGAGTTTCTGCCCTCGCAGCAACAGGGGGTCGTGTCGCTGCGCTCCTCCCTGGAGCGTCTGCCGCAGCAGTTGGCGCTCTTCCAGGCGACCCCTCCCTCCCAACCCACGCTGCTGGTGACCGTGGAGGTGCAGCACACCCTTTCCCCCGAGATGGCGCAACTGGCCAATATCATCGCCCCGGCCGGCATTCAACCCACGCTTGCCGGCGGCTTGACCGGCAGCCTGGCCGCCGGCTTCGACTTTGAAAGCGGTTATCTCGTCATGCCGGTGGTGCGCAATTTCATTCACGAGCGCGCCATCGACCCACACACGACCAGCAGCATTCTGTCCAACCGGGAGTTGCGCCAGCAACACGTCGCGCAGTTGTCGACCTTTGCCGGCAGCGGCTTCGACGGTCTGCTGATCGACTGGCGCGGTCTTCAGCCGGAAGAAGGGCGCCTCTTCACAGAGTTCATTCGGGAACTGGCCGCCAGCATGGCCGACAGCTCCCTCAAGCTGGGAGTCGTGGTGCCGCCGGCGGCGCTTGTCGACGGCCAACTGGACACCGGCGCCTACAACTGGCGTGAGTTGGGTCGCCAGGCCGACATCATTCAGTTGCGCCTGCCCCTGCAACCTGCCGCCTACGGGCCGGGTCAGGCCGTGGAGCAAATGCTGCGCCACGCCGTGGGCGAGGTGGAACGCAAGCGCCTGCTGGCCGGTTACAGCGCCTGGTCCCTGCGCGAGTCGGGTGGCAGCATCACAAAGACCGGCCTGGCCGAGGCCTACGCCGGCCTGGGAGACGTCGTCGTTGAAGTCGACACCACCGAAGACGGGGCCGTACAGCCCGGTACGTTGATCTCCGCCAGTCTGGACGGTCTGCGCGCCGCGGCCGGTTACGACAGCGCCGTCATGGCGCCGTGGATCGAGTATCGCGGCGGAGAGGCGGAGTTGGCCGTGCGCTACTGGCTGACGACCGGCGAAACCCTGCGCTCCCGTCTCGATCGCAGCCTGCCCTACGCCCTTGCCGGCGTCAGTCTGGAAGGCCTGCTGGCCCCGGTACAGTCGCATGGACTGGGAGACGCGCTGCTGTCCTACAAGCTGCGACTTCCCGTAGCGCCGCAACAACAGCAACCGGCCCTGCGCTGGCGCATTGAGGGCGCCGATGGCGTGCAGTCGGAAACTCTGACCGGACTTGACGTCGACCTGCAGACCACACTGATCGCACCGGATGGCAATTACGCCATCAACGTGGACGTGGTCACCGGCGGGGACGCGGTCGCGCGTGACGGGAAGGCCATCGGGCTTCTGGCGCCCACGCCGACGCCCACCCCCACGCCTACTCCTGCGCCGACTGCCGTGCCACGACCCGCCGTGGCGCCGGCCCCGGCTGCCGCGCCGGCCGCCGCGCCGGGGGCGGGCAGCATTCAGGCCGGCGCCTTTGAATACGGCGGTCACGTCACGGACACCGGCAGCGGCCGCGCCATCAATGCCATGCGCCAGGCAGGCATGACCTGGATGAAAAAGCAGGTCCGTCACCCCGGTGGCGATGCCGGCGGCGTCATCAACGCCGCCAAATCCAATGGCTTCAAGGTGTTGATCGGCGCATTGGGCGACAAGAATCAACTGGGCGCGCGCGGCGCGGCCTATATGGACGAATTCGCCGCCTGGCTTGGCCAGGTAGCCGCCCAGGGCGCGGACGCCATTGAGGTCTGGAACGAGCCCAACATTGATCGCGAATGGCCGCAGGGCCAGATCAACGGCAACATCTTTGCGGACCTGATGCGCCGCGCCTATGCCGCCATCAAGAGCGCCAATCCGGCCACCATGGTGATCAGCGGTGCGCCGGCTCCCACAGGTTTCTTCGGTGGACGCTGCGCGGCCAGCGGCTGCGATGACAACGTGTTCCTGCAGCAGTTCGTGGCAGCCGGTGGCACGAACCACATGGACTGCCTCGGCGCACATTACAACGCCGGCGTTTCCTCGCCCCGGAGCCAGTCCGGGCATCCAGGCGGCTACCACTATTCCTATTATTTCCAGCCCATGCTCAATGAGTATTCGAAATACAGTGGCGGCAAACCCATCTGTTTCACCGAGCTGGGTTACCTGAGTCCGCAGGGATACGGGCCGCTGCCGGCGCACTTCTCCTGGGCTGGCAACGTCACTGTGCAACAGCAGGCGGCCTGGCTGGCAGATTCCATCGCCCTCTCTTCGCAAAGCGGTCGCGTGCGACTGCTGATAGTCTGGAACGTGGACTTCACCCTCTACGGAGCGGACCCGCAGGCCGGTTACGCCATGCTTCGGCCGGACGGCAGTTGTCCGGCCTGCGGCGCCATCGCTGCGGCTCGCTAGGATGGCCTGAAGGAGAGGTCGCAGGTGTCAGGCTCCCGCCGCAGTATCCAGATATTCGCCATCATATGGGCTGCCATCACGATCCTGATGGGCGCCGGCACCTTCGTCGCTATTTACTTCGTCTACGGCCTCGTCAACGAACCCCGCAACATCACGACCGCCAGCAACGCCGCCTTGCCCCTGCCGGAGGTCATGCAGCCGGCAAGCGTGGCACAACCTGTCGCGACCGCCGCTGAGGCCTGGCCCACCCTGCCTCCGACGTCCGTTGCACCGGCCATTGTCGTTGCCGGGCCCGATGAACAGCGTCCGCGGCCGACCCCCCTGCCCGTTTCCGACCGAAGCTTCCAGCCCGGTATTCAGGTGCAGGTAAGCCCGGACCTCAATCCTGACAACCAGGAGACCTGGATGCGGGAAGTGGCCAACAAGCTGCGCCTGCGCTGGTACAAGCAACAGGTCCGCTGGGAACACATCGAGGCCGAGCAGAACCGCTTTAACTGGGCCGAACTTGACCTGTCCCTGCCGCTGGCGGCGGAATACAACCTGAACGTGATGCTTTCCATCGTCACGGCGCCCGAGTGGGCGCGCGACCGGAACGTCGACCACAATCGTCACGGCCCGCCGGCCCGCAATGAAGACTACGTCAATTTCGTAACGTCAATCGTGAGCCGCTATCCGGGCATGGTGCACGCCATTGAGGTATGGAACGAGCAGAATCTCGATCGCGAGTGGACGGCCCCGCGCGGCCTGATTGCGGCGGACTACATTGAGCTGCTGCGCGATACCACCCTGGCGGTCAAGGCCCTGGATCCCGGCATCATCATCATCAGTGGCGCCCTTGCGCCCACGGGCGGCTGGACCGAGCCGGACGGGCGCATCAGCGCCATTGACGATTTCGTCTATTTTGACAGCATGGTGAGTGCCGGCCTGCTCAACTATGCGGACTGCATCGGTGCCCATCACAACGGCTACAACATCGGCCCCGGCGTCCCCTGGAATGAAGTCGTCAACGACCCCTCCGCCACCTTCCGCGGTCCCTTTGACAACCCGCATCACAGCTGGAGCCTGTACAGTACGCTTCGCACCTACGCCGACAAGATTAAACTGGCCGGCGGGGACCAGCCGCTCTGCGTCACCGAATTCGGCTGGGCCTCCACGGAAGGTCTGGACGGTCATCCCCCGGGGTTCGAATTCGCCAACGACAATACGCCGGAAGAACAGTCCGGCTGGACCATCCAGGCCCTGGACCTGATGGAGGAATGGGGCGACATCTGGCTGGCCTTCATCTGGAATTTTAACTACGGGCCCCAGGCGGGCTGGGACCCCAACAACGACAACGTTCCCTATTCCATCATCGGCAAGGACTGGGTTTTCCGACCCCTCTACGATGATATTGGCGCCTGGCAACTGGAGCGAAGGCTGGAAAGCGCCGAAGGCGGATGACGCCAGCCACCCTGCGATGGGCGGGAGTCAGCCTGTTTCTGCTGGTACTGACCGTCGCAGTCTGGCTTCGTCGCCCGCCGCCTGACCCCCTGGCCGCCGCGGCGGTCATCAACCCGCCCTTCACGCCCCTGACCTATGGCATCCAGACTTCGCTCTGGTGGGATGACGGCTTCACCGGCTGGCGCCTGGACATGGTACGTCTGATGGTTTTCAGTCACGTCAAACAAAGCTTCGCCTGGGCGGACACGGAGCCGCATGCCGGCGACTACCGCTTTGGTCGCACTGACGAACTGGTCGGGGAAATCGAACAAAAGGGTTTGCAACTGGTCGTGCGCCTGGGCCACTCGCCTGGCTGGGTGCACGCCGAAAACACCGCTCCAAACGGAGGGCCGCCCGTTGACGTGCCGCCCGCCCGCCGGCACATGGACGACTGGGGTGACTGGTGTGGCGCGGTCGCAACGCGCTACGCGGGCCGCATCGCCGCCTACCAGATCTGGAACGAGCCCAATCTCGCCCGGGAATGGGGCGGGCATCCCCCATCGGCCGCCGAATACACGGAGTTGCTCCGCGTCTGCAGCGCCGCCATTCGCGCCGCGGACCCGCAGGCCATTCTGATTTCGGCCGGACTCGCGCCTACCGGCACCTGTTGTGAAGAAGCGCGCCCGGATGACCTGTACCTGCAAGAACTCTACGACGCCGGCTTTCAGCAGCATGTCGACGTGGTCGGGATGCACGCCCCAGGTTATTCCGCGCCGGAACTCGGACCGGATGAAGCCGAAGCGGGTGGCGGACAGCGTTTCTTCACTTTCCGCCGCGTGGAAGATCTGCGCCGCATCATGGTTGCAAACGGGGATGCCGCGCGCCAGGTCGCCATCCTTGAGACCGGCTGGACGCGCGACGTCGCCGGGCACAACCCGGCCTATTCCTGGTTCGCAGTGGACGAGGTGACCCAGGCGGACTATCTCGTGCGGGCCTACCGCTACGCCGCGCAGCACTGGCGCCCCTGGGTCGGTCTGATGACGACCCTGTCGATCGCGGACCCGGGCTGGGATGAGGACGACGAGCAGTACTGGTGGAGCATCATCCCGCCGGACAGGCATGCCCTGCCGGCCTTCAGGCAACTTGCCAACATGGAAAAGGTCTGCGGCCAGCGCATCATCCCCGCCCGCGCGCCAGACAGCCCGGAGGCAGAGGGTCGTGTCCCCGTCACTCCTTGCGTTTAGCCTCTTTCTGCACCTGCTGGCCACGGTGATCTGGCTGGGCGGTCTCTTCCTGTTGACCCTGCTGGTCTGGCCCGAGACGCGACGCAGCCTGGCCGACAATCCGGAGCGCTATCGCCTGCTCGACAGGCTGCGGCAGCGCTTTCAGCCCTTCAGCTGGCTCAGTATGGTCGTGCTGCTGGTCACCGGCCTGTTCCAGATGACGGCAGACCCCCATTACGAAGGTATGCTACAATTCAACAATCCTTGGAGCCGCGCCATTTTGCTCAAGCACGTGGCCATGGCCGGGATGGTGATTTGTGGAATCCTTCTGCAGTGGCGCGTGGTACCGGCGCTGCGTCGGGCGGGGTGGCTGCTGGATCGGGGGCGCAGCGATGCAGCGGAATGGCAACGACTGCGGCGCCAGGAGTTGCGACTGGCCCGGATGAGCGTCGCGCTCGGCCTGCTGGTATTGCTCTTCACCGCCATGGCCACTGCGCTCTGAAACAGCCGTCACCCGGTTTCTCTCTGGAGTTCTGCCTTGTCCTCCCGCACCGGTTTCGTCCTGGCGACACTGTTTCTGCTTGTTGCGGCCTTGCTGCGCAGCTATCGACTGGCAGACCTGCCCACCGGCTTCAATGAGGACGAGTATCTCTCCCTGCGCATCGTCGAATCGCTGCGCGCCGGGCAGGTCGCGGTCTTTTACGACCAGTCCCCTGCCGGAATTGCAAGGGGGCGCGAGAGTTTCTACCCCGCCATGCTGGGGTTCACCAGCAACTTGACCGGCGGCGGCAGCGTCGGTTTCCGCGTGTTTTCCGTCTTCGTCAGCCTGCTCACCCTCGCCCTCGTTTACACCCTGGCGCGACGACTCTGCGGGGTGCGCGGGGCCGTGGCTGCGCTGGCCCTGCTAAGCGTGAGCCTGTGGCCCGTCCTGCTGGGGCGCAGCGTCACACCGGTGAGCCTTACCCCCCTGATGAGCGCCGCCACCATGCTGGGCACGGCACAAATTCTCTCCGTACCGGCGCGAATCGGGTTGCGGCTGCCAGGCACTACCGCTTTCACCCTGCTGGGGATCGCAGCCGGAATTGGCTTTTACATCCACCCGGTGCAGTTCTGGCTGGTCTTTGGCGTCCTGCTCTTCATCTACTGGCTGACACGCAGCCAGGGGCCACTGACCCTGACCCTGATTCTGTCCCTGCTCTTCGTGCTGGCCCTGGTCCTGGTGGTCATGGCGCCCTACCTGCTGTCCTCACTGCGCCTGTTCGAACTCAGCGGCCTTGCCCGGCTGCTGGGGGACTACGACGTCAACGTCAGCCCGCCCATGCAATCCGTCGCCAACACCCTGACCGGGATCGCCCTGGTCGGCGATTCCAGTCCCCTGCACAATGTGCCGGGACGGCCCCTTTTTGACCTGTTCAGCGGCTTGATTTGTCTGGCCGGCCTGCTGGCGGCCTTTCGCTTTCGCCACCGGCCACGCTTCGCCCTGCCGCTTGTCTTCCTGGTTGCGCTGGCGCCGGCGACGCTCTTCGTCAACAACAGCCCGGATTTCGCCAGCATGGCAGTGCTCCTGCCCTCGCTGGCGCTCCTCTTCGGTTTCGGAGTGGCGACGCTTTCCATCAATCCCGGCCAACTGTCGCGTTACATTCCGATGATTGCGATCGTCGTGCTGCCTGGCCTCAATGTCGTCTGGACAAGCCACGACCTGTTCAACACCTGGCCCTCGTCCCCGGAAACGAGGGAAGTCTGGAACGATCGCGTGGGCCAGCTGGCGCGTCACGTCGAAGCCAGCGCGGACGATCTGCCCACGGTGGTCTGCCTGCCGACGGTGGACCTGGAACCTTCCCTCGAACTGGGTGACGCCTGGCGGCTGCTCCTGCTTTTGCACGACCGTGGTGAAGACCTGCGCTACGCCGACTGTCTCACCGGTCTGGTGCTCGCCAGTGGAGGCGAGTTGCAGCAAATCATCCTGCCGGACCCGGCCACTCTGGCCAACATGCATCCCCTTCTGCGTGACTGGCTGCAACAAAACGCCCTGGGCCAGAGCCCGCCCCCGTTGCAAGACTCCGTTTTCCTGCTGGACGTGCGGGAGCAACTGGGCAACAGGGTGGGCAGTTTCACCACAACCTCGACTCTTCGTCTCGCGCCGGAAGCGCCGGGCGGCGCGGTGGACCTGCTGCCTCCGGTGACCCTGGACAGCAACCTCACCTTCCTTGGTTACGAACCGGGTGACGACCGCGTCTATCGGGAAGGCGAGGCCCTGACCTCAATCACCTGGTGGCGCGTCGATGGCCCCCTGCATGAGGACCTGCGCCTGTTCATCCACGTTAAGTCGGATCCGGCCGTCATTACCTCGCAGAGCGACCGCATCAGCGTCTTGGCCTCCAGCCTGCGGCCGCGCGACATATTCGTTCAGGTCAAGTATGTTAACCTGCCTGCTTCCACGCCTCCGGGCAACTATCTGGTTTCAACCGGCGCTTACCGGCAAAGTGACAAACAGCGACTCGCAGTCATCATTAATGGCGTATCCCGCGGCACGCGCCTCTTCCTGAACGACCTTGCCTTCACGGTCGCCGCAGGGGACGGCTGAGCGTGTTTGAACTGGTGATGCTGGGCACGTCGGCCTCCGCGCCTTCCATTCATCGTGGCCTGCCCTCACAGTTGCTGCTGGCCGGCGACCAGCGCTTCCTGATCGATTGCGGCGAGGGCACCCAGCGGCAGATCCTGCGCAGCGGCGTCGGCTTCCGCAACCTGAACCGTGTGCTGCTGACCCACGGGCATCTCGACCACATTCTGGGCCTCGGTGGCCTGATGTCCACCCTGACCAGTTGGGAAAACGTCAACGAGATCGAAATCTGGGCCGGTTACCATCCCTTGCGACGGATCCACGCCCTGCTTTTTGGCGTCGTCCTCGATTACGAACGCCTGCCCATCGACATTCGCCTGCGGGAACTCAAGCCAGGCCTGCTGCTTGACGAAAAGGCGTTCTCCGTCACCGCCTTTCCGGTCAGTCATCGCGGCAGGGGCAACTTTGGCTTCATCTTCCAACAGAAAGCGCACCGCCCCTTCCTCGTCGAACGGGCGGAGGAGCTGGGCGTGCCCGCCGGACCGGAGCGGCGCGACCTGGTGCAGGGCAGCAGCGTCACCCTGGCCGACGGCCGCAACATCACGCCGGACATGGTGCTGGGCCCGGCCCTGCGCGGCGCGAAATACGTCCACATTGGCGATTGCGGACGCATCGACAATCTGGGAGAGTATCTGCGCGATGCTACGGCGCTGGTCATCGAGGCCACCTTCCTCCACGAAGACGTGGAAACCGCCAACGCCTTTGGTCACCTGACCGCCCACCAGGCGGCGCTGCTCGCCGCGCAAAACAACGTGGAGACGCTGATCCTGACCCACGTATCGCGCCGCTATCGCGAGCGTGACATCAAGCAGGAGGCGCGCGCTGTTTTCCCCGCGACCATGCTCGCGCGCGATTTCGACCATTTCGAGATCTCTCGCGACCGTCCGGTCGCCAGGGTCCGTCCCGACAGGAAATGAGGAGAGGTATGGACGACAAATCCGCCCGCGAAGCCTACGTCAATGACTTGTTTGCCCAGGAAGACGAGGTGCTCGCCTGGATTCAGGCGGAGACCCGGCGCCACGACATGCCGCGCATCAGCCTCAGCCCGCAGGAAGGACGATTGCTGCAATGGCTGGCGCAGCTGGCGGGCGCCCGCAAAATCGTGGAGATCGGTACGCTGGCCGGCTACAGCGGCACCTGGCTGGGGCGCGCCCTGCCGCCAGACGGCGTTCTTCATACCCTGGAGGTCAGCAGTCTGCACGCCCGCGTGGCCCGGGCCAGCTTCGCGCGCGCCGCGTTGGGCGACCGCGTCCGGCTGCATGAAGGGCCGGCGCTGCAGTCCCTGCAGAAGTTGTCGCCGCAGGGGCCATTCGATCTGGTCTTCATCGACGCCAACAAGGAGGGCTACCCGGACTACCTCGCCTGGTCGCTCGACAACCTGCGCGTCGGCGGCGTGATCGCCACCCACAACGCCTTTCGCGGCGGCCGGGTGCTGGCCCAGGGCAATGACGGCGACGAAGGCATGGACCGCTTCAACCGCTCCATGGCGGCGGAACCGCGCCTGTCCAGCACCATCATCGCGACTGGCGACGGGATGGCCGTGGGCATCAAGTTGCGCTAGTCGGGGGACCCGCTCTCGATCTGAAGAAAGGGCGCGGGCTGTCCCCAGCTCTCGCCATAGACGAAAGTGTCCAGGGGCCTGCGCGCCTGCGCTTCCAGTTCAAAATCGCGCCGGTCTTCCGGCAGCGAGTCGGGCGGGGCCGGCCAGCCCAGCGCCACGCCGCAAATCGGCTCATGCGTGGCCGGGATGCCGTAGAGCTCGCGGACGCGGACGCGGTCGATGCCGCCCATGTTACGCAACATCAGTCCCTGCGACATGGCCTGCAGGGTGAGGTTGCCCATCGCCAGCCCGGTATCGAAATGGCTGGTGCGCAGGGTACGCCCCCCCTGCTCCAGCGTGGCCACAACGACCATCAGGACTGCCGCGCCGCCCGCCCAGGTCTGGTTACCAGGCAGCAGGCAACTGAACAATCGCTCCCAGGCGGAGGAGTCTTCCCTGCTGGCCACGATGAAATTCCAGGGTTGAGAGTTGTTGGAGGAGGCCCCCCGGCGCGCCGCTTCCAGCAGGCTTAGCAGGGTCGCGCGCTCGACCGGCCGGTCGAGATAATTGCGCGGACTGCGGCGTCCGGTGATGTATTCATGCAGCAGGGCCTGCGCCGCCGCGTCGGTCTTGTCCGGCCCTGCCCTTTGCGTCCTGCTCATGCCTGCTCCTGCATTTGAATGGCGCCCTCTCCGAAGATTTGCCCCGGCTGAATGACCGCCGGCGGCCCCAACTCCACACTGGCAAAGAGGTCGTAGGCCGTTGCGCCGGTGACGCGCACCGGGACGATTTCGCCCGGCGGCAGTTCGCCCTCGACGATGACGTAGCCGTCGATCTCCGGCGCGTCGCGCCAGCTGCGCCCAAGGCTGAGCACAGCGCCATTCGCCGCGCCCTCCTCGTCCTCGCGGGCGCCATGACCCTCTACCAGCACGTCAATCTCACGGCCGACCAGCGCCTGGTTCTTCGCCAGACTGATTCCCTGCTGCAGCGACATCAGTGCATCGTAGCGTTCCTGCTTGATGGCCTCCGGCACCTGGTCCGGCAGTGTGGCGGAGGGCGTACCCGGTTCCTGCGAGTATTTGAACGCGCCCACACGGTCGAACTGCAGGTCGCGCACGAAATCCAGCAGGCCTTCAAATTCGGCATCGGTCTCGCCGGGATAGCCCACGATGAAGGTCGTGCGCACGGCCAGTTGCGGCATCAGGGCGCGCATGCGCGCCAGGGTCTCGTAGACCCACTCGATGTTGGCCGGGCGTCGCATGCGCAGCAGGGTGCTGCGATGGCCATGCTGCAAGGGCATGTCCAGATAGGGCAGGACTTGTGGTTGCGCCGCCATCGTTTCAATCAGCCGCGGCGTCACATAACCGGGCCAGGCGTACATGAGTCGCAGCCAGGGGATGTCGGGCGCGGCCGTCACCAACGCATTGAGCAGAGTCGCCAGGCCGTCCTTCATGCCCAGGTCGTGGCCGTAATCGCTGGTGTCCTGGGCGATGAGGATGAGTTCGCGCAGACCCCGCGCCTGTAGTCGCCGCGCCTCGTCGACCAGGGTCTCCAGCGGCCGGCTGACGGCCGTTCCCTTGATTCTGGGAATGGTGCAAAAGGCGCAGGGGCGACGACATCCGTCCGCGATCTTCAGCCAGGCGCTGGCCCCCTCGACGCTGGCGCGCAGCACGCCGCGCTCGTCCAGACCAACCGTGGCCGCGTCAGTCGGCAGATGATAGAGCGGCTCCGGATGCCTGCGGGCCCGCAGCCGTTGCACCAGTTCGAAGATGTCCATCCAGCGACGCGTGCCGATGATTCCGTCCAGGCCCGGCACGTCCTGCGCCAGGCTGGCCCCATGCCGTTGCGCCAGGCAACCGGCGGCGATGACCTGCTGGCCCGCCCGACGCCCGCGCACCAGTTCGCGCAGCGCCGCCAGCGATTCCTCTCGCGCCACCTCAAGGAAGCCGCAGGTGTTGACGATCAGGACCGAGGCGTCGTCGGGGTTGTCGCAGCCTCGCATGCCGTGTTGCCCCAGCACCTGGGCCATGCTCTCGGAGTCGACCGTGTTCTTGGCGCAGCCAAGGCTGAGCAGATAGAAATAATTTCGGTTCATGAAGTCTGGCGCAATCCGATTTGCCGGGAGATCCAGTTCCTGGAAAACTGAATCATCAACCCTGGTCTCCCTGGCGGGCATTGTAGACGTGACTGCCGCTGGCGGCGAAGGCGTGAAACACCGCCACGGCCTCGTCCTTCAGCAGGTTGTCCACGACCTCGATGCCACGTCGTTCCAGCTCTTCTTTCCATTGCGGATGCATCGGTCCTTCGTCAAAGCCGGTGATGTTCTCCAGTTCCGGGCCGCTGCCGGCGATGACCAGCGAACGGATACCGGACCAGATCACCGCACCATAACACATGACGCAGGTGCGCCAGTTCACCACCAGTTGGTAGGGCGGCAGACCTGGACCGCCGAGGTCCCAGGTGCCCAGCTTCTGCTGCGCCAGGGTGATCGTCGTCACCTCGGCATGCGCCGAGGAGCAATCCAGCGGCATCACCCGGTTCACGCCGATCAGCACCGGCACGCCCGTATCGCGCTCGAAGAGTCCGGCGGCGAAGGGCCCGCCCGTGCCCTCCTCGAAATTCAGTTGCGAAAAGCGGATCACAGCCGCCATGCGTTCTTCCAGCGTGGGCATCGCGGCCGGAAGGGCTTCGTTTTCGCGCATGGCCCATTCAGGCAAATTCAGTGTGAATTCCATGGCTTGTTCCCTCGCATTCCCGGCCATTTTAGCCGTTTTGCGTGTTCTTCGCCGGAGTCAGCGGGACCCGGGTTACGCGCGGCGGCAGGACAGCTGTCGCCGTCGGGCTGGTGGTAGCCGTTGCGGTGCTTGTCGCCGATGCCGTCGGGGTTGCGGTTACCGTCGGTGGCGCAAAGGGGGTTGCCGATGGCGTCAAGGCCTCTGCCACAGCGGCGGTGGCTGTTGGGCTGGCGCTGTCTGCGGGCAGCGGCGATGGGACAGTTGTGGGCAGGAAGTCCGCTCCTGGCAGCGTGGGCGACGGGACGGGAAACAGGGTGCCCAGCAGCGCGGCCACGTCAATGGCCGACGTCGGTGGAGGGGTCGCGGTGAAGACTTCTGTCGGCCCAAAGCCGACGCTTGCCGTTAGCGTCGTGGCCGTCCGGGTAAAGGTCATGTCCACCAACTGGCCGCGCAATCCTGGCACGGGTTGCTCCTGCCCGTTCCAGGTAATCAGCAACGCCGCACCGTTGCCCGCGCTGAGGAGTATTTCGCTGCGGGCCGCTACCTCCACGTGCTCGCCGGGGCGCAACATGCCGCTGAATTCTTCCCCGCCATCGGCCGTCAGGCGCAGCCAGGTGCGCTGGGCGGCCTCGACCGTCACCAGCACGCCGCTGCCGTTCCAGTTCTGGGTGATCTGTCGCTCGTAGCGCGCCCGTGAAACCCCGGGAACGCTCGTAACGTCCCGCAGCACCACGGCGGTTGGCAGCGCCGTCGGCGGAATCAGGCGGGGAACATCGCCCACGGTCCCCGCTGCCGGCACGGGGTCTTCCAGAAACTGCAGGGCGACGAAAACGATAATCCCCAGCGCGCCCGCGCCCAGCGCCAGCACCAGCAGCGCGCCGAGGAAGTTGCGCCGTCTGCGCCGCCGCAATTGCACGCCTTCGCCAACGCCCAGCTCCAGTTGGGGAACCGGCTGCGGCTGCGGCTGCGTCCTGCCAGGACGACGGCGACGTTCACGGCGCTGCCGACGCCGCGCCACCTGCCGCACCTGCTCGAATTGCTCAAGGACATGTTCATCGTCCAGGCCGAGAAAGCGGGCGTAGTTCCCCAGCAGGCCTCTCAACTGCACGGCCGAAGAATCCGGCAGGTCGAAGACGCCGTCCTCGAAGGCCACCAGAATGCGCCGACGGATGCGCAGCGCCTGCTCCGCGTCGGCCAGAGTGAGTTCCCTGGCCTCGCGGGCCTCGCGTAACAAGCGACCCAGCGCCTGTGCGTCCATCATCGCATGGAGTCTGGCCTGTGCGGCCGTTCAACTATTTTGCCCGCCAGGCGGGCGGATGATCAGGAAACGGCTTCCCCGTCGGCGAGTTCGGCAGAATCGACGGCCTCGACCGCCTCCTCTCCCGTTTCCCCGTCGTCCTCCTGCGCATCCTCCGCGTCGCTGTGTTCGGCCAGCCAGGCGGCCATGTCCTGTTCCGCCACGATGGTAACATTGATCGCGGGGTCCGCTTCGTTGCCCAGACGCACCACCACCTCATGGGTACCGGTCTCGCGCAGGGGCTGGTGACCGATGCGGCGCCGGTTGATGTCCACGCCCGTCTTTTCCATCAGGGCGTCGGCGATTTCCTGCGAGGTCACGGAACCAAAGAGCTTGCCGGTGATGGCAGCCCGGCGCGAAAAGACAAGCTCCACGCCATCGATCTGGCGGGCCAGTTCGTTCAGCTGGTTTTCGAGGGCGGCGCGACGTGCGGCGGCCTGCTCACGCAGTTTCGTGGCGCGTTTCATCTCGGCCGGCGTCGCCTTGACCGCGAGGCCGGAGGGGATGAGGTAGTTGCGGGCGAAGCCGTCAGCGACGTCGATGACCTCGCCGGCCACTCCGTGCTTGAAGACATAGTCCAGCAAGATGACTTTCATGGCCGCTTCCCCGCCTGCAGGTTGCACTCTGTGAAACGGCGGCATTATACGCCCTGCCTGGCGCGCTGCCAAGTGCCGATCGTTTCGCCGCCATCCGCCCTCGCCCGCCGCCGAACGCAGGCAGACCGGCCATTTGCCGCGGCGCCGCGCTACAATGGGCATGGTATCGTCCTCCCGGGAGCCAGTTCATGTCCATTGAAAGCATCGATGCCATACCCGTCCGTTTGCGCCGCGACGAGGCCTATCTGGGCGCCACGCCGGCACACACCAAAGTCGGCAATTACTATCTGCGACCGCCCTACCGTTGCCTGTATTCCGAGACTTACGAGACCGTCTTTGTGCGCCTGCGCACCACGGAGGGCGTCAGCGCCTGGGGCGAGGCGCTGGCCCCGGTCGCACCCGAAGTCGTCTGCAACATCATTGAGCAGCTGCTGACCCCGGCGCTGATCGGTCGTGAGCCCCTCGGCGCCGGTCGCCTCTGGCATTTGATGTACGACCTGATGCGCGATCGCGGCTATTACGGCGGTCACATGCTGGACGCCATCAGCGCGGTGGACATCGCCCTTTGGGATGCCGCCGGCAAATTACTCAATCAGCCGGTGCGCGCGCTGATCGGCGGCGCTTTCCGCGAAGACGTCCCCTGTTACGTCTCCGGCCTGCCCCGGCCCACGGACGATGAACGTGTCGAACTGGCATTGGACTGGCAGGGCAAGGGCTTCCACGCCTTCAAGCTGGCCGCCGGCTATGGCGTCCGCGCCGACGAGACTACCACCCGCCGTCTGCGCGACGCGCTGGAGGAAGGCACTACGCTGCTGCTGGACGCTCACTGGGCCTACACGGTGGAGGAAGCCTTGCAACTGGGTCGGCGGCTGGAAGACCTGGAGGTCGGGTTTTTCGAAGCCCCCATCAACCCCGAGGACATCGCCGGGCATACCCGCCTCAGTAACGGGATCACGATCCCGGTCGCCGTCGGCGAGACCGAACGCACCCGTTACCAGTTCCGGCCCTGGCTGGAGCAGCGAGCCATTTCCGTCCTGCAGCCGGACATCGGCCGCGCCGGTATCTCCGAGTCGATGGTCATCGCCCAGATGGCCGAGGCTTTCAACGCGCGCATGGCGCCTCACCTCAGCGTGGGGCTGGGGCCCTGCATCGCCGCCTCGATTCAACTGGCTGCCGCGCTCCCCAACCTCTACCTGCTGGAGTACCAGCCGCCGGTGGTGGAACTGGCCAACAGCCTGCTGCAGGAAGCGCTCGAAGTCAGCGCCGGACGCTTCATCATCCCGGAAGGGCCGGGACTGGGGGTCGAACTGGACCTGGCGAAGGTACGCGCGGCGAACTGCTAGTCCTTGAGGCCGCTGCTGGTGACGGCCTGAATATAGTAACGCTGGAAGGGCAGCAACAGGATTATCGGCACGATGGCGGCCAGCATGGAGCCGGCCAGTTGCTCGTTCCAGCGCGTGCGGTGTTCCTCAACGGCGGTGGAAATGGCCACCTGCACCAGGCGCAATTCGGGCCGTGGCGCCACCAGCAAGGGCCAGAAGTAGGCATCCCATTGCTGCAGGAAGAGGAAGAGGGCCGCCGTGATCAGCACCGGCCGCGACAGCGGCAGGACCACGTTGAAAAACAGCCGCAACCAGGAAGCCCCGTCGACCCGGGCGGCGTCGATCAGGTCCTGGGGTATTTCCTCGAAAAACTGGCGGAAGAGGAATATCGCCAGGCTGTTGCCCAGCCCGGGGACGATCAAGGCCTGCCAGGTGTTGCGCCAGTCCAGGGTATTCACCAGGATGAATCGCGGAATCGCCGTCAGGTCCACCGGCACCAGGAAGGGCAGCAGGATCACCGTCAGGAAGAGAATGCGTTTGCCGCGAAACTCGAAACGCGCGAAGGCGAAACCGGCCAGCGCGTTGATCGTGCCTCCCAGCACGACCGTGACGCCGGAAAGCCAGAAGGAGTTCTTCAGCGCGTCGCCGAAGCCGCGCGCAAAGATCGCCTCGTAGGCCTCCAGCGTGAACTCGACCGGAAAGAGGGCCCGCAGGGAGAAAGGGAAGGCGTAATCGAAGACCTTTGCGTTGGGCGTGAAGGAAGCGGCGAAAGCCCACATCAGGGGCAGCAACGCCAGCAGCGCCACAAGCACCAGCAGGACGTATATTAGCAGGCGCTCGCTTGACCGGCGCCACACATGCTGACGCAGATTAAGCCCTTGCAGAATCTGCGCCCCCGGGTTCGTCGCCCCGCTTTTGATACCCATGTCGCTCTCAGGTCCGCCGCCGCAGCAGCGAGAACTGGACGCCAATCACGGCGAAGACCAGCAGCAGCATCAGGGATAGCATGGCCGATGAGACGCCCAGATCGCCATAGACGAAGCCGCGCCGGTAGGTCTCGTACATGACCAGATTCGTGCTCAGTTGGGGCCCGCCCCTGGTCAGCAAGAGTACGGGCGCGAAGAGCAGGAAGTTGGCCACCGTGTCCGCCACCAGCACGAAGAGCAGCACGCCCCGCAACAGCGGCAGGGTGACGTAGCGGAAACTTTGCCAGCGGCCGGCGCCATCGATGCGCGCCGCCTCCAGCACGGCCTGCGGGATGCCCTGCAGACCGGCGAGGAAGAACAGAGTCCACAGGGGCACGCCCTTCCAGGTCGCCAGAACGATGATCGACCACAGGGCATGCGTCGGCGCGATGAGAAAGGGCTGGCGTTCGATTCCCACCAGAGTCAGTATGCCGTTGATCAGGCCGCCCTCGCTGTTGAGCATCAGACCCCAGACCACCGTGGTCACGTTGATGGAGACCGCCACCGGCAGCAAATAGATGCTGCGAAAGATGCTGATGCCGCGAACGCGACTGTTGGCCAGCAGGGCCAGGCCGAGCGCCAGCAGCACCTGAATCGGATTGACCAGCACGCTGAACAGCCCGGTGACCTGCATCGACTTCCAGAAAATCGGGTCGTTGAGGACGCGGTCGAAGTTGCCCAGACCGACGAAGACGCGCCCGCCACGCACGAGCGAATTGCCGTGCAGGCTTTCGATCAGGGTGGCGATGGTGGGAAAGAGATTAAAGATGACGATCAGCGCCAGCGCCGGCAGCAGAAACACATAGGGTATGAGACGCTCGCGTCCGGTCATTGCGGGGTTTCCTGCCGGTACAGGTCCGGAAACCGCCAGGACTCTGGCGGCTCCCGGACCGTCATTCAACTAGCCGCGGTACTTGGCCATTTCACTTTCGATGCGGGTTACTGCAAGGTTGAGCGATTCCTCCACGTCCACACCGGTGCGGATGTCCTGGAAGGCATCCTGCAGAATCTGTTCGTACTCGAGGTAACCCGGGGACACCGCCCGCGGATCGGGATTCACGGTCGCCTCGTCGGCGGCCACGCGCAGGAAGTACTTGACGCCCTCGTCAAACTCCTCGTCGGTCTGGAAGAGCGCCAGCACGGACTGCTGCGCCGGGAAGTCGCCGCTGCCGCGTCGCCACCAGGCCTCCGCGCCCGCACCCGTGGAGATCCACTGCACGAAACGCTTGGCCTCGTCCGGGCTGTCGCTGTTGACGTTCACGCCAATGTGCCAGCTGCCGGTCGGCGTGGTGACCTCGCCATTCTCAAAGTAGGGATGACGCGCGATCGTCCAGTTGAACTCGATGTTCTCCGCTTCCCGCAGGTAGCGGTTGATGTTCCACGGGCCGGCGATCATCATGCCCATCTTGCCGGACCAAAACAGATCGCTGGTGCCAATGGTGTCGTCCTGCGGCGCCACTTGCCGTTCATTGAACATGTCCGAGTAGAAGGTGAAGCCGTCGATCCATGCCTGCGAATTGATGACGCCATCGACCGTCAGGCCGTCATCGCCGATGGACTGGCCGCCCAGGCCAACCGCCAGCGGCTGAAGCTGGTAAATACGAACGGTCTGTTCCCAGCTGAAACCCCACTGATCGGTGACGCCGTCGCCATCCGTATCCTGCGTCAACTGTTCGGCGATGTCGGCGATCTGCTCGTAGGTCAGACGATCGTCGACGCCAGGCACCTCAATGCCGGCCGCTTCAAACATGTCGCTGTTGATGAACAGCAACTGCGTGGAGGTGCTGACCGGCGCGGAAATCAACTCGCCGTTGTAGGTGCCGGCGGCCAGCGCTGCGGGCAGCCAGTCGGCGCGGTCCTCATCGCTGAACACGTCGTCCAGCGGCAGCAGCCAGCCACGCAGACCGTAACCGGCCGTCACGGGCACGTCCACGGAAAGCACGTCCGGGTCCGATGCGCCGCCACCCAGACGGACCTGTATCTGCTCAAAGAGCGCGTTGAAGCCGACCGTCTCAACCTCAACGTTGATGTCCGGGTTCTCCGCTTCAAATTCGGCGATGACCTCTTCGGAGGGCCATCCGCAGCAGTTAAGCCAGGTGATCGTGGTCGCTTCCTGTGCGGCCAGTGGCGCGACCACCAGCAGCAACAGGGACACAGCGAGCAATAGTTGCTTCATTTTGCACTTTCTCCCCAAACGATGAATGCGAACGGTAAACCGGCATAATTGATAGCATATTGTTGGGCCCTGCGCATACAGTCGATTTACATCTGCGCGCATTCAGGGAGGATTCCATCGCCGGCGAAGACGCGAGCGACATTCTCATTGTCGGCGGGGGGACGGGTGGCGTGGCCGCCGCCCTCGCGGCCCTGCGCCTCGGCAGGCGCGTCATCCTCAGCGAGGAGAGCGACTGGATCGGCGGGCAACTCACGGCCCAGGCCGTCCCGCCCGACGAACATCCATGGATCGAGCGCACCGGCGCCACCCGCAGCTACAGGCAGTTCGCCCAGGGCGTGCGAGACTACTACCGCCGCCACTACCCGCTGACCGACGAGGCGCGCCGCATCGTCAACTTCAACCCCGGCAACGGAACGGTCAGCCGCCTTTGCCACGAGCCGCGCGTGGCACTCGCCGTCCTTGAGGCCATGCTGGCCCCCTGGTGCAGGAGCGGCCAGCTGGAAATCTGGCGACAGCACGTGCCGGTCAGCGCTGAAAGCGACGGCGACCGCGTGCGCGCCGTTACGCTACGCAGCCTGGCCAGCGGCGACGAGACGTCGGCAAGCGCCGAATGGATCCTCGACGCCACCGAGCCCGGCGACCTGCTGGAGCTGGCCGACGTGGAGCACGTCATCGGCGCCGAGAGTCAGACGCAGACCGGCGAGTTGCACGCCCTGCCCGGCGACCCCGATCCGCTGGACCAGCAGGCCGTCACCTGGTGCTTCGCCATGGAATGGCTGCCGGGCGAGAATCACGTCATCGATCGACCGGCGGACTACGACTTCTGGCGCGACTACCGGGCGGATTTCTGGCCGGGGCCGCAACTGGGCTGGCGCTATCCCAATCCCGTCACGCTGGAGCCGGTGCATCGGCCGCTCTTCGCAAACGGGGACGAGGCCGACTTCTGGCGCTACCGCCGCATTTTCTACAAGGACTACTTTAGTCCAGGCGCTTTCCGCAGCGACGTCACCCTGGTCAACTGGCCGCAGAACGATTACTGGCTGGGGCCTCTGATAGGTGTCACAAAAGAGCAAGCACAGGTCAACCTGCGCGCCGCCCGCCAGCTCAGCCTTTCCTTCCTGCACTGGATGCAGACCGAGGCGCCGCGCCACGATGGCGGCCAGGGCTATCCCGGCCTGCGCCTGCGCCCCGACGTCGTCGGCAGCGAAGACGGCCTGGCGAAGAAAGTCTACCTGCGCGAGTCGCGCCGCATCCGGGCCGATTTCACCGTCGTGGAGCAGCATGTCAGCGTGGAGCAGCGCGGGGGACTGGCCAGCGCCGAGCGCTTCCCCGATTCGGTCGGCGTGGGCAGCTACCGCATCGACCTGCACCCGGGCACGTCAGGGCGCAACTACGTCGACGTCAGTTGCTACCCCTTCCAGATTCCGCTCGGCGCGCTCATCCCGCAGCGCGTGGAGAACCTGCTGCCGGCCTGCAAGAACCTCGGCGTGACGCATGTCACCAACGGCTGTTACCGCCTCCATCCGGTGGAATGGAACATCGGTGAGGCCGTCGGCGCCCTGGCTGCCTGGTGCCTGGCGCGGGGGCTGCAACCGAGGCAGGTCCGCGGCGATGCTGCGCTCCTCAATGACTTCCAGACCATGCTGCGCGATAAACTCGGTTTCGTGCTCGAGTGGCCGGAATACGCCCGCCTGACGCCCCGTTAACCTGAAGCCGGAATTCGCAAAACACTGGCACATCAGTTAAATTGAACGTCCTGCAAACTGGAGCGAGACATGCTGCGGATTCTGGTATTCGTCGCCATTACGGTAACTCTGCTATCACCCGTGAGTGCGCAACTGTTGACGGAAGCCCCCGTTATCAGCCTCGAAGCTTTCGCCACCCAGGGGCTTGCCGCAACCCGTCAGAGCGATCCATCCTGTGTGATCGGCAACGGCGGCAATGGCGCGTCGCCCGGGCCTGCAACGGGCGGCCTGCCGGCGGTCTCCCTGCCTTTCAGCGCCGCAAACGCCTGGGCCTTCGCCGATGCGGAACTGCCAACCCTGACTCTGCCGGACTTTGGTGTCAGCGCCTGGCACGCACCTCGTTCGCTCACCTGGCTGCCGGACAGTGAATACCTCTTGAGCAATCCGGCCATCGCTGGCCTCGCTTATGACGTTCCGCTGCTTTTCCCGGGCCTTGTCCGTCGCGACGACTTGCTGCCTTCAACAGGCATCAGCGGCGACTACCGCCCGTCGGCTGCATCTCATGACGCCCACCACCACAGCGCAGTTGCCACTGACGCGCGGGCGAACTGGGCCACCACGGCAGCCCTGCCTTCCTCGCTGCTGCCAGCCGGCATGCACGACGCCATGGCCGGGCTGCACAGATTGTGGAATTGCGTCGGCACCGATCCGTCGCAATTCAGCGTGGACGCGGGCGCACCCGTACCAGCCGCTTCTGCCGCGCTGCCCGCCGACGCGGCCTGGGAAGTCCGCGAGTTGGCCAACAACCTCGGCGGCCTGGGACGCATCTACCGCGCCACCTACGGCGACCAGCCGGGCCTGGTGGTGAACCGCCTTGTCTCGGCGACCCAGGAGGAACTCGCCTTCCGGGTGTCTCAGGCGGAGTTCAACAGCGCCGGCGTCGGTTGCTTCAAGGCCAGTTCGGACGGTCGCATTGCCGTGACCAAACAGGACAATGGCAACGCAGTCATCGCCATGGGGCCCGACCACGAAAACAAGACCTTCCACGTGATCTTCAATGGCGGCCTCTCCGGCCAGGTTGGCGGCACCGTCACGACCCACGACGGCCCGCCTGGAACGGCCTGCGGGTAAAACATCGCCAACAAACTCTTCTTCAGAAGTCAGCGCCACGGCCGGGTCGTGGCGCTTTCCCTGCACTGGAGTTTCCGCCATGGCGGGGTTACCATCCCGTGCTTCACCGCAATTACGTGAGTCGCCCATGCCCCTGCCCGAACTCTTTCGCCTGGATGGCAAGACCGCCCTCGTCACCGGCTGCCGCCGCGGCATCGGCCGGGCCATCGCCCTGACCCTGGCCGAAGCCGGCGCGGACCTCATCGGCGTCAGCCAGAACATGGAAACCGATGGCGGCGCGATCGGCGCCGAAACGCGCGCCCTGGGTCGCAACTTCCACGCCTTCAGGGGCGACGTGGGTGAGCGCGACGCACTTTATTCCTTCATTCGCGAGGTCAGGGCGACGGCGCCGCCAGTGGACATCCTCGTCAACAACGCCGGCATCGTGCCGCGCGCCGACGCCGTCGACTACCCGGACGAGGACTGGGACCACGTGCTGGAAGTCAACCTCAACGCCCAGTTCATCCTCGCCCGCGAATTCGGCCGCGGCATGCTGGCGCGCGGTAGCGGCAAGATCATCTTCATCGCCTCGCTGATGAGCTTTCAGGGCGGCATCCGCGTCCCGGCCTACGCCGCCAGCAAGGGCGCCGTCGCCCGCCTGACCCAGGCGCTCAGCAACGAGTGGGCCGGCCAGGGCGTGCAGGTCAACGCCATCGCGCCCGGCTACGTCGCCACCGAACTCACCATCGACCTGCAGAGGGACGTGGCGCGCTACCGGGCCATCCTTGACCGTATCCCCGCCGGCCGCTGGGCCGAACCCGAAGACTTCTGCGGGGCGGCACTCTACCTCGCCTCGCCCGCCTCGGACTACGTCACCGGCGAAATCCTCACCGTCGACGGCGGCTGGATGGGGCGCTGAATCGCGTTACACTGTTCCCGGTCAGCACACAGGGAGCGCGCATGAGCCGTCCACCCAATTTCCTCTTCATCATGTCCGACGACCATGCCGCGCATGCCATGAGTTGCTACGGCAGCCGCATCAACCGGACGCCCCATCTCGACCGCATCGCCGATGGCGGCATGCGCTTCGACAACTGCTTCTGCACCAACTCGATCTGCACGCCCAGCCGCGCCGCCATTCTCACCGGCACCTGGAACCACGTCAACGGCGTCACCACCCTCGCCACCCACATGGACAACCGCCTGCCGACCTTCGTCAAGACCTTGCAGGCCGCTGGCTGGCAGACCGGTATCTTCGGCAAGTGGCACCTTGGCACGGGCCCGGCGCACTGCCCGGCAGGCTTCGACGACTGGGCCGTCCTGCCCGGCCAGGGCATCTACCACAACCCGACCTTCATCTTCAGGGGGCCCGACGGCGGGCAGCGCCGGGTCGTCGAGGGCTACACCACCGACATCATCACCGACATGTGCCTCGACTGGCTGGATGACCGCGACCGCGAGCGGCCCTTCATGCTCATGTGCCACCACAAGGCGCCGCATCGCCCCTGGGTCACCGACGACGCACACGCCTCCATGTTCCTCAACGAGGACGTGCCAGAGCCCGACACGCTGCAGGACGACTACAGCGGGCGCGCCGCCGCGGCGGCGGCCGCAGAAATGCGCGTCGGCGTGCACATGAACGACACGGACATCAAGGCCGAAATGCCGCGCGACATGCCCGAGGCCGAACTGCGCAGCTGGGCCTACCAGCGCTACATCAAGGACTACCTGCGCGTCGTCGCCAGCATCGACGACAACGTCGGCCGCCTGCTGGACTGGCTCGACGAGCAGGGTCTGGCGGAAGATACGGTCGTGGTCTACACCTCCGACCAGGGCTTCTTCCTCGGCGACCACGGCTGGTACGACAAGCGCTTCATGTATGAAGAATCGCTGCGAATGCCGCTGGTCATGCGCTACCCGCGCCGGATTGAGTCCGGCAGCGTCAGCGCCGACATGGTGCTCAACGTCGACTTCGCGCCCACCTTCCTCGAACTGGCCGGCCTCGAGCCCGACGTCAGCATCCAGGGCCGCAGCTTCGCGCCCGTCCTGACGGGCGACACGCCGTCGGACTGGCGCCAGTCCTTCTACTATCGCTACTGGATGCACCGCTCACACCACAACGTCTTCGCCCATTACGGCGTCCGCACCCATCGCCACAAGCTGATTTACTATTACGCTGACGGGCTCGGCCATTCCGGCAGCGTCGGCGAGCGCCACGAGCCGGAATGGGAACTCTTCGACCTGCAGGAAGACCCGGCCGAACTGCACAACATATACGATCGTCCGGAAAAGGCCGATACCGTCGCCGAACTAAGGGACGAGTTGCACCGTCTGCAGGCCGAAATCGGCGACCAACGCTATCAACTAGACAAGGATTGAGCCATGCGCGCCCCCGCCCACGCCGATGAACAGTCGGCGCGCAAAACAGAAAACCACTATTTCGAGCGTCTGAAAGATTTGCTGCAGGGTGATCTCGACTTTCACAGTCAGCCGACGGGCAACGCTACCCACGGCTTTCACGCTTTTCCTGCCAAATTTCCGCCCCAGTTGGCTCGTCTGTTTATCGATGAGCTAACAGAGCCGTCAGAAGTTGTCCTCGATCCCATGATGGGGTCTGGTACAACCATCGTAGAGGCCTTCCTCACTAAACGGCAGGCCAGGGGATTCGACATTGACCCTCTTGCCTGCCTGCAGACGCGGGTCAAGACTACACACCTTCAGCCGGCTAAAACCTTGCAGCAGGGTTTCGGGGTGCTCAACAGTGCGAAAAGGCTATTGGCAAAAGATTCACAAGGGCTGAAACAGCGCCTAGAATCTCGCTTTGGACCCAAAACGCGGGAGTTTGTTGACTACTGGTTTGCCAAAGAAACACAGGTTGAATTGCAGGCTTTGCTGGAAGAAATCGAAAAGGTGCCTTGCGAATATACTCGTTCGTTTCTTCTTCTTACATTTTCAGCCATCATCATCACAAAGTCTGGAGGCGTTTCACTGGCATTTGACTTGGCACATACTCGTCCACATCGAGCCAAGCTTGTCTACGGCCCAGGTGGCAAGATTCTATTGGACGAGATGTCAGATTCGATATCAAGTCAACGGGCAAGGTTTCTGACCAAGAAACTCAGGTCACCAATTGAAGAATTTCAGCGAAGGCTGGAACAAAACGTGCAGGGCTTGAGAGATCTACCAAATTCGAACGAAAGGCCGATTGTCAGGGAAGCGGATGCACAGGCACTGCCTCTGGACGAAAACTGCATCGACCTGGTGGTTACCTCTCCCCCATACGCCTCCAATGCAATTGACTATATGCGTTCACATAAATTCGCTTTGGCCTGGATGGGACGTGAGATTGAAAGTCTGGGTATGTTGCGAAGCACTTACATAGGTTCTGATTCAACAGCGGGGTTCGCCTTTGAAGACTTGCCTTCAAATACTCAGGAGACTGTCTCCAGACTTGCCGGGTTGGATGCCAAAAAATCAGCAGTTCTGCATCGATATTACTCGGAAATGATGCGAGTGCTTAACGAAATGTTCCGGGTCCTGCGTCCAGGTAAGGCTGCGATTCTCGTAGTGGGAAGTTCCGTTATGCGCGGAATGGACACCCGAACCCCGTATTGTCTTGGTGAAATTGGCAGGTCTTTGGGTTTTGAGGTTCCGCCATTCGGTATACGCAGGCTGGACCGAAACAGACGCATGATGCCTGTCAGTTCAAAGAGAGATGTAAATTCGCTCATTCAGCAGCGGATGCATGAGGAATATGTCATCGGATTCTACAAGCCCAGGGCATGTGAGTGATCAAATGACATTAGCAGAACTTCGTCACACTTATCATCGGGAATTGTGCAGAGAGATAATCCGCAAAAAGAATGGTAAAGATGGGCCGTGCCCAAATTTCGCAGATGGTGACAGTAAAGCAAGTGGTGAAATAGCTTGGCATATAGTAAATGCAATTGGATGTAATCCCTCTGGAAGAAACGTAAATGCTCAAACAGCAGGGAAACGTTTTGAAGAGGTGACTCTTCGTTTCCTTAGAAGGGCATTTGGACTTCTTCAACATATAAGACCAGGCCCCTGGAAATACAGTACTCATACTTCAATTTCTGAGTTTGCTCAGTACAGGCATCTCGCAGTTCTGGAAGAAATTGTTGAAAACCGCACTGAGTTGATTTCCGCATTTGGAGGCGACTATATCATCAAGCCTGATATCGTAATTGGGCGCGTTCCCTTCACGGACGAAGAACTGAATCTAAATGGAGCGGGCCTGCTTGAACTGCAAGACATTGCGAAAAAGTCTCCATTGCGAAAGAGCAATTCAAATCAGCCTCGCCAACTATTACATGCAAGCATTTCCTGCAAATGGACATTGAGAAGTGATCGGGCACAAAACACTCGCGCTGAAGCATTGAACCTGATTCGCAATCGAAAAGGCCCATTGGCACACGCCTCTGCAGTGACCGCGGAGCCATTGCCAACCAGATTGGCAGCACTGGCTCTCGGAACGGGTGACCTGGACTGTGTCTATCACTTTGCCCTTCCGGAATTGCGCGATGCAGTAAGGGCGCAGGAGAAAACTGGTCAGTTTGGATATGCTCAACGTGCTAATGGAAGGCGATCGTCTGCGCGACATCAGTGATTTGCCGCTCGACATCGCCATTTGATGCCTCGCCACCCGCTGGACAAGGACCAAATTATGACCCGACCCAATTTCCTGCTGCTCATCGCCGACGACCACCGCCATTCGGCCATCGGCGCCCTGGGGCTGGAGCCGGTGGAGACGCCGACCTTCGACAGCCTGATGGCGCAGGGCTCGGCCTTCACCCGCGCCGGGATCATGGGCGCCACCTCCCACGCCGTTTGTTTGCCCAGCCGCGGCATGCTGCTCAGCGGACGCGGACTCTTCCGCACGCCCGATCCGCTGCCGGTCGATGCGCCCCTGCTGCCCGAGCTGCTGTGGCAGGAGGGCTACGAGACCTGCGGCATCGGCAAGTGGCACAACCACAGCGAAAGTTACGCGCGCTGCTTCAGCACGGGGGGCAAGGTATTTCTCGGCGGCATGTCCGACCAGTACGCCGTGCCCGTCTATCCCTGGGCCGCCGTGCGTACGCAGGACGAAAGCCGCCTGGAAGTCCATGACGCCTTCTCCACCACGCTCTTCGCCGACGAGGCCATCAACTTCCTGCAGTCGCGCGGCCCAGACGACGATCCCTTCTTCGCCTGGGTGTCCTTCACCTCTCCGCATGACCCGCGCACGCCGCCCGGCGACTACGCCACGCGCTACCAGGCCGACGATATCGAATTGCCGGCCAACTTTATGGCGCAACACCCCTTCGACCTCGGCATCAGCGACGTCCGCGACGAGGTGCTGGCCGAACAGCCGCGCGACGAGGCCGAAATCCGCCAGCACGTCGCCGACTACTACGGCATGATCACGCACATGGACGCCGAAATCGGGCGCATTCTGGAGACGCTGGAGCGGCAGGGCCTGGCCGACAACACGATCGTCATCTACTGCGCCGACCACGGCCTGTCACTCGGTCAGCACGGGCTGATGGGCAAGCAGAACGTCTACGAACACAGCCTGCGCATCCCGCTCATTCTGCGCGGGCCGGGCATCGTCGCCGGTCAGCGATCGGACGCGCTCTGTTATCTGCACGATCTCTACCCCACCCTGCTGGAGCGCGCCGGCTGCGCCCTGCCGGAGACCAACGAGGGCTTCAGTCTGAACGCCCTGCTCGCGGGTCAGGGCACGCGGCATCGTCGCTCTCTTTTCGCCGCCTGGCAGCCCACCCAGGGGCACCCGGGCGCGCAGCCGCACATGCGCAGCCTGCGCGGCGAACGCTTCAAGCTGATCGAGTCGCGGGTCAGCGGCGCGGCGCACACGCAGCTCTTCGACCTGCAGGCCGACCCGCTGGAGATGAACGATCTGTCAGGGTTGCGCGGCTACCAGCACGTCATGGAGCGCATGCGCGCCCGCCTGCGCATCTGGCAACGCAGCGCCGGAGATCCGCTGGTCAGCGAGGATTGACCCGGCCCCTGTAGCGGCGAGCGACTGAAGGTGCGGGCAGGGGCCATCAGGCCATCTTACCTTCCAGCAAACGGATTTGCACGTAGTATGCGCCGCGGGCGCGACCCTCGTCGTCCAGCAGGCGCGCGCGCAGATGCGCCGTGCCCGGTTGCAAGTCAGCCGTGAAGCGGACGCCCTGGCTGCCGGGCTCGACCTCGCCCGCCAGATCCAGTGGCGGCCGTTCGTCGGCGTAGTCGATGCGTAGCGTGGCCCGCGTCAGCGGCAATGCGACCCCGCCTGTGTACCAATAGTAGAATCGCTCATCGACCCACTCGCGCTCCCAGGCCACGTCGTCGCCCTCGATTCCGGCGTCGATGGCGTGCTGCGTCTCCGGCGGCCAGCGGCGCAACTCGAACTCGTAGCGCCCGCCCTGCAGGATCTCCACTTCGAAATGGCCTTCGGCGTCGCGACCCTGGCGCACGTCTCCCTGGGAGACGATGGCGTCGCATTCCTCGTTGCGCCAGTCGTGCCCCGTCAGCAGGGTCTGCTGCGCAGCCGGCCCGCCGATGGCCATCGGGATGTCGCGATTGAACTGCTCGCTGACCAGCTCCCACCACGCCTCGTAGTCCGCGCGCATCTGCTCCACGCGCCCAGGATGCCCCGCTGCGACGTCCTCGCGCTGACCGGGATCGCTGGCAAGATTGTAAAGCTCCACGCCGTCGATCAGGCGCCAGGAGCCGCGCATCACCGCACTCATGCGCCATTTGCACGGCCGTACCAGGCGCTGCGTATCGGTGACGACGCTGCGCTCCGGCCAGTCGGCATCATCGCCTTCCAGCAGCGGGCGCAGACTGCGACCATGCACCGGCGGGCCGGCCTCGTCGACCACGCCGCAGAGGTCCAGCAGGGTCGGCTTGATGTCGATGTGCGAACTGAGCCGGTCGATATCGCGACCGCCGCCCAGGCCGCCCGCCGGCCAGCGCAGGAAGAAGGGCACGCGGTGGCCGCCTTCGTACTGCCAGACCTTCATGCCGCGCATGCCGGCGTTGTAGCCGTCGACAACGTGGCCGTCCTCATCCACGCTGACGCCGCCGGCGCTGCCGTTGTCGGTCGAGAAGATCAGCAAGGTGTTCTCCTCCAGCCCCAGCTCCGCCAGGCGCGCCCTCAGCCCGCCGAAGTTCTCGTCGATGTTGGCGATCATGCCGTAGAAGCGGGCGCGCTCTTCGGAGACCCGCCCGCGGTAGGGGTCGCTGTAGCGCGTCTCCACGTTCCAGGGGCTGTGCGGCGCGTTGGGCGTGATCATGCAGAAGAAGGGACGCTCGCGGTTGCGTTCGATGAAGGCCAGCCCTTCACGGAACCAGACGTCGCTGCAGTAGCCCTCGAACTGTCGCAATTCGCCGTTGTCGCGGTAAACGTCGTCGAAATAGTCGTTGCCCCAGTGGTCGTTGGTCTGGCTGATGCCGCCGGCGCCATGCACGATGGCCTCGTCGAAGCCGCGCTCCAGCGGCGTGTAGGGCGAGACGTCGCCCAAATGCCACTTGCCGAAGATGCCCGTACGCCAGCCCGCCGCCCGCAGACTGTCCGCCAGCGTGCGCTCGTCCTGGCGCAGCAGGGAGCGGCCGCCGATTGTGTGCCAGACTCCGGTGCTGTTGGCGTAACGCCCGGTCAGCAGCCCGGCCCGCGTCGGCGCGCAGGTCGGCCCCACGTGATAATCGCGCAGGCGCAGACTCTCGTCGTGAAAGGCGTCGAGGTGCGGCGTGCGCAAGACCGGGTTACCGGTGCAACTCAAATCACCATAGCCCTGGTCGTCGGTCATCACCAGCACGATGTTGGGGCGTCGGATGTCGTTCACGGAGCCTCCAGTATTGTCATTCAAGTTCCAGAATGGCCCACATATCGAGCCGCGAAATGCGCACGCGGGTTTCGTCGTCATCACTGACGCAGTCCAGCGTCTCCGCGGATCTGCCGGGCGCGTGCAGGCGGACGCTGCTGAAATCGCGTTTGTAGAGTGAATGTTTGATACCCAGCGTGAAATCGCGTTGCCGATGGTAGGCGTCACCCCCGGCGTCGTAGTTCGTGTTCAACAAATGCACGATTGCCGGCGCTTGCGGTTCCTGCGGCTGATGGCGCGGCACGGCCACAATGCCCGCCGCCCCTTCGATGGTCAGCGGTCGTTCCAGCGTCGCCAGCAGCGATTCCGTCGAACTGAAGCTGTGCAGCCGCTCACCGGCCCACCGCAGGCGAGCTTCCTGCTCCTCCGTCAGCGGCGAGGGCTCGAAGCGCACGACCGCCTGAAAAGCGTCGAGGTCCGCCGTCGCCAGCTGGTCCGGCAATTTGCCGTCGCCGGCGATGAGCAAACGCGTGGGAATGTTGGCCTGGGTCAGGGCCAGCAGGGCCCGGTGCAGCGGGGTGTCCGGCGCGCTGCGCTCCTGCCCGCCCAGACGACCGGCGCGCGTCTCGCCCACGAAACGCCGCACGGCCAGGTTGCTGAACACCAGCGCCACGCTGGCCAGGGACTCGTAGTCATCCAGCAGACCGGCGTGGTCCTGGATGAAATGGCAAATCTCTTCGTAGTCGCCGGGATCGCTGTAGTACCAGCGGTCGGCCTCGCCGGGGACGCGCAGGGTCCACATCTTGTCCGGGACCATGAAGACGTGGCCCAGGGCCGTGGCCTGCGCCATCCACAGGCGAATGTGCCCTGGCCGCCGTTTGAGTCGGTAGGGCTCGAAGGCGCGCGGTATGCCGGTCAGGCCGACGATCCGCCCCAGCGCCTCGGCCAGTTTCAGGGCATAGATCGGCGAGGTCGGAAAGACCTCCCGCTCCGGCGGATGGTATTCCAGTTCGTTGGTGTAGAAGTCCTGCGCCCCGACGGCGTAGGTGAACTGCGGCCAGTACCAGGGCGAATTCGAGCTCATCGGCACGTAGTCGTCGCGGAATTCCTGCGCGCGGCTTTTGAACTCGCGGAAGAGCGCGTCGACCTCCCCCCACTGGTAATCGAAATAGTGACCGGCCAGCGGGATGGTCGGCGGCCAGGCCTGGATATTCTCGCGAAAACGGGCGTCATCGACGCCGCGCTCCCGCAACCAGTCGCCCCAGTCGAAGCGGCAGATGTCCTCCACCCCTTCGGCCAGCAGTTGTTCCGGCGTCAGGTTCTGCGCCAGCCAGTCACGGAATCCCGCCACGCAGTGCCTGCAGAAGCAACCGCCATAACGTGCGGTCAGCGCGCCGATGGTCGGGATGGCCGAATCGATCATCAGCCAGTCCGTGCCGGCCTTCATCACCCGGTCCAGCTGGTGGAAGAGATAGCGGCGATAGCCCGGCGCATTGGTGCAGAAGTGCCAGGAGGGATTGCCGCGGTAGCGGTGCGTCCACCAGGTGTGTTGCGGTCGGCCCTCAATGTCGCGTACGACCGAATCCATGTAGTCCGGGTCGTAGTCGATCATGCCGATCCAGTCGGCGTCGAGCTCGACCCGGCCCTGGAATTTTGCGCCGCAGCGATGGGCCTCGTCCACGTCGCGCATCATTTCGCCGTCCGGCGGCAGACCGCGTCGGTCCGGTTCCGGCAGAAAACCCCAGGCGAGCGCCGTGGCGCGGTAGCGGCGATAGTCCTCCATGCTGCAGGGCCGGGTGATGACCACGTCCGAACGCCGGAGACTCATGCGCCATCCTCCCGGCAGGCGAACCCGTTGCCGTAATGATTGACGAAGAGGAGATCGGGGAGGTCGGCCTTCACCAGGTAAAGCTCCGGCAGGCCGTCGCCGGCGAGATCGGCCGCGGTGGCGGCGACAGCGCTACCGGCCAGGTCCAGACCGGCGCATGCGCTGACGAGATAAAAGCTCGCGTCGCCACGGTTGAGCCACAATTGACTGGACTGGCTGCCCGTCACGAAAAGGTCAGGCGCGCCGTCGCCGTCAAAATCGCGGGCGACGACCTCGCTGCCGCTGGCGGCGATCATGCCCGGCTCCGCCTCGCTGAAGCTGCCATCGCCCCCGTTCAGGTAAAGGGCGCCGGGTCGTCCTTCTCTGGCGATGTAGAGATCAGGCAGTCCGTCGCCGTCGAAATCGGCGCTGGCGAGGCCGCGGCCCGGGCTGCGACCCGCCGCGCTGCCGCTCAGGTCCGTTTCCAGAAAGACGGCCCCGCCCTGGTTGATGAAGAGATGGTCGGGTTGACCGTCGTTGACCAGGTAGAGGTCGACGTCGCCGTCCGACTCCACGTCGAGGGCGGCGACGGCGCGCCCGATGCCGCGCCCCGCGATCTCCGCGTCAACCAGGGTGAAGCGGGCCGATCCATCGTTCAGCCAGAGTTCGTTGCGCTGACGCTGGTGCACTACGTAGAGGTCGAGGTCGCCGTCGCCGTCAAAGTCGGCGGCGACCGCCGCTTCGCTGCCCAGCGCCTCCTGACCCACGCCCGCGTCATCGGCGACCTCAAAGACGCCGTCGCCGCGGTTGAGATAGAGGACGTCCTTCTGCTGCGCGTTGAGCAAGTAGAGGTCCAGGTCCTCGTCGCCGTCCAGGTCCGCCGCGACCGCCGCCACGCCAAAGCCGCCGTGATCGACGCCCGCCGCTTCACCGGCCGCGACAAAGCCGCCGTCGCCCTGGTTCAGCAGCAGGGCATTGGTCTGACCGTGGTTGACCAGGTAGAGGTCATCGAGTCCGTCGCCGTTGAAGTCGCCGGCGACGGCCGCCGCGCCCGGTTCGTATTCGGCGGGCATCAGCGGCACTTGCGGCGCCGTCAGGGCCGCGCCCGCCAGGGTGATGTGAACGACGTTGTTCGACGGCCAATCATCTCCAGGCAGCAGCGCCTCCACTTCCAGCGCGTAGTCGATTCCTGCCTCGGGCACGAACGCCCCGTCCCAAGCGTGATGCAACGTTTCCCCCGAGGGCAAGAGGGCGCTGCCGGAGGGGTCGGCCAGGCTGATCGTGCGGGACAGCTCCAGGCCGTCGCTCCCGCTCACCGTGAACCGCAGTTGCAGATCGCGCTGCGCTTCGCTGCCCATGTTGAGGATGTCGATTCCGGGATGATAGGGCTGGCCGCAGGCGATTCGGTCCAGGTGCCCGTCGGACAGGCGCAGGCGCAGGTCGCGTTCGTGGCCATAGGCGGCGGCCTCTTCCACGACCAGATGTTGCCGCGCCGCCACGTCGACCATGGTCTGGACAATGCCGGAGGGCCAGGCGATTTCGATGCGTTCCACGCGGTCCGCGCCGCCCAGACCGAAGTGCCCCAGCAACTGGTTGCCCGCGCCCAGGCTCTCGCCGCTGCGCATCTCGCGCAACTGGGTGACGCCCCCTGCGTCCAGTCGGATCTTCGCGCCAATACCGTCGCGGTTGCTGACCACGCCGCGCAGTTCAAGCGTCAGCCAGTTGCTGTCCCCGGCGTTGTTGCGCCACAGTTGCCCGCTCTGACCGTAACTGGCCAGGTAAAGGTCCAGGTCGCCGTCGCGGTCATAGTCCGCCCAGGCGCCGGAGCGCGTCCACTGCGCCGCGTCCATGCCGGTCTCGGCCGCAACGTCCGTAAAGCGGCCGTCGCCGCGGTTGTGGTAGAGCGCATCGGGCTGGCCGTCGCCGCTGTCCAGCGGGCTGCCGCAAAGAAAACTGTCCAGCCAGGTGTCGTGGTCAAAGTCAAAAAACAGCGCGCACCAGGTCAGGGCCTCGCTGCCATCCGGCAGACTGGCGCGCGCCACACCGGCCACCTGCGTGAAATCGCGGAAGCGGCCATCGCCGATGTTGGCCAGCAACACGTTGGCGCCGATGTTGGTGAAAAGGAAGTCCTGATCGAGGTCGTTGTCGACGTCGCCGACCGCCAGGCCCATGCCGTTGACCGTGTAACTGGTGCCGCTGTGCGTCGAAACGTCGCGGAACAGCCAGTCGTGCCGCTCCGCCCTGTTGGCCGGGCCGGGTCCTTCATTGCGCCACAGCACGTTGTTGGTGGTCTCGCCAAACCACTTGTCGTTGATGACGTAGAGGTCCTGATCGCCATCGTCATCGTAGTCGACGAAGCTGGCCACGAAGGCCGCGCCGGAGCGCAGGCGCCAGGGCAGCAAGTCGGAGGCATCCTCAAAGCGACCGTCGCCGAGGTTGTGCCACAGGCGATCGGCGCTGCCATCCGGCGCGATGTGGTTGCTGATATACAGGTCGAGCCAGCCATCGTTGTCGTAGTCGCCCCAGGCGCCGGACTGGCTGTAGCCTTCATCACCGAGCCCGGCGGCGGCGGTCACGTCCTCGAAACGACCGTCGCCGAGGTTGCGGAAAAGCCGGTTGGCGCCGATGTTGGCCACGAAGAGGTCGGGCCAGCCGTCGTTGTCGTAGTCGCCGAAGACCGCTCCGCTGCCGAAGTCCTCCGCCGCGCTGACGCCCGCCTCCATTGCGACGTCGATGAAGCTGCCGTCAGCGAGGTTGCGGTAGAGCGCGTTGGGGCCGCCCTGGTTGCTGACGAAGAGGTCGGGCCAGCCGTCGCGATTGAAATCGCCCCAGGCGACGCCGTTGCCCAGCGGCATGCCCGGCGCCGTACCGGCGTGCGCCAGGCCGACCCCGGCGGCGACGGTCACGTCGCTGAAGGGCGGCAATGACCCTTCCTGCGCCGGGGACGCCGTCGCCAGCAACAGGCTCAGCATCAAGATGGAAAGCCCCTTGCGCATGTTCCTCTCCTTCCGGTCTGACCGCGCAGCTAGACGAAAGCCGAGCGTCGGCGGTCGCTGTCCCAGCGCAGCAGAAAGTCCCGCGGCGCGCCGATCTGCGCCAGCCCCAGCGCGTCATTGCCCTGGCGCACGCCGTGCAGGCTCCATTGCGTGACGTGGCACAGGCCCCACTCCAGCCCGGCGAGGGGATGATCGTTCTTCTCCGGCGGGATGCGCAGGGCGCCCGCGGCCTCGGGCGGGCGACTGATGCTGGCGCGCGGCTCGAAATTGAGGCCGTCCGCCGCGTACTGGATGGTGTCGCGTTCCGGCCCGCAACGGGTCAGCAGACCCGCCACGCCGCCACCCCAGGGCCAGACCATGACCTCATGGCCGCTGTTGGTGATCGGGTTCAGCGGGGACTTGCGGTAGGGGCCCAGGGGATCGTCGGCTATGGCCACACCCCATTTGGATTCCTGGTTGCTGTAGCCGATGCCCTCGCCCTTGTAATAGAGCCAAAACTGCCCGTCGCGAAAGAGCAGGGCCGGGTCATGCACGCGCAGGCTGTCCCAGGCGCCCTGCACGCTCGCTTCCTCCGGCTGCGCGCGTTCGTCAACCTCTCCCGAGTGGTCCGGCTCGACGACTGGCGCGTCGCTCTTCGTCCAGGGGCCGTCCGGGCTGTCGGCCCAGGCGATGGCGATCGATTCCGGCGTACAACGCCAGGTCGGCGCCGGACTGACCTGGTATACCAGATAGAAACGCCCCTCGTGCTCCATGACGTCGGGCGTAAAGATGCTGCGCTCGTCGTAAGCCCCCTTCGGGCCGCGCCGAATCGCCGGTCCCCGCTCCTGCCAGACATGGCCGTCCGCAGAAGTCGCGTACCAGACCTCCGCCAGGTCCCAGGGCATGGCCGGCAACTCATCCGTGGCGCGTTCGTGCCCCACCGCAGCCGGCCCGGCGTGGCGCGTGTACCAGACGTAATAGCGGCCGCCGACCAGCAGGATGCAACTCGGATCGCGTCGCGTGACGCCGGGATCATGGACCAGGCCGCTGATCGGACTGTAGCGAAAGTTCGTGTGCCAGGGGCTGTGGATGTCCGGCCCGTCGAAACGCGCCATGGCGGCGCTCAAAGGCGACATGTGACCATCTCCTGACTGCGCGACTGTTTCGGCCACTGTACAGGCGACCCACAGTTTACCGGACAATATAAACAATGCCGCCAGGCGGACGCCGCCAGCACAAGCCGTTACAATGCACAGTCGCTGCGGATAAACAGTTCCCCGTTCCGCTGCAAACAGGACAGGCGGGCCGTGCTGCGGCCATCAGGGAGGAGCGCCGATCATGCAATACACCCATCTGGGACGGACAGGCGCAGTGGTCAGCAGGTTTTGCCTGGGCACGGCCAACCTCGGCCCCTTTACGCCCGCCGCCGAAAGCCTCGAAATCATGAACCATGCCCTGGAGATGGGCATCAATTTCTTCGATACGGCCGACATCTACGGCTGGTGGGGCGGTCGCGAACAGCCGGGCCTCAGCGAGGAAATCCTCGGGCGCTGGCTGGCGCAGGACAAGTCGCGCAGAAGGCAGATCGTCCTCGCCAGCAAGGTGTACTTCCCCATGAGCGACGACGTCAACGACCGCGGCCTGTCCGCCTACCACATTCGTCAGGCCTGTGAAGACAGCCTGCGTCGCATGGGAACGGACCACGTCGACCTGTACCAGATGCACCACGTGGACCGCGGCGCGCCGCAACCCACGGAATACGAATGGGGCATGGCCAAACCAGGCGTCGACCTCTATCGGCCGGCCCACCGCAAGGCGGACACGCCCTGGGAGGAAATCTGGCAGGCCATGGAGCTGCTGGTGCAGCAGGGCAAGGTGCTCTACGTCGGCAGCAGCAACTTCGCCGGCTGGAACATCGCCCAGGCCTGCGAACGGGCCGCGGCGCGACACTTCCTCGGTCCCGTCAGCGACCAGAGCCTCTACAACCTGAACAAGCGAACGGTGGAGCTGGAGGTCATCCCGGCCTGCCGCGAATACGGTCTGGGTCTGCTGGCCTACATGCCGCTCGATGGCGGCTTGCTGGCCGGTGTCCTGAAGAAGGCCGCCGAGGGCCGGCGAACGCCCGTCTACGAGGACCTGGACCCGCCGATGAAGGCCAGGGTCGATGCCTGGGAGTCGTTCTGCCGCGACCTGGGCGAATCGCCGGTCCACGTGGCGACGGCCTGGCTGCTGAAGAACCCGGTCGTCGCCGCCACGATCCTCGGGCCGCGCTCGTGCAAGCAACTGGCCGACAACAGCCGCGCCCTGGAGCTTGAACTCAATGACGCGGCCATGGCCCGCCTCGACGAGATCTGGCCCGGGCCCGGCGGCCAGGCCCCCGATGCCTACGCCTGGTGACGCTTCAGGCCTGACCCGAGCGACCCGGCCAGACCTCAGGGTTGGCGAGGTGGGCCGGCCGTTCGCCCCGGAGCAACTGACCGGTCTGCTCTGCGACCCCGCTCCACATCGCCCTGAAACTCTCATTGGTAAACGGGGCAATGTGCGGCGTCGCGACCACGTTGGGCATGCGCAGCAAGGGATTGTCGCCCGCCGGCGGGTCCGGATCGAACACGTCCAGGCCGGCGCCCGCGAGGTGACCCTCCTGCAGCACCCGGATCAGGGCGTCCTCGTCAACGACCGCGCCACGGCTCGTATTGATCAAATAGCTGCCGCGTTTCATCAGGCGCAAGTGTCGCTCCTGGACCAGGTGGCGAGTTTCCGCAGTGAGCGGCGTGTGCAGCGTGACCACGTCGGCCTGCTCAAAGACCGAGTCCAGCGAGGGCGAGAGCGTGATTCCCTCCGCCAGCGGCATTCCCGGGCGCAGCCGGGGACCATACACCAGCGCTTTCATCTTCAACCCGAGGGTGCAGATTTCGGCGACGCGCCGGCCAATGCGACCGTAGCCGATCACGCCCAGCGTTCGCCCGCGAAGCTCGCTGCCAACCAGTTTGGCGCGATCGACAGCGCCCGCCTGCAGTTGCCGGTCGCCGCTGACGATTCCTTTGGTCACCGCCAGCAGCAGACCCACCGCATGTTCCGCCGTCGATTCGCAGGGGGCGTCCGGGTTGTTGCAGACCAGGATGCCCCGTTCGCTGGCGGCGGGAATGTCGATGTGGTCCAGGCCGGTTCCGGGCATCGCCAGCAACCGCAGCCTGGGCCCTGCGCTGTCCATGAAGGCGGCGTCGATTGGGAGCCCCGGGATGCGGATCGCCAGCGTCGATCCGGCCAGTTTCTGCGGGTCGTCGCCGTTGACGATTTCCACCAGACGCGACAGCGACGCCAGGAATTCCTGCGGCACCTGGAACTCGATCCAGAGTCGCGGTCTCACGGGATGCGTTACCCCTTGCGGCAGGCCCGCGCCCGTTCAGCCCTGGCCGACCCGTCCCGGCCAGGCTTCCGGGTTGGCCAGGTGCGTGGGCCTTTCGCCGCGCAGGACCTGGGCAATCTGACGGGCGGCCCCGCCCCACATCGCCTGGACGCCGGCTTCCGTAAACGAGGCAGTGTGTGGCGTGACCACCACGTTGTTCATGCCCAGCAGGGGATTGTCGGCTTCCGGCGGTTCGGGGTCGAAGACGTCGAGGCCGGCGCCGGCCAGGTGTCCATCCTGCAAGGCCCTGATCAGGGCCGCCTCGTCGAGCACCGGTCCCCGGCTGGCGTTGATCAGATAGCTGCCGCGCTTCATCAGGCGCAGTTGTCGCTCGCCCACCAGGTGGCGCGTCCCGTCAGTCAGGGGCGTGTGGAGCGTTACAACGTCCGACCGGGAGAATACCTCGTCCATGTCGCCCGTGAAACTGACCCCCGCCACAGACTGGTCTGGCTCCACAAAGGGATCGTGCACCAGCACCGACATCCCCAGGCCGTGAGCGCAGATTTCGGCCACGCGTCGGCCGATTCGGCCGTAGCCAAGCACCCCCAGAGTCAGACCGCGTAGTTCGGTCCCCAGCATGTCGGCGCGGGAAATGTCGGCCCCGCGCAGTTGCATGTCACCGGTCATGACCCGTTTCGCCGTCGCCAGCAGCAGGGCGACCGTATGTTCCGCCGTGGACTCCGTGGGCGCGTCCGGATTGTTGCAGACCAGAATCCCGCGTTCGCTGGCGGCAGCGATGTCTATGTGGTTCAGACCGATGCCTGGCATCGCCAGCAGCTGCAACGAGGGGCCCACCCTGTCCATGAAGGCCGCATCCGCCCTGTTGGCGCCGCCACAGACCACGACCGTTGAACCGGGCAAGCTGTCCTGGTCATCGCCTGTTGAAAGCTCGGCAAGCTCGGCCAGGGGCGCCAGGATGGCAGCGGACGGAGACTTGATCCCAACCCAGACTCTTGGTTTCACGGTTTGCGCTCCCTTCGGGGCTCCTGACTCGCAGACGCTGTCTGTGGTAAACGGATGCCTCAGCGACACCCATCAATGCGATGAGACATTTCGGAAATTGGAAAAGGTGATCTCCTCACTGGTGATGAATTCCAGCAGGGCGGCCCTGCCCTCTTCCGTGGCCTGTTTGGCCCGACGAAACGCCGCGCCAACATCTTCCGGGTCCTCGACGCGTTCGGCATAACCGCCCATGGCGCGGGCCATGTCGGCATAGTCGCCGCCGAGGTCCCGCGTGCGGTACAGCGGATGCGACACGGTACGGGCGGGCGTTTCAATGGCCATCGTGGAATTGTTGAAGACCACCGTCAGGATGGGGATGTCGCAGCGAACCGCCGTCTCGAAATCCAGACCGGTCATGCCAAAGGCTGCGTCACCCATGAAGTTGACGCAGAACTTCTCCGGCTGCGCCAGTTTGGCCCCCATTATCAGGCCCAGCCCCGTCCCCAGGGCGTGGGACTTGCCCCAGCCCATATAGCCGCGCGGCGTGGTGGCGCGATAAAAGGGCAGCATCTGGTTGCGCGGGCTGCCGGAGTCGTGGGTGACGATCGTTTCGGCAGGATCGACCAGCTGAATCAATTCCCAAATCGCCCGGTAAGGTGTGATCGGCTTTTCCGAAGAGTTAAGTTTGGGCATCCATTCGCGGAGCCAGCCCTCCCTCTTGCGCTCGATGAGGGCGGCCGTGGCGCCGTCGTCTACGGGCTTCGCGCCCTGGTCCCGGACGGCCTCGATGAACTGGCGCAGCACGAGTTTCGCGTCGCCGAGGATCGGATGGTCCGTCGGATGATGCTTGTTGAGATCGCGCTCGTCGTTGGTGGCGTGGATGATTATCTTGCCCGGCGGCAGCGTGACGTGCATGAAATGCGCCGTCAGGCTGCAGCCGATGGCGAGGATCACGTCCGCCTCGTGCAGGAAATGGTGCACGGGCCCGGTCATGACGCCGCCGCCGCCCGCCCCCAGCGACAGGGGATGGTCTTCCGGGTAGCCGCTCTTGCCCTCCATGGTGGTCATGACGGGCAGCTGCAGTGACTCAGCCAGCTCGACCAGGTCGTCGCTGGCTTCCGCGTAGAGGACGCCCTGACCGGCGAGGATTATGGGGCATTTGGCCTCCAGCAGCGTACGCGTGGCCTTTTCGATGTCCTGCGGGTCGCCGGCCGAGCGGGTGGCTATCACCGGCCGGTAGTCCAGGGCGGCTTCATCCACCTCCTCAAGGGCCACGTCGTCCGGAATCTCGACCATGGCCGGGCCCGCCCTGCCCTGCTTCATCGCGTTGAAGGCGCGGCGCATCACCTCCCCGACGTCATGCGCCACGTTGATCGTCTCAACCGACTTCAACACCGACTCAAAGGCGCGGGCCGAACTGAAATGCGGGAAGACCTGCGCCCGGTCGCGGCGGTGCCCCAGGGGCAGGACCAGCAGCGGCACGGAGTCGGAGTAGGCGGTGGCGACGCCGGCGAAGGCGTTTTCCGCGCCTGGGCCGAATTGCATGGCAAAGGCGCCGACCGGGTTTCCGTTGGTCATGCGGGCGAATCCATCGGCCATGCCGACGCCCACCCGCTCCTGGCGACACACCACCGGACGGATACCGGCGGCGGCGGCGGACTCGATGACGGGGGTCGTGGGGAAGGTTGCCAGAAACTCCACCCCTTCGAGTTTCATAATGTGGGCGATGGCGTCAATAACCTTCATTTGCAACTCCCGCTGCCTTCTCGTGCAAGGCTCCGATGATCCGGGCGAGTATGTCAGTTTGCGGCCTGCAGGGCAATCGCGACGTGGAAACGTGGCAGGCGCTTTAAGAGAAGAGAGGCGCGACCCCCGGCCACGCCTCCCGCGCTAAAGGTGAAACGGAGTCAGGCTTACTCGAAGTACCACTGCTCCGGCATGAACATCACCCACTGACGATAGCTCCAGCTCCACAGGCCCTCGGTATCCGAAGGCGGCGTGTTGCGCAGGTTGGTCTTGAAGAGCAGGGGCTGCGGCGGCAGCTGGATCGTGCCGATCATGTAGAGGGCCTCGAAGTGCGTGTCGTAGAACTCGTTGCCGAGTTCGTAGTATTCCTCGGAGCCGTAGGGCGCCTGCAGGTAGCGTTCGCCCAGTTCCCAGAGCGCCTTGATGTCCTCCGGCGGCTCCATGCCGCTCTCGCCGTCGCTGTTGAACCAGTCCTGCCACAGACGGCCTGAAGCGCGCGCCCCCCAGCGCGGCCGCAGGTTGGTCAAACCGGTCGCAATCTCGCCGATGTCGACGATGTCATGGCCCCAGGAGGCGACGTGCACCTGGTTGCCGTTGCGCAATTCGGTGTACAGGCCGCTGTCGATCAGCTTGAAGTTGGTCTTCACGTCGACCGCGTTCCAGTAGTCGGCGACCAGTTCGGCGATGCGCGACCAGGCTTCCTCCGGCACGGAGATCTGCAGGTTGAGGAAGAGCGGGTCGCCATTGGGGCGCAGGCGGAAGCCCTCTCCGTCGCGCTGGTCCAGGCCCATCTCGTCCAGCAGCTGGTTGGCGAGGTCGGGGTCGTACTGGGCGTAGTAGCCGGTCATCCAGTCTTCGTAGAAGGCCGAATCGGGCGTGGGCGCGGCCTGCGAAGCCGTCGCCAGGCCGAAGTAGATCAGGTCGTTGATTTCTTCGCGGTTGATGGCGACCGACATCGCCTGGCGGAAGCGCACGTCCGCAAAGATCTCGCGCAGTCCCTCGTCCTCATGGGTGAAGTTGAACATGAAGACGTGCTCGTTGCCGCGGCTGTAGGTCACCAGCGCCGTGCGGTAGCCGCCGGCCTCCTCGTTTTCCCTGTAGGTCGTGTAGCTCGCCACCTGGCCCCAGCCATAGTGAGTGTACTCGCCGGCGATGCCCTTCAGGTCCTGCACTTCCAGGTTCTCGACCAGGATGCGGCGCAGGGTGTCGGTGTAGGGCAACTGGTTGCCGGCCACGTCGACCTTGAAGAAGTAAGGGTTGCGCTCGTAGAACTTGTTGCCCAGGTTGTCCTCGCGGACGAAGCGGAAGGTGTTCAGCGTCGGCGCCGAGGGGTCGGTCTCCGAACCCAGGTTCCAGGTGAAGTTGTAGGGGTTCAGCCGCGCCCGGATCATGGACTTCCAGTCGTCAAAGCCATTCTCGGTCGCCAGCGCATCGGCCTCTTCGTTGTAGTCGGCGTGCATCGGCTTGAAATAGTGCGCCGGACGGTAGCCGCGATGGCCGACTTCGCTGGCCAGGGTCACGATGAAGCCGGGGTGCGGGCGGCCGAAGGTATAGCGCACGGTGGTCTCGTCCAGCACCTCGAACTGCGCCAGTTGGCCGCCTGGCGCCCAGACGCCGCCCGGCGAGGGCGTCAACTCGGTGTTGCCGAGGATGTCCTCAAACCAGAAACGGAAGTCCTCGCTGGTGAAGGGCTCGCCATCCGACCAGCGGTGCCCCTCGCGCAGCTTGATGGTGTAAACGGTCGAGTCCTCGTTGACCTCGTAGCCCAGGGCGATGTTGGGGATGATGCTAAACAGGTCGGTATCGATGGTGAAGAGCTTCTGCAGACGCATTTCCAGTACGTCCCAGCCGCAGCAGGTCGCCACGGCCGAGGGGCCGGCCAGTTCACCACCGTACTGCCCGACGCTTTCCAGCGGCTGCACGACCACCGGTTGCGACGGCAGACGCTCTGCCACAGGCGGTAACTCGCCGGCGGCGACCATGTCGGCCAGTTGCGGCGCTTCACCGAAGCCGTCGATGCTGTTGCCGGTCAGGGCCGTGTATTCATCCAGGCTGCCGTACTGGAAGGGGTAGACCAGGGCATCCTGGGCGACCGCCACCGTTGACAGCAACAGGACGCTTGCAAGGGCGAAAACGATATGACGTAGCCTCATGACGGAATCCTCCAATAAACGGATGCGATTGACGTAAAGGTTGCGGTTTCCCGCAACATGATGACGCGAGCAGCACGTGGATGACAAGTGGCGTTCATCAACGATCCTGCTCGAATTCAGCGATGGCGTCCATGTCAAGGCGGACGCCGTGGCCGGGCGCTTCGCCCGCCTGCATGATGCCCTCCCGCAGGACGGGCGGGTCGTGCATGAAGCGCTCCAGCCCAAAGCTGTGCACTTCCATCAGCGAGGGGTTGGGCACGGCGGCCAGCAAATGCAGGTGCAACTCGTGTACGCCGTGTGAGGTGACGGGCAGGTTGTGGGCCTGGGCCAGGCGCGCGACCTGCATCCAGGGCGTGATGCCGCCGATGTTGGAGACGTCCGGCTCCGGAAAATCGACGGCCTCTTCGGCCATCAGGTGCCGGAACTCATAGACCGTGCGGAAATTCTCGCCCGCCGCCAGGGGCACGCCGCCCTCCCGCGCGATGCGGCCGTGCCCGCGATAGTCGTCCGGGATGGTCGGTTCTTCCAGCCAGTAGAGGTCGTGCTCGCGGAAGGCCCGCGCAGCGCGAACGGCCTGCTCGACGCTCCAGCGCATGTTGGCGTCCGCCATCAGCGGGATGTCCGGGCCGATCAGCTCACGCACGGCGCGCACGCGGTCGACGTCCTCGCGCAGTCGCTCGCGCCCGACCTTGATCTTGATGGCGCGGAAGCCGGCATCGAGGTTGGTCTGCGTCTGCTCCAGCAGGTCATCCGTGGAAAGTTGCAGGTCGATGCCGCCGGCGTAGGCGCGCGCGCAACCCTTGCACCCGCCCAGCAGGCGCCAGAGCGGCTCGCCCTCGCGGATACCGCGCAGGTCCCACAGCGCAATGTCCACCGCCGCCATCGCGAAGGACACCAGGCCGCCGCGGCCGATGTAATGCAGTTGCCACCACATGCGTTGCCAGATCTGCTCGATGCGCCGCGGGTCCGCCCCTTTCAGCAGGGGGCACAGTGCCCGGTCGATCAGCGCGCGCAGGGCGGCCCCGCCCTCGCCAATGGTGTAACTGTAACCCAGCCCGGCGCGCCCCTCGTCATCGCGCAGGGTGACGGTCACCAGTTCGAAATGGGTCATCTGGCCGTGGGTGGCGTCGCTCATGGGGTGGCTGAGCGGCAGACGGTACAGGCGGGTCTGAAGGTCGACGAGACGCATGCAGGATCCCCGGCGGCGCAGGCAAACAGAGACTAGCCAGCCAGGGATTCATTGTCAAGTGTCTATTGTTGACAATCTGTCACTTCAGTCTAGAATGGCGATAATGGGCCACCTGCCCGGCCAGCGGAACGCGATCATGCTGCGTTACATCGTCCAGCGCCTCATTTACATGGTCATCGTGCTGTGGCTGATCTCGATCGCCACCTTCATCATCATTCAGTTGCCGCCTGGCGATTATCTTTCCTCCGTTATTGAGCGTCTCGAAAGCGCCGGCGGCAACGTCAGCGACGAAATCATCGAGGGGCTTCGGCAGCGCTACGGGCTCGACCTGCCCATACACCTGCGCTATTTCAACTGGTTCAGTTCCGTCCTGCAGGGCAACTACGGCTTCTCCTACACCTGGCAGCAGCCGGTGCGCGACATCATCGGCGAGCGTCTGGTGCTCACCTTCGCCATCGCCCTGCTCAGCGCCGTAGTGACCTATGCCGTAGCCATCCCGATCGGCATCTATTCCGCCACGCACCAGTATTCAGTCGGGGACTACGTCGTCTCTTTCATCGGCTTCATCGGCATGGCCGTGCCCAATTTCATGCTGGCGCTGGTCATGATGTACGTCGCTTTCCGCTTCTTCGGCCACAATCTGAGCGGGTTGTTCTCACCGGAATTCATAGACCAGCCCTGGAGCCTGGCCAAAATCGCTGACCTGTTGAAGCATCTGATCATCCCGGTCGTCGTCGTGGGGACGGCCGGCACGGCGGGCATGATCCGCGTGCTGCGCGGCACCCTGCTGGACGAACTCAACAAGCAGTACGTCATCACCGCGCGCAGCAAGGGCGTCAGCGAAACGACGCTGCTCTTCAAGTATCCGGTGCGCCTGGCGCTGAACCCCATCGTCAGCGGCCTGGCCAGCCTTTTTCCGGCGCTGGTCTCCGGCGGCGTCATCACCGCCATCGTGCTCAGTCTTCCCACGGTCGGCCCCATGTTGCTCAAGGCGCTCATCGCCCAGGACACCTTCCTGACCGCCACCCTGCTGATGTTCATCACGGTCATGACGGTCTTCGGCACGACCGTGTCAGACGTGCTGCTGGTGGTCCTTGATCCGCGCATCCGCATGGACCGCGGCGTGGCCTGAGACGGGGACCCGACCATGAGCGCACAGGCCGCCATCCGCCAGGAAGAACGCAACGAAAGCTACTATCTCGCTTCCCAGTGGCAACTGATGTGGCGCAAGTTCCGGCGCCATCGCCTGGCGCTGGTGGGAATGAGCATCATTGCCGTCCTGTATTTCATCGCGCTCTTCCCCGAATTCCTCTCCACCAGCGATTACCAGTTGCGCCATTCCGGTTACGCCAAGGCGCCGCCGCACACCATTTATTTCCTCGACGAGGACGGTGTTTTCCACTTTCCGCCCTTCGTCTACGAGATGAAGCAGACCCTGGACATGGACACCTTGCAGCGCATCTACAACGAGGACCGCGACCTGCGCTATCCCCTGCGATTCCTCGCGCGCGGCGACTCCTGGGAGATCCTTGGCCTGATCGAGACCGACGTTCACCTGGTGAACGTGGACAAGCCGGGCGTGGTCTTCTTCTTCGGCACGGATGAATTCGGGCGCGACATGTTTTCGCGCACCATGCACGCCGCGCGCATCTCGCTCTCCATCGGCTTCATCGGCGTGGTCATCAGCTTCGTTCTGGGCTGCCTGATCGGAGGCGTGTCCGGCTACTACGGCGGCATCATCGACGTCTTCATCCAGCGCGTCATCGAGTTTCTGATTTCCATCCCGCACATTCCGCTGTGGATCGCGCTGGCCGCCGCCCTGCCCGCCAACTGGTCATCCACCCAGGTCTACTTCGGTATTACGATCATCCTGTCCATTTTGAGCTGGCCGAACCTGGCGCGCATCGTGCGGGGCAAGTTGCTGGAACTTCGGGAAGCGGACTTCGTGATGGCCGCGCGCATCTCCAACATGAACGACTTCGACATCATCGTCAAACATCTGCTGCCTTCCTTCGCCAGCTTCCTGATCGTGGCGCTCAGCCTGTCCGTGCCCTTCATGATCATTTCGGAGACGGCGCTCAGCTTCCTGCAAATCGGCATCCGCCCGCCGGCGGTCAGTTGGGGCGTGCTGCTGCAGGGCGCGCAGAACATCCGCGCGCTAAGCCAGAGCCCCTGGCTGCTCATCCCTGGCGTCTTCGTCATCATCACCGTGCTCAGCTTCAATTACGTGGGCGACGCCCTGCGCGACGCCGCCGACCCCTACAAACAGTGAGCGAATCAGCGCCCATGCGCGACGCCGAACTCTATCGCACGTTGCCGGAACAGATAGCCGACCTGCTGCGCCAGGAAGTGCTCTCCGGCAAACTGAAGCCGGGCGACCCCTTGCGCGAGATCGAGGTCTCGCAGCGTTTCGCCGTCAGCCGCGGCCCTATCCGTGAAGCGCTGCGTCAACTGACGCAGGATGGCCTGCTGGTGCTGGAACCCAACAAGGGCGTACGCGTGGCGCCCAACACCAGCGACTCGGTGCGGCCGCTGGTGGCGGGTCTGCGACGCGACATCGAGTGTTTTGTGCTGGACTCGCTTTTCGACTCAATCAACCTGGCCGACCTGGAGGCCTGGGAAGCCATCGTGGAAGACATCCGGGACGCCTGCGAACGCGGCGATATCGACGCCCTGGTCGAACATGACCTGCGTTTTCACCGCACGCTGATTATGCGCCACGGCGATCACGACATCGTCGCGCTGTGGCAGCCGGTCGTCATGCGCATGATGATGCGCTACACGCGATTCACGGACCTGATGGACAGTTGGCGCGAACACCGCCGCATCCTCGATGCGATTCGCAGCGGCCGGCGCGTGGAAGCCCTGCGCGCACTGGCGGACAACATCCAGTAACGCTCAATCCGGCCCTGTCGTCTCCTCATCGATGGCGCGCATCAGCGCCAGCGCCTCCACACGCCGCGCGTCGCCGAGGCGAAAGTCCCGCGAAAAGTAGGCCGAGGGCGGAAAACGGTAGTTCCAGCTGCGATAAAAGTCCTGCCGGTCCTCCCCCATACGCAGATTGCATTCGAAGCGCATGAGGTAACTGTATGGCAGCGGGCCGTCCTCGCCCTCGCTGCAGTGGCAAAGCCCGCGCGCCACGCCCGTTCCGCCCGCGGTCGGCAGGGCGGCATCCGACCAGGTTTCATGCAATTGCGGGCCGGCGCTGACCGGCGGCGCGCTGACGCGGCCGACAATTTCGAAATTCAGTCCGTCCGGCGCGAACTGCACGCAGTTGGCCTCCGGGCCGGCCTGCCCCGTGATGGCCACCAGACCATCGCGCCAGGGGTAAAGGAAGGGCGCCCGCCCGCTGTTGCTGACCGGGTTGAGCGCCGCCCTGCGGAAGGGACCGCGCGGGTCGTCCGACCGCGCCACGCCCCAGCCGCCGCTGCCGGCCGCCCCGCCTCGCTCGCCGCGGTAGAAAAGCCAGACCTGACCGCGCCAGAACAGGACCGTCGGATCGTGCAGAGGGCCGGCATCCCAGGCGCCGGACGCGCCCGGTTGCAGCGCCGGCGCCTCCATGCGCCGCCAGGGGCCATCGGGCGTATCCGCACGCGCCACGCCGATCGCCACGGGCGCGTCGGTCGACCCCGGGCCTGGGCGGATCTCGTAGAAGAGCCAGAACGCGCCGCCCAGTGCAATGACGTCCGGCGCAGAGGCCAGTGTTTCTTTATCGCCGGGCCGGGGCCCGGTCAACCGCGCCGGACCCCGTTCCTGCCAACGTAAGCCATCATCTGAAGTGGCGTGCCAAATCCGCTCCTGGACGTCGTCATCGCTGCAGCGCGTATACCAGACGTGGTGTCGGCCCCGAACGGCGATGATTTTCGAGGGATCGCGGCGCGAAACGCCCGCCTGCGGCTCCAGGCCGGGGACCGTGGCGTAACGAAAGGCCGAAAAGTACTCGCTCATCTGGTCCTTGCCGACGCCGTAGCGCGCGTAAACGCGTCGGGTGGCGGCGCTGCGTCGCTCCTCAGGCGGATGCGCCGGAGGACCTGGCGTCTGCGGGTGCCAGCGTCGCTGACGGCTGTTGGCCTCGTTGACGGCCAGGTCCGGCGACAGCCAGACGCTGGCGGGCAGCGCCTGCTGCGTCGGGCGGAAGCCGGGCCGCTGCAGGCCACGGCGCAGGTCACAGTCGAAGCGAATGATCCAGGAGTTCTCGCCCTTCGTCTCTTCCGTGGCGACGTGCGCCAGCCCCCAGGTGATGCCCACCCCGTCCCGCGTGTCGTTGAAGGCGTCGGGAACGAAGGGACCCGGCGCGGGCGGAGGCAGCTGGGCGTAGGACATGACCTCGAAATTGAGCCCGTCAGGCGCAAATTGCACGCTGTCCTTCTCCGGCCCGTCATGGCCGCAGATGGCGGCGACGCCAGCCCCCCAGGGGAAGAGGCAGGTCTCGTGTCCGCTGTTGGTGACCGGGTTCAGCGGCGATTTCACGAAGGGCCCCTGCGGCCGTTCAGCGATGGCCACACCGAGGCCGATGCCGCGGTCATGGCGCGTGCCCCAGCCCATCGGCTGCCCCTTGTAATAGAGCCAGTAGCGACCCTCGCGGCGGAAAACGAAGGGGTCATGCACCTTGTGGCTGTCCCAGGCGCCGTAACGCAGCACCTCATTGTCGTCGGCCTCGCCCAGCCATTCGCCTGGCTCGCCCGGCCGCAACACCGGTTCCGGCCAGCGCTGCCAGGGGCCGTCGGGCGAGTCGGCCCAGGACATGCAAACCGTGTTGCGCGTGCGGATGCCGTAGGGGTGAGCGACGGCCTGGTAGTAAAGCCAGTAACGCCCTTCCGCGTAGAGCACGTCGGGCGTGAAAATCGAGCGGCCGTCGTGCGCGGCGCGCGGGCCGCGGCGCGCGGCTGCGCCCTGCTCTTCCCAGTGGAAGCCATCCGCTGAGGTCGCGTACCAGATCTCGGCCAGGTCCCAGTCAAAGGCCGGGACGTCCCAGGTCTGCTCTTCCGCCGGCATCTGCCGCTTGCGGGCCGCGGTCCGTCGTCTGGTGTACCACACGTAGTAACGCCCGCCGATCTTCAGCACAGTGCTCGGGTCGCGTCGCGTGACGCCCGGCTCCTCGCCAATTCCGGTGACCTCACTGTAGCGGAAAGCCGTTGCCAGTTCGCACTCTCCACCCTGCCATTTTTCAAGCAGTCGCCGGGTGGCGGCGCTCTCAACTGCGCTCATTGACCGCCCCCGTCCTGCCGGATCAACGCAGCCGCCTTCGCCCCGATCATCATGCAGGGCGCGTTGGTGTTGGCGTTGATGATGCGCGGCATGATCGAGGCATCGGCCACCCGCAGTCCCTGCAAACCGCGCACGCGCAGGCGCCCGTCTACCACCGCCATGTCGTCCTGACCCATCTTGCAGCTGCCCACCGGATGATAGATGGTGGTGGCGAATTCCCGCAGGAAGTGACGCAGACCGGCGTCGTCCCTTACCTCCTCACCTGGCAGAAACTCCTCGCCGCGATAGCGATCGAAGGCGGGCGCCGTCACGATCTCCCGCGCCAGACGCACGCCCGCCAGCAATACCTGCAGGTCGCGCTCATCCGTCAGGCAGGCCAGGTCGATCAGGGGCGGTCCCTGCGGCCTTTCAGGGTCCAGTTCCAGCGCGCCGATGCTCTGCGTGGCGACCAGACCCGTCAGCGCCGTGAAGCCATGCCCGGGCGGGTCGCCGAACCCATGACGGATGAACCAGCCGGGGCCGAAGTGGTATTGCAACTCCGGCGCCGGCGACGCGGGATCGAGGCGCACAAAGCCGCCCGCCTCGCCCAGGTTGGAACTCAGCAGACCGCGCCGCTCCCTGCGATAGAGCTCCAGTTGTTCCGGGTCTTCCTTCGCCACCAGCGAGACCGGCTCCAGACAATGCCAGGCGACCGGCACCTGAACGTGGTCCATCAGATTGCGGCCGACGCCGGGCAAGGCATGACGCAGCGGAATGCCGCAGGTCTTCAACTGCTCCGGCGGCCCAATGCCGGAGAGCAGCAGCAGTTGCGGTGAGTTGATGGCGCCACCGCAGAGAATCACCTCGCGTCGCGCGAAGGCTTCATGGGTCTCGCCGTCTCGCTCGAACCGGAGACCCACGCAACGCCGGCCTTCAAAAAGCAGTTCCGTCACCAGCGACCAGGGGGAGGCCTCGAGGTTGGCGCGCGCAAGGGCCGGGCGCAGAAAGGCGTCGGCGGCGCTCCAGCGCTGACCATCTCTGGTCGTCGTCTGATAGACGCCGAAGCCCTCCTGCGCGCCGGCGTTGAAGTCGTCGCGCAGGGGTTGACCGATCTGCCCGGCCGCCTCGACAAAGGCCAGACTCAGGGGGTTGGGGTCGGGCGGGTCGGAAACGTGCAGTGGGCCGTCCACGCCATGGTGTGCGGAGGCCCCCCGCTGCTGGCATTGCATGTCGCGAAAGAGCGGCAGCAACTCCTCGTAGCGCCAGCCTTCAACCCCCGCTTCTGCCCAGCGATCGTAATCGGAGGGGTGACCGCGGGCGTAGACCATGGCGTTGATCGAACTGGTGCCGCCGTAGACCTTGCCGCGCGGGATGTATTCCCGCCGACCGTTCAGACCGGGCTGTGGCAGGGTCTCGTAACCCCAGTCGATCTCCGTGTGGAACAGGTCCGAAAAGCGCGCCGGCACGCGGATGTCGGGCGCTGTATCCGGCCCGCCCGCCTCCAGCAAAAGTACGCTGCTTTCACCATCCGCGCTCAGTCGCTCCGCCAGCACGCAGCCCGCCGACCCCGCGCCCATGATGAGGTAGTCCCGTATCATGCCCGTCCCTGGCGCTCCGTTTGCATGCATTTGTAGATTGTCTACAATGCCGCAATCTACCCGTCACCCGGTCGCAGGGCAAACCGACGCCTGCGGCTGACTTCCGGAGCAGCCCATGGACGACACAAAGGGCGGCGTCAGCTTTCCCGCACGCCCGCCACGGCAAAAGCCTGAAGATCGTCCGCTCAGCGCTGCTACCGCGCGCCTTTACGACAATTGGGGCGCCAGGCTGGACGCGAGGAATCCCTTCTACACAGCCTTTTACTATTCGCGACTCAACGGCCTCGACCGCCACGATCGGGGTTCCGTGTCCCGGCGCGATCCTTCCAAGGTGCTGAAGATCGGCGATCGTTACCACGTCTGGTACACGCGGCGCATGACCCGCGTGCCGCCTGTAGGCATGGACCGCTTCGCGGAAGCCGATGACGAAACCCCGGCCGTCGACTGGGACATGGCCGATATCTGTCACGCCACTTCTCGCAATGGCTTTGACTGGGAGGAGCAGGGCATTGCCGTGCCCCGCGCGCCCCAGGGCAACTATGGCGACCGCTCGCTATCCACACCTGACGTGCTCGCCTGGGGCGGCAGGTTCTGGCTCTATTACCAGTGCTTCACCACGCGCTGGCGCAAGCACGATTGCGTCAGCGTCAGCGCCGCCTGGGCGGACTCGCCCGACGGCCCCTGGACGCGACTGGAGCGACCGGTGCTGGCTCCCGGCGGCCTCGACGACTGGGATGGCTGCGCCACACATGACCCCTACCCCCTAGTCTACAGGGGGCGGATCTGGCTTTACTACAAGGGCGAGGCGGCGGACAAGTCACCTGGCAATATTCTGCGGGCCCAGGGCGTTGCCATGGCGGACCATCCGGCAGGCCCCTTCGTCAAGTCAGCGCTCAACCCCGTATCCAACTCCGGCCACGAGACCATGCTCTGGCCCTGGCGTGATGGCATAGCCGCCCTTTTGAGCCTCGACGGGCCGGAGAAAAACACGGTGCAATACGCTGCTGACGGTCTCAATTTCGAACCCCGGGCATCGGTAACCATGCCGCCGGTGGCGCCGGGCCCCTTCTGTCCGGACGCCTTCGCCGACAATGGCGACGGTCAGGGCATCCGCTGGGGGCTTTCCCAGGTCACTTCCCGCGGCGGCGGGCCAGACCAGGACTGCTTTCTCGTTCGCTTCGACTGCAATCTGAGCGACGACGCCAGCCCGGAGTACCAGCGCAGCAACTTCCGTTACCAGGCAGACACCTGGTTGCAACAGACGCTCGCCCTGTCACCGGAGCGGAAAGCGCGCATTCTGGATCGACAGGCGGAAGTTGATCGACAGACGATTTCGGGAACCTGAAGACTGGCGACCCCCCACTTGATGCGCCCGGCCCGGAATACCGGACCCTGCAGGAGCGGAGCGCACAGAGCCCGCCCGCGATGAAGCAGTCCCGTTTCATGCCGCTCCGGGTTACCCCGCTTGCAGGAATTTGTAGATTGTCTACAATATCGCCCTCAAGCGCTACTCGCAGTCGGGCGTTTCCCGTACGGACCCACGCCCAGGGAGCGATTCATGGACGAAATCCAGACCACCGGAAGCTTCCCCGCGCGGCTTGCCAGAGGTAAACCGGCCGACCGGCCGATCAGCGCCGCTACAGCCCGCCTGTATGACCTGTGGAACACCACCCAGGACCGGACGAACCCCTTTTACACGACCTTTCACTATTCCCCTGTCACCGGCATTGGCCGCGACGACAGGGTATCGGTTTCCCGCCGCGATCCCTCCAAGGTGCTGAAAATCGGCGATCGCTACCATGTCTGGTACACGCGCCGGGTGACCGGCGTGCCGCCTTTGGGCATGGACCGCCACGAGGAAGCCGACGACGAGACCCCGGCGGTGGACTGGGACCTCGCCGACATTTGCCACGCGACCTCGACCAATGGCTTTGACTGGGTGGAAGAGGGCGTCGCGGTGCCCCGCGCGCCTCAGGGCACCTACGGCGATCGTTCGCTCTCCACGCCCGACGTGCTCGCCTGGAAAGGTAAATTCTGGCTCTACTACCAGTGCTTCACCAGCCGCTGGCGCGCTCTCGATTGCGTCAGCGTCAGCGCCGCCTGGTCCGACTCGCCCTGGGGACCCTGGACCCGCGTCGATCATCCCGTCGTGATGCGGGGTGGCCCGGAGGAATGGGACGGCTGCGCCATCCACGACCCCTACCCCCTGGTCTACAAGGGGCAGATCTGGCTTTACTACAAGGGCACGCCGGTGGACAGGCCGCCAGAGAATCTGCGAATCGCCCAGGGCGTCGCCATCGCGGACCATCCGGCGGGTCCCTTCGTCAAGTCCCCGCTCAACCCGGTCACCAATTCCGGCCACGAGACCATGCACTGGCCCTGGCGCGGCGGCATCGCGACCCTGCTGAGCCTTGACGGGCCGGAGAAAAACACAGTGCAGTACGCCGAGGACGGGCTGAATTTCGTGCCCAAAGCCCTCGTGACCACGCCGCCCCAGGCGCCGGGCCCCTTTTGCCCGGATATCTTCGCCGACAACGGGGACGGACAGGGCGTCCGCTGGGGGCTGGCCCACATCAACCCGGATGGCGGCGGGCCCGACAACGGTTGCTACATCATTCGTTTTGATTGCAACCTCAGCGATGCGGAGCGCCCGGAATTCCAGAGCAGCAACGTCCGTTACCATGAGGACACCTGGTTGCAGCGGGTGCTGGCGCTTTCTCCCGGGCGGAAGGCGCGCATCCTCGAGGAGCAGGCAGAGACCGACGGGCAAACGATCCTGGGCCCATGAATTCAAGGGACATGGTACTGGACGTGCGCGGCCTGCGGACCTGGTTTCGGGTCGACGAGGGCACGCTCAAGGCCGTCGATGGCGTGGACTTCAGCATCGACGCGCACCAGACCGTGGGCATCATCGGCGAATCCGGCTCCGGCAAGAGCGTCACGGCGCAGTCCATCCTGCAGATCGTGCCGCCGCCGGGCCAGATCACCGACGGTCAGATGCACTTTCGCCGGCGCAATGGCGCGCAGGTCGACCTCGCCGCACTGGACTCGCGCAGCGCGGCCATCCGCGATATCCGCGGCAGCGAAATCTCGATGGTCTTCCAGGAGCCGATGACCAGCTTCTCGCCGGTGCACAGCGTCGGCGCGCAGATCATTGAGGCCATCCGCCTGCACCGCACCCCCGACAAACGCGAGGCGCGCGACATCGCGCTGACCATGCTGGAACAGGTCGGCATCAACAACCCCCTGCAGCGCGTCGACGAATACCCGCACCAGTTGAGCGGCGGCATGCGTCAGCGGGCCATGATCGCCATGGCGCTATCCTGCAACCCCACCCTGCTCATCGCCGACGAGCCCACCACGGCGCTCGACGTCACCGTGCAGGCCCAGATCCTGGACCTGCTGGCGTCGCTGCAGGAGCAATATGGCATGGCCATCATGTACATCACGCACGATCTTGGCGTCATTGCCGAGATCGCCGACCTGGTCAACGTGATGTACCTCGGACGCATCGTCGAGCGCGCGCCAACCGTCGAGTTGTTTCGCAATCCCCTGCACCCCTACACGCGCCGCCTGCTGCACTCCATCCCGCGCCTCGGCAAGAGCGTCGGATCGCGCCTGGACGCCATCCGCGGCAACGTTCCCGTGCCCATCGATCCGCCCCGCGCCTGCGGCTTTTGCTCGCGCTGCGACGATTTGATCGAGGGCCGTTGCGAACGCGCCCAACCCGCGCTGTTCGAACTGGCGCCTGAGCACTACGTGCGTTGCTTCCTGCACAGCGAGGCGGAGGAGCGCGTCACGGACGGGGAACTCCACCATGCCTGAAACAGCGCGCAGCGAAATCCTGCTGGAGGTTCGCAACCTCAGGAAATTCTTCCCGATCGAGAAGGGCATGTTGCGCCGTCAGATCGGTGAGGTGCGCGCCGTCGATGACGTCAGCTTTGACATCCGTGAGGGCGAGACATTCGGCCTGGTCGGTGAGTCGGGTTGCGGCAAGACCACCCTCGGGCGTTGCATCGTTCGCGGTATCGACCCCGACGACGGCCTCATCCTGTTGCGATTGCCCGATGGCAGCGTACAGGACCTTGCCCGCCTCGACCGGCGCGAACTGCGTCGCCTGCGTCGTCACTTCCACATGATCTTTCAGGACCCCTACTCCTCGCTTGACCCGCGCATGACCGTGCTGGACATCATCGCCGAGCCGATCCGCGAGAACAATCTGGCGGAAACGGCCGAGCTGCAGGAGCGGGTCATGGAGCTGATGCAGGTCGTGGGGCTGGAAATACAGCACCTCAAACGCTACCCGCACGCCTTCTCCGGCGGGCAGCGGCAACGCATCGGCATCGCCCGTTCGCTGGCGCCCCGGCCGCGCCTGATCGTCTGCGACGAGGCAGTCTCGGCACTGGACGTTTCCATTCAGGCGCAGATCCTCAACCTGCTGCAGGACCTGCAGGAGGAATTCAATCTCACCTACCTCTTCATCGCCCACGATTTATCGGTCGTTGAGCACATTTCCGACCGCGTGGGCGTCATGTACGTGGGCAAACTGGTCGAAATGGCCGGGACCGCCGACCTGTTCAACAATCCGAAGCACCCTTATACGGAAGCCCTCCTCTCCGCCGTCCCCACCGCGGACCCCGAAGTCAAGATGGAACGCATTATCCTGCTGGGCGAGGTCGCCAACCCGGCCAGTCCGCCTTCGGGCTGTTATTTCCATCCGCGCTGCCGCTACGCGCAGGACATTTGTCGCCAACAGGCGCCACACTGGGAAGAGGTGACTCCCGGTCATTTCGCTGCCTGCCATTTCGCCAGCGAACTGGATCTGGCGGGAGTGGCGCAGGAGTAACCTGGGCCGATGGACCTGCTTTGCCTGGCGCTGGTCTTCGTTGGCGCAGGTATGGCCCTGGTCATCGCCGTCATGCTGGGCGTGACCCAACGGGCCGGGCATCAGGCCATCTCGCGGAATTTCCAGGACGCAGAGTACATCCTCGCCCAACACCGGGCGCCCCCGTCCTGGTCAAGAGAGCCCCTGTGGCAAAGGCTGTTGCGATACCGCAGCACGGAAAAGCCGACGGCGGACAATGCGCGCAACCTGCGACGCCTGGCAGCGCTTGTCGTCTTTTTCGAGCAAAGCAGCTTCTTCGAAGACGAACGCGCGCGGGAGACCCTGCTGGGCCAGCTGCGCGGGGAACTCGAACGCTGGGAAAGGGACGTTGGGCCGGATTAATCGCCGGGCAGGGCCCCAGTGACCCCGGCAGGATTCGAACCTGCGACACGCGGATTAAAAGTCCGCTGTTCTGCCACTGAACTACGGGGCCCGGAACGGCCATTATCCACAGGGCAGCAGCGCATGCAACCGGCGGTCGCAGCGCGCGTCTGTCCGCTATACTGGGCGGTGATCCGTCAAGTGGAGAAGCGCGTGTCCACGATTGCCGCGCCCGGCAACCGTAGCGTCGACGGACTGCGACCGATAAACCTGCGCAGCGACCTCGGCGAACTGGCCGACCTGATTGAACTGGTCTTCAGCCCCGGCATGGACCGGGCCGGGCGCGAGGCGGTGCGCGACATGCGTCTGCTGGGTCGCAGCGGCCTGGCCATCCTGCCCGGCATGAGCGATGTCGTGCAGGGGATGGGCCAGGGTTACGTCTGGGTTGAGCAGGGTCGTCTGGTGGGCAATATCTCGCTCTTCGCCAGCAACCGGCCGCAGCCGGACACATGGCTCATCGCCAACGTTGGCGTCCATCCGGACTTTCGCCGGCGCGGCATTGGCGACCGTTTGGTGGCGGCCGCCATCTCGCAGATTCGTGGCCGTGGCGGGCGCCTCGCCCTCCTGCAAGTCGATTGCGACAACGAGGCGGCGCTGCGCCTCTACCAGCGCCGCGGCTTCCACGTCGAGCGCGCCTGGACCCACTGGCGCCGCGATGCCAGCATCCGCATTGCGCCAAATGTCGAAAGCGACGCATCCCGCATTTCGCACCTGCGTCGCGGCGAATGGCAGGCCGAATACGAACTGGCACAACGGCTGCGTCCGATGGAACGCGGCGGTCTGGGCTGGCAGCGACCCCTGCGCCGCGACGAGTTTCGGCGTCCCCTGTCGCGGCGCCTCAACGACTGGCTGAACATGCGCGGCCAGGAGCGCCTGGTCGTCCGCACGGAGGACGGCAGGCAATTACTCGCCAGCCTGTGGATCGACCACGGCCTGCTGACGGCCTCCACACAGTTGACCCTGTTCGCCGACCTGGAGCGGCAGGCAGCCCATGCAGCCTTGCTGCTGGGCTCGGCAGTGCGCCGCCATGGCATCGGGCGTCAGAGCCTGCTGCTCGAACACCCGGCCGACGAGCAGGCCGTGAGCGGGACGTTGCGCAACCTCTGGTTCCGCCCCCTGCGCGAAGTGTTGCACATGCGGCTTGATCTTGCGCAATGAGCGAACGAATCTTCCTGGTGGACGACGAGCAACATATCATCGATCTGCTGCGCCTCTATCTGGAACAGGAAGGCTTTCGGGTCGACAGCGCCGGCGAGGGCCAGGAAGCGCTGGACCGGATCCTGGCGCAGCCACCGGACCTGGTCGTGCTGGACCTGATGTTGCCCGGCCTCGACGGTCGCGAAATTTGTCGCCGCCTGCGCGCCCGCAGCGAACTGCCCGTCATCATGCTCACCGCCCGCGACGATGACGTTGACAAAATCGTCGGCCTCGAACTGGGCGCCGACGACTATTTGACCAAGCCCTTCAATCCACGTGAACTGGTGGCGCGTATCCGCGCCATCCTGCGTCGCAGCACGCGACCAAAAGACATGCGGCAGGACTCGCATAACCTGGTGATCGGAAACCTGCGCATTGAGCCGGAGCAACATCGTGTTCTGCTGGATGACCGGGAAGTCCGCCTGCGGCGCCTGGAATACGACCTGCTCCATACTCTCGCCCGTCAGCCGGGCCGCGTGTTCAGCCGTGATCAGTTGCTCAGCCTGGTCTGGGACTATGATGTCCCCGGCCAGACGCGCACGGTGGATGTGCACGTCGCCCAACTGCGCCACAAGCTGGCGGGCATGCAAGCCAGCATCGATACCGTCTGGGGTGTCGGCTACCGGCTGGAGACGACACCAACGTGAATGTGCGCGCGCGGCTGCTGCTCTCCTACCTGCTGCTCATCGCCGTCACCCTGAGCGTCATTGTAGTCATTTTGATTTTCGCGCTGGAGATGCGACCGGCGCCGCCATTTGCTGTTTACCGTCAGTTGATCGGCAACCTGCAGGTTGGCCTGCGGGGCCTCGACCAGGATATCGCCGGCCATGAAGAAGGGGAGTCTGAGGCGCATCTGCCGATTGAGTGGCTGCAGTCCCTGGCCAGCAGGACCGGTGTACGCGTTCTGGCTTTCGACCTTTCCGGCAATCCCCGCGTGCGCTTTGACAGCAGTGGTATCCATGCGCCTGACTTCCGGCTGGAACTGCGTTTCGACAGAGACATGGAGCGGGCACTGCCCGGGCCTGACAGGACCTCACGCGACGTCGTCGCCGGCAGCTTTGCTGACCCGGATGGCAGCTCCTGGCTGTTCATCGGTCTGCCGACGGGTCGCCCGCGCGAAGCGCGCCAGGCGGTGGTGCTGGCCAGCCCGGGGACGCCCCAGACTCTGGGCGGAGCCCTTACAGAGTATGGCTCCGCCCTGATGGCGCCGCTGGTGCAGGCGGCCCTGGCGGGCGCCCTCGCAGCCATCGTCCTTTCCCTGGCGGTCAGTCGCACTATTGCCGGCCCCCTGCAGCAGATCGCCGGCGCCGCGCGCGCCATCGCCCGCGGTGAACACGACCAGCGAGTGACGGTGAGCGGCCCGGCAGAGATGCAGGATGTGGCGACCGCCTTCAACCAGATGAGCAGCGAGGTCCAAGCCACGCAGCAGGCACAGAAGGACTTCCTTGTTAACGTCTCGCATGATTTGCGGACGCCGCTCACCTCCATCCAGGGCTATTCGCAGGCGATTATCGACGGCGCGGCGCAGGATGCGGTGGCAGCCGCGCGCGTCGTCCACGAGGAGGCCGGTCGCCTCAATCGCATGGTCACCGGAATCAGCGACCTCGCGCGCCTGCAGGACCCGCGACTGACGCCAGCCCTGGAGCCGCTGGACCCTGGGGGCATCATCGACGGGGTCGTGAAGCGCCTGACCGTCGTGGCGGAGGCGCAACAGGTGACCCTCAAACAGCGCTGCGATACCCTGCCAGTCCTGCGCGGAGATGGCGACCGCCTGGCCCAGGTGCTGACCAACCTGCTGGACAACGCCATTCGCTTCACGCCCGGCGGCGGCGAGGTGCGGGTCAGCGCCGCCGAAAGGGACAGGGGCGTCGAAATCAGGGTGCAGGACAACGGCGCCGGCATTCCGGCGAAGGATCTGCCGCGCATCTTCGAGCGCTTTTTTCAGGTGGACAGGGCGCGCGGCCCCCGGCGTGGCAGCGGCCTGGGACTGGCGATCGCGCAGGAGATCGTGCAGGCGCACGGCGGCCGCATTCGCGCCCACAGCGACGGACCGGGCAGGGGCAGTACCTTCACAGTCTGGCTGCCCCTGTCGGGGCCGGCCACGACTTCAAATGAAGAGGGTGCGGCATGAACGATTCATCCGGGACAGGGCCAACGCCCCGCTTGCTGGACGATTTTGTTGGCGCCTGGCGCAACCGCGGCATCGTGCACCCCGGGCGCTTCGGACCCGGTGGCGACGTAAGCGGAGAGACCCGCTTCCACTGGCAAATGCAGGGCCGCTGGCTTTGCTTCGAAAGCCGGCTGCAGATGCCTGGCATGGGCGAGTACCAGGTGCAGGGCGGCGTGACCCTAGATGACGACGGCGGCTATCGTTCCTGGGCTGCCAACAATCTGGGCAATCTCCTGGTCTACGATGGCCGTCTTGAGTCCGGGCAAACCCTGATTTTCGATCAGGTCCACCCGGCCGGCGCGCAGCGCGCGCGTGTCGTCTATACCCTGCCGGGCGATGGCCGCCTGCTGATGCGTTCGGAGACCTCGACGGACGGCGGCGCCTGGTCCACCTATTTCGAGACGATTATGGAGCGAGCGTAGGTCGCTGCCTCAATTCAGCCCATTCCTGCGCGATAACCGGAGCAGCGTCAACACCTGGCCGATGATTGCCGGGCTGGAGCGCAAGCTTTGCGAAGTCGCCTTTGAGCAACATGGAAACAGCCTGGAGCGCCTGGCCCTGCCGGGACTTTCCTGTCCGGAATCGCCGGCCCAGCTCGACTCTGCTGAGGAAATCAATCTGGCCGTCCCGGAAATCTCGACACTGGACGGGAAGTTACAGGTGAATTTGGTGCTGCGCAGCAACGACGCGCGTAAACCGGTCCATTACTCCATTCCCTGCAGTTGTTTGAGATTACTTCCCACAGGCGGGTGGCGCAGCGGGACATCGGCATCGGGCCAGGCAACATCATTCCACTTCATGCCGGGATCGACACCGGAACGCTTCAACCAGGGGCGTATGCGCTACGACTTGCGCTTTACAACTGGGAGACGGGCGAACGCCACGTCGCCCGCGACCTCTTGCTGGGTCACGTCAGCGACTTTCACACCCTGCAACACATCGTGCTGGAATGAGAACGCGTTTCCGGTTCAGGCGGTGCCTGACGAATTGCCTTGTCAAGCTTGTCCAGCAACGCAAAGCCTTCGCCGTTGCGCCAATCAAAACCGTGAATTCGCCGCGCATGCCAAGCAGATTCGAATCAAGCTCAAAATTCATTGGAAGTAGGGCAGAATTTACTGCCTCTCCTGGCTGACCCTTGCTTCAATGGGGCATCAGGCAGCCAGTTCTTTGCGCACTTCCTTTCGCTGTGACCAAGGAACCGGCTTTATGTCGTAGTTGCTGAAGGCGTCCAGAACCCTCGCAGGAACCCGCTTCGCCGAATCATTCAGAATGGCATAGGCCCTGGATTCGGCCGGACGCGCCTGCCGCGTATCTTCCCAGGCGAAAACCATGCGCTTCGCGCTGTTCCCGTCCGGCTGGTTGACGCCCAGCAGCACGCGTTCCGGGGCATTTCGTGATTCGGGAATGATAAAATTGTAGAGATGATCGTAACCACTCTTGCCAGGCAATTTTATTCCGGGAACAAAGCGAACGTCAGATACTCTCAGCCAGGCTTCCACGTCCTCAATGAAAAAACTATTGACCATCGGCGTGGCCAGATAAAACAGGTCGTTGACAGCCAACATGGCCTGTAGCAGATTGTGTTTCTTTAGCGGGAAATCTCTGGCGGTCGTGCGCACCAACAGTGCATTGCTGTTGCTGTCCAGTTGAACGCCGAAGCCGTTCAAAGTCGTTCTGAGCAAGGCCTTGCGTTTGGGACTGTCCAGTGTGCAGCCGCTCAGTTCAAGATCGTCAATGGTTTCACCATCATCGGTCAGAAAGTAGCCATCATTGGTGCGCCTGGCATAGATCTGAATGTAGTCATTGTGCCTGTCCAAAAAAGGTGCGGTAATTTCCACCCAGTCCTCAATGGAACGCAAGTTGGTTTTCTCACGTAACCAGACATGGTATTGCTCCGTGAGGTGCCTAATTTCGTCGATCATTAGAGGAGATTCATTTGTACTTCCGGTGTACTCCTGATGTTACAGAAGCGCATGAAATCTTCCAAAAGATTGAGTTCGTTTTCTAAATCGGGAAAATTGTCATTTGGTAGAGGTTCGGCCCACTTGTCGTCAAAGCCCTCACAATACAAATGCAAGTGCGGAGTCGGGACATCCTCACCATTCGGATTCCGATGTGGTCGGCCGGACAGGTCAAGTCTTGCCAGTCTTAAGACATTTCTGGCACGATTCTGAAACTTGACTCTTCGGAGGTCAATGCGACCCCGGCTCAGGTCAAGGAAAAACTTTTCACGTCCATCTCGTGACGTGAGTTTAACGGCAAATTTCTGGCCTCCCACAGGAAGCAAAACAGGGCTGTCATCTTCAGTATGTTTGTCCATCGCCAGCAGCGCATCGGCCTCAGCCTGTGTAAGGATGATTTCAGCCAAACGCCATCCCTCCTGAATACGTTGGACAAAACGATTTCCTGACGATTCCCTGCACCAGAGTCTCAGGTCGCGACGGGCCTGTCATCGTCGTTGCCCCAGTCCTTCCAGGACCCGTCGTAGACCGCCACGTCGCCGTAGCCGGCGACCCGCAGCGCCAGCATGCCGTAGCTGGCCGAAACGCCGGCATTGCAATAGGTCACGACCTCGGCCTCGTCGTCCAGACCATGCCGGGCAAAGAGCGCGCGCAACTCCTCCGCCGGCCGCAGACCGCCATCTTCCGCGACCAGCGCCGGGCGCGGAATGTTCAGCGCACCGGGAATGTGCCCGAATCGACGGGCGCGGCTGGACTGGCCGGCGAACTCGGATGGGGAACGCACGTCTACCAGCAGGCGTTCCGCGCTTTCCAGCCCGGCCAGCACCTGGTCGCCGCTGCGCCGCAGGCCTTCATTGGGCCGCGCTTCAAAGTTGCCGCTGGCGATGGCGGGCACGTCGGCCGTGACCGGCCGACCTTCTGCAACCCAGCGTTGCCAGCCGCCATCCAGCACGGCGACCCGCCGGTGGCCATAGTAGAGCAGCGTCCACCACAGCCGGGCTGCGAACATGCCGTCGGCGTCATCGTAGGCCACCACCCGCGTGCCTTCCGAAATGCCAATGCGCCGCGCGAAGGCCTGATAGCGCGCCGGCGGCGCCACCGGCGCGTGGCGCGGGTCCGCCGGGTCGGTTATTTCGTGCACCCAGTCCACGAAGACGGCGCCGGGAATATGCGCTTCCAGCCAGTCCTCGCGGTGATTGAAGTAATGCGGCGGCGTTTCGCTGGCAGGGATCACATGACCGCGAATGTCGACGACCCGGAGGTCCGGGTCGTCAAGGTGCCTCTGCAACCAGTCTGTCGTGACCAGCAGATTGTCGTGCATGGAATGGTCCGCCTGACTGCCGTAAGCCTGACCGACAAATCAGCCGAGCGCGTCGTAACCCGGACCGTCGATGAAGAAATCGTAGTTGGGCTGGATGTCGACTGTCAGGTCCAGTACCTCGCCCTCTTCCGGCGTGCGAAGCTCCTTGCTGTCGTGTGGCATCACTTCCTGGCTGCCATCCGCCACGTAGTCATCCGGCACTTCTTCCTCGACGAAGATGGCCTCGTAGGGGCATTCGGGGATGCAGGCGCCGCAGTCGATACAGGTATCGGGGTCGATATAATACCAGGGCCATTCGCTCTCGGGCTGCCCCGGGATGATGCACTCCACCGGACACACTTCCACACAGGCGCTGTCGCGCAGGCACAACTGGGTGATGATGTGCGTCATGTCACGGATCTCCTCGCCACATTTGGGCCGCCTCTACGATCCTAGCCTAACAGGCACAATATCGCCTGTCCAGTATGACACAGGCGATGCCTCAAAAATCTCAATTAAAGCAGCAGGGCCGCCAGAATCATCAGGACAAAAAGCCCGAGGGCCAGCAGTCCCATACTGCGCAAATCCGCAATGACGTAGCCATATTGCGCCCGCAGTTCCCCTTCACTGACCTGGCGCATGGGGTTGGCCAGACGCTCGGCGATCTCGTCCTGCGTCAGTTCGTCACCGGCTCGCAAACTGCGCGCGCGGCGCGGCGGCCTCTCTGCGCCCCTCTCGCCTTCAGAACGACGTCTGGCCTGTCGGCCGACGCCGGCGGCGGGCGCCTCCGCAAGGCCGGCCTCCCGTCTGGCGCGCGCCAGGGTGTCCTGCGGCAAATTCGGCCGTCGATTTCGTCTTTTGGACATGGCTTTTGCTTCCGCCTGGCCTGGGCCGGGCACTGGCCCTGTCAGGGGTCCGCAGGCCCGGTCTGATCATTTCCCAGTATACTGGCGCGCGACCGTTTCTGAAAGGGAGTCCCTCTTGCCTGCGCGCGTGCCATCCACCGTCTGGCTTCGGGCGCTGTTGCCACTTCTGCTGGCGGCTGCGCTCACCATCCCTTTTCTGGACGCAGACTCCTTCCATGGCGACGAGCCCGCAACGCTGCTGGCGGCCGGCATCTTGCAGCCGGACACGCATTCCCTGGCGGCGACCTGGCACTTCATCGCCGAAAACGATCCGCACCAGGCCCATGGCTGGGCGCTGTTGCTTTTCGTCTGGGGACGCCTCGTCGGCTGGAGTCTGGTCGCCATTCGCGCGCTGCCCCTTTTCGCCGGCCTGCTGGCGCTGGCCTGGGTCTACCGCTGCGGTCGCGATTTCTTCACTCCGACGGCGGGCCTGCACGCCTGCCTGCTCCTGGCTGCGTCGCTGTTCTTTCTCGCTTACCTGACCCACGCGCGCGCCTTTTCCCTGGTGGCCCTTTGTGTGGCGCTCGTGTTGTGGTGCTACTGGCGCCTGACCTTCGACACGCAGCAGACGCGAAGTCTTGCGCGCGTCGGCCTGCTGGCGGGCAGCGTCGGACTGCTCTACGCCCACTATTTCAGCGCGCTTTTTCTGCCGATGCTCATCCTCTTCCATCTGTCCCTGCGGCCCAAAGACCGGCGCTGGCGGCAGACTGCAGCGCTCTTTACGCTGGCCGCCCTGCTGGCGATCCCGCAATTGCCGGGCTTCTTCAACGGGCTGCAACGAACGACCGGCGATCATGCACTGGGCGGCCGCGCCCTTGCTGCGCCCGACATGCTCGCCCGTCTGGCGTATCGACTGTCGAATGGCATCATTCCGCCCTCGGAGTGGCTCGGCGCCGCCCTGATTTTGCTGCTTCCACCGCTGTACCTTTACCTCACCTTGCGACGACGCAGGGCCGGCGCCAGCCCTGACGCCCTCTGGATGCTGCTATTCACGACCGCCGGATTCCTGTTGCTGACCGTGGCGGTCAACGAAGTCATCGGCACGCTGCTGGACGACCGCCTGCGTTACCTGATGCCACTCCTGCCGCCTTGCGCGCTGCTGGCCGCTGCCGGGTTGCGGCGTATCGCCGGGCGCGGACAGGCAGTGACTTCGCTGCTGATGGCGCTCTGGATTTCCCTGGGCGCATTCATGAGCCTGGCGACCGACTTTCGCTACGAGCTGGGCTTTTTCTTTCCCACCAACATCCACAGGGTTTTCGATCATCTCGCCCTCCAGGCGAGGTCGGGGGACCTGCTGGCCCTTGACGACCACGTCGCGGGTGGCTATTCGATCCAGCTGCATACCGGCCTGCTGGGCCTCCACTCCAGGGTGATCCACCGCCGTTGGGAAGACCCCTTCCTGCGCGTGAGGGCCTCACATGAAGACTATCGCGACCTGTGGCTGCTCTATCGCAGCGAAGATCGCAATCGCTTCAGTGATTTGCCGGAACAACTCGGGCGAGCACTCTGTGAACGATCGCTTGATCGTTGGGGATTCAGCCTTGATCGACTGGCGCCAGGCGCGCAGGACTGCGGCCATGCCGCCCCGCGCCTGGAGTATGATGCGGGACTGCTACTGTCCGCTCCCGAGATCATCTTGCGGGAGGGCATTCTGCAGGTAAAAACCGGAATCCACAGCCCGGACCGGGTACTCCCTGCCCGCTACTCCCTGGCCCTGCACGTCATTGACCCGGACAGCGGCGAGCTCATGGCCCAGGGCGACAGCGGGTTGGGAAACGGGGTGTATATTCCCGTGTTCAGGGAAATCGACGTCAGCGCCCTTCCGCCAGGCGACTACGAGCTCCACGTCGCGCTCTATGACTGGCAGACCGGCGAGCGTCTGATCGCCCGCGACCTGCAGACCGGCGGAGTCAGCGACATGCACGTCCTGCAACGTTTTCACATTGGCTGAAATTGTCACAAACGCGATAATCGGCTTCCCTGCCGCACTGACGGAGCGATGCAGAAACTGACCACGCCTGGGCGCGGAACAAAGGGCCGGAGGACGACCCCGGTCTGGCTGTGGGCGCTCGTGCCCATGCTGCTGGCTGCAGCACTCGGCATCCCCTTGCTGGATTACGATGCTTTCAACGGGGATGAAACGACTGTTTTGGCTACGGCTGGCGCCCTGCAAGAAGAGGGTCATTCCCTTGCGGAGGTCTGGGAGAACATTGCGCCACGGGTTGCGGCGGGCTGGCCGCTTTTGCTGTCCCGCTGGGGGCCACTGGTGGGCTGGAGCGAGGCCGCCATTCGAAGCCTTTCCATTTTTGCCGGCGTCCTGACCATTGCAGTCGTGTATCGCGCGGGCACAGACCTGTTTTCACCCCACGTGGCTGTGTTCGCCGCGATGCTGCTGGGCGCATCGGTTTTTCACCATGCCTACATGATTCGAGCCGGCCCCTACGCAAGCGTTGCTCTTCTGACCGCCATCTCGGTTTGGGGATACTGGAAAGTGGCGATGCACCAGGGCGCGCCAGGCAGAAGGGCCGGGGCAGGCCTCCTGTTGGGCGGGACTGGATTGACATTCTCGCATTTCCTGGCTGCCCTGCTTGTGCCCGTCCTGTTCCTTTATCATCTCCTGTTCGCCCCCAGGGGGCATCGCTGGTGGCGCGCCATGATGCTGTTTTCCCTGATTGCAATCGCCAGCGCACTCCAAGTCCCCCTGCTGCCCGAGGGATGGGTCTATACGGAAAATGAGGATATTGGCAGCCGGGCGCTAAATGCAGCCGGTTTTCTCTCGCGACTGCTCTATGTCATGAGCAATGGCCTGCTGGAAGTCTCGCTTTCCACCGCTTTGGCAGCCCTGGCCCTCGTCACGCTCCTGGCATTGGCGACCCGGCACACCTTGCGAAGGCGTGTCGCGTCGCCGCCCGCCTTTCTCATCCTTGCAGGCACAGTTCTCCTGACATCCGTTCTCCTGATCAACGAGTTTCTGGGCATATTGGCGGACACGCGCGTTCGCTACCTGATGCCTCTTTGGCCAATATGCGCAATTCTCGCGGGAGCAGGATTGTGGCGGCTATACCTCAAGCGGCGCATTCTGGCACTGGGGTTGCTTGCACTTTGGGTTTTGCAGGGCACCTACATTTCGAACGCCACTGACTTCCGCTATGAACTGGGGCATTTTTTCCGTCTGGATTTGCATCATCTCCGTCAGGAAATCCCCGACCTTGTGCCCGCCAGTGATTTTCTGGCCGTCGAATACAAGGCCGCCTGGCCGGACAAACGCCACTTTCGCTACTATCACTTTCAGTTTCTGGATCGGCCCTGGGGCATCTTTCACAGGAAAAGCGCAGATCCCTTTGAAACCCTGGGGACCGACCTGAAACGGTATCCCTGGATCTGGGTGCTCTATCTGTCCGAGCAAAAGGCCGACCTGGTCGAAATGGTGGCCAACGAGGGACGGGTGTCCTGCGAAATCGCGCTCGACCAATGGGGCTACGTGCTTGAGCGCCTGGCGCGCTCGAAACCGGAATGTCTGACTGCCCTGCCGCGCCTTGAAGCCGACAATGGCCTGACACTTTCGGGCCCCGAAGTGATGCTGCGCGGTAAAATGCTGCGCCTCAGGGCCGGTGTTTACAGGCCCGATGGAGAGCAGACAGCCAACTTGTCGCTGGCCATTCACATCATTGATCCTCGCACAGGTGAGCGGGTGGCCCAGGGTGATGTTGGCGCAGGACCGGGAGAATTCGCGCAGCTACGCAGCAATGTCGACGTCAGCGCCCTTCCGCCAGGCGACTACGAGCTCCACGTCGCGCTCTATGACTGGCAGACCGGCGAGCGTCTGATCGCCCGCGACCTGCAGACCGGCGCCGTCAGCGACATGCACGTCCTGCAGCGTTTTCGCATTGACTGACCAGACCGGCAGTTTTGGTCGCTTCCGCCCGTGCTACACTGTCAGGCGCTTTCATACCGGAACTTGCCTTGACCCCGTTGACAGGATCGATGCAATCAAGGATGCCTTTCTGGTGGCTGGTGCTGGCGCCCCTGTTGCTGGCCGCCCTGCTTTCTTCCATCCAGCTGGACGACAACGCCTTCAATCGAGACGAGTTCAAGTCACTCTATTCGGCAGGAATCTACGACGCGGGGCCGGACACACTGCAGGAAGTCTGGCAACACGTTGAAGAAACCCGTCCCAACCAGACCCAGGGCTGGTCTAAACTGCTGTTCGTCTGGGGGCGCCTGGTTGGCTGGCATGAACCCGCCATTCGCGCCCTCTCATCTTTTGCCGGCCTGCTCACGCTCGCCTGGCTTTACCGCGCCGGCAAGGTCTTCTTTTCGCCCCAGGTGGCCCTGCTGACCGTACTTCTGGCGAGCGCTTCGGTCTTCTTTCTGGCCTATATGGCGATTGCGCGCGTTTTCACGCTGGTTGCGCTGTTCACCACCCTGATCCTCTGGAGCTACTGGCGTCTGGCGCAAGCAACGCGGCCTGCAGGAAACGCGATGCTGGCCGTCCTGTTTGCATCGAGCGTTGGCCTGCTCTACTCCCACTATTTTGCGGCTCTGCTCCTGCCTGCCCTGGCAGTCTTCCACCTGTTATTTGTGCCCAGGGGTCGGCGCTGGTGGCAGGTGACCATGACCCTTGCCCTTGCCTTCCTGATCGCTCTCTTGCAGGCGCCAGGGTTTCTGAACGGCTTGTCACTGTCCGGCGACAACGAACGCCTGGCCGACAGGGCCATGACGGTTGCCGACATCCCCGGGCGACTGCTCTATACCCTGAGCAATTATCTGGTCACCCTGCAACGCGAGGCAGGCGAGTTTTTTGCCGCGGCATTGCTGGTCATCCTGTCGCTTTCTTCCTGGCGCAGATTGAGGTCCGTCAGCCCCGCCAGTGCCGCCTGGCTACTGACCTTTGTAACGGCCGCCACCTTTCTTTTCATCGTCGCGGCCAATGAAGTGGTGCGGGTCATGGAGCAAAAGCGGATCCGCTACATGATGTCGCTGTTGCCACCGATCGCCCTGTTGGTCGCGCATAACCTGCGCATGTTTTTCCGTATATTCCCTCACGCCAGCACCGGATTTCTTGTGTTTTGGCTGTTTCTGGGGCCGACCCTGGTCCTGAATGAAACGGATTTCCATGCCTTTCGCTATCGGACGACCTTTCATCACGTGCAGCGTCTGCTGCAGGAGCGCGTAGCGGTCGGCGATCTGGTCGTCATCGAAGATTCCATGAGCAGTCTGGAGGTGCTGTATTTGCACCCCGTCTACATCCCGCTTTCGGACAATGCATGGAACACAGTCTTCTGGAAGGGCATCGGACCACTGGGCGATGCCGTGCCCGCCTGGTCCCCCTACTCCAGCATCTGGCTCATTTATGAAGCGGATACACCCGATTTTGGTTTCACTGAGAGCAACGCCCCGGGACTCCGGCTCTGTGAACGACTGGACGACCTGGCGGGCTATACACTGGAGCGTCACGCAAAGGCATCATCCGGCTGCGAGCCCACGCCGTTCCGGCTTGCCCTTGACCGGGACATCCAGATGACCTGGCCCGGGATTTCCCTCGTGAACAAGGTACTGCGTGTAGAAGCCGGCCTGCTGAGCGCGGATGACTACCTGCTCAGCCACTATACCCTCGCCCTGCACGTCATCGACCCGCGAACAGGCCAGCGCGTCGCCCAGGGCGACGTCGGCGTCGGCCCTGGAACCTTCGTCGCCGTCGGCAGCGACATCGACGTCAGCGCCCTGGCGCCGGGCGACTACGAGTTGCACGTCGCGCTTTACGACTGGCAAACTGGCGAACGTCTAACCGCCCGCGACCTCCGGACCGGCGACGTCAGCGACATGCACGTCCTTCACGCCTTTCACGTCGATTGACGAGCGCTGAGTCTCAAATGAACAACAGCGATCCACGGATGGAATCTGGTGCAGGCGATGTCTGATCGCAGCGACGCGGCCCGCACTGAAGCACCTGAGTGGTTGTGGGCGCTGGCCCCCCTGTTACTGGCCACGGCGCTGGTTGTGCCCTTCCTCGACAGCGTCGTTTTCGACATGGACGAAAGCGCCACCATGGTCTCGGCGTGCATCAGACATTTCGGGCCCTGTTCGCCCGCGGAAGCTGTCAGGGCTTCCGCGCGCTGGCCGGATCATGGCTGGGGCCATGCTATTGCCCTTTCCCAATGGGGCCAGGTGGTTGGCTGGAGCGAATTCGCCATCCGTGCCCTGCCCTGGCTCACGGGGCTGCTGACACTCGCCTGGGTCTACCGCCTCGGCCGCGACCTGTTTACTCCAGGCATCGCCCTGGCCGCTGCGCTGCTTCTGGCAACCTCCGTCCTCTTCCTTACCTACATGCACATCGCCCGCTTCTATGGGCCGTCAATGCTCTTCACAGTCTTTTTTCTGTGGAGTTACTGGCATGTCGCCCTCGCCAAAAAGCAGCCGGATCGCGCAGCGTGGGCAGCCTTTCTGTCGGGAGGGTTGTGTTTACTCTATTCCCATTATTTCAGCGCCCTGCTGGTCCCGGCGTTGGGACTGTTTCATCTTCTCCTTGTCCGCAAGGACCGACGCTGGTGGCGGACGTTGGCCCTGCTGGTCCTTGCGGCTCTGCTTGCCCTGCCGCAAGTGCCGGACTTGCTAAGTGGCATCTCCTTCAACCAGGGAAAGGAATGGCTTCGTACCAACGCATTGCATGCACCGGATGTCCTGTCCCTTTTTTTGCGATATCTGGGCAACGATTTACTCAATCTGCGGCAGCCCCTTGTCGGCCTGCTGTTGCTGGCCATACCCCTGTACCTGGTGGGCGCAGGCAGTGTCTGGCGACAGCGCCGGCAAGGTCTTGAAGCGTACCGGTACCTCGCTTTCACAGCCATGCTGTCGCTGTTGCTGATTGCGGGGGCAAATGAACTCGTCAGGGTATTTGCGCCGGATCGAATCCGTTATCTGGCCATCCTGTGGCCACCCGCCGTTTTGCTTGTCAGCCTGGTTTTGCTGCACCCGATGCGTGCGTTGTTGCGACCGCCTTTTGGCGTCGTACTGATGCTGGTCATCAGCCTTTCCGGCGCTGTCGATTTCCGGGGCGAAGGCCCACTGGTGCGCACGTCCTGGTTCTGGCGCGACAACGACGTTTCCCCGGCAACCATACGAGAGCTCGTGCAGATACTGGTTGAAGCGAGTCCGGATTCGCTGATGTTGGTGGACGAAAGGTTTCTTGAAAAGGACCGCGTGAGTGAAACCTACTTCAGCATCCACGCCGGACCCCGTGAGTTTCTGAGTAATGAAGCCACTTCAGAGGAGTTCTTGCGGCGGGCTCTCGATCATCCCGAAGTCTTTATGCTTTTCCGCGATGACTGGGAGAAGGAATTCAATGTGCAGGACCATGTTAAATTCTTTCAAAGGCATCTGTGGGTCAGGCAGCCCCTCTGGAGCAGGGATGGAATCGTGTTGGTCCACCTCACCTCACCTTTTCTCAACCCTCTGCCCCATCAACATGTGCTGGAGTTCGGGCAAGACATCCGCCTGTTGGGGACAGGCGAGGTCCTGGAGAACGATCTCCTGCGCGTTGTAGCACTCTTTCACAGTGTTGACACGGGTCTGCTCGCCCGCTATTCGCTTGCCCTGCACGTCATTGACCCGCGCCTGGGCGAACGTGTGGCCCAGAACGACGCGGGCATCGGGCCAGGGGCAAGCGTTGTGGCCAAAAGTGACATAGACCTGGCCGCGCTGGCGCCGGGCGACTACGAGTTGCACGTCGCGCTTTACGACTGGCAAACTGGCGAGCGTCTGACCGCCCGCGACCTCCGGACCGGCGACGTCAGCGACATGCACGTGCTGCAGCGATTCCGCGTCGACTGATGTGCATTGCACTTCAGGTGGCTAACACGGGACCAGGGATTGAAACTGGAGTGGACGATGTCTGATCGCCGCGACGCGGCTCGCACTGAAGCACCTGAGTGGTTGTGGGCGCTGGCCCCCCTGTTACTGGCCGCGGCGCTGGTTGTGCCCTTCCTCGGCAGCATTGTATTCGACGTGGACGAGGGCGCCACCATGGTCTCGGCCTGCATGAGACATTACGGGCCCTGCTCGCCTTACGAAGCCGTGCTTGCTTCTGCCCACTGGCCGGAAAACGGCTGGGGTCACGCCATTGCGTTTTCGCAGTGGGGGCTATGGGTCGGCTGGAGTGAACTGGCCATAAGGACGCTGCCCTGGCTCAGCGGGTTGCTGACCCTCGCATTTTGCTACCGCCATGGCCGGGAGCTATTTTCCCTGCGGGTGGCCTGGTTCGCAACCCTGTTGCTTTCATGCTCAGTGGTATTCCTCACCTACATGCACAACGTCCGTCCCTACGGATTCGCCACGCTCTTCACGATTGTCACCCTCTGGGCTTACTGGCGCGTCGCCCGGCGGGAAGGGCCTGCCAGACACAGGGACCGCGCGGCCCTGCTGCTCGGCGCCACGGGTCTGCTCTATTCGCACTATTTCGGCGCATCGATAATTGCGGCCCTGGGTCTTTTTCATCTTCTCTTCGTGCGCAGGGATCGTCACTGGAAGCAGGCCGTGGTCTTGCTGGGTCTGGCAATCCTGCTTGCCCTGCCACAGGTGCCGGACTTGCTAAGTGGCATCTCCTTCAACCAGGGAAAGGAATGGCTTCGTACCAACGCATTGCATGCACCGGATGTCCTGTCCCTTTTTTTGCGATATCTGGGCAACGATTTACTCAATCTGCGGCAGCCCCTTGTCGGCCTGCTGTTGCTGGCCATACCCCTGTACCTGGTGGGCGCAGGCAGTGTCTGGCGACAGCGCCGGCAAGGTCTTGAAGCGTACCGGTACCTCGCTTTCACAGCCATGCTGTCGCTGTTGCTGATTGCGGGGGCAAATGAACTCGTCAGGGTATTTGCGCCGGATCGAATCCGTTATCTGGCCATCCTGTGGCCACCCGCCGTTTTGCTTGTCAGCCTGGTTTTGCTGCACCCGATGCGTGCGTTGTTGCGACCGCCTTTTGGCGTCGTACTGATGCTGGTCATCAGCCTTTCCGGCGCTGTCGATTTCCGGGGCGAAGGCCCACTGGTGCGCACGTCCTGGTTCTGGCGCGACAACGACGTTTCCCCGGCAACCATACGAGAGCTCGTGCAGATACTGGTTGAAGCGAGTCCGGATTCGCTGATGTTGGTGGACGAAAGGTTTCTTGAAAAGGACCGCGTGAGTGAAACCTACTTCAGCATCCACGCCGGACCCCGTGAGTTTCTGAGTAATGAAGCCACTTCAGAGGAGTTCTTGCGGCGGGCTCTCGATCATCCCGAAGTCTTTATGCTTTTCCGCGATGACTGGGAGAAGGAATTCAATGTGCAGGACCATGTTAAATTCTTTCAAAGGCATCTGTGGGTCAGGCAGCCCCTCTGGAGCAGGGATGGAATCGTGTTGGTCCACCTCACCTCACCTTTTCTCAACCCTCTGCCCCATCAACATGTGCTGGAGTTCGGGCAAGACATCCGCCTGTTGGGGACAGGCGAGGTCCTGGAGAACGATCTCCTGCGCGTTGTAGCACTCTTTCACAGTGTTGACACGGGTCTGCTCGCCCGCTATTCGCTTGCCCTGCACGTCATTGACCCGCGCCTGGGCGAACGTGTGGCCCAGAACGACGCGGGCATCGGGCCAGGGGCAAGCGTTGTGGCCAAAAGTGACATAGACCTGGCCGCGCTGGCGCCGGGCGACTACGAGTTGCACGTCGCGCTTTACGACTGGCAAACTGGCGAGCGTCTGACCGCCCGCGACCTCCGGACCGGCGACGTCAGCGACATGCACGTGCTGCAGCGATTCCGCGTCGACTGATGTGCATTGCACTTCAGGTGGCTAACACGGGACCAGGGATTGAAACTGGAGTGGACGATGTCTGATCGCCGCGACGCGGCTCGCACTGAAGCACCTGAGTGGTTGTGGGCGCTGGCCCCCCTGTTACTGGCCGCGGCGCTGGTTGTGCCCTTCCTCGGCAGCATTGTATTCGACGTGGACGAGGGCGCCACCATGGTCTCGGCCTGCATGAGACATTACGGGCCCTGCTCGCCTTACGAAGCCGTGCTTGCTTCTGCCCACTGGCCGGAAAACGGCTGGGGTCACGCCATTGCGTTTTCGCAGTGGGGGCTATGGGTCGGCTGGAGTGAACTGGCCATAAGGACGCTGCCCTGGCTCAGCGGGTTGCTGACCCTCGCATTTTGCTACCGCCATGGCCGGGAGCTATTTTCCCTGCGGGTGGCCTGGTTCGCAACCCTGTTGCTTTCATGCTCAGTGGTATTCCTCACCTACATGCACAACGTCCGTCCCTACGGATTCGCCACGCTCTTCACGATTGTCACCCTCTGGGCTTACTGGCGCGTCGCCCGGCGGGAAGGGCCTGCCAGACACAGGGACCGCGCGGCCCTGCTGCTCGGCGCCACGGGTCTGCTCTATTCGCACTATTTCGGCGCATCGATAATTGCGGCCCTGGGTCTTTTTCATCTTCTCTTCGTGCGCAGGGATCGTCACTGGAAGCAGGCCGTGGTCTTGCTGGGTCTGGCAATCCTGCTTGCCCTGCCACAGGTGCCGGACTTGCTAAGTGGCATCTCCTTCAACCAGGGAAAGGAATGGCTTCGTACCAACGCATTGCATGCACCGGATGTCCTGTCCCTTTTTTTGCGATATCTGGGCAACGATTTACTCAATCTGCGGCAGCCCCTTGTCGGCCTGCTGTTGCTGGCCATACCCCTGTACCTGGTGGGCGCAGGCAGTGTCTGGCGACAGCGCCGGCAAGGTCTTGAAGCGTACCGGTACCTCGCTTTCACAGCCATGCTGTCGCTGTTGCTGATTGCGGGGGCAAATGAACTCGTCAGGGTATTTGCGCCGGATCGAATCCGTTATCTGGCCATCCTGTGGCCACCCGCCGTTTTGCTTGTCAGCCTGGTTTTGCTGCACCCGATGCGTGCGTTGTTGCGACCGCCTTTTGGCGTCGTACTGATGCTGGTCATCAGCCTTTCCGGCGCTGTCGATTTCCGGGGCGAAGGCCCACTGGTGCGCACGTCCTGGTTCTGGCGCGACAACGACGTTTCCCCGGCAACCATACGAGAGCTCGTGCAGATACTGGTTGAAGCGAGTCCGGATTCGCTGATGTTGGTGGACGAAAGGTTTCTTGAAAAGGACCGCGTGAGTGAAACCTACTTCAGCATCCACGCCGGACCCCGTGAGTTTCTGAGTAATGAAGCCACTTCAGAGGAGTTCTTGCGGCGGGCTCTCGATCATCCCGAAGTCTTTATGCTTTTCCGCGATGACTGGGAGAAGGAATTCAATGTGCAGGACCATGTTAAATTCTTTCAAAGGCATCTGTGGGTCAGGCAGCCCCTCTGGAGCAGGGATGGAATCGTGTTGGTCCACCTCACCTCACCTTTTCTCAACCCTCTGCCCCATCAACATGTGCTGGAGTTCGGGCAAGACATCCGCCTGTTGGGGACAGGCGAGGTCCTGGAGAACGATCTCCTGCGCGTTGTAGCACTCTTTCACAGTGTTGACACGGGTCTGCTCGCCCGCTATTCGCTTGCCCTGCACGTCATTGACCCGCGCCTGGGCGAACGTGTGGCCCAGAACGACGCGGGCATCGGGCCAGGGGCAAGCGTTGTGGCCAAAAGTGACATAGACCTGGCCGCGCTGGCGCCGGGCGACTACGAGTTGCACGTCGCGCTTTACGACTGGCAAACTGGCGAGCGTCTGACCGCCCGCGACCTCCGGACCGGCGACGTCAGCGACATGCACGTGCTGGAACGCTTCCACATCGGCTAACAATGTTGAAGTCATCGCTTTCCGGCACAGAGGTTACAATGAATCCACAGGCTACAATGAATCTGCTGTCAGACGGGAAACACACCTGACCTTGTACCCAGGCGCTTCAACTGCCAGCTTACCCTTCTGGTGGCGGGCCCTCTTGCCGCTGCTGCTGGCTTCCCTGTTTGCCTCCATGCATCTGGATGCACTGGCCTTTAACCGGGATGAGCCGGATTCCATGTTCCCGGCGGGAATCTACGCCTCGTCGCCAGGCACGCTTGGGGAAGTCTGGAATTACCTGCAGGAAAGCGACACGGCACAGGCCGCGGGCTGGACGGCCCTGCTCTTCGTCTGGGGCCGGCTGGCCGGCTGGAGCGAGCCCGCCATTCGTTCGCTGCCATTCCTCGCCGGTCTGCTAACACTGGCCTGGCTATACCGTGCGGGCCATGACCTGTTGACGCCCCGGACGGGCCTGTTCGCATCGACGCTGGCCAGTGCATCCCTGTTTTTCCTCAGCTACATGTTGATCGCGCGCACTTTCACCCTGGTCGCCCTGTTCACCACCCTGATCCTCTGGAGTTACTGGCACATGATGAATGCCAGGCGCCCGGCCGGCCCCGGTATCCTGACAGTATTCCTCGCCGCTTGCGTTGGCCTGCTGTATTCGCACTACTTCGCCGCCTTGATTCTTCCTGCGCTCCTCCTGTTTCACCTGCTTTTCGCGCCGCCCGGCAGACGCCGGTGGCAAGTAGTTGTGGCAATGGCGGCCTCCCTTGTTCTGGCCCTGCCGCAGATTCCCGGGTTTCTGCAAGGCCTGTCCCTCTTCGCTGGGAGTGATATCATGAGCAGGGCAGCGCTGGATGCTGCCAGAGTCCCGCACTATTTCCTGTATTTCATGAGCAACCTGATGATCAGGGTGCCCGGGCCAGCCGGAGTTGTCCTGCTGCCGCTCTTGATCATCGCCCTGCTTCGGGCTACCTGGCGCCGACGTCGGGAGGGACGGCATGTCGACGCCGGCTGGCTGCTGACATTCCTGGCTGGCTCAACCTTTCTGCTCATGGTTGCCGCCAACGAAGTCGCTAATGTGATGACGGGCAGCCGCATACGCTACATGATGCCGCTGTTTCCTGTGCTCGTCCTGCTGGCGGCAGAAGCCCTGCGTCTAATCCGCGTGGAATCCCGCCTCGCCGTCGCCGGAATTCTGGCGTTCTGGCTCGTTCTCGGCCCGATCCTTCTAAACGCCGGCCCGTTGCTCTATGTCGACCGCCATCACTCCACCTTCCACCTCGTCCATCGCTGGTTGCAGGAACGGGCAGGCACCGGCGATCTGGTCGTCCTCGACAGTGCGTTGAAGAATCGGGGAGAGGTCCTTTATCTGAACCCACGCTACATTCCGCTGTCGGACCAATCCTGGGAAACCGTCTTCCGAAATCGGGACGACCCACTGGAATGGGTGGCGCCAACCCGTTCGACCTACGTCAACCTATGGGTCATCCATCAACCGGACGACGCGGAGGACGCCGCCACAACCTTCACGGCGCCCGGCCACACGCTCTGTCAACAAATCGGAGACCTGGCGGGTTATACCCTGCAACACTTCACCAGGACGGCTGGCGCTTGCGCCGAAACCTGAACGCTGTTGTCACTTTGGCAACTTCTTGCATTCGCCCGATTCACCACTGTCGCCCAAAGGTCTCCTGTTGGGCGAAAACGTTCATCGGCACTGGCGCTTGCCGCTTGCCCCGCAGAACTTCGACTCCATGGCCGGAAAACGCATTGCTCCGGGAGTCGGCGGCGCCGAAACCTGCGCCTGTGTCTGGAAAATGAGTGATCTCGACCGGGGCGCCCGCCGCTGACCGGCTTCGGGTTACAGGTTGCACTTCATCACTGGCGGACGGGCGGGCGTCCGAGGGCTCGCAACTCACTGGCCGTCAAGGCAAGTTAAATGTAAACTCTGCACAACCGAAGCCATTCGCTGACAATTCTTTTCAAGCCAGGGTCAATTGTTGTGGTATTCTTTCTTTCGTGCATTTGCGATTGATGTCAGATACCTTGGATCCCCGGGCTGCTTCAATGCCAGTCTGGTGGCTGGTCTTGCTGCCTCTGCTGCTGGCTGCCACTCTGGCTATTCCCCTGCTGGATTACGACGCCTTCAACGGCGATGAACCAGCGTACCTGATTGCGGCCGGTGCCTTGAGGACGGAGAATCCCTCTTTGCCGGAGGTCTGGAGCAATTTGACGCCGCGGGTTGCCGCCGGTTGGCCCACCCTGCTTTCCCTGTGGGGCCCCGTCGTGGGCTGGAGCGAGCCCGCCATACGAAGCCTGACCTTGTTTGTCGGTTTGCTGACGATCGCTTTCATTTACCGCGCAGGCAAGTACCTTTTTGCGGCGCCGGTCGGTGTCGTTGCCGCCATGCTGCTCGCCGCATCGGTGTTTCACCATGCCTTCATGCTACAGGCCATCCCCTATGCCAGTGTGGCTCTCTTCACGGCAATGACCCTTTGGGGCTACCGCAACATCTCTCCTCACTTCGACGGACGCGGCCGGAGAGCCCAGGCGGGCCTTTTTCTGGGCAGTGTCGGACTGGCGTACACCCATTTTCTTGCTGCATCCCTTGTGCCCATCGTATTCCTGTACCACCTTCTCTTCGCTCCCAGGCGCGAGCGAGGCTGGAAACGCGCCAGCCAGCTGTTGATTCTGGCCGGCGCGGCAGGAGCCCTGCAGATACCATTGCTCCTGAGGGGTTGGGACTTTACATGGAACGAGAATCTTGACACCTCGGGCCTGCAGATGCGCGGACTTCTCGCCAATCTGCTCCATGACCTCAGCAATGGCATCCTTGAGGTGACGGTCACATCCTCCCTGATCGCCTACGTCCTGACTGCGGCGGTCGTGCTGACAGCCGGCCGGATTTCCTCGTCCGGCGGGTTTCTCTCATTTGCGGGCACGGGTTTCCTGCTCGCAGTGCTGGTCTTCAACGAATTGATGGTCAGCTTTACGGGTACGCGAATCCGCTATCTGATGCCTCTCTGGCCTGTGACTGCCTTACTCGTGGGAGCGGGGCTTTGTCGACTATTCCGCAGCCGACGTATACTTGCAGTGACCCTGCTTGCCCTTTGGGTCGTTCAGGGATCGTATCTGGCTCTTGCGACTGACTTCAGCTACGAACTGGGGTTTTTCTTCCGCTTGGACCTTCACCATTTGCGCCGGACGATTCCCGAAATCGTGCCCGCCAGTGATTTTCTGGTGGTTGACGACCGGGTCGCCCAACCCCAGGCTGGCCACCATCGTTACTTTCATCTCCAGTCTACGGGTCGCGCCTGGGGCACATGGTGCAGGAATCTGGAAGCTATGTGTATTTCTTCTGGGGAAGACCCACATTCATACCCCGGGATCTGGCTATTGTATTTGACGAAAGACCGCGAAGATTTGATTGACCTGCCCTCCAGACTGGGTCGCGTGTCTTGTGAAGTCGCGCTCGAAAGCCGAGGCTACACACTTGAACGCCTTGCGGATTCGATTCAGGAATGCCAACGGGTCGAAATCGCGCTTCGGAACGAAAGCGGGCGCGCTGCAGTGTCTTTCTGAGCCAGGAATCCTTGCAACTGCTGACCGTCGTTGACGAGCCCGGAAGGGATTGGCCAGCCATTTTGTTGCCGGCGGGTCACCAGAGTGGCCCTCGAACCGGCGCCGGCGTTCCCCTGCGCAGCGCCATTGACCTTTGCACCCCGCCGCCTGGCGACTACGATCTGCAGGTTCAGCAATGCATATGTACAGGCTGAGGTATTCTGCCTCATGCATTTGCACAGAGTTGCGCTACACTGTCTGCGACTCCTGAAGATAAACAGCGCATGCCCCGACTAACCGGATCAGGTCCTGTTGCCGCGCCAGTCTGGCTGCTGGCCCTGCTGCCCCTGCTGCTGGCATTCGCTTTGGTTGTTCCCCGGCTTAACACGGATGCGTACAACGGTGACGAACCCTATACCCTGAAATCGGCAGGCATCAGACAGGACGCCCCGCGTTACCTCACAGAGGTCTGGAGCAATACCGCGCCGAGGGTGGCTCCTGGCTGGGCCGGGCTGATTTCAGTCTGGGCGCGGGTTGCCGGCTGGAGTGAATTTGCCGTCAGAAGTCTCGCAACCTTCGCGGGATTGCTCACCATAGCCCTGGTCTTTCGCACCGGTAGCGACTTTTTCTCACCGATCGCCGGAGTCCTTGCGGCTTCCCTGCTGGCCACTTCCACTTTTTTTCTCGCCTACATGCTGCGCGCAGGTACCTACTCCGGCGTCGCTCTCTTTGTCACACTTGCTGTCTGGAGCTACTGGAAGAACGCCCGTTCACCCCGGACTCTGGATATCCTGGCGCATGGCGGACTGCTTTTGGGCAGTACGGGCCTGGTGTTTTCGCACTACCTTGCTTCCCTGATCCTGGTCCCGCTCGGGGTCCTGCATCTCTTCTTCCCTAAAGGCAGGCCCTGGTGGATCAACACGTTCATTTTCGCACTTGCTGCCCTGGCAGGAGTGCTTCAGCTTCCACTCCTGCCACAAGGGCTCTCCTTTACCGCAAGGGAAGACCCGGGGTCTCGTCTCCTGTCGGCGCCCGCCCTAATTTACGAGTTGCTGGGGGGTCTCAGCAATGGAATCCTTGCCGTTTCCACACCCGCACAAAAGGCGCTTGCCATCGGGCTGTCTCTGTTCCTGATGGCATGTTTACTGAGGCAACTGCGCCGCAAGGGCAGGAACGACCCGTGTTCCTGGCTTGGGGTCGTCCTTGTTTCGTTTATTGTTCTTGTTGCTTTGGCAAATGAACTGCTCAGGATCATTGTAGACAACCGAATTCGGTATCTGATGCCGCTCTGGCCTCTGGGCGCCGTATTGGCCGGAGCCGCTATGGGCCAACGCCTTCGCCACAACCGCCCTGCCATCACCTTCGTCCTTGTAATTTGGCTCTGCCTGGGCAGCGGGCTTTTGGTTGCCACAAATTTCGTATATCAAACAGGTTATTTTTTTCGTTCAGATCTCCACCGGATCGTCGCCACTTTGCCCGGGCTTGTCCCTGAAGAAGACGGGCTCGTCGTTAGTCGGGACGGGGCCTGGTATGGTGTCCGCCATGAGGCGTGGTTGACTCAGGCCGGCAAGATGGATTTCCCCTTTGAGGTGTACCTTTCCGACCCGGAAAATGCCCTGACGGTCCTGGAATCCGCGGGATCGTCGCACCCCTTCGTCTGGCTCCTGCGGCAACAGGATTCCGTCGCCTTTTCATCCGGGCAGGGTGTTGAAGCCGGGCTCGTCCTGTGCCGGCAGGTGCCTGACCAGTGGGGCTACCGGCTGGAACGCTACGCGGGAACGGAGGCCAAATGCCCCAATTGAGCTCTTGTCCCGGATCACGGGCAAGACATCCTTGCTGCCGCCCGTTGGCAGCAGGGACTCACCGAAATCTCCAGTTGAAAATTCTACGGTTTGGCAAATGCAGTTCCCTTTTCTGCGACTGGTCCCTCGCCCTGCACGTCATCGATCCTGCCACGGGCGAGCGAGTCGCCCAGGGCGACGTCGGCGTCGGGCCGGGCGCCTTCGCGCTCGTTAGAAGCGACATCGACGTCAGCGACATGCACGTCCTGCATCGCTTCCACATTGACTGAGTTGTTAGTCGAAATCCGCCGGTAGTTCCGGGTTACGCAGCATCTCGAAGAAGCGCAGCAGTTGCTCCCGCGTCACCCGCCGCGTGGACAGGTCTTCCGGCAACCCGTCCTCCGCAAAAAAGGTCGCGTCGCCGGTCTCCTCCCAGGAGGCGCCGCTGCCACGCGCGGCCAGCGGCGCCGCATCCAGCAATTCGCACTGGATAAACACCTTGTAGATGTGGAACACGTTGGCTGGATGCGCGTGCCGACGGCGATCGTAGAGCGCCAGCAAACGCGTTGCGCGCACCAGCCAGCCGCTCTCCTCAAGGACCTCGCGCGCGGTGGCGTCGCCCGGCGATTCGTTGATCTCCGCCCAGCCGCCGGGTAGCGTCCAGCGCCCCTGGTCCAGATATTCCCGCACCAGCAGCACCCGTTCTTCGCGGAAGACCACGCCGCGAACGTCAACCTTCGGTGTGGCGTGGCCGCCTTGCTGCTCCAGCAAGTCCTGCACGCGCTCCAGGTCGGCCCCACTGCCGGCGGCGAACATCTCGGCGGCGATGTCGCGCAATTTTTCGTAGCGTTCACGGTCGAACCCCGCCGTGTTGTAGTGCAGGCCGGTCTGGGCGATCGCCTGAATGCGACGTGCGTGGTCGAGCCAGCGGGGCTCCATGCCTTACTCCCTGATTCGCTGTCCAATGAAACTATAACAGCCGCCGTCAGCGACGGGCCGTGTTGTATACTCCGCGATCAGCTCTTCATTTCAGCGGAGGCGCCTCATGCCCGCCCCATTGCCGGTCCTGGTCTCCTGGTCCTCCGGCAAGGACTCTGCCTGGGCGCTGCACGTCCTGCGCCAGCAGCCCGATCGCTACGACGTGCGGGGCATCTTCACCACCGTCACCAGCCGCTTCGACCGTGTGTCCATCCAGGCGACGCCCCGAAGCGTCCTGCGTATTCAGGCCGGTCGACTGGGCCTGCCGCTCTATGAGATTCCGATCCCCTACCCATGCTCAAACGAGCAGTATGAAGCCGCGATGGCGGCCTTTCTGGAACGAATCCGCAGGCTGGACGAGCGTTCCGGCGCGCGCCACCTGGCTTTCGGCGATCTTTTTCTGGAAGACATTCGCGCCTACCGCGAGTCTCGGCTCCGCGGCACGGGCTTTGAACCCCTGTTTCCCCTCTTCGGCGCGGACACCGCTGCCCTGGCCAGGCTCATGATCGATTCCGGCTTGCGGGCCATCGTCACCGTCGTCAACCCCCAACTGATTCCGGCCTCATTTGCCGGTCGCTATTTCGACAGGGCCCTGCTGCGCGACCTGCCGCCTGCCGCGGACCCCCTGGGCGAAAATGGCGAATACCACAGCTGCGTCATTGACGGGCCCATGTTTTCTCATCCGGTCAAGGCCCGGGCCGGCGCTGTCGTGGAACGCGAAATCCTGGCGAGCAGCGGCGGGGCGGGCGGCCAGGGCAACCCGACCTGCGTCTACGCCGACGTGGTGCTGGAGTAGAGACGGCCAAAACCGCAATTTCTGCGGGAACGTTATACTTGCCTGCAGGAAGTTCCAGTCAGGGGAAGTCGTTGTGAGCAGCGCCAGATTTCCGCATCTTGACACACACGCGCGCAGACACGCCCGCAGGGGCGGGCGCCGTCCCGCCTTCGTCGATGACCTCGGCAAGGTCCTCGACGAGGTCAACGCCTGGGGCCTGCTGGCTGCGCAGCAGGAGGCGCAGCATCGCGACATCACCGCCTTCGGCCCGGACGTGTTTCGCGGTTTCCTGCCCCGGTCCTGGGTCGGCGTCGCGCTCTGGTACAAAAATAAGGGCTATTACTTCTACGACCAGATCCAGTTGCTGGGCATCTGGGCGCTGCGCCGCGACGCAGAAACGATTGACATTGTCTGTGGCCTGCGCGCCCTGCGCTACTCCCTGCCCTTCTTCAGCGCCGAAAGCTACTACCATCGCATCCGGCGCGAATTCCGTACCTGCTACAAGGACAACGGTCAGCCGCCGGCCGGGACGAGTCTGCGTTACACGGGCGTTTGGGAGCCAGGCAAGCGCCTCGCCATTCGCCGCGACCTGGAAGAAACGCTGGCGCAGTGGGCAGCCCGGCCGGACCAGGCGGCCTGATCTTTCGTACACAGTGTTTCATGGTGCTCGCCGGACATGAAGCGGACTGAACTTGACTTGACCCCGGCCGTCCACCATGATGGCGTCCCTGCATAATGGGCACTGGATAGCCATGTCAAACCGGATCGCTGAAGACGTCCGCAGCCTGCCGCCCTCCGGCATCCGCCGCTTCTTCGATATCGCGGCGGACATGGAGGACGTCATATCGCTCGGCATTGGCGAACCGGACTTTCCCACGCCGGCCCACGTCGCGCGGGAGGGCGCCGAAAGCCTGCTGGAAGGCCGCACCGGTTACACCGCCAACGCGGGCATGCCCGAATTGCGCCGCGCCATCAGCGACTACGTTGAAGAGTTGTACGGCCTGTCCTACGACGCGGATGAAGAGATTCTGGTCACCGTCGGCGTCAGCGAGGGGCTGTTCCTCGTCCTGCGGGCCCTGCTCAATCCTGGCGACGAGGTGCTGGTGGTCGAGCCCTGCTTTGTCAGCAACCCGGCAGCGGTGAAAATTGCGGGAGGCGTTTGCGTGCCGGTCGGCACCGACGTCGCCGATGGCTTTCAGGTCACCGCTGCAGCGCTCGAAAGACGCGTAACCCCGCGCACCCGCGCCATCGTCATCAACTATCCCAACAACCCGACCGGCGCCGTGCTGACTGACGATCACCTGATGCAGGTGGCGGCTGTGGCCCAAGCCCATGATCTGGTCGTGATATCGGACGAAATCTACGAACGACTCGTCTTCGGACACCGGCACCGTTGCTTTGCGTCCCTGCCCGGCATGCGCGAGCGCACGGTGCTGCTCAGCGGCATGAGCAAGTCCTTCGCGATGACGGGCTGGCGCATCGGCTACGCCTGCGGCCCGCCGGACCTGCTGGCCGCCATGAGCCGCCTGCACCAGTACCTCACGATGGCGGCTCCCACCATGGGCCAGGTGGCGGGGCTGCAGGCCCTGCAGCAGGGATCGAATGACGTCGAGGCCATGCGTCAGGAGTACGACAAGCGCCGGCGGCTGATCGTCGACGGTTTCAATGCGCTCGGCCTGCCCTGCCTTGAGCCGCGCGGCGCTTTCTACGCCTTCCCCGACGTGCGTTCCAGCGGCCTGGATGACAACACTTTCAGCGAACGCCTGCTGTATGAAGAGCGCGTGGCGGTGGTGCCGGGCAGCGCCTTCGGCGCCAGCGGCGCCGGATTCGTGCGCGCCAGTTACGCCACCAGCCATGCGCAACTGGAAGAGGCCTTGCTGCGAATGGGGAAGTTTCTGCAGCGTCTGTGACGCGAGGCGAAATCGCCAGTCAGCACCTTTTAAGTCCATACCATACCAATGTGGAATCGGCGATATACTCGGATCATGCGCGTTGCGCACCCCGGGAGCCGGCCGTGAACCACATCAATCTCAAGATTGCCCTCGAACGTGAGGGCGAAGAGCCCATCTATCGCCAATTAATCCGCCACATTCGTATGCAGATTGAAAGCGGCAACCTGGAGGCCGGCGCGCGCCTGCCCGCCAGCCGGGATCTTGCGCATCAACTGGGCGTCAGCCGCATCAGTGTCGTCAACGCCTACGCCGAACTGCGTTCCCAGGGCTGGCTCAGCGCTCATGCCGGACGGGGCACCTTCGTCGCCGCCAAAAACGGCAAGTCCGGCGATGACCCGGCGGAAAACAACGGCGTGGCCATCAGCCACCCGGAAACGGCCCACGTGCCCCACCGGGCCGTGCGCGAGATGATGCGACTCGGCCAGAAACATGGTGTCATCAGCTTCAGTCACGGCTCGCTTTCCACCGACCTCTTTCCCCTGCAGCAACTGCAGGACGTACTCAACTCGGTCATGCTGCGTGACGGCGCGCGCGCCCTGGGCTACGAGGCGCCGGAAGGCTACGGGCCCTTGCGCAGCGGCGTGCGGGACTACGTCAGTGCGCTGGGTATCCAGTGCAACAGCCACCAGGTGCTGATCACCGGCGGCACCCAGCAGGGTGTTGATCTGGTTGTGCAGGCCCTGCTCTCCGAAGGCGAAATGGTCGTCACCGAAAATCCGACCTACCTGGGCATTCTGGATATCGTGCGCGCGCGCCGCGTCCAGTTGCAGGGCATCGACATGGACCGCGACGGCATCCGCCTGGACATGCTGGAAAATTTCATCATCGAACACAGTCCGCGCCTGATTTACGTCATTCCGGGCTTTCACAACCCCACCGGACGCGTCATGCCGCTGCACCGTCGGCGCCAGCTGCTAAACCTCGCCAATGCCTATCGCGTCCCCCTGCTGGAGGACGGTGTCTACCATGAATTGCGCTTTGAGGGAGAGCACCAGCCGCCGCTGAAAGCGCTGGACGATACCGGCATAGTGCTGCACGTCAGCGCCTTCACCAAGATGATGTTGCCCGGCCTGCGCATCGGCTACCTGATCAGCGACGCGCAGCACCACGAACGTCTGGTGAGAATCAAACATGCCGCCGATATTTCCTCTCCCGGCCTCAACCAGCGCGCCCTGCATCTCTTACTGGAACGCGGCCTGCTTGCGCAACAACTGAAACGCAATGTCTTCGAACTGAAACGTCGGCGTGACGCTGCCCTGGACGCCGCGGCCCGTCACCTGCCGCCGGGAACCCGCTGGGAAGTGCCGGAAGGCGGCCCCTTCCTGTGGGTGGAACTGCCCCGCACGGGCCCCAATGCCGCGGAACTCTACATCACGGCCGTGCATTGTGGCGTGTCCTATGCCATCGGCAACATATTCCATACCAACAGTCGCGGCGCCTGGAACATGCGCATCAACTATGGCGCTCATTCCCCGGCGATGATCGAACGCGGGTTTCAGCGTCTCGGTCGCGCCTGGCGCGAACTGGCCTGCGATTACGAGGAAATCGACCGGGCGGCCCTGCTGTAGCGCCGGTCGCCGCCATCCGCCCCGTCAGGACCAGGCTTCGCCAGGCGGGTCGCCCCGTCTGCTGCTGGTAGCGCTGACCGGACCGGCCAGCCCCTCGTCCATCTCGAGATAGTAAACGCGGCCCTCGATATCCGGGCCCATGGCAAAGGTGATGATGTCCGTAGAGGATACGGACACAACCAGACGGTCGTCGCCGGTGGCGACCACCAACCCTGAATCGACACCGTCCACCTGCAACTGGTCGACGCGCAAGAGTTGATCGCCCCTGCCCTGGTCGGTGACGCCGTATACATCCACCGCCTCAGTACCATCGGGCAACACGACGTAAAACAACTGCGCCATGGTGCCCAGCGTGGCGAAATGCCCATCGGCCACGGCGGGTCCGGACGGAGACCCGGACTGGGTCACCGTATCCTGCTCCATGCCAGGATAACTGACTTCACCCGGCGAGTAGGTCGTCAGCGTAAAGTTGGCGTCTGAAGTATTGACTGCTTCCTGATCAGCGGCTGTACGCACGTGGAACACGTGGACGGTGTCGTCCTGCTGGCGCAACGCCGTGGGGTCAGTGGAGGGGACAATGTAACTCTGGCCCAACTGTTCGCAAACGGCCAGCTTGCTGACGTATGCGTTGCCGGCAAATTCATAGGCATGGCCGCGCTGCAGGTCGACCGCCACCCCGTTGCGATCGTTGGTCTCGTTGCCACAGGCGGTGACCAGCGTGTATCCGACCGGGAAGCGATAGTCCTGCTCCCCGCTGCTCCTCTCAAAGGTCCAGTGACGCATCACGTAATCACCGGGCTCAAGCGTCCCGTCCGAGTGGAGGCGGACCGTCACCCCGTTCAGGTCCTCCAGCGCCACAAAGGCGTCGACCTCATTGATGGTCGTCAGTCCCTCGCGCAGAATGCTGGCGCCGTCACCCTCGTCCGTCAGCGGGTTGCCATCGCTGTCGCAAAACCTGAGCGACAGTTCCGTCGGGACCATCTGTGTCCCTACCCAGAAGAAGGAATAGGCATTCCACTTCTGCAAATCGAGGGTCGTGAATACAGTGCCGGAGGTGCTGCAGCCTGTCTGGTCAAGAGGTTCCGCCAGTGTAAGCCCGCTCAACGTGGCGCTCTGGGCCAGCGCCGGGCCCGGGGCCGTCAGCACAAGCAACACAAACAACAGGATCGCGCTGAATCGCATGGGGCAGCCTTCTCCCGGGACTTTTTCCACGTTTTGGCACCGCCGTTCCGGATGCCCGGCCCCGCCTGTTGCTGACCGCAAACCGGTTGGCAAGAGCAGACAAAAACTATAGACTGGACGCTGGATTTCCGCAACCAGGCGCATCCATGAAATCAGATTTGGACCAACTGATGGCCGCGCGCGACCTGCAGGCCATCGTCGTCGTGGGCGACGAACTCTGCAGTGCGGAGCGTGATTATCTGTCCAACGGGGCCCGCATCACCGGTGGACTCGTGATCAAGCGGCGTGGAACGGCCCCGGCGTTGATCGTCAATGCCATGGAGATCGATGAGGCGCGCCGCAGCGGGCTGCCGGCCATCAGCTGGAACGAGCTGGGCTGGGCGCAATTGCTGGAGGAATGCGGCGGAGATCGCGACCGTACCCAGGTCAGCATGTGGCAACGCGCCCTGCAGCGGCTGGACGTGCCGCAGGGACGAATCGGGATTTACGGCACGGCGGCCGCCCACAGGCTGATCGAGCTTCTGCCCGAGCTACAGGCCCTGGAGGGATACGTCTTTTGCGGCGAGCGGGGCATGACGCTGCTCGACGAGGCAGCCATGACGCGCGATGCCGACGAGATGCGGCGCATTCGCGGCGTCGCCGCCGGCACCAACGCGACCCTGCGCGCTACCTGGGATTTTATCGCCGGGCACCGGGCAGTAGGGGGCCTCGTCTGCGATGCGCAGGGTGTTGCCCTGACCATCGGCGCCCTGCGGCGTTTCGTGCGACGCACCCTGCTGGATTACGATCTGGAAGACACGGGCATGATCCTCGCCCAGGGGCGCGACGCAGGTTTTCCGCACAGCCGGGGCCGCGATGACCAACCACTGCGCTGCGGCCAGACCCTGGTTTTCGATCTCTTCCCGCGTGAGTACGGTGGTGGCTACTATCATGACGTCACCCGCACCTGGTGCCCCGGCCACGTGCCCGACGAGATCGCCGACGTCCACGAGACCGTGTCGCGGGCCTTTGAGGTCGCGCTGGAGGCCTGGAACGAACCGGGGCAACCGGCGCGCGAGTTGCAGGAAGCGGTGCTGGACTTTTTTGAGAACGCAGGGCATCCCACCTCGCGAAGCGATCCCGGCAATGAAGTCGGCTACGTGCACAGCCTGGGGCACGGCCTCGGCATGGCCATCCACGAACGCCCCTCGCTCTCGCACACCAGTGACGATTGTCTTCAGGTCGGCAACGTCCTCAGCATCGAGCCCGGCCTTTACTATCCGGAACGCGGTTTCGGGCTGCGTCTGGAGGATACGGTGACAATTGACGAAAGCGGCGCGCTGGTCACCCTGACTGACTTTCACAAGCGCCTGCTGCTGCCCCTGCAGGGTTGATGGAGAGAGGTATGACACCAGGAACGGCGGAGAATCCGCTGCGCGTTGCCATCATCGGGTCGGGCCCCTCGGGTTTCTATGCGGCCGAGCGTCTGCAACGCGAAAAGGGTTTGCACGCGGCCATCGACATGTTCGAACGCCTGCCCACGCCCTACGGCCTGGTCCGCGGCGGCGTCGCGCCCGACCATCAGAAGATCAAGTCCGTCACCCGCGTCTACGACCGCATCGCGGCGAAGGATGGCTTCCGCTTTTTCGGCAACATCACCTATGGCAGCGACATTCACCTGGCGGACCTGCAGGCCCATTACCACGGGGCGATCTTCGCCGTCGGCGCCCAGACCGACCGCGAACTGGGCATCCCCGGCGAGGACTTGCCGGGCAGCCACGCCGCCACAGAATTCGTCGCCTGGTACAACGCCCACCCGGACTATTGCGACCGTTGCTTCGACCTCTCCACCACGGACGTGGCCGTCATCGGCCTCGGCAACGTCGCCATGGACGTGGTGCGCATCCTGGCCCGCACGACGGCCGAGTTGCAGCAGACCGACATCGCCGACTACGCGCTGGATGCGCTGGCCGCCAGCCAGGTGCGCAACGTTTACGTGCTGGGGCGGCGCGGCCCGGCCCAGTCCGCCTTCACCAACCCGGAAATCCGCGAACTGGGCGAGATGGAAGACGCGGAAGTCATCGTCGCGCCGGAAGAAGTGGAACTGGACCCGCACAGCCGCGCCTACGTCGACAGCGGCGAAAGCCGCACCGCCACCCGCAACGTCGAGATCTTGACCAACTATTCCCTTGAGGAATCACAGGGAAAGGGCTGCCGCATCATCATGCGCTTTCTCACGTCCCCCGTCGAAATCCTCGGCGACGGCCGCGTCGAAGCCATGCGTCTGGTGCGCAACGAGTTGCAACTGCGCGACAACGGCTACCTCAGCGCCCGACCGACCGACATCTATGAGACCATCCCCGTCGGCCTGGTCTTCCGCTCGGTCGGCTATCGTGGCGTGCCCCTGCCCGACATCCCCTTTTACGAGCCCTGGGGCATCATCCCCAACGAAAAGGGGCGGGTCCTGCGCGAGCAGGACGGCGCCAATTCCCTGACCGGTCTTTACGTCGTGGGTTGGATCAAGCGCGGCCCCAGCGGCGTCATCGGCACCAACAAGCCCGACTCCGTCGAAACGGTCACCATGCTGCTGGAAGACTGCGCTGCCGGTCAACTGTGGCAGCCGACGGCCCCGGCCCCCGCCGCCGTCGACGATCTGCTGGTCGCACGCGGGCTGCGGCCCGTCACTTTCGCGGACTGGCAGACCCTGGATGCCCTGGAACAGGAGCGAGGCGAGGCGCTGGGCCGGCCGCGCCTCAAGTACAGCCGCGTGGAGGAAATGTTGGCGGCGCTGAACCGCTAGCCAGGGCCCCGGGCCAGATTGGCCAGCGCGGGGCCGGCATCCCGGAAGCGGAAGGTGTAGCCCAGTTCCAGCAGACGCTGCGGCAGGGCCCACTGCCCTTCCAGCACCACCATCGCCACCTCGCCGAACAGGGCGCGAAACAGAAAACCAGGCACCGGAAACAGCGACGGGCGACGCAACACGGCGCCCAGTTCGCGGCTGAACTGCGCGTTGGTCAGGGGCGTCGGCGCCGACAGGTTGAAGGCCCCGGCCGCTCCACTGTGGCGCAGCAGATAACGAATCGAGCCCACCTGGTCCGCCGGGTGAATCCACGGGAAGGGCTGGCGGCCGTTGCCCAGCGGCCCGCCGGCGAACATGCGGAAGGGCAAGGCCATCCGCTGCAGCGCGCCGCCCTCGAAACTCAGCACGATACCCGTGCGAATGACGGCGCGGCGCACGCCCATGGCTTCAACAGCAGCGGTGGAGTCTTCCCAGTCCAGGCAGACCTGCGCCAGCCAGTCGTTACCGGCCGGCGATTCCTCGGTGACGTCGACGTCGGCGCTATGGGTGCCGTAGTAGCCGACAGCCGAGGACTGCACCAGCACCGAGGGTCGCTTGTCGGCTTGCTCTATCGCCTCGCAAATGGCCGCGCCGGCGTTGACGCGACTGTCACGAATGAGTTGCTTGCGCTCGGCAGTCCAGCGCGCCGGCAGAAAGCCCTCGCCCGCGATACTGGCGCCGGCAAGATTGACGATGGCGTCGGCGCCGTCGGCCAGTTCGCCCCAGCCGGCTGCACTGCGCGCGTCCCAGCCCTCCACCCTCACCCGCGGGCCCAGACCCTGCGCCAGCGCCGGGCTGCGACTGAGCACAATCACTTCATGGTCGTCCGCGGCCAGGGAATTCGCCAGCGCGCGTCCGATCAAGCCACTTCCGCCTGCGATCAGTACTCGCATCACCCCTTCTCCCCGGTAATCTCCAGCGTCCCAACCACCAGATGATCCGCATCGCCAACCGGCAATCGCTGTCCCGGATCACTTTCAGTATACAGGCCGACAATCAATGTGTATCGACCCGCCGCCAGGCCTTCAGGCAGCATCAATGCGCGTCGGTCCATGACCGTCTCGCCCGGGGTCCAGGTATCGGTCGGGGCCAGACCGCCCCCGGGAACGTTGTCGTGCTGGGCGACCAGGACGCCATCGGCATCCAGCAACTGCGAAAAGACCTTGTAACGCGGCGCCAGGGCGGCCTCCGCGCGCCAGTCCAGCTGCAACTGCAGCACCTCACCGGCATCCAGGCGCAGTGCGTTGCGCGCATGCCGCAGCAGCACGACGTGGTCGCCAAAACGCGCGTCCGGCATCTCCACGATGGGGAGGGAACGGGCGACGCTGTAGGTCACGAGACGTACGTCGCCGTACCAGCGGCTGTCGGCGACGTGCGCCCCTTCGACCAGCGCGCGCTCGACGACGCCCTGCGGGTCACGTTCCCTTTCGCCCCAGAAAAGCGCGTATACCCTGCGCGCCTGGGCGACGCCACCCCGAAGCCGTCGCAACGCCTCTTCGTCCACGGGCCCCGTGCCCGGCGGCATCGGCAGGACCTGCGCCTCGCCCCGGTAGTAATAGCGGAATACTTCCACCTGGTTGGGAGCATTGAGCACGATCAGGTCTTCATCCGTCAGGCCGACGCTGATGTAGGCGACCAGGCCGCGGTAGTCCGTGCGCTGGTAGGCCGCGTCGTGCCCCAGGGGCCCCAGCGAGAGCGCCACGCCCGTCAGCAGCAGCGCGCCGGCGGCCAGCGCGAACGCGCGTAACAGGGGCGCCGGGCAGCTCCACAGCCAGGCGAATCCGCGCCCGGCCCACAGCGCGAACCCTGCCTGGGCCGGCAGCAGAAACTTGAGACTGGCCTCGCGATACAGGCCCAGCGCCAGAAAGGCGCCGCAGGGCGTCAGGGCCCAGACCAGGGGCAGCCCGCTGCGCCACAAGGCCCGGCGCGACGGCACGCTGCCAGCCAGAATCAGCAGCAGGGCCGACCCCGCCGCGACCGCCTGCCAGTCGGCTGTCAGGCTGGCGAAGGAAGGGCCCACGGCCAGCAGCGGGTAAAGCCTTTGCAGCGCCATCCCGCCTGAAAGCGCGGCGCCCGTCGCGGGCCAGGCACTGACGCGCTCCAGCGCCGTCGCCAGCCAGGGCAGAAACAACAGCAGGGCGAATCCAGCGGCGGCCAGCAGAGCCACCAGGCGGTCTCGCGTCGCCCTGTGGCGCGGCGATGCGCCGCCCAGCCACAGCAACGCCACCCCGCCCTGCGCCAGCATCACGAAGGGCCAGGCGTAGTGCGTCCACAGGCCCGCGGCGTTGACCAGCGCCAGGGCCAGCACGCGCATGCGGCCCGGCCGCAGCAGGAGCGCCGTCAGGACCAGCGCCGCAGCCGCTCCCCACAGCCCCAGCAGCGCGTACATGCGCGTCTCCTGCGCGTACCAGATGCTGAAGCCGTTCAACGCCAGCAGCAGGGCCGCCGCCAGACCGGCCGTGAACCCGAAGAGGAGGCGGCCGGCGGCCAGGGTACAGGCGGCCCCGAGGACGCTGACCAGCGCGGAAAACAGGCGCAGGGCAAATTCGCTGTCGCCCGTCAGGCGCGCCCAGAGGTGCAGCGACCAGTAATAACCCGGCGGATGAATGTCGCGCGCGGCGTGTACGGCGATGTCCGCCAGGTTTCGCCCCGCCTGCACCACGCTGTTGCCCTCGTCGCTCCACAGCGACTGGACGCCAATGGCATGCGTGCGTAGCGCCGTCGCCGCCAGCAGCACCAGCAGCGGCGCCAGCCAGCGCCAGAAGGCCAGGGTCATCGCCGGCGCCAGTTCAGGGCGTCGAACAGGACCCACAGCAGCATCCCGGCGCCGATCAGCAACGCCGCCAGAGGACCAAACAGCGTCGCCCAGGATCGGTCGCTGACGATGATGCTGTCCACCTGAAGCGCCTCGCCTTCCCCGTCGGACAGGCGAGTGTCATGCGTTTGCGTCAGCGCCGAACGCGCCAGCAGCAGTCGCTCCCAACCACCGCTGCGCAACACCCGCGCCCATACGTGTGTGCCCCTGGCGCGAAAGGTCAGTTCATCGGCCTCCAGCAGCTCGCCGAACTGCGCGTCAGGCTGCGCCCGCAACAGCGCATTGCCGGCCTGAATCTCCCGCGCTTCGGCCTGATGCACGCCGGGATACAGGGTCGGCACTTCTTCGGCGATGTGTTTCTTCGCGCTCTCGTACACTGGCAGCGGCGTGAAGTCCGGCTCCAGCATGCGGAAGTAATACCAGCTCTGGTTGCGTTCGCTGTCCCCCGGCCGCTTCAGAAACCAGTAAAAGAGGACGCCCGTCCAGGGCCACTCTTCCTGCGCGCGCTTCCAGGCTTGCGGCAGATAGCGCGCCGCCTGCTCCTGCGTGACGACGCCGTAGTTGGCGCGCCCGCTGACGTCCGGCGGCACGTCCGGCGCGTCGATCGGGTTCCAGGCGACTTCGGTGAGCCAGATCGGCTTGTGCGCGTCGCCATGCGCCACCATCAGGTCGCGAACGTAAAGATTGTGCGCGAAATTGAAGCGGGTGGGACGCATGCGCCGGTCCTGCGGGCCGCTGTTGAAACCGTAGCCCTGCGCCGCCATGACGTCGAAGCAGTCCGCCGCGCCGGCCGCGTACATGCGCTCCAGAAACACGTAGTCGTTCAGGTTGCGACCGCTTACTTCGATGGTGGGCGCCAGCGCGCCGCTGACCACGACGTTGGCCGGGTCGACGGCTTTCAGGGCCGCGTGACCGCGACAGAGCAGTTGTGTATAGGCTTCCGGGTCTACGTCGCGATTGCCCCACTCGGGGTAGATGTTGGGTTCGTTCCACACCTGCCAGTAGCGAATGCGCCCTCGATAGCGTTCGGCGACCGCCCGCACATAGCTCGCGAAGTCTTCGAGATCATCGGGTGGCGCCTGGTCGCCGGCCCCGGCGTCCGCCCGCGACCAGGCCGGCGGGTTGTCGAGGCGCGCCAGGATCTTCAGTTCGTGCCACTCTGCCAGGGCCACGATGTCGTCGTATTTGTCCCAGGCGGAAATGGCGCCGGTGACGTCCAGGTTGCGGCGGTCCTCAAAATCGCCGCGCCCGTGTATCTCAATGTCTTCCCAGGGAAACTGCTGCCGAATCCAGCGAAAACCGGCTTCGTTCACCAGTTCAAGGCTGCGCGCGCGTTTCTCCGGCTCGACTTCCTGCTCAAGAAAGACGTTGACGCCGTAGGGCGAGACGTGGGTATGGGCGATTGCCACCGATGGCCGCGTGACGGGCTGCACCCGAATCAGGTTGCCCGCCAGTTCGACCATGCCGCGCAACTGCGCCAGCGGCCGTTCCTCGCCCGTCAGGGCGTAAAACTGCCGCCAGGCGAGGCCCTGGCCGGCCAGGTCCAGCGCCAGCGCGGCGAGCAGGAGGATGCAGAGCAGGCCGGTGCGGGTCGCCCGGCGCCGGCTCATGCCTCGATCACCGGCACGCGTTCAAAGCGCGTCACGTTCACCAGACCCGTGTCCGAGAGGCGCAACTCCGGGATAACCACCAGCGCCAGAAGGGCCAGTTGCATGAAACCGTTTTCCATCCGACAGCCGCAATCGCGCATGGCCGCCAGCATCTGCGCCGACTGTTGCGCCACCACCTCCGCGCGTTGATCGGACATCAGTCCCGCAATCGGCAACTCGACGAGCGCCGCCACTTCGCCCTCGCGCACCACGGCCACGCCGCCACCGACCCGCGCCAGGGTGTTGACCGCCTGCGCCATGTCGCCCTCGTCGCTGCCAACCACCAGCAAATGATGGCTGTCGTGCGCCACCGTGCTGGCCACCGCGCAGGGCAGGTTGAAGCCGAAGCCGCTGACAAAGCCGTTGACGACCTCGCCGGTGGCCCGGTGGCGTTCCACCAGCGCCGCGCGCAACACGTCCTTCTCCAGGTCCGGCTGCACCACGTGGTCAGCCACGCGCAGCTGGCGCCGCAAATGAGTCGTGGGCGCCTGGTTCTCCGTGACGCCGATGACGTTGGCGCAGACTTCGCCCTTCGCCGGCGCCACGCGCAGTTCGAAGTCCGCCGCCACCAGGTCGCGCGCCAGATGCAGGGATTCGCGGAAGCGTCGTTCGTGTCGCCAGGGCGGCAGGTCCAGCAATAGCTCGCCGTCCTGCGCGGCCAGCTCGCCGTTAACAATGACCGCGCCGGCGCGAAAGTCGTCCAGACTGTCGGCCAGCACGATGTCCGCGTATCGCCCCGGCGCCAGGCAACCCAGGTCGCGGTCCACGCCGAAGTGCCGCGCCGTGTTGATCGTCATCATCTGCAGCGCCACGAGCGGATCGCAACCCTCGTCAATGGCGTGGCGCAAGACGCGGTCCATGTGGCCTTCCTGCACCAGGGTGGCGGCGTGCACGTCGTCGGTGCAGAGAATGAACTGCTGCGGGTCCAGCCCCCTGTCAGTAATGGCCGTGATCTGCGCGGCCACGTCGTGCCAGGCGGAGCCGTAACGGATCATCGCGCGCTGGCCGCGACGCGCGCGCTCAATCGCCTCCCACTCCCGCATCGTCTCGTGGTCGTCCGCGGGCCCGGCCGCCAGATATCCGTGAAATTCGCGTTCCATCGCCGGGCTGGCGTAATGCCCGCCGACCGTCTTGCCGCTGCGCATCGTAACGTCGATCATGTCGCGCATCGTGTCGTCGTTGGCGGCGACCGCCGGGAAATTCATCACCTCGCCCAGGCCGATGATGCCCGGCCAGTGGATGGCCTGCGCCACGTGCTCCGCTGTGATCTGCGCGCCCGCGTTTTCCAGGCCCGGCGCGGAAGGCACGCAGGAAGGCATCTGGATGAAGACGTTGATCGGCATGGCCGCGGCTTCCTCGACCATCATGCGCACGCCGTCGAGGCCGAATACATTGGCAATTTCATGCGGGTCGGCGAAGATGGCTGTCGTGCCGCGCGGTAGCACGGCGCGCACGTATTCCGTGATGCTGCACATGCTGCTTTCCACGTGCATGTGGGCATCCGTCAGACCCGGCAGCATGCAGCGGCCGGCGGCCTCGATCACCTGCGTCTCCGGCCCGATGCAGTAGCCGGCGTCGCTCACGATACAGGCGATGCGCCCGGCGCGAACGGCGATATCCATGCCGGGCAGCAACTCGCGGGTCAGCACGTTGACCCAGCGCCCGCCCCGAACGACAAGCTCCGCCGGCGCGCGGCCGGTCGCCACGTCCACCAGTTGCGGCGCCACCTCATGCCATGGCTTGCGCGCGCGCATTGCTCACCTCCCCGCTTTGGGCGAGTATACCAGCGCAGCAGCCACAGGGTTCTGCCAGGCCCCGGCGGGGGGTATACTGGGCCCACGCCGCCGGGACAGAGCGAGGCGCCATGTCCAGCTTCATGAGCAAGTTCATGATTCTCTTCGGCAAGCCGCAGGAGCCGGGAGAATTCGAGGACATCTACAACGACTTCTTTTCGCTGGTGGAGAAGATGCCCAACATCAGCCGCCGCCAGGTGATCGACATCCTCGGCAGCCCGGTCGGTGAAACGCAACTCTTTCGCATTCTGGAACTGTATTTCGACGACCGTGCCAAAATGGAGACCGCTCTCACGTCCAACGCGGGGCAGAAGGCCGGCCAGGAACTGGGTCGTTTGCCCGCCGGTTCCTTCGAAATGGTGTTCGCCGAAGTCTATGAAGAGGATGGCGGGAGCACCCCGACGACCTGAGCGCGGTTGCCCGCCGTCCTGTTTACCGGCAAGCAAGGGGGTTGCGACGTCCATGCATCAACTGGCGGAGGCGATACAGGACGGCGGCCTGAACCTGGGCCACGGGATTCTCAAGGTCGACCACATCCTGAACCATCAAATCGACCCCGGGCTGATGGGCGCCATCGGGCAGGAAATGGCGCGGCGTTTCCGTTCGGCGTCCGTCGACCGCATCCTTACCTGCGAGGTTTCGGGCATCGCGCCGGCCCTGGCGACGGGCCTGGCGCTGAACGTGCCCGTCGTTTACGCGCGCAAGCACAAGCCCATCACCATGTCCGGCCCCGTGTATCTGGAAACAGCCCCGAGCCATACGCGCGGCGGCGAGGTCACGCTCATGGTGGCGGCGGAGTTTCTGCACGCCGGTGAGCACGTGCTGGTCATTGACGACTTCCTCGCCAGCGGGCTGACCACTCTGGCGATGCTGCGCATGGTCGTCAGCGCGCAGGCCAGCGTGGCGGGCGTCGGCGTGGTCATCGAGAAGTCCTTCGAGCAGGGTCGAGCCTGTCTGTCCTCTTCAGGCTTCGGCGACGTCCCGGTGGAGGCCCTTGCCGTGGTCACCGGCATGCAGGATGGACGGATCGTTCTGGCGCCATGACCGATGCGCGCGCCGGCGGCATCGCCATTCTGGATTTCGGCTCCCAGTACACGCAACTGATCGCCCGCCGCGTTCGTGAACTGGGCGTCTACTCGGCCGTTTATCCCCGTGACGCAGACGCCCGCCAGGTCATGCAACACCGGCCCCGCGGCATTGTGCTCTCCGGCGGCCCGGCCAGCGTCTACGAAGCCGGCGCGCCCCAACTGCCGCGCCACGTGCTGACCTGCGGCCTGCCCCTGCTGGGAATTTGCTACGGCATGCAGGTCCTCGTGCAGGCCCGGGGCGGAGTCGTGGTGAGCGCCGGTGAAAGGGAGTACGGACCGGCGAGCATAGACCATCGGGCGGGCGACCCCCTGCTCTGCGGCCTGCCCTCCCCCATGCAGGTGTGGATGTCGCATGGCGACCGCGTCGCCGCGCTGCCGGCGGGCTTTCGTTCGCTGGCATCCTCCGATAACTCGCCGGATGCCGTTATCGGCCACCCAGGGCGGCGCCACTACGGCGTGCAATTCCACCCGGAGGTGGGGCACACGCCGCAGGGTGAACTCCTGTTGCGCAATTTCCTGTTCTCCATTTGCCATTGCCGGGCGGACTGGTCGCCAGAAACCTTCATCGACGAAACCACCGCAGGCATCCGCACTCAGGTCGGTGACCAAAGAGTGTTGCTGGGGCTGAGCGGCGGCGTCGACTCCTCGGTGACGGCCGCCCTGTTGCTGCGAGCCATCGGGGGCCAGATGACGGCGATTTTCATCGACAACGGCCTCTTGCGCCGCAACGAGGCCCGCGACGTGGTGGACCTCTTTCGCGAGCGCCTGGGGTCGCAACTGCGGGCGGTCGACGCTGCCGAAGACTTTCTGAACGCGCTGCGCAGCATCACCGAACCCGAAGCCAAGCGCAAGACCATCGGCGCGCTGTTCATCGAACGCTTTGCCGGCGAAGCTCGGGCGTTGCGGGGAGTCAACTTCCTGGCGCAGGGGACTATTTACCCCGACGTGATCGAAAGCGCGGCCGGCAGCGCCGACGCGCGCACGATCAAGAGTCACCACAACGTCGGCGGTTTGCCCGACGACATGCAATTTAGGTTGATCGAACCCCTGCGTGACCTGTTCAAGGATGAAGTGCGCCAGGTGGGCACGGCGCTGGGCCTGCCCGACAGCATCGTCTGGCGCCAGCCCTTCCCCGGCCCGGGTCTGGCCGTGCGTTGCCTGGGCCAGGTCACGGAATCGCGGCTGGAAATCCTGCGCGCGGCGGACGCGGTTTTCCTTGAAGAGCTCGCTGCAGCCGATCTGCTGCGCGTTGACACTGCGCAGTCCTTCGCCGTCCTCCTGCCGGTGCGCAGCGTCGGAGTCCAGGGGGACCGCCGCAGCTGGGAAGAGGTCATCGCCCTGCGCTCCGTGACCACCGACGACTTCATGACCGCCGACTGGGCGCGCCTCGACCATGAATTGCTGGCCCGCGTTAGCCGGCGCATCGTCAACGAGGTACGCGGCGTCAACCGGATCGTTTATGACATTACCAGCAAACCGCCAGGTACCATTGAGTGGGAGTGAGCGCAGCCGCTCCCTTCAGGCGACGCCCGTCGCCGGCTGCAAGTGCCGCGGCCGCTGAATAAAGCGCAGCAACACCAGCAAGGCGGTCAGCGCCAGCACCAGCGACACGACAAACAGGGTCTCGAAACCGGCCAGGCGGGCAATGCTGCCGCCGATCACCGGCGAGAACAGGGTGACCACGGCCGAGGTCGTGTTGGCCAGCCCGATGCAGGCGGGCCGGTCGCCGGGCGCCGCGTGTTCCACCAGCCAGTTTTGGTAACCGAAGAACAGGTTCGAGGTCGCCAGACCGGAGATGAGGAAACCCAGGGCCAGCGAGACCGGCCCGAGCGTCGCCGCCAGCAAGGCGCTCAGGGGCAGCAACACCGACGCCGCCAGCGCCAGGCGCAGGTACAGCACGTTGTGGCGCGCGCCCAGCCACATGTAGAGCATCGCCCCGCTGGTCGTGCCCAGAGTCTGCATCAGCAGCAGGGTCGGCACCGCCACCTCGCTGGAGAGCCCCAGGCGCAGCGTCGCGTACCCGATGTAAAAGGGCGCGGCCATCAGAAACAGGCCGGTTAGCGTCCGGATGACCAGCAGGGCGCGAAACTGCGGGTCGGCGTGCAGCAGGCGTCCAAGTTGAGGCAGAAACTCGGTGAAAGCCGGCACGCGCTCAAGCGCCGGTGGGCCGGGCAATTCACGCAGGAACACGCCCGGCAGAATGGATAGCGCAAAGACCGCCCCGGACGCGCCGAAGAGCAGCGCGTAGTTGTGCGGAAAGCCCGGTCCCCGTTCGCTCAGCAACAACGCCACCAGGGGCACGACGGCCAACATGATCAGCGCCGTGCCGCCGGACATCAGCCCGTAGAGCCGTGATCGCCAGCGACTGTCCAGGCTGCTGCCAATTATGTCCGCCCAGGGGACCCCCACCAGACCGTCACCGAGGGCCGCGACGGCGTAACACAGAAAGAAGACCGGCAGAATGAGCTCGTATCTTTCGTCGGCCAGCAGATAAAGCAGCAGCCCAAAGACCAGCAGAATGCAACGCGTGGGTATGTTGGGCAGGACGAACCAGCGTTTCTTGCGGGCGCTGCGGACGATGAGCCGCGCCACAAAGAGTTGCGGCAGGGCATAGCCGGCGTGGAAGAGGTTGCCGGAAAGGCCGATGAGAATCTCCGAATCCGTCAGCCGCCGCACAAAGTCGGGGATCACCGTGGTCGGACCGATGATGCCCATCGCCACCATAAACAGGATGCCGTCGAGGGTGAACATGGTGAAGTTGCGACGGTAAACGCGCTCGCGCAGGTTGGCCGCTGTGATATGGCGGGCGGAAACGCTCATCCGACCTCTTTGGACGACGGGACCGCGGCGGGCAGGGCCTGAATCCGTTCGATGAGCCCGCTGCTGCTGCGCTGCGGCCGCAAGGGAATAAGTACCACCTGCGCGCCACAGGCCTCGGCGACGGCGCGCTCCGGCAGGGGCTTGTGGGCGTAGTCAGCGCCCTTGGCGTAGATTTCGGGTCGCAACGCACGGATCAGGCCGTCGGCGACGTCTTCCTCGAAGATCACGACAGCGGTCACCGCCTTGAGCGCCGCCAGCAGGCGCGCCCGCTCCAGCGCCGGCACCAGCGGCCGGCCGGGCCCCTTCAGACGTGCGCTGCTGGCATCGCCATTGACTCCCACAATCAGCGCGTCGCCGAGGCGGCGGGCTTGCTCCAGATAGTCCAGGTGCCCGGTGTGCAGCAGATCAAAATGACCGTTGCCCAGCACCAGCCGGCGCCCCCCGGCCCGTAACTGCGCGCGCAATTTCAGCGCCTGTTCCAGTTCGTAGTCCATGGGACTCCGCAGGTGCAGGTATGGTCAGCGACGCGAATATAGCATACTCTATTCTCCGCGCGTGGTCTGCGCGCCAGGAGCCGGAGCCTTGCATGTCTTCAACCATCGTCATCCTGCCCACGTGGAACGAGGCGGAAAATCTGCCGAACATGGTCGCTGCCCTGATGGCCCTGCCGGTGGAAAATCTGCGCGTGCTGGTCGCTGACGATGACTCACCGGACGGCACCGGTCGCCTGGCCGATGTCCTTGCCCGGCAACATCCCGACCAGGTCTCCGTGTTGCACCGCCGGCAACGCAAGGGCTACGGTCCGGCAACCATGGACGGTTTCAGGGCAGCGCTGCGTACGGACGCGGACTACATCGTGCAGATGGACTGCGACTTCTCACATCAGCCACGCTACCTGCCCGACCTGCTCGAATGCGCCGCGGACGCGGACGTCGTCATCGGTTCCCGCTATGTGCCCGGCGGCAGCGTGGACGAAAACTGGGGCCTGCCGCGCAAGTTGCTCAGCTGGTGGGCCAACAGCGTCTACGTGCGATTGTTGCTGGGCCTGCCGGTGCGTGACGCCACCGGCGGCTTTCGTCTGTGGCGCCGGTCGGCGCTGGAATCGCTCGATATCGGTCAGGTGAAATCCAACGGCTACGTGTTTCAGGTGGAGATGATCTGCATGGCCCACCGGGGGGGCTGCCGCATCGCCGAATTCCCGATTCACTTCCCGGACCGCGTGGCCGGCGATTCCAAGATGGGCCTGCCGATTGCGCTGGAAGCCGCCCTGAGCGTCTGGAACTTGCGCCGTCGTTATCGACCTTCGCGCCATTGACCGCAGGTCGCTGACTGGCGCTTGTTCCCTGCCGGGCCCCATGCTAGACTGACGTCACCGGCACAGGCGCGGCCGACGCCGGAAATATCACATGTCCGGACTGCGGCAGGTGTTGTCCCGAAAGGGATTGCGCCGCGGGATGAAGGGCATGATCGACCAAACACTGCAGGAGCAGACCATGCCTTCCACCGTTACGATGCGCGCGTTACTGGAGACCGGGGTCCACTTCGGTCATCGCACTTCCACCTGGAACCCGCGTATGAGACCCTGGATCTTCACCGAGCGCAACGGCATCCACATCATCGATCTCCAGCAAACGATCGTCAATATCAATCGTTTTCACGACATGGTGCGCGACCTCGTCGCCGGTGGCGGCAGCGTTCTCTTCGTCGGCACCAAGCGCCAGGCCCAGGAGACAGTCCGGCGCGAGGCCGAACGTTGCGGCATGCCCTACGTCAACCATCGCTGGCTGGGCGGCACGTTGACCAACTGGCGCACCATCCGTGAGCGTATTGACACGCTCAAGAGCCTCGAAAAGCGTCGCGACGCCGGTGAGTTTGAGCTGCTCACCAAGAAGGAAGCGCTGATGCTGCAGCGCAAGATCGACAAGCTGCAGTTGCGTCTGGGCGGCATCCGCGAAATGCAGCGGCCGCCGGACATGCTGCTCATCGTCGACACCGTGCGCGAGGCGACCGCCGTCAAGGAAGCCAACATTCTCAACGTGCCCGTCATCGCCCTGGTCGATACCAACAGCAACCCGGACGAGATCGACTACATCATCCCCGCCAACGATGACGCCGTGCGCGCCATCAACCTGCTCGTCAAGGCCGTCAGCGACGCCGTGCTGGAAGGTCAGGCCATGCGCAAGGCCGACGAGGACGAGATGGAAGACACGGCTGTGCCGGAATACGTCAGCATCGAATACGAAGGCGACGGCGAGGATGCCGACGACGAGCAGTTCCTCGGCGAAGCCACCCTCGCCAAGCTGCGCGATGCCAACCTCTTCGAGGAAGAGACCCCCGCAGCGGAAAGCCAGACCGCCCAGGAACCCGCAGCGGATCCTGAGCCGGAGGCGCCGGAAGCCCCGGCCGAAGCCACAGAAAGGGACGAGAGCCAGTCATGACCCAAATCACCGCCTCCATGGTCAAGGAGTTGCGCGCCGTCACCGGGGCCGGCCCGCTGGATTGCAAGAAGGCGCTGCAGGCCAGCGATGGCAATTTCGACGGAGCGATAGAATTTCTGCGCGAGAAGGGCCTGGCCAGCGCGGCCAAAAAGCTGGGCGCCGGGCGCGCCATGAACGAAGGCGTCATCCAGACCTACCAACACTTCAACCATCGACTGGGCGTCATGGTGGAAGTAAATTGCGAGACCGATTTCGTCGCCAGCGCCGCGCCCTTTCAGGAATTCGCCCGCAACGTCGCCCTGCACGTCGCCAACATGGCGCCGGAGTACATTCGCCGTGAGGACGTGCCGGAGGCCGTCGTCCAGGCCGAGCGGGACCTGCAATTGCGCATCCTGCAGGAGGACAAAAAGAACGCCGGCAAACCCGAGGCCATTCTTCAGAAGATCATTGAGGGCCGTATGGGCAAGTTCTTCGCCGGCATCGTCCTGATGGAGCAGGAATTCCTGCTGGACGACTCGAAGACCGTGGCCGAGGCGCTTGCCGAAGCCGTGGCGCTCCTTGGCGAAAGTATGGAGATTCGCCGCTTTGCCCGCTTTGCCGTGGGCGAGGACGGCAATGGCGCCAGCTAGCATCTATCGGCGCATCGTCCTCAAACTGAGCGGCGAGGCGCTCGCCGCCGAAGACGGGCATGGCATCGATCCCGAGCGCGCCGACGAAATCGCCTGCAAGCTGCGCGACGTGCATGAACTCGGTGTGCAGATCGCCGTCGTCATCGGCGGCGGCAACCTGTGGCGCGGCACCACCGGCGTCGCGCGGGGCATGGACGAACCCACCTCCCACTATATTGGCATGGTCGGGACGGTCATGAACGCGCTGGCCCTGCAGGACGCCCTGGAGCGCCTCGACGTGCGTACCCGCGTGCAGACCGCCGTGCAGATGAACGCCGTCGCCGAGCCCTATATTCGGCTGCGCGCAATACGCCACCTGGAGAAATCGCGCGTGGTCATCCTCGCCGGCGGCCTCGGCAACCCCTATTTCACGACCGACACCGCCGCCGCCCTGCGCGCCTCGGAAATCAGCGCGGACATCGTCATCAAGGCCACCAAGGTCAACGGCATTTACTCGGCCGATCCCGTCAGTCATCCGGACGCGCAACGTTTCGAGCGCCTCAATTACGGCCAGGTGCTGCGTGACAAGCTGGAGGTGATGGACATGACGGCCTTCACCGTTTGCGAGGAAAACCAGATGCCCATCCTCGTGATCAACTTCTTCGATGGCGATGACCTGCTGCAGGCCGTCAAGGGCTATTCAGGCATCGGTACGCTCGTTTGCGACGACTGCTGATCGACCGGATGCCACGTGCCGGTCGCGGCGCCGTCTGACGGCATCCGCGCAGGCCGGCGGACAGGAAGCGGAGACCCCCGCTCGCATGACAGGAGCAACGCAACTTGCCGGCGCGCCCGAGACCCTTCTGGGTGAAGCGCTGCGCCATAGCGGGCAGACCATCAGCACGGCTGAATCCTGCACCGGCGGCCTGGTGCTCCACCGCCTGACCAACGTGCCCGGCAGTTCGGCCTGGGTGATGGGCGGCGTGGTCGCCTATGACAACCGCATCAAGCGGGGACTTTTGAAGGTCCAGGAATCCACCTTGCTGGAGCATGGCGCCGTCAGCGAGGAGACGGCGCGCGAGATGGCGCTGGGCGCCCGCCGTTTACTGCAGACGGATCTGGCCGTCAGCATCACCGGCATCGCCGGGCCGGGCGGTGGCACGGCGGAAAAACCGGTGGGGCTGACGTGGATGGCGCTTGCCACGCCGGACGGCCGCCTGTACAGCGAGCGGCATATCCACGATGGCGACCGCCTGGAGATCAAACGCGCCAGCGCCGACGCCGCGCTTGCGATGGTGCTCTGGGCTTTGGAGAACTGAGCGCCCGCCGGGGAATGTCGGGCCGGATTCAGCGGGCCGTCATCGTCGCGTCCGCCTGCCGCTCGTAGATATCGGGCCGGCGGTCCGCGAAGACCGGGATGCGCTGTCGTACCTCGTCCACCTGCGCCAGGTCGACCGTCGTGCCCAGCAATTGCGGCCCGGCCCCGCCCTCGGCCAGAATGCTGCCCCAGGCGTCGATGATCATGGAATGGCCGCCGACGACCAGATCGCCCGTCACGCCGGCGGCGTTGCAGGCCACCACCACGCACTGGTTTTCGATGGCGCGCGCCTGCAGCAGCGTGCGCCAGTGACCCACCCGGGCCATGGGCCATTCGGCCGGCAGAACGACCAGGCGCGCGCCTTCCACGGCGTAGCCGCGGAACAACTCCGGGAATCGCAAATCGTAGCAAATCGCCACGCCCGTCGCGCCCCAGGGCAGCTCCAGACAGAGCGGCGCCTCGCCCGGGCCCAGCCAGACGTCCTCGTCGAAGAGACGAAAGAGGTGGATTTTGCGATACAGGCCGGTCAGTTCGCCTTCGTCCGTGTAGCAGACGGCGCTGTTGTAAACCGCGTCGCCATCGCGCTCCAGCAGGGAACCGAGGATGTGAATGCGGTGTCGCCGCGCCAGCGCCGCCACCTCGGCGAACATCCCCTCGCCGGCCACGCTGGCCAGTTCCCGCGCCCGGTCCAGCACGTAGCCGGTCGACCACAACTCCGGGCAGACCAGCAGTTGCGCCCCGCGTCCGGCGGCGTCGGCCACCATGCGCTCCAGTTGCGCCAGATTGGCTTCCGGGTCGCCCGCAACGATGTTCATCTGGGCGATGCTGATCGCCACCACGTCATTCATCCCTGATCCTCCCGCGCCAGCGCCTGCTGTCGCAGCCGCAGCACTCTTGCGACCACGCCGTTGATCTCCAGATCGCTGGTATCCAGTTCAAGAGTACCCTCGCGTCCGCGCAAACCCCACTCCCGTTGCAACTGGCCCAGCACCAACGCCCGTTCATCCGGGTCATGATACCGCGCCCCCAGCGCCTGGTGCAGACTGTGCAGCACGGCGTCGATGCTGGCCACCAGACAGATGACCAGGCCCGTCTCCCGGAAGCGTTGCAACCAGTCGCCCTGCGCCAGACGATAGCCGCTGACGCGAATCACGGCTTCGCGTTGCAGCAGGGCCTCTTCCATGACCTCGTCTTCCAGGGTTTTCAGCCGCGCCTCGCCGAAACGCGTGCGGATTTCGTCGCTGGTGAGATCGTTGCGCTCTCCAACGCGCGTGTCGATATCGATGTAGGGCCTGCCCAACGCTTCGGCGACCCGCCGTCCGATTGTCGCCTGTTGCGGGCCGATGTAGCCGCTCAGCACCAGGTTGCGGCCGCGTGCCGCGACGGGGTCCATCAGCGCCAGCCCGGGAACCAGTCGTCCAGAACCGCCGGCAACTCCTCCAGCGAATCCAGCCTGTGGTCTGGCTCGATCAGCCTCGCAAGTTCGGCCGTGTCATTGCGGCCGCGGCGCAACACGGCGCGCATGCCCGCATTTTGCGCCCCCGAGATGTCGGCCACCGGGTTGTCGCCCACGAATACGGCCTCATGAGGCGCAACGCCCAGACGCTCCAGCGCCGCCCGGAATATCTGTGGATGCGGCTTCAGCCGCCCCACGTCTGCGGCGGACAGGCGGCAGTGCGGGATGAGAGGCAGCAGACCGAAGGCTTCCAGTTCAAGGTCGCGCAGCCACATCGGATGCGAGGAATTGGTGACCAGGCCAGTCTTGACGCCACGGTCGAGCAGCGTTCGCAGGGCGCCTGGCGCGTCCGGGAAGCAGGTTACGCCTGGCACCGCCGACCAGGGAAAGGCCTGCAACAGGGTCTGCCGGTCCGGCCGGTCGCCGTCCATGCCCGTCGCCACCAGCGTGGATTCGAGGATCTCTCCCAAATGCGGCGGACGCAGGTCAAAGAGGTCCTCTTCCCAACCCTGCGTCATGCGCGCGGTGTATTCGCTGACCACATCTTCAAGCGGAGGAGGAGACAGACCCGCCCGCTCAAGGGTCTGCAGCATACCCTGCAGCACTTCGCGGATGAACAGCGCCCGCCTCTTCTCGTCCCTGCTCTGGCCCCAGTCGATCAGTGTGCCATCGAGGTCGAACAGGACGGCCCTGAGTGATGCGGACCTTTCGCGCATCAGCGCCAGCCCGGATACCAGTCATCCAGTATGGCGGGCAACTCCGCCAGCGACTGAATGCGGCTGTCCGGCTCAATCAACCCCGCCAGCATGGCTGTGTCCTGACGGCCGCTGCGCAATACGCCCTTCATGCCCACGTTCTGCGCCCCGGCGATATCCGCCACAGGGTTGTCGCCCACGAAAACGGTCTCTTGCGGCCCGGCCTCCAGTAGTTCCAACGCCCTGCGGAAAATGCGCGGATGCGGTTTCAGCCAGCCCACGTCGGCGGCGGACAGGCGACAATCTGGCATGAAGTCCAGCAGGCCGCAGGCTTCCAGTTCAAGGTCGCGCAAGCGCATCGGCTGGTGGGCGTTGGTCACCAGGCCGAGGCGAATGCCGCGCTCGCGCAGCAACTGCAGCACCGGCGGCGCGTCCGGAAAGCACACCACGCCCGGGTACATCCCCCAGGGCACGGCCTGCAACAGCGCATCCCGCTGCAGCAGGGAGTCCGGCACGCCCGCCGCCTCCAGAGTCTCCACCAGAATGTCGCCGAGGTGCGGCGCCCGCAAATTGCCGCGACCGACGGCCCAGGCGCGCTCGGTACGCCGGATGTAGTCCTGCTCCAGTTCATCCAGGTCCGGTTCCTGCCAGCCATCGTGGGGCAGGTTGTGCAGCAGCGATTCGAGTTGCCGGTGGTTCAGGTCCAGAAAGGGAGGCTGCCGACCGTTGGCGGGCAAAGAGGCCAGCACGGCCTCGATGTGTTCGCGATTGCGAGCGTTGTAGTTGCCGCCCCAGCCGCTCCAGTCAATCAGGGTGTCGTCAAGGTCGAAAAGGACGGCCCGCAGCATGTCAGCCACGGGCGGCTGCCGCGCGCCAGGTGAGCAGCGTCTGCTCCAGTCCGCTTTCGTGTCCGGCGAACTGCGGCGACCAGCCAAGCGCCGCGCGTATCGCGTCGCAGTTCACGGCGAAGGGCGCGGTCGGGTGGCCGCCGGCCCTGCCGCGAAACGGCAGACGCCGCAGCAACGCGCCCGGGCGACCCGACTTTGGCAGGGTCTGGCCCATCCGACCCACGAAGTGCTCGAGAAAATCGCGGCGGGTCGCGGGCTGGTCGTCCGCGACGTTGAAAATCTGCCCCGTCGGACGCTGTTCCGCGCTCAACACGGCCGCCTGCGCCAGGTCCTCGTAATGCAGCCAGCTGGCGAGGCCTTCCCCGATGCCGGAAGGCAGGCCGGCGCCCTTCAGCAGGGACGTGCGCAAGGCCGCCAGGCTCTCGCTCTCCGGCCCGTACAGCAACCCCGCCCGCAAAATGCAGGCCGGGACGCCCGACTCCAGCAGCTTGCGTTCCGCAGCGAGGGCCGCCTCATGCAGCGCGCCGCCGCCGGTCGTTTCCTGCGCCTCGCCGACGGTTTCTCCCTGCGTGTCGCCATACAGCGAGGCGTAACTGTAGTGGACGACGTACAGGTCCTCCACTTGCGCCGCTGCGGCCAGCAGCGTATCCGTGCCGGCCTGTAGACTGGCTATCGCCGCCGCCAACTGACCGGAATCGGGCAGCAGACAGTTGGCGGCCATGGGCGCGGCATGGACGATCACCCTTGCGCCTGTCATCCGCAGTGCGCCGGCGAGGTCGACTGAGTTGTGCTCGTCAATGTAGACCGGCAGACCGCCGACGGCGCGCAAGCGCTGCGCCTCGGCCAGGGTGGCGGCGTTGCCGGCCAGGACGTGGTCGTTCGCGACAAATCCGCGCATGGTCGCCAGACCCGGCGCCGTGGTCGCGCCAGTGATGTAGACTTTCAACCTGTCTTCCGCGTCCATTGGCCCTCTTGCAATTGACTTGACCCAGGTGGCATTATGCCAGCAAGGGACCTGACACAACAGGGACAGTTGCGTAAGAAAAGGTGTCGCCGCCGCGAGAACCCGACCCGATAGCCGGTCAACGACGTGGCGGCGGCCCGGACTGGCCGCACAAGAGACGGGAGAGGAACATGAAAGGATTCATGCCATTTCTGCTGTTCGTCCTGCTGCTCACCCTTGCCGGCAACGCCCTCGCTCACGGCGAGGAGGAGGAAGCGGCAATCGGGGACACCCATATTTCCGCCTTCACAGCGACGCCATTCGCCGAACAGGCCGGCCTGGGCGACGTCAAGGGTTTCGCCTTCTTCGACAGCAACAACGCCAGACTCTTCATCAACCTGGTCCCCAACGGCGCCAGCCTGCCGGAGGGCACGGTGCTGGAAGGCTGGGTCGTCGACGTCGGCCGATTTGCCGGCTCCGGCCATAACGCCAGCGTGGCCGACCAGACGTACGGGCCGCCCTTTGGCGACCTGGCCATGGACGTGCTCGTCAGCGCCGCGCCCTACGCGCTCAGCACGGGCGTGATTCAGCTGGATACCGAGGGCAACTGGAGCCTTGATTTCCACATACCCAACTACAACTTCAGCCCCTATGACGTCGTCGTCGTCACGGCTGAGTCTGACGGCAATTCCGGCGACTGGGACCCGCGGCCGGGCGCGCCTTTCTTCACCGCCGGTATGCGCGACGACAACGCCGAACTGGCCGTGGTCCCCATGGAGGTCTTCGGGATGGTCGGGCCGGCGGATACCGGCATGGTGGACCCGGACCACGAGCACTTTGAGGTCGAACTGGCCCCCACCGCTTTGGCGGCCAACGCCGGCCTTGAACTGGCCAGCGGCGCCGCCATCTTCCACGGCGACCACGCAGCTATCGACTTCTTCATCGATCTTAACGGTAGCGCCGGACCGGAAGGTTGCCTCGTGCTGGAAGGCTGGGTCGTGGACGCCGGCCTCTTCGGCGGCCCGGGCGTATCGAACTCCAGCGCGTCCGACGAGGCGCACGGACCGCCCTTCGGCGATATCGAGATGATCGGCCTGAACGCCGCGGTTGAGGCCGCGCCCTACGCGCTCAGCACAGGGGTCGCCGCCCCCCTGGGCGACGGCATGCTGGGCGCCGGCTACGAGATTCCCGGTTACAACTTCGATCCCTTCGACGCCTTCGTCGTCACGCTGGAGAGCGACTGCACCGACCGCGGTTTCGATCCGCGGCCCGGCACGCCGGTGCTGATCGGCATGCTGCCGCAGCAGGGAAGCATGTAAGCTCTGTCAGTCACATCAGGCCTTGCGCTCCAGCAGGGCGGCAGTGTGAATGCGCCAGGTCAGCGGCTCCAGATCCACGGGCTGCACCTGGCGCAGCTGCCAGCCCCTGGCGCGCAATCGCCTGGCGTCGCGCGCCAGGTTGGCCGCATCGCCACTGACGTACACCAGACGCGCGGCGCCGCATTGCGACAATGCGTCGACCGCTTCCGCAGTCAGCCCATCCCGCGGTGGATCGACCAGGGCGGCGTTGACCGGCGTTTCCAGTTCCGGCAGCACCTCCTCCACGCGGCCCTCTATCAGGTCGATGTTGTCGAAGGCGTCCAGGTTACTTTCGGCGTCGGTGACCGCGGGCGGAAAACGCTCCACCAGCGTCACCAGCCCGGCCTCTTCGGCCAGAAATGCGCTGAAGAAGCCGACGCCGGCGTAGAGATCGAGGACATGGTCAGCGGCTGTTGGGGCCAGCCATTCCTGCACCAGAGTCGTCAGCCGCGGCAGCAAGGCATCGTGGGCGCGGAAGCTGCTGCCGGCGGTGACGCGAAAACGCCGTCCGGCAACCTCCCGCACCAGGTGCGAGGCGCCGATCAGATTGACCGGCTCGCCGCCCTTCAACAGCATGTTGACGCTGGCCGGCAGGTCGCTCAGGAGTTCCGGCGCCCGGTCGTCACGCATCGTCAGCAGCAACATCAGCGCCCCGTCGCTGCCGCGCAGCAGTTGCAGTTCGCGCAGTCCGTCGATTTCCAGCTTCAGCGTCGGCAAGAGCTCCAGCAGGTCCGGGTGGGCGACGTGGCACTCCTCCGGCCACACGACCTGACCCGCCCGCTCCGACGGAAGACCGGGCTGACCGGCGCGGTTCACGCGCAGCGTCAGTTGCCAGCGGTAACCCTGCGTGGCCGGCGCGGGGACCGTCGGCAGCACGTCGACGTCGTCAAGGCCGCCGATGCGCGCCAACTGGTCGGCCAGCACGTCCTGCTTCAGCAGAAGCTGGGCGGCATAATCGATGTGTTGCCACTGACACTGCCCGCAGCGGCCGGGGCCGAAGTGCGGGCATTGCGGCCAGACGCGGTCGACAGAAGCTTTCAGAAGGCGCAGACCCTCGGCGAAGGCGACGCGCCCGCTGCGGCCGGTCTGGCGCGCCTCGATGCGCTCACCAGGGATGGTATAAGGCACGAAGACCACCCGCCCCTGATGGCGACCCATGGCGCGGCCGCCATGGGCCATCGTCGTCAGATCCAGTTCGAAAACGTCGTCGGCCATGGTCTCTTCCCTTTGCACTGGCGCCAGTATACAGGCTGCGCGCGTCTTGACCGTCGGCCGCCATCTGCTATACTGACGCCCGTCCTTAATCGAGGGAAGCGCATGGACCGCTGGTCGCACGTCATACAGGGCAGCCCAGAGGTGGCCCGCTCTTCCCTTGCCACGGGTCGCCCGACCCGCTAGCCCCGCACACAGGAAAACACCATGACCATGGATAGCGAACGTTATAACCCCGCGTCTGTTGAGTCCCGCTGGCAGCAGCGTTGGGAGCAGGACGGCCTCTACCACGCGGACGTGGACTGGGAGCGGCCCAAGCACTACGCCCTGACCATGCTGCCCTACCCCAGCGGCGACCTGCACATCGGCCACTGGTTCGCCATGACGCCTTCCGACGCGCGCGCGCGCTTCATGCGCATGCGGGGATACAACGTGCTCTTCCCCATGGGTTTCGATGCCTTCGGCCTGCCGGCGGAAAACGCCGCCGTCACGCGCAACATCCACCCGGCGCTCTGGACGCGGGACAACATCGAGCGCATGCGCGGGCAACTGCGCAGCATGGGCGCCATGTTCGATCCGCGTCGCGAAATGATCAGCTGCGAGCCGGAATACTACCGCTGGACGGAGTGGTTCTTCCGCCTCTTCTACCTCAATGACCTGGCCTACCGCGGCGAGGCCCAGGTGAACTGGTCGCCCACGCTGCAGACCGTGCTGGCCAACGAACAGGTCATCGACGGCCACGACGAACGCACCGGCCAGCCCGTCATTCAAAAAATGATGACGCAGTGGTTCTTCCGCTACACGCGCTACGCCGACGAGATGCTGGATTTCAGCCGCATCGACTGGCCCGAACCGATCCGCATCATGCAGACCAACTGGATCGGCCGCAGCGAAGGCGCGCGTGTGACCTTTCACAGCGAGGCCGGCGACGCCATTCCGGTCTACACCACACGGCCGGATACGCTCTGGGGTTCGACCTTCATGGTGCTGGCGCCGGAGCACGACCTGGTCGCCAAACTGACCACGGACGCGCAGCGCGCCGCCGTCGAGGCCTACGTCGAACGCGCGGCCGCCAGCACCGAAATCGAACGCAGCTCCGAGACCCGCGAACGCACGGGCGTCTTTAGCGGGTCCTTCGCCATCAACCCGGTCAATGGCGAACTGGTGCCCGTCTGGGTCTCCGACTACGTGCTGTTGACCTACGGCAGCGGCGCCATCATGGCGGTGCCAGGCCACGACCAGCGCGACTTCGAGTTCGCGCAAAAGTTTGATCTGCCAGTCAGGCGAGTGATCTTGCAGGAGGGCGTGGACCCCGGGGCGCCGCTGGAGGAGGCCTGGGAAGGGCCGGGCGTCATGGTCAACAGCGGACGCTTTGACGGCCAACTCTCGGACCACCATCGCGGCCGCCGCAACCCGGCCATCAGCGCCGTCATCGACTGGCTGGAGGCGGAGGGCATCGGTGAGGAAGCCATCAACTATCGCCTGAGGGACTGGCTCATCGGCCGTCAGCGTTACTGGGGTTGTCCCATCCCTGTCCTGCACCGCGCCGACGGCGCCATCGAGGCCCTGCCCGACGAGGCGCTGCCGGTGCTCCTGCCGGAGGACGTCGAATTTGACCCTACCGGCCGCAGCCCGCTGACCGGGCACGAACCCTTCCTGAAGGCGAGTGATTCGCAGGGCAATCCCGCGCGGCGCGAGACCGACACGATGGACACCTTCATGTGCTCCTCGTGGTACTGGTACCGCTACCTGAGCCCGCACTTCGACACGGGACCCTTCGACCCGGAGGAAGCGGCCTACTGGCTGCCGGTCGATACCTACACCGGCGGCGCCGAACACGCCACCATGCACCTGCTCTATTCGCGCTGGTTCGCGCGCGCCATGCGCGATTGCGGCCTCTTTGACGAGACCATGCGCATTATGGCCGACCGCGGCCGCGACCCCGAGATGCTGACATGGGGCGAACCCATGCTGCAACTGCGCAACCAGGGCCAGGTGCTTGGCGCGGAGCGGAACGGCGACATCGTACTCGCCTCGGGCCAGATGCAGGGCATGCGCCTGCTGGCCGAACGCGTCGAGGTCATTGAACGTCCCTCAGACACGCCGCCGGGCTTCGAGGGCGTCGTCGGCGAGATCATGCGTCGCACCGAAAACATCCTGCAGGTGGACATGGCCGGCGTCCGTCACGTCGTTGAGGTCCTGCCGGACGCGGAAGTCATCATTCCGCACATCGAGGGCGACAACAACGTCAACCAGCTACAGCAGCACCTCGAAATCCAGCGCATGTCCAAGAGCAAGGGCAACGTCGTGGACCCGGACAATCTGGTTGATCAATACGGCGCCGACACCGTGCGAGCCTACCTGATGTTCGCCTTCGACTGGGAAAAGGGCGGTCCCTGGGACCCGGACGGCATTCGCGGGCCGCAGCGCTGGCTGCACGAGGTGTGGGACCTGGTCTGCGCGGGTGCGCCCGCCGGCCCCGGCGATGCAAAGGTCGAACGCGAACTGGAGCGTCGCACGCAGGAGACCATCCGTCGCGTGACCGACGGCCTGCAACGCTTCCGCTTCAATACCTGTATCGCGTCCCTGATGGAACTGAAGAACGACCTGCGCGCGGCCCTGCGCTCAGGCAGCGTCGGCGCGACGGCCTGGGGGGAGATTGTGCGCACCCAGCTGCTGTTGATGGCGCCCTTCACGCCGCACGTTGCCGAGGAACTTTGGCAGCGCATCGGCGGCGATTACAGCATTCACACCCAGGCCTGGCCTGAATGGGATGAGGAAAAGGCGCGCGCGGACACGGTCGCGCTGGTGGTCATGGTCAATGGCCGGCCCCGCGGTGAAATGCAGGTCGAGGTAGATATCTCCCGCGAGCAGGCGATCGCCACAGCCCTGGAAAGCGAGGGCGCGCAACGCTTTCTGCAGGGGCGGGATCCGCAAAAGGCCATCTTCATTCCGGCCCGCAGCGGGCAGGAACCGAAAGTCAATCTGGTCCTTCGTTGAGCCGCAAGGGCAGAGGCAGGTCCGCCTTACTCGCCCTTCATGATGTGTTCGCGCAGGGCCAGCAACTCGTAGCGAAAGGCCTCGTCCTCCTGCATCTGACCGGCGACCTTGTCATGACCGTGCATCGCGGTCGAATGGCTGCGCATGCCAAAGGCCCGCCCGATCTGGGGAAAGGAAGCTTCCGTCAGGTCGCGCGCCAGGTACATGGCGACGTGACGCGCGCGGCTGATATGCCCCGAGCGATTCTTGCCGGTCAGGTCCATCACCGTCAGGTTGTGGGCGGCTGCCGTGGCCGTCAGCACCTGGTCGATGGTGATTTTCGCCTGGCGCGCCCGCGCGCTTTCGTGTTGCTGCACCACGCGCCCGGCCGCCGTCGTGGAAAAGGGCTCTTCCGCCAGGTCCATGGTGGCCAGCATGCTGGTGAACAGGCCCTCCAGTTCGCGGATGCTGTTGCGGGCGCCATCGGCCAGCTTCTCACTGATGGAGCGCGGCAGGCTGCGCCCCCGTTCCTGCGCCCAGCTTTCCACGATGGCCACGCGCGTCTCGAATTCCGGCAACTGAATGTCGATCACCAGGCCGCCTTCAAAGCGCGAGCGCAGCCGGTCTTCCAGCAGTTCCAGTTCGCTGGGGTGCCGGTCGGAGGCGACGACGATCTGCTTGTTGTCAATGTGGAGCGCGTTGAAGGTGTGGAAAAACTCTTCCTGCGTGCTTTCCTTGCCGGCGATAAACTGTATGTCGTCGATCAGCAAGAGGTCAACCGAGCGGTACTTTTCCCGGAACAGCGCGGTCGTGCGATAACGGATGGCGTTGACCAGGTCGTTGATAAATCCCTCGGAAGGGATGTAGAGCGCGCGATAGTTGCCCTGCTGGCTTTCATTGGCGATTGCCTGCAACAAATGTGTCTTGCCCAGGCCCACACCGCCATAAATGACGAAGGGGTTGTAGCGGGCCGCCGGCTCTTCGGCGACGGCGCGGGCGGCCGAATAGAGCATCATGTTGGCATTGCTGGTCACAAAGCGGTCGAAGGTGTAGCGCGGATTGAGATGACTCTCCGGCAAATCGACCTGCGGCGGCCTGGCGGCCGGGCGCGCCGCCTCCGCGCCCTGTCTTTCCTGGCGCGAGGCATAGCGAAACAGCGGTTTGATGTCCTCCCGGTTGGCGTCGCTGCCGTTATCGGCCTTTTCGGGGTGATGCACCTCGAAGCGCAATTCGACTTCGGTGCCGTAGACGTCACGCAATACGCGGCGTACACTGCGATAGAGGCGATGCTGCAGGTTGTCGCGCGCGAAGCTGTTGCGCACCCCAATGGTGAAGGTGCTGGCGCTTTCGCCGTCCGCCGCGTTCTCACAGCCCAGGAAGACGGTATCGCGCAACCAGGTGTCGAAATTGCCGCGGTCCAGTTGGATCTCCAACTGGTTCAGCGTGGTTTTCCAAGCTTCCTGTGGGTCCACGGTTTGGGTCTCGAACATCCGCCACGCCAGGAAAATCAGGGAAGGACAGGGGGCGTGGCCGCCTGCGCAGGCCAACGCTGTCTTGCCACGGTAGTATAGCGCAGGGGGAGGAATATGGTCAAAATCATTTCATTCGGGCCACAGGTATGCGAAGAAAATATGAATGTTGTATACCGATATGCCTTTTGTTAGAATGGAGAAAGTTTATTTGCTTTTGATTGTGCATATATCCGGTGAGGGCTAACGATGTTCGATGACCCGTACTCTGACGCGCTTCCGCCGCAATACCCGGCAGATGAACCGGACGACCATGAGCAAGAAGCGTACGAACCCCGGGTCAGCATAATCAAGGTCTCCTCCCGCTCCCGTTCAACGTCCGTCGCCGGCGCCATCGCCGCGGTGATGCGCGAGCACCGTTTCGCCGAAGTGCAGGCCATCGGCGCCGGGGCCGTGAACCAGGCCGTCAAGGCCCTGGCCATCTGCCGCGGTTATCTCGAACAGGACGAGATTGACATCGTTTGCACGCCCATGTTCACCGAGGTCAATATCGACGGGCAGGAACGCACGGCGTTACGCTTCACGGTTGAACCGCGACCGGTGGTCAGTGACGACGCCTGAACCCTGGTCGTCCTGCAGGCCCGGATAATCCAGCAACATCACTTCCAGCGCCAGGCGCAGTTGCATGTTGCTGCGCAGGTTGGCCAGCAGCTGACGCGTCGCCACCAGCGCGACGCGGATCTCGTCGGCCTGCCAATGTCTGGCCTGCCGCGACAGCGCCTCGCCGCGATCGCTGTTGACGGGCGGCACCTGGCTGCCCCTGGCCAGCAGCAACAGATCCCGCCACAGGGACTGCCAATGCTCCAGCAAGAGTCGCAACTCCGGGCGGGAACGGCGCGCCAGTTTCTCAGCCAGCGCAAATCGACCGACGCGGTCGTCGTCGAGGCAGCCTTCCAGGGTGTCCAGCGCCTCCTTCCGCTGCTCCAGCATGGCCTCGTCTTCCATGGCCCGCAACGCCCAGCCGACCCGTCCGCCACTGAGGCGGGCCAGCAGGGTCGCGCGTTCTTCCGAAGCGCCGCGCTGTAGCAGGGCGCCGTACAGTTCGTCAAAGGGCAACGGACGTAGCGCCAGCTGCTGACAGCGACTGCTGATCGTGGGCAGCAGGGCCCGGACCGACGTGGCCACCAGAATCAGCACGGCCCCTGACGCGGGCTCCTCAAGAGTCTTGAGCAAGGCATCCTGGGCCCGTGGCTGCGCGCGCTCGAAATCGTGAAAGACGGCGACGCGGCGCCGGCCCTCCCAGGGCTTCAGCGCCAGGTTGCGCAGCGCCTCCCGGATGGCGTCGATGCGCAATGCCGCGCCTTCCTCCGGCCGTACCTGCAACAGGTCCGGGTGATTGCCGCTGCGGATGCGTTGGCAGGCGCTGCAAGCCTGACAGGGCCGCTGTTCCGGCGCTTCCGCCAGGCAATTGAGCGCCATGGCGAAGCTGAGCGCCAGGGTGGCGCGGCCCAGGCCCTCCGCCCCGGTGATCAGCCAGGCATGGTGCAGGCGGCCATGATGCAGGCCCTGCCGCAGGCGTCGAACGGCGTGGCCGTGCCCGATGACCGGCCAGGCGTGGCCGGCGTCCACGTCAACCCTGCGCGGCCAGGGTCTCGCGGATCTGGTCGAGGTGGTTCAGGCCGTGCTGCGAGTACAGTCGAATGAGGTCTCCGATCGTCGCCCCGCCGTAAAGCGGGGAAACGGAGTTGCGGGTTAATTGCTCGTCACTGAGCGATTCAGCGAGGGTTGCCCAGCGTTCCTGCAGGCCATCCAGCAAGGCCAGTGAGGTTTCCAGCGGCATGCCGCTGGCGTCGGACGTCACGGCCCACAGGTCCTGATCAAAACTGTTTATAGTCGGTTCGTCCTGGGTCAAAGCCAGTTTGATACGAAGAAAGGTGTTCATGTGCGCGTCCGCCAGGTGGTGCACGTTCTGGGCGACGCTCCACTCCCCTTCCAGAAAGTGCGTGGTCAACTGTTCCTCATCCAGCCCCTCGACCAGTGCGCGCAGTTGCTGCGGCAACTCGCGAATCCAGGCGATGTACTGTGCTTTTTCGGTCTGGTCCATTGTGAACTCCAGTCTCCTCGTCGACAGTCAATGATGCCGGGTTTCGCGACTTTGGCCAATCGCTCCCGTCAGACCGACGCCCCGGCTTCCATCCGCCGCGCGTAACGACTGAATAGCGTCACCGCCGCGAAGCCTGCCAGCATCAGCAGCAGCGCCGGCAAGAGCGTGTCCGCCTGCGGCGCGAGATTGGCTTCCTGCAGGCAGCGAAACTCGCCGTGCCGGTCCAGATCGCTGACGACGCATTCCTTCCAGGGCCAGATTTTCCAGAGCGACCCGATCATGAAGCCCACCAGGGCGGCGATGGTCACTTGCGGTCGATGGCGCAACAGCCATCCCAGAATGCGCGAAAAGACGACGATGCCCAGGACCGCGCCCGCCCCTACCGTGATCAGCTGGCCCAGGTCGCGCTCGCTGACAGCGCGCAACACATGGTCGTATTGCCCCAGAATGAGCAGGATGAAGGAGCCCGAGATGCCAGGCAGAATCATGGCGCAGATGGCGACCATGCTGGCCAGGAAGAGATTGAGCGAACCTGGCTCGGTGCTGGCTGGCACCAGATTAACGACCACAAAGGCGAACAGTGCGCCAGCGATGAGCGTAAACGCCGTGGCCCAGGCCCGGCGGACCTGCGCCCCAACCGCCACAATGGAAGCCACCACCAGGCCGAAGAAGAAGGCGAAAAGATAAATGCGTCCCTTTGGGTCTTCCAGGGTATTGGTCAGAAAGCCGGCCAACGTGAAGGCTGCAACGAACATCCCCAGGACCAGCGCCAGCAGGAAACGCAGCGGGACCTGCCGCTCAAGCTCGCCCAGGCGCAACCGCAACACCAGCCGCAGCGCCTCAAGGTTGAAAGCCCGGATTCCGTCCAGCAGGTCCTGATAGACCCCCAGCACGAAAGCCATGGTGCCGCCCGAAACGCCGGGCACCAGATCCGCAGCGCCCATGGCGCAGCCCGTCAGAAACAGGCGTACGTAGGCGGCGAGGCTGCGCGGCCTTGCGTGGCTTTTGCCGTTCTCGAGCATGTGAACTCCGAGCTTCATCCTTGCGGCTGCGGCATCATGCCTGCGCCTGGCGCAGGGGTCAATAGCCGACAGCCTTCGCTCCGCCCTGCCGGGGCTGGAAAACAGGCGTCGCTCCGCTATCATGGCCCGGTCGCAGCGGGAGACTTGCAGCATGGCAAAAACGGCATTTGTCACCGGCATCACGGGTCAGGACGGCTCCTATCTGGCGGAATTGCTGCTGGAAAAGGGCTATCGCGTCGTGGGCCTGGCGCGCCGCTCCACCAACTACCACTACCCCAACATCGCCCACCTGGCCGGTCGCATCGAACTGGAATACGGCGACCTGCTGGACGCCGCCGCCCTCGCCGCCATCATCCAGCGGCAACAACCGGACGAGGTCTATCACCTCGCCGCCCAGTCGGTCCCCGGCGACAGCTGGAGCCAGCCGCTGGTCACCGGCGAGATCACGGCCCTCGGCACGGTGCGCATGCTGGAGGCCGTGCGTCAGCACAAACCCGACGCCCGTTTCTACCAGGCCACCAGCCGCGAAATCTACGGCGGCGTGCCGGTGGAAGTCGTCGATGAGGACACGCCCTTCCACGCCAACAACCCCTACGGCATCGCCAAGCTCTACGCCCACCAGATGGCCGTCAACTACCGCGAGTCCTGGGACATGTTCGTCTGCGCCGGCATGCTCTTCAACCACGAAAGCCCGCGCCGCGGCCTGCACTTCGTCACGCGCAAGGTGACCATGGGCGTGGCCTGCATCCATCTGGGCATTGAGGAGCCGCCGCTCAACGAGGCCGGCCAGCCCCTGGTGCAGGACGGCAAGCTGCAGCTGGGCAACCTGGACGCCTGGCGCGACTGGGGCTACGCGAAGGAATACGTCGAGGCCATGTGGCTGATGCTGCAGCAGGACGAAGCGCGCGACTACGTCATCGGCACCAACACGGCCTTCACCATTCGCGATCTCTGCCGCGTGGCCTTCGACCACGTCGGCCTCGACCATGAGCAGCACGTCGTCACTGCCGACCAGTTCCTGCGCCCCACCGAGATCTTCGCCCAGCGCGGCAACCCGGCGCGCGCGAAGGCCGACATGGGCTGGGAACCGCGCGTCGGCTTCGAGAAACTCATCCGCATGATGGTCGATGCCGACCTGAAGCTGCTGGTCGCGCAGGGACGGACGTAGCGACCGAAGCCGGCCGGCCGTTTGCCCAACTTCAGCTACCTTCCGTATAATTCAGCTGTCTGCGCCCAACCGGAGGCTGGCATGACCGACGTGGTCAGTCCGCAGGTGCGCAGCCGAATGATGTCCGGCATCCGGGGCAAGAACACCCGGCCCGAACTGCTCATCCGCCGCAGCCTCCACCGACTCGGCTACCGCTATCGCCTGCACCGCAAGGACTTGCCCGGCAAGCCCGATCTGGTCTTGCCGCGCTATCGCGCCGTCATCTTCGTCAACGGCTGCTTCTGGCACGGCCACGACTGCCACCTCTTCAAATGGCCGTCCAGCCGCGCCGACTGGTGGCGCGCCAAGATCACGAAGACGCGCGAAACCGACGCCGCCAGCCGTCAGGCCCTGGCCGCGATGGGCTGGCGTATCCTGGAAGTCTGGGAATGCGCGCTGAAGGGCCGTACGCGCCACCCGCTGGAGCAGGTCATCGCGCAGATTGACGCCTGGCTGCCTTCCGACAGCCGCAGTCTCGTCGTCCGCGGGCGGGACGATACCGTCCTATAGCGCCGCCAGCGCGCGTTTGACGCTGTTCTTCGGGCTGACGTTCACCTGCTCGTCTTCGACGACGCCGTCGGCGCCGATCACCCAGTGCGAGCGAATGACGCCCATGTACTTCGTGCCGTACATCGAGCGCTCGCCCCATGCCCCCCAGGCCTCCAGCACCTCATGCTGCGGGTCGCTGAGCAGGTCGAAGGGGAAGTTTTCGTCATCGATCCACTGGCGCAGCGCCGGCGGCTCGTCCGGGCTGAGCCCCAGCACGATCGCGTCGCCGGCCTCCACCTGCGGGTAGTTGTCGCGGAATCCGCAGGCCTGGATGGTGCAGCCGGGCGTGGCGGCTTTCGGGTAGGCGAAGAGGATGACGCGCCGGCCGCGCAGGTCGCCCAGACGCACGCTCTCGCCATCCTGGTTGAGCAGTTCGAAATCCGGTGCCAGTTCACCGATCGCGGGCATGATCTTCTCCTGTCTTCTCCCTGCGGGGATTGTAACTCGCGCCAGGCGGCGCGCAAGACCCGGCTCAGTTGGCGGCCTTCGCCTCCAGCGCCTGCAGGGCGCGCGCCACGCTGGCCTCAGGGCTGATGCCGACCTTCATGTCGATGAGGATGCCCCGCTCGTCGATCACCCAGCAGGAGCGCCGCGTGAGCGGGATCTGCGCCACGCCGAGCAGCGAAACGCCGGCCTCCCACTCGCGAATGACCCGCTGTTCAGGGTCGCTGAGCAGATCGTAGTTGAGTTGCTGCTGGCTGTGCCAGGCCTTCAGTTTTTCCGGCCGGTCGTTGCTCATGCCCAGCACGACGGCGTTGCCAGCCTCGAAACGCGGCAGTTCATCACGGAAGCCGCATGCCTGTTTCGTTCAGCCGTAGGTGCCGGCCTTCGGGAAAGCGAAGAGCACGACGGCGCGCCCGCGCAAGTCGCCCAGTCGCACGTCATCACCGTCCTGGTTGGGAAGCGCGAAGTCCGGCGCCGGCTGTCCGATGGCGATCATGTGCTGGCCCTTTCGGTTCGCATCAGGGTGACTTCAAGACCTTACAAACTCACACGGCAATTGACTCATTTGTGATTGGCAGAGTGGTCAAAAGGGAATTTCACCCACGTCAGACGGTGGGGGATAAAAGCCTTCACTCTGAGGACCCCATTCACCGTAAGCACCTTGGTTCGGGGAAGACGACCTTCTGTTAGCTTCTGATTCAATAACGACCCTGTTCATCCGTTCATTCTCTAGCTCTGCAAGATGCTCATCCCGAAGGGCATACTGCCCTCTCTTTGCAGGACGATGAAACCGTTTGTCCTTGCCGATGTTTGACAGCAAAGTCCTTTCTGGATCTATACCGCCAATGACAACCCCACGTTTCTGGACTTCCTCGGTCAAAGCACTGTAATGCATCGGGGCATTTTCGTTTTCTAGCAAAATGGTTTCCACCATGTTGCAAATTTCCTCGCCACTTGACCGACTGGAAGAGGCAACTTCGTTAGAAGAGAGTCCTTCTTCCAGTTTCAGAAATCCATCCAAATGTGCTAGCTGACCGCGAACCCTTTTCAACTCCCTCTGACTTTCTTGAATCTGCTCCAAGAGTTGCTGCTCTGTCTGTTTCAATTGATTTCTGCTCGCTATCATCAAAGCGATCATACTTGCGTCCTTGTTCCCGGCGCCAAATGCTTTAGACATATCATCCCCTTTTCGAATTCGAACAAAAGCCTAATCAAGATCCACAATCAATAGAATCAACAAACGTATAGCACTACGTATATATCGAAATGCCCTTTTGCGTCTGGGCTCGTCCCTTCTCGTTTGCCAGCCATACTCCTGTGGACGCGATTCATCCTCTGCAAGTCTTTGCAATTTCGACACCAAATTTAACTGTCTGAATCCACGCGACATAATAGTATGGTGCGTTTTCTGTTCCCGATTCATGTCGCGCAGAATGTGAATCCGAATTTGTTCGTACAAGTCTTGATTTTCGGGCTTTTTCGCGGAGGCCACACCATATCCTATGGTCATTATCTTGGTAGTTCTGAGTCATTATGCATTAGGTATATTATGATGTCAAGACGAGTTTGGTAAAGAGTATGAACAGGAATCCAAACAGGGTACCGAGTTTTCTATAGGGTTGTCGCAATTCACAACTGAAACTTTATCTAACCTAGGACGAGCGGCGCAAGCAGCAAGTGGTCCCGACCATCCGGACTCAGCAGGCGCTGACCCGTCTCGCGTTGGTACCAGCCGGATATGAGCCGGTACTCGCCTGGCCCCAGGTCCTCCGGCAGCTGCAACAGAAACTCCCTGCTGATGAGCGTCTCCTGCGGGTCGTCCCAGGCGGAGGTGCCGCGCCGCGTGTCGGGCAGCGGCGGACCGTCCACCTGGGCGACCAGATTGCCATCCGCGTCGAGCAGGTGGTTGAAGACGAGGTAGTCGCCGTCCGTCGGCGCGTCGGCCTGCCAGTAGAGCCGAAAGGACAGCGCCTCGCCGGGCCGGGCAGCCCCCGGGTCCAGGTCGTGGCCGAGCAGACGAATGCTGCCCAACTGGTCCTCCCCCGCCGGCTGCGCCTGCGTCGGGGTCTGCAACGCCAGGACCACCATGGACGGGCCGCGATGCGCCTGCGAGGGCGGCCAGGTCTTCAGCAGGGTCGTGCCCGCCAGGTAGCCCTGCGGATCATCGTCCAGCCAGACTGCGTAATCGCGCCAGGGCAGAATGGCGAAATCTACGCCATCAGCGCGCCAGTCGGCCAGCGACCGCTCGCCGAGGTGGTGCTGACCGGCGAAGTGGAAGGAGGTGACGCCGGGATAGCCGCCCCAGTCGCGGTTGAGCGTCTTGTGATTCTCCACCGTGGCGATGTAGCGGCTGGCCGGCAAGGTCACGTCCGCCCAGGCGGCCAGGTCGTTGCGCCGGTCCGGCAGCGTGTGCTCATACGCATTGGCCAGCGAAGCCTGTAGCGAAGGCAGCGCCAGCAAAAGAATGAGCGCGAGAGCCGCCAGAGCAGGCGCGTTACGCCACCGCCCGCGTTGCCCAACCCGCTCGCGCAGCAGCGCCAGCCACTGCGCCCAGCCGATGCCCGACAGGGTCACCAGCAGCAGGGTCGACGTGAGCAGCAGACGCAGCGGCTGTTCGCCAAAGAGGCCCACGCCCGCATAGACGGCCAGCGCCGCCAGCAGCAGGTAGAGCGCGGCCGGTCGCCGCCAACCCCGGCGCGCGCGGCCCGTCAGCAGCAGGGCCAGCCCCGCCCAGCCTGGCGCCAGCAGGCGCAGGTCCAGTATGGCCAGCATGTTGCCGAGGTTGCCCAGCGGCGCCTGCAGCAGGGCCGCGGGAGTCAGTTGCGTCACCTGACGCCAGTTGCGGATGGGCGAGTCCTCGCCCGCCTCCAGTGCCGGGGTCAGCAGGAACAGCCAGGCCAGAAAGAGCGCCAGACGCAGGGCATTGCCGGCGACGACGCGCCGCCAGGACGCGCCGGCCAGCAGCGGCGCGAGCAACGCCAGGGGCGACAGGAACAGCGCCTGGTACTTGAAGAGCACCGCCAGCATCAGGGCGTAGCTGGCCCAGGTCGTCCAGCCTGTGCGCCGGTACTGGACGCCCGCCAGGGTCAGCCACAGCGCCAGCAGGCTGAAGAACGTGGCGAAAGTGTCGGCGGTGGCGAAGCGGCTGTGATCGACCAGCCAGGGCGTGACCGCCGCCACACCCGCGGCGACGAGCCCTGCGGTCGGGCCGCAGGCGTGGTAGCCCAGCAGGGCCAGCAGGGCGATGCCCAGCAGACTGGCGCTGATGGCGATCAGGCGCACCGGGCCGGTGACGATCGACGGCGGCCGGTCCGGGTCCTGCCAGTAGCGTACGAAGAGATAGTGCAGGGCGACGATGCCCGGCGGATAGGAATGCTTGCCGATGGAGCGCGACGTGCCCTGGTCCAGCACCAGACGCGCGGCGAGAAACTGGTTGGGTTCGTCGGGATGGTCGATATAGGGCAGACTGAAGTTGTAGCCCGTGAAGCGCAGGCCGCCCGCCATCAATAGCAGGACCAGCAGGGTCAGCCACCAGCGCCGGGTGGGCCACAGGGGCCGCGGCGGGTCACCCGGAAGGGCGATGGCCTTCATGGCTGGCGACGCATCTCCGGTGTCTCGTCAGCCGCCCCCTCGTCCATGCGCGCCACGGCGAAGCGCGCCTCATGCAGATATTCCACTAGCTCGGCGCGATAGGGTTTCAGTTCCACCCGCAGGCGCTCCAGCGAGTCAACGCCTTCCTCGAATTCCAGCACCAGCGCGGGGTGACCGGCCTTCAGTTCGGCGGCGAGGGTCTTGACCTGCAGGTTGCGAAAGTCAGAGTCGATCAGGGTGGCGGCGGCGCGGCTGACGCCCGCGCCCACCAGGCCGCCGGCCAGCGCGGCCAGCACCAGGGCGACCAGGGCCATGGCGCCAGGCAGGGCCAGTGCGCCCTGCTGCGCCACCCCGACGGCCATCATGATGGCCCCGAGCCCGGCACCGGCGTACATCACCTCGTGCGAGCTGATGTCATCGTCCAGCACCACGATCTCGCCGTCGCGCGCCCGGGCGATGATAACCGCGTGTTTCAGCGCCAGGTCGTCCAGTCGTCCAATGTGGTCGAGCGCCTTGCCCAGAATCACGCGCGAGGGAAAGACCGCGACTATCGTTTCCTCAGCCATGCGGTGTGGCTCCTGCGGGACGCCTTGCCGGCGTGCTTCCCGGGCGTGGTGGCGATTGTACGGAAGGCCCTGGCGCCGGTCAAGCGACGGCGCCGCGCTCAGGGCCGCTCCTGCGGGTTGACAAAGAGCGCCTTGCGTTCATTGGCCAGGGTGAAGTCGAAGCCGACGGCGCGGAAAAAGGCCTCGTTGGAGGTGATGGCCATCACTTCCATCACCTGCCGTTCGCGCGCGATCTTCACACAGGCCTCCACCAGGCGCCGCCCCACTCCCTGGCCCCGCAGGGCATCCGTGACGGCCAGACTGCGCACTTCCGCCAGGCGGGAGGAATAGATCTCCAGCGCCGCGCAGCCGACCACCGCCCCGTCCCGCTCGGCGACGACGAAGGTGGGCAAGAGATACTCGATCTCTTCCGTCGCCCGCTGCAACAGTCGCCCGGTGGACACGTGCGGCTCGATGAGCGCGCGAATGGCGGCCACGTCCTCCCTGCGCGCCAGACGTACGTTTGCGCCGGCGTCCCTGCCCTGTGAACTCACGTCCGAAATGCCACCTCGCTCCCTCGCGTGAATTGTATACCCGACTGAAGGGGCCCTTTAATACCTGTTGCAGCGACCCGCTGACCCCGCGCTCAGGACGCGGAGTCGCCGTCGTCCCGAACGCCGCGACGTTGCCGTCGCGTGCGCAGCAACGCGGCCGTCGTGCCGAGGCCGTCGCGGGCCGGTCGCCGGCGCAGCGCTTCATCCTCCTCGGGGGTCGGGTGGTCGTCATCCCGTGCCGCCGACGACCCGGCGGCCGTGCCGATGCGACGGGATACGCCGCCGGTCACACGTTCGCGACCACGGTCGCGGGCGGCCATCAGACTGGCGAGGCGCTCGCCCGGCCCTTCCGGCGTCAGCGGGCGGCTGAAGCCGAAAAGCGCCATGCGCAGCCGGCGCAGATCGCCGCGGGTGATCACGACCCGGCGCACGGCGATATCCAGCGGCAGCAGCAGCAGGGCCGCCAGCAGCAGCCAGGGCCACAGCGGCGTGGACGCCTCGCGCGCCAGCAGGTTGTGTTCAAAGGCCAACGCCGGCGTCTCCGACATGTCACGGCCGCCGGTTATCCCGGCGAGCTCGCGCAGCAGCGCGCGGTCCGCGCCGCGCGTGCCGCTGGCGCCGCTGTCGTATTCCGCCGAATAGCCGCGCACCCAGCCGGCGGTCTGCGCAAACTGCTGCGAGACCCCGTCCACCAGCCCTTCCCCCTGGATGTTGATGAACAGCGCGCCCTCGCCGGCGGGGGTGAACAGGGCCTCGTAGCGGCCTGGCGCGGCCTGTTGCAGGGTGATCCTGTCCGTATCCTGCTGCAGGCTCACCAGATGCGCCTCCAGCTGCAGGCCGTTGAGAAAGTCGCCGTCCTCGTCGCGCGCGTCGACGACCAGGCGCGCCCGCTGCCCCTCGGGCTGCACCTGCGCCTCAAGATTGTCCGTGCGCCCGGCCGTCATCGTCCAGCGCAGCGCCTGCCCCCAGAAGCGCGTGAACCCCTCCCAGCGGGTCCAGACCGAGGCCCAGCGCGACCCCGCGTCGCTGGTGAAGGCCAGCGCCCGCCCGAGACCGTATTGCCAGGTCGCCAGCAGCGGATCATGCCAGGGGGCCGGGCCGGCAAGCACCACGCGCGCGGTCTGTTTGGGGGACGCGGCCACGTAGCCCCGCAGGCCGGGCAGCCCGTCCAGACCGCTCATCACCGGGCTGGGCGCCAGTTGCAGCGCGAAAAAGGGCTCCTCCACCAGGTAGGAACGGCTGGCCAGCACGGTCTCCATGGTAAAGATGGTCGGGACGTTGGCGATCTCCCGCACCTCGTGGTAGTTGCCGTCGCCCACTTCCGCCATTACCCGCAGAAACTCCGCCCCCTGGCCGATGGAAATGACCGAGGTGGTCACGTCGGCGTTGCGGCGCAGTTCCTCGCTGAGTTCCACCAGACCGTCCGGTTTGGCGCCGCCGTCCGTGAGCAGGATGATGTGTTTGCGTAGCGAAGTTTCCTGGCGCATCGCCTCACCTGCCAGGCGTAGACCGGCCAGGATGTCGGTGCCGCCCCCGGCGCGCAGGGTCGCCACGCGACGCTGCAGGCCCAGGCGGTCCAGCACCGGTTGCAACTCCGCGATCCAGCTGCCTTCGGTATCGAAGGAGACCACGCCGGCGCGGTCGGAGGCTTGCAGAAAGTCCAGCGAGCGAATGATGGCTTCCTTGGCCAGTTCCACATTGGCCACGCCCGACGGGCCCGTCATGCCCATGCTGCCGGAGCGATCGATGAGGTAGGTGATGGTCAGTTGCGGCAGACGCTGCTGGTCGCGGATCTGCATCTCCAGCGGCAGGACGTCTTCCAGCGGAGTGCGGTACCAGCCGCCTGGCGCGAAAGAGTCCGGCCCGCCGATGGCCACCAGTCCGCCGCCGAGGTCGCGCACGAAGCGCTCCAGCGCTTCCATACGCCCCTGCCCCAGCGTCGTCGCCGACAAATTGACCAGAATCACGCTTTCGTACTGCAGCAGCGGCGCCAGGCCCACCGCAATGTCGCGCGGGCGCCGGACGTCGAGTTGCACGCCGGCCTGTTCCAGCGCGGGCCACAAATGTTGGGCCTCGGCCAGGTCATCCACCAGCAACAGGGTCCGCGGCGGCCCCACCACCCGCGTGAAGGCGGCCAGCTGGTTGTTCTGGTAATAACCGTCGCCGCCCTGCGGGTCGATGCGTGCGCGGATGTCGCGGAATCCGTCGCCGGAACCCGGCAGGGTCAGGGTGTAGTTGCTGGCGCCGGCGCGCAGCTCCAAGGTCTCGCGCTGCAACAGTTCATTGTTGTCCAGCACCGTGAGCGTGGCGTCCGTCGCCGCCCCGGCCAGGACGGACAGGGTGACGTCGAAGGGTTGGTCGGCGCTGATCACCGCCGGCGCGTCCAGGCCCGTCAACTGGACTTCCGGCCCGGGCGAACGGGCGAAAACGACGTGGCTGATTTCGATGCCCGCCGCCGCTGCCTGACGGGCGGCCGCCGGCGCGTCGCCCAGCGTGGCGCGGCCGTCGCTGAGGATGACGAGGCGCCGCGCGGCGTCGCCCGGCAACAGGGCGCTGCCATGGCGGATGGCCGCCGCCAGGTCCGTATGGTCGCGCCCGGGCTGCGATTGCAGCGTGTCCGCCTCGCGCGAGCGGCCGGGCACCCGCTCCGTGAAGGGCTGCGCGCCGAAGGCGACGATACCGGCCAGGTCGTCGGGGCCCATCGCCGCCATGGCCGCCTCCACCCAGGCAAGTTGCTCTTCCTCCAGTTCCGGGCCCAGGCTGTCGGAAACGTCGACCAGAAACACCACCGCCAGGCGGTCAGCGGACTGGCTGACCTGCAGGCCGCCCAGCGCCAGCACGATGCACAGCAGGATCAGCAGACGCAGGGCCAGGCTGAAGGCATCGCGCGTGCGCCGGAAACGTTGCCGCGGCCAGCCAAGCCAGGCCAGCGGCGCGGCCAGCGCCAGCAACAACAGCGCCTGGGGGGTCAGGAGAGTCACGGGCGTCGCGGTCGCAGGGTCAGGCCGGCGCGCCGACGCTGGTACACGACCCACTCCAGCAGCAAAATCAGCAGCGCCAGCAGGGCCACCCAGGGCCAGAACTCCAGCTGGCCTTCCTCCTCGCGCGCGCCGGGCGCCAGGCTGGACTGACCGAAGAAGAGCATCTCCTGCGGCAGGATGTCGCTTTCGGCGGGGTCGAAGAGGTTGACAGCGAAGGACTGGCTGCGGGTAACGGCGTCGCCCTCAAGCACCTCAATCGTGTAAATGCCCTGCTGCTGCGTATCGGCGAAGAGCAGCGGCCGCCGCGCCAGCGACAGGTCCTGCAGCGATCCGTCCGGCAGGCGCACCCGCAGGCCACCGGCATCCGGCGGCGGTCGCAACTGCAGCGCGTCACCCACGGCCAGGCTGTCGCGCGCGCTCAGGAGGCCGGGCGGCGCAAACCAGTCCAGCAGGTTGGCCATCAGCACCGGCCAGGCGATCTGCAGCGCAAGATCGCTGCGATGCACGTCAAAGGTGATGATGGCCACCTGACGCCCGTCAACTTCCCCGGCCAGCAGCAAGGGGGTGCCGTCGGCCTCGATCAGGGTCTGCGCCCAGGGCGCGTTGACCGGCGTCCAGCGTTGCACGCTGACATCGTCGAGATCGACGAAACGCGTGCGCGCGTCACCCGGCGTCACGCGAATGCGCTGCGCGAATTCCTGTTCCTCGCCCAGGGTGAAGAGCGCGTTGTCCCGTTGCGGGTTGATGAACAGCAGGTCGCCCGCCGGCAACTGCTCCGGTTGCCAGCGATCGAGGATGGTCAGGTCGTAGGCTTCGCGCGGCAGGCCGGCCGACAGGTCGCCGCGGAAGGCCTCCACGCCGGGCAGGCTGCGCAGCACTTCCTCGATGAAGCGGTTGCCCGGCGTGAAGAGCAGGACGCGACTGCCGCTCCCGCCCTCGACCAGCGCCCAGGCCCGGTTGTCCAGTTCGAGGTGATCGGGAATCTGCGAGGCCACGGGGATCGTCAGGCTGGCCTCGATCCGGCGGAAGCTGGCGGGCAGGGCCTCGACCACCAGCGGCAGGTCGGCGCCGGCCCCCACCTCGTGATAGGCCGACGCGACCAGTTCGCCATCGACCTTCAGGCTCAACACCACTTCGGAATCGCGCGGCCCGTAGTTCGTGACCCGCGTGAAGAGCTGCGCCGGCTGCCCCGCCCGGCGGCGCGTGGCCAGCGCCGTGATCGCCAGATTGTCGCCGCCGCTGCCGACCGGCAGCCAGGTCACGTTGTCCGGCAGTTCCGGCAGCAGCGTCGGGTCGCCCAGACCGCCATCGCTGATGATGACCAGGCTGAAGTCATCGCTCTGCGCCATGCCGCCCAGCGCCAGCGTGAGGGCGGCGGGCCAGTCCGCGCTGCCCAGGCCCGGCCGGGCGTTGTCGATCGCCGCCTGCAGGGCGAGGCGGTCGTTGCTGGACGCCAGCAGCAGCTGCGGCTGCTCCGCGACGCGGATGAGCGTCACGCGGTCATTGGCGCCGAGGGCGCTGACGGCCGCGCGCGCCTCGCCCTGCGCGGCGCGGAAGCGGCTGCCGCCCTCCACGTCGCTGGCGTTCATGCTGGCCGAGGCATCCAGCAGCAGCACGATCCGGCCGCTGCCGGCCGCCGGCACAACCATGAATGGCCGCGCCAGCGCCAGCACCAGCGCCGCCAGAATCAGGAGCTGCAACAGCAGGAGCAGGTTGCGTCGCAGGCGCTGCCAGGGGGTGTTGGCCTCGGTATCCTGCAGCAGTTGCTGCCAGAGCATAATGCTGGGGACTTCCAGCTCCTGGCGGCGCAGGCGCAGCATGTAGAGCAGCAGGATCGGCAGGGCCAGCAGCGCCCCGGCCAGCGCCAGCGGCGTCAGCAATTGCATGCGTCGTTGGCTTCCCCGCTCATCGAACGATGCCCAGGCCGCGCAAGTCGCGCAGGATGACCCGCTCCCAGGGCGTGTCCGTGTTGACGAAGAGGTAATGGCCGCCGCGCTGCAACAGCGTGCGCCGCAGTTGCGCGCGCCAGGCGTCGAGACGCTGCGCGTAGCGCTCGCGCAGATTTTCGTCGATGCTCACCTCGCGCATGCCGCCGCTTTCCACGTCGATCAGGCGCAGGTCGCCGGCCAGGGGCGGTTCAAGTTCCTCCGGCGAAAGCAGATGCAACAACAGCAGTTCGTGGCCCGCCGCGGCCAGTTCGTTGAGCGCGTCCGTCAGGTTGACGGGCGTGTACATGTCGCTGATGAGCACGAACAGCCCCGGCCGCGCGCCGCGCAGGGCCTGCTCGCGCAGGACGGCGTCCAGGTCCACCTCCCCCGCCGGTTGCAGGCCCGCGATGAAGTCCAGCAGACGAAGGTTGTGGCCACGGCCGCGGTGAGGGCCGAAGGTCGCGCTGCCCGCGCCGCTGACGCCGTGCAACTGCGTGCGGTCGTTGCTGGCCAGGGCGCACCAGGCCAGCCCGGCCGCCAGGCGCTGCGCATGGCGGAACTTGTTGCGCTCCGCGTCGGCTTCGCCGGCGGGCCAGTCCATGCTGACCGAGGCGTCGATGAGGATGTGCAACGCCAGGTCTTCTTCATCCTCCAGCAGCTTGATGTAGGGCCGCTGCAGGCGGGCGTAAACGTTCCAGTCCAGGCGGCGCAGGTCGTCGCCGTAGGCATAGTCGCGATAGTCGGCGAACTCAATGCTGGTGCCGCGCCGGATCGAGCGCCGCTCGCCCTTCATGGCGCCGGCGCGCGCGCGTTGCGACCAGAGCATGACCTGCTCCAGGCGACGCAGCGTGCGTTCGTCAAAGACGCGTGCTTCAGCCACGTCAGGCGGGTTGTCGGCTGACGGCGTGCAGCGCTTCGCGGATGATGTCGTCGGGGTCCGTGCCCTCGGCGAGTCCCTCGAAATTCAGCAACAGCCGGTGTCGCAGCGCCGCCGGCGCCACCGACTCAATGTCCTCCCAGGCGACGTTCAAACGCCCTTCCAGCAGGGCGTTGACCCGCGCGCCGATGACCAGCGCCTGGGCGCCGCGCGGGCTGGAACCATAACGGACGTACTGCCGCACCAGGTCCGTGGCCTGGGCCTCCTGCGGGTGGGTCGCCAGGATCAGGTTCGCCGCGCGTTCCATCAGATGCGTGGCCACCGGCGTCGTCAGGGCCAGGCGGCCCATTTGCAGCACCTGGTCGCCATTCGCCACGCGCCGCGGCCAGGTCTCGTCGGCGCCGGTGGTGCGCTCAAGGATGTCAATCAGTTCGTCCGGCCGCGGAAAGTCGACCCGCACCTTGAACATGAAGCGGTCCAGCTGCGCTTCCGGCAGCGGATAGGTGCCCTCCATCTCCAGCGGGTTCTGCGTGGCCAGCACGAAGAAGGGGTCCTGCAGCGGGTAACTGCGCCCGGCCACCGTAACCGTCTTCTCCTGCATGGCCTCCAGCAGGGCGGACTGGGTCTTGGGCGTGGCGCGGTTGATTTCATCGGCCAGCACCAGGTTGGCGAAGACCGGCCCTTCATGGAAACGAAAGAGGCGGCTGCCGTCCTCGCCCTCCTCCATGATGTCTGTGCCGGTGATGTCCGCCGGCATCAGGTCCGGCGTAAACTGGATGCGCGTGAATCTCAGGTCCAGCGCCGCGCCCAGGCTGCGGATCAGCATGGTCTTGCCTAGGCCCGGCACACCCTCCAGCAAGGCGTGACGACCGCTGAGAATGCAGATCAGTACGCTGCGCAGCACCTCGCGCTGACCGACGATGACGCGTCCTACCTCGGCCTCGATCGCCTGCGCCAGCGCGCCAAATTCCTCAAGCTTCAGCTCATCCGCCATGTCCGCTCCCTTTTGTCGCGCGCTAGCGACCCGGCTCCAGCGCGCTGAAATAATCGTGCACCACGTCGCGCAGGCCCAGCGGGATGTAGTCGCTTTCCAGCGCCCGGCTGGCCGCATCGAGATAGTCGCCGTAGATTTCGTTCCAGGGCACCAGCGCTTCGCCCGAGGGGTTGGGCGCAAAATCGCCCTCCATCAGGGGCGAGTCGCCGGGGTCGTTCTCCAGGTAGAGTTCCGGCCCCTGGCTGGCGCCGATGCGCCGCGGCGCATACACGGGCGCGAATTCGCGCTGGCCCAGACCGTCGGGGTCGTTGCCCTGGCCCGGCGGCGCGCCCTGCACGCCCGCGAAGCTTTCCTCCATACCCGCGCCACCAGGGGAGTCGCCGGCCTGGCCGCCGAGGCCCGGGCGTTCCTGCTCACTTGCATTCTGGCCCTGACCGGTTTGCTGACCGCCCGGTTGGCCGCCCTGCGAACCGGCCTGCGCGTCCTCGCCCTCGCCCGCCTGCGGGTTGCTGCCCGGCAGACTGCCGGCCTCGGGGTTCTCGCCCGTCTGACCGGCGCCACTATCCTGCGGCTGACCCTGCATCGCCATGTCGCCCGCCTGGGGCTGGCCGCCCGAGCCGGGTTGCTCCTGCATACGTTCCTGACTCACAAGCGGAGACGCCTGCGAGCGCTGCGCAATCTGGCTGGCGCTGTCGCGCAACTGATCGGATGCTGCCCGCAATCGTTGCTGTGACTCCTGCGCGCGCGCCATTTGCTGCTGCTGCTGCGCCAGCACCTGTCGGGCCAGACCCGCGGCGTTGCTCGCGTTCTGCAACTGACTGTCGCGCAAGGCCTGCAAGGCCTCCCGAATGGCCTCCGCAAGTTCCGGATTGCTCGCCTCCAGGGAAGCGGCGGCCTGTTCCAGACGGCCCGCCACGTCGTCTCCCGGCGGCAGAGTGCCCGCGTTCTCAAGTTGCCGCAGGGCGGCCTCAAGCTGTTCGCCGCCGGCCTGTTGCGCGTCCGCCAGCGCCTGCATTTGCTGCTGGATGCTCTCCTCCAGCGCGAGCGCCTGCTGTTCAAATTGCTCCGAGCTCTCGCTCAGCGCCGCAAAGGCTTCTTCAGGGGACAGGGCCTCCTGGCCCAGCAGGGCCCGGCTGCGTTCCAGTTCGCGTTGCAACTGCTGGCGCAGTTCCGCGGGCAGGGCCGTATCGCTCGCCAACTCCTCGCTGATGCGCTCGACGGCCGCGGCCGCCTCGTCGACGGCGGCTTCCTGCGCTTCCTCCTGTGCGTCCGCAGGGACAGAGGGCGTGGGCAGACGCGTCACCAGCCCGATGGCCAGGAGCAGCAGGGCCAGCAGGGCCCAGGCGCGCCGGTCGCTGCGCAGCGGCATTTGCCGGGCGACGTCAACGTCACGGGCGCGGCTACCGGCATCGGCGATCTGCAGCGGCGTCAGTTCGGCGCCGCCGTGAATGCGACCTTCCAGCAATTCCAGCGCCGTGGAGAGACGTTCGCTGAGCCCGAATTCCTGTTCAAACTTGCGGGCCAGCGCCAGGGTCGGGCGCGGCGGCAGCCAGATTCGCGCCAGCAACAGCGTCAGGCCCGTCCCCGCCAACAGAGCCAGGGCCGGCAACAGACTCTCCACAGACGTACCAAATCTCAGGCGCGACCACAGCAACAGGGGCAGCCCGAGCGCGAGTCCCGGCAGCAGGCTGCGCGGCAACCCCAGCCAGGTGCGTTGCCAGCGCTGACGTCGCTCCCAGCGCTGCAACAGGGTCGTCAGGGAAGCGCGCGGGCCGTCGCCGGCGGGGCCAGCCGCGAGGCTGGCCATCAGGCCTCCACCTTGCGCATGCGGCGCACGGCCAGCGCCACCAGTATGGTGGAAATCAGGAGGTAGAAGACCACCAGGCTGATCCAGGGCGAGACCAGCGGGATGGTGCTGCCGTCGCTGCTGAGCACCAGCGTCCACAGGCCGGCCACGTTGCGGTCCGCCAGCAGTTGCTGGGTCACCAGCGCCGTGGCCACCGGGTTCAGGCTGACCAGCAGGAAGCCGAAGTAAACGAAGACCGCTTCCAGCACCGGCGACGCGCTGATGCCGGAGCCGAAGCCGGAGGCCGCGTTCACGAAGGCGTTGAACAACGGCAGGTTGAGCAGCAGGGGGATGCCGAAGAGCAGCCCCAGCGCCACCGTGTAGGCGCGCATGCTGGCGGTCAATGTGCGCGTGGTGTGGGCCGAAAAGTAGATGCCCAGCGTGCCCAGCGCGATGGCCGTCACGGAAAGCACGGCGAAGGAGACCACCAGTTCGGCCAGGGTCACGCCGCCGAAAAGAAAGGCGATGCTTTGCAGCGGGATGGAAGAAAACAACAGCAGCAGGATGAAACCCAGCGCCGATTCCAGCTTGCCGATGAGCAGCGCCGGCCGCACCAGCAAGGTGGTCTGCAACAGGTCCCAGGTGCCGAATTCGCGTTCTCCGGTGATGGCGCTGGCGGTGAAGGCCGGCGCGATGAACAGAATCAACAGCAGTTCAATGCTCACCAGGCCGATGAACAGCACGCGGCCGATGGCGCCGATGGCGGCCGAGCCGGTACCCTGCACCGTGCCCGAGCTGAAAACGAGGTAGAGCATCGCCGTGAAGGCGCTCATCAGACCGAGGTAGACCGTCAACACGATGAAGGAACGCGGTCCGCGCATACGTCCGCGGAATTCCTTGCGCATCACCGGGTTGATGCGGAAGCTACGCGCCTCGCGCAGGCCCAGGGCCAGCGCCCAGGCGCCCGGCACCAGTGTCACCACCGCCAGGCTCAGGCCACCCAGCAGGAAACCGGCCAGGTTGACCAGCAGCAGCAGCGCCAGGCCCGGCAGGGCCCAGAATTCACGCGCCAGCACGCCCGTCATCAACACCAGCAGCAGGCCGCCGTCGGCCAGCAGCAGCAGCATAACCACGGCCATGGTCGTATCCGGCGCCAGCGTCAGGCCGCCGGCCAGCAGCCCCTGCGCGGTGCCGAAGTAGCCTGGCAAGAGCCGCAACGCGCCTGCGAGCGCCAGCAAAAGCAAAAGGGCCAGCACCGCGCCGTTGGCCAGGGCGCCGCCGAGCAGCACGCGCGCGATTCGCAACAGGGCCCGCTCGCGCGGTTCCAGCAGCTCCTCGGCCTCGTCGATCAACTGGACGCGGGTTGTGGTCATGCTCAACTGACGACGCCCCGGGTGACGTTCATGAAGAGCGATTCGAGGTCTTTGGTCTCTTCCTGAAAGCCGAGAACGCCGATATCGGCCAGGGCCAGCGCGCGGTTGAGGCCCGCCACGCCGGCGTCGTCGCCATCAAAGTGGACGGCCAGTCGCGTCCGCTCGTCCTCGGGCTCCAGCAGGCCCGTCTCCAGCACCTGGGGCATGCCCTCCAGCAAACGGCGCGCCTCGCCCACGGCGTCGCTGTCGGCCAGGGTCACCACGATTTCGCGCCAGGGCGTCAACTGCGCGCGCATGTCCGCCACGCTGCCCTGAATCACCATCTGGCCGGCCTCAATGATGCCGATGTGCGTGCAGATCTCGCTGACGTCCGCCAGGATGTGCGACGAGAAGAAAATACTCTTGCCCATGGACGCCAGTTCGACCAGCAGTTCGCGGATCTCGACGCGGGCGCGCGGGTCCAGACCGGCAGCCGGTTCGTCCAGAATCAGGACCTCGGGGTCGTGGGCCAGGGTGCGCGCCAGCGACAGGCGTTGCTTCATGCCGCGGCTCAGCTTGTCCACCATGTCCTCGCGGCGGTGGGTCAGGTCCACCAGTTCGAGCAGATCGTCGATCAGCCGGCGGCGCTCGTTTTCGGGGATGTCGTAACAGGCGGCGAAAAAGTCCAGGTATTCCCAGACGCGCATGTCGTCGTAAACGCCAAACTCATCCGGCATGTAGCCGATGGAGCGGCGCACCGCGCGTGGATGCGCGGTGACCGAATAACCGGCCACGCGGGCCTCGCCCTCCGTTGGGCGGGTCAGGGTCGTCAGTACGCGCATGGTGGTCGTCTTGCCGGCGCCATTGGGGCCCACGAAACCGTAGATCGCGCCCTCCGGCACCGCCAGTGAAAGCCCGCTGACCGCAGTGAAGCGCGCGTAACGCTTGACCAGGTCGCTGGTTTCGATGATGAGGCTCATGCGTCGGCCACCGTCGCTCTGTCGTCAGTATACATGAAATAACCCTGCTGCTCGATTGCGAGGCGTTCCATCCGCAACGCGCCGCCGAGCTCTTCGGCGACCAGGCGCAGCAACACGCTGTTCTGCGCGCCCAGCAGGGCCTGGGGCTCCGACAGGACGACCGTGCGCGTCGTGCTGCGCGTGCGCGGACGCCTCAGCGTGATCGGTCGCCAGCGAGAATTGCGCCAGTCCCACAGTTCCAGCTGGATTTCATCGGGCCCCGTATTGCGCAGATTCACGGTGACTTGCAGGGCCTCCACCTGTTCCAGCTGCGCCAACGGCAGCGGCGTGAAACGGAAGACCACCTGGTCGCCCGGTTGATAGTCGGTGTTGACCGGCGCGGCATTCCCGGACAGGCTGTTGCGCTCCAGCGCCACCCAGGTGAACTGGTCTGCCTCAATGCGCACCAGTTCCTGCGGCAGTTCCTGCTCGACCTCGAGCGCAATGAGATAGAGCGCGGCATCGTTCGCTTCCCACTGCACCTCTCCCGGTTCCGTCTGCAGGGGCATCGCGCCCCAGCCGGCGAGGAACACCTGACCGCCGCGGGCGGTGGAGAGGAAGGGATCGGCCACGGCGGCCGAAAGCAACAACTGGCGCCGGTGTCGCTCCTGGGCAGTGGCGCTTGTTCCGGGCCCCTCGCGGTAGGCGCGGCTGTTGTAGTCGTCCTGCATGATGTCCATCACGCTTTGTTCGCGCGCTGCCAGCGCCCGCGAAAAACGACTGAAGCGCAATTGCGTCAGTTGCGCTTCGCCCCGTCGTTCCAGCGGTGAAGGCGCCGGCGCTTGCAGGATGGTCGAGACCAGCGGCAACTCGAAGCTCGCGCTCTCTCCCGGCTGCAGGGCCGTCGGCAGCGCCTGACTCCCGGCGCGCGCAAGAATGACCGGATCGCTCAGGGGAAAGTCTCCGGCGTTGCGCACCGTGCCGCTCAACAGCCAGTGCCCGCGCGGCTCGCCGGTCAGCGGGTCCGGGTCCCCCTGCCGATAACTCAACGTGGCGGCGCCGGTAATAGCCGGCGCCGACGTGACCGCCGTGGTCTGGAAGGTGGAGATGAAACTCGCATCCACGTTGAAGTTCAGGGCATCGAAGCTGTCCGCCTGGCGAATGTCCGTGCGGGCCTGTATGCCCGCGGCGAAGGGATTGGCGGGGATCTCCCGCGCCAACGGTCGCAAGCTGCTGCCCGGCGCCGTCAACAGATCGTAGGTGGCGCGCCGCGGCGAAAGCACGCCGACCAGCCCGGTCACCTGGGCCTGCCCGCTTTCCGGCCAGGCCTGCACCAGCGCCAGACGACTGAGCGTGGCGTTGGTGCCGCGCAGGCCAAAACCGACCGACCAGGACAGCGCGCTAAACAGCAGAATCAGCGCGGGAATGGTCACCCAGGCCCAGGCGCGCCGGTTGATGCGTCGCAGCACGAGGTAATTCAACGGGCCAATCAAGGCGACATAGAAAAGCAGAAAGCCGCAGAGCGGCAGGAGGTCCGGCAGCAGATCAAGGCCGGGCAGAATCTCGCTGGCGTTGGCCGCGCGCTCAAGATTGGTGATGCCCTGCGACCAGGCGGGCAAGGGCCGGCGCGTGGCCGCCAGAGTGAACCACAATCCATCCAGACCGGACCATTCACTCAGGGGCGCGACCAGGGGGTCGGCCGCCAGGTAGTCCACCGTGCCCAGCCCGAATTCACGGCGCAGGAGCAGCGGTACGCCCGTCGACGTCGCCGCGAGCACGCGCGCGTCGGCGCGCAGGTCGCCGGTGGCGATCAGCGTCTCGCGCCCTGACGGCAGATCGTCGCTGCCCGCCAACACGGCCAGCGATCCAAGGTCCGCCGTCGTCAGGCTGGCGGAGGGCTGCAGTGGCAGCAACTCGCCCAGCCCGGCGGCCGTCGCCTGCCAGCCCGCGCCACCGGTGACGATGAGGTGGGCGCCGGCCAGCACCCGCGCGGCCAGCGCCTCGCGCTGCGCGTTGTCGAGCGCGCCGCTGTCCACGTCGCTGAACAAAAAGGTGTCCACCGACTGCAGCGCAGCCGCCAGCGGCGGCAGGTCTTCCAGCGCCATACCGGCGCGCCAGGCCTGTCGCCCGCCCGGCGCCAGCGCCGACAGGTCCACCCGCCCCCGCGAGGCATCGCCCGCTAGCAGGTGCAGATTGTCTGCCTCCGGCACGTGTCGCAGCGGCGTCTTCTGCGACGCCAGCACGATATTGTCGTCATCCAGATATTCAATGCGCACGCTGTCGGCGAAGCTGCGCGCGGTCGCATAGAGGAAGACGCTCTTGCGAGCCCCCGCCGGCAGTTCCAACGCCGTGCTGAAGGTGTTGCTGAAGGCGTTGCCGGAGGTCTCCGGGCGCAGCACCAGACGGCCGCTGCGGTCGGCGCCGGCGTTGCTGGCCTGCACCCGTATCGGGAACCACTGGTTTTCGCGGAAGAAGCTGTCGAACCCCGCTTCCACCTCCAGCGTGATGCCCTGCGCCTGCGCCGGCGCGGCGATGAGCGCCAGTAGCAGCAGGACGGGCAGCAACAGGGTCAGGTTGTGGCGCCGCCGGCCCTGGCTCACAGGCGCACCCGGCAGTGGCGCACAAAGGTGTCGCGTTCGGTAAGGGTGACGAGGTTGTAGCCAGGCCAGTGCAGCGGTTCCTTGTAAGGGTCGGCCTGGCCGTACCAGGTCTGCGTCTGGAACCAGCTGCTGCGCACGCTCTGGTAGGAGATGCCGTCGCGCAGCGTGAGAATGCTCTCGTGGATGTGGCCGTAGAACACGCAGCGGAGGCGCGCCCGCGCCGGCAGGAGCGCCTCGTGCAGCGCCTCGCCGTTGCGCAGCACGATGCCATCCAGCCAGGGCACGACCAGCGACAGCGGGTTGTGGTGCAACGCCACCACCAGCGGCCGCGGATCATCCGTCGCGCAACGCTGCGCCAGCCAGTCCAGCTGCTCCGCTTCCAGCCAACCGTAGTGTTCGTCCACGCCCGGCGCGCTGCTGTCGAGCAGCAGAAACTGCACGCCGCCGATCTCGATTTCCTGGTCGGCATGAGCTGCGGGCTCGTCGATTCCCATGAGCTCGCGCTGCAGCCAGTCGCTGCGATCGTGGTTGCCGGGCATGAAATACACCGGCATGCGCAACTGGCGGTAGAGGTCGGCGGCCTGCCGATAATCCTCCGGGCGTTCCGGGTCGCTGTGGACGTCGCCGGTATGCAGCACGAAGTCGATCGGCACGGGCAGCGCGGCGATCTCGCGCACCAGCGCCTCGGCGCCCGGCCGCGGCAGGATGTCGGTCAGCGGCCCGCTCCACGCGGGGTCCGTCGCCAGGTGCGAATCGCTGATGTGGACGAAGGTCAGGGGCTGCATGGGTTTACTCTACAGTAGTCAGGCAGACCGGACAAGATACTCACCACTTGTTCAGGTTGGGCTCGCCCCCGCCCCGCCTCACAGAAGCACGCGGCAGTGCCGCACGAAGGTGTCGCGTTCGGTCAGGGTGACCAGGTTGTAACCGGGCCACTGCAGCGGCTCAGACCCGAGGCTTGCCTGGCCGTACCAGGTCCGCAACTGGAAGCAGCTGCCGCGTACGCCCTGGTAGGCGATGCCGTCGCGCAGGGTCAACAGGCTTTCATGGATATGCCCGTATAGCACGCAGCGCAGTCGCTGCCGCGCCAGCAAGAGAATCTCGTGCAGGGCCTCACCATTACGCAGAATCAGCTCCTCCGGCCAGGACACCGCCAGCGACAGGGGGTTATGATGCAGCGCCACCACCAGCGGCCGACTGTCCCGCGCCGCGCAGCGCCCTTCAAGCCAGGCCAGTTGCTCCGGCTCCAGGCGACCGTGGCCCCCACACTCCTTGGGGACGCTGCTGTCCAGTAGCAGGAACTGGACGCCACCGGCCTCAAACTCCTGGTCGGCGTGGGGCCCGGGATTCTCGCGACCCTGCAACACGCGCTGCAGCCAGACGCTGTGGTCGTGGTTGCCCGGCAGAAAGTACACCGGTACGCCCAGCCGACTGTAGAGTTCAAGCGTTAGCCGATAGTCGTCTTCCCGCTGCGGATCGTGGTTTACATCGCCCGTGTGAAGCACGAAATCTATGGGCGCGGGCAGCGCGTCGATGTCGCGCAGCAGGGCCCTGGTGGCAGTCAGCGACGACCCGGACTCCATGCCCTCCGCCATCAGATGCGAATCGCTGAGGTGGACGAATGTCAGGGACTGCATGGATCCGCCCGCCGAAAGCCCGGGCGCCTGTGCCCGCGAGTCGGCCGCAGCGCCAAGCCTGGACCGCATCGGTCCCGCTTCACCGGCGCACCCGGCAATGCCGCACAAAGGTGTCGCGTTCGGTCAGGGTGACGAGGTTGTATCCGGGCCACTGTATCGGCTCCGGGAATTCTTTCTGCTGGCCCGGCCAGGTCCGGTTCTGGAACCAGCTGCCGCGCACGCTTTGATAGGGGATGCCGTCGCGCAGGGTCAGCAAACTCTCGTGGATGTGACCGTAGAGGACGCAGCGCAGTCGATGACGCGCTCGCAGCAAAATGTCGTGCAAGGCCTCGCCGTTGCACAGGACCAGGTCGTCCAGCCAGGACACGTCGATGGCCAGGGGATGGTGATGCAGCGCCACCACCAGCGGCCGACTGTCCTGCGCCGCGCAGCGATCTTCCAGCCAGGCCAGCTGTTCCGGCGCGAGCTGCCCGTGACCCACGTTGCCCCTCGCCTCCGCAACGCTGCTGTCCAGCAGCAAAAACTGCACGCCGCCGGCCTCGAATTCCTGGTCGGCGTGGGGTCCGGGATCTTCGACGCCCCGCAGCACGCGCTGCAGCCACTGGCTCCGGTCGTGGTTGCCCGGCAGGAAGTACACCGGCACGCTCAACTGGCGATACAGTTCCAGCGCCTGCCGGTACTCATCCTCCTGCTCCGGGTCGTGAACAACGTCGCCCGTATGCAGCACGAAGGACACCGACGCGGGCAGCGCCTCGATCTCGCGCACCAGGGCCCTTGCGCCAGGAAGCGAGGGTCCGCGTTCCCATCCCCTTCTGGACGGATCCGTCAACACGTGCGAATCGCTGATGTGTACGAAAGTCAGGGGCTGCATACCTTGACCCCACTGTTCACGGCCAGACCGGACGAGACCCTGGCGCTTCTCCTGTAATTGCTGCCTTTCACCACGCCCCTGCCCTGCCCGACCCCTCGCGCAACGACGCGCGCAGCAGGGCGTCCATCGTCGCCAGCACCTGCGCCGCGACGCCCGGTTTGGCATCCAGCGGATCGCCGAAGCGCAAGGTCACCTCGCTGTCGCGCCAGCGACTGAACATCACCTGCAGCGTGGCCGCCACCCAGGACCGGCGCCGTCCCTCTCTATAGAAGCGCGCGGGCGCCGAGCGCAGGGCGCGCGCCGAAATCACGCCACCGATCGCCACCGGCAGAATCGTCAACGCCGGCACCTGGCGCGCGAAGAGCTCGATGCCCTCCGCCGACCAGTCCGCCAGCGACTCCGGCGCGCTGTCGTACCAGGCCGGGTCCGGCTCGATGCGCCCGGCGGGAAAGTTCAGCAGCGCGCCCCCGCCCCGCAGATGCGTCAGGGCCCTGCGCAAGACACGGACGCGCCGTTCGCCGGCGTCCGGCAGCAGAATCAAATGCTGCGCGATATTGGGCAGCAGCGCCAGGACCGGACGTTCGGCGGTGATGACCATCAGGTCCGGCCGATTCAGCCAGGCGAAAAGCGCCATGGCGTCCATGACCCCCGCGTGGTTGCCCAGCACCAGCAGCGACTGACCGGGCGGGAGCGGCGGGTGCGGCAGGTTGACCGGCTGCACACTGCGGGTGAAGGAGGGCAACAACCACTGCGAGGCCTGCACCAGGTCCGTCTCGCCCACCATCCGCTCGTACTGAAAGACCAGGCGCGTGATGTCCCGCGCCGGCCCGCGCACCAGCGGCAATGCGGCCTCGGGGTAACGCGGGACGAAAGCGCCGAGCATGTCGCGCGCGTTGTGGCGCAGCGCCAGCGCGAAATCGGAGCGCGAGGGTTCAACCATCGTCGCCCTCCACGCGCAGCGCGTAGACCTGCGCGCCGTCCTGCTCGAAGACTCGCTCCAGATATTCCGCCTGCGCCACTGCCGAGGCCATGGGCAGCTTCCAGGCGTCGGGCTCGCGCCAGCGCCAGGCCCGATCGAAGCTTTCCGGCGCCGCCACGATCTGCGGCACCAGCACGTAGTCGATGCCCTGCCCGATCAACGCCGCTTCCTGCGCCGGGTCGGCGGGGTCCAGCCAGAAGGCGCGCAGTCGCTCCTGCTCGGCCTGGCTGTCCTCGTCGCCGCGGAAGAAAGGCTGGCCGCGATAGTAGACGCTGTCGCGCTCGCTGATCACCGCCGCCCAGTCGCCTTCCCAGGAACTGCCCGGCTCACTGCCCGGGTAGTTGAGCACGCGGGCGTCGGGCGGCGCGTTCTCTCGCAGCCAGGTCATGGCGGCCACATCGGCCTCCGAGGCGAAAACGCCGTGAACGCCGATGCGCCCCTTGCTGAAGACCAGCAACTGCGACGGAAACAGCAGCACCGCCGCCACCAGCAGGAAGGCGACGACCAGCATGGCCCGGCCCGCACGTCGCCAAAGCCGTTCCGGCCAGCGCGCCTCGACCCTGCGCCAAAGCGTCAGCAGGCCCTGCCCCGCCATCAGGCTGAGGGGGATGATCGGCCCGTGCCAGGCGATGCTGAAGGGATAGTCATAGTGGAAGAGTGGCAACCAGGGTGCGATGCGCTCGCTGACGCCGAGGAAAGCAAAATCGGCGCAGAGCAGCAGCCAGCCGAGCGCCAGCAGCGTCGCCTGTTGTTGCTGTCGCCAGGCCGCCCGCGCCCCGATCAACGCCAGCGGCCAACTCCAGACCCCGTGAAAGACGAGCATCGTCAGGGCGTATGAGGGACTGCGCGCGAAGGGCGAGACAATCTCCCCGCCCAGCAGCGGTAAGATGCGCAGCAGCCAGGGGCTGATGAGCAGCAGGGCCAGCAGCGGCGCGCCGGCCAGCAAGAGGAGCCAGCGGCGCAGCTCCGGCCGGGGATCGCCCGCCCACATACTCACCAGCCAGGGGCCGAAGCCAAGGGCCAGGATGATGGTGGTATCCGGGTGGGAGAGCACCACTGCCGCCAGGGACAGACCGGCGCAGGCCAGGTCCATGCGCTCGCCTTCGTGCTGGTAACGCAGCGCGCAAAGCACGAAAGCCTGGGCAAAGACCAGCGCCAGCAGGGTCGTGAAGTGCGAGTCGAGGAAGGCGAGATACAGGCCCAACCCGCCGCCCATGGCGAGGGCCACGGCGCGCCCCAGGTCGCGGTCGCCGAGCTCGGCCCCCAGGTCATGGGCCAGCCAGACGTTGATCAGGCCCAGCACCGACGCGAAGGCGAACATCACCTGATGCAGGGAATGGCCCAGCTTTTCGCTGAGCCAGGCCACCAGGGCGCTGAACCCCGGCGCGTAGAGATAGTCAATCTCCGGGTGGAAGGGCGCCAGACTGTCCAGGCTGCCGCCCAGGCGGGTCATCAGCGCCAGGTAGCCGAAACCCTGGGCGTCGGTATCCGGCGGCACAGGCAACAGCAATACCGGCAGGGCGAAGAGCGCGGCCGCCAGCCCGAACAGGGCCAGTTCCGTCCTGCCCGGCCAGGCCATGTCGCCGTCGTCAGAGTCCGCAGCCTGGCGCGCGCCGGCCAGATGCCCCCGCCCCAGTGTCCCGCCCAGCAGAACCGCGGTGACCAGCGCGAAGAGCAGATAGTCGATGATCAGGGTGTCCCAGCCGAACAACATCGTCCAGGCCAGCGCGCCGCATAGCACCAGCGCAAGGGTCAGCGCGGCGCCCAGACCCACGCGCGCCTTTCCGCCGGGCAGGGCCGGGGCCAGCAACGCGCCGGCGCCCAGCAGCACACTGCCCACGATGAACATGATCGAGAGCGGGACCATCCGGCGCAGTATAGCAGGCGCCGCCTTTGGTCCATGGCGTCAATGGCCGGGTTGCCGACCCGGAAGGAATCGACGCGTCCATCCACCGTCGCGGGTCCGGGGCCTCTCAGCATTTGCGTCTCGCATTGGCCTGCAAAAGGCGACGCGCCTGCCCTCGCATTTCCGCTTGACAGCGCCCGCCCCTGAGTCGACACTTTGACCACCACAGCAGACATTCAGTTGCCATGCCCCTGGCCGTCGTCGCCTCCACCAACCCCGTCAAGATTGAGGCCCTGAGCCTGGCCCTGACGCGCCTGCTGCCGCAGCAGACCTGGCGGGTGGAGGGGCGAGACCTGCCCTCCGGCGTGGCCGACCAGCCCATGAGCGACGCCGAGACCCTGCAGGGCGCGCTCAATCGCGCCCGCCGCGCCAGGGAAGCCGTGCCTCAGGCGCAACTCTGGCTGGGCATCGAGGGCGACATTGAGGAGATCGACGGACGCCTGCGCTGCTTCGCCTGGGTGCAGATGCTGACACGGGAGCTCAGCGGTCGCAGCCGCACGGCCACCCACGACCTGCCCGAGGAGGTCGCGCGCCTGGTGCGCGCCGGCCACGAACTGGGCGACGCCAATGACCGCGTCTTCGGCAGGCACAACAGCAAGCAGGGCAGCGGCTCGGTCGGCCTGCTCACCGGCGACGCCCTGACGCGCCGCGAATACTACGCCCAGGCCGTTCTGCTGGCGCTCATCCCTCTGTGCAACCGCGACCTGCGCTTCAGCGACTCATGAAGACCGTGGCCGCGGCCCTGCGCGCGGCGACGGAGGCCCTGCAGGCCGGCAACGACACGGCCGCGCTCGACGCGCAACTGTTGCTGGCCCTGGTCAGCGGGCGGGGACGCGCCTGGCTGCTGGCCCATGGCGATCGGCCTCTCACCGCGCCTGAGGCGCGGCGCTTCTCCGCCCTCGTCACGCGCCGCGCGCAGGGCGAACCCCTGGCCTACATCCGCCGCCGCCAGGCCTTCTTCGACCGCGACTTCCACGTGTCGCCGGCCGTGCTCATCCCGCGGCCCGAGAGCGAGCAGTTGCTCGAACTGGCCCTGGCCCATGCGCCCCCCGCTTTCGGCGGGACGCTGGCGGAAATCGGCACCGGCAGCGGCGCCCTGGGGATCCCCTTCGCCGCGCTGCGACCGCGCGCCCGCGTCATCCTGACGGACCTCAGTCCGGCGGCGCTGGCCGTGGCGCGCGTCAACGCCCGCCGCCACAAGGTGAGGCCGACCTTTCTCCAGGGCGATCTGTTGCAACCCCTGCTGGCGCGCGGCGAGCGCGCGGACCTGCTGCTGGCCAACCTGCCCTACGTCCGCAGTGAGGACTTGCCGGGGCTGGAAGTCAGCCGCCACGAACCCTGGGTCGCCATGGACGGCGGGCCGGACGGCCTGGCACTCATCCGGCGCCTGCTGCAGGACCTGCCGCGCGTCTGTCAGCCCGGCGCGCTGGCCCTGCTGGAGATCGGCATGCTGCAGGGTAAGGCGGCGCTGCGCCTGGCCAGGGCCTTGCGGCCCCGTCAGGCGCAGGTGCTCAGGGACCTGGCCGGCCTCGACCGCGTGCTGCGCGTGGACCTTTAATGCGAACAGCTTAAACTGCGACCGAAATGCTGGTTATCCGGAGGGGCAGCTACCCCTTTCCAGCGTGTAGGTGAAATGGCCCTCGTTGTCCGTGCGGTTGTTCTCAGGGATCGCGCCATCGTGGTTGACGAAGGCCTTGAGGATGTGCTGCTCTCCGTGATGGAAACCGATCGACATTTCGGCGCTGGCGCTCACCGTCTGGCCGGGATCGACGGGTGGGAAGGTGCCGTGCGCAATGCCTTCATGGCTGTCCAGCCTGCCGCCGCCCCGTTTGATGGCGTAGTCCTGGAAGCGCACGCTGCCGCCCGGCGAGCGCGACGAGCCGAAATTGGCCACGTCGATCTCCACCCGGAAGCCTACGTTGCAGGTGATTTTGCCGCCCGCCGCCGTGTGACGCATTGAGCCGGCCACCAGATTCACGTTGCCGACCGGGGCCGGGGCGACGGCCGGCGCCGTGGTCGGCGGGATGGCCGTGGGTTCCGGCAGGGGCGGCCCCCAGACCGCCGGCAGGTCGTCGATGTCGCCGCTGATGTCCAGCAGACTGCCAAAGACCCAGCCCTCACCATTGTAGTACTTGATCTTGTACCAGGTCTTGTGAATGTTGACCGCCAGCAATTCGACCTGGTCGCCGGCGCCGATGCTGCCGATCGGCGGCGCGAAGCGCGTGTCCGGGCCGGCGCGCACGTAGGCGCCGCGCAGCACCCGCGCCATCGGCAGGTCGGAAGTGGGCTCCGGTACGTCGGTGGGCGCCTCGGGTGGCGGCGCTTCTTCGGGCTCCTGCGCCTGGTCGCCGCCCTCCGTTTCGGCGGGACCGTCGCCAGGCCCCTGTGCGCCCGACAGCCCGCCCTGGCCGATCACCGTCACAGTGACGCTGGCGGGGGCGCTGCTGCTGCCGTCGCTGCGCGCGGCGATCACGCTCAGAAGGTGTGAACCGGCGCCGGAGGCGGTCCAGCTGCTGGATGCGATGAAGGTCGCGGCGCCGTCGCTGTTGGGGCTGGCCTGCGAATCCAGCACCTGGTTGTCCACGGAGAAGTCCACCCGCGCGAGGTCCGCGCCGGCGTTGCGCACCTGCACCTGAACGTTGACCGCCACGCCCTCGAGATAGGTCGAGTTGGGCATGGGGGACAGGATCTGCACCTGCGGCGGGCCGCTGATCTCCTGCACCTGCGGCCCGGGCGATGCGGTCAGGTTGCAGGCGGCCAGCAGCATGAGTACAGACAGGGCTACCGCAGAGTTCGCGAATGGCCTCATCGTGGTTCTCCCTTGCCCGCAGGCAACCTGCCTTGCCTCTATCCTGCCGCAGACCGGGATTCAACGCAAGTGGGCAACGTCAGAGGCCGCGAAAGGCGCCGGTCTCCAGAACGTCTACCGGCACGCCCTCCAGTTCCCGCGGCACGAGTTCGGCCGTCGCCAGGCTGGCGCGCGGCAGCTTGCGCTCCACCATGACCACCAGCGCGACCTGGTCCGTATACTGGCCCTGGCGCTTGCGCAGCCCGACGGCCGTCCCCACGACGTTGGGCAGGGCCATCAACTGCTCATTGTACTTCTCCTGCATGCGGATCGCCCGGCTGGTCTGACGGTCCTGGTCCATGGCAGCTCCTCAGAGAGTCACGTCCAGCGCTTCCAGCAAGGGCCGGATCGGCGTGAAGATCGTCGCCTGGGTGGAACCGGCGAAGAGCAGCCCGACCGCCACCCGGTCCTCGGCGTCCACGACCAGCGCGCCGGAATCGCCGCCCAGGCTCATCGGCGTTGACAGCACCTGGCCGGTGAAGCGCGCCGTCCTCTTGCCATAGGAGACGTTGACCGTGGCGTTCAACAGCATGACCTTCCCCTTGGTCAGGTCCGTCGTGCGCCCGGTCTTGCGCACGCCCATGGCGAGGGTCGCCGCGCGCGTGCCGCGCACACGGCCGATGCCGCGGACGTCGGCATCGAACATCGCCAGGTTCACCGGCCGCGCCAGCGCCGCGTCGAAGTGGTTGCCGCTGGAGAGGGCCGCCTGCTGCGCGGCCAGCGCCGAATCCGGCGCGATGGCGGTCTGCACGCGCCAGTCCGAGCCGTAGAGTTTGTTCATGGTGTTGATCATGTTGACCAGAATGCGCAGAAAGCGACCGGCGTTGTTGGCGGGCCGCACTCGTCGCGTTGGCTGCGGCCGGGGCGGCGGCTCGCCGATGAAGTGCAGCGGGATGAAACGCTCAAGATGCGCCACCACGTCGGCCGGGTTGCGGCCGCCGTCGCTGGGCGCGGGCTGCAGCACGGGGTCGCCGGAACGCGCGTCGTTGGCGTTGGCCAGCACGTGATTGTTGGAAAGGATGAGGCGTTCGCCGCTCAGGCGGTCGGTGACCAGCGTGCCCAGCGTGCCCGCCGTCACCTGGTAATGGCCGATGCTGACGCCCGCCGGCATGCTGGGCCGAAAGCGGTCGCGCGGGGTGGCCAGCGCGCGCAGGTAGCCCACTTCATAGACGTCAGTGCGAATCCCGTCAATGGAGCGCGGTACGCGGTCACGCCGCGAGAGCGCCGCCACCGGCAGTTTGCGTTCCACCAGTACCACGACGGCCTGCTCACTCGCGGCCTCGACCTTGCTGCCCTTGTTGCCCACCGCCACACCGACGACGTTGGCGCGACGCAACAGGTCTCCCTGGGCTGCCCGCTGCGCCCGCAGCGCCTCTTCAACGCTCATGCATCCGCTCCCGCGGCCAGCGCCTGCGCACCGCATTGTAGCATGCCCCAGGCGGGCCGGGCTGCAGCCGGGTCTGGATTATCATCGTTGCGATCCTGCAGGCCGGCTTCAGCGCCCTGATCTCGCAATGGGCGAACTCTGGCGGCTAGCGGGCGCTCCCGGCGATTCACCTGACCTGAATACTTTATGAACGTCCTGCACGCCGGGCGGCGGCGCTGGTATGATAGCCTCGTGCCGATGCAGCGGAGTTTCCTGCGCGTGATCCGATTCCAGCCCACCCTGCTGCTCCTGCCAGCCCTGTTCCTGCTGCTGGTCGCCTGCAGCAGCGGCCCGGAGCGTGAGATCAGCGTCGGTGAGACGCTGCTGGAGCAGGACTTTTCGGAGCCGAACAGCTTTGAGGAAGGCATCTACACCGACGCCTCGCTGCGCATCGACGACGGGCGTTACCTGATTCGCGTGAACAGCGGCGACAGCGAAATCTGGTGGGGGCAATGGGGCAACACGCTGGATAACGTGGTCATCGACGTCGACGTCGAGCAGATCAGCGAGCGCGAAGAGGCCGCCTGGGGCGTGGCCTGCCGTCTGCGCGGCCAGGTCGGCCAGCAGATGGAGAGCGAGCCCCTGCTGGAATTGCTGACGCTGGGCGAGGCCGGCCAGGACGGCGACGGGCCGGACGTCGCGCTGGAGCCGCCGGCGGTGTCGGCCATCCCCAACGGCGACGGTTATCTTTTCCTCATCCAGGGGAGCGGCAACTGGGGCATTTTCCGCGCGCGCGGCCGCGACGTCTTCCCGCTGAGCGACTGGACGGCCTCGGACCTGGTCCAGCGCGGACCCGGCGCGCGTAACCACCTGCGCGCCGTCTGCGCCGACGACTACCTCGCCTTCTACATCAACGAGGAGTTTGTGGCGGAAGTGGAGGACAGCAGCTTCGCCAACGGCCAGGTCGGGCTGGCGGCGGCCGCCTTCAACCGCCTCGGCGTCGAGGTGGGCTTCGAAAACCTCGTCGTCAGCGAGGCCATCAGCGGCTGAACGCGTGGCCGGGTTGACGGCGGCGAAATTCCGCCCGGCTCTTTTTGACAAATGCGCCACGTCGCCCTACTATGGGGGCATGATACCCGGATGTTGTGGCAACAACGTTCGCAGGGTCCGACGACACGCGCGGGGCACATTTCCGGCGCGTGTTTTGATTCCGCCCGAAGCGGCGGAACAGGGAGCAATCGATGGACTATGGCATGATCAGTCAGATCGAAAAGGCGCGCCTGTATGCCGAAGAGCCGGAGCGTGTGACCTTTAGCAGCCTCGATATCCACTTCGACGGCGACAACGGCGCCTACCGCATCACGCTCACGGAAGATGGCTGGTACTGCACTTGCCAGGGCTTTGAGGCCCATCGCATCTGCCCCCACGTCATGGCGCTGGAACGCCTCCTGCGGCCCATGCTGCCCCTGTCGCCCCTGCCCTACGCGCCCGGCCAGAACGTCGTCAGCGACGTCGAGAAGGCCAGTCGTTACGCGCAGGAGAGCGACCGCATCCACGTGCGCGCCTTCGAGGCGACCCTGCGCGGCCTCAACAGCGACCACGAGGTCGGCTACCGCGACGGCGACTGGCACTGCGACAGCGATTCCTTCCGCCGCCGCGGCGTCTCCAGCCACACGATCGCCATGGAACGCCTGCTTGGCGGCATGTTCCGCGTGAAAGACGAACCGGCGGCATGAGTATTTGACAAGTACGGCCGTTCCTGCCAGTATCCTGGCGACAACTGGCACAGGGGTGCCGGCCGACGGCGGCGTGCAGCTACTCGCTGGCGCCTGGCCGCCGGTTACCCGGGAGGAGTGCGGACTTGGCTGTCTTGATGGAGGTCAACAACCTCGTCACGAGGTTCTATACCCAGGAGGGCACGGTCTACGCCGTCAACGACATCTCCTACCAGTTGCAGGAGGGCGAGACCCTCGGCGTCGTCGGCGAAAGCGGCAGCGGCAAAAGCGTGCACTCCCTCTCAATCATGGGGCTCATCCCCAGCCCGCCCGGCAAGGTCGAAAATGGCGAGGTCATCTTCCGCGGCCGGGACCTGCTGCAACTGCCGCCGGACCAGATGCGGCTCGTGCGCGGCGCCGAAATCGCGATGATCTTTCAGGACCCCATGACTTCGCTCAACCCGGTGCTGACCATCGGCTCGCAGATCACCGAAGCGCTGAAGCTGCACATGGGCATGAACAACAACCAGGCCAACGAGCGCGCCGCCGAGTTGCTTTCGCTGGTCGGCATCCCGGATGCGGCCAGCCGCCTCAACAACTACCCGCACCAGTTTTCGGGCGGTATGCGGCAGCGCGTGATGATCGCCATGGGCCTCTCCTGCAACCCCAAGCTGCTCATCGCGGACGAACCCACCACCGCGCTCGACGTCACCATCCAGGCGCAGATTATCGATCTCGTCAAGCGTCTGCGCGAGGAATTCGACATGGCGATCATCTGGATCAGCCATGACCTTGGCGTGGTGGCCGGCATCGCCGACCGCATCATCGTCATGTACGCCGGCACCATCGTCGAGAGCGGCATGGTCGAGGAGGTCTTCGCCGACACCCGCCACCCCTACACCCTGGGCCTGCTGCAGTCCCTGCCACGCATGGACCGCCGCTCGCAGCGCCTGATTTCCATCGAGGGCTCGCCGCCGGACATGCGCAACCCGATCGCCGGCTGTCCCTTTGTGGACCGTTGTCCGGTGAGCATCGACCGCTGCGCCACGGAAACGCCCGTGCTGGAAGCAGTGCCCGATGGCCACGAGGACCACATGATGGCCTGCTGGGTCGACGTGCGCGAACTCGACATCGTGGCCGCCAGTGAAGGAGCGAACCAGACATGAGCGCAGTGGCCGGGCAACCTCACGCCCGCAACGCAACGGAAGGCGACGCGGACGGGCGCGTGCTGGTGCGCGTGCGAAACCTGAAGAAGCATTTCCCCATCACCTCCGGCATCGTCATCCAGCGGCAGGTCGGCGCGGTCAAGGCCGTCGATGACATCAGCTTCGATATCTTCGAGGGCGAGACCCTCGGTCTTGTGGGCGAATCCGGCTGCGGCAAGAGCACCACCGGGCGCACCGTCCTGCAGTTATACGAACCGACCTCCGGCTCGGTGCAACTGCGCGTGGACGGTGAGTTGCAGGAACTGACCGAGATGAAGGGGGAGGACCTTCGTCGCATGCGGCGCCGCATGCAGATGATCTTCCAGGACCCCTACGCCTCGCTCAACCCGCGCATGTCCGTCGGCCGCATCGTCAGCGAGCCGCTGCGCATCCACAAGACCATGGAGCGCAACGAACAGGAAGGCTACGTGGAACACCTGCTGGAGCGGGTGGGCCTCAATCCATACTTTGTCAATCGTTACCCCCACGAGTTTTCCGGCGGCCAGCGCCAGCGCATCGGTATTGCGCGTGCCCTGGCGCTTGAACCCGGTTTCATCGTGGCTGACGAGCCCATCTCCGCGCTGGACGTCTCGATTCAGGCCCAGGTGGTCAACCTGCTGGAAGATCTGCAGGAAGAACTGAACCTGACCTACCTGTTCATCGCCCACGACCTCAGCATGGTGCGCCACATCTGCGATCGCGTCGCCGTGATGTACCTCGGCAAGATCGTCGAACTGGCGCCCGCCAACGAACTCTACGAGAATCCCCTGCATCCCTACACCCAGGCGCTGCTCTCGGCCGTGCCCGTGCCGGACCCCATGCGCGAGAAACGGGCGCAGCGCATAATTCTCACCGGCGACGTGCCCAGCCCGTCCAATCCGCCCGAGGGCTGCAACTTCAACACGCGCTGCCCGGTGCGTTTCGGCCTCTGTTACGACGCGCCCGATCCCGGCCTCATTGAGGCCACGCCCGGTCACTACGTCGCCTGCCACCGGGTCGGCTAGCCGGCGCGTTGCAATGTGACCGTCACCGACAGCGATGCCGGCGACACCATTGCCGGAGCTTCGCAGGATGCAGACGCCGGTGATGGCTCGACCCGTCCGGTCGCCGCCCTGCGCCCGCTCTTTGAACTCGCACTGGAACCGCCGGCGCGACCTGTCGCGCCCGGGGGGCGCAGCAGCGTCCGGCTCGTCATCCGCAATGACGGGGACGCCCCGGCACGCTACCTCCTGAGTCTCGAGGGCATCCCGGAAAGCTGGTCCCGCTACGACTCGCTGACGGCCATGATCGCGCCGGGCGCTTCCACCCTCCATTACATCCTGCTGCACCCGGGCCGGCATCCGGATTACCCGCCGGGCGAGCACCACCTGGTCCTGCGCGTGGAGCCCACCCACGCGCCGCAGGCCGCGCGCGAACAGGAGTTCACACTGAAACTGCTGCCCGGCAGCGGTTTCGGCATGGCGCTGGAACAGGACGAAAACCGACTCCAGCTCCTGCTGCACAACCACGGCAATACGGCCCTGCCCCTGCAACTTGGTGCGCTGGCGCCGGCCGACGTCAGGGCGCCCGCCCTGCCCGCCGGCCCCCTGACGCTCGCAGCCGGGGAGCTGCGGAGTTTGCCATTGCGCCTGCCCGCCGGCGCCCGTCCCCTGCTCGGCGGACGCCGCACCCTCGAATTCACCATCGAGGCCCACTCGCTGAATGAGGCCGGCTTTGTGCTCGCCTTGCCCGCCCGCCTGCAGGTCGATCCGCACCTCGACTGGCGACTCATCCCGCTGCTGCTGGTACTCCTGGCGGCACTCGCCCTGGCCCTGCTCCGCAGCCCGGTCGTCACGCCCGCCATTCTGGATTTCCGCAGCAACAGCAGACTGCTGCCGCAGGGCGAGGCGCTGGTCCTCGACTGGCAGGTGCAGGACGCCTCAACCCTGCAACTCGAGGTCAACGGCCAGTGGCTCGATCTGCCGACGCTGGCGCCCCCCGGCGGCTACAGGCTCGAAACGCTAAATCTGGAAGGTGAGCTTGCGCTTCAGTTGCTGGCCGGCAACGGCGAGCGCAGCGTCAGTCGTCGTCTGGCCGTCACGGTCTTCGAACCCCTGCAGGTCCTCGACTTCAGCGCGACGCCGCCGAACCTGCTGCGCCACGTGGCCCAGACCCTGTCGTTGCGCTGGGACGTCCCTGGTGCGCAACAACTGCGGATCGACGGCCCGGAGCCCCTCGCCAGACAGGGGCTTGACGCCAGCGGCGCGCTGGAAGACCTGTCGCTGCAAGCCGCAGACGACCTGACCCTGACGCTGGTCGCCACAGACATTTATGGCAACCTGCTGGAACGACCGCTCGTTCTGCCGGCCTTCACGCCCACCTGCACGGTGAAAAATGAACCGCTGTTCCTCTACGGTCAGCCACTGCCGGACGCGCAGTCCCTGGGGCAACTCGAGGCCGGCAGCCAGGTGCAGGTCGACGGTCGAGATCCGGACGGCCTCTGGCTGCACCTGCTGACCGACGGGTCGGGCGCCTGGGCAGGGCTGGAGGGGCTGGAATGCGCGGACTTCGCGCCGGAAGACCTGCGCGTGCTGGAGCCCGGTCGCGGCTGAGCGTTCTCAGGTGATGGGCACCATGTGAATGATCGTGACGCCGCTGCCGCCCTCGCCGGGATGCGCTTCCGTCACCTTGGCGATGAGGGGATGGTCTTTGGCGCGGTCGCGCACCGCCTTGCGCAACGCGCCGGTGCCCTTGCCGTGAATGATGCGACCGAAAGGCAGGCCCGCCGTCCAGGCGGCGTCCAGCCAGGTCTCGAAGCGTTTCAGCGCTTCCTCCACCCGTTCGCCGCGCAGGTCCAGTTCCAGCCCGGGCGACTTGCCTTTGGGCGCCACGGGGTCGGGCGAGGCTTCGTAACGGCGCCCGCCGCCGCGCTGCATGCCGGGCCCTTCCAGTTGCGGCCGCCGGCGCAATTCATGGACGCCCGCGCGCACGCGCAACGCACCCAGCTGCACCAGCGCCTCGTCGCCGTCCAGTTCGCGAATCGTGCCCTCGCTGTTCAACGTGCGCAGCCAGACGCGCTGCCCCTCGCGCGGCACCCAGTCCGCTTCGGGCGCAAGGACCTCGCTGACCGGCGGTGGCGCGACCTGGCCCTCCAGGTCAGCCGCGGCCTCCTGCAGCGACGCCAGTTCCTGCAGCGGCTGACCCGCCGCGTGCAATTCACGACGCAGGCGACGCAACTCGCGCTGGAAGCCGCGCAGTTCCCCCTCCGCCTGGCGCCGTGCCGCATTGATCACGTCGCGACGCTCGTCATCCAGTCCGTCAAGCCGGGTCTGTAACTCGTCGCGCTGTTGTTCGGCGTCCTCCAGGGCGGCGCGCAGGGCCCGGTCCTGGCGGCGAACGTCCTCGCGCGTGCGCTGGATCTCATCGAGCAGGTCGTCGGCCACCAGCTCCTCGGTGGCCACCATGTGCCGCGCTGCAACAATGATGCCGTCATCCAGTCCCAGACGGCCGGCGATCGCCAGCGCGTTGGAACGACCCGGCAGGCCGATGACCAGGCGATAGGTCGGCTTCAGCGTTTCCGGGTCAAACTCGACGCTGGCATTGCGCACGCCGGGCGTCTCCACACCGTAGATCTTTAGTTCCGGGTGATGCGTCGTGACGATGGTCGTCACGCCCCGGTCGCGCAAATGCGTCAACAACGCCCGCGCCAGCGCCGAGCCTTCGGCCGGGTCCGTGCCGGCGCCCACCTCGTCCAGCAGCACCAGCGAGCGGCTGTCCGCCACAGCCAGGATGTCGATGGTGTTGGTCATGTGCGCCGAGAAGGTGCTCAGCGACTGTTCGATGCTCTGCTCGTCGCCGATGTCGGCGTATATGCCGCTGAATACGCTCAGGCGGGCGTCGTCCGCCGGAAGTTGCAGGCCGCACTGGGCCATCAGCGCCATCAGACCGGCGGTCTTCAGGCACACCGTTTTGCCGCCGGTGTTGGGCCCGGTGATGACCAGCACCCAGGTGCTGGCGTCAAAAACGAGTTCGATCGGGACGACCGGACTGCCCAGCAGGGGATGGCGCGCGCCCTGCACGTGCATGACGCTGCCCGGCACGCCGTTGGCCGGACGGAAGGGGACGAAGATCGGCTCGCAGGCGGCCATTTGCTCCGCATAACGCGCGCGCGCCAGCACCAGGTCCAGCTGGGCCAGCACGTCTACGGTGCGCACGATGGACTCGGCTTCCTCGCCGACCTGCGCGCCCAGCGCCGCCAGGATGCGACGGATTTCCTTTTCCTCTTCCAGTTGCAGTTCGCGCCAGGCGTTGTTCAGTTCGACTGTCGCCAGGGGCTCGATGAACAGGGTCGCGCCGCTGGCCGACGAATCGTGCACGATGCCCGGAATGCGACCCTTGAAGCCGGCCTTGAGCGGAATGACGTAACGCCCGCCGCGGGTCGTGACCAGCGCTTCCTGCAGAAAGGGGCGGTGTTCGCTGATGGCGACGATGCGCTGCAGGCGCGTGATCAGGCGTTCGTGCGCCAGCTTGAGGTCCCGGCGCAGAATCGCCAGGCGCGGGCTGGCGTGGTCGCGAATCTCGCCGTTTTCCGTCAACGCGACGCTGATGGCGGCCTGCAGTTCGCTGCATTCCTGGGCCTCGTTGATGAGTTCCGCCAGCAGGGGGTACTGCGAGCGCAGACGGCCGATGCTGCGGCGCAGGGTCGTGGCGCGGCGCAGGGTCTGGCGGATATCCAGCAAAGTGGCCGGGTCGCAGTGGATTCCGCGAGTCGCCAGCAAGGCCGGATCCCGCACGTCGCGCGCGCCGCCCAGCGACACCTCGCGCTGCTCCAGCAACACGCGCGCCTCGGCGGTCTCCCGCTGCCATTGGGCGGCCTCGTCAAAATCGCCGGTCGGCACCTGCTCGCGCGCCAGCTGCGCACCGGCGGAAAAGGAACAGTGTGCCGCCAGTTGTTCCAGCACCTTGTGCAGTTCCAGCGCCTGCAGCGCCTTCGCGTTCATTGCCCGGGTCCCATGGCCAGCCGCAGGCAGTATACATGTGCCCTGCGGGAAATACAGCGGCCCCGGCCCGGGCCGCCTGCCCCGCCATGCCCGTGCTAGAATGGCCGCATGGATGATGCCCTGCGCGTGTTGCATTTCGCGGACCTGCACCTCGGCGTCGCGAATTACGGGCCGGTCGACCCGCAGAGCGGCCTCGGCGCGCGCGCGCAGGACTTCCTCGCCCGCCTCGACGAGCTGGTGGGCCTGGCCCGCGAACACGACGTCGATCTGACGGTCTTCGCCGGCGATGCCTTTCACAGCCGCTCGCCCAACCCCACCCTGCAACGCGAGTTCGCCAGACGCGTACAGTCCTTCGCACGCCAGGCGCCGCTCCTGTTACTGACCGGCCGCCACGACCTGCCCCTGCAGCCCCGACGCGCCAGCAGCCTCGAGATCTACGCCACTCTCGATGTTCCCGGCGTCCATGTCTGCAGCGACTACGGGCTGCGGCAAATTGACACGCGCCGGGGCCCGCTGGCCGTCACGACGGCGCCCTGGCCGGGTCGCGCGCGCCTCCTGCCTGAAGCGCGCGGAACGCTGTCAACGGCTGAACTGTCAGAGGCGCTGGCGGCCCGCCTGAAGGCCCTGGCGGCGGAAGCCGACGGTTTCGACATGCCGCGGCTGCTCGTCGCGCACGTCGCCGTCTGCGGCGCGCAACCGGGCAGCGAGGCCGGCTACGTCCCCGGCGAGGCGCCGGCCGTCCCCCTCGACGTCCTGGCCGACCCGCGCCAGGACCACGTCGCCCTCGGCTACCATCATCGCCACCAGGACCTGACGGAGGGGCGCGCGGACCCCCCTGCCGTGGTCTGCAGCGGCGCCCCCGAGCGCCTCGACTTCAGCGAAGAGGATGCGCCGCGCGGCGCCTGTCTGATCGAGCTGGCCCGTGGCGCGACGCGCTGGCGTTTCCTGCCGCTCGCCGCGCGGCCGCTGCGCAGCCTGCATCTCGACCTGCGTGACAGCGCAGCCCCGGCCGCGGCCCTTCAAGGGGCCCTCGCCGGCGAAGCGCTGGACGGCGTCATTCTGCGCCTGTTGCTGAAACTGTCCGCGGACAACGAGGCGACCCTCGACGCGGACGCGCTCCACGAGGCCCTGCAAAGCGCCGGCGTCTGGCATCTGGCGGGCTTGCAACGCGAGGTCGAGCGACCCCACCGCCGCACGAGGGGCGGCGTGGAAGGCCTGGAGCCACTGCCCCTGCTGCAACACTATCTGACGTCGCGCGATACCCCGCCGCAGCGGCAAAAAGCCTTGCTCGACGCCGCCGCAGAACTATTGCGCGACATCGAGGCCGGTTCGCACTGATGCTGCCCCTGCGTCTGGAACTGCGTAACTTCATGTCCTGGCGCGAACTGGACGCCCTGCGCCTGGAGGACATTCACCTCGCCTGCCTCGCCGGACCCAACGGCGCCGGCAAGTCCGCCCTGCTAGATGCCATCAGCTGGGCGCTCTGGGGCCGCGCGCGCGGTCGCAGCGCCGCCGACCTGTTGCGCGAGGGCAGCCAGGAGATGCGCGTCCAGCTCGATTTCCGACAGGACGAACAGGTCTACCGCGTGCTGCGTCAGCGCTGGCGGGCGCGACGCGGCGAAGGCTCGCTCGACCTCTTCGTGCGCGACTCCCGGGGCAACTTCAGCCGCATCAGCGAAGCGAGCATGCGCGCCACGCAGCGACGCATCACCGGCCTGGTGCGGCTGGACTTCGAGACTTTCGTCAATTCCGCCTGGCTGCAGCAGGGCCGCGCCGACGCCTTCACCACGCGCACGCCGGCGGAACGCAAGCAACTGCTGGCCGGCATCCTGGACCTCTCCCTGTGGCAGCGCCTGGAGGAGGCCGCCAAAGATCATCTGGCCGGGCTGGAGACGCAGCTGGCTCTGCTGCAGTCCCGCAACGAGGAGACAGAAAGCGACCTGGCGCGCCAGCAGACTCTCGAAGCTTCCCTGCAGGCCGCCCGCGACGCCAGCGCCGCGGCGCAGCGCGATCTTGACGCCGCGGAGCAGGTCGCCAAGGCCAGCGAGCACGTGCCGCACGACCTGCGTTTCGCCAGGGAACGCCTGGCCGGCGAGCGGGACAAACTGCGGCAACACCAGGCCGACAGCGAAGCCGCCAACAGCGATTGCGAGCGGCAGGAGGAGCGCATCGCCGCCTTCGAGGACGTGCTGGCCCAACGCGAGGAGATCGAACGGGGTTGGGATGCGCTGCAGGGCGCGCGGCAGAGCGACCGCCAGCTGGGCGAGCGCCTGCGCCGCCTGGGCGACTTACGCGCCCGTGAGCAGACGCTGCGCGAGCGACTGCGCGACGCGCGCGCAGAGCTTGAAACGCGCCTGGGCGCCCTGGGCGCGCGCATCGAAGGCCTTGAGGGCGAGGTCAAGGCGGCCTCCGGCGCCGCGCTGGAACAAACGCGCGAGCGGATCGCTGCCTTGCGCGCGCTGGAACGCGAACGGGCGCAACTGCAATCTGACGCCAGCCGGGAGCAGGGTGAACGTGCCCGTCTGCAGGGGGTCAACCGCGACCTGCGCGAGTCGATGCTGAAGTTGCGCTCGCGCATGGACCGTCTGGAACGCGCCAGCGGCGTGAACTGCCCGCTATGCGGTCAGCCCCTCGACGACGACGCCCGCCTGGCCCTGATCGCGCGCCTGCAGCAGGAAGGCGGCACCCAGGGGGACCGCTGGCGCGCCAATGAGGGGCGTATGCGTGATCTGGCGGAAGAAGACCGGCGTCGACAGGCGCGGACCGCGCAGCTGGATGATGAATTGCGTCAGTTGCAGCCGTTGCTGGCCCGGGCTGCCGACCTGGAAGCGCGGGCCCGGGCGGCGGCCGAGGCGACGGAACAGTTGCAGTTGTTGCGCAGCGAGCAGGCCGGCCTGCAGGCCCGTCTGGACTCCGGGGACTATGCCCGGGAGTTGCACGCGCAACTGGCCGCCCTGGAAAGCAGCAGCGCGGCGATCGGCTACGACAGCGCGCAACACGATGCCGCGCAGGCACAGCTGGAGCAGTATGAGGCCTTCGAGCAGCGCCAGACAGCCCTGCAGATCGCGCTCAACGGCCTGCCCGAAGCGCAGGACGCGCTGGCATCGGCCAGGGCGCGCCGCGAACGCATCCAGGCGGAGCAGCGCGCCGCGCAGGAGCGCATCGGCCAGCTGGAAGCGGACATCGCAGTGCTGGAAACCGGACTCACGGAGCACCAGGTGAAGCAGGAACAACTGGCGCAGTTGCGCGTGGAAGCGCAGCAGGCCGACCGGGCACTGGTCAGCGCCGGGCAGGAACATGCCGCGCTGGCAAGCCTGCGCGAGCGCCATGCGACCCTGCAGCAGCGCGCGGCCGGGCTGCAGGAGGAAGCGGAGATTTACCGAGAATTGCGCCAGGCCTGCGGTCGCGACGGCGTACCGGCGCTTCTCATGGAGAGCGCCATTCCGGAACTGGAGGCCGCCGCCAACGCCCTGCTCTTGCGCATGACGGACGGCCGCCTGCGTCTGCAACTGGAGACCACGCGCGAGCGCAAACGCGGCGGCGAAATCGAGACCCTGGACATCCGCATCGCCGACGAATACGGCCTGCGGGATTATGAACTCTTCAGCGGCGGGGAGGCCTTCCGCGTCAACTTTGCCCTGCGTATCGCCCTCTCCCGCCTGCTGGCGCGCCGGGCAGGAACGCAACTGCGCAGCCTGTTCATCGACGAGGGCTTTGGCACCCAGGACGATGCCGGTCGCGAGCGTCTGGTGGAGGCCATCGCCGCCATCCAGGATGATTTCGACCTGATTCTGGTCATCACCCACATCGGGGAACTGCGCGACCGCTTTCCGCTGCAGATTCGCGTGGAAAGGGACGCCGCCGGCAGTCGCCTGAGCCTGCAGCCGGCCTGAAACGGGGTCCGTCAGCGCCAGCGCCACTTCATGCCAAGTGGCCCTGGTCCCGCGCCTGGCCGGAACGCGTCAACAGCGTTACACTTGCACCCGTTGCGTCGTGATCCCCCGGAGCCAGGGACATGCCCGAGATAACCCGGCAGCAGCTGGTCCTGATGCTGATCGCTGCCGGCCCCAACCCGCGACTGGCGGGCGTCAACCTGCAGGAACTGGACATGACGCGTCTGGACCTCAACGGCGCCAACCTGAAACAGGCCAACATGTCATCATCGCGTCTGCGCGAGGCCACGCTGCGCTCGGCCAACCTCTACTACACCAACCTGTCACTGGCGCAGTTGCCGGGCGCGGACCTGCAGGGCGCCGTCCTGCAGGGCGCGGACCTCAGCGGCGCCAACCTGCAGGACTCCAACCTGGCCGGCGCGAACCTCAAGAGCGCCAACCTGAACGACGCCAACCTTTTGCGCGCCAACCTGCGCGGCGCCAACGTTAACGGCGTACGTTTCAACAACAACACCGTCTGGCCGGACGGCAAGGAAGGCAACCAGGGCTCGCCGGGCAGCTACACGCAGTCCACCAACTAGTCGACTCCACGCGTCTCTGCGGGCACCCGTCGCAGCGCCAGGCCCAGTAGCGGCAGCGAACCGGTCTGCACCAGGCCGCTGGCCAGCAGGGCCGCGCGCAACGAGCGTTGTCCGATCATCCCGGCCGGCGGCCCACCGACCACCTGCCCGATCGAATTGACCTGACCGTGCAGCGAGAACAGGGTGGCGCGTATTTCCGGCTCGGCGCTCTGGTTGAGCCAGGCGTTGCTGACGGGAATGGCGGCGGCGCGCGTCGCCGTGAGGACCAGCAACGCCAGCGCGGCCAGCGCCAGACTGTCCGTCAGACTGAAGACCGCGATGCCCGCCACAATGGCCAGATTGAGCAGCAGCAGCGCGCGCATGACGGGCCCCTGCCTCGTCAGTCGCACGCGCCGGCCCAGCAGCTCCGTCAGGCCGATGACGCCGACGCTGGCCACCAGTTGGTAGAGCCCGAACCAGGCGACCGGCGGCAGTTGCAGCCCGCCGATGGTCGGCAACGTGAAGGTGTCCAGGATGTGTTTCTGCCACAGGCGTTCGTAGCCCTCGCTGTACAGGCCGCCGATCAACTCCACCAGCAGCACGATGCGCAGCACGGGCCGTCGCTGAAGCAGGTCGACTCCCGCGCGCAGGGTGGCCCGCATGGCGCGCCAGTTGTCCCGTTCCTCACGGGCACGGGGCCTGAAGTTGCGTTCCGGCATGATCAGCGCCAGCAGCCCCGCCAGGGCCAGCATAAGGACTCCGGCCAGCACGATGGGCAGGTTGATCTGAATGCTGGCCAGCAGGATGCTGCCGACGATCCCGAGCAGGCCGGCGACCGTGCCCGCCTGCGCACCCCGCAGAAAGGCGCGCGACGCCGCTTCCTCGCCGATTTCGTCGCTGATCCAGGCTTCGCTGGCGCCGCTGGTGAAGGTATATCCCAGACCCCAGATCGCCTGCGCCAGCAGCAGCGCGCCAAAGGCGGGCACCAGCCCCTCCAGGATAAACGCCAGGGCGATGAGCACCGCCCCGATGAGCATGGACAGGCGCCGGCTGTGGACGTCCGCCACGACACCAGTCGGGATTTCGAAGAGGAAGACGACGATTTCCATCACCGTGCCCACCAGCACCAGTTCCAGTGGCGAAAGACCCACTTCGGTGATGCGATAGATCATGATGGCGGTGAAGGCCATGGACGAGAGCAAGGCCTGGCCGCCACTCCACAACAGCCACACGCGCCAGGCGCGACGTACTTCTGCAGTCAAACAGCACTCCGATAGTCATTCTCTTGCGCGGCGCGGGAAATATGCTACACTGTTGTAACATGCGGGAGTAATTCAGCGGTAGAATGCTTCCTTGCCAAGGAAGATGTCGTGAGTTCGAATCTCATCTCCCGCTCTCCGCAACACACGTCCTGCCAATCGGGGCCCTTGGCTCCGTTTGCGTTTAAAGGCAAGGTCTGACCATGCGTCTCTATCTTCTGCGGCACGGCAAGGCGGAAGCGCACAACGTCAGCGACGCGCAGCGCCGTCTCACGCCCGCCGGCGTCCGCCGCATGGAAAGGGCCGCACGAGTCATGGCGCGTCTGAAGTTGCGGCCGGCGCGTATCGTCAGCAGCCCGCGCGTGCGCGCCCGTCAAACGGCTGACATCGTCGCAGCGGCGCTGGGCGTCGAGGTCGCGGAGCGCCAGGCGCTGGACTACGGCTTCAACGCCGCAAACCTGCCTGCCTTGCTGGCTGAAATTCCGGACGACGCGGACCTGCTCTGCGTAGGGCACAACCCCTTTCTGCCCATGGTCGTGCAGGAACTCAGCGGCGCGCAGGTCAGCATGAAGCCCGGCGGCCTGGCGCGCCTCAAACTCGACGCCGGCGCCCGCCGCGCCATCCTGGAATGGCTGATCACGCCGCGCGTCTTCGACGCTTTGGAGTCCGGCGGATGAAAATCGACATCACGCGCATGGTGTCGACCATCGCCATCTGGCTGATTGTCGCCATCATCATCATCAACGTCACCGTCTTTGACAGCGGCCAGCTTGATGTCGTCGCCCCGCTGTTCATGGCCGGGGCCGTCGGCAGCATGGTCTTCATCTGGCGCGGCTACACTCAGGAGAGCGACCGGGAACAGCGGGCGCGGGCCAAGCGCAACGCACGTCTGGCGCAGCGCCTGACCGATGAAGAAGACCTTGACGACGATGACATCGTCAGCCTAGAAGACCTGCTGGAGGAACAACGCGCGACCCGTCGTCTGCGGGACGACTGAGGGTCCATTCCCCGCCCAACCATCCTGACCGAATCGCAGCCAGGGCACTGAAATGATCGCTTGCCTTGAATTGACCTGGACAAGAACAGACCATAATCTGTCGTGACTGGAGCAGTAGATGAGCAAAGAAGGGAAAGAGCTTGACCAGGCTGCGGGTGAGGCTTTTGCACACGCAAGGGGCAGGATAAAATTGAAGGAGTTCCAGGCCGATATGTCGGAAGAAAAGCGGGAGCGCTTGCTGAAGGAGATCTGCGCAGCGGACCCGAACGAAGCGACAGAAGAGGCATCAATAGAAGACGGAAGTGACAGAATGTCCCCCAGGTCACGCAGCCCCGCCTCGCAGGATCAGGCCGCGGCTTCCCGCAAATCGGCCTGACTCGCGTCCGCTCCCGCCTGCTCCACCTCCTGAATCAATGACAATGCGCAAAAGGCCATTCTCATGGGCGTAGCCGAACATCACGAACGCGCGGGCGACCAGCCCGTCACCCTGGCCATCGTCACCGTCAGCGACAGCCGCACGCCAGAGACGGACCGCAACGGCGCCTGGTTGACGGAGAGTCTGGAAGCGCTCGGCCATCGCGTCGGGGCCTACCGTCTCATTCGCGATGAGCCGGACCAGGTGGCCGCAGCCCTCCAGGAACTCGCGGCCATGCCCGCCATTCAGATCATTCTCTTCAACGGCGGCACCGGCATCAGCCCGCGCGACACCACCTTCGACGTCCTCAGCCGTCATCTGGAGAAAACCCTGCCCGGCTTCGGCGAGCTGTTTCGCATGCTCAGTTACGAGGACATCGGCCCGGCGGCCATGTTCAGCCGCGCCTGCGCCGGCGTGTATCGCCGCACCCTGGTCGTATCCATGCCCGGCAGCAGCGGCGCCGTGCGCCTGGCCTGTGAAAAGCTGCTCTTCCCCGAACTCAATCACCTCGCCTGGGAAATCGTGCGCAAGGACTAAAACCCGGCCGCGGGGCCGTTTGTGATACTATCCGCGCCATGAATCCGGTGGCCAGGGTCACACTCGTTCTCGCGGCGCTGGCGCTGGCAGCGCTCGCCTGCGACCTGGGAACGCGTACCGGCCCGCCGACCCTGATCCCTACGCCAAGTGCCACGCCGCCACCGACTATCGGTTACGCCACGCTCAGCCCGCAGCAATTGCCGCCGGCCGCCGTCACCGGCGCGCCGGACGCCACGTCCCTCTTGCTCAATTATGGCAACCAGATCGAATCGGACCGCCTGATTTCGCACGTCGCCACGCTGCAGGGTTTCGAAACACGCCACGTCAACTCCGGCTACGGGAACCCGAACCGCGGCATTGGCGCTGCGGCGGACTGGGTTCTGGGCCAGTTTGAGAGCATTCGCGCCGCCTCCCAGGGCAGGCTGGTCGTTTTTCCGCAACCCTTTGATCTGGACTGGGCCGGCGTCCGCAGCGAGGCGCGCAACATCGTGGCCTTCCTCAGCGGCAGCGAACCCGCGGCCGGTACCTTGCTCATCGGCGCCCACTACGACAGCACCGGCAGCAACCAGAACGATGGCAATGCGCCCGCGCCCGGCGCCAACGACAATGGCAGCGGCGTGGCCGCCCTGCTTGAACTGGCGCGCGTGCTGAGTTCGCGTCCGCATCGCAGCGCGATCATATTCGTCGCCTTTTCCGCCGAGGAGGTCGGACGTCGCGGCAGCATCTCCTTCGTCCACGATTACCTGAAGCCCAGCGGCATCGACGTGCGTCTGATGATCAACCTCGACAGCATCGGCAGCCCCCTTGACGCGCTGGGCAACAGCGATCCTGACCGCCTGCGGGTCTATTCGGAAGGCCCGGATACGTCTCCCTCGCGTGAGGCAGCCCGCACGGTCGAACTGCTGGCCCTCAATCACGTCCCCGATCTGGAATTTGTCCTGCACGACAGCGCCGACCGTGCCGGACGCTACAGCGATCACATCACCTTCAGCGAAGCCGGCTACCCCGCCTTCCGCCTGATTCAGAGCCTGGAGGACAGTACGCGCCAGAACAACGCCCGCGATACCATCGAAATCGTGCAGGCCAGTTACCTCATCCGTGTGACCCGCGCCGTGCTGGCCATCGTCACCGCCCTCGCCGACGGACCGCGGCCGCCGCGCAACATCGCCCTGCGTGAGGCGGAAAACGGCGGGCGCACCCTCGTCTGGGAGCCAGTGCCGGGCGCCAGCGCTTACGTGGTAGCCCTGCGCCGACCCGGCGCCCGACGCTACGTGCAGTTTGATATCGAAGGCAGCACCAGCGTCACCTGGGATGGCTTCCTGCCACAGAATTTCTCGAGCCTCGCGATCGCCGCCCGCGACGCCAACGGGCTGATGGGCCCGCTCTCCGAACTCTTTCCCGTTCGTTGAACGCCACGCCGTCCCGTCTTGTTATACTGACCTTGTAAATCACCTTCCGCCTGCCATGTCCACCAGGCCCGAGTGCTTCGCCGAGGTCGCCCTCAACCTGCCCCTGCCGGGCACCTTCACCTGGCACGTCCCCGAAGCCCTGCAGAACCAGGTCCAGCCCGGCCAGTTGCTGCGGGTGCGCTTCGGCACGGGCCTGCAACCCGGCATCCTGGTTCGCCTCAATGACCGCAGCGAGATCGCGCAGACGAAGCCGCTGGAAGCCCTGCTTGATCCCGAGCCCTTCCTGAACGCGCAGCAGATCAAACTGGCGCTCTGGATCAGCCGACGCTTCCGCATGCCCCCCGGCCCCTGCCTGTGGCTCTTCCTGCCCCCCGGCCTGGGCAGCCGCCGCGGCCTGCGTGTTTCCTTGATCGAGGGCGCGCAGGTCAGAGACGCCACAGAACTGGACTCCCTGGCCAGGCGTGTGCTCGACCTGCTGGGTCGGCGCGGCCCGCTGACCAACACGCAGATCGGCAGCGCCCTGCCAAAGACTGACTGGCGTGAATCACTGCGCAGCCTGGAGGCTGCCGGCCTCTTGCGCAGCGAACCGACCCTGTTGCCGCCGGCGCGTCCAAGACAGTTGCGCACGGCTACCCTGGCCATCCCCCGCGACAGCATCGACGCTCGCCGCCACCTGATCGGACGCCGCTCGCGGCGCGCGGACCTGCTGCAATGCGTGGCGGAAGCGGGTCCCAGGGGCCTGCCGCTGCAGGAGACCCTGACACGCTCCGCCACGGACCGCGCGACCCTGCGGCGGGCGGAACGCGGGGGCTTGCTGCGCCGCGTTAACTCAGGCGACGACGCACGACTGGTCTCCGCCGTCCCGCCCGGCGAACTGGACGCGACCCTGCTCACCCTGCGCCAGGCGGAGCGACCGCTGCGCGTTCTGAAGGTGCTGGCCGGGGCGGACGCGCCCGTGGCGACCCGCCAGTTGCAGCGGGAGACCGGTATAACGCTCGCCGGTCTGCGTCGCCTGGAGGACGCCGGCCTGATTCACCTCGGCAGCGCCGAGGGCTGGTTCAACGCCCGCGTGGCGGGGGACTACGTGCCGGAGGAAGCGCCGCCGCTGACGCCAGGGCAGCTGGCCGTCTGGCGGGAAATCGAGACAGAGGCAGAGCGATGGCCGCAGGTCCGGGAGGCGGGACAGCGCCGCTTTCTGCTCTTCGGCGTCACCGGCAGTGGCAAGACCGAAATTTACCTGCGCGCCATCGAACGGGTTCTGCAACAGGGCCGCCAGGCGCTCTTTCTGGTGCCGGAAATCGCGCTCACCGCGCAGACCCTGCGTCGCGTCACGGCCCGTTTCCCGGGTCAGGTCGCCGTGGCGCACAGCGGCCTCGGCGACGGCGAACGCCACCACATCTGGCGCCAGGCGCGCGCGGGCGAGATTCAGGTGGTGGTCGGCACCCGTTCGGCGCTGTTCACGTCCCTGCCGGACGTCGGCCTCGTCATTCTCGACGAGGAACACGACTCCAGCTACCGCCAGGGTCCGGACGCCGCCATTCCTTATTACCACGCGCGCAGCGTGGCCGAAGCAATGATGCAAGACAACGACGGCATCCTCTTGCTGGGCAGCGCCACGCCGGAGGTCGAGACCTTTCATCGCGCGCAACGCGGCGACCTGCGTCTGCTGGAGTTGCCGCAACGCATCATGGGCCACCGCCGCCGCATCCGACAGTTGACCGAGGCGAGCAAGCTGGAATCGCGCTATGTGCCGGCGCCCGCCGGTCTGGCGCTGATGGTCGACCTGGCGCCGGTGAGGCTGGTCGACATGCGCAGCGAACTGCGCAGCGGCAACACCAGCATCTTCAGCCGCGCCCTGCAGGCAGGCCTGCGCGACGTGTTGGCCAACCGGCAACAGGCCCTGCTCTTTCTCAACCGGCGCGGCGCCAACACCTGGGTCTTCTGCCGCGATTGCGGCCACGTAGAGCGCTGCCCGAATTGCGACAACTCCCTCACCTGGCATCGTCACGACGGCCGCCTGCGTTGTCATCTCTGCAACTTTGAGCGCGCGCCGCCACGCACTTGCCCGGACTGCCACTCGCGCCGTATTCGCTACTTCGGCGCCGGTACCCAGCAGGTCGAGCAGGAATTGCAGCGGCTCTTCCCGCGCGCCCGCGTTTTGCGCTGGGACGCTGACAGCGCCCGCAGCCCCGTCGCCCATGACCGCCTGCTGCAGCGCTTCAGCGACCACGAGGCGGACGTTCTGGTGGGCACGCAGATGATCGCCCGCGGCCTGGACCTGCCCATGGTGACCCTGGCGGGCATGGTCAACGCCGACCACGGCCTCAACCTGCCGGACTTCCGCGCCGGCGAGCGCAGCTTTCAGTTGCTGACCCAGACGGCCGGCCGCGCCGGGCGCGGGCTGGCGGGCGGGCGCGCCATTCTGCAGACCTACCAGCCGGAGCATTACGCCATCCAGACGGCCGTCGACCAGGACTACCGCGCCTTCCACGAACAGGAGATCGCCTGGCGCCGCTCTTTGGGGCATCCGCCCTTCCGGCGTCTGGCGCGCATTCTCATCCAGCGTGAAAGCGAGGTCCGCGCCGAACAGGAGGCCCGCCAGGCGGCAGAACAGTTGCGTCAGATCATTGAAACGAAGGACCTGAGCGGCAGCGAACTGATCGGGCCCGCGCCCTGCTTTTTCACACGCATTCGCCGCCAGTATCGCTGGCACCTGCTGCTGCGCAGTCCCGACCCGGGCCTTGCGCTGGACGCACTGCAGCCAGGCCGCGACTGGATCATCGACCTCGACCCGCTCGACCTGCTGTAGTTCCTGGCCACTGCTGCGCCCTGTCGCTATGATGAAGGTATTGGCGCGCCGTCGCACGCTGCGTCCGGCGCTCCGCAGCGGTGTGGGAGACCTGTCATGGCGGAAAACGGAAGACGTTTGTCGGTATCCACCTGGAGCCTCCACCGGCAACTCGGGCCCAGTTGGTGGGACAGCCCGGGGAAGCCCGAGAAGACATACAGCGAACCCTGGGGCCCCGGCGTACTGACCCTGCTGGAGTTGCCCGCGCGCCTGGCCGGCTTTGGCATTCACACCCTGGAGATTTGCCACTTTCACCTGTCGCAGCTGGATGACGCCTACCTCGAACGGGTGCGCGCGGCGCATGAAGAGGCCGGCGTGTCGATCTTCTCGCTGCTCATCGACGACGGCGACATCAGCAGCCCGCAACATCAGGCGCGCGACCTGGCCTGGATTGAAGGCTGGCTGGCGGTCGCCGGCAAACTGGGCGCCGACTGCGCGCGCGTCATCGGCGGCAAGACCCTCGACGACGGCGCCGTCGCCCGCAGTCGCGATGCCCTCGCCTCCCTCGCCGACGTGGCGGCGCGGCACAACGTGGGTCTGATGACCGAAAACTGGTTCGACATCACCGGCACACCCGACCGGGTCTGTGAACTGCTGGAACCCCTGCGTGACCAGGTGAGCCTTTGCGTCGACTTTGGAAACTGGAAGGGCGCGCACAAGTACGACGATTTCGCCCAGGTCATGCCCTACGCCGGCTCCACCCACGCCAAGTGCAGCTTCACTTCACCGCTGCAGCCCGACGCCGCTGACTACAAACGCTGCCTGCAGGTCTGCGACGAGGGCGGCTTCTCCGGCCCCTACACCCTGATCTATGACGGGCCCGACGATGACGAATGGGCCGGCCTGCAAATCGAGGCCGACATGGTGCAGCCCTGGCTGGGCTGACTGTCAGTTCAAGTTCGCCTTAACCTCTGGTCCTGAAGGGGTTTAGGAAAGTTACGCCCAGTCGACTGAAGTCCTTCTCGTTTCTCGTGACGACGGTCATCCCGTGGTTGATGGCGATCATCCCGATGAGAAAGTCGAAGTAGAGTCGCTTCGGGATGTTTCCTGTGTTGCCAACGAGAATCCGGGCCATCGCTTCGGTCAAGACAACCGGTTCTCCCCTGGGCAGTTCCAGCCATCGGTATTGATGTCTGGTCTCTTCAACCCATTGCCGCTGTTTGGTCCGGTTTTCCCCGGCGCTTTCGTTGACTCCCTTTTGCAACTCTTCATAGACTGGCGGAGTCAGATACAAACTGTCCGCTGGCACTGAATCAAACCACCGGACGACACTGCTGTCCGGTGGCGTCCTGCCTCTTTCTATGACGACGTTGGTGTCGAGGACGTAGCCCGTCTCAGTCGCGATCAAAGGGGTACGGGATGGAGCCGGGCTCATTCCGCTTTTTCTCAATGTTTCTGGCCAGTTCGTCCATCAATTCGTTGTCCAGCGTCGGCCAGGGCGAAGTGTTCTTACCGTCCTGTGCACCCGGTTTGGTACGGTCAGGTTTGCGGGTCTTGGCAACCTTCTTTTTGGCTTCCATTTCAATTCCTTGCCAACAGCAATGCCTTGTTTTCATGATATGCGGATTCCAGAAATGGCGCAACCGAAGAAAGTCGTTTGAAATTGTGACAAGCCTCTGGCTGATTACCCCGCCCGTCCTGGGGCCGCATTGACAGCCGGTTGAATCTCTGCGAGACTGACGACAGTCTCAGGTAGACAGCGGGCGCGGCGACCGGCCGGGCCCGCGGCAACCTCCGAAGCGTCGGGAAGGTGCCATCAGCGGCGGGCCTGCCCGGCTGATGCGCATTGGCAACTCAAGGCTCCCGCCGCGCCGGGGGTCGATTTTTCTGTGGAGACAGGCAAGATGGCTCCGGTGCACTACCATCAGGGCGGGTTCCCGCCCACTGAACGACTCGACTGGCAGCGTTTGGCTCCAGCACTTTCGTCTGCGTCACTGGCTTTGGGACGCTTTGCGAATTCTCTTGCAGATGTGCCAAACAGCAGTGTGTTGTTATCCATCATGACTCGCCAGGAGGCAGTGTCTTCTTCCCGAATCGAGGGTACACAGGCGAGCATGGTAGAGGTCATGCGGTACGAAGTGGGACAGGAGCCATCGTCGAGACGTCAAGTAGATGACATTCAGGAAGTGATCAATTATCAGAAGGCTTTGTATCAAGCACGAGAACTGCTTGAACAGCAAAAACTATCGCACAATGTCATTCTTGATGTTCATCAAACGTTGCTCAGTGGTGCGCGTGGCCGTGACAAGAACCCCGGGGCATTTCGTGCAATCGACAATTTCATAGGGAAACCTGGCAGTACAATTTTAGACGCCAGATATGTACCTGTACCCTTTTCCAGAATGTATGATGCACTGGACACTTGGCTGTCCTACACTTTGTCTGACCCTTCAATTCCCCTGATTAAGGTTGCTCTGCTGCACGCCGAGTTTGAAGCCATTCATCCATTTAGCGACGGCAATGGGAGGCTCGGACGGATTCTGATACCTTTGATGATGTGGCAATACGGCCTCATACCCGAACCCCTCTTCAACGTCAGTGTCCATCTCGAGTCCATGCGGGAAGAATATATCGATCGACTGGAAGCGATTTCAAGTGACGATGACTGGACAGGCTGGTGTGAATTCTTCCTGCGAGCGATAGAGACACAGGCAACCATGGACTTAAGAATCATGCGGTTGGTCTGGGCTCTGTATAACAACATGAAGCTCAGGATTACGGAGGTTGGCAGATCCAAGTACGGTATTCACATCCTGGACGGCATATTCAGCCGTCCGATTTTTACAACTTCGAGCATAGTCGTGGAAACTGGTGTGCCTGTTCGTGCTGCAAGGCGCATTCTCGGCAGGCTTAGAGACCATGAAATCCTTGCTGAAGTGAAACCAGGCGCTGGACAAATTCCGTCCGTTTTCCTGTTCACGGAGCTTCTGGATATAGCAGAAGGCAGGTCCGAAATTGACTGATAGTTGGTCGCTTTAGATGAGTAACCGGTCAACCGGTCATCGTTTGGCATTTTTGTCCGTCAAACAGATTTGTCGGACACTTTTGTCCCACAAATCCATTTGTCGGACAGATCTAGTCGTTTTTGTCCGTCAAACAGATTTGTCGGACACTTTTGTCCCACAAATCCATTTGTCGGACAGATTTGGATGATTTTGTCGCACTAACAGTTTTGCGCGACACCTTTGTCGCACAAATCTGGTGACAGGCCTTGACAAGGACATGACAGGCTCAGACACCCCATGAACCGGGCGCAGCGAACCTTCACCAACCGGCGTTACCTGGACGCCATCGCCGACCACGTCGTCCTCTTCGACGGCGCCATGGGCACCAGCATCCAGATGCGCGAACCCGTCGCAGCCGACTACGGCGGCGAGCAGTACGAGGGCTGCGTCGACTACCTCTCCATCACTCACCCCGATATGATCAAGGCCATCCACGAGTCCTTCCTCGCCGTCGGCTGCGAGGTCGTAGAGACCAACACCTTCCGCGGCAACCGCCTCACCCTGGGCGAATACGGCCTCGGCGAGCGCACGCTGGAGATCAACCGCGCCGCCGCCCGCCTGGCGCGCCGGGCCTGCGACAAATTCGAACAGGCCACCGGCATGCCGCGTTTCGTCGCCGGCAGCATGGGGCCCTCCGGCAAGTTGCCCGGCGGAGAAGACCCCGACCTTAGCGACATCACCTGGGGGGAACTGGCCGATCTGTTTTACGAGCAGGCCCGCGGCCTCTGCGAGGGCGGCGCCGACCTGCTGCTGCTGGAGACCAGCCAGGACATGCTGGAGGTCAAGGCGGCCATCCAGGGCGTACAGCGCTATTTCGCCGATTCCGGTACGCGCGTTCCGCTGCAGGTACAGGTCACCCTCGATACCAGCGGCCGCATGCTCTTCGGCACAGACATCGACAGTGCCATGACCACCCTGGAGGCGCTGCCGGTCGACGTCATCGGGCTCAACTGCTCCACCGGGCCCGAATACATGCGCGCGCCCGTGCAGCATTTGCTCGAGAACAGCCGGCTGCCGCTCAGCGTGCTGCCCAACGCCGGCCTGCCGGTCAACGTCGAGGGCGAGGCCGTCTACCCGATGGAGCCCGGCCCCTTCAGCGAGATGGTGGCGGACTTCGCCGCGCGCGGCGTCAACGTCATCGGCGGCTGCTGCGGCACCACCCCGGAACACATGGCGCAGCTGGTCGCTGTGGTGCACGGCGACTCCCGCGATGGCCGCCCGCTGAGCCTGCGTCCGCCGGCAGCGCGTCAGCCGCAGCACGAGGCGAAGGCCTCCAGCGCCATGACCGCCACGCCGATGGTGCAGCAGCCCGGACCAACCATGATCGGCGAGCGCGTCAGCAGCCTGGGCAGTCGCAAGGTCAAGCAACTGTTGCTGGCCGATGACTACGACGGCGTGGTGCAGATCGCCGTCGACCAGGTAGAGCGCGGCGCCCACATGCTGGACGTTTGCGTCGCCCTGACCGAGCGCGACGACGAACTGGAGCAGATGCAACAACTGGTCAAGAAGCTGGCTCTGGCCGTGCCCGCCCCGCTGATCATCGACACCACCGAGGCCGACGTCGCCGCCGCCGCGCTGGAGCAATACCCCGGCCGCGCCATCATCAACGGCAACAATCTCGAAAACGGGCGCGAACGCGTCGACCAGGTCCTGCCCGTCGCGCGGGAACACGGCGCCGGCGTGCTCTCCATGACCATCGACGAAGAGGGCATGGCCCACGACCGTGAGCGCAAGCTGGCCGTCGCGCAGCGCATCACGCAGATCGCCTGCGAGGACTACGGGATGAGCCCGGAAGATCTCATCTACGACACGCTCACCTTCCCGCTGACCACCGGCCAGGCGGAACTGCGCGACAGCGCCATCGAGACCATTGAGGGCCTGCGGCTCATCAAGCAGCGCATCCCCGGCGTGCTGACCGCGCTGGGCATCAGCAACGTGAGCTTTGGCGTGCGTACGGGCGCGCGCGGCGTGCTCAACAGCGTCTTCCTGTGGCATGCGGTGCAGGCCGGCCTCGACATGGCCATCGTCAACCCGGCGCATATCACGCCCCTGGCCGAGATTCCGCCGGAGCAGCGCCAACTGGCCGAAGACCTGATTTTCAACCGCCACGAGGACGCCCTGACGGACTTCATCCAGTTCTTCGAGCAGAACGAGGTACAGCTCGCCGGCCATGAACTGGTCGACCCCACCGCCGACATGAGCAGCGAGGGTGCCCTGCACTGGCAAATCGTGCACCGCAAGAAAGACGGGCTGGAGGCGCTGATCGACGACTGCCTGACGCGCCAGGACGCCATCGGGGTGCTCAACAACGTGTTGCTGCCGGCCATGAAGGAAGTCGGCGACAAGTTCGGCTCGGGTGAGTTGATCCTGCCCTTCGTGCTGCAGAGCGCCGAGGCCATGAAGCGCGCCGTCGCCTATCTTGAGCAGTTTATGGAACGGCTGGAGGGCGCCAGCAAGGGCACGGTCGTGCTGGCCACGGTCTACGGCGACGTGCACGATATCGGCAAGAACCTGGTCAAGACCATCCTCGGCAACAATGGCTACACCGTGCACGACCTCGGCAAACAGGTGCCGGCCAACACCATTATCGACCAGGCCCAGGAGTTGCGAGCCGACGCCATCGGCCTGAGCGCGCTGCTGGTCAGCACCTCGAAGCAGATGCCGCTGATCGTCAACGAACTGGCGCGGCGCGACCTCGACTTTCCGGTGCTCATCGGCGGCGCAGCCATCAACCGTCGCTTCGGTCGCCGCATCCTCTTCCTTGAGGACGACGGTCAGCCCTACGCCCCGGGCGTCTTCTATTGCCGGGACGCCTTCGAGGGCCTCGAGGTCGTCGACGGCCTGGTGGACCCGCAGCGCCGCTCGGAACTTCTGACCGGGCTGCTGGCCGACGCCAGGGCTGAAAGGGAACGTCCCGCCGCCGGACGAAAGCGGGCCCGCGCCGACGGGGGCAGCACTGTGGGCGCGGCGCCGTCCATTCCCCAACCTCCATTCCATGGCGCGAAGACGATCGACTATCTGCCGCTGGAGATCGTGCTGCAGCACGTCCACCGACCCGAGCTTTTCCGCCTCTCCTGGGGCGCGAAGAACACGCGCGGCGAGGAGTGGGAAAAACTGGAGGCGGAATTCACCGCCAGGCTGGAAGCCATGAGCCGCCAGGCCCTGCGCGAGCGTTCGCTGCAGCCCCAGGCGGTCTACGGCTACTTCCCCGCCAGCAGCGAGGGCGATGACCTGATCGTCTGGCAGCACGAGGCGCTGGTCGGCGGCGAGCGACGCGAGCAGGCCCGTTTCAGCTTTCCGCGCCAGCCGACGGGCGATCGCCTCTGCATCGCCGATTACTTCGCGCCGGCGGAGGGCGGCCAGGTCGACGTCGTCGCGCTGCAAATCGTCACCGTAGGCGCGGTCGCCACGGAAACCGTCGACGCCCTGCAAGACGCCGACGAATACAGCGAGGCCTGGTTCTTCCACGGGCTGGCGGTGCAGGCCGCCGAGGCCACGGCCGTGTACGTGCATCAGCACGTCGCGCGCGAACTGGGCATCCCCGCGGAGCGGGGCAAGCGTTACAGTTGGGGCTACCCGGCCTGCCCCGAACTGGCTGACCACAAGACGGTGCTGCGACTCTTGCCGGGAGCAAATGAACTCGGCCTGGAACTGACCAGCGCCTTTCAGTGGGTGCCGGAGCAGAGCACGGCCGCCATCGTCGTCCATCATCCCGCCGCACGCTACTTCAGCGTCGGCAATCTCGACCGCTCGGCCATGATCCTTGACCAGGGCTGAGTGCGTCACTCCGTAAACTTCAGGAGGGTTTTCTTGTCTTTCAGAGCCATGTCGCAGGCGCTACGCCTGATGCCGCCGTCGCCGGTGTTGGCCGCATGATCTTTCACCGCTCGCCGCCGCTGTGGCGCACCCTGGTCGCCATACTGCTGGGCGCGTTCCTGTTTGTCCTGCTCTTCGTGCTGCTGATCGACCACGCCTGCCACATGGACATCGTTTCGCGCCAGATGATGTATCCGGGCGCAGAAATCGTCTCCGAGGAATACGACCTCCTCCGCCCGCGCGCCTGGGGCTTCACCACCCTGGTGCTGCAGACCGACGACGACGAGGAGACGCTCAAACAGTGGATCCGCGAACGCAACCTTGAACTGCTGCGCGCGGAGCGTTACCGCGGCCTGGCCGCCATCACCTGGGGCGTGCAGCCCGTTGAGGAAGGCGTACCGGAAGGTCGCCTGGTTTATGCCAGCAGTTGCGGCGTCTGAACAGACGATAGTGAGGCCCTGATGGCAGCCCTGCCCTTCGCCCAACGCATTCGCCAGCCGGCGCCCCTGCTGGTGGACGGCGCCATGGGCACCATGCTGCACGAGCAGGGCCTGCCGATCGGCGCTTGCTTCGACGCGCTCTGCCTGCACGAGCCCGAACGGGTGGCGCGCGTCCATCGCGCCTTTCTGGACGCCGGCTCGGAGTTGCTGGAGACCAACACCTTCAGCGCCAACCGCTTCAAACTGGCCAACCACGGGCTGGAAGACCAACTGACGACCATCAACCGCGCCGCCGTGAGGCTCGCCCGTGAGGTCATGCGCGAGAGCGACGGCGAGAATCTCTACCTTTCCGGATCGATCGGCCCCCTGGGCGTGCGCCTGCAACCCTACGGCCGCCTCGCGCGCGAGGACGCCCGCGCGGCCTTTCGCGAACAGGCGCAGGCGTTGCTCGCCGAAGGCGTCGACCTGATCGTGCTGGAGACCTTCAGCGACCTCAACGAACTGCTGGAAGGGCTGGCCGCCCTGCGCGAACTGGACCCGGCCATGCCCGTCGCCTGCCAGATGACCTTTGAGAACGACGACCGCACCCAGCTGGGCTGGCTGCCGGGCGCCGTCGCCCGCGGCCTGATGGACGCCGGAGCCGACATCATCGGCATCAACTGCAGCAGCGGGCCGGCCCAGATCGCGCGCCTGCTGCAGGCCATGCAACACAGCGCGCCGGGCCAACGCTACTCCGCCCAGCCCAACGCCGGTTTCCCGGAACTGGTCGGCGACCGCGTCATGTACCCCGCCACCGTCGATTACTTCGCCGACTACGCCCTCACCTTTCGCGATCTTGGCGCAGTACTGATCGGCGGTTGCTGCGGCACGCACCCCGAACACATCGCCGCCATGCGCCGGGCCCTCGACGATCCGCAGGCGTCGTCAACGCCGGTGCCCGCGCTCGTGCACATTGAGGATGAGGAAGACCTCGCGCCAGACCGCCCGACCCGTCTGGCGGACCAGTTGACGCGTCGTGAATTCGTCATCAGCGTCGAGATGGCCCCGCCGCGCAGCTACACGCCGCAGCGTCTGCTCAACGCCGCCCGCACCCTGCAGGAAGCCGGCGCCGACGTCATCAACGTCGCCGACAGCCCCGCCGCGCGCATGCGTATGAGCCCCTGGGCCATCGGCCACCTGCTGCAGTCGCGACTGGGCATGGAGACCGTGCTGCACTTCCCCACCCGCGGACGCAACCTGCTGCGCGTGCAGGGCGACCTGCTGGCGGCCCACGCCCTCGGTCTGCGCAACCTCTTTGTGGTCATGGGCGACCCCACCCAGGTGGGCGACTACCCCGAAGCCATGGATCTCTACGACCTGGCGCCCTCGGCCCTGATCCACCTCATCCGCCAGCGCCTTAACCACGGCCTGGACCAGGCCGGTCACTCCATCGGCCAGCCCACCTCCTTCACGGTTGGCTGCGCGCTTAACATGAATGCCGCCAACCCTGAGCGCGAGAGCCGCGTGTTGCTGCGCAAGCTGCAGGGCGGCGCCAGCTTCGCCCTCGGTCAGGCCATTTTCGAACCGGAGCGCATCCGCGCCTTCCACGAGCAATACGCGGCCATCGTCGGCGAGGACCTGCGCCTGCCCGTATTGATGGGCCTGATGCCGCTCTACAGCGTCAAACACGCCCGCTTCCTGCACAACGAGGTGCCCGGCATCCACATTCCGCCGCAGATCATCGAACGCATGGGAGATGCCGGTGAGGATGCCCCCCAGGAGGGGCTGCGCATCGCCGGGGAATTGCTGGCCGCCATGCGCGACCAGGTGCAGGGCACCTACATCATTCCGGCCTTCGGCCGCTACGACCTCGCCGCCGACCTTGTGGAACAGGCGCGCGCACTCGCCCCGGCCTGACCCGCCCATGCGTGCAAGCTCGCCCATGAAACGTTTTCACGATCTCGACGCCCTGCGCGCCTGCGCCATGTTGCCGGGCGTCCTGTTGCACGCCCCATCCGGGCCCTTGTGCCGAACCCGCACCTCTTTTACATCGCGCTGGTGCTGGTCGTCAGCGGCCTGCTGCTGCTTGCCTGGACCCGTGAAGTTCGCTACACATGGTTCGGGACGCTGTTGAACGGCAAACGCGAGCGGCCGGAAGCCGAAAGTGGCGCGGTGGGTCATGGTCCCCCCGTGACGCCACATGCTCCGCTCGCTTTGTCGCGGGCGGCACAGGCACTGACTGCTTCGCCCCCTACGCTTCGCCGCTTCTGGGATAAACCGCAGTCAGCACGAGGAGGCAATTGATGGGCCCTGACCTGAAGCGACATTACGACGAACGGGGTTACGCCATCGTGCGCAAGGCCATTGACGCCGACCTCGCCGCTGAAACGGCCGAACACGTCCACTGGCTGTCGCGCCGGAACCCCAGTGTGCGGCCAGAGGCCTTTTTCCACAATTTCCTGATAAACGATCCCTTCATGCACCGTCTCGTCAGCGACGAGCGCATCGTCGACATTCTCGAGCCCTTTCTCGGGCCAAACATCGCGCTCTATGCGCCGCACTACATCGCCAAGCCGCCCGGCGACGGCAAGCCCGTCCTCTGGCACCAGGACGGCTATTACTGGCCACTGGAACCGATGGAAGTGATGACCGTCTGGCTGGCGGCGACGGCCTCCACCCGCGAAAACGGCTGCATGCGCATCCTGCCCGGCACGCAGAACATGCGCTTGCTCTCACGGCGGGAGATGGTAGACGTCGATGAAGAAAAGTACGTCCTGAACTCGCAGATCCACCCCTCGCTGATCGACGATTCCGACGTCGTGGACCTCGAACTGGAAGCCGGCGACGTCTCCATTCACAACCCGCGCATCATCCACGGCTCCGAAGCCAACACCTCCGACAGCTGGCGCATCGGCCTGACGCTGCGCTACATCCCCACCACAACGCGCGTCAAGGCCGAGGGCTGGCGCAGCATCCTCGTGCGCGGCGACGCGGTCGACAACGGCAATCTCTACGCCGAACGGCCGCGCTACGTGCCGGGCGAATGCATGCCCTTCCGCGACGCGGAAAGCTGGAGTTGAACCAGGGCCTCAGCGCAACTGCGCGTCGGCAAAATCGAGATAGCGCTCCCAGTCCCAGGCCGTGATGTCGTGCCCGCCGCGGCGCAGATGATAGCCGACGCGGCCGGCCACGACCGTATCAGGCGCCGGCTGTTCCCGAAGCGGCAGGCCCTCGTGGCCCATGAGCTGCCAGACCGGAGAGGCGGCCCGCGTCGCCAGAAACTCGCCGCGCGGGTCGGCCCAGAGGTCGTCGCTCGCGCTGGCCACGTAGAGCGGCCGCGGCGCGATCAGGGCCAGCAACATGTGCTGGTCGAGCGGCAGTTCGTCCTCGCGCTCGTTGTACGCCCGGAAGTTGCGGCAAAACCAGTGCGGAAAGCGCGTGTTGATGGCCGCCACCGTTTCGCCGAAGCGTCGCCGTGAGAGCGCCGCGCCGGCGCAGCCGCTGTTGTTGCTGATGACCAGCGCGAAGCGTTCGTCGCGGGCGGCGGCCCATAGCGCCGTCTTGCCCAGGCGCGAATGGCCGACAAGCGCGACCGGGCCGCAGTCGCCAGTTTCCAGCAGGGCGTCCAGCGCCCGGCTCAGCCCCCAGGCCCAGGTCGCCACTGCGCCCCAGGCGCTCCCCTCATCGACCGGCGCTTCAAACAGCCGCTGCACGCTGTCGGCCCGGCCATCGACGCGGTCCGGATACAGGTCATCGCAGCACAGCGTCGCCAGGCCGTAACCGCGCGCGAGAATGGCTTCGACCGGCCAGCGGCCGGCGCTGCTGCCGCGCGCTGCCGCATCGCCCGACGGCGCCAGGATCGCCGGATCGGCGTGAGTCGTGTGATTGCCGTTGAAATTTAGGCCCAGAAAAACTGGCGCCGGTCGCCACCGCGGTGTCCACAGCAGCAGATGCAGGCTGTGCGCGCCGTCGATCAGCAGACGCAGTTGACGTCGTTCCGCGCCACCGGACAGCGCGGTCTCTTCCAGAGTTTCGACGTGCAGGGGCAGACTCTGTACCGGCGTCTGACCGTAGACCTGTTGCGCGAAGAGCGCCAGCAGTTGCGGTCGCCGTTGTTCGCGCCAGGTGTCGGCGTCAGTTACCGGGCTGCCATCGGCCAGGCGCAGCAGCGGCGGCAACTCGTAGTCCGGCACCAGCGCCTCGTCGTAATTTGTGTCGTTCACGGAAAGTCCTTGAAGTTCAGCGTGGCGTTTCCATCTCCTGGCGCACGGTCTGGTAGAGCAGTTCGGCGTGCAGCTGGCCCAGGGTATAGCAGGGCCCGCCCAGTTTCTCCGCCAGCCGGCTGGCCAGGCCACGGTCAAAGGCCACGTGTTCCATGTTAATGGTGACGGTCTTGATGTCGTGTTCGCGAATCATGGTCGCGATGCGATGTGCCTCGTCCTGCGGGGCCTGGTCGCTGATGGACACGTTGCCGGCGCCGTCCGTCAGCAGAATGATCATGGGCACAACGTCGGGATTGAGCGTGGTCTCGCGCCGCACCGTCTCATAGGAGAGCAGCAACCCGGCCGAGAGCGGCGTCTTGCCGCCGACCGGAATGTTGGCCAGCGCCTTTTTGGCCAGCAGCACCGAGTTGGTCGGCGAGAGTACCAGCGAGGCGCGGTCCTTCTGGAAGACCACCAGGCCCACGCGGTCACGCCGCTGGTAGGCGTCCGTCAACAGCGACATGATGGCGCCCTTGGTGGCCTGCATGCGCTCCGAAACGGCCATGCTCCACGAGGCATCCACCGCAAACAGAATGAGATTCGAGGCGCGGCGCACGCGCACCTTGCGCTGGAGGTCGTCCACCCGCAGCGACCAGGCCACGCCGCTTTCTTTCCGCTCCGCCTCGCGTTCCTGTTGATGCGGCGCGGCGGCCCGCAGTGTGGCGTCGAAGGCGACGTCGTCGGTGCGGCCGTTGGCCGGCCGCGCCTGGATGTAGCGCCCCCGCTTGCGCTCGGTCTTCGTGCGCGAACGACGGCCGGCGCGCTGCCGCGTCAGGCGGTCGAGCGGGGTATCCAGTTTGCGCGGCGTGAATTCGGCCTTGCTCTCGACCTGCTTGCCGCCTTCCCACCAGTAGGCGTCCTGCTGGTCGAAAACGTTTTGCGGCGCCGGCTCGGCCTGGCCGAGGTCCGGCAGTTCCTCGTCACTGCTATCGCTCAGTGACTGACTTTTTTTTTAGCCGCCTGTTCTTCCTCGCTGTCGGCGCTGGCCTCGGCGGCATCGTCGCCCTCGCTCCACTCGGACATGACCTGGTCCAGCTGGTCGCCCATGGCGTCGATACTCATGGTGGCGTCTGTGAAGGGGCCGCGCTTGAGGCGATGCGGGATCGCCAGTTCGGCGGCCAGCAGGATGTCCTCATGGTTGATGCGCGTCCGTCCCTGCCAGGCAGCGTGGGCCCGCGCCGACTTGAGGATCACCAGGTCGGCGCGGTGGCCGTCGATGTGCAGGCTGCTGGTCAGGGTGGCGATGGCGTAGAGGTCGCGCCGATCATATTCCACCTCGTCGACCAGTTCGCGGGCGGCGGCGATACGCTGCGAGATTTGCTCCTCGCGCGGCGCCCAATCCTCGCGGAAGCCGTCGGCGTCGGTCTCGCTGGCGATGTGACGTTCAAGGATTTGCATGCGCTCGCGCGCCGCGTCGATGCTGGTGACATCCACCGAGAGCGCGAAGCGGTCCAGCAACTGCGGCCGCAGATCGCCCTCTTCGGGGTTCATCGTGCCCACCAGGATGAAGCGCGCCGGATGCGAGAAGCTGATGCCCTCGCGCTCGACCACGTTAATGCCCATGGCCGCCGAATCCAGCAGAAGGTCGACCACGTGGTCGTCGAGCAGGTTGACCTCGTCCACGTAGAGAATGCCGCGGTTGGCATTGGCCAGCACGCCGGGCTCGAAGTGCCGCTCGCCGCGCTGGATAGCCTTTTCGATATCCAGCGTGCCCACCACGCGGTCCTCGGTGGCGCTGACGGGCAGGTCCACAAAGCGGATGCGGCGCATGCTCACCGGCAATTCCTCGCCGCGTTCGTAACGCTCATGCACCACGTCCGACCAGGTGGAGGGCTGGTCGGGGTCGTCGTTGAAGGGCGAATCCGCCACCACCCGCACCTCGGGCAACAGGGCCGCCAGGGCGCGCGCGGCGGTCGACTTGCCGGTGCCGCGTTCGCCGCGGATGAGCACCCCGCCGATGCGCATGTCGATGGCGTTGAGGATCAGGGCGCGCTTCATGCGCTCCTGGCCCACGATGGCGGTGAAGGGGTATACCGGCGCTCGCTTGGTCATGTCCTGTCCCGTGAAGGCGATCGGCACGATCAGTATACACCTGATACGGGCGCCCCGTGCAGGGCGGACTTATGTCCTTGCCAAACGCGGCTGCGCCACGTGTTAGTATTTGTCAGTCGTGCCGGTCGCAGGTGGTTGGCACGAGACCTTCGTACCTCGCCGGCCGGGCGATGTTGCCCCGACTGCCGGCGCCTGTGAGTTCATTGACACTTGTGGACCTGACCATGGCTGGAGATTTGCATTGGGGCTATGAAGGCGAGACCGGCCCCGACAACTGGGGTAGTCTGTCGCCGGACTTCGCCCTCTGCGCCGACGGCACGGCGCAATCGCCGATCGACATTCGCAACGCCAGCGAACTGGACCTGGTGGACATCCGCTTCGACTATGGTCGGACGCCCAACAACGTGACCAACACCAGCCACGGCATCCAGGTCGACGTCGAGGGCGACAGCCACGTCATCTACAACGGCATTCGCTACAACCTGCTGCAGTTCCACTTCCACGCCCCGTCGGAGCATACGATCGACGGCCAGGCGGCGGCGATGGAGGCCCACTTCGTCCACCACGACCCCAACTCGGGCACGCTGGCGGTGGTCGGCATCCTGATTGAGGAAGGCGACGACGACAATGAAGCCTACGCGCCGGTCTTCGGTAACCTGCCGGGCGAGGCCGGGAAGACTGTCAGCACCGACGACAGCCTGGCCCTGAGCGGGTTGCTGCCACAGAGCCGTACCTTCTACACCTACCAGGGCTCGCTGACCACGCCGCCCTGCAGCGAAATCGTGCGCTGGCTGCTGCTGGATACGCCGGTGGCGCTGTCCGCCACGCAGATTGCGGCCTACACGGCGATCTACGCCAACAACGCCCGCCCCGTCCAGCCCCTCGGCGACCGCGACCTGCTGCGGGATGCCGAGTAGCGACGTCCACAAGGATATTGGGGGACGACTCGCCAGACTGACGCTTTACTCAGCCAACGCGGTCTGTTCCACGAAGTGTTTGAACTCTGCCAGGGTGGTGAAGTAGCGAAAGCCATACTGCTGCGCCGCATAGCGGGTCTCATCTTCCTCGTCGATGAGCAAGGCGACAGGTTGGCCCAGCCCCTCCTGCACCCCATCCGGCCAGGCCAGGTCCAGAGTGGCCACCAATTCTTCACTCGCCTCGTCCACCAGTTCGTGGCCTGGCTCGCCCTGCGGCAGATTGTGCTGTTCCATCCACTCCTGGCACTCCGTCAGTTCAAGTTCTTCTTCGTCGCTCGCCACATGAACCGGACGAACGGGCAGCACTTCAACTTTCTGCCCGGGCATCATTGCGCCCTGGGGCAATCGACCGCTGGCCAGGGTTTCCAGCAAGGCGTTTGCATCATTGGTCAGATTGTGACGCCGCTTTTCAAGAAATGCATCGTAGTTTTCTGGTTGCCACAACTCCGGTTCGTTGGGTATCCACTGGGAAGCAAGTATGCCGGGGAATTTCCTTTCTGCCTCGGCCAGGTATTTGGCGGGCCAACGGTTGCCGATGGAACTATTGCTACCCTCGGTCAAGAATGCGAAGTTGGCCAGTGTGTTGACGTCACGACGGTTTCGGCCCATGCCATACAGGCGGGACTTGGGGAAGATATGGTGAAGTTCGAGAGGGCTATGCAGTGGATCCATGCTTAACGGGATGTTTTTCATCAGGTCGCGTGCGCGGCCGACACGGGTCAACATGTATAACAAGGGATAGAAGCGATTCCTTCGCCACGAGCCGTAAAAATCCTGAGTCGTGAGCGTCAATGTGCCACGTTCGCTGCGCAAAGATTCTATCAGCCCTGAAATCTGCCCTTCCCAAGCTCCACCATCCTGCAACACTGCCAGGTCGTGATTGAGTCTCGCCTCTACCGAAACGGAATAACGCCCCCAAAGTACGCAGTGGATATACCAGAAAAGGAGACGGGCGATTTCCGATTCACCTTGCCCCAGACCTCCATTAAGTTTGAGATAACGTGCCAACATCAGCAAGGCGAACTCACTGCGCAACACGCTGCTGTTGTCCAGCCCAAGATGGGCACGAATCTGCAACAGTAATTCGTCGATACACTTTTTGAATTGTCGAAGGCCTTCGCCAAAACCCTCTGAATCAACGTCTTCCAACGCCCTGAATCGTGCATCTCCTGTGATGTATATGGTGATTCCGCGTAACAACCAGTTGAAGTCGAAATTGAATCCGGATTTCCGCCAGCGCCGGAGGCAGGCGTCCAGCTCGTCCCGCGCCGATGGTCGGACAACGCTGATCTTTGCCATCGCCAAGTCGGCGGCGCTGAGTTTTGTCCCGCCGCTGTTGACCTCGTTGAAAATATCGACGACCTCTTCAAGATTTCTGCCGGCAATCGTTTCCGTATGGAAAACTTTCTTCTCAACGTTTTCCAGTTGGTTCAATCGCTCAAGATCATTGAAACCGAGGTGCCCCGATTCAAGACGCATCTGCAGAAATTTACCGGCCCCTTGTTGGAGAACTTCAGTAACACTCACCCATCGCGGGTCATCCTTCATCTTAACCGGACCGTAAAACTCGAACTCCTCACCCTCTTCCGCGTCCAGATTGAAATACAGATTCATGAAACTGTTGGCGTTACCCCTGAAGAAGGGATGAGCTTTCCCCCTTTTCACACCGTAGAGCGTAGTGATGCGCTGCTGACCATCGACGATAAGTTTGATGGTGCCAATGGAAGAATCGTCATCACCACGGATTTCTGACGATGATGCATCTGTGACCCAAATCAAAAGACTACCTACCGGATTTTCGTGGTACATCGAAGACATAAAGCGGCGGACCTGCTCGCGGCTCCAGACGTAACCGCGCTGAAACTCCGGCAGTCCGTATTCACCGGCATCGATCAAATTCAGAATCGTCGCAACGTCCATGACAAGCCTTTCTCCACGCGCAGAAGTATACACATCTTTGTTTGACATCCTGTGTTGCAGGATTATGGATGTCTCACATCTCGCCCCTCTGAGTCTTCAGAAAGCATTGGACTTGACAAGTATCGCAACCAGGCCAGCCACCGCATCGTAACAGACTTCACAGCCGGCGGCCCTGTGCTACAATGGCCGCCCTTCCAGCAACCAGGAGAACCTGTGTCCCGCAACAAGGGCGAGTTCACCGTCGCCGATGCCTACACCTACAACCACAACGGTGTGCGCCGCTGGATCTTCTCGCACATCCTGCGCTACCGCCTGCTCTTCCTGCGCTCCGTCCTCCTCTTTCTGATCGGCTGGAGCGCCATGGCCTGGGTGCGCGTGCTGATCGGCGACGCCGCCAGGGAAATCACCAGCCCCTCCGGGCCGGACGGCCTGATGCTGGCCGCGTTGGCCGTGCTTGTTGTCTCGCTCATCGACAGCCTCGCCCACCTCGGCGGCAGCCTGTCCATCGAGACCATGGCCCAGAAGCTGGCCCACGATTCGCGCGAGGAACTCTACGTCAGCCTGCTGGGCAAGAGCCAGACCTTCCACGACCGGCAGCGCGTCGGCGACGTGATGGCGCGCGCCACCGACGACGTCAACCAGCTGGACTTTATGGTGCATCCCGGCATCTTCTTCATCATCGAAATCGTGCTGGGCCTCGGCCTGCCCGTCGTTTACATCGCCTTCATCAACCCGCAACTGATTCTGGTGCCCCTGCTCTTCATACTGGTCTATATCGTCACCGTGCGCAGTTACTTCCGCCGCCTGAGTCCCGTCATCGGCGCGCAGCGTTTCACCTTTGGCGTCATGAACGCCGGCCTCGAAGAGACCATCACCGGCATCGAGGTCGTCAAGGGCAGCGCCCGCGAGAGCTTCGAACGGCGCAAGTTCATGCGCAACGCGAAGGCCGTGCGCGACTATCTGGTGGAACAGGGCACAATCGAGGCGCGCTACCTGCCCTACCTCTTCTACGGCTTCGCGCTCGGCCTCTCCTTCCTGCACACCATGATTCTCTTCGGCGAGGGCCGCCTCGATATCGGCGGCGTGGTGGCCGTGACCGGGCTGGTCAGCGCCATGCGTTTCCCGGTCTTCATCTCGGTCTTCGCCTTCACCCTGGTGCAACTGGGCATCGCCGGCGGCGAACGCATCCTTGAGCTCATTCGCGCCAGCGCCGACATGGACGAAAACGTCGGCGGCCACAACGACCGCGTGGAAGGCGATCTGGTCTTCGAGAACGTCAGCTTCGGTTACGACGACGGCATGGTTCTGCAGGACGTTTCCTTCCACGTGCGTCCCGGCGAGACCGTCGCCATCGTCGGCCAGACCGGTTCGGGCAAGAGCACCCTGACCGACCTGATCAACCGCACCTACGACGTGACTTCCGGCCGCATCCTGATCGACGGCGTGGACATCCGCGACTGGCAGCTGGACGCCGTGCGCTCGCAGATCTCGCGCATTGAGCAGGACGTCTTTCTCTTCTCGCGCAGCGTCGCGGACAACATCGCCTTCGGCATGCCCGGCGCCAGCCACGAGCGCATCGTGGAGGTGGCGCGCGAGGCCCAGGCGCATGAATTCGTCGAGTCCTTCGCCCAGGGCTACGAGACCGAGATCGGTGAGCGCGGCGTCATGCTCTCCGGCGGGCAACGCCAACGCCTGGCCCTGGCGCGCGCCTTCCTCAGCGACCCGCGCATCCTCATCCTCGACGATTCCACCAGCGCCATTGACAGCGCCACCGAAGACGATATCCAGCACGCCATCAATCGCGCCCGCCAGGGCCGCACCACGCTGCTGATCACCCACCGTCTCTCACAGATTCGCTGGGCCGACCACATTCTGGTGCTGGACGAGGGCCGTCTTGTCGCCAGCGGCAGCCATGAGGAACTGCTGCGCGATTCCGAACTCTATCGCCGAATCTTCGCCCGCTATGACGTCGCCCTGCCGCTGGCGGAGCCGACGCCACAGGACCAGGGGGAGCGCTGAACCATGGGTTTCATTATGGACGGCCTCGATGCCGAAGAATACGACCGCCAGTACAGCGACCGTGAGCTGGTGCGCCGCATTCTCGGCTACTTCCGTCCCGAGGGCCGGCGCATGCTGCTGGTCGCCTGCGCCCTGCTGTCGACGTCGCTGCTGAACACCGGCCTGCCTATCTTCATCTCGCAGTCCATCGATCGCGTCGCCGCGGACCCCAGCCAGCGAAACCTGATGCTGGCCCTGCTGGGAACCATCCTGCTGGGCGCTTTCGCCTGGGTCTTCAATGCCCTGCGCCAGTGGCAATCGGCCACGGCCATCGGCAACGTCACCCTGCGCCTGCGCGAAGACGCCATGGACGCCGTGCTGCGCCGCGATCTCTCCTTCTACGACAGCATCCCCTCCGGCAAGATCGTCAGCCGCGTGAACTCGGATACCCAGGCCTTCTCGGCGGTCGTCACCCTGACGACGGACCTGATGAGCCAGTTCCTGCTGGTCGTCCTGCTGATCGGCTATCTCTTCACGGTCAGCCCCCGCCTGACCCTGATTCTGCTGCTGCTGGCGCCGGTCATCATCGCCACGGCGCTCGGCTTTCGCCACATCGCGCGCAAGACCATCACCCAGTCCCGTCGCGTGCAGGCCGAGGTCAGCGCCCACATCCAGGAGACGGTCAGCGGCATCCGCATCGCCAAGACCTTCCGTCAGGAAGGCAGCATTTACCAGGAGTTTCTCGGCGTCAACCGGCGCTCCTATCGCATCAACCTGATCAGCGGCTATACCTTCAGCAGCATCTTTCCGCTGCTGGGCCTGCTGGCCGGCCTCGGCACCACCGCGCTGGTCTATTTCGGCGTCCTGGATGCCCAGGCGGGAGAAATAAGCGCCGGCACCTGGTTCCTCTTCATCCAGGGCATGCAGATGTTCTGGTTCCCGTTGACCAGTATCGCGTCCTTCTGGAGCCAGTTCCAGCTGGGCCTGGCCGCCGGCGAGCGCGTCTTCGCCCTCATCGACGACGAGCCGAAAGTCATCCAGCGGGACGCACGGATACTGCCCGGGATCGCCGGCGAAATCTGCTTCGAGCGCGTCGACTTTCGCTACACCGACAAGGAACAGGTGCTGCAGGACTTTTCGCTCACCATTCAGCCCGGTGAAACGCTGGCGCTGGTCGGCCACACCGGCTCCGGCAAGTCCAGCATCGGCAAGCTGATTGCCCGCTTCTACGAGTTCCAGGGCGGACAGATCCGCATCGACGGGGTGGACATCCGCGAGCTTGACCTGCACGACTACCACACCCGCCTGGGCCTGGTGACGCAGACGCCCTTCCTCTTCGATGGCAGCGTGCGCGACAACATCCGTTATGGCCGGCCCGACGCCAGTGACGGGGACGTCGAACGCAGCGCGCGCATGGTCGGCCACGGCGACTGGCTGAAAGCCCTGCCAGAGGGGCTGGACACGGCGGTCGGCGAACGCGGCAGCGCCCTCTCGATGGGACAGCGGCAACTGGTCTCACTGGCCCGCGTGCTGCTGCAGGACCCCTCCATCTTCATCCTCGACGAGGCCACCGCCAGCGTGGACCCGCTGACCGAGACTCTCATTCAGGAGGGGCTGGACCTGGTGCTGGAGCAGCGCACCAGCATCGTCATCGCCCATCGCCTTTCCACCATTCGCCACGCGGACCGCATCATCGCCCTGCGCAATGGCGAGATCATCGAGGAAGGCAACCACGAGACCCTGCTGGCCCGGGACGGGCACTATGCCGAACTCTACAACACCTACTTCCGCCACCAGTCCCTGGAATACATTGAGGCCGCAGGCCAGTTGCTGAACGGCGTCGCCTGAGCGCGCTTGTCGCCGCCGCCGCCGCCGACTACAATCGCCGGCGTCAGCCAGCCACCCGGCAATTCGATGTCCGATACCCCCGAGCCGCCGGACTCCGGCGACCAGCCACAGCCTCCGCAAGGGCCTGCCGCGCAGGAATTCGAGGAAATGATGCGGCTGGCGGCGCTCGCGCGCAGCCAGCAGGTCTCCGCGCCCGAGAAGAGCCGCCAGCGACGGGCGGCCGCGCTCGCCCAAGAACGCGACCGTCGTGTGCAACGGCGGCGCGGTGAGCGGCAGCAGGGCGCCATCGGCCTGCTGGGAGGCTTCATGCGGGCCTTCTTTCTGGTGGCCGTCGCCAGCGGCCTGATCGCGACCATTCTGGTGTGGTGGACTCCGCCGGACTTCATCCCCGCCGGCCTGCGCAATGAACTGGGCATGGAAGCGCAGCAGGCGGAAATCGTTGCCCGGCCCACCTCCGCGCCCACGCCCAACTGGTTGCAACGCATCGGCATCGTCGCCGGCCATCGCGGCCCCAACCCCTCCAGTCCCGGCGCCGACCCGGACCCCGGCGCGCTTTGCCTCGACGGCCTGGCCGAAGTCGACATCAACTTTGACGTGGCGCAGCGCATCGTGCGCAGCCTGCGCGGTCGCGGCTATTCGGTCGACCTGCTCGACGAGTTCGATCCGCGTCTGCAGGACTATCAGGCCGCGGCGCTGGTCTCCATCCACGCCAATACCTGCCAGCCCTTCAGCGAACAGGTCTCCGGCTTTCTGGTGGCCGCCGCCGCCGCGCGCGTGGCCGCCCGCAGCCGCGACGACATCCTCGTGGACTGTATCGCGCGCCATTACGCCCGCGAGACCGGCCTGCGGCGCCACGAGGGGGTCACGGTGGACATGACCAGCTACCATACCTTCCGCGAGGTCCACCTCTGGACGCCGGCAGTCATTATCGAAACCGGCTTCATGCTGGCGGACCGCGAATTGCTGACCGAACGCCCGGACCAGGTCGCCAGAGGCGTGGTCAATGGCATTCTGTGTTTTCTGGACCGGCGCAGCGACCTGCCGGCAAGGAGTGAGGGCCTGTGACCCGCGAACTCGTGATGTACAACCGCCGCCTGCCCTGCCCCTGGGTCACCCTGGCGCAGCAGACCCTGCGCCTGCACGGGGTCGCCTGGCACGAGCTGTTCATCGACGACGATGACGAGGCCCGCCAGCGCCTGCTGGACTGGGTCGGTTTCCTCTCCGTCCCCACCCTCGTCATCGCCGCGCCAGGCAGCGACCTGCCGCTGGAAGAGCCGGCGCCCTTGCCGCCGGACAGCAGCCCGCGCGGCATCGATCGCGGCTGCCTGATCACCGAGCCGGGCATGGCGCAACTCAGCGCCTGGCTGCTGCGTCATGGCCTGCTGTCCCCGGAGCGCCTGGCACGGCACTGACCGCCTCGCCGCGGCCAGCATAAACACTGACCGCTTCGCCCCCCGTCGCTTCGCCGCTCCGGGGATAAACCGCTTCGGGGATAAACCGCGGCCAGCACAGGCGGCCATTGACATCAACCCCCCGCCTGACTAGAATGCGCCTGCGTCCCGCCAGGTGCTGCCGGGCAGGCCGTGCCTTGCCGGGCAAGGCGCCCCTGCTATACTGCGACGGTCATGCCACCGTAGCTCAACCGGCAGAGCTCTCGCCTTGTAAGCGAGCGGTTACGGGTTCGAATCCCGTCGGTGGCTAGTGGCCACGGTGGTTCCCGAAGCGACGGGGGCGAAGCGGAGGGAGCGAAATGGCCAACAGCGCGGAAACGGGTCGGTGCCCGAGTGGCTAATGGGGATGGACTGTAAATTCATTGGCGAGAGCCTACGCTGGTTCGAATCCAGCCCGGCCCACAGCGCCTCTGTAGCTCAGGGGTAGAGCGCATTCTTGGTAAGAATGAGGTCACGGGTTCAAATCCCGTCAGAGGCTTGCTTTCAACACACAGAGGAGCGCCTCTTCCGGCAGGGTGAGCGCGCCAGCGAACAGGATCCAGGATGGCAAAAAAGGGTAATCGCGTCATCGTCAAACTCAAGAGCACCGAAAGCGGGCACATGTACATCACCTCCAAGAACCGGCGCACCACCACCGCCCGGCTGGAGTTGAAGAAGTACGACCCCTTTCTGCGTCGTCACGTGCTCTATCGCGAGACCCGCTGACAGCGCGGGATCGCCACATAGGGGAGTAGCTCAATTGGCAGAGCAACGGTCTCCAAATCCGTAGGTTGTGGGTTCGATTCCTGCCTCCCCTGCAACTGAAACGGGGGCGCGCCGACCCGGCGCCCCCTGTATGAGCAAGGAGTTCGTATGACAACCGGCAACAGGACCGAAACCCGGAGACGGCGGGGCTGGTGGCCTTTCGGCAAAGGCGCCGACGCGGAGCCGGACAAGTCGCAGCAGCGCGGCGTCACCGCGCGCAAGGGCCGCGTGACGCCTGGCCGACGCAACCAGCCGGTGGTACAGGAAAGCGGCAACCGTCTGACCCGGCCCTTCACCAGGCTCGGCAATTACTTCGAGGGCGTGCGCGACGAGGTCAACAAGGTCAGTTGGCCCTCCCGCCTGGAGGCGCGGCGTCTGAGCGTCATCGTGCTGGTGTCCACACTGCTGGCGGCCATCGTGCTGGGCCTGATCACCCTGGGCTACAGCGAACTCTTCGCCATTGGTCTGGGCCAGCCCCTGGTCTTCCTGGGATTTTTCGTCGTGGTGGTCGGGTTGGGCACCTTTTACTACATTCGTTCCAATCGCAAGAATTCAGCGTCCTGGTGACAGGGGCGGGAGAGCAGATGAACCAGGAAGGCTTCGACCCCGAACCGGTCTGGCTGGACAACGAAGACGACGACCTCAACATCATCCTTGAGGACGGCACGGAAGCCGCCACGGTCGACAGGCAGTGGTTCGTGATCCACTGCTATTCCGGCTACGAGAACAAGGTGCGCCACGCCATTGAGCAGCGTATCGAGACCATGGGTATGCGCGACAAGATCTTCGACGTCATCATCCCCACCGAGGAAGAGATCGAGATCCGCGACGGCAAGCATCGCCCGGTGGAACGGCGCGTCTTCCCCGGCTACCTGCTGGTCGAAATGGTCATGGACGAGGATTCCTGGTACGTCGTGCGCAACACCCCCGGCGTGACCGGCTTTGTGGGCATGGGCAACGACCCCACGCCCCTGCGCGAGGAAGAAGTCAACAAGATCATGGACCGCATGTCGCAGGAGACGCCGACCATCGTCGTCAACTTCAGCGTCGGCGAGAAGGTGCGCATCATCGACGGCCCCTTCAATGACTTTATCGGCACGGTGGACAACATCGATATCGACAAGACCCGCGTGCGCGTGATGGTCAGCTTTTTCGGGCGCGATACGCCGGTCGAACTGGATTTCCTGGAAATCGAGAAAGCCTGAGGACGAATAACTGCATGGCAAAGAAAATCAAGGCCATCCTGACCCTGCAAATCCCCGCCGGCAAGGCCAATCCGGCGCCGCCGATCGGGCCGGCGCTGGCCCAGCACGGCATCAATCTGATGGGCTTTTGCAAGGAATACAACGCCCGCACCAGCAACCGCATGGGCGATATCATTCCCGCCGAAATCACCGTCTTCAGCGACAACTCCTTCCGCTTTGAACTCAAAAGCCCGCCGACTGCCTTCCTCATCCGCAAGGCCGCCGGCATCGAGAAAGGCGCCGCCAACCCCCTCACCGAAAAGGTCGGTCAACTCAATCGCCGCCAGGTGCAGGAAATTGCCGAGGTGAAGTTGCCCGACCTCAACACCTCGAATATCGAGGCGGCCATGCGTCAGGTGGAAGGCACCGCGCGCCAGATGGGCGTCACCGTCGTCGACTGATTCACACAGTTCTGTGGGAGGGCCACGCCTGGCCCGCCGGCACCACGGGGAGGAAAGCATGGCAAAAAGAGGCAAACGTTACGAGGCAGCGCTGCAGGAATTCGACCGCAGTCAGGACTACCCGCTTGAGGAAGCGGTGCGGCTGGTGAAAAAGCTGGCCACCGCCAAATTCGACGAGACCATTGAGGTCCACGTGCGCCTCGGCATCGACCCGCGCCACAGCGACCAGCAGGTGCGCAACACCGTGCTGCTGCCGCACGGCCTTGGCCGCTCCGTGCGCGTGCTGGTCTTCGCCGAGGGTGAAGACGCCCGCGCCGCCGAAGAGGCCGGCGCCGACGTCATCGCCGACGACGCCGTGGTCGCCCGCATCCAGAACGAGGGCTGGCTGGAATTCGACGCCGCTCTGGCGGTGCCATCGATGATGTCGCGCGTGGGTCGTCTTGGCCGCATCCTCGGCCCGCGCGGCATGATGCCCAACCCGCGCGCCGGGACGGTGGTGCAACCCGCCGAACTGCCCCAGGCCATCGAAGAGCGCAAGGCTGGCCGCGTCGAGTTTCGCAACGACAAGACCGGCAACCTGCACGTGCCGGTCGGCAAGGCCAGCTTTGACTACGAGCCCCTGCTGGAAAACACGCGCACGGTCATCGACGCCATCAGCGGCGCCCGTCCCTCGGCGCTGAAAGGCGCCTACATGCGGCGCGTCGTACTCACATCCACCATGGGGCCCGGCATCAGAGTTGGCAGTGCCGCCTGAATCGCAACTCTGCAACAACCAGAGCCTCTGACCGGCAGTCAGGGGATGTTCCACAGCGTTGTGCGACGTTTACGTCGGCTTAAACTTCGCTTGACATCCAGTCGTACAATATATGGCATGGGGAATCCGAATATAAAGGGAGTACTACCTGAGTGAGCTACATTCTCGTCACCAACGATGATGGCGTGCGCGCGCCGGGAATCGCCGCGCTGGCCGGCGCCATGCAGGAGCTTGGCGAGGTGCGCGTCATCGCCCCGGCCGTCAACCAGAGCGCCAGCGGCCACAAGAAGACCCTCTTCCAGGACATCCCGGTAGCCGAGACCCTGCTGCCGGACGGTACGCCCGCCCTGGCGGTGAGCGGCTCGCCGGCCGATTGCATCGCGCTGACCGCACTGGGCATGGCCGAATGGCCGGCGCGGGTCGTCGTTTCCGGCATCAACCGCGGCGCCAACATGGGCCAGGACGTCACCTACAGCGGCACGGTCAGCGCGGCGCTGGAGGCCACCATCCACGGCATCCCGGCCGTCGCCTTCTCGCTCGACAATCCGGCTGCCGACGACGTCGCCGATTACGCGGCGGCGGCGCGCATCGCCGCGCGCATCGTCGGCGAATACGTCCTCAAACGCTGCCTGCCGCCCTTTACCATTCTCAACGTCAACCTGCCGGCCTGCGACGACATCCACGATATTCGCCTGACGCGCCAGGGTATCCGCATTTACAACGATGAAATCGCCAGCAATGGCAGCGTCTATCGCATCGTCGGGCCCGCGCCGGGGGGCATGACCGACGAGGAAGGCACCGACCTCTGGGCCGTACACCACGGCTACGCCAGCGTGACCCCTATCAACCTTGACCTGACCGCCCACCGCTTTCTGGCCGATCTGGCCGCCTGGGACATCACCCTCTGAAAGCCATCTGAAGCAGACCCCCGGCGAATTTGGGCGCTGAAGTCGGGGCGGGACTGACCCGGGTTTCGAGGTCCTGCCGACTATTCGTATTGACCGGTGGTGTAGACGTACACCGCGATGCCGTGACCCTTTTCCCAGTTCCAGTAGTCGTCGGACCAGTCATAGAGCCAGTTCGAATCGAGGATTGACGCGTTGACGCAGCCGTGACTGCGGCGAAAGCCGAAGCCGTCGTGCCAGTACGCGCCATGCAGGGCGATGCCGCCGTCGAAATACTGCGTCCAGGGGACTTCCTGCAAGGAGTAGAAGTCCGGCTGCTGGTACGCGCCACTCATGTCGCCGCGGGCGCGCCGCAGCCAGACGTGGAAGATGCCCTCGTTGGTGGACCATTCCTCAAGGCCGGAGGATACCAGCGTGGTGAAGACCGGTGTGTCGCCCTCGTAGGCCGTGAGTACCTGTTCGTAAAGGTCGATGCCGACCCACTTTTGCGTGTCGATCGCTTCCGGCCGCGCCACCGGATCGTACATGGCGAGGTTGTACTGGTGCACCCACTGGTCCGTACCGATCTGGTACCAGCACTTGCCATTGACCTTCACGCAACTGAAAACGTTTACCCGCGTGTAGCGATAAAGGAAGGGATTGAGCGGCGAGTCAGCGCCGCCCGGTTCGGTCGCCGCGCGCAAATGACGCAGGGTCCAGGCCATCGGGAACTCCAGGCCTTCCCCCGGCAATTCCACCCCGGCATAGCGCGAGGGAATGACTTCCTCGCCAAGTACGTCGAGCGGGACCCATTGCCCCTCGCCGATTTCCGCCCAGTCGTCCACAATCTGCGACACGGTGACGAAACTGTAGCCTTCGTCGGCAGTCTCCAGCAGTTCGCCAAAGGGTTCCTCATAGACGGGCAGGATTCCTTCCACGCGGCGGTAGTCCCGATCGTAGAGCAGTTCTTCATCGACGGGCACGGGGCGCACCGCGGGCCAGCGATTCGAGGCCAGCACCTCGTCGCTGATGGCGCAATTGCCATCATCCGGCGACTCGCACACCGGCAGCGCCTGCGCCAGCTTGGCGGTCAGGAGCAGCAACACGGACAGGGCCAGTATTGACGATCGCCGCATGCATTCCCTTTCGCTGCGATATCCAGCGTATCCTGACGTGGCCTGCGGAACATATTGCCACATCCGCGAGAGCAAGGTCAACAAATATCCTGTCACAACTCTTCCGCCGGAGAGAACACGAATCGCGTACTTTTCAGCGGCGCAAGGCGCGACATCGGCCCGAAGCCGGGGGCAATGGCGTCCCGGCCATCCGCCACAGCACCTCCCGGGGAGGGATCGGGGGACGAGACTCCGCCCCTGCACAGCGGCGGGTCAGTCGTATTCGCCGGAACTGTAGACGTAGATCGAGATTCCCTGGCCCGCTTCCTCGTCCCAGCTGTCGTCGGACCACTCATAGAGCCATTTGGCATCGGTCAGGGAGGCATTCACACAGCCGTGACTGCGCTTGACGCCGAAGCCATCGTGCCAGTAGGCGCCATGCAGGGCGATCGTATCGTCGAAGTACTGCGACCAGGGCACTTCCTGCAGGGAATAGAAATCCGGCCGCCGAAAGGCGCCGCTCATTTCACCGACCCGGTAGCGATTCCAGACGCGAAAATGCCCTTCATTGGTGGGCCATTGGTCAAGGCCGGAGGAAATGAGCGTGGTGAACACCGGCAACTTGCCCTCGTAGGCCGTCAACACCTGTTCGTAGAGATCGATTCCGATCCACTTCTGCGTCTCCACCTCCGCCGGCCGCGCGACGGGTTCAAAGATGGCCAACTTGTGCTGATGCACCCATTGACCGGGCGCGATCTGGTACCAGCACTTGCCATCGACGCGCACACAGCCAAAAATACTCACCCGCGTGTAGCGATAGAGAAAGGGATTGTGGGGAGCATCGTCGGCGCCGGGTTCGCTTGCCGGCCGCAGGTGTCGCAACGTCCAGGCCATGGGAAAGGCGAGCCCGCCCTGCGGCAACTCCACCCCGGCGAACCAGGAGGGCCTGATCGACTCGCCCAGCGCGTCCAGCGGCACCCATTCCTGATCGTCGATTTGCGCCCAGTCGCCCCGGGTCTGCTTTACAGTGACGAAATTGAAACCCTTGTCGGTCGTTTCCGTCATTTCACCGTCCGGCGCATTGTAGACCGGCAGCGTGCCCCGCACGCGCCGATAGTCGCGGACGGACACGACGTCCGCCAGGACGCGCAGCTGGCTCACCCTGGGCTCGCGGAAATCCTCCAGAATGACGTCATTCAGCCCGCAAATCCCCTCGCCCGGGCCGGTGCAAATCTCAACCGCCCCGACCATTCCGCCAGTGGCGACCATTAACAGGAACAAAACGAACATCATCGCACAACGCATCATTAAGTACCTCTTTGCCGCAGAGACGATCGTCGATCCCGGCAGCGAAGTGCCATGCTGCAGGGTCCGGCGTCATGCCGGGCGGGGTATACTAACACAGGTTAATGACAGGAAAGAAAATGGTACGCATACTAATCAGCGGCGCAAACCGCGGCATCGGTCTGGAGTTTGTACGACAGTGGCTGCAACGCGGTGACGCCCGCATCTTTGCCACGGCGCGGCGCCCGCAGCAGGCCGGCGAGCTTCTCGCCCTGGCCAGTCCGCAGCTGACCGTCCTGCCCATGGACGTCAGCGACCCGGCCTCCCTGCGCGCGGCTGTCGCCGAAGTGGCCGACTCGGTCGACGGCCTCGACCTGCTCGTCAACAACGCCGCCATCAAGCCGCCCGACTCCGAACAGCAGTTGGCCACGCTGGACGCGGGCAGCATGTTGCAGACCCTGCAGGTCAACAGTCTGGGCCCCCTGCTGCTGGCGCAGGCCTGCCTGCCCCTGCTGCGGCGGGGCGACAGGCCGCGGCTCGTCAACATCTCCTCCGGCATGGGCTCGCTGACGCGCAAGCAAAGTGGCGGCCAGTACGCCTACTGCTCCAGCAAGGCCGCCCTCAACATGGTCACGCGCGGCCTGGCCGCCGATCTGGGACCCTCCGGCATCATCGTTTGCTCCCTGCATCCTGGCTGGGTGCGCACGGAAATGGGCGGCATGCAGGCGTCGCTTTCCACGAAGGAGTCCGTGCAGGCTCTGTTGCGCGTGATCGACAGTCTGACTCCGGCGGACAGTGGCGGCTATCTCGACCCGGGGCGGGAGACCATCCCCTGGTAGGCGTTTAGTTCCTTCCTGCGGCCAGGCCATTGACAGGCCCGAAGGCCGTCCGCACAATGGAGCGATCAGAGCCCGTCCAGGCCGGGGAGTTCTGCGCGCCCCGCCTGCGACCCCTTCCCGCAGCAAAGGAGCCAATAATGAGCACGACCATTCCCGCATCCCATCGTGAACTGCTGGCCGGCCCCACCGTGGTGACGCTCGTCACCATGATGCCCGACGGACAGCCCCAGGCCACCCCGGTCTGGTGCAAGCTGGACGGCGACGACATCCTCGTCAACAGCCAACCCGGCCGGCGCAAGGACCTGAACATCCGCGCCAACAACAAGGTCACTGTCATGGCCCTCGACCACCAGGACCCCTACCGCTACATCGAGGTGCGCGGCCAGGTGACCCACATCAACGAGGACGACGAGGCGCTGATCGACGAACTGGCGCGGCTCTACACCGGCGCCGAAAGCTACTTCGGCGACTTCGCGGCGGACAGGGAGCGCTCGCGGCGCGTCACCTACCGCATCACGCCACGGCGCGTGCTCACGCAGTGAGGCAAGGTCGGCGGCCATGAGCCAGGCCCTCGCCAGTTCGCTGCTGACGACCCTGGTCAGCGGCGTCTTCGCCATCACCATTCTGCGGCGCTGGTGGCAGCGCCGTCGGGCGCACCAACTGGCCTGGGGCATCGGCATGGTCATGTATTTCACGGGCGCGCTTAGCCAGGTGGTGCTGACGCAGCTGTGGAGCCCGACCTTCTTCGCCCTGTGGTACTGGTGCGGTGCCCTGATGGTGGCGGCCTGGCTGGGTCAGGGCACGGTCTACCTGCTGGTCCGTCGCGGCAACATCGCGCGCAACCTCCAGATGGCCCTGTTGCTGGTGGCCGTCATGACCCTGCCCTGGGCGCTGTGGTTCACGCCCTTCGACAGCAGCGCCTGGCAGCCGGACGCGGACCTGACCGCCATCTACCGTGACATCATGCCGCAGGGACGCGGCACCGTGCGTTTCTTCTCGCCGGTGATGAATACCTGGGGCACCGTCGCCCTCGTCGGCGGCGCCATCTGGTCCGCCCGGCTCTTTCGCCGCAAGCAAATCATGCGCGAGCGGGTCTACGGCAACTGGCTGATCGCCGTCGGCGGCCTGTTGCCGGCCCTCGGCGGCACCCTGATTCGCCTCGGCGACCCCTCCCTGAAATACATGGCCGAACTGGCCGGCGTCATTCTGATCTACGCCGGGTTCCTGCTGGCCACCCGACCGGCGCCGCAGGAGCCGTGAAGCAGCGACCGCACCCCCTCCAGGGTTGGCGCCAGGCCCTCACGCGACGCGATCGCCGGCTTCTCGTCCTGTTCGCGGCGCTCGTGTTGCTCTTCTGCGCGCTGGTGCTGGCCGCCAACGCCTCGCTCACCCCCCTTCATCAACTGCGCGCCCTGCACGACCAGTTGGGCCGCGCCGGCCTGGTCATCGCACTGCTGATGACGGCCCAGGCGCTGCGCGTCGGCATCCTGCGCAAGGGCGACGTCACGCCGCTCTTCCGCGCCGCGACCTTTCTGGTCTTCGGCACGATGCTGCTGCAGGCGCTGCTGGGTCTGCCGCTCTACGCGCGCGGCCTGCGACCGGCGCAGGACGTCCACCTCATCTACGGCATGGCGACGGTGCTGGCCCTGCCCTTCTTCATGTTCGTGGAGATGACCGCGCGCAAACGGCCGGCCATGGGCAGTTATATCTGGGGTTTTGCCCTGCTGGCCGGCATCGCCCTGCGCAGCATTACCACCGGCTGATCTCCCCGGTCCTGAGCAGTTGCATCCGGGGCCTCGCCCTGACGCTGGCCGTGCCGCTCAGCATATTGACCGGCTAGGCGCCCCGGTCCTGGGCAGCAGCATTACCAATGGCTGGAGACGGCGCGCTTGCAACGCGGAGCGAAGTCGGCATAATCAACACATCGCAGTGTGGCAGGAGTGCCCGTGCCCGTAACCCCGATCCGCGTCGACGAGATTCCCGTGCTGGAGCCGGGGCCCATGCCGCGCGCCTTCCACCTGATGACCAAGCCCAGCGGCGCCATCTGCAACCTCGACTGCAAGTACTGTTACTTCCTCTCCAAGGAACGCCTCTACCCCGGCAGCGACTTTCGCATGAACCCGACCCTGCTGGAGGAATACACGCGCCAGTACATCGAGGCGCAGCAGGTGCCCGAGGTGACCTTCGCCTGGCAGGGCGGCGAGCCCACCCTGATGGGTCTCGACTTCTTCCGTGAGGCCGTCAGCTACCAGCAGAAGCACAAGAAGCCCGGCATGCGCATCCACAACAGCTTCCAGACCAACGGTGTGCTGCTCGACGACGACTGGGCGGGTTTCTTCCGGGAGAACGACTTCCTCATCGGCCTCAGCGTGGACGGGCCGCAGGAACTGCACGACGCCTACCGCGTCGACAAGGGTGGCCAGCCGACCTTCGCGCGCGTCATGCGCGGGCGTGACGTGCTGGAGCGCAACCAGGTCAACTTCAACATCCTCTGCACCGTGCACGCCGCCAACGCCGACCATCCGCTGGAGGTCTACCGCTTTTTCCGCGATGAACTGAAGGTCGAATTCATGCAGTTCATCCCGATTGTGGTGCGCGATAACGACACCGGCTATCAGGAAGGCGAGGGCGTGAAGGACCGCTCCGTCGGCGCGGAGCAGTACGGCCGTTTCCTCAGCGACATCTTCGATGAGTGGGTGCGCCACGACGTGGGGCGCGTCTTCGTACAGATCTTCGACGTGGCCCTCGCCGCCTGGAGCGGCAACCGCCCCGGCCTCTGCATCTTCGAGGAGACCTGTGGCGCCGCCCTCGCCATGGAACACAACGGCGACGTCTTCTCCTGCGACCACTACGTCGAGCCGGACTACCGCCTCGGCAACATCAACGCCGTGCCGCTGGAGGCCATGGTCGGCTCGCAACAGCAGTACGAATTCGGCCAGCACAAACGCGACAGCCTGCCGCAATACTGCCTCGATTGCGAGGTGCGTTTCGTCTGCAACGGTGGCTGCCCCAAGAACCGCTTCATCCACACCCCCGACGGCGAGCCCGGTCTCAACTACCTTTGCGCCGGCTACCGCCACTTTTTCAACCACGTGCGGCGTCCCATGGAGTTGATGACCGCCGAGTTGCAGGCCGGACGCCCCCCGGCCAACGTGATGCTGACCCTGGCGCGCGAGCAACTGGACTTTGAGCAGCTGCTGGCCAAAACGGGCCGCAATGACCTCTGCCCCTGCGGCAGCGGCCTCAAGTTCAAGCGTTGCCACGGCCGGGGCCGTCGCCACTGATTTATCGCTTCAGTCGATCTCTTCAGCACGCCAGCAGCGCACGAACTGCCCCGCCTCGATCTCGCGCAGCAGCTGCGGCTCGCGCGCGCAGCGTTCACGGGCATGGGGGCAGCGCGCCAACAGGCGGCAACCGCCCGTCGCCGATGTCTCCAGAGAGATATCCGCGTCAACGCCCGAGCCGGCGTCCCGTCGCCGATCCCTGCGTCCAATTGAGGCCGCCTCCAGCAGGGCCCGCGTCCAGGGGTGGCGCGGCGCGTGGAAGATCTGGTCGCGGCTGCCGGATTCGACGATGTGCCCCTGGGTGATGACGTAGATGCGGTCGGCCACGTAGCGCAATACGCGCAGGTCATGCGTCACGAAGACGAAGCCCGGCCCGCCCTCCTGCTGCTGCAGGTCCAGCAGCAGGTTGATGATCTGGCCGCGAATGGACATGTCCAGGTTGGCGGTCGGTTCATCAAGGAAGATGAAGTCCGGTTCCGGCGCCAGCGCCCGCGCGATGGCCGCGCGCTGCAACTGGCCGCCGCTCATCTCGTAAGGATAGAGTACGGCGAAACGCGCGCCCAGCTGCACCTGCTCCAGCAACTCGCCGACCCGCTGACGCCGCCGTGAATCGTCCAGTTCGGGCACCTGGCGCAGGGCGTCCAGCAGGGCATCCTCGATGGTCATCATCGGGTTGAAGGAACTGACCGGGTTCTGGAAGACCATCTGCAGGCGACGCCGCAGCGGACGCCACTCGCGTTCCTGCAACGCCTGAATCTCACGGCCCTGGTAGACGATGCGGCCGCCGTCAAGACGCAGCAGATTCAGCACGCAGCGACCCAGCGTCGACTTGCCGGAGCCGCTTTCGCCGACCAGGCCGACCGTTTCGCCACGACGCAGGGTCATCGATACGCCGTCCAGCGCGACGACGTGCTGTCGCCGCCAGCCGCGCTGGCGCAGACTGAAGCTCTTCGTCGCCTCCTCGATGCGCAGCAGCGCCTCGCCCGCAGCGTCAGCCTTCATGCGTTCACCACTTCCTGCGCAAAATGGCAGGCGGAGAAGTGCCCGGGCGCGACCTCCAGGGGTTGCGGCCGCTGCTGATGACAGATGTCGCGGGTCATGGCGCAGCGCCCGGCGAAGCTGCACCCCGTCAGGGGCTGGCGCATGTCCGGCGTGCGGCCGGGAATGAAGGGCATACGCGCCTCGTCCGTCTGCTCGAAGCAGGCCAGCAGCGCCGCCGTGTAGGGGTTGGCCGGCCGCTCCAGCACCTGCGCCGTCGCGCCGGTCTCCATCACTTCGCCGGCATACATGACGATGATCTGGTCGCAGCTGTCGGCGACCACCGCCAGATCGTGGGTGATGAGCAAGAGGGTCGCGTCCAGACGCGCGACGACCTGCTCCACCAGCGCCAGCACCTGCTGCTGCACCGCCACGTCGAGGCCGCTGGTGGGCTCGTCGGCGATGAGGAGTTGCGGCTCGCAGACCAGCGCCATGGCAATCAGGGCGCGCTGCGCCATGCCGCCGCTGTACTGGTGCGGGTAATCGCGCGCGCGGGCCGCGGCCTGTTGAATGCCGGTGGCCGCCAGCACCTCCACCGCCCGCTCCCAGGCCTCCGCGCGGCCGATGCCGCTGTGCTGGCGACACACGTCCGCGATCTGCCGCCCGACCGGCAGCAGCGGGTTCAGGGCCGCCTGGGCGTGCTGGAAGATCATGGCGATCTGCCCGCCGCGCACCTGGCGCAGTTCCGTCTCGCCCAGCGTCAGCAGTTCCCGCTCCCGGAAGCGCACGCTGCCCTTCAGTTGCGCGTTGGGCGGCAGAAGACGCAGCAGCGACAGGGTCAGCGCCGTCTTGCCCGAGCCGCTTTCGCCGACGATGGCCGTGCGCGTGCCCGCCCCGACGCTGAGGTCCACGCCGCGCAGGGCGTACACGGTCTCGCGGTCCACGCGAAACTGCAATTCCAGCCCTTCGATCTGCAGCAGCGACACGCTCAACCCCGGCGCACGACCAGCGAGCCGAAGAGGTCGCTGACGTTGTTCAGCAGCCACACCGAGATGAACAGCGCCAGGCCCGGGAAGATCGAGGCCCACCACTTGCCGAAGACCAGCTGGTTGGCGCCCAGCTGAATCATCGAGCCCCATTCCGGCGTCGGGATCGCCACGCCGAGGCCGATGAAGCTGAGCCCGGCAATCATTTGCGCCGCATAGGCGCAGCTCAGCGGCAACTGGGAAAAGACGGGCACCAGGGTGTTGGGCAGGACGTGGCGGAACACAACCGACAGCGGGCTGTTGCCGGCCACCCGCGCCGCCTGCACGAAGTCGGCCTCGCGCAGCGGCAGGGTGACGCTGCGTACCATCTTGCTGTAGACCGGCACGTTGTAAAAGGCGAGAATCAGCACCAGGTTGACCATGGTGTTGCCGGCGGCGGCCAGCACGGCCATTCCAAAGAGGATCTGCGGGAATCCCTGGAACACCTCCGTGATGCGCGTGATGACGCTGTCCAGCCGGCCGCCGAAGTAACCGGAAAGCGCGCCCAGCGGCGCCCCGACGATGATGCCCAGCGCCACCGAACTGATCGCCAGCGCGAAGTCCGTGCGGATGGCGTGGATGGTGCGCGAGAGCACGTCCATGCCGTTGCCGTCCGTGCCGAAGGGATGTTCGGTCGAGGGCGGCTTGAAACGATGCAGCGGGTTGGGTTTGACCGGGTCATGCAGCGGCAGCACCGGCGCCAGCAGACCCAGCAGGATAATGAGCGCCAGCAGGCCAAGGTTCAGCCGCACGCGCAGCGTGCCATTGATGCGCATCATGCGTTGCAGCAGCGATGGGCGTTCGGGAATCGTCTGCCCGCCGGCCAGGGCGCTCATGATTCCGCTCGCACGCGCGGATCAAAGAGCGCGTTGAAAATGTCGCTGGCGAGGTAGACCAGCAGGTAGAAGCCCGAACTCAGCAGCACCACGCCCATGATCGGTTCGTAATCGGAGTGATTCATGGCGTCCACGGCGTAAAGCCCGAGGCCGGGCCAGGTGAAGACCACCTCGACCAGCACCGTGCCGCTCAACAGGTAGCCGTAGGTCATGGCGATCATGGTGACGACCGGGCCGAGGGTGTTGCGCAGGGCGTAGCGATAGACCATGCCGGCCGGCAGGCCGAAGGCCCGCGCGCTGCGAATATAGTCGCTCTGCAGCACCTCCTGCATGCGCTTGCGCGTGATCTGCAGGGTGCTGGGGCTGGTGGTGATGGCGAGGGTCAGCGCCGGCAGAATCAGGTGGCTGACGCTGGAGAGGAAGGCCTCGTGGTCGCCGGCCAGCAGCGTATCCAGGGTGTACCAGCCGGTGACGTACTCCGGCGCGCCGATGCTGCGGGCGATGCGCCCCAGCGGCGCGGGAAACCAGTGCAACTCCGCGAAGAACACGAAGATCAGCAGCAGGCCCAGCCAGAAGCCGGGCATTGACACGCCGGTGCGCGCCATCAGGTCCGCGAAGCGGGCCAGCGCGCCGCGCGGCCGCATGGCGGCCAGCACCCCCGCGGGCACGGCCCACAGCACCCCCATCGCCAGCGCCCAGGTGGAGAGTTCCAGCGTGGCCGGCAGACGGTTGCGGATGTCCTGCAGCACCGGATTGTAGCTGAAGCGCGACGTGCCCAGATTGCCCTGCAGCAGGTTGCCGGCGTAGCGCAGGTACTGCTCGTGCAGCGGCCGGTCGAGGCCGATCTCGCGCACAATGTTGTCCAGCATTTCCTGGTTGTAACGCGTGCCGACCAGCAGGTAAACGGGGTTGCCGATCTTGTGGGTCACGACGAAGGTGATGACGGACACGCCGAAGAGCGCGATGAGAAAGATGGCGAAGCGTTTGAGCAGGAAAAGGCCCCACTCACGCATCGAATCAAGCATGCAACGCTCCGGCGACGAAGCCTGTGTCCATTGGGGAAAGCAGACGGGGCGCGTCTGCTACCGATAGCGCCCCGTCCGAATTCAGCCCGGGTTACTCGCGGTAGAGCGGCCAGTACCAGAGCAGGTTGTCGGGCAACTGCACGTAGCCGTGGATGTCATCGCGCATGGCGAGCTCGAAGGGCATGTCGGCCAGGAATATCTGCGGCGCTTCATCGTTGATGATGCTTTGGTATTCCTTCGCCAGTTCCGCCTTCAGTTCTTCGTCCAGCGTGCCGTTCATCTCCTCGATGAGCTCATCGATTCTTGCGTTGCTGTAGCCCATCCAGTTGGTGATGCCGCCCGTGCGGAAGGTGGCGACGCCCGTGTAGCCGGGGTCGTCCACGTACCACAGCAGGTCGCGCATCCAGGCCTCGTGGCCCAGCGTACCAAGCTGCTCGCCAAAGACGGCGGCCGTCTGCAGGTTGATGTTCATCGTGACGCCCACGTCGGCGTATGCGGCCTGCAGCACCACGGCGATCTGCTCGGTGGTCGCCACGCCGGAGGCGATGTCCAGCGTGAACTCGAAACCATCGGCGTAACCGGCTTCGGCCAGCAACTCGCGCGCCTTGTCCGGGTCGTAGGTGTAGGGCCAGAGCGAGCCGTCATGGTGTTTGCCATCAACCGGGATCGGCCCTGCGGACACCTTGGCCTTGCCGCTGAAGATGCCGGCGATGATGTCATCGTAGGGCACGGCGTAGGACAGTGCCTGACGCACGCGCGCGTCGGCGAGCGGCCCCTCCGTCACGTTCAGGCCCATGATCATCTGGTTGCGCGTCGGTACGGTGAGCACCTTCACGCCCTCGGCGCCTTCCAGCGCCGCCAGTTCATCGGTGCTCAGGTTGGCGGCGATGTCCACCTCGCCCTCGCGCAGCAGCAGCGCGCGGTCCGCCGAGCTGGGGACGATCTGCAGCACGACCTGGTCGAAGAAGGCCTTGCCGGCCCAGTAATCCGGGTTGGCGCGCAGCACCATGGCCACGCCCGGCTCCCAGCTTTCCACGTAGTATTCGCCGGAGCCGACGTCGTTCTTGGCCAGCCAGCGGGCCGCCCAGGGGTCATCATCCGCCACGTTCGCCTGGGCTTCTACGGCGTCCATCGGGCCCTGCGACTGGTCGCGGAAGAGGAAGAAGAGCCAGGGGCTGAGCTTCGAGAACTGCAGCGTCACCTGGTGCGGGCCAGTCTTCTCCCAGGAGGCGATGTTGGCGGTGTCGACGTTCCACTTGGTGCCGGAGGCCGTGCCGATGGCGCGCTCGAACCAGTAGATGAAGTCGTCCGCCGTCACCTCGCGCCCGCTCTTGTTGAAGGTCGCGCCTTCGCGGATATTGAGCACGATCGAACTCAGGTCCTCCGACCATTCCCAGGACTCGACGGCTGCGCCCTCAATGCTGCCGGTGTCGGCCACGCTATAGCCCAGGCCGGTGTCGACGCTGCCGTAGCGGAAGAACTGATCATAGATGTTCAGGTTGGTCTCGTTGGAGCGCTGGAAACGCGAGAAGGGCGGGTCCAGCGTCTCGATATCGCCGGGGATGGCGATGACGAGCACGTTTTCTTCCTGCGCCAGCGCCATACCGCCGGGCAACAGGGCCAGCAGCAGCAACACAAAGGTCATATTGAACAGCAACGAACGTCTCACGGTACTTTCCTCCTTACACCATTCGAAATCCCTGGGTGCCCGCGTCCTCAACCGGACGCGCTGCCCAGGGCGTGAATCTCCGCCTGAATTTCCGGCGAGGCGTACATGCCGCGCTCGTCCGGCCGCCAGACGAAGGGGTCCGCCAGCGTCATGTCGTCGAGGCCGACCAGTTCGTAGCCGCGCGCCTGCAACTCGTCGACTATCGTCGGCATGGCATCGATGAGCGGCAGCGGCCGCGCCAGACGCAGACCGTCGTCCTCCGTCTCGGAACTGTCGTGCAGATCGATGATCGAGCCCGGCCCCAGCGAGGGATGGCCGAGGATGCCATCGATGATGTCCTGCGGGTCGGTCTTGTCCCAGTCGGCCGGGTTGACGTCCGAATCGACGACCTGAATGCGGTCCGACATGGCCAGCGGCGACACCAGACAGGTGAAGTAGTTGAAATAGTGGGCGCGCAAGTGTCGCGACGGGCGGCCGGTCAGGTTGCCCAGCACGGCCTCGGCATGGTCAAAATCGCCGACGTGCGCGTGATGCAGGTGACTGTGGTTGGCCACCGTGTGGCCGCCGCTGACGAGACGCAGCAGGGCTTCCGGCCAGCGCTCGGCCCACTTGCCCAGCACGAAGAAGGTGCCCCGTGCGCCGCGTGATTCGAGAATCTGCGCGATCTGGTCCGTGCGCGGCGGGTTGGGGCCGTCGTCGAAGGTCAGGGCGACCTTCATCTCGTCGCGCCGCCCGTGCTCGTAAATCATCAGGGGCATAAGGATCCTCCAGACAAGGTGCAGGGCATACGCCTGCACGGTCTTTTATAACGCCCGGCGGGGCACTTCGCCACATCCACGGGAGAGCCCGCGGACGACACAATGTGTCGCCCCTACATCATCCACCGCAGGAACGATTTACCAATTCACCCACCCCCACAAACGCCGTAGGGGCGATTTATCAAGTCGCCCACCCCGGCTTCAAAACAAATTCTGATTTCCACCAAACGCGCCATTCCCCATCCACTGGGTCAGTCGTCGTCGAGGTATTCCATCTCCGGCAGCAAGTGCCAGCGGATGCGTTCCTCGGGCAGGGTCGCCGCGGCCCACTGCACCTGCATGTCGCTGTCGGCGCGCAGTTCCGCCATCCGCTCCCGGATGCGCTCCGGCCGCCAGTCCCGCAGGACGCGCGCGCGCAGTTCACCCAGAATGCCCTGGCAGGCCGGGTCCCCGGCGCGGTCGACCAGCTCCTCCGGGTCTTCCCTGAGGTTGAAGAGTTGCGCGGGCCAGCCATGGTAATAGACCAGCTTCCACTCGTCCTGGCGCAGCATGCGTATGTACGCCTCGTCGTCGGGCGCGTACCGGTCGGCGCAGTATTCGCTGAAGGCCTCGTCGTTCCAGTCGACGGACGCCGCGTCGCCCTGCAGCAGGGGCAGCAGGCTGCGCCCCGGCGAATCCGGCAGGGCCGGCGCCCCCAACGCGTCGAGCAAGGTGGCGCTCAGGTCCAGCGCGCTGACCACCCGCTCGCAGCGCTGGCCGCCGGCGAATTGCCCCGGCCAGGCCATGATCAGCGGCACTCGCACCGATTCCTCGTAAAACACGTGCTTCCACCACAGGCCGTGCTCGCCGACCATGTCGCCGTGGTCGGAGCTGTAGACGACCAGCGTGTCGCGCTCCAGGTCGTTGGCCGCCAGCGCCGCCAGAATCTCGCCAATCATGGCGTCCATGCGTTCGACCAGGCCCCAGTAGGCGGCCCGCGAGCGCCGCGTCTCGTCGGCCTTGACGTCGGTCAGGCCCGTCGTCTCGCGCCAGCGCCGCAGGTAGGGATGCGCCTCGTCGGCGTAGTCGCGCGGCTTGCGCGGCGGCGGCAGGGAATCGGCGTATCGTTCGTAGTCTCTCCTTCGCGCCACGTAGGGCGGATGCGGCAGCATGTAACCCACGCTGAGCGAAAAAGGCCCGTCGTCCACGCCGGCGCGGCGGCGCACCCCCAGGCGGTTGAGCCAGTCCACCGCGGCAGCCGTGACGTCCTCGTCGTGCACCTGGTAGCCCGACTGCCCTGCCCCGGAATTGCGCAGGCTGATCCGTTCCGGCCCGGCCGTGCCCTGCAGCGCGCCGCGGTGGGCCATCGGAATGCCGGGGAAATTGGCCGAATGGTCGCCGACCAGACGCTCGCTATAGCCGTGCAACTGGTCCGGCCCCACCGCGTGCATGCGCCCGATCAGCGCTGGCCGGTAACCGGCGACGCCCATGCTGTGCGCCAGGGTGGGTACGCTGGAATTGAGTACGTGGCTGTTGCTCCAGACCTCGTTCTGCCAGGGGTGGCGGCCGCTGAGCGTGGCCATGCGCGAGGGCACGCAAATCGGCGAGCAACAGTAGGCGCCGCTGAAGAGCGCGCCATCCCGCGCCAGGCGGTCCAGGTGCGGCGTGTGGACATGGGCATCGCCGTAGCAGCCGGTCACCGCCGCGTTGTGCTGGTCCGAATGAATGTAAAGCAGGTTGGGTTTAGACCTGTCGGACATCAAATCTCCAGTCCAAATCAACAAAAAAAGACCGGGCGGGAATTGTCTCCCGCCCGGACGCGAAGGATTAGCCGCTGACGGCCTCCTCAAGGCCTTCCATCATCAGTTCGACGGCGTCCTCGGCCGTGATTTCGCCCAGCAGCACGCGCTGGAAGTTGGGCAGCACCACGTTGCGCTCCCAACCAGGACCGCCGGGGAAGCGTGTGGGCGGGCCCACCTCATCCACCGTCGCCACAGCCGCCGCGTAGAGCGGATTGGACTGTACGCGCTCGTCTTCGGCCACCAGCGCCGAGGACGGGAAGTAGCCGGTCAGTTCAAGGAAGTCGACCTGGGTGTTGATGTCCGCCCAGTAGCTGATCCACTCCCAGGAGGCGTCCTCTTCCCCGTCGCCGGGCATCGAGATGCCGTTGTAACTGGGCGTCGCCGAGGCGATCTGTTTTTCCGGGCCATGGGGCCGCAGGGCTGTCGAGAACGTGCCTTCGTCACCCAGCACGGTGCGCATCTCGGCCAGCGAGCCCGTGTGGTGCCAGAGCATGGCCGTCTGGCCGGTCTGGAAGGCTTCCATCAACTGGCGGAAGCTGTCGTTGGCGACGCTGGGCGGCACGGCGCCGTGCACGGTGTGCAGGTCCGTGTACCAGCGCAGGGCCTCGACCGCCTTGTCGAAGTCCATCGCCGGCTGGCCCATGTCGTCGATGATCGGCGAGCCGAAGGATTCGATGACCTTGACCACGAAGCCCTGGCCGCCGTTGCCGCCGCGCATGCCGAAGCCGTAACGGCCGTTGTCCGCATCGGTCATGGCGATGGCTGCCTCGGTAAAGGCCTCCCAGGTCGTGGGCGGGTCCAGCCCGGCTTCCTCGAACCAGTCGGCGCGGTAGTACATCCAGTCCACGAACATGAAGCTGGGCACGCCGTAAATGGCGCCGTCGATGGTGGCGCCGTCCCAGCGGTCCGCAGGAATATTGTCCATCAGACCCGACTCGCTGACGCGGCCGGAGATGTCCTGCAGGCCGCCGATGGCCACCATGTCGGGGATGCGCGTGGGCGCGGCCATGGTGGTGTCCGGCGCCGCGTTGCCGACCACCGAGGTGGTGAACTTGGTCATGAACTCACTGTTGGGCACGGTCAGGGGGTTGATGGTGATGTCCGGGTTGGCCTGGTGGAAATTCTCCAGCACCACCTCAAAGCCGGCGTGCACAAACTCGGCGATGAAGCCGTGCCAGTAGTCCACCGTGGGGTTGTCCTGCGCCAGCAGGCGGGCGGCGCCGGGCAGGGCGTTGCCCGCCAACGCGGCGCCGGCAGCGGCGCTCCCCTTCAGAAAGTCACGACGGGTGAGTTTCGACATGTTTCCCTCCAATAAATGCTTGCGAACGACGTTAACCTTTCACTGCGCCCTGCATCAGGCCCCGCACCAGCGACTTTTGCGCCAGCACGAAGAACACGATGATGGGCAGGATGCTTATGATACCGCCCGCGCTCAGCAGCCCCCAGGGCAGGTTGAATTCCTCGCCCACCAGCAGGTGCAGGCCGACCGGCCAGGTCTGTGAGGCCTCGTTGGTGGTGAACATCAGCGCGAAAAGAAACTCGTTCCAGGCGGCGATGGCCGTCAGCACGGCGGTGGCCGCCACGCCCGGCGCCGCCAGCGGCAACACCACGCGCACAATGGCGCCGGCCCGCGTCGCGCCGTCGATTCGGGCGGCGTCCTCCAGGTCCGGCGGGATGGCGTCGAAGAAGCCCTTCAGCATCCAGGTGGCGATTGGCAACAAAAAGGTCGTGTAGGCCAGTGCCAACCCGATGCGCGTATTGAGCAGGTTCAGATTTCGCATGATGATGAAGAGCGGGATCAGCATCAGAACCATCGGGAACATGCGGATCAGCAGGAAGCCGACCAGCGCCGCGTTGCGCCCGGTGAAGCGGTAGCGCGAGAAGGCGTAGGCGGCGGAGGTACCCACCAGCAGGCAGAGCGAGACCGTCATCACCGTGATGACCACGCTGTTGCCGAAGAGCGTGACGAAGGACTTGCGGCTCCACAGTTCGAAGTAGTTCTCCAGGGTCGGGTTGTGCGGCAGATACTGCATTTCGGCGGTGATGACGTCCGTGTTCTGCTTGAGCGAGGTGAGCCCGGTCCAGACCAGCGGGAAGAGCGCGAAGATGCCGGCGAACACCAGGACGGTGGCCGTCAGAAAGCGGTACAGGCGTTGGGTGGCGCGAAACGAGAGTTGCATGTCAGTCCCTGTCGACCCCGGCGACGCGCAGATAAATCAGCGTGAAGAAGATCAGGATGCCCAGCATCACCACCGACAGCGCGGCAGCGTAGCCGAAATCGAAGGCCGCGTAGGCCGTCTGGAAGGCGTAGAAGGAGAGCACGTGCGTCGCCAGGCCCGGCCCTCCGCCGGTGAGGATGATCATCAGGTCCGGCGAATTGACTACGGCGATGGTGCGCAGGGTGATGGCCACCACGATGACCGGCAGCAGCAGCGGGATAGTGATGTGGCGGAAGCGCGAGAGCGCGTTGGCGCCGTCCACCGCCGCCGCCTCGTACATCTCCTGCGAGATGGACTGCAGGCCGGCCAGCAGCAGCAGGGCGAAAAAGGGGAAACCGCGCCACAGCCCTACCAGCAGGATGGCCGGCATGGCCGTCTCCGTGCGCGCGAACCAGGGCCAGTAACTCTCCAGCAGGCCCAGCTTCACCAGGATATCGTTGATCACGCCGAGGCGCGAATCGAGCAGTAGCGCCCACATGTGGCCGGCGACGACCGAGGGCATGAACCAGGGCATCAGGATCAACGTGCGCACCAGGCCGGCGCCGCGCACGGCCCGCTTCAGCGCCAGGGCGATGATCAGGCCCAGCGTGAAGGGATTGATCACGTTGAAGATGCCGAAGTAGGCCGTGTTGCGCAGCGACAGCCAGAACTTCTCGTCGTCCAGCAGATCGATGAATTGCTGCAGGCCGACGAAGGGTTGGCCGCGCGCGGGCCGCAGCAGGTTGTACTCGTGCAGGCTGAGCCAGATGCCGGAGATGACGGGGTAGAAAATGACCACCGAGATGAGCAGAAAGCCCGGCAGCAGCATCAGCCAGGCCCAGTAACGCGTCTCGGAGATGCGACCGACCCAGCCGAAGATGTCGAGCCAGGCGGGCCAGTGGGAGCGCAGCAGGGAAAGTCCGCTGCGCCGCTCAGCAGGTGCGGCAGCCATAGGTGCTCAGGGATGATCCCGACGAATGTTCGACGATGCCCACATGCTGCAAAAGTCTAGTGCCAGGCGCGCAGGTCTGCCACAATGTCCTCGATCTGCGCGGAGATTTCCTGCGGTACGCGGGGGTTGAAGGGCGCGCCGTCCCCGGCGACCACGTCGCCGAAGCCCCCCAGGCGGATCGCCTCGGCCACCGCGGCGTAGTTCCAGGCGCGGCCGTTGACGAAGCGCAGCTGCTCCAGCGGGTCGATGAGCACCTCGACCTCGCGTGCCGCTGCATAATCGCCACAGCGTTGCGCGTTGTTGATGGCATCCGAGGCGCGCGCGAAAACAATGTTGATGCCGGAGGTATGGCCGTGCGCGCCCAGTTGCGCCGCCGCCGTCGAACGGTCGCCCACGCCCCAGATGACGATGCGGTCTGTGCCCACGCCCTCGACGAAGGCCGGTACGTCCCGCGCCTCCGTGCCGATCTTCACGCCCGCCACGTGCGGCGAGTCCTTCAGCAGGCGCAGAATCGCGTCGCGGTCGCGCGCGCTGCGATAGTAATAGAGGAAGCGCGCGCCGTGGCGCTCGCCGTAACAAGCCGTGAACTCCAGCAACTGCCCGTACAGTCCCTCGGGGCTGAAGGTGCCGGTCAGCGGCATGATCAGGAAGATATCGGGCGGCCGCGGCAGGGCCATCAGCTGATCGACGAAGTCGCCGGCCTGCGCCAGGGGGTTGGGCACCAGCGCGGCCAGCAACAGGCCCTCACTGCCCATCTGCTGCCCCGTGATATCTACCAGACGCAAGTGCTCTTCCGGCCGGATGTGATGAACCAGGCTGGTGCCCGCCAGGCCGATGACCCGCGGTCGCCCGCCCGACAGATAATTGTTGGCCATCAGGTAATCGACGTTGCGCGCGTGGCCCTCATGGTCGATGCGGCCGCCATCGAAGGGGATCAGCGGGATGCTGTTGACGGAGTCGAGGGCGTCCAGCAGTTCCTTGTGCGAGAAAGCCAATTTGGGGCGACCTCAGGAACTTCCCGGCCAACCCAGCAGGGCCAGTGGTTTTTCCAGCAACTCGCGGAAGCGCTGCATGAAGGCCGCGCCCTCGGCGCCGTCGCTCACGCGGTGGTCGATGCTGATCGTCGCGCTCATGCGCTCCCCGGCGCTCAACCGGCCGTCCTCCCCCACCACCGGCACTTTCTGCGCCGCGCCGAAGGCCAGCACGCCGGCTTCCGGCGGGTTGATGACCGCGGCGAAATGGGAGACGCCCCAGGCGCCCAGGTTGCTGGTCGAGAAGGTCGCGCCCGTCAGGTCGCTGAGCTTGACGCGGCCTTCGCGCGCGCGCAGCGTCATGGCGCGGTTGTTCGCCGCCAGCTCGTCCAGGGGCACGCTGTCAGCGTCCTGCGCCACCACGTACATCAGGCCGGCGGCGGGCAGCGCCACTGCGATGCCGATGTTGATGCGCCGGTAACGAACGATGCGGTCGCCGTACCAGTGCGAATTCAGGTTGGGGAAATCGCGCAGGGTCAGGGCCGTGGCCCGCACCACCAGATCATTGACCGTGACGCGGGCCCCGCTCTCTTCCAACGCATCGTTCAACTGGCGCCGGAAGGCCTGCAGCGGCCCGGCGTCGACGTCCATCGTAATATAAAAGTGCGGGATGGTCTGCTGGCTCTCGATCGTCGTGGCCGCGATGCGCCGCCGCATGCTGTCGGGCTTCAGGTGTTCCACGTCCTCGTCCGGGGGGGGCGGCGTCCGTAGCGACGGCGTCGCGTCGGAGGCAGTGGCAGGCGTCGCGGCCGGTTTTTCTTCACGGTAGTTCTCAATATCGGCGCGCACGACGCGACCGCCGGGCCCGCTGCCCTTCACCCGCGCGAGGTCGATGCCGCGCTCGCGCGCCAGCCGGCGGGCAATCGGCGAAATGCGCGCGCGCCCCTCGGCTAGCTCCCCCTCGGCCTCGGCCGGCGTTTCAACTGCGGCCCCGTTGGCCGCAGCGGGTGCTTCTTCCGCAGAGCCGGACGCGCCATTGCCTGCGCCTGCCTCGTCCGCAGCGCCCAGTTGACCGAGCACGTCGCCCTCGCGGATGCTGTCGCCCACCTCGGCGCTGCGCGCCAGCAGTACGCCGGCGGCCGGCGCCTCGATTTCCAGCGTGGCCTTGTCGGCGTCCATTTCGGCGATGACCTCGCCGTCGCTCACGCTTTCGCCCACGTCCTTCAGCCAGTTGAGCAGCGTGCCATCCACAGTGGCGGTGATGTCCACGGCCATCAGACGATCTCCTTAACGGCCGCCACCACCTTGTCGGCGTCCGGCAGGGCCATCAACTCAATATCGCGCGCGTAAGGCAGGGGCAGGTCCATGGCCGACACGCGTTTGACCGGCGCGTCCATGTAATCGAACATGTCTTCCTGAATGCCCGCCGCGATCTCGCTGCCGAAACTGTACATGGGCAGCGATTCCTCGACGATCACGCAGCGATTGGTCTTGCGGAAGCTGTCGTAGACCAGGTCCATGTCCAGCGGCCGCAGCCAGCGCATGTCGACCACCTCGCAATCCACGCCCTCGCGCTCCAGTTGCCGCGCCGCCTGCAGCGACCACTCCACGCCGCGCGCCCAGGCGACCAGGGTGACGTCCGCGCCTTCGCGACGAATGGCGCCCTCGCCCACCGGCACCAGGTACTCCTCGTCGTCCGGCACCGGGCCAGGTTTGGGGTAAAGCGCGATGCTCTCGCTGAAGAGCACCGGGTTCTCGTCGCGGATGGCGGTCTTGAGCATGCCGTAGGCGTCGCCCGGCGTGGCCGGCGCCGCGACGTAAAGACCGGGGAAGTGCGCGAAGATCGGCTCCGGCGCGTGGGAATGGGAGGCGGTGGCCTGGTCGCCCCAGCCGCTGGCCGCGCGGAAGACCAGCGGTACGCTGAACTGGCCGTCGAACATGTAGCGGATCTTGGCGGCGTGGTTGACGATGGCGTCCAGCGCCAGAAAGGCGAAGTTGATGGTCATCATTTCCGCCACCGGGCGCAGGCCGGCCATGGCAGCGCCGACCGCCGCGCCGCAGATGGCCATCTCGGAGATCGGCGTGTCGCGCACCCGGCGGGCGCCGAATTCCTCGTAAAAACCGCGCGTGATGCGATGCGTGCCCTGCCACTTGCCCACTTCCTCGCCCATGACGAAGACGCGCTCGTCGCGCAGCATTTCCTCGCGCAGGGCCTTGCGCAAGGCCTCGCGCATCGGCTGGTTTCTGGCTGCCATGGGCCTACTCCACGTAGACGTTGCGGACGAGGTCGTCGGCGTCGGGCGCCGGACTCTCCTCGGCGAATTTCACGGCGGCCAGCACCTGGTCGCGCGCCGCCTGCTCCAGCGCGCTCATGGCCGGCCGGCTGTCCGGATGCGCCTCTTCGAGGCAGGCGCTCAAACGCGTGATCGGGTCGCGCTCCGCCTTCCACTCCTCAAGTTCGTCCTTGAGGCGCAGGTTGTACTGGCGGTCCGAAACGCCGTGTCCACGGTAGCGATAGGTCAGGGCCTCGAGGAGCACGGGGCCCTCGCTGCGGGCGTGGGCCACGGCCTCGTCGAGGGCGCAGTTGACCGCCACCACGTCCTGCCCGTCGATGCGACCGCCATCGCGCATGCCGTAGGCCACGGCGCGTTTGTGCAGCAGCGGCTGGCCGGAGGCCTCATCAATGTGCGTGCCCATGCCGTAGAGGTTGTTTTCGATCAACCAGACGACCGGCAGGCGCCAGACCGCGGAGAGGTTGAGCGCTTCGTGGAAGTAGCCATTGTTGGAGGAGCCGTCGCCGACAAAACAGAGCACCACCTCGTCGCGGCCGCTGTATTGCGCCTCCAGCGCGATGCCGGCCGCCAGCGGCAAATGACCGCCCACGATGGCGAAGCCGCCCCAAAAGTTGTGCTCGCGGCTGGCCAGATGCATCGACCCGCCCTTGCCGCCGCTGACTCCACTGCGCTTGCCCATCATCTCCGCCATCAGCGGGCCGGGGTCGACGCCGCGCGCCAGCGCCACGCCGTGATCGCGATAGGAGGTGATGGCGTGGTCGCGCGGCTCAATGGCCGCCAGCGCGCCGACCCCTACCGCTTCCTGGCCGCTGTAAAGATGCAGGTAAACGCCGGTGATGCGCTTCTCTTCGTAAAGTTCGTAACAGGTCTCTTCGAATTCTCGAATCAACACCATCTGCCGGTACCAGTCCAGCAGCGTGTCGCGATCGGGAAGCGCGGCGCCGTTTGCGATGTCCATTGCAGTCTCCGCCGTACAAGCCGGGAGCGCCTGTCAACCAGCCGGGCCTCGTGGCGCCGCGCTGACATGGCATTTCGGGCTGCGACCAGTGTAACGAAAGGCCTGGCGGCGGTCAATCATGGAACGGGCCTGCGGGACCTGTGGTAGGCTTTTCGGGACGGGCGTGGAGCGGGGGAGAGCGACGATAACATGACGAGCGGCACGGCGGATGTACTGATCATCGGCGGCGGACCCGCCGGCACGGCGACGGCCTGGGCCCTGGGCAGGGCGGACCCCACCCTGCGCATCACGCTGCTGGAGCGCGGCGCGCAACTGGGCTCCGGCGCCAGCAACGCCTCGCTGGAGAACTACCGCACCGCCTGGCCCGCGGCCTGTCTCATGCGCCTGATGACCCGCAGCCTGGAAGTCTTCGAAAACGCCGACGACCTGATCGCGCCGGGCGCGCACGCCTCGCTCGGCATGCGCCAGCCGGGCTATCTCTACGTGGGCTTCACAGAGCGCCAGGCGACGGAACTCCGCGAGGACGTCGACCACCTGCACAGCCTCGGGCTGACGCATATCGAGTGGCTGGACTGCGATGACGTGCAGTGGCGCTTCCCCTGGGTCGGGCCGCGCGTGCGCGCCGCCAAGTTCGACCCGCGCGCCGGCTGGCTCGATTCGAATGCCATGATTCAGGCTTTCGCGCGCGGCACGGCCAGTCTGGACCTCCGGCTGGACTGCGCCGACGTTCGTATCGAGACGGAGGGCGGCCGCGTGCGCGGCGCGCGTTACAGCGGCGGTCGCGTCGACGCGCCGCGCGTCGTCATCGCCGCCGGCGCCTGGTCGCGCCCCCTGGGCCGCACGGCCGGCATCGAAATCCCCGTCCACCTCGTCCCGCGCCAGAGCTTCACCACTCCCTGGCGTCACGAGGCTTTCCCCGCCGACGGGCCCCTGCTGATCAGTTCCGCGCCCTTCGCCCACGTGCGCCCGGAAGCGCAGCACGGCGCCCTCTTCGGCTTTGAATATCGCTGGAACACGCGTCAACTCTTCCCCGACGAAGCGGCGCGCGAGCATTTGATCGACCCCGTGATGCCGCCCGACCGCTGCCGGGATCCGCGCTTCCCCTCGGCCACCCTGTTGCTGCTGGCGCGGCAGTTCGGCCACAACTACGGCGAAGGTTTCGCCAGCCCGCGTTACCTGCGCGGCGTGGACCACCGCGTCGGCTACTACGTCTCGCGCGACGCGACCAACGCCTGGCGCGAGGAGAATGGCGAACGCGTCCCGATCCCCAGCCAGCGCGCCATCATCGACACCTGGCCGGAGCTTGAGGGGCTGGTCATTTCGGTGGCGCACGTCGGCCATGGCATCATGTCCGCGCCCGCGGGCGGTGAACTGGCCGCGGCTCACGTGCTGGGCCGCGACCTGCCCTGTTCCGAATTCGCAGATCTGGGTCTCGACGTCAACTTCGTCGAGCACGACAGCGGCGGCCTGACCAACGAGTAGCCACCCCCGGCCCGCGGGCGGCGAAAGGCCGCGGCCCACGTGCCGGGCCGCGACCTGCCCTGTCCCGAATTCGCAGATCCGGGTCTCGACGTCAACTTCGTCGAGCACGATAGCGGCGGCCTGACCAACGAGTAGCCACCCCCGGCCCGCAGATCAGAAACCGCCGGCCGTCACCGTCGGCGGCACGATGTCGTGCTGCAGCAGGATGCTGGTTCCGCCCGCGCCCTCCGCCACGTTGAGCGGCGCCTCCAGGGTCACGCGCTCGATGAAGCACAGGCTGTCGCGGACCGCCTCGCAGTAGTAAATCGTCAGGTCGCCGCGCAGCAGGTCCTCGCCCGGCTGCAGGGAGACCGGCACGCTCAGCGGCAACTCCGGCTCATGCAGGAACTGCTGCCGGTCCTCGTCCGCGATCACCACGGCCTCGCCATCGTTGCTCCACTCGCTGCTGAAGGGCGCCAGATCGTTGAGCTTGTAACCTTCCGGCAGGATGATGTCCAGCTGAATCTCGCCCTCGCCTGGCGCCAGGGTCTGCTGCGGCAGACGCAGTTGCAGCCCGGCGGCTGCGTTGCCGGCGATGACGGTGGGCCGCCCGGCGATCTGCAGGCGCTCCGGATTGGTGAAATTGAGCGTGCTGATTGCGCCGTCGGCCACGTCGATGATGCGGATGCTGTGGTTGTTGGTATCCGCCACGTAAAGCTTGCCGTTGGCGTAACTCAGGCCGCCCGGCTCGTCAAAGGCCGCGATCGAGGCGTCGCCGTCGCGATAGCCGCCCGACCCGCCTAGGCCGTAGCGATTGCCCAGCAGCATCTCCTGCGGGTCGAGATGCTTGATGCGGCTGTTGTAGGTATCCGCCACGTAGAGGCCGCCCATGCCGTCGTCGGTCACGCCCAGTGCGTGCTGCAGCCGCGATTCACCCACCGGCCCCTCCACGTCGCCGTAGATGAAGAGATTGTTGTCCGTCGGCCCGGCCAGGGTGCGCACTTTACCCGTCAGCGTGTCCGCCACGCGGATGCTGCTCGATTCGCTGTCGGCGAAGTACAGTTGGCCGTCCACAAAGTGCAGGCCACTGGGCTGCGCCAGTTGCGCCTCGCCGAAAGGCCCGTCCAGCAGCCCTTCGCGGGCGCTGCCGACCAGCGGGCCCACCTCGCCACTGCCCATGTCCAGCGACCAGAGCTGGTGCCGGCCCGCCATCGCGATGTAGAGCGTGCCGTCCGCACCGGCCTCCACGTCCCAGGGGCTGGAGAGCGCCGTTTCCAGCGCCGGCCCGCTCACTGCCGGCCAGGCCAGGGACTTGAGGCCGGTGCCGGCGATCGTGTCGACGCGGCCAGCCTCCAGGTCAACGGCGCGAATGGCGTGGTTGTTGACATCCGCGACGTAGAGCTTGTCGCCCACCAGGGTCATGCCCTGAGGCTTGTCAAAGCGCGCCTGCGCCTGGTCGCCGTTCAACAGACCGCGCTCGCCGCTGCCGATGACATCCAGCACCTCGTGGCTTTCCAGATCGGCGATGACAATGCGGTGGTTGTTGCTGTCGCTGATGAAGAGTCGTCCGCCGGCCTCGTCCGCCAGCACCTTGCCGGGGAAGGCCAGTGCCGTCGTCGCCAGGCGGTCGGCCTCCAGCTCCAGCTGCAGCGGCCTGCGGTCCAGTTCACCGGTGCTGTCGAAGTAGGCGACCATCCCGTCGAGTACGTTGACGAAGCCCTCATAGGGAATCTCGCCGGACTGCACGGCGAGGATATTGCCGCGCGGGTCGATGGCCGCGAAGGTCGGCCAGCCGTTGACGCCGTAAGGCCGCCATTGCGCCCAGACCTGGAAGTTGTGGTCATTGATGACCGGATGGTGCAGTTCGTAACGCTGCACGATCTGCCGGATGTTTTCCGTCTGCCCCTCGTTTTCGAACTTGGCCGAATGCACGCCGATGACCACCAGTTCGTCGGCGTATTTCTGCTCCAGCCGCTCCAGCACCGGGATCATGTGGATGCAGTTGATGCAGCCGTAGGTCCAGAAATCGAGAATGACGATCTTGCCGCGCAGGTCCGACCAGTTCAGCGGCGCCGGCACGTTGAGCCAGTCCAGGCCGTAGGGAAAGGTCGGCGCGGGGTACTGCGGGCTGCCGGCGTAACTGCTGTCCGCCTCCTGACCCAGGGCCGGCGTGACGCCCGTCACCAGCACGAGCAGCAGCGCCAGACAGAATATCAATCGCGTTCGCATGATGTTCCTCCCTCAACAGGGAATTCGTCCACAGGCGCAGTATGGCGCAGGGATGTAAACAAAGACTTACGTACCGTCCGCTTCTGCGCCTTCCAGCGGAACAAACTGCACTTCGAAGAGCATGGGCCACAGCTTGCCGGTCAAAAGAAAGGTCTCGCGTTCCGGCAGCCAGGCGATGCCGTTGAGGACGTCGACCTCCGCCTGTTCATCGATTGACAGCAGGCCGCTGGCGTCGATGATCGAACGCACTTCCCCGCTGGCCCCGTCGATGACGAGAATCAGGTCGCTGAGCCAGACGTTGGCGTAAACCAGGCCCTCCACGCATTCCAGTTCGTTGAGCAGTTCCAGCTGAGCGTAGACCCACCCGTCTTCAGTTTCCGACAGCGGCAGCACCTGGCCGTCATACGACACGAATTCGTTCAGCGGCGCACCCTCCAGGGTGACCGGGAGCTCACCCAGCAGGCTGAAGTCCTGCGGGTCGCGCCGCGCCAGCGTGGCGCTGCCGTCGCTCATCACCAGCGCCTCGCCATCGTAACACAGTCCCCAGCCCTCTCCTTCGTAGGGCAGGGCGCCGTACTGAAACGTCGCGTCTTCCGTGAAAAAGTCGAGGTTGTAGTGCAGGGCGACCTCTTCGCGCCAGGTGAGTTGGTAGAGCCGCCCTTCCGCCAGCGCCAGGCCCTCGGCGAAGACCGGCAAATGCCGCAGCGAGATTTCGCGCAGCTGCCCGGTCGCTTCATCACGGACGACCTCGCCGCTCTCCAGGTCGACCTGACGCAATGCCGATTGCCCGTAGAGGCCGATGCTTTCGTAGAGGTAGCCCTCATGCCACAACAGGCCCTGGGTGAACGACGTCGGGTCATGGGGATACGTCGCCAGTACTTCCACCTGCAACGCGGTCCAGGAGCTCGCTTCCGCGTCTTCATTGGCCAGTGTTACCGTTACCGAAACAAGAAGTGCCATAACAAGGCAGCTACGCAACAGCGCACTCATGCCGCATCTCCCCGAATGCGTTGCGTCAACAGACGCAAGAGCCAGCGCAACTCCTGCAGACGCAGTCCCCAGGCCAGCAGGGCGAAGGTCAGCGCAAAGACGCCGCCGCCGAGCAGCATCAGCAGCAGTTCCGCCAGCAAGCCGTCCGAGCCGATTCGCAGCGTCAGCGGCGGCAACAGCAGCCAGACCACCAGGCCCGTCAGCAGGGACGCCAGGCCGGAGCGGGCAAAGGTGGTCCACAGCCTTTGCCGGCCAAGCCCCTCGACGCGACGCGCCAGGATGACCCCGCAAATGGCGGCGTGCACGAAATGCTTGACGCTGTCGGCGATCATCAGGCTGAACAGGCCCAGGGTAGGAAAAAGCAGAATCGCCACCAGCATGTAGACGACCAGGCTGAGCGCGCCCACCAGGGCTGGCGTCAGCGTGTCCTGACGGGCGTAAAAGGCGTAAACCAGCAGCAGGTCCAGCGCGGCGAAGGGCAGACCCGGCAGATACAGGCGCAGCGCCGTCGCCGTGATCGCCGTATCCGCGGCGGTGAAGGCGCCATGTTCGAAGAGCAGCACGATGACGGGCGTAGCCAGCACGAAGAGCGCGGTCGTCGCCGGCAGGATCAGCGTGATGGCCAGACGCAGGCCCAGGCCGAGGGTGTCGCGGAAGGCCGCGCGCGCCGCCTCCGTCATGCGCGCCGCCTGGCGCGACAACGTGGGCAAAATGGCGAGGCTGATGGTCGTCGCCACCAGGCCCTGGGGAAATTGCGTCAGTGTGGTGGCCCAGGCCATGTAGCCCAGCGCGCCCTCCCCCTGGGGGCTGCGCGTGGCCAGGTTGTAGCTGACGGCGCGGATGACCAGGACATCCAGCACCAGCGAAGCCACAACCGGCGCATAAAGCCGCGCGATCTGCCGCAGCGCCGGGTGACGCCAGACCAGCTGCAACTGCAGCCGCGCCTGCCACAGGCCGGGGAACTGCAGCGCCATCTGCAGCAGGGCGCCGGCCAGCCAGCCCAGCGCCGCCACCATGATGGCGTCCTGCGGCCGGGCCAGCGCCAGGCCGGCCGCGCCGACGTCCGCGCCCGCCACGGGCTGCAGCGGCGGCACCAGCGCCAACATGGTCAACACGATGCCGGCGTTGAACACCGCGCCGGCGAAGGCCGGCCAGAGGAAAAGCCGCAAGGCGTAAAGCGCGCCGGCGAAGAGACTGAACCAGCCCAGGAAGAGCAGCGCCGGGGCCGTCAGGCGCAGCAGCGCGGTGGCCAGTTCAAAGGTCTGCGGTGACAGGCCGCCGCCGCCAAAGAGTGTCACCACCTGCGGCGCGAAGAGCTCCAGCAACAGCACCAGCAGGGCCAGCAGCACCGTCACCACGCTGAAGAGCGCCGCGAAGAGGCGCCACATCTCCCGCCGCCCATCGCGGGTCACCACCTCGATCAGCACCGGGATGATGGCGCTGTTGACGTGGCCGGCGATCAGCAGGTCGTAGAGGGCGCGCGGCGCGATGATGGCCGCGTGGAAGGCGTCGATGGCGGCGCTGGCGCCGAAGAGATTGGCCAGCGTGACTTCCCGCGCCAGGCCCAACACGCGGCTGGAGACGTTGCCCAGCGCCAGCAGGCCAGTGGCGCGCGCCACGCCCAGGTCGCTCTCCTGACTGGTTTCGTGGCTGTCCGGGGGCTCCGGCGGAGCCGCCTGGCGGGTCAAACGCGACTCCCTGCTGGCTGTCCGGAATCCGCCGCAGTATAGCGCAGCAGGCCGTTCAGGTCGCGGTCGCCTCGACTGCCAGTTCGCGCCACTGATAGAGTTTGCCGTCGACGTAGCCGCGGCGCCGATAGTAATCGCGCGTGCCCGTCGCCGAGATGACCGCCAGCCGCGCGTAACCGGCCTGCCGCGCCAGGTCGGCCGCCCGTTCCAGCAAACGCGTGCCCAGGCCGGCATGTTGCGCGACGCCTTCAGCGGCCTCGCCCAGGCGCAGCGACTGGCCGTAGACGTGCACTTCGCGCACCATGGCTGCGTCTTTCAGTTCGCCCGTGAGGGGCGGGTCCGTCGGCAGCGACAGGCGCAGGAAAGCCGCGATGTCGCGCTCCGGCGTGATGACCTGCAGAAAGACTTCCTCGCTGCTGGAGGTCCAGTAACGCTGTTCGTCCAGTTGCAGTTCCTCCGCCCGCAGTCGGCGATGACGGATTTCGCGGGCGCGGATATCGCGGCTGCGCTCACCCGCGCCGGCCAGTTCCGCCTCGGCGATCTGTCGGAAATTGGTTAACTGGTTGCCGACCACGATATCGGTGGAGGGGATGTCGCGGATGACGCGCGTCAGGCGGCAGTATTCCGGCGTGCGCCGCAGACAGGCCGTCAGCACCTCCAGCAGTTCGTCATGGCTGTAGGGCCGCCAGCTGCCGTCCTCGTAACGCTGCATCAGTTCCGCGCTCTCGATCAGCGAGCAGGGGTAAATCTTGAGTTCGTCCGGGCGGAAGTCCCCGTCGTCGAAGAGCCGTTCGTAGTCGCGCACGTCCTGCGCCACGCTGGAGCCGAAAAGGTTGGGCATCCAGTGCGCGTGGATTTTGAAGCCAGCCCGTCGCAGCAGACGCAGGGCGCGCCGCGTGGCGGCCACGTCATGGCCCCTGCGGTTGGCCGCCAGGACGGCGTCGTTCAGGCTCTGGATGCCGATCTGCACCTTGGTGCAGCCCAGACGCCGCACGCGCAGCACCTCCTCCTCGCTGATGTGGTCCGGCCGCGTCTCGATCACCAGCCCGACGCAGCGGCAGGGCGCCGACTCGTTCTCCTCGTGAGCTGCCTCCAGCTCCTCCCAGGTCGCGTACTCGCTGAGGGGTGAGCGCTGCAATTCCCCACGCCAGACCTCGCCCACGACCTGATTGTAGTTACGCTGCATGAGCCGTCCGTCCACCTGCGCTTCTACGCGCGGCGCCTCCGGGTGCAGCGCAGACTCCGCAGCCAGCGCTTCCAGCACCTCCGGGCGCCGGTCCACGCCGCGGCCGTAGTCGTGCAGGGCGTCGAAGGCCCGTTTGATGAACCAGACCTGATAGTGCTCGGGATAGAAGGACCAGGTGCCGCCGAGGATGATCAGCTCGATCTTGTCGGTGGGGTGACCGGTGTGCCAGTAAGTCTGCAGGCGCGTCCAGGTCTGCAGGTAGGGATCGAAGGCGTTCTGCTCGGCGCGCTGCGCGCCGGGTTCGTCGGCCAGGTAACTCTTGGGCATGCGCACGTCCGCCGGGCAGAAGATGCACTCGCCCGGGCAGGGATGCGGCCGCGTCAGGATGCTGACCGGCGTCACGCCCGAGGCGCTGCGCTGCGGCTTGCGGCGCAGGCGCAGCAGCACGTCCTCGCGCTCCTCGCAGCACGGCAGCCCCCCCGTCCCGGCCAGTTCGCGCCAGGCCTGAATCAGGTCGCTGCGGCTGTAAAGGCCGCCCTCCGGTTTGGGATAGCGGCGTTGCAGGCGGTTGAGCCGCTTCGGCGACAGGTTTTCCGTCGCGACGATTTCATGCAGCAGCGGCAGCAACTGCGCGCGTTGCGTCTCGTCCAGTTCGAGGGTCTGCGGCGGCCGGCGGCTCATTCGTCGTGTGACATCATGCTTCCGATCGAGGGCGGCACGCCTTTATCCGCGCCATCGCCGTCGCGCCCGAAGCTGACCTCCAGATGCAGGCCGCCGGTCACGTTGAAAGCGATGTTGTAGACCCAGGCGGTCATCAACCCGCATACTCCGCCGCCCACGACGCCGAGGATGGGCAGAACGACGACAAAGAGCCCAACGCGACTATTGCTGCCGTCAATCGGGATGAAAGTCAGCAGCGCCAGCGCAAGGTACAGCAAGCCGACCACGAGTCCGATGGCCGCGCCCACCTTGAGCGCCGACGTCGGCCCGATGCGTTTGACGGTCACGCGTTCGTTGCTCATGCGGTCACTTTACCCTGAATCTTCTCATCTGCCGCCACCGGCGTCATGAACTCGCATTCGACCAGCAGGCCTCCCCTGGCTGGGCGGCGCCAGGCGATTGAAGCGCAACAAGGCCAGCGCCGCCGTCAAGTAATCCGAAGGTATTCCGATTCGTCGTACGCTGAGCATTCCAGCCAACTCCGCCGCGTTATACTGCCGCCATGAACGAGTCCACGCGCCGGCGACTGGCCGCCATCAACCGCAAATTCTACCGCGACGTGGCAGAGGAGTTCGACCGCACGCGCGCGCGGCCCTGGGCCGGCTGGAAACCCTTGTTGCCTCACCTGACTGCGCTGCCGCCCGAGCCGCGCGTGCTCGACGTCGGCTGCGGCAACGGCCGCTTCGCCCGCTATCTGATCGAATACGTCGGTGCCATTCGCTACACCGGCGTGGACTACTCGCCGGAGATGCTGCAGATGGCCCGCGAGCGCCTGCCCGACGCGCAGCTGATCGCGCGCGACCTCGTCAGTGAGGCGCCGCCCGCCGGCCCCTTCGATCTGGTCGTCTGCTTCGGCTTTCTGCACCATGTCCCCGGCAGGGCGCAGCGCCTGGACCTGGTGCGCGCCCTGGCGAAGGCCCTCGCGCCGGGCGGCCTGCTGACTTTTGTCACCTGGCGCTTCGCCGATTTCGAGCGGCTCAGCCGGCGCATCGTCCCCTGGCCGGCGGACCTGGCCGACCAGGTGGAAAGGAATGACTTTCTGCTGGACTGGAAGCGCGGCGCCTACGCCCTGCGCTACTGCCACCACTGCGACGCCGCCGAGCACCAGGCGCTGGTCGACGCCACGGGCCTGGTCGAGATCGCCAGCTGGTGCGCCGATGGCCCGGACAACGCCGCCAACCGCTTCAGCCTGCTGCAGCGGCCGCCCCTGAACGCCGCGCCGGAGCCGGACGCTTGCGACGACTGAACGTCCGCCGCCTGCCCTGGCCGACGGACTGGGCGGGCCTCTTCGGCGCCGAACGCCCGCTGCTCCTGGAGATCGGCTTCGGACAGGGACACTTTCTGCTGCATCTGGCGCGCCAGCGACCCGACGCCAACCTCGTCGGCCTCGAAATTTCCAACCGCTGCCTGACGCGCGTCGAGCGCAGTGTCGAGCGGCAGGGTCTGCATCAGGTACGCCTCATCCACAGCCTGGCCGAGACCGCCCTGCAATTCCTCTTCACGCCAGCCTCGATCGACGAGGTGCACGTCAACTTCCCCGATCCCTGGTTCCGCAAGCGCCACCGCCATCGCCGCCTGATGCAACGCGATACGCTCGACTTGTTGACCAACCGCCTGCGGCCCGGCGCCGGACTCTACCTGGCCACTGACATCCGCGCCTACGCGGAGATGAGCCACGAGCTGCTGGCCGCCACGCCCGGCCTCGACAACCAGCTGGACGTGCCCTGGGCGGGGTCGCTGCCAAGTCGCGTCGTCACCCGCTACGAACGGGTCGCGCGCGAGGAGGGCCGCTGCTGTTATTTTATGGCCTGGCGCCGCAACGAAGGGCCAGCGCCGCCTGCGCCGCGCGCGAAGGAGCTGCCCATGCCGCACGTCCTCCTGAAGACACCGCTGTCTCTGGCAGCCATGCGCGCCCGCTTCGAACCCCTGCAGTGGCACAGGGGCGCGACGCACGTCAGTTGCAGCCGCGTCTTCCTCGGCGAACGCTCGCTGCTCTTCGACGTCTACGTCAAGGAGCCCAACATCGACCAGCACCTGGCCCTGCTGCTGCTGGAGCGGCGTAACCGGCCCGGCGAGTACACGCTGCAGCCGGCAATGTACGGCCACCCGCGCGCCACGGAAGGCCTGCACTTCGCCACCAACGTCCTGGCGGACTGGTTGCTCGCGCTGGACGACGGGGCCGTCCTGCTCGGCCGCAAGACCGGCGGCGCGGACCCCGACGGCTAGTCCCCGGCGGGGCTGAACAGGCCGACCGACAGGCCGCCATCGACGACGACGTTGGCGCCGGTCATGAAGGAAGCGTCCTCGCTGCAGAGGAAGAGCGCCACGCGCGCGATCTCGCGCGGCTGCCCCACCCGCCCCAGGGGATGCAGATCGCCCCAGGACTCCACGGTTTCCTCCACGGCGTCAGGTTGGAAGAGACGCGCCGACTCGCGCAACATGGGCGTGTCGATCGAACCGGGCGAGACGGCGTTGACGCGCACGCCCTCGCCCGCGTGGTCCAGCGCCATGGTGCGCGTCATGGCGATGATGGCGCCCTTGGTCGCGGCGTAGGCGGCCACGTCCGGCTGGCTCATGATGCCCTGCACCGAGGCGATGCTGATCACCGCGCCGCCGCCGCGCGCCGCCATGGAGGGGATGCAGTGGCGCGACGCCAGATAAATGCCTTTCAGGTTGACATCGATGGTGCGGTCCCAGGTGTCTTCGTCCGTCGTGACCACCGAGCCGTAGGTCTGGACGGCGGCGCTGTTGACCAGGCAGTCCACGCCGCCGTAGCGCTCGCAGGCCGCCGCGACCATGCGCGCCACCGACTCTTCCCGGGCGACGTCCGTGCGCTGAAACAGCGCCTGACCGCCCGCGGCTTCAATCGAGGCCGCCAGTTCAGCGCCCTGCCCTTCATTGACGTCGGCGATCACTACCGCGGCGCCCTCCGCCGCGAATTCCTGCGCGCAGGCGCGGCCGATGCCCGTGCTGCCGCCGGTCACCACCGCGACCTTGTCCGTGAAGCGCTTCATGCCCCTGTTCCTTTCAGTCGGCCACCGGCGTCACGCCCTTGGCCAGGATGATGTTGCCGTATTTGGCGGTCTCGCCGGTCATCACCACGGCATAGGCCCCGCGGGCGCGCTCGTAAAAGGCGAAGCGCTCCAGGCGGGCGATGGGCGGTGTATCCGGCGCGTGGCGGTCGATCGCGGCCCGGAAGCTGGCCTCGACGCCAGGGTCAAAGTCGTCGCCAGGCACGGGTTCCATCGTCAGCGCCGGCGCTTCCACGTAACTGTCCAGCACGAAGAGGGGCAAAATGGCGTCCAGCAGGGGCGCCACCCGCAACCCGTCCGCCCGCAGCACCCGCTGCCCGACCGATTCGCCCGGAAAGTGGGCGTCGGCCAGCACCAGTTCGTCGCCGTGGCCCATGCGGTAAAGCACGTCCAGCAGTTCGGGTGAAATCAACGGGGAAATGCCGCGCAACATGGTCGCCTCCGCCCTGGTTCGCCATCGGGCCCGCTTGCCTGTAGACTCGGCGCCCAGTTTACCGCAAGCCGGAGTGCCGATGCGCCACTCCCCGCAATTGCGCGCCGCGGGCGTCCCGCTGCTGCTGCTGGCGCTGACGCTCCTGCATCTGGCGCCACTGGCGTTCAGCGGCCTCATCCTCGGGCGCGGCGACGCCTTCAACTACTTCTACCCCTGGTGGACGGCGCGCAACGCGGCATTCATGGCCGGCGAGCTTCCCCTGTGGTCACCCGATATCTTCATGGGCGTGCCCCTGCTGGCCAACCCTCAGGCGGGTACCTTTTACCCGCTCAACTGGCCGCTGCTGCCGCTGCCGGCGCCCGACGGCATCCGCCTCAGCGCCCTGCTGCACGTCTTCCTCGCCCTGTGGGGCGCGTACCGCCTGGCGCGGCGCCGACTCGACACCGTACCGGCGCTGGCCGCGGCGCTGCTCTTCGGCCTCGGCGGCTTCGTCGGCGCGCACGTCGAGCAGATTAACCAGTTGCAGGGCATGGCCTGGCTGCCCTGGCTGCTGCTGTGGTTGCTGCGCGCGCTGCAGGGCAGCCGCTCCTGCCTGCTGCTGTTGGCGGCCGGTCTGGCGCTGCAGTTCCTCAGCGGGCATACGCAGACGACCTTCATCAGCGGGGTCGGCCTGGCGCTGACGGCCGCCCTGCAGGCCGGTATGCCGGCGGCCTCCGACAGACTGCGACGAATGGCGCGTGCCCTGCTGCAACTGCTCACCGTGCTGGCCATCGCCCTGCTGCTGACCGCGCCTCAGTTGCTGCCGACGCTTGAGCTCAGCGGGCAGTCGCTGCGCAGCGGCGGCCTCTCGCCCCACGAGGTGCTGGCCTTTTCCCTCAATCCACTGGTGGCCGCGCGCGCGCTGCTGCCCAATTATGACGGCCTGCTCTTCGGCGAGTTCGTGGCTTACGGCGGCGTCCTCGGTCTGGGCCTGGCCCTGCTGTCACTGTTGCTGCCGACTTGCACGGAACTGCGCCGCGAGCGAGCGCTATGGGTCGTGCTGGCGCTGGCCGGTCTGCTGCTGGCTCTCGGCGAGTTCAACCCGCTGTGGGTTTTCCTGTCCCGTCTACCCGGCTTCAACCTCTTTCGCGTGCCGGCGCGCTGGTTGCTGCTCTTCTCCATGGGCAGCGCCATGCTGGGCGGCATCGCCCTGCAGGCCCTGCTTCACAGCGCATGGCGACCGCGCGCCCGACAGCTCGCCGCCGTCGGGCTCATCCTGCTGGCCATGATGCTCGCCAGCCCCCTCATCGTCCACGAACCTGCAGCGGTGATCGGCCCGGACGCGCCTGCGCCCCGCACCTGGCTGGCCTGGGCTCTGGCCCTGTTTGCCCTGCTGTTTCTGCTGCGCGCCCCGTCCCGCCTGGGTCCCGCGCGCGGCGGCATACTACTTCTGATCGCGCTGGGCGCCGAGCTCTACCTGGCGGGACGTGCCCTGCCCTTCAACCACCTGGTGCCGCCCGACACCTGGAGCGAAGAGCGCCCCACCGTCCGCCAGTTGCGCGCCTGGAACGAGGGCCTGTCGCCGCCGGAGCGCTTTCTGACGATCAGCGAGTTGCTGTTTGAGACGGGGGACCAGGGGGCGCAGCAGGCCCGCCACACGGACCTGGGGCTGTCGCCACCGGCCGCCCGTTGGGACCTGGTGGCGCTCAAGAGTCAGGAGATTCTGACGCCGAACCTGGCGCTGGGGCGCGGCCTGCCGGGCGTGGATGGCTTCGGCGGCGGCCTGTTGCCCACGCGCTGGTACAACGCCTTCAGCCAGTTGCTGGCCGATGAGCCGCACCCCGACGGGCGCCTGCACCTTTCGCTGGGCAAGATTCAGCAGGTCTGCCGCCGCGTTTGCGTGCCAGACAGGCGTTGGCTGCAATTGGGCAATGTGCGCCATCTCATCAGCGACCGCACCCAGGAGCTTTGGCATGAGGGCGTCGGCTTCGACACCCAGTTGGCGCAACTGGGCGGGCTGGCGGCCACCGTCCGCGCCGCCAACCCCGACGACTTCAGCGCCGACGCCCTTGATCTGCTGGCGGAACCGGGCAGCACGCCCGCCGCGTTTTTCATCGACGCGGAGGGCCAGCGTCGCCCGCTTGCCATCGTCAGCGGTCCCGTCCCGGTTTACGACCTGCAGCACTGGCGTCTGCAGGCCGATGAAAGCATGGCACCCCGGGAAATTGAACTGCGCAGCGACGTCGCCGGCGGCATCGTCGCAGCCAGCCTGATCGACACAGTCAGCGGCGACTTTCGCCAGCTCACCCCGGACCCCTGGCGTCGGCTGTACGCGCAAGACGTCAAGGTCTACGCCAACGATGCCATCCTGCCGCGCGCTTTCCTCGTGCCCGCGGCCTTCTACGAGCCGGACCAGGACGCGGCGCAGCTGCGCATGCGGGCGGCGGACTTCGACCCGGCGCGCAGCGTGTTGCTCCACGCCCGGCCGCCACAATCGTCCGTCGTCGCCGCCTCCACAGCGGAGGCCCCGCCCGGCGCAGTGCGCATCACGCGTTACACGGCGACGGAAATCGACCTGGTCATGGAGAGCGACGCGCCGGCCTGGCTGCTGCTCACTGACGCCTGGTACCCCGGCTGGGAAGCCTGGGTCGACGGCGCGCCGGTCGCCGTCCAGCGCGCCAACCTCATGTTCCGCGCCCTGGCCCTGCCGGCCGGTGCGCAGGATCTGCATCTCCGTTATCGACCGGCCTGGCTGCCGGGCGCGTTACTGGTCGGCGCGGGCGCCTGGCTGCTGTGGCTGCCGGCCTTCCTCTTCAGTCTGCGTCGCAAGGAGATCGAATGAAGATCACAAGAGTACAGACCTTCATCGTAGACGGCGGCTTCCGCCCCTGGACCTTCGTCAAAATCGAGACCAGCGAGCCCGGCCTGATCGGCTGGGGCGATTGCACAGACTGGGGCGCGCCCGGCCCGGTGACCGCCACCGTCGCCCGCCTGGCTGACTTCATCGTCGGCCGCGACCCGATGCAGGTAGAGGCCATCTGGTGGGACCTGGCGGCGGCCTGCACCAGGCACAGCGGCGGCATCGCCTGGAAGGCCATGGCGGGCATCGACTCCGCCCTGTGGGATATTCGCGGGAAGACCCTGAACGCGCCCGTCTGGCAACTGCTGGGCGGCAAGATGCGCGACGAGCTGCGTCTTTACTGGTCGCATTGCGGCTCCACGCGTCACAGCCACGCCGACCTGCTGGGTCTGCCGCCCTGCCAGAGCCGCGACGACCTGCGCCGCCTGGCCGAGGAGGTGCTGGAGCGCGGCTACACGGCCATCAAGACCAACCTGATGTCCCTGCGCGACCTGCCGGACGCCGGTGCCGGGCTGGCGCATTTTCGCAACACTACCGGCGACGCCTCCGCGCCGGTGCTGCGCAGCGCCGACGCCATCGTGGGGACCTTTCGCGAGGCGCTGGGGCCGGACGTCGACATCGCGCTGGACGTGGCCTTCTGGTTTCGCCTCGGCGGCGCCCTCAAACTGGCGCGGGTGCTGGAGCCACACGCGCTGATGTGGCTGGAAGTCGAGACCTTCGACGCCGACGCGCTGCAGGTCATCCGCAACGCAACGCGTACGCCGATCTGCACCGGCGAAAGCCTGTATGGCCAGCAGGGCTTCCTGCCCTTCCTGCAGCGCCGCGCCCAGGACATCATCATGCCCGACCTCAGCTGGAACGGCATCACCATGGGCAAGAAACTCGCCGACCTCGCCCACGCCCACGACACGCTCTTCGCGCCGCACAACTGCCACAGTCCCCTGGCCACCCTGATCGCTGCCAACGTCTGCGCCACCCTGCCCAACTTCTTCATCCTGGAGTTCGACGTCGACGACGCGCCCTGGCGCGACGACCTGCTCAGCCATCCGCTGGAGATTCGCGACGGCCACCTGCAACTGCCGCAGCGGCCCGGCCTCGGCGCGGAACTGATTGAGGAGGAACTGCTCAAACACCCGCCCGGCGACTACCCCTGGGCGCGCTGAAGCCGACTTGCGGTATGGAAACGCCTTGCGGCGGGCCGTCGTTCAGCCGGTGCGCGCCATGGGCATGATGACGTGGATGAAGTCCTCGCGGTCCTTGGGCTTCAGCACGCCCGGCCCTGGTGGACCGCTGCTCTGCAGCAGGACGCGTTCATCGCTGATGACGTTGAGCACGTCGATCAGATAGTCGACGTTGAGCGAGATGTCCAGTTCGCCGCCCTCGACGTGAGCGTCGACCATGTCGGTGTTGTCGCCGCGTTCATTGCTCTTGCCTGCAATAACGACCTCGCCCGGATCGCTGGGGTTGTCGGCCGGGCGCACCAGCACGCGCGCGCTACCACTGGCGTCGCGCGCGAAGATGGCGGCGCGCTTGCAGGCGCGCAGCAATTCGCCGGTGTAGACCTCGGTGGAGGTGCTGAAGTCACTGGGGATGACGGCGCTGAAATCCGGATAACGGTCCTCCAGCAGTTGCGAGGAGACCAGTACGTTGTTCAGATGGAAGAGGACGATGTCGCGCTCGCCGGGGAAGGTAATGCGCACCTCGTCGTCGCCGTCGCTGATGATGCGCGCCACCTCGTCCAGCGCGCGGCCAGGGATTACCATGCTGCGCGGCTCTTCAAAGTTTTGCTCCAGTTCACCGGTGCGCACGGCCAGACGATAGCCGTCGGCGGCGGCCATGGTCAGAACGTTTTCCTTGAACTCGGTGAAGACGCCGGTCAGCACGGGCCGGTTGTCCTCGCGCGCGGTGGCGAAGACCGTCTGGCGGATCATGTTGCGCAGCAGCTCCGCGGGCACGGTGACCTCTTCGCTGCCGTTGCTCTCCGGCAGCAGCGGAAACTCGCCGGCGTCGATGCCGCGCAGGGTCGAGACGTTGGCACCGCAGCGCACGGTCACGCTGCGCGTGGAGTCTTCCAGGCTCAAATCGACGCGCTCGGGCGAGAGGTTGTTGACGAGGTCGGTCAGGGTATTGCGCGGCAGGGTGATGGCGCCGGTCTCGCCCACCTGGGCGCCGATCCAGCAGGAGATGCTGAGCCCGCTGCTCATGTTCATGGCCGAGAGCCGCAGGCGGGCGTCGCCCTCGTCGCCGGTGCGCAACAAAATGTTGGCCAGCACCGGCAGGGTCGGACGGCTCTCCACCGCGCGCCCGACGATGCCCAGTCCCTTCGCCAGATTTTCCTGTCTCACGCTTACGCGCATCTCAGGCCCCGTTCCCTTGCTCCGTTTGCGTCGCAGTATAGCGACGGCTCAGCGCCGTTTCAACCTGGGTTGGCGGAAAACAGGCATGAATGCAGGCCATCACCCTGTGCTATGATGGCGCCGGTCTGAAAGGAGCGTCCATGAGCCACCAACCGGAGTACATCCACGTGTCCGTCGCCTGGCCCTATTCCAACGGCGACCTGCACGTGGGCCACGCCGCCGGCAACTTCCTGCCCGCCGACATCTTCGCCCGCTATCATCGCCTGCGCGGCAACCACGTGCTCATGGTCTCCGGCTCCGACACCCACGGCACGCCCATCACCCTCGAAGCCGACGCGCGCGGCATATCGCCCGTCGAGGTCTTCGAGCACTACCATCGTCGCTTCCTGCTCACCCAGCAGAAGATGGGCATCAGCTACGACCTCTTCACCCACACCGACACCGAAAGCCACCACCGCATCGCCCAGGACATCTTCCTGCTGCTGCGGGAGAACGAGTGCCTCTACAGCGAGACCCAGCGCCTGCTCTACAGCGAGCGCGAAGGGCGCTTCCTGCCGGACCGCTACGTGGAGGGCAAATGCTACTTCTGCGGCTACGAACACGCCCGCGGCGACCAGTGCGACGAGTGCGGCAACCTCATCGACGCCACCCGCCTGATCAATCCGCGCAGCAAGAACGCGCCGGACGACCGCCTCGTCATCCGCGAATCGGAGCACTATTTCATCGACCTCAGCCGCTTTGCCGAGCCCTTGCTGGCCTACCTCGAGGGGCACGAAAGCCACTGGCGCGCCAACGTCATGCAGTTCACGCGCAACATGATCCGCCGCGGCGTGGAGGAGGGCCTGCGCGGCCGCCCCATCACGCGCGACCTGGACTGGGGCGTCCCCGTCCCGCTCGACGGCTGGGACGGCAAGCGTTTCTACGTCTGGTTCGAGAACATCATCGGCTATTTCAGCGCCAGCGTTGAATGGGCGAACAACATCGGCCGGCCCGAGGCCTGGAAGAACTGGTGGTACAACCCGGACGCCAAAATCTACAACTTCCTCGGCAAGGACAACATCCCCTTCCACACCATCATCTGGCCGGCGGAACTGATGGGCATCAGCGGCCTCTATCACGACGGGGTATCGCCGCTCAACCTGCCCCATGACGTGCCCGCCAACGAATTCATGAACATTGAGGGACGGCAGTTTTCCACCAGCCGCAACTGGGCTATCTGGCTGCCCGACATCCTCGAACGCTACCAGGCCGATGCCATCCGTTACTACGTCGCCATGACCTTCCCGGAAACGCATGACTCGGATTTCGCCTGGGAAGGCTTTCTGGCCCGCGTCAACAACGAACTGGTGGCCGCCTGGGGCAACCTCGTCAACCGCGCGCTCAACTTCGCCTGGCGCAACTTCGACGCCCAGGTGCCGCAGCCGGGCGAACTCGGGGAAAGCGACCGCGCCATCATCGCCCGCTCGGAGGCCGGCTTCGAGGAAGTCGGCGCGCTGCTGGAGCAGGTGCGCCTGCGCGACGCGCTGCAGGCCGCGATGGAGATCGTGCGCGCCGCCAACGCCCATCTAAGCGAGCGGGAGCCCTGGATTCGCATCCGCGAGGACCCTGAGGACGCCGCCGGCAGCGTCTACGCCACGCTGCGGGTCATCGACAACCTGAAGATCATGCTGGCGCCCTACCTGCCCTTCAGCGCCCAGCAATTGCATGACATGCTGGGTTACGAAGGTCGGCTCTTCGGCACGCTGGAAATTCGCGACTATCAGGAAGCGACGCATTCGCACGAGGCGCTGTGCTACGAGCCGGAGGGCGCGACCGGTCGCTGGTGCGCCAGTGAATTGCCGCCCGGCCAGAAGCTGAGCGAACCCCAGGCCCTCTTCACGCGCCTGGAGCCCGAGATCGTCGAAAACGAGCGGGCATTCCTCGGCGCGGAGCGCGAGGAACGCGAGATCAGCTGAGCGCCGCCTCGATGCGTTGCAGGGTGGCGTCCACAACCGCCTGATCATCCGGGCGAATCTGCCCTTCCAGCAGCGCCGCCGTCTCCTGGTACAGTCGTAGACCCGATCGAACGCGCGGCGCGGCAGGCGCCGGCGGAATCCCCAACGCCTCGCGCAGCGCCCGGCTCCACGCGCTGTCCATTCCGACGGTCTGCTGCAATTGTTGCACCTGCGTGTTTTCCGTCTCCACCTGCAGCCCCAGCCCCAGGCTCGTGGCCTTCAACAGGCCAAAAATCATGGCATGCAGCCAGAACAGCCCCATCGCCTCGTCACCCTGTTCCAGGGCACTGAGCAGCTTGCCAACTTCCTCGGCGTTGCCGCAGAGCTCGTAGCTGGCCCGGTCGGCGGCGGCGGCGCGCAGCGAGTCCCAGGGGAAGTTGCGGGCCTCCTCAATCACCTGCACCAGTTCGCCCTGCGGGTCGTGGAGCGAACGCATCTGGCGAAAACCGGGCACGACCGCGATGGCCGTCGACGGCGCGCGCATCAGGGCCGCCTCCTCAGCCAGTACACGCAGCGAAACGCTGACCAGCCAGCCCTCCTCCATACGCAGCGTGTAGACAGCGCGAGGGTCGTCCGGCATTTCGTTCACAAAGTGCCAGAGGTCGATATCGCTGTGGGCATTGGCGTCGCCGCGAGCGTGGCTGCCGGTCAGACCGATGGCCAGGGTGTTGTCGTCGACCAGTTCATGGATGAGCTGCAGCAGCAGGCTTTCGATGGAAATGAACATGAGTTCACCTAGCCTCCTCGCGTCCGACACAGAGTTTCAAACATTTTAGGGAAAAAGATTAATGGTTCCTGTTAGTGGCATCATGCCGCCCATACCGCCCGACTGCATTGCAAGAATCTGCAAGGATGTACTCAGGAAAACGGGAACATCTAGGCACCGGTAGCAAATGTGTTGCAAGTGAGATACCATTGTGGAAAAGAGATCTATCGGCCTGATGGCGGTCAGGTGACTCTTGCGTGACGTCTCTTTTTCATCGTGACATCATGGGAAACACTTAATGATGTCCGCGAGTATCACAAGGGGCGATCCTTACATGCAAGCCCACGTGATTGAGAGCGGATTATCGGTTCCGAAACCGTCCCTTGACGACATTTTGCCAGATGCCTTGAGAGAATTCTCTGACATAAATAAAGCACTTCCAAAGCTCGCCAAAGACCGCGACGCAATTTCAGAGATTGAATCTCTACTTCACGAGATTCCGACCCACCATAACCTCGTGCTCGGCGATGCCCGTTCTCTAGAAATCGAATCTGGTTCAGTTCATCTGGTCGTCACTTCACCGCCATATTGGACACTAAAGGAATACCCAGAGGCAGATGGTCAGCTCGGGCGAATGAAGGATTACAATGCTTTCCTGAATGGCCTAAAGCCAGTTTGGCACAACTGTTTTCAAGCCCTCGTGCCAGGTGGTCGTCTTGTTTGCGTAGTAGGCGATGTCTGTCTTTCCCGTCGCCAGAATGGTGGTCGTCATACGGTGGTTCCCTTACATGCGGCGATCCAGGAACAGTGCAGAGGCATCGGTTTTGACAACCTTTCGCCCATCATTTGGCACAAAATCTCAAATGTGCAAACTGAAGCGAACAAACGAGGCGCCTACCTTGGCAAACCCTTCGAGCCAAACGGCATCATCAAAAACGATATCGAATACATTCTTATGCTTCGGCGTCCCGGTGGATATCGCAGCCCCACGACCAGTGCTCGCGTACTAAGTGTGATTCCTGCAGAAAGGCATGACGCGTGGTTCCGTCAAATTTGGATCGGGCCGGGCGGAGCCTCAACGAGGAACCACCCGGCACCATTTCCAGTTGAACTCGCGGAGCGGCTTATCCGTATGTTCAGTTTCGCAGGAGATACGGTTCTTGATCCATTCACGGGTACTGCGACGACTCAAGTTGCAGCCAGCAGATGGGGACGCAACAGCGTTGGCATCGACATTGAACCATCATATCTGGACATAGCTGAAGAGCGGTTGAGTGATCAACCAAACACCGCGGTCAGTCGCTGATGATAACGTTGGAACAGGCGATCGAAGACTTCTACCAAATTGCAGTAACCGAAGGCAAAAGGACATCCACCTTGCGCTTGGGTTCTCTCGCGGATCTTTGCGTGCAAGAATTGGAGAGACGGCAAGTACCGGGCGCGGGGAAAGAAATAATCGTACCCGGGATTGGGCGAGACAAGCAGTGGGATGTGGCGTGGAAATACGGAGGAAAGGTGCGTCTTGGCATCAGCCTAAAATCCATATTGAGCAATGTTGCCGGAACTGTGCCTAACCGGGCAGACGATCTTATGGGAGAAATGGCCAACGTTCAACTTCATTCACCTGAAATTGTCACGGGTTATGTGATGGTTTTTGATACACAGTCGGGTAACCGGCGGGACGGAAGGCGATGGGTCGACCTTTTTCGCTCTTATGTGGAACATCTGTCGGGCCGCCAAGCGCCTGCGTGGGCGGCAGGCATGGTTGAAGCAGCATCAATTGTCGAAGTGGACTTTTCAAGTGGCCCGCTGTTGCTTACCCCACCAACACTTGATGAATTTTTTGACCGATTGGTTCAGCAACTGAAATTCAGAAATCCCGGCGCAATACCTTTCGATCCAGGAAAATAATTCAACAACAGGCCCCTCTCCGTAGCGGAGAGGGGCCTCGGAGTGAGTGCGCTTGACAACGCGCCCTTCATCCCAGTTTACATCATGCCGCCCATGCTCGGGTCACCGGCCGGCATCGGCGGAGTCTCCTCCGGCAGGTCCGTGACCAGCGCTTCGGTCGTAAGGATCATGGCAGCGATGGAAGCCGCGTTCTCGACCGCGCCGCGGGTGACCTTGGCGGGATCGGGGAAGCCGGCCTCGATGGTGTCGACGTATTCGCCACTCATGACGTTGTAGCCCAGGCGCGGGTTCTCGCTTTCCTGCTGCTGACGACGCACGTTCTCGATGATGACCGAGCCATCGTCGCCGGCGTTGGAAGCGATCTTGCGCATCGGCACCTCAAGCGCCTTGCGCATGATGGCCACGCCGGTGTTCACGTCCGTGATGGCGTCCCGCTCGACGCCGTCCAGCGCACCGACGGCGTTGATGAGCGTCACGCCGCCGCCGGGCACGATGCCCTCCTCGACGGCCGCGCGCGTCGCGCTCAGCGCGTCCTCGACGCGGTGCTTCTTTTCCTTCAGTTCGGTCTCGGTCGCCGCGCCGACGCGAATGACGGCCACGCCGCCGCTCAGCTTGGCCAGACGCTCCTGCAGCTTCTCGCGGTCGTAGTCGCTGGAGCTGTTGTCGATTTCGCGGCGGATTTCCTCGATGCGGCCGCGAATGCTGGCCTGCTCGCCGGCGCCGTCGATGATGGTGGTGTCGTCCTTGCCGCTGACGACGCGGGACGCGCGCCCCAGGTCTTCCAGGGTGGCGCTGTCCAGCTTGCGGCCGGTCTCTTCGCTGATGACGGTGCCGCCGGTGAGCACGGCGATATCCTGCAACATGGCCTTGCGGCGGTCACCGAAACCGGGCGCCTTGACGGCCAGCACGTTGAGCATGCCGCGCAGCTTGTTGAGCACCAGCGTGGCCAGGGCCTCGCCGTCGACGTCCTCGGCGATCACGACCAGGTCGCGCTTGCCCAGCTGGACGATCTTCTCCAGCAGTGGGACGACGTCCTGGGCCGCGCTGATCTTCTTGTCGTGAATGAGGATGTAGGGCTCCTCGATGTTGGCTTCCATCGCGTCCGGGTTGCTGATGAAGTAGGGGCTGATGTAGCCGCGATCGAACTGCATACCCTCGACGTACTCGGTCTCGAACTCCAGGCCGCGGCTTTCCTCGACCGTGACCACGCCGTCCTTGCCGACCTTGTCCATCACCTCGGCGATCAAGTCACCGATCTCGGTGTCCTGGGCGGAGGTGCTGGCCACGTTGGCGATTTCGTCGCGGGTGGCGATCGGCGTGGCCTGGTCGCGAATGTTGCTGGCGACGGCTTCGGTGGCGGCCTCAATGCCGCGCTTGAGCAGCATCGGGTTGGCGCCGGCGGCCACGTTGCGCAGGCCCTCGGTGACGATGGCCTGGGCCAGTACGGTGGCGGTGGTGGTGCCGTCACCGGCGATGTCGTTGGTCTTGGTGGCGGCTTCCTTGAGCAGCTGGGCACCCATGTTCTCGTAAGGGTCTTCCAGCTCGATTTCCTTGGCCACCGTGACGCCGTCGTGGGTCACGGTCGGCGCGCCGAACTTCTTGTCGAGCGCCACGTTGCGGCCCTTGGGCCCCAGGGTGGTGCTGACGGCGTCGGCCAGCTTGTCCACGCCGCGCTTCAGACTGGCGCGGGCGTCTTCCTGAAATACCAGCTGTTTTGCCATTGTGCTTTTCTCCAGACTCTTGCAACAGGTCGTTTGGTTGGTGGGGGCCGGCTCAGCCTTCGAGCACGCCCAGAATGTCACTTTCCTTCATGATGAGCAGCTTCTGCCCGTCCAGCTTGATCTCGGTGCCGGCGTACTTGGCGAACAACACAACGTCGTCCACCGCCACGTCCATTGGGACGCGTTTGCCGTCGTCATCGCGCATGCCAGCGCCCGCTGCCAGTACCTTGCCCTGTTGCGGTTTTTCCTTGGCCGTCTCCGGCAGCACCAGCTGCCCGCCGGCAAAGGTCTCCTCCTGCTCGACCGGTTCGATCAGCAGGCGGTCGCCCAGGGGACGAAGATTGATGCTCATGAACTCCCTCCATTGGCTGTCCCTGTTGGCACTCTCAAGGTTGAGTGCCAGTTAACCTGCGCGCATCGTAGCAAAACGCGGCGCCAGATTCAATACAGAGGTCGCATCTCAGGGATTTCTGGCAAAGTTCTTACGAAGCTGCCAGCGGTGAGTCTGTGCTTCAGCCGCAGGAAGAATACAGGGCGAAGGCCCTGGAAAGTTTGTCTCTGCGCCCCCCCATCACTCACGTCGGAGGCGGGACACGAGAGTCAACGGACTGGCGCCCTCAACCCACCCAGTCGCGCAAGTACAGAAAGTCGTGGCCCAGGGCGCGGTTGCTCAGCCGCGCGATGTTGGGCATGGTGCGCTTGTAGTGGTTGGCCTTGACGCGCCGCCAGACATCCTCAACAAAGGCGCGTTCAAAGCCTTCCTCGACCACCTCGTCGACCACGTAGCGCTCGTCCACCAGCAGGTGGAGCACCTGGTCGACCTCCTCGTAGGTGAAGCCCAGCTCGTCCTCGTCGGTCTGGCCTTCCCACAGGTCCGCCGAGGGCGGCTTGTCGAGAATCGACTGCGGCAGGTCCAGCGCAGCCGCCAGTTGCCGCACCTGCGCCTTGTAGAGGTCGGCGATCGGCTGCAGGGCCACGCCGCTGTCGCCATAGATGGTCGAATAACCCAGCAGGAACTCGGTCTTGTTGCTGGTACCCATCACCAGCCCGCCCCAGGCGACCGACTGGTCGTAGGACACGATCATGCGCTGCCGCGCCATGATGTTGCCGCGCCGCCGCCGGTCCATCTCCGGGAAGCGTTCGAAGAGCGGCAGCACCATGGGCGTGATCTCGACGGTCAATGCAGGCAGGCCGAGGGCTTCGATCAGCAGGTCGGCGTCCGCCAGGCTGCCCGGCGAGGAGTCGCGCCAGGGCATACGGATGGCCAGCACGTTCTCCGTCCCCAGGGCGCGCGCGGCCAGCGTCGCCGACAACGCCGAGTCAATGCCGCCGGAGAGCGCGATGACGGCCCGCGGCAGACCCGCCTTCTGCGTCTGGTCGCGGATGAAACCGCAGAGGATCTGCGTCGCCAGGTCCGTGTCGATGGAGAGCCGCACCAGCACCCCGTCGCCCATCGCGTTCAGGCGTTCCCGAAGGCCGAGACGAACTCTTCCACCAGCGCCAGATGCTCGGGCAGCGACTCGCAGCCGGCGTTCATGGTATCCAGCGCGATGTGCGTCGCGCCCAGTTCGCGCCACTCGCCGACGAAGTCGTCCCACTGCGCGCGCTCCAGCTCGCCGGCATTGAGCCAGACGTTGATGCCGAAGTTGTCCGGGTCGCGCCCTTCATCCGCCAGGTACTGGCGCAGGCGCGGCACCCGCGAGCGGCCTTCCGCCAGGTCGGAGCCGGGCAGCATGCCGTCCGCCAGGCGCGCGGCGCGGCGCAGCACCACGTCGGCGTAGCCGCCGATCCAGACGGGGATCGGCCGCTGCACCGGCAGCGGATTGATGCCGGTCTGGCGCAACTGGTGGTACTGCCCGTCGAAGTCGACCAGGTCCTGCGTCCACAGGGCGCGCAACAGTTTGATCTGCTCCTCGGCGCGCCGCCCGCGGTCGCCGAAGTTCATGCCCATGCCCTCCAGTTCCACCTGGTTCCAGCCGATGCCGATGCCCAGCTGCAAACGTCCGCCGGAGAGGATGTCGATTTCGGCGGCCTGCTTGGCGACCAGCTGCGCCTGGCGCTGCGGCAGAATCACGATTCCGGTGAAAAACTCGATGCGCTCCGTGATGGCGGCGGCCCAGGCGAAGAAGGTCAGGATCTCGTGGAAGGAATCCCCGTCGGTGTAGGGCCCGGGCCAGGTCGCCACGTCGGCCGGCCGGTGACCCAGCACGTGGTCGAAGCAGAGCAGATAGTCGCAGCCCAGCGACTCGACGGTCTGAACATAGTTGCGCAGCGCGGCGACGTCCGTGCCGCTCTCGGTCTGGGGGAATACAGCGCCAGTTTTCATGTCTTTTGTCTCACCTCAATGCAGGGACGCAACAGCTTGTGGCCGGGGTGCCGAATGGCGACGGTTCAGCCAATGGCGCGCCTCAAGCCCGAAAGATAACCCGTTCTCATTCGTTCGCTGACCACGGCGTCCATGACCAGCATCTCCACGCCGTGAAACAGTCCTTCGTACACCAGCAGGTCGGTCGGGACGCCGGCGACCATCAGACGCCGGGCGTATTCGATGTTTTCGTCGCGGAACAGGTCCAGCGTGCCGACCGTAACCAGGGCCGGCGGCAGTCCCGTCAGGTCTTTCGCGCGCGTGGCCGCCGCGTAGGGGGAGACGTGATCAGTGCCGTACTCATCGCCCAGATACATCTTCCAGGCCTTGAAAGACACCTCCCGGTTCCAGACCGTAGGACAGGTGTCTTCGTGTCCCGAGGGGGTATCGTGAGTGTCGTCAATCATGGGATAGATCAACAGTTGGTACGCGAGGTCGGGACCCCCGTGGTCCCGGTTGTAGAGTGCCAGACCCGCCGTCAGGCCGCCGCCCGCGCTGCCGCCGCCGATGGCGAGTCGCCCGGTATCGATGCCCAGCTCCTCGCTGTTGTCGACCATCCACCTCAGCGCGGCGAAGCAATCGCCGATGCTTTCGCGGTAGGTCACTTCCGGGGCAAGGCGATAATCGACCGAGACCACCGTACAGCCGACAACTTCGGCGAATTCGATGCAACGGGCGTCATCACGCGCCAGGCCCACGATATAGCCGCCGCCATGCATCCAGAGCAACCCGCCGCGCGGCGCGGGACCGGGCGGCTGGTAAATCACCACGGGAATGTCGCAGTCCGGCCCGGGGATCGTGGTTTCCTTGATCGTCACGTCAGTGAGCGGGAGACTGGCGCGCATTTCGAGGTTACTCGCCAGGGTCATCTCGCGCGCCAGGGGAGGGTCGTCGCCAATGGCAATATAGCGCTCGGGCGGGTGTTCGTAAATGGCGTGGGCGACTTCAGGGTCGATTCTGTCGATAAAGGACATGGTCTACATCCCCGTACGAAAAGCCGGCAGTCTCTTCCACTGCCCTGGGCAATAGCCTATCGCGGCCCCCGGGCTTCGCCAACCGCAGGATGGAGTCGCCTGGCGGAGTCTCCGAATATTGAAGAAGGGGAATCAGGCAGGACTTGAATTCACACGACTCGATGACTCGTCTGCGACCTTCACCAAAGTCGGTCGCTTTGAGCCGCCACCGGAAAATGAATTACGCGTTGCAGCATGATATACCAGAGTGCCCATAATCCTTTGGCAAACCGACTCTTTGGACACTATAATTCAGGTATGAAACAGTCAATTTCGGCACCTGGAACGCACTGCCGGAAGATCCTGTTGCGGGGCGGGTTAGTCCGCATGTTCTCCAACGATGATAACGTCGAGGCATGATTCATGGACACTGGATGGCCGAACGATGCAACCTGCCATCAGAGTGGTCGCATGACTGTCAAGTAGATGCGGGCCGATCGAATTCCTTCATTACCTGCCCGGCCATACGCCATTCACCAGATGGATGCATTTGATTGGCTGAAGAGCGCCAGACGCAACTCCATTCATGCAGTCGTGACGGATCCGCCATTTGGTGTGCTGGAATACACTCCCGACCAGCTTGCCAAACACCGCAATGGTCATGGCGGGGTGTGGCGCATTCCACCGAACTTTGATGGAGCGACGCGGAAGCCAGTGCCACGGTTCACTGCTCTTACTGAGTCCGACAGGGATAAGATTCGCCTGTTTTTCACGGAGTTTGCCTGGCTTCTGTACAACGTGGTGGTGCCAGGGGCGCACGTCTTTGTAGCGGCTACGCCGGTTGTGTCTCACCTGGTGTACGAACCTTTCATTGAGGCGGGCTTTGAGAAACGTGGTGAAATTGTGCGCATCGTCAAGACGCTGCGCGGCGGCGACCGACCGAAGAACGCCGAAAAGGAGTATCCAGGCGTCAACGTCATGCCAAGGTCGAGTTGGGAACCCTGGGGATTGTTTCGAAAGCCAATCGAGGGTCGGGTGCAAGACAATCTTCGGCGATGGGGTACTGGTGGTCTTCGGCGAATATCCGAAAGGCGCCCCTTCCGTGATGTGATTGAGTGTGCGCCAGCACGCGGCCCTGAGCGAAAGATTGCCGACCATCCGTCTCTAAAGCCACAGGCACTTATGAGGCAACTGGTGCATGCATCGCTGCCACTGGGAGAGGGGATCGTACTTGACCCGTTCATGGGCTCCGGTGCGACCATTGCGGCGGCCACCGCACTTGGGATTCGTAGCGTCGGGATCGAAATAGATGCCGACTTCTTCCGCCTTGCCGAGACAGCGATACCGAGACTCGCAGAGTTGCCTTATGCGCCGTGACGACTTTAATTCAACAGTCGCCCTTCCAGGAGGTCTCACTGTCGCAGCGATTCGGAACGCGACCGAATATATTGAGCGCGAACTGGTCGACCTGGTAGATATCTATTTTGAGCAAGCGAACCTGTTTGGCGGGCTCGTTGGCATCTACGGGACACGGGCACTTGATGCGACGAGCGTCTATGAGAAGCACCGAAACCGGGATCTCGCCGCTCAACGATTACCCGATCTTCGCCGTCGGGGGAGCACTGACCCGCCGTCACCGCAAGACTCGCTCGAATCGAAGGCGAGCATTCGCCCATGGGCGTTGCAGGCCCACTACGACCACCCTGGCTGGTACATCGTCTGGCGCTATCTGGTTGACCCAACAGAAACGTATGAGCCGGACCGCACGGTCATCATCTGGCGCATAGACGTTGCATTCCTGGAGAAGCGCGACTGGAAGTATGAAGGTAGTGGCGCCAGCTCAAGGGGAGGTGGCAGAACTCACACATTCGGCCTTCACCGTCCAGCATCGCGGCTGCGAGGAAAGGCCGTGTATGCACGCTCTGACGTAGTGCTACGGAGTGGTAAACCAGGCCCTGCGAATGGTGACAATTGAGAAGTGATTACTTGAGTGAAAAGCAGGACAAACGCAAGATCTAAAGCCATTGTGAACACAAAGACGACACCCGCAGAGCAGTCTCTGGCCGCGGTCCGTCGCCATCCGCACCGACCACAGAAACTCGCCAATTTGCACGCTCTGTCAGTTAATCCCGACGCGCTCGCTCTTACAGCGAATCCTCCCCCATCACCCGCTGACTGAAAGCCGTGATGCGGTGGGGGTAGTCTTCCTCGCAGATTCGTCCGGGGGCATAGGCACAGGGAACTTCGTGTTCACCCTCATTGTATGATCCCGCTGTCCCGCAACTTCACCAACAGTTCTTCCTGTGTGCCGGTGCCTTTCGTGGAATTGCAGGCGCCGCAGAGCAATTGCAGATTGTCGATATGGTCCGTGCCACCGCGCGCGATGGGCAACATGTGGTCAATGCTCAGGTTTCGAAACGGGAAGGAAATGCGGCAGCCATTACAGATTCCCTCCTGCCGGCCAAAAAGCACGTGTTTGTGGCTGCGGTAACCGGGTAAGCGTCCCAGATCCGTGCGGCGGGGGATATCCCTGCGATGCGTTACATCGTAAAACATTTTCAGTTCTTTTCTGAGACGTGACTGAACCAGATCAACGGCCCTTGCGCTGAGATCGATACCTGCCCATTTCCTGTGGTGTTTTTCGGCAGCGACCAACGCTGTCGCACAACCACAAAATGGGTCGAGTATCATGTCGTCTTCATTGCTGCTGGCCAATACGACACGTTCCAGAAGTTTAAGGGGTTTCTGGGTGGGAAAGCCGGTTCGTTCGTCTTTGGGAGTATGCATCATGTCTGGAATGTCGCGCCAGACATCTCCAGACAATTTTCTTTCGATGATCTGGCCGTTTTTGATCTCCAAATAATACTTGATCCGTATGTTGCCATTTCTCGTGTGATGTATCCTTCCTTCCGCTTCCAGTTTTGCAATGCTTTCGTCTGTGTAATCCCCTCTCGGACTGGTTTTGAAAGGCAACCATTGCTCATCAAAATAAATGTGTGCAGGGAGCAATTTCTGCTTGCGAAACTCTTTTCTCTCATTTTTGTCTGCAGGATACGGATAAAAATGCTCTACATATACTCTGTTGTGAACTCTGCCCTCTTCCGGGCCATAAAGTAACAGCATGTCGTGGTTTCTTGGAAATTGTCTTGCAGTAGCCTTTGCACCTCTTCCGCCATAGTTCCAGATTACTTCGTTGCGAAACTGCTTCCCGTGAAAAATCGCGTCCATCAACACCTTCAGATAGTGCCCGGCCGTATGGTCACAGTGAAGGTACAGGCTGCCCCTGTTCTTGAGTATGCGCTTCATTTCCATGAGCCGAACCGCCATCCAGATCAGGTACGCCTGCATATCTGAACCCTTGACCAGGGCAGCGGATTCGATGAAGCGGAAGAGACCTGGGTGTTCCTCAGCGATCAGACCCGTCCAGGCGACATCGACATCCTCCAGGGTCCAGGCATCACGGAAGGAAGCTTCTGCCGCCTCACTGCCGATCGGGGCGGAGAACAACTGATTCTTGTTGAAGGGCGGGTCAAGGTAGATCAGGTCGACGCAGGAACTGTTCATGCCACGCATGATATCCAGGTTATCGCCGGTCCAGATTGTCTTGTTGGCCCAGTTGGCCTGGTTCATGGCGCCCCCTTCGGCAGCACCAGTTTACCCCATCACCCGCTGACTGAAGGCCGTGATGCGGTGGGGGTAGTCCTCCTCGACCGTCAGCTCGCAGAGCAGGAACGCCCCGCTGCCCTGCGCCTGCATCAGCACCAGCGCGTGATGCTTCTCCAGCGCCAGCACCTGCATCGGCTTCAGCGGGCCGTAAAGCGCCTGGTCCGACCACGGCGCCGCCAGGCGTTCATCGGCGGCGCAATTCTGCAGCGCCGCCTCCGTGTAACCTGTGCGCATGAAGTCCTTCAGACGCGCCTCGTCGCCGCGCTTCAGCAGGCCGCACTGCGCGACCAAGCGCATGCCGGCGTTGCTGCCCGCCAGGTTGGGGCGTTTTGCCTCACTCACTCGCTGTCTTTCGCCAGGATGCGCGCCAGTTCTCGCTGCACGAGGTATGGCCGCTCGTCGCGCAGCAGCGGCATGTGGGCCCGCGTGCGCCGCAGCTGGTTGAGGTCGATCTCCTGCAGCAGCAGCGTCTCCTCGAAGTAGGGCGCCTGGGCCAGCAGCTCGCCCTCCGGGTTGGCGATCAGCGAACCGCCCCAGAAGTTTTTGCCGTCCTCGTAGCCGACGCGGTTGCACATGATGACGTAGTTGGTGAAGGTGCTGGCGCAGGCCTGGTTCATCAGTTCCACCCAGCGCGCCACGGTCAGGCGCCCGCCCTCGCGGCTGCTGATGCCGCGCGTGGGGCTGCTGTTGGCGAAGACCAGCAGGTCCGCGCCGTCCATCCACAGCAGCCAGGGCGCCGAGAGATGCCAGAAATCCTCGCAGATCAGCATGCCGACGCGGCCAAAACGTGTCTCGAATGCCCGCACCCGGTCCCCCTGGGCGAAGTAACGACCGTCGTCAAAGAGGGTGTAGGTCGGCAGGTAGAGCTTGTGGTGTACGTGCAGGCACTCGCCGCCGGATAACCAGGCCTGGGCGATGGTGAAGCGGTGGCGCCGGTCCACGTGCACGAAGCCGACGACCAGGTCGAGGCCGAAATCGCGACTGGCCTCCAGCAGGGAGCGGAAGGTCGCGTCCTGCGCGTCGGCCTGCATGGCCAGCTCTGGCACCAGGTCCATCACCTGGTAGCCGGTCAGCGAAAGCTCGGGGAAGACCAGCAGGTCGACGCCGGCGTCGCGCGCCCGCGCGGCCAGCGCCAGATGCGTCTCCAGGTTGTGCTGCAGATCGCCGAGTTTCGGGGCCATCTGCGCCAGGCCCACGTTGACCCGCATCGCCTTACTCCCTTTTCCGCCTGCCTGCGACGGGTCCACAGGGCGGGAGCCCTTCCTGGCGCGCATCATACCAGAATCCGCAGGGGCGAGTCGCTTCAGCGCCAGCCCGTCCAGCCAGGGCCGCGCACCACCTGGCCGGGCAGCGCGCCCGTGTGTTCGCCGTCGCACAGCACCTGCTCGCCGTTGACGAAGACCTGCTGCATGCCCGTCGAGTAGCGATGCGGGTCCTGCGGCGTGGCGTGGTCCTGCACCTGCGTCGGCTCGAAGATGACCACGTCGGCGAAGTAACCGGGCCGCAGCAGACCGCGTCCGCGCAGCTTGAGGTTCTGCGCCGGGAAGCCGCTCAGTTTGCGCACGGCCTCCTCCAGCGTGAGCAGGCCCTCGTCGCGCACGTACTTGCCGAGCACGCGCGCGAAGGAGCCGTAGGCGCGCGGATGCGGGATGTTGTTGAGGAAGACGCCCTCCAGCGCCTGCGACTCGGCGTCCGAGCAGAAACTGACCCAGGGCAACTGCACCTGCCGGCGCAGGTTGTCCTCGTCCATGGCGAAGTACATGGTGAAGATGCGGCTGTCGTCCTCGATGATCAGGTCGATCAGCGTCTCGGCGGCGGAGTCGCTGCCGCGCTCTTGCATGATTTCGGCGAGCGTCTTCCCCTGCAGGAACTGCATTTCGGGCTTGCGCAGACCGGCCAGCAGGATGTTCTGCGGCGGCAGCATCAGGGCGCGGTTCTCCCAGTCGCCGCCCGGTTCCATCATCTCGGCGACCAGACGGGCGCGGATGTCCGGGTCGCGCAGGCGCCCGATCAGGGCCGTGATGCCCCCTTCGTGCGCCCAGGGCGGAATGCAGGTGTCGAGGCCCGTGCCCGAGTAGGTGTAGCTGTACATGTCGGCCGTGACCGGCAGCCCCTCCGCACGCGCCGCCTCCACGGCTGCAATGGCCCCTTCCATGTGGTGCCAGTTGGCGGCGCCGCTGGCCTTGAGATGATAGATCTCGGCCGTCACGCCGGTCTCGCGCGCGATGGTGACCAGTTCGTCAACCGCCTCCAGCAGGTCGCCGCCTTCGTTGCGGATGTGCGAGATGAACATGGCGTCGTGCCCCGCCACGACCCGCGCCAGCTCGATCAATTCGTCGGTCTCCGCGAAACAGGCCGGCGCGTAGATCAGCGCGGCGGACATGCCCATGGCGCCCTCGCGCAGCGCAGCGCGCAGCAGTCGCTTCATCTCCTCCAGCTCGGCGACTGTCGGGGCGCGGTTGTCGCGGCCCATGGCGTGGATGCGCAGCGTGCTGCTGCCCACGAAGGAGGCGACGTTGCAGGCCACGCCGCGCGCCGCCAGCCACTCCAGGTACTCGCCCAGCGTCGTCCACTCGACGTCGTAGAGGATGTCGCCCTGCGACATGTAGGAACCCGGGCCGCTCTCCTTCATCGCCGGACTGAGCGGGCCCATCGACTCGCCCTCGCCCATCACCTCCAGGGTCACGCCCTGGCGGATCTCGCTCTGCGAGCGGCCGTCCTCAATCAGCGATTCGTTCGACCAGCTGAGCATGTTGATGAAGCCCGGGGCGACGGCCAGGCCGTCGACATCCAGCACGCGCGCGGCGTTGACCTCCTCGCCCGGCGCCGTCAGCGCGAGGATGCGCTCGCCGGCCAAGGCAAGGTCCGCCCGCTGAGGGGGGTCGCCGCTGCCATCGTAAATCATGCCGCCGCGCAGCAGCAGGTCGCAGTCCGTCATGGAAGACTCCTTCGTCCGCGCCGGAGCGGCCAGGCGCAGGCCAGCAGCAATGCCAGGTCCAGCCACTGGTCGCTGCGCCACCCGGCCCACTCAGGCACGGGGTCCGCGCGCCAAAAGCCGATGAACAGCATCCCCGCCGTCAGGAAGGCCAGCAGCAGCCAGAAACGCGTACCGCGCAACCAGCGGCGACGATAGAACAGGCCCGCCAGCAGCAGGGCGATCACGCCCAGCAACAGGCCGAACAGCGGCGTATTGTAGCGCGGCGCGAAAATGCCGTAGATATCCGGCAACTCGGCCACCAGCAGCGGCGAGTGATTCGCCAGGGTGTCGACCTCGCGCCCGTAACCGCAGCCGACCGCCATGCAGCCGCGCCAGGCGCCCAGACAGAGCAGCGCCAAAGCCGGCGTCAGGGAGTCCAGCAGGGCGGGCCAGGCCAGGCCGAGCCAACGCGCCCCCAGCCACAACCCGGCCAGCGCGCCCAGCAGAGCGCTGTGCCATTCCAGGCCACCGCTGCTCCAGCGCAAAATATCCTCCGGCGTGCGCGCGAAATGCTCCAGGTGCAAGAGCACGTGGCCGCCGCGCGCGGCCAGCAGGCCGGGGGCCAGCGCCAGCAGACAGGCATCCAGCACAGCGAGAGGTGATCCGGACCGCTGCCGCAGGGCGACGGCGCCGGCCAGCAGGATGGCCAGCGCCAGCGTCAGGCTGAAGGTCTGCACCTGCCAGGGGCCGATGGCGGTCATGCGGCCGGCCCGGCACTCTGCAACCGGAGACCGGCGACGAGCGTATTAAAAGGGCGCAAGAATCGCTCGTGAAGGGCGGAGGCGCGGTTCACATCGGGGTTGCCCATGCTATAATCGGCGCAGATTGTAGCATTCGCCCCGACCTTTCGTTCACCGGAGGCACCCGCCCGCGAGGCCTGTCGGCCATAGCGTGGCGCGCCGGTATTACAAGCACAGGAGAGAAAAACATGGGTGGTATCAGTTCACTGCTGGGCGCGGTGGCCCTCGTCGGCTTCCTTGTCTTTCTGGGCGGCATCGGCCTGGTGGTGGTGGCGGCCTCGCAGGGTCGCAACTTCCGCAGCGGCGTGTCGCTGGCCGGCGTCGGTCTGGTCATCGGCCTTGCTTTCAGCGTCATCAGCCAGGGCATCCTGATCGTCGCGCCGCAGGAAGTCGCCGTCATCTTCAATACGATCAACGGCGAGCTGGAAGACCCGCCGCGGCGCTCCGGTACGTCCATCGTAATCCCCGTGTTGCAGTCCTACACGATTTACCCCATCGAGCAGCTGGAATACACCATGTCCAGCGCCCCCGGTGAGGGCCAGCGCGCCGCCGCGGACGACTCGGTCGAGGGCCGCTCGGTCGATGGCCAGGTGGTCTTCCTCGACATCACCGTCATCTACAGCATCGATCCGTTGCAGGCCAACCTGGTGCACGAACGCTGGCGCAACCGTTATCAGGACGAATTCATCCGGCCCGCCGTGCGCGGTCTGGCGCGCGACGTCATCTCGCGTTTCCGCGCCGAGGATATCTTCGGCACCCGCCGCACCGAGGTGCGCGACGAAATCGCCAGTCAACTGCGCGCGCGCATGGTAGCGGAAGGCTTTAGCCTCAGCAGCCTGATCGTGCGTAACGTCTCCTTCTCCACCGAGTTCGCCAGCGCAATTGAGCAACGCGAGATCGCCGAACAGGAGCGCATCCGCGCCCTGGATGAGGCCGAACGCCTGCGCGTTCAGGCCAGGGGCAGCCGCGATGCCGAGATCACCCGCGCCGAGGGTGAGGCCGAGGCCATCGTGCTACGCGCCCAGGCCCAGGCCGAGGCCCTGCGTCTCGTGAGTGAGCAACTGGCCGCCAACCCCTCGCTGATCCAGTACGAGTACATCCAGAACCTGGCCGACAACATCAACCTGGCGCTGGTGCCCTCCAACAGCCCCTTCCTCTTCGACTTTGACAGCCTGGCCGAGGCTCAGGCGGGTTTCGTGGCGCCGGAAGTGCCGGAAAGCGCAGCGGACGGAGGCTAAATCCGTTGGAACCGGGCGCGGGACGGGTCGCTGTCTGATCCGTCCCGCGTCAGCGACAGTTTGATCGCGGAGATGAAGCATGGAACGCGATCCCTACAAGGTGCTCGGCGTCAGCCGTAACGCCAGCGACGAAGACATCAAGAAGGCTTTCCGTCGCCTGGCCAAACGCTGGCATCCGGACGCCAACCCGGACAAGCCGGAAGCCGAGGCGCGTTTCAAGGAAATCAGCGTCGCCTACGAAATCCTTGAAGACCCCGAAAAGCGCAAACTCTACGACCGCTACGGCCACAACTTCGCCAATATCACCGGCAACGGGTCCGCCGGCGCCGGCCACGCCCAGGGCTTTGACGACGCGAGGCTGCAGGACATCCTGGAGGGCCTGTTTGGCAGCAGTGGCCGCGGACCCGGTCGCGCCCGCCCGTCCCGCGGGCAGAACATCGAAAGGCCGCTGCAGATCAACCTGCAGGAGGCCTGGAGCGGCGCCAGCCGCCGCATCCGTCACCGCGGCCGCAGCATCGACGTCACCATTCCGCGGGGCGCCCGCGATGGCACGAAGGTGCGCCTCGCCGGCGAGGGCGAGCCGGACCCCTTCGGCGGGTCGCCTGGCGATCTTTTCCTCATCATTGACGTGCTGCCGCAAGAACGCTTCAGCCGCGACGGTGACAACCTGGAGGTCGAGGTACCGCTGGACATGTTCACCGCGCTGCTGGGCGGCGAGGTGGAGGTGCCCACCCTGTCCGGCAGCGTGCGTCTCAAGGTACCGCCCGGCACGCAGTCCGGCCGCCGCTTCCGCCTCAGCGGCCGCGGCATGCCCCTGCTGCGCAGAAAGGACCAGTTTGGCGATCTGCTGGCGCGCGTGCGGATCACCGTGCCCACCCGGCTGAACGCCGAACAGCGCCGCCTCGCCGAACGGCTGCGCGACAGCCTGTGAGCGGCCTGCGCCGCGCCCTGACCAGCCTGCTGCTCCTGACCTGCGCCTGCCAGGCGATCCAACTGCCGCTTCCCGCCAGTCCCACGCCAGCCCTCTTCCAGCCCATACCGGCGCCGGTCGCCGACGCGCCGCTGCCAGCCGCCCGCGGTGACGCGTTCGTCGCTGACGACGGCTTGTTGACCGCGCTCTACGAACGGGTCGCGCCCGCTGTCGTCGCCATCTCCGTTTACGCAGGCCCAGACGACGTTGCGGGTCAGAAGCGGGGCTCCGGCTTCCTCATGGACGCTACCGGCCATATCGCGACCAACGCGCACGTCATCCGCGACGCCGCCCGCCTCGAGGTCGTGTTTCACGACGGCCGTATCGCCCCGGCGACCCTGCGCGGCGCCGATGGCTACAGCGACCTGGCCCTGCTGCAGGTCGACGCGGCCGCCGTCGCCGGGTTGAGCCCCCTGGCGCTGGCCGACTCCGATGCGCTGCGTCCCGGCCAGCGCGTCATCGTCATCGGCAATCCCTTCGGCCTCAACAACTCGATGACCCAGGGGATCATCAGCGCTACCGGTCGCCAGTTGCCGCCGGCCACACTGGGCGAGGCCGGTCTGCCGCCCGGTTTCAGCAACCCCGCCGTCCTCCAGCTGGACGCCCGCATCAGCCCCGGCAATTCGGGCGGCCCCGTCCTCAATACTCATGGAGAGGTCATCGGCGTGGCCACGGCCATTCGCAGCGCCGGCGGCGCTTACCAGGGCGTGGGTTTCGCCACCCCGGCCAACACCCTGCGACGCGTCGCGCCCGAACTCATCGAACGCGGCAGCGTCCGCTACGCCTGGCTGGGGATTTCGACCCAGCGCGAGGAGGACGGCTTCAGCGTGGCCGCGCTGGTCGAGGCCCTGGGCCTCACGTCCAACAGGGGCGTGCTCATCGATCGCGTCCACCGGGATTCCCCCGCGCAACTGGCCGGCCTGCGCGGTGGCGCGGAACGAGTCATGCTGCGAGGCGTGGAGGTCTGTGCCGGCGGCGACATCATCGTGGCGATCAACGGCCATTTCGTGAACAACCTCGACGAATTGCTCGCCTGGCTGGTCAGTTACGGCCACCCGGGCGACGAGGTGACGCTGCTCGTCGTGCGCGGCGAGGAAACGCTGGAACTGCCGCTGGCGCTGGGCGCGCGACCTCGTCCCGGCGATGACCTGCCCCCCGCCGACTGCCCCGACGGCCCATGATCAACACCGTGCTGGAAACGGAACGCCTGATTCTGCGTCCGCTGCAGGACGACGACGCGGTGGCCATCAGTTGTTTCGCCGGCGACCGGCGCATCGCCGCCGGAAAACTCAACATCCCCCACCCCCTGCCGAAGGAATGGGCGCGGCGCTACATTGACTATCACCAGCAGGCTATCGCTGCGCGCGAGGACTTCTGCCTGGCCCTGACGCGGCGTCGGGAACCGGGACTCATCGGCATCATCAACCTTTACCCGCAGTCCGCCGGTGGCGGCCAGGTCGGCTTCTGGACCGGAGTGCCCTGGTGGGGACGGGGTTACATGACCGAAGCGTTGCGGGCGGTCCTCCGCTTCGCCTTCCAGGGCCTGGCGCTGCCACGCGTTCATGCCTCCCACTTTCGCTCCAATCCAGCTTCCGGCCGCGTCATGCAGAAGGCCGGCATGCTCCAGGAAGGTTGCCTGCGCCAACATGTTCTCAAGGACGGTCTGCCGCAGGACCTCGTTTGCCACGGTATGCTGCGCGCTGACTTCGAGGGACTCCATGCCTGAGCCGCGGCTTCTGGAGACCCGGCGCCTGGTCCTGCGCCCGCTGCAGGCCGATGACGCGGAAGCCATCGCCCGCCTCGCCGGAGACTGGCGCGTCGCCTGGCCGATCTCCACCATTCCGCATCCCTACAGCCTGGGCAGAGCGCGCGATTTCCTTCGCGCCTCGCGGCGCAGCGCCGCCGAAGGCAGTGAGTTGGCCTTCGCCGTGACCCGTAAACCGGAATCGGGACTCATCGGCATCATCAGCCTGCGTCCGCAGCAGGGCCACAGCGCGGAGACCGGTTACTGGATGGGCGTCCCCTTTTGGGGCCAGGGATACATGAGCGAGGCGCTGGGGGCCATCATCCGCCACGCTTTCTGCGACCTGCAGCTGCAGCGCGTCTACGCCTGGCACATTGGCAGCAACCCGGCTTCAGGCCGCGTCATGCAAAAGGCCGGCATGCGCCGCGAGGCCTGTTTGCGCCAGCATGTGCTGCACCGCGGCGAGGTGGAGGACCAGGTCTACTACGGCCTGCTGCGCGACGAGTTCCTGGCTTCCGGCGCGGGCTGCTAGAGAAAGAAGTCGCGCAGGGCGGCGCGCAGGGCGTCGACGATCTCCTCCTGCGTGTAGTCCGGCAGGTAACGCACCAGCAGGCTGTCCCCGTCGATGGTCAGTTCTGCGATGCCCGGCACGTTGTCGTAAAGCGTCTGCGCGAGGGTCGAGCCGGTCTCGCCCGCCGCCTTGTCCGCATAGAATTCGCGGCCGGCCGCGGTCAGACGCTGGTTGGTGTAGATCTCGACGAGGTCCGCTTCCTCGCCCGGCTCGCTCTCAACGGTGACGTACTCGGACATGTCACAGGACCTGGACGCGGTCTCCCCGCGCGATGGCGCCGTCCTGCACCACACGCGCCATCATGCCCAGACGCCCCGCCACCCGGGTCGCCGGGCGTCCCTGGATGGTCTCAAAACGCTCGCAGCCGGTGCGCGGCTCCACCAGTTCGATCACCGCCTGCTCGCCCAGTTGCAGGCGGGTGCCGCTGGCCAGGCTCTCCAGCGGCTCGTCCAGGTCGCCGATGACCAGTTGCTCGCCCATCTCACCGGGGCCGGTGCGCAGGCCCTCGGCGCCCAGCGCGTCCAGGGTATCGCGCCCCATGACGTTGAGCTGACGCTTCGGATGTCGCCCCTTGCGGTCGCCGCGAATTCCGCCGCCGGTATACAGGTCGGCGCGTTCCAGTTCCACGCGGGCGTAGTGATCGGCCGGTGAGGCCGGCACGTCGGCGGGCCGGTAAACGATGCTGACGATATGGGCCATGGGTCCCTCCCTGCGCTCCTGTCAGGCCGTCATCAGGGGATGACGCGCCCGTTCAACATGTCAGTGACGCTCTTGACGAGACGACGCAATTCCAGTTCCATGTCCTCGCTGATGCCTTCCAGAATGGCCGCCTCGCGGAAATGCTCGCGCGCCGCGCGCAACTGCTCCTGTCCGCCGCGCAATTCACTCAGCCCCAGACACAGCCGGTCTCGCGCGTCGCGGCTGGCCACGCTGGCATAGGCCGCCGGGAAATCGCGTCCCAGCGCTGCGCCCGCCTCCTGCACCGCTTCCAGAAAGTTGTCCACCGTCGCCAGTTCATGGGCGGCGCCGCGCTGCAGCAGCGAGCGGATGCCCGGGCTCAGCGTGGGCTCCACCCCGAAGTCCAGTTCACTAATGTCGCTGTAGCGGCCCTCGACGTCGTTGAGCGTGCCGGGCTGCGGTCGCAGGGAACCCTGGCGTGGCGACAGACCGGTGAACACCGGATACAGGATGCCCACGCAAAGGTTGTGGATGTCCGTGCGGATCTGCTGGTTGGCGTCGATCATGTTCTCCAGCTGGCGCGAACTGTTGAAGTCGATCACCTGCAGCCGCGTGCCGTCCCAGTAGACGTGCTCCAGCTTGTGGTCCAGATAGACGATGTCCTGCTGATGCGCCAGGCGTAACATGCTGGCAAACTGCAACGCCAGCGCGATGCCCTCCTCACTGGGCAGACGACGGCGAATGCCGGACTGGTTGGGCTTCATCAGATACAGCAGATTGCGCGTCCGCGGCAGGTTGCGCAGCGCCAGCCAGGGCCGCCAGCGCTTGCGCGAACGCTCCTCCAGCGCGTCGACGAAGGCCTCGACATTGAGGCCATGCGCAACGATTTCGCCCCTGTGGGGTTGATCGCCGTCACTGTCGATGAAGCCGCAATCCAGCAGGTCGACCGCCTGCGGGCTTTCCGCCAGTTTTTGCAGGATCTGCGCCTCGTTGCCGAAGGCGCGGTACTCCCAGCGCAGACGCCCGTCGGGCGCAAGATGTTCGCCGCGCATCACCTTGAAGGCCACCGTCTCGCCCGTCAGTTGATTTCCGGCGTCCATCACGCGCGCGTAATGACCGAGGGCGAAAGTGTCGATGAAGTTGCCGATGCGGTAACGCGCCGCCAGGGACTGAATCATGGCTACAGTCTATCCGCTTTGCCACGTTCCTGACATGGTGAGACCGGCCCTGGTTGCAATTTGGCTCTTTCCGGGCGTAAAATATCGCTCCCAAAGGAAAGCCCGGCCACGGCAAATGCCCAACGAGAAAAACCCGGACGATGGCGCTCCCCGTCCCGACGGGGACGAACCTGCCAGCACCCCGCGGCCCGAAGACGCGCTGCCCGCCGACGGTCCGGAGCCGCCTGCGCCGCCCGGGCCGGACGCCGGCGTCGAGGAACTGACCGCGCTGGTCGACGCCCTGGCGGACCCGACTCCGGCAGATCTTCCCGCCCCGGAAGACACCCTGGCCGACCTGCCGGCATCGCTGCCGGAAGAAGACGCGGCGCCCGACCCCGAAGCCAGGGACAACGAACGCGCCGCCCGCTTTCGCGCCACCGAAGCCGAAGTACGCAGCCTGCGTCAGCGCAAACGCGATGGCCTGATCACGCAGGGGCAGCTGCTGGAAGAATTGCGGCGTCACATGATCGAGGACGAAGGCGTCTGGTGGATGCTGGGCGTCGAGACCGACACCTGGTACCGCTACGACGAGCTCGCCGGCGGCTGGGTCATCGCGTCGCCGCCGGCCCATGCGGGCGTTGCACCTGGCGGCAGCATCGACATCCAGGAGGGTCTCGCCGGTCCGGAAGAGACCCTGTCCGGCACCCTGCCGCCCGGCTTCGCGCTGGATGAGGACGAGTTGCCGCGCAGCGACACGCCGCTTTACGATGAAGAGGCGACCATCCCCGGCATGGCGGCCATCCACCAGAGTACGCAGCGCCTGAGCCAGGAAGAGGCGCACCCGCCCGCCGTCCCGGGCGTCACCCGTCCGGCACAGCAACTGCAGGAGCGTCTGGCGCCGCGCGCCGGGGTACCGCCACCCCGCCCCGCCCCCGGCCCGGCGCCCGCCCGCAACGTGTTGCCGCAACGCCTTTTGCTCGTGGCGGTCCTGCTCGGCGGGGCGTTTCTGGCGCTCGTCGCCCTGACGAGTCTGGTCGTCCTGCTGCGCTACAACAGCATCGTCGGAAATTACAGCGAGGCGATCGACGCGCTGGCCCAGGCGCAACCCGCCTTCCAGAGCCTGCGCATCCTCGATGGCGGCGGCGAACTGCTGGCCGAACTCGACAGCGAGGACGGCCGGCGTGAGCCACGCGCCCTCGGCGATATCTCCCCCTGGCTGATCGCCGCCGTCATTGCCGCGCAGGAGCCACAGTTCTACGGCAGCTCGGATTTCAACCTGCCGCGAATCGCCGGCGACCTCTTCGGCAGCGCTCCCGGCGAGTCCGTGACCATCGCCCGGCGTCTGGCGGAGCTAAGCATTCGAAACGAGGGCGTGGGCGCCGCCGCCCAGGCGCGGCACCGCAACATCGTCGCCGCCGAACTGGCCCGTCGTTACGATCGCAACACCCTGCTTGAACGTTACCTGAACGAGGCCGAATTCGGCCCGCGCATCTACGGCGCCCAGGCGGCCGCACAATTCTGGTTCGGCCTGGACGCCAGCCAGTTGCAACCGGTCGAATCGGCCCTGCTGGCCAGTTTTCTTACCCACCCGGGCGTCACGCCGCTGGACGCGGCGACGCGCGACGAGGCCTTCGCCAACGCCGACGCGCTGCTGCGCAGCCTGGCCGCCATACACTGCCTCAATCTGCAACACGCCTCCGCCCACCCGGATTTCGCCTCGCCCTTCTGCGCCCACCGCCAGCAAATCCTCGACGACCAGGGCAACTTCAGCCCGGCCATCAATCTGCAACGGGCCACCCTCGGCACCCGCGATTTCTCCGCGCCGGTCGCGGAAGTCACCTGGCCGCACTTCAGCGCCCAGGTCGTCGCCGGGTTGCGCGCCAGCTATGGCGAGGAGGCCTTCCGCAGCGGGGCGACCGTGCACACGACGCTCGACCCGCGCATCCAGCAGGCCGCCGCCGATGCCCTGCGCGACCAGTTGCAGGCCAGCGGCAGAAATCGCAACGTGCAGACCGGCGCCGTCAGCGTCGTGGACCCCGCCAGCGGCGAGTTGCTGGCCCTGGTCGGCGAGGGCGACCCGCAGGCCATTCCCGGTTTCCAGGCGCCGGACGCGGCCCTCATGCCCCTGCTCTACGCCGCTGCGCTGGAGGGAGTCGGCGACCGCAACGGCAATGGCCAGCTGGACCATGACGAGTACCTGACGGCGGCCTCCATTCTCTGGGACGTGCCCGGCCAGACGCCCAATCCCTTCTTCCCGCCGCTGCCCCACGGCAACCTGACCCGCGGCCCGGTCTCCCTGCGCAGCGCGCTGGCCAACGCGCTCAATATCCCCGCCGCGCGGGTCTGGGACTTCGTGACCCGCGAACGCTTCCTGGAGACGGCCGCCCGCCTGGGCCTGAAGACCTTCCAGACCGCCGGTGGCGACGGCCTCGGCGACTCGCCTGGCGAGACCGGCGTGCTTCTGCCGGAACTGATGCAGGCCTACAGCACGCTCGCCAATTACGGCCGTTACCAGCCCCTGACCGCCATCCGCGCGGTGACCCTGTCCGATGGCAGTGAAGTGCCGCGGCTGGACGCGCCCGACGGCGGCGACGTGCTGCACCCCGGCGTGGCCCTGCTGATCGGTAACCTGATGGCGGAGGACAGCGGGCGCAGCATCATCGGCCAGGACAGTCCGCTCAACCTGCCGGGCCACGAAGGCGCGATCGCCGCCATCGTCAACACCACCCTCGGTTCGCGCGATCTCTGGGCCATGGGTTACAGCAACAACCTGGTCGTGGGAGTCTGGCTGGGCCGTCACGATGACCAGCCGACCGCTTCCAGCGGCCTGCTGGAGGCCGCGCCGGTCTTCCGCCGCGTCATGCAAGCGGCCCTGCAAGGCCGGCCGCGTCCCACGCGCTTCTCCGGCGCGCAGGCTACGCTGGCCACAGCGCCGGTCTGTCGCCTGAGCGGCGCCCTGCCGGATGTCGGCTGCCCGGGCGGGCAACGCGACGAGCTCTTCGTGCCGGGCTATCCGCCGCCGCCGCCGGAACTGGGCGCCATTGTTTCACGCACGATTGACACCTGGAGCGGCCTGCTGGCCAACGAGTTTTGTCCGGAATTCCATCGTGAACAGACCTTCCTGCGTCTGGAATCCGAAGACCCGCTGGTCACGGCCTGGCTGGGCTCGGCGGCCGGCCAAAACTTCCTGGGCGCCAACGGCCTCTCCGACCTGCCCGTCAGCGCCACGCCAACCGCCGCCTGCGACGTCTCCACGCGCCAGCCGACGCTGGAGCTGCTTAACCCGCCGCACAACTCGGTCGTACAGGGCAGCATCACGGTCACCGGCACCGTGACCGCGCAAAACATGGAACGCTTCGAGCTCTCGCTGGTGACGACCCGCGGCGCGCTGATCCAGCAACTCGGCAACTGGGACCAGCAGCGGCCCGGCCAGGGCGAATCCCTGGTGCAGTGGAACACCGCCGCCGTGCCCGACGGCCAGTATCTGCTGCGCCTGACCGCCCGTTCCGTCGGTGGCGGTTACGCGCAGCGCGAGGCCTTTGTCGTCATCAGTAACGCCGTCCCGGCCGGCGGCTGAACTCAGCAACCGGCGAGGAAACGCGCCCCCTGCAGCACCCCCAGTTGCGTGGCCTCGTCAGTGACGTTGAAGTAGTGGTCCTCCAGTTCGACCGAGATGGCGCCCGCATAGCCGTTGTCGCGCAAAATGCTGCAGATTTGAATCCAGTCCGACACGCCGTGGCCGGGGATCGTGTAGCGCCAGTGGAAGCTGCCGAAGGCGTAGGGTTCGGCGAAGGTCGCTTCCTGTTCGTGGCCGTAGCGATAAAGGTTTTCGGCCATGATCATGCAGTCCTTGCCGTGCACGTGCTTGACGCGCCCTACGAATTCGCGCAGGAAACGCAGCGGGTCGATGCCCATGCGCAGCAGATGCGAGGGGTCGTAATTGACCGCCATGGCCGGCGACGGCACCTCGCGGAACATGGCGCCATAGGTCTCCGGCGTGCACACCACAGAACCCGGCCCCGGCCAGCCTTCAATCACGATGTGCGAGTCGCAGTCCTCAAGGGTCGGCGCCAGCGCGCTGAAGCTCTCCACGGCGTAGCCGAAATTCTCCTGGCGCGGCAGCGAGGGGTCCTTCGGCAGCACCACGATGAAGTAGTTGCGCGCGCCATGCGGCGACAGGTTGCGAATGGTCTCGGCGCAGAGCGCGACGGCCTCGCGGCGTTCGCCCGGGTCGGGCGAGACCAGCGGCTGGAAGACGGGAAAATCGACCGAGCCGATGTGAAAGCCGGCCTCGCTCAGCGTCGCCGTGTCGTCGAGGTTGTAGGGCGCAAGGTCGATCACGTTCAGGTCATTGGCTCTGGCCCAGGCGATCATGCCTTCCAGGTCCTGTTCCCAGTTGTAGCGAACGCGTCGCCAGCCGATGGGGAAATTGCCGGTGCGTGTGTTCATGGTGCTGTCAGTCCCTTCTGCAGGAATGAAAAAGGTGGTCGCCGCCGCCGCAGTATAGCGCGCTTCAGTCCAGGGCCTTGATGACGACGAGGTAGTTTACCGGCGTTTCGCCGGCATGGCCGCGCGCCCGGTTGCCGCCCAGCACCAGCTCGCCAGCCTCATGGACGCGGCTGTAAAGATGCAGCATGCGCGGGGAACGCCACTCATCGCGCAACTCCAGGTGATGCCGGTCGCGTTGCCAGTCCCGCAGCCAGCGCGGCAGCTCCACGGCGCCGGCATCATAGCCCACGTAGAGTCGCGCGCGCCGCGCGAGGCACAGTCGCAGGTAGGCCTCGTCGTCGCAGTCGCGGTCGACGGCGGCGAGCCGCAGAGCCGGCAGTCCGCTCAGTTCGGCCGGCATGCGATCCAGCGCGAAGCTGTCCTGCAGGTAGGCGGCCTCGCCGGAGCGAAAAGCGTAGCGTTCATGACCGGCGCCACTGCTGGTTGCCACGCCGTCGAGGAGGATGTTGTCCGGCCTTTCGTAGCGAATGGCAGCGGCTGGCAGCGGACGATTCTGCGTGCCGGCGATGACCGCCATGCCACCCACGACAGAGACCAGCGGCTCCAGTTCGGTGAGCCGTTCCGCGCCGAAGCGCCGCTCCAGCAGGTCCACGAAGGCCGGCACCGCCGAGGAACCGCCGGTGCGCAGGACCACGTCGACGTCCTCGGCCTGCAGGCCGGCGTCCGCCACCACCTGCTGCAAGCCCTCGTCGACGGCGGCCAGTTCGCGCGCGATCATGCGCTCGAAGCGCTCACGCGTAATCTGTTCGCGAATCCGGATGGGCGCCTTTTCGAAGACCAGTTCGGTCTCCGTCGCGTCCGACAGACGGCGTTTGGCCCCTTCGATTTCGCGAAAAAGCTGGTAGCCGAGGTTGCGCGTGACCAGGGCCTCCAGCGCCTTCAGCGCCTGCGGGTCGCTGCTGGTCTGCTGGAATTCGCGGATGCGTTCCAGGTTGTGCGGCCGCGACAGGTCCGACATGGTCTGCCAACTGGTCAGCATCTCCAGCCAGTCGGAGGGAAAGAGACGCCGCTCGCGGTCGGTCACGCCGCGGCCAAAATAACGCGTCAGCGAACGCATGATGGCCCGGTCAAGGTCGTCGCCGCCGACCAGCACGCCGCGGCTGGCGAGAATCTCCGGCTCCTGGCGACCGCCGAGGCGCGCCACGGTCAGGTCCAGCGTGCCGCCGCCGAAGTCGAAGACCAGGCAGGTCTCGCGCCTCTCGCTGTGTACATGGTGCAGCCAGGCGACGGCCAGCGGCTCGGTGGCGAAGCGGACATCGCGGAAGCCGGCCTCCAGCGCCGCCGTGTAAAGAATCTCCTCGGCGCGGGCGTCGACGCGCGTGTCCTGCGAGAAGCGCACCGGCCGCCCGATGACCACGTCCTCGCACTCCGCCCCGAAGTGATCCCTTGCGCAGTCCCGCAGCGCCGCCAGCAGCAGGCAAATGAGTTGATCGACCGTGTAGAAGCGATCGAAGATGCGCGTTCCCTCATAGTCGGGGTTGCGCAAAATGGTCTTGACCGACTGCAGCAGACGGCCGTGGGCGGCCACGTCGACCAGCGCCGCCAGTTCCTGCTCGTAGCTGATGGCGTCGGCGTCGCGGCCGGCCACGACGATCTCGGCCGAGCCGACGATCCGCCGCCGCCAGCGCACCGGTCGGCCCGTGTCGTGCTCCAGATAGGCGAAGGCGGCCTCAATGCCGACGGTACTCTGCTGCTCGCGATCGACGTAGATCAGCGAGGGCAGCACAAAGGGATTTTCGTTGTCCGGGTTGGTGCGCAGCGCCGTGAGCCGCTGGCCGTCGTAGAAAGCGACGGCGGAGTTGGTGGTGCCGAAGTCAATGCCGAGGCGCATGGGACTCCCTGGCTGCCAAAGGGCGGGCAATATTAGCAGGGCCAGCCTGTACCTGGTAGCGTGAGCATTCTGTTCCTGGACAAACGGACGGATTCAGTTACCATGAAGATGTGCGCGTTTGCACGGCGTTTTGACGGAGATACTCATAGTGAACGATTCCGAAACGCGGACAGAGTTGCGGCGAATCGTACGTGAAGCAGTACGACTCTATAACAACAGACAATTGAGTGAAGCAGATTTCCGCGCGCTGGTAACTCATGCCATGGCACTGGAAATGAAAGTTGCCCTGGATGCAACATTCACTCGAGTTAATCGGGACATAAACAAGTGGATGGAACGAAACAATGACCGATTGACCAAAGCGTACTACACCGGGGCCGAGGTATGAATGCGGAAACCGGTCCTGCCGAGGCCGACAGTGGAACTGCGCCTTCCTCGCAGCCTGGCAGTGCCGGTGAAATTGCGCCTGGCAAATCAGATGCTGACGACGGGTCGGCAGGTGTTTCACCTGAAGTCAGTGAGATGGTCTCCTCGTTTCTGGTCATTCAACAACACATCGGCCCTGCCCCAAATCCGCTCCTTGCACGCGCTGACGAATCGCACCTCCACAAAATCCTGGACAGTGAAAGACGTGACAGGGATTAACATTACGAGTATCGAAAGAGCAATCGTAACTATCAGCTGGTATATTTCTTTGGCGTGATTGCCGTTATGGCCCTGGCTGTGATTGGGCTGCTACCCAATTACCCGGAGTTTCTTGACACCATTCTTAAAATTTTGCTTGGCTTCGCCGGTGGCTTCGGTGCAGGCTATGGCCTGAAGTCCCGCGCGGGTCGTGATTAAGCGGCAAGTCCAGGCAAGGAGGAAAGCGTGTCGCGCGAATTTCGTCATCTGGTCGCCACCCTGTTGCTGACCCTGGCCGGGTTTCAGTTCATCCGCCTGTGGATCATTGAGGAAGGCGCCCTGCCCGACTGGCCGCTGCCGCTGGCCCTGGCGATCGTCGGCCTCGTGCTGGTCGCCTGGCCGCGTCGCGAGGAGGCGGAGACCGGCCTTGTGGCCCTGGATGGCAGCGACGCCCTGCCCCCGGCGGTCGGCGACGACCTGACGCTCATCAAGGGCATCGGCCCGCAGCGGGCCCGCAGCCTGGCGCAGGCGGGTTGCCCGCGCTTCAGCGACCTCGCGCGGCTCAGCGAATCCGAACTGGCGCGGCTGCTGGATGACGTCGGCGCCGTGCCGCCCTCAACGGCCACCCTGCGCGCCTGGATCCGCCAGGCGCAGATCGCCGGCGACGGCGACATGGCCTGGCTGCGCGAATATCAGGCGACCCTCAACCCCGCCGGTGAGGAAACCGACTAGAGTCGGCCCGTTTTAATCAGGCTCACAGAACTTGTAGAGGTTGCCGTCCAGGTCCAGCACGGCGAATTCGAGGCCCCAGGGCTGTTGTCGCAGTGGCCCGTTGGGATGAATGATCCCCTGCGCCTCATACTCCCCGTAGAGTGAACGCGCGTCGCTGACATACACGTAGCAACTGGTGTTCTGCGCAATGTAGCGGTCCCTGCAGAGCCAGTAATGCACGTTGACCTCGTCGCGCTGGAAGATGGCGTAGTCCTCATGCTGCGCGACGCAGCGAAAGCCCAGGCGCCCCTCGCAGAATTCCACCGTGCGCACAATATCCAGCGAGGCGAGCACGGCAGCAATGCGCGTCAATTGACCGGTCATGAGTGGATGGCAGTGCCGGGCGCCAGGCTTCAGGCGGGCGCGGCTTCCTCGCCCTCTTCTTCCATGGCCTCCAGGGTCAGGTGTCCGTCCTCATCCACGTCGGCCAGCACGATGCCGGCCAGCGGGAAGCGCCCGGAGAGAATGCCGTCGGAGAGCACGTCCTCGACCTCGTTCTGGATCAGGCGGCGCAGGGGCCGGGCGCCGAATTCGGGATCGTAGCCGTGGTCGGCCAGCCAGGTGCGCGCCTCGTCGCTGGCCTCCAGGGTCATGGCGTGTTCCAGCAGGCGCTCGCGCACCTTGTCCAGTTCCAGTTCCACAATGTCGCGGATTTCGTCGCGCGTCAGGGAGCGGAAGACGACGGTGGCGTCGACGCGATTGAGAAATTCCGGCCGGAAGGCGCGGCGCAACTGCTCCATGACGTTGCGGCGCATGTCCTTGTAGGCTTCCTGCTCGCTGATGGATTCGTCGCGCTGCAGGTCAAAGCCAAGGCTGGTGTTGCGCTTGATCGTATCCGCGCCGACGTTGCTGGTCATCACGATGATGGCGTTGCGGAAGTTGATGTTGCGGCCGCGCGCGTCGCTCAGTTGCCCCTCTTCCATCACCTGCAAGAGCATGTTGAAGGCCTCCGGGTGGGCCTTCTCGATCTCGTCGAAGACGACGATGCTGTAGGGACGGCGGCGAATCGCCTCGGTCAACTGGCCGGCGTCCTCGTAGCCCACGTAGCCGGGCGGGGCGCCCACCAGACGCGCCACCGAATGCCGCTCCATAAACTCCGACATGTCCAGTTGCACCAGGGCGTCCTCGCTGCCGAAGAGAAACTCGGCCAGGGCCTTGGTCAGTTCGGTTTTGCCGACCCCGGTCGGCCCGAGGAACATGAACGAGCCGATCGGCCGGCGCGGGTCTTTCAGACCGGCGCGGGCGCGGCGCACGGCCTTGCTGATGGCGTCGATGGCCTCGTTCTGGCCGACGATGCGCTGGTGCAGGGCCTCTTCCATCTGCATCAGCCGTTCGCTCTCCTCGCCGGCGATGCGCATCACCGGGATGCCGGTCCACATCGACACGACCTCGGCGATGTCCTCGGCCGTCAGGCGCGGCTGGTTGTTTTGCGAGTTCCAGTTGGCCTTGAGCCCGTCCAGCGATTCCCCCAGAGTCTCGCGCTGCTGCTGCAAGTGACCCAGGCGCTCGTCACGCGCCTGGTCCTCCGGCCCTTCTTCCGCCTCCAGCGAGAGCAGGGCGATGTCCTCGCGCACGCGGCGCAGTTCCTTTTCCATGTTGCGCACGCGCGCCGCCTCGGGGCTTTTGTACATGCGCAGGCGCGCGGCGGCCTCGTCAATCAGGTCGATGGCCTTGTCGGGCAGAAAGCGGTCCGGCACGTAGCGCGCCGACAGATGGGCGGCCTGCTCGATGGCGTCGTTGGTGATCTCGACGTTGTGATGTTCCTGATAGGGAACGCGAATCCCCTGCAGAATCTCGATGGTCTCGTCCACGCCGGGCTCGTCCACCTGAATCTGCTGAAAGCGACGTTCCAGCGCCGCGTCGTTCTCAATGTGCTTGCGGTATTCGTCCATGGTGGTGGCGCCGATGCACTGCAGTTCGCCGCGCGAGAGGGCCGGCTTGAGGATGTTGGCCGCGTCGACGCTGCTGCCGGCCGAGCCGGCGCCCACCAGCATGTGGACCTCGTCGATAAACAGGATGCTGTCCGAGGACTTGAGTTCCTCGATGACCCGCTTGAGCCGTTCCTCGAACTGGCCGCGGTACATCGTGCCCGCCACCAGCGAGCCGACGTCCAGCTGCAATACCCGCTTGTTGAGCAGGGGCCGCGGCGTGTCACCGCTCACGATGCGCTGCGCCAGGCCCTCGACGATGGCCGTCTTGCCCACGCCCGGCTCGCCGATCAGCGCCGGGTTGTTCTTGCGCCGCCGGCTGAGTACCTGGATCACGCGTTCAATTTCTATTTCACGCCCCACCACCGGGTCCAGCTTGCCCTCCTGGGCGGCGGCGGTCAGGTCCGTCGCCAGTTGGTCAACCAGTTGCGTCTTGCCTTCCCGCTGGCGCGAACGCCGCTCTTCCTGCGGCGCCTGGCGGGGTTGCAGCGGGCTCTCCTGCAGCACGCGGCGCGTCTGACGCCGCACTTCCTCCGGGCTGACGCCCAGACGCTTCAGCACCTCAATGGCCACGCCATCGGTCTGGCGCACCAGGCCCAGCAGCAGATGTTCCGTGCCAATGTAATGGTGTCCCAGACGCCGCGCCTCGTCGACGGCCAGCTCCAGTACGCGCTTGGTGCCCGGGGACAGGTCGATCTGCGTGTCGCCGTTGCGGGTGCTGGCGCGGGTCAGCCGTTCGACCAGTTCCTCAATGCGCCGCTGCTCCAGACCCAGGTCGCGCAGCACGCGACCGGCCACGCCGCCTTCCTCGCGCATCAGGCCCATCAGCAAATGTTCGGTGCCGATGGTACTGTGCCGAAAACGCTCCGCCTCCTCCTGCGCCAGGCTGAGGACGCGGCGGGCCCGCTGGGTGAAACGTTCCATCTTGTTGGGCACGTCGACCTCCCTTCGCGGGACCCCCGTCGTTCGGGCGCGTCAGACGCTGCGGGGTCATGTGGGCGTCAATCAGTATACCACCGCGAAATCGCGGACAAGGCCCGATTCGCGGCTTGTGCAGGAATATCCTGGAGAATCTTAATGTTGTTTCAGGAAAGCCAGTCCTGATCGAGGTATTCGGCGGAGTTGACGGCCTTCAGGCTGAGCCCCAGACGGCGGGCCGCCACGTCCATCTTGACGACGCGCAGGGTCAGGGTCTCGCCTTCCTTGACCACGTCGCGCGGATGGCTGATGCGCTGCTCAGAGAGTTCCGAAATGTGAATCAGGCCCTCGATCTCGGGAGCGGCCACTAGGCGCGCGAAAGCGCCGAAATTGGTCAGTTTGGTGACCAGCCCCTGCACCAGCTGGCCGACCTTGTAGTCGATGGCAACCGTGTCCCAGGGGTCTGCCGCCTGACGGCGGATGCTGAGTCCGATGCGCTTGCGCCCGGTGTCCACGCTGATGACCTCGACGCGCACCTCTTCGCCCACCTTGAGGGCGTCGCGCGGGTGATTGACGTGTTGCCAGGAAATTTCGGTCAGGTGGACCAGCCCTTCGGCGCCGCCAATGTCGACGAAAGCGCCGAAATCCACCAGGCTGACGACCCGCCCCTCGCGCACCTCACCGACGCGCAACTCCTGCACCAGCTTTTCCTTGCGCGATTCGCGCTGTTCGCGCGCGGCAGCCCGCTCAGACAGAATCAGGCGGTTGCGGCTGCGGTCCACCTCGATCACCTTGACGGCGATCGGCTGGTTGACCATGCCGCCCCAGCGCTCCTGCGGCGTCGAGCCGGAGGCGCTGCGACGTTCGTTGCCGATCTGGCTCTGCGGGACGAAACCGCGCACCAGCCCGAAGCGCACGATCAGCCCGCCCTTGTTATAGCCGGCGATCAGGCTTTCAAAGACTTCCTGGCTCTTGTGACAGGCCTCGGCCTTGCGCCAGTCCAGTTCTTCCTGGGCGTGCGTCACCGACAGGCGGATGTTGCCCTGGTGGTCGTGCGGGTTGACGACGTAGACCGGGATGACCGCGCCAGGCTGCAACTGCTCGATCTGCTCGCGCTGCATGCGCTCCAGTTCACGCCCCGGGATGACGCCTTCGTGCCCGTCACCGAGGCCCATGCGCACCTCGGTCGGCGACGTGCTTAACACGGTGCCGTCGATCACCTCGCCGCGCTGGAAGGGCGTGGCAGGCGGCGGCGCTTCACTGACGGTGGCCGGGGTTGCGTCAGCGGCGGGCGCGGCCGCGTCGACCGTCGCCGCAGCAGCGCTTTCCCCTTGCGCCTCGTCGGCAGTCTCCGCCGCTACCGGGGCTACCGGCGTCGCTTCGGCTACCGGCGCGGCGCCATCGACCGTCGCAATGGCCGTACTCTCCGCCTGCGCCTGGTCGGCAGTCTCTGCCGGAGCCGGGTCGGCGGGAGTCGCCGTGGCAACCGCCTCTTCCACGGCCTCGCCGGCGGAGCCAACGGGCGCTTTAGCGCTCATTTCATTGCTGTCTGCAGGAGGCGCTGTTTCCACCACTGGCGGGGCTTCGTCGGCCTGTGACTGGCCCTCCGGGCGGACCAGCGGCTCTGCCTCGGCGCCTGCTTCTTTTGCTTCCATTCCGGTCTGCTTTTCCTCGCGTTGCGCTCTGCGTGACAGTATACCTGAACAGGGCATTAATTCCAAACACAAAGTAACGTCCGTCTTGTTGGCTTTCCGGCCCTGCGCTAGAGTAACGGCAGCAAAGGCAAGGCTGGATGTGAAGACTTCCTGCTACACGGGCTATCGTCAGGCGGACGGGACGCTGGGGCCAGGCGCCGTACGCATTACCATCGGGGCGCCGCGTATCCGCAAATCGCAGTATCGCGAGTACCTGGCGCTGGCGCCGCCACGACCCATGTTCGAGGCGGGCTATACCCATGCGGACTTCGCAGGGCGCATCCTCGCCCCACTGGACGCGGCGACAGTCTGGCAGGAACTGCATGCCCTGGTCGCGCCGCACGAGCCGGTGCTGCTCTGTTTCGAAAAGCCGGAAGACATTCTGGCGGGCAAGACCTGGTGTCACCGACACATGGTGGCCGAGTGGTTCGCGGCGGAGCTGGGCGAGCAGGTCGCCGAGCGCGGCCACGAGGCGAATACGGCTCACTTCATCAAGGCGGCGCGGGCAGGCGGATTGCGCGAAACTTACGCCTCCGCCCGGCGCGCAGACGCTTCCGCGCCACCGGCCGGGTCGGCGATGGCCGGCGCGGAAGCGCCGCGCGAGGAGGCGGGCAAGGTCAGGTCCGGCGAACGCTTGATGGACCGCGAAGACTACGTTTCGCCCAGTTCCCGCTGGCTGACGGAGCCGGTCTCACTGGAAGAACTGCAGGAACAGAACGAACGCCTTTACGCCGCGCTGGAGGCCCTTTGGCAGGCGCAGGAAAGCCAGGACTCACCGGCGCTTGAGGCGGCCAACAACGAGGTCTGGCTGGCCCGCAAACAGGTGCGCGCCGGCTGGAAACGCATGAGTGCGATCGAGCGGGCGCTGGCTGTTCAGCGCCGCATGATTCCCGAATCCATTGTCAGGGATGTGTAACCCAAGGAGCTGAAAATGGCAGTACGCAAGGCAGACGCAACCTGGAACGGCAACCTGAGCGAGGGCAGCGGCACGATGAACATGGCCAGTGGCGCCTGGTCGGGCCCCTACTCCGTCGGCTCGCGCTTTGGCGAAGACGCCGGCACCAACCCCGAGGAACTCATCGCCGCCGCACACGCCGGCTGCTACTCCATGGCTTTGACCGCTGGCCTCACCCGCGCCGGTCTTGAGCCCGCGCGCGTGAGCACCAGCGCGCGCGTGCACATCAACAGCGTGGCCGACGGTTTCGCCATCGACAAGATCGAACTGGACTGCGAGGCCGTCGTGCCCGGCATCGACGACGCGCAGTTCCAGGAAATGGCCGAAGCCACCAAGACCGGCTGCCCGGTGTCCGCGGCGCTGGCCTCCGTCCCGGAAATCACGCTCAACGCCCGCCTTGTGGAAGCCTGAGGCACATTAAGCGACCAGAGTGACGGGGCGCTTCTGCCGCGAAGCGCCCTTTTTCGCGCCCCGTCCCCCACCGGAACCGGATGTCGCACACTCTCGCCCTGGATATCGGCACCTCGTCCCTGCGCGCCATGCTCTTCGACGCGCAGGGCGCAGCCCTGCCGGGCGTCCTCGTGCGCAAGGGCTATCGCCTGACCACCACGCCGGATGGCGGCGTCACGCTCGATCCGCAGCAGTTGTTGCAGTCCTGCGTCGCCGCCATAGACGAAACCCTGCAGCAGGCCGGTTCCCGCCGCATCGCCCGCGTGGCCATGGACACCCTGGTCGCCAACCTGCTCGGCATCGACGCCGCGGGCGAGCCGGTTACGCCGCTCTACACCTGGGCCGACACGCGCGGCGCGGACCTGGCCGACCGCCTCGACGCGTCCGGCTATACGCGGCGCAGCGGCTGTCGCCTGCATACCAGTTACTGGCCGCTGCGTATCCTGTGGCTGCAGAACGAGCAACCACAGGTGTTTCGCCGCGTCAAACACTGGCTGTCCTTCGGCGAGTACCTGTTTTACCGACTTTTCGGCCAGCGGCGGATCAGCGTCAGCGTCGCCTCCTGGAGCGGCCTCCTCGACCGTCACCGCCTGACCTGGGACGCGCCCACCCTGGAACAGTTGCCGCTTGAGCCGGGCCAGCTCTCCACCATCAGCAACGAACCCCTGCAGGGCCTGGCGGCGCCCTGGGCCGCGCGTTGGCCGGCGTTGAGGGACGCGCTCTGGTCACCCGCCATCGGCGATGGCGTGGCCGCCAACCTCGGCGCCGGCTGCTCCCGACCGGAGCGCGTGGCGCTCAGCCTCGGCACCAGCGGCGCCATGCGCGTCGTCGTGCCCGGCACGCCGGCGCAGACTCCGGCCGGTCTCTTCGTTTACCGCATCGACGACTCGCGTTCGCTGGTGGGTGGCGCGCTCAGCAACGCCGGCAACCTTTACGCCTGGTTGCAGCGCGTCCTGGCCCGCGTCGACGCGGACGTCCTCGCTGTCATGGCTCCCGACAGCCATGGCCTGACCGTGCTGCCCTTCCTCGCGGGCGAGCGCGCGCCCGGCTGGCGCGACGAGGCGCGCGCCGTCTTCAGCGGCATGACCTTCGACACGGCACAGGAACATCTGCTGCGGGCCGCGCTGGAGGCCGTCGCCTTCCGCTTTGCGCAAATCCTGCGGCGTTTGCGCCCCCTGCTGCCCCCGGACGCGCAGTTCATCGCCAACGGCGCCGCGCTGCGCCAGTCGCCCGTCTGGTTGCAAATCATGGCGGACGTGCTGGGCGCGCCCGTGCATCTCTGCGCAGAGGAAGAAGCGACGATTCGTGGCGCAGCCCTGCTGGCCATGCAGCGCGAGCCGGAGCCCGAAACCGGTCCCGGTTGCAGGCCGCGAATGGAGTATTATCCGGTCTATCAGAAAGCCATCGCCCGCCAGCAAGCGCTGTATGACCGGCTCCTCAACTGAGCCGCCGGCCCGCCCGCCGGAGCGAAATTCCGGCCAGACTAATCGGGAGAAGGACCATGAAAGCCGCCGTCAGCTACGATATGAACGAGCCACTCGTCATCGAGGAAGTGACGCTGGACCCGCCGCAACAGGGTGAAGTCAGGGTGCGCGTCGCCGCGACCGCCATCTGCCACTCCGACGTGCACTACCTGCGTGGCGAATGGGAGATCCCGCGGCCCTTCATCGCCGGTCACGAGACCGCCGGCATCGTCGAGGAGACCGGCCCCGGCGTCACGCTGGTGCAGCCTGGCGATCGCGTCGTGGTCTCGCTCCTGCGCTCCTGCGGCCGCTGCGATTTCTGCCTCACCGGCGACCCCAACCATTGCGCCGCCACCTGGCCGCTGGATACCGAAAGCCGCATCCGCAACGGGGACGGCCAGTCGATCAAACATGGCGTGCGCGTGGCCGGCTTCGCGGAATACGTCATTGTCGACCAGTCCCAACTGGCCACCGTGCCGGATTCGATGAGCCTCGAGGCGGCCTCGCTGCTGGCCTGCGGTGTGATCACCGGTTTCGGCGCCGTCGTCAACACGGCCCAGGTGGAAGCGGGCAGCGCAGTGGTCGTCATTGGTACCGGTGGCGTGGGTCTCAACAGCGTCCAGGGCGCCGCGCTCTCCGGCGCGCGCCAGGTGATCGCCGTCGACCTGCTGCCCAACAAACTGGCGGCCGCCCGGCAGTTCGGCGCCAGCGACCTGATCAACGCCGCCGAAGTCGATCCGGTGGAGGCCGTAAAGGAAGTGACGGGCGGCCGCATGGCGGACTACGTCTTCGTCACCGTGGGCAGCGAACGGGCGGTGACCCAGGCGCTGGAGATGGCGCGCCGGGCCGGCACGGTCGTGCTGGTGGGCATGCCGCCGGAAAGCCTGAACGTCAGCCTCTCCGTGCGCGACCTGGCCTTTCGCGGCATGGTCATCCTGGGCAGCTTTATGGGCTCAACGCGCCTGCAGGTCGATATTCCGCGCCTGATCGCGCATTACGAACACGGCAACCTGCGACTTGACGAACTGATTACGAAGACCTGGCCGCTTGAGCATATCAACGAGGCTGTCGAATCCATGGAGCGAGGCGAGGCGCTGCGCAACGTCATCGTCTTCGACTCGCCCGCCTCCTGATCCGGCACGCACCCGTGCCCGCCAGTCGCGCCCTGATCTGCGCGCTTTGTCTGCTGCTGCTCGTCGGGTCGGTCGTGACCCAGGCGCAGCCGCCCTGTGGCATCGTCGACAGCATCGGCACCCCCGTCGACGAACTGGTTGAGGGATACGACGACTTCGGTCGCTACCGCTCGCGTTTTGGCGGCAACCACGTGGGCATCGACCTGGCCTTCGACCGCTGGGGCGAGCCGGTGCGGGCCGCCATGCGCGGCGTGGTGACCTACTCGGACCTCGCGGGCTGGGACAGCGAAAAGGGCGTGGTCGTCGTCGCCCACGAGATGCCGGACGCCAGCCGGGTCTACACGCTCTACGGCCACCTGGAACAGTTCGACGAACTGCCCCTTCCCGCCGTCGGCGACTGCGTCACGCGGGAGACGGTGCTGGGCGGGGTCGGCTGGCCCTCGCGCGGGCGGCCGCACCTGCACTATGAGGTGCGTAACTTCCTGCCGGACGACGGCGGCCCCGGCTACATTGAGGGCGACCCGCTACAGGCCGGCTGGTACCATCCACTGGCCTTCACCGCCCTGTGGCAACTGCGTCTTGCCGCGGGCCACCTGGCCACTGTGGCCTTCAACGCCATCCCCACGCAACTGACCCTGCTGCCTTCGCTCGGCGCCTACGCCCTGGCCAGTGAGGCTAGCGTCAGCAGCGCCGCCCTGGGGTCGGAAAACTCCGCCTGGCAGGTGGAGACCGACAGTAAGGTCACGGGGCTGACCGCCCTGCCCTCCGGCCGCGTCGTGGCCCACACGCGTGAGGGTCAGGTCATCCTTCTCGCCAATGGCCGCTACGAGGCCCTGTGGCCTTCTCCCGCTCCCGATGCCCTGCTGCAGACATTGGGCGAAACCCTCGTCTTCGCCCTCGCCGACGGGACGCTGCAGGCCTACAGCCCGGATGGTGCAGGGCTGTGGCGTCTGCCGCCCGCCTCCGACCCGTCGCGGCCGCTGTCCTTCACAGGCGACGGGGAAACCCTGGCGCTCGGGCTGCGCGCGGAGGACGGCCAGGTCCACTGGCGTCTGATCAACGACGGGGGCGCCATTCGCCATGAGGCGCATCTTGACCGGCAGTCGCTGCTGACGCCCGCGGGCGATGGCAGCTGGCTGGGGCTCGACGGCCGGCGCTTCTTCCGCATTGTCGCGGACCAGGTGCAGGAACTGACGACGCTCGACAGCCGACCCGGCAGCTCCGCAGCGATCACCATGGACATGTATGGCAACAGCTATTTCTACAACGGCCGCACCAGCCTGCTTTCGCTGGACGTGCAGGGTGTTCAGCGCTGGCGCGTCACCTGGCCCGGCGCCCGCTCGGCCCGGCCGCCGTTGCTGGATACCGGCAGCGGCTGTGTGCTGTATGCGCTGGACGCGCGTGGCGACCTCAGCCTGATCGATGGCGCCGATGGCGGCCTGCTACGCCGCATCGAACTCTATGCCGGCAGCGACCGCAATGGCCTGCCCCTGGCGCGCCTGCTGCAGGTGGACGTGGACGAACGCATCTACGTCAGCAGCGGTTTCCTCTCGCTGGCGCTGCTGGATGGCTGGCTGCTGGGCGGCGCGGCGACGCAGGACTGCCTGCTGGGATGAGTGCAGGTCGTGCTATACTTCGGCCACAGGCAAGGGAGACCCGGACGATGGCCGTCAGGGACCTGACGCTGCTCACCGCAGCGGACTTCGACAACTTCATCGCAGACCACATGGGCGACGAAATCTACGAATTCGTCGACGGGAAGGTGGTACAGGTGCCGAGCAACCCCTGGGTAAGCAGCATTTCCGCGATCATAGTTTCCCTGATCTGGTTCCACCTTCGGCAAAACAACCTGCCTGGCAACCTGACCACGGCTGACGGCGGCTTCATGGTCAACGGCCAGCGTTTTTCGCCCGACGTCACTTACGTTGGCCCAAACAAACGCTTCGTCGACCGCGGCTACAATCCCGATCCGCCTGATCTCGCTGTCGAAGTGGTCTCGGATGAGAGCAACCGACGGGAACTGAATGACCTGGTGGCCAAGCTCCGCCACTACCGCACGGCCGGCGTCATCGTCTGGGTCGTGCTGCCGCGGGCGCAGCGCGTGGAGATCCACGATCCCTCCGCCGACCCGACGCAGGGACCTGTCACGCTCGGCCCTGGCGACACGCTGACGGGACCCGCCTTTCTGCCCGGTTTCCGCCTGCCTCTGGGCGAACTGTTCAGCGAATAAGGAGACCCGGGCGATGGCCGTCAGGGACCTGACGCTGCTCACCGCAGCGGACTTCGACAACTTCATCGCAGACCACATGGGCGACGAAATCTACGAATTCGTCGACGGGAAGGTGGTACAGGTGCCGAGCAACCCCTGGGTAAGCAGCATTGCCGCGAAACTCATCTTTTACATCATGTTGCACATGCGCCAGTTCGAGATTGCGGGCCGTGTGTCAGCCGAGGCTGGCGGCTTCATGGTCAACGGCCAGCGTTTCGCGCCTGACCTGGCATTTGTCGGGCCAGACAAACGCTTCGTCGACCTCGGCTACAACCCCGACCCACCCGACCTCGCCGTTGAGATCGTCTCCAACGAGAGAAATTCAGTAGAGCTGCACGGACTGCAGACCAAATTGCGCCACTACCGCGCCGCCGGCGTCATCGTCTGGATCGTGCTGCCGCGGGCGCAGCGCGTGGAGATCCATGACCCCGCCGCCGACCCCTCGCAGGGTCCGGCCACACTCGGCCCCGACGACACGCTGACAGGGCCGGCCTTCCTGCCCGGTTTCCGCCTGCCCCTCAGCGAACTGTTTAGCGAATAGGGAGGCCCGGACGATGGCAATCAGGGACCTGACGCTGCTCACGGCAGCGGACTTCGACAACTTCATCGCAGACCACGTGGGCGACGAAATCTACGAATTCGTCGACGGGAAGGTGGTACAGGTGCCGAGCAACCCCTGGGTAAGTGAAATCGCCGGAATCATTTTCTCCCTGATCTGGATGCACCTGAGACGGAGCGGTCTGCCTGGCAACCTGACCACGGCTGACGGCGGCTTCATGGTCAACGGTCAACGCGTGGCGCCCGATGTCACCTACGTTGGCCCAAACAAACGCTTCGTCAACCGCGGCTACAATCCCGACCCGCCTGATCTGGCTGTCGAAGTCGTCTCGGACGAGAGCAACCGACAGGAACTGAATGACCTGGACGCCAAGCTACGCCACTACCGCGCGGCCGACGTCATCGTCTGGGTCGTGCTACCCCGCGCGCAGCGTGTGGAGATCCACGACTCCGCCCTCGACCCGACGGAGGGACCCGTCACGCTCGGCCCTGGCGACACGCTGACAGGGCCGGCTTTTCTGCCCGGTTTCCGTTTACCCCTGCGCGAAATCTTCAGCGAGTAGGTCCGCAATCAGTCGAACACGCCCGCCAGGGTGAGTTCCTCCGCCAGGTGACAGCTCACCTGGCGTCCGTCTGCCAGGGAACGCAAGGACGGGACTTCCTCGCGGCAGATGTCCCGCGCGTGGGGACAGCGGGGATGAAAGACGCAGCCCCCGGGCAGGTTGAGCAGATCGGGGGGTTCACCGACGGTCGCCTCCTGCAGCCGTGCGCCCTGGCGTCGGCTGACGCGCGGCACGGCCTTCAGCAGCATCTCCGTATAGGGGTGCAGCGGGCGACCCAGCAAGGCGTCGCGCGAGCCCGATTCCACGATTTTGCCCGCGTACATCACCAGGATGCGGTCGCTCATGTAGCGAATGACGCTCATGCTGTGCGAAATGAAGAGATAGGACAGACCGAATTCCTGCTGCAGGTCCTTGAGCAGATTGAGGGTTTGCGCCTGGATCGAGACATCCAGCGCGGACACCGGCTCGTCGGCCACGACCAGTTGCGGGTTGATCACCAGCGCCCGGGCGATACAGATGCGCTGCCGCTGGCCGCCGCTGAAACTGTGCGGAAAACGCTGCAAATGCCCTACCTCCAGGCCCACCCGCTGCAGGATGGCGACCACCCGCTCCTCCAGGTCCCGCCCGCTGGCGATGCCGTTGACGCGCAGGGGCTCGCCGACGCTGCGCAAGACGCTCATGCGCGGGTTCAGCGAAGAAAAGGGGTCCTGAAAAATCACCTGGACCAGCTTGCGAAACTCGCTGTTGTCTTCCCGCTCAATCTGGCCGGGACGAAATTCCCGCTCGCCGTCGCGCAGCACAATCTCGCCGTCGTCGGCATCGTAAAGCCAGGAGATGCAGCGCCCCAGGGTCGTCTTGCCACAGCCGCTCTCCCCGATGACGCCCAGGGTCTCGCCGCGCTGCATGCTGAAGCTGACGTCATCGACCGCCCGAATCACGCCGACGCTGCGTCGCATCAGCCCCTTGCTGCGCAGGGGAAAGTGCTTTTTCAGGTTGCGGACTTCCAGCAAGGGTTGCTGCGTCCCGTCCATCAGCGAGTCCCCACCATCAATCATCCTTGTAGAGCACGCAGCGCGCGCTGTGCCCCGGCTCGACCTCAATCAGGGGCGGCAGAGCCTGGTCGCACACCCCCTCAATGCGCAGGCCGCAGCGCGAAAAGAAGGGGCATCCCTGGCGCGCTTCATAGGGGCCCGGCAGCACGCCGACGATCGACTCCAGCCGTTTGAGCTCGCCGTCCACCGTGGGAATGGAGTTCCACAGGGCGTGGGTATAGGGGTGCAGCGGTTCCTCAAAAATGCGCTCAACCGGGCCGCGCTCCATCACCTGACCCAGGTACATCACCACCACCTCGTCCGACATTTCCCCGATGACGGCCAGGTCGTGCGTGATGAACATGACCGCCATGTTGTATTCGGCCTGCAGCGTCTTGATCAGCGCCAGAATCTGCGCCTCAATGGTGACGTCCAGCGCCGTGGTCGGTTCGTCGGCGATCAGCAGCCGCGGCCGACAGGCCAGGGCCATGGCGATCATCGCCCGCTGGCGCATGCCACCACTGAGCTGAAAGGGCCAGCTGTCGACCAGTTCGGCGGCATTGGGCAGGCCCACCCGACCGAGCAGGTCCACCGCCCGCTGCCGCGCCAGGTCCGGGCTGCTGCCGCCGTCGTGCAGCAAAATGGCCTCGCTGATCTGGTCGCCGATGGTGTGCACCGGGCTGAAAGACGTCATCGGTTCCTGGAAGATCATGCTGATGTCCTGCCAGCGAATGGCGCGAATCTCCGGCCCGGATGGCGTGACACCTGCCAGATCCACCGTCGGCTCGCTCATTCCGGCGGGATTGTGCAGCAGGATTTCGCCCCTCGTGATCACGCCGGGCGAGGGCGTCAGGCGCAGGATGGCCTGGGCCATCACCGACTTGCCGCTGCCGCTCTCGCCGATTACGCCCAGAGTCCGGCCGCGCCGCACCTCCAGGCTGACACCATCCACGGCCCGCACGGTGCCCTCGCGCAGGGGGAAGTTGACCGCCAGATCACGGATCTCCAGCAGCAGGTCCGTTGCCGCAGCCCTGTGCTCCATCTCCCGGCCTTCCGCCGCCGTCACGTCACCCTTCCCGCCCTCAGACACTGGAATAGGGGTCGGCGGCATCGCGCAGGCCGTCGCCGACAAAGTTGAAGAGCAACACGGTCAGGAGCACGCAGATGGCGGGCCACAGCAGCCAGGGGATGTGGAAGATCGCCACGATGTCGCGGAAGTCCTGCAGCAGCACGCCCCAGCTGACGGCCGGCGGCTGCATCCCCAAGCCCAGAAAACTCAGGGCCGTCTCGTAAAGCACCATCTGCGGAATCATCAGCGTGACGGACAGAATCAGGTGACTGGTGAAGCCGGGCAGCAGATGGGAAAAGATGATGCGCAGATCACCGGCGCCGGAGGCTCGCGCCGCCAGCGCGTAGTCTTCCTCCCGCAGGGAAAGCAGGCGGCCGCGCACCACCCGCGCCAGCCCGACCCAGTTCAGCAGCGCAAGAATCAACGTGATGGCGAAATACACGTTCAGCGGCGGCCACTCCTTGGGCACCACCGCCGCCAGGGTCATCCACAGCGGCAGTTGCGGAATGGCCCGCAGGAACTCGATCACGCGCTGGATGACGTAATCGATCACGCCACCGAAGTAGCCGGACATGCCGCCCAGCAGCGCGCCCAGAAAGAAGGTCAACGCCACGCTGACCAGGCCGATGGTGAGCGAAATGCGCGCGCCGTACACCGTGCGCGAGAAGACGTCCCGTGCCAGCGAATCCAGGCCGAAGACCCAGATGCCGATGCGGGCCCGGTCGCCGGCCTCCCCCAGGCCGAACAGTCGGTGCCGCACTTCCACCAGTCCCGCCAGACGATAGGGCTCCGTCTCGACGAAGAACTGCAAGGGCAAAACGACGTCCCGGTTCTCCACGAAGCTCAGGCGCAGGGTCACGGGGTCGCGTTCCTGCTCCAGCCCGTAGACGTAGGGGCCGCGCAGGCCGTTCTCGTCAGACCAGTAGACGGTGCTGGGCGGCGCCTGCTGATAACGCCGGAAGCGTTGCGTCGCTTCGTAGGGCGCGATGAATTCCGCCAGGGCGGCGATGAGGTACAGCAGCAGCAGCAGGGCCGAGGACAGCAGGGCCATGCGGTGACGGCGAAAACGCCACCACATCAGACGCCACTGACCGGCGTAATAATGCCGCTGATCGGCGTCCGACTCCGGCAGCGCCTCGCGGGAAAGGTCCGGGACTTCTTCCGGCCCGGTCAGACCATGACGGGCCCGTACCCGCGCGCGTCTGGCCAGCAGGTCCGCGTGGCTGGCCATCAGGAGCGCGCCTCGAAACGAATGCGCGGATCAAACCAGGCCAGCACCACGTCCGAAAGCAGCGTACTCAACCAGATGATGGAGGCGTAGATGAGCAGAATCGTCCCCGCCAGGATCATGTCCTGCGCCACCAGGGAATTGAGCAGCAGCGGCCCGAGCGTCGGCAGGCCCAGCACGATGCCGATCAACCCCTGCCCGGCCACGATATTGTAGACCATCTGGCCGAGGTCGCTGACCAGGGGGTTGAGGGCGATGCGCACCGGATACTTGCGCACCAGACGCCGCTCGGGCAGCCCCTTGGCGCGCGCCGTCACGACGTACTGTTGCCCCAGTTGGTCCAGTAAATTGTTGCGCACGACGCGAATAATGCCGCCAATGGCCGGCAGGGCCGTGAGCAGGATCGGCGCCCAGAGGTGTTTGGCGGTGTCGATGGCCTTCTCATGGCTCCAGGGCGCGTCCAGGTACTCCAGCGAATTAATTCCCAGCGGGACAAAGTCAAAAAAGTAGAGGCTGGCCCAGGCGAGTACGATCGCCAGCAGCCAGCCGGGCGCACCCAGGCCGATGAAGGCCAGGAAGGTCGTGACGTAATCGACGGTGGAATACTGGTGCGTCGCCGAGTAAATGCCCATCGGGATGGCGACGGCCATGGAGATGACGAAGGCCGACACGCCGATGATCAGCGTGTAGGGGATGGTCTCCAGCAGCACGTCCAGGTTTTCGCGGCCATCGACCGTGCTGCCCAGGTCCCCCCGCAAGGCGATGTTCCCCAGCCAGCGCATATAGCGCGAAAGGAAAGGCGCGTCCAGCTGCCACTGGGCACGCATGCGGGCGATCGCCGCCTCGTCCACCTCGATATTCTGGGCGCGCAGGGCGATGACCTCGTTGGTCACGATGTCGCCGGGGGGCAGTTCGATCAAAAAGAAGGTGATTATGGAAAGCAGCAGCCAGAGCGGCACCATCGTCAACAGCCGCTTGATGATGAAAACTTCCAAGGGTCAGTCTCCGGCAACGCTGCGCCTCACCTGTCGTGAGGCGCACACCATGGACGGGCCGCCACCTGGCAGGCAGGATGGCGGCCCGTCGCAGAAAGGGCTCAGCCCTGCGGCGTGCGATAGAAGAATTGCTCTCCCGCCCTTGAGGCGCCCATCTGGGTGCCGCCGCTGGCGATGTTGCCGAAGTCCGCGTTGAAGATCGTCGGCCGCAGCACGTTTTCGATCATCGGCAGAATCCAGACGTTGTCATAGTGCAGCTGGAAGAGCTCGTCGACCAGCGCCAGGTCCGCCTCCGAATAGGGGATGGTCGCCTTGCGCGCCACCAGAATCTCGTAAAGTCGCTTGACCTCCGCCGGCGGTTCATCGCCGGAAGCGCCACCGGTATTCAACCATTCGCGCCAGGAGGCGCACCACTGGCTGCTGCCCGCGTATTCCTGGTTCATGCCTGGCCGCCACTGGTAAGTCTGGATCCAGAAGATGGAGGTCTGGGTCTGGTTGTTGCGGATACGCTCGTTCTTGACGTTGGGGTCTTCCTGACGCAGCTCGACGCGCAGGTCCGCATAGGTCGCCAGATGGTCGATCATCAGTTCGCCCACCGGGATCATGTCCGGCCGCACCGGTGACACCTCGATGAAGAAGTTGAAGGAACTGCCATCGGGGGCGGTCCGCATGCCGTCGCCGTCACGCCCGTCCATGCCCATCTCGTCCAGCAGGGCGTTGGCCGTATCAGGGTCAAACTCCGCGGGCACCCAGGTGGGCACGCTGCCCAGTCCCAGATAGACCACGTCGATGATTTCCTCGCGGTCGATGGCGTGGCTCAGGGCGCGCCGGAAGCGCACGTCACTGGCGACTGAATGCCAGGCCGGGTCCCGGTTGCAGGTCTGGATGTAGAGGGCCGTCGGGTCTGCGTGCAAGATCAGCGGGATGGTCACGAAGTTGCCCGCTTCCTCGTTCTCCTTGTAGAGCGGGAAGTTGCTGTACTGCGTGCCGTAGAGGAAGTCGATGTCGCCGGCGATGGCGCCCAGATTGACCATTTCACCGTCGCCGAAGACCTGCGCCACCAGGCGGTCCAGATAGGGCAGCTGTTTGCCCTCGGTGTCCACCTTCCAGTAGTAGGGGTTGCGCTCCATGATCGTGCCGGATTCGGACAATTCAGAGACCAGCCAGGGCGTCAACTGCGGAAAGCCGATGCACTTCTCGCGCATCATGTGGTTGCGCGGGCAGTCCACGTTGTTGAAGAGCACGGGCCAGTCACCGGCCTCAAGCCCCTCGTCCGCCAGTTTGGCCGCCAGCTCGTCGCCGTCGGCATGAGCCGGATGGTAGTCCGCCAGATAGTGCGACGGTTTGATCATGTCGTTGTAGGAGGTCCAGGCGGTGATCGCCAGGTCGCGCAGGATGCCGCCCGAGGGCGAATCGAAGGTCAGGCTGAAGCTGTAGTCGTCGATGACGTCCAGCTGCGCCGGCGTACCGCTGGCGGAGCGAAACTTGTTGGGGAAGGCGCCGTATTCCTCGTTGCTGTAAAGATCGTTGAATGTGAAGGCCACGTCGGCGGTCGTCACCGGCACGCCATCCGACCAGCGCAGCCCCTCGCGCAAGGTGAAGGTGAAGACGGTGGCATCCTCGTTGACCGAAAATCTCTCGGCTACGTTGCCGTAGAAGCCCTCGACGTCAATGCCGGGGGCGGCGATGATGGGTTCCAGATTCATGACGTACATTTCGCCGGAAAAGCCGAAGGCGCTGGTGAAGGCCGTGCGCAGCGTGCCGCCATGCACGCCCGGCTCCCACTCCGGCTGGTCCTCCAGCGAGACCAGCAGGCCTGGCCCGACGACCAGCGGGTTGTTTGGCAGCCGTTCCGCCAGCGGCGGCAACTCGCCGGCATCCACCTGGGCCTGGAAGGGATCGAGGCCGGCGTCCTGGGCCAGGCCCGCCCCGCCAATGGCGACCAGGGCCAGTATCAACAGGGTAACAAGAATGCGAGATACAGTCATTGCTTTCCTCCATGTTTAGCTTCGAAATGATCTGATGCCTGTGTTTTCCAGAGATTTCCTGCTCGTTTCCCGTTCCGGCATCACCTCCTCCAGCCCGCGGCGCAGGCCCTCCAGAATCTCCGGATACTGCGGATCGCGCAGGGCATTGTGCATCTCGCCGGGGTCGGCCACCAGGTCCACCAGTTGCTCGCGACGGGAACCCTCATCGTACAGCATGTACTTGTGGCGCCCGTCCGTGACCATGCGGCCGATTTCGCTCTCGACCGGCGCCAGCCCGCGCCAGGGGACGGCCGCCCGCCCTTCCAGCAGCGGGCGCAGACTCCTGCCACGCAGGCCTGACGGCGGTTCCACGCCGGCGACGTCGCAGAGCGTCGGCAGCAGGTCCAGCCCGTTGGAGACCGGCCGGTTCTCGAGGGCGGCGCGGCGCCGCACGCCCGGCCCGGCAATGAGCAACGGGACGCGGGCTGCCTCGTTGTAGAAGGCCGTCTTGTGCTCCATGCGGTGACTGGCATCCATGTCGCCGTGGTCGCTGGTGAAAATCACCAGGGTCTCCCCGGCCGCGCCACTCTCCTCCAGCGCATCCAGAATCTTGCCCAGTTGCCCGTCGACGCGCTCCGTCAGTCGCGCGTAGGCATGGCGGTGCAAACGCCAGCGTTCCTCGTCATAGCGTTCGCGCGCCAGTGGCTTGAAGGGGCTGCGGGCCTGCATCAGGGAGATGGCTTCGGGCTCATCCGGCGGAATGTCGAAGTTGTCCGGCAGCGGCGGACAGTGCCAGGCGAAAAACTCGTCCCGCGCCATCCCCGGCGGAATGGCCAGGGCCGCGTCCAGTTCGCGCAGTTCGTCGCTGCTGTGTCGCTCAAGCTGCCTGCGGCGCTGCTCGTCGGCAAAGTCGCGGATGGCCATGAAGCAGATGTCATGCGGATTGATGAAGCAGGCCACCAGGCAGAAGGGACCTTCCTGCGGGCGGCGCAGGGCCTCCGCGCAGGCCCCGGCCAGTTCATCGCGATCGTCCCGGCAGAAGGTCTCGAAGCCCAGGTCCTCCGGCGTCCAACCCGCCGGCAGGTGCTCCTTGCCGCCCCAGAGCGTGCGGTAGCCGGCGCGGCGCAATTGCCAGCCCAGGGCCGAGCGGCGGACATCATCAGGGATGTCAGCATCCGGCCCGTCGTCGTTGTGCAGGATGCCGAATTCACTCCCCATGCGCCCCGTCACCAGACTGAAACGCGAGGGCAGACACATGGGGTTGCTGCACCAGGCCTGGGTGAAGCGCAGGCCCTGCGCGGCGATGCGGTCCATGGCCGGCGTACGCAGATGACGGTTACCGGCGCAACTCATCATGGAGGCGCCCTGCTGATCGCTCACGACCAGCAGGATGTTGGGCCGCCTGTCTGTCATGCCGCTGGCCATCATCCGGTCACTTCTGTCAGGAATGTCTCTTCACTTCCGGAGAACGGAAAGAATTGTAGTGCCCCTCCGGATATCCGGCCAGAAATTCAGTTGGCCGGACCCAGGTGCCAGGCCCGCAGACGTCCGACTGCCGTGGCGCCGCCGCGGCTGAAGAGCCTGACGCCCGTCGAGTCCGGGCCGGGATAGATCCGCTGCGTCAGGAAACGCTGGCGACCGACGAACACTTCAAGCACGGAGCGGTCGAGGAACACCCGCAGGCGGGGCCCTGTCTCCTGGTCGAAGCGGAAGGGCGCCTCCTGCAGGGCCCGTCCCTGCAGATAGTCCAGGTCCGCGCGTCCGCTGGACCGGCTGAAGTCGATCCGGACCCTGGCCGCTTCGCGCGTGAAGGAGACCCGGGTCTGCTCGTCGCCGTCGGGCGAGCGGCGCAGGACCAGACCGAACTCTTCGGCATCCGTCCGCCCGAATTCGAGGTCGAGTTCGAGACTGTCGCCACGGATCGCGGGCAATTCGAGTTCCCCGCCCGCCTCGACGAGCAGGTCTTCCAGTTCCTGCGGCTCCCGACGCAACGCTTCCAGTTCCGCCGCCGGCTCGTAGTGAAGCGACCCCCCGCCCGGCGCCAGTGAGATCACCACCGGCATACTCAACACACCGGACCAGCCCGATCGCTCGCAGGCGGCCTGACTCCGCCCTTCGTGAAGATTGGCGAAGAGGATGCGCCGCCCGTCTTCGTCGAGCAGGCAGCGCGGGGCATGGAAGTTGCCGCCGGGCCAGTTGATGGGGTCGAAGGCTTCCGCTTCGAAGCGTCGCTCCCGATAGTTCCCGAGATAGTAACGGCTGCCCATCGGCCTCGCGTAGCCCTGCGGCCGGCGGTGACAGAAGTGCAGCAGCATCCACTTGTCACCCAGTTCGAAGAGCTGCGGGCAGGAACAATCGTCGTTTTCGTCGGTCCAGCGGCGCTGCGACTGAAGAAACCTGTCCACGTAATCCCAGCCCTGCAGATCGCGCGAGCGGAAGAGGTGCAGGGCGTCACCGCCCTCGACGGCATCGCGCGTGCCGGTCAGCGCGTAACACCAGTCGCCCTCCTGCCAGGCGGTCACGTCGTTGCTGCGCGGATATAGCCCATCCCCCTGCACCGGATGACGCAGGACCGGATACCGTGGGTCGAAGCGCCATTCCAGCAGATCGCCCGCGGGGTTGCTGGCGATGCAACTGGCCCCGCCCCCGTCGGGATGGGGGAAGATGAGGGTCGGCATCCCCTTGAAGATGAAGAGACCGCCCGTTTGACCCCGTTCCAGCGCGTCGGGGTGCCGCTCCCAGTGGACCAGGTCGCTGGACGACACGTGCGCCCAGGCCTTGTAGACGTAGCCATCGCTGCGGCGCGGCGGCCCCGCCTGCGCCCAGGAGCTGTGGAGAAAGAAGACGTGGTAACGCCCCCGCCATTTGATGGCCGCGCAGGGGTCCCAGAGCAGGCCTTCCGACGGCAAATAGTGCCAGATGGGCCGGTCATGGTCCTGCAGGGTGCTCTCCTGAGCCATGGTCATGCTGTCACCTGTCGCTCTCTTCCTGTTACCTGCATCATCTGATCGCCTGGCACGGCAGACCGGGAGCGCCAACTCTTGGTCCGGCCTGCGAATCCCGTTGTCTGGGAGTACACTGTGGCGGCGTCAATCCAGGCCGGATTGTAGTTGCCGGCGGGCGTTCCGGCCATCACTTGCCAGACGGGCGAGGCAGGGAGTTACGACGATGGGAATGATTGTCGATACCGACGTTCACTGTGGCGTCAGCAAACAGCGCATGCTGGACTTCCTGCCCGAACCCTGGCGAACCCGCGTGGCCGACGGCAGCGACGGGCCCGGGCACCTGGGTTACTGGAACCCCAACGGCGTCAACCGCCGCGATGCCGTCACGCCCGACGGCCGCCGCATCGAGGGCGACCCGCAGACCCTGGCGCAGTATCACTTCGACCACTACAACATCGATTACGGCATCCTCAACGCCGGCGGCGTGCACGTCGGGCTGTCGCCGGAGCCGGACTTCGCCGCCGCCTATTGCAGCGCGATGAACGACGTCTACGTCAACGACTGGCTGACGGCGGACGAGCGCTTCCGCTATTCCATGATCGTCTCGCCGGCGGACCCCGCGCTGGCCGCCGGGGAGATCCACCGCCTCGGCGATCATCCGGGCGTGGTGCAGGTGCTCATGCCCAGCGGCGCGCAGTACGGCTACGGCCACCGCTTCTATCACCCTATCTATGAAGCGGCGGAAGCCCAGGGCCTGCCGGTGGCGATCCATCCTGGCTCGGAAGGGCGCGGCGTATCCGGCGCGCCCTCGTCGGCCGGTTACCCCGGCAGCTACTTCGAGTGGCACAGCAACCTGGTGGGCAGTTACATCGCCCACATGATCAGCCTGGTGGCGGAAGGCGTCTTCAACAAGTATCCCGGCCTGAAGTTCGTCCTGATCGAAGGCGGCGTTTCCTGGTTGCCGCCCGTGCTGTGGCGCCTTGACAAGAACTGGAAGTCCCTGCGCATGACCGTCCCCTGGCTGGAGCGACCGCCCGGCGAGATCGCCTGCGAGCACATCCTGCTCACCACCCAGCCCATCGAGGAGCCGGACAACATCGCCTGGCTGCACGCGATGCTGGGCATGTTCCCGGCGGACAGGATGTTGATGTTCTCCACCGACTTCCCGCACTGGGACGGCGACACACCGGATTTCGCCATGCGTCTGCTGCCGGCCCACCTGCGCGACGCCGTGATGTGGGAAACGGCTTGCCGACTCTACAGGCTGCCGGTGCCGGAGCATGCCTGAGCGCAGACTGCACGCCGTGGCGCCGCTTGGCGAACTGCCGCCCGGCTCGCGCAAGATCGTCGACGTAGACGGGCGATCGATCGGCCTCTTCAACGTGCACGGCCAGATCATCGCCGTGCTCAACGTCTGCCCGCATGAACTGGCGCCCGTTTGCCTGGGGCGCTGGAGCGGCACGACCACGCCCGCCCCGCCCGGTCAGTTCAACTGGGGCCGCGAAGGCGAGATCCTGCGTTGCCCCTGGCACGGCTGGGAGTTCGACCTGCTCAGCGGCGACTGCCTGACCGATCGCCGTCGCCTGCGCCGCTTCCCCACCCGCGTGGCGGACGGCCAGGTCTACGTGGACCTCTCCCCCGGCACCAGGGCCTGAAGCGCTTCATCTGTCCGCCATCTGCATCGCCCGGGCAACGCCGTGCTATACTCGTTTGACGGGCAAGGGAGACTCCGACGCATGGCCGTCAGAGACCTGACGCTGCTCACTGCAGCGGGCGCAGCGCGCCGAAGTCCACGCGCCCGACGCCGATCCGACGCTGCCGCCGGGCCAACTCGGCCCCGATAACGCACTCGAGGCGCCGGACCTGCTGCCCGGCTTCTCCCTGCCCCTGCGAGAAATCTTCGACGAGTAAGGCATTCAGCCACCCTTGACGGAGCCCGCCAGCAGGCCGCGCACGAAATAACGCTGCAGCGCGAAGAACACGATCAGCGGCACCACGATCGAGACGAAGGCGCTGCTGGTCAGAATCTCCCAGTTGTCGCCGCGCGAACCCAACAACTCGCGCAGTTGCGAGGTCATCACGATCTGGCCGGGTTCCTTGCTGAGGAACACCAGCGCCACCAGCAGGTCGTTCCACACCCACAGGAACTGGAAGATGGCGAAGGAGGCCAGCGCCGGCAGGGACAGCGGCAGGATCAGACGCGTGAAGGTCTGGAAGTGCGAGGCGCCGTCGATGCGCGCCGACTCGATGATCTCCTTCGGCAGCCCGGCGATGTAGTTGCGCAGCAGGAAGATCGCCAGGGGCAGGCCGAAACCGGTGTGCGCCAGCCAGATGCCGGGGTAGGACTTGGCCTCGAAGAAGGGCAGGATGTGCGAGACCTGGTTGTACATGCGCAGCAAAGGAATCAGCGACATTTGCAGCGGCACCACCAGCAGACCCACCACCAGCGCGAACAACAACTGGCGACCGGGAAACTCGGTCCAGGAAAAGGCGTAGGCGGCGAAGGCCGCGATCGCGATCGGGATGATGGTCGAGGGGATGGTCACGGTGAAGGTGTTGATGAAGGCCTGGTCGACCCCCTCGGATTCGACGATCTCGCCGTAGTTTCCGAGGGTGAATTTGGGCGGCACGGCGGCATGGAAATAGATGCGCCGGCCGCGACTCATGTCGAATTCGACCGGCGAGCGCATCTCGTAGCGCCCGTCGGCCTGCACCGTCAGCGTAACCCCGTCGCCGAGGTCAGCGCCGGCGCCGGCAGCGAAGGCTTGCGGCTCGGTGGAGCGGATACCGAAGGCCAGCACCTCCTTCTCACCCGTCGGGAACACCTCGCCACGGATGAACCAGGCGCCGTTCTCCCCGACCTGGTCCTCGCTGGTGCCCGTGCGCGCCGCCTCGCCGCGCTCGGTGACGCTCAGCGCCGTCCACCAGCCGGAGACGGCCAGCAGGTCCTTGTCGCGAAAGGAACTGATGAACAGGCCGAATGTCGGCAGCGTCCAGAGGACCACGATCAGCAAGAGGGCGAGGCGCGCCAGCAGGGCGCCCGGCGTCATGTTGACCAGGGGCAGTTGCAGGCCGCTGTCGCCGACCTTTTCCATTCTGACGCTCATCGCATGGCCTCCTCACGGTTCATGCGCCGGATGTTGACGACCATGATGGGCACCACGGCCACCATGATGACCAGCGCCAGGAAGCTGGCGTAGCCGGTGTCGAAGGCGCGGAACATCTGGTCGAACATCAGGTTGGCCATCACCTGCGTGTTCCAGTTGCCGTTGGTCATGGTCAGCACGATGTCAAAAATCTTGAGCACGGTGATGACGATCGTCGTCCAGACCACGAAGATCGTGCCCATTATCTGCGGCACCATGATGCGGAAGAAGGTCTGCACCTCGTTGGCGCCGTCGATGCGCGCCGCCTCCAGGGTCTCTTCCGGCACGCCGCGCAGCGCTGCCGAGAGCAGCACCATGGCGAAGCCAGTCTGGATCCAGACGAGGATGATCATCAGAAAGAAGCTGTTCCAGACGGGGATCTGCATCACGTCGACCGCCTCGCTGCCGCCGCCGGTGTAAATGGCGTTCAGCAGGCCGATGTCCGGGTTGATGGCGTAGACGAACTTCCAGATGACGCTGGCGCCGACGAAGGAAATGGCCATCGGCATAAAGATCAGCGACTTGGCGATGTTGCCCCAGCTGACGCGGTCCGCCAGCACGGCGATCACCAGGCCGAAGATCACGCTGAAAGACGGCACGACGATGAGCCACAGGATGTTGTTGCGAATCGATTCGACAAAGCGGAAGTCACCCAGCGCGCGCCCGTAATTCTCCAGGCCCACGAAGACGTCGCCGCTGCTGTCAAAAAAGCTCAGGTACAGGGTCTGTATGGCCGGATAAACGAGGTAGATGCCGAGAATCACCAGCGCCGGCCCCACAAAGAGCCAGGGGCGGATGCGTTCGCGCTGTTTTTCGCGGCTCTGGAATACCCCGTCCACAAGGCCCTTGTCCGGCAACAGGCGGTCCAGCAGCCAGTTGCTGCCATAAAAATAAAGCGCCATGGCGCCAACGCCGATGACGATGGCCAGAAGAGCGTTTATCAGTCTTTCCACGGGGAAACCCTCCGAAATCTGGAGGCTTGCGGGAATGGCGACCGGGGTGGCGTAACGCCACCCCGGTACTCATTGTGCGCCCGCGGGAGAGCGGGCACGGATTTACTTGATCGCGTCCCAGGCCGCCTGGATGTCGGCTGCAACTTCCTCGGCGGAAGCGCCGCTGACGAAGTCCACCATGCCGGTCCAGAAAGCGCCGGCGCCGATCGCGCCCGGCATCAGGTCGGAACCATCGAAGCGGAAGGTGGTCGCCGCCAGCAGAATCTCGCCCTGGCCGCGCAGCGCGTCATTGGCGTAGGCCTCGACGTTCACGCCCAGATGCGGCGTCAGGAAGCCACTCTGCGCCATCCAGATTTCGTTGGCCAGAGGTGTGGCCAGGAAGTCCAGCAGCACGCGCGTGGCATCGCTGTCATTGGTGATGGCCCACAGTGTGCCGGCACCCAGCACCGGCTTGCCCAGGTCCTCGCCTTCAAAGGCCGGGAAGTAGAAGAAGTCCGCGTCCACGCCCAGCTCTGTGCCTTCCGGCAGGAAGGAGGAAATGAAGCTGGCCTGACGGTGCATGTAGCAGTTCGGCGGGACGGTGAACATGCCCGCCGGGCTCTCGCGGAAGTCCGTGCCGGCCACGCCCATGGCGCCGCCCTCAACCCAGGCGTCGTTCTTGGCGAACATGCCGAAGACGTTGAGCGCGTTCACAATGCGCTCGTCGGTGAAGGGGATGTCATTGGTCACCCAGCCGTCGTAGACCTCGGGCGGCTGCGTGCGCAGCATGATGTCCTCAACCCAGTCGGTGGCCGGCCAGCCGGTGGCGCCGCCACTGCCGATGCCGATGCACCAGGGGGTGCCGCCGTCGGCCACGATCTGTTCGCTCAGCGCGATCAGCTCTTCCATGGTCTGGGGAATCTCGTAACCGGCCTCGTCGAAGGCGTCCGGCGAGTACCACACCAGGCTCTTGACGTCGACCTTGTAGAAGAAACCGAAGTATTGCGGGTCGCCCATCGCGTCGGGATAGGTGCCCAGGTCCACCCAGGACTGGCCCGCGGCGTAATTCTCAAGCACGGCGTTGCGCAGGTCGTCACCCAGCGGAACGAGTCCGCCCTGGCTGGCCACGTCAGCGGCGAGGCCAGGCTGCGGGAAGACCGCGATATTGGGCGGACTGCCGGCCTCGATGTCGATGATGATTTGCTGCTCGAAGTCATCCGAGCCGGCGTGCACCACGTCGGCGCCGGTGGCTTCCTCGAAGTAGGCGAATACGGATTCAACCAGGTCGCGGTCAACACCCAGCCAGGGGCTGAAAACCCGGATTTCCTCACCGCTCAGGTCCATCATGGAAAAGGCGTCCAGGTCCTCCCAGTGGAAGGGGCCCTCGCCAACCGGAAACATCAGGTGGCCGTCGGCGCTGGTGAGGCTGCCGCCCAGCAGGCCGGCCACCAGTACAAGCGCCAGGGCGAAGGTACAGGTCTTGCGGGTCATTCACTCTCTCCTTGAAACTAGTCGTTTGCTTCACGTAACACGACAGGCCCGAAACTGCCGCCGGAGCCACGATCAACCGGATTGTGTTCGACAGGGGAGCAAGGCCCCGCAGGTTGCGTCGCACTCACCGGCCGGAAAGTCGAAGCCTGCTGCCTGACAGTCTAGCAGCCCTGCCCGGCAGGCGGAAGTGCGAATTGCAAGAGATGCAACAACAAAAGAGGGCGCCCGCAGTGGACGCCCCCTCCAATGGTCTGCCAGATGTCTCTAGCAGCCGAGGTAAAGCTGGAACTCGTAGGGATGCGGCCGCATGGCGACGGCGTCCGCCTCTTCCACGCGCTTGTACTCAATGTAGGACTGGATGATGTCCTCGGTGAAGACGCCACCCTTCAGCAGATAGTCGTGGTCGTCCTGCAAGGCGTCCAGCACCGCGCCGAGGGTGCCCGGCACCACCGGCGTGCCAATGTCCTCTTCGTAGAGGTCGACGTCGCCCGGATCGCCCGGGTCGATCTGCTTCTCGATGCCGTCCAGACCGGCCAGCATCAGGGCCGGCAGGGCATAGTAGCAATTGGCGGCCGGGTCGGGGAAGCGCACCTCGACCCGCTTGGTCTTGGGGTTGTTGCTGTAGACCGGAATGCGGATGGCGGCCGAGCGGTTGCGGTTGGAGTAAACGAGGTTGACCGGCGCCTCGTAGCCCGGCACCAGACGACGGTAGCTGTTGGTGATGGGGTTGGTGAAGGCCAGCAGCGAAGCCGCGTGCTTCAGGACGCCGCCCATGTACCACATGGCGACCTGGCTGAGATTGGCGTATTCGTCGCCGAAGAAGAGCGGCTGGCCGTCCTTCCAAAGGCTCTGGTGAACGTGCATGCCGGAACCATTCTCCTCAAAGAGCGGCTTGGGCATGAAGGTCGCGATCAGGTTGTGCTGCTGCGCGACGTTCTTGATCACGTGCTTGTAGAGGCTGACCGTATCGCACATCTGCAACAGGGGCGCGTAACGCAGGTCTATTTCCGCCTGGGCGCCACCACCGACCTCGTGGTGATGCACCTCGACGTCGATCCCCAGCGCCAGCAACGTGGCGACCATGTCGGCGCGGACGTCCTGGGTCTTGTCCAGCGGCGGCAACGGGAAGTAACCCTGCTTGATGGGGTTCAGGTAACTCATGCGCGGGTCCGGGTCGTCCGTGTTCCAGAAGCCCTCGTGCGAGTCGACCTCGTAGTAACTGCTGTGCTGGTCGACCTTGTAGCGCACGTTGCTGAACATGAAGAATTCGAGCTCCGGTCCGAAGTAAGCCGTGTCCGCGATGTCCGAGTTCGCCAGGTAGGCCTCGGCGCGGTGGGCCACGCCGCGCGGGTCCCGGCCGTAGGGTTCTTCCTGCACGGGGTCGTACACGTCGCAGACGAAGGCCAGGGTCTTGCGCGCGAAGAATGGGTCCACGTAGGCGGTGTTCAGGTCCGCCCGCAGGATCAGGTCGGACTGGTCAATGCTCTGGAAACCGCGCACGGAGGAACCGTCAAAGCCAAAGCCCTCCGCAAACAGGGCGGCGTCCGCGCCATCAATGGGCATGCTGAAATGCTGCGTCATGCCGCGAATGTCGGTAAAGCGAATGTCCAGCTCTTCCACCTCGTTCGCGTTGGCCCAGGCCAGCAGCGCGTCGGCCGACTCCCGGGCATCAGCGGGCACCGTATAATCCATCATGCTCTGCTCCTCTTTGGCAAATTTGCCCAGACTTTACGGGACGGCACCATTATAGACAAGGGTCAGGGGGCGGTTAGCGATAATGTTGACAAAATGCGCCAGCCCTCACTGTTAATTATGGCCAGGAACCATGTCGGGGAGGCCGGGGTTTGCATGGCGCATTTCGTGGTAGACTTCTGCGGCGGTCCATACAACGATCGGCCAGGCGCCATAGCGGTGTACGTCACCCAGTCAGGGCCGAATTGCGGGCCAGGTCAGAGAATCAGGAGGAAGTATGCGTCGTCTTATGCTTTTGGCCATCGCACTGGCCCTGCTTTTGCCGGTCGCAGCCGCAAGCGCACAAACCACCCACACGGTGACGCGCGGCCAGACCCTGTATTCCATCTCCCAGCGTTACGGAGTCACGGTGGCGGACATTCTCGCGGCCAATCCCTGGGTTGGCAACGTCATCCACGCCGGCAACCAGCTGATCATCCCGGTGCCCGGTCAACCGGCGGCTCCCGCCCCGCAGCCCGGCCAACCCCAACCCACCACCCAGGAAGTCCGGCACACCGTCGCCCCTGGCGAATACCTTAGTCAGATCGCCCAGCGCTACGGCGTCTCCTACATCGACATCATCAATCGCAACAACATCGCCAACCCGGACGTTCTCCACGTTGGCACGGTGCTGATCATCCCTGGCGTCGTCGCCGATACGACTCCCGCTCCCGTCACAGAAGGTGGGCAGCCGCAACCAGCCAGCGAAGTGCGACACACCGTCGCCAGGGGTGAGTACCTGGGCGTCATCGCCGAACGTTACGGCGTGCTGGTGGCCGACATCCTGCGCCGCAACAACATCTCCGATCCCGACCTCGTCTACCCCGGCACCGTTCTCATCATTCCAGGCGTGGTGGCCACGCCAGATCCGGCAGTTGAGGGAGTTGAAGCGCCACCGCCACCGGTGAGCGTGCCGGCGATCGGCGGCGGTTTCGCCCTGGGCGGTCAGGCCCTCAGCTTCGCCTGGCCGCACCACATGCACGCCGCCCGCATGACCTGGGTCAAGCGTCAGGTGCGCTATCACGCGGGTGACAACGCGGCCAACGTGCGCGGCGTCATTGATCAGGCCCACGGCGCCGGCTTCCGCGTGCTGCTCAGCGTCGTAGGTGAGCCCGGCCAGATGGCGGGCAACCCCACCGGCTACATTCAGGAATTCGCCAACTTCCTCGGCGGCGTGGCGTCGCTGGGGCCGGACGCCATTGAGGTCTGGAACGAGCAGAACATCGACCGCGAATGGCCCGGCGGACAAATCGGCCCGCAAGCCTATACCTCCATGCTCAGCCAGGCCTGGAACGCCATCAAGGGCGCCAATGCCAACGTGATGGTCATCAGCGGCGCGCCGGCGCCGACCGGTTTCTTCAACGGCTGCAGCGGCGCCGGATGTGACGATCTGCCCTTCATCCGCGGTATGGCCGCGGCCGGCGCCGCCAATTACATGGACTGCGTCGGCGTCCACTACAACGAGGGCATCCTCGGTCCCGACGCCCGCAGCGGCGACCCGCGCGGCAGCAGCGGTCACTACACGCGCTACTACTCGCGGATGTTCGAGACCTACGCCTCCGTCTTCCCCGGCAAACCGCTCTGCTTCACCGAGATCGGTTACCTTTCCAGCGAAGGCTACGGGCCGCTGCCTGGCGGTTTCGCCTGGGCCGCCAACGTGACCGTCGCCAACCAGGCCGCCTGGCTTGGGCGCGCCGTCACGCTGGCGCGCAGCAGCGGACGCGTACGACTCTTCATCGTCTGGAACGTCGATGCCACCCGTTACGACTCAGATCCGCAGGCCGGTTTTGCCATCGTGCGGCCCGGCGGGAACTGCCCCGCCTGCGCCTCGCTGGCGGCAGCCATGGCCTGAGTCGCTTCACCCGGGCAGCAGACCCGGGCGATATCCTCTGCAGGGCGCTCCTCACCGGGCGCCCTGTTGCTTCAGATACCGGGCGCCGCGGCGGAGCGGCCCAGCGTGGCCAGCAGCAGGGCCAGGATGGCCAGCGACAGCACAATCAGGCCGACGGAGCGCCAGTCGCGCGCGCCGCGAATCATGCCGATGATGATGTGACCGGCGGCGAACACCAGCATCAGCGTACAGAGGTACAGTCGCTGGTCCGTCACGGGAGCGGTCGCGGACGCGTCCATCGCCTCAGGTCCCTGGCCCCGTAGCCGTCGAAAACCTCACCTGGCCTGCCTCATGCGCCCGGCGCCTGAGCGGGCGTCGGCGTGGGCAGGAGGACCTGCGCCTGCTGCACCACAAAGCCAAGGCGTTCGCTGAAAATGGTCAGGCTGGTGAGGATGGCCGCCCCGTAGATCGCGCCGAGGGTGATGACGATCACGCCCTGCCCCAGCACTGCCAGCAACTGAATGTGGCGCCGGCGCCGACCTGGCCCCTGCGGCGCCCGCCGCGCCTGATACTGAAAGTACACCAGCGTACAGATGACGCCGGCCGGCAGCAGGATGCTGTCGAGGTTGCCCGCCACGACTCCCACGCCGGTGTCGAAGAGCAGCGGGATCAGGGTGCCGTTGATGGCGCCATCCAGCGCCACGGCCGTGCCCACGCCGATGAGCAGCGCCAGCGCCAGGCGACTCAGCCCGTCCCCGCGCGATGACCAGGAGCGGGCCAGCAAGAGCAGGCCGATCAGCAGGGGCGCGGCGCCCAGCGTCAACTGCTCCGGCGTCACGTTGGGAGCAAGCAGGGTATCGTGAATCCAGGGAATCAGGATGCCATCCCAGATGACGATGGCGCTGTAGCCGGCCGCTACGCCGGCGAAGACGAACACCGCCAGGCGATACAGCAGGTTGTCGCCCAGCAAATAACTGAAAACCATCAGGGTGAGGAGAAAGGACGCCCACAGGCCGATCTGTTCCACGCTCGCCATCTCAGTCCCTTCTGCCACGGCGCAGCGCGGCGCTGCCCATGTTGCCCAGCGCCCCCAGCGCAATGATCGCGATGCTGAGCGCCAGACCAATGTGGATGGAGGATTCCCGCTCCGCGGCCCGCAAAATTGTCCCCGCCCGTTCCGCCGGAGCCGCATCGCCGGGGGCCTGCGCCGCCGTTCCGCCGACGGACTCAACAGCCACAGCAGTTGGCGTTGCCCGGGGCGTCGCCGTGGGCTGTGGCGCCGCCTGCGGCGGTACGTCGCGGATATCGACCGGCCCCAGTTCGAGGCTGGCGGCGGGTAACCAGCCCCGCAGACCATCGTTGGTCTGCAAAAAGAGCCAGGTGCCGGCGGCGTTGCGCAGGAGCACCAGCACGTTTTCGCCGGGGTTGACAATCCCGAGCACCGTCCCGGCCGCATCCGCGCCGTCGCGCAGGGAGAGTTCACTGGCCCCCGCCCGCACCGTGCCCAGGAAGATGCCGGGCGTCGCCGTGGCGACTGCCGGCGCCTGCTGACTGTCGGCCGCGGCGATGGCTATCACCTGACCGCCGGCGACCGGCGTCGCCGTCTCGACAGCGCTCCAGTCGCCCGCGCCGGCCTGGTTGACGGCACGCACCTGAAATTCCCAGACCTCGCCGTTCGTGAGCCCGGTCGCGCTGTAGGCGGTCACGTCGTCAGCGGTATCCGCACTGCGCCACTCTTCCGCACCCGTCCGCCAGCGCAGACGATAGCCGGTTAGCGCGGAGCCGCCATCGTCGGCCGGCGCGCTCCAGCTGGCCTCCACGCCGCCGTCTCCGGCGACCAGGGTGAGCGACTGCGGTTGCGACGGCACGGTGCGCGGCACGTCAGTGATTTGCCGGCTCCAGGCGCCGTCGCCCTCGGCGTTGCGGGCGCGCACCTGAATGTCGTAGGCCGTGCCATTGTCCAGCCCGGTCAATGTGTGGCTGGTGGCGCTACCCGTGAGCGACACTTCCACCCAGGTCAGATAGGGCGTGGAGAGATGACGAATCGTGTAACCGGTGATCGGGGAACCGCCGTTGGAAAGCGGCCGGTCCCATTCCAGTTCGATGCTTTCATCAAGGCTCAGGGCCCGCAGATTGCGGGGCGCCGAGGGCGGACCAACGCTCACCTCCAGCTCCTTCAGCAGCATGGAGTCGTAGGTCAGCGCGTCGCGAAAGCCGCTGATCGTGCCGCTCAGGACCACCCGCAGCCAGGGGCGGGCCAGCGGTACGGCGGCCTGGCCGGTCGCCGCCAGCATTTCGCTGCCCGCCAGGGGCGCAATCTGCTCCGCCCACTGGCGCAGATCTTCCGGCCGCTCGGCAACGACGAGTACACGCGCGAAATCGTCCAACTGACGAATGTTCAGCCCGGTCGGGGTCCCGCGCAGGTCCATGGCCAGCTGCTCGCGCAGATTCATGCTCAATGAACGCAGGCCCGCCAGGTCGCCTGCCAGAAAGCGGGTCACAAACCAGTCCTCATTGGGTGCCAGGTCGACGTCCCGTTGCAAGCGTGTGGCGAGAGGCGACCCCGCCTGGCCCAGCTGCGTCAACATCTGTTCCGAGCGCAACAGGGTCACCGGGTAGCGGCTGACGACAACTGGCACCGCCCGGCGCAGCAGGATGTGCCGTAGCAACACGCCGGCGACCGTATCCAGTTCGCCGGCGGCGGTCGGTCCGTATTCCATGCCAACCAGCACCGGATCGCCGGGGGACAGCGCATCCAGCGTCTCGTAGAGCGTCTCCTGCGGACTGCCCGCGATGAATGTCGTCGGGGCGCTCTCACCAAGGCGGGTCTGCACGCCCGAAAAGGGCAGCAGCATCCCGGTCACCAGCACCAGCGACAGAAAGAAACGTTCGCCCCCCACCCGCAGGCGACGACGGCGGCGGCGGGTCGGAGCGCTGCTGGCGACGACGCCGGAGGCCGGCACAAATACATTTGGCACCGCCGAGGGATCGCGGCGCGCGAGCTGGTCGCTGCGCGCGCGCAGGCGGCGCAGGCGGCGCGAGAGGCGGCTTATCGGGCGGTCCCGCAACTGGCCCAGCAGGGCCAGCAGCGGGGACGCGGACGAGGGGTCTCCGGCCCAGGCGGGCGGAGGATCTCCGCCAGGCTGCCAGGGATCGTCGCCGGAGCCCTGCCCGTAGTACTCACTCATCGCGCCCGCTCCGCAGGCTGCGGTCCTGGCCGATGAGGACGCGCGCGCCGACGACGATGGTGGCCAGCGCGATCCCGAGCAGGATGCCGCGCGCGCCGGCATTCACGGGCACGGCCAGCAGCCAGTCGCGCAGGGGCACCAGTGGCTCCAGTTCGGGCAGGGGCAAGGCGGCCCCCAGCACCAGCAGCACGGTCAGCACGAAGAGCGAGCCCCAGCCGTTGACGCGCAGGGCCATCACCCGCCAGGCGCCGTACACCAGACCGAAGAGCAACAGACCGGCCAGGGAGGACTCGACCGTGACCTGCACCTGTTCCAGCAACAGGACGCGCCATTCCGCGCCAGTCGTGAGCAGGTCTTCGCGCTCCAGGTAAGTCAGGCCGATGACGATCGCGGCGCTGAGAAAGAGGACAAGGCTGTATCCGCAGCCGGTCTCGCGCCGGCCGCTGCGCCGCAAATGCACCAGCAGCAGGTTCAGAATGCCGATGATGATGGAGACGGCCACGCTGATCGAGAAGACCTGTAGCAGCGTCGCGCTCCACTCGCGAATCAGTGGTTCCCAGGTGGCAAGCGCGCCCCCCAGAAGCAGCGGCTGCCGTTCCAGCAGCAAACCGGCCAGCGTCACCAGCGCGGTGGTGAGCGCCAGCAACACCGCGAGCATGGTGAAGAAACTGCGCATCATGCCGGGGCGGCTCCCCCGCTGTTGTAGGCCAGAAACACCAGGGTCAGCAACGCGGCGATCAGCAGCCAGCGCAGGATGTCCTGCATCACCACCGCCGCCTGATTGGCGGGCGTCGGATTCAGCCAGGCGCCGGCAAAATAGAGTTCCTCCCCGATCAGGGGTTCGTCAGCGCTGGCCCAGGCGACGGCCTGCCCATCCAGCTGGTCGCTGGCGGCCAGCAGGGACTGGCCGCGCCGCGCCGCCGCATGGCTGACCAGGGCCAGTTCCGACCCGAAGCCGCCCACCAGAACATTGGCGCCGACGTACTCGCTCGACATCAACGCGCTGGCTGCGCCGGCCCAGGCCAGCGAACGCGGGCCGTCTGGAAACCAGCGCAACGTGCCGGCCTGCATGCTGCCGGCGAAGCCGCGCGCGCGCTGGGCCCGGCGCAGGACCTCGTAGCCAAGGGGAATCATGGTGCTGTCGCTGGTCGTCAGGATGACCGGCCCCTGCGCCAGACGGGCTGCCTGATAAAGCGCTTCCGCGCTCGCCAGCGCCAACAGGCTGTCGCTACCCTGCAGCCCGGCGCCGCCGCTGGAAAGATGCACCGGTTGCCCCTGCGCGGCGGCCTGCTCCAGCATACCTGGCAAGGCGCGCCAGGCGGGCATCACCCGCAGACTGCGCGCGCTGCGGCGTCCGACGGCGAAAGACGACAGGCCCAGACCCATCGCCACCAGCAGCGGCACCAGGATGCTGGCGTTTTCCTGCAAAAAAATCAGAAAGGGGTCAGGCGAGGCCATCAACGCCCGCTTTCCAGCATCTCACGCAGACGATCGATGCCATCCGGCTCCTGCAACAGCCTGGCCAGCTGCCCGGTCAACTCTGCGGCGCCGAACAGGCCACAGAAGGGCTGTGCGACCCACAGGAACTGCGCGCCCGGTGCACCCAGCGGTTCCAGGATATCCAGCAGCAACAACGTGGGGCCGTCCAGACCGCGCGCCTGCAACTCGCGTATCCAGTCCTGCCCGGTCATGCGCGTGAGTATAGCACAGGGCCTGCGGCGCAACATCAGACGCCATCTCGCATTCGACAGCGCCTGACAGCATAATGGCCGCCATCGACCAGCCACGCTGGCGGGCCATGCCGCGCAATCTGCTCTTCGTCAACAGCTACAGCAATTTGGGCGGAGGCGAGACCACGCTCCTGTCGATCGCGCAGAATCTCGACCCCTCGCGCTGGCGACCTCATTTGCTGGTACAGAGACCAGGACAGTTCAGCGCCGCCTGGGAAGCCTGCGGCTGGCCGGTGCATTTCGCGCGCTGGCGCGGCGCCAGCGTCTTCTTTTGGCCAGCGCTGTGGGGAAAATTGCCCGGCTCGCGCCGCATGGAACGCATCCTGCGCGAAGGCGACTTCGCCGCCGCCCATGGCGAATATCATTGCCTGCCCCTGCTGCTGCCGGCGGGCGAGCGGGCCGGCGTGCCGGTGACCTGGCTCTGCAGTGGCTGGCGCTTCCGGCCGCGGCCCTGGCAGCGCAACTTCTTTCGCCGGCCGGCCGCCACCTTCGCCGAAACCCGCATGGTGCGCGACGGCTTTCTCGGGCAGCCGCCCTTCATGCCGAAAGAGAGAGTTGAGATTCTTAACCCTGGCGTCGACTGCGAGCGCTTCCGGCCGCGCGACGACCTGGAGTCCCTGAGGGCAGAATTCAGTCTGGCGCCGGAGACTCCGCTGGTCGTCCTGCTGGCGCGCTTCCAGAACGTGAAGGGGCATGACGTCTTTCAGGCCATGGCGCGCCAGGTCGCGGCTGACCTGCCCCAGGCGCGTTTCCTCGTCGCCGGGGACAACCCGCACACGCGCGCCGACAGACGCTATCGCGAACGCATGCACCACGATGCCCGTCAGGACCCGCTGCTCCGAGAACGCCTGCGCTACCTCGGCTTCCGCGCGGATACCGAGCGCATCATTGCCGCGGCCGACGTCGTGGTCTGCAGTTCCTGGTTCGAGGGCTTCGGCACCGTCAACCTGGAAGCCATGGCCAGCGCGCGGCCGGTCGTCAGCACCGATCGCGGCGGGCCCTCCGAGACCGTGGTCGACGGCGTCACCGGCTTTCTCGTCCCGCCCGGAGACCCCTCCGCCCTGGCCCAACGCGTGCTGCAACTGTTGCGCGACCCGGCCCTGTGCCGTCGCATGGGCGCGGCCGGCCGCGAGCACGTGCTGCGCCACTTCACCGCCGCCGCCAGCGCAGGGACCTTCGAGCGCACCCTCGAAGGGCTTCTGGCGACGCGGCGCGCTTGACAGTGCGCGCGTCTCTCCCCTATCATCGCGGCACGGCGATTCCGGCGAATGACAGTAGAATTGAACGAGACTTCACGCCTCCTCAACCCGCGTGTGTTGCGGCTTAACGTCGGTGATATCACCGGCGCCGGTCCGGGTTATCGCCAGGAGGCCAGCCTCGACATCCCCGCCCTGCGGGTCTCCGGCGACCTTGTGCTGGCCTTCCTGCGCGGCCCCTTTCGCCTGAGCCGCACGCGCGAGGGCGTGCTGCTCCAGGGGGAACTACAGGCCGGCCTGCGCGGCGAATGCGACCGCTGCCTGACCCCGATTCTGGCGGAGTTGCCCCTGCAACTGGAAGAACTCTACAGTTATCCCGTTGCATCCAGCGTAGAGTTCAGCATCGGCGAGGACGGCATGCTCGATCTGGCGCCGCTGCTGCGCGCCGAGGTGCTCATTGCCAGCGCCAGCGGTCTGTTCTGCAAGGCGGATTGCCGCGGACTCTGCCCCCGCTGTGGCGCCAGTCTCAACGAAGGGGACTGTGGCTGCGAACTGGAGGACGTCGATCCGCGTCTGGCGGCCCTGCGTCAATTACTGGACGAGGCGGCGACCACCCAGGAACCGGAGCGCGATTCGTGAAGCGGGCGCTCCCCTGCCAGACGCCAGGCACCCCTGAAAACCCGTGTTAACAGTAGCCGATGCCCTGCAACTGCCGGCTTTCGCCGGCGCACGTCTGGTCGCCGGCGCGGCGGGCCGCCTGCGGCCCATTCGCCAGGTCCATCCCGTCAGCGTGCCAGACGCCGCCCGCTGGCTCAACGGCGGCGAATTCATACTGATTACCGCGCCGCTGTTGCCTGAAGACGATCAGGCGCAACAAACCTGGCTGAAGGACCTCGTCGATGTCGGCGCCGTCGGCATGGGCCTCGCCGTGGGCAACCGCATCGACAGCGCCCCGCAGGCCCTGCGACAGGCGGCCGGTCAGCACGACTTCCCCCTGGTTGAATTGCCCTCGCGTCTGCGCTTTGTGGATATCGCCCGCAGCGCCAACGAGCGCATCGCCCAGGAACACATGGACCTGTTGCAACGCGCGCTCAAGATCCAGCGTGTGCTGACCCAACTGGTGCTGGATGGCGGCGACCTGCAACAACTGGCGTACACGCTCGCCGACCTCATCAACCAGTCCGTCAGCATCGAAAACAGCCGCTTCGTGGCGCTCGCCAGCGCCAACATCAGCGCCTTCGACGAGGCTCGCCGCTACACCCTGCGCGAGGGCCGCACCGACCCGCGCCTGCTGCGAGCCCTGCGCGAACGCGGTTACCTCGCCACGATCCGCGAGGGCCTGCGGCCGCTGGCCCTGCCGGCCCTGCCGGAAGTCGGCCTGGAGATGGAACGTATCCTCGCGCCCGTCGTGGTGCACGGCCAGATCCGGGGCTACCTCTGGATCATCGCCGACGGCCGCCCCCTGACCGACATCGACCACATGGCCATCGAAAGCGGCGCCACCATCGCCGCCCTGATGATGCTGCACCAGGAAGCTGTGCAGAACGCCGAGATGTCCATGAAAGGCAGCTTCTTCGCGCGTCTGATTGAAGGCGACCCGGACCAGCTGGCCTTGCTGAAGGACCAGGCGCTGCGTTTCGGCATCGATCTCAATGCCCCCTGGCGCCTCTTGCTGGTCGCTGCACCGGAGCAGCAGCGCCAGCCACCGCTGCAGCGACGCATCCACCAACTGGCCGCCAGCGAGGACTGGCCCGTGGTCGTCGGCCATTTCGCCGGTCAGGCCCTGCTGTTGACGCCGGCCGACGAGCCGCATGCCGCTCAGGCGTCGCAGTTGCGGCGCCTGGCGCGGAATCTGCGCGTCTCCGTCAGTGCGGCGCAACGCGATGCCGCCAACCTGCGCCTGGCCTGGGACCAGTGCCAGCAGGCGCTGCAAATCGCGCGGCGCCTCGAACTGCCGCCGGTGACGGACTACGCGCAACTGGGCTACCTGCTCACCCTGTGGCATGCCGGGCCGCAGGAACTGGAACGCAACCCGCACCTGCCGGCGCTACGCCAGTTGCAGGAGGAGCAGCAGGCCGAGCTCTTTCATACGCTGGAGACCTGGCTGGACGCCGGCGGCAACAGCGTACGCACGGCCCGCGCCCTGCACATTCACCGTAGCACGCTCAACTATCGCCTGAAACGCATCCGCGACATCTGCGGCAACCCCCTCAGCGAGCCCGCCGCCCGGCTGGACCTGCTGCTGGCGCTCAAGCAACTGCGCCTCTTCGGCTAAAGACAAGGGTTTCCGTCACACAGCGTCAAGATCCCGTCTTCGCCACGCCGAATTTCCCTTGAGTCCTGATTAACGCTACCGATTTTACGAACGATTTGTCACGAATTTGTTCGGATTCTGCGTCCATGGCCCCAACCGGCTTTACGCGCCCCGCCTCCCAGGCGACCATGAAGGCAACGCGGTGCATTCATGGCGGGCGGAGGCGGGTGACGCGCTGATTGGCTGCGCCGCCAAAGACTGCGCCCGCTCGTCGCTGCGGCGACTGCGACCTCAACACCATAGAACAGAGAATTGGTGTAGACTGGCCTGTCGTCTTGATGTTGTCTCAAGTCAGACTGCAATAACGCGCAGTTGACACTGTTGCCTCCCCGCCCCCTTCACACTGCGTTACGGGAGTGAGGCGAATAGTCGGGGAGTACCATCATGCGTCCACAATTTGTTGCCAGTCTGCCACTTGCCGTGTCGGCGCTGCTGTTTTTCAGCCTGGTGCTGCCGGGTCTTTCGCTGGCCCAGGGCGAAGTGTGGCGCGGTATCCCCGTCGCGCCGGAGAACCGCTGCTCACCCTACGACCGCGACGACTACCCCTACTCGCAGTCCGTCGAATTGCAGATCATCGCCCGCGAGGGCGGCGAAATCTGCAGCCCCTACACCAACGAATGCTTTGAGTCGCGCTTCGATACCGACATCGAGCACATCATCGCCGTTTCGGAAGCTCACGACAGCGGCCTCTGCGTCGCCAACGCGGCCACCCGCGCGCAATTTGCCTCCGACCTGCGCAACCTGACCCTTGCCTCACCGGCGCTCAACCGCAACCAGAAGCGCGCGAAGGACGCCGCCGACTGGCTGCCGGCGCAGAACCGCTGCTGGTTCGCCAACCAGATTATCAGCGTGCGCCGCGCGTATTCCCTGACCATCGACCGGCGCGAGGCAAACGCGCTGGACCGCGTCCTCACCAGCTGCGACGGCGACCTCTCCGTAGATTCCGGTGCGACACCGGTCCACGTGGTCGGCGCCAGCCGGGTAAACGCGCACGCCTGCGCCGACACGAACTGCGAGATCGTCACGACCTTCAGCAGCGGCCAGGCGCTGGACGTGGTCGAGGAAGTGGAAGGCGCCGCCTGGAACGACGACACCCGCTGGCTGAAAGTCAGCCACGAGGACGACGAAGTCTACGTCCACGCCTCCCTGGTCCGGCTGGTCACGCCCACGTCCGTCCCCATAGCCAGGCCGGTGCCAATGTCAACTCCGCGCTCGGCCGTTGCCGTCAACCCCAACCAGGCGACCAGCACCTGGTACGTCGTCGCGCCGGCGCAGGCCAACGCGCGCACCTGCCCGCGCACCACTTGCGGCATCGCGACCAGCTTTGCGCGCGGCGCCGCAGTCAAGGTGCTGCAGGCGGTCAGCGGCGAGTCCGTCGGCGGCTCTTCAACCTGGCAGGCCGTAAAGCACGGTAGCCAGGCGGTCTACGTTCACGGGCCGCTGCTCTCCCGCAGCCGGCCGGCGCCGACCAGCGTTCCTCCGCGGCAGACGGGCTCCAGTCAGGGCCAGACCGGCGCACCGGCTGCGCAACCCACCACGGACCCCGGCCCGCAGTTCAGTTGCAACTGCTCAAAGTCCTGTTCGGCGATGACCTCCTGCGAGGAAGCCTATTTCCAGTTGAACACTTGCGACTGCTCGCGCCGTGACAGCGACCGGGACGGCGTCCCCTGCGAAAGCATCTGCCCGGGCGGCTAGTCAAAACTGCAACCGCAAGGGAATCTCACCCATTGCGTTTTTCGACACGCACCATTGTGCTGATTGCCTGCTGCGGCTGTATGGCTTTTGTCGCAATCAGCGTGATTCTGCCGGGTTTGCTTTACCTGGTTGCAACACAATCCAGTTCAGGTACCGCCATCCCCCGATCTTCAATTCGCTTTTCCACAGTCGCTCCCGTTCCCGTAGTCCAGCGTGGGAATGCCGCACCTGCACTGGCAAGCGCCACGCCATTTGCCAGGCAGCAGCCAACAGAATCTTCTCCTGCCCAGGAAAATTCCATGCGCACGGTGGTTTCCATTGAGCAGTATATTGCAGCAGAGCGCACAGCCAATCTGCGCGCCTGTCCGCGAACCAACTGCGTAATTGTTCGAGTCCTGAATCGTGGAGAAGCGATAACGACAGTTGGCGAAGTGGTGGGTGACAATGTCCAGGGTAACAGCAACTGGACCCGCGTTTTGCCAAATGGTCAGGAAACCTTCGTCCACAGTGCGTTGGTTAGTCGCACCAGGCCGCAGCCTCTGCAAATCTGCAAAGGCAATCCGGTCAGGTAAACCAGGTTCAGCCAACATCGGATTCCCGCAACGCTTGTCCTGGCATGTCGTGTGCAGATATTCGGGAGCGCTATGGCGACGGCAACTTTACGCCCGGGCATCCCGCCTACAATGGAAATCGCGACCTCGACGGAGACGGCATCGCCTGCGAAACTGGCTCGTGACTCCGCGTTGGAGTGCTGCGGGTCCGCCCGACCTGTAACCCGCCCTCATACAAAGGCGCTAATTAGCGTAAGATAATGTCGCGTTCGTCGCTGCATGGAGAGCTTGCCGTGATTCGCTTTTTCGCAATCCTGCTGCTGGCGCTTGTCGGCGCCGGCGCGCTTCAGGCGCAGGACCGCTGGCTGGGCCTGCCGGTCACTCCCGAAGCGCGCTGCGCGCCCTTCGACGCCGCCGACTATCCCGTCCCGGACGCCGCTGAGGCGCAGTTGCTCAACGATCGGGCCAGGTCCTTTTGCAGTCTCTACGACAACCAGTGCTTCATCGCTGAGCGGGACGTCGTTGTCGATCCCGTCATCGCCCTCGCCGAGGCGCATGACAGCGGCCTCTGCGCCGCCGACAGCGAAACCCGCAGAGCTTTCGCCGCGGACATTCGTAACCTGGCGATCGCCGCTCCCGGCTCCGTTCTCAACCAGAAGGGCGAGCGTGACGCCGCAGGCTGGCTGCCAGCGCAAAACCGCTGCTGGTTCGCCAACACCGTCGTCAGGGTGCGACAGGCCTACGACCTGACCATCGACCTGCAGGAAGTGGACGCGTTGATCGGCGTGCTGACGCGCTGCATCGCGGCCAACCAATTCATGCCGATCGGCGACTACGTCGTGACCGGCACGGACAACGTCAATGCGCGCGTCTGCCCCTCCACCAGTTGCGCCGTCGCCACGCGATTCCTCGGCGGCCAGTTGCTGGAGGTCGTCGGACACGTGACCGGCACGCCCCTGGAAGCTGACTCGCAGTGGCTCATACTGCGCCATGAAGAGAGCGAGGTCTACCTGCATGCCTCGCTGGCCGAGCCCTGGCTGCCCGACGTGACGCCTGACGCGCCGGTCTCGACGGTAACGACGGTCGTGGCGATCACCCAAACGCCCGTTCCCGCGGCGGTCGTCGACCCCGCCGGATCAACCACCACCTGGTACGTCGTCGCGTCGCGTTTTGCCAACGCCCGAACCTGCCCGGACAGGAGTTGCCGCGTGGTCACCAGCCTTGCCCGCGGCACGGCGGTTGACGTCCTGCAGCGCGTCACCGGCGAAGCAGTCAATGGCATCGCCGACTGGCAGGCGGTGAGACGCGACGACGAGATCCTCTACGTCCATGAGCCCCTGCTCTCGCGCAACAAACCAGCACCACTCCCGCCGACGCCACAACCACAACCGGCGCCGCAGCAGGGGCAGGCCCCGGGCCGGGTCAGTGCGCCGGCGATCGGCGGCGGATTCGCCCTCGGCGGCCAGGCCCTCGGCTTCACCGCGCCCCATCACATGCACGCGGCGCGCATGACCTGGGTGAAACGCCAGGTCCGCTATCACCGGGGCGACAACCCTGCCGGCGTCAGCGGCGTCATCGGCCAGGCCCAGGGCGCCGGCTTCCGCGTGTTGCTCAGCATCGTCGGCGAGCCCGGCCAGATGGCCCCCGACCCCGCCGGTTATACGCGGGATTTTGTCAACTTCCTCGGGGGCGTGGCATCGCTGGGGCCGAACGCCATTGAGGTCTGGAACGAACAAAACATAAGCCGCGAGTGGCCCAGCGGCCAGATCAGCCCGCAGGCCTACACCTCCATGCTCAGCCAGGCCTGGAACGCCATCAAGAGCGTCAATCCCAACGTCATGGTGATCAGTGGCGCGCCCGCCCCCACCGGCTTCTTCGGTGGCTGCAGCGGCGGCGGTTGCGATGATCTGCCCTTCATCCGCGGTATGGCCGCGGCCGGCGCCGCCAACTACATGGACTGCGTCGGCGTCCACTACAACGAAGGCATTCTCGGCCCCGACGCCCGCAGCGGCGACCCGCGCGGCAGCAGCGGTCACTACACGCGCTATTACTCGCGGATGTTTGAAGTCTACGCCGCGACCTTCCCCGGCAAGCCGCTCTGCTTCACCGAGATTGGCTACCTTTCCAGCGAAGGCTACGGGCCGCTGCCTGGCGGTTTCGCCTGGGCCGCCAACGTGACCGTCGCCGATCAGGCCGCCTGGCTGGGACGCGCGGTGACCCTCGCGCGCAACAGCGGGCGCGTGCGCCTGTTCATCGTCTGGAACGTCGACGCCACGCGCTACGACTCCGACCCCCAGGCCGGTTTCGCCATCGTGCGCCCCGGCGGCGGCTGTCCCGCCTGCGCCTCGCTCGCGGCCGCCATGGGCTGAGCGCGCGCAGTCCGGCATTCTCCAGGACGCTCCCCACGGGGGCGTCCTGTTGCCTTGTCGGGCGGTTCTGCGCTGTCCGCCGCAGCAGGCTCATCGCTGGAGGGGAGGTCGCACCAGGCCGCGCCGTGCTACAATCCGGCGGCCGTCCTTCAGCGGAGATTGACCATGAACAGCCCGTCAGACGCGCCCAAACCCGACGAACTAAACCAGCGCATCGGCGTACTGACGCGCCGCGAGACCGAGGCGCGCATCCTCGCGCCGCTGATCGACGCCCTCGGCGAGGAATTCGGCCGCGAGCGGGTGCTGGACGTGCTGCGTGAGACGATCATCAGGATCGCGCGCGAGCAGGGCGCGGCCATGGCCGGCCAGACGGACGACGTTGACCTCGACGCCTTCGCCGACACGTTGCCCGCCTGGCAGAAGGATGACGCGATGCGCATCGAGACCCTGCGTCAGGACGACGAGGCCTTCCACTTCAACGTCACGCGCTGCCGCTACGCGGAGATGTATCGCGCGCTGGGCATCCCGGAACTGGGCGCGCTGCTCTCCTGCAACCGCGACTTCGCGCTCATCGAGGGCTTCAACCCGGACGTGCAACTGGAGCGCACGCAGACGATCATGCAGGGCGCGCCCCACTGCGATTTTCGCTATTCGTTGCCTGGGCGTGAAGCCTCCGCCGATTCCTGAGCATGCTAGAATGACTCAGACAGGTCAGGAGCGGCGCTGATGTTCACCAACCTGCGCATGGTCAATTTCAAATCCTGGAAAGACACGGGCGACGTGCCTCTGGCCCCGCTGACCGTGCTATTCGGCGGAAACAGCACAGGCAAGAGCGGCCTGCTGCAGATGCTGCTGTTGTTGAAGCAGACGACGGAGTCGAATGACCGCAATTTGCCCCTAAAGACCGATGAGGGCTATGTGGAGTTTGGCACGCCCCAGGAAATCACCTTTGGCGACACCGTCGATATGTGCTTGTCAGTCGATTGGGAACTTCCCGACAAGGACCCATTGAAACGCGGAATCCCGGGGCCGAACGGTACGCAACCCGTAATGCCTGAGAGCCTGAAACTTGTGACAGAGATTCAGGCGAGCCAACAGCGCACTCACGTGAAGCGAATCCGATATCAGGGCAATCGATTGGAGGTCGTCCTGAATCGTGAACGCAACAATCAATATACCATTCGCGTTCACGTAGACGGAGAAGAAGCGAAGCGGCCTCAGGGACGACCCAGAATATACATGCGGCCACAAAGGTGTTACGGATTTTCCTACGAGGCGCTGCGCTTTTACCGCAATGTCGATTTTCTGAGTGACCTGGTTCTGTCTTTCGAGCAGCAGTTCCAACGCCTCTACTATTTGGGGCCACTCCGCGAGTTTCCGCAACGTGTGTACACCTGGTATGGTGAACAGCCGACAGACGTGGGCGTGAGTGGAGAACTTGCGATTCAGGCCCTGCTGGCCAAAAGGTTGCAGCCTCGCACCGCGAAGTGGTTGCGCAAGCTGAATCTGGCTGAGCAATTCGACGTGCGCCCTCTGGTTGAGGGGGGCATACTTTACGAAGTTCGCGTCAAGCACCACAGGAGGGGCGCTGAAGTCCTGCTCCCCGACGTAGGCTTCGGCATTTCACAGGTACTCCCTGTGTTGGTCCAGTGTCTTTACGCCCCTGAACACTCCACCGTCATCCTGGAACACCCTGACCTGCATCTTCACCCTTCCGCACAGGCCGCCCTCGCAGACTTTCTGGCCGAGGTGATGAAGCAGCGGAAGCTTCAACTCATTGTCGAGAGTCACAGCGAGCATTTTCTGCGGCGGCTCCAACGGCGTACAGCGGAGAATGTTTTCTACCCTGATGAGGATGTCATGCTGTATTTCTGTAGTATCAGGAATGGCATTTCACGCCTGACACAACTCGAACTTGATGTATTTGGGCGCATCAGCAACTGGCCTGACGACTTCTTTGGGGATATGGACGGTGACATTCTGGAAGTGCTGGACAAGGGATTAGGCAAAAAAATCGCTGCCAATGCCTGAGCACCGCATCGTCGATACCAACGTCCTCCTGGTCGCTTCACAACGCCATGACAGAGCAAGCGAACAATGTCAGCAAAATTGTGCGCGATTTCTGCAACGCGTAAGACGCAATGTCTATTGCGTGGTCCTTGACGCAAACAACGACGCCCTGAACGAATACACGCGATATGCCCGCAGCCGACAGACGGGCGACGTTGATGCCCTGTCGCTCTTCCTGAGGCATCTTTCACGCAACTGGAGTCAACCGGAACGCGTAAGAATCGTCCAGTTGCACAAGGTTGAGAACGGCAACGACGATTACATTGGCTGGCCAATTGACGAGGATCTTGCAGATTTCGATCCAAACGATCGAAAATGGCTCATGATCGCTCTGGTCTTCCAGCAGGAAACCGGCCAGGTTGCCCCGATTGCCTATGCCATTGAGCGCGACTGGGACAACCAGAACTATCGCGATGCCCTGACGCGCCACGGTGTCCAACTCGACCACCTTTGTGCAGCAGACCGTATGAAGCCCTGACGCCCCTCGCCGTCCCCCACCCCGGACTCCGTTCAAACCCGTTCAACACCCCCACCCCACACACCCGTTTGAATACCTGGCGCGCTTCGGGTTATCTTACGGGGCATACAGCGGACTCATTCAGGAGACATGACATGGTCGAATCGATGGCACTGGACTATTCAGCAAGTACCCAACTGGTCGACATGTTTCGCAGGCACCTGGAACTCTGCAAGGTGCATCCCGGCGAACACATCCTCATCCACACCGACCCGGGCAGCTACCCCCACTACGCCGCCGCCTACATGGGCGCAGCCATCCAGCTGGGCGCCGACGTCTTCCAGATCGTTCACCCCAACCGCGAGGAGAAAGCGGTCATCGACGCCTGGAAACGCGCCGACCTGGTCATCGACGTCTCCTCCGGCCCCCATGCCTACGGCCACATCATGCGCGAATCGATGGACAGCGGCACGCGCCTGCAGCGCATCGGCGTGGCCGTCAACACCATGCGCCGCCTCTTCCCCACCCAGGAACTGCGCGAGCGCGTCCTCGCCGGCAAGCAACTCATGATGAACGCCAAAACCATGCGCATCACCTCCCCCGGCGGCACCGACCTCACCTTCCACAAGGAGGGGCGCGACCCGATGGGCATCTACAGCGTCTCCGACGTCCCCGGCCGCTGGGATATCTGGCCGAGCGGGATGGTCTGCTGCGCCCCGGAGGAACACAAGGGCGGCGGTGTGCTGGTGCTGTCCCCGGGCGACTACATGCTCGTGCTCAACCAGTACATTAACGACTACGTCTATCTGGAGATGAACGACGGCCGCATCACCGACATCAAGGGCGGCATGCAGGCCGAACTGCTCAAGCGCTGGTTCGCCCAGTTCAATTCCGAAGATTCCTACCGCATCGCCCACGTCGGCTGGGGCTGCGAGCGCCGCGCCAACTGGCTCATCCCCGGCCAGGACAACGAGTGCATGTACGCCAACATGCAGATCGCTTTCGGCTCCAACATCGGCATCTTCAAGGGCGCGACCACGCTCACCAATTCGCACGTCGATTTCCCCTGCCTCAACAACAGCTACTGGGTGGATGACATCCAGATCATGGAGAACGGCGAATTCGTGCTCGACGAACTGCGCTACAAGGGCGACGTCGGCATCACCACGGAGACCGGCGGCACGCAGACCGGCCACGGCGCTCGTCCGGGTTGACATTCGCCATGGACAATCAACCCTTCGATTACGCCGCGCGCTGCCAGCGTGTCCGGGAAGGCCTGCGCGCCGCCGGCGCCGACGCCCTGCTTGTCGGCCCTTCCAGCGATATGTTCTACCTGATCGGCCTGAACCGGCCGCAGTCCGAGCGCCTGACGCTCTTCATCCTGCCCGCTGACGAGGACCAGAGACCGCGCCTGGTCCTGCCCGGTTTCGAGACCGCCCTGGCGGAGCCCCTGGCGCACTTCTTCGACCTCATCCCCTGGGAGGAGACCGACAACCCCTTTGAGCTGGTCGCCGCCTCCCTGCCCCGCGCAGGGACGGCAGGGCCGCTGCGCCTGGGCGTCGCCGACAAGCTTTTCACCCACTTCCTCTACAGCCTGCAGGCCGCCGCGCCGCAGGCCGAGTTCGTGCCGGGCGGCGCCCTGCTCAACCCCATCCGCATGGTCAAGGAAGCGCGCGAACTCGACTATCTGACCCAGGCCGGCGCCGCCGCCGACCGCAGCTACATGGCCCTGCTGGAGCTGCCGCTCCTGGGCATGAGCGAGGCGGAGGTCAAGCAGCAACTGATGGCGCTGCTGCCGCAACACGGTCATGACCCCGGCGCCCCCGCCGGCGCCATCGTCGGCGTCGGCGAAAACGGCGCGTCGCCGCACCACCACGTCGGCCCGCGCCGTATCGCACAAGGCGATGCCGTCGTCGTCGATTTCGGCAGCGGCGTGAATGGCTACTGGTCCGACATGACCCGCAGCTTCCACTTCGGCCCGCCTTCGGACGAATACCGCCGCGTCTACGACGTGGTCAACGAGACCAACCAGGTGGCCTTCGAGGCCGTCCGGCCCGGCGTCACGGCGGAGTCGATCGATGCCGTCGCCCGCGCGCACATCATCGCCGCCGGCTATGAGGAAGGCATCCTGCACCGCACCGGCCACGGCCTAGGCTTTGATCTCCACGAAGCGCCCTACATCGTGCAGGGAGACACCACCGTCCTGCAGGAGGGCATGGTCTTCAGCATCGAGCCGGGCATCTACCTGAAGGGCCGCTTCGGCGTGCGCATCGAGGACATCGTCACCGTGACGGCTGACGGCGCGCGCCGCTTCAACCTCAGCACCCACGACCTGCAGGTCCTGTGATCATGGGCGCCATCGAACGCATCCTGGTCATGGGCGCCGGACCCGGCGGGATGGCGGCCGCTGCCGCCCTCTCCCGCCGCGGCTACCGCGTCCATCTCTACAACCGCACGCCTGAACGCATCGCCGCCATCCAGGAGCAGGACGGCGTCGAGATTGAGGGGGACCTGGTCGGCGGAGACGAGGCCGGTGATCTGGTGCCCCTGGCCCTCATCACCACCGACGTCGCCGCAGCCATGGAGGACATCGAACTAATTCTCATCGCCGTGCCCGCCTACGGGCAACGGGCGATGCTGGAGGTCTGCCTGCCCCACGTGCGCAGCGGCCAGATCATCCTGCTGCTCACCGGGTCGGCCGGCTCGCTGGAACTGGCGCCCTTGCTGCGCCAGGCCGGGCACAGCCTCGACGACGTGCTGCTGGGGGAAACGGTCACCCTGCCGCAGTCGGCGCGCATGGTGGCGCCGGGGAGGCTGCGCATCCGCCTGCCCTCAAACCTGCGCTTCTCCGCCTTCCCCGGCCGCAACACAGCAGAACTGCATGAACGTTTGGGCGACACGCTGCGCCTGATCCCCAAACCCAACGTGCTGGACCCCGGCCTCAACAACCCCAATTTCATGATCCACCCCGCGCCGATGCTGCTGAACTACGCCGCCGTCGAGCGCCAGGACGGCTATCTCTCGATCATGAACGAGGGGATGACGCCCGGCGTGTTGCGCCTGCTGGACGCCGTCGACGAGGAGAAGATGGCCCTGCAGCGCGCGCTGGGGCTGGACGTCGTATACATCGACGACCTTTACCGCGAGACCGGCAGCGGCCCCCACGTCTACCGCGTCCAGGGCGAGCCCTTCAACCTGCGCGACCGCATCTGGGACCGCTACATCACCGAGGACGTGCCCTACGGCTCGGTGCTCTATTCCGCGTTGGGGCGCTTGCTCGACGTGCCGACCCCCGTCAACGACAGCATCAATCACATCTTCTGCGTTACGGAAGAAGTGGACTACTGGGCCACGGGCCGCAACGCCGAAGCACTGGGCATCGCCGGCATGAATCGCGAGGGCCTGCTGCACTATCTGGAGACAGGCGAACGCCTTTAGGGCGAGCGGTGACAGTCGGCGCCGTCGCTCTCAATCGAGTGTAATGTGCGCCAGGTCCGGGTGAACGAAGCGGCCGTCTTCCGTGATCGGCAAGCCATCCAGCGCGATGCTGTGCGCCAGGCCGTTGAAGTCGATGTGGGCGACGACGTCGTTCGTGCCGTCGCCGATGTACCAGGAGGTATCGCGCCCAAAGGCGATCTGGAAGACGCCCGGGTAGGACTCCGCGTCGCCGATGCCGCCGGTCGGCCCGGCCATCCGGCCCCAGTCGGCGCGCTCGTCGCAGCCCCAGCCGACGTGCGAAATGTGATACGCGCGCTCGTCGCCCCAGCTGGCGAACCAGTTGCGCAGCAGATGCGCGTCCAGTCCTTCCCCCTCAATGCGGGTGATGATCCCCTCCTCAATGATGAGGTCGATGCGCGTGGTCGCGTAACGCCGCATCCCGAGAATGATGTCGCCGACGTCGATGACCAGGCGTCCGTTGCTGTTGGGGCGGTTGGCGCCGCCTACGACGACCGCCACCGACCAGTGATCCCACTTGCCCGGCTGGTCCGCCGCGCCCCAGAGCCCGAAGGCCTTGCGCCCCGCCGTGTTCAGGACCAGGTCCGTCCCGGCCGGCGAGGTCGCCCGCAATTCACTTGCCGCGGCCAGCAGGGCCTCGCAGCGCAGCACGCGGTCGCGCAGGGCGGGCAGCGGCCGCAGACGCGAGAGCACGTCCTCCGGCTGGGTGACCCGCAGGACGCGTACGCCCGCACCCAGCGCGCTGACCCGCATGGGACGGTAGATGCTGGTGCCGATCGATTCCAGGTCCACCACCAGGTCGACCGCGTGCCAGATGTCCCACACCGGCCCGGAAAGAATGTCGCCGCCTTCCGTGGGCACTTCCAGCTGAAAGACCTCCGCACCAAGGGCCTGCGCCGCGGCCATGGAAGCCTTGACGTAGTGCATCGGGCTGTGGTGGTCGCTGTAGACCATCACCCGCTCGCCTTCGCGCAGCTGACAAAGCTCCAGCGTGTGCCGGAAAAGCGGGATCAGGTCCGTCAGCGCCCCGCCGGAATCGCGATACGTCCAGTGAAACATAAACCCTCCCCGCGCCCGTCCGCCTCACGGCCGGCGCCACGTGTTGCGGCCAACTCTTGTGCCTGAGTATAGTCGTTGTGCAGGAGCAGACCACAGGAGCGGCAACCGTGAAAAAATTTCCTCTGGATTACAGCGCCTCTACCGAGTTGATCCCCCTCTTCAAACGCTCGTTCGAGCTCTGCAACCTGCACGAGGGGGAGACCCTGCTCATCTACAGCGACACGCATACCTCGCCGCATTACCCGGCCGCCGCGCTTGGCGCCGCCATCGACCTGGGCGTGGAGGCCTTTCAGGTCACTGTGCCGACCACCGTGCCGGAGAACGACCGCGGCATCATCGCCGACATCTGGGCCGGCGTCGACATGGTGATCGACCTCGTCAGCACCGTCGCCCACGCCTATTCGCTGCTCAACGCGGCCGCGCTGGAGAACGGCGGCCGAGTCCTGCGTTGCGGCCAGCCGCAGGACGTCCTGATGCGCCTGGCGCCCGACCCCGTCATTCGCCGCCGCGCCCTCGCCGGCGCCGACCTGCTGCGCGGGGCGGAGACGATGCGAGTCACCTCCGCCATGGGCACGGACCTCACCTGCAACGTCAAGGACCGCGTCGTGCTGGGCCTTTACAGCCTCGCCGACGAGCCCGGCCGCTGGGACAACTGGCCCAGCGGCATGGTCACCGTCGGGCCGGATGAATTCAGCGCCAACGGCGTTCTCGTGCTCGACGTCAACGACGTCATCCTGCGCCTCGGTCGCTACGTCACCTCGCCGGTGAAAATGACCATCCGCGACGGCCTGATCGTCAAAATCGAGGGCGGCCTGGACGCGCGTTTGCTGGAGGACTGGTTCTCGGCCTTCAACGACGAGACGGCCTACCGCATCGCCCACATCGGCTGGGGCTGCGAACACCGCGCCGACTGGAACCGCATGGGCGCTTACCTGATGGAAGGCGCCGTGCAGGACCAGGAGGCCTTCTACGGCAACATGCAGATCGCCTTCGGCGCCAACACCGCCATCTTCCAGGGCCAGAACGTCTCGAAGGCCCACATGGATTTCCCCTGCCGCAACAAGAGCATCTGGCTTGACGATTTGCAGGTCATGGAAGCGGGGCAGTTCCTGATCCCCGAACTGCAATGACGGACAGCGCGCCGCCCCTGCCTTACCGGCGCCTGAATCCACCGGAGCGCACCCTGCTCGGCCCGGACCTCAGCAACGCCTCGCCGCGCGCGCGTCAGGGACTCATCGGCGTCCTCGAAGGCGCCAACGACCCGAGCTTCCTCGCCGTGCTGGACGAGGCCATCGCGCGCCTGCGTCAACTCTGGCGCACGGAGAACGAAGACACGTACCTGGTCCCCGGCTCAGAAGAGACCGCCATCGAGGCGGCCCTGCTGAACGCCCTGCAGCCGGGCGAGACCGCCGTCGTCGCCGTCAGCGGCTTCTTCGGCGAGCGCCTGGCCGAGGCGGCCGAACGTTGCGGTGCGCAGGTCGTCCGCGTCGCAGCGCCGGCGGGCGAAGCCGTCTCCATGGAAGCGTTGCGGGAGGCCCTCGGCGCTCAACCGACGCGCCTGCTGGCCGTCCTGCATGGCGAGGGCTCGACCGGCGTCCAGCAGCCATTGACCAGCCTGGGCGCGCTGGCTCGCGAGCACGATGCCCTGCTGCTGGTCGATTCGCGCTGGACGATCAGCGCCGTCGACGTGCCCCACGACGAACTGGGCATCGATATCGGCGTCGCCGGCAGCCAGAAAGCCATCAGCGCCTACCCCGGCCTGGGCCTGATCACCTTCAGCGCGCGCGCCGCCGCCGTCCACGCCGCCCGCCAAAAGCCGGTCGCCAGCCCCTCGCTGGACCTGGCGCAACTGCGCCGCTTCCGCGAGGACGAACGCGCCGCCCAGACCATGCCCGCGCCGATCGTCTACGCCCTCACCGAATTGCTGCAACTGATTTCCGAGCAGGGCATGGACTATCGCGCGGACCGCATGGTGAACCGCCGCGATGCCCTGGTCGCCGCCTTCGCGGAGCTGGATATCTCCGTGTATGCGCAGCCCGAATGCCGCCTGCCGACGGTGACCGCCTTCAACGTGCCCGAGGGCGTGGACGCCGCCGCCATCCGCCAAGCCTTGCTGGCCCCCTACCGCATCGACATCGGCGGCGGCCTGGGCGATCTGCGCGGCCGGGTTTGGCGCGTCGGCATGCTGGGCCATTCCGCCCAGCCGACCTTCCTGCTGGCGCTGGTGACGCTGATGGAAATCCTGCTGGAGGAGGCCGGGCGCCCGATCCGCGAACGCGGCGCGGCCGCCCGAACCTTGCTGGCTCAACTGGACTGATCCGACACAGAGGGGAAAGGGAATTCATGAAAATCACGCATGCCGACCTGATTCTGACGAAGGTGCCGACCGTGCGCACGCACCGCATGTCTTTCGCCACCACGCGCCACCAGGAATGTGTCTACCTGCGCCTGCATACCGACGAGGGCATCGTCGGCCTCGGCGAAGCGCCGCACATGGCCGGTTTCTCCGGCGCCGGGGAGACGCAACTGACCGTCGCGCTGCAGCTGCGCGAACGCCTGCTGCCCGCCATTTTCGGCAAGGACCCGCGCGAGATCGAGGCCCGTCAACTGGACATGGACCGCGCGCTGCCCTGGAACCCGCGCGCCAAGAGCGCCGTCAACATCGCCCTCTACGACATCGTCGGCAAGGCGCTGAACACGCCGGTCTACAACCTGCTCGGCGGCCTCTATCGCGACCGCATCCCGCTCAGCTGGTCGATTCCGATCACGGACCACGACCACGCCGCCGAAGACGCCGAAACGGCCCTGTCGCGCGGCATCCGCATCCTCAAGATGAAGACCGGCCACGAAGACCCCGACCACGATATCGAACGCACGCGCCGCGTCCGCAGCGTCGCCGGCGACGAAGTCCGTCTGCGCGCCGACGCCAACCAGGCCTGGGACGTCAATACCGCCATCTACGTCATCAACGCCCTCGACGAATGCGGCCTGGAATTCATGGAACAGCCGGTGAAGGCCTGGGACCTCGACGGCATGGCCGAGGTGCGTCGCGCCACCAACGTTTACATCATGGCGGATGAGGGCGCCAACTCGCCCCGCGACGTCTTTGAGCACGCCAGGATGCGCGCCTGCGACCTGATCAGCGTCTACATCAACAATGGCGGCGGCATCATCAGCGCCAAAAAGATGGCCATCGTCGCCGAACCGGCCGGGATCGGCTGTTACGTCGGCGGCGCGCTCGAAGGGGCGATCGCCTCGCGCGCATGCCTGCACTTCGCCGCCTCGACGCCCAACGTGACCTGGGGCTGCGAGATGGGCGGCCAGTTCCTGCTCGAGGCCGACCTCAGCGCCGAGCCCGTCCCCTTCGTGGATGGCGCGATGGTGGTGCCGCAAGGGCCTGGTCTCGGCGGGGACCTGGACCCCGATCTGGTCGCGCGCTACCAGAGCGATTCCTTCGAAGTCCACCCGGCCTGAGTCCCGCCGGATAGCCCCCGAAAGGAGCAGCAGATGCGTTTCGGCTTCGGCTTCGTTCCCTCCCTGCCACCGGAGGACAGTCTGCGCGTCGTCCGCCTGGGCGAGCGGCTTGGCTACGAAATGGCCTGGATCCCGGACCAGACTTTCTACCGCGATCCCTTCCTGGTGATGGCCCACTGGGCGCAGGCGACGGAGAGCATTCAGTTGATGATCGGCGTCACCAACCCCTATACGCGCCACCCGGCCCAGGTGGCCCGTTCGATCGCCACGGTGGACGAAATGAGCGGCGGCCGCGCCAATCTGGGCATCGGCAGCGGTAACCGGCGCGAGCTCCTGCTGCCCATGGGCCATGAGCAGGACGCCGCCGCGGCCCGCACCCGCGAGATGCTGATTCTCGTGCGCGCCCTGCTGCGTGGCGAGACCCTGCATCACGAGTCCGCCTGGGTCACCGCCAAAGGCCTGCAGCTGACCTGGCGGCCGCAGCGCGCCGACGTCCCGATCTACATCGCCGCCCGCGGCGCACGCATGCTGGAAGCGGCCGGCGAACTGGCCGATGGCGGGGCCATCGGCGCCCTCGTCTCCGAAGACGGGCTGGACTACGCCTTCAGCGCGTTGGAACGGGGCGCGGCCCGCGCCGGCCGCAGCCTGGGCGATTTCGAGATCGTCAGCTGGGTGACCTGCCGCGTGGTCGATGACGAGGAGGCCGCCCACGAACGCCTCAAACCCTCCGTGGCCCACATCATCGGCGGCGCGCCGCTCTCGCTGCTGCGGGCCATCGGTATGGAGGAAGGCTACATCGCCGACCTGAAACGCGCCTACGCCGCGGGCGGCCCGGCCGGCGCCGCGCCTCTGGTCACCCGGCGCGAGATCGACATGCTCACCATCGTGGGCAGCGCCGCGCGCGTGCGCGAGACCTGCCAGCGCCTGGCGGAGCGCGGCGTCGGGCAAATCGGCATTCTGCTCACCGGCGCCGATGCCGACAGCAATTGCCAGGTGCTGGAGCGCATCGCCCGCGACGTGATGCCGCACTTCCGCTGACGCCGCGCGCTTCCGCCGGCGCGGGATCGTGAAAACAGAAAGGCGCGGGGCCACAACGCCGCGCAAAACGCTGTCTCTCGCGCTGCAAATGGCCGCCGAGCAGACGCTGCTCTATGGCGTCGTCCTCTTCGATGCCGTGCTGGCCGGCCAACTCGGCGTCGACCCGCTGGCCGCGCAGGTCGTCGTCTCCCGCCTGGTGGAAATGAGCGCCGTGCTCTTCCAGGTGACGGCGATCGGCGGCTCGATCCTGGTGGCCCAGGCGGTCGGCCGCGGCGACGGCCAGGACGCCGGGCTCATCCTGCGCAGCGCCTCGCTGCTCTCCCTGGCCGTCGGCTTCGCCCTGATGCTGCTGGTGCAGGTCTTCAGCCCGCAACTCATGTCGCTGATGGGCGTCTCCGGCGCAGTCGGGCAACTGGGTACGCCCTACCTGCGCGCGCTGGCGCTGGCCTTCCCGCTGCAATTCCTGCTCCTGAGCGCCAATGGCTGCCTGCGCGGCGCCGGCGACGCCCGTCGACCGCTGCTGGTGATGGGCCTGGCCAACGGGCTGCACGTCCTGCTGGCCCTGCTGCTGGTCTTCGCCCTGGGGGCCGGCCTGACGGGCCTGGCGCTGGCCAACGTTCTCAGCCGGGTCGCCGGCCTGCTCCTGCTGGGCACCTGGCTCTGGCGGGGCGTCGCCGGGCTGCGCTGGCGCGGCTGGCAGACCTCGCGCCGCGCCATGCGGGACCTGCTGCGCCTGGGTACGCCGGTCGGCCTGGAGCAACTGGCGATACGCGGCGCCCGCCTGGTGCAACTGCGCCTGGTGAGCGAGCTGGGCGTGGCAGCCCTGGCCGCCTATGCCGTGACCTCCAACACCCTGTCCATTATCCTGATGCTGGGCCTGGGCTTCCTGCTGGCCGCGCTGACCGTCACCGGCCAGCTGACCGGCGCGGCCCAGACCGCCCGCATCTACCGCAGCGCCCTGCAGCTGCAGCGTCAGGCCTGGCTCGTCATGGGCGGGCTGGCGCTGCTCTTCCTTGCGTGGCCTTCCGTAACCCGGCTATTCTCTGGCGATGAACTGGTGCGGGCGGCGGCCCTGCCAGGCCTGCAACTGATCCTGCTGGCGGTGCCGCTGGAGGCCATCAACCAGGTGTTGACCGGCGCGCTGCGGGGTGCGGGGGATACCCGCTACCCGATGTGGGTGACGATCGTCGGCCACTGGCTGGTCTCCCTGCCGCTGATCGTCCTGTTCACGGGCGTCCTGGGTTGGGGGCTGACGGGAGTCTGGGCGGCGATGTTCCTGCAGATCTTTCTGCGGGCGCTGGCGACCGGCGGGCGCTTCTGGCGTCGCTACCACCCGAAGTACGCGTCACTGTAAGCTGTTTCGAATGAAGAGAGGAGATTCTGCATGTCCCATCGCGAACCCAACTATGCCATGTTCCCCAGCGCGGAATATCTGGGCCGCGTCGAACGCGCGCGCGAACGGATGGACGCGCATAACATCGACGCGCTCATCGTCACCGCCAAGGAAAATGGCATCTACTTCTCCGGCATCCGCACCATCGGCTGGAATTCCAAGCATCGCCCGCTGGGCATCATTGTCCCCCGCGACAACAGCAAGCCCGTCATCAGCGTCGTCGCCGAGAGCCTCTTCGACGTCGCCTACCAGTCCTCCTGGATCGAGGAGGTGCGCCCCTGGGGCGGCTGGCGCATCGCCGACGCCGCGTCCGACCCGCTGACGGCCATTTACGACGCCTGCGAGCAACTGGGGGTGGCCGACGGCACCATCGGCCTCGAGCTCGGCTACGGCCAGCGCATCGCCATGTCGCAAACGGACTTCGAAGACCTCACCGGGCGTTTCCCGAAGGCCAGTTTCGTCGACGTCGGCCCCCTGATGTGGGAACTGCGCATGATCAAGTCGGCGCGCGAGGTGGAGAAGCTGAGGAAAGCCGCCGACGCGACGACCCGCGCCTACGAAAAGGCCTTCGCCGAACTGCGCCCCGGCATGACCGAGCGCGAGCTGGGCAGCCTGCTGCTTTCCGAGATGGTGCTGCAGACCGGCGAGATGCCGGGCTTCATCATGGTGCGCTCCGGCATCGAGAAATACGGCATGGTCAACGTCGAGCCCTTCGAGCGCGCCATTCAGCCCGGCGAACTGATCGTCGTCGACGCCGGCGCCAACTACCACTACTACTGGTCCGATTACATGCGCATGGCCTCCATGGGCGAGCCCAGCGCCGAGCAGCGCCGCTTCTTCGATGCCAACCTGGCCTCGCAGAAGGCCGGCGTCGCCGCCGTCAGGGCCGGCAACACCATGAACGACGTCTTCTCCGCCTGCTACGACGTGCTGATGGAACACGGCATGAAGGAGCACGTCCCCGGCCTGGAGCGCGTCGGCCACGGCCTCGGCCTCGACGTCCACGAGCCGCCCTCGATCGCCAAAGGCAGCGACACCGTTATTGAGCCGGGCATGGTGCTCACCGTGGAGCCGATCTACTGGGACCGGCCGGACCACGTCATCGGCAACTTCGCGATCGAGGACATCCTCCTCGTCAACGACGACGGCTGCGAAATCCTCAGCGGCTTCCCCAAAGACCTCTACGTCGTGGACTGCTGATGAACGACCATGCAGAGTTCGCAGACCGCGCCCGACGCGCCCAGGCCGCCATGGCCGCGGCGGATTGTGACTGGCTTTTCGTCTCCCATTCGACCGATCTGCTATACCTGATCGGCTTCACCAAGCGCCCCAGCGAACGCCTGGCCCTCCTGCTCCTGCCGCGCGAGGGGCGCGCCACCATGGTCGTCCCCGGCTTCGAGGTGCAGATCTTCCAGCCCTACGCCAGCTACTTCGACGTGATCGGCTGGGAAGAGACCGAGGACCCGGTGGAGAAAGTCGCCGGGGTCGTCGGCGCCGGCGCCGGGCAGACCATCGCCATCGCCGATCAGTTGCACACCGTCTTCACCCTGAGGCTGCAGGCCGCCCTGGCCGGCGCGCGCTACATGGAAGGCAACCGCATCCTGGCCGCCATCCGCATGATCAAGACCGCCGCCGAAATCGACGCCCTGCGGGGTGCCGCCGCCCGGACCGAGGACGCCCTCGCTTCCCTCTTCGCCGAACCTGTCAGCGGCAAGACGGAGCGCGAAGTGCTGCGCTTCCTGCACAATGGCCTGACGGAACGTGGCCTTGAACTCAGCGGCGGGGGCATCGTCGGCGCGGGGCCGCACAGCGCCTCGCCACACCACAAGACGGGCGAGAAACGCCTGGCCGACGGCGACGCCCTGGTCATCGATTTTGGCGGCGGCTGGAATGGCTACCGTTCGGATTTGACCCGTAGCTTCCACGTCGGCGAGCCGCCGGAGGAGTTCCGCCGCATCTACCGGATCACGCAGGAGGCGCAGCAACTGGCCTTCGAGGCGACCCGGCCCGGGATAACCACGGAGCAGATTGATTCCGTCGCGCGCGATTACATCACGGCGCAGGGCTACGGGCCCGCCTTTATCCACCGCACCGGACACGGCGTCGGCATGGACGGCCACGAATACCCCTATCTGATTCAGGGGGATACCACCCTTGTCGAGGAGGGGATGGTCTTCAGCATCGAGCCCGGCATCTATCTGGCGGGCAAGTATGGCGTGCGCATCGAGGACGTGGTGGCCGTGACGGCGGACGGCGCCGAACGGCTGAATCACTATCCGCGCGACCTGCAGATTGTGGACTGAAGCGGACGGCGACTAAGCCAGGCGCGGCATCACCTCGTCGGCGAAACGGCGAATGGCGTCTTCGGAGTCGCTGATGTCCGGTGCGTTGACGAGGATGCCGATTTCGTCGATTCCCTGCCCGATCGCCCGCTGCAGCTGGTCGGCGACCTCATCCGCAGTGCCGATGGCCATCAGGCGCCTGACCAGATCGTCGGAGACGAGCGGGGCAGCGCCTTCGCTGCCCCCTTCGCCGTAGACCGCCTTCAATTCATCGCGAAAACGGTCCCCCAGGCGCAGGGCCTCGAAGACGCCCGGCGGCGCCCCGGCCAGGACGTGGGCGGCCATGGGGCGCGAGTGATCGAGCCAGCGCGGCGCGTCTTCAGTGATGTGGCAGGTGATCCAGATCATGCGGCCGATTTCTTCGAGGTTGCGGCCGCTCCTTTCCGCCCCGATGGCCACCTGCCCCAGCGACCAGGCCAGCGCCTCTTCATCCAGCAAGGCGCCGATCACCGCGCAATCGGCCAGTTCGCCCGCCACCTGCAATACCAGCGGGCCGCGCGCCGCCAGATAGAGCGGTACGTCGGGGTGCGGCGCCATCTCCAGTTCGACGCCATCGGCGACGAAGCAGTCGCCGCGATGATTCAGGGTTTCACCGCGCAGCAGGCGACGACACAGGACCAGGGCCTCGCGGCAGTGGGCGGCCGCCCGCTCCTGCTCGCCCCCGAGCGGCAGGATCAGTTCGCGGCGGTTTCCCGCGCCATAGCCGAGGGCCACCCGACCGGGGCAATGGTCATCCAGCGTGGCGGCCGCGCGGGCGACCTGCACCGGATGGCGCGTGTAGGGGTTGGCGACGCCTATCACCAGTTCGATGCGCTCGGTCTGGCTGGCGACGACGGCCAGGGTCACGAAGGGGTCCGGGAAGAAGGTCTGGTCGGGGATCCAGGCCGCGTCGTAGCCGAGGCGTTCCCCCAGCTGCACGAGCCGCGTGAAGTTGGTGATCGGCGCTTTCGGCTTGGCGCCAAAGATGAATTTCATGGCTAGTCCGTCCCTCGCAGTCGCGGGTCCAGCGCGTCCCGCAGGCCGTCGCCGAGCAGGTTGATGCACATCACGGTGATGAATATCGCCAGGCCGGGGAAGACGGTCATCCACCATTCCCCCGAACGAATGTAATTTCGGCCCAGGCTGAGCATCGCACCCCATTCCGGGTGCGGAATCTGCGCGCCCAGCCCGAGAAAGCTCAACCCGGCGGCGATTTGAATCGCGCTGGCGACGCGCAGGGTGCCCACCACAATCACGGAGGAGACCACGTTCGGCAGAATATGCTGCCACATTATGTGCCAGTGCGAGGCCCCCATCGCGCGCGAGCTTTCGACGTAAATCTTGTTTTTCTCCACCAGGGTATCGCCGCGCACCAGGCGCGCGAAGGCCGGCATGCTGGCGATGCTCACCGCCAGCATCGCGTTCTGCAGCCCCGCTCCCAGGATCGTCACCACGACGATGGCCATCAGAATCGCCGGAAGCGTCAGCATGATGTCGAGAAAACGGCTGATGAGGTCATCGACCCCGCCGCCGAAATAGCCGGCCATCAGGCCCAGCACCAGACCGACGCTGATCGCCGCGCTGATGGAGACGACCCCCACGCTGATCGTCGTACGCCCGCCATGCAAGACGCGCGAATACACGTCGCGCCGCAAATCGTCCGTGCCCATCCAGTGTTGCGCGTTGGGCGGCACGAGCAGGTCGGCGCTGTCCTTGCTCTGCTCCAGCGGGTCAAAGGGGGAAATGGAATCCGCCAGCATCGTCAGCGCGATGATGATCAGCAAAATGGCGCCGCCCAGCAGGGCCGCCTTGTCCTGGCGCAACTGGCGACGGATGAAATACCACTGGTTCTGCGATTGCCCGGCGCCCGCGCCGTTTTCCGTCAGGCTCCGGACGGCCGTCGGTCCTGCGGAGGGCGGTCCCGCAGGCGGGTTGCGCTCAGGCATAGCGGATGCGCGGGTCCACCGCCGTATACAGCATGTCCACGCCAAAGTTGATGAGCACAAAAATTGTCGCCGAGAAGAGCGTCACCCCCTGCACCAGCGGGAAATCGCGATTGATGATCGCCGTGACCACTTCGCGCCCCAGGCCGGGGAAGACGAACACCGTCTCCACGATCACTGCGCCGCCCAGCAGATAACCGAATTGCAGACCGAGGATCGTCAACACGGGGATGAAGGCGTTGCGCAGCACGTGGGCCGTCAGCACCCAGGCTTCGCGCACCCCCTTGGCGCGCGCCGTGCGCACGTAGTCTTCCCCCAGTACGTTCAACATGCTGGAGCGGGTCAGGCGCGCGATGATCGCCACCGTCGGCGCCGCCAGCGTGATCGTGGGCAGAATCAGCGTGATCCAGCCACGATCGCCGACGAAGGGCCGAATCCAGCGCAACTCCACGCCGAAGACGTACATCAACATCAGACCGAGCCAGAACGGGGGGATCGACACGCCTACCAGCGCGCCCAGCATCGTCACGTAATCGTGGATCGTCTCGCGACGAATCGCGGCGATGATGCCCGCCAGAATCCCGACCGGCAGCGCCAGCAGCATAGCCGCCGCCGTCAACTTGAGGGTCGCGGGGAAGCGGTCCGCGATGATGTCGATCACCTGGGCGCGTTTGAAAATGGAGCGGCCGAAATCGCCGCGCAGGATGCCGCGGCGCGTGCCGTAGGAATCCGGGACTTCGTCGCCGTCGGTATCCACCCGCACGTAATCGTTGCCCAGTAGCCAGAAAAGGTATTGTTCCGGCAAGGGGCGGTCCAGCCCCAGGTTGCGGCGCATCTCCTCAATGGCGCCGGGGCCGGATTTCACCTCGTGCAGCATGATCGCCACCGGATCGCCCGGCACCAGGTGAATCATGGCGAAGATCAGCACGCTGACGCCCAGCAGGATCACGATGGAAGCCAGCAAGCGACGGATGAGGTAGGCGGTCACGCCACGGGGCTCCTGTTTGGCCCGGCGGGGAGGCGCAGAAACAGGCCTGACCCGAACGCCGCATGGGCGTTCGGGCCGGGCTCAGGTCAGGGTGAAAGCGGGGCGCCTCTAGGCGTCAGAGAGCCAGGTGTCATAGAAGTCGAAGAAGCCCTGTGCGTTGGTGCGGAAGTTCTGCACGCGCGAGTTGACTACGAAGGCGTTCTCGATCACGTAGAAGGGGATGTAGGGCATCTGGTCCAGCATGATCTCCTGAATCCGGTGGTAGATCGCCGCCCGCGCCTCCAGGTCCAGCGTGCGTCGGCCCTCCTCGATCAGACCGTCCACCTCCGCGTTGTTGAAGCGCGCGGTATTCCAGGCGGCGTCAATCGACGACGAGTGCGCGATGATGTTGAACACGTCCGGGTCCGTGGCGGGGAAGAGCATGCCGGAGAGTTCCCACTTGCCGGCGCGCATGTCGGCCAGGTAAGCGCCGATTTCTTCCGTCTCCACCGTGATTTCGATGCCCAGCTGCGTCAGGTCATTGACGACGATCTGGCCGTACTGGTCGAAGGGGAAGCCCGGGCTGATGCCGTAGGTGATGCTGAAGGCCTGGCCGTCCCTGTCGAGGATGCCATCGCCGTCGGCATCGCCCCAGCCGGCTTCCGCCAGCAGCGACGCCGCCATGTCCGGGTCGTAACCGGGCCACTGGTCCATGCCCTCGTTCCAGTAGCCGAACAGGCCGGGGGTCAGGATGGCCTGCGGCACCGCGCCGATGCCACCGAAGACCTCGTTCAGGATGCGCTCGCGGTCCACCGCCCAGGCGACGGCGCGGCGGGTGGCCGCGTCATCGAAGGGGAAGAGTTCCGTATTCAGCACCAGGATACGAGGCACGCCGGTACGCGCCGCCGTGGGCACGTAGAAGTCCGGATCGTCCTGGAAGAAAGGCAACTGACTCGCCAGCGGGCTGTAAATGACGTCGACCTCGAAGGTCTCCACCAGCGCCATGCGCGTGCTGTCCTCGCCGACGTGCAGGGCGATCAGCTCATCGAGATACGCAGGGCCCTGATGATCGTAGTAGTCCGGCGCCCAGTTGTAGTCCTCGTTGCGCGCCATCACCACCTCTTCATCCGGCATGGTGCTGACGAAACGGAAGGGGCCGGTGCCCACGGGGTTGAGGCCATAATCCTCGCCATGCTCCGCCACGGCCGCCGGCGAAACGGGCGCGAGGCCGATCTGCGTCAGTGAATCGAGGTAGGGCGCGAAGGGCTCCTTGAGGGTCATCACGACAGTGTAGTCATCCGGCGTCTCGATGGTCTCCACCGGACCGACGATCGCGGCCGCCCAGGGAGAAGCCAGTTCGGGATCGCTGATGCGCTCGAAGGAGAAACGTACCGCCTCCGCGTTGAAGGGCGTGCCGTCATGGAAGGTGACGCCCTGACGCAGGTTCAGGGTGATGACCGTGCCATCGTCGCTGAAGGAGAAGGACTCCGCCAGCCCCGGCCCGATTGCGCCGGTTGTCGGGTGTTTGCGCAGCAGCGGATCATAGATGAATTGCATGATGTTGCGGCCGAAGGTGTTGGTGTTGGCCGCCGGGTCCAGAACGCCCCATTCCGAGGAGAAGACCACCGACAGGGAGCCACCGGACATCGGTTCCTGCGCCCCGACCACCCCCACGAAAAGGAGCAACAGCAAGCTCAGCAACAACACGAAACAAGTGCGACTTCTCATCATCTTTCCTCCATAAGCCGTCTTTACGATGCTTCCCGCGAGGGATAACGCGCAGGATTGTAACGCAAGGCCACAATACCGGCCACTTGCCTGGCAACCGGTCCGGCAGAAGACGCATGGCCCCCGCCAGCTGCGCCCGGCCTGCCGCAACCCTGCCCGGCGTCCGGCTGCGTGTTACAATTCCAGGCATGCAAGACCCCGTCACACAGCCCGCATGAAACTGCTCGTCGTCCCGGCCTCGCTCGACCTGCGTCAGCCCTTCAGCGCGACGCCGGCCTGGTGGCAGTTGCTCAAGGCGCTGCACGAGGAGGGCGCCGATCTCATCGCCAGCCCCTGGCAGGGCCCGCCCATCGAGACGCTCTGGTGGCGCGCCGGGCACAACCCGGCCAAATGGCAGGGCGACGCCTGGCTGGGAGCGCGCCGGCTCTGGCGCCACGTGGCCGGTACGCCGCCGCCGGTGCAACTGGACGAATACGACGTGCCGCCCGCCGGCCTGATGCGCGAGGCCTGGTCCGAAAAGCTGCTGCGCTACGTCTCCCGCGCCACCATCGCGCCGCTGTGGTACGCACATCTGAAGAGCGTGCTGCGGGAGCAGCCGGACATCGACGCCCTGCTCTTTCTGACCCTGCCGCTTAACCAACTGACCGGCGTGCCACGCGAACTGTCGCGCGAGTTTGACATCCCGATCTTTTTCTACGACGGCGACGTGCCCGCCAGCCTGCCGCAGATGGCCGGCTTCGCCACCGGCTTTCGCATCTACCAGGGCGCGCAGCCGGAAGAATTCACGGCCTTCATCTGCAACAGCCTGGCCGGGGCCGCCGAACTGCGCAAGCTGGGCGCGAAGGCGGCCTACACCGTCTACTACGGCGTCGACGAGACGGTCTTCAGCCCGGCGCAGGTGCCGACGCAGGACATCGACTTCTTCTTCTACGGCCACGGCCGCGAGTACCGCTCGCTGTGGATCGACGACATGATCGCGCGGCCGGCGGCGGCCCTGCCCGAGGCGCGCTTCGCGGTGCGCGGTACCAACCTCGGCGAGCTCGGGCCCACGCAGTTGCTGCCCTATCTCAGCTTCAGCAAACTGCGCGAGTACGTGGGACGCAGCCGCATCAACCTCTGCATCACGCGCCGCGCGCACGCCAGCGTCTACGGCTCCTCCAGTTCGCGCCCCTTCGAACTGGCCGGCATGGGCGCCTGCATCGTGGCCAGCCCCTACGAGGGCATCGAGTTGTGGTTCGAGCCGGAGCGGGAGATCATCGTCGTGCATTCGTACGAGGAGGCGCTGGAGCGCTATCGCTGGCTGCTGGAACACGACGGCGAGCGTCAGCGCATGGGCGAGGCGGCGCGGCGGCGCGTGCTCGCCGAGCACACCATGCGTCACCGCGCCCGTCAGCTATTGGGCATCATGCGCGGGCATATGTAGCCCGTTCTTCCGCTACAGCGACCCGTCCCAGACGGTAAAGCGGGGACGTTCCGGATTCACATAGTCATGCGCGATGAGCAAGACGCGGTCCTGTACCTGCCTGTATACGTAACGGAAACCGGCATCTCGGCGAATTTCGGAAAGGAGCACCGGGACGACCTCTACACTCCTTGCCTCCGGGTCCTGAAACAGTCCGTTAATCAGACGGTGACCGCCGCGGGCACCGACGTGCGCTCTCCAGGTGACGATTTCGCAGGGAAAATAGTAGACTGTCCACAGCTTGCCGAAGCGCGGGCCCCGTGGATTCAGACTGGCTTCATGCAGAATGTCATTGACCTGCCGACGCAACCTTGAGCGCGGCGGCGCCAGTTCGTCAAGTTCACGCAGGAAGAGTTGATGCAGAAGGATGTCATACGCCGGCGCCAATGGCGGATTCCTCGCTTTCGAGCAAGGCCCGCCGCGCAAGGGCCATGCCCATCAACTTCAGGGCGCGCTGAAAGCCGGGGTAGAGCACCAGCGCCAGATCTTCGGCATCGTCCTCATCCAGCAGGGTCGGGACGGACAGGCCGACCGGAGCCCGCAGCAGCACCTCTTCGGGCGGCGTCGCTTTCAGAGCCGGGTCGGCATCCGCGCGCGCGTCCAGTTCGGCAACGTCGAGGAAGGCATGGTCGCGCATCGCGCAGCGGATGGCCCGCGCCAGTTGCGGGAAGCCCCGGTTCATGTGGCGGCGCACGGTCTTGTGGTCCACGACGTCGCTCGTCTGCCAGTGCGAGCCTTCGCGCTGCCCCGGCAACTGCTTGTGCAGCAGCATCTCCGCTTCCAGCAGAAGCGTCAACTGGGCGGCAAGGTCGTGACTGTACTGACCGTAGCGCGTGTGGCGAAAGGTGAAAGGCTTCGGCTCGACGTCGCGCGTGGCGAAGTACAACACCTTCTGCAGGCGAAAGCTGCTGGACACCCCTTGCGGGAACTGTCCGATGAGATACAGCAGCGTCAGTCGCTGAAAGGTTTCCTTGTCAAGTGTGGCAGCCATCGCACATGCTCCAACCAGTTCATGGCCATTGTAGCATGCAGTTCTGCGTACACTGGCGGAATATCGTTCAGGGACGCTTGAAGGCTCGCTAAATCCCCAGCCGACGCTGCCAGTCTTGCGGACGCAACAATTCGAGAGTCTCTGCCTCACCCATCAGCGATGGTCGTGACACCCTGCACTGGTGGCCGCTGCTGAACCAGTCCTCAACACTCCAGACCGAGATGCGCGGTCCCTGCCAGCCATTGAGCTGTACCCGCTCCTGTGAGCCGATGGCATGTCTTATGCGGCCTGCGTTGCGATCATTGATAGTCATCCGAAAATTTGCTGAATGAACACGGAACTGGAGAAAGTAAATGGAGTGGAGGAGCCAGCGAAGGGAGGCAGAAAAAGCCGTACGCAACAATTTTGGCAAGACGAGGACAGGTCAAAAAGGTATCTCGCCTACCTCCTGTGTGCCAGATCCATGCATTGCAGTGTTAAACAACTCGATGACTTCGTCTTCACTGAACTCGCCAACAGCCTGCAGCAACCAGTCTGGCGACACAATTATCTTGGGAAGGACAATTTCAAGAGCTTCGCTCATGAGAAGTGCCATGTCCCTCCTTGATACAGAACCGTCATAATGGTAACTGTCAATTTGATCCAGAATCTCCAGTAATTTGGGCCCGCACGACTTCAGTAAAGTTGGCGAGGCAACCCGCATACTAACATTAATGCCTGCTACACTAGCAATGCGAACGCGGGAATTACGCCATGTCTGGAAGGTGGCATTCATTTGTTTTCCCCAACACATGAGCGCGGCATACAAAGCATAACATAAGGCCTAATGCATTCGAGACTGCAACGTATATGGCCAAAAGTTGATGGAATTGCCTGCATCTCTAGGGTTCCTTGTCCACAGTCCTCTCCCCTGCCAACCTGATTTGCCTTGAAGCACAAATACACCTTGTCTTCCTGCGCATCGCTCAAGGAAAGCATCCAATACAGGAAATCGATGCCGGGAATTCCTGGCGCCCAGGGTGAATCTGCGTGGCTTGCCCTGCCTCAGCCAGATTCCATAGTCTTGCCAGGAGTCATGCGAATATGCTCCCAACCCGGCGAGTAAATCTGCCAGTTGGACGGAGTAATTCAACGCTGATTTTGCCCGCTTGACATCAACCCGCGTGCCTGGCAGCGCCCCAAAACGGCGCGTGTGCTGTTCAAGCAGATCTCGATCAAGCCCATCCGGGTAATGGGTTCCGATTGTCCAGTGAAGTGGTCTTTCCCCTTCCATTAATCGCCATTGCCGCATCAGAAAACCGAACAGCGTACGGTACATGTTTCTCAAGTTCCAGACGTCAACTTCTTCATCCGTGTTGCGCCTCTTCGCCAGCACCTGACGATCCAGATTGTTCCAGATGATGACGTCGACACGCAACTTTCGTGCAATTGCCAGGTCAACAATCGTCAGAAGCAAGGCCTCGGCGTCGCGCCGGCGTTCAAAGTCGCTCAGACGGCTCCACTTAATCTCTGAAACCTTTGCGCCGGCCGAGCAGCGCGCCATGCAAAGGCGCCGCTCGATTTCAGGATAATCGTCTGCGCGTGCCGATATGCAAGCCACCGACCGGAAACGGCCTTCGTTCCAGTAGGCCTCGTCAGCGAAACCGACGTGAGTCGTCCGCGCATCATAGTCGAAGATTCTCATTTCCAGACATTGTACTACGTTGACGGAAGCACCGTCATCGGCAACGTCAAATCATGATGTTCGTGTAGATTAATGGAAATGTGAGCGCGCGGGAGTCTGGTCCCCGCGCGCCCGGGTGGATTAGAGCTGCAGCCAGGTGAGGCTGGCCTTCATCATTTGACGCTGCCGCCACGCGTCGCCGCCCATGGCGTTGCGCGCGCGCAGCCCGTCGTCGTACGTCGCGGCCGGAGCTTCACCTTGCGAAGCATCCTGCAAGGGTCGCGACGCATCCCGCCCGTTCGCCGCCCGTCGGACCAGACCCTGCGCGCGCGTCCGGTGCGGTTGCCATAGTCCGCGCAGCAGACTGACCGTTGCCATCGTTTGTTCCTCCTCTTCTCCTGTCTCCAGTATTCATTACGCGACAGTTCGCCAACCGGTTCAAGAGGCCATGCAGACCAACTGCCAAATGTCCGGTCTTTCCTGCAACCTTCCAACACTTGTCGCGCCCACGGCTCTCCAGTAGGCTGCACTCCATGTCCATTCGTCCCAATCCCATCCGCACCGACGACAGCAACCCCTTCGCCCAACGCACCATCGGCGAACGCCTGCCCGCCATCCTGCGCGAGACGAGCGAACTCAACCCCGACTACGCGCCGCAGGTCCACGACAGCATCCAGCGCCTGCATGACGAGCTGGTCGGCGACGCGTCGGTCCGCCTGATCGAGACGCCCGCGCCCGACTACGACGACTGGCGCGCCGCCTGGCTGCCCTTCCGCGCGACCACCTGGCAGGGTTGTCAGTGGTTTTTCGCCGAGGTCTATACCTACCGCCTGTTGATGGAGGCCGTGCGCTGGTGGGAGACGGGTCGCGACCCATTCGCGCCGAAAAAAGCGGAGGAGTACGCCAGTGAGGCGCACTGGGACCTTCTGGCCAGGGCATTGGGAGTACGGGGTTCGCTGGAAGAGCGCCTGGCGACTCTGCTGGAACTGACCGTCTGGGGCAACCGCATCGACCTCAGCTACGCGGTCGCCTCGTCGCACGGCAGCGAAGTCGACGTCGATGACCTGCTGGTTGACGAGCGCGCGCGCTACGTCGATCACCTGCTGCGCGAGCGCGGCGAGCTACACGTCATCGCCGACAACGCCGGCAGCGAACTGACGATGGACCTCGTGCTGGCGGCCATGTTGCTGACGGAAAACATCGCGTCGCGGGTCGTGCTGCACCTCAAGCAGCATCCCACCTTCGTCAGCGACGCCATCGTCGCCGACGTACTCAACTTTCTCGACCTGCTGCGCCGGCGCAGCCAGGATCCCGACGCGCGGCGACTCGGCGCGCAACTGGAGGCGCATCTGGAACAGGGTCGTCTGCGCCTGGCGCCGGACCCCTGGTGGAACAGCAGCCACTTTCTCTACGCCCTGCCGCCGCGCCTGCAGATCCCCTTCGCCAACGCGCGCCTGACCCTCATCAAGGGCGACGCCAACTACCGCCGCATGGTCTACGACACGGTCTGGCCGGCCGAGACCCCGCTACAGGCCGTCGCCGGCCACTTCCCCTGCCCCCTGCTGGCCCCGCGCACACTGAAGAGCGACCCGGTGGTCGGGCTGCCGCCCGGTCTGGCCGAGCGGCTGGACGGCATCGACGCCGACTGGCGCGTCAACGGCAAGCGCGCCGTATTGCAGGGGACTCTTTAAGCTCAGTCCGCATCCGCCTCGAATTCGCGCCAGGGAACGAAGCGCTCGCGGTACACCAGGTCCTGCCAGTAACGCCGCTTGCCCGGTTTCATCACGAACTGCGGGTTCGGCTGCGGATGGCCCAGACAAAGCACGATCCAGGGGGTGAAACGGTCCGGCAGATTGAGGATCTTGCGCAAGGCGGGCACGTTGAAGGAAGTCACCGGCCCGCTCGCCAGGCCCAGGGAATGCGCCGCCAGCGCCATGGTCTGCGCCGCCTGGCCCACGTCCATCAGGAAGACGGGGTCGTCGGCCTCCTCGTCGATGTAGGTGGGGAAGTTGCGCCGGTCCACGCAGACGAAAATGTAGGTCGGCGCGTTGGAGTAGATGCCCGGCGAGACGCGGCGAATCAGTTCGATCAGTTCGGCGTCCTGCACCACCAGGAAGCGGTTGGGCAAATGGTTGCTGCCGGTCGGCGACCAGCGGCCGGCCTCAAGGATGATCTCCAGATGTTCCTCCGAGACCTGCTCGTCGGTCATTTCGCGCACCACGCGGCGCGTCCTGATATTTTTCAGCACCGGGTTGCTCATGCCTCACCTCCCGTCGTCAGTCCGGCGCGCGCGGCCAGGCAATCGCCCAGCGCCTCGTTGAGTTCCACCACGATCGCCTTGTACTGGTCGCGCCGACCGGTGACCGTATGGGAGACCGGGATGCGTTCCAGCGCAACTTCCAGCAGCGTGCGCACCTCCGGCGAGACGTCGTCGATGACCATTGCCGCCAGGCGCTCGGCGGCGGTCAACTGTCGTAAAGGTCCGTAAAGCGCCGGCTCGCGCAGCAGCAGCAGCGAGCAACTGAAGAACAGCGCCGTCAACTCCACCACCTGGTCTTCCGTCAGGAATTTCTTTTCCTCAGCCATGGGCACCTCCTCCCCTGCGCAGAGTATGACACGCCCCGCAAACGGCGGCGACCCGTATGGTACACTGCCGCGCCATGAGCGAGTGGATCCCCGTCATCGGCCTGGAAGTCCACGCCGAGCTGGAAACCGGCAGCAAGATGTTCAGCCCCTGCCCGGTGGTCGACAGCGTCGAGGCCGCGCCCAACAGCGCCGTGGACGTCGTCTCGCTGGGCCTGCCGGGCACGCTGCCGGTCATCAACCGCCGCGCCATGGAGTACGGCATGATGGTCGGCCTTGCGCTCAACTGCGAGATTCCGCCGCTCAACCGCTTCGACCGCAAAAGCTACTTCTACCCCGACCTGCCCAAGGGCTACCAGATCAGCCAGTACGAGCACCCCCTGGCCGTGAACGGCCACGTCGATATCGGCCTGGACGACGGCCGCTGCAAGCGCATCCGCGTGCGCCGCGCCCACATGGAGGAGGACACCGGCAAGCTGACGCATGTCGCCGGCGGCTTCAGCCTCGTCGATTACAACCGCGCCGGCGTGCCCCTGCTGGAGATCGTGACCGAGCCCGACCTGGCCAGCGCCGCCGAGGCCGAGGCCTTCGCGCGCGACCTGCGCGCCATCCTGCGCTGGCTGGGCGTCAACAGCGGCGACATGTCGAAGGGCGTGCTGCGCTTCGAGGCCAACGTCAGCCTGCGCCTAGCCGATGACCCTGACTTGCGCACACGCACGGAGATCAAAAACCTCAACAGCATCCGCCACATGACGCGCGCCATAGAGAGCGAACTGCGCCGGCAGCGGCGTCTTTACGAGAGGGGCGAGGAGGTGCGTCAAGCCACGCTGGGCTGGGACGAGGACGCGCAGCGCATCGTGGTGCAGCGCTACAAGGAGCGCGCCGACGAATATCGCTACTTCCCGGAGCCGGACCTGCCCGTCGTCGAGGTCAGCGAGGCCTGGGTCGAGGAAGTGCGCGCGCGCATCCCCGAACTGCCGACCGCGCGCCGTCAGCGCTTCATGGATGAACAGGGTCTGCAGGCCGCCGACGCGCAGCAACTGACCTCCGAACGGGCCGTCGCGGACTTCTACGAGGCCGTGCTGGAATGCGGAATCGAGTCCCAGGTCGCCGCCAACTGGACCTGCGGCGCGCTCTTCGCCTTGATGAACGCCAGGGAGACCCCGCGCGAAACCATCGCTGAATTGCGCTTCAGCGCCGCCGCTTTCGCCGACCTGTTGCGCATGGTCAGTGACGGGACGCTCAACCGCGGCACGGCGACTGCGGTGCTGGAGGCCATGTGGGAGAGCGGCGCCGACCCGCAGCAGATTGTGCGCGAGCGCAGCCTGGCGCAGATCTCGGACAGCAACGTCATTGAGGAGACCGTCGACCAGGTACTGGCACAGCAGCCGCAACTGGTCGAGCGTTATCGCGCGGGCGAGACGAAGCTACTGGGCGCCCTGATGGGCCAGGCGATGAAGGCCCTGCGCGGCCAGGGCAACCCGGCCGCCGTGCGCCAGGCCCTGCAACAGCGTCTGGACGTCTGATTTTCCCGGGGGATTTCTCCTGGCCGCGTTCATGAGAATGCCGGTCAGTCTCTTCATCACAATTCCCAGGCTGCTATCGCCTGGTCTTCGCTTCCAGGCGGGTCATTCGGTCTCGCCTTCGGCAGCCAGCCGCTCCTCACGACCCTCAAAGCGTCCCTCAAGCCGCGCCAGGCGCTGGTTGCCGTCATCGATCTTTTCTGTCAGGCGGCGGTCGACGTCGTCGATCCTTTCACCCAGGCGACGGTCGGCCTGTCGATCCTTTCGCCCAGGCGGCGATCGACTTCGTCAATCTTTTCGCCCAGGTGGCGGTCGACATCCTCAATTTTGACCTCAAGACGATTCATTCTCGTGTCCAGACGCTGGTGGACGTCATCGACTCTCGTTTCCACGCGCTGGATGTCGCCCTTGAGTTCCTTGCGCAATTCTCCAATTCTGCCATCCAGACGCCAGACCGCGCCAAATATCGCCAATATCGCGATAATGACTTCCAGCGACAGTGTTGCGTCCAGGTTCATTGCTTCGCGTCGCCCTCGTCCATACCTCCAGACTGGCACCTTCCTGCCCAACCGGCAATTTCCGCGCGCGTTGGCCGTCAGCCAGACCTGCGCCTGCGCCGCAGGAGTGCCAGGCGCCGGCGCGCTTCAGTAGCCCGCGCGCAACAGTAGCCAGCTGACCAGCGCCAGACCCGCCAGAATCAACGAGCCGTAAAGCAGCAGGCTGCGCAGCACGCGGCCCTCGTCGCCCTGGCCGATGCCGACCGTGCTGGCGCCCACCAGAATCTTGGCCGGCGCCATCATGCTGGCGATGGCGCCCGCGGAGGTCTGCAGCGCCAGCACCAGCGGGACGCTCAGCCCCAGCAACTGCGCGCTGTCCATCTGCAGGCCGGCGAAGACCGCGTTGGAGTTTGTGTTGCTGCCGGTCATGAAGGAGCCCAGCGCGCCGATCAGCGCGCCCACCAGCGCGTACCAGTCGGGCGCGACGGCGCGGCTGAGCCACTCGGCCAGGGTGCGCGTCATCCCGGCATGCTGCATCACCGTCGCCATGGCCACCATCGCCAGAATGCCAATGGCCGGGCGCAGGCCCTGGCGACGCACGCCCGTCAACACCTCGAGCGCCGCGCCTGTACCCAGCCAGCCACGCCGGCGGTAGAGCCAGAAGGACAGCAGCGTGCTGTAGAGCAGCACCGACGCGCCGTGCACCAGCAGCGGGATGCCCACGACGCTGGCCCCTGTCACCCAGCCCGCCGACGTCTCCAGTTGCGGAATCAGCAGGGAAATCCGCAGTTGACCGAGCGCGGCCTTCACCGGCTGTATGCCGATCAACGCGACGGCCAGGACGATCAGGATGACGTAGGGCGCGATCGCCAGAGGCAACGCCGGGCCCTGTTTGTGACCCGCTTTGTCAGCAGTGCCCGTTCCCCGCCAGCGACGCCCGCGCGTGAGCAGCAGGCCGGTCGCCAGTCCCGCCAGACCGGCGCAGGCCGAGGCGATGTTCCACAGGTCGATGACCGACATCGCATACTGCACCAGGGCCATCACGGCGCCGATGACCAGCAGTGGCGGCAGCGCTCGCCACAGACCCCGCAGGCCGGCAGCTGCGTACGCCGCCAGCGCGCCGCAGACCGGCGCGGCCAGTCCCAGCAGAATCGACGTGGGCGGCGCCAGCAGTGCGGCCGGTTGGCCGGTGGCGCCGGTCAGCGCGATGAAGGATGAGCCCAGCGAGCCGTAGGTCACCGCCCAGGAGTGGCCGATGAAGGGCACGATGACAGCCGGCAAAGGCGCCAGGCCGATGCCCACCAGCAGCGGCGCCGTCACCGCGACCGGGACGCCGAAGCCGCCCACGCCCTGCAGAAAGGAGGCGAAGACCCAGCCCAGGAGCAGGACCCGCAGCACCGGGTCGCCGGTCAGGCTGCCAAACCAGGCTGCGATCACGTCCAGCGCGCCGGCCGCCCGCACGACCATGTAGAGCGCCAGCGCCGTCCAGACGATGAGCACGACGTCGAGCGTCAGCACCAGGGCGCGCAGATGGGCGTAGAGCAACAGTTCGCCGCCCGCGCCGAAGCGCAGCACGGCGATCAGCAGCGCCACCAGCCAGCCGACAGGGCCGGCCTTCGCGCCGCCCATGCGCAGGCCGGTCATCAATAGCAGCACAGTCAGCGGCGGGGCCGCCGCCAGCAGCACGCTCAGGGGGTCGGAGGGCATGGGCCGCACTATACCCGCGCGCCCTGTCCCTGTCAGGCGCGGCACGGCTTGCCTGCTTTCTGGATGCGTTTTACACTGTTTGGGATTCAGAGTCAGCACTTTAGTGCTACATCATGGTTGCTTAATTTGAAACTTGCAGGGTCAAAACCACTTGATAAAAGATGGAAATGTCCCCCGTTCACCGGGCTTGTCTCCGCATCCAACTTGCCCCAATTGCTGGATATAGAGCGGCTGGAACTTTCAAACCATCTGTCAGCAAATCAAAAAAACGCGCTGCGCTTGGACAGTATTTGACACCAGAAAATGTTGCTCGCTTCATGGCAGGAATGCTCAGCGACGGGAAACTCCCGGAAACACTTCATGTTCTGGACGCAGGTGGGGGAAGTGGCATTCTGACAGGCGCTGTCGTTGCGGAACTTTGCAACAGACCAGAACATGACAGACCGAAACGCCTGTACGCAACGTTGTGGGAAATCGACGAGCGGTTTGCCAGCATCATTTCACGAACCTTTTCGCTTTGTCGGGAAGTCTGTCATCAAGCAGGAATCGAATTCAACGGTGAGCTCTGCCAGGGGAATTTCATCCTTGAAGGCGTTGACCTGATTCGTGGAAACGGCCTGTTTGCACGAGAGAACAACCCCTGTTTTGATATTGCGATTCTGAATCCTCCTTATCGAAAACTGGCCAGTGATAGCAAGGAACGTTCCAGGTTGCGCTCTGTTGGTATAGAAACAAGCAACCTCTACTCCGCCTTCGTCTGGCTCTCACTAAAGTTGCTGAAGTACTGCGGCCAATTGGTGGCAATTACGCCTCGAAGTTTTATGAATGGGTCCTACTTTCGCCCATTACGTCAAGCACTTCACCAAGACCTCGCATTTCGGCACGTTCATGTATACGAAACGCGAAACACCGCCTTTGCCAGCGATGACGTTCTGCAGGAGAACGTCATATTCCACGGCATTCGCAGCGGCCCACGTACTGAAGTCAAGATCACTACATCTGCCAGTCCGACAGATGCAGGAATTGCCGAGCGTATCGTTGACCCGGATGAACTCATTCGGCCAGCAGACCAGGAGCATGTTCTTCATCTGGTTTCGGATGAGACTGACGCTCGTGTCGCGCAAGTGTTGCATGGTCTGAATTATCGACTCGAGGATCTTGGCGTTCTTGTGTCTACGGGACGAGTGGTTTCCTTCAGAGCGCGGGATCGTTTGCGCGCCAGCGCCAAAGCAGATGACGTGCCATTGATCTATCCACAGCACCTGGCCGATGGCTATGTGTCATGGCCCATTGAACCCGGTAACAAGGCGAATGCCATCGCCAGAAAAGACGAAAATGATGACTTGTATTTCCCAAACGGCTGGTATGTTCTTGTCAAGCGCTTCTCTGCCAAGGAAGACAAACGGCGAGTTATGGCCGCCCTGTTTGATCCTTCCCGTGTCGATACTGATTGCGTTGCGTTCGACAACAAACTTAACGTGCTGCACCGGCAGAATGCCGGACTCTCAATGGGACTCGCCAAGGGGCTTGCAGCCTTCCTAAACAGCACAGCGGTCGATATGTACTTCCGGCAATTCAGCGGCCACACACAGGTAAACGCCGCAGACCTGCGTTCGATGTATTTTCCGAGTTTCGACGAACTTGAATGCCTTGGCCGATTTGTTCAGGAAAAGTTTCCTCCTGAAAGCACATTGAACGATTTGGTAGAGGATGTGGTTCCTTCAATGGAAGAAGCGAGATATTCGATAGAAGCAAGGGAGAACATTCGGGACGCTGAAGACATTCTGGGGGCCTTGCAAGCGCCGGCAGGTCAGCGCAATGAACGGTCAGCCCGGACGTTTCTTGGATTGCTGGATTTGTCTCCCGGGAAATCCTGGCCTGCTGCGGAAGCGCCGCTCCGCGGGGTCACTCAACTAATGGACTGGATGCGAGAAGTTTACGGCAAGAATTACCAGCCCAATACTCGTGAGACGATCCGGCGCTTCACCCTTCATCAATTTATCGAAATGGGCCTGGTCATTCCCAATCCGGACGATCCGGAACGGCCGCCCAACAGCCCACACAATGTTTACCAAATCGAGCCTTCCGCCTTGAAGTTGATCCGCCTCTATCGCACAGAAAAGTGGCCTCACGCCCTGGATACTTACCTCAAATCCGTGAAGAGCAAGAACCGTCTGCGCAAGCGGAAAAGAGGAATGGAACGAATCCCGGGCGCGCTACCGAATGGCGAAATGATCGAACTTTCCGCCGGTGGGCAAAACGTATTGGTCAAGGAAATCGTGGAGCAATTTGCTCCCCGTTTCACTCCTGATGGTGTCGTGATCTATTTGGGGGACGCCGAAGAGAAGCACAAATTCTACGAGATTGATTATCTGGTGGGCCTTGGAGTTGACATCGATCCCCATGGCAGAATGCCGGACGTCGTCATTCATTACACAGAACAAAATTGGCTGGTCATTGTTGAGGCTGTGACTTCTCACGGTCCGGTCAACGCGTTGCGACACAACCAACTCAGGGATCTGTTCGCCGGTTCGAAAGCTGGCCTGGTGTTTGTGACCGCATTTCTCAACCGCTCGACAATGCGGAACTTCCTGTCTGAAATTGACTGGGAAACCGAAGTGTGGGTCGCGGACGCGCCTGATCACCTGATTCATTTCGATGGTGAACGTTTCCTCGGGCCTTACGAATCCAATTGAATCTAGCCGCATTGAATTGCGGCCTGCGACTCTGATATTGACCAAACGTCCAATTTCCGTCAGGCCCGCTCAGGGCCGGCGAGCGCGCAGGAAGGCCACCCGGGCCCCGGCGCCATGACTGGCGCGCGGATCGGCGGGGTCGGCGAACATGTCCGGGATGTTGCGCAAACCGGCCTCTTCGACAATCAGGCCCGGCACGGCAGCAACCAGCGTTTCAACCGTGGTGAACTCGTCAGCGGCGACTCCCCACAGCTCGCCCATCGAGCGGTCCCATTCGGCGACGAGCAGCGTGCCGCCCGGGACGAGCGCCCCCGCCGCCATACGCAGGACGCCCTGACCGGCCGCGCCGGCCGGCAGGGCGTAGGTGCTGATGACCAGATCATGGCTCGAATCCGGTTGCCACGTCGTAAAGTCCCGGCACAGGAAGCGGACCTTTAGGCCGGAGACCCTGGCGGCGTCCCTGGCAAACGCAATGGCCCGCGGGGAGCAGTCCACGCCGGTGACGCGCCAGCCGGCATCCGCCAGCATCATGGCATTTTCGCCGCTGCCGCAACCCAGGTCCAGCGCGGACCCGGGGCGCAGCGACGCCAGTTCTCCCCGCAGCACACGCTCCGCCACCATGACGCCCCCGACGTCGCAGCGCCAGGCCTCTTCCCAAAAGGCACTATCCATGGATTCCCTCCTCCGTAGATGCCAGTATTGCGCGGAAAGGCGCGCGCGGACAAGATTCTGCGCATCGCAACCTGGGACAGACCATGAAACTGGCCGCGCTGGCGCGACAACTTGGGCAGACGCAGGATGAGGCTGAGCGGCGCGACCTGGCGCTGGAGTTGCTGGCGCGCAGCAGCCGCCGGGAGCACGTCGACGCGGCCCTGCGCGCCCTGGAAGGCAGCGACCTGGACGATGCCGCGCGGCCCCTGCTGCGCGAGCGCGCGCTACACTACTTTTCGGAGACCCGGCGCGACAACGGCGCCCTGATCCGCGAGCAACTGCTGCGCCTGCTGCTGGGCATCGGCCACCCCGACGAACGCGACCTCTGGCTGCGCGCCCTGCATTGCTACGAAATCGAGCCCATGATGGGCGAGGTCACGCAGAACCTGCGCGCCATCGGCCTCGTGGGTCTGGCCATACACGAACCGGAACTGGCGCAACTGCACGCGCTGCGTCTGCTGCACGAGCCGGATTCCACCTCACGTTTCAACAGTGAGCCGGCGTTGACCGCGCTCAACTTGCTGGCGCAACAGGAGCAGGCGCAGTTGATCTACGCCTGGCTGCTGGCCAGTACGACCGAGGCGCTGGACCTGGCGCAGGACGAACTGGTAGGGCGGGCGCTGGAATCGCTGGGGGATAACTTCCCCGCCGACCTGTACCGCCCGCTGCTGGAGCAGTTCGCCCGGCGCGACCGGGCGCTGGTCAGCATGGGCCTGGCGACGCATATCATTGAAAGTCGCTCGGAATCGCTCTACGACGCGCTGGAAACGATCCTCATCAAGACACGGCACGACGAACTGCACCATTACATCCTGGTGCTGCTGGCCGGCACGCGCGACGATGAACTGGAGCGGCGTCTGCTGGCCCTGGCCAAACTCAGCCCGCCGCGCCGCCGCAAGAATTTCCTCGCCGCCCTGGAGTTGCTGCCCGCTGAGCCGGACAAGGAACTGCTGGCCCTGCTGCGTCAGCCGCAGGACTTCTGAGGGCAGGCTTTGGCCCAGTCGATGCCGTAGGCGCTGCCGTAGCGTTTGAGTATGTTGATCGCACCATCCTCAATGACGAAGACTCCGCTCGGCGCGGTCACGCATTCTCCACCTGGCTGACAACTGATCGTGCCGGAAGCACCCTCGTAACCCTCCAGCGAGTCGACGTAGTCCAGCAGCGCAGCGCGGTCGATGCGCAACCCGCCGTCGTCCGCCAGCTCCGCTACGGCCTCGATCGCATCCAGCAGAATGTGCCAGGCGTCATGGCCGCCGAGATAGTAGGGCGCGGCAGGCGCTTCGCCGTACGCCGCCTCGAAGCGCTCCTTCAGCGCGGTCGCCGCTTCCGAATCCGGCTCCAGCGGCGTGACTCCGTAAAGCCCGTTAGCGTCGGCTCCGAGCTCGTCAATCAGGCTGTTGGCCCATCCCAGTTCGCTGCCAAGAATTGGCGTGTCGCCCAGGCCGGCCGCCTCGCGTCCGGCCAGCACGGCGAGGGTGTGCGCCATGTCGCAGGAGCAGAACAACCAGTCCGGCCCGGCCGCCGCGATCTCCCGCAGCATTTCGTCCAGCGACTCCTGCTCCAGCCCGGTCGGCAGCAGCGCATCCAGCACGATCTCGCCGCCCATCCCGCTGAAGCGCCGGTCCAGCTCCCCGGCCATCCCCTGGTAGAAGATGTTGCTTTCGCTGATGACGATGGCGACGCGACGCGCCCCGGCCTCTTCGTAGAGGTAATGGGCGGCCCCGGCCATCACACCCGTATCCGGGCCCACCAGGCGATGGAAGCTGCTGAAGCCCTGCTCGCTGAGGGCCGGCAGCGTGCAACTGGGGGTGATGCCGGTGTAGCCGGCCTCATCGAGAAGCGGCGCGACGGCCATGCAGGCGCTGGAACAGTTGGGGCCGACGATGGCGGCCACGCGCCCCTGGGCGACGAAGTCCGCGGCGAGCGCCGCGGCCTGATCGGCGTCACAGCCTGAATCGCCGTCAATCACTTCCACGGCAACGTCGCGCCCGGCGATGCTCAGGCCCGGTCGCTCCGCCTGGGCCAGCAGCAGACCCAGTTTGCTAACGTGGTTGTCGTCCCCTTCAGCCGAGGAGCGCGTCATCACGCCCAGGGCCACCGGCTCATCCGGCGCGACGACGAGCACGCCGTCTTCGGCGGCCAGCGGGGCCGTCACGAGGACGGCCAGGCAAAGCAAAAGGCCGCTGGCAATCGCGTTCAGTCTCTTGCGCTTCATGATCCAGGCTCCTCACTGCAGGCAGTCAGTAATGAAAAGGTCAACGGAACCCGAGTACGCTGAATGGAGTATGCACTCAGGCGCTCCAGGCTCAAAGCGGATGTGAAGCGATATTGATCAGGCTGAGACCTTCTGCACCGGCGGCGCGCAGTTGCCCGCGGTCCAGGCTGATGCGCGGGGAGCCAGTCTGCGCGGCCAGTGCAAGATAGCAGGCGTCATAAACGGCGAGCCTGTGTCTCATACCGATAGCCAGAGATTCGCCCAAATATGGATCCGCGGGCACAATGCGCAGGTCCATTTCACGCAGAGTGTCGAACAACCGCATCGCCATTTCGTCCGACAAGCCATGAAAGCGGTGCTGCTTCCAGATAGCATTGGTGCATTCAGTCAGACAGAAATCCGTGACCGTCACGAAATCGTCTTCTGTCAATTGCTGAAGGAAATTTCTTGAGATCTGCGCCTGGGGACCGGATACCAGGTACTCTACGATAACACTGGCATCAACGACAAAACCGGCCATTATCGAGCACGGTCAGCGCGTAGCATTTCGTGAGGTGACTCCGAAGTGGCCGGGGGCGACCAGCCAATCCGGTCGATCTCCTCACTGGTTTCCCTCCAGCTACGTTTCTTGCCGGTTCCGGCGCCCTTGTTGATCCAGCGCCGGCCACCATTCTTCCCAAGGTACTTGCCAATTTGCTCGTCGACCATTCCATCAACCAGTTGCTTCAATTCCTCGCGCGTCATGTCGCCAACGCGTTCCATGAGAATCTCACCCCGTCTCGTCGACGTCCCGATTGTAGCACAGGGAGGGAACTGGTCCGTCGGCTACTCTCGCGGCGGCCCGTCCGGCGCGTCCCGCTCCGCGCGGGCGGCGAGGCGGCGACGGGCGCGCTGCAGGTCCTGTTCGTGCTTGAGCAGCACCGACAGCGTGCGTTCCAGCGTGCGCCGGTCAAGCGCGTCGGCCTCCAGCGCCACCAGCGCCTTCGCCCAGTCGATCGTCTCGGAGATGCCGGGGTTCTTGCGCAGGTCCAGGTCGCGCAGGCCCTGCACCAGCGCCACCACCCTGGCCGCCAGACGCTCGTTCAGTTGCGGCACGTGCAGGCGCAGAATCTCGAGTTCAGCTTCCTGCGTGGGGTAGTCGATGAAAATGTAAAGGCAACGCCGTCGCAGAGCCTCGGAAAGCTCCCGCGTGTGGTTGCTGGTGAGCACCACGGCGGGGCGATGGCGCGCGCGGATCGTGCCCAGCTCCGGTACGCTGACCTGAAACTCGCTCAGCACCTCAAGCAGGAAGGCCTCGAACTCGGCGTCGGCGCGGTCGATCTCATCGATCAGCAGCAACGCCGGTTCCTCGCTGGTGATGGCCTGCAACAGCGGTCGCGCCAGCAGAAAGCGCTCGGAGAAGAAGACCTCTTCCTCGGCGGCCAGGCGGTCGGCGGCGTCGGCCAGGCTGCTGGCCCGGGCCAGCATCTCGCCCAGCTTGTCGCGCAGCAACTGCGTATACAGCATCTGCCGCGCGTATTCCCACTCGTAGAGCGCGCGACTCTCGTCGAGTCCCTCGTAGCACTGCAGGCGAATCAGGCGGCGACCGCTGGCGGCGGCCCAGGCGCCGGCCAGCGCCGTCTTGCCGACGCCCGCCGGACCCTCGGCCAGCAGCGGGCGCTCCAGTTGCTGCGCGAGGAACAGTACCGTCGTGAGTTCGTCGCCGGCGATGTAGCCCTGCGCGCCCAGGGCCTGACCCAGGGCGGCGGGGGCCTCAGACATGCGGTGTGGTGAGTTTGTGCCGCACTTGCTCGTCGGTGCGGCCGAAGCGTCGGGTGCGCCGGCTGTATTCCTCCAGCGCCTCGCGCAGGTGCTCCCGGCCGAAGTCCGGCCAGTAGACGGCCGTGAAATGGTACTCCGCGTAGCTGCCTTGCCAGACGAGGAAATTGCTCAGTCGTTGTTCACCGCTGGTACGAATGATGAGGTCCGGGTCGGGAAGGGAGCCGGTGTACATGTAGCGGTCGATCAGGTCCTCGTCGATGGCCTCCGGCGGGATGCCCTCGGCGACGATGCGGCGCACGGCCCGCACGATCTCGTCGCGGCCGCCGTAGTTGAGCGCCACGTTGAGGATCAGGTTGCGATTGTGGCGCGTCAGGGCCATCGCATGGCGGATCTTGCGCTGCAATTTGGGCGGGATGCCCTCCAGTTCGCCGATGTGGCGGATCTGCACGCCCTGCTCGTCCAGTTCGCGCAGTTCGCGGTCGATGACCAGTTCCAAGGTCTCCATCAACACGCGAATCTCGGCGCGCGGGCGTTTCCAGTTCTCGGTGGAAAAGGCGAAGAGAGTCAACACCTCGATGCCGGTTTCAACGGCGGCGCGCAGGATTTCGCGCAGGTTCTCGGTGCCCTGGCGATGACCGACCGCCCGCGGCAGGCCGCGCGCCCGCGCCCAGCGCCCGTTGCCATCCATGATGATGGCCACGTGCCGCGGCACGTGCACCGGCGAACTGCCGTTTGGGAAAGCGCCCATGGTTTCGCTCATTGGCGGCCCTGCGCGGGTTCAGACCTCCAGGATTTCCGTTTCCTTGGCCACACCCATCTCGTCGATTTTGGAGATGGTGTCATCGGTGAGTTTCTGCACCCTCTCCTGACCCAGTTTCATCTCGTCTTCGGAGATCAGCTTTTCGCGCTCGAATTCCTTCAGGTCGTCATTGGCCGAACGGCGGATGTTGCGCGCCGACACGCGCGCATCCTCAATCCGCCGGTTGAGCACCTTCACCAGTTCCTGGCGCCGCTCCCGCGTCAGGGGCGGCATGTTCAGGCGGATGACGTCGCCATCAGTGCCCGGCGTGGCACCCACGTTGGCCTGCAGAATGGCGCGTTCGATGCCCTTGATGGCCGCCTTGTCGTAGGGGCGGATGAGGATTTGCAGGGCCTCGGGCGTCGAAATGTTGGCCAGTTGACGCAACTCCGATTCCTGACCGTAATAATCGACCTTGAGGCGGTCCACCAGCGCGGTACTGGCGCGACCGCTGCGGATCCCCGCCAGGTCCTCGCCGAGAAAGGAAAGCGTCGCGCGCATCTTCTCCCTGGCTTCGTCCATGATGTCGTCAATCATGGTCGTCCCCCTGTTCCACGGGCGGCCACCGGAGCCGCCTGCCCTTCCCAGCCGCGCGCCTGCCAGGCGCTGTAGAGCGCGATGGAGCCGACCGTGGCCACGTTCAGACTGGCGACCTGGCCGCGCATCGGCAATGATAACAGCATATCACAGTTGTCGCGCACCAACCGGCGCATGCCCTGTCCTTCACTGCCCAGCACCAGCCCCAGCGCCATGTTCAGGTCCGTTTGCCCGAGCGGCGGAATGTCTCCCCCAGGCTCCAGACCGACCAGCCACACGTCCTGCGCCTTGAGCGCCTTCATCGTGTTGACCAGGTTGGACACGCGGATGACGTTCAGATGCTCGATGGCGCCGGCCGAGGCGTTGACCACCGCCGGCGTGATGGTCACGGCGTTGCGTTGTGGCAGAAAGACGCCGTGTACGCCCACCGCGTCCGCCACACGCAGCAGACTACCGACGTTCTGCGGGTCCTGCAGCAGATCCAGCAGCAGCAGAAAGGGGCGCTCGTCGCGCTCCTCCGCCAGGGCCAGCACGTCCTCGCTGGCGGCATAGGGGTAGGGACTGACGCGCAGCACGACGTTCTGGTGATTGGCGCCGTCCGCCAGGTCGTCCATGATGCGGCGCGGCACCCGGCGCAGGGGCAATCCGCGCTCCTCCGCCAGCGCGATGATGCCGGCGCTGCGGCCGCCTTCGTCGGCGCCCTCGGTAAGCAGGAGCTGCTCGCCCTGCCGGCGATTGGCGCGCAGGGCTTCCATTACGGCCCAGTGACCGTAAAGGAAGTCACTCATGCTCCCTCCCGGCGCCAGACGGTGCCGCCAGGCCCGTCCTCCAGCACAAAGCCGAGGCCGGCCAGTTCGTCGCGGATGCGATCGCTGGTGGCGTAATCGCGCTTGACGCGGGCTTCGGCGCGCAGGGCGATGAGCAGTTCAACCAGGTCGCCCTCGCGCCGGCCGTCGCCGCCCTCCTGTTCCACCGACGTCACGACGCCCAGCACCGCGCTACCCAGATCGCTATAGAGCGACTCGATAGCAGCCAGCGTCGAAAGGCCGGGTTGCACCGGGCTGTTGAGCAGCGTGTTGACCTCGCGCGTCAATTCGTGCAGCACCGCCAGGGCTCGTGGCGCGTTGAAGTCGTCGTCCATCGCCGCCGCGAAGTCCGCGCGGGCGCGCTCCAGACGCGGCAAAATGGCGTTGCCCGCGTCGCCCTCCGCCACGCTGTTCATGCGCTGCCGCGTCTGCCGCAGGGCGGCCTGTAAACGCTCCTGACCGGCGGTCGCCGCTGCCAGCGCGTCCTCGCTCCAGGTGACCGGGTTGCTGTAGTGGGCGCCGAGGACGAAGGCCCGCAGGGCTTCGGGACGGGCGCGGGTCAACATGTCGCGCACGGTGATGAAGTTGCCCAGACTCTTGGACATCTTGACGGGGATGCCCTCGTCGTCGAGCACCATCAGGCTGCCCACCAGCAGCCAGTAGCGCGCGAAGTCCGCGTCGTTGGCGCATTCGCTTTGTGCGATCTCGTTTTCGTTGTGCGGGTAGATATTGTCGATACCCCCGCCATGGATGTCGAAGGTCGGGCCGAGGTATTTGCGCGCCATCGCCGAGCATTCGATGTGCCAGCCGGGAAAGCCGACGCTCCAGGGGCTGTCCCAGCGAAGAATGTGCTCCGGCTCGGCCCGCTTCCACAGGGCGAAATCTGCCGGATGGCGCTTTTCGTCGCGCACGGCCTCGCGGCTGCCGGCCTCCTGCTCCTCCAGCACGCGGTTGGAGAGCTTGCCGTAGCCCTCATGCGAGGTGACGTCGAAGTAGACGTTGCCTTCCACGTCATAGGCGTGGCCGGCGCTGATGAGTTCCTCAATCATGGCGATCTGTTCCGGGACATGGCCGCTGGCGCGCGGCGAAATGTCGGGCCGCTGCACGCCCAGCGCGTCCATGTCGGCGAAGTAGCTGCGGGTGTAGGTCTCGACGACCTGCATCGGCCCTGCCTGCACCTGACGCGCCTTGCGCAGGATGCGGTCCTCGCCGCTGTCCAGCAGATGGCCGACGTCGGTCAGGTTTTGCACGTAGAGGACGTCCCAGGCGCTGTGACGGAGCCAGCGGACCATCACGTCGAAGGAGACGTAGGTACGGGCGTGGCCAATGTGCGCGTCGTCGTAGACGGTGGGGCCACAGACGTACATGCTGACCTGGCCCTCATTCAGCGCTTCAAAGGGCTGTTTCTCGCGTCCGAGCACATTGAACAGCTGCAGGGCCATGAAGCGCCTCTCTCCTCGCCGGATAATGGCCGCCATTCTGGCGCAGAGGGGGCGGGGCTGTCAACGCCCGTGGCAGGCCATTGACTGCTTGCAGGCAGCACGCGACGCGCTAGACTCGCCCGCATCCAGCACAGTCAATCGGAGCGGCAGGGCATGGGTCTGGTGAGCGCACGCAGCGGCACGTCCCGTCTGCTCCCGCGCCTTTCCCTCAGTTCGCGCCAGAGCGAGGCGTTGACGGGCATCCTGATGGCCTCGCCCTGGATCCTGGGCTTTCTGATCTTCATCGTCGGCCCCATGGTCATCAGCCTCTACCTGTCCTTCACGCGCTGGGACCTCTTCACCGAGCCGCGCTGGATCGGCCTGCGCAACTACGAGCAACTGATCTTCCGCGACGCCAAGTTTCTGCTGTCGCTGAAGGTGACCACGATCTACGCCTTCGTCAGCGTGCCGTTGCAGGTCAGTCTGGGCCTGGTACTGGCCACCCTGCTCAACCAGAAGATTCGCCTGCTGGGCTTCTTCCGCACGGTCTACTACCTGCCCTCGGTCATCGGCGGCATCGCCGTGGCGGTCATGTTCCGCTGGATCTTCGGCACGCAGTTCGGTCTGATCAACGGGATGCTGGCCACGGTTGGCATCCAGGGCCCCTCCTGGCTGGGGGACCCCGACCTGGTGCTGGTCTCCTTCGTCCTGATGAGCATGTGGGGCGCCGGCTCCTCGATGCTGATCTACCTCGGCGCGCTGCAGGGCATCCCCACCGAGCTCTACGAGGCCGCCGACGTCGACGGCGCGGGCACGCTGGCCAAATTCTTCCGCGTGACGGTGCCGATGATGACGCCGGTCATCTTCTTCAACATGGTGATGGGCATCATCACCGCCCTGCAGGAATTCGTGTTGCCCTTCATCATGACGCGCGGCGGCCCGGCCAACTCGAGCACCTTCCTCGTACTCTACCTCTATCGCAACGCCTTCGAGCTCTTCAAGATGGGCTACGCCTCGGCGATCGCCTGGATCATTTTCATCTACATCATGGTGCTGACGATCTTCATCATCCGCTCCTCCAGCATGTGGGTCTACTACGAGGGGTCGCTGAAAGGGCGCTGAGATGGCGGAACGCGTAGCGCGGCTGCCGGCGCAGGGCAGCGACACGAATTGGCTGGAACAGGCGAAACGCCTGTCGATTTACCTCGTGTTGCTGGCGGGCGCGATCATCGTCTTCATCCCCTTCGCCTGGACGCTCTCCACCGCGCTCAAGGCGCCCGACCGCCTCGCCGAGTTCCCGCCGCGCTGGATTCCGGACCCGATCGTCTGGGGCAACTTCCCCGAAGCGGTGACCATCAAGCCCTTCGGTCGCTGGTTCCTCAACACGCTTTTTGTGGTCGGGGTGGCCACCACCGGCACGATCATGTCCGCCAGCCTGGTGGCTTTCTCCTTCGCGCGCCTGCGCTGGCCCGGTCGCAACCTGCTCTTCCTGGTGCTGCTGGCCACCATGATGTTGCCCGACCAGGTGACGCTGATCCCCACCTTTGTGCTCTTCCGCCACCTGGGCTGGGTCAACACCTATCTGCCGCTGATCGCGCCGCCCTTCTTCGCGCGCAACGCCTTCTTCGTCTTTCTGTTGCGCCAGTTCTTCATGACGATTCCCCTGGACCTTGACGACGCGGCGCGCATGGACGGCGCCAGCTTCTTCCAGATCTACCTGCGTATCATGCTGCCCATGAGCAAACCGGCGCTGGCGGTGGCGGCCATCATGTTCTCGCAGTTCAAGTGGAAGGAGTTCCTCGCGCCGCTGATCTACCTCAACAAGCAGGAGATGTTCACCGTCTCGCTGGGTCTGCGCACCTTCATCGGCGAAAGCTGGGGCACGGAGTGGCATTTGATGATGGCCGCCAACATCGTCTTCATGATTCCGCTCATCCTGATTTTCTTCTTCGCCCAGAAATACTTCATCCAGGGCGTAGTCATCACCGGCGTCAAGGGATAAATGGGGTCCGCCCGCAAGGGAAAGGAGTTGCCCTCGGACCAAAGAGAGCAGTCATCGTAAAACCTTTGTGACATACAGGGAGAGAATCATGTCAGCAGGCACCAAAGGACTTTCAAGACGCGATTTCCTGCGCGCTTCGGCGGCGGCCTCGGCAGCACCCGTGCTGGGGCAGGTCGCGACGACGGTCGTTCATGCCCAGGACCCGGTCACCATCCGGCTGACCGCCTGGGGCAACCCCACCGAATTCACCGCGCGCGAGGCCACCAACGCGCTCTTCGAAGAATCGCAGGACGCGATCAAGATCGAATTCATCCACATTCCCGACAGTTACAGCACCAAACTGCAGACCATGCTGGCCGGCGGCGACTACCCGGACGTGATGTACATCGGCAACGGCTGGACCGTGCCCTTCGTGTCCCGCGGGCAACTGGAGCCGCTCGACAGCTACATCGAGCGCGACATGTTCGATACCTCGGACATCTTTGAGGCCAACCTGAAGCTCTATCAGGTCGATGGCGTGCAGTACGGCTTCCCGCTGGACGCACCCAACCAGCAGATCTTCTACAACGTCACCTGGTTTGAGGAGATGGGCGTGCCGCGCCCCTCGTCGGACTGGGAGGACGAAAGCTGGAACTGGGACACCTTCCTGGAGGCGGCCCTGGCGCTGACGGACCGCGACAACAACCTCTGGGGCTTCCAGGTCAAGAACGGCTTCCGCCCCTGGTGGATCTGGGTGACGGCCAACGGCGGCGGCTTCTACAACGAGGACTACACGGCCTGCATACTCAACGAGCCGCCCGCGGTGGAAGCCTTCGAGTTCCTCGCCAGCCTGATTCACGAGCATCAGGTCGCGCCGCCCATCGACGTGGCCTCCGAAATGGGCGCCTGGAACATCTTCGAGGCCGGCGTGGTTGCGATGGACACCTTCTGGCCGGCCATGGGCCGCATGCGCAACAACATCGGCGACAAGTTCGCCTGGGACGTTGCACCGCATCCGGCGGGCGCAGCCGGCAAGTCCACCGCCGGCGGCGGCTCCGGCCAGGCCATCTCGGCCTTTTCGGAGCAGAAGGACGCCGCCTGGGAGTTCCTCAGGTTCATGGCCAGCACCGACGGCGTCGAGGTCTGGACGGACATCATGGGCATCGTGCCGCCGCTGCAGTCGGTGGCCGCCAGCGACGTCTTCCTCAAGCCCGGCGAGCCGCCGGAGCACATCTCGGTCTTCACCGACGGCGCGCCCTACCTGCGCCCGGACCCGCGCCACGCGACCTTCGCCCAGGCGTCTTCGATCGCCGTCAGCGAACTGGACCGGCTGTGGATCGGTCAGGCCGGCGCCCAGGAAGTGGCCGACAGCCTCGTCGCGCAGATTAACGACCTTCTTTAGCTCCAGGCCGACTCATTCAGGGAGGCCCGTCCGCCGGGCCTCCCTACTTCTTCAGTTGCAACAGAAGTACATCAGCAATTTGTCAAGCCCTCTGCGGAAAGGGAGGCAGCATGAGCGAGCGGCCCAACATCGTCATCATCATGAGCGACCAGCAGCGCGCCGACGTCTCCGCGCGTGAGGGCTTTGAACTGGATACCACGCCCTTCCTTGACGCCCTGGCGACGGAGGGCGTCTGGTTCAACCGCGCCTATACCTCCATGCCCGCCTGTCTGCCGGCGCGCGTCAGCATGTTGACCGGGCGCTACCCCGGCGCCACGCGCGCCCGCACCAATCACAACGAGGAGGACGCCACCTGCGAACGCGACCTCTACCAGTTGCTGCGCGACGCCGGTTACCGCACGGCGCTCTGCGGCAAGAACCACAGCCACATTACGGCAGATGACGTGGACCACTACTTCCCGCTGGGGCATCACGGCGGCTTCGGCCCGGAGCGCACGCTGGCGGAAGTGGCCTTCGACGACTACCTCGCCGGCCTGCGTCACCGCGCCGACTTCAACCCCGCGCCCGGCGGCGTCGAGGTCCAGTGCCCGTACCGCGCCGTCAGCAGCGCCATCGATTTCGTCGACAGCGCCGTTGACGACCCCTTCTTCCTGTGGCTCTCTTTCCCGGAACCGCACAACCCCTACCAGGCGCCGGAGCCTTACTTCTCGCTCTTCCCGCCCGATACGCTGCCGCCCACCCTCTCGGACGTCTCCGCGCTGGAAGGCAAGAGCTTCAAGTACCGCTGGCTGCGGCAGATCGGCGAGACCGCCTTCCCCGACTACGCCGAACAGTTGCCGCAGGCGCGCAGCAACTACTTCGCCATCCTGCGTCTGATCGACGACCAGGTGCGCCGCTTCGTCGGACATCTGGACGCACGCGGTCTGCGCGAGAACACCATCCTCCTCTTCCTCTCCGACCACGGCGACTACGTCGGCGAGTACGGCCTGGTGCGCAAGGGCGCCGAACTGCCGGAGGTGCTGGTGCGCATCCCCTTCCAGGTCTGCGGGCCGGGCATCCAGGCCGGGGCGGAACCTCACAAGGCGCACGTCAGCATCGTCGACATCCTGCCCACCCTCTGCGAGGCGACCGGCATCCCCGTCCCCGACGGCGTACAGGGACGCAGTCTCTGGCCGCTCCTGACCGACGACGACTGGCCGCGCGAGGAATTCGCCAGCGCCTACGCCGAACAGGGCTTCGGCGGCCTGCACTACACGGAAGACGACGACTTCGACCCGCAGCAGGACGGCTTCCACCCCGCCATCAGTTTCGACGAGCTCAATGGCTGGACGCAGAGCGGCAACATGCGCATGCTGCGCCGCGGCGACTGGAAGTTGCTCTTCGACATGCAGGGCCGCGGCCAGCTCTACAACCTGGCGCAGGACCCGGTCGAACTGAACGACCTCTACGACGACCCGGCATACGCGGCCATCCGGGCCGAACTGCTGGCCGAATTGCTGGCCTGGACCCTGCGCGCCCAGGACCCCCTGCCGCATCCGCGCCGCCGCTACCAGTTCAAGTCCGACCCGCGCAATTACTGGTCGCCGTACCGGGACAGCTGAGCGCGAAGGTCCTGCTCGCGATCGTTTGACCTTGGCAAAAAGCCGCGGTAAGCTCTACTCAACATCGCAGCCTGACACCGGAGCAACCCGCCATGGCAGCCGAAACTACCGTACTCGACTCCCTCGACGTTCGACTGGCAAAGATTGAAGGGGCCTTGCCCTACCTCGCCACGAAGGAGGACATCAGCGACCTCCGCGGTGAGATGCTCCGTGCATTGCAGAGCGAAAACGCCGCCCTGCGCAGCGACTTACAAGGCGAGATCGGTGCTTTGCGCAGCGAGTTGGTCGGCAAATTCAGCGCACAGGGCAATGATCTGCAGGGCCAGATCAGCGCGCAGGGCAGTGATCTGCGGAGCGAAATCGGCGCGCTGCGCGGCGAGATGAGCGAAATGCGCGATGAGATAGGCAAGATTAACGGCAAGATCAGCGAAATTAGCGGTGAGATCAAGACCCTGCGCTGGTCAATGACCTTGTCCGTGTCACTCATAGGTGTTGGCCTGGGCGTTCTGATGTTGGTGCTTCGCTAAGCCGCGCTGCGCAATGGCCGATTCAGGCTCAACCAGGAGGCATGAACCGGGCGTCAACCAGGCCTTCCTGTGCTTCTCCATCGAATCGAGGCAGTGTTCTCTGTCAACTTCGCAGCATGACATCGGAGCAACCTGCCATGACGAGTCAATCACCAGCGTCCGAATCTCTTGAAGTAAGGATGGCCAGGCAGGAAGGTGCCCTGCCCTTTCTTGCCACGAAGGCGGACATCAGCGAACTGCGTGGCGAAGTCAAGGCATTGCACGCCGAAATGAAAAATTGCGCACTGGTACATTGCTCTGCCGGGGGTGGCGCTGAGCGTACTCATGTACGTGTTCAGAGGCATCGGATAGCAGACTCGTTGACCGACCGTTTGCCGCACCGCGCATTTTGCACTGCGCGGTCTTTGTTTGTGTGGTAAGACAAGGGCCCGCGTGAATATCCTGGGAGGGAGCACGATGGCCAGCATTCGCGTCACGCCGGAGCATGGACTCGCTCGTATCAACCCCAACATCTATGGCCACTTCGCCGAGCACCTCGGCGCCTGCATCTACGAGGGCATCTGGGTCGGCGAGGACTCGAGCATCCCCAACACCAGGGGTCTGCGCAACGACGTCATCGCCGCCCTGCGCAACCTCGCGCCGCCGGTCATTCGCTGGCCCGGCGGCTGCTTCGCCGACGACTACCACTGGCGCGACGGCATCGGCCCGCCTGAGGACCGCCCGCGCCGCATCAACCTCTGGTGGGGCGAGGACATCGAGACCAACCACTTCGGCACGCACGAGTTCATCGAACTCTGCCGCCAGACCGGCGCGCAGCCCTATGTCGTCGGCAACGTCGGCAGCGGCACGCCGGGCGAAATGCGCAACTGGATCGAATACTGCAACTTTGGTGGCGACAGCACGCTCGCGCGAGAGCGGGCCGCCAACGGCGCGGCGGAGCCCTTCGACGTACGCTACTGGGGCGTCGGCAACGAAAACTGGGGCTGCGGCGGCGACATGGACCCCGAAGACTACGCCGCCGCCTACCGCCGCTTCGCCACCTACCTGGGCGGCTTCGGCGGCCCCGATCCCTTCCTCATCGCCTGCGGCCCGCGCGGCAACGACGTCGACTGGACGCTGCGCTTCTTCGAGAAACTGGGAGGTGACCGGCGTTCGCGCATCAATGCCTTCGCTCCCCACTACTACGCCCGTTCCCGCGCCGCCGGACAAGACAGCGTCGACGCATGGGCCGCCGAAACGGGCTCGGCCACCGAATACGACGAGGGACAGTGGTACGCCCAGCTCCATCTGGGCCTTCAAATGGAGCCGCTGGTGCTGCAGCAGCGCGCCGCCATGGACAGCTTCGACCCCGGGCGTCGCATCGGCATGATCGTCGATGAATGGGGCACCTGGCACCCGCCGACGCCGGGCCGTCATCCGCGCCACCTCTGGCAGCAGAACACCATGCGCGACGCCGTCGTCGCCGCCAGCACCCTGGATATCTTCAATCGCCACGCGGACAAGGTCGTCATGGCCAACATCGCCCAGACCGTCAACGTGCTGCAGGCCATGGTGCTCACCGCCGGCGACCGCATGCTGGTCACGCCCACCGGCCACGTTTACGCCATGTACCGCGCCCACCAGGGCGGCCAGAGCCTGCACACCCGCTTCGAGAGCGAGGGCCTGGGCTACAAGGTCCATGGAGAGGCGCAGGAAATGCCGGCGCTGGCCGGTTCCGCCTCACTGATGGGCAATGAACTCACGCTCAGCGTCGTCAACTGCAGCGCCGGCGACGCGATCGAGGCGGAGATCAGCCTGGTCGCTGCGTCAGCGCGGGAGGTGGCCCTGACCACGCTGGAGGGGCCGGGGATTCACGCCCACAACCGCTTCGAGGCGCCCAACCTGGTGCGCCCGCGGACGCAGGCGTTGGATGTCAGCGGCAGCGCCTGGACGCAGGGCTTCGCGCCGGCTTCGGTCAACGTATTGCGGATATTGCTGTAGGCTGGCGCTCCTTACCAGAGCGTGTAGCCGCCGTCCACCACCAGGTCGTGGCCGGTGACGTAGGCCGAGGCCGCCGACGCCAGATAGAGGACCGCGCCCTGCAGGTCTTCCGGCGTGCCCACCCGCCCCATCGGCGTGTTGGAGACCCACTCGTCGCCCATGAACGGGATGGCTTCCACCGTCATCGGCGAGACGGTGTGGCCAGGGCTGATGCAGTTGACGCGCACGCCGCGCGCCGCCCACTCCGCCGCGCAGGAGCGCGAATACTGGATGACGCCGGCCTTGGCCGCGTTGTAGTGCGAATGCAACTGCGGCCGGTTGACGATCTGCCCGGACATGGAGGCGATGTTGATGATCGAGCCGCTGCCGCGCGCCAGCATGGCGCGTCCCTCGGCGCGCGTGCTGAGGTAGATGCCCTTGAGGTCGATGCCCACGACGTGGTCCCAGTCGTCCTCTTCCAGGTCCTCGGCGCGGGCGCGGGTGGCGACTCCGGCGCTGTTGACGGCCACGTCCAGCTGCCCCCAGGCGTCCAGCACCTGGTCGACCATGCGCTGCACCTGGTCGGCCTGCGTCACGTCCACCTTGATGGCCAGGGTCGCCACGTCCTGCGCCGCCAACTGACGCGCCACGTCCTGCGCCTTGTCCGGGAAACGGTCCGCCAGCGCGACGTTGGCGCCGGCCTCCGCCAGCGCGGCGGCCAGGCAGGCGCCGATGCCGCTGCCGCCGCCGGTCACCAGGGCGCTCTGACCGACCAGGGAGAAACGCTCGCCAACACCCATGGTCACCCTCCCGTTCGTGTAAGACAAAGGCCCGACGCGTCCGTCAGGCCTCTGTGCCAGGGCCCGGACTCGAACCGGGGACACCCTCATTTTCAGTGAGGTACTCTACCAGCTGAGCTACCCTGGCGCCGCGGGCACTATAGCACAGCGGCAGGGTAGCAACAAGTGAGGTCGTTTTGATTAAGACGCCGGCCCGGTAAGATTGGCGCATCGCGTTCAGGAGGCAGGGAACATGAGCGAAGACGCCGCGGCCAGATTGCACGACATCGCCGAACGCGTGCGACGTTGCCAGGAATGCGGCCTCTACCAGGGCACGAACAACGCCGTGCCCGGCAGCGGCAGCGCCACGGCCGACATCGTCTTCATCGGCGAGGGGCCCGGCTTCCATGAAGACCGGCTCGGCCTGCCTTTCGTCGGTCGCTCCGGCGACTACCTCGAGTACCTGCTGGGCCTGATCGACGTGCATCGTGACGAGGTCTTCATCGCCAACGTCGTCAAGCACCGCGCCCCCGACAACCGCGACCCGCGCGCCGACGAAATCTTCGCCTGCAAGCACTGGCTCGACGAGCAGCTGGACATCATCCGGCCGGCCGTCATCGCGACCCTGGGCCGCTTCAGCATGGCGCGCTACTTTCCTGACGCGCGCATCAGTCGCATTCATGGCAAACCGCGCTTCGGCGGTTCCCCGATCACGGCGTACTATCCCCTCTTCCACCCCGCGGCCGCGCTGCGCAACCCCGGCCTGCGACGCGACATGGAGGCCGACATCCGCCGCCTGCCGGACCTGGTCGCCGAGGTGAAGCAGCGCCGCGCGCGTCAGGAGGAAGCCGACGAGGCGCCCACCCAGCTCAGCCTGTTCTGAAGCGGAGACTCACCATGCGCGCCGCCCTTGCACTCCTGCTGTTGCTGTTGGTTTCCGGGCCTCCGCTCGCGGCGCAGGAGACGATGGTCATCACAGCGGAGGGTTCTGCCCCGGCCTTCGCCTGCGTGGAGGCGGACTGCGAACGCCTAGCCTGGCTGCCCGCCGGCGCCGAAGTCACCGTCATCGCCGAGGTAGAAGGACGCGAGCCTGGGGGCGGCGCAGGGTGGCACGAAGTGCTGCTGGACTGTCCCTGCTTCGATTATGAAAAAAGGGCCCTGGCTGACCTTCCGCAGTTGGACCCCGCTGCAGACAGCTATCCCCTGTGGCATCCGGACTTTTCGCCGGCAGGCGAACGTATCGCTGCGGTCCATGAGTCCTTTCTGTATATCTGGGACGTGCACAGCGGTGAACTGCTGGTAAAGGAAATGCTGGATACATTTCCCCTGCAGTACGTGGACATGTCCTGGTCGCCGGATGGGGAGCGTATCGCCGTGGCTGGCTTGGCCTATGCCGACGGGGCGGTGAGCAGGAATGTCTTGCTACTGCTGGGTCCTGAAGGACAGCCCAAAAGGAAAGTTGACCTGCAGGAGGACTTTGTCTCCGGAGTGGCTTGGTCAAACGACGGGACGCGCTTTCTGACCCTGGGGGATGAGTTGCGCATTCGCGACGGACAGCAGGGAACAGTGCTCGTAACCACAGATGCTCCCGTCACGACGGCGGGCTGGTCACCGGATGACTCGCGCATTGTCAGCAATGGCGCCGCCGATCAGGGCGGGACACTTTCATTGTGGGACGCGGACAATGGTAACCTGGTTGATATGATAGACACAAGTTGTCACATCACCTGGGTCAACTGGTCGCCGGATGGTTCGCGCATCGCCTGGGCCAGCATCGGCAAAGGCTGCGGTGGCCTCCATGTCTACGACGTTACCAGCGGAAACGTCAGCGACTCTCTTGCAGAATCCGGCCAGGCAGTCCATGTCAGCTGGTCGCCCGATGGCAGATACCTGCTGGCCAACACGGGCTTCAGCGTGCAAATCCTGGACCCTACTGACGGTCGAGTGTTCGCCACGCTCGCCGACATTAACAGCGGATTCTTCCCCGGCCTGTCCGACTGGTCGCCCACCGGCGATCGCATTGCTATCGCCGGCCTTGCCAGTATTCTGTCATCGCAGGGCGAGCGCGGACGGCCGACGAGGACCTGGGTCGCCCATGTCTGGGACCTGACCCTCATCCCCGCCGGGCCGACCCGCGCCTTCGTCCACGGCGGCCGGCTCGGCCACGCCGAATCCGCTGACGGCTGAGGGATCGCGCGGCGCCGGCGCCAGCAATGGAAGCCTTGGTGTAGACTGAATACAAGGCACGTGGTTTGGAAAGGAGTGGATCATGTGTTCAAGACTGTTGTTGCTCATGTTGTTGTTGACCGGGCTGCCACTCGCTGCGCAGGATGTGACGTCGCAGTTGATGACCATCATCCAGAAAGAAGGGGCGCCGGCCTTCGTCTGCGTCGAGGAAGACTGCGAACGCCTCGCCTGGCTGCCCGCCGGCGCAAGGGTTATGGTGACCGGCGAGGCTGAAGGCCCCGAGAATGAGGGCAGCGCGCTGTGGTACGAGGTGCTGCTGGACTGCCCCTGCTTCGACTTTGAGCGGAGCCGACTGAAGGACATGCCGGACATCAGGGATCCGGAACGGAACCGGTTCCATGTGTGGCATCCCTACATCTCGCCGGACAGCCAGAGAATTGCCGCGGTCGTTCAAAATGGATTGTATATCTGGGACGCAGCCAGCGGTGAGCGCACGGTGCAGGCTGCCCTGGGCTTTACACCACATGTACATATAGCCTGGTCACCCGACGGGACACGTATTGCGGCGGCGGCCGGCATTGATTTTGATGACGAGGGACAAGGGCGGGCCGAGCCGGAGTTCAGCCTGTTTCTCATGAACGCTGACGGCAGTTCTCCTGTGCCCCTGTCCGGGTCGGGCCGGGGCGTCCTGGACCTGGCCTGGTCTCACGACGGAACGCGTATCGCCACGGTTGGCGACGAACTGAACATCCTGGACGTACAGCAATCACAATCCCTGCTTGTCATCGAAACATCAGCCTCAGCCATTTCCTGGTCGCCCGACGACCGGCGTATCGCCCTTGTGGAGCATTCTGACGACCGGGAAATCAGCGCGCTCCGCCTGCGTGACGCGGCCAGCGGCGAACTGCTCGCTTCCCTGGAGGCCGCCAATGGCACGAGATTCGGTGAAGTGGCCTGGACGCCAAATGGCTCGCAAATCGCCTACACCAGTTTCCAGGTGACGGAGAGGGAAAACGACAACGACCTCGTGACTGACAGCGCCCTGCACCTCTGGGACGGAATCAGCCAGGAGCTTCCTGCCCCGTTGTTCTCATCTTCGGACTGGATCATCGATACCGACTGGTCGCCCGATGGCCGATTCCTCGTGGTCCCGGTTCTCGGTGGAGTAATTGTCACAGACACAACTGACGGCCGAACTGTTGCCAGCCTCGCTCCGCAATCAATCCCCTACTACAGGGAATGGGAAGCCGAACGTTTTCTGATGATGCTCGTGGACTGGTCACCGGACGGCAGGCGCATCGTGGCTTCCGGCATGGAGACGGGCAGCGGCCTGGGAACAATTCAATCGGCCGCGCTGGTCTGGGACCTGACCCTCATCCCCGCCGGCCCGACCCACGCCTTCATCCACAGCGGCCAGCTGGGCGGCGCCTGAATCTATATCCAATGCAGGCCAATCTTGCCGGGCAGGCCATGCGACCTGTAGAATGAATCTTGCCCGATTGCGGGCAAGACCTCCGTACGGAAGGAGAAACGGCGTCAGCCATGCAAGCCGGCTGACCGCGACATGTCAGAAGAATTGCCCTGTTGCCCAACAAAAACTGATCCACGGGACGACCGCACTCGATGATCGTCCCGCGCCTCGAACAGTACCGCCACGTTCTCAGAGAATACATGTTTCCCTGGCGCAACCGCGTGTTGCTGCTGGCCCTGATGCTCTTCACCAGTATCGGCCTGCAACTGGTCAACCCGCAGATCCTGCGCCTCTTCATCGACACCGCCATTGACAGCGGCAACAACCTGACGACAGGCGGGACGCTCTGGCCCGTGCCCGACAACACCATGCACGAGTTGCTGATGGTCGCGCTGCTCTTCATCGCCGTGGCCATCCTGCAGCAACTCGTCGCCGTGGGCGCCGTCTACTTCGGCGAGGACGTCGGCTGGAAGGCCACCAACAAGCTGCGTTCCGACCTGGCGGACCACTGCCTGCGCCTGGACATGAGCTTTCATCACCAGCGCACGCCCGGCGAAATGATCGAACGCGTCGACAGCGACGTGACGCAGATCGCCAATTTCTTTTCGCAGTTCGTCGTCATCATCCTGGCCAACATCCTGCTGCTGGCCGGCGTGGTCGCCATGATCTTCCGCGAGAACACGATTACCGGCGTGATCATGGCCGTCTACGCGCTCTTCACCCTCTGGGCGCTCAACGCCGTGCGCAGCCTGGCCATCCCGGCCTGGGGCTCGGCGCGGGAGGCCAGCGCCAGTTTCTACGGCTTTCTGGAAGAACAGCTATCCGGCACCGAAGACACGCGCGCCAGCGGCGCCGTGCCCTGGACGCTGCGCAACTTCGCGCGCCTTATGTACTTCCGCCTCAGGAGCGAGCAGAAGGCCAGTGTCATGAACGCGGCCATCTTCGGCGTGGTGGCCTTCTGCGCCATCCTCGGCCTCGGCATCTCCCTGGTGGCGGGTTACCTGCTCTACCAGCAGGGGCTCATCACGCTGGGTACGATCTTCCTCTTCGTAACCTACACCCACATCCTCGTGCGACCGATGCGCGAACTGACCATGCAGGTGCAGGAGTTGCAGAAGGCCGGCGCCGGCATCGGCCGCGTCATCGAACTGCTCAACATCAAGACCAAAATCGAGGACGGCCGCGGCGTACCCGTGCCGCCAGGGCCGCTTGACGTCGAGTTTGCCGACGTCACTTTCGCCTACAACGACAGGGAAGTCGTGCTGCAAGACGTCGACTTCCACCTGGAACCGGGCAAGGTACTGGGCCTGCTGGGACGCACCGGCAGCGGCAAGACGACCATCAGCCGCCTGCTCTTCCGCCTCTACGATCCGGTAGAAGGCAGCGTCCGCCTCGGCGGCACCGACCTGCGCGAGGCCTCGCTGCAACAACTGCGCCAGCGCGTCGGCATCGTCACCCAGGACGTGCAGCTCTTCCGCGCTTCCGTGCGCGACAACCTGACTTTCTTCGATGACAGCATCCCCGACGAGCGCATTCACGAGGCCATCCACGACCTGGGGCTCGGCCCCTGGCTGGCGCAGCTTCCCGAAGGCCTCGACACGCGCATCGAATCGGGTGGGCGCGGCCTCTCCGCCGGGGAGGCGCAACTGCTGGCCTTCACGCGCGTCTTTCTCAAGGACCCCGGACTCGTCATTCTCGACGAAGCCTCCTCACGACTCGACCCGCTGACCGAGCATCGAATTGAACGCGCCATCGACAAGCTGCTGCACCGGCGCAGCGGCATCATCGTGGCGCACCGCCTCGCCACCGTGCAGCGCAGCGACGAAATCATGGTCATCGACAAGGGCTGCATCATCGAGCATGACAGTCGCGCCCGCCTCGCCGCGGATCCGGACTCGCGCTTTTCGCATTTGCTGCGCACCGGCCTGGAGGAAGCGCTGGCATGAAGGACTGGCAAATCGTCCTGCAGCTGATCCGCTTCCGGCCCGGCCTCTTCGGCATCACGATCCTCTTTGCCACCCTTGGCCAGTTGGCCCAGCAGGCGCCGGCCCTGGTGACGCGCGAATTCTTCAACGTCCTGACCGACAGCGCCCCCGTCCGCTTCGACCTGTGGGCGCTGGTGGCCCTGCTGGCCGCCTCCGGCCTGGCCGAGATCGTCGTGCGCTTCGGCGTCAGCTGGACGCGCGCGACCTTCCAGTTCACGGTCATGGCGCTGATGCGGCTGAACGTCTTCCGCCACGTGTTGAACCAGCCCGGCGCGCGCCCCATGCCCACCTCGCCCGGCGAGTCGATCAGTCGCTTCGGCGGCGACCTCGACGAGATCGGTATGTTCTTCCGCCTGCTGGAAATGCTGGTGGGCCACTGGATTGCCTCGCTGGTGGCCATCTACATCATGGTGAGCATCAACCCGCTCATCGCCGTGGTGGCCTTCACGCCCCTGCTGCTGGTGGCCCTCATCGCCAACCTGACGCATCAGCGCGTGCAGCATTACCGCCGCGTACGCCGCCGCGCCGCCGCGCGCGTCGTGGGCTTCGTGGCCGAGACTTTCGGCGCCGCCCAGAGCGTCAAGGTGGCCGGCCGCGAAGAGCCGGTGATCCGCGAGTTTCAGCGACTGAACGAGGTCCGTCGGGTGGCCGCGCTCAAGGACCGCGTCTTTGAGGAAGTCCAGCGCTCCACCTATTACAACGCCGTCAACATCGGCACCGGCATCGTCCTGATCCTCTCCGCCAGCGCCATGCGCGACGGCAGCTTCACGCTCGGCGACTTCGCGCTCTTCGTCTTCTATCTGGAGCGCATGACCCAGTTCATGCGCATGTTCGGCTTCTCCCTGTCGCGCTACAAGCAGATCGGCATCTCCATCGATCGCGTGGAGTGGTTGCTGGGCGGCGCGCCGCGCCAAATCATGGTCGAGCACAACCCGGTCTGGCTGGATGGCAACCTGCCCGGCATCCCGAAGGTGTCGATCGGCGATGACGATCGCCTGCACGCGCTCGAAATCGAGGGGCTGAGCTACCAGCATCCGGGCAGCCAGAACGGCATCGACAACATCAACCTGCGCCTCGAGCGCGGCACCTTTACGGTCGTCACCGGACGCATCGGCGCCGGCAAGACCACGCTGCTACGGACCCTGCAGGGCCTTTTGCCGCCGGACCGCGGCGAAATTCGCTGGAACGGTGCACCGGTCGAGCATCTGGCGGAGTTCTTCGTTCCGCCCCACACGGCCTACACGCCCCAGGTGCCGCGGCTCTTCAGCGATCCGCTGCGCGACAATATCCTGATGGGCATTCCCGAGAAGGACGCCGACGTCCCCGAGGCCATCCGTTCGGCGGTGATGGAGCGCGATCTGAAGGAACTCGACGAAGGCCTGGACACGCTCGTCGGCCCGCGCGGCGTGCGCCTGAGCGGCGGTCAGATGCAGCGCACGGCGGCCTCGCGCATGTTTGTGCGAGAACCGGAACTGCTGATCTTCGACGACCTGTCCAGCGCCCTCGACGTGGAGACCGAGCAGCGCCTGTGGAACCGCGTTTTCGCGCGGGATGGCGCTACCTGCCTCGCGGTGTCCCATCGCAAGGCCGCCCTGCGGCGCGCGGACCAAATCATCGTGATGAAGGATGGACGCATCCACGCCCAGGGGCGGCTCGACGATCTGCTGCAGCACTGCAGTGAAATGCAGCGCCTGTGGGAAGGCCACTTCAGCGAGGAAGCCCGCAACGGCAACGGGGCTACCCTGCAGCCTGCCGCCACGCGCTGAAGTCTGATTCAGCCGAAGCGGCCGGAGATGTAGTCCGCCGTCTCCTGGTGCTCCGGTTCCTCAAAGAGCCGCTGCGTCGGCCCGAATTCGACCAGTTCGCCCCAGCGCAACTCCACACCATCCAGTTCGCGCTTGCGAATGTTGAAGAATGCCGTGTAGTCCGACACGCGCAAGGCCTGCTGCATGTTGTGCGTGACAATGACGATGGTGTAGTCCTGCACCAGATCGCGCATCAACTCCTCGATGCTCTGCGTGGCGATGGGGTCCAACGCCGAACAGGGCTCGTCCATCAGGATGACCTCGGGTTCAACGGCCAGCGCGCGCGCGATGCACAGGCGCTGCTGCTGCCCGCCCGAAAGTTCCAGCCCGGACTTCGCGTGCAGGTCGTTGCGGACCTCGTCCCACAACGCCGCCTGTTGCAGGCTGTGCTCCACGATGGTGGCCAGCGACTTGCGGTCCCGAATGCCCAGCAAACGCGGCCCGTAGGCGACGTTGTCAAAGATGGACTTGGGGAAGGGATTGGGCTTCTGGAAGACCATGCCGATGCGCCGGCGCAGTTCAACCGGGTCGACGTCTTCATCGTAAAGGTTGTATCCCTGATACCTGATTTCACCCTGCACACGGGCGCCGGGGACCAGGTCGTTCATGCGGTTGATGGCGCGCAATACGCTGCTTTTGCCGCAACCCGAGGGCCCGATGAAGGCCGTGATGCGGCGCGGATTAATCGGCAGGGTCACGCCGCGCACGGCACAGGTCTCGCCGTACCAGACGCTCATCTGGTCAATGTCAAGTTTGTCCTGCAGGGTTTGGGTCGGCGTTTCGATCATGCGGTCCTTCGCGCCCTGGCGCTGAAACGGTTACGCAGAATGATCGCGCTGGCGTTGAGCGACAGCAACAATACCAACAACACGATAATCGTGGCGGCGGCGACGTCCTGAAAGCCCTCGCGCGGGTCCGCCGTCCAGCGATAGATCTGAATCGGCAACACGGTGAAGCGCGAGAAGGGACTGTCGGGATCGATGAAGATGGTCGTGGCCGCGCCCACCACCACCAGCGGCGCGGTCTCCCCGATGGCGCGCGAGACCGACAGGATGACGCCGGTCAGCATGCCGGGCAGGGCCACCGGCAGCACCTGTCCCGAGATCGTCTGCAAACGCGTCGCGCCCAGCGCGTAACTGCCCTCGCGCAGCGTTTGGGGCACGGCGCGGATGGCTTCCTGGGCATTGATGATGATGATCGGCAGGATCAGCAGCGCCATCGTCAGGCCGGCGGACAGGACGGTGCGCCCGTCCGTGCCTTCCATCCCCGCCAGACGTCCGCTGGTCAGGGGTTCCATGGCCCGCACGAACACCGCCAGACCGAGAATGCCGTAAATGATGGAGGGCACGCCGGCCAGGTTGCGGATGTTGGTCTCAATGAAGCCGTTGAGCAGACGCAACAAGCGGTGGTTGTTGGCGTCGCGCGCGTACTCCTCCAGATAGATGGCCGCGCCCAGCCCCAGCGGCAGGGACACGCCGATGGCGATCACCAGCATCCAGAGCGTGCCCAGCAGGGCCACGCGGATGCCGCTGGTCAACGCCTGGCTGGAGCCGGGCGTGCGCAAAAAGTCGGCGTTCAACCAGGAGCGGAATTCAAGCGTCGCCTGCGGGAAGTCCCTCGCCGCCCGGGCCTGGATCTCGTCCTGGCGCGTCAGCGAGTCGATCAGGTTCCAGCTTTCCAGCAACTCAATTTGTACGACGTCGGTATAGACCAGTTCCAGCAGGCGACCTTGCTCGACGTTGTCGCCCAGCAGCAAGGCGAGGTCCGCCCTGGCTCTGGCGTCCCGTTCGCTGCGCTCCACGTCCGGCAGACGCAGGTCAAACAGGGTGCGGTCGGCCCACTCCTGCGGGAATTTCTGGCCGTCGATCAGGGCCTGGCCCACGGTCAGGTTGCGCAGCGCGGAAGGCGGCAGGGCTGTCCGGGCGACCTCGTCAAGGAAGAGCGTGAAAAGGCGATCGGTGCTGACGTAGTGACGTCCGTCCTCGTCCAGATAGTCACGGGCGAGGGCGGCCAGTTCACCTGCGCTCTGCTGATCAAGGCTGCGGTCGTCGTCACTGACCAGGCTGGCGGGGTCGACGACGTTGACGACCGCGACGGTGCCGAAGGCGTCATCCACGATCTTGAGCAGCAGAATGACAAGGGCCAGGGCCGCCAGCCCGACGCAGGCCTGATAGACGCGCGACCAGACGCGACCGATACGCCGGCGTCGCGTGAGACTGGTCTGTTCCCCCAGGGCGGCCATTTCAGCTCGCCTCACGATATCGACGCGTAATCGCGCCGCTGACGATGTTGAAAGCCAGAGTCAGCAGGAAGAGCAGCAGGCCAATGGCGAAGAGGCTGTTGTAATCGATGGTGTTGTAGCTGATGTCGCCGCCGGAGATGCGCACGATGTGCCCCGTCATCGTCTCCGCCCCTTCCAGAGGGTTGAAGGTGAAGTTGGGGCCGGCGCCCGCCGCCAGCGCCACGATCATGGTCTCACCTACCGCGCGCGAGATACCCAGCAGGAAGGCCGCCATGATGCCCGAGACGGCCGCCGGCAACACCGCGCGCCGGATGGTCTCCTGGCGCGTGGCGCCCAGGGCGTAGGAAGCCTCGCGCAGGGCCCGCGGCACCGCGCCCAGCGCGTCCTCACTGATGGAAGCGATGGTCGGCACGATCATGATGCCCATCACCAGCCCCGCCGACAGGGTGTTGAACTGCTTCACTTCGGGCCCGATGATCTGCTGCAGGAGCGGCGTCATCCAGGTGAGGGCGAAGTAGCCAAAGACCACCGTCGGCACACCCACCAGCAATTCCAGCACGGGTTTGACGAGGGAGCGGACGCGGGTGCTGGCGAATTCGCTGAGGTAAATCGCCACGCCCAGGCCGAGGGGCAGCGCCGTCAGCAGCGCGAAGAAGGTCGTCATCAGCGTGGCGTTCAGCAGCGGCCAGATTCCCAAATGCCCCAGTTGCGGGTTCCAGCGCGTACCGGTCAGAAATTCACCCAGGGTGACGGCGGCCGGGCTGAACAGGGGCAGGCCGGCGCTGTGGCGGGCGGGGTTGCTGCCATCCTCGCCGCGGCGCACGGTCAGCGTGTCGCTCTCCGGCTGGATCAGCAGGACGTGCATCACCTCCTCGTCGGCCCGGATCAGGTCATCGACCTGAAACGCGGCGGCCGCGCCTTGCGACAGTTGAATCACTGTATCGTCGGCCGTGATGTCCGCGCCCAGCAGCACCGTGCGTTCGTTGTGTACGAACAGCGCCATATCGACTGGATGCGCCAGCGCCCGCGTGCCGTTGGCGCCGCGCTCCACTTCCAGGCCCTCGCGGCTGGCCGCCACCACTCTCATCTGCTCGTCGCCCAGTTCAATCAACTGGCCCTCTCTGAAGGGCAACGTGGCCCGTTCATCGAGGTTGAGCGTCACGTACCGGTCCTGCGCGTCCATGGCCGCGGCGAGGGACACGTCCTGCCCCAGGTTGACGACCACCGCGCGCTCCACCCGGTCGTATTTGACCTGCTGCCAGGAGCGCTGGCTGAAGAAGAGCAACGAGTTCTCCCCCAGGGTGACGAGGATGCCGATGGTGGAAAGAATGGAGACCAGCCCGCAGAGCAGGAGCAGCAGGCGGACGATGGCTTCGACCGGCCGCGCCCGTCGCCTGAGGCTGCGGCTGCGCAGCGCGCGTTCCAGCGTGGCCGCCTTCCCGGCCCCCGGACGTTGCACCGCCTGAACTTGCGCCATATTTTCCTGCCTGACAGTCGGGAATCACCAGCGCGGCAGTATAGCCGACGGCAGGTTAAGGAACGGGCCGGTTGTGTTAAATCCTGATTAAGTCGGGGGCGGCGAGACGATCCGCAACGGTCGCCGGACCGGCACATGAAGAAAACGTTTTGCCAGGCGGTCAGCTTTTGCCTTTCACAACGCTATACTCCCCGGCGGACAGCGATTGATTGAGAGGCCGGCATGGCGGAATACTTCTTCGATTCGCGCGATGACTTCCACTACGACAACAGCGGCTACTACGGCTACATCGTCTTCAATGGCGATGAAAGAACGTTGAACGGGCTGCGCAATGCGCTGGGCCAGGGACCGAGGTCCCATGGACTGGGCTGGTACCGCTATGGCAAGAGCTTTCGCCCCGCCAACGATGGCAGGATGTACGACTGGTACATCCGCCTGCACAGCGGCGGCAACGACAAGCCGCCCGCGAAGACCGTCGACGATTTCCTTCGCCGCTTCCTGCAACCGGCGAAGGCTCCCGCGCCATCCGCGCCTGCCCGGCGTCCGAGTGAACCCCTCACCCGGGACTTGCAACGCTTACAGTCTGACATTGCCCGGGAGAGAGCCGCCCACCAGGAAGCCTTCGGCGCCCAGCAGCGTCTGGCCACCTTGCTCGGCAGCCTGCAAGGCATCGACACACGCATCAGTGACGATCTGGAACAGCTGCGTCTGGACTTGCAGGATATCGCCGATACCTGGCGCGCGGACAACTGGAGCGACCTGAACCTGGGGTCGATTATCCACGCCCTCGATTCGGTCAACGAACGCCTCACCCGGGACCTGACCCGTCTGCAACGGGACTACAGCGATATCGCCAGCGCCCATGCCGATACCCTGGTTGCCCAGGATGAACTGGCCCAGGTGCTGGAGCGCATCAAGGACCATGACCGTCACATCAGCGAGGATCTGGCGCGTTTGCAACAGGACGTCCAACGCATAGCGGAGCGGGAGAGTGCTGACCGCGCGGGCGAGGGACAGGAGGTCTTGCTGACGCGCTTCACTGCCATGGAGCAACGTCTGGGCGAGCGCATCAGTGAGTTGGAAATCGCTGTGAAGACCGGCACGGCTGCCCAGGCAACGCTTGAGGAGATGAGAGTGCGCCTTGAAACAGCCGAAGAGGCGAAAGAAAGTGCCGAGCAAGCGCAAGTCGAGGCTGAAACCGCTTTGGATGGGATGCAGGCAGAACTGGCTGCCGTGCAGGCAGAGAGCCCGGGTGACCAGTACTGGCATGAGAGATTCAACGAGTCGGAAAACCTGAACCGAAAGCTGAACAAGGACAACAAGACTCTGGACAAGGAAAACAAAAGACTTCAACGGGACCTGAGGAAAACAGCCGGAGAACGGGACAACTATTCCAGGCAGTTTCTTGAGGCGAGCAAAAAAATCGGCGAAATGGAAAAGAACGCTTCACAGGAAACACCGGAGCCCTTCCCGTTGTCTGCCAATCGGCGAATGAAAACGGGCGACCTGGAAAACATCCTCGAAGGAGCATTCCCCAACCTGGTCCTGGCTCGAGATTCCCTGGATACACTCCATCACGAAATACAGAACTACCGACCTGTGTTTCAACGTCTCAGCCAGATCGTAAATGTCCCGGAGTACAACGGCAGAAACTCGCTCAAGGGGAAGAGCAAGTGGCGGGAAGACACAATTGGCAAGAGATGGCGTGTCTACTTTTGCAAGGAATCCATGCCTGGCAACAAGTTTGTCGTCTACCTGGGAGACAAGAACCACCAAAACGATGACATTGCATGGCTGTTCAGCAACCCGCCCGAGTCCTGTCTCTAGCATTTGCTGGATTCATCTGACTTAACACAAAACAGAGCGGCGGAATTTCCCCGCCGCCCACGATGTCTCGCGCTGATCCTGCCGCTCAGCCGCCGGTGGCCGCCGCCACCAGCAGGCGCGCGACGTTCAGACCGGCCGCGTCCGCCGGGAAGTAGCCGGCCGCCTCAACCTCGTCATTGACGACGGTCAGGTAGTAGGTCAGGAAGTCGCCGACCTGCGGCTTTTCACTGATGATCTCCGGCGCCGCGTACATGAAGAGCGGGCGCGCCAGCGGGTAGCTGCCGTCGTCCACGCTGCTGCCGGCCGGGACCACGTCCTCAATCGGGACCGCGTTCAGGATCTCGCTGTTGGCCTCGTAGTAAGCGTAGCCGAAGAAGCCCACGGCGTAGGGGTTGCCCGAGACGCCGTTCACCAGCACGTTGTCGTCCTCGCTCAGGCTGGTGCGCGCGGCATCCAGAATCGGCGCCTGGTCCTTGTCGAAGACCTCTTCCACGAAGTAGTCGAAGGTGCCGCTGTCCGTGCCCGGGATGAAGCGCTCGATCGGTTCAGCGGGCCAGTCCGCGTTGACGTCCTGCCAGGTGTCGGCCGTGCTGAAGAGACGGGCCAGTTCCTCAAGGGTCAGGCTGTCGGCGAAGTCATTGGCCCTGTTGACGACCACGGCCAGGGCGTCCGTGCCCACGCGGATGGGGAAGACGCTGCGGCCGATGGCGTGGCAGTTCTCCACCTCGGCATCCTTGATCGGGCGGCTGGCATTGGAGATGTCGGTCACGCCCTCGGCGCAGAAGCGCTCGAAGCCGGCGCCCGAGCCAATGCTGTCGACGGTGATGTTGCCCGCGTAGCCTTCGTCACGGAAGCGCGTGGCGATGGCGTCGCTGAGCGGGAACACGGTCGAGCTGCCGGCGGCGATGATGTCACCGTCCACGAAGGAGGGGATCACCTCGGCCAGTTCGATCTCGGGCAGCAAAACGGCGTCAATCAGTTGCAGCGTGCCGTTGTCGGCTTCCACCGGGTCACCGACGGCGTTGGCGCCCACCATGTCGCCGGCCAGATGTTCGCCGATCACCGTGGCCAGCTGATCGGGATTGTCCAGCAGCCAGTTCACCGCAAGGTCCGGCAGGGCCGCGAAGGCCTCGTTGACCGGCGCGTAAAGGGCCAGGGGACCTTCTGCGGCCAGGGCGTCGCCCAGTCCGGCCGCGTCAACCAGCGATTGCAGCGTGGTCAACTCCTCGTTTTCGGCCACCAGTGCGGCCAGTGAGTGGCCGTCCGCCTGAACGATCGCGAATGGCAGGGCCAGTACGGCGATCAGAAACAGGATGTTGCGGACTCTCATCATCTTCTTGCGCTCCCTGTGACAGATATTCTTCGTCCAGGAGCCATGCTGGCATGGGAGTTTTAAGTGCAGGCTGCCCGCAGATTAAGAGTCGTCAGGGCGTTCCTTAACTTCAGGATAATCCCGACCCGTTGACGCCCGTCAGTTCAGTTCCTGATGGCCGCCTTCAGAATAAGGCGCGAGCGATTGAGCACCTGCGCATCCGCCGGAAAGTAGCCGGCCTTCTCGATTTCCTCGTCAACCACCGTGAGGTAGTAGCTCAGGAACTCGCCGACCTGCGGCCGCTGAGCGATGACCCCGGGCGCGGAATAGAGCAGGAGCGGACGCGCCAGGGGATAGCTGCCATCCGACACCCTGTCGGCCTGCGGGGACACGCCCTCGATCGCGACCGCCTTCAGACGGTGGCGGTTGGCCTTGTAGGCCGCATAGCCCAGGAAGCCGACGGCGTAGGGGTTGCCCGCCACGCCATGCGCCAGCACGTTGAAATTGCCGCTCACGTTGCTGCGCGCTGCGCCCAGGACGGGTCCCTGGTCCCGGTCGAAGAGCGCCTCCACAAAGAAATCGAAACTGCCGCTGTCATTGCCCGGGATGAAGCGTTCCACCGCCTGCGCCGGCCAGGCCGGGTCGACGTCCTGCCAGGTGTCCGCCGTGCTGAAGAGACGCGCCAGTTGCGTCAGGCTCAGGTCATCGGCGAAATGGTTGCCGCTGTTGACGACCACGACCAGCAGGTCCGTGCCCACCTGCAGCGGGAATGGCTCGCGACCGATGGCCTGACACCTCTTCCGCTCGGTATCCGTGACGGGCCGGCTGGCATTGGCGACGTCGGTGATGCCCTCCGTACAAAAGCGCTCGAAGCCGGCGCCCGTGCCGATGCTGTAGACGCTGACGTTTCCGCCGCGATAGCCCTCACGGCGAAAGCGCGCGGCAATCACTTCGCTGATCAAAAAGACGGTCGAACTGCCGGCGCTGATGATATTGCCCTCCACAAAGGCGGGGACGACCGCCTCCAGTTCCTGGGGCGGCAGCAACACGCGATCGATCGCGCGCAGTACGCCATTCCCTGCGTTGAGGTCGGGGACGATGATCCAGGCGTCTTCGACTCTCTGGCTGCGCGCGTCTGTCGCGACGTTTCCCGGTTCCCGCGCCTCGACGTGAAAGCGCAACAACTCGCCCAAAGCCGCCGGATGCTCCAGCAGCCATGCCGGCACGAAGGCCGGCAAATCGGCGAAGGCCTCGTTCTCCGGCGCGTACAGGGTCATGGGCCCTTCGCCCGCCAGCAGGTCCAGCAGCCCTGCCTCACCGGCCAGCAGGTGGAAGGTGGAGAAGCGTTCGTCGCCGGCGAGCAGGTCCGCCAGGCTTGCCTCCCGGGCCTGCAAGCTTGCCAGCGGCAGCGTCAGCACGAAGACCAGAAAGAGGAGTCGTCCGCGTCTCCTCAAGACCCGGTTCTCCCGCCGCCCTGCAGCCTGCACCGCGCCAGGGTGTGTGACGGCGTCATTTGCGGCGTCCTGACCGAGCAATGGCGACATCCAGTCATGGCAGGCATCAGCATAGCATGGCGGGTCGGCGCGGGATTCGCAGCCGCCCCAGGCTGCACTATAATGACCGGGACTGAAGACCGGAGACACAATGACCTTCCGCCGCACAGGCATTCTGGCGCACCCGCGCCGCCCGCAGTCCGCGTCCGTCGCCAGGGAAATCGCCGCCCTGCTGCGCGAGCGCGGCCTCGAGACCTGGGTGCGCGAGGTCTGGACGGAGGAGGACGTCAGGGCGGAGGTGACGGGCTCGGACCTCGTGGTCGCCATTGGCGGGGACGGCGCCATGCTGCACGCGGCACGCGTCTGCGCCGAGCCCTGCGTGCCGGTGCTGGGCGTGAACATGGGCAACCTCGGTTTTCTGACCGAAATCGTCAACCCGGGTGACTGGTCGCAGCACCTGGACCGCCTGCTGGGCGGCGATTTCTGGATCGAGGAGCGCATGATGATCCGCGCCCAGGTGCTGCGCGACGACGCCCTGCTGGCCAGCGAGGACGCGCTCAACGACGTGGTCGTCAGCAGCAACCGGGTCACGACGACGGTACGCATGGACATGTACATCGACGGTGACTGGGCCACGACCTACACCGCGGACGCGCTCGTGATCGCCACGGCGACCGGCGCCACCGCCTACGCCCTGGCCGCCGGCGGCCCCATTCTGCCGCCGGAATTGTTCAACATCCTCGTCGTGCCGGTCGCGCCGCACCTCAGCATGAACCGCCCCATCGTACTCCCCCAGGGCTCCGTCGTCGACGTCATCCCGGCTTCGGGAGACCGCAGCCCTTCGCTGCTGAGCGTCGACGGTCGCATTCTGCGCGCGCTGGAGCCGGACGAGCAGTTGCGCTTGCAGGCCAGTTCCCGCGTCAGCCGCTTTGTGCGCATGCGCGATCGCAACTACTTCTACCGCTCCCTGCTGGACCGGCTGGAACCGCGCATCGACGCGCCGCCACCGCCGATCCTGCCCCGGCGCGGCCTCGCCCCCAGGTGAACGCCATGGGCGAAGCAACCTTCTGCGCACGGCACCCGGACCGGGAGACCAGCCTGCGCTGCAACCGCTGCGACCGCTACATGTGTCCCGCCTGCGCCGTGCAAACGCCGGTCGGCTATCGCTGTCGCGAATGTGTGCGCAAACACGAGGACCGTTTCTTCAGCGGCACGTCCGGCGACTACGTGCTGGTCTTCGCCACCAGCGCGGTCGGCGCGGGCCTGGCCCAGTTGCTGGCCGGCCTGCTGCCAGTCCTATTTCTCATCTTGCTGGCCATACCGCTGGGCGGAGTCATCGCCACGCTGGCGCTGCAACTGAGCGGCCGGCGGCGCGGTCGCTGGTCCGGCTCCGTGGCGGTGGCGGGCGTGGTCGTCGGCAGCCTGCTCTTCGCGTTGACCCTGGGCGGCCTCGGGTTTCGCACCTTGCTCTTCACCGCGATCCTGGCGGTCACGGTCTTCGGCCGCTACCGCGTCAGGATTTAGGCCGGGCCCCGCGCATGCTTGAGGAACTGCAGATCCGCAACCTGGCCGTCATCGAGGACCTGACCCTGGTCTTCGGGCCGGGTTTCAACGTCATCACCGGCGAGACCGGCGCCGGCAAGTCGCTGCTGGTCGACGCCCTCGGTCTGGCGCTGGGCAGGCGGGCGGACCCCGTCTTCGTCAGCGCCGACGCGGAGCGCGCCAGCGTCGAGGCCTGCTTCCGCCTGGACGACGCGACGCGCGCAAACCTGGAGCCCCTGCTGCGCGCCGAGGAGCTGGAAGACGACGTCGGCAGTTCCCTGCTGCTAACGCGCGCCATCCGCCGCAACGGCCGCTCCATCGCGCGCGTCAACGGCATCGCCGTGCGCAGCGGCCTGCTCAAGGCCCTCGGCGAGCAACTGGTCGATATCCACGGCCAGTCCGATCATCTTTCGCTGCTGCGGCCCGCCACCCACGTCGACCTGCTCGACCGGCACGCCAACCTGCTCGACCAGCGCGCCGCCGTCGCGGCGCTGGTGGGTCGCCTGCAGACGACGCGCGCGCAACTGGGTCAACTGCAGCAGGATGAAGGCCAGCGCGAACGCCGCGCCGAACAACTGCGGCGCGAGGTCGCGGAGATCGAGGCCGTAGCGCCGCAGCCCGACGAGGACGATCGTCTGCGCCAGGAACGTGCGCGCCTCAGCAACAGCGAACAACTGGCGCAACTGGGCGCGGAGGCGCAGCTGGCGCTAAGCGGCGACGAACGAGGCGGCCAGGCGCCCGGCGCACTTGAGCAGTTGATGCAGGCCGAGCAGCTGCTGGCCCGTCTCGCGCGCATCGACCCGCAGCTGCAGGAGGGACATGCTTTGGCCGACGCCCTGGCGCAGCAGGTGCAGGAACTGACCGGCGCCCTGCAGGACTACCGCGACCGGATCGAACACAACCCGCAGCGTCTGGCGGAGGTGGAGCAGCGCCTTGAGGCCATCAACACGCTGCGCAGGCGTTACGGCGCCACGATTCAGGCCGTGCTGGCCTATGCCGACGAGGCGCGGGCCCAACTCGACGCGCTGGAACACAACGAGGAACAACTGCTGGCCTGTCAGGCGGGGGAAGCCCGTTTGCTGTCAGCGCTGGGTCAGGCAGCCAGGGCGTTGAGTTCGGCGCGGCGGGTGGCCGGCCAGAAGCTCGCGCGCCAGGTGATGGCCGAGCTGGCTGATCTGCGCATGGGCGCCACGCGCTTCGAGGTCAGCATCGCGCAGCAGGAGAGCGCGGATGGCTGCCCGGTCGAGGGTCGCCGCCTGCGCTTTGACAGCAAGGGTATCGATCAGTTGCAATTCCTGATGAGCGCCAACCCCGGCCAGCCGCCGCAGCCCCTGGCGAAGGTCGCCTCCGGCGGCGAGGCGGCGCGCCTCATGTTGGCGCTCAAGCACGTGCTGGCCCGCGCGGACCGCACCCCCACCCTGATCTTTGACGAAATTGACCAGGGCATCGGCGGGCGCGTCGGCGCTGTGGCCGGCCACAAGTTACGCGCGCTGGGCGACGCTCACCAGGTGCTGGCCGTCACCCACCTGGCGCAGCTGGCCGCCTGCGCCGACCGCCATTACCGCGTCGACAAGGACCCGGTGGACCGGCGCGCCCGCGCCACGGTGCAACTGTTGCAGGACGGGGAGGCGCGCGTCGCAGAGCTGGCGTCGATGCTGGGCGCCGCCGGCGACAGCGGCCGGCAGACCGCGCGCGAGTTGTTGCAGGCTGCCGCAAGGGACGCTTTCCGCGACGCGGAATGAAGACTACAATGCCTTTGGCAGGAAACGGGGAATGCAGCCATGACGCTCATCGGGCATGAAGAAACCCTCGTCGATTTTGACGAGATCATCGACCGCCGTAACTCGGACAGCGCCAAGTGGAATCTCTACGATGAGGATGTCATCCCGGCCTGGACGGCCGACATGGACTTTCTCTCGCCGCCACCGGTTACCGCGGCCCTGCAACGGCGCGTCGCGCACGGCGTCTTCGGCTACAGCGCCGTCGGCCGCTTTGGCAACAATCGCGGGCTGCAGGAGGCGGTCAGCGAGCGCTACCGCCAGCGCCACGGTCTGGATTTCGCGCCCGACGACGTATTGATCATTCCCGGCGTGGTCAGCGGCCTCTACGCCATGAGCCAGTACATCGCCGCGGACGAGAGCATCCTGATTCAGACGCCCAACTACTGGCCCTTCTTCAGCGCCGCCGAGACCGCCGCGCGCGTCACCGTGAGCGCGCCCCTGGTCGCCTGTCCGGAGGGCGCGCTGGACCGCTACGAGATCGACTTCGACGCCCTTGAGGCGGCCATCCAGCCACATACGCGCATGCTGATGTTCTGCAACCCGCACAACCCCGTCGGCCGCGCCTACCGCCGCGACGAACTGGAACGCCTGGCCGAAATCTGCCTGCGGCGGCGCCTGGTCATCTGCTCCGACGAAATCCACGCCGGCCTGACCTACCCGCAATTCGAGCACCTCGCCATCGCCGGCATCGATCCGGAAGTCGCCGCCAGCACCGTCACGCTCAACTCCTCCACCAAGTCCTGGAACCTGGCGGGCTTCAAGCTGGGTGTGGCCATCGCCACCAACCCGGAGATGCTGGGCTGGCTGGAGGCGTTCTACAGAAAAGTGGGCGTCTATTCCGTATCGGCGCTGGGCCTGGTCGCCGCCGAGGCCGCCTTCCGGCAAGGCCAACCCTGGCTGGACTCGTTGCTGGCCTACCTGCAGGACAATCGCGATTACGCCATCGACTTCGTGCTGCGCGAAATGCCGGCGCTGCGTCCCACCTGCCCCGAGGCGACCTATCTGTTGCTGCTGGACTGCGCGGCGACGCCCTTCGCCGCCGACCCCGTGCAGTTTTTCCTCGACGAGGCCCGCGTAGCGCTCAGCGGCAACTTCGGCCCGCAGGGCTATCCCAACCTGGCGCGGCTGAACTTCGGTTGCCCGCGAGCCACGCTGACGGAAATGCTGGAACGCATGGCGGCGGCATACGTCCGCGCCTGAGTCTGGCCAGGCCGACGCAGCACGTCCTCCAGCGCGGCCAACAGGACACCCTCTTCTGATTGGGCAGGAAATTGCAGGGTAATATTGCATATTTCTTAATAGTTGTAAACTATTGTTAGGTGGCAAGGAGTTCAATTCATGAAGACTTTGCTGCTCCTGTTGTTTGCATTGCTGTTTCTTGTGCCGGCATCAGCCCAGGAAACTCTTGAAAACGTTGTCTTTGAGGGTCGCACTTGGCATTCGGTCGATGCCGTCATCAAGGCCAATTTCCAGGAAAATACTTCCGGATCTACCGATGCCATACTCTATTGTGCCTACCAGATGACGACGGAAGTTTTACGACGCGGTTATTATTCCTCAGACGAAACACTGCACTGCTACAGAACAGATGCAGAAGTGGGTCTCCACCTTGCCCGAAACCAGGCTCTGAAAGAAGCCTACGAGCAAGCAGGCACCGGCAACGATTACCGGGTAACAAACCAGGGTAGATGTGCCGGTGAAGCAAGAGGCACACCTTTTCGATGGCGTTTTTACAATGGGGCTTACCCTGACGTGTGTGCGTCTCATCGGACTTACAACAATGAGGGAACCGCGCAGTCGTACTGGCAGGTGGGTCATGGCGCAACAGGCTTCAAAATCAGAGGTTTTTGGGGTAACTATTATTATGTCTTCATAGACCGGTCAAATGCCTGGATGTATTATCACTTTTATAAGTACAAGTGGCGTTAGCCACAAGCCATAGCCCTCACATCAGAGAGGACGCCTTGTCAGGACAGGAGCGGGACATTTGCTTCCCGCTCGTTCCCTGTCCAGGATTTTCCTGGATGACCGGGTCGGCCAGATCGTGAATGGCAGCACGCTGTCGCAGTTCTGATCCGCCCGGGCGCCGAATGCACCGACAAACGTCAGAATATGCGCCGGCGAGCAGCTTCCAGCGCGGCCAGCAGGGCGCCCTCCTCGTCCGGCAGGACCGTGCGCGGGTCCAGCAGGACGCGGCTGTCGGCGATGCGCGCGATGACCGGCGGTTCCCCCGCGCGCAGACCGGCCAGAAACTCGTCCGGCTGTTCAACCTCCAGCGCCAACAGCCAGGTCGGCAGCGTCGCGCCGGGCAGTGACCCGCCGCCCACCGCCGACTCGCCGGCCAGCACCTCTCCCCCCAGACGCTGCGCCCAGCCCCCGGCGACGGCGCGCAACTCCTCCGCCTCACGCGCGATCATGCGCCAGATCGGGACCTGCGTCAGGGCCTGACCCCGCAGCCACAGGTCCAGGGTGGCGGACAGACCCGCCAGGCAGAGCTTGTCGGCGCGCAGGGCGCGCGCCAGCGGGTGCCGCTTCAGGGCCGCCAGCGGCTTCGACCGACCGACGATGATGCCCGCCTGCGGCCCGCCGGCCAGCTTGTCGCCGCTGAAGGCCACCAGGTCCGCGCCCGCCGCCAGACTCTCCATCACGGTCGGTTCGTGCAACAGACCGAAGCGCTCCGTTTCCAGCAGCGCGCCGCTGCCGAGGTCGTCGACGAGCAGGAGTTCTCTCGCATGGGCCAGTTGCGCCAGTTCCGCCAGCGGCACTTCCTCGGTGAAGCCGCTCATGCGGAAGTTGGAGGCGTGGGCGCGCATCAGCAGGGCCGTGTCGGGGCCGATGGCGTTTTCGTAGTCCGCCAGGCGCGTGCGATTGGTGGCGCCGACCTCGACCAGGCGCGCCCCGGCGCTGGCCATCACTTCCGGCACGCGAAAGCCCCCGCCAATCTCGATCAACTGGCCACGGCTGATGATGACCTCCCGTCCCTGCACGAGAGTCGCCAGCAGCAGCACCAGGGCGGCCGCATTGTTGTTGACCACCAGTGCCGCTTCCGCGCCGGTCAATTCGCAGAGTACGCCCTCGCAGTGTTTCAGACGGCTCCCGCGCGCGCCGCGCTCAAGGTCGTACTCCAGCGTGCTGTAACGCCCGCCGACCTGTGCCATGGCCTCGATGGCCGCCGGCGCAAGGGGTGCCCGGCCCAGGTTGGTATGCAGGATGACGCCGCTGGCGTTGATCACCGGGCGCAGGCCGGGCCGAAAGCGCTGCGCCAGTTGCGCGGCGGCGCGCTCCAGCAGACTCTCGCGCGTGGGGTCCCGTCCGTCACCGGCGCGGAGCCCGACGCGCGCCTGCTGCAAAGAGTCGCGCAGGGCCGCCACAGTAGCCTCGCGGCCATACTGCGCGCAGAGCGCCCGCGCCGCCTCTTCCCCCAGCAGCGCGTCCACCGCCGGCAGGCGGCGCAGCGCGTCAGCGACGCTCACTGGCCAGCTCCCGGCCGCGCAGTATGATCTCCAGAATGATGAAGACCAGCGCCACCAGCAGCACCACGTGCAGTTGCAGGGCACGCGGGATCTGCAGCCAGACGCAGATCACTGCGAAGAGCCCGATCCACACGCTCTGCCTCACCAGCACCACGGCCGGCGGCAGGGGCATCGTGGGCGGCGTGAAGCGCACGTTGAGCGCGCGCACCAGCGGCAAAACCGTGCCGGTAACGGCGACCTGCAGCAGCACGAAAAAGACCCAGCGCGGCCCGATGCGCGGCGTCGTGCTGATGACCAGCAGATAGATGCCGCCCCAGCCTACCAGCAGCATCAACAGGGCGGCGATCAACACGCCGACGTGATCGGCGGGAAAGCGTCGCCTGCGCGGTTCACTCATGACGTCCAGTATAGCGACGGCCCCAGCCGGAAGCATCCCTGCGGGATAGCGACGGCCCCAGCCGGAAGCATCCCTGCGGGATAGCGACGGCCCCGGCCGGAAGCATCCCCGTGGGATAGCGACCGGCGCACTGGCTGTCAGCGCGCCTCCGGCTCCGGCAGCTCCAGCAGATGCTGCGCCAGCGCCTGCAGGCCCGTCTGCAGGGCGGGCGTACCGGGCAGCGCGTCGGCCAGTTTCCCCAGGCGAAAGCTGTCGTCGAGGCAGTTGGCGCGCAGTACGCCCAGGCTCTCGTCGCCGAAGCGCCGCCGCAGATGCGGGAACTCCTCGTCGAGGTGGTAGCGCAACCCGGCCAGGATGAGTTGCATGCTGACCTCGCGCCGGTCGATGCGCAGGCGCAGGGCTTCCGGCGCGACGCCCTCGCGCGCGGCCAGCGTCTCAATCGCCGTCAACTGTTCACTGGCCGACAGACGCCAGCGCTCAATGGCATCCGTGGCCACCGGCTCATCGCGCAGAGTGCGCACCAGGGCCACGACGAAGGCCCGCAGTACACGCCGCGCCTTCATCGCCGCCGCCACAGGGAGAAGAAGATGACCGCCAGACCCAGCAGCGCGGCCTGCGCGGCCAGCGCCAGAATCACCCACAACGGCGCGTTGCCACCCCCCTGCCCGGTCGGCGCTGCAACGAGCGTGGCGCGGACGGGCGACGGGCGGGCGGCGGTGACGAGGTCTGGCGGCAGGCGCTCGCTGGTGGCCCCGGCGCGCGGCGTCGACGTGGAGGTCGCTTCCGGCGTCGGCGATGGCGTTGGCGTGCCGGTCGCGGCCGGCGTACCCGGCGTGGGCGTGTAGGTGCCGTCGGCGGGCGGCACGAGGAAGATCTCGCCCGGCTGCAGCAGGTTGTCGTTCTCCTCCATACCGTTGACCGCGCGCATGTAGGGCAGGTCATCCCAGGAGTAGCCGTAAATCAGCGCGATCAGGCCGAGCGTGTCGTCGGGCTGGATGCGGTGCATGATGAAGCCGCGCGGGTCGCGGCCGACCACGTAGGAGGGCGGCCCGGCGGGCGCGCTGCGACCTGGCGCCACCGGCGCGCCGCCCGGGTTGCCGAAGACGATCACGTAGGCCGTGCGCCCGTTGGCGGCCCTGGCGTAGCCGATGCCCATCTCCTGCAGGTAGGGGCCAGTGAGCGTATCGTAGTGGATTTTCGAGCCGAGCCAGAAGCTCCAGGCGCTGGCGACGCTCCTGCCCATATAGATGATCTCGGCCACCCAGGTGGTGGGGTAACCGGCGGCGCGGGTGCGCGCGCGCAAGTCGGTGCCGTCGGGTCGGGTGTGGCGGATCAGGCCGCTGTCGGCCATCCAGCGCGCCTGGCTGCGCGCGGCGATCCCCAGCGCGTTGTTGAGACGCATGGCCGGCAGGCCCTGCGACGCCCGCAGTCTGTTGACGCGCTGCGCCAGGTCCGCGCCGGGGTCCTGGGCCTGCGCAGTTGCGGCCCCGATGAGCAGCGCCGCAAGCAACAGGCAGCGTCGAAACATGACATACATTCTAACACGCGCCAGGGCCGGGGCTATAATGACGGAGCAGCGTTTAGCCACCCAGGAGACGTCGTTGCAATGAGACCGGCTGTGGAGGGGCGCGCCCCGGCCAGCCAGGGCGGAAGTTTCTTCCGCCGCCATTTGCCCGTCTGGCTGCGCGAAATGCCGCGCTACGGGCCCTTCCGTCCCGCCCAACCGGACCCCCGCTTCCGTCTGCTGGATCTCGACCAGCTGGAGCAGGTGTTGCAGGGCGTGCCGGAGGTCGTGCGTCAGGAGATTTACGAGGACGTCGACTACCTCGAATACGAGGTGCTGCGCCTCTTTCGCGAGCGCGATCACCGCGCCAAGATGCAGCAGAACCGCTATCGCCGCCAGCAAATCAACTTCCTGCTGCTGGCCATTCTCTCCACCCTGGTCGGCTCCCTGCAACTGATCGCCCTCGCCAACCAGCCAGAGCAGATGCCGGTCTTCGCCTTCATCGAGACGGTCATCTCCCTGCTGACGGCCTTCCTTGCGGCCGTCGGCGGGCGCGTGCCGCCCCAGGAGCAGTGGTTGCTCAACCGGCGCCGCGCCGAGGAATTGCGCCGCGAATACTTCCGCTTCCTCACCCGCGTGCCGCCCTATGACGAGATCGGCGGTTACCAGCGCCGCATGCTGCTGGCGCAGCGCGCCGCCGAGATCAACCGGGGTCTGCAGCCGCGGGATGCCGCCGCGGGGGCGACGACATGATGCCGCCCGAACAAATCGAACGCATGCGCCTGCGCGCCGCCTACCGTATCTTCCAGTGGTTTTCGCTGGAAGACCAGCGCAACTACTGGCAACGCGCCGCCGGCCAGTACCGTCGCGCCGGCAACCAGGTCAATTTCATCGTAGCCGTCTTCGCCTTCATCGCCGGTCTGGCCGCCGCGCTGGCCGGCTTGCTGGCCACCGGCTGGCTGGTGCCGGGCTCCTTCGCCAACAATGGCGCCTGCGCCGAGCTGGCGGACAGCCAGGGACTGGTGCGCAGCATGCATCAGCTGGGGCTCATCGAACAGGCGGAGGGCGAGGACGACGCGCTGGCGGAATTCGGCGAACTGCTGGCGACCTCACCCATCGCCCAGGCGCGCGTGGATGGCATGGAATTCATCGCCGCCCTGAACGACATGGCCGGCATCGACAGTGACGAATGCAGCACCGTGCACTCCCTGACGAACCTGCTGATGCTGGTCGCCGTGGTCGCGCCCGCCGTCGGCGGCGCCTTCACCACCCTCGCCGGCCTCTACCAGTGGGACCGCTCGGCCAACATATACGAGAGCGCCCTGGAGAGTCTCGAAGTGGCCGATTCGCAGTCGCCGCTGGACGACATGGACACCCTGACCTACCGCGCCTCCCTGCGCGCCTACGTGGAAAACACGCTGCAGGTGATGAGCGACGAGTCTGCCCAGTGGGGCCAGTCGGTGCGCCCGCCGGCACAACTGGAACAATTCCTGAGTGAAGAGCGCGAGAAAGCCCTGCGTGCCACGCGCCTGGGCAATGCCTGGGACCTCGGCGGCGACGAGGGGGGGATCGGCCCGCTCGGCTGAGCCCCGGCTCAGTGCTGCTGCTTGATGGTCGCGGGGTCGATAATGCCCGCCGTCGCGCCCTTGCGCACGGCCAGCTTGACCTCGCCGATGGCGCGCGTCACCTCGATGCCGCGCGGGCAGGCCGGCGTGCAGTTGAAGATCGTGCGGCAGCGCCAGACGCCATCCGGCGCGCCGAGGGCGTCAAGGCGGGCGTCGTCGCCCGTGTCGCGGGTATCGAAGAGGAAGCGGTGCGCCTGCACGATGGCCGCCGGCCCGACGTACTCGCCATTGGCCCAGAAGCTGGGGCAGGACGTGGTGCAGGCCGCGCAGAGGATGCAGTTGGTACTGTCGGTGATGAGGTCCTTGTCCTCCTGCGCCTGCAAACGCTCGCGCCCGTCCGCCGGCAGGGGCCTGTCGTTGACGAACCAGGGCAGCACCTGACGATAATGCGCGAGGAAAGGCTCCATATCCACGATCAGGTCCTTGATCACGCGCAGACCCAGGATCGGCTCCACCTGAATCTTCGGGCCCACGTCGCGCGCCAGCAGTTTGCAGGCCAGGGCGTTGCGCCCGTTGATGCGCATGGCGTCCGAGCCGCAAATGCCGCTGGAGCAGGAACGGCGGAAGGCCAGGGTGCCATCCTGTTCCCACTTGACGCGATGCAGGAGTTCCAGCACGCGCTGGGTCGGTTCGACATCGTTTAGCGTGAATTCCTGCCAGTATGGCTTCGGCCGCCCGGCCTCCGGGTTGTAGCGCCGGATGCGAAAGCTGATGTCCATGCGGCTCACCGTCCCCTGCTAGTAGACGCGTTCTTTCGGCGCGAAACGCTCGTCTTCCGCTTCCAGCGAGCGGTCGACCGGCTTGTCGTGATTGAGCGACAACTCCAGCTGCTCCGTGACGAGGCCGTTGGCATGGCTGCTGATCAGCGAATGCACCATCCAGTTCGCGTCGTCGCGTTCACGGAAGTCCTCGCGGCTGTGGGCGCCGCGGCTTTCTTCACGCGCCAGTGCGCACTCCGCCGTCACCACGGCCGTATCCAGCAGACAGCCCAGCTCCCAGGCTTCCATCAGGTCCGTGTTGAAGACATGGCCGCGATCGTCGATGCCAAGGTCGTGCAGGAAGCGCTGGCGCAACTCCAGCACGGCGTCGCGACCCTGCTGCATGCCTTCCGCGGTGCGGAAGACGCCGACGTGCGTCATCATCAGGCTCTGCATTTGCGTGCGCAACTCGCCGGGGCGGCTGTTGCCCGCACTGTTGCGAATGCGCTCGAACTCCGCGCGCACTTCCTCACCGGCGTCCATCGGCGGCGGGATCAGGGGCGCCTCGCGCACGAAGTTGGCGATGCGCTTGCCGCCGCGGCGCCCGAAGACGACAAGGTCCACCAGGGAATTGGTGCCAAGCCGGTTGGCGCCATGGCAACTGACGCAGGCCACCTCGCCCGCCGAATACAGGCCCTGCATCACCTTGCCGGAGGCATCGACGATCACCTCGGCGTTGACGTTGGTGGGGATGCCGCCCATGGCGTAATGCGCCGTGGGTTGCACCGGCATCGGCTCCTGCAGCGGGTCCACCCCGGCGTAGGTGCGGCAGACCTCCAGCGTTTCCGCCAGGTTGCGCGCGATGAAGTCCTCGTCGATGCGCCGCGTTTCGCCGGCCTCCGCCAGATAGCGGTTGACCGTCTCCGGGCGAATATCGAGGTGCATGTAGTCGCTGCCGCGGATGCCGTTGCCGTCGCGCAGTTCAAGATAGATGGAGCGGCTGACCACGTCGCGGCTGGCGAGGTCCTTGATCGTCGGCGCGTAGCGCTCCATGAAGCGCTCGCCATGGCGGTTGAGCAGCACGCCGCCCTCGCCGCGGATGCCCTCGGTCAGCAACACACCGAGGCCATACAGCCCGGTGGGATGAAACTGGTAGAACTCCATGTCCTCCAGCGGCAGGCCGCGGCGCAGAATAATGGCCGCGCCATCGCCGGTCAGGCTGTGGGCGTTGCTGGTCACCTGCCACACGCGGCCCCAGCCGCCGGTGGCGAAGAGCGTGGCCTTTGCATTGAAGCAGTGAAACTCGCCGCTGCCCAGCTGGATGGCCACCGCGCCGCAGGCCACCCCCTGGTTGAGCAACAGATCGACCACCTGGAACTCGTCGAAGAAGTGCACCTGGTTGCGCAGACACTGCTGGTAAAGCGTCTGCAGAATCATGTGACCGGTGCGGTCCGCCGAGTGGCAGGCGCGGCGCACGGCCTTCTCACCGAAGTTGCTGGTATGCCCGCCGAATCGCCGCTGGCTGATGCGTCCCTCGGACGTGCGGTCGAAGGGCAGGCCCATGTGCTCCAGTTCGATGACGGCGTCGACGGCCTCCTCGCCCAGCACCCGCACCGCATCCTGGTCAGCGAGGTAGTCGCCGCCCTTGACCGTATCGTACATGTGCCATTCGGGCTTGTCTTCCTCGTGGTTGCCGAGGGCCGCGCCGATGCCGCCGAGGGCTGCGCCGGTGTGGCTGCGCGTGGGGTACAGCTTGCTGACCACGGCGACCTTCGCGCCGCCCTGGCTGGCGTAAAGCGCCGTCATGAGTCCGGCGCCGCCGGCGCCCACGATCAGCGCGTCAAACTGGTGGGTCTGCATCGTCTTCGCGTCTCCGCTTCAGGAGCCTGCGTGCAGGCGCTCCATGGCCTCCACGCCCATCTCGATGGCGGTCTCGTCGATCGTTCCCAGCAGCGCGCCCACGCCCAGCACCAGCAGCGTCAGCGCGCCCAGCATACACAGGTAAACGCTGGCGCGGCGCAAGAAGGGGCTGTGCGAGGTGTAGTCGGTGAGCACGTAGCGCAGGCCGTTGAATCCGTGCGCCACCACCAGCGCCAGTAGTGCGAAATCGTAGACGCGCCAGACTGCCACGCCGCCCACCAGCAGGTTCCAGCGGTTGGCGACGAACTCGACGGCGGTGCCGCTTTCGTTGATGAGGCCCGTCCCCACCACGTCGTGGCCCTGTGCCGTGATATCAAATACGCCCTGCAGCACGTGCATCACGGCCAGATGGCCGAAGACCAGCGGCAGGATCAGCAGCGAGCTGACGCGCATGAAGGACCACCAGAAGCGTTCGCTGCGGCTGCCCTGGGGGTCAGCGGCGCCTGTCGCGCTGTCGCCGCCGGCGATCAGGCCGTGCAGGCCGGACAGAATCAGCGCGGCAACGATGGCGGCGATGAAGCCGGGCAGAAAGACCAGCTGCGCGCGCAGCACCTCCGTCAGCGGCAACACCTGCGGCGCCGAGTTGTAAAAATCCAGCACGTGGCCGAACATCAGCAGGAAGACCGGCGCCAGCACGACCAGGGTGGCCAGTCCCACGATTTGTGCCGCGCGTTGCTGATGGCGCCAGAGATGGGGATTGTAATCGAAGAAGACGATGCGCAGGCCGTTGAAGGCGTGATAGACCACCGCCGCCACCAGGCCGAACTCGCCGATGGTGAAGAGCGGCGACTGGTAGCTGGCGATCGCCTCCTCGTAGAGTTCCGGCCAGAAGACGGCCCAGGAGGTATCGACGACGTGCAGTACCAGGAAGAGCACCACGCCCAGCCCGCTCAGGCGGTGCAGCACCCAACTCCACTGGCCGATGGCGCCCCGGTAGCGCAGCGTCTCGGTGACCGTGATGACCAGTGACGTCAAGGCGTTGCCTCCGGGCTACGGGTGCAGGCGGGCAGTATAGCAGCGCGCGCAGGCCGTCGCAATGCCGCCGGAGAGCGGGCGCGGGCTGCCCCGGCCCGGAGCGGCATCAAGGCAGGGGCGACATACCATGTCGCCCGCAGACCGTCCTGTCTCTGGGGAAGTTCAGGACGCGTCGGAGAAGATCTCGCTGACCGGAATGCGGAACCCCGGCAGCGCCTCGCCGCCCTCGATGAGGTCGTCGCCGCGCAGGGTCGTTGGCGGGGCGTCTGAAACGTGTATTACGAGTGTCTGCGTCCGCGGGTAAAGCAGCCAGACCATTGACGTGCCCCGCTGTAGGTAGCGCGCCGCCTTCGCCTCCAGTTCGCTGCGGGTGTTGCTGCGGCTGTGCACCTCCACCGCCAGCAAGGGGGCTTCGGTCGCAACGGGCGGACCTTCCGCGCGACAAATGACCACGTCCGGTTGACACAGCCAGCCATCGAGATTGTGAAGCAGTTCGACACCGGCCCGATGGCCGGGCAACGCGCCGCCCTGCAACCAGTTCTTTAGCAGCCAGCCGACATCCAGCTGAAGGAAGCTGTGCGCGCGTACAGGTGCCATCTCGACAATTTCCCCCCTGGAGTTGAATGTGAACTTCTTGCCGGGGTACTGCCTGGCCAACTCGAAATAGCGCTCCAGAGTCAGTTCGACCGGGTTGCGAACGGTGACAGCCATGCCGCGCTCCTTTTGCCCTCCATCTTCAGTATAACCGACAGTGGCGAAGCCAGAGATTCGGGCGTGGTGGCGCGGGTGGGCCCGCAATGCCGCCGGAGAGCAAGCGCGGGCTGCCCGGCCCGGAGCAGCATCAAGGCAGGGACGACTTTTCCATTTCGCCCGCAAACTGTCTCGTCACTGTGGCCGTTCAATACGCGGTAGGGGCGACATACCATGTCGCCCGCAGACTGTCCTGTCTCTGCGGCCGTTCAGGACGCGTCGGAGAAGATCTCGCTGACCGGAATGCGGAACCCCGGCAGCGCCTCGCCGCCCTCGATGAGGTCGTCGCCGCGCAGGGTCGTTGGCGGGGCGTCTGAAACGTGTATTACGAGTGTCTGCGTTCGCGGGTAGAGGAGCCAGACCATGGGCGTGCCCTGCTGCAGATAGCGCGCCGCCTTCGCCTCCAGTTCGCTGCGGGTGTTGCTGCGGCTGTGCACCTCCACCGCCAGCAGGGGAGCTTCGGTCGGAACGCCGGGGTCGGCCCCTGTGCGCTGGATGGCGACATCCGGCTGACAGTACCAGCCGTCGAGGTCGTGCAGGGCTTCGGTACCCACGTCGTAGCCGGGCAATCCGCCGGCCTCCAGCCACGCAGCCAGCAACACAACGACGCGCGCCTGCTTCCTCGAGTGCAACCAGCTCGGCGGCATTTCTACGATCTCCCCCTTCGAGTTGAATGTGAATTTCTTGCCGGGGTGCCGCCTGACCAGCCGGAGATAGCGCTCCAGCATTTGCTCGGCAGGGCTGTGGACTGAAACGGCCATCAGGCCCTCCTGTCACTGACAATCCTCAAGTATACCTGACACCCGGGTACCGGGAATCCGGCTGAACTGTTGCGCGGGCAGGCCGCCGCAGGGCCGCCTGGCTTGACGCTGCGCCGCCGCCTCCTGTAAAATGCCCCGCCAGCGGGCCTGTAGCTCAGTTGGGAGAGCGCCACAATCGCACTGTGGAGGCCAGGGGTTCGAGTCCCCTCAGGTCCACTAATTCACACATGTCCAGTGCAGGCTGAAACTGCAGCGTTTACTCCACCTGGCGCAAGAGAGCCCACGGGGATCCAACCCGATATGCGCCGTTGACATCCAGGAAACACCACGTTCTCTGGCACCCCGCACAATGTGTGCCGGCGCGGCCCCGGGACCTTTCCAGACTCGTGGAAGCCTGAATTTCGCGTTATTCAGTCCCGGCGCGCCGAAGTCTGCAGCGCCTCCCAAAGCTGAAACCTGCCTGACCGGTCAAGCCTTCGTGCGCCACCTGAACATATATTGTTAAATACATGACTTGACAAACATATAAAAATAACATAATGTCCCGGGATCATGGAGCAAATCCCGACAAGCTGTACACCTCCGCAAGAGAACCTTGGCTTCTGGATTAACTGCCTTTCCGCAGCTTCCTTGCGATGTTTGGCTGGTCGACTTGCCCCCTACAACATAACCCCACCCCAGTTTGCGATCCTTATGATGTGTTCGGAGAGTCGGACGGCTACTGTCAGCGGCCTTGCCAGAGTGATGCCCCACGATGCTGCCGCGGTGAGCCGAAACGTCCACAGCCTCGTCCAGCGGGGCCTGCTGGAGAGGAAGCCGTCGGAGCGTGACAGACGGTCGGCAACGCTGCGCGTTACGGAAAACGGGATGGTTCTGCGCGAGGAGCTTGCGGTGCAAGTGGAGGCGAACAACCGCATGCTCCTGAATGGAATCGAGGAAAGTGAAAGGGAAAGGTTTCTTGCCACCATCAAGACGATGTTGGCCAACATGGCCACCTACGAGACTGCACAATTTGGGGGAACCAGTTGAACCCGGCAAACCATTAGCTGAGTAGCCATTCACGAGTAAGGCCCGGCCTTCGGGGGCCGGACCTTACCAGGCCAAAACGCGAACCAGGCACCCACGGCACGGGAAACCTTGAATGCGCCTGCCTGATTTAACCTACCCCCCGTCAAGTGCTTCGTCAAGCTCACGCGAGGGAGAACTGAAATGTCTGACGAATTCATGGTGGAGGTCAGGAATCTGGTCAAGGTCTACCCGGACGGCACGCCCGCCGTTGGGGGAATTGACTTTGGCGTGCCCAGGGGGGAGGTCTTCGGTTTCCTCGGGCCAAACGGCGCCGGCAAGACGACCACGATGAAGATACTCGCCACGCTACTCAGGAAAACATCCGGCTCCGTTTCAGTGTCCGGGTACGACATCGATTCTGACTCCAGGGCTGTACGCCAGAGCATCGGGTTTGCGATGCAGGAAGTGGGTCTTGACGACCTCGCCACGGGCAGAAACTTCCTTCAATTCCAGGGCATGCTCTACGGTCTTCACCGACCTGACGCCCGACAAAAGGCTGATGAACTGCTTGAGGTAGCAGGACTGGCGCACGTCGCCGACCAACTGGTAGGCACCTACTCGGGCGGCATGCGCCGACGCATCGATCTTGTCGGCGCGCTTGTGCACGACCCGGACATTCTCTTTCTGGACGAGCCCACGGTTGGTCTGGACCCCCAGAGCCGCATCGCGATGTGGGAGCACCTTGAAAACCTGAACGCGAAGGGCCTCACCATCCTGCTCACAACCCAGGCAATGGAAGAGGCCGACCGCCTTTGCCACAGCATCAACATCTTCGACCAGGGCCAAATCGTCGCCAGTGGCTCCCCTGATGCCTTGAAGGCCGAGGTAGGGGGCGACGTCGTGCAAATCGCCCTCAATGGCTCCGGCGAGGGGCCCGACGATTCAGGCAAAAAGGCTGTGGAAATTATCCAGCAGCAGAGATACGTAGACGGGATTAACAGGATCAGGGGCGGCATCGCCGTCACCGTCAGGAACGGCAGCGCGGCCGTGCCGCCCCTTGTCGGCCTGCTTCACGAAAACCGGATACCGGTTGCCAGTCTTTCAGTCGCCCGGCCGACTCTCGACGACGTCTTTCTCAAATACACCGGCCGCACGATTCGGGCTGACGAAGCCACTGCCGAGGCCTTGAGCGGCAGGATGCGCCCCCTGATGGGTCTGAACAGGAGATAGCTGCAATGACCGTTTTCCGGGAAATCCGCTTCATCTACATGCGTAACGTCAGGGCGTGGCTGGGACGACCACCTCTCATCATCTCCACGCTGGTGCCGCCGGTGTTCATGTTCCTCTTTTTCGGGGCGCCTCTCGGCGGCATGACCAATATCCCCGGCTTTCCCGCCAACGATTACAACTCATACTTTACCGGCATGGTCATCGTGTTGAGCGTGGTCATGAACGGCGGGGATGTCGCCCTTGCGCTTCTCGCAGACATCATGTCCGGCTATTTCGACAAGCTGTTGCTTGCGCCAGTCAACCGCTTTTCGATACTCGTGGGCACACTGCTTGTATCGGGCACCCGGGCCCTGTTACAGGTCCTGGTCATAGTCGCACTGGCCCTGGCCATGGGCGTCAACATCAAGGGCGGTCTGGTGGGACTGGTGGCCATTGTGATCGCTGCCTCCGTGCTGGGGATTGCCATTGCGTGCATCGGCCTGATCATCGCGCTGAGGACCAGAAGCGCACAGTTGACCCAGAATGTCTTCATGATATTCATGCCACTGGCCTTCCTCACTACGGCCTTCATGCCAGGGGAGTTTCTCACTGGTTGGTTCAAACTGGCGGTGACCCTGAATCCGATCGACTATGTGCTGGTTTCCGTGCGCACAATCATCATCGAAGGATGGGAGTGGGACTCCATACTGCCAGGTCTGTGGGTCCTGTGCGCAATTACGGTGATCATGCTCACTGCCGCCACCTGGATCTACAGGCGCGCCACAGCGTAACAGCCACTGCCCCGACCGTATTGTTGATGCCGAGGTTGTCCGGCACGCGCCTGGCGGGTGCATCATGTGACAAGAGATGGCAGAGACTCCGGCGGTGAATATGTCGTCAGGTGTGGAAGCGTTGCCTCCAGAACTCTCGCACGCTCTCCAATTGCCATCCTGAGTGGAAATCGGTAGTGTGCCAAACCATAATGAGAGAGGCTCACCAGCCATTTCGCGTTCAGGACAGTGTTACGCGCGGCGCAAGAGATTCAGGACAGACCATGAGCGACGAACCGAGACTGCTCTCGGGCGGCAACCCCCAGATTCCCAAGGGGGACGGCGACGCGCCCGTGCAGGCCTACATCGCCGCCATGCCCGGCTGGAAGAGCGCGCTGGGACGTCGCATCGACGAGATCATCGTGGAAAACGTGCCCGACGTGCGCAAGGCCGTGCGCTGGAACTCGCCATGGTATGGCATCGCGGGCCAGGGCTGGTTCCTCAGCACCCACGTCTTCACCCGCTACGTGAAGGTGACCTTCCTCGACGGCAAGTCGCTGGACCCACACCCGCCCGGCTCGGGCAAGGACCCCGACGCGCGCTGGTACGACGTCTACGAGGATGCATTCGACGAGGAACAGTTTGTCGAGTGGGTGCGGCAGGCGGCCGCCCTGCCCGGCTGGGACGGCTTTTGATACCCTGGACAGCTAGCGCCATCGCCCTTCAGCGGTCCGGCCGGCCCTCAAATCTCGTACTCAAAAGCCATGTCGTGCTGTTCGGCAAGACCCGCCGAGAAGCCACCGCTGCCTGACAGTCCTTCCAGCTCGCCGGTCCCCGAGCCCGGCACGACCTCACAGCTCGCCCTGGCCTGCTCGCCGTCGTAGGCGCCCGTATGCCGCAGCACGAAGCTGCCCGGGCGTCCACCCAGACTGCCCGTCACCTTCTCAAGGCCGAGGAACGTGGCGTTGTCGTCGTCGAGGTAGGTCATCACGTACATCAGGACCCCCGTCCCGACCAGATCGCCCTCAAAGGACTTGCGGATCTGCGCCCAGGTCAGCTTCGGGCCGTCTTCCGGCTCGTCAAAAGGCTCTTCGTCCCAGCCCAGGATTCTGAACGTCACACTGGCGTGCATTCACTTTTCCTTTCATGGTAGACAGGAATCAGAATACACCGCCTGCGCCAGGTATCTCAGGGGCAAACAGTTAAGCGCAGGCTGACGCGGGCCGTCCGGCCTTCAGACCTCGTCGAGGGGCTGATGGAAGTAGTAGCACAGTCCGTCGGGCGCGATGACGAAGAAGACCTGCAACCTTTGTCCGTCCTCCTCGTCCACGCGCCAGTCGCCGGTTTCGACGCCCCTGGCCTGCAATTCGTCGCGGGCCCGCCGGATGTCCGTCACGCGGATCGCCGCGCCCTCGCTGGAGGGTTCGCCGCCGTTGACCGCGAAGCCGATGCGCACGCCATCGCGCTCAAGCGTGACCGACGGCTGCGGGCCGTCGCGCCTTTCCACTTCCCGCAGCCCGAAGGCGTCGCTGTACCAGCGCGCGGCGTCGTCGATGTCCGCCACCGGCAGGGCGAGCACGTCGTCGCCATAGGGGAAGGCTGCCTCGTAAAGTTTCTCCGTCATGCTTGCTGTGGTCTCCTGTGGTGTCTGATCATTTGCGGGAGGACGGGCAAGCATACCCCGCATCCCGCTCAGACCCGGAACCTGAACTCTTTCTCGTGGCGGTACTGCGGAATCTCCACGCGGGCGCCGCCCTGCATCGCGGACTCGTGCGCGCAGATGCCGGCCGCCGTCCAGCCGGCCGTCAACACCGCGTCCGGCCAGGGCAGACGCTCCTCCACGATGCTGCTGACGAATTCGTGCACCATGTGCGGGTGCGAGCCGTCGTGGCCGCCGCCCTGAACGAAGGACAGATGCTCGTGGCTCTCGTCGTAGACGCCGCGCTGCGTGAAGCGCGCGATTTCCGGCGGCAGCAAATCCTGGCGATCGGGTACGTCCAGCTTCTCGTGGCGAATCTCGTTGCCGCGCCCCCAAACCTCGACGACCGGCCGCATGCGGAAGATGACCGGCTGCTCGCCCTCCACCTGCTCCCACTCGAAACTGGCCTCCTCGCCGTAGACGTTGAAGCTTTCGACGTAGCCGTGCGCGGTGTGGAAGAGGCTGCGCGTGACCTCGGCGGCCAGCGGCGGGTCGTCCTGCAGCTCGTAGATGGCGGTCTCGATCGGGAAGGGATTGCCGTACTGCTCGTGCAGTTCGGCGCGCATGACGCCGGAGCCGAAGCAGTGCACGGCCTTCGCCTGCATGCCGGCCAGGGCCAGCACCGGCGAGACGGCGTGGGTGGCGTAGTGCATGGGCGGCAGACCCAGCCAGTAGGGCGGCCAGTACTCCATGTCCTGGTAGTGGGCGCCGCGCAGGAACTGGATGCGGCCCAGCTCGCCCCTTTGCTGCATCTCGCGGGCGTAGATGAAGCGTTTGGTGTAGACGGCCGTCTCCATGCCCATGTAGACCTTGCCGCTGGCCTGCTGCGCGTCGATGATGGCCTGCAGGTCCTCCAGGCACGTGGCCATGGGCACGGTGCAGGAGCAGTGCTTGCCGGCGTTCAGCACCGCGAGCGTTTGTTCGGCGTGCAGCGGGATGGGCGACACCAGGTGAATGGCGTCGAGCGAGTCGTCCTTGATCAGGTCGTCGAGCTCGGTCCTGCGATGGTCAACCTCGAAGCGGTCGCCGATCTTTTGCAGCACGGCCGGGTCCGAATCGCAGATGACCAGATGGTCCACCCGCGGGTGATGCAGGTAGATGGGCACGAATTCCGCGCCAAAGCCCAGCCCGGCCAGCCCTACCCGGATGTTACGGTCCATGGTCTTCTGCACCTTTCGCTCGAAACGCCGTTAGAAGAATCTGGATGAAAGTTGGTCGTTCGGGCCGCCCTCACCCCCAGGCCCCGTCCCGAAGCATCCCGTAGGGGCGACATATCATGTCGCCCGCCAGCCCTGTCCCCCTGCACGGCTAGACGCCCGTGATTGACGGGCGATTTGATAAATCGCCCCTACACCGGGAAAGAAACCGGGGGTTCAACGCTGCCGATCCAAATTACAAGTCAAGGGTTGCTCCACCCGCAGACCGGGCCCGCGCCACCCCGCTATTCCTTGACGGCGCCGAAGGTGATGCCCGTCACCAGTTGCCGCTGCACGCGGAAGAGCAGCGGCACCAGCGGCAGCAGTACCAGCACGCCGCCCACCGCGTAGAGGTCATAGGGCACCTGCATGATGTTGGTGCCGCTGGGCACCTCGAGCAGGCGCAGGGTCAGCACCCGAATCTCCGGCCGCACCGTCAGCACGAAGGCGAAGAGGAACTCGTTCCAGCCGGCGATCAGCAGCAGCAGGAAGGTGACGAAGGCGCCGGGCAGGGCGATCGGCAGGATGACGCGAAAGAGCGTGCCGAACCAGCCGCAGCCGTCGATGGCCGCCGCGTCATCCAGTTCGCGCGGGATCGAGTTGTAATAGGTGAAGAGCACCAGCACGGCCAGCGGCAATCCCCCGGCGAGGTAAACGAGGATGATGCCGTGGCGCGTATCGAGCAGGCCGATATCGAAGTAGGTGATGAAGATCGGCCCGAGCGTCACCATGGCCGGCACGGCGATGCTGGCCACCAGCAGGCTGTACATCAGCGCCTTGCCGACGAAGGTCGCGCGGCTGAAGCTGTAGGCCGCCATGCCGCCCAGCAGCGTGGCCCCCAGCGCCGACAGGCCCGCGATCAAAATGGTGTTGAACAGCCCCGGCAGGTAATTCCAGCGGCGAACCATGAAGGGATAGTTGTCGAAGTTGATGTTCCCCGGGACGAGGCGCGGCGGGACGCGCAGAAACTCGTCCAGGGTCATGACCGAGGTGGCGAACATGTAGTAAATCGGAAAGAGCAGCAGCACCAGCGTGACGAGCAGCAGGGTGTACTGCACCAGGCGCAGCAAGCGATCTCCCGTCAGAAAGGGGACAGGACGCGTGCGCTGCGCAACCTGGGCGGACATCAGCGGGCCACGCGCGTGCCGGAGCGATACAGCAACCAGGCGAAGACACCGCCGATGGCCACTGTCAGCAGCAGCAGCAGGACGTTAATGGCCGAGCCGTAGCCGTAGCGCAGTTCGACGAAGAAACGCTGGTAGGAGTAGAGCGCGAGCGTGCGCGTGGCGTTGCCTGGGCCGCCCTGCGTCAGGCCCAGAATCTGCTCGAAGGTCTGCACCTCGGCCATGCCACGCAGCATCAGCACGAGGTAGATGCTGGGCCGCAGCAGCGGCAGCGTCACGAACCAGAAGCGTTGCAGGGCGTTGGCGCCATCGACGGCGGCGGCCTCCAGCACTTCCTTCGACAGCGAGCCGAGCGCCGCCATGAAGATCAGCGCGACCCAGGACACGTTCTTCCAGACGGTCAGCACGATCACGGAGACACGCGCCATGGCGGGGTCGCTGAGCCAGCGCACCAGTTCGTCGACCAGGCCGGCCTCCAGCAGCATGAAGTTCAGCAGGCCGGATTGCTCCCAGTAGATCACGCGCCAGACGACGCCGGCCAGCAGCGGCGCCATGACCCAGGGCAAGAGCATGACGAAATTGCTGAAGCTGCGCCCGCGCAGCCTTTGCATCATCAGAATGGCGATGCCCAGGCCCAGCACAGTCTCCAGTATCGTGCTGGCCGCGGTGTAGGCGACGGTGTAGCCCAGGGAGTTGATGAGCGTCTTGTCGCGCGTCAGGGCGAACTGGTAGTTCTGCAGGCCCACGAAAGCGCCCGGGTTGACGAGCGAGCGGTTGGTCAGGCTGAGCCAGACGGTCTGCACTAGGGGGATGAAACTGTAGAGCATGCGCAGCACGAAGGCCGGCAGCACGAAGAGATAGATGATGGCGTACCTGCCGGTGAGCAGGCGCGGACGCCCGTGCTCCCTGGCGCCTGACGCGGCAGTGCTTGTGGTCATGCGCTTCCGTCCCGCTTCGCGTGCGCGGGCCCCCGACAATGCGTCGACTGTCGGGGACCCGCCTTGCCGGTGAGTCCGGGTGTGGACCCGGTCACCCGTCGCTGTGGGCTAGATGCCCATCCTGATGATGTCGTATTCGGCCACGGCCCACTCCTGCACCTCTTCCGGAGTCAGCTCGAGCGCGAGCACCTGCTGGCCCAGCTGCTCGAACATCTGCCACAGCTGGGTCGTCTGCGGGCTGTTGACGATCGGCTCGCGGAACTTCGCGCCGCGCAGCAACTCGGCCCAGCCGGGGCCGGCGCTCAGCACCTTGGCCAACTCAAGTATTTCCTCGTCCTCGATGAGCGACTTCATGGCCGGCACCAGGCCGTTGAAACGGACGCTGATGTCTTTCATCTTCTCGCGCGAGGCCAGCACGTCCATCAGTTCCAGTGCGGTGGCCTTGTTCTGGCCGGCCGCCGGCACCGAATAGCCCCAGCCATGCACCAGACCGACGTCGCTGCCCGGGCCCATCGGGAAGCGCGCCAGGCCCAGATTCTCCTCGTTGAGCACGGAGTCCTCGACGGTCAGTAAACTGTTGTAGCTGCCCTCGTAGTTCCACCACATGCCGACCTTGCCGGCGGCAGCGAGGCCAAAGTTGTTCTCGGAGATGATGGTGGGTGAGCTGATGCCGCGCTCGATCCAGTCCTGCATGAACTGGAAAGCCACCAGGCTGTTCTCGTCCGCCAGGGTCTCAAGGTCGCCCCCGGCGTGATTGAGCGCGAGCAGCACCGTGTTGAAGGCGTGGCCGCCTTCAGTGCGCGGGTGCCAGCCCCAGACGCCGTTCTCCTGGTCGGTGACGGCCTCGCCGATGCTGAAAAGCTCCTCCCAGGTCGTGGGCGGCTCGGGCACCAGGTCCTTGTTGTAGAAGAAGGGTTCCAGGCCCAGGAAGTAGAAGATGCGGAAGACGCCGCCGACGGCCTCGTTCAGCACGTGCACGTTGTCGACCACGTCATCCTTGTTGTCCTGCCAGGCGTTGGTGTTGGTCATGTCTTCGGCCCAGCCGTTCATGCCCCACAGACCGCCGATCAGGTCGTCGGCCCAGAGCACGTCGATACCGTCAAATTGCGTCTGGCCCCAGAGTGTGATCTTGGCCATCACGTCGTTCCAGACCGGCGGCAGCGCGTCGTAGTTGATCTGGATGCCGGTCTCCTCCGTGACCGCCTCCATGAACGCGGGCGGAACGTCGCCGCCCCAACCGACCATGTTGACGACCTTCTCCTCCTGCGCCACGCCGATGGTGGTCGTGGCCGTCAGGCCGAGACCGGCGCCGGCCGCCGCCGCCGTTCTGAGAAAATCCCGCCGCGAAAGTTTCTGTGAATTGCTCATATTGCCTGGCTCCCTACTCCTTCAACAAAAGAAATTAGCGAAATTGCGCAGCAGGGAATGTAACACGCGCCAGGCGGGGATGCAAAGCGTTCGTGAGTCCGGTGGGCTCCCGCCTTTCCGGCGAAGGACGGGCCTGCCGGGCGTGGTTGACAAGGGCTCCCGCGTCCGACCTGTGCCGCAGGGGCGACATATCATGTCGCCCGCATACCCCCCATACCCTGGCGCCCGCCGCGTCGCCGACGATGTGCGATCTGCACGTGACGGGCGACATGATATGTCGCCCCTACGCGTGGAAAGGGGTTGGGGGAGGGCTCCCGCGACTGAGCCGGAAAAGGGCGCCCTCACCCTAAATCCCTCTCCCTCAGGGAGAGGGACTTTAAGTGCTTGTTACACGTTGGAAGAGGTCTCTTGAGTGCAACTCCTGAAAGCAAAACAAACATGGTATCTCCCCCTCTCCCTGAGAAGGGCTCCCGCGACTGAGCGGGACAAGGGGGCCGGGGGGTGAGGGCGCACTTATCCTAAATCCTTTCCCGCTCAGTCGCGGGAGCCCTTCCCTCAGGACGGGAAAGGAGCCAGGGTGTGAGGGCGCCCTACCCGCCCCCCAACAGACCCAGACTGAAGGCCTCAGTCAGACGTCGCTGCACACGCAACAGCAACCACAGCAGCGGCAGCAGCATCAACACGCCGCCGGCCGAGCCCGGCAGGGCGGAACGCCCGGCGGCCTCCAGCAGCCGCACGCTCAACACCCGCGTTTCCGGCCCCACCGTCAGCACGAAGGCGAAAGGGAACTCGTTCCAGCCGGCGATCAACATCAGCAGGTACGTGACCACCACGCCGGGCATGGCCGCCGGCAGAATCACGCGAAAGAGCGTACTGAACCAGCCGCAGCCGTCCAGCGCCGCCGCGTCATCCAGTTCGCGCGGGACGGCGTTGTAGTAGCTGAAGAGCACCAGCACGGCCAGCGGCAGGCCCGTCGCCATGTTGATCAACACGAGGCCCGACAGGGTGTCCAGCAGGCCGATTTCGCTGTAGGCGATGAAGAGCGGCCCGAGCGTCACCATGCCCGGCACGGCGATGCTGGCCACCAGCAGGCCGTACATCAACGCCTTGCCGGTAAAGGTCGCGCGGCTGAAGCTCCAGGCCGCCATGCCGCCCAGCAGCGTCGCGCCCAGCGCCGAGAGGCCGGCCACAATCACCGTGTTGCGCAGCGCCGTGAAATAGTCCATGCGGCTGAACACCCAGGCATAGATGTTCAGCGTCGGCTGCCGCGGAAAGAACGTCGGCGGCACGCGCGCGAATTCGTCGCCCGATTTCAGGGAATTCAGCAGCATCAGAAGCACGGGGAAGAGCAGCGCGACGAGCACCAGCGCCAGCAGCGCGTAGAGCAGCAGCCGCGCAAGGGCGTGGCGCCAGGGTAGCGCGGGCATCAAGAGGCCGGGCCTGGCCGTGTGGGTCGTACCATGCCTACGTTCACCTTCCCTTCTATTGCTGACATGGAACCTGGGTTGGGCGCCCTCACCCCCCGGCCCCCTCTCCCTCAGGGAGAGGGGGTGACTTCGATTCGACGAAATCTGACTTCAACGAAAAGATGGATGGCGCTTACCGTGATCAGTGATTTCCATCCGCAATGGAATTATAGCGGTGCGCAAGATTTGTCCTCCCCCTCTCCCTGAGGGAGAGGGGGCCGGGGGGTGAGGGCCGAGGGGCATGCCGAAGACATCCTTGCCAGGATTCTTCTGTCATTCACCATTGGAAATACAAAACAGTGGGATTCAGGGAGAAGGCCAACGGCGGCAACCCCCCGCTCCCCCGGCTATACTATCCGCCAACTCCGGTGACGGGTGATGGAGGCGGAGTGATGGACTACCAACCCCTGGCCGAAGTGCGCAAGACGCTGCGGGTGGAGTGGTACCGTAGCCCGATCCCCGGCGCGAGGCTGCGCGAACTTTCGCGCCGCAGCGACCGTCAGGCCTGGTTGCAGGCCGGCGGCCACCTGGCGCTCTTCATCCTGACCGCCGCGCTGGTCTACCACTTATGGTCGCTACAGTTCTGGGGCGCCTTTCTGATCGCGCTCTTCTGCCATGGCACGGTCACCAGCTTCTTCACCGGCGTCGCGCCTCACGAGTTGGGGCACGGCACCGTCTTCCGTACAAAATGGCTCAACAAGGTCTTCCTCTACCTCTTCAGCCTGATCGGCTGGTGGGATATCTACGACTACGGCAGCAGCCACACCTACCACCATCGCTACACCCTGCACCCCGAGGGCGATCGAGAAAACCTGCTGCCGCTGGAACCCTCGCTGGCCTCCTTCTTCATGCTGCAGCTCTTCACCATCAACCTGGTGACGCAGCCGCGCCGCGTCTTCAGCAAGGGCGGCCTGGTCTCGACCCTGTGGGTCACGCTCAAGGGAGCTTTCGGCATCGTCGGCCCGCCCGAGGTGCCGATTTTCGAATGGCTGCGTGCCCTGCACGCCGACCAGCCGGAGGAGTTTCGCAAGTCAGTCCGCTGGTCGCGCATCCTGATTTTCTTCCACGGCTCAATTCTGGTCATCGCCATCGTCAGCGGCCTGTGGGTGCTGCCGCTGATCTTCAGCGTCGCACCCTTCATCGCCAACTGGCTGCACTACTTCGTCGGCATGACGCAGCACTGCGGCCTGATGGAAAACGTGCCCGACTTCCGCAAGAGCGTGCGCTCGATGCGCCTCAACCCGTTCTTCTCCTTCCTCTACTGGCGCATGGAATGGCACACCGAACACCACATGTACGCCGGCGTGCCCTGCTACAACCTCGGCAGGCTTTACGAGGAAATCGCCGACGACATGCCCGAGCCGCGTACCCTCATCGGCGCCTGGCGCGAGATGCGCATGATCTGGCGGGTGCAGAAGGAAGACCCCGGCTACCAGTTCGATACGCCCCTGCCGCCAACGGCGCGCCGGATCCGCAGCGAAATGCCGGAAGAAATCGAACTGGAGCGCTCCATCGGCGACCTGGCGCCGGCGGGCCTGAGGTAGGGGTAGCGAGGTCCCCTGCCGCTGTTGTTGTACGGGCGACATATCATGTCGCCCGCATACCATGTGATCTGCACGTGACGGGCGATTTGATAAATCGTCCCTGCGGGATGCTTCGGGCTGGTGCCCTCGCTACCCCTACCCGTGCCGCAAGGGTAGCGAGGGCCCACCCAGGCAGACCGTCCCCTCCCTGGCTATACTCCGGCGCAGGGTGCGACTGCTCAGGGAGACGGAACGATGAGTTACCCGCCGCTTGCTGACGTACGCAAGACCTTCCGCGTCGACTGGTATCGCAGCCCCGTTCCGGGCAAAAAACTACGCGAACTCTCGCGCCGCAGCGACCGCCAGGCCTGGTTGCAGGCCGGCGGCCATCTGGCGCTCTTCATCCTCACAGCCGCGCTGGTCTTTCACTTCTGGTCCGCACAGCTCTGGGGCGCCTTTCTCGCCGCGCTCTTCTGCCACGGTACGGTCACCAGCTTCATGCGGGGCGTCGCTGCGCACGAACTGGGCCACGGCACCGTCTTCCGCAGCAAATGGCTCAACAAGGCCTTTCTCTATCCCTTCAGCCTGATCGGCTGGTGGGATTTCTACGACTACGGCAGCAGCCACACCTATCACCATCGTTACACCCTGCACCCGGAGGGCGACCGCGAGGTGCTGCTGCCGCTGGAGCCCTCGCTGGCATCCTTCTTCATGCTGCAACTCTTCACGATCAATATTACGACGAAGCCACGGCGCGTCTTCGACAAGGGCGGCCTGATCTCGACCGTTTGGGTCACGCTGCAACGCGCCTTCGGCGTCGATGGCCCGGCCAGGGTGCCGATTTTTGAGTGGTTCCGCGCCCTGCACGCCGACCAGCCGGAGGAGTTCCGCAAGTCGGTGCGCTGGTCGCGCATCCTGCTCCTCTTCCACGGCTCGATTCTGGTCATCGCCATCGCCAGCGGCCTGTGGGTTCTGCCGCTGATCTTCAGCACCGCGTCCTTCACCGCCAACATAATTCGTTACTTCGTCACCCTGCCGCAGCACTGCGGCCTGCAGGACAACGTCAATGACTTCCGCAAGAGCGTGCGTTCGATGCGCATCAACCCGCTCTTCTCCTTCCTTTACTGGCGTATGGAATGGCACCTCGAGCACCACATGTACGCCGGCGTGCCCTGCTACAACCTGCGCAAGCTTTACGAGGAAATCGCCGACGACCTGCCCGAGCCGCGTACCCTGATCGGCGCCTGGAAAGAAATGCGCATGGTCTGGCGGGTGCAGAAGGAAGACCCGGACTACCAGTTCGACACGCCCCTGCCGCCGACGGCGCGCCGGATCCGCAGCGAAATGCCGGAAGAAATCGAACTGGAGCGCTCCATCGGCGACCTGGCGCCGCAGGGTCTGCAGTAGGCGTAGCGCCCAACCCCGACACCTTTCCACGCGTAGGGGCAACATACCATGTCGCCCGCTGTGCGGTCCGCACCTGGCGAGCGATTTGATAAATCGCCCCTGCAGGATGCTTCGGGCTGGTGCCCTCCGCTACACCTGCGCGTGGAAAGGGGGTTGGGGGGTGAGGACCCACCCAGGCAGACCGTCCCCTCCCTGGCTATACTCCGGCGCAGGGTGCGACTGCTCAGGGAGACGGAACGATGAGTTACCCACCGCTGGCTGACGTGCGCAAGACGCTGCGGGTGGAGTGGTACCGCAGCCCCATCCCCGGAAAACGACTGCGCGAACTGTCCCGCCGCAGCGACCTGCAGGGCTGGTTCCAGGCCGGCGGGCACCTGGCCCTCTTCTGCCTCACCGGCGCGCTGGTCTTCCACTTCTGGTCGCTGCAACTCTGGGGCGCTTTCCTTCTGGCGCTTTTCTGCCACGGCACGGTCACCAGCTTCTTCAGCGGCATCGCCCCGCATGAACTGGGGCATGGCACCGTCTTCCGCACCAAATGGCTCAACAAGGTTTTCCTGCACATCTTCAGCCTGATCGGCTGGTTCGATACCTACGACTACAACATGAGCCACACCTACCACCACCGTTACACCCTGCATCCCGAAGGCGACCGCGAGGTGCTGCTGCCGATAGAACCCACGCTGGCCTCGACCTTCGTGCTGCAACTTTTCACGATGAACCTGCTCACGCGCCGCGGGCGCACTTTCAGCAAGGGCGGGCTGTTCGACAACATCGTCACGTCCCTGCGCACTGCCCTCGGGCTCAACGACCCGGGACGGGCCCCCGGCACGGACTGGGTGCGCGCCCTGCATCAGGACCAGCCGGAGGAATACCGCAGGACCGTGCTCTGGTCGCGCATCCTGATTCTCTTCCACGGCGGAGTTTTGGTCATCGCCATCGCCACCGGCCTTTGGGTGCTGCCGCTGATCTTCAGCACTGCGGTCTTCACCGCCAACTGGCTGGGCTACTTCCTCGGCTTGCCGCAGCACTGCGGCCTGCAGGACAACGTCAACGACTTCCGCAAGAGTGTGCGCTCGATGCGCCTCAACCCGTTCTTCTCCTTCCTCTACTGGCGCATGGAATGGCACATTGAACACCACATGTACGCCGGCGTGCCCTGCTACAACCTCGGCAGGCTCTACGAGGAAATCGCCGACGACCTGCCCGAACCGCGCAGCCTGATCGGCGCCTGGCGCGAGATGCGCGCCGTCTGGCGTGAACAGAAGGAAGACCCCGACTACCAGTTCGACACGCCCCTGCCGCCGACGGCGAAGCTCGCACGCAATGAGATCGTGGAAGATCTCGAACTGGAAAGCTCGATCGGCGAACTGGCGCCGGAGGGCCTGCGCCAAAGGTAGCGAGGGCACCAGCCAGGCAGACCGTCCCCTCCCTGGCTATACTCTGGCGCAGGCGGCAACTGCGTCAGGAGTTTGCGAAATGAGTTACCCACCGCTGGCCGACGTGCGCAAGACGCTGCGGGTGGAGTGGTACCGCAGCCCAATCCCCGGAAAGAGACTGCGCGAGCTGTCCCGCCGCAGCGACCTGCAGGGCTGGTTCCAGGCCGGCGGGCACCTGGCCCTCTTCTGCCTCACCGGCGCGCTGGTCTTTCACTTCTGGTCGCTGCAGCTCTGGGGCGCTTTCCTTCTGGCGCTTTTCTGCCACGGCACGGTCACCAGCTTTTTCAGCGGCATCGCCTCGCATGAACTTGGCCATGGCACCGTCTTCCGCACCAAATGGCTCAACAAGGTCTTCCTGTACATCTTCAGCCTGATCGGCTGGTTCGATACCTACGACTACAACATGAGCCACACCTACCACCACCGCTACACCCTGCACCCCGAGGGCGACCGCGAGGTGCTGCTGCCGATAGAGCCCACGCTGGCCTCCTTCTTCATGCTGCAACTTTTCACAATTAACCTGACGTCGAGACCGCGGCGCGTCTACGACAAGGGCGGCCTGATCTCGACCGTTTGGGTCACGCTGAAGCGCGCCTTCGGCGTCGATGGCCCGGCCAGGGTGCCGATCTTCGAATGGGTCCGCGCCCTGCACGCCGACCAGCCGGAAGAGTTCCGCAAGTCGATCCGCTGGTCGCGTCTCCTGATCCTCTTCCATGGAAGCATCCTTGCAGTCGCCATCCACACCGGCCTCTGGGTGCTGCCGCTGATCTTCAGCACCGCGCTCTTCACCGCCAACTGGATTCGCTACTTCATCGCCCTGCCGCAGCACTGCGGCCTGCAGGACAACGTCAACGACTTCCGCAAGAGTGTGCGCTCGATGCGCGTCAACCCGCTCTTCTCCTTCCTCTACTGGCGCATGGAATGGCACCTCGAACACCACATGTACGCCGGCGTGCCCTGCTACAACCTGCGCAAGCTTTACGAGGAAATCGCCGACGACCTGCCCGAGCCGCGTACCCTGATCGGCGCCTGGCGCGAGATGCGCATGGTCTGGAAGCGGCAGAAGGAAGATCCCGACTACCAGTTCGACACGCCCCTGCCGCCGACGGCGAAGCTCGCCCGCAATGAGATCGTGGAAGATCTCGAACTGGAAAGCTCGATCGGCGAACTGGCGCCGGAGGGCCTGCGCCAGGGGTAGTCCTCAACCCGACTGTCATTGCCCCGTGAAGTGAGTTAGGGCTTCAGGTATGGCCAGCCCTCACCCTAAATCCCTCTCCCTGAGGGAGAGGGGGTCGGGGGGTGAGGGCACCTTGCGCAGACGCTCACCCCTTCGCAGCCCTTTTCCTGTACAATCATCCTGGCCCGGCCAAACCTGAACTGGCTCGCGCCGCGCAGCGTCCGCCGACAGGAGCGAACCAGGCCCCGTGAGCGTCATCCTCGGCATCAACAGCGAACACGCCGGCGCCTCGGCCGCCCTGGTCATCGACGGCCAGCCGGTCGCCGCCATCGCCGAGGAGCGCCTCAACCGCGTCAAGTACTACGCCGGTTTCCCGCGCCTCGCCGTACGCATGGTGCTGGACATGGCCGGCATCGGCCCGCAGGATGTCGACTGCGTGGCCATCCCGCGCGACCCTGCGGCCAACCTGACGCGCAAGGCCGCCTTCCTCTTCGGCAACCCGACGCGCCTGCCCGCCCTGCTGCAGGCCGGCGCCGGTCAGGTGAAACAACTGGACGTGAAGTCGCAACTGGCCGCGGAATTTGGCCTCGACCCGGCCGCCCTGACCTTCCGCCAGCTGCGCGTCGAACACCACCTCGCTCACGTCGCCAGCGCGTACTTCAGTTCGCCCTGGGACGAGGCCGCCGGCTTCAGCGTGGACGGCTCCGGCGATTTTGTCACCTGCATGCTGGCCCGCTGCCAGGGCAATGACATCAGGGTGCTGCAGCGCATCCACGTGCCGCACTCGCTGGGCTCCCTCTACACCATGATCTGCCAATTCATCGGCTACGGTCGCTACGGCGACGAGGGCAAGGTGATGGGCCTCGCGCCCTACGGCGAGGACGTCTACCACGAGCATTTCGCCGACATGCTGCGCCTGACGGACGATAGTTTGCGCCTCAACAGTCGCTGGTTCCTGCCCTTTGGCGCGGAGCAGTCCATCAGCATCAACGCGCGCGGTGAAATGGAGATCGGGCGCCACTGGTCCGACCACATGGTCGCGACCTTCGGCGCGCCGCGCGAGCCGGGCAGCGAGATCACGCGGCGCGACATGGACCTGGCCCGCGGCCTGCAGGCCGCTTTCGAGCGCGCCTGGCTGCATCTGCTGCAGCGGCTGCACCTCCTCGCCCCTTCCGACCGCGTGGTGATGGCCGGCGGCTGCGCGCTCAACAGCGTCGCCAATGGCCTCGTCACAACGCAGACGCCCTTCCGCGAGACCTGGATTCACCCCGCCGCCGGCGACGAGGGCCTGTCACTGGGAGCGGCGCTCTACGCCAGCCGGCAAACTCCAGGCGCGGGCGAGCGTTACGTCATGGGCGGCGCCGGTCTCGGCCCGGAGTACACGCAACAGGAGATTCGCAGCACCCTGGCGCGTCAGGGGGTGGCGGCGCAGGAGTTGCCGGAGCCGGAGCTGCTGGAACGCACGGCGGCGGCGATCGAGGCCGGCGCGGTCGTCGGCTGGTTCCAGGGCCGCATGGAATGGGGGCCGCGCGCGCTTGGCAACCGTTCCATTCTCGCCCACCCGGGACTGGCGGACATGAAACAGACCCTCAACGACCGCATCAAGCGCCGTGAGTGGTTTCGCCCCTTCGCGCCGGCCGTGCTGGCGGAGGCGCAGACCCGGGTCTTCGAGCAGGGAGAACCCTCCCCCCACATGCTGCACGTCTATCGCATCCTCGATGCGTGGCGCGAGCGTCTCTGCGCCGTGGCTCACGTCGACCAGACCGGCCGTTTGCAGACCGTAATGCGCGAGCACAACCCGCGCTATTACGACCTGCTGAAGGCCTTCGAGCGGCGCACGGGCCTGCCCGTCGTCGTCAACACCAGCTTCAATGAAAACGAGCCGATCGTCTGCACGCCGGAAGAAGCCATCGACTGTTTCCTGCGCACGCGCATGGACCTGCTCGTCGTCGGCGACAGCTACTGCGAGAAGCCGGCCGGCGCCGACTGACCCGGCCCACTGCCCGTCAGGAAAGCAAAAGGCCGGCCCGCAACCGGACCGGCCTTCCGGTTAGAGGCGGCGCCCGCCTACCACTGCAGGTAGCGCACCGTATGGTGCTCGTCAATGGTGATGACGTAGCGCTTGTTGACGTCGGGCCCCTTGTCAGCGTAGTAGGTGCTGAGCTTCATCGTGCAGTCGCCATCGTAGCTGACCGTGTAGGGCTTGTTGGTGGCCGTGTTGGTGCCGCTGGCCAGATTGTCGTCAGCTCCAGCTTTCGCCCCGCAGAGACTGGAAGCGCTGGTGACGCTGACGAGCGATTGCACGCTGCTGTCCTGGAAAACGCCGTAAAGCGTGTAGGACGAGTAGTCGTGGTTGGCGCAGACCTTGATCGGCGCGGCGTTGTCTGTGTTCAGGCAGTTTCCGCTGGGCCCGCCACCGCCATCACCGTTGTCACCGTTGTCACCGTCGCCACCGTTGCCGCCAGGGGGAGAAGCACCCCACAGGCCGGGGCAGTCTACGTTCGGATCGGTGCAGTAATAGTAGACAACCGGGTGGCTGTCCACGTAGCGCGTATCAGAAGTCGGGGCCACGGTGCGCAGGGTAATGCGAATGGATTCCTCTTCCTGAAAATCGATCAGGCTCGCGCCAAATTGAATGACTTCTGTGGATTCCACCGCCTGCGCTTCGGCCTGGGCCTGGGCCTGACCGTTGCCCAGATTCTCCTGGCCGCTGGCAGAATTGCCATCCGAGTTTTCCGCCTGCCAGTTGAATCCGGCAGCGTTATTGATGACCGAGCCCAACAGGGGAACGGAAATCGTAATGGTGCCGCCCTGGTCGCCCGTCTGGGCCTCCGCTGACAGACCCTGGGCGTTGGGGTCCGGCGTGGCTGTTGGCTCGGGCGTCACCAGAATGATGACCGCGTTCAGTGGAGGCGGCAGCGAACGGATCAGGGTTCTGGGATCGCGACATGACTCGTGGACCGGGTAGCAGAAGATCAGGCTGGGGCTGTCCGTGTAGGTCGCGTCATTGAGGGCCGCCAGGCTGGTCAGGGAGAAGGAGATGATGTCACCATCCTGGTAACCCAGGTCCGTCGCGGAAACCCGTATTGTGCCGGCGTAGGACGGCTCCAACGTGCCTTCCACGTCGTCGCGGGTTGACTCGTTGGCGGCGATCCATTCGACGAATTCTGCATTTTCGAACTGGGTGACATTCGGTGAAGTAATGATAAATTCACCGGTTTCCACTCCACCCACAACGTTCGATTCGAGCGTCACTACCGGCGATTCCGGTACGGGCAGCGGCGTTTTTGTCTCCTCACCAGTACCCTGAGCCAGGACGTATCCCGTTGCTGCCAGCAACAAGACAAGGATCAAACACAAGACGATATGGCGCTTATCAGTGTTCATGAGTGCCCTTCCCAACCCTAATGTGGCTGTTCGTGCGTACACAAGCATACGTTAACTTGCCAAAGTCCGCCAGCGCAAAACCAACACATTTTTCCCGGAAACGCCAGCATCTCACCGACATGGCAAGGCCAGTTTCACAACCTCCGGGGCGGTCCCGTCAGCATGATCTCACACTATAAGCGTTTCCCGACTGTGCCGCAAACTGCCCTCCTGCAAATGGCGCCGTTTCCCGTCACCCTGCTTCACCCGGGAATCGCGTCAGGGCCCCTGCCGGAGTTGCTTGCAAGGCCAGGGAAACTGTGTTACAGTCCTTTTCAGGTAGCGAAATCGTTTTCGGGAGCGCCTTGTGCCCACGTCGCTCACGGACATAGCGCGGCGGCTGGATCTTTCCCCTTCCACCGTCTCAAAGGCCCTCAACGGCTATCGCGACGTCTCCAGCGATACCCGCGAACTTGTGCTGCGCGCCGCCCTCGAACTCGACTACCAGCCCAGCAGCGCCGCGCGCGATCTGCGTCGCGGCCGCACGGACCGCATCGGCCTCTTCCTCAACACCGCCCTCGAGTACGTCGTCGATTACCTTTCCGGCATCATCCCCGGCGCCGTGCGCTGCTCGCAGGAATGCGGCAAACGACTGCTCATCTACACCCTGACCGACAACGACCCCGGCCAGTTGCTGCAGGTCTGCCGCGCCGGCGAAATCGACGGCGTCATCCTTTTCTCCACCCACTACGACAGCCACACCATCGAGGCCCTGCTCGAAGACGATTTCCCCTTCGTCGTGATGGGCCGTTACATCCCGGATGAACGCGTCTCCTGCGTCGTGCCCGACTACTACGACGGCACGCGACAAATCATGGACCACTTGCTGGACAAGGGGCACCGGCGCATCGCCTTCATGACCCGCCCGGAACTGACCACGGCCAACGAGGCGCGCCTGCGTGGCTACCTTGACGCGCTGGCGGCGGCAGGAATTGCAAGGGACGATCAACTCATCGTCGAGACGCGCCTCGAACCTGACAGCGGCGTCGTGCCAACCCGTCGCTTGCTGACCCTGACGCCGCATCCCTCGGCCATCGTTGCCGCCCACGACCTGGTGGCCGTGGACGTTATCAATACATTGCAGGCGGCCGACCTGCGCGTCCCGCAGGACGTGGCCGTCACCGGTTTTGACGGCCTGCGCGCCGGCTTCCGCACCCTGCCGCACATCAGCACCGTGCAACAACCTCTGGAGCGCATCGGCGAACGCGTCGTCGAACTGGTCAACCGTCGTTTGAACGACCCCGCCGCCCCACCCGTGCAGGAGACCCTGCCGGTGCAACTGGTGTTGCGCGGTTCCACCTGAACATGCCGCAGCAAGGAGATCCCATGAGCAAGCGTGAAGAGACGTCGGACGTGCAGGAAACCGGCATCACCCTGCAGGACAAGGTGGATATCCGCCATCAGCGCGACGCCAACGGTCGACCGCGCCAGGGGATGCAGGGTTTCAATCCCCGTTTCGGGGATTTCGTGGACTACATCATCGGCATCACGCACGAAATCTGGGAAGAGAAGTCGGTTGGCAAGCTCTACGATTACTACGCCAACACCATCCGCATGCACACCTCGGATGGCACCAGCTATGGTCGCGAGGCGGTCTTCGCCTCCACCCTCGGCACCCTCGCCGCCTACCCCGACCGCCGCCTCTACGGCGACGAGGTCATCTGGGATGGCGACGACGAACAGGGCTACTACTCCTCTCACCGCCTCGTGCACAGCGGCACCAACCGCGGCTGGTCGCTTTACGGCCCGCCCACCAACAACCGCGTGCGCTACTACGCCATCGCCGATTGTTTCTGCCGCCGCAACATGGTGGTCGAGGAATGGCTGGTGCGCGATGAACTGACCCTGGTGCATCAGCTGGGCCTGGACCCGGTGAAGACGGCGCGCGCCATGGCCTGCGCCCAACCCCCGCAGCAGCATGCCGCCGATATCGAGCGCGGCACCGGCCAGCTCCCGCCGCCCGCCCTGCCGGAGCCGCAAGGCCCCTTCGACCCCGCCGACTTCGCCCGTTGCGCCCTGCACGAGATCTGGAACTGGCGCCTGCTCAACAAGGTGCGCGAGTACCATGCGGAGACCCTGCACGCCGAAGGGCCTTCACTGCGGCGCATGCACGGCCACAACGAGTACCAGGGCTTCGCGCTGGCCCTGCTGGCACCCTTCCCGGACCTGGCCTTCAATATCGAGCGCAGCACCTGCTGCGGCGACGGGGAAAAGGGCTGGCGCGTGGCGCTGCGCTGGCGCATGCAGGGCACACACAGCGGCTTCGGCAACTACGGCGAGCCCACCGGCCAGCGCATCAACATTCTCGGTATCTCACACATGCTCATTGTGGAGGGGCGCATTCAGCAGGAATGGATGCTCTTCGACGAATTCGCGCTGCTTAAGCAAATTCACCGCCCGCAGGATGCAGGGAGTTAGCGGAGTGACAGGCTCCGTTTTGACCCATTTTTCCGGATAGCGACAGGAGAAGTCATGAACCGTCAGAAGTTGTTTATCCTCGCAATACTGGCCCTGGTTACGGGCCTCATCGGCATGCCTGGCGCCTTCGCCCAGGAAGCCGGCGCCTGCAACGTTGAGGCGCCCATGGAAGCCGTTGAGCTCAACGCCCTCGGCTGGAGCTTCCCCATCCTCGATTTCTACTACAGTGAAATCGAGGCCTGCGACCAGGTCGAGAACATCGACATCAACGTCAACCAGCTGTCCGGCGAAGACGTCCAGGAGCAGGTCAACCTGGCCCTCTCCGGCGGCGGCGATTCGCCCTACGACATCCTCAGCGGCGCCAACGGCCAGGTGGCCGACTGGGGCGGCAAAGGCTGGCTGATGCCGCTCAACGACCTCATTGACAAGTATCGCGACGAGTACGACCTCGACGATATCCCGGCCGCGAACTGGGACGTCGGCGCCATCGACGGCAACATCTACGGCGTACCCGTCATCGCCAACACCCTGCATCTCTTCTATCGCAGCGACGTGCTTGAAGAGATGGGCATGATGCCGCCGGAGACCTACGCCGACGTCGTCGCGCTCTGCGATGCCATCGGCCTCGACAACATGGACTGGGACGCCCCCTTTGGCATGGACCTTTCCCGCCCCCGCGGCTGGGAACTGGAATTCTTCATGGTGCTGGGCGGCCTCGGCGGCAGTTACATCGGTGAAGGCAGTATGCCGGCCTTCAACGGCCCGGAGGGTGTGCAGGCCGTCGAGATCATGCTCGATGTCTACAACAGTTGCCTCGGTGAAGCGGCCTCCTCCATGAGCAACAACAACATGGAGACCGGTATGCATCAGGGCACGCTGCCCATCGTCAAGCTCTGGGCCAGCCGCGCCGCCGGTATGAGCAACCCGGACAGCACCGATCTCACCGACGTCATCGACTTTGCGCCCGCGCCGCGCGCCGTTGAGGGCGGCCCGCGCGCCGGCTCCGCCTGGCTGGACTTCTTCTTCATCCCGGCCAACACCACCAACGACCCTGACCTCATCTTCCGCATCATCATGGAAGGCGTGGACGTCGCCTCGCAGCAGCAGGCCGCCATATACGGCATCCCCACGCGCAGTTCGGCGGCCAATTTCGGCGGCAAGTATCTGCCGGCCGCCAGCGCCACCCTGGCCGAGAGCGTCGGCAACTACTCCAAGAACCCGGCCAACGACATCGCCGTGGCCAAGCTGAGCGAATTCCTGCCCCTCACCGCCACCGGCGAGATGAGCCCGCAGGAAGCGCTTGACGCCGCCGCGGCCGCCTACACCGAGGAAGCGACCGCCCAGGGTTACATCGAGGGTTAATCGCCACCATCACCGGACGGGGTGGCGGACCTCCGCCACCCCGTCCTCATCCGACAGGCCAGAGGAAAGAGACCATGGAACGTCGAATTTTCCTGGGCTTCGCCGGCCCGAGCATCGTCGTCATGTGCCTGCTGATGGTCATGCCGCTGATCATGGCCATCTGGCTGGGCATGCACTTCATGACCTTTGACAACGTGCTGGAGCCGCAATGGGTCGGCCTGCGCAACTTCGCCGCCGCCCTCGGCGACGAGCGCTTCTGGCAGTCCTTCAGCTTCACCGCTCTCTACATCGCCGTGGTCGTGCCGTCATGGATCGTCATCGGTTTCGTGGTCGCCCTCCTGCTGGACCAGGTGACCGGTCTGGCGCGCGGCGTCTATCTCTCCATCTTTTTGCTGCCCTTCGTCATCGTGCCCATCGTCGGCACCATCATGTTCCGCCAGCTCTTTGAACCCTCCGGCCTGCTGCGCTGGCTCTATCAGGAACTGCTGAACGAGCGTTTTCGCTACACAGAGCAAACGGTGAAGTCGCTCATCCTCTTCCACGGCATCTGGTACGTGACGCCCTTCACCCTGGTCGTCTACTTCGCCGGCCTGCAGACCCTGCCCCAGGACCTGATGGAAGCCTCCGGCATCGACGGCGCCACCCGCCTGCAAAAGATTCGCCACATCGTCATCCCGCACGTGCGCTCGCTGACGCTCTTCATCCTGCTATTCAGCATCATGGATTCCTACCGCGTCTTCGACAGCGTCTTTGTCCTGACCGGGCTAAATCCGCTGTACAAGGCCAACACCATCATGACCTACACCTACCAGACGGCGACGCAGCTGGAACGCCTGGGCAGGGCCAACGCCATGGCCGTGCTCACCATCATCGGCATCATGGTCGTGCTCATCCCCAATCTCTACCTTTCCTGGAAAGAACAGATCGCGGAGCGCTAACGATGGACCCCGTCACGAGCCGTCCCGGCCGCCTGCTGATCCACGTGTTTCTGATTGTGTTCGCCATCTACAGTTTCGTGCCCTTTATGTGGACAGCCCTGCAGTCCGTCAAGAAACTGCGGGACGCCAGTTCGCGCACGCCCAAATTCCTGTTCTCGCCCACGCTGGAGAATTACGAAGACCTCTGGTTGCGCTCCACGCCGGAAAACCCGGAAACGCTGGCATTTTTCCTGCTGCTGGCCCTGGTGCTGCTGGTCTGCCTGCTGATCTTCGCGCAGCACATCCCCCTGCGCCGCGACCTGGTCTATGGCGTCGCCATTCTCGGCCTGGTCGCGCTGCTGTGGCTGATTCCGCAACTGCTGGATACGGCCAGCTTTTACGACTACTTCATCAACACCCTCATCGTCACCGCCGGCACCATCCTGGTCTCGATCAGCATCGGTTGTCTGGCAGGCTACGCCCTCGCCCGTTACGCCGGCCTGCTGGGCGTGGTCGTGCTGATCGCGGCGCTGGCCTTCCGCGCCCTGCCGCGCCTGGCCTACGTCCTGCCCTACTACTGGATCGGCAGCGCGCTGAATCTCATCGACTCCCACATCCTCGTCATCATCACCCTCGTCGCCGTCAACCAGCCCTTCACCATCTGGATGCTGCGCAGCTTCTTTATGGAAATCCCGAAAGACCTGGAGGAATCGGCCATGGTGGATGGCGCCGGGCGTCTCGTCGCCTTCTTTCGCGTCATCATCCCGGTCATGTGGCCCGGCATCGTCGCCACCGCGCTCTTCACCCTGCTGCTGGCCTACAACGAATTCCTGCTGGTGCGCATCCTGACCCAGACCAACTGGACCCTGCCGGTGGCCATTTCGCGCTTCACGGGCGGGGAAGATCCCCGTCACCTGACCCTGGCGGCCGCGGCCGCGGTATCGTCCACCGTCCCCATCGTGATCGTCATCCTCTTTTTCCAGAAACAACTGATCAAGGGATTGTCGGCCGGCGCGGTGAAGGGCTAGCCAGAACATGGGAGACCGCCTGGCACAGGCCAAACAGCTGGTATGGGACTTCGCGCAGGCCCGTCAGCAGGGACCCGCCGCGCGCCAGGGCCTTCACCGCTTTCTTGCGCCGCGGCTTGAGTGGCACGGCATCCAGCCCCTGCGTTTGCTGGGTGGCCGCGACGCCTTTCTCGAGCGCTTTCTGCAGCCCCTCTATCGTGCCTTCCCGGACTGGTTTCGCCGCCCCTACCTCTTTCTCGGCGGCGAATTCGAGGGAAATGTCTGGGTCGCCGCCATGGGCGACGCCATCGGCAGCTTCGTCAACGAGTGGCGCCTGACGCCGGAACTGGTCGTCGCGCCGACGGGCTTCAGCCTGCGTACGCGCTACGGCGAGTTCTGCCGCGTGGAGGGCGGGCGCATCGTCGAGATGCGTTACCTGATGGACCTGCCCGCCCTGTTGCTGCAGGCCGGCATCGATCTCATCCCGCCTGGCGCCGCGCACGAGGTCTGGCCGCCCGGCCCGGCCACCGGCGACGGTCTGCACCATGCCGATCGCGATCCCGCCGAGTCGGCCAGTACCCTGGCGCTGGTCGAGGCGATGATCTTCGGCGGCCTCAACAAGTACGATGGCCTTAACCCCGACAGCCAGGACCTGGTGGAATACTGGCATCCGCAGATGACCTGGCACGGGCCGCGCGGCACGGGCTCCTCGCTGGACCTCGATGAGTTCCGTCACCTCGCCCAGGCGCCCATCCTGCGTATGACGCCCGACCGGAAAGGCGTCGGCCATCGCGCGCGCATCGCCGAGGGCCACTTCGCCGCCTCCACCGGCTGGCCCGCCTCGGTCGGCACCATGACCGGCGACTTCCTCGACTGGCCGGCCAGCGGCCGCGAGATGCGTCTCAACGTCATGGACTTCTGGCGCCGTGAGGGCGACATGTTGCGCGAGGACTGGGTCATCATCGACATGATCGACGCCGCCGCCCAGGCCGGCGTCGACGTTTGGCATAAGGTCGGGTTGCGGTGAGCGACGAGACCGAATTCAACCGACAACTTGTCCTCAACATGCTGGCGGCGCTGCGTCAGAATCGCGTCGGGCTCATGGCCGATTTCTGGTGGGAGGACATGGTCTGGGAAGGGCCGCCCGGAATCGGCACGATGCGCGGGCTGCGGGCCTTCGAATACGACCTGCGCGCCGCCTTCCTGCATTCCTTCCCGGACAAGTTTGATCGCGGCGATCGCGGCATTTTGATCGCCGAAGGCGAGTGGGTGGCCGCCGAAGGCTTCTTTCACGCCACCTTCGCCCGCGACTGGCTGGGCATCCCCGCCACCGGCCGGGCGACGCGTATTCGCTACACGGACTTCTGGCGCGCGGAAGTGCGCAACGGCGTGCGCAAGCTGGCCGAAAACCGCGTCACCATCGATATCCTGCACGTGCTGGAACAGTCCGGCTACGACGTGAACCAGGTGCTGCGCTTCGTGGGCGCGCAGCCGCCGGCCTTCTTCGTCGACGGACAGGAGTCACCAACGTGACGGCGGGAACAAGGCCTTGAACCCTGACTTGAGCCGCGCGGACAAAACGATCGTCGGCGACCTGTGGCGGGCCCTGTTGCGGGAGCAGGACGGCGCCGCCGCACTGGAATCCTGCGCCGCAGCGGACCTGCGTCTGCAGGCCTTTCACCCCGTCAACGAGGTGCAGGGCCTTGACGCCCTTGCGCGCGACTTCGCTGCGCCCCTGTGCCAGGCCTTCCCCGACCTGCAGCGCCGCCCTTACATCAGCATCGCCGGTGAACACAAAGACGCCACCTGGGTCGCCACCACCGGAGATTTCATCGGCAGTTTTGTGAACGACTGGCTCGGCATCCGCGCCTGCGGACACAGCATCCACGTCCGCTTCGGCGAATTCTGCCGCGTCGAGGACGGTCGCGTCCGCGATATCATGCTGCTGCTCGATCTGGTCAGCCTGCTGCGCCAGTGCGGTCGCCAGGCCCTGCCGCCAGAAAGCGGCGCCACGCGCTGGATCCCCGGTCCCCGCGCCGGTGACGGTCTGCGCCAGTCCGGCGCCGACCCCGCCGACTCCGCGCGCAGCCTCGATCTGGTACTGGCCATGATCGACGGCCTCAACGACTACGACGGCCAGACCATCGCCAGCATGAGCATGACGCGCTTCTGGACGCAGGACATGCGCTGGTACGGCCCGGCCGGCATCGGCTCCACCGTCGGCCTGGAGGGTTTCGAGCGGCACCACCAAATCCCCTTCCTGCGCGCCTTCCCCGACCGCATCGGCGGCACGGAAGACACCGTCTGGATCGCCGAGGGCCCCTACGTGGCCTGCGCCGGTTTCCCGGTGCTGCACATGCGCCATCTGGGGCCGTATCTGGGGCATCCCGCCACCGGAGTGGCCGTCACGATGCGCGGCATCGACTGGTGGAAGCGGTCAGGCGACAGACTGGCGGAGAACTGGGTCTTCGTCGACCTGCCGGACTTTTTCGACCAGCTCGACGTAGACCTGCGTCAACGCGATTTGTCAACCGTAGTCAGGGCCAGGGACTGATGAAGACGGCCCTCACCCCAAACCCTTTCCCGTCCTGGGGGACGGGAGCGGCGGGAAAGAGTTGGGCGTGAGGGCCAGACATTCATCATGACCTCTCCCTGAGTGGCCACCATTGCCGGAACCTGCAGCAACAATGAAGGAGTTCACCATGGGCGAAGCGGAGCGCCGCAACAACCAGCTGGTCGAGGACATGTACGCCGGCCTGAACCAGAACCGCAGCGGCAACATGGACGAGTACTGGTTCGAGGACATGGTCTGGTACGGCCCCGCCGGCATCGGCACCAAACGCGGCATTGACGAGTTCGATTACGACTACCGCAAGGACTTCATCCACTCTTTCCCCGACAAGGTCGGCAGGGACGTTATCCGCCTCGCCCAGGGCGACTGGGTCGCCGGCACCGGCTACCAGACCGCCACCTTCGCCCGCGACTGGCTGGGAATTCCGGCCACCGGGCAGCAAATCAGGATGTGCTACATGGACTTCTGGCGCGTCGAGGAACGCGGGGGCGAGCACAAGCTGGCCGAAAACCACGTGCTGATCGACATCCTCGGCGTGCTGGAGCAGGCCGGCTACGACGTCAACAAGGTGCTGCGCTTCGTCGGCTCGAAGCCGCCCGAATTCTTCGAGGAACAGGATAAAGAGAAGGCGGGTGACTGATGTCGCCCAACGTCAATCCTGACGAGCGACCCGCGGACCCGCCAAAAACCTTCACCCCGGTCGATCAGGATCGCAACCTCGCCAACAAACGCCTGGTCCAGGCCGCCTGGCAGGATCTGACGCTGGCGCCGCCGGAGCAGCTGGGCCAGGTCCTCGCCGCCGCCTACAGCGAGGACGCCGACTTTCACGGTACGCACCCGGTCAACGACCTGAAAGGCACTGCCGCCATCCGCCGCGAGTTTCTGGAGCCGCTGCGTGCAGCCCTGCCCGACGTCGAACGCCGTGAAGGCATCCTCGCCGGCGGCGTCTACCAGGGCCGCGAACTGGTCGCCTGTTACGGCCACTACCTCGGCACCTTCGCTGAAGACTGGTTCGATATCCCCGCCACGCAACAGATTCTGAAGGTGCATTACTGCGAATGCCACGACATGCTGGACGGCAAGATCCGCCGCAGTTACGTCTTCATCGACTATCTCGACGTCATGCGCCAGGCCGGTTACTGGCCGCTGGCGCCTTCATTGGGGCGCGAGGGCGTCTGGCAACACCCCATGACCAACGATGGTGTGTTGCTCTCGCCGCAGGACGGGGCGACGTCGCGCCGCAGCCTCGACCTCGTCATGGCCATGCAGACCGCCATGACCTGGTATGGCGGTGGCGCCCCGACGCGCGCCAACCTCGACGACATGCAGCAGCGGCGCTTCTGGCATCCCTGGATGCTGTGGTACGGCCCGGCCGGCATCGGCAGCACCCGCGGCCTCGCCAACTACGAACAGTACCACCAGGTCCCCTTCCTCGTCGCCTTCCCGGACCGCGGCAAGCTGCAGGGTGCGGGCTACAGCGGCCACTTCATCCGCATCGGCGACGGCGACTACGCGGTCACCGGCGGCTGGGGCCACCTGTTGGCCACGCACACGGGCGTCGACTGGCTTGGCCTGGCGCCGACCAACAAGGTCGTCAACATGCGCGTGATGGACTTCTACCGCTGCGATACGGACGAAGCGGGCGTGACCACCCTGCGCGAGAACTGGGTGCCGATCGACATTCCGCATCTGCTGCTGCAGATGGGCGTGGACGTCTTCGGCCGCATGCGTCACCAGTTTCGTCAGACGGGCGCCATCAACGCCAGCGACTTCCTGCTGCGCGAGGGGCGCTGAAGGCCCTGCGCGACGGCCGGCATGGCGACCATTTCGTGATCGCTGGCGGCGGCGCGGCGCGACCTGTGGCACACTTCTTTTTCCGGCGGTGCCGGAGGCTGCATAGACGGCAAATTCACCCCCAGGGAAGGCGGCGACATGAAGATCACCGACATTGAACTGCGACAGTACCGTTGGGAGCGGGGCACGGCCATCCGCAACGGCAAACACGTTTACACCCACAGCGGTCTCAATCTGACTTGCGTCCATACGGATGCGGGCGTCACGGGCATCGGCTGGGCGCACAAGCCGCAGACGATGGGCATGGCGAAGGTGACGCAGGGCTTGCTGGAATACTTCAAACCGCAGGTGATCGGTCAGGACCCCTTCGATTACCGCCGCATCTGGGAGACGCTGTGGGAACCCAAACTCGTCGGGCGGCGCGGCATCACGACCCGCTTCATCAGCGGGCTGGACATCGCGCTCTGGGACCTGATGGGCAAGGCCACGGGCAAGTCCGTCCACAAGCTGCTGGGCGGCTTTCGCGATCGCGTGCCCGCCTACATCGCGGGCGGCTATTACGAAGAGGGCAAGGGACTCGCCGGCCTGGCCGCGGAAATGGAGAAGAACCTGACGCTCGGCGCAAGGGCCGTCAAGATGAAAATCGGCGGGGTTCCAATCGATGAAGACGTCGAGCGCGTTCGCGTTGCGCGCGAGACTATCGGCGCCGGGATCAAACTGATGGTGGACGCCAATTGCGCCTACAGCGTGCCCGAGGCGATCAGCATCGCCCGCAAGATGGAGCCTTACGACGTCTTCTGGTTTGAGGAACCGATCGCGCCGGATGACTACCGCGGGCATGGCAAACTGGCGCAGGCCACCTCGATCCCCATCGCCACAGGCGAAAACGAATACACGCGCTACGGCTTTCGCGATCTGATCGCCGCCGACGCCGCGGCGATATTCAATTCGGATGCACAGATTCTCGGTGGCATCACCGAATTCATGAACGTCGCCGCCCTCGCGTCCGCCCATGGTCTGCAGATCGCGCCCCATGGCGACCAGGAGGTCCATCTGCATCTGGTCGCCGCCATCCCCAACGGTCTCATCGTTGAGTTCTATCGCGAGACCGTCGATACCAACCGTGGCAGGATTTTCAAGGAAAAAATGACGCTGGATGAAGACGGCTGGTTGACCGTTCCCGATCGGCCGGGACTGGGGGTCACGCCGGATTTCGAATTCCTTGAGCGCTTCCGCATCAACTGACGCCCGCGCCACGCGCCGCTACGACCACCTCGTCATCGGCGGCGGCAGCGCCGCTTGCGTCGTGGCGGCGCGCCTGGCCGCTGCGGGGCGTCGCGTCGCCCCCCGCAGGCGTAGGGGCGAGCGGATTATACCCCGACCACTGATCACTCCAAAGGCGTAAGCGTTAGTTCCCAACGCCCGGACACATTCTCTGTTGTAATTACTGCATCACAACCTTCAGACATGAAGAGGGCGTCTGCACCGCTTCCGGCGGCATCGCCCCGGCTCAGGATAAACAAGTGTGATCCCATCCTCGGCCCTTCCCCGCAATTTCCGCTTAGCGCTTGCACCTCCGCAATGAAAAAGTCGTCGGTGACGACATTGGCCCGATACGTGCCCGAAGGAATGTTCACCGGGCCTATCATTTTTGGGCCGGTGTCGGACCATCCAAGATCAGCGGCATCTTCTGATCGAGCCCCACAAGCCACAAGCAACTGATCGAGTGCGTTTGCGTAGGCCATCACACTTGCATGCACTTCGGAAATGAATGCAGCAAAATCCGTTGGATCCGCTGTTTCGATATCGGAAATGGCTTCCTGGAATGTCAATGACGATTGCAATAAACCTTCATTCCAGTCCTCAACTGTACAGTTGTCGCCGTCGCCATCCTGCGCCAGCGCCATCGATGTCGCCAGCATCAGGATCGCGATCGTCAGCGCGGCGAACCCGCCATTGTTGATCGCCCACGTCACTCCCTTTTTGATCCTCTCAATCACTTCTGCCTCCTGCTTCACTGCATCGCTGATAAATTCCTTCGGCATTTCCACCGGCCCGTCGACGGCCCCGGCGATCTCCTTTTACTGGTGTCGAAACGTCCTTCAGAGACGGCTCTGTCCAGCCGTACCACGGCCTGCAGAAACTCCGGATTCAGCATCATGTCCAGCTCTTCCGCCAGGTCGTCGTCAAGCGCGACGCGAACAGGTCTCCGGGCGATCTCGCGCACCAATACGCGTCCATGTCGCAGCCCCTGCAGTTCCCGATCTTCGCGCAGGAGCGAATCCAGTTCATAGGGTTTCAGGAATCCGTAACGCGCAACACTCTCGCGCAGGGCATCAGCGAGTTGTGGCAACCCTTCTTCACAGGCGTCACAGACTTCGCGAAAATCCTCGCCGTCGTGGGTCAACCAGCGCGCCCGGTAGCCGGAGCCGTTGCGTGTATCCCGCTGCACAATATCCAATTCAAACATGTGCAGGAGTTGGACCGAGGCGTCGCGGCTGAAAGGCCCCTCTTCCGTATAGTGAAAGGTGAAGGGTTTCGGTTCCACGTCGCGCGTGGCGAGGTACAGCACTTTCTGCAAATGCCGGTCATTGTCCACGCCGTCGGGGAACTGCGCGATCAGGTACATCAGCGTCAGGCGCTGCAAGGTCTCGCGATCGATTATCGAACTCAATGGAACTGGCTCCCTCTCCCGTCGCCAATGTAGCACAGCCTCAGGGCCGCGGTCTTTCGACAGTACCGTGCCACGCGGGCGCTGCGCCTCCTGGGCGGCGGGGGTTGAGCTACGCCTGCGGGCCGGGACCAGGCCCGTAGCTGCGCGCCATTCAGTGTTTCGGCTTCTCCGTCAAATCACTGCCGCAGTGCTTGCAAATGATGGCCTCCGGCTGAATCAATTCAGCGCAGTAAGGGCATTTCACGCCCCCGGCAGAGACGGACGCCCGGCCGCGTGGCCGCACCAGGCCGAAAACACTAGCCAGAAAGAAGACAGAAACGCCACAGATGACCAGAATGATGATGAGTTCAGTGGGCCCCAGGTTCATTTGGCCTCCTGACAGCACTCACTTTTGTACAGAATACGGCATACTTTCTTGCACAGTTCAAAGTTCAGGGGTGACCCTGCGGGAATGGTCCGGCGCCGGCGCCTCAATTCAGCGGCCGACCCCCATCTACCGCGATCACCGCGCCGGTCGTGAAGCGCAGTTGCGTGGCGAGGGCCAGCACGGCCGCGGCCACCTCTTCAGGACGGGCGATGCGGCCCAGCGGCGTTTTGTCGCGTTGCTCCTGGATCAGCGCCGGCGGCATGCGCAGCGCGTATTCGCCCTCGACCCAGCCGGGCGATACGCTGACCACGCGGACCTGCGGCGCCAGGGCCCGCGCCAGACTCTTCGTCACGTTGTCCAGCGCGGCCTTGCTGGCGCAGTAGGCGATGTTGCTGCCATGCCCCGTGCGTCCCGCCACCGAACTGATGTTGACCACCAGGCCGCCTTCCCCCGCCGCCAGCAGCGGCCGCATGGCGCGCACGGCCCCGATGGCGCCGCGCACGTTGACGCGGAAGATGGAGTCGATGAGTTCGTCGTCCAGAGCCTCCAGGTCGTCGTGCGGGACAGGCCTGGTAATGCCGGCGTTGTTGATCAGCAGGTCCAGGCGACCGGGGCCTGCGACAATGCGCTGCGCAAGCGCTGCCAGCGCGGCACTGTCCTCTACCCGGGCCTGAGCCACCAGGTGGCCCTCCCCCGGCAGTTCCGCCGCGAGGGCGTCGGCCCGCGCCTGGTCGCTGTTGAAGGTGATGACCACCGTCGCGCCGGCGTCGGCCAGGGCGCGGCAGATGGCGCTGCCGATGCCGCCGCCGCCGCCCGTGACCAGCGCGACCTGACCCTTCAGCAACTGCGAAGCCATCAGGCTGTCGCCGAGACGCCCGCGCCGTAGCGTTCGGCGCGCAATTCGCACTGGGCCTGATGGCCGCTGAAGCCCTCGATGGCGCAGAGCCGCGCGCCGACCTCGCCCAGTTGCGCGCTGGCCTCGTCGCTGGTGACGCGCTGGTACGTGACGGCCTTGAGGAACTTGCCGACCCACAGGCCGCCCGTGTAGCGCGCCGCGCGTTTGGTGGGCAGGGTGTGGTTGGTGCCGATGACCTTGTCGCCGAAGGCCACGTTGGTGCGCGGCCCGAGGAAGAGCGCGCCGTAATTGCTCAGGCGCTCGAGGAACCAGTCCGGCTCGCGCGTGAGCACCTCGACGTGCTCGCTGGCGATCTCGTCGGCGGCCCGCAACATGTCCTCGTCCCCGTCGGCGAGGATGATTTCACCGTAGTCGCGCCAGGCGACGCCCGCCAGATCGGCCGTGGGCAGGGTCTCCAGTTGCCGCCCGATCTCGAGCTCGACGGCCTCGGCCAGCGCCTGGCTGGTGGTCAGCAGCACGGCCGGGGAGGTCGGGCCATGTTCGGCCTGGCCCAGCAGGTCGGTGGCGCAGATTTCGGCGTCGCTGCTTTCGTCGGCGATGACCAGCACCTCGGTGGGGCCGGCCAGCAGGTCGATGCCCACGCGGCCGTAGAGCTGGCGCTTGGCCTCGGCCACGAAAGCGTTGCCCGGGCCGACCAGCATGTCGACCGCCTCGATGCCGATCAGGCCGTAAGCCATGGCCGCCAGGGCCTGCACCCCGCCCAGCAGGTAGATCTCGTCCGCGCCGCCGAAGTGAATGGCGGCTACGGTCGCCGCCGGCAATTCGCCGTTAATGGGTGGCGTACAGGCCACCAGGCAGGGGACGCCGGCCGTCTTTGCGGTCACGACGCTCATGTGCGCGGAAGCGACCATCGGGTAGCGGCCGCCGGGCACGTAGCAGCCCACGCGCGCCACCGGGATGTTGCGCTGGCCGAGGACCACGCCCGGCAAGGTCTCCACCTCAATGTCACGCAGGGAAGCGCGCTGGGCTTCGGCGAAGTTGCGCACCTGCGCCTGGGCGAAGCGAATGTCGTCGCAGACCTGCGGCGGCAATGCAGCGATGGCCGCCTCGATGCGGTCGGGCGTGAGACGAAAGTCCTCCGGCGACCAGTTGTCAAAGCGCTGCGAAAGTTCGCGCAGGGCCTCGTCGCCGCGCGCCTCCAGGTCCGCCAGCAACTCGCGCACCGTGGCCTCAACCTGGGCGGCAGCGGCGTCCCGCGCCGCGGCGGTCTTGCCACGTTTCAAATAGTGCAGGGCCATCCATGTTTCCTTTCAGTTGTTCGTTGGAGGCCCGTCTGCCGCTGCGGCGCCAGGCCCCGCATCACGCCGCCAGTGCAACACGGCCCACTTCGCTGCCCCGTCGCCTGACCGGTAAAGCTGTCCGGGGAAGGCATCCAGCCACGTATCCAGCATGCGTCGGGTCTCCGGCCGGTCAATATCGTCAACCACGATGTCGGCCGTCGCAGCAAGCGACCCGTGCAGCAGGAAAAGCGCCATGACGCGCTCCCGGTTTCCTGGCCCGTCCACAAACAGCAATTCTACGTCGGCCAGCCCTTCCAGGGACGACAGGGTGTACCAGAGACCTTGCCGATCGGCGACGCGCTGCTTCTGCAGTGGCGCGTCCAGCACACGCGCGCGACCCTCCAGTCCGTGCTCTGCCAGTTGACCTCGGGTCAGGTCGGAGAAATGCGGGTGGCTCTCCAGGGATACGATTTCTCCACTTTCATGGTTTCGCTCCAGGGCACTGGCCATCACCAGCGTCGACAGGCCGCTGCCAAGTTCAAGCACGCGCGCCGGCCGCTTCTCGCGAATGATGTGCCAAAGCGCAACAAGCAAATCCGGGTTCGCTGTCCAGGTGCCCATTGGCGGCAGCGGTCGCCGGGGCTGCATCACCTGGTTAAGCCAGATCAGGTGCGTCAGCTCCGTGGCGTCCCTGACGCGCAGCCGGCGCGTCGTGACATACCAGGCCAGACCGGCCAACGCTGCACTGGACACGACGCAAAGGCCCAGCAACAAGAGCGCGATAAAGAGACCATCTTGCCGGTCACGCAATGCCAGCGCCGCCAGCGCCCAGGCCAGCCACAGGGCGCAGACTGCCAGCGCCGGCCGCGCAACGCGAAGGATTCGAATCTTCAGCAGGCGCCAGGTCCAGAAGACGGGCGGGTTCGGGTCGTTCACTTCAGGCCCACAGGCCTTTGCTGGCGAGGCGCGCGCCCTCGGCCAGGGAGCGCAGCTTGGCCCAGGCGATGTCCGGGTGCACCGCGCCGAAACCGGCGAAGGTGCCGAAACCGCAGTCCGTGCCCGCCAGCACGCGCTCGCGCCCGACGATGGCCGCGTAACGTTCGATGCGCTCGGCGACCAGCTGCGGGTGCTCGACGAAATTGGTGGTGGTATCCAGTACGCCGGGGATGAGAATACGATCGTCGCCGAGGTCGGCGTCGGCCCAGACCCGCCACTCATGCGCGTGGCGCGGGTTGGCGCCCTCGAACTGGATGGCCTGCGCCTTCACCTGCAGCACGATGTCGATGACCTCGGCCAGGTCGACGTCGTGCGTGTGCGGCCCCTCGTAGTTGCCCCAGCAAAGGTGAATGCGCACCTTGTCCGCCGGAACGTCTTCCAGCGCGGCGTTCAGCGCCTCCACCTGCATGGCGGCAGCCCGACGGAAAGTCGCCGTGTCCTCGTCGCGAAAGCGGATGTGACGCCCCATGGCCAGGTCCGGGCAGTCGACCTGCAGCAGCAGGCCCGCCTGGGTGATGCGTTCGTACTCAACCTTCATCACCGCCGCTAGGGCCTCAAGGTAGTCCGCGTCGCTGCGGTAGTACTCGTTGGGCTGGAAGACGGCGATGACGCCTGGCGAGGCCGCGTTCATGAAGGCTTCCTGCGCGCCGGTGGCGCTGGCCGCGGCCTGCAGGTTGGCGATGTCCTTCTCCAAAGGCGCCAGATCGCGCACCTCAATGGGCCCGCGCACCACCGGCCGGTGATACTTCGGCGTGCCGCCCTGCTGCGCCAGACGGTCGCGGAAGGCGGGGAACTCGTCCAGGTCCAGCGGCGTGGCGCGCGGCGGGGGCGCATCCGATAGCTCGAAGCCGGTCAGGCGGTGGCGCATGTAGGTCGCGTAGCTGATCTTGCTCATCTCGCCGTCGCTGATGACGTCCACGCCGGCGTCGGCCTGTTTCTGCGCCACTTCGCGCACGGCGCGCGTCATGGTCGCGTCGAAGGCGTCCTCGTCGTAGTCGGCGCCGCTGTCCTGGGCGAATAGCTGGTCGACGACCTCCTGCGGCCGCGGCAGGCTGCCGACGTGCGTGGTGAGGATGCGCTCGTGGCTGTGTTTCATGCGCCCTGGTTCCCCGGTGCGTCAGGGCGCCAGTCCGCCAGGCTGCAGCCGGTGAGCTCCTGATAGAGCGCGAGCAGGCGTTCCTGCTGCTGCCGCTGCCGCTGCTCATAGTCCGGCGGTTGCAGCATCTTGCCCCTGTCGTCCGCGTGGAAGCCATGCGCCGCGGCCTGCTGCTCGATTTGCGGCGACCAGTAGGGGTCCTTGCCCTGGTAGACCTCATGCGTCTCCAGCACGGCGAAGAACCAGCCGACATCCTCACCGCGATATTCGAAGCTGCGGTACATGCCGGGCGGCAGCGAGATCAGGTCCCACTCGCCGAGGTCGAAGTGCCCCCCGGCCTCGGCCGGGTTGTCGCTGTTGCCCCAGTAAAAGCGCCAGGGGCCGCGCAGGATGAAGAAGCTCTCAATGTAATCGTGGGTGTGCCAGGCGGGGCCGCAACCGGGCGGCGCCCAGGCCATGCCCAGCTGGAAACGGTGCGGCGCGGTGATCATGCGCTGCACGCGGAAGTCCGGGTTTTCGCTGGCGGTGTCGCCGATGACGGCGAAGTTCATGCGCCAGTGCTCAGGCAAAATGCTGTCGATAAACATCAGCGGCATGCCGCGCGCCTTCATGTCATCGAAGCGCATGACCATTTTGCTCATGCTTTCCTGCGTCTGTTCGGGGTGTTTCACGGCCTGGCCTCGTGCGGGTGCAAGTCGCCTTGTACGGCGGCCCAGTCTACTCCGCGCCGGGGTCAGGGACAAGGTTGGGGGGAGTCAACTCGAGTTCAGGACACGTGCCTTCTGCGCGTCTGACAGACCGCAAAGTACGCAACAAATGCATCGAACAATTCCACCTTCATGCCTGGAGGGATGTATTGGGTAGGCAAATGCGTGTTATGCTATGCTTCAGTGGACAATATCCGGCCGGGAGCGGGGCGATGGAGATTGACCAGAAATTGCTGAAGACCCTTGAAAACAACGGCCGCCAGGAACTGAGCGAGGAAGAAAAACGGAAACGGAACGAGGAGTGGCGCGAGTTTCTGGCTGAGGTTAGAAAACGACCGCCGCTGCTGAAGCGTCGCCGCCGTATCCGTTTGCGCCTGCCCTTCGTCATTGAGGACGAATGGGTATGAAGCGGTTTTGACCAACTTTGCGCTTGACACTTCCATCGCGTCAGAAATCTTTCAACAGCAAAGTGGCCACGTCCTCAATTGGCTGGAGGACACACCGGACGAGTGCCTTTACCTGCCAATGCCGGCAGCCGGCGAATTGTATCGTTATGTGGCCCTGGAGAGCCTGAGCGCAGCGGAAGTCGCAGCGGAGAAGAGCGCGGCTGGACAGAATCTTCAGCCGCTTCCCCCTTCTTGAGGCAGATCTGCGTGTGTTCCAGCTATGGGGCGTGATTACGGCGAACGTTGCGGGTGGCAGATCCCGGCTTGCCATTGACGCCCTGATCGCTGCGACCGGTCTGGTTCACGATATGGACGTCGCGACCACGAACATGCGCGACTTCAATCATTTCACCCGCTTTGGCGTACGACTTTACGACCCCTCTACCTACCTTCGACCAGTCCAGTCCTGAAATCAGTCAGGGAGTGCCCTCTACTCCCAGGACGCGCTTGCGTTGCGCGTCAGACAGGCCGTAGAGCGAGCAGACGGCATCGTCGATTTCCGCATCGATCTCCGCCAGGCGCCGGGCCATGTCATGGCGCTCGTCAAGTTTCTCGCGCTCGGCTTCGGCATGGCGTGGAGCGAGCTTGAGCGCCTCGCGGACATTGCGCTCGATAACCTTGCGGCGCGGGTCCGCAGGGTCGGCGCGGACGATGGGAATGCGCTCGACGTAAGGCCTTTTCCATCGGAGACCCGCCTTTCGATTTGTGCTCCCCAGTGCCGCCGCATTATGTCTGAAGTAGTGCAACAAAGGTTTGGAGTCCAGGATACCCAGCAAGTAGACATCACTTACGGAAATAAAATGGACTGTATCTCTTGGATAAAAGCCCGCTGTATCCAGGGTGAATCTGCCCTCAGGTGATATTTCAGGGTAAATCAGCTTGGGTTGCTCGAATTCGGTGAAGCGGGATTGGGGAGGGTAGGTTTCCCACCAGTGTTTGCCCTGATTTTTGCGGGAATAAATCTGGGGGATGAACTTCGAGAGGTGATTCATAATTTGCGGGTGATGCTTACGCATCCAGATTTCCGGGTCTTCGTCTCCACATTGCTCTCTGGTCCAACCAGTATGAATTCCGATCAAATACTCGTCTCTAAACTCAATGAAATACCTGCGCAGATCTTTGCCCGCGAGCAAAGGCCGTAACAATTGCGCGCTTTGCGGATTAGTCCTGACAATTGAGTTTCGAAGTCCCTGTCGGATGATGAACGCATCATTCAAACCAGTAACAATTCCGCGAACCATCACAGCTTGTTTGCCAAGGTATTTCCGTAATTCAATGCTTGATGCTCGCATTTGGTCATGAATCTCTTTTTCTACATCTGTCGAAAATGACCAGATGTCCTGAGACAGGGACTGAGAGTCCTGTGCCTCGAGTCCTTTACTAACGGCAATGTCGAAATCCAAAACATTCTGGTCGAAATCGTCCGATCTCAATTCGTCAGTTGCTGAAAAATAGAACTCGTAGGTATCGGATGGTGCTTTTTGCCTTTGTGTCACGACAATTGCTGAGTCAACAGCAACACCTCTAAAAACATTGACCCCTGCGAGATCCACGATGTCCTGAAATACCGAGTTCTGCTCAAGGAAAACCCGGAGGCGTTTTGCATTTGGGATCTGAAGAACTTGTTGGAAGAGATAAAACCAAGTAATCCACCTTCGCACAAAAGGTTTAGTGCCCTTTCATAAAAATAGAAATAAAGGTCCGCTCTTGGCTTGAAAGAATAGTATGTCGCTTCTGCGATTTCTTTGAACTCCTGCGACAGCGCTTCCTGGCGCACGTAGGGCGGATTGCCGACCACGACGTCGAATCCGCCACTTTCGAAGACCTGTGGAAACTCCCGTTGCCAATCAAACGATTCATCTATCAGGCTGTTGCCCTCACGGATGTTGGGAATGTCCGGCAATCGCTGGCGCTTGTCCACTGCCCGCAGCCAGAGGTTTAGCCGCGTCACTTCGACGGCCTGCGGGTCAAGATCCACTCCGAAGAGATTCTCTTTCAAAATGTGTTGGCGCCGTGTTGCCGTGTCCCTCAGGCTATCGTCATTCTCCGCCAGCCAGTCATCCAGAGTGTCAAAGGCGGCGATCAGGAAACTGCCGGAGCCGCAGGCCAGGTCCAGGACCCGCAATTGTCGCGCAGCCGCGATTCCACCGCTTTCCCACGCTGCCTCAAGGGCTCTTCCAAGAGTGTTCCGCACGATGTAACTGACGACAAAGCGCGGCGTATAGTAGATTCCCTGTTGCTTCCGACGTTCCCGTTCGGCCTGTACCTTCGTCAGATACTGCTCATAGATCGTACCGAGTACGTCCACGCCGATGGCCGAAAAGTCATAGGAGGTCCCGTCGACGCGATGGTCCAGACCCTTGACCATGTCCACGAGCGGCTGGGCTTCACCAACGTAATCTTCCGAAAAGTGCTGCGCAAACAACCTCTCGTTGTAGACATCGTCCAGTTGCCGGAACAAATCGACCAGTCTTTGCGGCAAGGCGGCATTGGCGCGAGGATTGTCTACAAGTTCATGTGCCAGTGATACGAGCTGCGGGTCTTCAATCCCGCGATCCTCGACGCTGCGCATGAATATCAGACGATTCAGTATGCGCTGTACGGCCTCGTCACACTGCTCTTGTGTCCAGTCTTCGTTGTAGGCCCTGGCGGCGCCGAGCAGGTCCCGGCGCCATTCGGCAAGGTCTTCAAACAGCTGTTCATCCACTGGCTGCCGCCGCGGCAGGCCGCGCATCTGCCTGGCCAGTTCACCGCTTTCAGTAGCCGGTCGACTCAGCAGCCACAGATCATCAATTCGGCTTTCATATTCGCTGTGGCCCAGAGTGAGCACAGGGCGATGACGTTCGCCCCGCCCAAAATGGCTGGCATAGAACACCCTGAGTTCATCGAAGTTACAGAGGACAACCCAGTCCACGCCCTGGTTCCACGCGTAGTCCGTTGCCTGGCGGATTGTGTCGCTTTCGTCCAGCGAGACCCGCGGGCGTTTGGCCTCCAGCAGGAAACGGGTAACGCCACGCGTCTTGAACGCGTAATCGACCCGTTTTCTGCGACGGACGGGATCTTCGCGCGCGACCTCGGCATTGTCGTGCATGTTCCAGCCGAGCGCTTCGAAGAGCGGATCGATGAAGTCGCTGCGGGTGGCGGTCTCGTTGTAAGAGCGGCGTTGGACGGGGGTTAGAACTTCGAACTTCGCCACCAGGTCGCGGATGGTATTGCGCGCCTGGTCGGCGCTCACAGGAAGGTCAGCACCAGTCATGGAAAATCTTGCCAGGCTTCAAACCGTTCGCCCGCAAGTCCATGATTTAGGTAGTCCTGCACCACAAGCTCAAGGCGGGCTTCAAGCGCGGCGAAATCATACACGAAGCCGGAGCGCCTGGTCCGGTGCGACAGAAACATGGCCACCACGATTCTTCGTCGCTCCTCCTGTTGTTTCAGGATGGCAAAAACAGCGCGATGCCCGCCTGAACCCCTTACCTGCGCGCGGTAGAGTGAAGCTTCCAGAAAATGGCCCGATGCGAGCGGGTAAAAGCGCGGACCCCGGATTTTCCTGAAGCGGCTGCCCTCCGGATTGCGCCCCGCCTCCCGCAGCACAGTTGCCAGATGTTCACCAGGTGGCCGGCGCGACCTGCCGGCCAGCGCCAGATCGTCGCGAAATGCAACATGCAGCCAGACTTTAGTCGGGCGCGGCACGGGCGGGCAACGTGTCGGCGTCAGCGATTTCCTGGGTGCGCCGCCCGATAAAGCCGAACAGTTCCAGGCTCAGCATCAATTCCAGATCCTCGCCGTCAACATCGCTGAGCCCGCATTCTACGCGCTTGCCGCGGTGGCCGGCGATGAGCACGCGGCCTGCCGGCTTTTCTTTCAGGACCGGGTCCGCATGCACGCGCTCGTCCAGCTCGCGCTGTTTCATGAAACCATATTCCTGCATGGCATCGCGAAAGGCAGGGACAAGCTGCGGAAAACCCTGCTCAAAGGAACGGGCGATTTCCATGTGTTCCATGTCATCCCCAACCTGCCACAGCGCACCGCTACGTTCACCATTCAACTTGCCGCGCTTGACGAACCCGCTTTCCAGCATCAGGGTCAGTTGAACGCCGGCATCATGACTGTATTGCCCATAACGTGTGTGATGGAACGTGAAGGGTTTCGGGTCTACGTCACGCGTCGCATAGTAAAGTACCTTCTGCAGGCGGAAACTGCTGAAGACGCCATTCGGGAACTGCTCAATCAGATACAGAATCGTCAGGCGCTGAAAGGTCTCCTTGTCAAATGTGCTGGCCATGATGCACACCCTCTCTACTCATGGCCATTGTAGCATGCTCAGATAGGTTATCTTGTAATTGTAATGATTCTAGCGATAACCAGCGGATCTAGCTGCCTGGTCTAGCCAACCTCCGATTTGATGTTCCGAGGAACCAGAAACCCAGCGTTTAGTTTGGTATTTGGAGGGTAGGGGGTTTGCCCCTGGACGATCAAGCTCCCCTTTCAGATTCTTGATTCCGTCAATGTAGATCCCCAAAAGACCTTTGCCAAGTCTTTCCGATTGATCAATTTCATATTGAACCCATCGGCGGGAACTCGTATAAGCGCCAATTAGAACAACTGTAACTGATGTGCCATTGAGCTGATTGCTTATCCATCGCTTAATGGTACGTTCGTCAGTTCTTCGCACTTGCTCCCAATCTGCTGCATCCAAGAATTGCCATTCACTATATGGCAATAACCTCTGACTGTTACGAACTACAGCAGCGCGCTGTACATCTTGGTCGTAGTGAAAACTGAAGAAGACCCTACGCATTCAACACTCCCGGAGTCGCCAGTGCGACCAGAATTACGGCGGCCAGGTGAAAGGGCCAGACCGTGCGCGAGAACAGCGCGCTCCAGTAACCATTTCCCTGTTCAGCGCCAGAAGTATTCATCGAATAGTCAGTTGAAACCGAGCCCCGGACGTCGTCGTACAGGCCACGAAACAGACGTTCCTGCCACAGGTAATATCCGTCGAGTGCGAAAAGGATGGTGAAGGGCACCAGTACCAGAATCCCCGGCTGCAACTGTCCCGTGCCGCCCTGGGCCACAAAGGCCAGCCAACCAGTTGCCAGCGCCGCGCTCCAGGCTTTCAGCTGGAAAGAATTGCGCCCCATGCGCTCAATGACGCCCTGAATCATCTTCAGGTGTTCAAGCACCTTCTCTTCGTCATTCATTGCTACGATCCCCACCATACTGCTTTCAGTATAGCCCGGAACCTGCGCTGAACGGCCCGCCCCCTACCCCTGCTCGATCGCGGAGGGGCGCCGCTGCGCGGCACGGATGCGCGCCATGTCGAACTTGACGCTTCGATCGTAGCCGTAAATGCCGTTCTGCTCCTGCAGGATGTCCGTCAGCTGCGTGTAGCAGTAGCCGAACATGTTGACGTCGTCCAGCAGCACCGCGCAAAGCCGCTCGAAGCGATCGTAAAACTCCTCAATGTCGCGCGGCCGCTCGCCGTAGCCCCAGGAGTCCTCGTCCTCGCCGGCCTCGGGGTTCCACCAAATGCCGCCGAACTCGCTGACGAAATAGGGCTGACCGGCGTAGGGTATCGACCAGCGCGCGTTGCCCCGGTAGCGCTGCGGGATGCCGCGGCCCTCGAAGCTGTTCTCGTAGGGCCTCCCTTGCGCCAGACCGGCGTGCCGCCGCGCCAGTTCGTCGGGGTCCTGGCTGTAGTCGTGGCTGTCGTAGACGTCGGCGCCGCGCACGCGATGCGAGTAACCGGAGGCGTCCAGCACCGGCCGCGTGGAGTCCATCGCCTTCGTCGCCAGGTACATGCCCTGGGTCACGTCATCCAGCATCGTGATGCGGTCCGTTAGCGACTGCCAGGTCTCGTTCAGCGGACACCAGCCCACGATGCAGGGATGCGAGTAGTCGCGCTCCAGCACCTCCAGCCACTGCGTGATGTAATCCGGCCCCGGCCTTTGATGCTCGCCGTCCAGAGGGCCCATCTGACGGCAGCCCCAGTCGCCGAATTCACCCCAGACGAGGTAGCCGAGGCGGTCGGCGTGGTAGAGAAAACGCTCCTCGAAGACTTTCTGGTGCAGGCGCGCGCCGTTGAAGCCCGCCGCCAGGCTGAGCTCAATGTCCGCCCGCAGCGCCTCGTCAACCGGCGCGGTCATGATGCCGTCGGGGTAGTAGCCCTGGTCCAGCACCAGGCGCTGGAAGACGGTCTCGCCGTTGATTTTGATCGCCACGCCGTCGATGGCCACGCTGCGCAGACCGGCGTAGCTGCGCGCCTCGTCAACGACGCTGCCGTCGGCGTCCAGCAGCTGGATGTCGACATCGTATAGGTGGGGGTCGCCGGGCGCCCAGAGTCGGCGCCGCCCCGCCGGTATCGGCAGGTCGAGGCGCGGCGCCAGGCCGAGATCGGCGGCGCATTCGGCCTCACTGACCACACCTTCCTCGTTGCGCAGGACGGCGCGCAGGCGCAGGCCGGGCCGGTTGCCGCTGATCGGCTGCTCCAGGCGAATCAGGCTGTTGGCGAGGTCGGGGGTCAGGCGGGGCCGACGCAAGGCGATCTCCGGCACGGGCTCCAGCCAGACGCTCTGCCAGATGCCGGTCGTGCGCACGTAGATGGCGCCCTGGGGCCCGAAGGCCGTCGCCTGTTTGCCGCGCGGTTGCGCGCCGCGATGCGTGTCGCGCGCACGGACAACCAGGGTGACCGTATCGCCGGGTGCGGCTACGCCCTGCAAGTCACAGCTGAAGGGCGAGAAACCGCCGCGATGCCGCCCCACCTCGACGCCGTCCACCCACACCGTCGCGTCGTAATCGACCGCCTGGAAGTGTAGCAGGACGCGCCGCCCGGCCCACTCCGCCGGGATAGTCAGTTCGCGCCGGTACCAGACCGCCTCGAGGAAGTCGTGGTTGCCAATACCCGACAGTTCCGATTCCGGGCAGAAGGGGACGGTGATGCGCCCGTTCAGCTCGCGCTGCAGCAGGCCGCGTTCGAGGCCGCTGTCGCCCTGGTCAATCTCGAACTGCCATTCGCCGTTCAGGCAGAGCCAGGCCTCACGCACAAACTGCGGCCGCGGGTATTCGCTGCGGGGGATGGTCATCGAGTGCTCCTTTGGTCTTTGCCGCAGAAAGCATACATCAGGCGACTTCCGCTGTCTGGCGATTGCGACAGCCTCGCTCCTGACGCTAACATATGCGAACAGATTTACGATCTCCCGGGAGCGCAGAATGCCGGGTACGCCAGTGCCAGACGCAGAGCAAGGGGACAGTCGGCCTGCAACTGGACGCCGCATACACAGGGTCGAGGTGAAACCTGAGTTACTGCAATGGGCCTGCAACAGAGCCGGACGCAGTGTAGAAGAACTGAGTAAGAAACAGAATCTGAAAAAGCTCAATGCCTGGCTGAATGGTGAATTGAATCCAACATTCAGACAGTTGGAGGCATTTGCCAAGGCAACTTACACACCAATCGGTTATTTCTTTCTGAACGTGCCTCCAGTTGAGGAACTTCCGATTACTGATTTTCGAACCATTGGGGACCTGGAGGTTGGGCAGCCCTCCCCAAACCTGCTGGATACTCTCTACCTGTGTCAACGACGCCAGGACTGGTACAGAAACGAAGCCCTGGCTGCGGGCGAGCCACCCTTGGAGTATGTAGGTAGCCTCTCTACGAATGACGACATAGTCTTGTCCGCAGCAAGGATTCGCGACGTCCTGGAATTCAATATTGAACAACGACGACGGTCGTCGAGTTGGTCCGAAGCGCTTGGCCAATTCATTTTGCAGGCGGAGACATCGGGCATTCTAGTCATGGTAAACGGTGTCGTTGGTGATAACACCCATCGTAAACTTGACCCGGAAGAGTTCCGTGGTTTCGCACTGGCAGATCCAGTTGCTCCTCTTGTTTTCGTTAACGGGGCAGACAGCAAGGCTGCCCAGATGTTTACACTGGCTCACGAGATTGCCCACATTTGGCTTGGTCAATCCGGGGTTTCTAATTCCCGCTTGGCAAGAATTCCTGCCGGTGGCACCGAACGCTGGTGCAACCGCGTTGCTGCGGAACTACTTGTACCGGCCCAACTAATCCTCCAAGAGTACAACCCGCAAGAAGTGCTAAGTGTGGAGATAAACCGCCTTGCTCGACATTTTAAGGTCAGTACGCTGGTTATCTTGAGACGCTTGCACGACGAACACAAGTTGAACAAGGATGAATTCTGGTCGGCATACGAAGAAGAAGTGAAGTTTATCCCAGAGAAGAGCACTGGAAATGGTGGTAACTATCACTACACAACAAGCGTAAGAGCAAGCAAACGATTTGCTCGGGCCCTCATATCAAGCGCATTGGAAGGTAGAACCACGTTCAAGGAAGCACTGAGACTTCTTGGTGTACAAAAGATGTCGGCATTTCTGAAGGTTGCCAAAAATCTGGAAGTGATCCCCTAGATGGCCTGGCTCCTCGACTCTGACGTTTTCATCCAAGCCAAGAATATGCACTATGGGTTTGATTTCTGCCCTGCATTCTGGGAATGGTTGGAAAGGGAAAACAAGGAGGGGCGATTGTACAGCATCGAACGCGTCAGCCAAGAACTTCTGAAGGGAGATGAGGACAATTTGTATGTGTGGGCAGAAGAAAAAGGCAGAGACTTCTTTCTGCCACAGAGACTAATACCTGATTCATCGCTAAAGAGAGTGAGTTCGTGGGTTGACAGGGAGAAAGCCGTTCAAAGATATGAGCAAACCGCTGTGAACGAATTTCTGTCTGTTGCCGACTTTCATTTGATAGCACACGCTCTTGCAGAAAATCACACCGTGGTCACTCACGAAAAGTCAAACAACTCAAAACGCAAGATTCAGATCCCCGATGTGTGTTCCGGGTTGGAAATTCATTGCATAGATCCTTTTGAAATGCTGCGCAGTGCAGGAGCGCGTTTCGTGCTTGAAAACATCTGACGATCACTGACCAAAAAAAACGTTTATAAACCAGCAGACTTTGATCCCGTTATTCCGCCACGCCCTGGCGCACTTGCGAACTCGCTGCCAAAATCGACCCGTCGCCTGCACCACTCTGGAGATTGTCGATGAAGATTCTGGTCACCGGCGCCACGGGGCGCATCGGCGCCAACCTGGTCATGCGCCTGCTGGAACAGGGGCACTCGATTCGCAGTCTGGTCTACCCCGGCGATGCCAGCCGCGCCGGAAAGCTGGACGGCCTGGCCAACGTGGAAACGGTATGGGGCGATCTGCGCAACCCGCAGGACGCGCGGGACGCGGTGGCCGGCGTCGACGTCGTCTACCACCTGGCGGCGGCCTTTGGCGGACCCTTTGACAATCGCCAGTTCCTGGACATCAACGTCATGGGTACGCTCAACCTGCTGGAAAGCGTCCGCGAGTTATGTCCGGACCTGCATCGCTTCGTCTACGCCAGCACCGCCGGCGTCTACTGGAGCCTGCGGGAATACGGGCGCTACTTCGAAACGCCCATCAGCGAGGACATGGTGGACCGCCGCTACCCGGACATGCCCTACCTGATGACCAAGTGGCTGGGCGAGGAACTGGCCGTCGCGTATCAACTGCAGTACACACTGCCGGTTACCGTGCTGCGCTTCTCTACCGTCATCGATCCGGGCGATTTCCTCAACGAGCGGGGCCTGCCGACGCTCTTCCTCTACAGCACGGCGTACGAACGCTACAAGTCAGAGTCCCGCGCCGATCCCGCGGAGCAGGCGATGATCGACGAACTGCTTGCCGGTTGGGATGGCCGGGAGAAATTGCTGATCAGCCTCAACCCCAACGGCGTGCCCTACCACGAGCAGTTCGGCGACGTGCGCGACATCGTGCAGGGGCTGGACCTGAGCATTTCAGTCGATGCGGCCGTCGGCCAGATCTTCAACCTCTCCGGCGCGGCCATCTTCGACTGGGGCGAACTGGTCCCCCGCCTGGCGGAGCGTTATCAATTGCCCGTCGCCGAGGCGCGCGTGCCCTACGCCAACTACTACGAGATCGACCAGAGCAGAATCATGAAGCTGCTGGGCTTCCGTCCGCAGCACGACCTGGACAGCATCCTGGAGACTGCCGGGGCCATGCGTCGCGGCGAAGCGACCGACGTCGTCCCCAACGGCGTCGCCTACGGGCCGGCGTGAGGGAGGGGTGGCCATGGCGGAGTCCCGAATCACGAAAATAGAGGCAGGAACGTTGCCGGGGCGCCGGCCGCGAATCGCCGGCAGCAATTCACGCCTTTCCATACATGGGCAGGACGTGCCCGTGCCCCTGCTCCGCCTGAGCACGGAGGATGGCGCCAGCGGATTTGGCCCGGTCAACCTTGACGCGCTGCACGTGGCCGGGGTCCTCGGCGCGCCGCTCGACGCGCTGATCACTGCGGAGCGCGGTGTCGCCGACGCGGCGCTCGCGCTGGAGTACCCCTTGTGGGACTTGCTCGGACAGGTGACAGGGGTGCCCGTCTACCGGCTGGTGGCGCAGCAGGCCGGGAAAACCTTGGCAGCAGGATCCCTGGGCGTCCCCTGTTACGATACGACCCTCCTGATCGACGACCTGCATCTGGAAAACGACGACGCGGCGGCCGCACTCATCGCCGAAGAAGCGCTGTTTGGCCTCGGCAACAACCATCGCGCCTTCAAGATCAAGGTCGGGCGCGGCGCCTTTCACATGCCGCTGGAACAGGGCACGCAACGCGACATCGCCGTGGTGCGGGCGGTGCGCGAGGCCGTCGGCCCTGACGCCCGTCTCATGATCGACGCCAACAACGGCTACAACCTCAACATCGCCAAACGCGTGCTGGCGGAGACGGCTGACTGCAAGCTCTTCTGGCTGGAGGAGGCCTTTCAGGAAGACCCAGTCCTGTATGAGGACCTGCACAAGTGGATGGAGCGGGAAGGCCTGACGGTATTGATCGCCGACGGCGAGTCCTGGGCGCCGCGGGAGCTCATGGACTGGGCGCGTCAGGGTCACGTGGACGTGATTCAGTACGACATCTTCACACACGGCCTCGGCAACTGGCTGCGCACAGGCGCGCAACTGGATGCCTGGGGTGCCCGCAGCGCCCCGCACCATTATGGCCGCCACCTGGGCAACTACGTCTCGGGCCACCTGGCGGGGGCCATAGAAGGTTACACCTTTGTTGAGTGGGACGAGGTGACGACGCCCGGCCTGGATGCCTCCGCCTACCGTATCGAGGAAGGCGAGGTGGTCATCCCCGATTTACCTGGCTTCGGGCTGGCGCTGGAGGAGAAGGTCTTCCGCGCCGCCGTGGCGCAGGGCGGCTTCGAGTTGACCTTGCGCGATCACGGCCACGCGCGGCGCCAGATATTGCCCGGCGCCTGGTACGCCTGAAGGTAAATAAACCGCTACTCTGGTTTCGGCGCAAGTTGAATTGCCCGGCCAAAAGCGGCGTTCAGTCCGCAGGATCCGGGAAGAGATCGCTCAGCGGCAGGCGGAAGCCTGGCAGGACCGCCCCGCCGTCGATCGGGTCGTCGCCGCGCAGGGTCTGCGGCGGGGCATCCGTGCGATGCAGTTCCAACGTTCCTTCGTCCGTGTCAACCAGCCAGACCATCTGCGTACCATGCTCCAGATAGCGCGCCGCCTTCTCCCGCAGTTCGGGCCAGGTGCTGCTGTCGCTGCGGATTTCCACGGCCAGCAGCGGCGCTTCAGTGACGATCACCTTGCCCTGAATCGGGCTGAGAACGACGTCCGGCCGAGAGCGCCAGTCGCCCAGATCGAAGACGATGTCCGTGGGCGCACCATAGCCGGGCAAGGTTCCGGTCCGAAGCCAGATGTTAAGCTCCGTGGCAATGACGCTTTGTACCCATCCGTGTACGTACATGGCTGCCATTTCAACAACATCCCCTGCGGCGTTGAACTTGAAGTGAGAGACGGGATTGGCTGCGACCAGGGCGACGAACTCGTCCATGGTCATGTCGGCGAAGGGCGTGACGACGGCGTTATCCGCGGCTTCAGTGTCACACACCGGGGAACCCATGGTGGCCTCCTGCGTGTCGTTCCCTGCCAGTGTACCCCATCCCACGCCAGGCGCGTCGGGCGCGCGCAAGACGGCGCAGCCGGGGAAAACAAACGGGCGACCCCGCCAGGGAGCCGCCCTCGTGGACTTGCCTCAGGTCGCGGCCGCAGGCGCAGGCCGCGCCAGGAACCCGCCTACAGCACCTTTGTCACCCTGCCGGGCAGGTCCGCCCGTTCCTGACCCGCCGCCTCCAGCGCCGCCGGCGACCCCAACACGACGATGTCACCGTGATCTCGCACGGCGGCCAGGGCATCGGCAAAACGGCGCAGGTCGGCGCCGGTGGTGGCCAGCACCTGCTCGCGGTTCTCCTGGCGCATGTCGTCCGTCAGGCCGACCAGATGACGCATCAGCGAACTGTAACCCTGGGCGTCCGGCAACTGGTAACTGTCCAGGCTGCCGATGGCGCCAATGATGGCGCGCGTGACCTCGTCGCGGCCGGGGCGGTACTGCGCCAGGGCAGCCGCGGCGCCATCGCAGGCGTCGAGGGTGCGCAAGAGTTGCGGGTCGCGGTAGGAGAGGAAATTAAAGACGCCCGAGAGACGGTCGTGAACGGCGAAGCCGCCGTAGGCGCCGCCCTGTACGCGCAGCTTCTCCCAGAGCCAGGATGTATTCAGCCAGCCGCGCGCGACCATGGCCGAGCCATGCCAGGAATAGCCGTGGTCCGTCAGGCGCGTGCCCTTGCCGACGTAGTTGACCTGCGCCGGCAGGCTCAGGCCCTCGCGCGCGGGCATGGTCTCGCGCCCCCAGCGCTGATGTTGTTGCGGGGCGGCCGGCAGGGTCTCCAGAAAGGCGCCCAGCTGTGGACGAAAGGCGTCCAGGCCCTTTGCATCCAGTGTCACGTTGGCGATCATGTGCCTGCGATTGACGAGGCGGCGACGTATGTCTTCCAGGATAGCACCGGCCTCTGCGTTGCCCTCTTCGCTGTGGCGGATGCGCTCGCGCAGGAAAAGGAGGTTGCTGACGCCGCCCATCTGCTCGCCGACCCAGCCGGCCTCCGTGAAGTGGGCGCCAAGGCGCGAGTTGACGACGGCGTGGCCGCCGGGAATCAGGCCGCTTTCGGCGCCGGCTTTCTCCTCGAGGGCCAGTTGCAGGAAGCGCTCCGGGTCCTCGAAGGTGGCGTCCAGCAGCACGTCGCGCAGGATGTCGAGCATGTCCTGCGCCTGGGCCAGAGTGCCCTTCGCGCGCAGCGTCAGCCAGGCGCTGCATTCCTCGCTGCCGACGACGGGGGAGAGCAGGGTGCCGGCGCGGATGCCGCCGGTCTTGCGCCCGATGCGCTGCGACAGACGCAGGTAGTCCTCGTGGCGCGTGCCCATCTCCAGCAGGGCGGCGCTGAATAGCGGCATCCAGGGCAGCAGTTCGCGCGGCAGGGCGCGCAGGTTCAGCGCCAGATCGAGATACACGATCCCGTTGGTGAAGAGATCGTGGGTCAGGAGGGGAACGTCGTGCAGACTTTCTTCCTTAACGGGGATGACGCGGCTCCGGGGTTCCAGATCCTCAAGGCGCAACAGGGGGATGGTGGCCAGCGCCCCGGGCGTATCGGGCGTCTCCTGGGCGCGGCGCAAGGCCTCCGATTCCGCCTTCAGGCCCTGCATCTCGTCCGCGCCCAGGGCGTCGCGGGCCGCCTCCAGACGTGTGCGCTCGGCGGAGAGGCGCCTTTCCTCGGCTGCGGGGTCGGGCTCCAGCAACACCCTGGCCCGGTGCGGGTTTTCCAGCAGCCACTTGCGAATCAGCGTTTCAAACCAGGGCTCGCCGCGGACGATGCGGCTCTTGAGGGCGGCCAGCGGCGCTTCAAAGGCCAGCGGCGCGAGCGGGTCGCGGTCATGGAGCCAACTGGTCATGGCGCGCAGCATCAGGGCCAGCCCACGCGGGAAGCCGCCAGTATTGTTCTCCCGCAGGCGGAACTCGACGGTGTTGACGGCCGCCTCGATCATTTCGGCCTCGATGCCGCCCGTCGCCAGCGTCTCCAGGGTGTCCAGAATCAGGCGCTCGACGGCGCCGGCGTCGGCCACGTCGATGCCCTTCATCCCGGCGGAGAAGGTCATCTGACGCAAATGCCCCCCTGTCCCGCCCCTGACATCCTCGCCGAGGCCGGATTCGATGAGCGCCACCCGCAGCGGCGAGGCGGGCGTGCCCAGCAGGATATAGTCGAGGATGCCGAGGCCCAGCGTCAGTTCGGCGTCGTCAAACTCGTCCAGCATCCAGTTGAGCGTCATCAGCCCCTTTTGCTGCCCGTCGCCGCCGGTTACCGCGTAGCCCACGCGGATGCTGCGCGGCTCCGTCCAGCGCTCCTGCAGGGGTAGCTCCAGCGACACCTGTCGGGGGCCAAAATCGCGGATGAAGTCGTCGACGAGACGCAGTCGCTCCCGCGGGTCGTCGTCGCCGTAAAACCAGATGCGTGCGTTGGCCGGATGGTAGCAGGTCTCGTGGAACCGGCGGAACTGTTCCCAGGTCAGGTCGGGGATGTGCTGCGGGTCACCACCGGAATCGTGGCCGTAGACAGTATCCGGGAAAAGGGCCTGCTCCGATTCTCGGCCCAGCAGACTGTCCGGCGAGGACCAGGCGCCCTTCATTTCGTTGAAGACCACGCCCTGGAAGACCAGATTGCCGTCGTCGTCGGGCTCGTGGCGCCAGCCTTCCTGGGCCAGCACGCGCGGCGAAATACGCGGGTAAAAAACGGCGTCGAGGTAGACGTCGACCAGGTTATGGAAGTCCTGCAGGTTCTGGCTGGCGACGGGGTAGGTGGTCTTGTCGGGGTAGGTCATGGCGTTGAGGAAGGTGTTGAGCGAGCCGCGTGCCAGCTGGATGAAGGGGTCCTTGACCGGATACTTGCGCGAGCCGCAGAGTACGGAATGCTCAAGGATGTGCGGCAGGCCGGTCGAATCGGGCGGCGGCGTGGTGAAGGTGATGCCGAAGACCTTGTTGCTGTCGTCGTTTTCGAGCGAGATGAGCTGCGCGCCGGTGCGCCGGTGGCGAAAGATGCGCGCGTGACTGTTGATTTCGGGGATGTCCTGCGCGCGCAGGGTCTCAAAGCCGTGAAGCAGGGTCATGGCAACTCCTGATGACGGTGGGGGCGCGATTGTAGCAGTTGCGCCGCGGCGCGGGCAGGCCGGACGCTTGTCAGATGCCAGCCCCGCGTGGTAGGCTGTTGACACCCTGATGCGGTGATTTCAGCAGGGCGAAGCGTCGGCGCCATGCCGGCAAAGCGAGGAGAAAAATGAGCTATCAACCTACTCCGGCTGTACAGGAAGTCGGCGGTCTGCCCTCCGTACCGGGCGTGGCGATTCAGCCGCTGCTGCGCCAGGTCTACATGTGGATGACGCTGGCCATGCTGGTCACCACCGCCAGCGCGCTGGTCATCAGCACAGTCGCTCTGGAACTGCTGGTCACCAACCCGGCCATTATGATCGTGGCCGTCGTCGCGCAACTCGGGCTGGTGCTGGCGCTCTCATGGGGCATGCAGCGCATGTCCGTCACCCTGGCGCAGGTGCTGTTCTTCGTCTACGCGGCCAGCGTGGGCGTGACCCTGTCGCTGATCCTGCTGGTCTATGAAGGCTCGACGGTCATTTCGGCCTTCGCCACGACGGCCGTGCTCTTCTTCGTGATGACGATGTTCGGCCTCACCACGCGCGTGGACCTGACGCGCTACAGCAGCTACTTTATGATCGGACTGGTCGGCCTGTTCATCGCCCTGATCGTCAATTCCTTCATCGGCAGTTCAACGACCGAACTGCTGCTGAGCTTCGTGGGCGTGGTGCTGTTCTCGGGTCTGACGGCCTACGACACGCAACGCATCCAGCGCATGGCGCAGGACCCGCGCCTGGCAGGCGAGGGCGAGGCCACCATGTCGCGCCTGGCCATCATGGGCGCGCTGGGCCTCTATCTCAATTTCCTCAACCTCTTCATCTTCCTGCTGCGGCTCTTCGGCGGCGGGCGCGACTAGCGCAGGGCGCGTACCCGCGACTGCTGGATGACGCGGTCTTCAATCCAGTGGTCGCGGTACCAGCAACAGCTTTCAAAGCGGTCATCCAGCGCGTCCATGCGCGCGCGCAGTTGCTGCCGAAAGTCCGGCAGCAGTTCATGCTGCGCCGCGCCCTGCGCCAGGTTGCGCTGCTGGTACGGGTCCGCCAGGTTGTCGTAGAGGTGCTCCTCCCCGTCCGCGCGGTAAATGGCGTAGGTATGCCGGCGACTGCGCAGGGCGCGCCACTCGTGACCGTCCTCGAAGATGGCGGTCGCGCCCATACCCTGCAGAAAAGCCGCTGAGGGTTCCGGCCCCTGCGCCCCGAGCGCGCTGTGGGCCAGCGACATCCCCTCGACTTCCGCGGGCACGGGCAGGCCGAGCAGGCTGAGCAGGGTGGGCATGATATCGGGCGTATTAAGCGGGACGTCGGTCACCCGCCCGGCAGGGACGGTACCGGGCCAGCGCAGCAGAAAGGGCACGCGCAGCGCCTCATCGTAGAAGATGTTTTTGGCGCGGCGCCCCTGCGCGCCGAACATCTCACCGTGGTCGGAGGTGAAGACCACGATGGTATTCGAGCGCACCCCGCAGGCCTCCAGCGCTTCCAGCAGACGGCCAAGGTTCCAGTCCAGGTTGGCGGTCATGGCGTAATAGACGCGCATCCATTCGGGCAACTGGCTACGCTGCGCGTCACTGAGCCGCGCCCAGGCGTCCGCGTGCGGGTCGTTTTCGGGCCGGTAGTTGGGTGGCAATTCAAAGTCCACGTCCCTGAAGCGCGCCAGCCACGCTTCAGGGACGTTGTCCGGCCCCCAGGGGTCATGGGGCGTGCCATACGAGAGGAAGAGCGCAAAGGGGCGCTCTCCGGCGGCCAGTTGCTGCAATTGCGCGATGGCCAGGTCGGTCTGGCCGTCGGGCTCGTAGCCCGGCAGAGCGATCCGACGCGGACTGTCCCTATGGTAGTACTGGTCCCAATAGTTGTGATGGAAGCCGTAGGAGGCCCAGAAGCCGTCGAACCCCAGACGCGCCGGCCCGGGCGGGGTGAAGGAGTTGCGCGGCTCGTCATGGTGACCGAGCTGGTTGGCCCAGAGGTGCCACTTGCCGATGTAACTGGTCGCGTAGCCGCCCTCCCCCAGCACGTGTCCCAGGGCGCGGTGCTGCGGGCTGAGGCGCAGTTCGTTGATGACCATGCCCGTGCTGCTCGAGTACTTGCCGGTGAAGAGCGAGGCGCGGTAGGGCGCGCACATGGGGCTGCCGGAGACGCAGTTACGGAAGTCGACCGACTCCGCCGCCAAACGCTCGATGTGGGGCGTCTGCGCGCGCGCGTCGCCGGCATGGCCGCAGGACTGCAGGCGCAACTGGTCGGCGAGGACGAAAATCAGGTTCGGGCGAGCATCGGGCACGGCGGCTCCTTCAGGCGGAACGGGGGCGATCAGCGCTGACCGCCCCCGCCTGTGCCATTACTGGAAGAGTTCAAATTCCTCCAGACGAGTCTGCGCGTCGGCCAGCGCGACTTCGGGCGTTTTCACGCCCAGCAGGGCCGCCTCGACCTCTTCGTGGACGATGCCCCAAAAGGCGTTGCCCCAGGTTTCACGCGGGACGGAACGCACGGTTTCGGACATGGCAGCGTATTCGGAGCGGTGTGGCAGGTTAAGGAACTCCTCGCTGGCCAGTACGGACATGCGTGTCATGCCGTGGCCGACACGCGCCCAGACCACCGAGTTGTCGCTCAGCCACCTGATGAATTGCGCGGCCGCGGCCACGCGGTCGGGGTCGGCATCCGGGCCCAGGGGCACCAGCCAGTTGTGCGAGCCGGCGAAGGTGCCCGGCTCGTCGAAGATCTGCGGGAAGTTGGCGACGTAGTAGTTCTTCAACGCCACTTCGCCTTCCGCGACCATGCCGTCGAACACGTTGATGCGCCAGGTGCCGTCGATCACGCCGGCGCTCTCACCACCGCTGAATTTCTCGATGCCGATGGGGCCGCTGATGTCGGAGTAGGGTGTGGTGACGAAACCGGAGGCCTGCATTTCCAGCAGAAAGTTGAGCGCGTTCAGCGCTTCCGCGGTGTTGACGGTGGGATTGCCCTCCTCGTCGGCGAGGCTGCCGCCCTGCTGATAGATGAAGGCGGTCAGCGGCCGCACGGTGGCGGCCTGACCCGGCATGTCCGCGAAGGGCACGCCGGTGGCCTCAAAGATCTGTTGGCCGGTCGCCAGGAACTCCTCGCGGTTGCCAGGCAGGACCGGCGCGCCGTTTTCATCGACGAGACCGGCTTCGGCCCAAAGGTCCAGGTTGATGTGCCAGATAGTGGCGGCGAGGTCGTAGGGCAGGCCGTAGTACTCACCCTCGTAGATGCCGTAGTCGGCGGCGCCCGCGGTCAGGTCGCCGAGGTCGATGCCGGCTTCGGTGAATGCCGCAGTCATCGGCGTCAGTGCCCCGCGCGAGGCGTAGATGGGGATGCGTCGGCCGTGCAGCACAGTGATGTCGGGCGGCGTGCCGGCGGCGATGGCGGCGTTGAGCTGGGTCGTGCCCGGCCATTCAGCCACGATGGTCTCCACCTGGATATCCGGGTTCTGCTCGTTCCATATATTGGTCAACGTGGTGATGATGCCGCACTCGCCGGTGATGCCGGTGAGGTCGACAGAGTCACCATACTCGTCCTGGCAATCGCCGAAGAAACGCATGACGGTGAGCGTCATGGGTTCCTGGGCGCTGGTGAGGCCGCCCAGGGCCAGCGAAGTGAGAAAAACAAGTGTAAAAATGAGCGATTTGCTGCGCACGATAATCCTCCCTGTCTCAAATCGGTTTACGGGATGCAGGTCACTGCCGATGGCGCCTCCCTGCCGCTGTTGGCGGAGTTCAATTGATACCGCTGGAAAGCTGGATGCCTGAAATGATGCGGCGCTGAAAGATGAGGAAGAAGAAGACGATCGGCAGGCCCGCCGCCCAGGCCGCCGCCATGGTCTGGCCGAACTCGATGCGGTCGACGGTGGCCGTCAGGTTTCGCAGGCCGATGGTTATGGTCATGATGTCGGGGTCGGTGGCGGCCACCAGCGGCCAGAGAAACTCGTTCCAGGTGCCGAGGAAGGTGAAGATGGCCAGCGTGGTCAGCACCGGCGTGGAGAGCGGCAGAAAGATGCGCAGGTAGACTGCGAGGCGGCTGGCCCCGTCCAGCAGGGCCGCTTCCTCCAGCTCGATCGGAATGTTGCGGAAGAACTGCACCAGCAGGAAAACGGCGAAGGAGGAGGCGACGCCAGGCAGGATCAGGGCGGCGAAGGTGTTGAGCAGGCCCAGGTTCGAAAACAGCAGGTAGACCGGGATGAAGGTCGCCTGGCCGGGCACCATCAGGCCAATGAGCACGAAGGGGAAGAGCAGGCGGCGGCCTGGAAAGCGGATGCGGGCGAAGGCGTAGGCGGCCAGCGAGCAGAGTGCGATCTGCAGCACGGTGCGCGCCACGGCCACGAATAGACTGTTGACGAACCAGCGCAGCAGGCGGCTGCTGGAGAAGACGAATTCGTAGTTCTCCAGCGTGAAGGGCAGCGGCAGCATGAAGGAGAGATTGGCCTGAATCGAGTTTTCCGGCCGGAGTGAGATCGAAAGCGTCCAGATGACCGGGATCAACCAGAGAGCGGCGAGGACGATCAGTCCCGCCTGCACGAGCAGCCCCTGCCGGCGCGCCACCCCCCGCTGCGGCGGCCGCTGCATGTCCACCGAAACCGTGCCCGCCGCCATCAGTCTTCCTCCCTGCGGTTGAAAAACCAGATTTGCGCGATGGAGATAACGAAGAGGAAGGCGAAGAGGACAAATGCCAGGGCGGAGCCGTAGCCCATCTGCCAGTACTCAAAGGTTCGCTCGAAGAGGTACATCACCAGCGGACGCGTGCTGCCCGCCGGCCCGCCCTGGGTGAGCACCTCGATCAGCGGGAAGACCTGCACCGAGGCGATCACCTGCAGCACCAGCACGAAGAGCATCGGTCGCCGCAGCCCGGGCAGCGTGATGTGGCGGAAGAGCACCCAACGGTTGGCGCCGTCGACGCGCCCGGCCTCGTAGAGTTCCTGCGGGATGTCTTGCAGGCCGGCGAGGAAGATCAGCATGTTGAAGCCGGCCGACCACCAGATCTTGGTGACGGCGATGGTGGGCATCGCCAGCGCGACGTCCAGCAGCCAAGAGCGCGGCTGCCCGCCGGCGGATTCGAGCACCACGTTCACCAGGCCGCGGTCCGCCGGCGCAAAAACGCGCGCGAACACCAGGCCGACGACCGTCACCGAGAGGATATTGGGCATGTAGAAGAGGGTGCGGTAGATGCCGATGCCACGGATGGGGCGGTTGAGCAGCAAGGCCAGCGCCAGACCCACGATGATCAGTCCCGGCCCGGCCAGCAGGGCAAAAAAGGCCGTGTGCTCAAGCGAGGACCAGAACAATTTGTCCTGTAGCAGAAGCTGGTAGTTGCGCGGCCCGATGAATCGAACGTTGCTGCCGATGACGTCCCACTTGTGCAGCGAGATCCAGAAGCCTTGCAGGATGGGCAGGAAGGTGAACAACAGATAGAGCAACAGGAAGGGCAGGATGAAGAGGTACGCCATTCCCGCATCGCGCCACTTGCGCTGTGAAAGGGTGTTCGCCAAGCGTTGCGCCGCGCCGGGCTTCAGTGCGCTTTGCATCACCTCTTGTCCCGCAGATGTGGATACTGCCGGTGATTCCCACGATGTTAGCGTTCGCGCTGCCCGGGCGCAAAGCGGGCGGGCACCGGTCAGGACGACGCGCAAGGCCCCTGCCCCTGATTTTACGGGCTCTGCATCTTCCTGCTGCGGCTCTGCGGCGGCGGACGCGACCAAAGTTCACAGAGTCCACAAGCCACGGCATCCGTCAGCGTTGACGGGCGCCGTTGATTCACGCTTCGCGCTCCGGCAGGACCAACCCCTGCTATACTTTGGGCGGGCAAGACCACCGGAGTCCATCATGGCAGCCACCACACCACCCACACCTGTCGCCGAGGGCGAAATCATCGCGACCTTCGCCGACATGACCATGGACGAGTTCATCGCCCTGGTCGCAGCCAATCCCGACACCCATTACCGTTTCAACGCCGCGGGAGACGTTCTGGAAATGCCAAACACCAGCATCCACGCCCAGGTTCAGACCCTGATAGGCACGCATTTGACCATCTGGCTGTGGACGAAGGCTTTGCCAGACCATGGCGCGCTTGTGGAGTGCCTCTACGACCTCGGCGACTGGCGCTGTTGCCCGGACGTGGCCATTGACAGGCAGCGGGGCAAGGTCATCCCGCGCGAGGCGCCACTGCTGGCGGTGGAGATCCGCAGCGACAGCAACACCTGGCCTGAACTGCGCGCGAAGGCCGACCGCTACCTGGAGCACGGCACGCAGATGGTCTGGCTGGTCGACACGGACGAACGCCGGCCGGAAATCCACCAGGCCGGTGAGCCGGCCCGGACCCTGGGCGGGGAGGACGTCATTGAGGGCGGCGCGTTGCTGCCCGGCTTTTCGCTGAGGGTGCAGGAACTCTTCCCGGCATGACGCTCCTGGCCTGTTGGTGAAAACACCTGGTGAAATTTGAGGAAAGTTAATGCCCGCCCTGAAACAACGCTTTACGCTATACTGACAGGATAGCCGCCGGGCGCAGGCGGAGCGAAAGGGACGGGTGCAAATCGACATGAGACGACTTACAGGAACGCTGGCGCTGTTGCTTTTCGGGTTGCTGACGGCCGCCTGCAACATGACCATCCAGGAATTCGTGGATGCCAGGCAGGGTTCGTCGGAGTCGGAAAACATCATGGTCGCCGCGCCACAGGCACAGTTCATCTATTCCCACGCCGTGTGGTGACCGACCTGTCGCACCAATACGCCTGTCGTGAACAGGCTCAGAGCAAACTACGACGGTCGTGTCGAGTTCTTTGAACTGGACGTGGACAACCCCGCCTCCAAAGCCATGCGTGACCGCTACGGTATGAAAGCACAGGCCATTTACGTTCTGGCGGATGCCAATGGCGGGGAACTGTACAGGTGGTTCGGTGTTTTGAACGAAGCGACCGTGGTCACAGCATTTGACGGTGTCGTCGGCTGAACTCGCCGTTCAATCCATGACTGACTATCCCTTGCGCCCGCTGCCCTTCAGCGAGGTGGCGTTGACGGACGGGTTTTGGCGAACGCGGCAGGAGACCAACCGCCGGGTTACCCTGCGCGTCAATCTGGACAAGTGCGCCGAAACCGGCCGCATCGATAACTTCCGCAAGGCCGCCGGCGAGTTGCCCGGCGCGCATGAGGGCATTCAATTCAATGACTCCGACGTCTTCAAGGTGATCGAGGGCGTCGCGCTCGACCTGCAACTGCGGCCGGATCCGGCGCTGCAGGCGGAAGTCGAAACGATCATCAGCCACGTCGCCGCCGCCCAGGAACCCGATGGCTACCTGTATACGGCGCGCACGATCGACCCCGACAACCCGCACGAATTCGCCGGGTCGGAACGGTGGTCCTGGCTGACCGTCAACCACGAACTCTACAACCTGGGGCACCTCTACGAAGCGGCCGTCGCCTGGACCGAGGCCACCGGCAGTGAAAGCCTGCTGGATGTTGCGCGGCGCAGTTTCGAACTCATCGACGCCACCTTCGGCCCGGACGCCCTGCGCGAGGTGCCCGGCCACCAGGAGATCGAACTCGGTCTGGTCAAGCTTTTCCGCCTCACCGGCGAGCAGCGTTTCCTCGACCAGGCTCGCTTCTTCCTCGACGAGCGCGGCCACGCCAACGGGCGGGAGTTGCAGACCAACTATGGCATTCCCGGCTACATGCAGGACCATCTGCCGGTTCGCGAGCAGCGCGAGGCCGTCGGCCATGCCGTGCGCGCCACCTACATGTATGCCGCCATGACCGACGTCGCCGCGCTCGACGGCGACGGACAAATGGCCGGGGCCAGCCGCGCCCTGTGGCGCAACGTCAGCGGCCGCAAACTGGCGCTCACCGGTGGCATCGGCGCCCGGCACCACGGCGAATCTTTCGGCGACGACTACGAACTGCCCAACCAGAGCGCCTACAACGAGACCTGCGCCGCCATCGGCAACATTTTCTGGAACCAGCGACTCTTCCAGCTGGACGGAGACGCGCGCTACCTTGACGTGCTGGAGCGGACGCTCTACAACGGCTTCCTTGCCGGCATCGACCTCGCCGGCGACCGCTTCTTCTACGTCAATCCCCTTGCCGCCGACGGCGTCACGGACTTCAACCGCGACGATTCTCTTGAGCGTCAGCCATGGTTCAGTTGCTCCTGTTGCCCCACCAACGTGATTCGCCTGCTGCCCACCCTGGGCGGCTTGGTCTACGCGCAGCGCGACGACCAGCTCTACGTCAACCTTTTCATCAGCAGCGCTGCACGCGCCACCATTGCCGGCGTCCCGGTAGACCTGCAACTGGATACGTCCTGGCCCTGGGCCGGCAATCTGCGGCTGCGCCTCAAGCCGGAGCGACCCCTGCGTTTCACCCTGAAGCTGCGCGTGCCCGGGCCGCTCCTTGGGCAGCCGGTTCCCGGCGAACTCTACCGTTATCTGGATGACCGGGCGGGCGGTCTGCAACTGCGCGTCAACGGCGCGGCGCAATCCGCCGACGTTCAGGATGGCTACCTGTCGCTGACGCGCGACTGGCAGCCCGGTGACGCGGTCGAACTGGACATGGAGTTGCCTATCCGGCGGGTTGTGGCGCACCCGGCAGTCGCGGACCTGGAGGGCCGGGTCGCGCTGGAGCGCGGACCGCTGGTCTATGCGGCGGAGGGCATCGACAACGAGGGTCGGGCGCTGGGCCTTGCGCTGCCGGACGATCTGGAGTTGCAGCCGGAAGCGCGGCCGGAACTGACCGGCGGCGTGACCCTGCTGCGCGGCGCGGGTTTCAACGCCATCCCCTACTACGCCTGGGGCCACCGCGGCGTCGGCGAGATGAACGTCTGGTTCGAGCGAGCCACGGCGCAAAACGGACAGTTGAAACGTTGAGGCGCAGGGACCTTTCGCGGCGCGAATGGCTTCGACTGGGCGCCCTGGCGCTGCCGGTCGCCAGTCTGACCAGGGCTTTCCCGGCCCGGACCGTGGATGCATCCTCCGAAGTCCCGCGGCCGGCCGTCGCCACTGGCGTCCCGATTCGCTACGTCAACAATGGTCTGCGGCAGGTCACCCTGACCTTCGACGACATGTATAGCGAATACAACACGCTGCGCATCGCCCGCGCCTGCGCCAGACGCGGCATCCGCGCCACCTTCTTCCCTACCGGCATCGCCGCCCAGAACACCCTGGAGCGTTCCGGCTACCAGGACCTCTACAGACGCCTGCGCGACATGGGCCACGAGTTCGGCACCCATCTCTACACACACCGGGTTCTGCGCGAATTAACTTTCGACGAACTCGTCTGGCAGGAGATGAACCCGGCTCTGGACGTGATGCGGCGCTCGCTTGGCGACGACTTCGTGCCGGTGGCCATGCGCCCGCCCTACGGCATCGTGACCAACGCCCTGAAGGAAGTGTCCCGTCAGTTCAACGTACCCATGGTGCTCTGGAATCTCGATTCGCGCGATGCGCTCTGCAGCGCTGACAAGAACAAAAGCGCCCTCGTCTGTTGCAGCGAGATGTTGGTCACCATGCGGAAGGAGGTGGCGCCAGGCAGCATCGTCCTGATGCACACCATCGCGCCTTCCTCACTGGCCATTGATCCCGTCGCCGATCTGCTGGCGCGCAGGAACCTGAAGGCCGTGCCGCTCTCACAAATGTTGGGGACATCCGCATGAGGCACAGACGCATTTGGCGGACTAGTCAGGAAAAAAGTCCCGGACTGCCGCGCGGAAGCCGGGCAAGGTCGCGCCGCCGTCGATGACGTCGTCGCCGGCCAGCATTTGCGCCGCTGCGTCGGGCAGGTGCAATTCCAGGGAACGCGCCTCCGGGTCCACCAGCCAGACTATCGCCGAGCCGTATTCCAGATAGCGCGCGGCCTTCGCCCGCATCTCGCGCCAGGAGTTCCTCTTGCTGCGCACTTCAACCGCCAGCAGGGGCGCACGCCCAGGGTATGGACCGTCGTCCCGGTGCGCAACGGCCACGTCCGGTTGACAGACCCAGTCCTCAATCTGATGCGTGAGTTCCGGGCCGGCCTTGTAGCCAGGCAGCGCCCCGGTTCGCAGCCACAACCTCAACAAAACGACTATTTCGCCCTGAACGTCAAAGTGATCCATGTTTGGCGACATCTCGACAGGGGCCCCCGTGGAATCCGGTTTGAACTTGCGGTCGGGGTAATCCCCTTCCAGCGCGATGTAGTCTTCGATGCTGTAGCGCGTTCTCACGGCCACGATGGCCTCCTGCGACTTGCTGACAATAAGTGTAACACGTTGCTTGATACCGGTGGCGAGAGCGATCGCACAGGGAACAGGTCGTTTACCGTGACGCGAAAGCCACGCAAGATCGCGCCTTCCTCACTGGCCATCAATCCCGTCGCCGATCTGCTGGCGCGCAGGAACCTGAAGGCCGTGACGCTCTCACAGATGTTGGGGGCATCCGCATGAGGCACAGACTCATTTGGCGGACTAGTCAGGAAAAAAGTCCCTGACTGCCGCGCGGAAGCCGGGCAAGGTCGCGCCGGTCTTCAGTACGCCTTGCATCACCTCTTGTCCCGCAGATGCAGATGCTGCCGGCAATCCCCTGTTTGTGGCAGTGTGCGAGGGGGACTATTTCACACGAAACATGTTTCTCATGGTCGCTGTACTGTAGCTATCGACAGGGCACCACTCTCATCTGACACGGCGATACAGCGATCGTCCGGTGACCAGGCCAGGCTGGCAATCGCTGCCTTGAACGTGGCACTCGCCAGCAAGGCGGGTTTCTTCTTGTTCACTGTCCAGATCGCCAGCAGACCCTCATTGCCACCGGAGGCCAGCAGCGTACCCTGTCGCTGGAATTTCAGATGCTTGATGAGGTGCTGATGTCCTTCCAGCATCATCGGCCGGGTATTGGCCGGCCCCTTGCCAGAACAGTCCCAGACCACTACCTGAGTCCCGCCGCCGGTCGCCAGATAGCGGCTGTTGAAGCTCCATGCCAGTTCCAGCACCTTCGTTTCGTAGCCCCACATCTGCAGATCTTTCCCGGTGTCGACGATCCAGAAATGCACTGTAGAGTCCTGGTCGCCAGTGGCGATGAATTTGCCATCGGGGCTCCATTCTAGGGCAAGCGTCGAACCCTGCCACTGGAAACGGCGCAGCGGTTCCGCCTCTGCAGGGTCATACAGCACGACTCCGTTGTAGGCGGAGATGGCGAACTGACTGCCATCAGGGCGCCACTTGATGTCCGTAATCGTGCTGTTCGCATCGGGGTAGTCGCGGATCAATTCCCCGCTGCTGTTCCACAGTCGCAATTTGCGCCCGGCGGCTGACACCAGCCAGTCGCCCACCGGGCTGAAAGCGACGCGCTCCACCCAGCTGGCCCCGCCGGCCATTTCCGATCGCTGCGTTCCTGTCCCGGTATCCCAGAGCCGTACCTTGCCGTCTTGCCCGACGCTGGCGAGGAGGCGGCTGTCCCTGTGCCAGGAAATTGCCATCGTATCGAGGCTATGGCCGGACAGTTTGTGCTGAACCTCGCCCTGCGCGCCATCAAACAGCGTGATGGGGCCAGACACGCCTGCAACAGCCAGATTCTTGCCATCCGGCGACCATGCCAGCCCAATCGGATGATCGTCAATGTTGCTGCGCCACACGGCCTTCAGCGCCGGCTTTGCAGGTTTGGACCTGCCCTTGCGCTGCATCATGGTGCGAGACAGTCACGGAAGCCGTTTTCCAGCGCAGCCCGATCCAGATTGCGCCCGATAAAGATCATCTTGTTATGACGCAATTCCTTCCCCCAGGGACGATCCGGGCGGCCGTCAAAGAGCATGTGCACCCCCTGGAATACGAAGCGCTGGTCCCAACCGCGCACGCTCAACACGCCTTTCATACGGAAGATGTCGAGTCCGTGTACGCGCAGGAGCTCGCTGAGCCAGCCATTGAGCTTGTCCAGCTGGAGATCACCGGGGATGGAGATTCCAACGGAAGTCACCTCTTCATCGTGTTCATGATCGGGCTTGTACTCACGGGTCTCAAGCGGGTCAAGCAGGGATTCCGCGCCGCTCAGACGCGCGTCGAATTCATCCGGATGATGTTCGGTGAACAGCATGTAATGGCCGGGCTCCTGGATCGCGAAATTGAATGCGGTCTCACCGTTTTCATTCAGCACGAGCTGGTTGTGCTGTCCCTTGCCAGGGCGCATCATTTCGCCTGCCTTGAGGGCCTGCTCATCTTCCGAGAAGGTCAGTACGGCGTCCATCAGCGATGCTTCCTGCGCCGCCAGTCCCGTATTTGCCAACGGCAACAGCGCAGCTCCCATTGCCGGGTCTGGGCCTTCACCCATCACCCATTCGTAGGTCCCGCTGTTCAGTTGATAGATACCCGACCATTCAAACGGGTATTCCGGCTCCATGAACTTCGGGTCGATTTCCATCGCCCGATCGAGGTTGAAACCGCCCACATTCAGGATCTTGTCCATCTCCACCACCGCGTCGCGGCTGCGGTAGATTTTCGCCATTTTGTTCATGCTCTTGATGCGGGCCTCGAGTCTCTCAAGGTCTTCCAGAGAGACCAGATCAATCTTGTTGAGCAGGATTACATCTGCAAAGGCGATCTGTTCCCTGGCTTCGTCGCTGTCGTCAATGTGATCCCGGATATGCATGGCATCGACCAGCGTGACGATCGCATCCAGATGGAGCTTCTGCTGCATGTCATCATCGACGTAAAAGGTCTGCGCAACAGGTCCGGGATCGGCCATGCCGGTGGTTTCGACCATGATGTAATCGAACTTGTCGCGGCGCTTCATAAGATGACCGAGGATGCGAATCAAATCGCCCCGCACGGTGCAGCAGATACAGCCGTTGTTCATCTCGAAGATTTCTTCTTCCGCGCCAATGACCAGATCGTTATCGATGCCGACTTCACCGAATTCATTCTCAATCACCGCGATTTTTTTGCCGTGATTTTCGGTCAGGATGCGGTTGAGCAGCGTGGTTTTGCCTGACCCCAGAAAGCCGGTCAGCACAGTAACGGGAACTCGAGTGTCAACAGTATCCATGGTATTCCTGCCTCCTCAATTGCACTGTCGTTTTCGTATAGAGATGCAACAGCCGCAGCCCGCAGGCTGCGTTTTGCATCGGCCCTGGATTCATCGCGCCGATAATCCCTGTCCCTGGCAGACTGGCGCGGGCCGGACAGACTGCCACGCTGTCGGCTTCAACCAAGGAGCGCCACTGTTGAAAGCAAGTGGCGCCTCCTCACAACGGCACTCCTGTAACGGCATAAACTGCCCGGGAGAAATCAAATGGCTCATAAACCTGAAAATCGCTGAAAGATTTCAGTTTCTGCCACAGATGAGGGTGGCGAACCTGAGTCAGGTTATCAATGAGGGACACTGTCGTTATCCGGGTGCATTCACTCCGCAAACTTTCCAGAAGCGACGCCAGCGCCTCCGGGTCTGCCTGCGCCGAGACAGATAGAAGCGCATAATCGGCATTCAGTCGGCCCAACAGCGAGATCAGCGCCGTCGCCAGCGAACAACAGACACAACCGCCAGCCAGCCGTTGGCGCGTTACCCCTTCTGTTGCCAGCGGCGCATCGCTGTTGTCGATCAGCGCGAGGCGGTCAGTTTCGGCCGACAACACTTCAATGAGCGCCTGCGTGAACCTGGCTTTTGGCTGATGCAGCATCCCGGTGATGGCAATCAGCTGCATGGCGCCTCTTCCGCTGCGATGGCTCCATCCAGCGCAAACAAGGGGCGGTAGGCATCATGCCCGTTGCCATAGGTTCGATCCATCAAGGCAGCGTACTCGGCAGCATGGGCCGGATTGCTGCGCCAGCGCACACCGAGGTATTCGGCCGCCTTGACGACGCCCAGCACACCGTGCTTGATCTCCTCAAGGGTGTAATCGGGTCCCACCGGGACGTACAACCAGCGGGCGAGGTTCGCCGCCGTTCCCCGGTGACCCGGCGCGCCGTCAGCACGGAGCGCGGCATAATGCAGGGGCTGAACCCGCGGCAGCCAGCGCACGGGCGTGTTTTCCTGCTCAACATAGGCATAAAAGGTGGCGACGTCGCACTCCGGCGGAATCTGTACCGCCACCGCGGTCGCCAGCGCCAGCCTGTTGGGCTCGTGCGTCGCCAGCCCGGCGGCTTCATGCAGACCGCGCCGCGCCTCCGCCAGATTCGCGCATTGCCGCTCTGCCAGTTCTGGCAGACGTTCACACTGCGCCAGTGCCTGCGCTGCGTTCGGGAAGTCAGCTGGTTGACGCAGTGCCTTTACCTCTGCATAAAGCGCCTCATCACTGAATACCAGCATCGCGCCGGGGCGGTTATCAGCATCAGACAGATGCAAGCCGTAGAGCGTCACCGCCGGGCGCTCTGCCGCGCCGGGAACTGGCAGGGTGTCAGCGCAGTCGAGCCAGGTAGTGTTCTGCGGCTGCCACAACCCGCGCAGCACCTGCGTCCAGGTGAATCGCGTACCGGGCGTCGCGAGCTGCAAGTGCGCGTCAAAGTCCAGAAAGCGCGGCAAGGCCTTGTGATGTTTGACCGACTCCGCCAGATCATGGCTGGCATTCGCCGGGATAGCGACCGATTCGCCTGGCTGAATCCCCGCCGCCTGATGCAGCAAGCGGCGAGCGCGGTAGGCATCGCGCGCCAGCACGACCATTGCGCCGCCCAGTCGTTCCGACCATGTCTGTTCGGCGAACTCTGGCGTCACGTCGGCGTGCAATGTTGTGTCAGAGGGCAAGGTGAGCAAATTGTCCAGCGGTGGATGGGCGACATAATCTGCCCCGCGCACCGGCAAACCACCCAGCGCCCCCACGGGGCAAAAACCGCCCAGCCATAATGTCCCCCAGTCGACAGGCGATTTCATCATGTTCTTTCTCCTGAACGATTATGCATTCTGCTGACAGTCCGCGCAGGCGCCGAAGAGTTGCAAACGACTGTCTGTGATGTGATGCCCACTGCTATGTTCACTTTGTTGAATCAGATCGTTCAGCGGTTGGCTGTCTAGATAATCCGCGCGTCCGCAGTCCAGACAAATGAACAGCATCATTAGCTCGGGAAGGTTTGGTACGAAGTGACTGCATCCCTGATAACCATGAACGCGGCGTATCAGGCCCAGGTATTCGAGCTTCTCGACCATGCGGTAGACCGTCGCCCTGCCGGTTTTCGGGCGCGACTGACGGGCGACATCCCAGGCCTGCTCGGCGCTGAGCGGATACTCGCTGTGCGCGAAGATATCGATCAACATCTCCTGAACTGTAGTCACACGGAAGCCGCTCTCGTCAAGCGCGGCCCGCCAGTCTTCTGAATTGATCGTGTTGTTGGGCATCAGGTTTTCAACCTTACGCTTCCAAATTGAGACTGCGTATCACGCACGCTCGGATATTGATACCATGTCTCAATAAGCGTTGCAAGTGGGAAATCTGGAACGGGTCCAGGATGTCTGAATCGATCGGGTTGTTGGGCAGTGGAATTCCACCCTTGCGCTCCAAATGAGACTGGGTATCATTCACGCCGCTCTAATGAGACATAGTCTCAACAAGCATCTTGAACGGCTTCTGGATGAATGAAGGAGAAAAACCCCATGAAACAGGCTCTGGTGTATGTCGCGCTGCTCTTGACGCTTCCATTCACATTTGTCGCGAATGCGCAAGACGACAGCCCCTTCCCCGTCACGATTGAGAACTGCGGCTTCGAGGCAACCTTTCACGAGCCGCCGGAAAGCGCCGTAACCATGAACCAGGGCGCCACCGAAATCATGCTGGCGCTGGCTCTCGAAGATCATATGACGGGAACAGCCTGGCTCGACGATTACATCCTGCCGGAGTTTGCGGATGCCTATGAGACCATTCCCGTCCTTGCTGATGCCTACCCGTCGCAGGAGGTGCTGTTCGGCGCCGAACCGGATTTTGTCTATGGCTCTTACAGCAGCGCCTTTGGCGAGGCGGCTGCCGGACCCCGTGAGCAGCTTGCCGATCCCGGTATCGGTTCCTGTGTGTCACCAATGGCCTGCGCTGATCGCTCGCTGCGTCCGGAAGTCGTCACTATTGAGGACGTTTACGGTGAAGTCCTCGATATTGGAGCCATCTTCGGCGTTGCCGACCGCGCCCAGGCATTGGTCGCTGAACTTCAGGCGGAACTGGACGACATCAGCGCGGTTTTGGAAGATGTGGAAGAAACCGTGTCACTGTTCTGGTTCGACAGCGGCGGCGATGATGTTTACGCCGGCGCCTGCTGTGGCGCACCGGGCATCATTATGGACTTGCTCGCTGCGGAGAACATATTCGGGGATGCGGAAGGTTCCTGGGCGACGGTGAGCTGGGAGGAAGTCGTAGCCCGCGATGCCGATGCTATCGTAATAGTAAATGCCGATTGGGATACCGCCGAATCAAAGATCGAAACGCTGACGACCAACCCGGCTTACGCGGATATGACCGCCGTCCAAAACGAAAACTGGGTGCTGATCGACTTCAGCTACACGATGCCGAACATTCGCAACGTGGAAGCCGTCCGAATCATCGCCCGGTTCCTTTATCCAGAGCTGTTCGCCGGGATCGACGCGGCGGAAACCGGGCAAGCCGAATCGGATGAGTAAATCCGGGGCAGCAAGTATGCCGGGGCGGCAGTCGCTCGTGACTGCCGCCCCGGGCAAGCGCAAGGCGCCCCCGGAGCGTAACGCCGCCCGCGCGCAGCTGCTAATCGCTGTGCTGGCGCCGTTTATACTGCTGTCGATCACACTGGCGATGATTATCGGGCCCGTGGAAATCGCCCCGCTCACCGTCTGGGAAATTGTCTTCGGGAAAGTGACAGGCGCAGAGGGCGACTGTTCCAACGCGCAAGCCAATATCGTTTGGCTCATTCGTTTCCCGCGGGTCTTGTTGGCAAGTGTTGTCGGCGCCGGGTTGGCAGTAATCGGCGTCGTGATGCAGGCTGTCACCCGCAATCCACTGGCCGACCCGTTCTTGTTGGGGATTTCGTCCGGGGCGGCTTTGGGTGCTGTTCGCGCCTGAGGAAATCCCGGTGGGGATTATCACATCGCTCTGCGGCGCGCCGTTCTTCCTGTGGTTGATGCGTCGCAACAAGGATGCCCTGTGACTCTCAATGTTCACGGGGTTGGCTGGTCGGTCGATGCCCAAGGGATTATCGACGATATACGGCTCTCGGTCGAAACGGGCGCCTTCGTCGGGCTCCTGGGACCGAACGGCAGCGGTAAATCCACGCTGTTGCGCTGCATCTATCGCAGTCTGAAGGCGGACGCCGGGACGATTTCACTTGATGGCGCAGACCTGCTGGCAATGCCGCCGCGCGATGCCGCCCGCAGGATGGCGGTCGTCTTGCAAGAGACCCCGATACAGTTCGATTTCACTGTGCAAGAGATGGTCCTGATGGGGCGCACCCCACACAAAAGCGCCCTTGAACCGGATTCCATCGATGACTGGGAAATCGTGGCGGACGCGCTGGCCCAGGTAAACATGCTGGACTTCAACGAACGCAGCTTTGGCACACTCTCCGGTGGAGAGAAGCAGCGGGTCCTCATCGCGCGCGCTGGCGCAGCAGTCGCAATTTCTGGTGCTGGACGAACCCACCAACCATCTTGACATTCGCTACCAACTGGAAATCCTGGACATCGTGCGTGAACTGCGCGTCACCACACTTGCCGCGCTGCACGACCTGAACCTGGCGGCGCACTATTGCGACCGACTTTATGTGCTTGGTGAAGGGCGCGTTGTGGCGTCTGGCGCGCCGGACGAAGTAGTGACGGCGGATCTCATTTACGAGGTATACGGTGTTCGGGCGGATGTCGCCACAGATCCAACGACGGGGAGAACGCATGTCACCTACTTCCCGACGAGTGTGAGGGCGAGCGTATGAAAAAGGGCACAGCTGTGATTTTGCTGGGGCGAAACGTGTACAGCAACGCGCCCTGCCAGCAGATGAACCGTCTCGTTGAGGCGCTGCGTGAGAGTGGCGCGCATGGGCTGGCAACAAGCGCATTTGTCGACGGCGGATCGCCCGCGTTGCCAGATGCGCTGGGGCTGTGCGCCGCGCAGGGTATGGCGCGGGTGCTGGTCGTCCCGGTCTACCTGCCGACCGACCGCAACCTCGATAACTGGCTGAAACGGATTGTCCGACGCTGGCTGCACCATAATGCCGCCACGGACTTCACCGTTCACATGACGCCGCCGCTGGGTGATGCGCCGGAACTTGCAGCGGCAGTCGTGGACCTCGTGGCACGCCATGCCGATATGCCGATGGCACCACTGTCTGCCAGTCACGCCAGCCCCAACAGTCCCGAATGGTCGCTAATTCCACCCCACAGCCATCATGCGCTGCTCTGCCGGGGTCCGCGCTGCAACGCCGCCGGGGCGGGTGAAGCCGCTCAGGTTCTCAAGAAGTGCCTGAAAGCGAAAAACATGAGCGATGATGCGGTTCTCGTTGCACAGACCGGCTGACTGTATCCCTGCAACCTGGGCCCGGTCATGGTGGTCAACCCCAAAGGTCTCTGGTACGGCGGTCTGACCGAAAAGGGAGTCGAACGCATTGTCGAAGAACATTTTGAGGCCGGCCAGATCGTAGCGCGTTACGCCCGCTATCCGTCGCAGCAGACACAACAACGTCCAACAGAACTTGAGCAAGTATAGATAATGCTTAAGGCGCTGAACTTTTCCGAGACCCGACTTTCTCAGTCTGAGTCGCCGTGACACCTGTCCCGATGACCTGTCAAATCAGCCAATGTAGTGTCCGGGGGTGGATGGGCAGCATCGTCCTGATGCACACCATCGCGCCTTCCTCACTGACCATCGATCCCGTCGCCGACCTGCTGGCGCGCAGGAATCTGAAGGCCGTGCCACTCTCGGGAATGTTGGGGACATCCGTATGAAGCGAATCCGCATTTTGACGGGCTAGTCAGGAAAGAAGTCCCTGACTGCCGCGCGGAAGCCGGGCAGCGTCGCCCCGCCCTCAATGACGTCATCGCCGGTGAGCTTCTGTGGCGCTGCGTCGGGCTGGTGCAATTCCAGGGAACGCGCTTCCGGGTCCACCAGCCAGACCATGGGTGTGCCCGCCGCGAGATAGCGCGCGGCCTTGCGTCGCAATTCGCGCCAGGTATTGCTGTCGCTGCGGATCTCCACAGCGAGACGCGGCGCTTCGCGCGGGATGGCGTCGGCATCCGCGCGCTGCAAGACCACATCCGGCCGGCTGTGCCAGCCCTCCAGGTCATGCGCGACGTCTCCGGCCGACCAGTATCCGGGAAGCAGGCCCCTGTCCAGCCATTCGTCCAGCAAGCGACCAACCCTGATCTGCAAGGCGCCATGAATCAGCTTCGATGACATTTCGATGACTGCTCCCGTAGAGTCGAATGAGAAGTAGCGGTCGGGGCAGCGCTCAACCAGCGCGACGAATTCGTCCATGCTCATGCGGGTTGTGACGGCCATGCTGGCCTCCTGCATCGTGCTTGCCTCAAGTGTAGCACGATGTTGTTTGCGGTCAGCGACTGCAATTACTCGGGGAACAGGTCGTTTACCGTGGCGCGGAAGCCGGGCAGCGTCGCGCCGCCCTCGATGACGTCGTCGCCGATGAGCGTTTGCGGCACCGCGTCGGGCAGGTGCAATTCCAGGGAACGCGCCTCCGGGTCCACGAGCCAGACCATGGGCGTACCCGCCGCGAGATAGCGGGCGGCCTTGCGCCGCAGTTCGCGCCAGGTGTTGCTGTCGCTGCGGATCTCAACAGCGAGACGCGGCGCTTCCCGCGGGAATGGGCCGGAGCCAACGCGCAAGAGCACGACGTCCGGGCGACAGTGCCAGCCGCCAAGATCGTGCGCAACCTCTGTGGCAGGTCTGTATCCAGGCAGCCAGCCATGCATGGCCCAGTCAATCAGCAGGTAACTGATATTCGCCTGGCAAAGGCCATGAATCTCTGAAGGTGACATTTCGACGACTGCTCCCGTGGAGTCGAATTTGAAGTAGCGCTCGGGGCAGCGCTCAACCAGCGCGACGAATTCGTCCATGCTCATGCGAGTTGTGACGGCCATGCTGGCCTCCTGCATCGTGCTTGCCTCAAGTGTAGCACGATGTTGTTTGCGGTCGGCGACTGCGATTACCCGGGGAACAGGTCGTTTACGTTGACGCGAAAGCCGGGCAGCGTCGCGCCGCCCTCAATGATGTCGTCGCCGGCCAGGGTTCGCGGCGCTTCGCCGGACTGGTGCAGTTCCAGTGTCTGCCGGCGGGGATCGATCAGCCAGACCATGGCCGATCCGTATTCCAGATAGCGCGCGGCCTTCGCCCGCATCTCGCGCCAGGTGTTGTAATTGCTACGGATTTCGACGGCCAGCAACGGGGCGCGTTCCGGGTAGGGTTCATCGGCCAGTCGGGCAACCGACACGTCTGGCTGACACACCCAGTCGCCCAGGCGGTGCGTCAACTCGGGACCAACCATGTAGCCCGGCAGTCTGCCACGCAACAGCCAGGATTCAATGTACCAGCAAACCTTGCCTTGTACATAACTGTGGTCCATGGTCGGTGACATTTCGACAGGGGCCCCCGTGGAATCCGGCTTGAACTTGCGGTCGGGGTATTCCCCTTCCAGCGCGATGTAGTCTTCGATGCTGTAGCGCGTTCTCACGGCCACGACGGCCTCCTGCGACTTGCTGATTTCAAGTGTAGCACGTAGCTGGCTGTTGCCGGCGCTACAGCCCGATACTGGCGAGGTACTCGCGGTTGCGGCGCGCGCTCTCCTTCGGTGTGCCCAGACCGGGCAGCACGTCCTGCTCGACCACGATCCAGCCGTCGTAGCCGATCTCGTCCAGCACCCGCAGCACCGCCGGGAAGTCGATGTCGCCCTGCCCCAGCTCCGGGAAGACGCCCTCGCCGACCGAGCGCGGGCCGTCCCAGCCCTGCTCGCGCGACTGTTGCGCGACCTGCGGGTCGTGGTCCTTGAAGTGCACGTACCAGACGCGCTCGGCGAAGCGGCGCAGGTCGTCCACCGGGTCGCCGCCGCCGAAGCGCCAGTGACCGGTATCGAAGACGATGCCCAGCAGGTCGGGGTCGCTCAGTTCCAGCAGGCGTTCGGTCTCGCCCGGCGTTTCGATCCAGGTGCCGATGTGCGTGTGCACCACCGTGCGCAGGCCGGTCTCGTCGCGCACCTGACGGGCGATCTCCTCCGCGCCGCGGGCGAAGGACTCGAACTGCGCGTCGCTCATGCTCATCTCCGGCGTGATGCGGCCGCTGTTGAGCGAGCGCAGCGGGTCGCTGTAGGGGTTGTTGCCGAGCACGATGAAGCACTCCGGCCCGCCGACTGCCGCCAGCAGCCGCGCGGTGCGCACGCAGGTCTCGATGTCCTCCGCCAGGCGGGCGGCATCGTGCAGCCAGTTGTTGACCCAGGAGCCGAGCATCCGCAGCTGGCGCCGCTCCAGTTCCTGCGTCAACTGCGCCGGATCGGTGGGCATGAAGCCCCAGTCGCCCAGCTCGGTGCCGCCGTAGCCGGTCGCCGCGATCTCGTCCAGCACGCGCACGTAGTCGTAGCGCTCGCCCTCGATGTTCTCGATCACGCCCCAGGAACAGGGCGCGTTGGCCACCCGATTCATGCTCTCACTCCTGCGTTGCAGTCATCAGGTGCATTGTAGCGAGAGCGTAAGCTCGAAGCATCCTGTAAGGGTAGCGAGGGCGTAAGCCCGAAGCATCCCGCAGGGACAGCACGAAGCAGGACAAACAGGATGTATACTCAACATGCGCCTCAACATCAGGAACTCACCATGCCCCATCGTCAGGAAGTGTTGAACGTCGCGCTGGCCGACCTGCTCATCCGCCGCGAGGTGGTGGCCGGGCCCGAGAACATTATCACCCAGGCCGGCGTGCGTCAGATGCCCGACGTTATCGTGCAATATCAGGGTCTGCGCCTGGCAATTGAGGGCGAAATCGAAGCCCCCGACGCCCGCGAAAAGGCACAGCGTTCAGCGACGCGTCGCGTCGAGAGCGGCATCGCCCACATGGGCATGGGAGTCATTTACCCGCAGCCCCTGCGCGATGCCGACTTCGCACAATTGCGCGAGGAAATGGCCGCCACGCAACTCGAAATCGTTGTGGTCTCCGAAGCCGGCGTCAGTGGCTACGAAAGCGGTGACATCGACTACCTGGAGAACCTGTTGCGCCGCGTTTTCGAGCAATTGCTGCGCGAGGACGTCGTCGCCGAAGCAGTCGCCATGATTGACGTGGCTGTAGACCATTTTGCCGAAATGGCCATGTCTGGCGCCGGAAACTACGGACGCATTATCAAAGCGCTCGGGCGCATAAAAGACTTCAAGGAACTGGACAAGCTAAGCAACGAAGAAAAAACCGCGAGTTGCCGCGTCGGGGGCCTTGTGCTGCTCAACGCGATGATTTTCCACGAGGTTCTGACCCAAAAACATCCGGCCGTCACTTCCTTGCGTTTACTGCAGGATCCTGAGGGCCGCCTGAAACTTCAGAGGATTTGGCAATACATTCTTGATGAAATCAACTTCATCTCCATATTCTCACTCTCTACCGAGATCTACCTGAGCATTTCCGCCGCCACGCCGGGCTTTGGCAGAACAACCACCGAATTGATGAATATTGCCATTCGAATCAGCGAGATGCGCGCTGCACTGAACCACGACCTGATGGGCCGCGTCTATCACCGCCTGCTGGCCGACGCCAAGTATCTGGGAACCTATTACACCAGCCTGGCCGCCGCCACCCTGCTACTCAAACTGGCCCTGCGCCCTCAAGGATGGGAAACGAACTGGGCAGAAACCAAGCAGGTTGAGAAATTGAAGATTGCCGATCTCGCCTGCGGCACCGGCACCCTGCTGGTCGCCGCTGCAGACGCAGTATTGGACAACCACGTGAGCGCGGCTGTGGCGGCCGGCGAGCGCGCGCAACTGGACACAATGCACCAGACGCTTACCGAACAAATCCTGCACGGCTACGACGTGCTGGCTTCCGCCATTCACCTGACGGCCTCCAACCTGGCTCTGCGCAATCCCGACGTCCCCTTCCAGAAAATGAACCTTTTCGTCATGCCCTACGGCGACGGTGACCGCCTCGGCACGCTGGAATTCCTGGGCCGGGACGTGACACAGGTAAGAATCGACATGGCCGGCGCTATCGAGCAGTTTTCAAACAAGGGGCGGAAGAGACTTGTAACAAAATTGCCGCAAATGGACCTCTGCGTCATGAATCCGCCTTTCGTCCGCAGCGTGGGCGGCAACCTGCTCTTCGGTTCCATGCCCCCGGCCAGGCGGACGCGGATGCGCAAACGCCTGCGCAAGTTCCTGCCAAAAGACGACGCCAGCATCTCCAGCGGCCTCGGCGCAGTCTTCGTGGCCCTTGCCGAACGTCACACAGGCGAAGGGAGCCGACTGGCTCTTGTGCTGCCCAAGGCCCTGCTCTCCGGCGTTTCCTGGCAAAGGGTACGCAACCTCATCAATACCTGGTTTCAAATCGATTACATTATCGTCAGCCATGACGCCCAACGCTGGAACTTCAGCGACAGCACCAACCTCAGCGAAGCGCTGTTGGTCGCCACGCGCAAACTTCAGGTAGTGGAAGATCACAAGACCCGCATCGTCAACCTCTGGCACAACCCGACCACGGCCATTGAGGCCCTTCCCCTCGCCAACCAGATCATGCGCGAGGAAGCGCCCGACCTGGACGCGAGCCATGGCGTAACCAGTTTGACACTGGGCGGTGAAAAGGCCGCGGAAATGCTGGCGGTGGACTGGAGTACCCTGAAGCAGGACTGGTTCCTGCCCTGCGCTTTCGCCCAGTCTGACCTGACTCGTGTGGCATGGCGGCTACGGGGTGGTGAGGTCTGGTTGCCCACCTTGACCGGGTCTACGGGCATCGACCTCTGCTCACTGGATGAACTGGGCCGCCTTGGGCCGGATCGACGCAACATTTATGACAACTTCGATGCGGTCGATACCCCTACCGCCTTTGCCACATTCTGGGGGAATAACGCTGATGAGGTGGTCCAGCTAGCCCAGACTCCAAACCGCTGGCTTCAACCACGAACCAGGCCTCAGGAAGGAGGCACTCTTGGTAAACCTCCATCACTGTGGGAACTTGGAGGAACCATCCTCCTGGCGGAAGGGCCACGTCTGAATACTGCGCGATTGCTGGCAGTCTGTACTGACAGCAAGGTGCTTTCGAACGTGTGGTGGACATTCGCCCTGCTTCAAAAAGCAAAACGTCCCAATGCCGACAAATCTCTGGCTCTATGGTTGAATTCCACCTTGGGCCTTTTGATTCTGTTGACGATGCGTACTGAAACTGAAGGCCCCTGGGTAAACTTTAAGAAGACCACACTCAAGGTCATGCCTGTGCTCGACATCCGCAAGTTGAGCGACGTGCAACTGGCGCAACTGGCTGCCGCCTACGACGACCTCTGCGAGCGGGAGTTGCAACCCCTGCCGCGCATGGCTGAAGACGAAACACGCGCCGCCATCGACGATGCGCTGTCACACACCCTCGGTCTGCCGGGCCTGGCCCCGCTACGTGAAATGCTGGCCCGAGAGCCGGTCGTCAGCATGCAGCGCCTGTAGCAGCACCATTGAAGCGTGAACGGTGTTCACTTATCCTGATTCTTGCGTGTCCAATTGGGTGAACCGGATATGGCTAGCAAATACGTTTCTCCGAAATATCACGCGCGGGCATTCCACTGCCCTCACTGCGACGTTTATGCAGAGCAACTTTGGATGTATGCACTTGAACTAGAGCAGGCAATTAAAGAGAAGTACCAAGCTGAAGGAATTCGAGTTTCCTTTCCCCCCGGAACCAGCCTAAGTATATGCCGCCATTGTGGAAACCCCTGTGCTTGGGAAAGGATGCTTGATGAAGGAGAATCCTACACTGATCATCCTGGAAAGTGGAGAATGGTGTACCCAGCCTCATCTTCCATGCCACTCCCGGCGGAAGATATGCCGGAACACATACAGCAGATTTATCGTGAAGCACGTTTCATTGCAGGAATTTCTCCAAGAGGAGCAGCGGCCCTCCTTAGACTTTGTCTACAAGAACTCATGCTTATACTTGGAGAGGAAGGCAAGAATCTTTACAGGGACATTGGAGGACTAGTCAAAAAGGGAGTCTTGTCTCCGCAGATTCAGAGAGCAATGGATGGAGTACGTTTCTTTGGAAATGCAGCAGTTCACCCCGGTACGATCAATCTAAATGATGATCCGGACACAGCTCTTACATTGTTTGAGTTACTTAATCTCATCGTGGAACAAACAATATCAGCCGAAAGAAAGTCTTCAGAACTTTTCGCTAAGATTCCGAAGAACAATCGAGACGCCATCGCCAGGCGCGATGGCAAGCAATCTGCGGAAGACTCTGAGTAACCCTCAGCGCTCAAACAGCAGCCAGAGACGGTGCAACAGGCCCCGCTGCCGCATCGCCAGACTGAGCAGCGCGATCGTCAGCAGCAATATCGAGGTTATCAGCGCGATGATGCCCGCGTCCGGGCGCACGAACTCGAAGAGCTCCGGCTGCGCGTAGAAGCCCAGGATCACCAGCAGCATGAAAGCCAGGCCGATGACCGTCGCCGTGCGCTGCTGCCAGAGCGTGCGCGGGCGGGCGAAGTCGATGCCGAAGGTGTTCCAGAAAATGAGGATGCCGAAGAAGGTCGCGAAGATGGCCAGCGCGCTGCGCGCCGCCGCCGCGTCGCGGCCCGTGGCGAAGTACGTCGCCGTGTAGAGCAGGGCCATCATCACCGAGCCGATGAAAGCGCCGCTGACCACGTAGTCGAAGACGTCGTCGCGGAAGTTGACCATGAAGGCCGGCCGCAGCCACTTGATCGCCACCAGGGTCGCGATGATGTTGACCGTGCCGAAAGTCACCCAGTTGATCTGCACCGGCGTGATGGCGAAGGGCAGCGCCATGAAGCCCACGAAGACGAAGAGCAGCATGTTGTAGAAGGTCTTGGTCAGGAACATGCGCACCGTGCCGTAGATCGTCTGCGTGATCTCGCGGCCCTCGGCGAAGGCCCGCGGCAAGGTCGACATGGCGTTGTTGAGCAGCAGAATGTCCCCGATCTCGCGCGCGATGCGGGCGCCGTCGTTCATCACGATCGCCAGGTCGGCCTGCTTCAGCGCCGGCACGTCGTTGACGCCGTCGCCTACCATGGCCACGTGGGCGCCGCCCGCCTGCAGCGCCTCCACCAGGCGGCGCTTGGTCTCCGGCGCGACGCGCGCGAAGAGGCTGCCCCCCTGCGCCGCCCCTGCAAACTCCGCCTCGCCCATGTTCTCCAGCTGCGGCCCCGTCCAGGCGGGTTCGGTGGCCATACCCGCCGACCCGGCGATGGCGCGCACGGTCTCCATGTGGTCGCCGGAGATGACTTTCAGCGCCACGTTCTGCTCGCGGAAGTTCTGCAGGGTGTCGGCGGCGTCCGGCCGCAGGCTGTCGCTGAGCGTGACCAGCGCCAGCGGCTCGGCGTCGTCGGGCAACTGGCCGTCCTGCGGCGGGGTGACGCTGCGCGCGAAGGTCAGCACGCGCAGGCCGCGCGCCGAGAGCCCCTGCGCCTGTTCGCGCAGCCCGGCCGCCGATTCGTCAAGCAGACGCTCGGGCGCGCCGAGGATCAGCGTCTCTTGCGGCAACACCACCGCGCCCCACTGCCGCGCGGAACTGAAGGGGATCTCGCGCAACTTCTCCACGGCAGGCGGCGGCAGAGCCGCCAGAACGTGCCCGGCGACGGCCGCGGCGGTGCCGTTGTGGTGCGCCAGATTGGCGCTGTAGCGCCGGAGCTGGCGCCGGACCTCCTCCGGCGCTGCGCCGTTGAGCGGCAGGATGGCGGCCACGGCCAGCCGGTTTTCGGTGAGCGTGCCGGTCTTGTCGAAGCAGAGCACCGTGGCGTTGGCCAGCGATTCGACGGCGTTGACGCGGCGCACCAGGGTCTGGTGGCGGGCGATGCTGAGGGCGCCGATGGTGAGCGAGATCATGATCACCAGCAGCAGGCCGTAGGGCACCAGGCTGGTGATGAAGACCACGCTCTCCTTGACGCGCTCCAGCAGGTCCAGCCCGGCCAGGGTGCCGGCCAGCCAGAGCATGGGCGCCAGCACCAGCATCAGCAGGATGGCGACGTCGACGATGACCATCACCTTGCGCTGTGTGGGCGTCAGGGGGTGTTTCCAGGCCCGCGCCGACTGCGCGATGCGGTTGATCATGCTGTCCGCGCCGACGGCCGTGGCCACCATCACACCCGTCCCGGCGACGCACCAGGAGCCGGAGTAGACGGAATCGTCGACCTCCTTGAGTACGGAATCGGATTCGCCGCTCAGTTGCGATTCGTCGACCTCCAGCGCGTCACTGGCCAGCACGTGCCCGTCCACCACCAGACGCTCGCCCGGCTGCAGCGGCAGCACGTCGTCGATCACCAGTTCGCGGATACCGACTTCCGTCAGCGCCCCGTCGCGCCAGACGCGCACCTTGTGTTCCGAAAGCGCCACCAGACGGTCAAGACGGCGTTTGGCGATCATCTCCTGGGCCGTGCCCAGTACGGCGTTGCTGACCACGCTGAAACCCGCGAAGAGGGCCACCATGTACTCGCGGAAGTGGACGATGACGCCCAGCAGCGGGAAGAGCACCAGGTTGAAGATGTTGAAGAGGTTGTCGCGCAGGATGTCGAGGTAACTGCGGCCCACGCGCGGCTGCCAGGCGTTGTCCTCGCCGCGAGCTACCCGTGCGGCGACTTCTGTGCTGGACAGGCCCCTGGTTGACACGGCCGCAGGCTCCCGCACTCTGGCGTGAATTCGATATTACCACAGCCGACTCAGCGTCGATCCGGGAGGGCCAGCCTTTCGTAGTGCGCGATGACTTCGTCCATGGCGGCTGACCAGTTACGCGCTTCGGCGTCCGCGCGCGCCTGGCGGCCCAGCGCCCGACGATGTTCCGCGTCAGCGGCGAGGCGGCGCACGCCATGCACCAGCCCGGCCTCGTCGCCCGGCGCGAAACTGTAGCCGTTGCGACCCTCGCGCAGCAGTTCCGGCACGCCGCCGCTGCGCGCCGCCACCGGCGGCAGACCCGAGGCCATGGCCTCCAGCACGACCAGACCGAAGGACTCGGCCAGGGACGGGAATACAAAGACGTCCGCGCTGGCGTAGGCCTGTGCCAGCTGCCGGCCCCGCAAGGCGCCGGTAAAGCGCACCGGCAGCCCGGCGAACTGCGCTTCCAGCGGGCGCCGCGCCGGCCCGTCCCCAACCAGCGCCAGTTGCGCCTGAGGGACGGCCTGCAGAACGGCGCGCAGGGAAGCCAGCCCCTTTTCCATCGACAGGCGGCCGACGTACAGCAGTTGCAGACCCTGCGGATCGCCGGCGGCCAGATTCCGGCGCATGGCCGCGTCCGCGTGGCGCGGGTGAAAGCATTCGCTGTCCACGCCGCGCCGCCACAGGTGCACCGGCGCCGTCACGCCAATTTCGTGCAGGCGTCGTTGCGCGCTGCGCGAAGGCGCCAGGGCGCAGTCGGCGCGCCCGAGCACATGGCGCGTCAGCAGGTTGATGCCCGGCTCGATGGCGCCGGCGTGCAGGGGCCCGAGGCGCCAGTGTCGGGCGATGCGCCCGTAATCCAGATGCCAGGAGACCAGTGTGGGCAGGCCCTGGCGGCGCGCCCCCCACCAGGCCGCCAGGCCAAAGATGGAAGGGTGCAGGAAATGGGTAACCTGCGGCGCGAAATCGCGCAAACGACGCCACTGCCGCGGCGTGGGCAGGGCCACACGCAGGTCCGCGTAGGGCGGAAAGGGCAGGCCCGGTGCGCTGCAGACCCTTGTGGCGGCGTAACGCTCAACCGGCCCGAGATGCGGCGTGAACAGCATCGACTCGATGCCGCGGGCGGCCAGTTGATCGAGCAGTCGACAGAGGACGGTGACGATTCCGTCAGAGCGCGGGAGAAAGGTCTCGCTGAAAAGCGCTACGCGCACATGACTTGCCAAACACAAAAAGAGCGGGGCAGATCCCGCCGGAGTCTGGCTGTCGTGGGATTGTTCCGTCTAGACGCGCGAGACGTTGCTGGCCTGCTTGCCCTTCTGGCCCTCAACGATCTCAAACTCAACCGTTTCGCCTTCATCGAGGCTGCGGAACCCGCCGCCCAGAATCGCCGTGTAATGGACAAAGACGTCCGGCCCACCCTCCTGGGTGATGAAACCGTAACCCTTGTCGGCGTTGAACCACTTGACAACGCCCTTGATGCGGTCTGCCATCTTGTTACTCCCTGCCTTGTGATTCAAACGAGATTGGCCTTGTACCCACAGCCTGTCCCGTTTCAGGGAGTCTGTGACACGCAGCTGCTCCGGGGCCTGTGCCCCCCTTGGAGCATTAACTTACATCAGGACATTAACAATTGCAAAAAATGACCTTGTCTTTCAGACATTAACTTCACCCTGACTGCTGCGTGCCGGCAGGACCTCTTCCGTCGCCGGCCCGGCGGGGCCCGGCTGCGCGGGGAGCAACATCGTCAGCAAACTGGCCAGCACGATCGCGACAGCCACCAGCTGGAAGGAAGGCCCCAGGCCAATGATGCCGGCCAGCCAGCCGATAAAGGCGCTGCCCACGGCGCCGGTGCCGAATACAAGGCCCAGCGCCGCGCCGGAAGCCATCGCCTTGCTGGCGGGCAGGAACCCCTGCGCCAGCACGACAACCAGACCATGAGAGGCGCCGCTCAGCGTTCCGGAGAGGACCGCCAGCGTGAAAGCCGGCACGCCATCCACCAGGGGTAGCAGGAAGAAGGTCGGGGCCGACAGCAGCATGCTGACCGCAATCACCAGGCGTTTGTCATAGCGGTCCGCCAGGCCGCCGAAAAATACGCCCGCGAGACCGGATCCGACCCAGAACAAACTCGCAATCAGGCCGTATTCCGCGGGTGTCCAGCCCTTCTGCTGAAAGAGGAAGGGGATGAAGGAGACCACCCCCGGCGATCCCAGACTGCGCAGGCTGACCATGACGACGAAGAGCAGCACGACGGCAAGTGACAGACGACTGCGGACGCCGTTGTTCGCGCCCGTCGCTGCGTTGGCCGCCACCGCAGCGCGATGCGCGCGATGCCCCGGCAAATACATCAAAATCAGGAAAAAGCCGGGCAGGGAAAGCAGGGTCACCCACACCGCCGGCAACGCCGATCCCCGCCCCTGCAGCAGGCCCGTCAGGCCCGGCCCCAGCGCCGCGCCGAAAGCGTTGCCGATCGGCACGGCGTTTTCCAGCAGCAGCCCGACCAGGGCCGGCCCGAAGGCCAGTCCCATCTGACCGGCGAGGAAGAACCAGGCCATGTTGCTGGCCTCGCGCGGCGGGTGACTCTCCGCCGCATATTTCATCCCGACCGGATGGAATGCGCCGCTGCCGAGGGCGGTGATGATGAAGATGACGGCCATCAACAGCATCAGACCGCTCTCCGCCGCCAGCAGGCCCAGCAACATCAGGCTCGCCGTCCAGCATATGCCAATGGAACCCGTCCAGCGCCCGCCGATACGGTCTGTCAACCAGCCGAACATCGGCTGCGTGACGGCGCCCGTCAGTTGCATCAGGCCGACGATCAGGCCGAACTGCACGGCGCTCATGGGCAACACGTAGAGACTGATGAAGGTCAGCAGTACGGGGACCGAGCTCATGACGACGTCGAGCGCAAAGTGTGAAATGGCGACGGCCCAGAATTGCCGGGTGCGCGGAACGTACATCAACCTGGTCTCGTAGCGGTCAGGGCGGCCTTGCGGCGGGCGCCCATCATGCCGCGGCGGCGGTGGCCCTGTCAACCGCATTGGACTGCGTTGGGCGATGCAGGTAAGGTTTGCAGACCTCAACGCATCCAGAAAACGGACAAACAGCAGGGAAAGGCATGACCATGAGTATTCTCCCGATGCTGCGACGCAGATACACGCTCTTGCTGCTCGCGCTCGTATTTCTCACCGTAACGCTGGCGCTGCAGGGCGCGCCCATGACCGGACAATCGGGCTGCGCGGCGCCATCCTTCGTGCGCTTCACAAGTTTCTGGGATACCACCGATTTCTGCATGCACACCGTGCCGCTGGAGGAAATCTTCTCCGGTGGCGTGCCGCCGGACGGCATTCCGCCCATTGATGACCCGGCCTTCGACTCGCTCGAGGTCGCCGGTCAGTGGCTGCAGCCGCAGTCGCCCGTGCTCTCGCTGGAACTGCAGGGCATCGCCCGCGCCTATCCCCTGGCGATTCTGACGCGCCACGAGATCGTCAACGACGTCTTCGACGACCGGCCCGTCGCGGTGACCTTCTGCCCGCTCTGCAACTCGGCCGTGGTCTTTGACCGCCGGGTGGAGGGCGAGACGCTGCGCTTCGGCGTCTCCGGCAACCTGCGCCACAGCGATCTGGTGATGTGGGACGACCTGACCAAGAGCTGGTGGCAGCAGTTCACCGGCGAGGGCATCGTCGGCAGCTACGCCGGCACGCAACTGGAGTTGCTGCCCTCGCTGCAGGTCAGCTTCGGCGAGTTCGCGCAGCAATATCCGCAGGGTGAAGTGCTTTCGCCTGGCTTCCGCGGCTACGGCTCCAACCCCTACGTCGGCTACGACAGCAGCCCGCGGCCCTTCCTCTTCTTCGGCGAGCCGGACGGCCGGCTCTTCGCGACCGAGCGTGTGCTGGGCGCCTTCCTGGGCGGCGAGTCCGTCGCCTGGCCCTTCCCGGCCCTGAGGGAAGCGCCGGTCATCAACGACCGCATCGGCGACTTCGAGGTCGTCGCCCTGTGGCAGCCGGGCCAGACCAGCGCGCTGGATGCCAGCGACATCAACAGTTCGCGCGACGTCGGCATGGCCGCGCTCTATGACCGCGAACTGGAGGGTCAGGTGCTCAGCTTCGCGCTGGATGACGAAGGGCGCATCGTGGACGAGCAGACCGGTACGCGTTGGAACGTCTTCGGCACGGCGCTGGAGGGTGAACTGGCCGGCAGCCAGTTGCGGCAGCACCTCGCCTTCCCGCACTTCTGGTTCGCCTGGGCCGCCTTCCGCCCCGAGACCCGCGTCTACGGCCTGTCGGAATAGTCAGCGGCAGCAGGGGCTGCGCTGAGCAGCCCCTGCTTCACACCCCCGCAGTTCAGTCGGGGAAGAGTTCGCTCACTGCCACCTGAAATCCGGGCAACGCGTCGCCGCCCTCAATGAGCTCCGCACCGGCGAGGCGTTGCGGCTGGGCACCCGGCCGGTGAATCTCGACGCTGCGCGCATCCGTATCGACCAGCCAGACCATCTGCGTGCCATGTTGCAGGTAACGCGCCGCCTTCGCGCGCAATTCCCGCCAGGTGTTGCTGTCGCTGCGAATCTCGACGGCCATTCGCGGCGCCTCGCGCGGGATGACGTTGCCGACACGGCGGCACACAGCGATGTCCGGGCGACAGCGCCAGCCCTGCAGTTCGAAAGCGCCGGTGGTGGCAGCCCCGAATCCTGGCAGCGCTCCGTTGTAGAGCCAGTTGCCAACGTGTGTGGCGACGAGGCCCCGCACCACGCCCTCAATATTAAAGGAAATCGTGGCGACGACATCTCCGGCGGCGTTGAAGCGGAGCAGCATGTAGTCGTGTCTGCCCACCAGCGCCACGAACTCCTCCATCGTGATGTCGGCGTACTTCGCGAGAATGGTGCCGTCGGCGATGTCCTGCTCCGGTGTAGTGGCATCCATGAAGGGCTCCTGCGAATCACTGGGCAGTCAGTGTACCGCGACCGCGAGTACCGGACTCGATATCTCCGATTTTCTCAGCGCGGCCGCAGGCCCTGCTCGCGGGCGAAGCCCTGCAGATAGTCCTCCAGTTCCGCCAGCGAACGCACCAGCCGGTTCAGCGAATACTGCAGCATCAGATTGACCACCTGGTCGTCGAAGGTCAGGCGCATGTCCGTGTAGACGCCGACCAGGTGCTTGCCGCGCGCGTAGGAGTAGCCCAGTTCCCAGGCGGTGCCATCATCGCTGGTGACCCCGTTCAGGTTGGCGATCACGAGGTCCGCCCGTTCCAGATTCAGCACGTCCCAACGGAAAATCGCCTCGGGATCGAATGTGTCGCCGCTGTCGGGCGCGTGATCGCGATGCGGCAGAAAGGTCTCGAAGCCCGCGGCCTCGGTCACCGCGTTGATCTGCTCGTCGAACCAGCGTTCCCCTTCGTTGAAGAGCGGGCCGGCAATGTATGCGTACATCGCTGTCTTCCTGTCCCTGTCGTTCCTGCGATTATCCACATTCCTGCGTCACGCGTCAGCCCGCGCCCCTGTGATTAATGCGACCGGGCTGCCATAATGCCGCCCATGAATCGCCGTGGGAAACTCCCGTTCTGTCTCCCCTGATCATCTGGCCGCTGCCGGCGCCGCTGCGGCAGGCCGCCTTCGACCTGCCCGAGGTCATCGAGGGCGCGCTGGCGCACGCGCCCGAGGGCTTGCAGGAGGGCGACGTTCTGGCCGTCTCCAGCAAGTACGCGGCCATCAGCGAAGGCCGCGTGCTGCGTCTGGCCGACGTGGAGGTCACGCCGCAGGCCCTCGCCCTGGCGCGACGCTACCGTATGCAGCCGGTCATGGCACAACTCGTGCTGCAGGAAGCCGACCACATCTTCGGCGGCATCGAAATGGGCTTTCTGCTGACCGTGAAGTGCGGCATCCTTTCGCCCAACGCCGGCCTCGATCGCTCGAATATCCCGGCAGGCCAGGTGGTGCTCTTCCCCGCCCGGCCTTACGCGACGGCCGCGTGCCTGCGCGAGGCGCTGCGCCAGCGTCAGGGCGTGAATGTCGGCGTGGTGCTGACCGACAGCTGGCTCGTCCCGGGCCGCCTGGGCACGAGCGGCGTGGCGCTGGCGACTGCCGGCTTCCGGCCCGTGAAGGACGAACGCGGCCAGCGCGATCTCTTTGGCAATCCCATGACCGTCACGCAGCGCGGCATGGCGGATACCATCAGCGCCGCGGCGCAACTGGTTATGGGCGAGCGCGACGAGGCGACGCCCCTGGCCATCGTGCGCGGCAGTGGCGTCGACCTGGACGATGCACCGGTCTCGCTGGCGGACGTGGCCATCCCCTGGCAGCACTGCATTTACGTCGAGTCGCTGACGCGCGGTCTGCTGGCGGATGACACTTCCACCTTGCCCGGCGCTTCCGCCGCGGAGGCGGTCAGGGCATGAGACGACTGCGGGACCTGGGCGTCGAGCCGGGGCGACTGCCGCCGGGCCGCCACAACGCCATTACGGACGTGCCCGGCGTACGCGTGGGACACACGACGCTGATCAGGGGCGAGGGCCCGCTGCAGGCAGGCGTCGGCCCCGTGCGCACAGGGGTGACCGCCGTACTGCCCCATGGCGGCAATACCTATCGCGACAAGGTCGCCGCGGCGGTTTACTCCTTCAACGGCTACGGCAAGGTGATGGGCTTCGAGCAGATCCGCGAGCGCGGCAGCCTGGAGACGCCCGTCCTGCTCACCAGCAACCTCAGCGTGGCGCGCGCCGGCGACGCCCTGATGAGCTACATGCTGCGGCAGAACCCCGATATCGCGCTGACCACCGGGACGGTCAACTGCGTCGTCGGGGAATGCAACGACGGCATGCTCAGCGACGCCCGCGGCCGCCATATCCGGCCGGAACACGTCTTCGCGGCCATCGAAAGCGCGTCCGGCGGAGCGGTGGCGGAAGGCAACGTGGGCGGCGGCACGGGCACCACCTGCTACCAGTTCAAGGGCGGCATTGGCACGGCCTCACGGCAACTGCCTGACGAGGGCTTTTGCATCGGCGCGCTGGTACAGGCGAACCACGGCAAGCGTGAGGAGCTGCTGATGCTCGGCGTGCCGGTGGGGCTGGCGCTGGCGCACGAGGAGATGCCGCGCCACAACCCCGGCTCGATCATGATCGTGCTGGCCACCGACGCGCCGCTGGACGCGCTGCAACTGACGCGCGTGGCGAAGCGCGCCGCCCTCGGCCTGGCGCGCACCGGCACGGTCAGCCACGACCAGAGCGGCGATTTCATCATCGCCTTCGCCACCGGCACGCCCATCCCGCACGAGCCGGATGACCTGCTGCATCACACGCCGCGTCTGCATGATCGCAGCGACACTCTCGACTGGATTTTCCTGGCGACTGTGGAGGCGGTGGAGGAAGCCATTCTCAACGCGTTGCTGGCCGCCGAAACCATGACCGGCCGCGACGGCTTGCGCGTCCCCGCCCTGCCGCCTGACCGGCTCTGCGAGTTGCTGAGACGCCACGGTCGCCTCTGATGGTCAGTCGGTCTGCAGCGGCGGAAACAGTTCGCTGACGCTGACGCGGAAGCCCGGCAACGTCGCGCCACCCTCAAGGACATCCCCGCCGGACAAGGTCTGCGCACCCTCACCCGCGCGGTAAATCTCAAGGCTGCGCGACTCGGGATAGACCAGCCACACCATCGGCGTGCCCCGCTCCAGATAGCGAGCGGCCTTCGCCCGCAACTCCATGCGCGTGTTGCTTTTGCTTTCGATTTCGACGGCCAGCAACGGTGCCTCACGCGGATAGTCTTCGCCCTCCAGCAGCAGGACCGCCACGTCCGGCACGCAGAGCCAGCCATCAAGGTCATGCATGATTTCCGCACCGGCCCAGTAACCCGGCAAGGCGCCAGTTCTCAACCAGTTTCGGAATAATTCCAAAAAATCTCCCTGCAAAAAACCATGATCGCGACTCGGTGACATTTCGATGACGGCTCCGTTGGCGGCAGGTTTGAACCTGCGCTCCGGGTAACGCTCCTCCAGTTCGAGGAATTCCCGCAGGCTGAGTCTCTTTTCACTGATGGCGACGGCCATGGCCGGCCTCCTGCGTATCGCTGTCCCCCAGTATAGCCTGACTGCTGCCTGGGCAGCGGCGCCCGTGTGTTACTCTCTCCCCGTTCTGCCCCGCCAACGCAAATACGGAGGGCCTCATGCGACCCAACATCGTCTTCATCACCTGTCACGACCTAGGGCGACACCTGGGTTGTTACGGCCAGGGCACGGTGCCCTCACCCGCGCTGGACGCTCTCGCCGCGCGCGGTCTGCTCTTCGAACGCAGCTTCTGCACCGCGCCGCAGTGCAGCCCCTCGCGCGCTGCCCTGCATACCGGCCGTCACGCCCACGCCAACGGCATGCACGGCCTGGCGCACGATCCCTTCCGCTGGCGTCTGCACGCCGACGAGCGGCATCTGGCGCAGCACTTGAGCGAGACCGGCTATCGCACGGCGCTCTTCGGCATCCAGCATCTGACGGACGCCGCCGGAGCACCCGACCTCGGCTACGACGAGATCCATGACCGGGCGCCGGCTGCGCTTCTGGGTCAGGTCGCGTCGGACTGGCTTGCGACGCGCGCCGCCACGGCGCAACCCTTTTACCTGGAAGTCGGCTTCTTCGAACCGCACCGCCGCTGGGATTTCGGCGACGTAGAGCCCGACGATCAGCTCGGTGCGGCCCTGCCCCCCTACCTGCCGCAGACGCCGGAGGCGCGCGCCGAAGTTGCGGAACTGCAGGGCGCCATCGCGGCGCTGGACGCGGCCGTCGGCCAGATCGTGGCTGCGCTGGAGGCCCGGGATCTGCTGCAGGACACCTGGCTGATCTTCGTCACCGACCACGGCCTGGCCATGCCGCGGGCCAAGTGCACGCTCTACGATCCCGGCATCGAAGCGGCGCTGCTGATGCACTGGCCCGGCGGCGGGCTGACGGGCGGAGCGCGCATCCCGCAGATGATCAGCCACGTGGACGTCGTGCCGACCGTGCTGGAGGCCCTGGGTCTGGAGCGGCCATCGCGCCTGCACGGGCGCAGCTTCTGGCCGCTGCTGCAGGGCGCGGACTACGAAGCGCGCGACGTCGTCTTTGCCGGCAAGACCTTTCACACCGCCTGGGAGCCCATGCGCGGCCTGCGCACGGAAGATCACAAGCTCATTCTAAATCTCTGCCAGGACGTCGCCGTCAACGTGCCGTCCGACATTCAGCTCAGCCCCGTTTACCCGCAGATGATCGAGACGATCACCGCGCGCCGGCCGACCGTCGAGCTCTATGACCTGCGGGTGGACCCGCTCGAACAGGACAACCTGGCCGGCCAGGCGCCGCACCAGGCCCTCGAACGCGCGCTGCTGGAACGCCTGTACCGCTGGATGGAGGGCACGGGCGACCCGCTGCTGCAGGCCCCGGTCGCCTCGCCCGCCTGGGAGGCCGCGATCGCGGCGCTGCGCCGCGCCACCTGAAGGTCGCTGCCCGCGCTTGCCGCAACCCGCGAAGCCCGCTAGTATGGGGACGATGGTTGTCACCGGCCTACCCGGCCCAGGCCCTGCGCGGCGGGTCCTCCGAACCGTGTCAGGCCTTGACGGGAGCAGCACTAAGGAGTTCTTCCCGGGTGTCGCAGACCGGCCTGGACCGGGTAGCCCCGTGACAGCCGCCCCCAACCGCCGACGGCGGTGACCCCTTGCGCCTGCGACTCTGGCACCTCGTCCTTCTCCTGCCCATGCTGCTGCTGGGTACGCTGGCCGCTGCGCTGCTGCTGGCGCCCTTCGTGCTGGAAAAGGACCTGACGCTGGTCGTCGACGGTCAGGCGCGGTCGCTGCGCAGCCGCGCCGGGCTGGTCGGCCAGTTGCTGGGCGAACAGGGCATCGAACTGCAGCCTGGCGATCTGGTGGAACCTGGCGTCTCCAGTCTGCTCTTCGACGGTCAGCAGGTGCGGGTCAGTTTCGCGCGTGAGGTCCTGCTGGGCGTCGACAGCGTGACGCGCATCCTGCGCAGCCCGCTCAACGACCCCCTCGCCCTGCTGGCCGGGGCCGGGCTGTCGCTGGCTCCGGGCGACACCCTTTACGTCAACGGGCAACGCTTCGACCCCGCCTGGACCATGGACCCGGGCACGCCCCTGACGCGACTCGAACTGCGCCGCCCGCAGCCCTTCCTGTTGCAGGACGGCGACACCCTGCACAGTCTGCGCAGCAGCGCCCGCACGGTGGGCGAAGCGCTGCTGGAGAATGGCGTCGCGCTGGGCGAAGGGGATGTTCTTCACCCGCCGGCCGCAACTTCCCTGGTGGCCAACATGACCCTGCAGGTCCACCGCGCCCTGCCGTTCACCCTGCACGCGGACGGCGACTCCCGCCCCCTGCGCCTGCCTGGCGAGACGGTGGCAGAGGCGCTCGCTGCCGCCGGTGTGCAACTCGCTGGCGCGGACTACAGCATTCCGCCGGGCGACACGGCCCTGATAGCCGGTATGCAGTTGCGCGTCATCCGCGTGCATGAAGAGGTCGTCTATGAGCGGGAAACCCTGCCCCACAGAACGCTGACCCAGGCCGACCCCGACCTGGAACTGGACCAGCGCCGCGTGCTGCAGCAGGGCCAGGACGGCATTCGCGGCCTGCCGCAGCGCATTCGCTACGAAAATGGCGTGGAGGTCAGCCGCGAGACGGGTGAGGCGGAACTGCTGCAGGAGCCGCGCGACCACATCATCGGCCTGGGCAGCAAGATCGTGCTGCGCAGCATCAACACGCCCCAGGGGCCGCGGCAATACTGGCGCGTGCTGCGCATGAAGGCCACCAGCTATCACCCCGGCTCGCAGGGGAACAGCACCGCCACCGCCACCGGCGCCTTCCTGCGCAAGGGCGTCATCGCCTCCAACCCGAAGGTCATTCCCTACGGCACCGAAGTCTACGTCGAGGGCTACGGCGTCGGCAGCATGGAAGACACAGCCGCCGCCTGGTACGTGCAGCAGCAGCCGATGTTCATCGACCTCGGCTACAGCGACGCGGACTACCAGCCCTGGTCCAAATGGGTGGACGTCTACCTGCTGACGCCCGTGCCCTACGGGCGTTTCCCGCTCACCCTGCCGGGCTGAAGCGCAGCACCTTCAGGAAGGTTGCGGGAGTTCCTCCGCCCGGACCAAGCCCGCCAGGGCCAGGCCGACGGCGCCGGCCATGAAACTGACGCCGACCCACATGTGCGTACTCCACCAGATGCCGGCGCCCAACAGCAGGATGACAAACAGACCGAAGGTCAAGATGAAAGGCACGACGAAAGCGAAGAGCCGCAGGGCCAGCAGCGGCGAGCCCGATTCACGCGCCAGCAGCCAGTCGCCCGCCAGACCGGCCAGCAGCGGCGCCAGCAACACCGGCGCGTACGTCGCGGTGTCCTCCAGGCGAATGAAAAACATCACCAGGGCGTTGGCGAACAGCAGGAAGGTGACTGCGCCGAAAGGCAGCGCCATGCGCCGCCGCAGAAACAGCAGGGCGCCGGTCATCAGCGCGGCGGGGATCAGCACGGTGGCCACCGTGTAGGCCTCGGCCAGCCTGCGACTGTCGTCCGCGGGGTCGATCGCGACGTAGCGGTCCACCTGGCTCCAGACGTTGTTGAAGCCCGTAAACAGGGTGGCCAGCGTCAGCGCCATCAGGGCCGCCGTCAGTGGCGGAAACAGGATCTTCCAGCCCCGCCCCGTCGCGCCCTGCGCCAGAAAGGAGCGCAGGGGGCCGCTCATGAAGAGCAGGCCGCTGAGCGCCAGCAACAGATGCGCGGGGCTTACCAGCGCGTCGATGCCAGCCTCGAAGCCGAAAAGCGAATGCCAGATCAGGTCGAAGACACCGCCGACGCCGAAGAGCAACACGCCGCCGAAGGAAAGCAGGTAGGCCCGCGGCAGCGCCTGCAGCAGACGATGACCGCGGGCGACGTAACGGTACTGCATGACGACGTAGAACAGGCCGTTGGCCGCCACGCCGGAGTACATCAGCAGGTGAAAGGGCGTGAAGAAGGTCTCGTCCACCTGGCCGTGGTTGTGGGCGTGGATGTCCACGATGGCGCCCAGCAAGACCCAGACGCCCAGCGCCAGCGCGGCCCAGGTGAAGGCCGGCGTGAGCGCCGGATAGCCCTCACGGCGCCCCGCGCCCGCCGCTTTCGCTTCTGAAACGAGACCTTCCCGGACCGCCACTTCAGCCCCTCACGCCCTCAGCGCTTCAGTCCGCCTGCGGGTAAGGCCGGGTGGTCAGCAGGGCGGCCACGCCCAGGCCGGAAGCGCCGGCCATCAGGCTGACGCCCAGCCACATGTGTTCCGTCCACCAGATGCCGCCCCCCGTCACCTGCAGGAGGATGAAGAGAGCCAGCATGTAGACGGTGGGCACGACGAAGGCGAATTGCCGCAGCGCAATCACGTGCGAGCCGTCATGCGGTCGCGCCAGCAGCCAGTCGCCCAGCAACCCGGCGATGATCGGCGCCAGCAACACCGGCAGATAGACCTGGTTCCACTCCCAGCGGATGTAAAGCATGATCAGCGCATTGGCGAAGAGGATCAGGGTCACCGCGCCGAAGGGCAGTTTGATTCGCTGGCGCAGGAAGATCAGGGTGCCGACAATCAGCGCCGCCGGAATCAGCACGCCGGCCACCGTGTACGCGTGCAGGGGGCGCGGGTTGTCGATGATGATCTCGGGCGTCACATAGCGGTTCAACTGGGTCCAGACGTTGGTGTAGAGCGTGAAAAGCGTGCCGATGGTCATAATCGCCGTCGCCGAGGCGATGGGCGGAAGGAGTTCTGACCAGGTGCCCGAGGTCCGGCCCCTGGCGAGGAAGGAACGCAGCGGGCCGCTGATGAACATCATGCCGCTGACCACCAGCACCAAATGCGAGGGGCTGACCAGCGCGTCGACGCCCGCCTCGAAGCCGAAGATCTCGTGCCAGAGGAGGTCGAAAACGCCGCCAAGACCGAAAAGCAGCACACCGGCAAACGAAAGCAGATATTCCTTCGGCAGCGCCCGCAGCAGACTGTGACCGCGACCCACGTTGCGGAACTGCGCGATGACGTAGAACAGCCCGTTGACGGCCACGCCTGAATACAGAAGCATGTGCCAGGGCGTGAAGAAGGTGTCGTCCACGAAGTCGTGGTTGTGGGCGTTGATATCCACCACCGAGCCGAAAAAGGCCCAGAGCGCCAGAATCAACGCCGTCCAGGTGAAGGCCGGCGTCAGTTCAGGATATCCTTCCCTGCGCGAAATGCCGGCTGCCTTTGCTTCAGAACCAGATCGTACGCCAACTGTCATTTTCGTCCCCCAAAACCGATTGTCTCTGTCCCTGCATTTTCCGAATTCGGTTTTTGCAGCGCCCTCGCGGCCATCATGCCGGGCCGGGTCCCCACACCGGCCTCTCAACTCAATCTGCAGGCGGGCAGCAGGGCGCTCATGCCCAGGCCGAGCCCGCCGGCCAGCAGGCTGACGCTCGGCCACATGTGCGTGTTCCACCAGATAGTAGCGCTTAATTGCATAATGACGAAAAGGCTGAAGACCATCAGGAAGGGCACCACAAAGGCGAAACGCCGCAGCATCACCAGCGGCGAACTGCCGCCCAGCCGCGCCCGGTCCCGTCGCCCGCCAGGTACGAGCGCAGCGGGCCGCTCATGAACAGCAGGCCGCTGAAGAACAGCAGCAGATGCGAGGGACTCACCAGGGCGTCAATCGTGGCCTCGACGCCGAAGAGTGCGTGCCAGATGAAATCGAAGACGCCGCCGAGGCCGAAAAGCAACACCCCGGCGAAGGAGAGCAGATACTCCCGCGGCAGGGCCTGCATCAGGCTGTGGCCACGGCCGACGTTGCGGAACTGGACGAGGGCGTAGAAGAGGCCGTTGGCCGCCACCTCGGAATACACCAGAAAGTGAAAGGGCGTAAAAAAGGACTCGTCGACGAAACCGTGATTGTGCGCGTTTATATCGACGACCGAGCCCGCCCGCACCCAGACGGCCAGCGCCAGCGCCATCCAGGTGAAGGCCGGCGTCAGTTCAGGGTAGCCACCCCGGCGCGCCCTGGGGACCGCTTTACCGGCAGAAGTGCTGCGGCTGGCAGTTGCCATGCGATCCCCCCGTATGGTTCTCCCTGCGTTACCGCTCCCCTCCAGGCGCCGGCGACACCTCCTGAGGCAGCGGCAGCGGCACCGCGACAAAGCTCAGCGCCAGACCGAAAATTCCCGCCAGGACGCTGACGCCCGTCCACATGTGGATGCTCCACCAGATGCCGCCGGTCAATTGCAGAACGACGAAGAAAACGACGTGGTAGCTGAAGGGCAGGAGAAAGGCGAAGGCGCGCAACGGCAGGGCCGCGATCCGCGGGCGTTGCAGACCGCGCAGCAGCAGGTCGCCGATCAGTCCGGCGACCAGGGGGGCCAGCAGCACCAGCCAGTTGTCGCCGCCATGGCTGGCGGAACGCAGCAGGAACATCAGGGCGCTGTTTCCGACCAGCAGGAAGGTCACCGCGCCGAAGGGCAAGGCCCAGCGGCGCAGCAGCAACAGCAATATTGCGCTCATCAGCAGAGACGGGAAGACCACCTTGGCTGTCATGGCATGGTCCCGCAGCAGAAATTCGTTGGGCTCGCCCCCCGGCGTGTAGAGGCCCACCCAGGAGATAGCGTGGGTGAACTGGGTGAACAGGCTGAAGATCGAATACACCAGCAGGGCCGAGGCAATGGCCGGAAAGAGTTGCGTCCAGCCGCGTTGCGCCTCCGCCCGCTCCCACAGGGCGCGCAGCGGGCCACTCATGAAGACCAGCGCGCTGAAAGCCAGCAGCAAGTGCGGCGGGCTGACCGAGGCCTCGATGTTGGCCTCGATGCCGAAGGCCGTGTGCCAGAGAAAGTCAAGAAAGCCGCCGGTCGCCATCAACACGATGCCAACCAGTGAGGTCAGGTAGCCGCGCGGCAGGGCCTGCAACCAGCCGTGGCCGCGGCTCACGTTTCGCAACTGCATACCCGCCAGGAAAATCCCCTTGGCCAGCATGCCCGTGTAAAGCAGCAGGTGGAAGGGCGTGAAGAAGGTGTCGTCGGTGGCGCCGTTGACGTGAGCGATGCCGTCCACGTAGCCACCCAACAGCACCCAGGACGCCAGCGCCAGGGCGATCAGGTCGAAACTGCGCGAGGTGGCCGGGTAGCCCTCGCGGCGCGCGCGGCGCGCGGCACTGCCCAGGCCAGACCCGATATGTTCAAGCTGAGTCATGATTTCCTTATCGGTTCATTGCTCTTTCACTCTAGCACAACTTTTCCCCTCTTGCCCGACGCTGTGCGGCGCCCTGCCCGGCGCCTATACTACGGGCGGAGGCCGCCTGACGGAGCGAAACCAACTTGCATCAACTCGCCCCTGACCCCGACCGGCCCGCCTGTCTGGTGCTGGCATCGGCCTCGCCGCGGCGGCGGGAACTGCTGGCTTCTCTGAAGCTGCGCTTCCACGTCGACGCGCCACAACTGGACGAAAGCCCCACGCCGGGCGAAGAGCCGCAGGCCTGGGCCACGCGTCTCAGCCAGGCCAAGGCGGCCCTCGTCGCCGCGCGCCACGCGCCATCCGCACTCATTCTGGCCGCCGACACCCTGGTCATCGACGGTGCAGAGGCGCTGGGCAAACCCGTCGACGCGGCCGACGCCCAGCGCATGTTACGCCAGTTGCGCAGCCGTTCCCACGAGGTCTGCACGGCTTTCACGCTGCAGCGCGCGGGCGGGGGCGGTCAGCGTCTGACACGCCTCTGTCGCACCCGCGTACACATGCGCGCCTGGTCCGACGCCGAACAGGAGGACTACGTCGCCAGCGGCGACCCGCTCGACAAGGCCGGTGCCTACGCCATCCAGAACCCGGTCTTCGCGCCGGTGAAACGCATTGAGGGCAGCTACAGCAACGTGGTCGGCCTGCCGCTGGAAATGCTGCAGGAGGCCCTGACCCAATTTGGCGACCTGGACACCTGGCGCTGAAGGATGTCACAATCACGTCGAAGCAGTGGAGATCAGCGATGACGCTCAGGGTCGCCATCGTCAGCACCGGCAACGTCGCCAGCAACAACTATCTGCCCTTTCTGGCGCGGCAGCCGGACCTGACGTTCAGCTATTTCAACCGCACGCGCGACAAGGCGGAGGCCTGCGCCGCGACCTTCGGCGGTCAGGTCGCCGATTCCATCGAGGATCTGATTCGCGCCGACCCCGACGTCGTCTTCCTGCTCAGCAGCGAAACCGCGCGTTATGAACTGGCCCGGGCCATCCTGCAGCACCGTCCCAAACGCCTCTTCTTCGAGAAGCCGCTGGTCGCCATGCAGGGGCAGGCCCAGGTGACGGAAGACGACTACGAAAAGGGGCGCGAACTGCTACGCGCGGCTTGTGCCGGCGGCACGGAAACGGCGATGATCTTCAACTATCGCTTCTTCGACCAGACGCTGACGGCGCTGCAGCAGATTGAAGAACGCGGTTTTGGCGCCCTGACGCAGGTCACCGGCCTCGTGCATTACAACTGCTGGTCGCATTGCATCGACCTCGTCCACCTCTTCGCCGGCCCGCTGACGGAAATAACCGCCCTGCCGGGTCCGGTGGTCCATGAGAAAGCCGGTTACGTCGTCGAGGACGTCGCGGCGGCCTTCAGCGCCGGCGAGGCGAGCGGCACGATCATCGGCACGGCGACCATCGACCGTGGCTTTCCCCTGTTTGAAATGCTCTTCAGTTTCGAGGGCGGCCGCCTGACCTTCCGTGGGCTGGATGGCGACATGGAGATCCTCGACTACAGTGGCGCGCGCCACGAGCTGCTGGCTCTGACGCGCGAGCAATCCAGCCGGGACCAGTACCGGCTTTCCTTCGACAAGGCGCTGAACGCCTACCTGACATCAGTGCGCCAGGGGGCCGAGCCGCCGGTGCCGGGCCTGGCGGGTCTGCAGGAGTTGCAGTTTGAGGCGGCGCTGAAACGTTCCATCCGCCTGGGCCGACCCGTCAGGGTGCAGGGCGAATTCCCCCTGGATTGACGGGGCCGGCAGCAGGGATAGCGAGGGCCCCGGCCCGAAGCATCCCGCAGGGGCGACATGCTTTGCCTGCGGGCGACATGGTATGTCGCCCCTGCATCCGGCGTAGGGACGATTTATCATATCGCCCGCCCCAACAAAACGCGGCAGGGACGATTCATCAATTCGCTCGTTGTGTCGTCCTGGCGCATATGGACGACATGGGTTTACCTGCGGGCGACGTGATATGTCGCCCCTGCGTCATCCGCCGGGGACTGGCGGCGACTATTCGTAGCAACGAACCCCGAAGAGCGTCGCCGGCACGTCGCCCTCCGTCGCCAGCAACTCGACCTGCAGTCGGTCGGTGACCAGGGGCTCGTCCAAACGTACGCGGTTGATGGTCTGGTGGTTGTCCCCGCACTCCGCCACGCACTGGCCCTCGCCATCCAGAATGCGCCAGTGCGTCACCATGAAGGGCACCACGTTCTCCGGGTGGCCCATCAGGGTCGTCTCCATGGCATGGTCGCTGTCGGAGTCAAAGGTCAGCACGATCTCGCGGATGGAGCGCGGCGCGTCCCAGTGCAGACCAAGCGTCGGGCGCGGGTCGTCGGGGTCGGCCACCCAGGCGTTGACGCCGGTGGTGGGCCGGCCGAGGCCGTCGCTGACGTTGCCGGGGTCGAAGGCGTCGATCACCGGGCGAATCGCCATCGCCAGGTTCTGCCCGGCGGGGCGGCGCGGCGGCGTCCAGAACTCGAAGCTGTCCACGCCGATGTCCTCCGGCGGCTTCTGGTCGCGCCAGTGCCGCAGCGACAGCAGGCCGCTGAGTCGCTCCTCGCTCAGATGGGCGTGGACCTCCGCGTTGGCCATCAGGCAATAGAAGAGGTACTGGTCCTCGTCCAGGCTGACGTCGAAGCCGGCCGTCACTCTCTGGTTGGGCCCGGCATCCAGTTCGATTTCCTGCACGCCAAGGGTCACGTTGGGCGTGTAGTTGCCGATCCGCTCACTCGCGCGCAGTTCGAGGCGCAGCGTGGTCGGCTCGTCAACGTCGACCACGAAGTCCACCTCCGGCGCCGGGCCGGCGGCAACCGGCAGCATCTGCGCGAGGGAGCGCTCCAGTTGCTGCAGGGGCCCGTTATCCGGCAGGCCCTCGAGGCAGTACTTGCTGCTGGCGCCGATGCGCGCCAGCTGCACGAGGTCTTCGTCATCCTCCAGGCGCAGGCCGGGGATGTGCTGGCCGGCGCGCATCAGGCCACGCTGCAGCCGCGCCATGTTCTGCGGCTCGCTGATGTCGCGCGGCAGAAGACCCCCCTCCAGGCACTGCGCGGCGGCCATGCCGATCGCCTGGGCCGCGTTGGCCAGGGTCAGCATGACGCGCGTGGAGCCGAAAGCCACGTGCGAGACGCTCATGATGCGGCCGCCGATGAAGAGATTGTCGATGTTGCGCGCGTAGAGCGTGCGGTAGGGGATCTGGTAGACGCCCTGCGCGTGCCACTGGTCGCAGCCGGGCCGCTCGCTGAAAACGCCGTCGGCCGGGTGCAGGTCGATCGACCAGCCGCCGAAGGCGATGGCGTCCTCATGCTGGCGCTGTTCGATGACGTCCTGCTGAATCATCATCGTGTCGCCCTCGAAGCGGCGGCTTTCGCGCTTGCCGGGGATGTGCCCCACCCACTCCAGCGTCAGGTTTTCAGCATCCGGGAACTCGCCCGAGTTCTTGATGTAGTTCCACACGCCGTAGACCACGCGCCACAGCTGCCACTTGATGGTCTCGGTCTCGTGCACAGTGTCGAGTCGTCCGCCATACTCGATCCACCACAGCCGGCAGCCGTCGGTCTTCGTATTGAAGCTGCGGAAGCGCGGAATCTCGCTGATGTCATCGAGAGCGTAGCGCGGCGGCACGAAGCGCACCGGCCGGCCCAGGTCCTTGCTGTAGAAGTAGATGGAGTGGCCCAGCAGGTAACCGTACTCCTCGCCGGGCGCGAACTTCTCGCCAAACTCGTCGGCGGATTCGGCCCCCATGCGGAAGGCCGCGCCTGACTGGAAGGCGACCACGCCATCCCCCGATGAATCGCAAAATAGCGGCGCATGCAGGTCGTAGAGCGTTGAATTCTGGCTGCAGAAGGCCTGCACGCTCTCGATGCAGTCGCTGCCCTGCTTGCGCGTTACGTGGGCGCTGGTGTTCAGCAGCAGCGTGATGTTGGGTTCGTCGAGCACCTTCTCCAGCAGCACGGTATCGAAGATGAGCGCGTTGCCCTCGGGGTTGCGGTACATGTTCTCGACGAGAATCTCGTCGATGACGCCGCCCTCACGCGCCCAGCGGTTGTTGTTGTTCATGTGCGCGGTGGCGCCCAGGCCCCAGAGCCGCACCTCGCTGGAGGCGTTGCCGCCCAGCACCGGCCGGTCCTGCACCAGCACGACCTGCGCGCCGGCGCGCGCCGCGGTCAGGGCGGCGCAGGTGCCCGCCAGGCCGCCGCCCACCACCACCAGGCCGACGTCCAGGCGTTTCGTCTTCAGTTCGCGTACTTCCGGGCTGAATGGCTCGCTGACCATCCGCGGCCAGAGTTCGGGCATGGTTTTCTCCTGTGTGTCGTTCAGTGACCGTGGCGGTCCGTCGCGATGTCGTGCTGCTCGCACCATTCGTTGAGCGGATTGTGGTAGCCGGAGGGCTTGAAGGTCTCGGTCTCCTCCATGCGCTCGCCGACCAGGAAGCGCTGGTAGTCATCCAGCTTGCCGACGAAGTCGCGCGGCTGCACCAGATAGTCCATCGGCCGCAGCCACTGGTAACAGTAGCCGATCATGACGGCCTTGCGCGTGTTGGGGCTGAAGTTGGGCGCGCCCGCGTGCCAGGTGCGGTACTCGAAAAGCACGCAGTCGCCCGGGTTGAGCGAGGGCTCGATGGCGCCGTCCGGGTCCGGCTGACCCTCCGGAATCACGACGCGTTCCTTCAGGTTGTTGCTGCCCGGCAGGAACATGGTCACGCCGGATTTCGGCTTGCTCTGGTCCGTGAGGTAGAAGGCGCACTTGAGCCCCATGCGCGGGTAATGATGGTGGCCCAGATCAAGCGTCGTGCGGCCGTTGTCGCGGTGCCAGCCGGGCGCCCGTTTGTCGGCGCTGGTGCCCGGCAGTTCCGTCTTGCTGTAGATCAGGTGGCTGGTGGAAAGCTGCAGGTTGGAGCCGAAGAGTTGCATCACCAGCGGCAGAACGGTGGGATGCGTGATCAGCGGGATGAAGGCGTCTTCGTGCGTGACGACGTTGCGAAAGCTGTCGTAGATTTCGTCGTTGATCTGGCGATCGCGCGTCTCGTCGGAGGCGATCAGACGGTCGCCGGCCTCGATCAGGCGCCCGACGGCCTCGCTGTCGAGCGCGTTGCGCACGATCAGGTAGCCCTCGTCGTAAAACTGACGTCGGTCTTCCTCGCTCAAGGGATGATATTCAAGCATTGCTACCAACCTCTTTTGCCTCAGGTATAGGTGAAATACGCGCTCGCCTGACAGTCGCGGTCGGCGCTGACGCGCACCCAGTGCGCGCTGTAGCCCGTCGGGAAGACATGCGGCAGGTAGGCGCCGGGCGCGACCTCCAGTTCAGTATAGCCGGCCCATTCGCCATCTCCCATAAAGTCCACTTCCACGCGGAAGCGCACGCTGACGTCGGCATCGTGGCGCAAATGCAGCGTCTTGTGCTCGAAGCCGGTCATCAGGTAGGGGTCGGAGGGCTCGCCGGCGCGTACGGCCGCGCGCCACCAGGGGCCGCCCCAGCCGGCCGGCTTGCCGAAGCCCCACAGGTCGTCGGTCTTGCCGAACCACAGGCCTGACTGCGGCTCACCGGCCAGGTGATTGGCGCTTCCGTGCGGGCTGGCATTGTCGGCGCCCAGCACCAGCAGCCCGCGCCAGGCGCAAAAATCGCCCAGCACCCAGAGGTGCGTCGAGATCGGCCGCACACCCCAGATGCGTCCCCCGTAGGCCCAGGGCGAGAGTTCGTAGAAGATGCCGTGACAGTCCATGATGAAGCGCTCGTGGTCGACCTCGCGGATGCGCGGCCACTCCGTCTGCCACATGTGGTCGTAGCAGTGGCTGCCCTTGGGCAGGCGGTAGCGACGCCACTGGCCGTCGGCCTCGGTGTAGACCTGCAGGATCGCCGAGGCCTGGTCCCAGCCCATGGCGAAAATCGTGCCGCTGAAGTCGCCGCGGCCGTTGACCTCGATGAAGGGCGCGCGCTCGATGATGCGCCAGCGCTCGCCGTCCCATTCGGCCAGGCGGCCGGCCATGCCGTCGCCACGGAAGTCACGCTCGTCGTAGCTGTTGTTGACGACCACCACGCGGCCGAAGTTACTGTAGCCGGCCTTGAAGTGCGCGTACTTGTGGTCCGGCACGCCCAGCTCGCGCGTCAGGTCGCCGAGGAAAGTGGCCTCCAGGCTGTGCACGTCCAGTTCGTAGAATTCGCCCTCCATGCCCAGCATGTAGACCTTGTTCTCCGGGTCATGCAGATGGCGCATGGTCGAGCACAGGCGCACCTCCACCAGACTCTCGATGGTGCGCACGCGACGTTCCGTATCGATGACGTGCGGCCCGATGAAGAGCTGGTTGGAGTGCCAGTGCAGCATGCGGTTGGTGTAGGTGCCGACGCGACTCTGCGGGTGCTTCACCATGCGCAGGTCGGCGTCGATCTCGTAGAGGCCGGTGCCGACGCCGGAGGCCGACTTGTGCGAGACGTAACTGATCGCCCAGAGCCGGTCGGCCCAGGCGAAGAGCGCGCCCACGCCGCATTCCGTGCGCGGCGGTCCGGGTTGCGCGCGCAGCGCCAGGGAGGGCACCACGCCGCTGATTTGCAGGGGTTGGCTCATGTCGTTTCGTCCTCCTGTGTCACGCCGCTCTCACCCCCCAATCCTCCTTTTCCCGTAACGGGAGACGGGAAAGGAATTGGGGTGAGGGCCGCCAGTCCGGATGTTCATTGACCGCATTGCGCATATTCGCCGACCCTCATTCCCTCCTGCCAGGCCCCCAGCAGCGCCAGCATCTCCCGCGCCCGACCCGGCTCGCGCGCCAGGGCATCGTCCAGCTCCCAGGGGTCGCCATTCGTGTCGAAGAGTTGCAGCGCCTGGAGCGGGTCGCGCTGCGCCACCAGCTTCCAGCCATCCACCAGGGCGCAGAGCAGATCGCCGCATTCGCTGAAGAGCGGCCTCGCCTCCAGTTGCCCGCCGCGCAGCGCCGGCAGCAGCGAACACCCTGGCGCGTCGGGGTCGGGGTCCGCGCCGGCCAGCTCCAGCAGCGTGGGCAAAAAGTCGACCGTGCCCACCGGCGTCGCGCAGCGCCGACCCTGCCTCTGGCCCGGCAGACGCACCAGCAGCGGCACGCGCAGTGACTCATCGTACATCACGCCCTTGCTGAACAGACCGTGGGCGCCGTTCATCTCGCCATGGTCGGAGGTGAAGACGAGCGCCGTGTCATCCGCCAGCCCGCAGCCCTCCAGCGCGGCCAGCAGACCTCCGAGGGCGGCGTCCAGCTGCGTGATCTCGCCGTAGTAACGCTCGCGAAAGGTCTGCAAATCGTAATCGGCGTCCCATTGCGGCATGCGGTACCAGGCCGAGGGGTCGACGTTGGGCTCGACCATCAGGTCGCGGCCGGCGTAGCGCGCCAGGTAGTCCGGCGGCGGCATGCAGGGCGGATGCGGCGCCTGGTACGAGACGAAGAGGCAGAAGGGCTGCGGCAACTGCGACAGCCAGTCCCGCGCGATGACGGTCAGGGCGTCAGTCTCATGGCCCTCCAGCGACTGCGCCTCGTCCGACTCGTCCGTCCAGAGGCGGCCGCGCCAGTGATCGACGTGGTGGCTCTCCCAGCCGGCGAAGCGTTGGAAGCCGCCGCGCTCACCCGGCAGCACTGCACGTTCGCGCTGCGGCGGGCCGCCCAAATGCCACTTGCCCAGCCAGGCCGTGTGGTAGCCGGCATCGTTCAGACGCTGCGCCAGGGTCGGCAGGTCCTGCGGCAGCGCCTGACCGTTGCGCGTGACGCCGGTCTGCGTCGGCCAGCGTCCGGTCAGGGTACAGGCGCGCCAGGGCGTACAGAGCGGCGAACTGCTGCAGGCCTGCGTGAAGACCGTGCTCTCCCGCGCCAGGGCCGACAGTTGCGGCGTCTGCAGCAGCGGATGGCCGTCGAGCGCCGTCCAGCGCGCGCCCAGCTGGTCCGCGACGATGAATAGCAGGTTGGGCGGGGAGCTCGTCGGCACCGGGCCTCAGCCCTTGATGCCGGAGAGGTTGGCGCCCTGGATGAACTGCTTCTGGAAGAGGAAGAAGACCGCCAGCACCGGGATGACCATCATCACGGTGGCCGCCATCTGCTGGTGCTGCATGCCGCCCTGACCCGGCAGCGAGGTGAATTTGTAGAGGCCGATCGCCAGGGTGTGCAGGTTCTCGTCCTTGAGGTAGATCAGCGGCCCGAGGAACTCGTTCCAGCTGTTCTGCACGCTGAGGATGGCCATCACCACGATGGCCGGCTTGGCCAGCGGCACCATGATCTGCGTGAAGATGCGAATCTCGCTGGCGCCGTCGATCTTGGCCGAATCGAGGAAGTCCTGCTGGATGCCGCGGAAGAACTGCCGCCCGAGGAAGATGAAGAAGGCGTTGCCGAACCATTCCGGCACCACCAGCGGGTAGAAGGTGTTCACCCAGCCGATCTCGTTGTAAACGATGTAGACCGGGATCAGGCGCACCGCGAAGGGCAGCATCATCGTCGCCAGCAGGATGAGGAAGAGCAGGTCGCGGAAGGGGAAGCGGAAGCGCGCGAAGCCGTAGGCCACGATGGTCGAGGAGATCAGGCTGCCGACCAGCGAGAAGATGGTGATGATCATCGTGTTGCGGAAGGTCACGCCGAAGTTCCAGAAGCGCAGCGCCTCCGTGTAGTTCTCCGGCTGCCAGACGCGCGGGATCCACTCCGGCGGGAAGACCCCCACCTGCTCCAGCGGCATGAAGGAGGTCATCAGCATCCAGATCAGCGGCGCGATGAACCACAGGCTGCATCCGATCAGCAGGCCGTAGAGCAGCGCGCGCCCGACGTAAAACTGCGGTGGCTTGCGTACCTGGTAAAGTTGCCCGGGAAGGGCTCCGCGTTCGCTGACAGTGGCCATGGCTGCTCCCTCCCACCCCTCAGTTGTTGTAGAACACCCAGCGGTCGGATGTCAGCACGACGATGGCGGTGAAGACGAAGAGGATGATGAAAAGGATCCAGGCCAGCGCCGAGGCGTAGCCCATCTGCGGCGGCAGGAATTCGAAGGCGTGATTGTAGAGGTGCAACATGTAGGTGCGGGTGGCGTCGCGCGGGCCGCCCTGGGTCATGATGAAGACCTGGTTGAAGACCTGGAAGGCGCTGATGATGTTGATCAGCACGTTGAGGAAGATGGTGGGCGTCACCAGCGGCAGCGTCACGCGGCGCAGACGCTGGAACCAGTTGGCGCCGTCGATGCGCGCCGCGTCGTAGTACTCCTCCGGGATGTTCTGCAGGCCGGCGAGGAAGATGATCATCGTCACGCCGACCCAGGTGGTGCTCATCACCAGCAGACCGTTCATGGCGTAGGCCGGGCTGCTCAGCCAGCGGATGCGCCCCTGCCCCAGCAGGCTCAGGAACCAGTTCAGCAGGCCGTAGCGCGCGTTGAGGATGTAGATCCACACCATCGAGATGGCCACGATCGGCACCGTCGAGGGGATGTAGAAGAGCGTGCGCCAGACGCCCAGAAAACGTACTTTTGAGTTCAGCAACATGGCCAGCGAAAAGGCCAGCACGATGCGGATGGCGACCGAGCCGACCACGTAATAGGCCGTATTCAATAGCGACTTGAGGAAGAGCGAATCGCCGCTGAAGATTTCCTGGTAGTTGGCGAGGCCGATCCATACCGGCGGGTTGATGACGTCGTAGCGGGTGAAGCTCAGCACGAAGGAGGCGATGAAGGGGAAGAGCGAGAAAAGCAGCAGGCCGATGACCCAGGGGCTGACGAAGGCCAGGCCGTAGAGCGCCTCGCGGCGGCGCATGGGCGAGAGATCGCGCCAGCGCTCGCGTTTGCCCTTCATGCCGCGCAACTGCGTACCGAATGCTGCCGTCATGCCCCGCTCCCGCTCGCTAAACCGAAGGGGAGGAACGCGAGCGCCCCTCCCCCAGGGTTACCTGTCGTCGATTTAGCCGTACTCGGCCCAGAAAGTATCCAGCAAGGCCTGAATTTCCGCCTCGGCGTCCGCCAGGGCCTGCTCGACCGACTTCTCGCCGAAGAGCACCTCATCCTCCATGCGGTTGAGGATCTCGTTGGCTTCCGGCTGCACCGGGGACACCGTAATTACGCTGTCCAGCACCGCCACGCCGAGAATGTCCGCGGCCATGCGGTGCGACACGCCTTCCTTCGAGTAGCCGTCGCAATCCGCCAGCGGCGAGGGGCGCCCCTGCTGCTGCAGGAACCAGCAGGCGCCGCCGACCATCTTGGTGGTGGTCTCGCCATCGCCATTGACGTCGCCGACGCCGATCAGGGCGCCCGCTTCATCGTAGTCCAGCTCCAGCTCGACGTTCGATTCGACCTGGGCCGTCATCCACTTGACCAGTTGCCAGGCCTCGTCGGGATGCGGGGCGTTCTTCGGGATCATGAAGCCCCAGCCGCCGGAGAACCCGCCACGCCGGCCGGGGTCGCCGCTGGGCCCGTAGGGCATCGGCGCCACGCCGAAGCCGAGGTTGCCCATGTCGTCCGTACCAAAGACCTCGGGCGTGCCGTGGCTCTCCAGCTGGAAAAGCTGCCAGGAGCCGCTGAACTGGATCGAGTCGAAGCCGAGAATCAGCGGCGTCTGGTCGAACTCGCCGGTCATCTCGTAGAAGGAACTGACTTCCTCAATGCCGTAGTTGATGTCATTGGTGAAGTCGCGGATGAATTCCATGGTCTCCACGCCGGCCTGGTTGTTGATGGTGACCGTGCGCAGGTCGTCGCTGATCCAGTCCTGGCCGTTGGCGTTGAGCCAGGTCAGGAAAGCGGTGGCGGCGACGTTGACGCCGACGTGGTCGAGGAAGCCGTCCTCACCGGTGCTGAGCGCCCGGCCGACTTCCTTCAGTTCGTCCCAGGTCTCGGGGAAGGAGTCGAAGCCGGCGTCGGCCAGTTGCTTCTTGTTGTACCAGCCAAGAGCCACCGCCCCGCCGGTCGGGTTGGGCAGCATCCAGGTCTTGCCGTCGTACTGGTTGCCGCCGAACTCCGCGGGCACGAACATGTCGGCGGTGATGCCGTCCATGGCCATGTAGTCATCCAGCGGGATGATCGAGTCGGTGGCGGCGAAGAAGGGCAGGTCCTGGCGGCCGAACATGGTCACGTCCGGCGGCTCGCCGGCGGCGATGGCCGTCAGCAGGTTGGGCAGACGGTTGTCCCAGGGCAGGAAGACGTTGTCGACGCAAATGCCGGGGTTGGCCACTTCGAAGGCCGCGATGGCCGCTTCCATGATCGGGATGCGGTTGCCGCCCCAGTGGTGCCAGTAGGTCAGGGTGACGTCACCCTGGCAGTCGGCGTTCTGGGCCTGCGCCGCCACGCTGAAGGTCAGCAGCATCGCAGTCAGTAGCAGTACGCTCAAAAGCTTCCTTGTCATGAGGGGTTCCTTTCTCCTTGTCCGGTCGTGGTGGAATCGCACCTCAGGTGCCGATTCCCGATGCCGCGGCCGGCATCCACGCAGGCCGCAATTTTGAAAATTTACCACGCCCCGCCCGGCGGGTCAAAGAGCGGGGGCGTCAGGGAGGGCCGGAGGGCGCGTCGCCCTACCCCGTTCCGCGCTAAACTGACAGACATCCACAGCGAGGGCGATGCAGGATGGGCGCCAACCCGGCTAACTGGAAGAATCGCACGATCTTCACCGGCGATAACCTCGACGTCATGCGCGGCATGAACACTGACAGCGTCGACCTCATCTACCTGGACCCGCCCTTCAACTCGAATCAGGAGCGCAAGGCGCCCATCGGCAGCGAGGCCGCCGGCGCGGCCTTCAAGGACGCCTGGACCATGAGCGACGTCAAGGAATCCGAGCATGGCGAACTGGCCGAGCGCAACCCGGCGCTGTACGACGTCATCACTGCGGCCGGCTCGGCGCACGGCAAGTCGATGAAGGCCTACCTGATTATGATGGGCCTGCGCCTGCTGGAGATGCAGCGCCTGCTGAAGTCCACCGGCAGCATCTACCTGCACTGCGACCCGACGGCCGGGCATTATCTGAAGGCGTTGATGGACGCGGTATTCGGGGCGCAACAGTTCCGCGGGTCAATCGTCTGGAAGCGACATTCGGCCCACAATCTCGGCGCCAGGCAATGGCCGAACCTGCACGACTTGTTGCTCATGTACAGCAACGGCGGGAAGTGGCTCTGGAACACGCCTTACTCTGAATTCAACGAAGATTACATTCTGAAGACGTATCGGCACGTCGATGAAAACGGTAGATACAAGGATGATGACCTGACGGGCGGACGACCGGGAGGTGACGAGGCCTATCAGGCCTGGAAAGGCGCCGAGCCTGCTTCAGGGCGGGCCTGGGCCTTGCCACGCTATCAGAAGTTCCCGGACTGGATGGGCTTGCCTCCTGAACATCAATGGCAAGCGATGAGCATTCACAGGAAACTGGACTGGCTGGACGAGAATGGATTCATTCACTGGTCGAGCAATGGACGGCCGCGCCTAAAGCGGTATCTGAAGGACGCCAAGGGCAAGATAACGGAAGACGTGTGGATCGACATCAACGCTGCCCCCAGACGCGAACGCGTCGGCTACCCCACGCAAAAGCCGGAGGCGCTGCTGGAGCGCGTCATCCTCGCCAGCAGCCGACCGGACGAAATCGTTCTCGACCCCTTCTGCGGCTGCGCCACGGCTTGCGTGGCTGCCGAGAACCTCGGCCGCCAGTGGGTCGGCATCGACCTGTCGCCAAAGGCCGCCGAACTGGTCATCATGCGCTTCACCGGCACCAAACAACTGACCCTGCTGGCCAACCGGATCATCCATCGCACGGACATCCCGCGGCGCACAGACCGTGGCGTTCTGCAGAACTATCGCACGCACAAACACACGCTCTTCGGCCAGCAGGAAGGCCGCTGCAACGGCTGTCAGAGCGCCTTCGAGTTCCGCCACTTCCACATCGATCACATCCTGCCGAAGGCCAGGGGCGGCGATGACCACCTGGAAAACCTGCAACTGCTCTGCGGCCACTGCAACCTGCTGAAAGGCACCGGCACCATGGCGGAGTTGAAGGTCAAGCTACGCAAGGGCGGCATTTTGCACTGAACGGGCAAAAGGGGACGAAGCGTCCGCACGGTAGCGTTACATCAGCACTTCTGGAGTTCTATCGTCCCGTAGTTACCGTCACGGCCTCTTCCCGTGAAGTAGAGACCGGCCAGCCGGCACTCACTCTCAACAGTGAGTTCTGCCGTCCCTCTATGGATTTGCATCGTGTCTACATTGTCATATCGGGGATTGTTCTGATATGAATACACCAGCTTCGGTTTCTGGCCACTACACAGTACGAATGAAGCGGAATAACTGTCGGAAGAGGATTCGTCGGTCTCCAGCCGGATTGCAATCTTTGTCCAAGTTTGCATTACACTTAACTTGACCTCGCGGACTACTGGCTCTTGTTTTCCATCCTGTCCACGATATGAGCTCTTTAGTTCACCTTTCCAATCTCCTTCCAGAACAGGAACCTCCAGACGAGTTAGCCATCTAACAACTCGCCATTTCCACAAGTGGTTGTCAAAGGCCAAAATGGATGCAGAGAACAGTCCAAATGGTGCCAGGAATCTGGCAAACGCCGAAGTAAGAAAGCCTGGGACACCAAACTGATCTGCAAATGCTTCTAAAGGAGGATGAATTGAGCCACCGACAGAAACGCTGAGTGCCGCAACTGCCAATGTCCAGGCCCACTGAACCAGTTGGCGCTCGCTTACGCTCTGACTGTAAGGATGCATCTGAGATTTGCAAACGTCAGTCGTACCACATATTGTGCAGGGCGTTTATCAAGGCGGCTGCATCTTGAGTTGACCACTGCTCGCGATCATTTCCGAAAAGGTAAACTTGGCCATTCTGGCAAACAAGATCTGTGTTTGTCCCGTTCCGGAACAGCCAGTCGATTACATTCTGAACCGTACAGTGGCAAATACAGTGGCAAATGTTGATGAAATTGGAGTTCGGGACATTGTAGATCAGGCACTCGACAAAATAAGATGGCGCCACCCGCGTACTGAGTTTCCCTTCCCGTACCAATTGATTCCTCATGTTCTTAAAAATTCGTACCGTCGGCTTGTAAATCTCGTTGGTTCTCTTGTTCTTTGCCTCGCCGTTCCGAATGTGGAGCTTAGGATAATTGATCACTTGCCAACCTTCATTTCGCGTGTAGAAAAGCATCCCTTCAGTGCCCCCAATGAGCCTTTCGCACACAACCACATCTGCATCAAAAGAAGCTGCTTTAACTTTGATGGACTTGTTGCCTTCGGAAACGCTACCATGCTGATAGTGATTTCTTAGATCCTTCAAGACATCCCAGCGGAAATTTTCCCATACACCACGATGATCCACTTGCACAACAACGTCGACATCACTGCTACCTTGAACGTTTGTGTGATTTCTGTAGGAACCCTGAAGATATACGTCGATCAGATTGCTCGGCCAATTCTGCAGTATCAGTGCCTTTCTGATCGACTTGTGCGCATTCTGGGCAGAAACATGTGGAACATACTTGGCCCAAGTTTCCAGTTGACTGTTTGGGATGCCCATGAGACTTCCTTATGTCAAAACACATCATCCACAGTACAGCAACATTAAAATATTTGGAAGCCTACGCTATCTCACGCAAAGCTCACTGAAAGGATTGCAACAGACTTTGGATTTCGAAGACTAACTGCTGCTACAGTAATCTTGCTTTCTGCACAAACTGAGTCCGGAGCAGAGCAGCGCCGCATCCCCCCGCCGCGCCAGGTGATACAATGAACGCAGGCCGCCGGACCAGCGGCGGAGGGGCAGACCCATGGGTGACGAAACGATCAACAGCCTGGACGACCTGCGGCGTATGCGCGAGCAGATCCTCGAGCTCGCCCGCCGCCATCGCGCGCAGCGGATCGCCGTGTTTGGCTCTCTGGCGCGCGGTGACGCCCATGCCAATAGCGATATCGATTTCCTGGTCGATTTCGAGGCGGACTACAAACTGCGCGACCAAATCCGCCTGACGCAGGCCCTGCACCGCCTGCTGGGGCGGCGCGTGCAAGTGGTGGATCGTCAATGCCTGCGCGAAGAATGGCGGGCGACCATCCTGCAGGAGGCCCGGGGCCTGTAAGCGAACCGCCCCGACCCTCACCCCTCGCCGACCACCTCCACGGCGCCGAAGAGCACCATGTCCGGGTTCAGCAACTGGTAGTCAGTGGCGCTGACGTCAACGCCGACGGTGTGCGCCCAGGGGGGTTCGCCGGTCCAGAGGCGCAGCATGAGCGGATGATGGCCCGGCGGCGCGTCCTGCGGCAGGTCCAGATTCATCGTCTTGTGCACGATCGTGCCCGGCAGAAAGGCCGTCGAGGGCAACAGCGTGCCGAGCTGGGGGTCGTCGTCCTGGGCGATGGAATCGAAGTCCGGCCGCGTCAGGGCGTGCAGCGACACCAGCAGGGACGGCTCGGGCAGTTCCCGCCGCGCCTGCCAGTAGAGGATCACCTCGACGCGATCTCCAGGCGACGCCGGCGCGCCCTCCAGACGGTAGCCCAGCAGGGCCAGGTCGCCATCGAAGTATTCCACCAGCACCCGTTCGCTGCTGAAGTGCAGTTGCAGGGCGGGCGTGAGCCACAGCCAGGTCGCGTAGGCCGCAACGGCCAGCGCGCCCGTCAGCGGCACGAGCCGCGAGAACGTCATCCAGCGGGCGGAGCGTACCGCGCCGGGGCGCAGCGGCGGCAGCATCCCCTGCGCCAGCAGCAACAGGGCCCCCAGCGCCAGCGTCACGCCCGCGAGTTCCGCCATTTCCTCCAGCAGGTCCCACCAGGGTTTCTGCGTGGAGAAAGCCTGGCAGCCCGCGGCCAGCCAGTCCGGACCCGCGCAGTCAGACCCGATCCGCACCATGGCGTCCAGCATCGCATCCAGCAAAAGGGCGCCGAGCGCCATCATGGCGATGCCGCCGATCAGCAGGGCGTATTCGCGCCGCCGTCGTTGGCTGGTCAGCAGCAGCAAGACGGCCGGCAACCCCGTCACCAGGCCGGCCAACAGGTACAGCGTTCGCCACAGTGGGCGGTTCGTCTCGTGAATCACGAAATACTCGTCCAGCGCGAGGAAAAGGAAACCGAAGCCCAGCAGGAACCAGAAAAGCCGGAAAAGCGGCGCCGGCAGACGCCCGTCGGATTCCTTCCACGAAAGGCCGGCAGCGAGGCACAGGGCCGCCACGCCCGCCATGAGCAACTGCGCCGCAGCCATGGCGACCGACAGACGATACTCGCCGCCGAGGTCGAGGTGCCATTGCAGCGGCCCCTGCTCCGCCCACAGCAGGCCCGGCTGCGCCAACGCCAACAGCATCTCAACAGCCAGAAGAAACAGAACAAGTCGGCGCAGAAAAGGTGGCGGACGGACCTGCCACAACAGGATCGCGCCCGTCAGCGTCAACAAGAGAATCCCCGCCGCCAGAGTGATCAGTAGCAGGAATTCATTCATGGGTTGTCGTCAGGGGTCCTTCGCGCGCCACGGGGCGCGTCGCTTCACTCTCCCGCAAACCTCGCCCGCAGCAGCGCCGCGCCCGATGGCGGACAGAGCCGCACAAGCGCCAGCCCATACTCCTCCAGCCACTGCCAGCCCTGCCCGACCGCCTCCACGTCATCCACCTGCGGCAGGGCCGCGTTGTCCACGCTGACGGCCGAAGGCACTCCCGCGCCGGCCAGCAGCGTGTAGTTCGCCTGACCCGGCTGGTCCTCCAGCAGGGCCTCCAGCGCGCCGCCGTCATCGTAGCTGCTATTGACGATCTGCGCGCCGCTGGTCAGGTGCAGGCAGTCGCCCGCCCCGTTGCGCAGCACTTTCTGCCCGGCCTCCAGCGGCAGACCGGCGCGCGGGAAGCTGTTCAGGCCGATCAGCTGCGGGTTCAGCCACCAGGTGTATTCCTCTTCGCCGTGGACCGTGCTGAAGGCGTCCGGGTAGAAGCCGCGCTGCGGGCCGAAGGTGATCTGCTCCTGAATACCATGGCGCGCGATGCCCTCGGCCAGGTGGGCCCAGTCCAGCGGGCCGTCTCCGGGCCGCAGCGCCGCCAGACGCGCCAGCGCGTCACTGTACCACAGGCCGTTCCAGTGCACGATGACGCCGAACCAGGACTGCACGTCGTGGAAGGTGACGCCGAAGACCGGCACGGTACCGTAGCGCATGATCGGACGATAGTAGCCATTCCAGAGGAAGGTGAAGGGCAAGCCCGTCGCGGCCCAGCGCTCCGCCTGGTCGAGATAGCCCTCGTCGCCGCTCAGCTGCCAGGCGGCCACGTTGATGTTGATCAGCCAGGGCGCGGCCAGCACGTCCGGCACGTGCAGATGCAGCTCCCAGGTCTGGGCGCCCTCGGGACGGCGCTGTCCGTTGCACCAGTCGGCGGCGCGCAGACTGGCGGCCACGGCCTCCGGCTCGCCGCTGGCCAGCGCCCAGGCCAGCAGCGGAATAACCTTGCCCCCGGTGTAGCCGGTGGCGCTGTCCTGCTCCTCACCCATCAGGGCCAGACGCTCGTCCGTCCTGAACGCGCCGACGTCGGCCACGGCGGCCGGCGTCCAGCCCCAGCTGCCGTCGCCCTGCTGCTCGTCCATGAGTTCCTGCGCCGCCGCACGCATGCCGGCCAGCGTCGCGCCCACGTCGCCCCGCACCAGCGCCGTGTCCAGCAACGAGACGTTGTGCGGCGCGCGCATGGGCTCGGCCTTCGGCAGGGCGCGCTCCACCTGGTCGCGGGCGCGGGCGCGGCGGACGGGGTCGCCTTCGGCCCAGCGGCTGTAACGCCAGAGCTGGTTGGCCAGCAGGGGTTCGAAGCGCGGGACCCAGTTGTCCTTCAGGGTATGGTGCCAGGCCTCGTCGCCCTCGTGCCAGGCGACGTCGAGATAGGCGTCGATGCATAGATCGAGATTCTCGCGCCAGTCGGCCTCCGGCGCCGGCAGCGGCGGCAGACCGTAAGTCTCCAGCCATTCGCGCAGGATGCCGAAGACGCCGCCCGGCGCCACGGCCAGGCGCGCCTCCAACGTCAGGGGGTTGACCGGATCGACGCTGACGGGCGAATGGGCCTCGGTCTGGCCGGGCGTCACCCAGCGAGCGTAGGGGCCGGGCACGGAGAGCGCCATCAGATGGTTGTCGGGCCCGCCTTCGTGGCGGTTGGGCGAGGAGAAGCGCGCCGCCGGGTGGCGCCAGGCGCTGCCCCAGTTCTGGTTGGGGTCCCAGAGCAGGCCGACGCCGCAGCCCTCGTGGCTGACGGCCATCATGGGGATCGTGATCTGGTAGGGGTGCGGCACGCTGCGATCGGCGAACTTGCTGGCGGCGAAGCGCGTATCCGAGGAGGGCTCATCGTCCAGCAGATACTCGAGGCCCGGAAAGAGCGCTTCCTCGCGCGCAGCGCCGAAGCTGCCCTCGCCGGCCAGCAGACGCGGCCCGCTCCAGTAGAGCACCTGGCGCGGCGCGGAAGTCTCGAGGCGGCAGGCCACGTTCAACTGCTTCTCCTGCGCCACGCGCGCGATAGTGACCGTTTGCCGCCAGGTCACGCCGTCCCCGTCGACGAAGCCGCCGGTCAGCTCCAGCGCGTCCGCGCTTTCCTGCCAGCTGTCGGCGGCCAGTTCGACATCGTGGCGCGCGCCGCCTTCATCCTGGTAGACGAGCCGCGCCAGGGGTTCGCAGCGCGCCATCAAGCGCCATTCGTCGCCGACACCTGCCTCCAGAGTGTAGCCGACGACCACGCCGTCGCGTTCCAGACAGCTCAGACGGAGTGAAGCGCTCGCAAGCGAAGGGGACATGCCGGACTCCTTTCCGCCGGGCCGCGGCGCAGCTCAGGCCTTGACGGCGCCGCTGGTGATGCCGCGGATGTAATAACGCATGCCAAACATGAAGAGGATCAGCAGGGGGACGGTGGCGACGGTGTAGGCGGCCATGCGCGGCCCCCAGTCGGTGATGCCGTATTGCGAGGTGAATTCCGTCAGGCCGACGGAGACCACCTGGATGTCGCTGTTGCTGATGGTCAGCAGCGGCCAGATGAAATCGTTGTAGGAGGCCACGAGGTGCATGATGGCCACGGTCACGATGATCGGCCAGGAGAGCGGCACGGCGATTTTGTAGTAAAGCTGGATTTCGCTGGCGCCGTCGATGCGCCCCGAATCGAAGAGTTCCTGCGGCAGGGTGGCGAAGAAGGTGCGACAGAGCAGGATGCCGAAGACCTGGCCGCCGGAGGTCCAGGGCAAAATCAGGGCCCAGGGCGTGTTGATGATGCCCAGCTGGCTGACCAGCACGAAGGCCGGAATCAGCGTCAGCACGCCGGGGATCATCAGCAGGGCGAGGATGCCGAGGTAGATCGTCTCGCGGAAAGGAAAGCGCAGGCGCGCGAAGACGTAACCGCTCAATGAGGCGAGGAAGACCACCAGCAGCACCGAGACGCCCGCGTAGCTGACCGAGTTGACGATGTAGCCCTTCATGGCCTCGTAGCCGGTGGGGTAGTTCTCGAAACGTATCGGGTTGGGCGCGGCCCAGAAGCGCCCGTATATCTGCCCGTTGTCCTTCAGCGAGAAGAAGAGCATCAGGATAATGGGCACCAGGGTCAGGAAGAGCAGCGCCAGCAGACTGAGCAGGATCAGCCCCTGCTGGAAGTTTTCGCGCCGTTGCGCCTGGCGCTTCGTGATCTGCCGGTCCTGCTTCATGGTCAGCGTCGACATGTCAGGCCTCGTATTCCACCTGCGAACGCACGTAGCGCATGTTCAAAATGGTGCCGCCCAGAATGACGATGAAGAGAAAGGTGCCCATGGCCGAGGCCAGTCCGAAATTCGAGAACAGGGTGGCGTTGTAGTAAAGCTCCAGCGCCGGCGTGTAGGTAGCGTCGCTGGGCCCGCCGCCGGTCGTCAGGAAGATGAGCTGGAACTCCTGCATGCTGGCGATGAAGGTCAGGATCAGCAGCAGACGGAACTGCGGCACGAGCATGGGCAGATCGATGCGCGTGAAACGTTTCCACCAGGTGGCGCCGTCGACCTTCGCGGCGTCGAAGAGTTCCTGCGGAATGCCGATCAGACCGCCGTAGATGATCAGCAGGGCGAAGGCGCTGATCCAGGGGAAGCCGATGGCCACGATGGCCGGCATGGCCGTGGCGCGTTCGCCCAGCCAGGAATGTACCCAGTGCTCCAGCCCCAGCGAGATCAGCGTCTGGTTCAGCAGGCCGATGGTGGGGTCGTAGATGTTGACCCAGAGCAGAATGCCGACCACGCTGGGCACCACCAGCGGCACGATGAAGAGCGTGCGCGCCAGGTACTGCAGCAGGCTGTGGCGGATGTGAAAGATCAGTTCGGCCACCAGCAGCGGCATCGCCAGCTTGAGGAAGGCGGACAGCGCCAGAATGGCCGCGTTCTTCATCCCGACCCAGAAGTAGTTGCTGTTGAGCATGGCGTCGAACTGCCGCGTGCCCACCCAGAGCGTCTCGCCGGTCGGGTTCCAGTCCGTGAAGGAATGATAGAGGCCCGAAAAGGCCGGATAATAGTTGAATATCAGCAGCAGCACGACCGTCGGTGTCAGCAGCACGTAGGCGATGCGCCGCCAATCGCCGATGAAGGTGATTGTGCGGCTATGTTACATGCCAGTGATCGTGTTCACTCTCATCAAGACTACGGCGATGGTGACTGAGGTGACGATGGGCGTAGTGAAGGGGCGAGTTTACTCCGCTACCATGGCGTTGGGTCCTGGAACGTATTTTCACTGCCGACGGTCATCAGCAGTTTCATTGACGATACCCTCGCATGGGCGGGAGAATGGGCGTGCTGGCCTCATTCAGGCGGAACTCGCGGATGTCAATTAAGAAGCTCTGATGGCAGGTTGGCGTCTCCAATGTCTTCTGACACTTGAACCAGCATCGTCGACAATATCGCTAGTCGAATCGGGACACCCCCTTGATTCGCATGCTTTTTCACACAGTTACTCTTCTTAACCAGGTCATTCCAGATATTTTCCAGGAAGGGAATTACGGTGGACTGATAGGGCCACTTACGAGTACCCAACTGTGGCACCCATTGAAGTCTGAACTCCGACTACAATCAGAGGAGCGGCGGTGGTAGGTAAAACATTGCCGCTCATAGGTACATACTCCTCCAACAGGTCCGCCTCCTCTTCCATCACAGACTCGCGTTTCACTTTCAGTCCAGAACCTGGTTGTAGACAGTCTCCTCAGTACACGTCACTGGTGTCTTGGTGGGCGGCGGGCACTGGTTGGGCCCTTCGGACCCAATCTGCCAATCCCCACAGGTGTAATCCCGGCAATCATTCGGGTCGTCCTGCCAGCACACCTTGGTGCAAGATCTGCGGTCCCGACGCGTGTTGCAAATGTGCGACAGATAGACCTCGCGGGATTCGGTGTAATTCACGGTGATCTCAACTCGAGGTATGGCGGTGGGTGTGAGCGTGCTGGTGGGCGTGGCGGTGGGCAACGGGGTCGGAGTGGGCGTCGGTGTAGGTGTGGGCGTGTTGCTTGGCGTCGGCGTTGGTGTCGGCGTGTCGGTGGGTGTCGGGGTTGATGTTTCCGTCGGCGTAGGTGTCGGAGATGGCGTGGGCGACGGCGTGGGCGTGGAAGTGCCAGTCACCGTTATGATGGTATCAGGTGTCATCGTGGCGGTGCCATCGGGGGTTACCGTGGCCGTGAGAGTCGCCGTCGCCGTGGCAACGTCGGTAGGCGTAATCGTCATTGTTGCTGTGGCCGCTGGATCCCAGGTCAGCACTCTGCCCGGGGGCCATTGAGCGACCGGTCACTCGTGTGCCGGGCACGGGCGCGCAACTGCCAGACGCGCGCCGGGTCGAAGTCGGGGATGCGCCAGGCCGGCGCGTTGCTGGCCGCCACGGCCACGGCCGTGAAAGCGCCGGCGTGGCCCTGGCGGTAGGCCAGCACGTAGTCCAGCACGTTGCCGGCGACTGCGTCCCATGCGACGGCGCCCGCGCTGTCGGTGAAGCGCATGTTGCTGACGCGCGCCAGGCGGCTTTCCGGCGTCGGGCTCACCGTCGGCGTGGGCGTTTGGGTCAGTCGGACACGCAGGCTGTTGCTCCAGAAGCTGTTGCGGATGACGCCGGTGCTGCCCTGCGCCCGCACCTGCACCAGATAAACCACGTCCGGCTGCAGGCCGCTCAGGACGAAGCTCGTCTGTGTGGGCGGCAGGTTGGTGCCTTGCCAGGGCTGGCCGGGAAGTCGGTGACGGACGCGATAGCCGCTGACGCCCTCCACCGCCTGCCAGTGCAGCGTGTTGCCCTCAAGGCGCAATCCGGTGGGCCTCGGCAGGCGCGGCAGGGAGGACTGGGCCAAAGTGTTTTGTATTGACAGTAACACAACCAATAGCAACAAAGTCAATTGAAGGACTTGTTTCACCGGTCTGTTCATTTGAATTTTGCCGACGATTGTCTTCGAAGGATGGCGACGTCCTGTTACGCCCCACCGACGTTGAACTGACCTGAAAACTGGATATCACGCTGCACATTAACCGGACTTTCTGGCCACTGATCACCATTGGCGCAGGCCCGCAGGGACGGACCCGCCGCGACCGGACATCATGGTAGCGGATAAGCCGGGTCAGGTCAAAGCGACGTTTGGCCCTCAGGCGGCAACCTGCAGGCCGGCGAAGAGCACCGTGTCCTCCCCCAGCAGTTGAAGATTGTCGGCGCGCAGCGCCTGGCCCTGTAGCTCGCGCCAAGGGGGTTCGCCGGTCCACAGGCGCAAGGTCAGCGCATAGTCGCCGTCGGGCAGTTCTTCGGGCAAGTGCAGCGGCACCGTCTTGCGCACGATCAGGCCGGGGATGAAGGCTTCGCCGTGCGCGAACTGACCGATGCGCACGTCGTCGTGCTGCGCCACGGACACGCCCAGTTCCGACCGGACGAGAAGGTGCATGGAGAGCCGCAGTTGCGGCAGGTCCAGCGGACGGCGCGCCTGCCAGTAAAGGTCCACGTCGACCCGCTCGCCGGGCCGCGCGAGCCCTTGGTCGATGCGGTAACCTCGCAGCGCCAGGTCGCCGTCGCGCCATTCCACCAGCACCCGCCCGGCCTGGAAGCCGAGTTCCAGGGCCGGCAGCAGCCACATCCAGATGGCAAAGGCCAGCAGCGCCAGCGCGCCGGCCAGGGGGACGACCGCGTTTTCCAGTTTGTCGACGAGACGCCCTCCGCCGGGCTGGCGGCGCGGCGTCAACAGGAGCAGCGCACCGATGACCAGCGTGAACCCGACCAGTTCCGACGTTTCCTCCAGCATGCGCCAGAAGGGCAGGTAAAAGTCGAAGGCCTCGCAACTGTCCTGCAAGACCGTCCCCTCACAGCGAACGCCGTTCTCGACGACCTCCTCCAGCGTCGCGTCAAGCAGGATGCCGCCTGCCCCCAGCAGCGCCAGACCCAGCAGCAACAGGGCGAGCTGGCGTCGCAACGACCCGTCGCGCAGCATCAGGGCCGGCGGCACGACCACCAGCGCACCCGCCAGCAGGTAGACCGTCTTCCAACTGTCTTCATCGGCTTCGTGCAGCAGGAAGAATTCATCCGCCGCCAGATACAGCAGTCCTGCGCCCAGTGCCAGCCAGTAGAGACGCTGTGCGGCCGCCAAACCCGGTGAGGCGGTTGTTGCCTGGCCGGTTTTCAGGGCGAGCGACAGGGATGCAAACGCGGCCATGACCGGCAGCGCCGCCGACAGGGCGGAGGCCAGCCGGAATTCCCCGCCCAGATAGAAATGCCAGGAGAGGATGTGGCTGAACTCCGGCAGGATGCCGGGCTGCAGCAGGCCGAGCAGGGCGGCGCCGGCCAGCAGCGCCAGCAGCAGACGCCGTATGCCCCGCGCCGGGCGGGCGCGCCACAACAGCACCAGGCCGGCGACCAGCGTGGCCAGCAGGCCGGCCAGCAGGACGTGCAACTGCAGAAAGTCGTTCATCGACCCCTGGTTACGGGCCCGTCCGGCGGCGGGACGGCGCCGCTTCAGGCATAGGGGTGGACGTGAGGGTCGCGCGCGGTCAGCAGGTCCGTGCAGCGCTGGCCGATCAGGGCCATGTGCGACTGCTGCCAGGGATGCGTGTAGATGTAGAAGCGTCCTTCACGCAGGGCAGTAAAGGTGTGCGCCGCCACTTCCGCGGGGTCCATGCCGTTTTCAATGGTGATCGAATGCCCGGCCAGCCACTCGCGGCGTCCGGGAATCTCGATGTCGCGCTCATCCGGCTCATGGGCGATGGCCGCCGGCCGGTTGCGCCGCGCGCCCGTCAGCGCCGTGGCCACCGGCCCGGGCAGGAGCACGTGCGCCTGCAGCATTGTGTCCATGCGCGAGAGTTCCTCGTGAAGCGTCTCGCTGAGCGCCACGACGGCGTGCTTGCTGACGGTGTAAATGCCCAGGTGACCGGCGATGAGGCCGGCGATCGAGGCCGTGTTGACGACGTGCGCGGGCTCGTCCTGCTCCAGCAGCCGGGGCGCGAAGACGTGCACGCCGTGGATCACGCCCCAGAGGTTCACGCCCAGCAGCCACTGCCAGTTGGCGAGCGTGCCCGCCAGCACGCTGCCCGCCACCGCCGAGCCCACGCCGGCGTTGTTGCAGAGCAGGTGCACGCCGCCGAAGCGCGCCCAGGCCCTTTCGGCCAGGGCCTCCACGTCCTCAAGGCGCGAGACGTCCGTGCGCAGCGGCAATACCTCGGCGCCGCCCGCGCGCAGTTCTGCTGCGGCCCCGTCCAGGGCCTCCTGCTCGACGTCGGCCAGCACCAGGCGCATGCCCTGCTCTGCCGCTTGCCGCGCCAGCGCCAGGCCGATACCGCTGGCGCCGCCGGTGATGACCGCGACCTTTCCCTCAAATTCCTGCATGCGCTACACTCCCCGCCTGTTCATGCACCGCCTGGATCAGGTTTTTTGTCCGCACCGCCTGGGCCTGCTGCCGGAACGTCTGTCACGGCGTCGGCTGCAACCGCAGGGCATCCACCACGCGGCCATGAATGTTGGGGTTGGCGGCGATGACGCCCCTGTTGCGCGCCAGCGTTGACCCCTGGGAGAAATCCAGCGCCGAGCCGTCCAGATCGCTGACGATGCCGCCGGCGGCCTGTACCAGGGCCGTGCCCGCCGCGTGGTCCCAGATGCGGTGCCCGCCGCCGCGCGGCATGGTCTGACGCAGGTAAAGGTCCGCCTGCCCTGCCGCCACGCGGCCATATTTCTCCTGGCTGTCGATGCGTTCAATGCGCGCGGCCGCCAGGCCCGCCCTCTCGCAGACCTGCTGCATGCGCGAATGACTGGTGTGCCCGGGCTCGAAGCTGTCCATTAACAACATGTCGGCCGGGTCGCGGCGCCGGGAGACCTGCAGTTGACAGGCCGCGCCGCCCTGCAACGGCTCCATCAACGCCCGGCCGGCCCGGGTATAAAGCAGCCGCCCGGCGCCCGGCCAACCCGGCGCGGCCAGCAGACCGGCGACGACCTGGTGACTTGCGTCCAGCAGGCCCACGGCGACCACGTAGTGGCGCAAGGCGATGAAGCCTTTCGTGCCGTCGATCGGGTCGATGACCCAGGTGCGTTCCGCCTCGCGCTGCCGGCCCTGGTCCAGCCAGACGCAGAGTTGCGCCTCGCTGACTTCCTCGCCCAGCGCAGCGCTGACCTGTCGCCGCACCTCCTCGCGTTCCCCCGTGCCGATGAGCTGCAGGAACTCGTCGCCGCCCTCCTCGGCGATGATGGCATCGTCCGGGAACAGGCGGCGGATCGCGCGGCAGAGGATGGCCTGGGCGCCGTAGTCGGCAATGGTGACGGGTTCGTGACCCTCCTTGCGCCGGACGGCGTCGTCCGGACGGCTGGAGCGAATATGGACGCGCTGCACCCTCTGGCACAGGACAGCCGCCTGTCGCACGGCTGGCAGAAGTCGCTGAAGATCATCCATGGGGCTTCCTGTCACCGAATGCGGGCGTCAGTTGGGGAGTATAGCAGAGCCACCCTGGCGCCGGAGCGGCAGGGGCACGCGCTGCAGGTCCCGGCCGTTGAGGACCGGTCCGTCATAGCCTTCACGGACCTCGTCCGCCAGGGTGTCGCTGCCCCCGCCCCAGCTGAGCTGGTGTACCAGCAGCAGCAGGCCGGGCCGGACGCGGCGGGCCAGGGCCGCCAGTTCGCTGCTGGAGGTATGTACGCTGCCGTGGTAGCGCTGCCAGGCCGGCGTCAGGGCGGCGAAGGCCCGCGCCGAATAGGCCTCGTGCACCAGGATGTCGCAGCCACTCGCGGCTGCCTCGATGCCGGCGCAGGGCGCCGTATCGCCGGAGACGACGATGCAGCCCTCCACCGTCTCGAAGCGGTAGGCCCAGGCGGGCCAGGAGCCGTGCTCGACGCGAAAGGCAGTAACCAACACCCGATCGTCCTGAAAGACCATACCCGGCGTGTCGAACTCCCGCGCCAGCAGGCGCTGTCCCCCGTCGTTGGCCGGTTCCAGACCCTCCAGGCGTTCGCGCACGTCCTCACGCCAGGCCGCGCTTACCCCTCGCGCCAGCGCGTCCAGGCCGACGGGCCCGTAGACCGTCAGCGGGTCGCGCCGGCCCAGGGTCCAGGGGGTCAGCAGGAGATCGGGCAGGCCGGCCGTGTGATCGTGGTGCAAATGGGTGAGGAAGGCCAGGCGCAGCTGCGGCGGCGCCAGCGCCTCGATGCCCTGCTCCCGCCAGGCGCGCAGGGCGCGGCGCACGACGCCGGGGCCAAAATCCACCAGGTAGGAATGGCCGTCGACCACGACGGCCAGCGCCGACCCGTGACGGTCGGCTTCGGCGTTGGGCGTGCCGGTGCCCAACAGGACAAGTTCAGTCGCCATGGAATGCCGTCGACGCCCGCTGCAGGAATACAAAACGACCGGCGGGACCGCCGGTCGTCATCTGCGTGCCTGGAGGGATTCGAACCCCCGACCTATGGTTCCGTAGACCATCGCTCTAATCCACTGAGCTACAGGCACCCGCGCTTCATGGTGGCACAGGCAGTACGGACTGTCAAGGCCGCACAAGCCTGCGGCGCTGCGCCCTCAGGCGTCGGCGAGGACGGCCCCTTCCGGCACGCTGACCTCAAGCGCGCCGCCGTAGCGCATGTCGGAGAAGGCGAGCGTCAGGTTGACTTCGGTCGCTGCCGCCTGAGTGGACCCGCCCAGCGCGGCCGCGTCGATGGACAGCCCCAGGGCCAGCGTCATCTGGCGCATCAGGCCGCTGTTCAGTTCGACCGTCGATTCAATCGTCAGCAGCAGGTCCTGCAGCAGCATGCCCAGCATGGGCCCCATGGTGGCCAGGGTCTCGTCTTCCGTGATGTCGCCGGCCGCCGTCATCAATTCGCCGAATGTCGGCGAGCGCAGCCAGGCGCCCACGTCGACCTCGATCAGGTATGTCGCCATGCCATCGGCGTCCGAGCGCGTCCCGCTGCTGAAGTCGTCAAGGCCGAGAAACTCCAGCCAGCCGAGGAAATCGACGGCCTGGGCGCCGGCGATCTCGCTGGTGTCGGCGGGCAGGCCGGCATCGGCGAGGCCGACGTCCAGCGACATCTGCAGCCAGCCATCTTCCTCGCTCATAAACTGATACAGAATGTTGTCCACCAGACGCAGGCGCAGGACGGCTGGCCTGCCTTCATGCTCCGGGTCGCTGGACGTGCCTTCCAGGTCCATCGTCATCAGGGGCAGGCCCATGGCGTCCATGCCAAAGGCGCCCGAACCACTCAGGTCGAGTCCCATCGCCAGCGTCGGGTCGCCCGCCACGCTGGCGTTCAGGCTGATATCAAAATGGAGCGTGTCCGCGTCCATGCCGGAAGCGTTCAACAGGGCGATGTCGTCTTCATCGAGGCCATCGATGGCCAACTGGGCCTGGGCCAGCACCGCGCCCGCCAACAAAAGCAATACGCTTGACAGAATGGCAAGTCGACGCATTTTGGCTGCTCCCGAATTTCACGCAGGGGACTGCTGATGGTGCCAGTGTATTGTGCCGCCAGGGGACTGTCAACCAGCCCCGACGTTGCGGGCCCCTGCCGATGGCTGCGTTGCGATGAGCCGACGTACTTGCTATGCTGGCGCGCATGATACGGAACGTTCCACGTCGGCTTTGGCTGTTGCCGGCAGTCTTGCTCGTCGTGGCAGCCTGCAGCGCCCTTGAACCCCAGGCGGCGCCACCCACGGTGACGCTGGTGCCACGCTCTACGGCGACGCCCCTCCCTTCCGACACGCCGGCGCCCACGCCGACGCAGACACCCCGCGCAACCCTGACCCTGGCCCCCAGCGAGACGCCGCCGCCCAGCCCCACACCCGCCCGCAGCGGCCTGATCGACGCCGTGCGCTCGGTCAATCTGCGTTCCGGCCCGGGCGTGAGTTACGGCGCCCTGGCGGCCCTGCAGCCGGGCGAACGCGTAATCCTGCTGGCGCAGGACGAGGACGCCAGTTGGCAACAGGTGCAACTGGCCGACGGTCGGGTCGGCTGGGTCGCCGCCAGCCTGATCGTCGAGGCCGGGGAATCCACCAGCGCCCTGCCGGTGATTGACGTGGAGTCCGTCCGGGCGACGGCCACCGCCATCGCCGCCAGCGACGCAGCCCTTGCCGAACCCGCCGCGGTGGCCGCCGAAGGGCCCGGCGAGACGGCGGGCGGCGGCGCCCTGCGCACCGGCGTGGACGTGCTGGCCTACTGCGACGACGCCGAGCACGGCTTCCCGGCGCCGGAGGGACTGGTCGCCGGCTCGACCATCGACGTCTGGTGGACCTGGTTTGCCAGCACGCGGGCGCAGGTCGAGGACCATCTGGCCAACGCCATCTACGAAGTTACGGTGGACGGGGAACCCCTCAACGACTGGCGCGACTACCGTCTGCCGCCCGAACGCCACGATGACGGCAATACCTACGTCTACTGGTACGTGCGTTACGGCCCGCTGGAGGCCGGCGACCATCGCATCACTTACCGGCTGACCTGGAGCGAGGCCATCAGTGACGGCTACCGTCGCTTCGGCCCCGGCACCGATACCACGCAGGAATCCGGCAACTGCAGCTTCCGCGTGCTGCCCGCCGGGGGCTAGCGGCCCGTCCGGCTAAAACTGAAAGCCCTTGCGAAAGGGCAGGATCTTGCGCTCGTAGTCCGTCGTCAGTTCCTGCAGACGCGTTTCCATATCCTCAAAGCGTCGGCTGGATGCCAGTTTGAGCAGGTTTTCCTCGCTCTCGGTCACAAACTCCAGTTGCCGCACGGGGTATTCGCCCCAGGCGACGTGCCAGACGCGAAACAGATAGATGCCCATCGTCTCCAGTTCCGGCACAAATTCCTTCAGGACAAAGTGATAATAGGTCTTCACCTGCTCCGGGCGAATGTCGTAGGTCAACAGCAACTTGTAACCGGGAATGATGGTTGCGGCCATGACGGCGTCCGTCGTTGAACCTGTCTCCATTCTAGCACGATGGTCGCCGGGTCGCGCCCTCGCCCGGCCGATGACCGGCGCCGCATTCGCCCCTGAAGCGCCGCCACGGCCCGGTCGCCCTGCTTGACGCGCCCGTCTGAATGCGTCAGGATATCGTAGCCTGAACGCGCCGGGAGTAGACCATGAGCCATCTGCAGGAGCGCCTCGAAGAGTTGCGCCGACGGCTGATGGCGGCTACCGACGACGCGGCCGCGTTGACGCGACTGGAGGCCGAGGCGCGCGCCCTGCTGGCGGACGCCCGCAACACCCCGCACGAGGCCGCCGCTCAGGCGCTTTTCGCCGAACTGGCGCGTATCAGCAACCCCACCTCTCCTACCGCCGCCACCGTGCGCGGTCTGCTGCGGCGGGCGCGCATCCGCATTGAAATCGCCGGCGACGACGACGACATCGACGAGGCCATTGACATCCTCGCCGAGGCCCTCGCCCTCGACGCCGAGGCACCCGACACCATCGCCATGTTGCAGCAGGCCGGCGCCTGGAGCGGCCAGGCGCGCCAGCGCGTCAGCGACCTCTTCGCACGTCACAACGTTGCGGCCAGCGCCAGCGCCCCCAACAATGACACAGACGTGACTCCGGCGGTGCCGGAAGCCCCGGACCTGCCGGAGGAACTGCCGTCCTACACACCCTCCTTCGGGCCGGAACCCGGGGAGACGACTGACGAGCCGCCCCGGCAGTCGGCGACGGAGAGTTCGACCTGGTTCGGCCCGGATATCGAGGACACGCTCTCACGCCTGACCCAGGCCTATTACGCCGGCGAGTACCAGCAGACGGTGGACCTCGCCAATCGCGCCCTGACCATGCAGCCGGGCAACCCTGCCGCGCTGGAATACCGTCAGAAGGCCGAGGACAACCTGATTCGCGGCGTGGTGCCCGATCACCGCATCCCCTTCGACGCGCGCGTGGCCTACAACCGCGCCAACTCGCTGGTACGCGCCGGCAACTACGACGAGGCCGAACGCCTCTACCGCGAGGCGCGCGACCTCGCCGAACACAGCGGCATCCTTAGCTGGAAGGATGCCGAGCAGGCGATGCTCGAAATCCAGGACCTGGCCCTGGCGCGGGAACTGCTCAACGAGGGCGACCGCCTGATGGAGAGCGACCAGTGGAACGAGGCGCTGCGCAAGTACGAAGGCGCGCTGCGCGTGGTCGCCAACGACCCCCAGGCGGAGGAACGCATCGAGAACCTGCGCCGCGTCCAGCAGGATGCCGAACAGGCCAGCACACAACTGGGCATGCTCAGCGGTTCGCTGCAGGAGCAGGCCAACCAGCTGGAAAACATCATGACCGTCATCCAGCGCGCCCACCAGCGCCTGCCCGGCAGCCAGCGCCTGCGCCAGTTGATGGAGACCACCAACCAGCGTCAACTGGCCATTCGCAACCGGCTCTTCGACCAGGCGCGCATCGCCCTTTCCCGCAACGATAACGCCAACTCGCTGGAGGAACGCCTGCAGCTGGCGGGGGAGGCCAGCGCCCTGCTGGAACTGGCCGCAATGCTGGACCCCGGCGACGCCGATCTGGCCGCCGCGTCGATGGCCGCCCGCAGCCAGATCAACGACATGGAGAACGCGCGTCAGACCATTGAGCGCGCCGCCGCCCTCGTCGCGCAGAACTTCGAGAACGACCTGACCCAGGCACGCAGCATGCTGGCCGGCCTGGAGGACTACTCCCAGGACGCCCGCTGGCGCAGCGTCGTCAACGAACTGATGACGCGCTACCTCGAGCGCGTCGAGGACGCGCTTGAAGCCGGCGACCTGGACCTGGCCCGGTCTTGGCTGGACGCCGCCAACGAAGGGCCTTTTAACCTCATCGGCCGGCGCACCGAACTGCAACGCCTAGAGCGCGCCCTGCGCCGCAGCCGCGGCCGTCGTCGCACGCGGACGCTGCTCTTTGTCGGCCTGATTTTCATCGGCGCCGCCGGCGTTGCCCTGCTGTCCCGGCCGCTGTGGTTTCCGGTGCTTTATCCGCCGCCCACGCCCACGCCCACCAGTACGCCGACGCCGAGCAACACGCCCACCATCACCCCGACCGGCACGCCCACCGTCACGCCCTCATGGACGCCGACGGCCAGCAACACCCCGACCGCCACGTGGACACCGACCACCACCTTCACGGCCACGGCCACGCCGACCATTACTCCCACACCGACTATCACCGCCACGCCGACCATCACGCCCACGCCGGTCGTGCTCTGCTACATCGGCAATTTCGGCGACGGCGCCATCAACATTCGTGCGGAACCGGCCACCTCGTCACGCCGCGTCGGCCTGCTGGAGGCGGGCGCCACGATGCAGGTTGGCGGCCAGCAAATCAGCGAAATCGATGGTCAGTTGTGGTATCTGGTGCGCGACGAGCCCGGCCCCAGTTCGCGCATCAACGGCTGGGTGCGCGACGACGTCGTGCGGGCGATCGACTGTCCGCCGCTGGATGGCTGAGCGCGCTAGAGGCAGATGGCGAAGCGCTGCAGGTCGATGAGCCACAGGCCGCCGTCCACGCCGTTGGCGGCCAGCGCCAGAGTCGTGAAATCCGGCGAGAGGGCCATGCGGCTGCGCGCATCCGGCGCCAGTTGCAGGGGCAGCGGGCTCAGGTCATGCAGGGTCTCTGAATCCGGATTGTAGCATTGCAAACGCGCCTGGCCGTCGACGGGGCGGGCGATATAGATGCGACGTCCACCCGGGCTGTTCGCGTACCAGGGCGCGGGCCAGTGATTGCCGGGCGGCTCCGCCTCGAACATTGGTATGGTGAAATTGCTGGCGCTGTCCTTGAGGAAATAACCGGTGACGCCATCGATGGTGGCGCTGATCACCAGGCCGTGACCGCTGGCGGAGACGCCCGGCACCGTCCGTGAGGGGATGGCCTCCGACGGGTGCAGGCTGAGCCGGCGACCCTCGGAATTGCCAACGGCGTAGCTGACCGCCGTGCCCTGGCCGGCGTGAAACCAGGCGACGAACACGCCGCTGTCGCCCTGCCAGCTGATGCCCTGCAGGGAAATATTGTAAATGTCGTCGACGATCACGCGCGGGAAAGTGCCGTTGGGCTCCACGGTGACCAGCGAATTGGCCGCACTGCGGTAAAAGGCACGGCGCTGGCCAGGCGCAAAGCTTAAAAACGAGCGGCGGAACAGCAGCGGATCGCTCTGGTCGATGGCCTGCAGCAATGGCTCCGTCACCTGCTCCGCCCGCGGGTGCGCCGGCAGCGCGACGCGTTCCCCACCCTGCAGGTCAACCTCAAACCAGTCCCGCCGGGTGAAGACGTCGCGCCAGCAGCCGCTGCTGTAGCGCAGGTGTCGCGCGTCCACCCATTCCAGCTCGACGATCTCGCCGCTGTCCACCTGGCGGATGCCCGGCAGGTCCTGCGCAATCCGGGACGTCGCGGCGTCTCGCGGGCTGGCCTGCGGCAGCAAATCGATGCTGGCGTCGGGCGGCAACTCCGCCGCGCCAAAGAGATCGAGTTGCAGCACGAGGGGCGCGCTCTCCGACGGCCACAGGACGTGGTCCGCCGGCAGCGCCTCGCCACAGGCGCCCGTCAGAAAGCCATAGGCCTCGCCGATCAGCGCGCCATCGGCGTCGTGGACCCTGGCGACCAGCTCGTCCACGGCCCAGGCGCGTTCACCCATGTTCTGCAACCGTCCCTCAATGTAGGCCCCCTCCTGCCCCCACACGTCCGGCCGCAGCACGACGGCCAGTTCCAGCGGCTGCAACTCTTCACCCTGGGCCGGCAACGGGACGGCCTGAACGACGACCAGAAAGAACAGGACAAGCGCGCGAAGCTGTGGCATGTGGGCCCCCGGGACGGACAGATTAACGATTGTAGACGATGGCCGCCCACTGTGAACCCCGGCGCCGGGCCGTTACAATCCGCCCTGAAGGGCGAAAGGAAGACCGGCCATGGTGCGCTGCGGCATCGATCTCATCGACATCTGTCGCGTGGCTGCGGGAATCGAACGCTTCGGCGAGCGCTTCCTGCAACGCTTCTTCACGCCCGGTGAACGCGCCGACTGCGAGGACCGGCCGGGGAGCCTGGCCGCGCGCCTGGCCGCCAAGGAAGCCGTCGCCAAGGCCCTCGGCACGGGCATCGGCGCCGTGCGCTGGCGCGACATCGAGGTGCGCTGCGCCGGGGCGGACGGTCGGCCCGAACTTCATCTGCACGGCGCAGCCGCGGGCATCGCCAGCGGCCTGGGTCTGACGCAGTGGGACGTCAGCCTGACGCACACCGACGGTCAGGCGGCCGCGGTGGCGGTCGCACAGCAGGACGGGCGCGGCGCGGGTTAAAATGCCCGCGGCCGTCAGTAGGGAGGCAGCCATGCGCCATACGGAATCAGGCCCGCTGGGCCTTTATTACGAGGATATCGAGACCGGCGCGGAGTTCGTCACCCGCGGGCGCAGCATCACCGAGGCCGATATCGTCCAGTTCGCCGCGCTCACCGGCGATTTCAACCCCATGCACACGGACGAGCGTTACATGCAGGGCCACCCCATGGGCCAGCGCGTGGCGCACGGCATGCTCACGCTCAGCTATGCCGTCGGCCAGATCTACCAGCTGGGCTTCATGGAACGCACGGTCATCGCCTTCCGCAGCGTGGAGATGAAGTTCAGCCTGCCGGTCTTCATCGGCGACACGCTGCACAGCGTGCTGCGCATCACGGAAAAGCGACCTGCGCGGCGCCTCGGCGGCGGTTCCATCACGGCCGCGGTGCGCATCCTCAATCAGAATGGACGCGCCGTACAGAGCGGCACGATGACCCTCATCATCGCCTCGCGGCCGGCGGAGGCGGCTGACGGGGTTACTTGACACACGCGCCGGGGCCAGGCTACGCTGAATCCCCGGGAGCACAACGCAGGCCTGTGTATGCGCATCAAACGCGACTATTCGCGTCCCTTTTTTGGCTCCCGCCGGCGCCGGCTTCCCGGACGCAACCTGCTCCCCGTCCTGCTGCTGCTGGCCATGGCCCTGGCATTCTTCTGGCTGCAACGCGATACCCTGCAGTATGCCGCCCTGGATCTCGTCGGCCTGGCGCCCACGCCCACGCCCTTCGCCAGCGAACTGGCCACCCGTGGCGCTGCGCTGGCGCAGGCCGGCGATCTGGCCGGCGCCGCCGCGCATTTTCTGCGGGCGGTGGAGCAGCGGCCGGACAATCTCGACTATCTCTACGAGTACGGCAAGCTGTTGATCGAACTCGACCAGGCGCAGGAGGTGCTGGAGGAGCAGCCGCTCTTCGGCGGGCTGACGCTGGCCGACCGCGCCATCGAACTGGACAGCCGCGACGCGCGCGGCTACGCGCTCAAGGCGCGCGCGCTGGTATGGGTCGACGAGGCCGCCGACGCCATCCCGGTGGGCACCGCCGGCCTGGAGCAGAACAGCGACTTTGCCCCGCTCAACGCCGCGCTGGGGCGCGCCTACACGCGCATCGGCCGCTACCAGCAGGGTCTGGACTTCGCCGAACGGGCGGTGGAGCTGGACCCGCTGGACGTCGAGGCGCGGCGCAGTTACGCCATCTCCCTGATCTGGGTCGGCCAACGCTACGAGGCCATCGGCCAGCTGGAGGACGCGGTCGCCCTGCAGCCGCGCTGGAAGGGACCCTGGTTCGAACTGGCGGCCCAGTATCTGGCCACCGATCAGGACGAACTGGCCATCGCCACCTACGACCAGATCCTCACCCTGGACCGCGGCGACAAGCGCGCCATGTTGCGCCTGTGTCAGGCCTGGGCGAAGGTCGGCCGCAACGACCAGGCGCAGGGCTACTGTCAGGACGCGCTCGACGTCGACCCGCAATACGCCGAGGCCTGGATCGAGATCGGCCGGGCCAAATACACGCGCCGCAACTACGAGGGCTCGATTGAGGCCTTCGAGAACTGCGCCAACTTTGGCTCGACAGCCATTGAGTGCTGGTATCTGCGCGGCCTGGCGCACTACTATCTCGGCCAGTGCGACGAAGCCTGGACCATCCTCAACGAGGCGCTGCCCATGACCCTGCGACTCGCCGAACCCGGCCCCATCGTCGCCAACATCCGCGAGGGGTTGCGCCTGACGACCATCGATTGCCCGGCCTACGCCGGCGCCGCGCTGCCAACCGGCATCCCGTCCACGCCCGTCCCGCCAACCCCCATCGGCGGCTGAAGGCGTGAACCTGCGCATCCCCAAACGTTACCGCCGCGGCCAGCGCCGCAACCTGTTTTCCCTGCGCTGGCTGTGGCTGTGGCTGCTGACGCCCGTGGCCCTCTACGCCGGTCTCTACGTGCTGCAGAACCGCGAGCAGTTCGCGCCCGTCGTCGAAGAGCGCTTCGACCAGTTCATCGGCGACGCCGAACGCGTGCTCGCCACGGCGCTGGCGCCCACGCCCCTGCCGACCGAAGACCCCACCGTCCGCCTGCGTCTGGCCGACGCCGCCTGGCAACGGGGCGCCATCGGCGAAGCAGTCACGCTCTACGCGGAACTGGCCCCGACGCTGCCCAACGACGTCGAACTACACCAGCGCCTGGCCCTCGCGCTGGTCATGGACGGTCGTCTGGCCGAGGCCCTCGACGCCGCTGAAAACGCCGTCACCGCCGATCCCTTCAGCGCCGACGCCTGGGCCCTGCGCGCCCTCATGCTGGACCGCAACGGAGACTTCACGGCGGCCCTCGTCAGCGCGCGCCACGCCCTCGATCTGGCCGGCGAGGCGCAGCCGGCCGCCGCGCGCGCCGGCGCCTACCTCGCCGAAGCGCTCTTCGACCTCGGCCATCACGAACGCGCCTTCAGCACCGTCAACAGCGCGCTGCAGGAAGACCCCGACAGTCCCGAGGCGCTGCGCGTGCGCGCCCACATCAACGAGTACGCCCGCTTCGATTACGATGCCGCGCTGGCGGACCTGCAGCGGGCGCGGGAGCTGGCGCCGCATCTGCCCTACATCATCATCGACCTGGCGCGGCTGCACAATTACCGCTTCGGCGACATCGACACGTCTCTCGCCCTGCTGGCGGACATCATCGACCTCAACCCACGCAACACCACCGCGCTGCTGGAGCTGGGCACCATCTACCTGCGCGTGCTCGGCGACTATGGCCGCTCGATTGAGTACCTGTCACGCTGCATCGAAAGCAACGCGCGCCACCAGAGCTGCCATTACTGGCTGGGGCGCGCGCAAATGAATGGCGAGCAATACAGCGAGGCGGCCGCGTCCTTCCGCCGCGCCATCGACATCGGCCCCGACAACGCCCGTCACTACTGGTGGACGGCCAACGCCGACGCCTCGCAGGGCAACTGCACGGCGGCCGTACCCTGGTTGCAGCGCGGCTACCGCCTCGCCCAGGAGAGCGGCGACGAGGTGCTGACCGGTGAGTTCGAGTTCCTGATGAGCAACTGCGGTCTGTTGACCCTGCCCGATTCGCTCAGCGATCAGGGCTGACGCGCCAGCAGCAACTGCGCTGCGCCGCGCAGTTCCCAGACGCCGGCGCAGGCCGGCACCAGCGCCGTCTGGCCCGCCCGCAGGGACAGCTCGCCCGGGCCGCAGGCCAGCGTCGCCTGGCCCGCGATGCAGGTCAGCGCCTGGAAGCGCCGGCCCGCCGTATCGCGCCGCAGGCGGTCGCCGGCCCGCGGGTTGAGTTGCAGCAATTCGCAGACGAAATACGCGCAGCGCGCGAGCTCGACGACCTGTTCCTGGCGCTGGCCGTGCTGCTGCAGCGGCGCCGGTTGGTCCACGTCAGCCACCATCAGGCCGCGCTCAATGTGCAAGGGGCGTGGCTGACCGTCGAGGCCGCGCCGGCCCCAGTCGTAGAGGCGGTAGGTGCGGTCCGAGGTCTGCTGGATCTCGTAGACCAGCAGGCCCGGCCCCAGCGCATGTACCGCCCCGGCCCGCAGCATCAGCGTGTCGCCCGCCTGCACCGGCGTCTCCAGCAGCAATTCCGGCAGCGTCTCCGCGCGGATGGCCGCCGCCAGCTGCTCGCGGGTGCAACCCGGCTGCAGGCCGCGCACCAAGCGCGCGTCCGGCTCCGCCGCGACGACGTACCAGGCCTCGGTCTTGCCGCGCGGCTCGTTTTCAAGGCGCTGCGCCCAGGCGTCGTCGGGGTGCACCTGCACGGAAAGCCAGGCGGAGGCGTCCAGCAACTTGGCCAGCAGCGGCCAGCCCTCGCCCAGGTCGACCTCCGTCCCGGCCAGATCGGCGCCGTACTGCGGCAGCAGTTCGCCCAGTTCACGCCCGGCCAGCGGGCCCGTGGCGACGGTCGCGCTGTCGTGCATCACCCAGGCCTCGCCGTAAGGCTGCGCGTCCGGCAGGGGGATGCCGGCCGCCTCAAGTTTGCGCCCGCCCCAGACCTTGACCTTCAGCGACGGATTCAGCAGCAGCGGCCCGCCATCCATGCGCGCTCCTCACGTCCACTCCACGAAGGTGCCGGGGGCAGTATAGCCCTTTACAGGATAAACCTTTTCAGGATGATCGCTGTCGCCTGGGCGCGGCGTCTGTGATACTCTGAAATCTATGCAGGCGAACACCGACGTACCCTCGAGCGCCTGTTCCGCAGGCCGCCGCCGGCCAACATCCGCTGGCGGGAGATCGTCTCTCTGATGAACGCACTGGACTTCGACATGATCGAGCGTTCAGGTTCGCGGGTTGCCATTGATGCCGGTGATAAAGTTCTGGTACTTCACAAACCTCATCCACAGCCTGAAATTAACAGGGCGGCAGCGCGCGACATCGCGGAATTTCTTGAAAGACAGGGGGTGACTCCGTGATCGAATACAAGGGCTACATCGCCGACATTGAGTATGACGACTCCGTGAACATGTTGCACGGCAGGGTCGCCAACAGTGGCTCTTACTCCATTGCCAATTGCCTGGCGAGCGACGTCGAAGGGCTGAAACGCGAGTTCGCCTTCTCCATTGATGTCTATTTGGAACTTTGCGAGGAACGCGACATCAAGCCGGTGCCGCCCGAACCCCTCGGAGAATTCCTCTCGGAGCGGCTGCACCTGCGCCTGGACGAGACCCTGCTGGGCCGCGTGGAGCAGGCCGCCAGGGACAGCGACCAGAGCCTCGACTGCTGGGTCGCGCAGGCGCTGGAGCGCAGCCTGGCCGCGGAGACGCCCACGCCCCAGGTCTGAGCCGGGCGCGTTTGCGCCTGCGTCACCCGCCCGCTACCCTGCTGCGCTTGAATACCCGGGGCACGGGCATAAACCCGGTCACCACCTCCGACTCGGCCAGCGGATCTTCGGGGACAGTCGCGCTGTCGTGCATCACCCAAGCCTCGCCATAGGGCTGCGCGTCCGGCAGGGGGATGCCGGCCGCCTCAAGTTTGCGCCCGCCCCAGACCTTGACCTTCAGCGCCGGCTGCAGCAGCAGCGGCCCGCCGTCCATAGTCGCTCCCCTTGTTTGTGCATAAAGTACAAATCATTGGCAAAACAGAAACACTTTAATGCAGGTTTCTTACGTTCTTCTCGCAAGGATGATTGTTTTCCTGCACGTCACTTTTTGTTTCTTATGAAGGTACCCCATGAATCCTGTGACTGCCTACGTCAACGACCTGCGCGGCATTTATGCCAGTGGTCAGGCTACCGAGCATAGCTACCGTCCCGCTCTCATGAATTTGCTGGAGGACCTGGACGACAAAATAAAGGTTATCAATGAACCCCAACACGCAACCTTCGGTGCGCCGGATCTCGCCTTGCTACACACTGGCCAGACACTCGGCTACGTCGAATGCAAGAACTTGACTGTTTCGCTCGACGCAATTGCTGATGGCAGTCAACTGCAGCGATACCGGGAGAACTGCGACAACCTCATCCTCACTAACTATCGCGACTTTCGTTGGTATCGCGGCGGAGACCTCAACCAACAAGTCACTATTGTGCGCCTTTCGTCGGAAGGACTACAGCCCTTACGCAAAAACTACAATGATCTGGTCTCGCTCTTGCGGGCCTGCGAGCGATCAACACCTGGCGAGATTACAACGCCGGAGCAACTTGCCCGACTCATGGCCGATTTCGCACATGAAATCGCGCGACGGATCCGCCATGTTTTGGAAAAAGGTGGGCGCGCGTCATTTCTTTTCAGCCACAAGAGCGACCTGGAAAAGGAGCTTTTTCCGCCCCTGAACACGGCCACTTTCGCCGACATGTACGCTCAGACTGTGGTCTATGCTCTCTTCGCCGCGCGAGTTCAACACACGGGTCCGCCATCCAATTTCACACTGCGCAACGCATTTTTCGATATATCCAGTAACAACCCATTCCTGCAGCGCGAATTTCGCGTCATCGTCAACGACATGGAACCCGAGGTTCAGGAGATCGTCGGACTCCTGGTGAAACACCTTAAACATTCCCGTGTTGACGAGATTCTGGAGGGATTTAGGCGCAGGACGGAACAACATAACCCGATCATCTACTTTTACGAAGATTTTCTCGACGCATACGATCCCGATTTGCGCAGGAAGCGTGGCGTTTATTTCACTCCCGAGTCGGTTGTCAGCTACATTGTGCGCAGCGTGGACTCCTTGCTTCGGAGTCGCTTCGACATGCGTGACGGTCTCGCCAGTGATAATGTGCACATTCTGGACCCGGCAGTTGGCACCGGGAGTTTTCTTCTGAAAGTTATCGAACAAGCATTGGAAACCATGCGTGGGCAGCGAGGCATCTGGCACGACTTCCTGAGTGACAACCTCCTGCCACGCCTCTACGGTTTTGAAATGCTCATGGCACCCTACACCTTGGCACATCTGAGCATGACCATGTTTCTGCGCGACATCGATCACGTGTTGCAGAAAGAAGAGCGTTTGCGCATTTATATGACGGATTCGCTTTCCAGAGGAGTGAAGAAGGAGCAACTATGGGAAGACCACATCGTGGCGGAGGCCAACGCGGCCGCGACAATAAAAATGGACACACCGGTAATGGTTGTGCTCGGTAATCCGCCATACAGTGGTCATAGTACCAACAAGGGCGAATGGATTCGCGAATTGCTTAGTAACTATTACATGGTAGACGGAGCATCGCTTCAGGAGAAAAACCCAAAGTGGCTGCAGGACGATTACGTCAAATTCATTAGATTCGGGCAGTGGCGTATCACACTAAACCAGGAAGGAGTACTTGCCTTCATCACCAACCACGCCTGGCTGGACAATCCGACCTTCCGCGGCATGCGCCAGTCCCTGTTGAACAGCTTCAGCGAGATTTACGTGCTGGACCTGCACGGCAACAGCAAGAAAAAAGAGACCACTCCGGAAGGCAACCGGGACGACAACGTCTTCAACATCCAGCAGGGCGTCAGCATCGCATTCTTCATACGGCACAAGGGCCACAAGGGGCCGGCGCGCGTGTTCCACAGCGACTGTTGGGGGCTGCGCCGCGAGAAGTACAACTGGCTGAACGCACACGATGTTGAAGACACGGACTGGCAGGAGATCTTTCCGCAGTCACCGTCGTATTTCTTCGTTCCCTTTGACTATGAAGGCTGGCGCGAATATGAGCAGGGCTGGAAGGTCACCGACATTTTCCCCGTAAACTCCGTGGGCATCGTCACCAGCCGTGACAAGTTTGTGCTGGACTTTGATCAAGAGGCTTTGCGTGAGCGAATACAAGACTTTCGAAACTCTGGACTAAGTGACGATGATATTCGTCAGAAATACAACCTGCGAGATACACGTGACTGGAAACTGACGGACAGTCGCAAGGCCGTCTCAAATGATCAGGATTGGGAAAGCTATTTCGATCGTTGCCTTTACCGTCCGTTCGACACTCGACACATTTACTATCACCCGGATGTAATTGAGTTCTCCAGGCCCGCTGTAATGCGACACATGCGCCATGATGATATAGAACAAATGAGCGGGGGGGGGTGTTCCCGGACTCGTCACCATCCGTCAGCAGTCCCGGAGGACAATCTGGACGCACTGCGGAATCGCAAACACGATCGCCGAGTCCTGCTACATCTCCAACAAGACCAAGGAGATCAACTACCTCTTCCCGCTCTACCTCTACCCGAACATATGAATCTGGCATTCATGACGTCACGGAACCTGGAGCGGGACCGGTCTTGGGACCAGATAATTTGCATGAAGGAAATAGCGACCCTTCACGCATTATCCATCAAGGAGGGAAATTACCTCTTCCCGCTTTACCTCTACCATCAAACACCAATCTTGGACTCAGCGTCGGACGCGCCGGTCAGGTGATCGATGCCGGGGAGTGGAACATCGTGCTCTGCACAAACGCGATTGCCGACCTCAACCTGTTTCGTCGTGGGGGACAGGTACTCTTTCCCCTCTACCTTTTTTCCTGAGCGACTGGCCCCGAACGCCTTGCCATCGCGCGCAAAATGTGTCAGGATTCGCTTGTGACGCAAGGGAGATACCATGGCAACCACCATCGAAGACCGCGTCAGCAAGCTGGAAGGCGCTTACGACCACCTGGCAACGAAGGCCGACCTGGCCGGAGTTAAGGGCGAACTCAAGGCCGACATGGCCGAGTTCAAGGCCGACGTGATCAAGTGGATGGTCGGCCTCATGCTGGCCTCCGCCGGGTTGGCAGCGACCATCGCGCTGGTCATTCAACGATTCGCTTCAGGTTAAAGGCAGTCTTTCGCCCCGCCCCTTGCTCCTGGCCTCAGCGTTGACCGCGCCGGTTAATCCCGGAAGCGGCGAAGTGAGCGGCGCCAGGGACTCTTTCCCCTTCATCTCTACGGCTGATTGCAAAGCAGCGTGAGTTGCCTGATGGTGTCATTTCTGATACCATCCCTTCATGCGGGCGAAACACCGACGCACCCTTCAGCGCCTGTTCAGCCAGCAGACGCCAGCCAATATCCGCTGGTCGGACATTGTTTCCCCGTTGCGCGCGCTCGACGTGGAGGTTGGCCAGCGCGCGGGCTCGCGGGTACTCCTCAAACGCAGCGGGAGGAGAATCGTGGTGCATCAGCCGCATCCGGGCCCGGAAACCGGCAGAGAGACAGTGCGGGACATCGCCAGTTTCCTGAAAGATTTGGGAGAGACGCCATGATGGAATACAAGGGCTACCTGGGCGAGGTTGTGTACGATGATTCCACCGGGATGCTGCACGGTCGCGTCATCAACAGCGGCGCGTATCCCGTCGCCAACTGCGTCGCCAGGGACGTGGACAGCCTGCAGCGCGAGTTCCGTATTTCCATTGATGAATATCTGGCCTCCTGCGCCGAAGACGGTGTGGAGCCCGTCAGGCCATGGTCCGGCCGGTTCAGCCTGCGCATGGGCAGTCAACTGCATCAACGGGTGGCGCGAGCCGCTGCAAGGGACGGTCTGAGCCTGAACCGCTGGATCACGCTGGCGCTGGAGAAGCAGCTTGCCCGCTGAACCGCTCCCCTCCCTGCAGCCGCCGACGCGAACGCCCAACCTTGCGCCCGAATTCGTCCGCGACTGCGAGGCGAAGCTGGGCTTGCGCTTCGTCCCGGAGGCCACCGGCGAGCCTGATTCCTTCTCCCCCGAGGACGTCTTCCACTACATCTACGCCATCTTCCACAGCCCGAAGTACCGCGAGCGCTATGCCGAGTTTCTGCGTATCGACTTCCCGCGCGTGCCGCTGACAACCAGCGTGCCGCTCTTTCGCCAGTTGGGCGACGCCGGGCGTGAACTGGTCGACTGGCATCTGCTGCAGCACGGGGACTTGCAGGGCGTGAGCGGCCTTGACACCACATTCCCCGAAAGTGGCGACAACGACGTCGCCAGCGGCTACCCCAAATATGACGAGGCGCGGCAGCGCGTCCATATCAACAGGACCCAGTACTTCGAGGGCGTCCCGCCGGAACTTTGGCAGCACGTGGTCGGCGGTTACCAGGTGCTGGACAAGTGGCTCAAGGACCGCAAGGGGCGCAGGCTCGGCAGCGACGACATCACGCACTACCAGCGCATCGTGCGCTCCCTGGGCGAGACGCAGCGGCTGATGCGCGAGATCGACGAGGCTATCGGCGACTTCCCGCTGCCCTGAGTCACGTGAGTAATCCTGTATAATTCACAAGGCGAACACCGAAGACTTTCATCGCAGGAGCAAGACCATGCCCATGCACAGTCCACCCCATCCCGGCAGGCTCGTTCACAATGGCTGCCTCGAACCCCTCGGACTCACGGTCACTGAAGGGGCCAGGGCGCTGGGAGTCAGCCGTCAGGCGCTTTCAAATCTGGTCAACGGGCACAGCAGAATTTCTCCCGAGATGGCGTTGCGTCTCGGCAAGGCCTTCGACACCGACCCCGAACTCTGGGTGCGCCTTCAGGCAAACCATGACTTGGCACAGATTCACAAGCGGGCCGACAAATCATAGGAAGGACTCTTACGAATCTGTTCTGTTTCGTCTATAACGGCGGACTAATCCAAAAGGCTTGCCAACCTCCAGAACAAACCGTACACTCGTCGAGTGTACGGTTTGTTCTGGAGGTTCACACACCATGCCCCTGGATTATAAGAGGGATAAAGTTCGGGTGTTGCTACGTGGTGCTCGGCAAATGCGTGCGCGTGAACTCATAAACGAGACAGATTTCAGGGTCATGGTAAGGCATGCAATGGCCCTTGAAGTTTCATCGAAACTGCATCAACACTCACATCGCCATACATCTCAAATTGTGCAACTCAAAAGGCGAGCGAATGATCGATTGAACGAGCTTCGTCAAGTTGGCGACCCTAAGAATGAGTGAAAGCGAACAGCAGAAGGCAATGGAGGCCGAAGGGAAAGAATCTCCAATCCCGGAAGACCTTCTTGCTGTTTTGCCTCCCGAATCACGTGTTGAAATTGTTACGATGTTGTTTTCCTCGTTCATGTCTTTCTTTTCTTCCGGTTCTGGTGCTGATCCTCTCTTTAGCAAGTTCAATGAAGAACACACGACCCAGTTTCTGGACCAAGTACAAAAGAGTGAAGAGCGGGCTCACGACCTGCAGAAAACAGACCGTAAATTGCTCGTAGCATTTGTTCTGCTGCTGGTCTTGGTTTTCTGTGGAGGTGTCGTTTATCTGCTACCTAGGGACAGAGAACTGTTGCTGTTGCTCATACAGTTCTTGGTTCTCTTGGCAGGAGGAATTGGCACTGGGATAGGAATAATGTCTCGCAGACCCCGCTCCCAATAATTGCCTGTTCACCTAGGGAGCACTTTCGCAAAAGCACAGTTTGCTTCGGTTAATCTAGCCCAGCGCCTCCCCCAACTGCGCCATCGCCTCGCTCTCCGTCGCGTGGATGGCCAGCACCTGCCCCGCCAGACCCTCGCGGAACGCCGTCAGTTCCGCCTCCGTCATGGGGAAGTCCGCACCGAGTTGCTCAAACAGCTCTGACTGCCGTTCGTGGCAGCGGCGCATCTCCGGCAGCGCGTCCATGCCCTGTTCGTCAAGCAACGCGTAACGCCGCTGCAGCAACTCACGCGTCCCGGCAAGGGCGGGCACCTCATCCGGCAGCAACATCTGCGCCAGTTCGCGCCACTGCCCGTGACTGCGGCGCAGGGTCGCGCCGACCTCGCGTAGCGCGCGCCTGTCGAGGATGACGGCGGCCTCGTCGAGGAAGTCCGCGTATGCCGCGCGCTCCATGCCGTCGAAGCCCCACAGCTCGATGAAGCCGAAGGCGCCGGGCTGGGTGTGGTTGCCGGCCAGCGCCATCATCAGGTCGCGGCCCGGGGCGAAGTAGCGCGCCCAGGACTGCTTGTTGCGCGTGTTGGTCAGCAACTGCGCCCAGCGCTCCAGCGCCAGCAGGCCGAAGTTGTTCACACTGCCGCGCGGCGGCCCCTCGGTGAACAGTGACAGGCACTGCCGCAGACCGGCCTCGACCGCGTCTTCGAGGCGACTAAAATCCGGCGCGCCGAGCGTGGTCACGCGGAATCTCTCCTTCTTGACGCGGCCGCGGGCGGCGGCCAGGGTCGCGGCGGGGATGACCAGGGGCTGCGACGAAGGCCCGGCGACCCAGGCGTTTTCCTCATCCAGGCCATAGACCAGCAGCGGGGTCATGGCCCAGTTGCGCTCGTCAGGCGGCAACAGCGTCCAGGGCAGGCTGAAGGAATCGGCCATGACGATGGCGGCGTGGCCTTCGGCGAGGGCGTCGCGCAGGTTGGCCGCGCCCTTGTCGGCGCTGGCCGTCTGACGCAGGTCCTGCGGGATGGCGAGGCGCTCGCAGAGGGTCGGCAGCGGGTCGAAGGTGTTGCGCGTCAGCAGCACCAGATGCGGCGGATAGCCCTGGTACTGAAAGGTGAAGTAGCCGAAGGCGATGCCGCCGCTGATGCCCAGCAGCAGCGCCTCGGAGAGTGGCTCGCCGCTGTGCGGGGCGCGCACGCCCTCCCAGGCGAGGGCGTCGCGTAGCGTGCCGGTCTCGTAGTGGCGGCCGGCGAATTCGCTGTAGTTGTCAAGAACGGGCATGGTCGTCTCCCCTGTCGTTGCTGAAAGCAGTGTACAACAGGCGGCGGGAGGCCTGGCAAAAGAGCGACATACTTTGGACTTTTGGGGCGGCCCTCGCCCCCCCCGACCCCTTTCCATGTGAAGGGGTAGCGAGGGCACCAGCCCGAAGCATCTCGCAGGGGCGATTTATCAAATCGCCCGTCCCGTACGGATCACACGTCGCCGGCGACGCGGCGGGCGCCATGGTATGGCGCGCCTACAGCACAGGGCGGACGCGGGAGCCCTTCTCAGGAGGGGTGAGGGCGCACCTGGACGCGAATGAATCGCTTTTCTCCAGGAGCCTCTTCCATTGTGCAGGAGTGAAGAAAATGGAGCCCGCGCCGCAGGGCCGCTACTCCAGCTCCGCCAGCGCGATGCCCTGCTCGCCCTGCACCGTGTAGAGCAGATAAAGACGGCCGTCGTCGTCCAGGAAGGGACAGGGATCGCGCAACTGGCAGACCGGCTCGTGCACCGCGCCGCGCCTGGATGGCCCCGCCGACAGGCCCGCGCCCTCCCAGGGTCGCTCCGGCAGCAGCAGCGTGCGCAGGGGCCCCGGCCGCCAGCGACGCCAGTCCGGCTCGCTGACGTCGATCCCGGCCAGCATGACGTGCTCGGGCGCGTCGCCCTGGCGCGAGCAGAAGACGTAGAGTCTGTCGCCATCGAGGTGCATGGCCAGGTGGCGGATGGAAGGCGCCCCCGCCGGGAAGAAGAAGTCCTCGCGCCGCGTATCGTCGCCAAAGAGCAGCGGCCCGCTTTCGAAGACCGCCAGACCATCCGGGGAGCGGCAGAGCAGGCCCGGCATGCTGATACCGTAGACCATGCCATGCATTTTGACCACGCGCAGGTAGGCCGGCGCGATCAGTGGCGGCTGCAGCTCGAAGTGCAGGCCGTCTTGCGATAGCGCGACGCGGCTGCGCTGCGTGTAAAAGAAGCGCTCGTCGATCTCGGGGACCACCGACGCACGGTCGGCGGCGTTCATTACGCCGTGGAAGTAGAGATGGATGCGCCGCCATTCATGGTCGACGAGGATGTGGGGCGAGGCGATGTGCCCCTCGAAGCCGCTGTCGGCCAGTTGCAGCACGCCGCCCTGGTGAACCCGCCAGGGGCCGCCCAGGTCGTCGGCGTATGCCAGGCGGATGTGATCGCCGGCGTGATGCGCGAAGTAGAGATAGTAGCGGCCCAGGGGTGATGGCACCCAGTCCGGCACGCGCAGAAGGCAGGGCCCGTTGATGTTCTGGCGCATCAGGGGGTCGGCGCCAGGCGTGTCCGCCGTGATGATCGGTCCGTCGAAGAGCCGCCGGGCCCGCATGGCCGCGAAAACGCTGCGCCTCAGGTCAGGCGCGTGTACCACTCCACGATCTGCTGCTCGTCCACCGGGATGGGCATCTCGTTGCGCTCGGGCACGCGCTCGAAGGTCGCGCTGAAGTTGTCCGCGTCGAGCGACATGTATTCAGGTACGGCGCCCCGCGATTCCAGCGCCTCGGCGATGTGTACGTTCTTGCGCATGCGCTCGTGGACGGAGATGACGTCGCCGCTGCGGACCTGGGCCGAGGCGATGTCGAGGCGGCGGCCGTTGACCAGGATGTGGCCGTGGCCGACCAGCTGGCGCGCGGCCCAGATGGTGGGCGCGAAGCCGGCGCGGAAGACGAGATTGTCGAGGCGGCGCTCCAGCAGCACCAGCATGTTCGTGCCTGTGTTGCCGCTCTGCTTGCGCGCGCGCACGAAGTAGCGCCGCATCTGGCGGTCGCGCACGTTGAAGATGAAGGCCAGTTTCTGCTTTTCGGCCAGTTGCAGGCTGTAGTTGCTGCGACGGCCGGAGCGGTACTGCCGGTCGCGGCCGTGCTCTCCGGGCGGATAGGGGCGCTTCTCAAGGATGCGCTGGTACTTGGGGCGCGGCACCAGCACCTCGCCGAAGCGGCGCTGAACCTTCGCCTTGGGCCCGTGATAGGATGCCATCTGCCTCTTCCCTCTGCTCCGCGGGCCACTCGCGCCCGGTCAACAAAACGGACGGCCCATTGTACAGGCCGCGCGACCAATTGCCAGCGTCAAATCAGGGCGCGCCGACGAGGCGTCGCTCCTGCGCCACAAACACCCCCGGCTCAAGGCCCTTTTGCGCCATGGTCGTGGCCGCCACCCGCCAGGCCTGCATGGCGCGGGCGATATCCTCAACCAGCGGCACGGCCACCGAGTTGCCGAACTGCCGGTAGGCCTGGGTGTCCGAGACCGGAATGACGAAGTCGTCCGGGAAACCCATCAAACGCGCGCACTCGCGCGGCGTCAGACGGCGCGGGTTGCGTCCACCCTGCCTGATGAGGATCTCGGAACCGTCCTTGTAGTAGCGCGCACTGAGCGTGCGCGTGATGCGGTCGCGCGCCGGGTCGACCAGGCCGTAGCCGAAGCCGTTGCCGCGGCGCCTGTGCTTCGCCGCGTAGGCCTGAAGGTAACCCCACAGTTTGTCGCTCAGCGTGTATTTCCCGTCAACCTCCGCTTCGAGAATGTCGGCGAGGGACGGACCCTGCGCCGGCGGGTCGGGAAAGGCGAAGGCCAGGTCGGGCCAGAGGTCGCGTCGAAAGCCGACGACGAAGATCCGCTGGCGATGCTGCGGCACGTAACCCTGCGCGTCCAGCACCTGGTGATGCACGCGATAGCCCAGGCGCCGCAGTTCCCCCTGGATGACCCGAAAGGTGCGCCCGCCGTCGTGCGTCTTCAGGTTGCGCACGTTCTCCAGCAGCAGGGCCGGCGGGCCTTTCGCCTCAAGAATGCGCGCGATCTCAAAGAAGAGATTGCCCTGCGTTTGATCGGCGAAGCCGTGCGCGCGTCCCAGACTCTTTTTCTTGGAGACACCGGCGATCGAAAAGGGTTGACAGGGGAAACCGGCCAGCAGGATATCGTGGTCGGGGATGTCCGCGACGTCGATTTCGCGGATGTCACCGCATGGCGTCTCACCGAAGTTGGCAGCGTAGGTCTGCTGCGCGAAGCGGTCCCATTCGCACGAGAACACGCTTTGCGCACCGACGCGCCCGAAGGCCAGGCGCATGCCGCCGATGCCGGCGAAGAGGTCGATGACCCTCATCCCGCGCGCGCCTCCAGCCCCAGGGCGTAGACCGCGCGGCGCTTCCAGCCGGAGACTTCCGCCACGGCCTTGGCCGCGCTGGCGAGCGGCTCGCCGGACGCCTGGCGCTCCCTCAGGGCCGCGCGCACCAGGTCCGCCTCCCAGACCTCGGCCTCCTCCGCCCCGCCGATGACCAGCATGATCTCCCCGCGCGGCCCCTGCCTTTCAAGCTGCCCCAGCACTTCACTGACCGTGCCGCGCAGGTATTCCTCGTGCAGCTTGCTCAGTTCGCGCGCGACCACCAGCGGCCGTTCGCCCAGCGCGTCACGAATGGCGGCCAGCGTCGCCAGCAGGCGTTGCGGATTTTCGCAGGCCAGCAGGGTACGCCGCTCGTGACGCAGGCTCGCCAGCAACTGCGAACGCGCGCGGGCTTTCACGGGCAGGAAACCCAGCCAGATGAAGCTGTCGACCGGCAGGCCGGAGCCGACCACGGCCGTCGTCAGGGCGCTGGCGCCGGGCAGGACCTCGACGCGCAACCCCTCCGCCAGGGCAGCGCGCACGATTTCATGGCCGGGGTCGGCGAGGGTCGGCATGCCGGCGTCGCTGACCAGCGCCACGTCGCCCCGCGCCAGCGCCTCCAGCAGATCGGAGACGCGCCGCGCCTCATTGTGGTCGTGGTAGCTCAGCAGGGGCGTGTCGATGTCGTAGTGTTGCAGCAGGACCCGCGTGCGGCGCGTGTCCTCGGCAGCGATCAGCGAGACCTCACGCAGCACGCGCAGGGCGCGCAGGGTGATGTCCTCAAGGTTGCCGATGGGGGTCGGCACGATGTAGAGCACGCCCATCGCGTTTTCTCACAGCCGCCGGCCTGCGAAGTGTACCACGCCGCCTGTTGCTGAGTGGCGCCCTCACCCCCCCCGGCCTTGTTCCCGCAGGCCCCGTCGCTGTACCATGCGACCCGTCAACCCTGCCTGCAGGAGCGCCATGCCACAGCCCAACATTCTCGTCATCATGAGCGACGATCACGCGCAGTGGGCCTCCGGCTGCTACGGAAACCGCGAGTTGCACACGCCTGCGCTGGACCATCTGGCCGCGGGCGGCCTGCGCATGGACAACGCCTTCACGCCCACGCCGGTCTGCTCGCCGGCGCGCGCCTCCTTCTTCACCGGCCTGCTGCCCTCGCAACACGGCATCCATGACTGGCTCTGGTACGACGTCAACGTCCACAGTGAAGCGCAACGGGCGGCCCTCGCGGGTCAGCCCTCGCTGGCCGGGCAGGTCAGCTTGGCGCAGCGCCTGGCTCAGGCGGGCTATCACTGCGGCCTGAGCGGCAAGTGGCATTGCGGCGGGGACGATACACCGCAACCGGGCTTTCACTTTTGGGACGCCCTGCGCAAGAACACCCGGCCTCTGGATGGCCCCTACAGCGTCGACGGGACCATCGTCGAGCGCCAGGGTTGGCACAGCGAGATCATCAGCGACAATGCCCTGCGCTTTCTGCGCGAGCGCCCGCAGGTGGAAGCGCCGCGGAGCACAGTGACGACGGCGCGGACATCCCCGCAGGTAGAAGCGCCGCGGAGCGCAGTGACGACGGCGCGGACATCCCCGCAGGGGAGACAGCCCTTCTTCCTCTTCGTCGGCTACATCGGGGCTCACAGCCCCTGGAGCGGCCACCCGGGTCGCCTGGTGGCGCGCTACCGCGGCTCCCGTTTCGACGACATCCCCCGGAACGACCCGGGACCTCACGGGCGGTTCACCGGCGAGGGCATCAACGTGCGCGACCGCGAGGAGGCGCTGGCGCAGTATTACGCCGCGGTCAGCCACATCGACGAGGGCGTGGGCCGCCTGCTGGACGAACTGGAGGCCCAGGGTCTGCGCGAGGACACCCTCGTGGTGTATACATCCGACCACGGCCTCAACTGCAGCCACCACGGTCTGTGGGGCAAGGGCAACGCCACCCGCCCGCCCAACATGCTGGAGGAGTCGATTCGCGTGCCGCTGCTCTTCAACTGGCCGGGACGCGTGACGCCCGGTCAGACGGCCGCGCACTTCGTTGATCACTGCGACCTGCACGCGACCCTGCTCGACCTCGCCGGGCTCGACGGCGACTCATCGGGCGGGCCGGGCCGCAGCCTCGCGCCGCTCTTCGGCGATGCGTCGGCGCTGCCCGACTGGCGACAGTTTCAGGCCGGCGAATACGGCCCGACGCGCATGTGGCGCACGGAACGTTACAAGCTCGTGCGCCAGACGCCGCGGAGCGCAGTGACGACGGCGCGGACATCACCGCAGGTGGCAAATGAACTGCTCTTTGACCTGCAGGCCGACCCGCGCGAGAGCCGCGATATCCTCTCTGCCGAGCCGCAACTGGCCGCCGATCTGGGCGCGCAAATGAATGCCTTCTTCGCGCAGTACGACGTCCCCGAACGCAGCGGCCTGCGCGCGCCGCAGGGCCCGCGCCACAATTTCCACGAGGCCTGGCGCGAGCGGCTGGAGCTGTAGCGTCAGGCGCCCGCAGGAATGTGCTGCGATTCCCTGACCGGAAACGGGCCGGTTTCCCGGACGGACCTGAAGTTGCCATTTTTGTCAGAATTGAATCCAGAATTGCGTCCGGGAGTGAAAATCTCTACTCAATTCGCTGTCATTTCTGGATTCAGAAATTGCACGAATACCTTCGCACCCACGGATTCATCGACTTGAAACTGGATCTGACCCAGTTGCACTGGCTCACCTGTCAGCTACCGGCCTGTAGCCCTCACAGTTCGACATCCACGTCTGGCTCTGCAAACACGTACATTCACTCAAAGGGACACATGCAGGGGGCACAATTCACCAACAAAAATCTCTGCAATTTCGAAGTCCGCAAAAGATGGAAACCAGGCAAAACTATCGCCACATCAAGAGGCAAGGTGGTGCCTTGTGAACAGGTTTGTGATTATCATTTTCCTGGTGATGATGTTTGTCGGCGTAGTCGGACCTGCGATGGCCGGGAGTATGCCGGAACCGGCTGCCAAAAGGGAACCTTTCTGCGACTTGCTCAACAATCCTGACAATGAACCGGTTGAGCCCGGATCCCTTACATGCTGGATTGCTGAAAGGAGTACAGAGATATGTGTTGAAAACCTTTGCCTGAGGCGTTGTTATCGTGTGTTGTGTTGCAGGTTTACCTTCTCTTTCACGTATTGCCACAGGATCAGCGGATACTACCCTTGTGGCGCATAAGCGTTTGGGTTGCGCTGTCAATGAAAGGCAAAGGCACTGTTCATAACCTGCGATCCAACAGTCGCAGGTTATGTTTTTTGTTACTGTACCTGTTGTTTCTTGCAGGTCTGCTGGCTGTTCATTTTTACCTGGATGCGGAATGTGAATGGATGAACGACATTACACTGGAATGTTCCTGAAGCAGGGCGGAGTATAATCAGGCAACAGGACGGGCGGCCTGCCAAAACAGGTCGTCTTTTTTCTGCCGATGCCTGTTGGCGTTCGGACAGTACAGGCTGATATGCTGGTTGAGGGGCTCTGCGGTGGAGAGGCCGGGCTGTGCCGGCCACGAGGCAGCCGCAGGGGACAAGGCGCGGGGATTCAGGTTAGGATAGCGACAGACAGGGAACGGAGTTGCGATGGCGATCACGACGCAGGACGTGCTTGAATATCACCGCCGGGGACGCGCGGGCAAGATCGAGGTGCGCGCCACCAAACCGCTGGCCACCCAGCAGGACCTTTCGCTCGCCTATTCGCCCGGCGTGGCCGAGGCCGTGCTGGAGATCGACCGCGACAGCATGAACGGCTGGGAACTGACCGCGCGCGCCAATCTCGTCGCCGTGGTCACCAACGGCAGCGCCATCCTCGGCCTCGGCAACCTCGGCCCCCTGCCGGCCAAGGCCGTCATGGAGGGCAAGGGCGTCCTCTTCAAACGCTTCGCCGACATCGACGTCTTCGACATCGAGCTCGATACCGACGACCCCGAGGAGATCATTTCCATCTGCAGGGCGCTGGCGCCCACCTTTGGCGGCATCAACCTTGAGGATATCAAGGCGCCCGAAGCCTTCGAGATCGAAAGGCGCCTCCGGGCCGAACTGGACATCCCCGTCTTTCACGATGACCAGCACGGCACGGCCATCATCGCCGGCGCGGCCCTCGTCAACGCCGCCGACCTCGTCGGCAAGTCCATGCCCGATCTGCGCGTGGTGATCTCCGGCGCCGGCGCCAGCGCCATCGCTTCCGGCGAATTCTGCGTCCAGCTGGGTGTTGCGCGCGAGAACATCCTGATGCTCGATTCGCGCGGCGTCATCTACGCCGGCCGCGAGGAGCATTTGAACGAATTCAAGCTGCGCTTCGCCAACTACACCGACGCCCGCACCCTCGACGACGCCATCGACGGCGCCGACGTCTTCATCGGCCTGTCCGCCGCCGGCGTGCTGACGCAGGACATGGTGAAGAAGATGTCGCGCGACCCCATCATCCTCGCCATGGCCAACCCGGACCCCGAAATCATGCCCGAGGACGCGCTCGCCGTGCGCCCCGACTCCATCGTCGGCACCGGCCGCAGCGATTACCCCAACCAGGTCAACAACGTGCTCGGCTTCCCCTTCCTCTTCCGCGGCGCGCTGGATGTCTACGCGCGCAGCATCAACGAGGAGATGAAGCTGGCCGCCGCCCGCGCCCTGGCGGCGCTGGCGCGCGAGGACGTGCCCGACAGCGTGCTCACGGCCTACGGTCTGTCCTCGCTGAAATTCGGGCGCGATTACCTCATCCCCAAACCGCTGGACCCGCGCGTGTTGCTCTGGGTGGCGCCGGCGGTGGCCCAGGCCGCCATGGACAGCGGCGTGGCGCGGCGCCGGATCGACCTCGACGACTATCGCCTGGAGATGCTGCGGCGTCAGGGCCACGGCCAGACCGTGCGCGCCAGCATCATGAACAAGGCCCGCGCCGGCGGCGCCGAAACGCGCGTCGTCTATGGCGAGGGCGAGCACCCGCGCATCATCCGCGCCGCCTACCAGATGCGCGAGGAGGGCATCGGCACGCCCGTCCTGCTCGGCGAACGCGAGGTCATTGAGTCCCGAATCCGTGAACTGGGGCTGGACTTCGCGCCGCGCATCATCACGCCGCACCTGGAAGAGCACGCGGACCGGGTGCAGGCGCTGCTGGACCTGCGCCGGCGCCGCGGCATGACCGCGACAGTGGCCGCAGCCCTGCTGCAGCAACCCACCTGGTACGGCCTGATGATGGTGCACACCGGCGCCGCCGAGGTCTTTCTGAGCGGCCTCACCCAGGAGTATCCCGACGTCCTGCGCCCCTCGCTGCAGATCTTCGGCACCGCGCCCGGCGCCCGCGTCGCCAGCGGCCTCTACCTGATGATCGTCGAAGACCGCAGCTACGTCTTCACCGACACCACCGTCAACATCGCACCGGACGCGGCAACCCTGGCCGACATCGCCGTCCTCGGGGCGGACTTCGCCCGCAGCCTCGATATCGAGCCGCGCGTGGCCATGCTCTCCTTCTCCAACTTCGGCAGCACGCCGCACCCCCTCTCGCACAAGGTGCGCGACGCCGCCGCGCTGGTGCGCAAACGTCGGCCGGACCTGCTGGTCGACGGCGAGATGCAGGCCGACACGGCCGTCGTCGACGCCATCGTCAACGAGCGCTTCCCCTTCAGCGAGGTGCGCGACGCCAACGTGCTGGTCTTCCCGGACCTCGGCTCGGCCAACATCGCGTACAAGCTGCTGCATCGCATGGCCGGCGTCGAGGCCATCGGCCCCGTTCTGCTGGGCATGGGCGAACCGGTGCAGGTGCTGCAGGCCAGCGATGACGTCGACGACATCGTCGCCATGACCGCCGTCGCCGTCATGGACGCCCAGGCGCGCCAGGCCGCGCGCGGCTGAGGAGTGCCGCGTGCCCGAGCTTGAATTCCTGAACCAGCTGGACCCGCAGGTCCGTAACATCATCCAGCGCGTCCTGCTGGCCATCGTGGCGCTGCTCTTCGTCTGGCTGCTGCGTCGCCTGCTGACACGCCTCGTGCTGATCCCCTTCAGCCGCTTCCTCGACCGCCGCGACAAGGAAGCCGACGAGATCTTCCTGCGCATCGTCGAAAACCCCGTGCGCCTGCTGGTGATCGCGCCTGGTCTGCTCATCGCCGGCACCCTGCTGCCCGGCGACGCCGGCACCACGCAGTTCTTCACCCAGCTGGCGCGCAGCTTCGTCATCATGTCGGTCTTCGCCGCCTTCTACAACGCCGTAGGGATCATCGTCGAATCCTCGCTGCGCCTGGAGCACGTCACCGGCATCCGGCTCGACCAGCAGCTGGTGCCCTTCCTGCGCACCGGTTTGCGGGTGGTCGTCCTCGTTCTGGCCATCGTCATCCTGCTGCAGGAATGGCATTACGACGTCAGCGGCCTCATCGCCGGCATCGGCCTCGGCGGCCTGGCCATTTCGCTGGCCGCCCAGGATACCGTCGCCAACCTCTTCTCCTTCACCACCATCATCAGCGACAAGCCGCTGCGCGTCGGCGAGTTCATTCGCACGCCCAGCGTGACCGGCATCGTCGAGGAAGTGGGCGTGCGCGCCGTCCGCATCCGCCAGCTGGACCAGGCGCTGGTCACCGTGCCCAACACGATGTTGACCGGCGAGCCGGTCATCAACTTCTCGCGCATGGAAAAACGCCGCATGGACGTGACCGTCGGCGTCACCTACGATTCGACCAGCAGCGACCTGCGCGCCCTCGTAGCCCGTCTGCGCGCCATGCTGGCCGCCCACGAAAAGGTGGATTCCGAAACGGTGATGGTCTTCTTTTCCGGCTTCGGCGACAGCTCGCTCAACATCCTGATTCGCTGCAACGTGACCGAGCCCGCCTGGGGGGACTTCATGGAAGTGCAGCATGGCATCCTGCTGACGATCATGGACATCATCGAGGACCTGGGGCTGAGCGTGGCCTTCCCCAGCCGCACGCTCTACATCGAGTCCTTCCCCGACGCGCCGGAGGCCCCACCAGACGCCGACAAACCCGCCACGATCTGAAGGCGCCGCCCGTGGAAGCGCTGACAATCTCGCAGGGGCTGGCGGACCAGCACCGCGACCAGGCCGCCCTGCTGTACATGGAGGCCTTTCGACCGCTGCTGCAAACTTTCCTGGGTGAGGGCCCGCGCAGCCTCGACGTCCTGGCGCGCTCCATGAACCCGACCCATGCCTTCGTCGCCACGCGCGCCGGGCAACCGGCCGGACTCGCCGGCATTCAGGACGGGACCGGCAGCCTGCTGGACATCGGGCTGCGTACGATGATTCAGAGCTACGGTCTTCCCGGCGGCAGCCTGCGTTACCTCGCCATGGGGCTGTTGCCATCGCGCAACAGGCAGCCCGGCACCCTGCTGATGGACGGCATCGCCGTGGTGCCGGAGTTGCGCGGCCAGGGCATCGGCACACAACTGCTGGAGGCCGTCTGCCGCCACGCGCGCGAGGGCGGCTACCGCGACCTGCGTCTCGACGTGCTTGACAACAACCCGCGCGCCCGCGCCCTTTACGAGCGAAGCGGCTTCGTGGCCATCAAGGAGCGCTCGTATCCTTTTCTGCAGCGTTTCTTCGGCTTCAGCAGCGTGACGGAGATGCGCCGGCCCCTGTGAACTGAAGGCCGGCGATTTGCCTGACCCACCATCCCTGCTATGCTTTGGCTGTCAGTGAGCGTGGTAGCCATCCATGAACAAAATCCTCACTCCGTCAACACTGCCGGGTTTCGAAGTGGCATCAGATCGGGTACTACTGCCAACCAGCCTGGACGAAATCCACCATGGCGATGCGTTCGAGGTGCTTTCGGCTCTCGAACCAGACTCAGTGGATCTGATCTTCACCTCACCGCCCTACGCCGATCAACGCAGAAAGACCTACGGCGGCATCTCCCCCGACGACTACGTCGACTGGTTCCTGCCCATAGCTGCCGAACTGAAGCGCGTACTGCGCCCGCAGGGCTCATTCGTGTTGAACATCAAGGAGCGCGTGGTAGAGGGCGAGCGTCATACCTACGTGCTGGAACTCATTCTGGAATTGCGCCGCCAGGGCTGGCTGTGGACCGAAGAGTTCTGCTGGCACAAAAGGAACAGCTATCCCGGCAAGTGGCCCAACCGTTTTCGCGATTCCTGGGAACGTTGCCTGCAGTTCAACCGGCAGCGTAAATTCGCCATGTACCAGGAAGCCGTGATGGTGCCGATGGGCGACTGGGCCAAAACGCGCCTTAAATCGCTGAGCGAAACAGACCGCCTGCGCGATGAATCGCGCGTACAGAGCGGCTTCGGCAAAAACGTGTCCAACTGGGAGGGACGGGACAAGGCCTACCCGACCAACGTGCTGCACATGGCCACCGAGTGCAACAACGTCGGCCACAGCGCCGCCTTCCCGATAACGCTGCCCGCCTGGTTCATCCGCCTCTTCACCCAACCCGGCGACGTCGTGCTGGACCCCTTCATCGGTTCGGGCTCCACGGCCGTCGCTGCAAAGGGACTTGGCCGTCACTACATCGGTATCGACAAGGTGACTGAGTACTGCGAGATTGCGCGGGAACGCATCGCTGCCCAACCCTTTGCTGAGGCCCTGGATGCCGAGCCTTGATCCCCGGCGGCTCAACGAGTTCGCCGGCGAAAGGATTGAAGAGTTCCACAACGCCCGTTTTGAGCGTTTGCAGAAAGTCAAACTGAATACGATTCTGCGGCGCAAGAACCCCTACCTTTTCCGCGCGAAAGACATGCAGTCCGCGTCTCAAATGGTCCACTCACTGCTGGATGCCTACCTGTCTTCATCTGAGGAAGAACTGTTTGGCCGGAATTTCCTGGAGAGTCTGGTCATTCGGGTTTCAAGTGAAAACGACGGCGGTCGAAAATCATCCGCCGAGGGAATTGACCTGGAATTCGACCGTCAAACACCCGCTTTCTGGTGTCCATCAAGTCTGGCCCAAACTGGGGGAATCACTCACAGAAGCAACGCCTGGCCCAAAACTTCCGAACCGCTGTACGTGTCCTGCAACAGGGAGATTCCACGGCGCATATCCAGCCAGTGCTGGGCATCTGCTACGGCCGGGCAAAAGCCACCAATGTCGCCAACTACATCAAGTACGAAGGCCAGGGGTTTTGGCACTTTCTGTCAGGCGACCCGAACCTCTATACCAGCCTCATTGAGCCAGTCGGTTATCTGGCCCGTGAACAGAACGAAAGCTTCAGAAAAAGACGTGCTGCCCTCGAAGCGGAGTTCATTGAGGAATTCACGGAAGATTTTTGTCACCCCGACGGCACAATCGACTGGGGCCGTCTTCTGAAATTCAATTCCGGCAACCTGTAAATCAAACAGCATTACCCATACCGTTCCAGCCAGTCGCTGTAGCCGCCGGCGTGGCTGGTCAACTCGCCGTCGCGCAGTTCGACGATGCGGTCCACCGTGCGCTCGAGGAAGTAACGGTCGTGCGAGATGGCGAGAATCGCGCCGTCAAAGTCCGCCAGCGCCGTCTCCAGCACCTCGGCCGTGGGGATGTCGAGGTTGTTGGTCGGCTCGTCCAGCAGCAACAGATTTGGGCGCTCCAGCACCAGCGTCGCCAGTTGCAGCCGGCTGCGCTCGCCGCCGCTGAGCGCGGCCACCGGCAGACGCAACTGTTCGTAGTGAAACTGGTACTTCAACAGGAAGGCGACCGCGTCGTTTTCGGACAATGGGCGGATGTCGCGCACGCGCTCCAGCGGCGAGCGCTCCAGCCAGGGGCCGAGGGTCTCGTGGTCCTGCGCGTAGTAGCCGGGCTGCGTCCCCGGACCGATTCGAATCTGCCCCTCCAGCGGCGTCTCCTCGCCGAGCACCAGGCGGAAGAGAACGGACTTGCCGGCGCCGTTGGGGCCGATCAGGCCGACACGCTCGCCGTGCCGCACGAGCAGGTCCAGGTCGACGAAGAGCAGGTCGTCGTCGTAGCCCATCGCCAGGCCCGTGATCTCCAGCGCCTTCGTGCTGCCGCGCCAGCCACTGAACTCCGCCTGTAACTGGCGCCGCTCGACGACCTTCTCAATGATCTCGCCCTTCTCCTCCATGCGCTCCAGCATGCGGCGCCGATGCCGCGCCTTGCGCTTGTGGCGCGGGTCCTCAGTGATGCGCGCCCAGTGCTCAAAGCGTTTGATGGCCTCCTCGATTTGACGGATGCGTTTCTGCTGGGCCGTGTATTGCTGCTGCTGCCGCAGGCGCGCCAGTTCGCGCTGCGTGGCGTACCAGCTGTAGTTGCCGGCCCAGAAGGTCAGCGCACCCGCCTCCAGTTCGACGATCTCCGTGACCACCTCGTCCAGCAGCCAGCGGTCGTGCGAGACGATGATGACGGCGCCCTCGTAGTCGCGGATGAAGGCCTCCAGGCGGCGGCGCGCGACCATATCGAGGTGGTTGTCCGGCTCGTCCAGCAGCAAGACCTCCGGCCGGGCGACGGCCAGGCGCGTCAGGGCCACCAGCTTTTTCTGGCCGCCGCTGAGCGCCTCGCAGGGCAGGTCGTAATCGGCCTCGCCGAGGCCCAGGTGAGCCAGCAGCGAGCGCACCCGGCCCTGATGCTGCGCCCCGCCGAGGCGTTCGTAGTCGGCCAAAGCCCGTTCCTGCTGCGCCAGGACATGCGTCAGGCGACGCTCGTGGTTGTAGACCGCCGGGTCTGCCAGGCGCGCTTCCAGTTGCGCCAGACGCCCCTCGACCTCGGCCAGCGCCGGCGGCAACTCCATGGCCGTTTCCAGCAGGCTGCGGCCACCGGGCAGGTCGACCTGTTGCGGCAGATAGCCGACGCGCGTCCCGGGGTGGCGTTGCACCCCGCCACTGTCCGCCTGCAGGTCGCCGCTGATGATGCGCAACAGGCTGGACTTGCCGACGCCGTTGGGGCCGATCAGGCCGCTGCGGGCGCGATCGTCAATGGCCCAGGAGAGCTCCGCGAAGATCTCGCGGGCGGCGTGGGACAGGGTGACGCGGTCGAGGGTGATGCAGTGCATGGCAGAGGTCCATGGATGTGTTCAGCTTGTTGCGTCCGCGCTGATCCGCCAGGCAGGCCGCTGCCTCAGCCGGGCTCAACGAGTTCCAGTTCCTCGCGGCCGCCGGGATCGCTGGCCGGCACCCAGACGCCGCAGGGGCCGCCATGCTCGCTGACGCCCATTTCCAGCTCCTCGCCGTCGAAGGTCAGCAGCGGCTGGTAGAACTTCGCCACCTTCTCCGCCTCGCCGACGATGTAATGCGCGATCATGGCGCGACGGAAGCGGTCTTCGGTCGTGTTGGGCCAGCTGCCGTGAATCACCTGGCCGTTAAAGAAGAGTACGTCGCCGGGCTGCATCGCCAGGCTGCGCAATTCCATCCACTCCGCCAGTTCGACGGTCGTGCCGCTGAAGAACTTGCGCCGGTCCGCATCGATGATGCAGAGCTTTTCCAGGTCCTGGCTGTGCGGCACGATCTTCATGCAGCCGTTGTCCTCGTCGCTGGCGTCAACCGCCATCCAGGCCGCCAGACAGGTGCCCGGCCGCACCTCCAGCGAGCGCTGGTCCTGATGCAGGGACTGGCCGCGGGCGCCGGGCGGCTTGAAGTAAAACATGGTCTGGGCCGCCAGCGGCTCGCGCCCCAGCAGGGCCGTAGTCCAGGCGCGCAGGCGCGGGTCAAGCAGCCAGTCGCGGCTGAGCGCATCGTAACGATGCGGGTGGAGCATGCGCGGATAGCGGTAGAGCGGATCGAACTCGTCCGTGATGCCGTCATCATGGAAGCCGATTTTGCGCGCGTGCAGACGCATGAAATGCGCCTTGATCGTCTCCACTTCCTCGCGGGGGAAGAGGGCCGGCACGATCACGTAGCCCTCGTCGGCAAAGCGCTCCAGTAGTTTTTGGTCGATCACGATGCTGCACCTTTCCCCGGTTAATAGCGCCCCTTGTAGAGCCAGCGCATCAGGCTCAGATCGAAGGACGGGCCGCCCATGCGGGCGGACATGGCCATGATCTCGGCGCGGTGGATGAGGCCGTGGTTGCCGATGTGCAGCAGGATGTGCCACACGCGGTTGTCGATCTGCTCACCGGCCGCCGAGATGTAGCGCGCCGGAGCAGCCAGACCCGCCTCATCCAAGCCATCGGCGAATGCGCGCACTTCCGCTTCCACCGCGGCGAAGCGCAGACCCAGGGCTTCCCGGTCCGGAAACTCTTCGGCGGCTAGAGGCGATGCGGCACCGTCGCCGCGGGCGCGCGCCAGCCAGGTCCGTTCCCCGTTCAGCACGTGCAGCAGACAGTCGCGAATGCTGCCATGCGCATACTTCGAATCGTGCAGGTATTGCGCCTCATCCAGTTGCAGCACACAGTCCTGCCAGACCTTCTGCTGTTCGCCGTAATGGTAGTCGAGCAGGGTTCGGATAATGTCGGGAGTCATTGTCTTCCTTGTCCGGGCCTGGTCGCGCAGTCTAGCGTAAACGCGGCGGCATGCGCCAGTAAGTGCTGGAGAACGTTCACCGCCTGGAAAGACGCCAGGGTAGCGCAGGAGCAGGGTGCGGGAGCGAATGGTATCAGTCTTTGCGCCCTCACCCCAATCCCCTCTCCCTCAGGGAGAGGGGCCTTAAACCGTCGATTTTTCCGGGGTGTGTCTCCCCTCATCTCCCGCCCTGGAAGAGACTGGCTTCGGTAATAGCCAGTTTGGCAACTGTATTTCTCCCCCCCTCCCTCAGGGAGAGGGGGGCGGGGGTGAGGGCCAACGGCGGTTGCAGACTCACGCCTCACGCTCACACATGGACGCCCCCCACGCTACTCCTGCGGGATGCTTCAGGACGGGACCCTTGCTATAGTGAAGCCCTCACAGTCAGGAGCGACCGTGCGCGTACTCATCACCGGCTCGAGCGGACAGATCGGCAGCAACCTCGGCCTGCATCTGCTGCAACAGGGTCACGAGGTTTTCGGCGTCGATATCCGCCCCAACACCTGGACCACGCGCATCCCGACGCTGCTGCAGGACCTGGGCCAACGGACCGCCCGCTTCAACGGCGGCGTCGGCGACCAGGACTGGCCGCAGGACCTCGACCTGGTGGTGCATCTCGCCGCCCATGCCAAGGTACACGAACTGGTCGAGAACCCGCTGCGCGCGCTGGACAACATCGCCATTACCTTCAACGTCCTCGAGTTCTGCCGTCAGAACCGCCTGCCCGTCGTCTTCAGCAGTTCGCGCGAAATCTACGGCGACATCCACCGCTACATCACCGACGAGGCGCACGCCGACTTTTACTACATGGAGAGCCCCTACGCCGCCAGCAAGCTTTCGGGCGAGGCGCTGATCTATTCCTACGCCCAGTGCTACGACCTGCCCTACCTCGTCTTTCGTTTCAGCAACGTCTACGGACGCTTCGACAACGACCTCGAACGCATGGAACGCGTTATCCCGCTCTTCATTCGCGAGATCGGCGCCGGCCGGCCGGTGACCGTTTACGGGCAGGAAAAGGTGCTGGACTTCACCTACGTCGACGATTGCATCCGGGGCGTCAGCGCCGGCATCGAGCGCCTCCTCGCCGGCGCCCTGCGGGACGAGACCATCAACCTGGCCTGCGGTGAGGGCCACCGCCTGCTGGACATGGTGCATTTCATCGGCGAGGCGCTGGAGACCAGGCCCGAACTGCGCATCGAGCCCAGCCGCACGGGCGAGATCACCCACTACGTGGCCAACATCGACAAGGCGCGCGAACTACTGGATTACGCGCCGCAGACCTCCCTGCGCGAGGGCATCCACAGGGCCGTCGCCTGGTCACGGGAATGGGCCGACAGGCAAGGCTGAAACGATACGTCCATCCGGCCTTTATGCTCCATTTCTTAATTGCTATAGTGAATGCGTATTTATCCGGGGCGGGCCGTCGACCTGCGCCTGGTTTTTTGCACACAACGGAAAGGGATAGCCCATCATGCGCTTTCGATTGACTGGCCCTGCATGTGTAGTGCTGTTGCTCGCGCTGCTGCTCACGGCGCTGGCGCCGCCGGTCGCGGCACAGACGCCCTGCGACAGCCACGCCGGCCGGCTCGCCGACCTGAACAGCCGCGAGGAACTGAAAGCCTTCGTCCGATGCGCCGCCGCCCACGTCGAAATGGTCGGCTGGGAACAGGCCGCGCAGGACTTCGAGGGCGCCGAGTGGCTGGATGGCCCGATTTACCTCTTCGCCAGCACCATGGACGGGACCACGCTCTTCAGCCCCGGCACGGACGCCAACCCGGGCGACAGCCTGTGGGAGTTGAGCGATTCAGACGGCGTCGCCGTGGTGCAGGAGCAGGCCCGCATCGCGCGTGACTTCGGTGGTGGTTACGTCTATTACCGCCTCGAAAACATCGCCAGCGGCGCGGAAGAACCCAAACTCTCCTATGTCCTGCAGCTGGACCACCAGGGTGAGCCGGCTTTCATCGGCGCCGGCCTGCACCCGCAGGACACGCATGGCACCTGCCCGGCCGATTCGGTGCGCGCCTCCCTCGTCTACAACGAACAGGACGTCGAGACCTTCGTAAACTGCGCCACCCATCACCTGCAACAGAACGGCCTGCAGGCGCTGCATGACTTCGGCAACGACGAGCGCTGGATCTCCGGCCCCACCTATCTCTTCCTTTACGACCTTGCGGGTGCCTTCGCCGTCTTCAACGCCGGTCAGCCGCAGGTGGTCGGCACCGTACGCGACGCCTCCTCCTACGCCGAGGGGCGGGTAGCGGTCGTGCCCGAGATTCAGCGCATCCTGGGCAGCCACGATGACGGCTACGTCTATTATCGCTTCCGCAACCCGGCCACCGATGAGGAAGGGCGCAAGATCACCTACGCCCGCCGCGTCCTCCTTGACGGCCAAGCATACATCCTCGCCGCCGGCCTCTACGTGCCCTCACTGGAGTGCAACGCCCTTCCCCTGGCGCGCGACATCAACACCCGCGAGGAGTTGCAACTCTACGTGCGCTGTGGCGTCGAACTTCTGGAGGAACGCGGCGAGCTGGCCTTCGACCTCTTCCGCTATCATCCGCAGTGGGTCGGCGGCTCGTCCTATCTCTTCATCTCCGGTTCGGACTGCCGCAACATCTTCTACCCGCTGGACTACCTCTACGATGAATCCCAGACCTGCGACCTGGTGGACTCGGTCGGCAACCTGGTGAACCAGGACATCCTCGACATGTCGACCAGCGAAGCCGGCGAGGGCTGGGTCGACTACGTCTGGCTGAACCCGGCCAGCGACACGCTCGAGACCAAGAGTTCCTACATCATCGGTTGGACGCTGGCCGGCGAGCACGTCTCGGTCGGCGCCGGCCTCTACGAGTCTGAACTGAAGTAGCGACTTCTGCGGATCGCTCCCGCCCGCGTCACCCCTGGCGCAGGCGGTGAGCGGTCCCGTTCATATCCCGCAGAGGAGAGGGCGATGCCATTTCGTCCACGCAGTCAGGGGCTGGCCGCAGCCCTGATCACCCTGGCGCTGCTTGCGCTGACCCTGCTGACCGCCCCCGTTGCTGCGCAGACCCCCTGCGACAGCCATGCGGGGCGACTGGCCGATATCCACAGCCGTGAGCAACTGAAGGCCTTTGTCCACTGCGCCGCCGAACACATTGAAGCCGTCGGCTGGCAACAGGCCTTCCAGGATTTCAGCGGCAGCGACTGGCACGATGGCCCGCTGGCGCTCTTCGCCGCGAAGATCAATGGCGAGCACCTCTACGCCTGGGGTGTGGATTTAACCCCGGGCAGTGACCTCTCGGCATGGCGGGATTCTGAGGGCACGCCAATCGTGCAGCAACAGGCCCGCATCGCGCGCGACTTCGGCGCCGGCTTCGTCTATTACCGCATCGAAAACATCGCCAGCGGACAGGAAGAACCCAAGGAGTCCTACGTCCTGCGCCTGGATTACCAGGGCGAGCCGGCCTTCATCGGCGCCGGCCTGCATCCGCAGGACACGCACGCCACCTGCTCACCGGAGGTCGTGCGCGCGTCACTGGTCTACAGCGAACGCGACGTCGAGGCCTTCGTCGCCTGCGCCGAACACCATCTGCAGCGACGGGGCCTGCAGGCGATCCACGACTTCAACACGGACCAGCGCTGGTTCTCGGGCCCCACCTACCTCTTCCTCTACAATCTTGAGACCGGCTTCGTCGTGGCCAATGCCGGACAGCCGCAACTGGTCGGTACCGTTCGCGACGCCGCTTCCTACGCGGAAGGCCGCGTCAAGGTCGCGCCTGAAGTGCAGCGCATTCTCGCCAGCCACGACGACGCCTACGTCTTCTACACCTTCCGCAACCCGGCCACTGACGAGGAAGATCGCAAGATCGGCTATTTCCGCCGCACCCTGTTCGATGGCCGCCCCTACTATCTCGGTTCCGGGCTCTACGTGCCGGCTGACGAATGCCGCGATCTGCCCCAGGCGCAGGACATCGACACCCGTGACGAACTGCAGCGCTACGTGCGCTGCGCCGCGCGCCTGGTCGGGGAACGCGGCGAGGCGGCCTTCGATCTCTTCCTCAACCACCCGCAGTGGATCGGCGGGGCGACCTACCTCTTCGTGCTGGACGAGAACTGCGATTACCTTGCCACGCCCGTCTACCCGGCCGGCGAGAGCAACGGGCAATGCGACTTTGTCGACGCGGAGGGCACTCCGGTCGACCAGGAAATCCGCGCCCGGGTCACCAGCCAGGAGGGCGAGGGCTGGGTCAGTTACGTGTTGCGCAACCCGCTCAGTGGCGAGGTCGAGGGCAAGGACAGCTACGTGGTCGGAGTGACGCTCGACGGCCAACTGATATCCGTGGCTGCCGGTCTCTACGAATCGCAGATGCAGCCATAAGCAGAAGTGTCGCTGTCATCCGGCGCCGGTCCGCAGACCGGCAGGGAGAGTCTCATGACTTACGGAAATTCTCGCCAGTTCCTGTTCATTGCGGCGCTGCTCCTGCTGCTGTCGCTGCTGGCCGCCCCCGTCGTTGCGCAGACGCCCTGCGACAGCCACGCCGGCCGTCTGGCCGATATCCACACCCGTGAGCAACTGAAGGCCTTCGTCCATTGCGCCGCGGCGCATGTCGAGACCGTCGGCTGGGAGCAGGCGGCGCAGGACTTCGAGACCAGCGCCTGGATGGATGGGGACGTCTATCTCTTCGCCGGAACGCTGCAAGGCGACGTCTTCTTCGTGGCCGGCTCGGGATTGCCCGCCGGCAGCAACCTGTGGGACCTGCAGGATTCGGACGGCGTGTGGTATTCGCGTGAACTGGCCCGCATCGCCTCCGACTTCGGCGAGGGCTTCGCGTACTACCGCATCATCAGCCGCGAAACGGGTCAGGTAGAGCCCAAAATGAGCTACAACCTGATGCTGGAACGCGATGGCGAGCAGGCCGGAATGGGTGCGGGCTACCACCCGCGGGATACGCACGCCAGCTGCGCGCCGGACCTGGTGCGCGCCTCGCTGGTCTACAACGAGCGCGACGTCGAACGCTTTGTGGCCTGTGCCGCGCATTACCTGCAGCAGAACGGCCTGCAGGCCCTGCACGACTTCAACAGCGACCCGCGCTGGATCGCCGGCCCCACCTACCTCATCCTGCTGGACATGGAGAGCCTCATCGCGCTGCTCATCGCCGGGCAGCCGCACATGACTGGCGTGGACGGCCATGAAATGAGCGACGCGGACGGTGTGCAATTCGCTCTGGAGAAGCAGCGCGTACTGGCCAGCCACGACGATGGCTACGTCTATTACCGCTTCAGAAATCCGGCCAGCGGCGAGGTGGAGCCCAAGGCAACCTACCTGCGCCGGGTCCTGCTGGACGGCCGCGCCTACATCCTCGGCGCCGGCCTCTACGTCCCCGCCGCCGATTGCCGCAATCTGCCGCTGGCGCGCGACGTCGACACCCGCGACGAACTGCAACAGTTCGTGCGCTGCGCCAAAGACCTGGGCGACGAGCGCGGCGAACTGGCCTGGGACCTTTTCCTCAACCACCCGCAGTGGATCGGCGGCCCGGTCTACGTCTTCGTGCTGGACGAGCTCTGCCGCCAGTTAGTCTACCCGCTCGATTACGAACGCCAGGTGGACGATGAACCCCGCTGCGACCTCAGGGACCCCGAGGGCAACCTGCCCGGTCAGGACATCCTTGATACGGCCCGCAGCGAGGCCGGTGAGGGCTGGGTACGCTACCTGTGGCTGAACCCGGCCAGTGACGAGGTCGAGATCAAGCACTCCTTCGTCGTCGTCGGCATGCTCGACGGTCAGCACGTTTCCATCGCCGCCGGCCTCTACGAATCGCAAATGCAGCCATAAACAGAGTTGTCGCTGTCATCCAGTGCATGGCAGCCAGTGAGCGCCGGTCCCGCAGACCGGCAGGGAGGGCCTCATGGCTTACCGAAAACCACGACAGTTCCTGTTCTTTGCGGCGCTGGTCCTGCTGCTCACGCTGCTGGCCGCGCCTGTCGCGGCGCAGACGCCCTGCGACAGCCACGCCGGCCGCCTCGCCGATCTGCATACCCGCCAGCAACTGAAGGCGTTTGTCCACTGCGCCGTCGAACACATTGAGGCCGTCGGCTGGGAGCAGGCCGCGCAGGACTTCGAGACCAGCGCCTGGTGGGAGCACCCCGTCTACATTTTCGCCACCAGCGCGGACGGCACCGCCTTGCTCAGCCCGGGTTCGGACATCGCCCCCGGCGACAACCTGTGGGACTGGCAGGACCCGGACGGTGTCTACCCCGCGCGCGAGCAGGTGCGCGTGACCCACGACTTCGGCGAGGGCTACGTCTACCTGCGCTTCATCAATCCGGACAGCGGCCGGGAAGACCCGCTTGAGACCTACGTCCGGCTGGTTGACTATCAGGGCGAAGCGGCCTATCTGGGCGCCGCGATCTATCCCCACGACACCCAAGGCACCTGCCCGCCGGACGTGGTGCGCGCCTCGCTGGTCTACAACGAGCGCGACGTCGAGGCCTTTGTGGCCTGCGCGGCTCATCACCTGCAGCAGAACGGCCTGCAGGCGCTGCACGACTTCAACAGCGACCCGCGCTGGATCTCCGGCCCCACCTATCTCTTTCTCGGTGACCTGGTGACCCTCTACCAGGTCGCCAACGCCGGCCAACCCGATCTCGTCGGCACCTACGCCGGCGATCTGGTCGATTCCGACGGCGTCAGCATCGGCCTAGAAATCGAGCGGGTGCTCGGCACGCATGACGACGGCTACGTCTATTACACCTTCCGCAACCCCGCCACCGACGAGGCCAGCCACAAGGCCAGCTATGTCCGTCGCGTCCTGCTGGACGGCCGTCCCTATGTCCTCGGCGCCGGCCTCTACGTCCCCACGGCCGAATGCCGCGCCCTCCCGCTGGCGCGCGACGTCGACACCCGTGACGAACTGCAGCAATACGTGCGCTGCGCCAAAGACCTGGTCGACGAGCGTGGCGAACTGGCTTGGGACCTCTTCCTCAACCATCCGCAGTGGATCGGTGGCCCGGTCTACATCTTCGTGCTGGACGATCTCTGCCGCCAACTGGTCTACCCGCTCGACTACGAACGCCAGCAGGGCGATGAACCGCGCTGCGACTTCACCGATGCCAACGGTTTCCCGGTGAACCAGGAAATCAACGCCACGACGCGCAGCGAGGTCGGCGAGGGCTGGGTCGAGTACGCCTGGCTGAACCCGGCCAGCAACCAGGTGGAAACCAAGCTCTCTTTCGTGGTTTGGGGCGCGCTGAATGGCGACCGCATGACCGGCGAGCACATCTCCATCGGCGCCGGCCTCTACGAATCCGAGATGCAACAGGACGGTTAAACGCAACCGCGCCCGACGGGAAACCCGTCGGGCGCGGTCAAACACAGTCCGGGGAGTCAGCCCCCTGGCTTGCGCGCGGTGATGCGCGCGCTGAAGAGCGGCGGCATGCCCGGCTGAATCGTGATGATCCCGTCGGCGTTCCGCATGTCGGCGACCTCAATGTCCACCAGACCGGCCTCGCGCATTAGCCCGGTGTAGTCCGCCAGTGGAATGGCGCCGGTCACGCACTCCGCCCATTTCTCGCGGTCCGCCATCAGTTCCGGCGCGAAGTCCCCCGCGCGGACGATGTCGCTGACGGTGAGGCGGCCGCCGGGTTTCAGCACGCGAAAGGCCTCGCGGAAGACCGGCGCCTTGTCCGGCGTCAGGTTGATGACGCAGTTGGAGAGGATCACGTCGACCGTGTCCGCCTCAAGCGGCAGGTCCTCGATCCGCCCCTCGCGAAACTCGACGTTGGCAATGCTCATGCGCGCCCGCGCCGCTTCAGCGCGCTCCAGCATGGCAGGCGTCATGTCGACGCCGATGACGCGCCCCGTCGGCCCCACCTCACGCGCCGCCAGGAAGCAGTCGATGCCGGCGCCGCTGCCGAGGTCCAGCACCGTCTCGCCCGGCTGCAAGGCCGCGCCTTCCAGCGGGTTGCCACAGCCCAGCGACAGTTCGCTGGCTTCCTGCGGCAGGCCCTCAAGCATGGCCGCGCCATAGAAATCGGGCGAACAGCAACTTTCGCCCCCCTCCGCCAGCGCGCCGTAACGTTCACGCACCTGTTCGTGGATGCTCTCACTCATAGATCTTCTCTTTCCCCGTCGCTGACCGGGACCGGCGCCAGGCGGTAGTCCGGCGCGTAGACGCGCAACAACTCGCCGCAGCAGGTCGTCAGGCGCTCCTGATTGAGCGTGTACAGCCGCTGCCGTCCGCGCTGCTCGACCAGCACCAGGCCGGCCTCTTCCAGCAGGCGCAGATGGTGGCTGACCGTCGGCTGGCGCACCTGCCCCTCCAGGCTGAGCACCAGGGCGTTGACCGTCAGCCAGCGGCAGCAGAGCTGGCGCAGAATCTCCTGGCGCGTGCCGTCGGCCAAAGCCTTCGCGAATTGCAGCGACTCGTCCTTCATGCCCTGATTATATTGATGGACATCAATATGTCAAGCGTCCGACACGTCAGCGGGCCGTTGTACAATGAATCGGCCGCGCGTCACAGATTCGCAAGATGCGCGTGCTACAAATTGGTCAGAAATTGTTGGTGAGTTGCCCGCGGAATTCTGCGCCTCTCCCTGAGGGAAGGGGTCCCGTCCTCCGGGACGGGAAAGGGATCGGGGGTGAGGGCCTGGTGAATCTGCAATTGCGGACAAGGCGAAACAGACTGATGAAGTGGATAACCCTCGTCGCGCTGCTGCTGGCCGCCTGCAGCGCCGGCGAGCCCGACGGGGGTGCCTACAATGGCGTCAGCTACCCGGCGGACTACGCCACGACCTATACACACTACGCCACCGTCGACCGCGGCGACGGCACGATCCGCGACCTGTACGTCAGCCCGCGCGCGCTGCAGGGCCTGCGCAGCAGCGGCCGTCTGCCGCACGACAGCGTAGTGGTCATCGAACTGTGGCAGGCCGCCCTCGACGCGCAGGGCGAGCCGCTGCTGGACGCGGCAGGCCGCCTGCGCAAGGGCGAGATGCAGGACACCCTGCACGTCTCCCACAAGCGCATGGACTGGGACGAGGAGGACTTCACCAGCGTCGCCCGCGCCGGCAACTGGAACTTCGGCTCCTTCGACCGCGTCAGCGGCGCGACGATCGACGAGAACCTGACGGCCTGCTTCAACTGCCACCAGGCCAGTTCGCGCAGCGACTTTCTCTACAGCGCGCAGGAACTGGCGCGCTTCGCCATGAGCGACACGACGCAGTACTTCTACTGCGAACTCAGCCGCCGCAGCCCCTGCCCCTGAGGGCGGGCCGCGTCACACTCCCGCCACCTTGCTTCGCAGTGTACAATGACCCCCGCGCACTGTGTTGCGGGGAAGTGAAAATGTACAAGTCCTTTCGCGTTCAAAACTTCCGTGGCTTCAGGGACCTGCAACTGGATGACCTGGCGCGCGTCAATCTGATTGCCGGGAAGAACAACACGGGCAAGACGGCTCTGCTGGAAGCGATTTTGACATATTGCGGTGAATATGATGCAAGTCTCTTGCTCCGGATTACTGATGCAATACGGAGATCATATAGAAGTTACAGACTCGAAAACGGTGTGGATACTGTTGACCCGGGCTGGTCTGCCCTTTTTCACAACTTTGAAACAAATGTCGGAATACAATTGTTTGGTCGAAATGCCGAGTGTCTGGAATCAGAAACTGATCAGAACTCTGCGGACCCTCCACATCTTACAATTGCACTGGCAGAGATCGGCAGCTTCCCTCCAGAGATTTCACTTCAACAAAGAGTGCGAGAAAATGTTGTAGATGCTAATGGTTGCGTGCTGGTCTTTATGGATGCTTATGAGAGTTGGATGTCTTTCAATCCGTTTTCTTTCCGTCCAAGAGATTCTTCCACCACGCTAATTGGAGAGAAAAGCAAAGTAGAGCGGACAACCAAACACAAGTCGTTTTTCCTTCCGACAAACAAGTTGCTTTCTGCTGAAGATGAAGCATCTCTCTTCACCGAAATTCGTCGAACGCGACAGGACAAAAGACTTCTCGATTTGGCAAGGAAATTCGACACTCGTTTATTGCAGCTTGAGGTGCTCAAAAACGGTCCGTATTTCGAAATCCACGGTCATCTTGATGATCTGGAACAGCCTTTACCCATTTCTTCGATGGGAGAAGGGATGCGCCGTTCAGCCAGCCTTTTGTTAGCCATTGCCAAGACAGAAAACGGCATCGTGCTTGTCGACGAGATAGAAACCGGGCTGCATCATTCAGTTCAGGTTGAGGTCTGGAGGGCAATTGCCGAAGCAGCTCGCGCCTACAATGTCCAAATCTTCGCCACGACACATAGTTACGAAATGATTAGTGCAGCGCATGAAGCGCATAAGGAAGTGAAGCCTTTCGACTTTCGACTCTATGGCCTCAGGCACAGGAGGGAAAGTAACGAGATCCGTGCTGTCTCTTATGATGAAGAAACATTGGATGCCGCTGTCGAAATGTACCTTGAGATGCGCTAGTGACCGATAGACCCAAACCCAGGAAAATAGAAAAGGCCCATCTTCTTATCGTGGAGGGTAGTGATGAGAAGAACTTCTTCGAGGCCATGCTCAGACTATCCGCCGTTTCTGACTTCCAGGTTATGGATATTGGCGGCAAGGACAAACTACGTGCTGAACTAAGGGCAATAAACAACGAAGGCGGGTTTGCCAACGCCAAATTCATCGGAATAGTGCGCGACGGAGACGGGAACAGCAAGGGGGCCTTTGACAGCGTTTGCAGTGCGCTTGAGAGCGTAGGTTTACCCTTTCCATCAAAGCCTCTTGAATTGTCGGCTGGAGAACCTCGCATCTCAGTGATGATTATGCCTCCTGAAGAGGCTGAATCGGGACAGATGCTGGAGGACTTGTGCCTTGCAGCACTTGCAGATGACCCTGACACTCGACCTGCCATGTATTGCGTGGATGAATATTTCAATTGTCTTGGTGAGCAAGCGGGAATTTCACACAGAAGAAACACCATTCCAAAGGCGCGGCTACATGCTTTCCTTGCGTCCCGACCTGACCCGGAACCAAGGCTCGGGCTGGCTGCGCAAAAAGGCTACATCCCCCTGCACAGCCCGGTCTTTGAACCGGTCGTCAATTTCCTGCGACAACTGACCGCCAGCTAGTCCACCCCGTCCAGCGCGAGGAAGCTGGCCGTGGAGGCCGGCAGGCGCAGTTGCTTCACCTCCTGATACTCGTCCGAAGCGTAGAAGTCCTGCACCGTCTGCAGGGAGGGGAACTCAATCAGCACGAGGCGATTGGACGGGCCCTCGCCCTCCAGCGTGACCACCTCGCCGCCGCGCACGAGGAAGCGGCCGCCGTACTTCTCGATGAGCGCCGGCGTCTGCGCCGTGTACTTGCGATACTGCTCCATATCATGCACATCGACCTGGGCGAGCAGGTAGGCGGCCATCGTCATCCTCCCCAAGGTTGCCAATCCACGAGCGCGCAGTATACCCCGCCCCGGTCGCCGCCTGACTTAGCCGTTTCTAATCGGGGGCGCCCTGGCCAGACGCTATACTGACGGCAAACGAACAGAACACAGAGACCCTCCATCCCGTGAATCCTTCCCCCCTGCGGCGACTACTGCTGGCCTTGCTGCCCCTGCTGCTGATTATCTTCGGCTTTGCCCTGGGCAGCGTGTTGCTGCCGGGCCAGGCGGCGCCCGTCCTGCAGGTCATCGCACCGCCGCCCACTCCCGACATTGACGCGCTGGAGATCAGCGCCGCCGAAAGCGAGATCGCGCGTCTCTACATGGAAGTCAGCCCCTCGGTCGTCTCCATCAACGTGGCCGTGGTACAGCGCGGCCGCGTGGAATCCGCTTCCGGCTCCGGCTTCGTCATCAGCGACCAGGGCCACGTCGTCACCAATGCCCACGTCGTCGAGGACGCCATGCGCGACGGCATCGAGGTCAATTTCCTGGATGGCACCATCCTGCGCGCGCAAATCGTCGGCATGGACCGCGACTCCGACCTGGCCGTCCTGCAGGTCTCGCTGCCGCCGGAACAGTTGCGGCCCCTGGTCCTGGCCGATTCCGACCGGCTCGTCATCGGCCAGACGGCGCTGGCCATCGGCAGCCCCTTCGGCCAGCGCTGGACCTTGACCCGCGGCATCGTCAGCGCCCTCGACCGAACCATCCAGGGGCTGACCCGCTTCTCCATCGGCTCGGTCATCCAGACCGACGCGGCCATCAACCGGGGCAACAGCGGCGGCCCGCTCTTTAACCTGAAGGGCGAGGTCATCGGCGTCAACTCGCAGATCGTAAACCGAGGGGTCGCGTTTCAATCCCGTCCCCGCCAACGCCGGCGTCGGCTTCGCCATCCCCGCCAATCTTGTGCGTCGCATCGTCGATGACCTGCTTCGCGACGGCGAGGTGCGCTACAGCTTTCTGGGCATCTCGGCCATCGGCGATGAGGAACGCTCCATCAGCCTGAACCTGATGGAAACCCTCAACCTGCCCAACAATTTGCGCGGCGTGGTCATCGGCACCGTGACGCCGGGCGGCCCGGCCGAGCGCGCCGGCCTGCGCAGCGCCGGTAGCGCCGTGCGCGTACGGGGCCAGCCGGTGCCCACCTCGGCCGATATCATCACCGCCATCAACGGCGTCCCGGTGCATGACATGAGTTCGCTCATTTCGTGGATGGCCATTCATACGCGGCCCGGCGACGAGGTCACGCTCTCCATCTGGCGCGATGGCGCGCCCATGTCCATGCCCGTAACCCTGGGCGAACGCTGATCCCGCCCTTCAGTCCCACAGCCTTCGAAGAACGCCCGCGCAGCAGCATGACGTCCGCCAGGATGGAGTGGGTGCCGCAGAGCAGGACTGTTCCCTCAGGGCCGGCTCCCTCACGCGCCTGGGCGAGCGCGGCTTCCAGTTGCGGAACATGCGCGACCTGCGCACCCTGCGCCCGCCCCAAGGCCAGCAGCTCTCCGGCCGACGGGAAGCGCAGGATGGGGTTGCGCGGCGTCTCGCAGAAGATAAGGCCGTCGCTGGCCGGCGCCAGCACCTTGATCACGCCGGCGTAGTCCTTGTCATCGGGCACCGCCAGAATGACCTGCAGCGGCCGCGCGACCGCTTCCCCCAGCGCCTCGAGCGCGTAGCGGGCCGACTGGCAGTGGACGGCGCCGTCCACATAAAGCGCGGGCGAGTCCCCCAACTTCTCCAGGCGGCCGGGCCAGCGCAGCGCCGCCAGGCGCGCGGCCATGGCGCCGGGGTCCTCGCAGACGCCCAGGCGAGCCGCCACGCGGGCGGCGGCGCGCAGCGCCAGCGTCGCGTTGGCGGCCTGGTGGCGCCCGCGCAGGGGCAGGCCGAACTCGCCGAAGGGCGCCAGCCGCAAACGCTGCCCCCGCGCTGTCCGGGCCAGCGGCTGCGCCAGTTGCGCGGGCGTCAGGAGCTCCAGGCGAGCCTCCTGCCGCTGCGCTTCCCGCTCCAGTTCGGCGACGACGGGGGCGGCCTGCGGCAGGCTGATCACCTGGCTGCCC